>NZ_OZ000530.1:3452500-3932500 GCF_945994535.1 Shinella sp. WSC3-e
CTTTCTTCAATATTCAATTGTCAAATAACCGACGGCCAAACCGTCCCAGTCTCGTCAGAACCGCAAAAATCACCCGAACCAAATCAGGCCCAATTCTCACCAGCTCCGTCAGGAAACCCTAGAGCGAGTTCGTCGGCCGCCAGAAGCGCCGCCGCTCTCGTTCGATGGCCGGGTTATAGGCCTACTCATCCCATAACGTCAACAGGGCATGTGACATTTTTTTGAAAATTTCTTCGGAAAGGCACGCCCGGCATTCATTTCCCCCGGATTTTCAGGGCTTCCCGGCCGAACAGAAGCCGATTGGCGGCCATTGCCCTCAGATTTTCACATTCCGCCTCTCTAGAGGAGTTCATGAGAACCAGCGTGATTTGACTCGCATGCCTTCCTGCGTGCATGGTCCCGCGCTGAAACCAGACCGCGACACAGGGCGAAGCGCAATCGGCATGACCACCGACCGGAACATGATCCGATCCCTCGGCAATGAGCCGCCGATCCTCGCCGACGGACGCAAGGCGCCCGACCGCCGGGAAATCTCGCTGCGCTGGCTCTCCGGCACGTTCCTCACCGGCATCACCTCCTCCATCCTGATGGGCGTCGCGCTGTTCGCCGCGCTCGACGGGCGCCAGCAGCTCGCCATTCCCGCCGAGGCCTTTGCCGCGCTCGGCGCCACGAACCAGACGAGCAAGACCGGCGAAACGGCAAAACGCGGCGAGCGCGTCGTCGAGACGGCCATCGTCGCCAAGCCGGCCGACAAGAAGATCATGGAAATCTCCACCGTAATCCACGACGGCGAGAAGGAAGTGGTGCGCCGGCAGCCCTTCGCCCATGTGAAGATGGCGCTGGCCGCGAACCACACGACGAGCGAGGACTATCCACGTTTCGATCCGCTCGCGATCTTCTCCACCAACGGCAAGGATGCCGCGCCCGCCTCGCGCATGGGCACGATCTATGGTTCGGATGTCGAATCGGAGGTCGCGCTGCAGACCGATGCCTTCCCGACCGGCGGTTCGGCGCTCGACTATGCCGACCAGATGTCGATCGAGGAGGTCGAGGAGAATGTGCGCACCAACGGCTCGGTGCTGACCGACGGCAGCACGCAGGTCGCCTCGCTCTATTATGTCGATCCGCAGCGCTTCGCTTCCGATTCCTCCGATCTCGACCTGCTTCAGGGCCTGACGGCCCGCATCGTCGAGGAGAACATGAGCGTCTCGAATTTCGACACGCTGACGCCGGACGACACGGAATATGCCGACGACGTGATCCCCGTGCGCCGGGCGGCCGATATCGGCGAGATCATGACCGCGGCCGGCTATACCAAGGCCCAGGCCGACGATCTTTCCGCCTATCTTGAAGGCCCGCTCGGCAGCAAACAGTTGGCCGAGGGCGACGTGCTGCGCATCTGCATCGCGCAGAAGGGCAAGGAAGCCAGTATCGTGCGCGCCAGCGTCTATTCGCGCGGCCGCCATGTGACGACCGCCGCGCTCGACGACAAGGGCCGCTTCGTCAACGGCATCGAGCCGCCGGTGCTCGACGCCGTCGCCACCGCCTTCGACAATGACGACCGGCCGGCGATCATTGCCGGGCGCGACCTGCCGCGCGTCTATGACGGCATCTATCGCGCCGCGCTCTCCTACGGCATGGGCAAGGACATGACGGCGGAGGTCATCCGCGTCCTTGCCAGCAATGTCGATTTCCAGGCGCAGCTGCGGCCGACCGATTCGCTCGAAGCCTTCTTTTCCGTCACCGACCAGAGCGGCGCGGCGACGGAGGAATCCGAGATCCTCTTCCTCGACGCCAAGTTCGGCGACACAGAAACCCGCGTCTACCGTTTCCAGAACCCGGAAGACGACTCGATCGACTATTACGACGAGAACGGCAAGAGCATCCGGCAGTTCCTGCTGCGCAATCCGGTCCCGAACGGCACCTTCCGCTCGGGCTTCGGCATGCGTCGTCACCCGATCCTCGGCTTTTCGCGCATGCATACCGGCGTCGACTGGTCCGCGCCGCGCGGCACGCCGATCATCGCGGCCGGCAACGGCGTCGTCGAGAAGGCCGGCTGGGATTCCGGCGGCTACGGCAACCAGACGCTGATCCGCCATGCCAATGGCTATGTCTCGTCCTACAACCACCAGAACGCCATCGCCAAGGGCATCAAGCCCGGCGTCAAGGTCCGCCAGGGCCAAGTCATCGGCTATGTCGGCTCAACCGGGCTTTCGACCGGGCCGCACCTGCATTACGAGATGATCGTCAACGGCAACAAGGTGGATGCGCTGAAGATCCGCCTGCCCGGCGGCAAGTCGCTGGAGGGCAAGGCCCTCGCCCAGTTCGAGGTCGAGCGCAAGCGCATCGACGACCTGCTCGGCCGCGGCGGATCGACGGAAGTCGCCGAGACGCATTGAGGCTGCGGAAATCCCGAAGGGCTGTGGCGCACAGGCGAACGGCACCGTCGTTTACGATCAGATCAAGCGACCAGAAACGCGTTCCCGCGGGCTCACGCCTTCTTGCGGATCAGGAAACGATGCCCCGCCTCGACGCGCTCGCTCGCTTCGAGCGCGTGGCCGTTCTCGTGGCAGAAGTGGGGTATGTCGATGACGGCGAGCGGGTCGGTGGTTTCCACCCAGAGCGTGCTGCCGGCATCCATCGTCGAAAGGCGCTTGCGCGTCTTCATCACCGGCAGCGGGCATTTCAGGCCGCGCAGGTCGTAGACCTCGGCGTCGTCGCGGGCCGCCGTCGCGATCATTTCTGCCAGAACTTCCAGAACGGCCTTTCGGCCGTCTTCTCGACGACCTGGACGCTCGAATTGTCCTCCGGCACCGGCAGGGCATCAGCGCCCGCGGCCGGCTTTTCGACACGCTGGCCGGTGGTCGTGACGGCGGTGCTCTGCGTCGTCTGCGCCGCCTGCCCGCCGGCGTCCTGCTGACTCTGCTGCGTCACGTCGGCGGCGGGTTCGGCCTTGCGCGGCGCGGTCTTGTTGTTCCAAAATTTCCAGAAGGGCTTCTCTTCCTTCTTCTCGACGGCCGCGACGCCCGGATTGTCCTCCGGCACCGGCAGGGCGCCCGCGCCGCGTGCCTGCTTCTGCGCCTTCTCGGCGGCGACGTCGGCAGCGAAGGCTTCCGCTTCCTTGATCTTCGCCTGCTCGGCCGCAAGCTTTGCCTCTTCGGCCTCGCGCACCGCGCGTTCGGCCGCCTCGACCTTGCGCCTTTCGGCCTCTTCCGCCTTGCGCTTCTGCTCGGCGATCTCGCGGGCCGTCATCAGCTTGCCGGCGTCCAGCGAATTGCCGGTCGGCGCATAGGCGAGCTCACGGCCCTTGCGCTGGTCGGCGACGATCGCCTTGCGCTGGGCTTCCGAGGGTTCGATCCAGACCGTGCCGTCATATTTCTGCATGGCCTTGGCATAGGCTGCGGCATAGGTCTTGTTGTAGCTGCCGAGCGCCACCTCGAGGGCGGCCGGCGTCGTCATCGCCGGGCAGGCACCCGCCGGCGAGAAGGGTTTGTCGGCCTGCTGGTTGAAGACATATTTCTTCTCGCAGACATTGACCTCCGGCGGACGCTTGGTCAGCTCGAAATGGTCGTATCCGACCTTCAGCATCTTCCAGAATTCGATATTCGGATTGTCGCGGTGACGGGCCATGTTTTCCGCGGTCATGCGGAAGGGAAAGGCCTGGAGCTGGATTGTCGACTGGCCGCCGTTGAAGGCATCGCGCGCGAAGGCGAAGATTTCCACCATCTGCTCGTCGGTCATCGAATAACAGCCGGACGACGAACAGGCGCCATGGATCATCAGATGGCTGCCGCTCGCCTTGTTGGCGCGGTCATAGGCATTCGGAAAGCCAGTATTGATAGCCAGGAAGTAGCTCGAATTCGGGTTCATGTGCGCCCTGGACAGCGGGTAGAACCCTTCCGGCGCCTGGCGGTCGCCTTCCTTCATCTTCGGGCCGAGCTTTCCCGACCAGGCGCAGATCTTGTAGTTGCGCACCAGCTGGTAGCGGTTGGAGCGGTCGGCCTTCCACAGTTCCAGCCGGCCCTCTTCCTTGAAGATGCGCAACATCATCGGCGAGGACCGGTCGATGTTCATCGAGGAAAGCTTGCCGAGCACCGCCGAGGAAAGCTGGTAGTCGGTCTTCTTGGAAACCTTGCTGATGTCGACGTCGACCTTGTCGAAAGAGTCGAGCGTCTCGTTGGTGCAGCCGGCGGCGGCCACGGCAAGGAGCGATACGGCGGCAAGAACAGTCAGGCGCATTCCAGAAGTCCGTCAACAATCGTCAGATCGCAAGCCGTCGCGCCGGCGGGCGGACGCGCAGTGGTAACCGGCTTATACTTCATAAAGTGTTAACCGGGAATTCTTTCGCGAGGCTGCCGGCACGCCGCATCGTTTCAGACACAAGGATTATGGCCGAGATGGGGCAAAGGGCGGCCCGGGAGCCACCGACCGGCAAGAATCCCCTCAGAGCTGGCGGCCGATATTGAGGTAGCGCTGACGGCGATCCTTGCGCAACTGGTCGCCGGGCTTGGCGGAAAGCTCCTTCAGCGCATCCGCGATGACATCGCCGGTGCGCGCGATGACGGCCTGCGGATCGCGATGCGCGCCGCCGACAGGCTCCTGGATGATGCCATCGATGATGCCCAGGGCCTTCAAGTCCTCGGCCGTGATCTTCATGTTGCTGGCCGCTTCCTTGGCGCGGGTGGAATCGCGCCAGAGGATGGAGGCGGCGCCTTCCGGCGAGATCACGCTGTAGATCGCATGTTCGAGCATGAAGACGCGGTCGCCGGTGGCGATCGCGATGGCCCCGCCCGAGCCGCCCTCGCCGAGCACCACGGAAACGATCGGCACGCGGACATTGAGGCACATCTCGGTCGATCGGGCGATGGCTTCCGCCTGGCCGCGCTCTTCCGCCCCGATGCCGGGATAGGCGCCGGCCGTGTCGATCAGCGTGATGATCGGCAGGCCGAAGCGGTCGGCCATTTCCATGACGCGGATCGCCTTGCGGTAGCCTTCCGGCCGCGCGCTGCCGAAATTGTGCTTGAGGCGCGACTTGGTGTCGTTGCCCTTCTCCTGGCCGATGATGGCGACGGCCTCGCCGTTGAAGCGGCCGAGACCGGCCTGGATCGCCTCGTCCTCGGCGAACTTGCGGTCACCGGCAAGCGGGGTGAACTCGTCGAAAAGCTGGGCGGCGAAGTCGAGGAAATGCGGGCGTTGCGGATGGCGCGCAACCTGCGTCTTCTGCCAGGGCGTCAGCTTGGCGTAGATATCGGCCATCGCCTCGCGGGCGCGCACTTCCAGCCGGCCGACCTCATCCGTCGTGTCGATGCTCTCATCTTCCTCGGCGAGCTTGCGGAGTTCGTGGATCTTGCCTTCGAGATCCGAGATGGGCTTTTCGAAATCGAGGTAGTTGTGCATGAGATGCGTTTCCGATCGTTTGCTCAAACCGCGTCAGGATGCCGTCGGCCGGGACCAGTGGCATGAAGAGGGGTCCTAATCCGGTTTTTTTGCCTGTT
Source organism: Shinella sp. WSC3-e (assembly GCF_945994535.1). NCBI lineage: Bacteria > Pseudomonadati > Pseudomonadota > Alphaproteobacteria > Hyphomicrobiales > Rhizobiaceae > Shinella > Shinella sp. WSC3-e. The sequence goes on from NZ_OZ000530.1 coordinate 3,457,996, forward strand.
TGGCAAGGGGGTGATGGGTCTGAACGAGCTGGTGGAGCCGTTCTTCCAGCACATGCGTATAGATTTGTGTCGTCGAAATGTCCGAGTGGCCGAGCAGTTCCTGCACCGCGCGCAGGTCCGCGCCGTTCTGCAGGAGGTGGCTGGCGAAAGCATGGCGCAGAACATGCGGCGAGAGCGTCGAGGCCCGGATCCCCGCCCGCCCCGCCAGCGCCTTCAGGTCGCGGGCGAACACCTGGCGCGGCAGATGGCCCTCCTTGCTTTTCGCCGGGAACAGGAAGGCGCCCGCCGCCGGATCGGCGCCGATATCGGCCGCCAGCGCCTCGCCATAGGTTTCGAGCGCCGCGACGGCGGCGCGCGACAGCGGCACCAGCCGCTCCTTGTTGCCCTTGCCCTTCACGACGAGGAAGCGCCCCGTCTGCGCCAGCACGCTCGCCGGCAGCGAGACGAGTTCGCTGACGCGCAAGCCCGTGGCATAAAGAAGTTCCACCAGAAGATGCATGCGGCGGCGCTGGAGAAGCGTGTCGCCCGGTTCCGCCGCCTCCGCCTCCGCCCGGGCGATCAGGCGGCCGACATCCTCGACGCTCAGCGTCTTCGGCAGCGGCCGGCCCTTGCGGGGAGCATCGAGAATGCCGGTCGGGTCGTCGCCACGCAGCCCCTCGCCATAGAGGAACTTGAAGAACTGCCGCAGCGCCGAAAGCCGGCGGGCCTGCGAGGAGGCGGCAAAGCCCTGCCGGGCGAGATGGGCGAGATAGGCGCGCAGGTCGTCTGCCGTCGCCTCCACCAGCCGCACGCTCCGCTCGTTGAGGAAGGAACGCGCATCCTCCAGGTCCCGCTCGTAGGATTGCAGCGTGTTCGTCGCCGCGCCGCGCTCGGCGCTCATCATCTCGAGAAAGGATTCGACCTGAAGGGCGGATGGATCCCTCATTGTTGCGGGTTTACCCGCTCGGAAGGAATGCGGATCGTCACCTCGCGCTCCGTCGGCTCCACGAAGGTCACCAGCGCCACCATCGTGCCGTAGATCGAACCGGCGATCACGGCGCAGAAGAACAGGAATCGGAACAGGGTCGGCATGGCGCTCTCCGGGACGATGGTCCCTATATCGCCTCGCCCACCGCCGAGCGCAAGGGCGTGGATTCTCGGGTCGAGCCCGAGGATGACCCGTGGGCGAGGAGAGGTTACCGGCCATTGGCCGGTGCGGCAGGGGAAACGGTCTTTCTCGCGGGGCGCCCTCCCTTCTTCCGTCATCCTCGGGCTTGCCCCGAGGATCCTGTGTGTTTGGTCTGATGTAAGATGGTTGCGGGAAGGAGGCCGAGAGGATCCAGGCCGCCGTTTTTGACGGCAGGCCGCGGCATGGCTTGGTCCCTTCCCGCTTCGCCCATCAACCTGAACAGTTGCACGGGGCTGTCGCCACAGACCCCGCACACAGGAGCAGGCGCCATGACGATACACCATACCTTCATCGGCTGCGACATCGGCAAGGACATGATCGACATCTTCGATCCGAAAACGGCCAGGTTCTGCCGCATCCCCAACGAGCAGACCGCGCTGTCCGCTTTTGCCTGTCGCCTCGACCCGGCCACCGACCTGGTCGTCTTCGAGGCGACAGGTCATTGCGACCGGATGCTGCGCCTGTGTCTTTCACAGGCCGGCATCGCCTTTGCCCGCGTCAACCCGAAGACGGCCCGGCGCTTTGCCGAAGCGCGGGGACGGCTGGCCAAGACCGACCGCATCGATGCCCGCTCGCTTTGCGAGATGGGAACCATGTTCGGCCTGACGGCCGAGGCGCCGCCTTGCCCGGTCCGCGAGCGGCTGGCGGCCCTTGCCCGCCGCCGGGATCAGCTCGTCGATGCCCGTGCAACCGAGCGCCGGCATCTTTGCGATGCCTTCGATCCCGCCATCCGCGCCGACATCGAGGCCATGATCGCCATCCTCGGCGAGAGGATCGCCTCGATCCAGGCTGCGATCGACCACCACATGAAGAGCCAGGCCCTCACCGAACACGCCCATCGCCTTACCTCCGCGCCCGGCGTGGGCAAGGTGACAGCCTTGACCCTGCTGGCCCATATGCCCGAACTCGGCAGCCTTTCGCCCAAAACAGCCGCAAGCCTTGCCGGCCTTGCTCCCTTCAATGACGATTCCGGCAGGAGAAACGGCCGCCGCCGCATCAAGGGCGGCAGGCCACGCGTGCGAAAGGCCCTCTACATGGCGGCCCTCGGCGCAATCAAGGCCTCAGCGCGCCTGCGCGCCTTCCATCAGGCCGTCTCAGCCAGAACAGACTCCGCAAAGGCCGGCATCATCGCCGTCGCAAGAAAGCTCATCACGATCCTCAATGCAATGCAGCGCGACAAAACCAACTTCGCTTGAACACAGTTGCCACCCATCCGCACGGCCTTTGCGGCTCCCGTGCGACGCATGGCTTGACGCTTCCAGCGCTTTTGTCGATACGGAAAGGGACGAAACCCCGGAAAACACGCATGACCGAGCTGACCGACCAGGCCCCTCTCACGCTTGCCCCCACGCTTGCCGAGGCGGCCCGCGCCGCGCTCGGCAAGCGCAACCTCGTGCTGATCGGCCTGATGGGCGCCGGCAAATCGGCGATCGGCCGCATGACCGCGCAGGCGCTCGGCATTCCCTTCATCGACAGCGACCACGAGATCGAGCGCGTCTCGCGCATGTCGATCACCGACCTGTTCGCGGCCTATGGCGAAGCGGAGTTCCGCGCGCTCGAGACCCGCGTCATCAAGCGCCTGCTGCGCTCCGGCCCGCGGGTCGTATCGACCGGTGGCGGCGCCTATATCAATGAGAACACCCGCAAGCACATCAAGCGCGGCGGACTGTCGGTCTGGCTGAAGGCCGACCTCGACGTCCTGTGGGAGCGCGTCAACAAACGCGACACCCGCCCGCTACTGAAGACGGAGAACCCGCGCCAGACGCTCGAAAACCTCATGAACGCCCGCTATCCGATCTATGCGCAGGCCGATCTCACGGTCCTGTCGCGTGACGTGAAGAAGGAAACCATGGTGGAGGAGGTGCTCACCGCGATCACCGCCGCCGCCAAGAAAGCCTGACGAGATGACGATGACTGCACCTGCCACCGCCCGCCGCACCGTACGGGTTGACCTCGGCGACCGTTCCTATGACATCCTGATCGGCCCGGGCCTCATATCCGCCGCCGGCCGCGAGATCGCGGGCCGCCTCAAGGGCCGCAAGATCGCCGTCATCACCGACGCGCATGTCGCCCCCCTCTATCTCGACGATTTCATGGCCGCGCTGAAGGCGGAGGGCATCGAGGCCGTCTCGCTCGTGCTGCCGGCCGGCGAGAAGACGAAGAGCTTCGAACACCTGATCAGCGTTTGCGACAGCGTGCTCGCCGCCCGCATCGAGCGCAACGACGCGGTCGTGGCGCTCGGCGGCGGGGTCATCGGCGACCTCACCGGCTTTGCCGCCGGCATCGCGCGCCGCGGCTCACGCTTCATCCAGGTGCCGACCTCGCTGCTGGCGCAGGTCGATTCCTCCGTCGGCGGCAAGACCGGCATCAACTCGCCGCACGGCAAGAACCTCATCGGCGTCTTCCACCAGCCGGACCTGGTTCTCGCCGATACGGACGTGCTCGACACGCTTTCCCCGCGCGAATTCCGCGCCGGCTATGCCGAAGTCGCCAAATACGGCCTGATCGACAAGCCGGACTTCTTCGCCTGGCTGGAAAAGAACTGGCGCGCCGTCTTTGCCGGCGGCGAGGCCCGCATCGAGGCGATCGCCACGAGCTGCCAGGCGAAAGCCGACGTCGTCGCCGCCGACGAGCGGGAGAACGGCCAGCGCGCCCTGCTCAATCTCGGCCATACCTTCGGCCATGCGCTGGAGGCGGCGACACGGTATGACAGCGCCCGCCTCGTGCATGGCGAGGGCGTCTCGATCGGCATGGTGCTCGCCCACCAGTTTTCCGCCCGCATGAACCTTGCCAGCCCCGACGACGGCAAGCGCGTCGAGGCGCATCTCGCCGAGGTCGGCCTGCCGACCGCCATGGGCCAGATCCCCGGCGACCTGCCGCCGGCGGAGGTGCTGATGGACGCCATCGCCCAGGACAAGAAGGTCAAGGGCGGCAGGCTCACCTTCATCCTGACGCGCGGCGTCGGCCAGTCCTTCGTCGCCGATGACGTGCCGCAATCCGAGGTCATCGCTTTCCTCAAGGAAAAGCTGCCGAAATGAACAGCGACACGCCCGCCGCGCTCGCTCCCCTTTTCTGGCTGCTGGCCGTTCTTCTGCTCGGCCTGATCATTCTCACCGTGGTTCTCTTCCGCCGGCGCAAACCGATCGCCGCGCTCTGGCGCGCGCATCAGGAAACACGCGAGGCGGAGGGCGATCGCCGGGGCGGCCAATCCCCCCGCGACGGCGCGGTGGCGAAATCCGACCGGGAGAAATCCCCCGGCATGCTCGATCTCGATGCGCTGGAAGTCTCCGACATCATGATCCACCGCACGACCATGCGGGCGCTCAATGCCGGCGACCCGCCGGAGGAGATCGTCAAGGCCGTGCTCGAAAGCCCCTATACGCGCATGCCGCTCTGGGCCGGCTCGGTCGACAACATCGTCGGCGTCGTGCACGCCAAGGACCTTTTGCGCGCGCTGGCGGAACCCGGCGTCGAACCGAAGAACCTCGACATTACCAGGGTGGCGCAAAAGCCCTGGTTCGTGCCCGACACCACGACGCTCAAGGAGCAGCTCGCCGCGTTCCTCCGCCGCAAGGAGCATTTCGCGACCGTGGTCGACGAATATGGCGAGGTGCAGGGCCTCGTCACGCTGCAGGACATCCTTAAGGAGATCGTCGGCGACATCTCCGACGAGAAGGATGTCGACATGCAGGGCGTGCGGCAGGAGGCAGACGGCTCGCTGGTCGTCGACGGTGGCGTGACGATCCGCGACCTCAACCGCGCCTTCGACTGGAACCTGCCCGACGAGGAGGCGACGACCATTGCCGGCCTCGTCATCCATGAATCGAAATCGATCCCGGAAGAGCGCCAGGCCTTCACCTTCTACGGCAAGCGCTTCATCGTGATGAAGCGGGTGAAGAACCGCATCACCAAGCTGCGCGTCCGCCCCGTCGAGCCGGAAGCGCCGCGAACCTAAAGCAATTCCAGCAAAAGTGTGCAGCGGTTTTGCGTCCGGAATTGCGCAAAAACAAAAATGAGAGCGTTTTCGCTATTCGAAGAAAAGCGGGAATGCGCTCATCACCAGCGGGTTGCTTCCCCGGGCGCGGCCGCCTCGACGGCCAGCGCATGCAGCCCCGCATCGAACTCCGCCTTCACCAGGTCGTTGATCGCCCGGTGGCGCGCCACGCGGCTCATGCCGGCAAAGGCGGAGGCGACGATGCGCACGCGCATATGCGTCTCCCCCTCGCCGTTGAAATCCGGCTGGTGGCCGGCATGCAGGTGGCTCTCGTTGATGACGTCGAGCCGCTCCGGCGTGAAGGCGGCGGTCAGCTTTTCGGCGATGCTGGACTTCATGGACATGGCAGACCTTCGGCGGCGGAAACCGTGCGCCGCGATGCACAAAATGGTTCCACAAAGCCAGCAACAATCCGCTTTGTCAATTCTTGTTGCAGGCCTTCCGGAACCCCATAATGGGGCCATGAAACTCGATTCCAAATACTTCGACCGCATCCGCACGAAGCGGCGCGTGGAGCGTCCCGAACGCTCCGCGCCGATCTGTCAGTGGGATGGCTGCGAAGAAAATGCCGTGCATCGCGCACCCGTCGGCCGCAATGCCGAAGGCCAGTATTTCATGTTCTGCTTCGAGCACGTCAAGGAATACAACAAGGGCTACAACTACTTCTCCGGCCTCTCCGACGGCGAGATCGCCCGCTACCAGAAGGAGGCGATCACCGGTCACCGCCCGACCTGGACGATCGGCGTCAACAAGGCGGCGAAGAACGGTCCGGCGCAGGGCACGGCGCGTTCGGGTTCCGCCGGGGCAAATCAGCGCATCCGCGATCCCTTCGGCTTCTTCGCCGAGGGGAAAGGCCGCCGGCCGCAGATGGAGCCGCGTGCCAGGAAGCTGAAAACGCTGGAGGCGAAAGCCTACGACACGCTCGGCCTTGCCGCCACCGCAACGGCCCAGGACATCAAGACCGCCTACAAAGCCCTTGTCAAAAAGCATCACCCCGATGCAAATGGCGGAGATAGAGGCTCGGAAGAGCGTTTTCGCGCGGTCATCCAAGCATATCAATTGTTAAAGCAGGCCGGCTTCTGCTAGAGCATTTTGCGGCCGGACGGAATCGCCCGGTTTCGCACGATGCCATCAGGCAAAGGGCGCAGTCGGCGTGCACTAGGATATTGGGGTGGAGGCAAGCCCGCCGCCCGCGGAGACGTGATGAGCAAGATGGATCTCGATATTTCCAACCTCCCCGATACCACGGTATCCGTCCGGGAGGTTTTCGGCATTGATACGGACCTCAAGGTTCCGGCCTATTCCAAGGCGGACGCCTATGTGCCGGACCTCGACCCGGACTACCTGTTCGACCGGGAAACCACCCTCGCCATCCTCGCGGGCTTCGCGCATAACCGCCGCGTCATGGTCTCCGGCTATCACGGCACGGGCAAGTCGACCCATATCGAGCAGGTCGCCGCCCGCCTCAACTGGCCCTGCGTGCGTGTCAACCTCGATAGCCATGTCAGCCGTATCGACCTTGTCGGCAAGGACGCCATCGTCGTGAAGGACGGATTGCAGGTCACCGAATTCAAGGACGGCATCCTGCCCTGGGCCTACCAGCACAATGTCGCGCTCGTCTTCGACGAATACGACGCCGGCCGCCCGGACGTCATGTTCGTCATCCAGCGCGTGCTGGAATCCTCCGGCCGCCTGACCCTGCTCGACCAGAGCCGCGTCATCCGCCCGCACCCCGCCTTCCGCCTGTTCGCCACCGCCAACACGGTCGGCCTCGGCGATACGACGGGCCTCTACCACGGCACGCAGCAGATCAACCAGGCGCAGATGGACCGCTGGTCGATCGTCACCACGCTGAACTATCTGCCGCACGACAACGAGGTCAGCATCGTCGCCGCCAAGGTGAAGCGCCTTGCCGCCGGCAAGGACGGCCGCGACACGATCTCGCGCATGGTCCGCGTCGCCGACCTCACCCGCGCCGCCTTCATCAACGGCGACCTCTCCACCGTGATGAGCCCGCGCACCGTCATCACCTGGGGCGAAAACGCCGAGATCTTCGGCGATCTCGCCTTCGCCTTCCGCGTCACCTTCCTCAACAAGTGCGACGAGCTGGAACGCACGCTGGTCGCCGAACTCTACCAGCGCGCCTTCGGCGTCGAGCTGAAGGAAAGCGCCGCCAACATCGTGCTGGAGGCGACGGCCTGAGGCCCGGGAAAAGCGCATGGCAGCTCGCGGAGACAATTCGAAGCCGAGGCCCGGCGGCGTGGTCGACATGGAGCCGTTCCGCCGCGCGGTGACGGGCTGCGTGCGCGCCGTCGCCGGCGATGCGGAGGTGGAGGTTTCCTTCGCCAACGAGCGCCCCGGCATGACCGGCGAGCGCATCCGCCTGCCGGAACTGACGAAGCGCCCCTCGCCCGCCGAAGTCGCGATCACCCGCGGCCTCGGCGATTCGATGGCGCTGCGCAAGGCCTGCCACGATGCGCGCATCCACGCGACCATGTCGCCGCAGGGGGCCGACGCCCGCGCGATCTTCGACGCGGTCGAGCAGGCGCGTGTCGAGGCCATCGGCTCCAACCGCATGCCGGGCATGGCGCAGAACCTTACCACCATGCTGACGGAGAAATACGCCAAGGCGAATTTCGGCGCGATCAGCCGCCAGGCCGATGCGCCGCTCGAAGAGGCCGTCGCGCTCATCGTGCGCGAGAAGCTGACGGGCCAGGCCCCGCCGGCCTCCGCCGGCAAGGTGCTGGACCTCTGGCGCGACTTCATCACCGACAAGGCCGGCCGCGACATGGACGGCCTCACCGCCGCCATCAACGACCAGCAGGCCTTCTCCCGCGTCGTGCGCAATATGCTCGCCTCGATGAACGTCGCCGAACAGTATGGCGAGGACGAAACCGAGCCGGATGATTCGGAGACGCCCGAGGACGAGGACCAGCCGCGCAGCGACGAGCAGGAAGACAACGAAAGCCAGGAGGACGCCGGCGACGACGCGGCGCCCGCCGACGAGAACGAGACGTCCGACGACCAGATGGACGAAGGCGAGATGGACGGCGCGGAGATCTCCGACGACGATCTCGTCGACGACGACGGCGACGACAGCGAGACACCCGGCGAGGTCCGCCGCCCGAACCATCCCTTCAGCGATTTCAACGAGAAGGTCGACTACACGGTCTTCACCGAGGAATTCGACGAGATGATCACGGCGGAAGAGCTGTGCGACGAGGCGGAGCTCGACCGCCTGCGCGCGTTCCTCGACAAGCAGCTCGCCCATCTGCAAGGCGCCGTCGGCCGCCTGGCGAACCGTCTGCAGCGCCGCCTGATGGCACAGCAGAACCGCGCCTGGGAATTCGACCTCGAAGAGGGCTATCTCGACAGCGCCCGCCTGCAGCGCATCATCATCGACCCGATGCAGCCGCTTTCCTTCAAGCGCGAGAAGGACACGACCTTCCGCGATACGGTCGTGACGCTCCTCATCGACAATTCCGGCTCGATGCGCGGCCGGCCGATCACCGTCGCCGCCACCTGCGCCGATATTCTCGCGCGTACGCTGGAGCGCTGCGGCGTGAAGGTCGAGATCCTCGGCTTCACCACCAAGGCATGGAAGGGCGGCCAGTCGCGCGAGAAATGGCTCGGCAGCGGCAAGCCGCAATCCCCCGGCCGCCTCAACGACCTCCGCCACATCGTCTACAAGGGCGCGGACGCCCCGTGGCGGCGCGCGAGGCGCAATCTCGGCCTGATGATGCGCGAGGGCCTGCTCAAGGAAAACATCGACGGCGAGGCGCTGATCTGGGCGCACAATCGCCTGCTGGCCCGCCCCGAGCAGCGCCGTATCCTGATGATGATCTCGGACGGTGCGCCGGTCGATGATTCGACGCTTTCGGTGAACCCCGGCAACTATCTGGAACGGCACCTGCGCGCCGTCATCGAGCAGATCGAGACGAAATCGCCGGTCGAGCTTCTCGCCATCGGCATCGGCCATGACGTCACCCGCTACTACCGTCGCGCCGTCACCATCGTCGATGCCGACGAACTGGCCGGCGCAATGACGGAACAGCTCGCCTCGCTCTTCGCCGACGAGGCCACCAGCCGACGCCCCGCCGGCCGACGCCGTGCCGGCTGAGCCGGTACCACGCCGGCGCATAGGGAGCCTTATGCGAGGCCTCCCTCTTCTCGCCGCCGCCATCGCGCTTTCGCTGCCGTTGCCAGGGCCTGCAACGGCGGAGGTCGTCGCGCTTCCCGTCACCAGCCGCGCCATCACGCACTTCACCTTCGGCTCCGACCAGCGCACCTTCGGCAAGCTCGAATTCCTCGGCGGCATCAGCTATTCGTCCAGCAATCCCCTGCTCGGCGCCGTCTCGGCGATCCATTTCCGCGCCGACCGGCAGGATTTCGTCGCCGTGCTCGATACCGGCCACTGGCTGACCGGCCGCATCGAGAGGGACGCCGAAGGCCGCCTGAGCGGCCTTGCCGATCTCAAGATACGCTCGATGCTCAACGAGGAAGGCCAGGACGAAAACGTCAAGTACCAGATGGATGCGGAGGGCCTTGCCCTCGGCAAGGGCGAGGTTCTGGTAAGCTTCGAGAACGTCCACCGCATCGACGCCTATCCCGACCCCGGCTTCATGGACGCAAGGCCCGCCCGCCGCCTCGCCCTGCCCTTCCCCCGGCGCGAGCTGCGCAGCAACCGCGGCATGGAGACGCTGGCGATGTCACCGGAGGCGGGGCCGCTCGGCGCCGTGCCGGTCACCGTCACGGAACGCAGCCTCGATCCCGACGGCAACGTCTTTGCCGCCGTGCTCGGCGGCCCGCGCGCCGGCACCTTCGCTGTCACGCGCAACGATCCCTGGGACATCACCGACGGCGCCTTCCTGCCGAATGGCGACCTCCTGCTGCTGGAGCGCCGCTTCCGGCTCTCCGATGGCATCGGCATGCGCATCCGCCGCATCGACGGCGGGAAGATCCGCCCCGGTGCGGTGGTCGACGGCGACGTGCTGATCGATGTCGACCTCAGCCATCAGATCGACAATATGGAAGGGCTGGACGTCGTGGTGATGGGTGAGGACGATATCCGTCTGATCGTCGTCTCCGACGACAACCACTCCATCCTCCAGCGCAATCTGATGCTCGAATTCCGCCTGCTATCGGGAAAATAACGCCACCGCCACCCCTCCGTCATAGGCCCGGCCTTGAGCCGAGCATTCACGTTCCGGGGCGGCGATGGGTGGCGCGCGGCGTGTCGTCAACCTAAACCGCCCGTCGGCTGTGCTTTTCTTCTCAGGCCAGCTTTTCGACGCCCGGCATCGGCTTCAGCTTGCTCATCAGCGCGCCATAGGGCAGCAGCATGACGAAGCCGACCAGAACCTTTACCGAAAAGTCGCCGAGCGCCCAGGAGATCCAGCGCGGCGCTTCCGCGGCAAGAACGCCCAGGATCGGCGCCCATTCGATCGCGAAGGCATCGTTCGGGCCGAAGATGGAAAAGGCCGGCGCGAAGGCGAAGGAGAAGAACAGGATCGTATCCAGCAGCGAGCCGATCAGCGACGCGATCAGCGGCGCGCGCCACCAGGCCTGCCGGCGGAGCGTGTTGAAGACCGAGATGTCGAGCAGCTGGCCGAACAGGAACGCCGAACCGGATGCGATCGCGATGCGCGGCGAGGCGACGGCGAAGGAGAAGGCCACCGCCACGACGAAACCGGCCGCGACGACGCGGCGCGCGACGCGCGGGCCGAACTGGCGGTTGGTGAGGTCGGTGATGAGAAAGGCGACCGGATAGGTGAAGGCACCATAGGTCAGCAGGTCGCCGAGGTTGATGCCCAGCAGCACGCCCGAAAGCGGATACTGCACCAGCACGTTTGAGGCGACGACCACGGCCGTCATCAGGAGGACATAGAGAAGGGTAATGCGGTTCGCGAGCATTTTTTTATCCTGGGTGATGCCACCAGTTGGAGGGATGAGGCGATTCCGGGAAAGGTGCAAAGCAGCCTTCCGCCAGGAATTGCGTTTTAGCGCAAAGCATTGAGGCCTGCCCGGCGACCGGTCAAGCCTCAATGAAAACGGTCTGACGTGACGCCTTGGATCAGGCGGCTGCAGCGGTCTTCTTGGCGATCTGGCGGCGCAGCAGGCGAGCGCGCATCGACAGTTCGTTCTCTTCGGCCTTCAGCAGGAAGGCGTCGAGGCCACCGCGGTGCTCGACCGAGCGGAGGGCAGCAGCGGAAACGCGAAGACGGAAACGCTGGCCGAGGGCGTCGGAAATCAGCGTGACATTGCACAGGTTCGGCAGGAACTTGCGCTTCGTCTTGTTGTTTGCGTGGCTCACATTGTTGCCCGACTGGACGCCCTTGCCGGTCAATTCGCAACTACGGGACATGATACACCTATTTTTCTTTGTTCAGGACAATACGTTTCCGGCACCGAAACCGGCCGCAGTCCGTCTGGCCTTTTTGGAAAGTCGCGGTTCTATAGTCACACGCGACGCCGACGTCAAGCCAAACCTGCCGTTCACCCTGAATTCAGTTGCCAAAGGCCATGATTTGCAGGCAAGAGCAAGTGGATCGGACTTTTGCCGCGGCGTAGAATCGCCGCAATGGCAGACTAGGCGGAGCGTCTCAATGGGAGTCGTGAAGATGAACGGGCGGGTTTGGGTTGCTGGCGCTGTCATGTCGCTTGCCCTTATGGGTGGCGTAACGCCGCTTTCGTCGGCGGAAATCGAGCACCGCACGGATTACAGCATCCGCCTGTCCGGCCTGCCGGTGGCAACCGCCACCTTCCGCTCGGCCTTCAACGGCAATCGCTACACGATTTCCGGCAGCCTGCAATCGGCCGGCCTTGCCGATATCTTCTCGAGCACCAAGGGCACGACCTCGGTCTCCGGCACCGTCAGCCGTGGCCGGTTGCACGCCACGAACTATTCGGTGAACTACAAGAGCGGCAAGCGCAGCCGCGCCATCGACGTCACCTTCCACAACGGCAATGTCATCACCGCCAGCATGACGCCGCCGCGGCGCAAGCCGAAGAACTGGGTGCCCGTCTCCACCGCCGACATGCGCGCCGTGCTCGACCCGATTTCCGGCCTCATCATCCCGGAGGGAAGCCGCGTCTGCCCGAAGACGCTGCCGATCTTCGACGGTGAGAGCCGCCTCGACCTGAAACTGAGCTCCAAGGGCACCAAGCCCTATTCCACCAAGGGCTTCGAAGGCGAGGTCGTCGTCTGCGGCATCCGCTTCGTGCCGAAATCCGGCTATCGCAAGGGCCGCGACGACGTGGAATACCTGCGCAAGCTGAAGACGATGGAAATCTGGTTTGCCAAGGCCGAGGGCGCGAAGGTATATGCTCCGGTCTATGTACAGATTCCGACCAAGCTCGGCCCTGTCACCGTCTCGGCCACGCGCTTCGGCGGCTGACGCGCCCGGCCCGTCGGCGGACCGGCGGGAGTGATCGGCCTTGAAGACGCGTGCGACCCTGATTGGCTTTTCGGCGATCCTGATGTGGTCGCTGCTCGCGCTCTTCACCGCGGCCTCCGGCAAGATGCCGCCCTTCCAGCTCTCCGCCGTCTGCTTCCTGATCGGCAGCCTGCCCGGCATCTTCGTGCTCCTCGCCCGACCCGAGCGCACCAGGCTGCTGCGGCAACCGGCCAAGGTCTGGATCACCGGCATTCTCGGCCTCTTCGGCTACCACTTCCTCTACTTCACCGCGCTGCGCAACGCGCCCGCCGTGGAAGCCGGCCTGATCGCCTATCTCTGGCCGCTCCTCATCGTCGTCGGCTCGGCGCTGCTGCCGGGCGAGCGGCTGAAATGGAACCATGTCGTCGGCGCGTGCCTCGGCCTCGGCGGCACGGTGCTCATCGTCGGCCGCAACGGCTTTGCCTTCGATGAGGCGTACCTTGTCGGCTATGGCGCGGCCTTCCTCTGCGCCTTCACCTGGGCGGGCTATTCACTGCTCACCCGCCGTTTCGAGGCGGTCTCGACGGATGTGGTGACAGGCTTCTGCCTCGCCACCGCCCTCCTCTCGCTTGCCTGCCACCTGATGCTGGAAACCACGGTCTGGCCGCAAACGGGCTTCGAATGGCTCGCCGTCGCCGGCCTTGGCCTCCTGCCCGTCGGCGCGGCCTTCTATGCCTGGGATTTCGGCATCAAGAACGGTGACATCCAGATCCTCGGGGCCGCAAGCTATGCCGCACCGCTGCTCTCGACGCTCGTGCTGATCCTTTCCGGCTTTGCCGAACCGTCCTGGCGCATCGGCCTTGCCTGCCTGCTGGTCACAGGCGGGGCAATCCTCGCCGCCAAGGACATGATCTTCCGCAAGGCGGCGGCAAGCCCGGCCTGATCAGGCGCCCGGTTCCCAGCCGGGTGGCGCCATCTCGAAGGAGGAGAAGAGAAAGCCCGGCGAGACCGTGCAGCCGACCAGCGTCCAGTCGCCGAGCGGTTCGGCCGCTTGCCACCAGTTCGCCGGCACGATGACCTGCGGCCGTTCGCCCGCCGCAAGGTCCGGCCCCAGCACCTGCGTTTCCGCCGGCGCCGCGCCGTCACTCAAAGATAGCGCCAGCGGCCCGCCGGCATAATGGTGCCAGACCTCGACCGCATCCTTCACCCGGTGCCAGTGCGAGCGCTCGTCCCGCTCCAGGAGGTAATAGATCGCCGTCGAATGTCCGCGCGCGCCGCCCGCGGCATCGCGAAAGGTCTGCACATACCAGCCGCCTTCCGGATGCCGCTCCATGCCGAGCCGCGCGATGATATCCTGCGGCGTCATCAGAACCGGTCCTTGCGTGCGCGGATTTCCGCAAAGACCTCGGCATCGCTCGCCGTTTCCATGCCGAGATGGCGGCGGATCGAAGGATCGGCGGCCCGCAGGAAGGGGTTGGTCGCCTTTTCGAGGCCGATGGTCGTCGGTGCGGTGAAAGCGCCCGCCGCCCGAAGCGACTCGATCTCCGCCACGCGGCTTGCGAGGGCGGCATTGCCCGGATCGACGGTTATGGCGAAGCGTGCATTGGAGAGCGTGTATTCATGGCCGAAATAGACGGTCGTCTCCTCCGGCAGCGCGGCGAGCTTTTCAAGCGATTGCCACATCTGCGCCGGCGTGCCCTCGAAGAGCCGGCCGCAGCCGAGCGCAAACAGCGTATCGGCCGCAAAGAGCAGCTTTTCCACGGGCAGATGGAAGCAGACATGCCCCGCCGTATGGCCCGGCGTCAGGATGACCTCGACGCGCCTGCCGGCAAAGTCGAAGCTGTCGCCGCCATCCACCTTGCGGTCGATGCCCGGGATCGTCTCGCGCGCCGGCCCGATGATCGTCGCGCCGAAACGGTCCTTCAGCGCCAGATTGGCCTCGACATGGTCGTTGTGGTGATGCGTCGTGAAGATATGGCTGAGCGTCCAGCCGCGGCGGGCGAGCGCATCGAGGATCGGCTTTTCCTCCGGCGCATCGACGCTCGCGGTCGCCCCCGTCGCCGGATCGTGCAGCAGCACGCCGAAATTGTCGCTGCGGCAGGGAAAGAGGTCTATTTCCAGCGGGGTCATGGCGCATTCCTCATCGCATTGCGGGCGGTCGGCGGGAATGTAAGGCAATCGGCCTTGAAGTCCACCAGCCCGTCGCGCACATTCAGGTCATGCATGCCGATATCGTCGACCTTCGTGAATTCTACCACTCGCCGCTCGGGCGCCTCGCCGACCATTCGATCGCCATGGCGCTCGCCTCGCTCTGGGCGCGCCTGCCGGACGAACGGCTGGTCGGGCTCGGTTATGCCGTGCCCTACCTGGAACGGTTCCGCGCCGATACGGAGCGCACCTTCGCCTTCATGCCGGCTGGCCAGGGCGCGGTGAACTGGCCGCCGGGCGAGCTCTCCTCCACGGCCCTCGTCTTCGACGAGGAACTGCCGCTGCCGGATGCCTCGGTCGATCGCGTGCTGATGGTGCATTCGCTGGAATTTGCGGAAAACCCGCGCGAGACGATGAAGGAGCTCTGGCGCGTGCTGGCCCCGGGCGGGCGGCTCGTCATCGTCGTGCCGAACCGGCGCGGCGTCTGGGCACGCATGGAGCATACGCCCTTCGGCTCCGGCCGGCCCTATTCGCGCGGCCAGCTGACCGCGCTGTTGCGCGAGACCAACTTCACGCCCGGCGCCTCGGCCGAAGCGCTGTTCTTCCCGCCCTCCAAGCTGCGCAGCGTGCAGAAACTGCGCGGTGCCTTCGAGCGGCTGGGGCGCATGCTCTGGCCGATGTTCTCCGGCGTCATCATCGTGGAGGCGCAGAAGCGGCTCTATCAGGGCCTGCCCGTCGCCGCCCGCGCCTCGCGGCGCGTCTTCGTGCCGGTGCTCGCCCCGCAGGGCGTGCCGACGACGCGCGAGCGCGCGCCGCGCTGATCCCCTCGACAAATGCCGGCCCGCCCGCTAGAGCGGGCCCAAGCGGAAACGAAGGGCGAAGGGCATGACGGACGGACATTTCGACAAGATCGCGCTGATCGGCATCGGCCTCATCGGCTCCTCCATCGCCCGCGCCGTCAAGGCGAAGGGCCTAGCCAGGACCGTCACCATTTCGAGCCGCAGCCAGGAGACGCTCGACCGCGCCCGCGAACTCGAGCTTGGCACCGACTACGTCCATGACGCCGGCACGGCCGTGGAAGGCGCCGACCTCGTCATCGTCTCGGTGCCCGTCGGCGCCTCCGGCAAGGTGGCGGAGGACATCGCCCCGCACCTGAAGCCCGGTGCCATCGTCACCGACGTCGGCTCCACCAAGACCTCGGTCGTCGCGCAGATGCTGCCGCACATGCCGAAGACCGTGCATTTCATCCCCGGCCACCCGCTGGCGGGCACCGAGCATTCCGGCCCGGACGCCGGCTTCGCCGAACTGTTCCAGAACCGCTGGTGCATCCTCACCCCCGTGCACGGCACGGACAAGGAGGCCAAGCGCAGGCTCGCCGCCTTCTGGGAGGCGCTCGGCTCCAAGGTCGACGAGATGGACACGGAGCACCACGACAAGGTGCTCGCCATCGTCTCGCACCTGCCGCATATCATCGCCTACAACATCGTCGGCACGGCGGACGATCTGGAGACGGTGACGGAATCGGAAGTCATCAAGTATTCCGCCTCGGGCTTCCGCGATTTCACCCGCCTCGCCGCCTCGGACCCGACCATGTGGCGGGACGTCTGCCTGCACAACAAGGACGCGATCCTCGAAATGCTGGCGCGCTTTTCCGAGGACCTCGCTTATCTGCAGCGCGCCATCCGCTGGGGCGATGGCGAGAAGCTCTTCGACCTTTTCACCCGCACTCGCGCCATCCGCCGCTCGATCATCGATGCGGGCCAGGATACGTCCGCGCCGAATTTCGGCCGGCCGGTCGCCGACAAGAAGAGCTGAGATCAGATCGGTGGGATGAACGCGATCGGGAAGAGGCCGAGATAGACCGTCCCGTCCTGCACATTGAGCTTCACCACCGCCCGGTCGCCACCCTTCGACAGGCCTTCGACCACCTGCGCGACCTGCGCCGCCGTCTCCGCGATCTCCGGAAACGCCTCGGAGATCCGGTCGCGCCAGACCGTGATGCCGGCAATGTCGAGATCGAGCGTGCCCGAGAGGTAACCGTCGTCACCCACCTTGAGCGGGCCGGAAAGGGTCGCCACCTTGCCGTCGCCGAGGTCGAGCGACAGGCGGCGCAGCTCCATGTTTGCGCCGAGCGGCGCGCCGGCCGGCGGGCCTTCGGCGGAGATCCATGTCGCGGCATCGGCGATCGTCATGTCGGCCGTGACGTCAAGCGGTGGCAGCACCCGGTCGCCAAGATCGAGCGAGAGCGCATCGAAGGAGGCGGCGACATCGAGCGCCCCGCCGGACTGGCGGATATGCTTTTCACCGTGGGCAGCGGTCACGCCGAGCGAAACGGCCTCGGAGGGCACGTTGAGCCGGCCCTTCAGCCCGTCGTAGGCGACCGAGGCACGGTCGAGCCCGTTCGTCCAGGCGGTGCCGCTTGCCCGCAGAAGATCCCAGTCGGCATCGAAGACGAGATCGGGCGTCACGCGCACCTGCGCCGGCCCGTCGAGTTCGGCGACCGCATGGCCCGGGCGATAGACCTGCGCGGCCGAGCGGAGCGCCCCGAAGCTCGCCGACAGGCCCGTCGGGCGGTCATCGATGCCGACCGCATCGCAGAATAGGCCGATGCGGAACGGGAAGCCGCGAACGGAAAGATTGCTGCACGAGGCCGAATGCATGCCCTGCGCGGAGGCGGAGAGCTGCCGGTCCAGCGTGTCCTTCAGCCAGCTTGCGGCATAGAACCATCCGCCCGTATAGAGCGCGGCGACGAGAACGACGGCAACGGCGAGCCGGACGAGTTTGCGCGTGACGCCGGACGTGCCGGCGCGGCTTGACGATGCCATGTTGTTCTCCAATGGTGGCGGACATGATTTGCCCGCAAGCGCGTCAAAGCCGGCAATTGCGGCGGCTTTTTGAGAGATGGTCCAGGTGACGGTGGATATGAACGAATTCTGGGTTTTTGGCTACGGTTCGCTGATGTGGAATCCGGGCTTCGAATTCGAGGAGCAGCAGCCGGCCCATCTCTTCGGCTTCCGCCGTTCGCTCTGCGTGCGCTCCTGGGTCCATCGCGGCACGGAGGTGAGACCCGGCCTCGTGCTGGGCCTCGATCGCGGCGGCTCCTGCCGCGGCGTCGCCTTCCGCATCGCACCCGCAAGCCGGGAAGCGGTGGTCGATTACCTGCGCGAGCGGGAACTGGTGACCCATGTCTACAAGGAGCGCACGCTTGCCGCGACGCTCGGCGACGGCCGCCGCGTCTCGACGCTCGCCTATATCTGCGACCGCGCCCACCACCAGTTCGCCGGCGCGCTCTCCGTCGAGGAGGCGGCCGCGACCGTCAGTTCCGCCGTCGGCAAGTCGGGCCACAATATCGACTATGTGCGTAACACGCTGGTGCATCTGCGCGAAATGGGCATCCGCGACCATTGGCTGGAGGATGTCGGTCGCACCGCGGAAAACCTCCACGCACGAAGCTCCGCCTGATCAGGCGGCGTGTGCCTTCAGCTCCGCCAGACGCCGCTCGGCCGTCGGCGGCAAAGGCAGGTTCGGGTTCGCCGCCGCGGTTTCCACCAGCAGCCGGTCGCTCGCCGTCTCCATCACCTCGACGAGATGGGCGAGGAAGGCGTCCGGATCCATGCCCGGCTCGATCGCCGGCAGGATGCGCACCTTGAAGTGCCCTGGATAGCGGATGAACTTGCGCCGCGGCCAGAACAGGCCCGGATGCATGACGACCGGCACGACCGGCACCTGGAGATCGCGATAGAGGCGGGCGATGCCGTACTTGTATTCCGGCGTCGCGCCCGGCGGGCGGCGCGTGCCTTCCGGATAGATGATGAGCTGGCGGCCGGAATTCATCTCCGCCTTGGTACGCTGCATGACGGCGGCCATGACCTTGCCGCGCGCGCTGCGATCGACCGGCACCATGCGTTGCTTCTTCAGATACCAGCCGAAGAGCGGGATCCAGGTGAGCTCACGCTTGAGGATATAGAAGGGATCGTCCAGCCAGGGCAGCAATGCATAGGCATCCCAGAAGGACTGGTGCTTCGGCGCGAAGATGTAGCCGCCCTTCGGGATGTTCTCCAGCCCTTCGATCTCGAAGGTCGTGCCGA
This sequence comes from Shinella sp. WSC3-e, assembly GCF_945994535.1. Classification (NCBI taxonomy): domain Bacteria; kingdom Pseudomonadati; phylum Pseudomonadota; class Alphaproteobacteria; order Hyphomicrobiales; family Rhizobiaceae; genus Shinella; species Shinella sp. WSC3-e. The sequence continues at coordinate 3,476,770 of NZ_OZ000530.1, forward strand.
CGATCGTCTCGAAGAGCCAGTGATTGCTCCTCACCCAGTTCTTGGCGATGCCGTAGGCCTTCTTGCGCGGCAGCAGGAAATAGGCCGGCGTCATGACGATCATCTGCACGATGAGGTTCAGGTAGAAGAGGGTATTGAAGAGCACGGAACGGAAAGCGATCATCAGGCAGCCTGTCAGCGGGACGCGTTTCTTCGCCCTACACGATATTCAAAAGCGTGTCGCGCAAAAGTGTGCACGGTTTTGCACTGACGGGATGCGGAAAAACAAGGGCCTGAAAGGAGGCTTCCGCCATAGCGATCAGCCGCCGGAAAGGCCCGCCATGTCGCCGCGCAGTCCGGACCAGCTGCGCGCGCCGGCAAAGGCGCGGATATGCGCAAGGCTATACTTGAGATATTCCGACAGCATCGCCTTCATCACGCCCGGCTGGCGCAGCCAGTTGCCGTTCTTCAGGTCCGAATTGACGACGGGATAGGCGATGAACTCGGTCCTGGGATCGATGACCTTCAGCTCCAGCAGGCTGCGCGGCATGTGGTAGTTGTTGGTGACGACGAGCACGCGGCGGAACTGGTGGTCGCTGATCCAGCGCGCCGTCTCGTTGGCATTGCCGATCGTGTCGACCGCCTCGTAACCCATGTCGACGCAGCATTCGAACAGCGTAGATGAGCTCTGCGTGAGCTTACGGATCTGGTTGCCGCTCGTCGCGGGGTTGACGCCCGAGATCAGCAGCCGCTCGCCGGCGCCCTGCTTGAGAAGGTCGATCGCCCGGTCGATGCGCTGGTAGCCGCCGGTCAGCACCACGATGGCATCGGCCTTCGGGTCGTTCGGCGTTTCGAGCGCGGCGACGGTTTCGGCGAAATAGAGGAAGCCGCCCGTGCCCGCCACGGCAGCGAGCAGGAGGAGCGCGAGAACCACGCGCACGGCGAGACGGACGGGGCCCTTGCGTCGCCGTCCCGCCCCGTCAGACCGGGCGCCGTGCGGCAGACCCGGTTTTGCCCGTTCAAGCGCGTTCATGATTCCGTCCATAGAACGGGATTGCGGCAACCGATAGTCCGTTTTACGGCGAGCACCCGTCCGGTCCGCGTCATGGGTCGGGCAACTGGTCGGTGCGTGAAGGGTCGGAGCGGATCTGGTCGATTTCGTGGATGGTCCGCATCACGGTGAAACGGGCCGTCAGCGTCGTCAGCAGCGCGATCACGACGATCGTACCGGCAATGCCGAGATAGCCCGTGGTCCCCATGGAAAAGGTGCCGAACAGCGCCGTCGCCTGGTCGCTCTGCGGCGTCGCGATGGAGCGCCCCTGCCAGAAGCCGGCGACGGCGAAGAACAGCGCCGCCAGCAGCCCGCCGGCAAGCGAGCCCTTCAGGCTGATCTTCAGGAAATGCTTCTGGAATTCGGAAGCGACGAAGCTCGCCTCGGCGCCGACGAAATGCAGCACCTCGACGATATGCCGGTTGCCGGAAAGCGCGCCGCGCGTCGCGAAGATGACGGTCAGCACCATGGCGGAGAAGACGAGCACCAGCACGCCCGTGCCGATGAAGGCCGTCGTGCGCGCCATGGCGACGAGACGGTCGACCCAGGTGCGGTGGTCGTCGAGGAAGGCCGTCGGGATCTTCTCCGCCAGCGCGGCCCGCATCGCCGTGAAATCCGGCGGGCTCTGCTCGTCGATGGTGACGATGACGAGGCGCGGCACCGGCAGTTCGTCGATGTTCAGCCCCTCGCCGAGCCAGGGTTCGAGCAGCCGTGCCGTCGCCGTCTTGTCGACGATCGTGCCGTCGCGCGTGCCGGAGAAGGTGAGGGCAAGGTCGCGCGCGTCCGTGAGCGCCTTCTCCATGTCGAGATCGTCGTCCGGCTTGATCTGGATGGTGATCTCGCGGGAGATCTGGCTCTGCCAGCTCGCCGCCGTCGCCCGCACCATGCTGACCGCGCCGAAGGTGAGGCAGGCGAGGAAGGCCATGATGGCGATGACGAGCATCAGCGCATTGCCGGAAACATTCGCCGGCGGCACGATGGGCGCCGTCGGGCGCACCTTCATTTCCGGCCGGCGGGCGGGCTGGGCCTCCTGGGCGGTCTCGCGGGGCGCGTCAGTCATAGATGTCGAGCCGCCCTTGCGAGAGGATCATGCGCCGCGCCTCCACCTGGTCCATCAGCGACAGATCGTGCGTGGCGATCACCACGGCGGTGCCGAGCCGGTTCAGTTCGAGGAAGAGGCTGAGCAGCCGGCGTGCCATCGGCGGGTCGACATTGCCGGTCGGCTCGTCGGCGAGCAGCAGTTCCGGCCGGTCGATGAGGGCGCGGGCAATGGCCGCACGCTGCTTCTCCCCGCCCGACAGCACCGGCGGCAACACGTTGATTCGTTCCCCGAGCCCGACCCATTTCAGAAGTTCGAGCACGTCGGCGCGATAGCTCGCTTCCTCCTTGCCGCGCACGCGCAGCGGCAGGGCGACGTTCTCATAGGTCGTCAGGTGATCGAGCAGGCGGAAATCCTGGAAGACGATGCCGATGCGCCGGCGCAGCATCGGCAGCTCGTCGCGCGGGATGGTCGAGATCTCGCGGTCGAAGGTGCGGATGATGCCGCGCGTCGGCTGCAGGGAGAGGAAGAGCAGGCGCAGCAACGTCGTCTTGCCGGCGCCGGACGGCCCGGTCAGGAATTGGAAGGAGCGGTGCGGAATATCGAAGGTCAGGTCGCGGAGGATTTCCGGGCCCATTCCATAGCGCAGTCCGACATTCTCGAAGTGAATCAATGATCAATCCGGTTCTAAAGGCGGGTTACCTTGCCTGCCGAAGCAGGTCCGCTGGCGAGGTCGCACAGGAAAGCGGCTCTTTCACGGTCGGGTTTCCGAAGCATTAACCAGTATGGTTTACGTTTCGTAAGGATTTCATTCAATGCCCGACTTTTCGCCCATGATTTTGCGCGGAAAGGGCGCTGGCGAAGCGGGGAGGTCGCGATGAACGCCTTCAGAGCAAGACGCGAGGCGAAGGGCCGGATCGACCTTCTGCCGCCGGAGCCGAAGACGCCGGCCCGCCGGAATGCAAGGCCGTTCCCGGCGCGCTTCGAAGTGGTCGATGCCGATTTCGTCGTCATCCGCAGCACCGCCGCCCGCACGTCGAACGACAATCACCGTCCCGTGAGGCCCACGCCAGCCGACATGCCGCCGCGCCACCTGCTGCTTCGCGTCGCCGCAGCCGGCGGCCGGCTGTGCGAGGCAGGCTTGCAGCGCCTCCCGGGCCGCGCCTTTGCCGGTCTCGTCACGGCGGCCTTCATCTTCGTCTTCGCCTATGCCGGCGGACTTTCCGCCCTCAGGGCGGCGCTTCCCGCAAGCGCACCGGGCGGCGCGCTGCGCATTGCCGATGTCATCACGACGGTCGACGACCGCAACGGCATGAAGGTGCTCGCCGTCTATGGCCGCCTCACCAATGGCGGCGACACCATCGCCGCCGTGCCGCCGGTCGACATCGTCTTCGAGGGCATGGGTGAGGCGATCCACCACCGCCTCTCGCTCGAAACCGCAAAGCTCGCGCCGGGCGCCAGCGAGACCTTCGCGTTGCGCATTCCGCACAATGGCGGAAAAGTGCCGAAAGTCTCGGTTTCCCTCGCCGCCGAGGGTGCGCCCGTCCCCTGACTGTGCTAAGCGGCTCCTCTGTTTCCCGCAATTCCGCACGCAAGACCGCGGGATTTTGCCGGATTTGCCCACGACCAAGGAGCCGCCTCGCGATGCAGATTGTCCGCGGAAAGAAGATCGAAACGCTCTACGACGCCGCTATGATCGCCAAGCGCAATGAAGAACTGGCGGCCGAGATCGCCAGCGGCCCGACGAAGGACCTCCTCGTCATCGCCGTGCTCAAGGGCTCGTTCATCTTCGCAGCCGACCTCACCCGCGCCCTTCATGCGGCCGGCCTTGCCCCCGAAGTCGAGTTCATCACGCTGTCGAGCTACGGCGCCGGCACCGTCTCGCAGGGCGTGAAGGTCATCAAGGACATCGACAGCGACGTGCATGGCCGCGATATCCTGCTGATCGACGACATCCTCGAATCCGGCCGCACGCTCAGCTTCGCCAAGGAGCTGATGTATGAGCGCGGCGCCCGCAACGTCACGATCGCCGTGCTGCTCGACAAGCGCGAGAAGCGCAAGACCGATCTGGAAGCCGACTATGTCGGCTTCGAATGCCCGGATCATTTCGTCGTCGGCTACGGCATGGACGTCGCCTATGCCTTCCGCGAACTGCCCTTCGTCGGCGTCGTGACGGGCGACGCGGACGCCTGACGCCGGCCTGACCGCAGATTCCCCCATCGGTCGTTTACCGATCGACAAGGAAAGTCTGGTCTTTTCGTTCGCGGAGCGGCACCGGAGAATCGGCCTGCCGCTCGGCCTTCTGTTCCGCCGCCCAGACAGCGGCAGCCTGGAGCAGGGCCGGATGAACGGACCGAAAGGGGAACCGATGGCCAAGATCCTGATCACCGAGGACGAGGATTCGCTCCGCACCTTCGTGGCGCGGGCGCTGCGCATGGACGGCCACGAGACCGTCGAGGCGCCGGACGGTGCCGCAGGGCTCGACGCCCTGACGGAGGGCGGCTTCGATCTCCTCCTGTCCGACATCCGCATGCCCGTGATGGACGGCATCGAGCTTGCCCACAAGGCGTCCGCCGCCCATCCGGCGCTGAAGATCCTGCTGATGACCGGTTATGCCGAGCAGCGCGAGCGGGCCGACGACCTTGCCTCGAAGATCGTCGACGTGGTGAGCAAGCCCTTCAGCCTGCCGGACATCCGCCGCGCCGTGGCGACGGCGCTCGCGGCCTGACGCGCTTCAGCGGATTCCGAGCAGCCGCTCCAGATAATCCCGTTCGAAACCGGGCGCTGCCCCAGTGCCGAGGCGACGACGGATCTCCTCCAAGATTTCACGCGCCCGCTGGATGTCGATCTCTTCCGGAACCTTGGTCGGCCCGCCGAAATCCGGGCCCTGCCCGTTGAGGGTGCGCTCGCGGCCCAGCGGATCGCGGCCGTTGCGGCCCGCCTGCGGGATACCTTCGCCCGGTCCCTGGCCCTGTCCCTGCCCCATCATGGCCTGCATCTGGCTCATCATGTTCTGCGCGCCCTGGCGCAGCGCCTCCAGCGCGCGGCCCTGGCTGCCGACGGCCGATTCGCCCTGGCCCTCGCCGAGCGCTTCCGAAGCGCCCTTCATCTCGCGGCCGGCCTGGCCAAAACCTTCGCCGGGCTCCAGCCCCATGCCCTTCAGCGCTTCCTGAATCTCGCCGAGCTGCTTGCCCAGCGCGTCCTGCTGCTCCTGCAGCTTCTTCAGCGCCTCACGCAACTGTTCGGCCGTCATCTGGTCGGTCGGCTGCTGGCCGGAGCCGTTGTCGCCCGGCCGCTGCTCGCCCTCCTCGCCCGGCATCGGATCGCCGCGCTGTTGGCGGTCACGCAGCGCCTGGTCGAACTGGAAGGTCTGCTCCATCAGCTTCTGCTGTTGCTGCATCAGCTGGCCGAGCTTGTCCATCTGCTGGCGCATCGCGTCGTTCTGCTGGCCTTGCTGGCCCTGCTGCGGCCGGCCGGCCTGCAGGTTGTTCATCATGCGCTGCAGCTCGGAGAGCATCTGCTGGGCCTGGTCACGCGCGCCGGAACGGGCCAGATTCTCGATCTGGTCCATCATGCGCTGCAAATCCTGCTGGCGCAGGATCTGGCCCTGCTGCTGGGCATTCTGCTGCATCTGGCCGTTCTTGGCCGCCTGGCGCGCAAGCTCCTCCATATAGGCCTGCATCGCCTCGCGCAGCTCCTTCATGAGCGCGGCGATCTCCTCGTCGGAGGCGTTGCGCTCCAGCGCCTCGGAAAGCGCCTTCTGCGCCTCGCGCAGCCGGCGATCGGCCAGCGACAGGTTGCCGTCCTCGATGCCAAGGGCGATTTCCCAGAGATAGTCCGCCGTCTCGCGCATCTGGTCGTCCGTGCGGGAGAGCTTCATGCGCGCATTGGCCGATTGCAGCAGCAGGTAATGCGTGAGGTTCGGGATCGTCTCTTCCGGCCGGATCGTCAGCGCCTCGTTGAGCGCGATCGCGTGCGGCAGCTGGTTGGCATCGAGCGCGAAGACCTGCCGCTGTTCGGCGACGGCCGCGGCGAGCGGCTCGAAGAAGGTCTTGGCCGGCAGGATCATCTCGACAGGCTGGCTGCGCCCCTCCTGCCCGGCGGCATCCTTGGCGACGAGCGTGATCTTCACGCGCTTGCCGGAGAGCGGGTGTTCGGACAGGTTGCGGCTCGTCGTGCCCTTGGCGTCGCGCGCGGCACGGCGAGGCAGGTCGAGCCTATACTCCGGCAACGGATAGAGCGGACGCGCATCCTTCGGCTTTTCGACCGGCACGATCTCCGCATGCGCCTCCTGGATCCCGTAATCGTCCTTGGCGATGAAGCTGATCTCCAGCGCCGAGGCGACGGTCTTCTTCGGGATGCCGTCGAAGGCGATTTCCGGCACGCGGTCCGGAATGACCGCAAAGGTCCAGGTCTGGCCGGCAACCGAGAGCGTGCCGTCCTTCAGGATCTTGTAGCGCATGGTCCTGGCGTCACTGGCGGCCGCCACCGGCACCTTCGCCTCGACCTTCGAAGCCTCGGCTTTTTCATCCTTCGGCTTTTCCGCCTCGGGGCGGATGGCCGTGGCCGCGGTTTCGCCGGTCACCTGATAGCTCACCGCCTCGTCGCCGCCACCGCCGGTGACGCGCACGGTCAGTTCGCTGAATTGCGGAATGCGGATCTCGCCTCTGGCGGCCTCGCCCGGCTGACCCTGCGGGCTGCCGGTCAGGAAGATGGGCGCGCGCGACGTGTGCGCCGGCGGCGTCACCCAAGCGTCGATGCGCACGTCCGGCGCGGTTTCGGCGGGGGTGCGGACGGTAACCACATCGGCCAGAAGTCCGCCGCGGTTGGAATAGGAGAAGGCAAAGGCGATGGCGACGAGGAGCAGCGGCACCGCACGCAGGGCATGGCGGTCGTGGCGGGCGATATCGGGCTCCGGCGCCCCGGTCCTCAGCGTGCCGATCATCCGCGCCATGCGGGCCTGGTGTTCGCGCCACAGCGCCTCGGCAAAGGCATCGCCGCCGGCCGGCCGGTCGTCCTGCACCCGGATCGCCTGGTGGGCGAGCGCATTGCGCGCCTCCAGCATGCGATAGGCCTTGTCGGTCGACGGCCAGACGATGCCGCGCAGGCGGACGAGCAGGCCGACGAGGCCGAGCGCGAAGGCGGCGAGCGTCGCAAGATGCAGCCAGGCCGGCACATGGCGGAAATAGCCGAACCAGGTGAGCGCCAGGAAAGCCGCGACGAGAAGCAGGATCGGCAGCACCCGCGGGGCGAGCGCTTCCAGATAGAGGATGGCCTGGGCGGCAAGGCGTTTTCCCGCGAGCCGGCGGGCCACCGGGCTGCCGGTCGCCTCCTTCCCGCGCTGTCCTCGCGTGTCAATCGCCATCGGTCGCCGCTCTCCGCTGCAGGTTGTCACCACCAAAAGATAACATGCTTTGTGGCGAAGACGAGGGCACGCGCAAAATCGTGATCGCGCAGGCGGCCGGTTTTAGCGCTTCCGAAGGTCAGGCGAGCCAGTCCGGCACCGAATCGAGGCCGATCAGGTCGTCATAGCTCTGCCGCGGCCGCACGACATGGAACGCGGCCCCGTTGACCAGCACCTCCGGCACCAGCAGGCGGCTGTTATAGGTGCCGGCCTGCACGGCGCCATAGGCACCGGCGGAACCGACGGCGATCAGGTCGCCGGGCTTGGGCTGCGCCATTTCGCGGTCCTGCGCCAGATAGTCACCGGTCTCGCAGACCGGGCCCACCACATCCGCCCGGATGCGCGGCGCACTGGCGGCGGAGATGACGACCGGCTGGATCTCGTGCCAGGCCTCGTAGAGCGTCGGGCGGATGAGATCGTTCATGGCCGCATCGACGATGACGAAGGTCTTCTCGCCGCCGTCCTTCACATAGATGACCTCGGTGACGAGGATGCCGGCATTGCCGACGATCAGCCGACCGGGCTCGGTGACGATCTTGCAGTTCAGACCCTGGAGCTGGTTCTTGACGATCTCGGCATAGGCGTCCGGCAGCGGCGGCGGCGCATTGTCCGTCTTGTAGGGGATACCGAGGCCGCCGCCGACATCGACGTGATCGATCGTATGGCCGTCGGCGCGCAGCGTATCGACGAGTTCGCGCAAGAGCTTGAAGGCGTCCTCGAAGGGTTGCAGCTCGGTGATCTGGCTGCCGATATGCATGTCGATGCCGGTCACCTTGATGCCCGGCAGGCCGGCGGCGCGGGCATAGACGGCGCGGGCGCGCTCCCAGGAAATGCCGAACTTGTTTTCCTTCTTGCCCGTCGAGATCTTGGCGTGCGTGCGGGCATCGACGTCCGGATTGATGCGGAAGGAGACGTGCGCCACCTTGCCGGCCTTCACGGCGCGGGCGTTCAACACCTCCAGCTCCGGCTCGGACTCGACGTTGAAGCAGTAGATGCCGGCCTCGAGGCCAAGGTCCATCTCGCGCGGCGTCTTGCCGACGCCGGAGAACATGATGCGCGAGGCGGGGACGCCGGCGGCCAGCGCCCGGCGCAGTTCGCCTTCCGAGACCACGTCGATGCCGGCGCCGAGCCGGGCGAGCGTCTTCAGCACCGCCTGGTTCGAATTCGCCTTCATAGCATAGCACACCATGGCATCGACGCCGTCGAAGGCCTTGGCGAAGACCTTGTAGTGGCGCTCCAGCGTGGCCGTCGAATAGACGTAGAAGGGCGTGCCGACCGCCTTGGCGATTTCCGGAACGGGCACGTCCTCCGCATGGAGGATGCCGTCGCGATGCTCGAAATGGTTCACAGGTCTCGTCCGTTAAACAAGGGCAATTCCGGCAAAACCGTGCAGCGGCTTTGCGTTCGGGAGGACATCAAAACTAGAGAAGGGGATCGAGGATGAAGGGCTTGTCTTCGACCTGCTCGACCTTCTTGCCGTCGACGGTCTTGTAGACCGGCTGCGCGCCGCCCGGCAGGTCGAGATCGCCCTTGCGGCCGCAGGCGGTCAGAACCGCTGCGGAAAGGCAGAGCACGAGAGCCAGCCTGCCGATATCGATGCGTGTCATGAAGCGTTCCCTGGAATGCCGGTGATCGGGTGGGCACCATCCTTAGCGAATTCGCCCGCCCTTGTGCACCCTTAATCTACTGATGAGTCCTGCAAGCAATCTGATCAGTTCCGCTGCCGCCACCAGGCGATCTGCTTGCGGACCTCCAGGGGCGCGGTGCCGCCGAAACTCTTGCGGCTCGCAACCGAGGCCTCGACCGTCAGGACGTTGAAGATGTCGGCGGTGATGGCGGCATGGATCGCCTGCAGCTCCTCGAGCGACAGGTCGGCAAGGTCGCAGCCCTTGCCCTCGGCCAGCGCCACGGCGCGGCCCGTCACATGATGCGCGTCGCGGAAGGGAAGCCCCGCCTCGCGCACCAGCCAGTCGGCAAGATCGGTGGCGGTGGAATAGCCGGACCCGGCCGCCGCCTTCATCCTGTCGGTGCGGATCGTCATGTCGCGCACCATGCCGGTCATCGCTGCAATCGCCAGCTCGATGCTCTCGGCCGCGTCGAAGACCTGTTCCTTGTCTTCCTGCATGTCCTTGGAATAGGCGAGCGGCAGGCCTTTCATGACCGTCAGAAGCGCGATCAGCGAGCCGTTGATGCGGCCGGTCTTGGCGCGCACCAGCTCGGCGGCGTCCGGATTCTTCTTCTGCGGCATGATGGAGGAGCCGGTGGAGAAGGCATCCGACAGGCGGATGAAGCCGAATTGCGGCGTCGACCAGATGACGATCTCCTCGGCAAGGCGCGACAGGTGAACGCCGGCAATCGCGGCGATCGACAGGAATTCCAGGGCGAAATCGCGGTCCGACACGGTGTCGATGGAATTGCGGGTCGGCTCGCGGAAGCCGAGCGCCTTCGCCGTCATGTGCCGGTCGATATTGTAGCCCGTGCCGGCAAGCGCGGCGGCGCCGATCGGGCTTTCGTCGAGATGCTCGATGGCGTGGCGCACGCGCTGGCGGTCTCGGCCGAACATCTCGACATAGGCCATGCAATGGTGGCCGAAGGTCACCGGCTGGGCGGTCTGCAGATGGGTGAAGCCCGGCATGACGGTCTCGGCATGCTCCTCGGCACGGTCGAGGAAGGCCGATATCAGACCCGTCAGCGCCTTCTCCGTCTTCTGCAGCTCTTCCTTCACCCAGAGGCGGAAGTCGAGTGCCACCTGGTCGTTGCGCGAGCGGGCGGTGTGCAGGCGGCCGGCCGCGGGGCCGATCAGCGTCGCCAGCCGCGCCTCGACATTCATGTGGATGTCTTCCAGCCGGCGGGAGAACTCGAAACTTCCGCTTTCGATCTCTGACAGGATCGTGTCGAGACCGTGAACGATCTTTTCCTTATCGTCCGCCGAAATGATGCCCTGGTGGGCGAGCATCTCGGCATGCGCCTTTGAGCCGCGGATGTCCTGGGCGTAAAGCTTCTTGTCGAAGCCGATGGAGGCATTTATCTCCTCCATGATCGCATCCGGTCCCGAGGCGAAACGGCCGCCCCACATCTGGTTCGAGGATTTCGTCTCGGAAGTGCCGTCAGCCATGGGTCCCGTCCTGGAGAATGAAATGACAGTGAAGAAGAAACTCGGCCTGCCGGCAGGAAAGCTCATCGCCATTGCCGGGCTCGCCGGACTTCTCGCCGGTGGTGCTGCGATATACGTGAAGGAAAGCCTGTCTGGCAATGGCGCGGTCGCTTCCGCCGATCCCGCCGCCTGCGCGGCCGCCGCGGAGAAGGCCGAAGCCCTGACGCCCTTTTCCAAGGGGCAGGTCGCCGCCATGCGCACGGTGGACGCGCACCGCCCGCTGCCCGATCTCGTCTTCGACGGCCCCGACGGCAAGAAGAGGACGATCGCCGATTTTTCCGGCAAGACGCTGCTCGTCAACCTCTGGGCCACCTGGTGCGTTCCGTGCCGCGAGGAGATGCCGGCGCTCAACGCGCTCGAAAAGGAGCTCGGCAGCGACAGGTTCGAGGTCGTCGCGATCAACATCGACACCGGCGACGACGAGAAGCCGAAGGCCTTCCTCACCGAAACGGGCGTCAACGAACTCGGCTACTACCGCGATGCCTCGATGGGCGTCTTCAACACGCTGAAGAAGGAAGGCCTCGCCTTCGGCCTGCCCGTCACGTTGCTGATGGACGACAAGGGCTGCCTGATATCGGCGATGAACGGCCCCGCCGCCTGGGACAGCGAGGACGCCAAGGCGCTGATCAACGCCGCGCTGGCGGCGCCGGAAAGCTAAGCCGCAGCCGGAGTTCCCCTCACGCCGCCGGATAGGCGCGCGGTCGTCGGATGTCGAGGAAACCCTCCTCGCCCTTGCCGTACGGGAATTCCGGCGCCGTATCGAACTCGACCGGCTGGCCGCTGCCCGTCAGGGCCAGCACGCGGCGCGAATCCGGCCGGTCGATGACGCGCACGATCTTCGCGGCAATGCCTTGCCCCTCGTCGCGCCAGGTGACGTCGGCCGGGCGGAACAGGATCTGGCCGCAGCCATCCGCCACGCCGCCGGCCTCGAAGGCCACGCCGTCGACATAGGCCTTGCCACCACGGATATCCGCATCGAGCCGGTTCGCATCGCCGAGGAAGTTCATCACGAAGGCATCGGCTGGATTGCGGCAGACCGTCTCGGGCGTCCCCTCCTGCACGATCTTGCCCTTGTTCAGGATGACGACCCGGTCGGCAAGGTCCAGCGCCTCTTCCTGGTCGTGCGTGACGAAGAGCGTGGTAATGCCCAGTTCGTCATGAATTTTCCGAAGCCAGCGGCGCAGGTCCCGCCGCACATTGGCGTCGAGCGCGCCGAAAGGCTCGTCGAGCAGCAGCACGCGCGGATCGACGGCGAGCGCCCGGGCGAGCGCCACGCGCTGGCGCTGGCCGCCGGAGATCTGGCCGGGAAAGCGGTCCTTGAGGCCGCCGAGCTGCACGAGATCGAGCAGTTCGGCAACACGCTTGGCGATCGCCTCGGGCGAACGCTTGACCTTGGAGACCTTCATGCCGAAGGCGATGTTCTCGCCGACGGTCATGTGCGGGAAGAGGGCATAGTGCTGGAAGACGAAGCCGACGCCGCGCTCGCGCACCGGAATGTCAGTGGCATTCTCCTCGCCGAAATAGATCGCGCCGCCATCAGCATATTCGAGGCCGGCGACCATGCGCAGGATCGTCGTCTTGCCGGAGCCGGAGGGACCGAGCAGCGCCACCAGCTCGCCGCTTTCGATATCGAGCGACACGCCGTGCACGGCGCGAAAGGTCTGGAACTCCTTGACCACGTTGGTAAGGCGGATCTTCACGGTTTTACCTCCGAGGTGATGCTGTCGGCGCCGGCCAGCTGAGAGGGGCGCTGGACGCGGCCCGCGCCCTGCCGCTCCAGCGCCACCTTGGCGATGAGCGTGACGATGGCAAGGCCGGCGAGAATGGATGCGGCGGCGAAGGAGCCGGCCGCGTTGTAGTCGTGATAGAGCAGCTCGATATGCAGCGGCAGCGTGTTCGTCTGGCCGCGGATATTGCCCGAAACGACGGAAACGGCACCGAATTCGCCCATTACGCGCGAATTGCAGAGCACGACGCCGTAGAGCAGCGCCCACTTGATGTTCGGCAGCGTGACGGAGAAGAAGGTGCGCCAGCCGCTCGCCCCCAGCGACGTCGCCGCCTCCTCGAGGTCGCGCCCCTGCGCCTGCATCAGCGGGATCAGCTCGCGCGCCACGAAGGGCGCCGTCACGAACATGCTGGCCAGCACGATGCCCGGCAGCGCGAAGAGGATCTTGATCTCCGCCGATTGCAGCGCCGGGCCGAACAGGCCCTGCAGGCCGTAGACGAAGAGATAGGAGACACCCGCCACGATGGGCGACACGGAGAAGGGCAGTTCGATGACGACGGTGAGCAGCCGCTTGCCGCGGAAATCGTGCTTGGTGATGGCCCAGGCCGCTGCGACGCCGAAGACCGTGTTGACCGGCACCGCGATCAGCGCCGTGACGACCGTCAGCAGGATCGCGTGCCGCGTATCCGGATCGGCGATCGAGGCGGCAAAATAGCCGACACCACGCGAGAAGGCCTCGACGGCGATGACGACGAGCGGTGCGACGATCATCAGCGCGACCAGCACGAGCACGAAGGCGAGCAGCGTGCGGCGGAAGACCGGATTATCGCCGACGCGGGGCGGCTTGCCCTTTCCGTGATGCGCCATGGTCAGCCCCTTGCCGTGTAGCGCAGGGCGCGGGCCTGCATGAAATTGGTGACAGCCAGCATGACGAAGGCCGTCAGCAGCATGACGGAAGCGATCGCGGCGGAGGCCGGGTAGTCGTATTCCTCCAGCCGTATGAAGGCGAGCAGCGCCGTGATCTCGGTGGAGAACGGCTGGTTGCCGGCGATGAAGATGATGGCGCCGAACTCGCCGAGGCTGCGGGCGAAGGAGAGCGAGACACCGGCCAGAAGCGCCGGCGTCAGGAGCGGCAGGATGACGCCGGTGAAGATCGACAGGTCGCTCGCCCCCAGCGTCTGCCCCGCCTCTTCCAGCGCCGGATCCAGCTCCTCCAGCACCGGCTGCACCGTGCGCACGATGAAGGGGATGCTGGTGAAGCTCATGGCGACGATGATGCCGAGCGGCGTATAGGCGACCTTGATGCCGAGAAGCGAAAGCGGCCCGCCGAACCAGCCGTTGGTGGCGAAAAGCGTGGTGAGAGCGATGCCCGCGACGGCCGTCGGCAGCGCGAAGGGCAGATCGACAAGCGCATCGACAAGCCGGCGGCCGGGAAAGCGGTAGCGCACCAGCACCCAGGCGAGCGACAGGCCGAAGACAAGGTTGAACACCGTCGCCGCCAGTGCGCAGAGCACCGTGACCCGGTAGCTGGCGAAGGCGCGGTCCGACGAGACGATGCGCCAGTAGTCCTCAGGCCCGAGGCTCGCCGCCTTGAAGACGAGCGCGGCCAGCGGCAGCACGACGATGATCGCCACATAGACGAGGGTTATGCCGAGCGCGAGCGGCAATCCGGGCAGTACACGCCGTCTCAAGAGGCGCTTCCTTTCTCAAGCAATGTCATGAAAAGCATGGGGACGCACTGTTCCGCCGGGATTTGCGCCCTTTTCACGCCACAACCGGCGGGGTTTTCGCCCGCCGGTCGCAATAGAACGAAGGTCGAGGGATCAACGGCTGCCGTAGATCTTGTCCAGCGTGCCGCCTTCGGCGAAGTGCTCCTCGGAGATCTTCTTCCAGCCGCCGAAGACGTCATCGACGTTCACCAGGCGGATCTCCGGGAACTGGTCCTTGAATTCGGCGGCGACCGTCTCGTCATGGACGCGGTGGCCGAATTCGGCGGCGATCTTCTGGCCTTCCGGCGCATAGAGGAAGTCGAGGTAGGATTTTGCAAGATCCCGGCTACCCTTGGCGTCGGCCACCTTGTCGACGATGGCGACCGGGAATTCGGCGAGCAGCGAGACGGAGGGCACGACGCTCTCGAACTTGTCCTCGCCGTACTGCTTGGCGATCGACTTGGTCTCCGCCTCGAAGGTGATGATGACATCGCCGATCTCGCGCTCGACGAAGGTCGTCGTCGCCGCGCGCCCGCCCGTGTCGAAGACCGGCACGTTGTCGAAGATCTTGGTGACGAATTCCTCGACCTTGACCGGGTCGTTGCCGAACGCCTCCTTGGCATAGGCGGTCGCGGCGAGATAGGTGTAGCGCGCATTGCCCGAGGTCTTCGGGTTCGGGAAGATGACCTTCACGTCGTCGCGGGCAAGGTCGGACCAGTCCTTGATGTTCTTCGGATTGCCGGCGCGAACGAGGAAGGAGGGGAAGGAATAGAAGGGCGAGGCACTGTTCGGGAACTTCTGCTGCCAGCCTTCCGCGACGAAGCCGTTCTTCACGAGGAAGTCGATGTCCGTCACCTGGTTGAAGGTCACGACGTCGGCTTCGAGGCCCTCGACGATGGCGCGCGCCTGCTTGGAGGTGCCGCCATGCGACTGGTCGACGGTGACGCCCGGATGCGCCTTCACGAAGGCCTCGTTCTCGGCAGCGAAAAGCTCGCGCGCCACGTCATAGGAAGCGTTGAGCAGCTTGTCGGCGGCCTGCGCGGAGAACGGAGCGGCGAGGCCAAGGAGAGCCACGCCGAGAAGGAGCAAACGTTTCATCTGAAAAAACCCCGAATGGAACCTGAATTCGGGCAGACAATAGCGACCGGCCGGTTCCGATCCGAGGCATGGCCTGCCGTGGCGCTTGCAGCAGGCGAAACATTTTTCCCTGAAAGGGACGGCTCGGGGAATGTCCGGCCGCTCAGCGCGTCGGGACCGGAACCTCGCCGCGATAGTCGTAGAAACCGCGGCCGGATTTGCGGCCGAGCCAGCCGGCCTCGACATATTTCACCAGCAGCGGGCACGGACGATACTTCGAGTCGGCGAGCCCGTCGTGCAGCACCTGCATGATCGACAGGCACGTATCGAGGCCGATGAAATCGGCAAGCTGGAGCGGGCCCATCGGATGGTTGGCGCCGAGCTTCATCGCCGTGTCGATGGCTTCCACCGAGCCGACGCCCTCATAGAGCGTGTAGATCGCCTCGTTGATCATCGGCAACAGGATGCGGTTGACAATGAAGGCCGGGAAATCCTCCGCGACGGTGATCGTCTTGTCGAGCTTGGCGACGAATTCCTTGGCGGCGGAGAACGTGCTTTCCTCGGTCGCGATACCGCGCACGAGCTCCACCAGCTTCATGACCGGAACGGGGTTCATGAAATGGATGCCCATGAAGCGTTCCGGCCGGTCGGTGGCGGACGCCAGCCGGGTGATCGAGAGCGAGGAGGTGTTGGTCGCAAGGATCGCTTCGGGCTTCAGCACCGAACAGACCTGGCCGTAGATCTTGCGCTTGACGGTCTCGTCCTCGGTCGCCGCCTCGATGACGAGATCGGCGTCGGAGAGGTCGTTGATGTCTGCCGACCCCTTGATCAGGGCGAGCGCCTTCTTGCGCTCCTCGTCGGTCATCTTGCCGGAGGAAACCTGGCGGGCGAGGTTGCCGTTGATCGTGGCGAGCCCGGTCTCGATGCGCTCCGGCGACAGGTCGTAGATATGGACCTTGTACCCGGCCATGGCAGAGACGTGCGCGATCCCGCATCCCATCTGGCCCGCACCGACAATACCGACGTTCTTGATCATAGCGCCTATCGCCCCATCGCACCGCCTACGCCTCTACCGCGTCGGCAAAAAAACACCGGGCCGGCGAGCCGGCCCGGTGAAGTGATAAAGCGCCGCGACGCATTTTTCCAGTGAAATCATCGTCGCGAAAGCCGGACCCAAAGCCGGCTCAAAGCGCCTTTTCGAGTTCGGGCAGGGCGTCGAAGAGGTCTGCGACGAGGCCGTAGTCTGCGACCTGGAAGATCGGCGCCTCCTCGTCCTTGTTGATCGCCACGATCACCTTACTGTCCTTCATGCCCGCCAGATGCTGGATCGCGCCCGAGATGCCGCAGGCGATGTAGAGCTGAGGGGCGACCACCTTGCCCGTCTGGCCGACCTGCCAGTCGTTCGGCGCATAGCCCGCATCGACCGCAGCGCGGGACGCACCGACTGCCGCGCCGAGCTTGTCGGCCACCGGCAGGATCACCTCCTGGAACTTCTCCGAAGAGCCGAGCGCACGCCCGCCCGAGATGATGATCTTCGCGGATGTCAGCTCCGGACGGCCCGACGAGGAGAGGGCGTCGGATATGTGGGTGGAAAGGCCGGGGTTCGCCGCGGCCGAGACCGTCTCGATCGCTGCGCTGCCGCCTTCGCCTGCCGCGGCGAAGGACGCCGTGCGCACCGTGATCACCTTCTTCGCATCCGTCGACTGGACCGTCTGGATCGCATTGCCCGCATAGATCGGACGCTTGAACGTGTCGGGGGAAACGACCTCGACGATCTCCGAGACCTGCGCCACGTCGAGCAGGGCGGCAACGCGCGGCAGGACGTTCTTGCCCACCGAGGTGGCGGCCGAGACGATGGCGTCATAGCTGCCGGCAAGCGACACGATCAGCGCGGCCAGCGGCTCGGCGAGGTTGTTGGCGAGGCTTGCATCGTCGGCGAGCAGAACCTTCGTCACGCCCGACAGCTTCGCCGCCTGTTCGGCCGCAGCTTTCGCATTGCTGCCGGCGACGAGCACATGCACGTCGGAGCCGATCTTGCTCGCCGCCGTCAGCGCCTTGGCGGTCTGGTCGGAAAGGTGGGTGTTGTCGTGGTCTGCCAGAAGAAGAATGGCCATGATGATGTTCTCCCTTTCCGTTCTCAGAGCACGCCGGCTTCGGTCTTGAGCTTGTCGACCAGCTCGGCGACGCTCTTCACCTTGACGCCCGCCTTGCGGCCCGACGGTTCTTCCGTCTTCAAGACCTTGAGGCGCGGGGCGGTATCGACGCCGAAGTCGCCGGGCGTCTTCCTGTCGAGCGGCTTCTTCTTCGCCTTCATGATGTTCGGCAGCGAGGCGTAGCGCGGCTCGTTGAGGCGAAGGTCCGTCGTGACCACCGCCGGAAGCTTGACCTCGATGGTCTGCAGGCCGCCGTCGACCTCGCGCGTTACGGTCGCCTTGCCATCGCCGATCTCGACCTTCGAGGCGAAGGTCGCCTGCGCCCAGCCGAGCAGCGCCGACAGCATCTGGCCGGTCTGGTTCGAATCGTCGTCGATCGCCTGCTTGCCGACGATGACCAGACCCGGCGCTTCTGCTTCCGCCACGCCCTTGAGGATCTTGGCGACCGCCAGCGGCTCGACCTGGTCCTCGGTCTCGACCAGCACCGCCCGGTCTGCGCCCATGGCAAGGGCCGTGCGCAGCGTCTCCTCGGCCTTCGCCGGGCCGATCGACACCACGACCACTTCCTCCGCCTTGCCCGCCTCCTTCAGCCGAAGCGCCTCTTCCACCGAAATCTCGTCGAACGGGTTCATCGACATCTTCACGTTCGCAAGCTCGACACCCGAGCCATCCGCCTTCACGCGGATCTTCACGTTGTAGTCGACGACACGCTTGACTGGCACCAAGATCTTCATGGCTTCCTTCCTTCAAATGCCCGCGAGGGAAAATGCGCCTTTGAAAGGCGCCCTGATTGTCGGTTGGCGACATCGATACGCGTTTTTTCCCCAATTACAATGCATCACGGCCTCCCCCGACGCGAAAACGGACGGGTTATAAATTACCTTTACGTTCACGTCAATTTTCTCATCGCGACGCGCTCACCGCCCCCAGTGGGTCGGCGGCACGGAGGGCCGGGAGGCAGCCTCCTCGCTGCTGGCAACGGGCGTCGCCTCGACATGCCGCACCGCCTTCGGCGTGACGATGGTCCGGTCGAACAGCGGCACGCCCCGCCGCCGCAGCACGAGCACGAGAAGCGCGCCCGCGAGGATGCCGCCGACATGGGCGCCCCAGGAAACACCGCTGTCGCCGTCGACCACCAGCATGTAGAACTGCTGGGCGATCCAGAAGGCGAGCGGAATGACCGCAGGCAGCGGCAGGGGAATGCGGAAGAACACCAGCACCCAGACGCGCACCTTCGGATGCAGCAGGAAATAGGCCGCCACCACGCCGGAGATCGCCCCCGAGGCACCGATCAGCGGCGCCTCCGAATCCGGCTGCACGAGGCCGTGCACCAGCGCGCCGGCCGCCGCGCAGAGGAGGTAGAAAAGGAGGAAGCGGACATGGCCGAGCGCATCCTCGACATTGTCGCCGAACACCCAGAGGAACAGCATGTTCGAGGCAAGGTGCATGAAGTCCCCATGCAGGAACGCATAGGTGATGTAGGTCGCGTCCTCCGGCACCAGCACGAGACTGGGCTCCAAGTCGGCGAAATCGAAGACGACCGCGGGGATATAGCCGAGGCCGACCACCGTCGCGTCGGAAAAGGCCTGCGTCGAGGCAAGGCCCGTCACCAGCCAGACCGCGACATTGATCACGATCAGGCTGATCGTGACATACTGCACCTTGATGTATTTCAGGGCGTTCGCATCGTGCAGCGGTATGAACATGGATCCCCTTCCCCGAGGCGCGCTGGAAGCGAGCTTACCTGTTCTGACCCGGAACCCACAATATGTCCGTACGCCCCTTGTCGTTGACCCAGCGCGCGGCGACGAAGAGGAAGTCGGAGAGCCGGTTGATATAGGCCGCGGCCGCGGCCGAGACCGCCTCGCCCTCGCAGGCCTGCAAGGCCACGATCCGCCGCTCCGCCCGGCGCGCCACGGTGCGCGCAAGGTGCAGGGCCGCCGCCGCGGGCGTTCCGCCCGGCAGGACGAAGGAGCGCAGCGGCTGAAGATCGGCATTGAGCAGGTCGATTTCCCGCTCCAGCCGGTCCACCTGCGCCTGCGCGATGCGCAGCGGCTCGTAGTCGAGCCTCTTGCCGGTCTCCGGCGTCGCCAGGTCCGCCCCGAGGTCGAACAGGTCGTTCTGGACGCGCATCAGCATCGCGTCGAGATCGGGATGCTCGACAAGATGCTGGCGCACGAGGCCGATGCAGGAATTGGCCTCGTCCACCTCGCCATAGGATTCGACGCGCAGGTCATGCTTCTTGCGGCGCGGCCCGGCGACGAGGCCGGTCGTGCCGTCATCGCCCGTGCGCGTGTAGATCTTGTTGAGCTTGACCATGTTCCCCTCAGCGCCCGCCGCCCGTGATCCAGAGCGTCAGCATGATGAGGACGATCGCGATCGCCTGCAAGAGCACGCGAAGCTGCATCAGCTTGTTCGAGGTGTTGCCGCTGCCGCCCTTGGCCATGTTGACGAGACCGCGCACCAGCACGATGGCGACGAGGCCCATGACGAGCAGGGTCATGAAGGTAAGGAAGGAAGACATGCCAACGATCCGATTTGATTTCCGTCAGCCCTATTCACATAGGGCATTCCGCGCAAAGTGCACGCTTTTTGCAGGCGAAACCCCTGCGACGCCGCGCCGCGTCAGCCAAGCTTGCCGATGATCCGATAGAAGAGCGCCGCCGGCAGCAGCTTTTTCAGGAGCACGCCCTGCTTGGCCGGCATCGTGACGATATAGTGCGGCCGCGGCGATTTCGCCGTCAGCGCGTGGCGCAGCACCGCATGCACCGCCTCGGGGCCGAGCTTTCCGCGCGCGGGCTTTGCCTCGCCGCGCAGCCGGCGCAACTGGCGGCGATACTCTTCCGCATGCACGGAATTTTCAAGATCGATGTTCCGCTCGATATGCGTCAGCGCGTTGGCCGTGAAACGCGAGGCGATCGGCCCGGGCTCGATGAGGCTGACATGCACGCCCGAGCCCGCAAGCTCCATGCGCAGTGTCAGCGACAGGGCCTCGAGCGCGAATTTCGAGGCGTTATAGGCGCCGCGCCAGCGATAGGGCACGATGCCGAGGATCGACGAGCACTGCACGATGCGTCCAGAACCCTGCCGGCGCATGACGGGAATCACCCGCCGCGTCAGGTCGTGCCAGCCGAAGACATTGGTTTCGAACTGCATCCGCAGCGCCTCGACCGGCAGGTCCTCGACGGCACCGGCCTGGCCGTAGGCGCCGTTGTTGAAGAGCGCATCGAGCCGGCCGCCGGTGCGCGCCAGCACGGTCTCGACAAGCGCGGCGATCGTCTCCGGCTTCGTATAGTCCATCAGCAGCACCTCGATGCCGTCGGCCTCGAGGCTCGCCAGATCCTCCTGCCGGCGCACCGTCGCGAAGACGCGCCAGCCTTCCGCCTTCAGCGCCCGGGCGCAATGGGCGCCGATGCCCGAGGAGCATCCCGTGACGATGATGCTCGGCGGCGTTGACGCATTTGAAGAAGGCATGGCGGTTTCCTGTACAAATCTGCTCGTGTTTCCCATATTCACCACCAGTGCCGCACGTCGTTCCGATGCACGGGCGCGTGGCGGACCATAATCCGGGTCGCCCTTGAACCGATCCCGATGTAAGGGGTTATGCCCGGGCAGACAATGCGAGAGACGGCCGAAGACGGCCGCGAGGGACCGAGATTGCCGATGCCGACCGCCATTCGCCTTGCCTACAAGGTCGTCTTCGATGCGATCTGGCACTTTTCCGAAGACGACGGCTGGGCGATGGCGAGCCATGTCGCGCTCTCGACGCTGCTGGCGATCTTCCCCTTCCTGATCTTCGGCACGGCGCTCGGCTCCTTCCTTGGCGCTGACCAGTTCGCCGAAACCGCCGTGCACCTGATCTTCGATACCTGGCCGGAATCGATCGCCGCACCGATCTCGCGCGAGGTCGTCGCGGTGCTCACCATCCCGCGCGGCGGCTTGCTGACGGTCTCCGTGCTCGCCGCCGCCTATTTCGCCTCGAACGGGGTGGAGGCGCTGCGCGTCTCGCTCAACCGCGCCTACCGGGTGGCCGAGACGCGCTACTGGTACGTCACGCGCCTCGCCAGCCTCGGCTTCGTCATCGCCGGCGTCCTGGCATTGGCGGTCATCAGCATCGTGCTCGTCGCCGCGCCCCTTGCGGTCCGGGCGACGGGCGATTGGCTGCCCTGGCTCACGTATGTCTATTCCTGGGTGGAAAGCTGGGGGCTGTTCGGCACCATCCTGGTGCTGCTCGTCGGCCTCCTGATCGCCCATCTATGGCTACCGGCCGGCCGACGGAAGATCGCCGACGTGCTGCCCGGCATCCTGGTGACGCTCATCGCCTGGGGCATCGGCGCCTATGCCTTCGCCTCCTACCTCGCCACCTTCGCCAACTATGTCTCGACCTATGCCGGCCTCGCCTCGATCATGATCGCGCTGGTCTTCCTCTACATCGTCGGGGCGATCTTCATCATCGGCGCGGAGATCAACGCGGCGCTGATGAAATACCGGGTGAAGCACCTGATCCTCGACCGGATCCGCGGCGTGCGCAAACCGCCGCAGCCCGAGGAGGATTCAATGGAGGACGAAGCCATAGCCCGCGAGCAGGGCGCGAATGCCGGCCGGTGACACGCCCCTTTCCCGATAGGCCGCAAGGCCGGTATCCTCGTTGCTCTTGGACAGTTTCCGCCCATCCGGCCCCGGCACCAGCCCATGGTGCCGATAGGAGGGCGCCGGCAGGCCGAGCAGGCTTTGCAGGAGGCGGTGCACGGCCGTCGCATGAAAGAGATCCTGCCCGCGCACCACGTCGGTAATGCCCTGCGCCGCATCGTCGAGCACCACGGCAAGGTGGTAGCTCGCCGGCGCATCCGGCCGCGAGAGGATGACATCGCCCCAGCGCTCCGGCCGCGCCGCGACGGTGCCCGTCTCGCCCTCCGGCCCCTCGCCCGCCTCCGACCATGAGAGCGCCTCCGGCACGAGCGCCAGCGCCTTCTCCATGTCGAGCCGCCAGGCGTGCTGGCGGCCTGCAGCGATCCAGCCGAGCGCCCGGTCCCGGTCGAGCGAGCGCTCCTCCGTCGGATAGAGCGGCGCGCCGTCGGGATCGCGCGGCCACACGCCGCCCGCGGCCTCCTGCGCCAGAACCCGCGCCTTCACCTCGCCGCGGCTGAGGAACCCCGGATAGAGCACGCCCATCGCTTTCAGCCGCTCCAGCGCCCCGCCGTAGAAGGCAAGGTGCTCCGACTGGCGCCGCACCGGCTTTTCCCAGTCGAGGCCGAGCCAGGCGAGATCGCGATAGATCGCCGCTTCGAATTCGGGCCGCGAGCGGGCGGGATCGATGTCTTCCATGCGCAGCAGGAAGCGCCCGCCGCAGGCCGCGGCAAGGTCGTGGTTGAGGATCGCCGACAGCGCATGGCCGAGATGCAGAAGGCCGTTCGGGCTCGGCGCGAACCGGAAGACACGATTTTTTGACAAAGCAGTTTGCATGAGGTCTTCTGGCACGAAGAGGTGCGTTACGCCACCAAAGCATGCCGCGCAGAGGCGCGCAGCGGTTTGCCAAGGGTCTTGGGACAAGTGAAGACCTGAACCGCAAAGGCCGCGGTGACGGCAGGGGGTCGAGGCCGCTCGGGAAAATGCAGTTGCACATGATCAGGACGGATGCGGATGTCGCAGCGGGTCTCGTCGACCTCGCCTTGCTCGACGCGCGCCTTTTCACCGTCATCGACAAGGCCGGCCCCGTGCCGCTTCGCCGTCTCTCGCCCGGTTATCGCGGCCTTGCCGGCATCATCGTCGCGCAGATGGTCTCGCGCGCCAGCGCGGACGCCATCTGGCATCGGCTCGAGAAGACGGCCGGCGACATCACGCCCCACCATATCCTCGATCTTTCCGACGAGGATTGCCGCGCCGTCGGCCTCTCGCGCGCCAAGACGGAGACGCTGCGCCGTGCCGCGGAAATGGTCGACCGCGGCGAACTCGATCTCGACGCGGTCTGCCACATGGAGGCGGCAGCGGCCAGTCGCAGGCTGACCGCGGTCAAGGGCATCGGCCGCTGGACGGCGGATGTCTACCTGCTCTTTTGCGGCGGCCATCCGGATATCTTCCCGTCCGGCGACATCGCGCTGCAAAACGCGGTGGCCCATGCGCTCGGCCTTGCCGTGCGCCCGAGCCCGCAGGAACTTGACCGGATCGCGGAGGGCTGGTCGCCCTGGCGCGGCGTCTCCGCCCGGCTGTTCTGGGCCTACTATTCCCGGGAGATGCGCCGCGAGGCGGTGCCGGTGCTCGAAGGCTGAGCTTCCCGCGAAATAGCTTGTTTTCGCTTTTCCTTTCCCGCTTCACAATGCTGTAACAACGGGCCTAATATAGAAGGGCAGATGCCGAATCGATCAGGAGAAGCCCTTGACGATTTCTGTTTCACCACAGGCCCTGCCAGCCCTTGTACTGAATGCTGACTACAGGCCGCTGAGTTATTATCCCTTGTCGCTCTGGTCCTGGCAGGACGCGATCAAGGCCGTGTTTCTCGACCGCGTAAACATCATCGCCGAATACGAGCATTCGGTGTCTTCCCCGAGTTTCACGATGCGCCTGCCAAGCGTCGTGTGCCTGAAAACATACGTGCAGCCGTCACGCCACCCGGCCTTCACCCGGTTCAACGTGTTCCTGCGCGACAGGTTCGAATGCCAGTACTGCGGGTCGCCGGACGACCTGACCTTCGACCATGTCATCCCCCGCGCCCATGGCGGCGAGACGACCTGGTGCAACGTGGTCGCGGCCTGCTCCCCGTGCAATCTGAGAAAAGGCAGCAAGCTGCCGAAGCAGGCGGGCATGCACCCGCATCAGAAGCCCTACCAGCCGACGGTTCAGGATCTGCACAACAACGGGCGACTGTTTCCACCCAACTATCTGCACGAAAGCTGGATGGACTATCTCTACTGGGACGTCGAACTGCAGCCCTGATGCCGGAATCGCAGAGACGCCAGGCGTTTTTGCGGCACCCACAGGCATTTGCGACCGGGTTGCGGGGATATCAAGCTTTCGCCGACCGCACGCCCGAAAAGGCGATCGCGGCGAGGATGAGGCTTGCGATCACATTCCAGCCGGCAAAGGAGAGGCCGAGGAAACGGAAGGAGGCTTCCGTGCAGGATGGCCCGTGCTTGGAATTGAGGTCGGCAAGGAGATCGCCGGCATTCTGCGTGACGCCCTGCGCCGAGGTCGCGCAGGTCGCAGGTCCCTCCCAGAAGCCCCATTCGACACCCGCGTGGTAGACGCCCATGCCCGCGCCGACGAGCATCATGATGCCGGCGATGGCGAGCAGGAGCCGCGTCAGCCAGGCCGGGCCGCCGAAGAGCGCCGACAGCAGCGCGGCAATCGCGACCGGGATGCCGTAATAGTAGGGATCGCGCTGCAACAGGCAGAGCGCACAGGGAATATAGCCGCCGATATGCTCGAAGCCGAGCGCCCCGCCCACGGTCGCCGCCATGCCGAGCGTCAGGAGGCCTGCGGATGTCTTGCGGGAAAGGTCGAGGGATGCGGTCATCGGCATTGTCCAATCGGGCCGGCGGGGATGCCGGCGGAACGGCGCCGAGTTCTATCAGGTGAGGCGACGTTGTAAATCACCCGCACGCATATGTGATCATAAGCGCGTGCGGATTTGCCGGTTGCCGCCCGTGAACGCATCGTGTAAACGGCGATGGCTGCAAGTGCCGTGCCCCATTGGCGGAACTGGTAGACGCGCTCGACTCAAAATCGAGTTCCGAAAGGAGTGCTGGTTCGATTCCGGCATGGGGCACCATAACTTTTCAGGAAATGCCGGTTTCTCAGGCGTTGCAGCCAATGTGGCAGATTTACCCCATCGTTCAAGGATTGCGGCGACTTAGCGTGCCGGCGGATCCTGCACCGGCTGCACATCGGGAACATCCGGGCCGGGCTCGGGAATATCATCCGGCACCACATCGGGGGCCGGCTCTTCGATAGGCCGCTGCGGCACATCCTCGGGCAGGTCGGGCGAGCGCTCGGGCGGCGTCTTCGGGCCGGAATGTTCGGTCTCAACGGTCATGTTCATCTCCTCTCGATATGAGAACCGGCCCGACGCTGCAATGTTCCCTTGGCGCGTTCGATGACGCGATGCGCAAACCGCTGACGCCGGAGGATATTTGACCGAACGTGATGCGGTGATATTTTCCTTCGCATCTCAGGAGGCAAGACATTGCGACGAGCTGTGACCGTACTCTTTGCCATGACCTTGGTGTCATGCCAGACGCCCGCGCCGGAGGAGGTACTAACCCCGCAAACGGGCCGTTATGCATTGACCGCCGAGGACCAGGCCGCGATAGAGGCAGGGATTGATCGCTCTTCCGGGCAACAAGGATCGAAACTCGTGGAGGCGACAGCCGCGGCCGAAAGTGGCGGAGGAACCTATGTCTGCGGTACTTTCAGTATTGCCAGGGGCGGTGAACAGCGCCGCTTTATCGGCAAGCTGACCCACGTTTCGAGCGAGACGTTCAACACCGTTCTGTTCACCGTCATGGACATGGTTGCCTCGGCGGACGCCGCCGGCTTGGACGAGCGATGCAAGGTTCACGGCGTGATGTAGCCGGCATCGAAACATGCGTGTTCATCCGCCGTTCATCTGGCGGAAGCCAAGTTTGCCAAGCCGCTGTGCATGCGGCAAGAGAGGCCCGTAAAGCATCCCCATGCCCTCGGCGGGCCTCTCCCTGTCATCGCAGTGATGGAGGCGCTGTTGGACATGGACACGACACGCGATGTTCTGAAAGAAGCGATCGACGATATCGTTCGTGAAGAAAGGCAGCGGGCGGCGCGGGACCTGCTACGCATTGCCGAAGGGATTGCAGATCTCGCCAAGGCCAGCAGAGCGGCCTTGGATATGGCCGGAGACCATGCCGGGAACGAAGCCCTCGACCACGAAACGCAGGGATTTCAGAGCGGCAAGGGCGACAGGACGGCAACGACCGGAGCGCTGGCTGCACAATGCCCGCGGGTCAGCAGATAGATCGCACCGCCGAGCAGGAACCCGGCCGCGCCGTATATGACGAACCAGAAGCGCGAGAGATAGCCGTCCCAGCTCCGAATCCGCGATGTGACTTCACAAGCGACCGAGAAAAAGACCAACCCGACGAGGGCATATGCAATCGCGCCATCACACCTGAGGATGCGAATGAAGTCATCCAAACTCAACCCGCCCTCCTCAGATTGCCCCCCACAATCAAAACCACGTCCACGCCGCCCAAAAACAGGCATAGGCAATGACGCCGATAATGAAAATCAAAGCGAGCTGCCGAGCCATAACACAACATCTCCCCTGGTCCGACAACGAGAAGATGCATCGTCCGGGCGGCGGAGTCGATAGCGGCCGGCATGCTCCCCTAATTATCCGCGCCTGCAAGTTGTCTCCGCTCAGCTCTTGTCCCTGCCGGGACCCGGCTGCTGACTTTCGATCAGGGATCCGAGTGCCGCCACGATCGCGTTCCGGCTATAAGGCTTGCGCACGATGGGAACGCCTGCCAATGCTTCAGGGAGTTCTGCGCCCTCTCCGTAGCCTGTCGCGAACACAAAGGGCGTCCCTCTTTTGCGCAGTTCTTCGGCGACGGCGAAGGAGTTCGTCGGGCCGAGATTGATATCGAGGATAGCAAGGTCGGGCGGGTTGGCTTCGATCTGTGCCATTGCCTGCTTGACGGAGCTGGTGGTCGCAACCTTCGACAGGCCCTCATCGGCGAGCATGGCCTCCAGGTCGAGGGCTATGAGGATCTGGTCCTCGACGATGAGCACCGCTGGATCGGCTGCGCTCAAAGCGTTGGGTCGCTCGGACGTGTCATCCACCATGCGCGTTGCCGGCCCCGAACCGGATGACGCGAGCTTCACATGCGGGGGCGGAATCCTGAAGACGGCTTCCAGCCCGGACGGCTCGAAGCGGATCGTGCTTTCGCCGTTGAGGTCGTAGGGAACGCTCCGCTCGATCAATGCGCTGCCGAAGCCGCTGCGGGAGGGAACATGCACGACAGGGCCGCCCTGCTCGCGCCAACGGATCTCGCAGACGGCCTCCCCGGTCATCGCCCAGGAAATCTCCACGGAGCCCGTCGCCATCGACAAGGCCCCGTATTTGGCGGCATTGGTCGCGAGTTCGTGAAACACCAGCGCCATGACGGAGAAGGCCCGGCTGTCGAGCCAGACGGACGGGCCGGAAAGGCTGATGGTCGATGCCTTTGCCCTGTAGGGCTGAAGTTCCGCCTGCAGCAGCTCGGCGAGGATGCCGCCGCCATCGCCGCGAACCACCTGGTCATGGGCGACCGAGAGGGCCTCGATGCGGCCCTGAAGAGTGGCGACATAGTCCTCAAGCGTGCTCTTGTGATGCTGCGGGCTCGTCACCAGCGACTTGATGACGGCCAGGATGTTCTTCACACGGTGGCTCAGTTCCTGGTTCAGCATGCGCTGCCGCACTTCGGACTTGCGCCGCTCGCCGGCCATCAGTTCGTTGTGGCGCAGAACGATCTCGACGATGGAAACCCGCGCTATTTCCGCAATTTCCCGCTCGGGCTCCGTCCAGGCCTGAGCCTGGTCCTTCACCGTTTCCTTCCAGATCGCAAAGCTCTTGCGCGGCGTAAGCCGGTCGCCAAGCGGACCCGTCTCGTAGGTCTTTTCCGGATTGCCCGCCCAGTCGAGCGTCTGCACCAGTTCCTTTCGGAAGAAGAGCAGGCAATCCGATCCTGTCTGCGAGAGCGGAATAGCGAGCACGCCGGCCACGCGGTCGCCGTAGGCCGCGGCTTCGGGCACCTTCTGCGACAGCGCATGGGTCGCCCATACGCGGCCTTCGCTGACCATCCTGATGAAACCGAGGAGATGGGGGACCGCGTCCTCCGGCGGGGTGGCGCCGAGACACGTCCACTTTCCCTCGAACATCACGCCGACACCGTCATTCGGCAGGAGCCGGGAGAATTCGCGCAGGCTCTGGCGCAGCAGTTCGCCGACGTCCTCGTGATGGGACGATAGGATGAGGAACCGGTCGAGCGCCTCGCGGGTGCCGGCAACGGCCGCGACACGCCGGCGCTCCTTGAGTGATTTGAGGTGCAGGGAGAAGAATTCGCCGAACACCTCCATGGCCACGCGCTGCGCCATGGGCAAGGCGCGCGGCGAATAGTGATGGCAGGCGATCAGTCCCCAAAGCGTGCTATCGAGGATGATCGAGATCGACATGGACGCCGCCACGCCCATGTTGCGCAAATATTCGCAATGGATCGGCGAGACGCTGCGCAGATGCGCAAAGCTGAGATCGAGAGGCTCGCCGGACGCGTCGAGCACGGGGCTGACCGGCACCCGCTCGCCGCTGGTATCGGCTATGACGCGGATCGTGTTCTTGAGATAGAGCGTGCGCGCCTGCTGTGGAATGTCGCTCGCCGGAAAGTACTGGCCGAGGAAGCTCTCGAGATCCGCGCGTTTCGTCTCGCTGACGACCTTGCCCGAGCCGTCCTGCTCGAAACGATAGATCATCACGCGGTCGTAGCCGGTCGCGCCCGCAACGATCCGCCCCGCGCGTTGCACGAGGCGATCGACATCCATGATATCGCTGATGCGCCCGATCATTTCCCGCGCGATGTGCAGCGGCTGGCCGACGGAGGGCGCCGGCTCGAACTCGATGATGACGGCAGACTTGTAGTGATGGATCGCGATGTCAAACACGCGCTCGCCGCACACCATGTCGAGAAGAAGCGCTGGCCGCGACACGCTCGACGCCGTTGCGAGTGCGTTGCGCAGGTCATGCAGCAGTTTTTGTCCGATAACGTCGACGGCGCTGCGGCCGAGCGGATTGCAGTCGTGGCCAAGAACCGCCCGTGCATTCTCGGAAGCCCTCTCGATCCTCGTCAGGCCGATATCGCAGGCAAGAAGGCATCCATGCGACTGGATGCTGCCCGGGATGTGGATAGGCTCGCTGTCGCAGGTATCGAGATTGACGGGTTCAGTGGACGACAAGAAGTTCACTTTCAAAGCATTGCAGCGCGAGCGCGAAGACGGCATTGGCGGACGCAGCAGCCTGGTCGATGTCGAAGTCCCCAGCCTCGTCCAAGAGCAGGAGAAAAGCGTGCCACTGCGTCAGGTCCTTCGACAGGACGGCGAGATGCCGCGCGCCAAAGGCCTCGTCAAGCCCAAGCGCCGCCGCCCGCCGGCAAAGAACCCGCGCACCGAGCGTGGAGCCCTCCAGCACATAGAGCGCACCGAGCAGGGCACTTTGGTCGGCAAGCGCGATGTCGTGGCTGGCCTCACCCGCGGCCGGAAGGCCGAGATCGATTGCGTCCTTGTCAAGCGATCTGGCGAGGGCGGTAGGACGCCAGGACCAGCCGGCCGGCCAGACGACACGCTGCAACGCCCCATCCATCGCGGCCCGGAAACAGGCAAGCCCCATCAGATAGTGCCGATATTCATCAATGGTGCAGAAGCCTCCGACCGCTGCATCCAATCGCTCATGCGCCGTCCGCGTGCGTTTCCTCAGATCAAAGCGTCGTTCGCTACCGTCCATCTCTTCTCCACATCGGGAATACCAACATCGCCCGATGCTCAATTCACCCGCCTTCCTCTGTTTGAAACGGCGGCGTCTCAATCAAATACTGGCAGGACGCAGCGGAACCGGCGAACAAATCGCCGTGGAAGGTAGGTCGCTGCGTCCCTCACGACAAGTGCAAGCAGGACCGTTTGGGTAAGAAAGAAAAGCGGCGTGCGCGCTCAACGCATTTTTTGATAGTTCACACGGCCGCGGACATGGGGATTCGCCGAGAGACGTTTCCGCAAGTCCGCCCAACACCGCCACCGGCATGGCGAGAAAGTCCCGGCGCAACCGAATAGGCCGGCTGGATCAGCCGTATTCCTGGAATTATCGGAGGCGCGGGCGTCTTGCGTATCCCCATGCTGCACCTGCACAAGGCGGAGGACAGATGAGCGACTGGATCCTGTTCATCATAGGGCTTGCCATCGCCCTGGCTTTTTCCTTCATCCTGAACACGTTCTTCCTCGGTTCGTTCGTCGCGGGCATGAAGCGCTACCTGCTGGGGCGCATCGTCGGCGGCACGATACGCAACACCAGGATCGACCACGAGGCCACCCATCGTACGCTCGGCCTATTCGGGCTCCAGACACGCAATGGCGGGCCAGGCGACGAGGAAATCGATCGCCTGCGTCCCACGCGCTGGCAGGAAATATTGACGTGGATCTGCTATGCCGGCATGGGCGCAGGCTTTGCGCTGATGATCTATGCCAAGGTCCGATAGCCAGGCAGCACGCATCCCGCCCTGATGCCGCCCGCGGACGCCATGTCGGTCCTGCACGCGGGCGCGGCACGAAGCGCCTACCGATCTCAACGGTCGGCTGCGCGCAAATCATCGATCCGGATCGCCGCCTAGTCCTTCAAAAAATTTGCTTTTTAGCGGGAACAAATTTTGCACGGCCGCATTTATCCGGTGCAACGACAGACACCCCCGGATGTGGTTGCGGAGGGGGACCCGAGAGCGATGTGCACGCTCTTGGGTCTCAACCATGTCGGGGGCAAGGTCGTCGACATGCGACGACACCTGTCTTTCCTTCAGCCATAGAAGAACAAATTCGTTCATTCCGCGTTTTCAAGCGGACGCCGAGGAAGAGGAGCGCGACATGGTCTTCAAGGAAGGTACCTTCAAGGGCGAGCAGCCCGAGCATTTCGACGGACCGCACCCGGCCTGGCTCGAGACCAGGGTGGCGGACGCGCTGTCCATCGCCGGCGATGTGGATGCCTCCGACGTGAGGGTGACCTGCAAGGGCAGGCGGATCATCCTTTCCGGAAGCGTCGGCTCTGCCGAAGAGGCGGACCGGGCCGTCGCGATCGCCGCCTCCGTCAAGGAGGTCAGCGAGGTGGACAACCGCCTCTCCTGGCTCTGACGCCCGCGAAAAGCCGCCATTGCCGGCGGCCCCTCCGGAATGCTAGGTGCAATGCAGCAAACTGGAGTGACGCCGGATGCTCGCCGAGAGATCGACCTATGATGCGCTGTACCGGGACTTCCGCTGGCAGATCCCCGAGCGCTTCAACATAGGCACCGCGGTTTCCAATGCCTGGGCGGCGCACGCGCCGGACCGGGTCTGCCTCCAGCATTTCCTGCCGGACGCCCCGCCGCTCTCACTCACCTATGGCGAGCTCGCCGCCCGGTCGGATGCCTTCGCCGCTGGCCTTGCCGCGGAAGGGGTGAAGGCCGGCGACCGCGTCGCGATCCTGCTGCCGCAGGGCTTCGAGACGGTCATATCGCATCTCGCGATCTACAAGCTCGGCGCCATCGCCCTGCCGCTCGCCTTGCTCTTCGGCGCCGATGCCCTCTCGTTCCGGCTGAAGAATGCCGAGGCGAAGGCGATCGTCACCAATCGTTTCGGCCTGGAGCGCCTGCAGCCGATCCGGGCGGAGCTGCCGACGCTGGATCTGGTGATCGCCACCGAGCCGGCTGCAGGCGCCACGGCAAAGTCCTTCGAGGACCTCATCGTCCGCCATGCCGGCCCCTTCGCGGCCGTGGACAGCGGCCCGGACGATCCGGCGATGATGATCTACACGTCGGGCACGACGGGGCCGCCGAAGGGCGCGCTGCACGGCCATCGCGTGCTGCTCGGCCATGTGCCGGGCTTCCAGATGCATCACGAATTCCTGCCGCAGCCGGGCGACCGCATATGGACACCCTCCGACTGGGCCTGGGCAGGCGGACTTCTCAACGTGCTCCTGCCGGCGCTGCTGCTCGGCGTGCCCGTCGTCTCCTCGCCGGGCCAGAAATTCGACCCCGACATGGCCTATCGGATCATGCAGGACATGGACGTGCGCAATGCCTTCATCCCGCCGACGGCGCTGCGGCTGATGAAAACGGTGGAGAATCCCCGCGAAAAATACCGGCTCAACCTGCGCACAATCGGCTCGGCCGGCGAATCGCTCGGCCGCGAGACCTGGGAATGGGTGCGTGACACGCTGGGTATCACCATCAACGAGTTCTACGGCCAGACCGAGTGCAACATCGTGCTCGGCTCGATCGGCAGGCTCGGTGTGTCGCGGCCGGGGCCGATCGGCAAGCCGGTGCCCGGCCATGTGGTGGCCATCATCGATGCGAACGGCCGGGAAATGCCGCGCGGCACCGTCGGCCAGGTCGCGGTGCAGCGGCCCGATCCCGTCATGTTCCTCGGCTACTGGAAGAACGAGAAGGCAACGGCGGAAAAATTCATTGGCGACTGGATGACGACCGGCGATCTCGGCCGCATGGACGAGGAAGGCTACGTCACCTTCTTCGGCCGCGACGACGACGTCATCACCTCCTCCGGCTACCGCATCGGGCCGAGCGAGATCGAGGATTGCCTGGCCGGCCACCCGGCCGTGCAGCTTGCCGCCGCCGTGGGCAAGCCCGATCCGGTGCGCACGGAGATCGTCAAGGCCTATGTGATGCTGCGCCCCGGCAACGCACCCTCGGACGCCCTGGCGAGCGATATCCGCGACTGGGTGAAATCGCGGCTCTCCATGCACGAATATCCGCGCGAGGTGGATTTCGTCGATGCTCTGCCGCTGACGACCTCCGGCAAGGTCATCCGCCACCTCCTGCGCAAGCGGGCGGCGGAGGAAACGCCGTTCGCCGCCTAGTTCCTTGGCGCTTTAAAATATTGGGCTGCCGCCCGGGCCGGAATGGCCTCAGCGGCGCGCGAGCGCGCGGATCTTCTCGCGCAGCAGCCGCGCGACATTGCGCGTGTTGCGATAAAGGTGAAGCTGCGTCGCCACCTGGCGCACGTCCCGGTCGCGGTTCTGCTGCAGGCCGACGACGAGCGTGCCCATGTCCTCGCGCTCCTCCCAGAAGCGGCTCATGACCGGATGATCCGGCACCGCGCAGGAATCGGACCGGGCGATATTGGCGTCGTCGAGATGCCACTCCGTCAGCTCCGCCACGAGCAGCTTGCCGGGCGAGAACTTCGCGAACTCCTCGTCATAGGCCGTCTTCCACGTATAGGCCTCGCCGCCCATCATGAAGACGATCATCGAGGCGATGGCACGGCCGTCAAGGTCGAGCGTATGGATGCGCACGCCGTCGGTCTCGGCAAGGTTGCTGATCGCCTCGCGGGCGAAGGCGGCGCGATAGCGGTCGTTGATCATCGCCGTGCGGCCGCGGCCCTTCCAGCCCGAGGCTTCGAGCAGCAGGAACTCCTCCATGCGCAGCCGGATGTCGGCGGGCTGGCGGGCGACGTTGTAGAAAAGTGCGCCCATCGCATCGAGCTTGCGCCATTGCCGGCGCAATTCGCGGAAATGCTCCGGCGAGATGGCCCGCTGCAGATAGGTCTGGCCGTCGAGCAGGCTCTCCAGCATCGGGCGGCGATAGGTATCGGTGACGGTGACGGGAAGGTTGCGGCCGATGGCGACCGCGCGCATCAGCTGCGCGAAGGCGCCGTTGAGGCGCAGGTCCGGCAGGACGAGGATGCCCGGCAGGCCGCTGCCGGTGCCGCCAAGGGCCTCGAGCACATTGTCGAGCGTTTCGGCGGCATCCTCGGCATCGACGAGCGGCGTGCCGAGCGGCCCGAACGGGTTCGACCAGGCGCGCAGAATGCTGGAGCCGATGGAAAAGCCCGGCTTCTCGATGGAGAACGGCATGAGGAAACGCATGCGGCTGCGCCCGGCATTCTCGTCGCGCAGCACCGAAAGGCGCACCGTGCGATCCTCGAGGCGCGGCATGGCGGGCGCGAGGAAGCGGCCGGAGAAGAAGACGTTCGGCTCCATGACGCGGTTCGACAGGAAATCGAGTTCCTGCTGCAGCTCATAGCCGGCCGTCGCCGGATAGAGCGCCAGCGACCGGCCGAGGCGGCCGACAGCGATGCGCTGGTCGGCCGGCGGGGCATGCGGCAGGGCGGGCGGAATGGCGGCCTGGGCGCGTCCTGCCGCGATCGTGTGGTCGAAGCCGTAGCTATCGGTCATGGCGGTCCATCCCGTTGGCAAGGCTTGCCTTCACCGGATTGGCGAAGGCGAAGAGAATGATGGAGAGTTTCCGGCGCACGACGAGGTGCAGCAGCATCGCCTCGACGATCATGGCGCCGGTGGTGGCGGCGGCCGCGCCCGTCAGGCCGAAGAGCGGAATGAGCGTGACGTTGAAGCTGATGTTCGCCGCCAGCGCCACGGCATAGACGACGACGCAGAGTTTCTGCTGGCCGGCCATGGTGAGCAACACCTCGCCCGGCCCGATCAGCGCCTTGGCGAGAATGCCGGCGAAGAGGATGAACATCAGGCTGTAGCCCGCCGTGAAGGCGGCACCGAACAGCGACAGCAGGAAATGGCCGAGCGCCAGCACGCCGAGCCCGACTACCAGCGACGGCCAGAAGCTCCAGCGCACCGTCTCGCCGGCAAAGCGCGCCAGCGCCACCCGGTCGCCGGCGGCAAACAACGCGGAAAAGCGCGGCGCGGCGGCGGCCTTCACCGAGAAGAAGACGAAATGGACGAGCGCCATGGTCTTTGCCGCGGCGAAGTAGATGGCGACGCTTTCCGGGTCGAGATAGAGGCCGACGACGATGACATCGGAATTGGTGAGCAGGAAACCGAACCCCTCGATCAGGAAGATCGGCAGTGCCGCCTTGATCCAGAGGGCGAATTCCAGCTTGCGCGGCCCCTTGACGTAACGCCTGCTGAGCCGGCGCAGGATGTTGAAGAACTGCACGACGGTGGTGAGGTAGGTGGCGGCGAGCGCGGCGACCATGGCGGTGAGCGCCGTATGGGGCGCGTCCAGAGACACCGCCAGCACCATGAAGGCGAGGATCAGCAGCGGGCGGATGATATAGGTCGGGCTGAGGGCCACCACCGCCCAGCTGTGAGCGCGTGCCGTACTGTCGAGCACATCGCCGAGCGCGATCATCGGCATGCAGAAGAGGCCGACGAAGAGCGGCACGACATAATAATCGGCAAAGCTTTCGTGGAAGACCCAGAGGACGAGCAGACCGATAGTCGCCAGCACCGTCGAGGACAGCATAGCGAAGACACGTGCCGTCGAGGTGAGGCCGCGAATCTCCGCATGCGCGCTGCGCCCGGCATAATCCGGCAGGAAGCGCACCACGGTGGTGTGGATACCGAGACAGGACAGGTCGCCGAAGATGACGACGAGCGCCCAGACGAAGACGAAGATGCCGTATTCGAACTCGCCCATCACGCGGGCAAGGACGATCTGCGAGAGGAAGGCGATCGCCGCGTTGATGACGCGGATGGCGAAGGTGATGAGCGCCATGCGCTGGGCGAGGTTGCGGGGATCGTCGCTGACGAGGATCGTTCCGAGCGCGCGCACGAGCGGTTCCGCCTTGCCGCGCAGGGCCGATGGCAGCAATTTCTCCGCCGACTGAATGACCGCCATCAACACAGGAACCCGTACGCAACGCAGAACTGAACGATAGCCAGTCTTGTCAGATCAGGGTTAACAAACGGTTGGGCCGCAAAGAAAGTGCAGCCCGGACGCGGCAGTCAAAAGGCCAACCGAGGATTGAGCCCTCTCCTCCATCTTGGTCGGGCCCGACCGACCATCCATGCCACAAACGCCGTGCACGCTGCGTGAATCCTCAGGTCGAGCCCGAGGATGACGCTGGAGGGTGGAGGCGGCGGACAGGGTCAGCCGCCAACGTCATTTTTTCGATCACGCCTGCTCGAAGGCGCCGTGGCAATGCTTGTATTTCTTGCCCGAGCCGCAGGGGCAGGCCTCGTTGCGCGACACGCGGCCCCAGGTCGACGGATCGTTCGGATCGCGATCCTCCGGAGAAACGCCGACAGCCATGAAGCCGCCGCCGTTGCCTTCGCCGAAATCGTCCTCGCCGGTGGTGCCGTCGATATGATGGCCTTCCATCTCCGGCGGCACCGGCACGGGGGCATCGGCGGCCTGGCGCACCAGTTCGACGCGCATCAGCTGCGCGGTGACGGTCTGGCGCAGGTTCGCCAGCAGCGCCTGGAAGAGCTCGAAGGCCTCGGCCTTGTATTCCTGCAGCGGATCGCGCTGGGCATAGCCGCGGAAGCCGATGACAGAGCGCAGATGATCGAGGTTGACGATGTGCTCGCGCCAGAGATGATCCAGCGTCTGGAGCAGCACGGAGCGCTCCACATAGGTCATGATCTCGGGGCCGAAGCGCTCCGCACGGTCGGCAGCCGCCTGGTCGGTCGCCTTGTGCAGGCGCTCGAGGATGTCCTTTTCGTCGATGCCTTCCTCGGCCGCCCAGGCGTCGATCGGCAGATCGAGGTTGAGCTGTTCGAGAACGCCCTTCTTGAGCCCCGCGACATCCCACTGCTCGGCATAGGCGTTTTCCGGGATGTGCAGGCGGACGAGGTTCTCCACCACTTCGTGGCGCATGTCGCCGACGATTTCGGACAGGTTCTCGCCGTCCATCAGCTCGATGCGCTGCTCGAAAATGACCTTGCGCTGGTCGTTCAACACGTCGTCATATTTCAGGAGGTTCTTGCGGATGTCGAAGTTGCGCGCCTCGACCTTCTTCTGCGCACGCTCCAGCGCCTTGTTGATCCAGGGATGGACGATCGCCTCGCCTTCCTTGAGACCGAGCTTCTGCAGCATGGAATCCATGCGCTCGGAGCCGAAGATGCGCATCAGGTCGTCCTGCAGCGACAGGAAGAACTTGGAGCGGCCCGGGTCGCCCTGGCGGCCGGAACGGCCGCGCAGCTGGTTGTCGATGCGGCGGCTTTCATGGCGTTCGGTGGCGAGAACATAGAGGCCGCCGGCGGCGAGCGCCTGCTCCTTCAGCTTCTTCACCTCGGCGACGATGGCCTCGCGTTTCGCATCGCGCTCCGGACCCGGCTCCATCTCGGCAAGCTCGCGCTCGAGGCGCATGTCGAGGTTGCCGCCGAGCTGGATGTCGGTGCCGCGGCCGGCCATGTTGGTGGCGATCGTCACGGCGCCCGGCACGCCGGCCTGCGAGACGATATAGGCCTCCTGCTCGTGATAGCGGGCATTGAGGACCTGGAAGTCCTTGAAGCCCGACATCTTCAGCCGCTCGGCGAGATATTCGGACTTTTCGATCGAGGTGGTGCCGACGAGGACCGGCTGGCCCTTCTCCCTGGCGTCCTTGATCTCCTGGATGATCGCCTTGTACTTCTCCTCGACTGTCCGGTAGACCTCGTCGTCCTCGTCGAGGCGCTGGATCGGCAGGTTGGTCGGCACTTCGACGACGTCGAGGCCGTAGATGTTGCCGAATTCCTCGGCTTCCGTGGAGGCCGTGCCCGTCATGCCGCCGAGCTTGGAATACATGCGGAAATAATTCTGGAAGGTGATCGAGGCCAGCGTCTGGTTTTCCGGCTGGATCGTGACCTTTTCCTTGGCTTCCAGCGCCTGGTGCTGGCCTTCCGAATAGCGCCGGCCCGGCATCATGCGGCCGGTGAACTCGTCGATGATGACGATCTCGTCGTTGCGGACGATGTAGTCCTTGTCGCGGGTGAAGAGCTTGTGCGCCTTCAGCGCATTGTTGATGTGGTGGACGATGGCGACGTTCTCGACGTCGTAGAGCGATTCGCCCTTGAGAAGCCCCGCCTGGCGCAGGAGACCTTCCAGCTTCTCCGTGCCGACTTCGGAGAAGTTGGCCGAGCGCTGCTTCTCGTCGATCTCGTAGTCCGCTTCGTCCAGCATCGGGATGAAGGTGTCGATCGTCGTGTAGAGGTCGGAGCGGTCGTCGAGGGGGCCGGAAATGATCAGCGGCGTGCGCGCTTCGTCGACGAGGATGGAGTCCACTTCGTCGACGATGGCGAAGAAGTGGCCGCGCTGCACCATCTGGCCGCGCTCGTACTTCATGTTGTCGCGCAGATAGTCGAAGCCGAGTTCGTTGTTCGTCGCGTAGGTGATGTCTGAGGCATAGGCGGCGCGGCGCTGGTCGTCGTCGAGGCCGTGCACGATAACGCCGGTGGTGAGCCCCAGGAAGCCGTAGATCTTGCCCATCTGGGCGCTGTCACGGGTGGCGAGGTAGTCGTTGACCGTGACGACATGCACGCCCTTGCCGGCGAGCGCGTTGAGATAGACGGGCAGCGTCGCGACGAGCGTCTTGCCTTCACCGGTCTTCATCTCGGCGATCGATTTCTCGTGCAGGATCATGCCGCCGATCAGCTGGACGTCGAAGGGACGCAGGCCAAGGACGCGGAAGGCCGCTTCGCGGGCGACGGCAAAGGCCGGGACCAGGATATCGTCGAGCGTCTTGCCGGCGGCGAGCTGCTCGCGGAATTCCGCGGTCTTCGCCCGCAGCGCTTCGTCGGAAAGCGCCTTCATCTCGGGTTCGAGCGCGTTGATGGCATCGACGCGGGGCTTGTAGGAGCGGATGCGACGATCGTTCGAGGAACCGAACAACTTGCGGGCTAGGCCGCCGAGGCTGACCATCAGGATGGTCCTTTCTTTGTGGCACCCGGCGCGTGACAGGTCGCACGATATTTGCGCGCAAAGCCTTGAGACGCCCGGAAACTGTTCTGGACGCGGGATTGCGTGACAGATAAGAGGGGGGTCGAATGATGTCAACGGCTCAGGCGGTTGCACAACTGCCACATTCTGGTGGTGTTGAGCCGTCTGGCACCGGATATCGGCCCGATTCCGGCGAGGATGTGAAAGGTCTTTTTCGATATGTTCAAGTACAGCAAGCTCGCAGCAGTCGCCCTGATCGCGATTGCCGCCGCAAGCACCAGCGCCGGCGCACAGGATGCGGCGGCCGACCCGGTCATCGCCAAGGTCGGCACGGTCGAGATCCACGAATCGGAGCTGAAGCTCGCCATTGCCGGCCTCGACCCGCAGCTCGCCAACCTGCCGGACGAGCAGAAGCGCGTCGCCGCCCTCTCCTCGATCATCGACGTGAAGCTGCTCGCCGCCGACGCCGGCAAGGAAGGCCTGCAGGATACGCCCGACTTCAAGCAGCGCCTCGCCTTCCTCACCGATCGCGAGCTGCACAACGCCTATTTCAAGAAGCACGTCGTCGACGCCGTGACCCCGGAAGAGGTAAAGGCACGCTACGACAAGGAAGTCGCCGCCATTGAGCCGGAGGATGAAATCCGCGCCCGCCACATCCTCGTCAAGACCGAGGACGAGGCCAAGGCCGTGATCGCCGAACTCGATGCCGGCAAGGACTTCGTCGAGATCGCCAAGGAAAAGTCGACCGACCCGAACAAGTCCGAAGGCGGCGACCTCGGCTATTTCGGCAAGGGCCGCATGGTTCCGGAATTCGAGACGGCCGCCTTCGCGTTGGAGAAGGGCGCCTATTCCAAGGAACCGGTGAAGAGCCAGTTCGGCTTCCACGTCATCAAGGTCGAGGACAAGCGCAAGCAGCAGCCCCCGGCGCTCGACCAGGTCGAAAGCCAGGTTCGCCAGCTCGTCATGCGCGACAAGTATCTGGAGCTCCTGGAAAAGGCCAAGGCGGCAGCCCCCGTTGACATCCAGGACGCCGCGCTGAAGACCGCCTATGACGCGGTTAACAAGCCGGAAGCGGCAGGTGAAGGCGAAGGCGCGCCGGCAACCGAAGGCCAGCAGTAATCGACAACGGCCCGGCGACTGCCGGGCCTTTCTTGAAACAGGAAAGCACGATGTCCGGTTCCGTCTCCCCGCTCGCTCCCAAAACCTATGCCGACATGCCGCCGGTGCGCGGCGTGCGCATGGCGACCGCCGCCGCCGGGATCAAGTACAAGAACCGGACGGACGTGCTGATGATGGTGTTCGACCGCCCCGCGGCGGTCGCAGGCGCCTTCACCCGCTCGAAATGCCCCTCCGCGCCGGTCGATTTCTGCCGCGCCAATCTTCCGGGCGGCGTTGCCCGCGCCGTGGTGGTCAATTCCGGCAATGCGAATGCCTTCACCGGCCGCAAGGGCCGCGAATCGACGCAGATGACCGCGGAAGCCGCTGCAAGGGCCGTCGGCTGCAGCGAAGGCGAGGTCTTCCTTGCCTCGACCGGCGTCATCGGCGAGCCGCTCGACGCGACGAAATTCTCCGGCGTGCTCGACAGCCTCGCCGCCTCCGGCACGGAGGACTTCTGGTTCGAGGCCGCCAAGGCCATCATGACGACGGACACCTATCCGAAGGTCGCCACGCGCACGGCCGAACTCGGCGGCGTCACCGTCCGCATCAACGGCATCGCCAAGGGCGCCGGCATGATCGCGCCGGACATGGCGACCATGCTCTCCTTCGTCGTCACCGACGCAAGCATTCCCGCATCGGTGCTGCAATCGCTGCTCTCGGCCGGCGTCGGTCCGACCTTCAATTCCGTCACCGTCGACAGCGACACCTCGACCTCGGACACGCTGATGCTGTTTGCGACCGGCGCTGCCGAGGGCCAGGCGCCGGTGACGGCCGACGATGCCGCGCTCGACGGTTTCCGCGCCGCTCTCAACGATCTCCTGCGCGACCTTGCGCTCCAGGTCGTACGCGATGGCGAAGGCGCACGGAAAATGGTGGAAATCACCGTCGAGGGCGCCGAAAACGACGCGGCGGCCAAGCGCATCGCCCTGTCGATCGCCAATTCTCCGCTGGTCAAGACCGCCGTTGCCGGCGAGGACGCCAACTGGGGCCGCGTCGTCATGGCCGTCGGCAAATCCGGCGAGATGGCCGACCGCGACCGCCTCGCCATCTGGTTCGGCGACGTCCGCGTCGCCGTCGACGGCGAGCGCGACCCCGCCTATTCCGAAGAGGCGGCCACCGCCGTCATGCAGCGCGAGGACATCCCTGTCCGCGTCGAGATCGGCCTCGGCACCGGCAAGGCGACGGTCTGGACCTGCGACCTCACCAAGGAATATGTCGAGATCAACGGCGACTACCGCAGCTGATGCCGCTCCAGCAGATACGCGCAGCATTTGCTGGTAAAGACACGAGAACAGAGGCCCGGCGCGCGTGACGCCCTCCGAACGAACCACGATGAGCGATCTTCCCAAAGTCCGCCGGCTTGAGGCCGTCGGTTTCCGCGCCTGGCCGGCCGCCTCCGTGCACTACGACGGAAGCTGGCTCTTTCGGCTGACCGCCGGCCATCCCTCGCGCCGGCTGAACTCGGTGAACCCGCTCGACCCGTCCGACACGCGCGACATCGATATCCGCCTGGAAAAGGCGGCCAAGAAGTTTTCCGACTACGGTCGCCCGCTGCTAGTGCGCCAGACGCCGCTGACCCCGCCGAAACTTGTCGCCCACATGGACGATGCCGGCTGGACGGAAGCGGGCCGCACCATCGTCATGACGGCCGACCTTGCCACGCTGCCGCGTGACGAGGGGCTCGACCATCTGCCGAGCCGCGACGTCGGCAGGTTCGTCGATGCGCGTATCCGCGTTGCCGGCGACGACCCGGCGCTGAAGCCCGGCCTCACCGAGATCATCAACGCCATCAAGCCGGAAACCGGGCTGTTCATCTTCGAGGAGCCGGATTTCGGCCCGACGGCCGTGGCGATCGCCGTACATGACAACGACCTCGTCGGCATCCTCCAGCTTGGCGTCGCGGAGGAAAGGCGCGGCCGCGGTCTCGGCACCGCCGTCCTCCATGCCGCGCTGCGCTGGGCAAAGCTCAAGGGCGCACGCCAGGCCTGGGTGCAGGTCGAGGCCGAGAATGCCGCCGCCATCGCGCTCTATCGCCGCGCGGGCTTCAAGGACGTCTACCAGTACAGCTACCGGGGGCCTGCCGCGGCATGAGCGAGATCGAAACGAAACCCCGCCGCATCCTGCTCGTCGCCGCCTGCGCGCTCGTCGACGCCGATGGCCGCATTCTGCTGGCGCAGCGCCCGGAGGGGAAATCGCTCGCCGGCCTGTGGGAGTTTCCCGGCGGCAAGGTGGAGCAGGGCGAAACGCCGGAAGAGACGCTGATCCGCGAACTGGACGAGGAACTCGGCATCCGCACGAAGGTGGCCTGCCTCGCCCCGCTGACCTTTGCCAGCCATACCTATGACGACTTCCATCTCCTGATGCCGCTCTACATCTGCCGCCGCTTCGAGGGCACCGCGCACGGCCGCGAGGGGCAGGCGATCAAGTGGGTGCGGTCGAAGGCGCTGCGCGACTATCCGATGCCCCCGGCCGACGAACCGCTCATCCCCTTCCTGATGGACCTTCTTTGAAGGCCTGGCGAGAATTTACCCAGCATTTTCCATGCTCCGTTAAGCAATCGTTTAGCACCCTCGTTCAATGATCGGTCTTGAACGTTGCAATGCCTACGAGACCCTGTGATGCGTGACGAAGACTTCTGGAAAGCCGTTCAGGAGAAGGATTTCACGTCGGCCGGCGATACCCGGACCGGCGCGCTCAACCTCGCCCTGCTCTTCGGCACGGCTGTCATCGCGCTTGCGCTCGTCCTGACCCCGGTTCTTTCCGCAAAGACCGACAAGCGCATGATGGCAAATGTGCCGGATGAATTCGACATGATCTCGACGGGATCGATCCCGTCGGACGGCAGAAAGCGCTATACGGTGCGCCGCAGCGTCCTGCAGGAAATGCCGGGCGCCGTCTGCATCGTCAACGGCACCGGTGGAAACAACGGCTGTTGAGCAGAAACAACGATGCGCGAGGGCGCGGGAGCGTGGAATGGTGCTGAAATCACTGAAATCATTCTGCTCCGACCGCACCGGCGGCACGGCTGTCGAATACGGGCTCCTGCTCGGGCTCATCTCGATCGGCCTGCTGGCCGGCCTCGAAGCCTTCAGCAACAGCCTTTCGGACACCTTCGGCACCATCACCAACACCATCGACTCCGCCGGTACAGAATAAATCAGGTGCCGCCGCCCTGCTTCAGGGCATCGGCGAGGCGCATCGTCGCCGAGCCGGGTTTCAGCGGCTTCTGCTGGCTTTCGTGCG
Source organism: Shinella sp. WSC3-e (assembly GCF_945994535.1). Classification (NCBI taxonomy): domain Bacteria; kingdom Pseudomonadati; phylum Pseudomonadota; class Alphaproteobacteria; order Hyphomicrobiales; family Rhizobiaceae; genus Shinella; species Shinella sp. WSC3-e. The sequence continues at coordinate 3,519,825 of NZ_OZ000530.1, forward strand.
GCGCCCAGCCTGAAACATAGATGACCGAAAAGCTCGCACGGATGCGCCCGTCCGGATCGGAGAAGCGCTCCGCATAAAGCTCCGCCGCGCGCAGGAGGACGCCGCGCGTGAGCGGCCGGCGGCTGCGGCCGGCGAGCGGATTGGCCATGCCCATGGCCCGCAGGTCCTTCATCAGCGGAAAGATCGAATCGTAACGCACCGTATAGGTCTCCCGGTCCGTCACCGGCAGGGCGAAGCCGCCGCGCTGGAGAAGCGCGCCGACATCGCGCACATCCGGGAAGGGAATGACCCGCGGGCTCGCCCCGCCCGTGACCTCGCTTTCCGCCGCAAGCAGCACCTCGCGCAGTTCCTGCAGGGTGCCGCTGCCGGGGATGGCCGCAAGGAACAGCCCGTCCGGCTTCAGCGCACGGCGGATCTGCACGAAGACGCCCGGCGTGTCGTTGGTGAGGTGCAGCGCCAGCGGCGAGACGATGAGGTTGGCCGACTGCGGCTCCAGCGGCACCGTTTCGAGCGGCGACACCGTCAGCGCCTCGCCCGGCGCGGCGAACCGCGCGTCGCTTTCCACCCGCTCCATCCCGTCCACCTTGCCCGTCGCGACGATCGCCCGCGCGGCGGCACCGGTGTGGCCGTGCAGCTCGACGGCCCGCTCGAAGCGGCGTTCGATGACGCTGAGGCGCTCGGCAAGCTCGCGCGCCACCACGTCGAGCAGGAAATCCGCCGGCTGGCCGGCAAGCGCGCGCCGCCGGTTCGTGTCGATCAGGGATTGGTCGAAGAGCGTTTCCATGGGAGGGGTCCGGTTCGCAATTCCATTCGCTTTGGCCGCTTGGACCGACTATTGTCAACCGCATGGGCGAAATCGAGGCCGAGGCAGCACCGGCAGTCCCGCTCCGGCAGGCCCTTGCCCGCCGGCTGCGCGGCCTTGCGGGCAGCGCCCTCGACCTCGTCTATCCACCGGCCTGCGCAGGCTGCGGCGTGCTGCTCGGCAGCCGTGCAGGCCTCTGCCCGCGGTGCTGGTCGAAGCTCGCCCTGATCGAACGCCCCTATTGCGAGGTGCTCGGCACGCCCTTCTCGCACGATCTCGGCCCTGGCATCCTCAGCGCCGACGCCATCGCCAACCCGCCGCCTTTCGACCGGCTGCGCTCCGTCGCGCTCTACGACGACCTTGCCCGCGTGCTCGTCCATGCGCTGAAGTACCGCGACCGCACCGATCTCGCGCCGATGATGGCCGGATGGATGCTGCGCGCCGGCGACGGCACCGTGGAGGTCGCGGACGCCATCGTCCCCGTTCCCCTGCATCGCTTCCGCCTCCTCTGGCGCAAGTTCAACCAGTCGTCGGAGCTTGCCCGCGCGCTCGGCGGGCTTTCCGGCAGGCCCGTTCTCGTCGATGCCGTGCGCCGCACGAAACGCACCCGCCGCCAGATCGGCCTCGGACCCCGCGCCCGCGAGGAGAACGTGCGCGGCGCCTTCACCGTCACGCCGGAGGGCCGCGAGGCGCTGTTCGGCCGCCGCGTGGTGCTCGTCGACGACGTCTATACGACCGGGGCCACCGTTTCGGCCGTCACGCGCGCGCTGAAACGGGCAGGCGCCGCCGACATCACCGTTTTGACCTTTGCAAGGGCGCTTCCCGGACCTATATGAAAGACAAGGTTTTCCAAGCTTTGGAGCAGGAGAATATGGCTTCGGTCGTCATCTATACGCGTCAGTTCTGCGGCTATTGCAGCGCCGCCAAGAAACTTCTCGAAACCAAGGGCGTGGCCTACCAGGAGCACGACGCGACCTATGCGCCGGAGATCCGCCAGGAGATGATCAAGCGCGCCAACGGCCGCAGCACCTTCCCGCAGATCTTCATCGACGAACGCCATGTCGGCGGCTGCGACGACCTGCACGCCCTGGAGCGCGCCGGCGAACTCGACGCCCTGCTCGTAGCCTGAGGAGTTCGCCATGACCGTCACGATCGCCGCCCTCCAGATGTGCTCCGGGACCGATCCCGTCCGCAACGTGGAGACGATGCGGCGCCTCGTGCGCGAGGCGGCCGCCAAGGGCGCCGTCTATGTCCAGACGCCGGAAATGACCGGCGCGCTCCAGCGCGACCGCGCGGGGCTGCGCGCCATCCTGCGCACGGAGGCCGACGATCTCGTGGTCGCCGCCGCGGCCGAACTTGCCGCCGAGCTCGCCATCCACGTGCATGTCGGCTCCACCGCCATCGCGCTTGCCGACGGCAAGGTCGCCAATCGCGGTTTCCTGTTCGGCCCCGATGGCGGACAGGTCTGCACCTACGACAAGATCCACATGTTCGACGTCGATCTCGACAATGGCGAGAGCTGGCGCGAAAGTGCGGTCTATTCGCCGGGCGCCGTCGCGCGCATGGCGGACCTTCCCTTCGCACGGCTCGGCTTTGCCATCTGCTACGACGTGCGCTTCCCCGAGCTCTTCAAGGTGCAGGCCCAGGCCGGCGCCGAGATCATCTCCGTTCCCGCCGCCTTCACGCGCCAGACCGGCGAAGCCCATTGGGAAACGCTGCTGCGCGCCCGCGCCATCGAGAACGGCGTCTACATCATCGCCGCCGCGCAGGCCGGCATGCATGAGGACGGCCGCGAGACCTTTGGCCATTCCATGATCATCGATCCGTGGGGCCGCGTCCTGGCCAGCGCCGGCGGCACGGGCGAGGCCGTCGTGCTCGCCGAGGTCGACAATGCCGCCGTCAAGGCCGCGCACGACAAGATCCCCAACCTGCGCAACGGGCGCACCTTCACGCTGGAAACGGCACAGGCGCCCGCGAAGGGAGGCGTTGCCGCTTGATCCGCTACGAGCTTTCCTGTGACAACGGGCACGCCTTCGAAGGGTGGTTCGGCTCTGCGGACGATTTCGACCGCCAGCAGAAGAGGGCGCTCGTCTCCTGTCCCACCTGCGGCTCCGCCCATGTCGCCAAGCGCCTGATGGCGCCCTCCGTCTCGACCGCCCGCAAGAAGGAGCGCCGCCAGGAGCTCGTGGTGCAGGCCGGCCAGAAGGAGATGATGAACAAGCTTCGGGAGATCGTCTCGACCATCCGCGCCAATTCGGAGGATGTCGGCGAGCGCTTTCCGGAAGAAGCGCGCAAGATCCATTACGGCGAGGCCGAGCAGCGCGGCCTGATCGGCCGGGCCTCGGCGGACGAGGTGCGCGAGCTGCTGGAGGAGGGCGTCGAGGTCGCGCCGCTTCCCGTCCTGCCCGACGAAACCAACTGATGCGCGGCCATCATCTCGCGATCTACAATTTCGGCCTGCATGTCGACGACTACGATAGCCCGCGCGTCGAAGGCTTTCGCCTGCGCGAACCGCTGAATTTCGAGGCGGCGAGCCGGGCGGAGGGGTTCGTCGGCCGTTCCGGCTATGACGGCGAGCCGGGACCGGAAAGCTGGGGCGAGAAGGTCTATCCCCGCTTCATTACCGGCAGCGGCTTTGCGGATGCTCCCTCCTCGCTCTCGCTGTGGAGCGGGCTCGAGGCGCTGATGGCCTTCACCTATAACGGTGTGCACGCCGACGCCCTGAAACACGCCCGCAACTGGAACCAGCGGCAGGCCTGGCCTGCCCTCGTGCTCTGGTGGGTGGCGGAAGGCGTCCGGCCTCTCTGGGCCGATGGCGCCGAGCGGCTGGAGCATCTTGCCGATCGCGGCCCGTCGCCCCGCGCCTTCACCTTCAAGACGGCTTTTTGCCCCGACGGCAACACCGTCGGCATCGACCGCGAAAGCGTGAAGGCGATCGCCGCGCGCAACGCGGCCGGGCAGCAGGACCTGCTTGCCGTCGCGAAGACGTTGAAGGCCTGACCGGAGCTTCCCGCGGGCCGGCTTCAGGCGGAGGCGCGGCGCGCCACCATCATGTAGTTGACGTCCATGTCCTTCGACAGGTTCCACTGGTTGGACAGCGGGTTGAAGAACACGCCGGTGCGATCGGTCACCATCAGCCCCGAGGCCGTCAGCGGTTTCTCGATCTCCTCCGGGCGCACCAGCTTTTCATATTGATGGGTGCCGCGCGGCAGCCAGCGCAGCACGTTTTCCGCCGCGAAGATCGCCAGCGCCGCCGCCTTCAGCGTGCGGTTGATCGTGGCGACGAACATCATGCCGCCGGGACGCACCATGGAGGCGCAGGTGGTGAGGAAGAAATCGACGTCGGAGACGTGCTCGACCACTTCCATGTTGAGCACGACGTCGAAGGTCTCGCCGGCTTCCGCCAGTGCCTCGGCGGTCACCGCCCGGTAATCGACCGGAACGCCGCTGCCTGCCGCATGGGCCTTGGCGATGCCGATGTTCTTTTCCGAGGCATCCGCCCCGAGCACATCCGCCCCCATGCGCGCCATCGGCTCGGAGAGCAGGCCGCCGCCGCAGCCGATATCGAGGATGCGCAGGCCCTCGAGCGGGCGATGCGCCGCGGGGTCGCGGCCGAACTGACCGGACACGAGATCGCGGATATAGGTGAGGCGGACCGGATTGAACTTGTGCAAGGGCCGGAATTTCCCGGCCGGGTCCCACCACTCGGCCGCCATCGCCGAAAAGCGGTCGACTTCCGCCTGGTCGATCGTCGTGCGGGCTGCCTCGCTCATGGCTCGTCTCCTTCGCGTCCGTGTCCCCCGTGAAGTCGGCCTCCCCGGGGCGGATGTCAAGGGTCGAATGCGGAGGGAGACGAAGTGAAGCGGTTCAGCCGAGCCGCGTCGCGCGAAGCCGGTCCTCGTCGAGGGCCACGCCGAGGCCGGGCGTTTCGCCCAGCACAAGCCAGCCGTCCTCGTGCCGCAGCGGCGCCTGCAGCGGGTAGTCACGGCGCGCCTCGCTCCATTCCGGCCCGTCATAGGGATATTCGAGGAAGGGCGCGTCGCCCGCCCCCGCCGTCAGATGCGCATTGGCGAGCACGCCGATGCCGTTCGTCCAGGAATGCGGGGTGAAGGCGACGCCCGCCTCGCGCGCCTGGAAGGCGAGCCGCCGGCATCCCGTGATGCCGCCGACCAGCGCCACGTCCGGCTGGATCACGTCGAAGGCGCGTTCCTCGATGATGTCGCGGAACTCATAGAGCTCGCGCGTCATCTCCCCGCCCGCGATGCGCACGCTCGTCGCCTCCTTCAACGCCTTCATGCCCTTGCGATCGGAGCGGTGCAGCGGCTCCTCCATCCAGTAGATGCCGAGCCGTTCCAGCTCACGCGCGACGACGAGCGCATCCTTGAAGGTCCAGGAGAGCGTCGTGTCCCAGGGCATGCGCCAACCCTGGTTGCAGTCGACCATCAGCTCCAGCCGGTCGCCGACACGGGCGCGGATCGCCTCCAGCGCCTTCACGTCCTCGCGCCAGCCGTTGCGCCCGCCGGCGGAGGAGGAGAAGCGCACCTTCATCGCCGGAAAGCCTTCCGCGATGTAGCGCTCGGCCTGGTCGGCCATGGCGGCGGGTTCTCGCAGCACGCCGGAGGACGCATAGAGCCGCACCCGGTCGGCACGGCCACCAAGCATGCGCCAGACCGGCTCGCCCGTCACCTTGCCCGCAAGGTCCCAGAGCGCCAGATCGAGCGGCCAGCAGCGGCCATAGTGGAAATTGATGTGCGAGAGCACCTCGTAGTGCCGTTCGAGATGGCGCGGGTCCGCACCGATGAACAAATCCTCATGGCCCTCGAACCCCTTCATTAGGTCGCCGGAGCCAATGCCTTCGCGACCTTCCTCGTCGCGCACGCGCACGATCGTCGCGTCGAAATGCCGGCGCGGGCGACCATCCCAGCTTGCCTTGAACGGCGGATCGAGCGGCAGCCGGTGATGGCTGATGCCGATGGAAACGATCCTGCTCATGCGCTCCTCCCCTGGACTTGAGCCTTCAACCGAACTGCTGCCAGATTGTCTTGTAGTCGCAATATTTGTCGATCGCATGCACCGAGCGGTCGCGGCCGAAACCCGATTGCTTGAAGCCGCCGAAGGGCGTCGCGAAATTCGACATGTCGTAGGTGTTGATCCAGACCGTGCCGGCATGGATGCCCTCGGAGAACCGGTGCGCCCGGTCCATGTCGCGGGTGAAAACGGCGCCGGCAAGCCCGTAGATGGTGTCATTGGCGATTGCGAGCGCTTCCTCCTCCGTGTCGAAGGCGATGGCCGCAAGCACAGGGCCGAAGATCTCCTGCCGGGCGATGCGCATGTCGTTCGTCACATCCGTGATGACACCCGGCGAGACATAGCAGCCGCCCGTCTCGGACAGCACCCTTTCTGCGCCGAAGACGCGGCGCCCGCCGTCCGCCTCCCCCGCCGCGACGAGGCCGAGGACCTTGTCCATGTGCTCCGTCTCGATCAACGCACCGATCTGCGCCGAAGGCTCGAAGGGATGCGCCAGCACGATCTCTCGGCTCACCACCGCCTCGATCTTCTCGATCAGCGCATCCTGCACCGGGCGTTGCACGAGAAGGCGGGTCGCGGCATGGCAGGTCTCGCCGGAATTGTAGAAACAGCCCCAGGCGGCCGCGCTCGCCGCCGCGTCGAGATCGGCATCGGCAAAGACGACGAGCGGCGACTTGCCGCCGAGTTCCAGCGCCACGCGCTTGAGGTTCGACTGCGCGGCGTAGCCCATGATCAGCTTGCCCACCTCGGTCGAGCCGGTGAAGGCGACCATGTCGACATCCGCGTGGAACGCGAGCGGCTTGCCGACCTCCTCGCCGAAACCCGTGACGACGTTGAAGACGCCGGCGGGCAGGCCCGCCTCGACGGCAAGCTCGGCGAGCCGAAGCGCCGAGAGCGAGGACTGCTCGGCCGGCTTCAGCACCACGCAATTGCCAGCCGCGATCGCCGGCCCGAGCTTCCAGGCATCGATGATCATCGGATAGTTCCACGGCGTGATCGCCGCGACGACACCGAGCGGCACCTTGCGGACGAGCGCGCGCGCCTTCGGCCCGGTCGGGGCGATCTCGTCATACATCTTGTCGATCATCTCGCCGTAATACTGGATGCCCTCGGCGCACAGGCGCACGTCGACGCCGAGCGAGGCCTGCACCGGTTTGCCGACATCGAGCGTTTCGAGAAGCGCCAGCTCTTCGCCATGGATCCGGATCAGCTCCGCCCAGCGCAGCATGATCCGCTTCTTCTCCAGCGGCTCCTTGCCACGCCACACACCACTGGCAAAGGCCTTGCGGGCAGAAGCCACGGCAAAGTCGACATCGGCCGCATCGCCGCGCGCCAGCACGGCGCCGGGTTGGCCGTCCATGGGCCGCGTGCGGGTAAAAGTCCGGCCGGAAACGGCAGGCTGCACCCTGCCATCGATGAAATGCCCGCGGGCAAGCGAGAGGCCGGCAAGGCGTTCTTCCCAATAGGCGCGGCTGTGCTGTTCGGTCATGGTCGTCCTCAGAGCGTCCGGGGCAGCGCCATCATGCTGGCGGCGAAGGCATCGATATCGGCATCCGAAACAGCCCGGATCGTCGAACGGCGCATCGGCTGGTTCTCCGGCGCGCGCATCTCACGGGCGAGGTCTTCGGCGGTGAAGGCGGCAAAGGCGGCCGGCAGGGCGCGGACGATGCCGCAACGGTCCATCAGGCCGGCGACGAAGCCGGGCAGCATCGCCGCATCCTGCAGGCCGCAGGCCCGCGCCGCCGCGGCAAGGTCGGGCGTGTCGGCCTCGACGAGCCAGGCGAGCGTCGCCTCGAAGCCGAGCGCCGTGGCGAGCCCGTGATGCACCGGCGCAAGGCCGGCGAGCGCATGGCTGATCGTATGGGCGATCGCCGTGCCGCAATTGTCGATCGCGATACCGGCATAACAGGCACCGAGCAGCACCTTGCCGCGCGCCTCCCTGTCCGCGGGGTTCTTGACCGCCGTTTCCAGCGCCTCCACGAGGAGGCCGAGGGCGGCATGGGCATAGAGCGCGGCGCCGGCATGGGCGTTGCGGTTGGTCGCCGCCTCAAAGGCATGCACGAAGGCGTCGAGCCCGCACCAGGCGGTAAGGTTTGCCGAAAGCGTCACGGTCAGCGCCGGATCGAGCAGCACGAGGTCCGCCTTGGTCTCCGGCCCCCAGATCCACAGCTTCTTGCCCTCCGGCCCGGTGAAGATGGTCGTCGCCGACGTTTCCGAGCCGGTGCCCGCCGTCGTCGGCACCAGGATCTTGCGCAGCGGCCTGCCCGGCAAAGGGTGGGCGGCAAGCGCATAGTGCATCGGGCCGTCCGCGCCCGCCGCCACGCAAGCCGCGATCTTGGCGATATCGAGCGCCGACCCGCCGCCGAGACCGACGACGAGGTCCTTGCCGCTGGCCGCTGCCGTGGCGGCCTCGACCGCGGCCAGCTTCGGCTCGCCGGCAAAACCGGAGAAGAATTCCACCGCCACGCCCTCGGCATCAAACTGGTCGGCCAGGCGCCCGCCGAGCCCGCCGGCAGCAAGGAACCCGTCGATGACGACGAGCACGGAGCGGGCACCGAGCGCACGGGCGCATGCGGCGATGGTCTCATAGACCCCTTCGCCGAAACGAATCTCGGGCACGAAAGACGTTGTGAACGGCACGGAACCTCCCGAACGGATTTGCCGAACCGTGCATCACAATTTCAGATTTTCAAATCCTTGGATTCTTCAGTCTTTTTGATAACCTCAGATCATGAAGGACGCTATGCTCGCCCGTATTCCCCTCGAAGCTTTCCGTGTCTTCGACGCCGCCTGCCGGCACATGAACTTTTCGCGCGCCGGGCGGGAGCTGAACATCACCCAGGCGGCCGTCAGCCGGCGCATCAAGGGGCTAGAGGATCATCTCGGCACGCAGCTCTTCGCCCGCAGCGGCAAGAACCTGGCCCTGACGCCGCGCGGCGAAAGGCTGTTCCAGCGCGTGCGCGCCTCGCTTGACTATCTGGAGGAAAGCCTGGAGCCGTTCCGCACCGGCGCGGGACAGAGCATCTCGCTCGCCGCCAGCGGGTCTGTCTCCCATCTCTGGCTCGGCCGGCGCCTGCGCGATTTCTCCCGCGACAATCCCGACGTCGCGCTCCGCCTCGTCACGTCGGACAGCCCGGCCGACCTCGCCTCCGAGAACAACGACCTTGTCATCCTCTACAGCGCCGGCGAGCACCCCCGCTGGACGCTGACGCCGCTTCTCGCCGAAACGCTCGCCCCGGTGGCCTCGCCGGACTATATCGCCCGCAAGGGCCTCGATGCCGCCGCCATTGCCCCGGCCGATCTTATCGCCCTCGACCTCATCGACTACGAGCGCTTCAATGCCAACTGGATCTCCTTCCGGCCCTGGCTGGAGCGGGTCGCGCCGCAGGCGCTGCGCAAGGCGCCGCCGCGGCCGCACCTCACCTTCTCCACCTATGCGCTCGCTGTCGACGCGGCCCTCAGCGGCGACGGCGTGGCGCTCGGCAGCCTCGATCTCCTTGCCGCCGCGCTTGCCGAAGGCGCCCTGGTGCAGCTCGGGGAGACGCGCCTCGTCACCGGCTACGGCTATCATCTCGGCCTGCCGAAATTCCGCACCTCGCCGCCCGAAGCGCTCCGGCTGCACGACAGCCTGCTCGCCAGCCGCGCCGGGCCGTAAGGCTCCCGCGCTTGCAGGCATCCGGGGAGTAGCCTATCAGGAGCGGGAGATCGATGGATCCGGCCCCGAATGGGCCCGGCACCACCGCATCGACACGGGCAACGGCGCGGTTCGGCATGACGGAGCGGAAGCAAGGCAGATCCGGCTTGGTTGTCTTCGGGCTTTTGGCCGTCGTGCTGCTCGGAGCGATCGGCGCGACCGTGCTCCTGGCCAACGACTACCGCAATCTCAACCGCTTGCTCGCCCGCTTCGGCTACGATCCCGTCGCCGTGACGCCGCAGACGCGCGACTTGCGCCCCTATGAGCTGAAGGGCAACCGCGTGCCGCGCCCCAGGGGTCTCATCCCGGAACGGCTCCTGACGCCCGTCACCCCGATGCAGACCCGGTTCGTCCGCACCATCCGCAAGGCGCCGGAAATGCTCTGCGATGCGCTGCGCCGCAGCGGCTTCGAGACGGCCGGCTGGAAGGCCGGACTGTTCGACCAGCAGAGCTGGGAATGCCAGTCCTACCGCGAATTCCCCGACGCGAGCGACGGCACGAACCCGTCCTCCTCCGCCTTCCTGTCGATCCGGGGCAATGCGGAAACCCGCGTCTCCTCCTTCCGCATCAAGCTCAACATCGAGAACACGGCGACGCAGAACCGCGTGACGGATGCCGTCATCGCGGCGATCGAGGTCTTCCTCGACGAGGTGCGCTGGGAAGAGGCGCCCGACATCTTCGCCGATATCCGCGCCCTCAAGGAATTCGACATCATCCGCTTCGGCAACCGCATCCAGCTCAAGAAGGAGTTCAGTGAAACGCCGCGCTACAATTTCATCATCACGCCGGACCGCACGCGAACCCGCGGCACCTACCTGCCGGATTATTTCGACCGCGGCCGCTGGCTGCCGCTGCCCGACAAGCTGTGATGCGCCGGGAGATGGAGCTTGCCATGAAAAGACCGACAAAGCGAACCCGGTGGGCACAGGTGCTTGCCCTCCTCTTCTCGGCGGCCTCCGCCCAGGCTGCCGGCCTCGAATCCGGCCCGGTTTCGGACGATCCGATCTGGACCGACAAGCCCGTGCGCATCGACCGCAAGACGCAGGCCTATGAGCGGCTGGCCGTGGAGCCGATCGTGCTGCCGCTGCGCCTTCACCCGTCCGCCCGCGTCACCGTCTTCGACAGCGCCTCCTTCGCGGACGGTGGCCGGCTCTATGTGCTGACGGACGCCGTGCCGGTCGATCCGAAGCGGTTCTGCCGCGATGCCGACGGCACGGTCGCTATCTGCGGCCAGCAGGCGCGCATCGCCCTCAGGCGGCTGGTCGCCGGCAAGAGACTGACCTGCGAAGAGAATATCCGGTTTTCCGGTGTGTCCTTTCTCACCTGCTCGGCCGGCGGCAAGGATCTCGCCGAAACGCTCGTCGCGACCGGTGCGGCCTCGGCCGCCACGCCGCGGCTTGCCGCCACCCAGGAGGACGCCATGCGGCGAAAGGCCGGCATCTGGATCGACGCGGAATGCCGCGCCCGCGGGCGATGCCCGCCGGGGCGGGGACGTTAGAGCATTCCCGATGGACTCCGGTTCACCAGGAATGCCCCAGACTCTCGCTTTTGCCGCATTAGCCGACGCTGATGCGCCACTTGCCGGTTCCCTCTCCGGCCCATCCCCGCTATGACAGGACCATGAGCCTCCCTGCCCAGCCCATGCTCCGCCAGCGCCTCACGCTTGCCGCCGACCGGCCGCTCATCTACGCCATCGGCGATGTTCATGGCTGCCTCGACGCCCTGCTGGCGCTTGAGGACAGGATCCGCACGGACGCCGCGTCCCGCATGGCCGAGCGGCCGCTCCTCCTCTATCTCGGCGACTATGTCGACCGCGGCCCGGCCTCCCGGGCGGTGATCGAGCATCTGGCGAAGCCCGACCATGGCGACGGCATCGAGCGCATCGCGCTGTGCGGCAACCATGACGACACGTTCCTGAAATTCATCTTCAATCCGCACCAGCACCTGCGCTGGCTGGACTACGGCGGCGACGCGACGCTGCGCTCCTACGGGCTGGACCTTGCGGACTATACCGACCCCGGCGAGGCGGTGCACACGCTCGGCGCGGCCCTGCGCCGCGCGGTCCCGCAGCACCATATCGATTTCCTGCAAAACATGCCGATCGCGCTGATGAGCGGCGACCGGCTCTTCGTCCATGCCGGCATCATGCCCGGCATTCCGCTCGCCCGACAGGAGGATCATGACCTCATCTGGATCCGCGAGCCCTTCCTCAGCGAGGGTCCCGGCCTGCCGCTGACGGTCATCCATGGCCATACGGCGGGGCGCGAGCCGGTCTTCGGCAAGGGCCGCATCTGCATCGACACGACCTGCTACGCCACCGGCCGGCTGACCGCCCTCAGGGTGACCCTTGCGGGCGCGGACCTGATTTAGGGATCATCACCCCCGCCCGAACTCGTCCTCGATGCGGATGATGTCGTCTTCGCCAAGATAGGAGCCGGTCTGCACCTCGATCAGTTCGAGCAGGATTTTTCCCGGATTGGCGAGGCGATGCACCTCGCCCTGCGGAATGTAGACGGATTCGTTCTCGCGGAGCGGGATCGTCCTGTCGCCGATCGTCACCTCGGCCGTGCCCCGTACGACGATCCAGTGTTCCGAGCGATGGTGGTGCTTTTGCAGCGACAGCCGCTTGCCGGGCGTCACGAACAGGCGCTTGACCTGGAAACGCTCGCCGTTCAGCACCGAGGTATAGCCGCCCCAGGGCCGGTAGGAGGTCGGGTGCGTCTCGGTCAGCTTCGCCGTCTTCGGCAGGCTGGCGAGATGCTTCACCAGCTTGCCGACATTCTGGCTGTCCTCCATGCGGCCGACATAGACGGCGTCCTCGCTGGCGATGACGGCGACATTGTCGAGGCCCTGCACGGCGACGTGGATGTCCCGCGAGATGATCAGCGAGTTGCGCGTGTCGAGCACCGTCGTGCTGCCGTCGGCGACGTTGCCGGCCTCGTCCTGCCGGCCGGTCTTCCACACCGAATCCCAGCTGCCGAGATCGGACCAGGTGATCGGCGAGGGCACGACGGCGGCGATCGGCGTCTTCTCGAAAATGGCATAGTCGACGGAGATATCGGGCGCGCGCGAAAAGGCCGCCTCGTCGAGCCGCTCGAAGTCGAGGTCGTGCTGTGCCTTGGCGACCGCTTCGCCCGCCGCCTCCAGCACGTCCGGCGCATATTGCCGCAGTTCGCGCAGGAAGAGCCCGACCGGCAGCATGAACATGCCGGAATTCCAGAGATAGCCGCCGGCCGCCAGCATGGCCGTCGCCCTTTCGTGATCCGGCTTCTCGACGAACCGGCGCACCGCATTGGCGCCATTGCCGAGGTCCTCGCCGATCTCGATGTAACCGTAGCCGGTCGCGGGCTCGCTCGGCGTGATGCCGAAGGTGACGAGGCGGCCGGCCCTCGCGGCGGCAGCCGCCCTGGCGATGCAATCGAAATAGGTGGCGTTGGCATCGATCTCGTGATCGGAGGCAAGCACCTGCATGATCGCGTCGTCGCCGTGATGGCGCGCGATGAAGGTCGCGGCGGCGGCAAGCGCCGGCGCCGTGTTGCGGGCGACGGGCTCGAGCAGGATCGAGGTGAGCGCGACGCCGGCCGCGCGGGCCTGTTCGGCGACGAGGAAGCGGAAGTCGCTGTTGGTGACGACGATCGGCGCCGCATAGAGCCCCGCATCGGCGACGCGCGCCAGCGTTTTCTGGAAGAGCGTGGTTTCCCCGAGGAATTCGAGGAACTGCTTCGGCGCGGAGGCGCGCGACAGCGGCCAGAGACGGGTGCCCTTACCGCCGGCCATGATGACGGGTACGATCTTGCTGCTCATCCTGCTCGTCCTGATGCGTTGGTCCGCCCTCATGGCGCACGCCTTGCGCGCCACTCTCGCCCGGCGTCGTAAAGAAACAGCAAATTACCACAACCTGGCGTTCCGGTCGGGTACGCAATGTTGCGGATAGGGTAAAGAGGACCTTCTTCGCAAGCAGTGAAATGAAGGCAACAAAAAACCCGCCGGAACGGCGGGTTTGGCAGGCGCAAACGCGTACCGCGATCAGGCCGGTACGACGATACCCTGCAGCGTGGTGAGTTCGGCGAGATAGGTCTCTATGCCGAACTTCTGGTCGTCCGACTTGGCATGGCTCAGCTCGGCACGGGCGGCTTCGATGCGGCGAACGATGTCTTCGTTCTTGAAGTCGTCGACGTGCACGGCCGATTCGGCCAGCAGCGTGCAGCCTGTCGGGACGATGTCGGCGAACCCGCCGAAGACCACGTAGCGGTCCTTCTTGCCGTCCGCGAACTTCACGGTGACGATACCCGGCTTGATCGTCGTCATGGTCGGCGCGTGGTTGGCCATGACGGTCATCTCGCCCTCGGTCGCCGGGATGACGACCTCGCTGACGCTGCCGGAAACCAGCAGGCGCTCGGGGGAAACGAGTTCAAAGTTGAATTCTGTTGCCATGACCATCTTAGCGAATAGCGAATAGCGAATAGCGAATAGAATTCGTATTCGAGGTTCGCATTTTCCCTATTCGCTACTCCCTATTTCCTATTCGCTGTTAAGCCGCTTCGGCAGCCAGCTTCTTGGCCTTCTCGACGGCTTCTTCCATGGAGCCGACCATGTAGAAGGCAGCTTCCGGCAGGTGGTCGTACTCGCCGTTGACGAGGCCCTTGAAGCCCTTGATCGTGTCTTCGAGCGCGACGAGCTTGCCCGGCGAGCCGGTGAAGACTTCGGCCACGAAGAACGGCTGGGACAGGAAGCGCTCGATCTTGCGGGCGCGGGCAACGGCCAGCTTGTCGTCTTCCGACAGTTCGTCCATGCCGAGGATGGCGATGATGTCCTGCAGCGCCTTGTAGCGCTGCAGGGTCGTCTGGACCTTGCGGGCGACTTCGTAGTGCTCTTCGCCGACAACCATCGGGTCGAGCATGCGCGAGGTCGAGTCGAGCGGATCCACGGCCGGGTAGATGCCCTTTTCGGCGATCGAGCGCGACAGAACGGTCGTTGCGTCCAGGTGGGCGAACGAGGTTGCCGGCGCCGGGTCGGTCAAGTCGTCGGCCGGAACGTAGATGGCCTGGACCGAGGTGATCGAGCCCTTGGTCGTGGTGGTGATGCGTTCCTGCATCGCGCCCATGTCGGTGGCGAGCGTCGGCTGATAGCCCACGGCCGACGGGATGCGGCCGAGCAGAGCCGACACTTCGGAACCGGCCTGCGTGAAGCGGAAGATGTTGTCGACGAAGAACAGAACGTCCTGGCCCTTGTCGCGGAAGTCTTCGGCGATCGTCAGACCCGTCAGCGCAACGCGCGCGCGGGCACCCGGCGGTTCGTTCATCTGGCCGTAGACGAGGGCAGCCTTGGAGCCTTCGCCGCCGCCGTGCTTGTTCACGCCCGATTCGATCATCTCGTGGTAGAGGTCGTTGCCTTCGCGGGTACGTTCACCGACGCCCGCGAACACCGAGTAACCACCGTGCGCCTTGGCGACGTTGTTGATCAGTTCCATGATGAGAACGGTCTTGCCGACGCCTGCGCCGCCGAAGAGGCCGATCTTGCCGCCCTTCGCGTAGGGCGCCAGCAGGTCGACGACCTTGATGCCGGTGACGAGGATCTGCGCTTCCGTGGACTGCTCGACATAGGCCGGAGCATCCTGGTGGATGGCGCGCTTCGCCTTGGTGACGAGCGGGCCGGCTTCGTCGACGGGCTCGCCGATGACATTCATGATGCGGCCGAGCGTCTCGTCGCCGACCGGAACGGAGATCGGGGCGCCGGTGTCGGTCACGGGCTGGCCGCGGACGAGACCTTCGGTCGAGTCCATGGCGATCGTGCGAACCGTGTTTTCGCCGAGGTGCTGAGCGACTTCGAGAACGAGGCGGTTGCCGTTGTTGTCGGTTTCCAGCGCGTTCAGGATGAGCGGCAGGTCGCCGTCGAAGGCGACGTCAACGACGGCGCCGATAACCTGGGTAACGCGACCGGTCGCGCGGGCTGCGACCGGAGCCGCCGCCTTGGTTGCAGCAGCAGTCTTCGCTGCCGGCTTGCGCGCTGCCGGCTTCTTTTCCACTGCGGCGGTTTCCTTCGGGGTAGCTGCCTTAGCCATGTCTCTTACCCTCTTTGTCCTGGTCCTTAGAGCGCTTCAGCGCCCGAGATGATTTCGATGAGTTCCTTGGTGATCTGAGCCTGGCGCTGACGGTTGTAGTTGAGCGTCAGCTTGTTGATCATCTCACCAGCATTGCGGGTCGCGTTGTCCATGGCGCTCATCTTGGCGCCCATTTCGCCGGCGACGTTCTCGAGCAGGGCCCGGAAGATCTGGACGGAAATGTTGCGCGGGATGAGGTCCCCGAGGATCGCGCCGGCATCCGGCTCGTAGTCGTAGATCGCGTTGGCACCTGTCGTCTCGGCAGCGACCACCGGAGCGGAGGCCGGGATGAGCTGGAGCGCGGTCGGGATCTGCGAGATGACCGACTTGAACTCGGAATAGAACAGCGTGCAGACGTCGAATTCGCCCTGCTCGAACAGGCCGATGACCTTGTGGCCGATCTGGTCTGCATTGGCAAAGCCGATGCGCTTGACTTCGCGCAGATCGACGCGGTCGATGATCAGCGACGCGAATTCACGGCGCAGGATATCGAAACCCTTCTTGCCCACGCAGATGATCTTGACCGTCTTGCCGCTCGCCAGAAGCTTGCGGGTGTGGTCACGCGCAAGGCGCGCGATCTGCGAGTTGAAGCCGCCGCACAGGCCGCGTTCGGCCGTGCAGACGACGAGCAGGTGAACTTGGTCCTTGCCCGTGCCGGTCATCAGACGCGGCGCCGAATCGTCCTGGCCGACGGCCTGGGCGATGTTGGCGAGAACGGCGCTCATGCGCTGCGAATAGGGCCGGGCGGCCTCGGCCGCTTCCTGGGCACGCCGAAGCTTTGCCGCGGCGACCATCTTCATCGCCTTGGTGATCTTCTGCGTCGCCTTGACGGAGGCGATCCGGTTTTTCAGATCCTTAAGTGAAGGCATCCGTTTTCCGTCCTGTAACACGATCCGGGAGAGGTCTCCTCAGCGGATCATGCGTCAATCAAAGTTCCCGGGCTGCCTGCGCGCCGGCGGCGCGCAGGGCTCGAACCGTTAGGTCTCAGCCGAAGCTCTTGGCGAAGGCATCGAGAGCAGCCTTGAGCTTGCCCTTGGTGTCGTCGCTGATCGCCTTTTCGGTGCGGATCGTATCAAGGATCGCCTTGCCCTCGGAGCGCATGTAGCCGAGCAGGCCCTGCTCGAACTTGCCGACCTGGGCGACCGGCAGCTTGTCGAGATAGCCGTTGACGCCGGCGAAGATCACGACGACCTGCTCTTCCGTCTTCAGCGGCGAGAACTGCGGCTGCTTCAGGAGTTCGGTCAGGCGTGCACCGCGGTTGAGCAGGCGCTGCGTTGCGGCATCGAGGTCCGAGCCGAACTGGGCGAAGGCGGCCATTTCGCGATACTGGGCAAGCTCGCCCTTGATCGAGCCGGCGACCTGCTTCATCGCCTTGATCTGTGCGGAGGAGCCCACGCGGGACACCGACAGACCGACGTTAACGGCCGGGCGGATACCCTGGTAGAACAGGTCCGTTTCAAGGAAGATCTGGCCGTCGGTGATCGAGATCACGTTGGTCGGGATGAACGCCGAAACGTCGTTGCCCTGGGTTTCGATGACCGGCAGGGCCGTCAGCGAGCCAGCGCCCATCTCGTCGTTGAGCTTTGCCGCGCGTTCCAGCAGACGCGAATGCAGGTAGAAGACGTCGCCCGGATAGGCTTCGCGGCCCGGCGGGCGGCGCAGCAGCAGCGACATCTGGCGGTAGGAAACGGCCTGCTTGGACAGGTCGTCGTAGCCGATGAGGGCATGCATGCCGTTGTCGCGGAAATATTCGCCCATCGCGCAGCCGGCGAACGGTGCGAGATACTGCATCGGGGCCGGGTCGGAGGCGGTTGCAGCAACGATAATCGAGTACTGCAGCGCGCCGCGCTCTTCGAGCACCTTCACGAACTGGGCTACGGTCGAACGTTTCTGGCCGATGGCGACATAGACGCAGTACAGCTTGTCGCCGTCCGGGCCGTTGTCGTGGATCGCCTTCTGGTTCAGGATCGTGTCCAGGATGATGGCGGTCTTGCCGGTCTGGCGGTCGCCGATGACCAGCTCGCGCTGGCCGCGACCGACCGGGATGAGGGCGTCGATGGCCTTGAGGCCGGTCGACATCGGCTCATGCACCGACTTGCGCGGGATGATGCCCGGAGCCTTGACGTCAACGCGGGCGCGCTGCTTGGCATTGATCGGGCCTTTGCCGTCGATCGGGTTGCCGAGCGCGTCGACGACGCGGCCGAGCAGTTCCGGGCCGACCGGCACGTCCACGATGGCGCCGGTGCGCTTGACGGTGTCGCCTTCCTTGATGTCACGGTCGGAACCGAAGATAACGACGCCGACATTGTCGCTTTCCAGGTTCAGCGCCATGCCGCGGATGCCGCCGGGGAACTCCACCATTTCACCGGCCTGGACATTGTCGAGGCCGTAAACGCGGGCGATGCCGTCACCGACGGAGAGCACCTGGCCGACTTCCGAGACTTCCGCCTCTTTGCCGAAATTTTTGATCTGATCTTTGAGAATTGCGGAAATTTCCGCGGCGCGGATATCCATCAGCCGACCTCTTTCAGTGCAAGCTTAAGGGTAGAGAGTTTGGTGCGAAGGGAGGTGTCGATCTGGCGGGACCCGACCTTGACGATCAGACCACCGAGAATGGACGGGTCGACGGTGACGGCGATCGCCACGTCTTTGCCGGTGACGCCTTTCAGCGCCGCCTTCAATTCTGTTTCCTGCGCTGCGGTCAGCGCATGGGCCGAGGTGACATCGGCCGTGATTTCGCCGCGGGCGCGGGCCGCGATGGCGCGGTAGGCCTTGATCATGCCGGGGACGGCGAAGAGGCGGCGATTTGACGCAACCACCTTGAGGAAGTTTGCCACGAGACCCGTGATGCCGGCCTTGGCGGCAACGGCGGCAATGGCCTTGGTCTGATCTTCGGCGGAGAAGACGGGGCTGAGGATCAGCCGCTTCAGGTCGTCGCTTTCGTCGATCAGTGCCTGGAAACGGGCAAGATCGGCACCGACACTGTCAGCCGAACCGGCTTCCTGAGCGAGGTCGAAAAGCGAAGACGCGTATCTTTCTGCAACACCGGAAACAAGCTGGGATGTGTCTGCCACGGGCACAAGCTTCTCTTCTTTTCATTCAAGAGGTCGGGCAGTAGCGAAGCTACGGTCCTAACCAATTGAAATCGTTGCGGTAATCTTCAGTCCCTACAGGCTTTGGCGCCCGCTTTTTCTGAATTTCGCGGTTCGTCTAGCATACGAAACCGGGACTCGCAACACGCCGGACGCAGGAATGCGCCATAAGTCGGCCACAGTCGGGGCAAAAGTTGCCTGCGCGCACTCTGTTCTGGTGTTTATGGAGGCCGGAAGCCGGTTTTCCGGTCACAGGAAGCCGAAGGCGTAGCCGAGCGGCAGTGCGGCAAGCACCGCCTGCGCGCCGAGCACGGCAAGGTTCTTGAGCGTGAAGGAACCGTCCGACATCAGCGACAGGATGCGGCCGAACGCAGCCAGCGCGAAACCGCCGCCGATGGCCATGTAGATCCAGCTCTGCGCCATCAGCAGCGCGACGATGGCGATCCCCGCATAAAAGCCACCGGCCGAGCGGGCGAAGGCATATCCTTCCCGCGTGCCGTCCCGGATCTGGAGCCCGGCGAGCTTCAAGGCCGTGCCGGGCGCAAAGAGGGCGAAGAGGCCGAAGAGCACGGTCGCGATGGCGGCGCAGAACGCCAGGAGCTCGCCCGTCTCGGTGGGGATGTAGAATTCCATCTCGGCGTCTCTCCTTGCCTGCCCGCCGCCCTCTATCGCACAGGCCCGCGACGGGCAGAAGCGCACCGGGAAAGTTCGCACAACTCTTTGTTAACCACCCATGTCAGAGGAAACTCTGCGGATCGATGTCGAGCTGCACCTGCAGCGAGGCCCGCTCCTTAGGCCCGTTGGCCAGCATGGCGCGCAGGAAGGCCTGCATGTCACTGCCCCGCCGGCCATGCACCAGGAGGCGGAAGCGGTGGCGGCCGCGGATCAGCGCCAGCGGCGCCTCCGCCGGACCGAGGATCGAGATGCCGGAGACCTGCGGTGCTGCCTGCCGCAGCCCCCGCGCATGCGCCTCCGCCTCGCCGCGCGTATCGGCCGAGACGATGACCGAGGCGAGCCGGCCGAACGGCGGCAGCAATGCCTTCTCCCGCTCGCCGATCTCGCGGTCATAGAACGCCGTCGCATCGCCGGAGACGATGGCCTGCATGACGGGATGGGCCGGCTGGTAGGTCTGGATGAGGCCGTGGCTCTTCAGGCCCGAGCGCCCGGCACGCCCCGTCACCTGCGAAAGCAGCTGGAAGGTCCGTTCGGCCGCCCGTGGATCGCCGTTGGAAAGCCCGAGATCCGCATCCACCACGCCGACCAGCGACATCAGCGGGAAATTGTGCCCCTTGGCGACGAGCTGCGTGCCGATGACGATATCCGCCTCGCCGCGGGCGATCGCCTCCAGCTCCAGCCTGAGCCGCTTCACGCCCATCAGGTCGGAGGAGAGCACGATGGTGCGCGCCTCGGGAAAATGCCGCTCCACCTCCTCCGCGATGCGCTCCACCCCCGGGCCGCAGGCGGCGAGGTGGTCGAAGGTGCCGCATTCCGGGCAGGCTTCGGGCGTGCGCTCGGCATAGCCGCAATGGTGGCACTGGATCTGCCCGCGGAACCGGTGCTCGACCAACCAGCTTGAACATTGCGGGCACTGGAAGCGATGGCCGCAGACGCGGCAGAGCGTCAACGGCGCATAGCCGCGACGGTTGAGGAAGAGCAGCGCCTGCTCACCCTTCTCGATGGTGCGCTGGATGCCGCGCAGCATGACGGGCGACAGGAAGCCGCCGCGGGCCGGCGGGTGCCGCCGCATGTCGACGAGATGCAGGTCCGGCAGCGCCGCATCGCCGTAGCGCGTCGGCAGGTGCAGTTTGCGATAGCGGCCGACATCGCTGTTGACCCGGCTTTCCACCGAAGGCGTCGCCGAGACCAGCACGGCCGGAAAGTCGCCGATGCGCGCCCTGACCACCGCCATGTCGCGCGCATTGTAGAAGACGCGGTCTTCCTGCTTGTAGGCCGGGTCGTGCTCCTCATCGACGATGACGAGGCCGAGATTTTCGAACGGCAGGAAGAGCGCCGAGCGCGCGCCGGCCACGACCCGGACATCCCCCGTCGTCACCTGCCGCCAGACCTTTTCGCGGATGCGCGGGGCGAGATCGGAATGCCATTCGGCCGGCTTGGCGCCGAAACGATCCTGGAACCGCTCCAGAAAACTCGCCGTCAGCGCAATTTCCGGCAGGAGGATCAGAACCTGCCGGCCCTGCCGCAAGGTCTCGGCGATCGCCTCGAAATAGACCTCCGTCTTGCCCGATCCGGTGATGCCGTCGATCAGCGAGACGGAGAATTCGCCCTTCCGCACGCTCTCGACCAGTTCCGCCGCACTCTCCGTCTGCGGCCCTTCGAGCCGCGGCGCAACGTAATCGGGGTCCGGCGCCGCCACCACCGGCGGCGGCGGCAGGAAGACCGTCTCGAACGTGCCCTGCTTCACCAGCCCGTCGATGACGCTGGTCGAGGTGCCGGAGGCATGCGCAAGGCCGGACCGCGTCCACGGTATGCCGCCCTCGACCAGTTCCAGCACGCGCTCGCGCGCACTCGTCAGCCGCTCCGGCCGGTGGCCGGTGAAGCGCAGCCCCTCGATCATCGGTTCGGGATCGAAGGCGGTGGGTGCACGCAGCGCCATGCGGGCGACGAGGCCCGGCGGCGTCACCGTGTAAGCGGAGACCCAGTCGAGGAAATCGCGCATCTCCCTGGAAAGCGGCGGGCAGTCGAACACCTTCTCGATCGGCCGCAGCTTCTTCGGATCGACCTTGCCGTCATCGCCGCCGTCCCAGACGACGCCCGGCACCAGCCGCGGCCCGAGCGGCACCTGCACGATCGAGCCCGGCTCCACCGCCATGCCCTCCGGCACCGAATAGGAATAGGGCAAGGGCGTCGGCACCGGCACCATCACGGGCACCGTGCGCGGAAAAAGTTTTTCCCCGAAAAGGTCGGTCGAATCGCTGGTCATCAGGCGCGAAGATGCCCCCGCCGCGACGCGAAGAAAACCGCAAAGATCGCCGCCGTCCTCATTCGTCGTCCCCGGCCATTTCGCCCGTCAGCCGCATGCCGTCGATCCAGGTCGCCCCGTCATTGCGCACGACGCGCTTCGCACGCACGCCGCAGCGTGTCTCCACCTCCTGCGCCAGCCGCTCGGAATGGGTGACGATCCAGAGCTGGCTCGACTGCGCGGCCCGCGCAATCATGTCGGCAAGCGGTGCCAGCATGTCCGGATGGA
The DNA here is from genome assembly GCF_945994535.1 of Shinella sp. WSC3-e. NCBI lineage: Bacteria > Pseudomonadati > Pseudomonadota > Alphaproteobacteria > Hyphomicrobiales > Rhizobiaceae > Shinella > Shinella sp. WSC3-e. The sequence continues at coordinate 3,541,749 of NZ_OZ000530.1, forward strand.
GGCTTGCTTCCGGCTCGTTGAGCGCGATCAGCGGCGGCGTGCGATAGGAGAGAAGGGCCGCGGCGAGCGCCAGGAAGCGGATCTGCCCGTCCGAAAGCTCGCGCGGCTGGAAGACGCGCTGGGGAAACTGTGGGAACACCAGCCCGTAGGAGGCGAACTCCTCCGGCTCCGGCACGGAAAGCCGCGCCCCGCCGAACGCGTCCGCCACCGCCCGGTCGAGATCGAGCGTATCCTCGCGCGTCCAGGTGAGCGTCGCAAAGACGGCGGCCATGTTCGCCCCGTCCTGATCGAGCAGCGGCGCGGTGACGGCAAGGCAGGGCTGGCGCAGGGCCGAATCGCGGTCGGAGCGGAAACCATGGAAGAAGCGCCATTGCGAGACGGCGCGACGGAAGGTGCCGATCTCCGGATAGTGCCCGGCATCGCCGAGCAGAGCGATGGCCGTCTCCGAGGTCAGCGCCTGTTCTGGATGCTCGACCATGCGGCCGGTCTCGTCGCGCACCATGATGCCCGGCCCGGCGCGCTTCATCACCGTCACCGGTCGCCGCCCGGTCTCGATGGTCAGTTCCTCCGCCTTGACCTGCGGCTCGAAGGCAAAGCCCGCGGCGGCTTTCGGCGGGCGCTGGACGGCCTCCACGCGGTAGCGGAAGGTGATCGCACGGTCCTCGTCGAGAAGTTCGGTCTCGAGGCGGATGCGCACCGGCTCGTTCGCCCGCCGCCTGCCCGTCCAGAGCGCCGAGGCCATGCCGCCTTCCGCCGCGATCTCATGGGCGAAGCTACCGCGCACCGCGGCCTGGACCAGCTGGAGCGAGCGGTAGAGGTTCGATTTCCCCGCTCCGTTCTCGCCGACGAACAGGTTCACACGCCCGAGATCCATGCGGATCGAGCGCAGCGAACGGTAGTTTTCGGCAGACATGGAACGCAAAAGCATGATGGTCCCGCAATGGAGGAAGACCCTCTCTATACCAGCCACCGTGTCGAGAGGAAGGCGGGCCGCTTTGCCCGGCCTCGACGGGAACGTTAGCAAAACCTTAAGCGGAAATCGCCCATGCTCCGGCAAACGCCAAAGGGCAGGACATGACCGATCTCCTCATCATCGCCGACCCGACACTGATGGCCGAGCGCCAGGGCTGGCTCGCCGCGCTCGCGGAAGAACGGCGGCTTTCCGACAACACGCTGGACGCTTATGAGCGCGACACCCGCCAGTTCCTCGCCTTCCTGACGCAGCACCTTGCCGCCCCGGCGCGCCTCAAGGACATCGGCGACCTGCGGCCGGCGGACCTGCGCGGCTTCCTCGCCGCCCGGCGCCGCGACGGCGCGGGTGCGCGCACGCTCAGCCGCGGCCTTGCGGGCCTGCGTTCGTTCCTGCGCCACCTGGAGCGCAAGGGCCTCGCCAATGCCGCCGGCGCTTCGGCGGTGCGCTCGCCGAAACAGCCGAAATCGCTGCCGAAGCCGCTCTCCGACCGGCAGGCGATCGCCGTCGTCGATGCCCATGAACAACTGGCCGAGGAACCGTGGATCCGCCTGCGCAACGCCGCTGTCCTGACCCTCCTCTACGGCTGCGGCCTGCGCATTTCCGAGGCGCTGTCGCTGACGCCGGCCGATTTCGCCGGCGCGCCGACCGCGCTGCGCATCACCGGCAAGGGCGACAAGACCCGCATTGTGCCGCTGATCGCCCCGGCCCTTGCCGGCGTCGAGGACTACATAAAGCTCTGCCCCTTCCCGCTTGCGGAGGACAAGCCGCTCTTCCGCGGCGCGCGAGGCGGCCCTTTGCAACCGGCAATCATCCAGCGCGAGATGCAGAAGCTGCGCGGTGCCCTCGGCCTGCCGGACAGCGCGACGCCCCATGCGCTGCGCCATTCCTTCGCCACGCACCTGCTGGCCGGCGGAGGGGACCTGCGCACCATCCAGGAACTGCTCGGCCATGCCAGCCTTTCCACCACGCAGGTCTATACCGGCGTCGATTCCGCCCGGCTGCTCGAAATCTACGACCGCGCCCATCCGCGGGCATGAGGCCCGAGGCGTAGCACGTTAAGGGATTGTGAGGGCAACCGGACTAGAGCTTGTCGCACACAAAAGTGCCCAGCGGTTTTGCGAGAACGACAGGCGTAAAATCAAGGCCCTGAAGCGCAGGGGGCGAATCCAGAGGATCGCGACGCGTTTCAGGGCTGCCGAAAAGACAGGGAGTTCGACCATGACAGTCCTTCTTCGCAGACAGCGCCCGGCGCTTGCCGACCGGCTGGCCGATGCCGGCCTCTGGGGGCTGGCCGCCATCCATGTGCTGGTCGCGCTCTCCTTCCTCTTCGTGCTTGCCGCCCTCTCGCCGGCTAGCGCGCAGGAGCCGCCCGTCTGCGGCGGCATCAATCTCCTGGAAAAATTCGAAAAGGACGATCCGGCCGGCTATGCCAAACTGCGGGCCGAGGCCGATGGCGTGCCGAACGGCAAGGGCATCTTCTGGAAGATTGAGAAGGACAGCCAGCCCGCCTCCTGGCTGCTCGGCACCATGCATGTGACGGACCCGCGCGTGCTCGCCATGCCGGAGGCGGCACGCACCGCCTTTGCCGAAGCCGCAACGATCGTGGTCGAATCAGACGAGATCGCGGACGAGAAGAAGGCCGGCGCGGCGATGCTCACCCGTCCCGACCTCACCATGTTCACCGACGGCAGGTCCATCACCGACTTCCTCGACGAGGAGGGCGCAGAGAAACTGGCCGAAGGCCTGAAGCGCCGCGGGCTCTCGCTCGCCGCGGTCGGCCGCATGAAGCCTTGGATGATCGCGAGCTTCGTGGCGCTGCCGGCCTGCGAGATCGCCCGCAAGACGGCCGGCGCCGCCTTCCTCGACCAGCGCCTCGCCAAGGACGCGCTTGCCGAGGGCAAGACGCTGAAGGGTTTGGAAACGCTCGTCGAGCAGATTTCCGCCCTCGATTCCCTGCCGCTCGAACCGCAGGTCCAGGGCCTCGTCCAGACCCTGGAACTCGGCGACACGCTGAAGGACGTCATCGAGACGATGAGCCAGCTCTATCTTTCCGGCGATACCGGCATGATCATGCCGATGATGCGCGCCGCCGCGCCCGAGACGGACGCGGACGCCGAGGCCTATGCCGATTTCGAGCAGCGCATCATCATCGACCGCAACCACACGATGGCGGAGCGCGCCGCGCCGATCCTCGCCGGCGGCAACGTCTTCGTCGCGGTCGGCGCATTGCATCTTGCCGGCCCGGAAGGGGTCGTGGAGCTGCTGCGCAAGCAGGGCTTCACCGTCACCGTCGTGCCCTGAGCCTCATGGCTCCCGCGTGCGTGAAATCCTGCGGCCGATACCGGCCAGCATGGTGCGGACGATCAGCTTGTGGAACGGCATGACGGCGGCAAGATAAAGCCGGCCGAGCAGGTTGTTGCGGTGGACGAGCGTCATCACGCTGAGCGTCTGGCCGCTCGGCCGGTCCCGCCGGACATCGATGACGATGCGGAAATTGAGATGCCTGTCGTCGAAGCCGAGCACAACCCGGTCGTCGCTCGCGCTGACAATCGGAAAGCCGCCGATCTCCGTCTCCGACGGCACGACCTTCCCGGCCGCCCCTTTCAGGCCGAACGGCCGGACGAGCGCATTGCGCAGCGCCATGAGCCGGCGCACCCAGGCCGGCGGGTGTTCGAGCGCCAGCCGCGCCGCCTCGCGCGCCGTGAGGTTGTCGACGGGCAGGCCCAGCGTGAAGCGATCCGCCCAGTCGGCGGCAGGCAGAAGCGGATGCGGAAGCGAGACCGGTCTCGAAACGGGGGACATGAAGGCCATCCTTTAAGGCCTCCATGGTGCGCCTCTTCGCCGGGCGAAGACAGGCGGCCGGTTGTCGCAGCCGCCTGACCGGATCACATGTGGATCGGCTTGAAGAAGGTCGCGAGCGCGGCTTCCTTGACGGCTTCCGACATGGTCGGGTGCGCGTGGCAGGTGCGGCCGAGGTCTTCGGAGGAGCCGCCGAATTCCATCAGCACGGCCGCCTCGTGGATCATCTCGCCGGCGCCGAAGCCGACGATGTGCACGCCGAGCACGCGGTCCGTCTCCTTGTCCGCCAGCACCTTGACGAAGCCGTCCGTCGCCAGCATGGCGCGGGCGCGGCCGTTGGCGGTGAAGGGGAACTTGCCGGCCTTGTAGGCGATGCCCGCGGCCTTCAGTTCCTCTTCCGTCTTGCCGACGGAGGCGACTTCCGGCTGCGTGTAGACGACGCTCGGAATGACGTCGTAGTTCACGTGGCCGGCCTGGCCCACGAGGATTTCGGCAACGGCGACACCCTCGTCTTCCGCCTTGTGGGCGAGCATCGGGCCGCGCACCACGTCGCCGATGGCATAGATGCCGGCGACGTTGGTCTGGAAGTGGTTGTCGATCTCGACACGGCCGCGATTGTCCAGCGCGACGCCGGCGTCCTTGAGGCCGAGGCCGTCGGTATAGGGCTTGCGGCCGGTGGCGATCAGCACGACGTCGGCTTCGATCGTGGCGGCCTCGCCGCCCTTGACCGGCTCGAAGGTCACCTTGGCGCCGGAACCCGCCTTCTCGACGCCCGTCACCTTGGCACCGAGCTTGAACTCCATGCCCTGCTTGACCAGCATGCGCTGGAACTGCTTGGAGACATCGCCATCCATGCCGCCGAGGATGGTGTCGAGATATTCGACCACGGTGACCTTGGCGCCGAGGCGGGCCCAGACGGAGCCGAGCTCGAGGCCGATGACGCCGCCGCCGACGACGATGAGGTGGCCCGGCACCTTGTCGAGCGCGATGCCGCCGGTGGAGGAGACGATGACCGTCTCGTCGATCTCGACCGGGACGCCCGGAATGCCGGCGACGTCGGAGCCCGTGGCGATGACGATGTTCTTCGTCTCGAGGACCTGTTCCTCGCCCTTGTCGTTGGTGACGGAGACCTTGCCCGCGCCGAGCACCTTGCCGGTGCCCTGGATGCCGTCGATCTTGTTCTTCTTGAAGAGGAAGGCGACGCCGTCGACATTCGACTTCACCGTCGCATCCTTGTGCCCCATCATCTTGGAAAGGTTCAGCACCGGCTTGACGCCCTCGATGCCGAGCGCGTCCAGACCGTGGGCGGCATGGCTGTAGGTCTCGGAGGCATGCAGCAGCGCCTTGGAGGGGATGCAGCCGACATTGAGGCAGGTGCCGCCATAGGTGGCCCGCTTTTCGACGACCGCGACCTTGAGGCCGAGCTGGGCCGCCTTGATGGCGCAGACATAGCCGCCGGGGCCGGAACCGATAACGATGAGATCATATGCCATGACAAGTCCTTCCTGCGCGGGGGGCTAGCGCCCGCCGCTGACGTTGAGGGCGGCACCCGTCACATAGGACGCCGCATCGGAGAGAAGATAGAGAATGGAATGGGCGACTTCATCGGCCGTGCCCGGCCGCTGCATCGGGATGAGCGACGCCATGTCGCGCGCCCGGTCCGGCAGGCCGCCGGAAGCGTGGATGTCGGTATCGATGATGCCGGGGCGCACGAGATTGACGCGCACGCCCTCCGCGGCGACCTCGCGCGCGAGGCCGACGGTGAAACTCTCGATGGCGCCCTTGCTGGCGGCATAGTCGACATATTGGCCGGCAGCGCCGAGGAGGGCGGCGACCGACGAGATGTTGACGATGGAACCGCCCTTGCCGCCGTGGCGCGTCGACATGCGGCGGACGGCCTCCTGGGCGCAGCGGATCGAGCCCATCACGTTGACGGCGAACATGCGCTCCAGACGCTCGGCGGACATCTCGTCGACGCGCTGCGGCAGCGCGATGATGCCCGCATTGTTGACGAGCCCGTCGAGCCGGCCGAACGTGCCGTCGATGGCGGAGAAGATGGAGGCGAGGCCGAGTTCCGTCCCGACATCGCCGCCGACCGGGATCGCCGAGCCGCCGAGCGCCCGGATGTCGCCGACAACGGCCTCGGCCGCGTCGCGATTGGCGGCATAGTTCACAGCGACCTGCCAGCCGGCGGCACCCGCCATGCGGCAGACGCTGGCGCCGATGCCGCGGCTGCCGCCGGTGACGAGAAGAACGGGAGCCTCCGTCATGGCGCGCATCCTTTCCGCCTGAAGACGTCCCAGGGCGCCACGGTCGCCTTGCCGTCGTCCCACAGCGTCGAATAGCGCACCGACGGCCCGAAGCCGGAAAGAAGCAGGGTTTCGGCCGCCGCAGCCCCCTCCTCCGGCAGGAGGCCGGCATCGCCGGCGCCGTCGAGCGCGTAGATCACGCCCTCCCAGACGGTACAGGCGGCGATCTCCTCGCCGGTCACGTCGCCTTCGGGGCAATCGTGCATGACCATGCCGTTCGAGCGGGCGGGATCGCCCGGCATGACGACACCGTCGAGCACCACGCCGCTCGCCAGGATCTTCAGCTTGAAATGATGGCTCGTCGCGGCCGCGTCGGAACCGACAGGCTCGAAGGTGAGCTCATAGGCCCCGTCGCGATCCGCATAGCGCGCGCGGTCCTGCCGGCACTCCGCCGCCGAGGCGGCGGTTGCGGCAAGAAATCCGGCAAGGACGAGGACGGCGCGCATCGCTCAGTGGGCCTTTTCCGTGGCGAGCTTGATGCCGAGGGCGATGAAGACGAGGCCGCTCGCCCGGTCTATCCACTGGCTCATGCGCGCGAAGGCCGCACGCATCTTCGGCGTCGTCATGAAGAGCGAGACGCCGACGAACCAGACGATGAGGCAGGTGGCCATGACGAGGCCGTAGCCGAACTTGATGGCGATCGGCGTATGGGCGCTGACGACCGTGGAGAAAATCGACAGGAAGAAGAAGACCGGCTTGGGGTTCAGCGCATTGGCGAGGAAGCCGAGGCCGAAGGCGCGCAATGCCGATTGCCCGCCCTTGCCGTCTTCGCCGCCCTTCACCGTCTCGACGGAAATGTCGGCCTTGCCGGCCCTGAGCGCCTTGATGCCGATGTAGACGAGATAGGCGACGCCGCACCACTTCACGATGTTGAAGAGGTAGATCGACTGGGAAATGAGGAGGCCGAGGCCGAGGATCGTGTAGGCGACATGGAACATCAGCGACGTGCCGATGCCGAAGGACGTGACGATCGCCGCACGCCGCCCATGCACGATCGACTGGCGCATCACCATGGCGAGATCCGCGCCGGGCGAGACGATGGCGAAGGCGAAGATCGCCATCAGCGAGGCGAGTTCGAGGAGATAGTTGCTCATGGAATGCCTGCCTCCTGGAGGATGATCGCGCCCGCCATGACCGCGAGCCCCACCAAAGCGACGGTCCAGACGAGCGAGCGGATATAGGGTACGCCTGCAAGATAGAGCGGAAGATAGACGAGCCGGGCGACGAACCACAACCATGCGCCGGCAAGCCCCCAGCCCGCCGGGTCGCCCGCGATGGCAAGCGCCAGGGCGAGCGCGACGAAGGCCGGATAGGTCTCCCGGAAATTCGCCGACGCGCGCGCGGCGCGTCCGGCGACCAGGCCGGCCGGCTGCCGCGGCTCATCGCGCGGGCCGGCATTCCAGACGGAGCCAAGCTCCCGTGTCGAGAGCATGCCCTGGAGCCCGATATGGAAGACGAGCAGCGCCACGCTCAATGCCAGAAGCACGAGCATGGGCGAAGACGCTGACGCTGCCGCCTCCATGGGGGTCTCCGCTCAGAGATCGAGAACGAGGCGTTCCGGATCTTCCAGGCTGTCCTTGACGCGCACGAGGAAGGTCACGGCTTCCTTGCCGTCGACGATGCGGTGGTCGTAGGAGAGCGCGAGATACATCATCGGGCGGATGACGATCTGGCCACCGACGACGACCGGACGCTCCTGGATCTTGTGCATGCCGAGGATGCCGGATTGCGGGGCGTTGAGGATCGGCGAGGACATCAGCGAACCGTAGACGCCGCCGTTCGAGATGGTGAAGGTGCCGCCCTGCATGTCGGCCATGGAGAGTTCGCCGTCCCGGGCAGCCTTGCCGAGGCGGCCGATTTCCTTCTCGATCGCGGCAATGCCCATCTGGTCGGCATCGCGCACGACCGGGACGACGAGGCCCTTGTCCGTGCCGACGGCGACGCCGATGTGGCAGTAGTTCTTGTAGATGATGTCCGTGCCGTCGATCTCGGCATTGACCGCCGGCAGCTCCTTCAGCGCGTGGGTGACGGCCTTGGTGAAGAAGCCCATGAAGCCGAGCTTGACGCCGTGCTTCTTCTCGAAGAGGTCCTTGTAGCGGTTGCGCAGGTCCATCACGGCCGACATGTCCACCTCGTTGTAGGTGGTCAGCATGGCTGCGGTGTTCTGGGCGTCCTTCAGGCGCTTGGCGATCGTCTGGCGCAGGCGCGTCATCTTCACGCGCTCTTCGCGCGGCGCATCGGCCTCGGAGGACGGCGCGCGGGCGACGACCTTGGCCGGCTCGGCGGCAGCGGCCGTGGAGGCCGTGATGCCCTTGGCGACGGCGGCGATGACGTCGCCCTTCAGCACCTGGCCGCGCTTGCCGGACCCGTCGACCTGATCGGCCGAGAGGTTGTTTTCGGCGAGCATCTTGGCAGCGGCCGGAGCGGCCGGCATGGCCGAGGCACCGGCAGCGGGCTTGGCCTCGGCGGCGGGCGCGGCAGCAGCGGCCTTCTCCACCTTTTCGGCGGCGGCCGGCGCCGCGGCACCGGCGGATGCGCCTTCGGAGATCTGGCCGAGCAGGCCGCCCGGGGCGACCGTGTCGCCGGCAGCGGCGGTGATTTCCGACAGCACGCCGGCGGCCGGCGCCGGCACTTCGATCGTCACCTTGTCGGTTTCGAGCTCACAGAGCGGCTCGTCGGCCTTGATGACGTCGCCGACCTTCTTGAACCAGGTGCCGACGGTCGCTTCGCTGACGGATTCGCCCAGAGTCGGGACGCGGATTTCGGTAGCCATGAGTTGAGTTCCGTTCGTTATATCTTTGTCGCGGTTACTGAAGCAATTCCAGGAAAAGTGTGAAGCGGTTTTCCGTCCGGAATTGCGCGAAAAACTGCCGGGCGGATCAACCGCCCAGCGCGTCTTCGAGGAAGGCGGCGAGCTGCGCAAGGTGCTTCGACATCAGGCCCGTCGCCGGCGAGGCGGCGGCCGGACGGCCGGTATAGCGCACACGCTGGTACTTGGCGTCGATATGGGCGAGCACCCATTCGAGATAGGGGTCGATGAAGGCCCAGGCGCCCATGTTCTTGGGCTCTTCCTGGCACCAGACCATCTCGGCATTGCGGAAGCGCGACAATTCGTTGATCAGCGCCTTGGCCGGGAACGGATAGAGCTGTTCCAGGCGCAGGAGGTAGACGTCGTCGATGCCGCGTTTCTCGCGCTCTTCGAGGAGGTCGTAGTAGACCTTGCCCGAGCACATCACGACGCGACGGATCTTGGCGTCCTTCTGCAGCTTGATCGGGCCGTCCTTGATGACCTCGGCATCGTCCCAGAGCAGGCGGTGGAACGAGCTTTCGCCCGCCATTTCCGAAAGCGAGGAGACGGCGCGCTTGTGGCGCAGCAGGGACTTCGGCGTCATCATGATCAGCGGCTTGCGGAAGTCGCGCTTCACCTGGCGGCGCAGGATGTGGAAGTAGTTCGCCGGCGTCGTGACATTGGCGACCTGCATGTTGTCCTCGGCGCACATCTGCAGCCAGCGCTCGAGGCGGGCGGAGGAGTGCTCCGGACCCTGGCCCTCATAGCCGTGCGGCAGGAGGCAGACGAGGCCGGACATGCGCAGCCACTTGCGCTCGCCCGAAGAGATGAACTGGTCGAAGACGACCTGCGCGCCGTTGGCGAAGTCGCCGAACTGGGCTTCCCAGAGGGTCAGCGCGTTCGGACGGGCCAGCGAATAGCCGTATTCGAAACCGAGCACCGCTTCTTCCGAGAGCATCGAGTTGATGACCTCGTAGCGCGCCTGGGTCGGCGAGAGGTTGGCGAGCGGGATGTAGCGATCCTCGGTCTCCTGATCGTAGAGCACCGAGTGGCGCTGCGAGAAGGTGCCGCGTTCGCAATCCTGGCCGGAAAGGCGGATCTTCGTGCCCTCGACGCAGAGCGTGCCGAAAGCGAGCGCTTCCGCCATCGCCCAGTCGATGCCCTCGCCCGTCTCGACCATCTGCATGCGGTTGTCCATGAACCGCTGGATGGTCTTGTGGGCCTTGAAGCCTTCCGGGATCGTCGCGATCTTGCGGCCGACCTCCTTGAGCTGCTTCATCGGCACGGACGTCTTGCCGCGGCGCTGTTCGTCCTGGTTGTCGGCCGAGCGCAGGCCCGACCAGACGCCGTCCAGCCAGTCGGCCTTGTTCGGCTTGTAGGACTGGCCGATCTCGAATTCCGTCTCGAGGTTGGCGCGCCAGTCGGCCTTCATCTTCTCGAATTCGCCCTCGCTGATCACGCCCTCGGCAATAAGGCGCGCACCGTAGAGGTTGACCACGGTCTTGTGGGCGCGGATCGCCTTGTACATCTTCGGCTGCGTGAACGCCGGCTCGTCGCCTTCGTTGTGACCGAAGCGGCGGTAGCAGAAGATGTCGAGAACGACCGGCTTGTGGAACTTCATGCGGAATTCGGTCGCAACCTTGGCCGCGTAGGTCACCGCTTCCGGATCATCGCCGTTCACATGGAAGATCGGCGCCTCGATCATCTTCGCCACATCCGACGGATAGGGCGAGGAGCGCGAGAAGGCCGGGTTGGTGGTGAAGCCGATCTGGTTGTTGATGATGACATGCACCGTGCCGGCGACGCGGTGGCCGCGCAGGCCCGAAAGGCCGAGGATTTCGGCAACGACGCCCTGGCCCGCGAAGGCCGCATCGCCATGCAAGAGCAGCGGCATGACCTTGACACGCTCGCGCAGCGGGATGATGTCGCCCTCGAAGACCGTCGCCATCTGGTCCTGCTTGGCGCGGGCCTTGCCCATGACGACCGGGTTGACGATTTCAAGGTGCGAGGGGTTGGCGGTCAGCGACAGGTGCACCTTGTTGCCGTCGAACTCGCGGTCCGAGGAAGCGCCGAGGTGGTACTTCACGTCGCCCGAACCTTCCACGTCGTCCGGCGCGTAGGAGCCGCCCTTGAATTCGTGGAAGACGGCGCGGTGGGGCTTTGCCATCACGTTGGTGAGCACGTTGAGGCGGCCGCGGTGGGCCATGCCGAGCACGATTTCCTTCAGGCCGAGCTGGCCGCCGCGCTTGATGATCTGCTCCAGCGCCGGGATGAGGGATTCGCCGCCGTCGAGGCCGAAGCGCTTGGTGCCCTTGTACTTGACGTCGATGAACTGCTCGAAGCCTTCCGCCTCGATCAGCTTCTGCAGGATCGCCTTCTTGCCCTCGGGCGTGAAGTCGACGCCCTTGTCCGGGCCTTCGATGCGCTCCTGGATCCAGCCCTTCTCTTCCGGGTTGGAGATATGCATGAACTCGACGCCGATCGTCGAACAATAGGTGCGCTCCAGGATCTCGACCATTTCGCGCACGCTCGCATATTCGAGGCCAAGCACGTTGTCGATGAAGATCTTGCGGTCGAGATCCTTCTCCTCGAAACCGTAGTTCGAGGGCGAGAGCTCGTTATAATCCTCGACGGGAACGGCAAGGCCGAGCGGGTCGAGCTTGGCGTGCAGGTGGCCGCGCGCGCGGTAGGCGCGGATCATCATGATGGCGCGCACGCTATCGCGCGTCGCCTGGTTGACGTCGGCCTGGTTGACGGGCGCGCCGGTCTGGGCGGCGACGGCCTCGGCCTTCGCCTGCACCTTCTTCTCCAGCACCTTCTCGACCACGCCCCAGTTGCCGTCGAGCGCCGAAACGAGCTCGCCATTGGCGGCAATCGGCCAGTTCGCGCGCTTCCACGAGGCGCCCTTCGCGGCCTTCACGATGTCGGAGGGCTGGTCTTCGAGGGCCTTGAAGAAGGCCCGCCATTCCTCGCCGAGCGAGGCGGGATCGGCCTCGTACTTCGCGTAGAGCTGCTCGATATAGGCTGCGTTCGCCCCGTCGAGGAAGGACGTGGCCAGGAATTGTTCGTTGGCGTCTTGTCGTGCCATGGTGTTTCGCGGGCGCCGCGCCCGCCTCCCGAACGATCGTGTTGACCGGGCTTTCCCCCGGCTTGCCGCCCGGCATGACGCCGGGAAGAGACGGATCGGCCGGCATTTTCAGCCGGCCCACCCCATTTTCGTTTCTCAGCCCTTGAGGACTTCGACCAGCGTCTTGCCGAGACGGGCCGGCGAAGGCGAAACGCGGATGCCCGCCGCCTCCATCGCCGCGATCTTGGATTCCGCATCGCCCTTGCCGCCGGAAACGACGGCGCCGGCATGGCCCATGGTGCGGCCCTTCGGGGCCGTGCGGCCCGCGATGAAGCCGGCCATCGGCTTCTTGCGGCCCTTCTTGGCCTCGTCGATGAGGAACTGCGCCGCATCTTCCTCGGCCGAGCCGCCGATTTCGCCGATCATGATGATCGAGGTCGTGGCGTCGTCGGCGAGGAACATCTCCAGGACGTCGATGAACTCGGTGCCCTTGACCGGGTCGCCGCCGATACCGACGGCCGTGGTCTGGCCGAGGCCTTCGTTGGAGGTCTGGAACACGGCTTCATAGGTCAGCGTGCCGGAGCGCGAGACGATGCCGACCGAACCCTTGCGGAAGATCGAGCCCGGCATGATGCCGATCTTGCACTCTTCCGGCGTCAGGATGCCCGGGCAGTTCGGGCCGAGCAGGCGCGAGGAGGAACGGTCGAGGCGCGCCTTGACGCGCACCATGTCGGCGACCGGGATGCCCTCGGTGATGCAGGTGATGAACGGGATTTCCGCATCGATCGCCTCGATGATCGCGTCCGCGGCGCCTGCCGGCGGAACGTAGATCACGGAGGCGTCGGCGCCGGTCTTTTCCTTGCCCTCGGCGACGGAGGCGAAGATCGGCAGGCTTTCGCCCTTCGAGCCGGTCCAGGTTTCGCCGCCCTTCTTCGGGTGGATGCCGCCGACCATCTGCGTGCCGTAGTAGGCGAGCGCCTGCTCGGTGTGGAAGGTGCCGGTCTTGCCGGTCAGGCCCTGAACGAGGACCTTGGTGTTCTTGTTGACGAGAATCGACATGAGGTCAGGTCCTTCAGTTAGCCGTTGACCGCGGCAACGATCTTCTTGGCGGCGTCGTCCAGATCGTCGGCGGCGGTGATCGCCAGGCCCGATTCGTTCAGGATCTTCTTGCCAAGCTCGACATTCGTGCCTTCGAGACGAACGACCAGCGGAACCTTGAGGCCGACTTCCTGCACGGCTGCGACCACGCCTTCGGCGATGACGTCGCACTTCATGATGCCGCCGAAGATGTTGACGAGGATGCCCTCGACCTTCGGGTCGGCCGTGATGATCTTGAAGGCTGCCGCGACCTTCTCCTTGCCCGCGCCGCCGCCGACGTCGCAGAAGTTCGCCGGCTCCTTGCCGTAGAGCTTGATGATGTCCATCGTCGCCATGGCAAGGCCCGCGCCGTTGACCATGCAGCCGATATTGCCGTCAAGCGCCACATAGGCGAGGTCCCACTTGGAAGCCTCGATCTCCTTGGCGTCCTCTTCGGTCTCGTCGCGCAGCGCCCGGATGTCGTCGTGGCGGAACAGCGCGTTGCCGTCGAAGGAGACCTTGGCGTCGAGGACGCGCATGCGGCCGTTCTTCATGACGATCAGCGGGTTGATCTCGAGCAGGCTCATGTCCTTCTCGACGAAGGCCTTGTAGAGGATCGGGAAGAGCTTTTCGGCGTCGGCCTTGGCTTCGCCTTCGAGCTTCAGGGCTGCGGTCAGCGTCGCCAGGTTGTCGGCGGTGACGCCGGTTTCCGGGTTGATCGCGACGGTGACGATCTTCTCCGGCGTGTCATGGGCGACGGCCTCGATATCCATGCCGCCTTCCGTCGAGACGACGAAGGCGACCTGGCCGACGGAACGGTCGACGAGCAGCGAGAGATAGAGTTCGCGGTCGATGTCGGCGCCGTCCTCGATATAGAGGCGGTTCACCTGCTTGCCGGCCTCGCCGGTCTGCGCGGTGACGAGCGTGTTGCCGAGCATTTCCTTGGCGTGGGCCTTGGCTTCCTCCACCGAGAAGGCGAGGCGGACGCCGCCCTTGGCATCGGGACCGAGCTCCTTGAACTTGCCCTTGCCGCGGCCGCCTGCATGGATCTGGCTCTTGACCACGTAGAGCGGGCCGGGAAGCGACTTCGCAGCCGCCTCCGCCTCGTCGGCGGAGAAGATCGCGACGCCTTCGGCGACCGGAGCGCCAAAGCTCTTGAGCAGAGCCTTGGCCTGATATTCATGAATGTTCATGGGGAAAATCCTGTCTGGATACCGGGATTACTTCAGCGAAGGCGCGATGTTGATGCAGGCTTCGCAAAGGCCGGCAACGGCGCCGACGGACTTGTCGAAGGCTTCCTGCTCGGCCTTGTTGAGGTCGATCTCGACGATACGCTCGACGCCGCCGGCGCCGATGACGGTGGGTACGCCGACATACATGTCCTTCACGCCGTACTGGCCTGAAAGATAGGCCGCGCAGGGCAGGACACGCTTCTTGTCCTTCAGGTAGGACTCGGCCATCTCGATCGCCGAAGCGGCCGGGGCGTAGTAGGCCGAGCCGGTCTTGAGCAGGCCGACGATCTCGGCGCCGCCGTCACGGGTGCGCTGGATGATTTCTTCCAGGCGTTCCTTGGTGACCCAGCCCATCTTGACGAGGTCGGTCAGCGGGATGCCGGCGACCGTGGAGTAGCGGGCAAGCGGCACCATCGTGTCGCCGTGGCCGCCGAGAACGAAGGCGGTGACGTCCTGGACGGAGACCTTGAATTCTTCGGAGAGGAAGAGGCGGAAGCGGGCCGAGTCCAGCACGCCGGCCATGCCGACGACCATGTTCTTCGGCAGGCCCGAGAACTTCTGCAGCGCCCAGACCATCGCGTCGAGCGGGTTGGTGATGCAGATGACGAAGGCGTTCGGGGCATATTTCTTGATGCCGGCGCCGACCTGTTCCATGACCTTGAGGTTGATGCCGAGAAGATCGTCGCGGCTCATGCCGGGCTTGCGGGCAACGCCGGCGGTGACGATGCAGACGTCCGCGCCTTCGATGGCGGCGTAATCGCTGGCGCCCGTCAGCGAGGCGTTGAAGCCCTCGACCGGCGAGGACTGGGCGATATCGAGGCCCTTGCCCTGCGGAATGCCGTCGGCAATGTCGAAGAGGACGATGTCGCCCAGTTCCTTCAGGCCGGCCAGATGCGCCAGCGTGCCACCGATCATTCCAGAACCAATAAGTGCGATCTTCTTGCGGGCCATGAAAGCTTCCTCTTGCTCCGATCAACAGGCCCCCAATGTCGCAATTGCGGGACCTTTCGGCGCAAGGGCTTACGCTTGTCCGCCTAAAAATTCAACACATACTTTCGGATCGAAGTTTTTCAATCGGTTAGATACAAAATATCTTACGTAAACGTAAGAATTTCCGTCACGCTTTCGTCACATCCTCTTCGTAGCGGGCCTTGTGATCGGCAAGATATTCCGTGCTGCGGATCTCGATGAGGCGCGAGACCGTGCGGTCGAACTCGAAACCTTCCGTGCCCTTGCGGGTGACAAGCAGGTTTTCCGGCGCCGCCGCCGCGGAGGCGAAGAGCCGCGCGCGATGATCGTAGATCGTGTCGACGAGATTGATGAAGCGTTTCGTCTCGTTGCGCTTCTCCGCGCCGAGCAGGGGAATGTGATCGACGAAGAGCGTGTCGTAATGCGCGAGGATTTCGAGATAGTCGGCCGCGCCCAGCGGCTTTTCGCAAAGGTCGGAGAAGGAGAAGCGCGCAACGCGCCCCGCCGCCCGCGGCACGGGGATGCTGCGGCCCCGGAAGGCAATCGTCTTGGCCGCCGCCGGCCTGCCTACGGTCTCGCGCCGCCAGGCCGCCTCCATCGCCATGTCGGCTTCGACGCCGAGCGGATGGCGGAACACCGGCAGGCCGCTGTCCTTCTCCATGCGATAGTCGGTCAGGGAATCGAGCGGCACGATCTCGACATGGCGCTTCAGGAGATCGACGAAGGGCAGGAAGAGGCTGCGGTTGAGGCCGTCCCTGTAGAGGTTGTCCGGCTCGACATTGGACGTCGCAACAAGGATGCAGCCGCGCTGGAAAAGCTCTCCGAAGAGACGCGACAGGATCATCGCATCGGCGATATCCGTCACGGAGAACTCGTCGAAGCAGAGGAGGCGCGCCTCCTCGACGAGGCTTTCCGCCACCGGCGGCACGGGATCGGCCTGCTTCGTCTCGCCGGCCTTCAGCTTCTGGCGGTGCTTGTGGATGCGCTCGTGCACATCGGCCATGAATTCATGGAAATGCGCCCGCCGCTTGCGCTTGACCCGCGCCAGCTCGAAGAACATGTCCATCAGCATGGTCTTGCCACGCCCGACGCCGCCATGGATGTAGAGCCCCTTGGGGGCGCTGACCGTCGCGGGCTTGCGGGAGGCGAAGAGCCAGCCGAGCGCGCTCGACTTGCGCGCCGGACGCTGGGCGTGAAGGTCAAGCAGCAGCCTGTCGAAGCGCGCGGCCATGGCCCTCTGCGCCGGATCCGGCTTCAGCTCGCCGCTCGCGACAAGGGCCTGCAGCCTATCCGAAACGCCGTGATCCGGATGGGTCGACCCGCTGTCCCAATCCTTGCCCATGGGCGGCTTTTATCCGTGTCGGTGTCGAAAGGACGGGATCAGCGTGAAAGGCTGACGGGCTGGCCGGAATTGGTCGAGCCGTCGAAACGGGCATCGGCCGTCTTGTAAAGCCGGGCGATGGCGTTGCCGTTGCGGTCCTTCAGCACGACCTGCTTGCCGGCGACCTCCCAGGAGCCCATCGTCGTCAGTTCGCCCGCGCAACCGCGCGTGCCGCCGCGCGAGCCGCTGCCGAGATTGGTGAGCGTCAGGAACATGTCGCAGGAGGACGGGCCGCTCGCCACCCGCCAGTTGCCGACCATGGATTCCTTGGTGACGTCGAGCGCCGTCGCCGCTGCCGTATCGCCCGTTCCGGTGCCCGTCGTCGCCATCGCCGTGTCGGTCGCCGGCTTTTCCGGGAACTGCGAGGTGTCGGTCGTGGGGTCGGGCAACTGGCTGGAGGAGACGGTGCCGATCGGCTGGGCCTCCAGCGGCGTGATGTTCTGCTGCGTATTGACGCTGTCCATCGAGGTTCGCTGGCAACCGGCCAGAGCAAGCGCCATCATCAGCCCGCCTGCCACATGGTGAATCCGCATGTCGTTACTCCCGATATCTGCCCGATACTGCTGCCGTGCAGCAATTCCCGCCGAATTAACGTGAATCGCCCGCACGAATCAAGACGAAACGGCCCGAATAGTCGGGCCGCCTCCTCACGTTTCGTGAATGTCCATCATATGGGTCAGAGCCGGCGCTCGACCAGCATCTTCTTGATTTCGCCGATCGCCTTGGCCGGGTTGAGGCCCTTCGGGCAGGCCTGGGCGCAGTTCATGATCGTATGGCAGCGGTAGAGACGGAAGGGGTCTTCCAGATTGTCGAGGCGCTCGCCGGTGGCCTCGTCGCGGCTGTCGATCAGCCAGCGATAGGCCTGGAGCAAGACCGCCGGGCCGAGATAGCGGTCGCCGTTCCACCAATAGCTCGGACAGGAGGTCGAGCAGCAGGCGCACAGGATGCACTCGTAGAGGCCGTCCAGCTTGAGGCGATCCTCATGGCTCTGCTTCCACTCCTTCGCCGGCGTCGGCGACACGGTCTTCAGCCAGGGCTCGATCGAGCGGTGCTGGGCGTAGAAGTTCGTGAGGTCGGGAACGAGGTCCTTGACGACCGGCATATGCGGCAGCGGATAGACCTTCACCGCACCCTTGATCTCGTCCATGCCCTTGGTGCAGGCGAGCGTGTTGGTGCCGTCGATATTCATGGCGCAGGAGCCGCAGATGCCCTCGCGGCACGAGCGACGCAGCGTCAGCGTCGGGTCGATCTTGTTCTTGATGTAGAGCAGCGCGTCGAGCACCATCGGGCCGCAGTCGTCGACGTCGATGTAGAACGTGTCGACCGACGGGTTCTTGCCGTCATCGGGGTTCCAGCGGTAGATGCGGAACTCACGGGTGTTGGTGGCGCCGGCCGGCTTCGGCCAGACCTTGCCCTCGGTCAGCTGCGAGTTTTTCGGGAGAGCGAGTTCAACCATGTCCTGTTCTCCTCGGGATCAGTAGACGCGGGCCTTGGGCTCGATCTTCTTGGGATCGATCCCGTCCGCGATAAGGTCGGTATGAACAGGGCGATAGTCGAGCGTCACGTCGCCCGCCTCGTTCACCCAGGCGAGCGTGTGCTTGCGCCAGTTGACGTCGTCGCGGCCGCCGAGCGGACCGGTCGCATAGTCCTCGCGGGCATGCGAGCCGCGGCTCTCCTTGCGGGCCTCGGCGCCGTAGACGGTGGTGATGGCGTTCGCCATCAGGTTCTCCAGCTCCAGCGTCTCGACGAGGTCGGAGTTCCAGATCATCGAACGGTCGGTGACCTTGATGTCCGGCATTTCCTTCCAGATCGCCGTCATGCGCTTGCAGCCGCTTTCCAGCGATTCCTGGGTACGGAACACGGCGGCGTCTTCCTGCATGGTGCGCTGCATCTTGTCGCGCAGCACTGCCGTCGGCGTGCCGCCATTGGCGTTCCGCAGGCGATCGAAGCGATCCATGATCCGGTCGCAGGCGGCAATGTCGAGCGCCGGCACCGCCTCGTTGCGGTCGATCACCTGGCCGGCGCGGATCGCGGCGGCACGGCCGAAGACCACGAGGTCGATCAGCGAGTTGGAGCCGAGGCGGTTGGCGCCGTGCACCGAGGCACAGCCCGCCTCGCCAACCGCCATCAGGCCGGGCGCGATGCGCTCCGGGTTCTGGCCGTCGGCGTTCAGCACCTCGCCCCAGTAATTCGTGGGAATGCCGCCCATATTGTAGTGGACGGTGGGCAGGACCGGGATCGGCTCGCGCGTCACGTCGACGCCGGCGAAGATCTTCGCGCTCTCGGAAATGCCGGGCAGGCGCTCGTGCAGAACCGCCGGATCGAGGTGGTCGAGATGCAGGAAGATGTGGTCCTTGTTCTTGCCGACGCCGCGGCCTTCGCGGATTTCCATCGTCATGCAGCGCGAGACGACGTCGCGCGAAGCGAGGTCCTTCGCCGACGGCGCATAACGCTCCATGAAGCGCTCGCCTTCCGAGTTGACAAGATAGCCGCCTTCGCCGCGGGCGCCCTCGGTGATGAGGCAGCCGGCGCCGTAGATGCCGGTCGGGTGGAACTGCACGAACTCCATGTCCTGCAGCGGCAGGCCGGCGCGGGCGATCATGCCGCCGCCGTCGCCCGTGCAGGTGTGGGCCGAGGTGGCCGAGAAATAGGCGCGGCCGTAACCACCGGTCGCCAGCACCACCATCTTGGCCGCGAAGCGATGGATCGTGCCGTCGTCGAGGTTCCAGGCGACGACGCCGGTGCAGCGGCCGTCGGCCGACATGATCAGGTCGAGCGCGAAATATTCGATGAAGAATTCCGCATTGTTGCGCAGCGACTGGCCGTAGAGCGTGTGCAGGATGGCGTGGCCGGTACGGTCGGCGGCCGCGCAGGTGCGCTGCACCGGCGGGCCCTCGCCATAGTTCTGCATGTGGCCGCCGAACGGGCGCTGGTAGATCTTGCCCTCTTCGTTGCGCGAGAAGGGCACGCCGTAATGCTCCAGCTCATAGACCGCCTTCGGCGCTTCCATGGTGAGATACTGCATGGCGTCGACGTCGCCGAGCCAGTCGGAACCCTTGACGGTGTCGTAGAGATGCCACTGCCAGCTGTCCGGCGTCATGTTCCTGAGCGAGGCCGCGATGCCGCCCTGGGCGGCGACGGTGTGCGAACGCGTCGGGAAGACCTTGGTGATGCAGGCCGTCTTGAGGCCTTGCTCGGCCATGCCGAGCGTGGCGCGCAGGCCCGCGCCGCCGGCGCCGACGACGATCACGTCGAAGGAATGGTCCACGTAATTATAGGCCTTGCCGTTGGCCGCCGGGGAGGAGATCGCTGCCATGATGGATTATCCTGCGAAAGCGATTTTGAGGACGGCGAAAAGACAGAGTCCGCCGACCAGGATCGCGAAGAAGGTATTGAGCATGAGGAGCGCGATCTTCACGCCTTCCGCATGCACGTAGTCCTCGATGATGACCTGCATGCCGAGCTTCATGTGGATGAGGCCGGAGACGACAACGAGGCCCATGAGGACGGCGACGATCGGGTGCGACAGCGCTGCCGTCACCTCCGCATAGGAAGCGCCGTTATAGCAGATCAGGAAGCCGACGAAGAACAGGAGAAGCGGAACGTTGGCGACGGCCGTCAGGCGCTGGCGCCAGAAATGCTCCGTACCGTCCTTTGCCGAGCCGAGGCCGCGAACCTTGCCGAGAGGGGTGCGCATATCCATGAAACTCTCCTCAGCGGGCCAGATAGCCGACGATCCAGATCAGCACCGTCAGGGCGACGGAGACGACCGGGGTCAGAAGGGCGAGCCTGGTGGCGAAATGCTTCTCGTAGCCGTGGCCCATGTCCCACATGAAGTGGCGAAGGCCGCCCAGCATGTGTTGCATCAGCGCCCAGGTATAGCCGAAGAGCACGAGGCGGCCGATCAGCGTGCCGAAGAACCAGTTGACCCAGTCGAAATAGGCCTCGCCCGAGGCGGCGGCGATTAGCCACCAGGCAACGAGCACCGTGCCGAAGTAAAGGGCGGCACCGGTTATGCGATGCACGATGGACATGACCATCGTCGGGATCGGCTTGTAGACCTGGAGATGCGGCGAGAGCGGCCGGCTTCGAGTGACATTCGCCATCTGAACCTCACGGAACCCCGGAGAGCCATAAACTGGACAAATTTTCTCCGGAATTGCAGTATGTTGTGCACAATGCAGTGATTGCGACGTTTAATCACCGGAAAGCGGAACCACAAGCCTCATTGCAGTGCAAAATGAATTTAATCGATTAAGCGGCCTGCCGCTTTTGTGCCATCCCGGGACGCGGTCCGCCAATTAACGATAACGGGAAAATTCATAACCAAATCCGTGACTTTTGCCGGCCGCTGCCCCATCTTGCCGTTAAGGATCTGTTAAGCGTAATCCGGAAGGCAGGACAGAATGACTCTGTTTTCAGCGTCCCATGCGACCAAAGTTCTAGCGCTTGCGGTCGCCCTCGCAGCCGGCGGCATGACGGCCGCCGCGGCCCGCGACCGCAGCCCCGATATCGGCTGGTCGGACAATTCCGACGCGGACTGGTCGAACGGCAGCTTCATCGGCCGCAGCATCGAGCGGCGCGAGCACCGCGACTGGCGCCCGCGCGAGCGCTACCGCGACGACCGCCGGGTGGAGCGGCATCACGATCGCCATTGGCGCAAGGACCGCAATTTCTATGGCGGCGCCCTCTCGGCCTATCGCGACCCGGGCAACGGCATCTATTTCCATATCGACCGGGATCGCTATTACGACGACCTGATCGATGCCCCCTTCGTCGAAAACCGCGGGCCGAAGGTCATCGTGGTGACGCCGGGCCAGGACGGATGTTCGTGGGAAGCCGGCGTCTGCGTCATCCGCCCCGGCTTTTGATAGCGGGAAAAAGCCTCACGCTTTTGCCGGGCTCGCGCCGAAGCGCCAGACCGTCGTCTTCTTGACCTCGCTGTCCTCCAGCGCCCGCGTCACCGGCACCGTGTAGGTGGCGAGCGCCTCCATGCGCTCGCGCGGGCAATAGGCCCGGCCGGGATCGCCGACGAGCACCAGGGCGCCCCGGGCAGCAAGGGCGGAGAACCAGGGAATGAGCACGTCCGCAAAGCCGCGGTCATAGAAGACGTCGCCGGCCAGCACGACATCCCAGCCCTCGTCCCGGCCGACCATGTCTTCGGCCGTATGGGCAAGGTCGACGCCGTTCAGGGCGGCGTTCAGGCGGATCGCGGTCTTGCTCCAGGGATCGATATCCGCAGCAAGCACCGGCGCAGCGCCCGAAAGCCGCGCCGCGATGCCGACAAGGCCGGAACCGCTGGCAAAATCCAGCACCGACTTTCCGGCCACCAGTGCCGGATGGTCCAGCACATGGCGGGCAAGCCCCTGCCCGCCCGCCCAGGCGAAGGCCCAGAAGGGCGGCGGCAGGCCGATCTCCTCCAGCTCCTCCTCGGTCTTCAGCCAGAGGTCATGCGCCTCGGTGGCAAGATGCAGCGTCACCTCCGGCACATGCGGCGGGGAGAGCACGCCCGTATTGTCGCGGATGAAGACCTCGGGATCCGTCTTCACCGGAGCATCGCTCCATGGCGCCGGTTTCC
This sequence comes from Shinella sp. WSC3-e, assembly GCF_945994535.1. NCBI lineage: Bacteria > Pseudomonadati > Pseudomonadota > Alphaproteobacteria > Hyphomicrobiales > Rhizobiaceae > Shinella > Shinella sp. WSC3-e. The sequence continues at coordinate 3,563,922 of NZ_OZ000530.1, forward strand.
CGAACGCGCGATACGGCGCCGAACCATCAGCGCGGCGGCTTGTCGAGACCACCCATGCGGCAGACCTCGATCCACTCTTCCTCGGTCACCGGCTGCACCGAAAGGCGCATGGAGGTGACGAGCGACATGTTGGCGAGCTTCGGATTGGCCTTGACGTCCTTCAGCGAGACGGGCCTCGGCATGTCGCACACGGCGCGGATGTCGACGCAATCCCAGCGCGGGTCCTCGCCGGCCGTCGAATCGGGATGCGACAGCCCGCAGACCTCGGTGATGCCGACGATCTCCAGCCCCTCGTTGGAGTGGTAGAAGAAGCCCTTGTCGCCGATCTTCATGGCCCGCATGTTGTTGCGCGCCTGGTAGTTGCGCACGCCGTCCCATTCCTCGCCGGCCGCCCCTTTCGACTTCAGCTTCTCCCAGGAGAACTTGAAGGGTTCGGACTTGTAGAGCCAGTGTGCCATGCGGATCAGGCCTCCGGATTGTTGAAGACCCAGTTCCAGGCCTTCACCTCGACAGAAGCGAAGAGGCCGGCCTTGGCATAGGGATCGTTCTCCGCGATCTGGCGTGCCTCCTCGATCGTCTCGGCCTTGACCACGACGAGGCTGCCGGTCGGCTTGCCGTCATCGCCGAGGAAGGGGCCGGCGAAGGCGAGCTTGCCGTCCGCATTGAGGCCGTTCAGGTAGGCGAGGTGATCCGGGCGCGTATCGAGGCGCACCTGCAGCGCGCCGGGCTTGTCCTGGCAGAGAAATGCGAAATGCATGAAACGATCCTTCCTTCTGTTCCTGGCCGCTGTGTCATTCCTGGGTGATCGGGCGCGTCATCAGCTGCCCGATGGCGGTCTTCACGTCGAGACTGCCATCGATGATGCGGGCGACCGCATCGGTGATCGGCATGTCGATGCCCTTTTCAGCCGCGACGCTGGAAGCGACCGAGGCGGCGAAGGCGCCCTCCACCAGATCGCCCGACCAGCCGGCGGCATCGCCATGGCGGCCGAGCGCGATGCCGAAGCGCAGGTTGCGCGACTGGTGGCTCGTTCCCGTCAGAACGAGATCGCCGAGGCCGGAGAGCCCCGTGACCGTGGTGCCCTCCCCGCCATGGGCCGCGACGAAGCGCGACAGTTCCGCAAGCCCGCGCGAAATCAGCGCCGCCCGTGCCGAATCGCCAAGCTCGGCCCCCTCGATGATGCCGCAGGCGATCGCCAGCACGTTCTTCAGCGCGCCGCCGAGCTGCACGCCGATGCGGTCGGTCGAGGGATAGAGCCGGAAGGTCGGCCCGGAAAGGGCCTGCGCCAGCAAGGCGCCGGTCTCGGCCGTGCGCGCGGCGATCACCATCGCCGTCGGCAGGCCCTTCGCGATGTCGGCGGCAAAGCCGGGGCCGGAGAGCACTGCGATCTCGCGGCCCGGAAGCTCTTCTTCCAGAACCTCCGTCAGCAGCCGTCCGGTGCCCTTTTCCATGCCCTTGGCGCAGATCACCACGGCCATGCCCGGCGCCAGCAGGGCCGCAAGGGAGCGTGCCGCCGCGCGCTGGGCCTGCGAGGGCATGGCGAACAGAACGATGCCGGCGCCGCGGATCGCCTCCGCATCGGCGCTGAAGGAAAGGGTCGGCGGCAGGTCGATGCCGGGAAGCGCCTTTTCGTTGCGCCGCGAGGCGCGCATCAGGTCGACGGCCACCGCATCGCGGCCGATCAGCGTGGCATCGCCGCCGCTTGCCGCGGCCACGCTCGCCAGCGCCGTGCCGAAGGCACCCGCGCCGATGACGGCGATCCTCGGAGTGGTGCTCATGCCTTGGCTCCCCGCTTGCCGGATCCCAGGATCGTCGCCGCCTCGCGGTCGAGCGGCCAGCGCGAGCGCGGCGCGACGGCAAGGTCATCGGGCGCAAAGCCGGCCGCCATGCGCTCCAGCCCCGCCCAGGCGATCATGGATGCATTGTCGGTGCACAGCGCCAGCGGCGGGGCGATGAAGCGGAATTTCTGCTTGTCGCACAGCACCTGCAGGGTCGCGCGCAGCTCCGCATTGGCCGCCACCCCGCCGGCAACGACCAGCGCCGGCGTCTCGACATCCGGGAAAAGCGTGCGGAACCGTTCGAGGCCGCGGCCGATGCGATCCTTCAGCGTGCGCGAGACGGCGCGCTGGAAGGAGGCGCAGATATCGGCGATGTCCTGCTCCGTCACCGGCTCGATCGACTGCGCAGCCTGCCGCACCGCCGTCTTGAGGCCGGAAAAGGAGAAATCGAGCCGCGCCTCGCCGACGAGCGGCCGCGGGAAGGTGAACCGCTCCGGATTCCCCGTCTTCGCCATGCGCTCCACCGCCGGCCCCCCGGGATAGGGCAGGCCGAGCAGCTTGGCCGTCTTGTCGAAGGCTTCGCCCAGCGCGTCGTCGGTCGTGGTGCCCCAGCGCTCGTAGTCGTCGATGCCGCGCACCAGGACGAGCTGGGTATGGCCGCCGGAGACGAGCAGCATGAGATAGGGAAAGGAGAGCCCGTCCGTCAGCCGCGCCGTCAGCGCATGGCCTTCCAGATGGTTGACGGCATAGAGCGGCTTGCCCGTCGCCCGGGCGATCGCCTTGCCGGTCATCAGCCCGACGATGAGCCCGCCGATCAGCCCCGGCCCGCTCGTCGCGGCAATGGCATCGACATCGTCAAGTGAGCGCCCCGCCCGCAGCAGCGCCTCGGAAATCAGGCTGTCGAGCGCTTCCACATGGGCGCGTGCGGCGATCTCCGGCACCACGCCGCCATAGGCGCTGTGCTCTTCGAGCTGGCTCAGCACCACCTCGCCCAGGATCTCGCCCCTGCCCTCCGCATCGCGCGCGACCACGGCCGCAGCGGTCTCGTCGCAGCTCGTTTCGATGCCCAGGATGGTCAGATGGGACGACATGTAGCACTTGGGAATTGATTGCGATGGGCCGGAAACCCGGTTACGAGACATCCCGGTAACAACGGATCAAGGCGGATGCAAACAAAACCTTTCAGGATCGGCACGCGGGGCAGCCCGCTGGCGCTCGCCCAGGCCTACGAGACCCGTTCGCGCCTGATGGCGGCGCATGGCCTGCCGGAAGACATGTTCGAGATCGTCGTGCTCTCGACCAAGGGCGACCGCATAACCGACCGCTCGCTGGCGCTGATCGGCGGCAAGGGCCTGTTCACCGAGGAGATCGAGGCGCAGCTTTCCTCCGGCGAGCTCGATTTTGCCGTGCACTCCTCAAAGGACATGCCGACGAAGCTGCCGGAAGGTCTGCACCTCTCCGCCTTCCTGCCGCGCGAGGACGTGCGCGACGCGTTCATCGGCCGCAGCGTCGCCCGCCTCCTCGACCTGCCGCAGGGCGCGACCGTCGGCTCCGCCTCGCTGCGTCGCCAGGCACTCATCCGGCATCTTCGGCCCGATCTCAACGTCATCGTCTTCCGCGGCCAGGTCGATACCCGCCTTGGCAAGCTCGCCGAAGGCCAGGCGGATGCGACGCTGCTCGCCTATGCCGGCCTGAAGCGCCTCGGCAAGCTCGACGTGCCGACGGAAATCCTTGATCCCGTCTCCTTCCCGCCCGCCCCGGCGCAGGGCGCGATCTGTATCGAGAGCCGCGTCGGCGACAAGGGCACGCAAGACCTGCTCGCCGCCATCGACGACCGGGTGACGCGCGCGGCGGTCACCTGCGAGCGCGGCTTCCTTGCCACGCTCGACGGCTCCTGTCGCACGCCGATCGCCGGCTATGCGACGGTCGAGGGCGAGCATCTCCAGTTCCACGGCATGATCCTGACGCCGGACGGGAGCCGGTACCACGAGATTGAGGCGAGCGGCCCGGCAGGCGAGGCCGGCCGGCTCGGCGAGGCGGCGGGACAGGCGATCCGCGAGAAGGCGGGAGCGGGCTTCTTTGAAAGCTGGGGCTGAACCGCGTGCGTGTCCTCATCCTTCGCCCGGAACAGACGGCGGCCCGCACCGCCCGCAAGCTCGCGGCGCTGGGCCACGAGACCGCCCGCCTGCCGCTGTCGAGGCCCCAGCACGATCTTGACGCGGTGAAGGCGGCGCTCGCGGAGCGGCATTCGGCCATCGCCATCACCAGTGCGGAGGTGGCGCGTCTCTTCGGCCATCTTGGCGATACGCTCGACCGTCACCTCCTGACCACGGTCTTCTCGGTCGGACAGGCCTCGGCGAACGCCGCCAGTGCGGCAGGCTTCCGCACCGTGCTCACCCCGGGCGGCAACGGCAGGGACCTCGCCGACATGATCGTCGCGCATTGCCGGGATTTCGGCATGCCGGCCGAACCGATCCTCTATCTCGCCGGCGTGCCGCGCGCCCGCGGCTTCGAAACGCGCCTCACCGAAGCCGGCATTCCGCTGCGCACCGTGGAAGCCTACCGCATGGTGCCCGTCGTCCCCCGGCGCACGGAGACGGAGACCGCGCTTCTCAAGCCGGTGCCGGATGCCGTGCTGTTCTATTCCGGCGAAAGCGCGCGGGCCTTCTTCAAGCTTTCCCCGCTCGTGGAGATTCCCGAGCGCTTCCTGTCGACGCTGATGCTCTGCATGAGCGCGAATGTCGCGAAGGCGGTGCCGCAGCGCTTCGCCACATCCACCGTCGTCGCCTCCGCCCCCAACGAGGAAAGCCTGCTGGACCTGCTCTAGGGGCAGGCTACGGCGGATGAATTTGCCGCAAGGGTCTTTCCCTCGCTGGCTTCGCTGTCTAGGTTTAGTGCAATGCACATGAATGCGAGGAGGTCGCCATGGAACCGGAAACCCCGTCCCGTCGCAAGAAGACCGGTGAAGAACCCGTGACGATCGACCTGGAGGCGACCCCCGCTTCCGTCAGCGACGAGGCGCTGGCGGCCGAGGAAGCGGCAAAAGCCGAAACGCCGGAAAGCCAGGCCTCGGAAGCCTCCGAAACCGTGACGGCGGAACCTGCGGCAGGCGAAACCGCCGCCGAGCCCGCCGAGGAAAAGGCCGAGCCGGTCGAGCCCGCACGCACGACCTATGAGGAACCGGTGCGCGCCGCGACACCGCCGGCACCGCAACGCAGCAATGCCGGCACGCTGGCGGCCGGCATCCTTGGCGGCCTGATCGCGCTCCTGGGCGCCGGAAGCCTGCAATATGGCGGCTACCTGCCGACGCTGGAGCCCGACCGCGCGGGCGAATCCGACGCCGTTTCCACCCTGACGAACGAGGTGGAGGCGTTGAAGACGCGGCTGTCCGAGACCTTGGCCGAAACCTCGGCCGCAAGCCCGGTCGACCTCCAGCCGATCGAGACGCGGATCGCCGCACTGGAAAAATCAGCAGGCGAAAGCGCGGGCGCCACCGCTGCAAACCCGGAAGCCGTCAGCAAGCTCGAAGGCGACGTGGCGCGACTGACCACGGAACTTGCGGCGCTGCGCGAGGCCATCGCGCGCACCACCGAGGCGGTCAGCACGACGGAAAGCCAGCTCACCGAGCGCATTGCCGCCGCCGAGCAGAAGCTCGACGAGCCGCGCAGCGACATCGAAATGGCGCGGGCCGTGGCCGCCAGCGCACTGAAGACGGCGATCGACCGCGGCGGCCCCTATCTCGCCGAACTGGAAGCCTTTGCCAGCATTTCGCCGGAGGATCCTTCCCTCCCGGGCCTGCGGGAACACGCCGCCGTCGGCGTGCCGTCGCGCTCCGATCTCGTGCGCGATTTCCAGGCGACGGCCGACGCCATTCTCGACGCCGTGCACCAGCCGGAGGGCGACCAGGGCATCTTCAACCGCCTGATGGCGAGCGCCGCCTCGGCGATCCGCGTGCGCCCTGTCGGCAGCATCGAGGGCGATACGCCGGAAGCGGTGGTCGCGCGCATCGAGAACAAGCTGCAGAACGGCGATTTCAAGGGCGCGCAGATCGAATGGCAGACCCTGCCGGAGAAAGGCCAGGCCGCGGCGGCGGACTACAAGCGCAAGCTCGACGAACGTGTCAGCGTGGAAGACCTGATCGGCGCCGTCGTTTCCGGCGCCTTGAGCGGCACGACCGGCGGCACCACGACCGGCACCGCCGGCAACCAGGGCTGAGGAGAGAGGCTTCATGATTCGCATTCTGGTCTTCGCCCTCTTCGTCCTCGCGCTTGCCGCCGGCTTCGCCTGGCTTGCCGACCGCCCCGGCGAGCTCTCCATCATCTGGCAGGGCCAGCGGGCCGACATGAGCCTGATGGTCGCCGCCACGCTCGTCGTCTCGCTGGTCGCCGCCGTGATGTTCTCCTGGTGGATCGTGCGCGTCGTCTGGACCTCGCCGCACTCGATCCAGCGCTATTTCCGCGCCCGCAAGCGCGACCGCGGCTACCAGGCGCTCTCCACCGGCCTGATCGCCGCCGGCGCCGGCGATGCCGCCGGCGCGCGGAAGATGCTGGGCCGCACCAAGGGGCTTCTGAGCGCCGACCAGGAGCCGCTCATCCACCTGCTCGAAGCGCAGGCGGCGATGATCGAGGGCCGCTACGACGACGCGCGCCGGAAATTCGAGCTGATGGCCGACGATCCGGAAACGCGCGAACTCGGCCTGCGCGGCCTCTATCTGGAGGCCCGCCGGCTCGGCGCCAACGAGGCGGCCCGGCAATATGCCGAACGCGCCGCGGAAAAGGCGCCGCAGCTTCCTTGGGCGGCGGAAGCCGCATTGGAATACCGTTCCGAGGCCGGAGACTGGGACGAGGCGTTGAAGCTTCTCGGCGACGGCCGCTCCGGCTCGGCCGAGGAGAAGAAGACGCATGCCCGCCGCAAGGTCGTGCTGCTCACCGCCCGCGCCGCCGCAAGGCTCGACGCCGACCCGAAGGGCGCGCGCGAGGACGCCCAGCAGGCGCTGAAGCTCGACGAGACCTTCGTGCCCGCCGGCCTCATTGCTGCCAAGGCCTATCTGCGCGAGGACAACCTGCGCAAGGCCGCCGCCATCCTGGAAAAACTCTGGAAGGCGACGGCCCATGGCGATGTCGCGAAGCTCTATGTCCGCGCGCGCAGCGGCGATTCGGCGACCGACCGCCTGAAGCGGGCGGAAAAGCTCGAGGCGATGCGCCCGAACAATGCCGAAGCGCTCCATGCCGTGGCGGAAGCCGCGCTGGAAACGCGCGACTTCGCGCGTGCCCGCAGCAAGGCCGAGGCCGCCGCGCGCCTGTCGCCCCGCGAAAGCACGTTCCTGCTGCTCGCCGACATCGAGGATGCCGAGACGGGCGACCAGGGCCGCATCCGCCACTGGATGAACCAGGCGCTGAAGGCACCGCGCGATCCAGCCTGGACGGCCGACGGCATCACGGCGCCGGAATGGCGGGCCGTCTCGCCGGTCACCGGCCGCCTCGACGCCTTCGAGTGGAAGACGCCCGTCAGCCCGCTCGACGGGCCGATCGAGGAAGGCTCGACCGCCGCCGTCGACGAGGCCATCCGCACCCTGCCGCCGCTCGCCATCGAGAGCAGGCCCGCCACGCCGGTTGAAGAGGTGGCGAAGGTCGAGACGGTGGAAGTCGCGCAAAAGCCCGTTGTCGTCGCCACGGTGGTGGAGGCCGCGCCGGTGAAGGACGTAACGCCGGAAACGATCAAGGAGGCGGTGGTCCCGGAGGAAGAAGAGCGTCCCTTCTTCGGCCTGCCCGACGATCCGGGCGTCAAGGAAGGCGCGGTCAAACGGGACGGGACAAGCGGCTTCCGCTTGTTCTAGAGCATTTCCAGCTGAAGCGAAGTCGCTTCGGCGTCGGTTTCAAAGATCGGAAAGAAACGGCAATATTCCAGGGCTTGAGGAACGGGGCGACACTGAATGTTCGAACGCTTGCAGCAGTTTCTGGCGAGCCTTTCCGGTGGTGACAGACCGGCCTTTGCCGCCGACGATCCGCGGGTCGCCGTCATGGCGCTCTGCATCCAGGTGATGGAAGCGGACGGCAAGATCCTCGACGTCGAGAAGAAGGCGCTGCGGGTCCGCCTGAAGGATTTCTACGGCCTCGACGAGACCGAGCTCGAGGCGCTGGTCGCCGCCGGCACCGATGCCGAGAGCGAGGCGATCGATTTCTTCCGCTTCACCTCGGAGCTGAAGCGCCAGCTTTCGGAGGAGCAGCGCGTCGATCTGATCGGCCTGCTCTGGGAGATCGTCTATGCCGACGGCGAGCGTAGCGAGATGGAGGACCACGCCATCTGGCGCATCGCGGACCTGCTTGGCGTCTCCGGCCGGGAGCGCATCATGAAGCGGCAGGAAGTGGCCGAACGGGTGGGCGCCGCAACGGGCCCGGAGGAACCGGACGAAGGCTGAGCCATGCTCGATTTTCCCCGCAAGCCGCGCCTCAAGCGCCCCGTCCTGATCGTCCTGCACCAGGAGACCTCCAGTCCCGGCCGCGTCGGGCAGATCCTCCAGGCGATGGGCCATGCGCTGGATATCCGCCGTCCCGTGCTTGGCGATCCGCTGCCCGCCACGCTGTCCCACCATGCGGGCGCGGTCGTCTTCGGCGGGCCGATGAGCGCCAATGACGACGAGGCCTATGTGCGCGCGGAGATCGACTGGCTCTCCGTGCCGCTTTCCGAGAACCGCCCCTTCCTCGGCATCTGCCTCGGCGCGCAGATGCTGGTGAAGAACCTCGGCGGCACGGTCTTCGGCCATGCGGAGGGCTGGACGGAGATCGGCTGGTATCCGCTGGCGGCGACGAAGGCAGGCGCGGCGCTGATGCCCTGGCCGGACATGGTCTACCAGTTCCATCGCGAAGGCTTCGACCTGCCGCGGGACGCGACGCTGCTCGCCACCGGCCATCACTACGAGAACCAGGCCTTCCGCTACGGCGACAATGCCTGGGGCATCCAGTTCCACGGCGAACTGACGCTCGCCATGATGCACCGCTGGGTGGTGCGCGGCGCGCACCGTTTCGAATTGCCGGGCGCGCAGGTCGGCCGTGCCCATCTCGACGGGCGCCTCCTGCACGATGCGGCGCTCCGCCTCTGGATGACGTCCTTCCTCGAGCGCATCTTCCACGAGGCGTAAGGACGCTTGCCGCGGCGGCGTCAGGCCCCGCGCCATTAAACATGTTGCCGCACCGCCCGGCACCCGGCCTTGCTGGCAGGGCGCGCAATGGCTACATGTCGAGACGAAACCAATTGGAGACATCAATGATAGCGGTCATCAACACCCTATTGTTCATCATCAGCATAGCGTGGTTCCTGGTGATCGCCTCGGCGATCTTCTCCTGGCTCTATGCCTTCAACGTCATCAACGCGAACAATCAGGTGATCGCCACCATCGGTCGCTCGCTCTACCAGCTGACCGAGCCGATCTACCGCCCGATCCGCCGCGTCCTGCCGAATTTCGGCGGCGTCGACCTTTCGCCGCTCGTCGTGCTCGTCATCCTGTTCTTCCTGGAGCAGGTGATCCGCAGCGTGCTGGCACCGGCCCTCCTGGCGCCGTGACCGAGCAGGCGGGCGCTGCGCTCCGCCGCCATGGCGACCATGTGCGCCTGACGGTGCGGCTGACGCCGAACGGCGGCCGCGATGCAATCGACGGCTGGGAAACCGGCGCCGACGGCGAACGCTACCTCAAGGCCCGCGTCAGCGACCCGCCGGACAAGGGCAAGGCAAACAAGGCGCTGGTGGCGCTGATCGCCAAGGCTGCCGGCGTTGCAAAGTCCGCCGTGAGTCTTGTCAGCGGCGACACCCAGAGAAAGAAAATCCTCCGGATCGACGGCGACCCGGAGGATATCGTTTCAAGGCTCGAGCGCGCCGGAGCGCATTGAAGCGCCTACTTCTTGCTCGCCTGATAGCGCTCGACGGCCTCCAGGATCATCTTCTTGGCGACGGTAACGTCCTGCCAGCCGGCGATCTTCACCCACTTGCCGGGCTCCAGATCCTTGTAGTGCTCGAAGAAGTGCTCGATCTGCTTCAGCGTGATCTCCGGCAGGTCAGTGTAGTTCTCGACCTTGTCGTAGCGGCGCGTCAGCTTCGGCACCGGAACGGCGATGATCTTCTCGTCCTTGCCGCCATCGTCTTCCATGACCATGACGCCGATCGGGCGCACATTGATGACGCAGCCCGGAACGAGCGGGCGGGTGTTGGCGATCAGGACGTCGATCGGGTCGCCGTCTTCCGAGAGCGTGTGCGGCACGAAGCCGTAGTTGCCGGGATAGGTCATCGGCGTATAGAGGAAACGGTCGACGACGAGCGCGCCGGCTTCCTTGTCCATCTCGTACTTGATCGGATGGCCGCCGACCGGCACCTCGACAATGACGTTCACGTCATCCGGCGGGTTCTTGCCAACGGAAATCGCATCGATACGCATGGGGGGCTCCCTCAGGTGGAATGGTTCTGTTCGCGGGCTTCCTAATGCGAATCCCATTGCAGCGCAACATGACTTTCGCCGGAGGCGAATAGACGGCGCGCCTTCCCCGTCTCCTTGAAGACTGGAGGATGATCATGCGCCTGATGCCCCTTCTCTTTGCCGCCGCCCTCGCCGCCTCGGCCGCCAAGGCCAACGAGAGCGCCTATTCCGAGCGTAACCTCGATGCCTGCAAGACGCTTTCGCAGGAGGACGAGGGCCCGAGCGTCACCCTTGAATGCGCCGGTTACAAGGATCTCGCGGTCTATTTCAAGGAAGGCGACCTCCGCCAGAGCCAGGCCTACGGCCCGATCAGCAAGGCCTGGCTCGACGAGGCCTTCGAGAGCTTCGGCCCGTTCAACCACACCAACGCCAAGATCGAATGGCGCATCGCGGCGGGAAGGCCGGTGGCGACCATCGTGCGCTGGTTCGTCTCCGACCCGGAAACGACGAGCGACACCGACACGCGCTACGGCCAGGTCCTTGTCGTCTCGACGATCGCGACGGCGGAAAACCCGACGAGCTGCGTCGTCGGCTATATCGACGCCCTGGAGAACAAGGACGCCAACACGCTCGCCCGCAAGGTGGCGGACGAAGAGGCGCACGATTTCGCCTGCGGCCTGAACGAGCCGCAATGGCATGGACTGCGGGGGAAACTGGCCGGCGAGCCGGTGCGCCACCTGCCTGCCGCTGTCGAATAGGCGTGCACGAAATCCGCTAGGGCCAGATGAAGCCGAGCTTCTTCAGCTCCTTGTCGCCGAAATTCTCCATGCCCTCGGCAATGTCGCGCCCGCCGGCGGAGCGGAAGAAGCGTTCGGCGTGCTCGCTGTCCTCCAGGCACCAGACGATCAGGCCCTCGCAGCCCAGCGACTTCAGGAGCCGCCGCGCCTCGCCGAAGAGCAGGCGGCCGAGACCGATGCCCTGGTATTCCGGGCGCAGGTAGAGTTCGTAGATCTCGCCTTCCTGCGGCAGCGCCCGGGCGCGGTTGAGGCCGAGCGTGGCATAACCCGCCACCGTGCCGGCGACGTCGAGCACCAGCAAGGTCGCGGGACCGCGCGTTGCTTTGCGCCACCAGCTCTCGCCCCGGCGGTCGACCATCTGGATAAGCGGCTTGTGCGGAATGAGGCCGCCATAGGCCTGCAGCCACGATACCCGATGCGTCTCGGATATCGCGCGTGCGTCCTGCGGCTCGGCGCGCCGCACATCGATCGACAGTGTCTTCATAACACGACTCATATTCCGGCGCCGATTCCACCGGAATCCCGCAAGGGCGCGGAGGCTTCCCTTGCCCACAGGCGAGTTCCGGGCGGCGCACGGAAAAGTTAACGCTTTTTTAACAAACGTCACAAGTCGTAAAACGATGACACACACATGAAAAACCCCGGCGCCCATTGTGAGGGGACCGGGGTTCGAAAATATTCCGCTTCGGATGCGTTTCGCTTATGCCGCGCCGGCCGAGCGCTGCTTTTCGAATCGCTTGCGGTCGTTCGGGTCGAGATAGAGCTTGCGCAGGCGGATGGACTTCGGCGTGACTTCGACGAGTTCGTCGTCCTGGATCCAGGAGAGCGCGCGCTCCAGCGTCATCTTGATCGGCGGCGTCAGGCGGACGGCTTCGTCCTTGCCGGCGGCGCGGATGTTGGTGAGCTTCTTGCCCTTCAGCACGTTTACTTCAAGGTCGTTGTCGCGCGTGTGGATGCCGACGATCATGCCCATATAGACCTTCTCGCCCGCGTCGATGACCATCGGGCCGCGGTCTTCCAGGTTGAACAGCGCGTAGGCGACGGCCTCGCCCGCTTCGTTGGCGAGCAGCACGCCGTTGACGCGGCCGCCGATCTCGCCCTTGTAGGGCTGGTAGTCGTGGAACAGGCGGTTCATGATCGCCGTGCCGCGCGTGTCGGTCAGAAGCTCCGACTGGTAGCCGATGAGGCCGCGGGTCGGCGCGAAGAAGACGAGGCGGACGCGGTTGCCGCCGGAGGGGCGTAGCTCGACCATCTCGGCCTTGCGCTCCGACATCTTCTGCACGACGACGCCGGAATGCTCCTCGTCGACGTCGATGACGACTTCCTCGATCGGCTCCAGCATCTGGCCGGTCGCCTCGTCCTTGTGCATGACGACGCGCGGACGCGACACGGCAAGCTCGAAGCCTTCGCGGCGCATGGTTTCGATGAGGACGGCAAGCTGCAATTCGCCGCGGCCGGAGACGAAGAACGAATCCTTGTCGCCCGACTCTTCGATCTTCAGCGCGACATTGCCTTCGGCTTCCTTGAACAGGCGGTCGCGGATGACGCGGCTCGTCACCTTGTCGCCCTCGGTGCCGGCGAGCGGCGAATCGTTGACGATGAAGGACATGGTGACGGTCGGCGGGTCGATCGGCTGCGCCTTCAAGGCTTCAGAAACCGAGGGGTCGCAGAACGTGTCGGCGACCGTGCCCTTGGTGAGGCCCGCGATGGCGACGATATCGCCGGCATGGGCCTCTTCGATCGCCGTGCGCTCGATGCCGCGGAAGGCGAGGATCTTCGAGATGCGGCCGTTTTCGATGAGCTGGCCGTCCTGGCCGAGAACCTTGACGGTCTGGTTCGGCTTGATCGAGCCCGAATGGATGCGGCCGGTGATGATGCGGCCGAGAAAGGGGTTGGCTTCGAGGATCGTGCCGATCATGCGGAACGGGCCTTCGGCAACCGTCGGCTCCGGCACATGCTTCAAGACGAGGTCGAGCAGCGGGGCCATGCCTTCGTCGGTCGGGCCCTCCGGGTTGACGTTCATCCAGCCGTTGCGGCCCGAGCCGTAGAGGATCGGGAAGTCAAGCTGCTCGTCGGTGGCGTCGAGATTGGCGAAGAGGTCGAACACCTCGTTCAGCACTTCCTCGTGGCGGCCGTCCGGGCGGTCGATCTTGTTGATCGCGACGATCGGCTTCAAACCAACCTTGAGAGCCTTGCCGACGACGAACTTCGTCTGCGGCATCGGGCCTTCCGACGAGTCGACGAGGACGATCGCGCCGTCCACCATCGAGAGGATTCGTTCCACCTCGCCGCCGAAGTCGGCGTGGCCGGGTGTGTCGACGATGTTGATGCGGTGACCTTTCCACTCGACCGAGGTGGCCTTGGCGAGAATGGTGATGCCGCGTTCCTTTTCGAGATCGTTCGAGTCCATCACGCGTTCGGCGACGCGCTGGTTTTCACGGAACGAGCCAGACTGTTTCAGGAGCTCGTCGACAAGCGTGGTCTTGCCATGGTCGACGTGCGCGATGATCGCGATATTGCGGATGGACATGGTTTAATCTCTGAGGTTCGGGGCGCGCGGTATAGGGGGGCGCCGTCTTCAATGGCCGGGCTCTTACATGTTTTTCCGCAAATGCGAAAGAGGCGGGGCGCAACTCTGTTGCCCGCGCCGCGCAGGGCCCGGCCTCACGAGGCGCGCACCGGCGGCAGCGTGATGTTCCAGAGTTCAAGGTCTTCCCGGTCCATCAGGCGCACTGTCATTTCCTCGCTCGTCCCGTTGATGTCGACGAGGCCGAAGAATTGCAGGCCGGCCGAGGGCGGCAGGTTGCTGTCGATGCCGCCCCTGGACGACTTGATGAACCGCACCTCCGGCCCGAAGGTCATGTCGAGCGGTTTCGGCCCGTAGGTGCCGGAATGCAGCGGCCCCGAGACGAATTCCCAGAACGGATGGAACTCCTGGAATTTCGCCCGAGACGGATCGTAGTGGTGCGCGGCCGTATAGTGCACGTCCGCCGTCAGCCAGACGACGTTGTGGACCGCATTGTCACGCATGAAGGAGAGGAGATCGGCGATCTCCCGCTCGCGCGCCGCCGGCGGGCCGTTGAGGCCATCGGCGACACCCTCGTAACCGAGGCTGTTGGCATAGTCGTCCCAGATGACGAGGCCGAGCGGCATGTCGCAGGCGATGACCTTCCACACGGCGCGCGAAGCCGCCAGTTCCCGCCGCAGCCAATCCGCCTGCCGCCAGCCGAACAGGCCGTTTTCCGTACCGCCCCGGTTCGGGCTGCGATAGGAGCGCAGGTCGACGAAGAAGACGTCGAGCAGCGGCCCGTAGGCGATCTTGCGGAAAATGCGGCCGGGCTCGGTTGGAAAATAGCGGATCGGCGTCATCTCGTGGAAGGCGCGCCGGGCGCGGGCCTCGTAGACGCCGATCTCCTTTTCCGGATAGCGCCGGTCGCCGGAAAGGTCACTCGATTCCGACCAGTTGTTGAGCACCTCATGGTCATCCCACTGGAAAAAGGTCGGGCATTGCGTGTTGAAAGACAGAAGGTGCTCGTCGAGCAGATTGTATTTCCACTGGCCGCGAAACTCGTCCAGCGTGCGCGCCACGTTGCGCTTCTCGTCGGTGACGATGCGGTTCTTCCAGATCCCGCCATCCCGCAGCCGGATCTCGTCGGGGATCGGACCGTCGGCATAGACAGTGTCGCCGGAATGGATGAAGAAATCCGGCTCGTGCCGCAGCATGGTCGAATAGGTCTTCATGCCGACATCGTCGATGCCCCAGCCCTGCCCGGCGGTGTCGCCCGACCAGACGAAACGCACCGAGCGCCTGCGCATCGGCGCGGTGCGGAAGCGCCCGACGACCGGCTCGGAGACGAGATGGCTGGAATAGGGATCGCTGGCGGTGAAGCGATAGAAGATGTCCTGGTCCGGCAGGAGACCCTGCAGCATCGCCTTGACCGTGTTGTCGGACGCGATCGTCGCCTTCCCGACAGGCAGGCGGGAGGCATTCAGGAAACTCTCGGTGGTCGAATATTCCAGCGTCACCTCCGCCGGCCGGTCCACCCGCGCCCAGACCATACCGGAGGAGCAATCGACATCGCCCGACTGCACGCCGTGCGAAAAGACCGGGCTGCCATGGCGCCGCGCATAGTAGGGAACGGCCAGCGCCGAGGAGGCCGCGAGCGCACCTGCCCCTGCGGTGAGAAGGAACGAGCGCCGTGTCAGCGTCTCGGGAACAATCGCCATGCCACCTCCGGCCAAGCCCGCGAATCGACGGGCAGACCATGAGTCCCGGGCATGTCAGTCCGGTAACGGGAGGATGACGGTTCACCCAAGATTCGGTGACAGGACGATGACGCGCCTCAGGGCACCTTGCCCTCTTCCGGCTGCTCGACGGAGTGGCGCATGATCAGCGGCATCTGCGACAGCGTGAAGAGAATGGTGATGGGCATGGTGCCCCAGACCTTGAAGGCCACCCAGAAATCCGTCGAGAAGGAGCGCCACACCACCTCGTTCAGCACCGCGAGGAAGACGAAGAACAGGCCCCAGCGCAGCGTGAGCTTGCGCCAGCCCTCGTCGGTGAGCCTGAAGGCGGCGTGGAAGACGTAGCCGAGCAGCGACTTGCCGAAGAGAAGGCCGCCGAGCAGGATCACGCCGAACAGCGAATTGACGATGGTCGGCTTCATCTTGATGAAGGTATCGTTCTGCAGCCAGAGCGTCAGCGCGCCGAAGACGAAGACGACGATGCCGGAGATCAGCGGCATCATCGGCAGGGTGCGCGTCAGGATCCAGGAGACGACGAGGGCGATCGCCGTCGCCGCCATGAAGAGGCCCGTAGCGATGAAGATCGGTCCGCCCATTTCGGCCAGAACCGGAAACTGCGCGGCCAGCCACTCGCCGCGGGAATTGGCGAAGAAAAAGACGACGAGGGGCCCGAGCTCCAGCACCATCTTGAGGAGCGGGCTGATCTTCTCCTCCGCCTTGGCCGGGGCGTCCAGCGTTGCCTTGCTCATGCCTCAACTCCTGCGATCGCTTCCGCGAAATCCTTCGCCTCGAAGGGTTCGAGATCGTCGATCCCCTCCCCGACGCCGATGAAATAGACCGGCAGCTTGTGCTTGGCGGCAATCGCCACAAGGATGCCGCCGCGGGCCGTACCGTCCAATTTTGTCATGATCAGGCCGGTCACGCCCGCGACATTGCGGAAAATCTCCACCTGGTTCATGGCATTCTGCCCGGTCGTCGCATCGAGCGTCTGGAGCACCGTGTGCGGGGCATCCGGATCGAGCTTGCCGAGCACGCGCACGATCTTCTCCAGCTCCGCCATCAGCTCCGTCTTGTTCTGCAGGCGGCCGGCCGTGTCGATGATCAAGACGTCGCTCTTCTTCAGCTTCGCCTGCTCATAGGCTTCATAGGCGAGCCCCGCCGCATCCGCGCCGAGCTTCGAGGAGACGATGTCGGAGCCCGTGCGCTCCGCCCAGATCTTCAGCTGCTCGATGGCCGCCGCACGGAACGTATCGCCCGCCGCCATCATCACCTTCAGGCCCGCGCCCGAGAGCTTGGCCGCGAGCTTGCCGATCGTCGTCGTCTTGCCGGTGCCGTTGACGCCGACGACGAGGATGACATGCGGCTTGTGGTTGAGGTCGAGCGCCAGCGGCTTGGCGACGGGACCGAGGACCTTGGTGATCTCGCTCGCCATGATGCGCGACACATCCGCGCCCGTGACGTCCTTGCCATAGCGCTCGGAGGCGAGCGTGTCGGTGATGCGCAGCGCCGTCTCCACGCCGAGATCGGCCTGGATCAGCAGGTCCTCGAGGTCCTGCAGCGTATCGTCGTCGAGCTTGCGCTTGGTGAAGAGGCTGGTGATCTGGCCGGTGAGCTGCGAGGAGGTGCGGGCAAGCCCCTCGCGCAGGCGCTGGAACCAGGTGCGCTTGACCTGCGGCGCCGGGACGTCCAAGACAGGTTCGCGCGCTGCCGTCGCAAACCCTTTCGGCAGGGCGGGCGCCTCGGCCTTCGGCTCGCTGCGGATCGCCTCTTCGAGGACCGGGTCCTCCGCCTCGGCAGGCGCCGCTTCTTCGGCCGGAACGAATTCGTCCTCCGGCTCGGCAACCTCTTCCACCGCCGCTACGGGCTGCGCCTCGACGATCTCCTCGACGGGAGCGGCGGGCTCTTCCTCGACAACATCCTCCGCCATCTCGGACGCCGGCACGTCATCCGCCGGACCACCGGCAGTCTCCATCTCGGCGGGCGCGACCGGGTCTTCCGCAACGGGCAGATCCGGAGCGTGCGGCAGCGGATAGATGTCCGGCTCGGCTTCGTCGGGCACATGTTGCGCGGCTTCGGGATTGGCGGCCTCCGCCTCGTCGAGCAGCGCGTCCCGCTCCCCCACGACGGCAGGTTCCGGGCTTTCCGCGACCGGTTCAGGCACGACCTCGGCGACCTTCGGCTCGACGGCCGGCGCTTCCGCCTCCGGCTTCTGCTCGGGGGCGGTGTCTTTTCCGAAGGTGAAGATCTTCTTGATGAAGCCGAGGGCCATGAAGGATGTGTCCGCTAGTTATGCGAGAGGGCGGTTTCGGGCCGCATCGTCAGGTGTTTTCCATTGTGGCCGGTGATCGTGACCGGCACAAGGTCGCGGGGCTTGAGGCCCGCGGCATCGACGAGCGTGAAGTTTTCCGTGTGGGCAAGGCCGTTGTTCTCGACGAGGATCATCTCCCGCTTTCCGATCATGGAATCGAGATGGGCCTCGGCGAGCCGTTTTCCAGTCTCGCGCAGGCGGCTGGCGCGGTCCTTGACCAAAGCGCGATCGAGCTGCGGCATGCGCGCGGCCGGCGTGCCGGGGCGCGGGCTGTAGGGAAAGACGTGCAGATGGGCGATGCCGCAGTCTTCCGCAAGCCGCGCCGCATTGGCGAACATGTCTTCCGTCTCGGTCGGGAAACCGGCGATCATGTCCGCGCCGAAACTGGCATCCGGGCGAAGCGCGCGCGCCCGCCCGCAGAAGGCCCGCGCGTCGGCGCTGGAATGGCGGCGCTTCATGCGCTTGAGGATCAGGTCGTCGCCATGCTGGAGCGACAGATGCAGATGCGGCATGAAGCGCGGCTCGTCGGCGACGAGGTCCCAGAGGTGGTCGTCCGCCTCGATGCTGTCGATCGAGGAGAGGCGAAGACGCCGGATGTCCGGCACCTGCTTCAGCAGCGTCTTGGCGAGAGAGCCGAGGCTCGGCCGGCCCGGCAGGTCCGCGCCGTAGCTGGTGGCGTCGACGCCGGTCAGCACGATCTCGCAGTAGCCGCTCTCGGTGAGTTTTCGCGCCTGTTCGACCACCGCGCCCATCGGCACGGAGCGGGAATTGCCCCGGCCATAGGGGATGATGCAGAAGGTGCAGCGGTGGTCGCAGCCGTTCTGCACCTGCACGAAGGCGCGCACATGGCCGTCGATCAGCTTCACCATCTGCGGCGCGGTCTCGCGCACGCTCATGATGTCGTTGACGCGCAGCTTCTCTTCCGACGAAACGCCGAAATCCGGCAGCGCGCGGTAGGCGGCGCTTTTCAGCTTCTCCTCGTTGCCGAGCACCGCGTCGACTTCCGGCATGTCGGCAAAGGTGTGCTTCTCCGTCTGCGCCGCGCAGCCGGTGACGATGATGCGGGCATGCGGATTGTCCCGCCGGGCCCGGCGGATCGCCTGGCGCGCCTGGCGCACGGCCTCGCCCGTCACGGCGCAGGTGTTCACCAGCACGGCATTGTTCAGCCCCGCCTTCTCGGCCTCGGCGCGCATCACTTCCGATTCGTAGGTGTTGAGCCGACAGCCGAAGGTTATGACCGCAACGCCGCTCAAAGGGCGGCCGCCTCGGCGTCATCCCGGCGGAAGGCGCCGGTCGAAGGATCGAGCATGCCCGACCACTCCCATTCGGCCGGCCCGGTCATGACGACGTGATCGTCCCCGCGCCATTCGATGGTGAGCACGCCGCGGTTCGGGCTGCTGGCGACGGTAATCGCGACCTTGCGGCCTGTGCGGCCCGTGCGCGCGCCGGAAACGCCGGCAGCACAGGCAGCCGAGCCGCAGGCGAGCGTCAGGCCGGCGCCGCGCTCCCAGGTGCGGGTCGTCATGGAGGTGGGGGACGTCACCTGCGCCAGCGTGATATTCGCCTTTTCGGGGAACATCGGATGGTTTTCCAGCAGGGGGCCGAAGCGTTCGAGTTCGAAGCTCATCGGATCGCGGTCGACCCAGAAGACGGCATGCGGATTGCCCATCGACATGGCGGCCGGCGAATGCAGCACGGGCGCGTCGATCGGCCCGATCTGCAGTTCGATCCGGCTCGTGTCGAAGAATTCTTCAGCGAGCGGGATGCGGTTCCAGTCGAAGACCGGCCTGCCCATGTCGACGGAAATCGTGCCGTCCTCGTGCTCTACGGCATTCAGGATGCCGGCGACGGTCTGGAAGGTGAAGACCTTCTTGCCCGTTTCGGCGGCGAGCGCCTGCACGACGCAACGCGTACCGTTTCCGCAGGCCTGCGCCTTGGAGCCATCGCAATTGAGGATGTCGATGAAGGCGTCCGTTCCATCGACCCGCGGATCGTGGATCGCCATGATCTGGTCGAAGCGGGTGGCGGGATCGGCGTTGAGCGCGATCGCCGCTTCCGGCGTCACGGCATCGCTGCGGCCGCGCATGTCCACGACCAGGATCATGTTTCCCAGTCCGTTCATCTTCGCGAAATCGACCGTCTTTGTCATTACACTCTGCCCATCCGGGCCGAACGCGCCCGTTGCGGCCGTATATGGCGGAAAGTCCCGCGGATTTCCAGTGCCTTGCTCAGACCGCGGCAGCGGGAACATCGAACACTTCGCCCGGCCGCAGCGCGCGAAACCGTTCGCGGGCGATGCCGGCCGCATCGAGCGCCGCTTCCAGCGCGGCGAGCGGTTCGTCGATCGCCTCGTTCGTCAGCCGGAAGGTGCCCCAATGGTGGCCGGCCACATAGGCCGCACCGGAGGCCACCATGCCCTGAACCGCCTCGTCCGGGTTCTGGTGTTGCGGACGCATGAACCAGCGCGGTTCATAGGCACCGAACGGCAGGTTGGCGAGGCGGATCGGCCCATGTTTCTCGCGGATCGCCCGGTAGTTGATGCCCTGGTGAAAGCCCGTATCGCCGACATGGTAGATCTTTCCGCCCGGCGTCTCGATGAGAAAGGCGGACCAGAGCGCCAAGCGCCGGTCACCGAGCCCGCGCGCCGACCAGTGGTGGCAGGGCTCGCAATGGAGCGTCACCCCGTCAGCCACCGTCAGCGCGCTACCCCAGTCCATGGTCGTTATGCGCGCCCTGTCGACCGTCGGCACGATGATGCGATCATTGCCGAGCGGCGTGACGATCCGGCAATCGTCCCGTTCGGCGAGCGCTTTCAGCGTCGCAAGGTCGAGATGATCGTAATGATTGTGCGTGACGAGCACGAGGTCGATCTTCGGCAGGTCGACAAGGCAGATGCCCGGTGGGTTGACCCGCTTGGGCCCGGCGAAGGTGAACGGGCTTGCGCGGTCGCTCCAGACCGGATCGGTCAGGATATTGAGGCCGGCGGTCTGGATGAGCAGCGCCGCATGGCCCGCCAGCGTGACGACGAGGCGACCGCCGGCGATACGCGCTTCCGGCACGGCTGATGGAAAGGGGCTCGGCCAGTCGAGCGGCCAGGCAGAGCGCCCGCCCCCGAACTGCCAGCGCATCAGCTCGAAAAAGCTGTTCGGCTCCTCGCCGTTCGGGTTGAAGAAATGCGTGCCGTCGAAATGGTCGCTGAGCGGCCCGTCATAATAGCGCTTGGCGGCAAGGCTGCGGCTCGCAAAGCCCCCGCCGGCGAGCGTCGCCAGCGCACCGATGCCCGACCATTTGAGGAACGTCCGACGGTTCATCGGCGAAAGATAGGTCGCGCGCCGTCGCACTGCAATGCGCCGACGCAGACTCGCATGAATTTTACGTCCGGCCCATCGTGTGGATCGGCGCAAAGCAGCCGAGGATCAGGCGCCTTGAATCGAAGGGAACGTCCGCCGGTATCGCTTTCGTACGCGGGTCGGTGCGCAACCTCGCCTCGGCGGCATCGAGCGTCGCCTTGTCGGGCCAGACCTGCCAGGTGAAGACGATCTTTTCGCCCGGCTTCGCGTCGACGGCGCGGCGGAAATCGGTGTGAGCGCCATCGGGCACGTTGTCCTCCCAGGATTCGACGATCTCCAGGCATCCATAATCCTTGAGGATCGCCGCGCTGTTTTCCGCCCACCGGAGATAGGCCTGCCTGTTTTCCGCGGGCACGGGGATTACCAAGCCTGCAATGTACATGAGCGAAACTCCTCTCGAGCAGCGCGCGCCGGCATGATCCGGTGCGTCCTTGACTTTCCGGCCCCTTTGCTGTTTAAGCCGCCGCATCCGCGACAAGTGACGATGCTTGAAGCCGCCGACCGGGACCCATTGAGGTATAAAGAGATCCCGGAGGTCAACACCCGACAGCGCGATGCGCCCTCGGGTGCTTTTCGGCTTTGCGTCTTGTTTTTGGCGCGGATGGAACCGATGTTTCCGCCAGACGTGGAAACAAGAAGGAAGACGTGATGTTTGAAACACTCCAGGACCGCCTTGGCTCCATTCTCAATGGACTGACAGGCCGTGGCGCGCTCTCCGAGGCCGATGTCTCGGCGGCGCTGCGCGAGGTCCGCCGTGCGCTTCTCGAAGCGGACGTGGCGCTGGAAGTGGTGCGCTCCTTCACCGATGCCGTGCGCGAAAAGGCCGTCGGCGCGGAAATCCTGAAGTCGATCAAGCCCGGCCAGATGGTCGTCAAGCTCGTGCATGACGAGCTGGTCTCGATGCTCGGCTCCGAAGGCGTCTCCATCGACCTCAACGCCGCCGCCCCCGTCGTCATCATGATGGTGGGCCTGCAGGGCTCCGGCAAGACGACGACGTCCGGCAAGATCGCCAACCGGCTGAAGACGCGCGACAAGAAGAAGGTCCTGATGGCCTCGCTCGACACGCGCCGCCCGGCCGCGCAGGAGCAGCTTCGCCAGCTCGGCGTACAGACCGGCATCGATACCCTGCCGATCATCGCCGGCCAGTCGCCGACCGATATCGCCGCCCGCGCCGTGCAGGCCGCAAAGCTCGGCGGCCATGACGTCGTCATCCTCGACACCGCCGGCCGCACCCATATCGACGAACCGCTGATGATCGAGATGGCGGAGATCAAGCGGAAGTCCAATCCGCACGAGATCCTGCTCGTCGCCGATGCGCTGACCGGTCAGGATGCCGTCAACCTCGCCCGCAATTTCGACGACCGCGTCGGCATCACCGGCCTGGTCCTCACCCGCATGGACGGCGACGGCCGCGGCGGCGCGGCCCTTTCCATGCGCGCCGTCACCGGCAAGCCGATCAAGCTGATCGGCGTCGGCGAGAAGATGGGCGAGCTGGAGGAATTCCACCCCCGCCGCGTCGCCGACCGCATCCTCGGCATGGGCGACATCGTCTCGCTCGTCGAGAAGGCGGCGGAGAACATCGACGCCGAGAAGGCGGCCGCCATGGCCGCCAAGATGGCCAAGGGCAAGTTCGACCTCAACGACCTTGCCGACCAGCTGCGCCAGATGCAGAAGATGGGCGGCATGGGCGGCATCATGGGGCTGATGCCCGGCATGGCCGGCATGAAGGACAAGATGTCCGCCGCCGGCCTCGACGACAAGCTGTTCGGCCGCCAGATCGCCATCATCAACTCGATGACCAAGGCCGAGCGCGCCAATCCCGACATGCTCAAGCATTCCCGCAAGAAGCGCATCGCCGCCGGCTCCGGCACCGATGCCAGCGACATCAACAAGCTTCTGAAGATGCACCGCCAGATGGCGGACATGATGAAGATGATGGGCGGCAAGAAGGGCGGCATGATGAAGCAGATGATGGGCGGCCTTGCCAGCAAGATGGGCCTTGGCGGCGGCATGGGCGGCATGCCCGACCTGTCCAAGATGGATCCGAAGCAGCTTGAGGCGCTCGCCAAGCAGGCGGAAGCGGCCGGCATCAAGCCGGGCAGCCTGCCGGGCCTTGGCGGTGGCGGCCTTCCGGGCCTCGGCGGCGGACGCCTGCCCGGTCTCGGCGGCCTTCCGGGCCTTCCCGGCCTGCCGAAGAAGAAGTGAGGGGACGCGGCATGACGATCGATCCGAAGGTCAAGCAGCAATTGGGGGAATACCGGCAATCGATCGACAATATCGACGCTGCCCTTGTGCATATGCTCGCCGAACGCTTCCGCTGTACCCAGGCGGTGGGCGTGCTCAAGGCGACGCATGAACTGCCGCCGGCCGACCCGGCGCGCGAGGAATACCAGATCGAACGCCTTCGCCGCCTGGCGAAGGATGCCAATCTGGATCCGGATTTCGCGGAGAAGTTCCTGAACTTCATCATCCGCGAGGTGATCCGGCACCATGAAGCCATTGCCGCTGAGCACAGCGGCGCAAACCAGAACACCGCTTGAGAAAAGCGGCTCACGTCACATCCAAGGAGTAATGACATGTCCCTGAAAATCCGTCTCGCCCGCGGTGGCTCCAAGAAGCGCCCGTACTACCAGATCGTCGTTGCCGATGCCCGCTCGCCGCGCGACGGCCGTTTCCTGGAAAAGCTCGGCTCCTGGAACCCGATGCTCGGCAAGGACGACGCGGGCCGCGTGCAGATCGACGCCGACCGCGCCAAGGAATGGCTCGCCAAGGGCGCCCAGCCGACCGACCGCGTTGCCCGCTTCCTCGATGAAGCCGGCGTCGTGAAGCGCGACGCCCGCAACAACCCGGAAAAGGCAAAGCCGGGCAAGAAGGCCCTCGAGCGCGCTGCCGAGAAGAAGCAGAAGGAAGAAGACGCCGCTGCTGCCGCCGCCGGCGAATAATCCTTCGCGGCTTTTCCAGAAAACGGGCGGCGTGTTTCATGCCGCCCGTTTTCATTTGGAGCCTTGGCATGAACATAATAAAGCCTAGGCGTCCCGAAACACACGGAACCGAACCATGGCGAAACTGGAAAATCCCGTCCTCATGGGCACCGTCGGCGCGGCACAGGGCCTGCGCGGCGAGGTCCGCGTGAAATCCTATACGATCGACCCGACGGCGATCGGCGACTATGGCCATCTCCATACCGAGGACGGCCGCTCCTTCGAGGTGCTCGAAGTGCGCGAGGCGAAGAATGTCGTCGTGGTGCGCTTTCGCGGCATCAACGACCGCAATGCCGCCGAGGCGCTTACCGGCACCGACCTCTATATCGAACGTGACAACCTGCCGGACGAGGAACTGGACGAGGACGAATTCTTCTATGCCGACCTCGAAGGGCTGGAAGCGGTCGATACCGCCGGCCGCAGCCACGGCAAGGTGACGGGCATCTTCGATTTCGGCGCGGGCGACCTTCTCGAACTCAAGGGGCCGGGCAAGCGGCCCGTGCTCATTCCCTTCTCCGAAGCGGCCGTGCTGGAGATCGACCTCGAAGGCGGGCGCCTTCTGATCGACGCCGTCGCCGCCGGCCTGGAGGATGACGGAAACGATGGCCCGGGCAGCCGGCGCCGCCGTCCGCCGCAAGACGACGGCGGAGAGTGACGTGGCTTTCCGCGCCACCATCCTGACGCTCTATCCGGAGATGTTCCCGGGGTTTCTCGGGCAGTCGCTCTCCGGCAAGGCGCTCGCGCGCGGCGACTGGGCGCTCGACTGCGTGCAGATCCGCGATTTCACCACCGATCGCCACCGCACGGTGGACGACACGCCGGCCGGCGGCGGCGCCGGCATGGTGCTGAAGCCGGATGTGCTTGCCCGCGCCATCGACCACGCCTCTGAAGGCGACAGCCGCCCGCGCCTGCTGATGAGCCCGCGCGGGCGCCCGTTGACGCAGGCCCGCGTCCGGGAGCTGGCGGCAGGCGACGGCGCCGTCATCGTCTGCGGCCGCTTCGAGGGCGTTGACCAGCGCGTCATCGACGGGCGGCAGCTCGAAGAGGTCTCGATCGGCGATTACATACTCTCCGGCGGCGAGCCGGCGGCGATGATCCTGCTCGACGCCGTGGTGCGCATCCTGCCGGGCGTCATGGGCAATGCGCTTTCGGGCGAACACGAGAGCTTCGAGGGCGGGCTGCTGGAGCACCCGCACTATACCCGCCCGCAGGTCTGGGAAGGCATGGAGATCCCTGGCGTTCTCACCTCCGGCCACCACGCGGCGATCGAGAAATGGCGGCGCGAGGAGGCGGAACAGTTGACGCGCGCGCGTCGGCCCGACCTTCTCCCCGCTCAGCCTGTCACGAAATAATAGACCGTCAGCGCGAGGCCGACCGCGACCACTAGGCCGCGGATGACCGGCTGCGGCACGCGCCGCGCCGCCCAGACGCCGGCATAGCCGCCGATCGCGCCCGCCGGCACCATGACCGCCGCCTGCGGCCAACCGACCACGCCGCCGCTGGCGAAGACGACAATCGCCATGGCCGCGATGACGACGGCGACGAAATTCTTCAGCGCGTTCAGCCTGTGATAGTCGCCGCCTTTGGTGAGGCCCAGCACGGCGAGCGTCATGATGCCCATGCCCGCACCGAAAAAGCCGCCATAGATCGAGGTGATGCCCTGGAGGGCAAGGCCGAGCGGCGAGATCGGCTTTTCCGGGCTCAGCGTCCTGGGCTTGAGATAGGGTCCGGCCGCAAAGATCGCGGTCGCCGCCAGCAGGAGCCACGGCACCAGCGCACGAAACGAGGGATTGGAGAGCGAGAGCAGCAGCATGGCCCCGGCAAGGCCGCCGACAAGCGACAGCGCGCCGAGCAGCAGCGCTTCCTTCCAGTCGGCGCGGATTTCCTTGGCATAGGCGAGCGTCGAGGTGACGTAGCCGGGAAACTGGGTGATCGAAGAGGTGGCGTTGGCGACGATCGGCGGCAGGCCGGTCAGTGTCATCGCGCCGAAGGTCAGGAACGTGCCGCCGCCGGCGATGGCGTTTACCACGCCGGAGAGGAAGCCCGCGATGAACAGAAAGATGGCGTCGACAACGGTCATGATGCTCCCCTGGCACGGCGGCTGTGGCCGCGCCCTCCTCAAGCGCGTGATAGCGTGGCGCCGGAAGGGCGGCAAGGCCCGAAGAACCGCCCTTCCGGCGCGGTTTCTTTTGCCGTTGCGGCATGTCGCGCAAAAATGCGCAGCGGTTTTGCGACAGCGGCATGCGAAAAACCAAGGCCCTGAAGCGCAAGGAGGGTATCGGAAAGGTCGCGATGTGCTTTAGGGGATGACAAGCCGGTTCGTTTGGTGTATTGGCCCGCACGGATTTGGGATTACTCCCGCCGACCTGCAATCAAAGAATGGCGAATCCGCTCCGTCCGGCAACGGACTAACCTTAGAGGCCATGCCCCGGAAGGTGACCGTCGAGCGCTCTGGCTGTTTCAGAAGAACCAGAAGGTTAGACCGATGAACATCATCCAGCAGCTCGAAGCCGAACAGGCCGCGAAGATCGAAGCCAAGCGCACCCTCCCGGAATTCTCCCCGGGCGACACCGTCCGCGTCAACGTGCGCGTCACGGAAGGTTCGCGTACCCGCGTGCAGGCCTATGAAGGCGTCTGCATCGCCCGTTCCGGCGGCGGCCTCAACGAGAGCTTCACCGTTCGCAAAATCTCCTACGGCGAAGGCGTCGAGCGCGTCTTCCCGATCTACTCGCCGCTCGTCGAAAGCGTCGACGTCGTGCGCCGCGGCAAGGTCCGCCGCGCCAAGCTCTACTACCTGCGCGATCGCCGCGGCAAGTCGGCTCGTATCGTCGAGAACACCGGCACGCGCGCCCGCAAGCTGAACGATGCCGAGCGTCAGGCTATTGCCGAGGAAAAGGCACGTCTCGAGGCCGAGAAGGTGGCAGCCGCCCAGGCGCTCGCCGCTGAAAAGGCCGCAGCAGAAGCTGCCGAGGCCGCAAAGGCCGCGGAAGCCGCCGCCGAATAATCCGGCAGCCGCATCCATTCGAAGAAGCCGTCGGCCTTGCCGGCGGCTTTTTTGTTTTACGGAAAAGCCTTTGCACGCAAGCGCCGTGCTTGCCTCCCTGCCTGAACCTGTGAGAGTGTTCCGCCGCCACAATTTCAGGAGCCTGTTTCGATGTTTTCCCGCCGCGCCGTTCTCGCAGGCCTTGCCGCCGCCGCCCTCATGCCCGCTCTCGCCTTTGCCACGGACCTGCCCGACCTCGGCGGCAAGACCGTCGTCGTCGTTACGGAAAACGCCTATCCGCCGCTGCAATTCGTCGATCCGAAGTCGGGCGAGCAGATCGGCTGGGAATATGACGCGATGAACGAGATCGCCAAGCGGCTGAACTTCAAGGTCGAATACCAGAACGCCAGCTGGGACACGATGATCCAGGCGGTCTCCGACAACCAGTACAATATCGGCATGACCGGCATCACCATCAAGGACGACCGCAAGGAGAAGGTCGACTTCTCCGACCCCTACATGCGTTCGCAGCAGTTCATGCTGGTGCGTGGCGACGAGGAGCGCTTCAACGACGCGAAATCCTTCGCGGCGCTGAACGACGGCCTGATCGCCGCCCAGCCCGGCACCTCGCCCTTCTACACCGCCGTCTATGAAATCCTCGACGGCAACGAGCAGAACCCGCGCATCAAGCTGTTCGAAACCTTCGGCGCGACCGTGCAGGCGCTGCAGGCCGGCGACGTCGACCTGGTGCTTACCGACAGCGTCGCGGCCAAGGGCTATGTCGACGCCTCGGGCGGCAAGCTCAAGGTGGTCGGCGGGCCGCTCGGCACCGAGGACTTCGGCTTCATCTTCCCGAAGGGCTCCGATCTCGTCGCCCCGGTCAACGCGGCGATCGCGGCATTGACGGCGGACGGCACGCTGGAAAGCCTCAACAAGAAGTGGTTCCTCGACTACAAGATGGGTGAGTGACGGGCAGTCATGGCTCCCGCTTCCCCTGATACGGCGAAGGGCGACTATCCCTGGTGGCTGGTCGCCCTCAGCGTCATCGCGCTGGCGCTTGCCGGCGTCATCATTGCCAATGACCTCTACAGGCAGGTGTTCAGCGTCGTGCTGAAGGGACTGTGGGTGACGATCTTCGTGACCCTCGTCGCCTTCCTGCTCGCCACCCTGCTCGGCCTCGCCGTCGCCCTGATGGCGCTCTCCGAAAGCAAGGTGCTGCGCCAGATCGCCCGCTTCTACACGGAGGTGATCCGGGGCGTGCCGGTGCTCGTCCTGCTCTTCTACATCGCCTTCGTCGGCGCCCCGGCGCTGGTGGCGGTGATCAACTTCGCGATCGGCCCGCTCCTTGCCGCCGGCTACCTGGAACCGGTGCAGGTGCGCGACCTCTCGCTGATGTGGCGGGCGATCATCGCGCTGATGATCGGCTATTCCGCCTTCATCGCCGAGGTCTTTCGCGCGGGCATCCAGTCCGTCGACAAGGGGCAGATCGAGGCCGCGAAGGCGCTCGGCCTGTCGCGCTTCCAGCGCTTCCGCCTCGTCGTCTTTCCGCAGGCCGTGCGCGTCATCCTGCCGCCGCTCGGCAATGACTTCGTGGCGATGGTGAAGGATTCCTCGCTCGTCTCCGTGCTCGGCGTCGCGGACATCACCCAGATGGGCAAGGTCTACGCGTCGGGCTCGTTTCGCTTCTTCGAGACTTATTCCATCGTCGCCTATGTCTACCTCATCCTGACGATCGGCCTTTCCCTGGCCCTGCGGGCGCTGGAAAGACGTCTCCGGCGGACGTGATCCCTGCGCGCACGGATGATCAGACGGTCGCCGCGCATCAACTTGCCGTGCCGTCAAAAAATCGTTATATGCGGGGCATGGAATCCAAGTTCGGATGCACGGAAAAGCATGTCGTCGTGCTGCAGGATCACAAGCGCCTGCCGGCACGCTTCTTTGCGCGTGTCTTCGGCGCGCTTATCAGCCGCCTATCCTGATCGCTCTCGATCCTGCGAGCCACGCGCTCGCCAAATTCCTGTACCCTAAACATGCCAAGCGGATGAAGAGCCATGAGCGCACCCCGTACCCTCTATGACAAGATTTTCGACGACCATATCGTCAGCCGCCAGGAAGACGGAACCTGTCTTCTCTACATCGACCGTCACCTCGTTCACGAAGTGACGTCGCCGCAGGCCTTCGAGGGCCTGCGCATGGCCGGCCGCAAGGTGCGCGCGCCGGAAAAGACGCTCGCCGTCGTCGACCACAACGTTCCCACCTCGCCGGACCGCCATCAGGGCATCAAGAACGAGGAAAGCCGGATCCAGGTCGAGGCGCTCGCCAAGAACGCCGCCGATTTCGGCGTGGAATACTATTCCGAAAAGGACGTGCGCCAGGGCATCGTGCACATCGTCGGCCCCGAGCAGGGCTTTACCCTGCCGGGCATGACCATCGTCTGCGGCGACAGCCACACCTCCACGCACGGCGCGTTCGGCGCGCTGGCGCACGGCATCGGCACCTCCGAGGTGGAGCATGTCCTCGCCACCCAGACGCTGATCCAGAAGAAGGCGAAGAACATGCTGGTGCGCGTCGACGGGAAGCTTCCCGAAGGCGTGACGGCCAAGGACATCATCCTTGCCATCATCGGCGAGATCGGCACCGCCGGCGGCACCGGCCACGTCATCGAGTTCGCCGGCGAGGCGATCCGCTCGCTCTCGATGGAAGGCCGCATGACGATCTGCAACATGACGATCGAAGGCGGCGCCCGCGCCGGCCTCATCGCGCCGGACGAGACCACCTTCGAATACATCAAGGACAAGCCGCGCGCGCCCAAGGGCAAGGCGCTGGAGATGGCGCTCGACTACTGGAAGACGCTCTACACCGAGGAAGGCGCGCATTTCGACCGCGTCGTCGTGCTCGACGCCGCCAACCTGCCGCCGATCGTCTCCTGGGGCTCCTCGCCGGAGGACGTCGTCTCCGTCGAAGGTGTCGTGCCGAACCCCGACGATATCGAGGACGAGACCAAGCGCTCCTCCAAGTGGCGCGCGCTCGACTATATGGGCCTGAAGCCGGGCACGAAGATCACCGACATCGCCATCGACCGTGTCTTCATCGGCTCGTGCACCAATGGCCGCATCGAGGACCTGCGCGCCGTCGCCGCCGTCGTCGAGGGCAGGAAGGTCGCCTCCACCGTCGATGCCATGATCGTCCCGGGCTCCGGCCTCGTGAAGGAGCAGGCGGAAGCCGAAGGCCTCGACAGGATCTTCAAGGAAGCCGGTTTCGACTGGCGCGAGCCGGGCTGCTCCATGTGCCTCGCCATGAACGACGACCGCCTGAAGCCGGGCGAGCGCTGCGCCTCCACCTCGAACCGCAACTTCGAGGGCCGCCAGGGCTTCAAGGGCCGCACGCATCTCGTCTCGCCCGCCATGGCCGCCGCCGCCGCGATCGCCGGCCACTTCGTCGATATCCGCGACTGGAAGTGATCACGGCTTCATCGCCATCGTGATAGAGGGCCGGGAGCATGCTCCCGGCCTTCTCGTTTGAAGGAGAGATTCCCGTGAAACGCCTTCTCCTCCTCCGCCACGCCAAGTCCGCCTGGCCCGAGGGCGTCGAAGACCACGCCCGCCCCCTCGCCGATCGCGGCCGCCGCGATGCCCCGCGCATGGGGGCCTATATTGTGTCGGAAGGCCTTGAGCCGGATTTCGCGCTGGTCTCCTCGGCCCGGCGCACGCAGGAAACCTGGGCCCTCGTCTCGCCGGCCCTCGCAAAGCCTTGCCCGTCCCGCACGGTGGCGTCGATCTACGAAGCCGAACCGGCGGCCGTCCTCGCGGCGATCCGGCAAGCGCCGGCGGAGAGCGAGACGCTGCTCGTCATCGGTCACAATCCGGGTTTCGAGGATGTGGCGGCCTTGCTCGCGCCGCAGGGCGAGGCAACGGCGCTGGCGCGGCTACGGACAAAATTCCCGACGGCGGGGCTTGCCGTCATCGCTTTCGACATCGAGACGTGGACGGACATTGCGCCCGGAGCAGGCCGGCTCGAAAGCTTCGTGACGCCGAGGACGCTGCCATAGACGAAACGGGCGGCCAAGCCGCCCCAATGCAGCCATCAGCGCGTATCAGCGACGCCCGTCACCCCACCCTCCACGTCATGCTCGGGTCAAGCCCGAGCATGACGGAGGAGAGGTTTTGCGGTTTGGCTGGCTTAGAACGTCGCCGTCATCGGATCGGGACCGATGCGCTTGCCGTCCTTTTCGAGGCTCGCGAAGGTCGCCATGTCCTCGTCGTCGAGCTTGAAGTCGAATACCTTGAAATTCTCCACGATGCGCGACGGCGTCACGGATTTGGGGATCACCACCAGCCCGTTGTCGATGTGCCAGCGGGTGATGACCTGCGCCGGCGTGCGGCCGTGTTTTGCCGCGACCTTGGCGACGACCGGGTTTTCCAGCAGCGTGCCCTGGCCGAGCGGGCTCCAGGACTGGGTGACGATCCGGTGCTTGTCGTGATAGGCGCGGGCCTCCTTCTGGGGGAAGTCCGGATGCAGCTCGATCTGGTTGATCACCGGGGTGATGCCGGTCTCGTCGATCAGGCGCTGCAGGTGCTCCGGATAGAAGTTGGACACGCCGATCGAGCGGGCGCGGCCTTCCTTCTGGAGCTGGATGAAGGCCTTCCAGCTGTCGACATACTGATCGCGCTTCGGCGCCGGCCAGTGGATGAGGTAGAGATCGACATAGTCGGTGCCGAGCCGCTTCAGGCTGGCGTCGAAGGCCTTCAGCGTCGCATCGTAGCCCTGGTCGGAATTCCAGAGCTTCGTGGTGAGAAAGATCTCCGAACGGGCAATGCCGGAGGCGCGGATGCCCTCGCCGACGCCCGCTTCGTTCTCATAGATCGCGGCCGTGTCGATATGGCGATAGCCGGCGTCAAGCGCGGCCTTGACCGCGGTCACGGCCGTGTCGTTCGGGGTCTGCCAGACGCCGAGGCCGACCTGGGGAATGCTGTTGCCGTCGTGAAACAGGATTGTCGGTTGATCGCTCATCAGAATCTCTCCGTGAAAAAATGGCGTGCTTGAACCCGGGCGGGTTTCCCGTGGCGCCTTGAAGCCCGGCGACGGTCGAGGCTGATATAGGTTCCGCATCGCAGCATTTCAGCCCACCTCGGTAAAATCCTCAGAGCACCCGCACGACCGTGCCGCGCCGCAGATGCGGCAGGATGCGCAGCATGTCACGTTGTGCAAGGGCGATGCAGCCGGCCGTCGGCTCATAGCCGGGGCGGATGAGGTGGAAGAAGATCGCCGAGCCGGCATGGCGGCGGCGCGCGGTCACGTTCCAGTCGAGCACCAGGCAGATGTCGTAGAGCTCGTCCTTGCGCTGCATCTCCTCATGGCTCGGCTTGAAGGGCGCGCGGACAAGACGGTTGTAGGACGGATGCTTCGGCGCGTCGCACCACAGCATGGCGGGTCGGATGCGCCGGAGCGGCAGGGCGCTTTGCGGCTGGGGCAGCCGGTCGCCGCGCAGGAAGCCGGAGAGAAGCGGCATGGCGGCGATCGGCGTCGCGCCGTCGCCCTCGCGCTTGCGGCTGGTTCGCCCGGAGCGGCCGATGGCGGCGGGCAGGCGCAGGGGGCCGACCTGGACGATGGCGCGGCTCTTCCTGCCCGGCGCCGGGCGCACCAGGATCGTCTTCACGCAATGTTCAGCAGATGTGATCCGGCTCATGTCGCTCCGCCATATTCGCGCCTTGTGGTAACCTGACTGGCTAAGCCATGGGCGGGCTTGCCAAAAGTCCCAATTCCCTTACTTTCCAGAGGAATGCCGAGAGGTAAAGCATGACATCCCGCACAATCCTTCTTGTCGATGACGACAACGACCTGCGCGAGACGCTCGTCGAGCAGCTTTCGCTCTACGAGGAGTTCTCGACGCTCGAGGAAACCACCGCCGGCAAGGGCATACAGACCGCCCGCGCCAATCAGATCGACCTCCTGATCATGGATGTCGGCCTGCCGGACATGGACGGTCGCGAAGCCGTGAAGCTGCTGCGCAAGGGCGGCTTCAAGGCGCCGATCATCATGCTGACCGGGCACGACACCGATTCGGACACGATCCTGGGCCTCGAGGCCGGCGCCAACGACTACGTGACCAAGCCCTTCCGCTTTGCCGTGCTGCTTGCGCGCATCCGCGCCCAGCTGCGCCAGCACGAGAGCAGCGAGGACGCCACCTTCACCGTCGGCCCCTATACGTTCAAGCCCGGCCAGAAGCTGCTGACGCTGGAAAACGGCCAGAAGATCCGCCTGACGGAGAAGGAGGCGGCGATCATCCGCTACCTCTACCGCGCCGACCAGAAGGTGGTGACGCGCGACGTGCTGCTCGAAGAGGTCTGGGGCTACAATTCCGGCGTCACGACCCACACGCTGGAGACCCATGTCTATCGCCTGCGCCAGAAGATCGAGCGGGACCCTTCCAATGCGGAGATTCTCGTGACAGAGAACGGCGGTTACAAGATCGTACCTTAGCTTTTCACGCAACTCCGAACGGAAAACCGCTTTACACTTTTCCTGGACGTGCTTTTGAGGAACGCCCGCCGTGGGTCTCAGCGACGACATCGCCCTTCTTTCCCGCGTGCCGCTCTTCGCCGGCCTCGCCGACGACAAGCTGCGGCTGATGGCCTTCGGCGCCGAGCGCCGGCGGCTGGTGGAGGGGCAGACGCTGTTTCGCGAGGGCACCTCGGCCGATTGCGGCTTCGTCGTCGCCTATGGGTCGTTCCGGCTCACCTCGACGCTCCGGGACGGAACGACGCGCGACGAGGGCACGGCCGGCGCCGGCACGCTGCTTTCCGAGCTCGCGATGATTTCCGCCGTGGAGCGCAAATATACGGCCGTGGCGACGGAAGACAGCGAGGTCATCCGTATCAACCGCCCACTCTTCCGCCGCATGCTGGAGGAATATCCCGACGTTGCCATTCTCGTGGACGCACGCATCCGCGAAAACCTTTCGGCGATGATCAGCCAGATGCGGGGGCTTGCCGGGCGGTTTGCCTGAGGCAGGCCCCTCATCCGGCCTGCCGGCCACCTTCTCCCCGTAAACGGGGCGAAGGGATATGCCGCACCGATTTCCCCAACAAATACCCGTTTGTGAGGCAGGTCCCCTCTCCCCGCTTGCGGGGAGAGGGTTAGGGTGAGGGGCAATCCCTTAAAAATCGAATTCCGCAATCACCGGCACATGGTCGGACGGCCGTTCCCAGCCACGCGCCTCGCGGATGACCGCGATGTTGCTGAGATGCGGCTCCAGGTCAGCGGAGGACCAGATATGGTCGAGGCGGCGCCCCTTGTTGGCGGCGACCCAGTCGGCCGAGCGGTAGCTCCACCACGTATAGAGCTTTTCGTGGGCAGGCACCTTGCGGCGCATGAGGTCGACCCAGGCGCCCTTGGTCATGACGTCGATGAGGCCTTCCGTCTCGATCGGCGTGTGGCTGACGATCCTGAGGAGCTGCTTGTGCGACCAGACGTCGTGCTCCAGCGGGGCGATGTTAAGGTCGCCGACGA
The DNA here is from genome assembly GCF_945994535.1 of Shinella sp. WSC3-e. Classification (NCBI taxonomy): domain Bacteria; kingdom Pseudomonadati; phylum Pseudomonadota; class Alphaproteobacteria; order Hyphomicrobiales; family Rhizobiaceae; genus Shinella; species Shinella sp. WSC3-e. The sequence goes on from NZ_OZ000530.1 coordinate 3,598,277, forward strand.
GGATCGAGGAAATGCCGGCCTCGGCCTCGGCGTGCAGCAGTTTCATCTCCTCGATGAAATCGAGCTTGTGGCCGAATTTCGGGTTGATCAAACGATCCGGCTCGTCGCCGCCGGCCGGCACATAGAAATTGTGCAGGCGGATCGACTTACCCCGGTGATGGAAGAGCACCGAGACATGGCGCGCATCGCCGACGCCGCAATAGTCGCGCCGCTCGACGAGTTCGGTCAGCGGCAGGCGGGAGACGGTGGCGACGCCGTGATAGCCCTTCTGGCCGTGCATGACGATATGCTCGTAGCCCAGCGCCTTCAGCGGCTTGGACGGAAAGAGATCGTTCGGACACTTGGTTTCCTGCAGGCACAGGATGTCCGGCGAGAAGGTCTTCAGGAAATGCTCGACGAGCGGCATGCGCAGCCGCACGGAGTTGATGTTCCAGGTCGCAATCGAAAGTGCCATGCCATCGCCCTCAAAAACACCCGGCCCGTTTTCACGGGCCGGTCGGGGCGTCTTAGCGCATGAAGGGCGAAACGGAAAAGGCCCTTGGACCGAATTAACCGCCCTTGTTGCGCACTTCGTCGTAAGGAATGGAAAAGACCTTGTCGTCGAGCTTCACGCCGGTCTTGACGTTGAAGATCATCACAGAGGTGTCCTTGCCCTGCGCGTCGGTGATCGTCCACTGGCGCAGGTCGTAGGTCTTGGGATCGAACATCATGGTGATGGTCGAATCGCCGAACATGTTCCTGTCGCCGAGCACGATCGTCGTCAGGTCCGATTCTTCCTTCACGCTGCGCACCATCTTGGCGGAAAGGTCGATCTTCTCGCCGAGCAGCAGGTTGAGCGGCGTCTTGGAGAGCGGATAGAGGTCCCAGGTCTTCAGCTTGCGATTGCCGATGACGACGGCCTTGCCGTCGGCGATGACGCGCATCGGCGAGGGCTCCTCGTAGTTGAAGCGGATCTTGCCGGGACGGTAGATGTAGAACTTGCCGCCTGTCTGCTCGCCGCGCGGGCCGAACTGCACGAACTCGCCCATCATCGTCTTCACCGAGGCGAAGTGATCGGCGATCTTCTGGGCGGCGCCGCTCGCCTGCGCGGAGGCGTCGGTGGGGGCAAGCGCCGAAAGGCCGGCGGCCAGCGTGAAGGCCATCAGGCAGGTGAAGCTACGGCGCGTCAGCGTTCCGGTCGCGCGGCCGTTCTCGGATCGGATCATGTCGGTCTCCTTCATGCGTTTCTCATGCGGGCCAAACGCGGCGCCATAATGGCGTTTCGCCCTGACGCGAGACTTGCCGGTGAAAACGCCGCAGGAGGCGCGCCCGTTCCCGGTCAGCGCCCCGAAATTTCATCCTCCGTCGGCACGAGGATCTCGCGCTTGCCGGCGTGGTTGGCCGGGCCGATCAGCCCTTCCTTCTCCATGCGCTCGATCAGCGAGGCGGCGCGGTTGTAGCCGATGCCGAGGCGGCGCTGGATATAGGAGGTCGACGCCTTGCCATCGCGCAGCACGACAGCCACCGCCTGGTCGTAGGGATCATCCGAATCGTCGAGATTGGCGGTTCCGGCCGGGCCATGGCCCCCCTCGCCGTCATCGTCATCGTCCTCGGTGATCGCGTCAAGATATTGCGGCGCGCCTTGCGTCTTCAGATGCGCGACGACGGCTTCCACCTCGCCATCCGAGACGAAGGGGCCGTGCACGCGCTGGATGCGCCCGCCGCCGGCCATGTAGAGCATGTCGCCCATGCCGAGCAGCTGTTCGGCGCCCTGTTCGCCGAGAATGGTGCGGCTGTCGATCTTCGACGTCACCTGGAAGGAGATGCGCGTCGGGAAGTTGGCCTTGATCGTGCCGGTGATGACGTCGACGGAGGGGCGCTGCGTCGCCATGATGACATGGATGCCGGCGGCACGCGCCATCTGGGCAAGCCGCTGCACGGCGCCTTCGATGTCCTTGCCGGCGACCATCATCAGGTCGGCCATCTCGTCGATGATGACGACGATATAGGGCATCGGCTGGAGATCGAACTCCTCCGTCTCGTACATCGCCTCGCCGGTCTGGCGGTCGAAGCCGGTCTGCACGGTGCGGCTGATCTGCTCGCCCTTGGCCAGCGCCTGCTCGACGCGGCTGTTGAAGCCGTCGATGTTGCGCACGCCGATCTTCGACATCTTCTTGTAGCGCTCCTCCATCTCGCGCACCGTCCACTTGAGGGCGACGACGGCCTTCTTCGGATCGGTGACGACGGGGGAGAGCAGATGCGGGATGCCGTCGTAGACGGAGAGTTCCAGCATCTTCGGATCGATCATGATCAGGCGGCACTGTTCCGGCTTCAGGCGGTAGAGCAGCGACAGGATCATCGTGTTGATGGCGACGGACTTGCCCGAGCCGGTGGTGCCGGCGACGAGCAGGTGCGGCATCTTGGCGATGTCGGAAATGACCGGCTCGCCGCCGATCGTCTTGCCGAGCGCCATAGCGAGCCTGGCCTTCGAGGTCTCGAAGTCGCGGCTGGCGATGAGTTCGCGCAGGTAGACCGTCTCGCGGCTCTGGTTCGGCAGTTCGATGCCGATGGCGTTGCGGCCCGGCACGACGGCGACGCGGGCGGCAATCGCGCTCATCGAACGGGCGATGTCGTCGGCAAGACCGATGACGCGGGAGGACTTGATGCCGGGCGCCGGCTCCAGCTCGTAGAGCGTGACGACCGGGCCGGGACGGACATGGATGATCTCGCCCTTGACGCCGAAATCCTCCAGCACGCCCTCCAGCATGCGGGCGTTCTGCTCCAGCGCGTCGGCCGAAAGGGTCATGTCGCGCACCTGGCCCTTCGGCTCGGCGAGCAGATGGATCGGCGGCAGGGCGAAGCCATCGGGACCGACGAAAGAGGTCTGCGCCTCGCGTTCGATGCGCTGGCCGGGCTTCGGCCGGGCGGCGGCGGGAACGACGCGCGCGGTCGTTGCCGGCATGGGCGGGCGGGCCGGCGCGCGGCGCGGCGCCCAGTCGGCGGCGATGTCGTCCATGTCGTCGTCCGGCAGGAGACCGTTCGGGCGGGCGATCGGTTCGTCCATGTCGAAGGGCAGGTCGTCGTCATCGTCAACCATCGGCGGAGCGGCGACGGCGCGGCGGCCATCGAGGGAGGGCTCGACGCGATCGGCGGAGCGGGAGGGCGTGCGGGCGCGGGCCGGCTCGTTCAGCGTGCCGAACTCGTCCTCGTTGAAATCGTAGGGCTGCTCGATGCCGCGCGCCTTGCGGCGCTGGTTGGCAAGGCCGAAGACGCGGCGGAACCGCGCCTGGCCGGTGTACCAGGCATGGGTCATGGCGCCGGCAAGGACGGTGAGCGGGCCTTCCCGCTCGTCGTCGTCCTCTTCCTCGGCGATGGTCCGGGCGCGGCTCGGCGTGGGAACGGGCGCGAAATCCTCCTCGTCGTCGATCGCCACCGAGCCGATCAGGCCGGCGGAAAAGACCATCAGCCAAGCGGCGGGAATGGCGATGATGCCGCCGAGGATGCTGGCGAAGAGGCCGGTCGGATAGGCGCCGGTGAAGAGCGCGGGAAAGCGCAGGATCATGTCGCCGAAGACGCCGCCGAGACCGGTCGGCAGCGGCCAGGTGACAGGCCCGGGCACGCAGGCGAGCGCCGCGGAGGCGAGGATCGCTCCCCCGAGCCAGGCGCCGGCGCGCTGCGGCACCCGGTTGAAGCGTCGGCCGCTGATCAGCGCCAGGCCCCAGGCGACGACCGGCAGCAGCGCGATGACGCTGGCGAGCCCGAAGAACTGCATGAAGATATCGGCGAAGACAGCGCCCGGATAGCCGAGGATATTGGCCGGCTCGCCGCTGGAGGCATAGGAGAGGCTGGGGTCGGAGACATTCCAGGTGGAGAGCGCGGCAATGGCGAAGGCAAGGCCGAGGAAGACGCAGATCCCGAGAAGGATCTGCACCTGCCGCCAGACGAATGCCGACAGAACGAAGCGGTCGTGACGGTTGTCCAGTCCTGCCGAAATGCTTCTGCTCATGGTTACAGCCTATGGTCCACGCAAGAAATCGCACCTTTTCCGCCGAATCGCGGACTGTGCCTGACTGCGAACCCTACGAAGGAAGCCTTAATGGCGTGTTAACCATGCAGCCCCGCGGCATGGTTTCTGCCCGGTAAACGAAAAGGGCCCGGACACGCAGGTCCGGGCCAGGAGCGGCATAGATTTCCTATGGCCGCGACGGGATGTTTGGCGGCGGCCGCTGGGAGCCGCCGCAGGCAGCTTAGGAGTGGTAGGCCGCTTCGCCGTGGGACGAGAGGTCGAGGCCTTCGCGTTCCGATTCGACGGTGACGCGCAGGCCGACGATCATGTCGACGATCTTGTAGAGGATCGCCGAGCCGATGCCGCACCACAGGATGGTGACGATGACGGACTTGATCTGGATCCAGACCTGGCCGCCCATGCCGATGCCTTCCGCGTAGCCGACGCCGCCGAGCGAGGAGGCCGCGAAGATGCCCGAACCGATGGCGCCGACGATGCCGCCGATGCCATGAACGCCGAAGACGTCCGCGGTGTCGTCATAGCCGAACTTGTTCTTGACGACGGAGACGAAGAAGTAGCAAAGCGCCGAGGCGATCGCGCCGAGGAAGATGGCGCCGATCGGGCCAACGGCACCGGCGGCCGGCGTGACGGCGACGAGGCCGGCGATGACGCCCGATGCCGCACCCAGCATGGAGGCCTTGCCGCGGCCGAAGGTTTCGATCACGCACCAGGCGACGACCGCGCCGGCGGTGGCGGTGAAGGTGTTGATCATCGCAAGGCCGGCAACGCCGTTTGCCGCGGCTGCCGAGCCGGCGTTGAAGCCGTACCAGCCGACCCACAGCATGGAAGCGCCGACCATGGTCAGCGTCATCGAGTGCGGCGCCATCATGTCCTTGCCGAAGCCGGTGCGCTTGCCGACCATGATCGCGCCCACGAGGCCCGCCACGCCGGCATTGATGTGAACGACGGTGCCGCCCGCAAAGTCGATCGCACCCCAGTCCCACATCAGGGCGCCGTCACCCGACCACACCATGTGTGCCATCGGGAAGTAGACGAAGGTCACCCACAGGATGCAGAACAGCACGACGGCGGAGAACTTGATGCGCTCGGCGAAGGCGCCGACGATCAGCGCCGGCGTGATGCAGGCAAACGTCATCTGGAAGGCGATGAAGACATATTCCGGGATCGAGCCAGAGACGCTGTCGGCCGTCACGCCGGAAAGGAACAGCTTCTCGAAGCCGCCGATGAAGGTGTTGAGGCCGCCGCCATTGGAGAAGGCGAGGCTGTAGCCGTAGACCACCCAGACGATCATGATCGCGGCGGAGACGACCAGGCACTGCATGAGGACGGACAGCATATTCTTGCTGCGCACCAGGCCGCCGTAGAAGAGGGCGAGGCCCGGCAGGATCATGAAGAGGACGAGAACGGTCGAGGTCAGCATCCAGGCGGTATCGCCGGAGTTGATCGCGGCCTCGGCTGCGGCCGGTGCGGCTTCGGTTGCCGCTTCCGTCGCTTCCTGCGCAAGGGCCGTCACCGGCGCCAGCAGGCCTGCCGCGACGGCACCGACGCGGGCGAATGTGTTGAGGATCGAATTAGACGACATGTAAGAATGCTCCCTGATCTGCCGTTTGCTTAGAGCGCTTCGGAATCGGTTTCGCCGGTGCGGATGCGCACGGCATGGTCGATCGAGTAGACAAAGATCTTGCCGTCGCCGATCTGGCCGGTCTTGGCGGCGGACGCGATCGCCTCGACGGCCTTGTCGACGACATCGCCAGGCACGGCGATCTCGATCTTCAGTTTCGGCAGGAAGCTGACGGCATATTCGGTGCCGCGGTAGATTTCCGTATGCCCCTTCTGGCGCCCGTACCCCTTTACCTCGGTCACGGTCAGGCCCTGGATGCCGACAGCGGTGAGGGCTTCTCGCACCTCATCGAGTTTGAACGGCTTGATAATGGCCATCACAATTTTCATCTGGTTTCCCATCCTTCGTGCTTGTCCCCAGCCGGGGCCATCTCTCCTCATCGTTGGCGACATCACGTCCACCACGACTGGGAACTACACATTCAAGGGGCGTGCCAGATTCGAACGGATCGGCTAAGCTTCTGAAATAAAAAGGATAAAAATGGCGCTCATGCTGCGGTGCAAAAAATCATCACCGCACATGATCAAAAAATAGGCGACAATAAAATAATGCGTAAAAATTAGACAATTGCCTTTTTCCGAATCAGCCCTTCCTGGGCGACGGAGGCAATGAGGGTGCCGTTGCGGGTGAAAATCGCGCCGCGGGTCATGCCGCGCCCGCCAAAGGCCGAAGGGCTGTCCTGGCTGTAGAGCAGCCAGTCGTCGAGAACCGGCGGGCGATGGAACCACATGGCATGGTCGAGGCTCGCGACCTGCAGCGAGCGGTCGAGCACCGAGGTGCCGTGTGCGAAGAGCGAGGTATCGAGCAGCGTCATGTCCGAGAGATAGGCGAGCACGGCGGCCTGCAGGTGACGCTCCGCCGGCACCGGGCCGGTGGTGCGCACCCAGATGTTCTGCCGCGGCTCCAGCTTATCCCCCGAAAAATAATGGGTCAGCGAAACCGGCCGCAGCTCGATCGGCCGCGGGCGCTGCCAGTAGGCGCGGATATGCTCCGGCGCCTCGGTCATGAAGCGCTCCTTCAGCTCGGCCTCGCCGAGCAGGTCTTCCGGCTGCGACACGTCGGGCATCGGTGTCTGGTGCTCGAAACCGTCCTCCTCGTCCTGGAAGGATGCCGTCATGAAATAGATCGGCTTGTCGTGCTGGATGGCGACGACGCGGCGCGTGGCGAAGGAGCCGCCGTCACGGATGTTTTCCACATCGTAGATGATCGGCACGGAGGGATCGCCCGGCCGCACGAAATAGGCGTGCAGCGAATGCACGAAACGCCCCGCCTTCTCCACCGTCCGGGTCGCTGCGACCAGCGCCTGGCCGATCACCTGCCCGCCGAACACCCGCTGCCAGCCGACCTGCGGGCTCTTGCCGCGGAACAGCCGGCTTTCCAGCCGCTCCAGGTCCAATGTCTCCAGAAGGACATCCATGGCGGGGTTCTTCGCAGGTTGACGCGACATTTGGACGTGGCTCCGACGGTAGGAATACGGTTCCTCCTCCTCTATATAGAGGGGCAGAAGACCTCAAGCGGCCAGGAGTGCACCATGCCCGAAGCAACCATGCTCGACGTTCTTGTCGCCGGCGGTGGTTATGTCGGCCTGTCGCTGGCCGTCGCCATCAAGAAGGCCGCCCCGCACCTCGCCGTCACCGTGGTCGACAGCGCGCCGGAACAGGCCTGGCAGAGGGACGAGCGCGCTTTCGCGATCGTGGCGGCCGCCCGCAACCTGCTCGATGTCGTCGGCGTCTGGGACGAGATCGCGCCCGAGGCGGAGCCGATCCGCCGCATGGTCATCACCGATTCGCGCACGGCCGATCCCGTGCGCCCCGTCTTCCTCACCTTCGAGGGCGCCGGCTCCGGTGACGACGGCCAGCCCTTCGCCCATATGGTGCCCAACCGCGCGGTGACGAGCAGCTTGCTGCGCCAGGCCGAGGCGCTCGGCATTCCCGTGCGCTGGGCGACGTCGGCGGAGGGTTTTGTGACCGGCCAGCACGCCACGACGGTCCGCCTCTCCGACGGAACCGAATGCCGGACCCGCCTCCTCGTCGCCTGCGACGGCGTGCGCTCGAAACTGCGCGACATGGCCGGCATCAAGACCGTGCGCTTCGACTACGGCCAGTCCGGCATCGTCACGACGGTGGAGCACGAACGCCCGCATGAAGGCACGGCGGAGGAGCATTTCCTGCCCGCCGGTCCCTTCGCCACCCTGCCGCTGGCCGGCAACCGGTCCTCGCTCGTCTGGACCGAGCGCACGGAGGATGCCCGCCGCCTCGTCGAAAGCGACGATCTCGTCTTCGAGGAGGAGCTGGAGCGCCGCTTCGGCCACAAGCTGGGCGCGCTGAAGGTCGTCGGCGGCCGCCGTGCCTTCCCGCTCGGCCTGACGCTCGCCCGCGCCTTCGTCGCGCCGCGCTTCGCGCTCGCAGGGGACGCCGCGCACGGCATCCACCCGATTTCCGGCCAGGGCCTCAATCTCGGCTTCAAGGACGTGGCGGCGCTTGCCGAAACCATCGTCGAGGCCGACCGCCTCGGCCTCGATATCGGCGCGATCTCCGTGCTCGAGCGCTACGAGCGCTGGCGCCGCTTCGACACGGTGCGCATGGGAATCACCACGGATGTGCTGAACCGCCTGTTCTCCAACGATGCGACGCCGCTACGCGTGCTGCGCGATGTCGGCCTCGGCGTCGTCGATCGCCTGCCGGGCTTGAAGTCCTTCTTTATCCGCCAGGCGGAAGGCACGGCCGGCAGCGGGCATCCGCGCATGCTGGTCGGGCAGCCGATCTGATTGACAAGGCACGGCGAAGCTGTGTCCCACCCTCGCTCAGCTCAAATGTTTACGCTTTGCAGGCAGGCCGCAGCCTAGTCCTTGATTTCGCGCGCCTCGGAAATCAGCATGATCGGGATGCCGTCGCGGATCGGATAGGCGAGCCTGGCCTTTTCCGAAACGAGTTCGCCCGTGGCCGCGTCATAGGTCAGCCGCCCCTTGGTCAGCGGACAGACGAGGAGTTCGAGCAGCTTGGGATCGACGCGGCTGGTGCTGGAGTTCATCACGCCCGCCCTATTGCAGCATCGTGTCGACGTCGCCATAGCCGCGCGCCAGCACGATCTCGGTAATGGCGATCAGCGTTTCCGCCCGCGTCTTGAGATCCGGCGCCTCCAGCAGCGCCTGCTTTTCCGCCGGACCATAGGGCGACATCATCGCCATGGAGTTGACGAGCGTCGCATTGCTGGCACGCTCCACGCTCTCCCAGTCGGCCTCCAGCTTGTTGGCGTCGAGATAGGCCTTGAAGGCGGCGAGCAGCGCCTCGCGGTCGACGCTCTGCTCGTCGTCGCGTGCCGAAAGGTCGGTGATGAAGGGAGCGATGCGGAAACTGCGATAGGACTTGTCGCCACCGATCTCCTCGAGCAGGCGATAGCGGCAGACGCCCGTGAGCGAGACGATATAGCGGCCGTCCCCTGTCTCGGCGAAGGAGGTGATGCGGCCGATGCAGCCGACCTGGCAGAGGGCCGGCGTTTCGGTCGCGGCATCATCCACCCGGTCGGCGCCGAAGACGGGTTGCACCATGCCGATCAGCCGGTGCGTGGCGAGCGCATCGTCGAACATGGAAAGGTAGCGCAGCTCGAAGATGTTGAGTGGCAGTTGCCCACCGGGCAAGAGGAGGGCGCCCGTCAGCGGAAAGACGGGGATGGCCTCAGGCAGGTCCTCCGGCTTCAGATAACGCGCATTTCCCACATGCATGACAGTGCCTTCCCATTGCGCAAGGCGCGGCGATCCGTCTCCCGCCCCGCGTCAACGCGCTTCCCCTCGAATGTGGGGTAGGCGCGGCATTTCTCAAGGGATGCCGCGCCGTTCTCCCGGAAAAAGGCTCAGGAGAACAGGATCGACGACAGCTTGCGCCGCGCGGCGATCGTCGCCGGGTCCTTCGGGCCCCAGACGTCGAAGAACTGCAGAAGCTCGCGGCGCGCGCCATCGTCGTCGAAGGCGCGGTCGCGCTTCATGATGAAGAGCAGGTGATCGGCCGCCGCCTGGCGGTCGCCCTCGACATTGCGGATCTTGGCGAGCTTCAGCCGCGCCGCATGATCGTCCGGATCAAGCGCCAGCGCCTGTTCGAGCGCCGCGGGATCGCCGAGCTTGCGCGCCTCCTCGATCTGGTCGAGCTTCTTCAGCACCGCCGCGACGGCCGGGTCGGTCGCGACGGGGCCTTGCAGGTTGCCGAGGATCTGGCGGGCATTTTCCGGCTGGCCGGCGGCGATCATGCATTCGGCAATGCCGGCAAGGGCCTGCGGATTTTCAGGATCGGCCTGCAGCAGCGCGCCGTAGAGGTCGGCCGCCCCGGCAAGGTCGCCGGCATCGAACAGGGTCTTCGCCTCGGCAAGCAGCGCCTCGGTCTCGGCCTTCTCGTCGGCGCCGGCGGGACCTGCGACCTTGTCGATGAAGTCGCGGATCTGGCTTTCCGGCACCGCGCCCATGAAGCCGTCGACCGGCCGGCCGCCGACGAAGGCGACGACCGCGGGGATGGACTGGATGCCGAGTTGGCCGGGAATGGAGGGATGGTCGTCGATGTTGAGCTTGACGAGCTTCACGCGGCCCGCGCTTTCACGCACGACCTTCTCGATGATCGGCTGGAGCTGCTTGCAGGGGCCGCACCAGGGCGCCCAGAAATCGACGAGCACGGGCTGCTGGCGCGAGGCCTCCAGCACGTCGCGGGAAAAATTCGCCGTCGTCGTGTCCTTGATGAGATCATCCGCCGGTGCCGCGCCGCCAAAGCTCGCCGAGACGTTCATCTGGCCGCCATAGGACGATGCGTAGGGATTGTCGCCTGCACTCATGGGTCTCTCCTGTGGCGCCAAGCGCCTCGATGTCGTGTCTGTGCCCCAGATCGTATGTCAGGCCGTGACTTTCAAGACAAGCGGCTCGTGGCCGGTCGCCTCGATGAAGCGCAGGAGATCCTTCGAACCGATCGAGGTCGTCGCATCGTTGCGCAGCGGGTGGCCGTTGATCGTGTCGAAGGCCATCAGGTCCGAATCGACGATGATCTTCACCTTGCCCGCCGTGTCGTTGATCACCCCGAAGGCCGTGACGGCGCCGGGAATGACCCCGAGATACTCCATCAGCTTCTCCGGCTTGCCGAAGGAGACGCGGCTCGCGGCACCGATGACCGAATGCACGGTCTTCAGGTCCACCGTCGCATGCTCCTCGACGGTCATCAGGAAATAATTGTCCTTCTTGTCCTTCACGAAGAGGTTTTTCGTATGGCCGCCGGGAATCTCGTCGCGCAGCGCCACCGATTCGGCGACGGTGAAGACCGGCGCGTGCTCCTTCGTGCTGTGGGCAATGCCCAGATCGTCGAGAAACTGGAAGAGATCCCTGTCGGTCTTCGGCTGCGCTTCGGTCATTTTCCTGCTTGTCCCGGCTCAATTGACGTCCATCCGCTGATAGGGCTTCGACCGCACAAGCGCAACCGCCTGAAAATCCGGGACTTTGAAAGTCTCCGGATTTTTTTCTCCAAAATCTGACATTTCCCTGTTGCATTTGAAAAAGCCTTGGGCCATATACCGCCCGTCGCCGCAACGCAGCGACCTTCGGCCACCGACTACCCCAGGCCGTCGACGATGAGCGGGTGTAGCTCAGGGGTAGAGCACAACCTTGCCAAGGTTGGGGTCGAGCGTTCGAATCGCTTCACCCGCTCCATTCTTCCAGACCTCGAAGCCTCGGTTCGCCGGGGCTTTTGTGTTTCTGCGGCGGGGATTCCCACTCAAGACGGGGGCGGGCGGTTTTCGGCGCGCCAGGTTGCGGGGCTCATGGCGGTGACCCGGCGGAATTCGCGGTTGAAGTTCGATTTGGTCTGGAAGCCGGATTCGAGCATGGCCGAGGTCACGGGCATGTCGGTGCCGCGCAGCAGCCGGCAGGCCTCCGCGATGCGGAAATCATTGATGTATTGCGAGACGTTCCTGCCGGTCAGGCGGTTGATCGCGCCGGAAATCTGCCGGGCCGGCACGCCTGCCCGCCGGGCGAGGCGCGCGAGCGTCAGGTTTTCGTCGCGGAAGAGCTTCTGGTCGGCAAGGAGCCGGTCGACCCGCTCCAGCACGTCGCGATCCCGTTCCGCCATCGAATCATCCCGGTCGCCCTCCTCCGGCGGAGCAGGCACGGCGCGGGCGCGCGCGGCGACCGCCGCGGTGAGGCCGGCCAGGAAGAGGCTGAGCAGGTTGGCGTTGCTGACGATCATCGGCACGTTCTCGCCCCGGCTCCACTCGAAATCCAGCGCGATGGCGATGTCGAGGGACGCCGAGAGGCAGAGCGAGCCGGCGGCGATGAGCAGCGCCTTGTGTGCCCCCGCGGCGCCGTCGAGCCGGGCCTCGTCCAGCCCATCGGGGCCGGCATTGGCGAGCCGCAGGAGGATGACGGCGTAGCCGACGAAGATGACGACGAGCGCACCGTCGATGAGATCGGGCGCCAGCACCAGAAGGGCGAGGATCGCCACCGGCGGCGCGGCGTTCAACCAGGGAAGATCCGCCCGGTCGCGATGCATGAGGCTCTGGAAGCTCGCCAGCACCAGCGGCGGCAGGCCGCCCGCCAGCACGGGCAGGACATAACGCACTGCCGTCACGTCATAGCCCCAGCGCAGGCCGACGGCGATCGATTGCAGGATGCAGAGCCCGATCAAGGCGAGGAACGGCCGGTTGCCGCCTTCCTGCTGGCGCAGGAGCGCGACGAAACGCAGGAGCAGCAGGAGGGCGACGACGAAAGGCAGGGGAACGAAGAGCACGGGGCAGCACGGATCGGTTGGCGTTGGCCGGCATCATGATCCCGATCGCGATCAAGGGCGACCTCAAACACGATCGAGGACGCGACGAAGGGCAGGTCGCGGCGAGGATCTGCCGGTCAAGTCCTACCGAACGAGGTTCCGATGTCCATCCTTTCCCTGTTTTCCGCCTTCCTCCTTGCCAGTGTGGCTGCCACACCCGCCCATGCCGCCGAGGTCGGCGTCCGCACGATCACCGTCTTCGCACCGGAGCGCGGGCGCGATATCGACGTCACGGTCTGGTATCCGGCCAAGGCCGGCGGCGCGCCGCTCTTCATCGGCGACAACCGGCTGTTCAAGGGCGCACCGGCGCATGGCGACGCGCCCGTCGCCGAAGGGCGTTTTCCGCTCGTGCTGCTCTCGCATGGCTCGGGCAGCCGGGTGGAGGGCATGAGCTGGCTTGCGACGGCGCTGGCCGAGGCCGGCTTCGTCGTCGCCGGGCCGAACCATCCCGGCACGACGAGCGGCGATTCGACGCCGGCCGCAACGCCAAGACTCTGGGAGCGCACCGCCGACCTCTCCGCCCTGATCGACGCCTTTTCGCAGGACGCCGCCTGGCGGGCGACGATCGATCCGGCACGCGTGGGCGTCGTCGGCTTCTCGCTCGGCGGCGCGGCGGCGATGGAGATCGCCGGCGCACGGGCGGATCTCGAAGCCTATGCCCGCTATTGCGACGACTACGGCAAGTGGGACTGCGCCTGGTTCTCCGGCGGCCGGGGATATGTCGACGACAAGCCCGTGGCGGTGGAGAAGGTCGACCTGCGCAGGCTCGACAAGGCCCGCTTCGAGCAGTCGAACCGGGATGCGCGGGTGCGCGCAGTGGTCGCGGTGGACCCGGGGCTGGCCCAGGCCTATGCCGCGGACAGCCTGAAGGCGATCGACATCCCGCTCGCCTTCATCAATCTCGGCAATGCGGACGCGATCCCCGAAGCGGTGATCGCGGACAGGCTGGCGGCGCTGGTGCCGCAGGCCTCCTATGCGGCGGTGGCGGAGGCCGTGCATTTCAGCTTCCTGCCGGAATGCAAGGAGGGTGGCGCCGACCTGCTGAAATCCTTGGGTGAGGTGGACCCGATCTGCGACGACCCCGGCAACCGCACCCGGGCGGACATCCATGCCGAGCTGAAACAGCGGATCATCGATGCCCTCCAGAGCAGCCTGAAGGGCTCGTTCTGATCAAAGGAAGAAGGGCCAGCGGCCGGCTCCGGCCGCTGGCCCTTCGCCATGCGGTATAAATGTGCCCTACGCGGCCCGGCGCTGGTAGGCGGCGCTGCCGCGCTCCTCGCCGATATGGAACTGCGACAGCGCGGCCTGGAGCTGGGCGGCCTCGCTGGCGAGCACCTGGCTGGCAGCCGTCGTCTCCTCCACCATGGCGGCGTTCTGCTGGGTCATCTGATCCATCTGGTTGACGGCCGTGTTGATCTCGCCGAGCGCTGCGGACTGTTCCTGCGCCGCGCGGGTGATCGAGACGACGTGGTCGTTGACGCGGTTGACGAGGTCCTTGATCTCCGAGAGCACGTCGCCGGTCGACAGCACCAGCGCGACCCCGCCCTTCACCTCGCCCGCCGAAGCGTTGATCAGCGTCTTGATCTCCTTGGCGGCATTGGCCGAGCGCTGGGCGAGCTCGCGCACCTCCTGGGCGACGACCGCAAAGCCGCGGCCGGCTTCGCCCGCACGGGCGGCCTCGACACCGGCATTCAGCGCCAGGAGGTTCGTCTGGAAGGCGATCTCGTCGATGACCGAGATGATCTGGTTGATCTTCTGCGAGGACTGCTCGATGCGGCCCATGGCGTCGATGGCGTTCTGGACGATGTCGCCGGACTTCTCGGCACTGTCCTTCGCCTCGCGCACGATCTCGGAGGCTTCGAGCGCGCGGGTCGTCGAGGTCTTCACCGTGGTGGTGATTTCCTCGAGCGCGGCGGCGGTTTCCTCCAGCGAGGCAGCCTGCTGCTCCGTGCGGTGGGCGAGCTGGTCGGCGGCGGCGGAAAGCTCGCGCGAATTGCCGGTGATGGTGCCGGCGGTGGAAAGAATGCCGGTCATGGTGCTGCGCAGCGTCAGCATGGCGCCGTTGACGTTCGCCTGGAGCTCGGCGAAGTCGCCCTGGAAGTGGCCGGCCATTTCCTGCGTCAGGTCGGCATGGGAGAGCGAGGCGATCACGCGGCGCACCTCGCTGACGCCCCGGTCGACATTCTCGACAAGCTCGTTGACGCTCGTGGCGAAGCGGCGCAGGTCCTCGTCCTCGTAGGCCTTGGTGATGCGGCGGGAGAAGTCACCGGCGGCAGCGGCCGCCACGATCGAGCTGATGTTCGTCTGCAGGTCCTTGCTCTGCGCCTGAAGGGCCGCTTCCTGCGCCTCCATCTCGCGCATCTGCATCTCGTTGGCGCGGAAGACGTCTAGCGTACGCGCCATGGCGCCGATCTCGTCCTTGCGCTCGGTATAGGGGATCGCGTCATCGAGCTTGCCGGCGGCAAGGTTGGACATCACGCCGGTCAGGCGCTGGATCGGGCGTACGATGCCGTTGCGCGCCAGCAGCATGCTGAGCAGCATGCCCGCGACGATGCAGGTGAAGGCGGTCGCCAGCAGCACGGCCTGCGTCGTCGTCGAGCGCGAGATGGCGACGGCGCGCGACTGCGACAGCGTTTCGGCAGAGTAGGTCGTATATTCCTTGAGCGCGGCGGTAACGGCCTTCTGGCCCTCCAGAGCCTTGTCGAGCGCCGCGAGGATCACGGCGCGGCCCTGGCCCTGCGATGAGCCAGCAATCGCCACCATGGCGCGGATATCCTCGAAATAGGGCGTCAGCGACGCGCGGACACCATCGAGCAGCTTCTGCTCGTTGGCATCGGCCGTCGAGGCGATCTTCGGCAGGCGATCGAGCATTTCCTTGGCGCGCTTTTCCGTCTCGACGGCAAAGTCCGCCGCCTTTTCCGGCGCGATCGCCAGCTGGTAGGTCATGCGGCTGATGGCGATGACATCGATGCGCAGGTCCATGGCCTCGCGGGCCACCTCCTCGCGCGCGCCGGTATCCTGAAGCGCCGAGCCGAGTGAACTGAGCCCGCCCCCGCCGACGACGGCGATGGTGCCGGCGGCAATGCCCATCAGGAACACGAGAAGGCCGACTTTCCGGGAAATGGAGAGATCCGAAATTTTCATGGACAGGGTCCCACTAAAGCAATTCCGGCAAAGGCGCGAAGCGGTTTTGCATGCGGAGTTGCGACAAACAAAAGGTTGGAGCGTTTTCGCGATTCAAAGAAAGGCGGATACGCTCCTGGGCGACCGGCGCTGTCCTGGCGCGTTCGCTCCCGCACGTCCCGGTATCATTCCAGGCTCATGGAACAGTTTGTCCACTACAAAGGTTTCGATTCTGTTGCGTTGCGGCAATGCCGTTCGCGAAGGTCAGCCCTTGCGGAAGGCGTAGTCCGTTTCCTGTCGCAGCGTCTCGCCGGGACGCAGCACCGCAGCGGGGAAATCGCCGTGGTTGACGGCATCAGGCCAGACCTGCGTTTCCAGGCAAAAGCCGGCAAAGGCGCCATAGCTGCGGCCGTCGAGCCCCAGGACCGGCGGCCTGACCTTCGCGCCGGTATAGAACTGTACGCCCGGCTCCGTGGTCGACACCTCCAGCGAGACCCCCGAAAGCGGGCTACGGACCTCGACGACCGGGCGTTTCGCCTGCCGGCCCGGCGAGAGGCAGAAATTGTGATCGAAGGCGATCCCGCCCTCCTCCGTCTGCCGGCGCAGCGGCGTCCATTGCCGAAGATCGAAGGGGGTTCCGTCGACGGGCCGGATTTCGCCGGTCGGGATCAGGTTCCCGTCGACGGGCAGGTAGTGCTCCGCCTTGAGGCGAATCTCATGGCCGAGGGCATCGGCGCTGCCATCGAGGTTGAAATAGCTGTGCTGGCAAAGGTTGACGGGGGTCGGCGCATCCGTGGCGGCTTCGTAGAGGACGGACAGGACGCCGTCGCCCGGCAGCCGATAGGTGCAGGTCAGGGCGCAATTGCCGGGATACCCCGCGCGGCCGGCAGGGTCGGTCAGCGCCAGGGTGACGAAGTCGGCGCCCTGCGCGGCGATCTGCCAGTTCTGCCGGCCGACGCCGTCGCTGCCTCCGTGCAGGTGCGTGACACCGCGCTCGTTGCATTCGAGCTGGAAATCCGCGCCGTCGATCGAGAAGCGGCCGCCGTCGATGCGGTTGGCGCAACGGCCCGGCGTCGCCCCGAAATAGGGGGAGTGGTCGAGATAGGACGGAAGATCCTCGAAGCCGAGCACGAGCGGCGCATCATGCCCCTCGAGCCGCAGGTCCTGGATGACGGCACCCCAGGTGAGCACCCGGGCAGTCAGCCCGCCGCCGGCGATCGTGACGCGCTCGACCGCTTCGCCGGTCCCCAGACGGCCGAACACTTCATTTTCCGCACCCACGCTCCACTCCTCCGTCGGCCGATCTTTCCGGGCAACCTGCTGCAATTCCTCGTCACTCGCAACAGGAAAAGTCATACTTTTTCGAAATCCGAACTCAGAAGGATTTCTGGTAGATGATGAAGGGGGTCTCGTCGGCGATGCGGTCGTAGAGCCGGCGCGCCGTCGCGTTGAACGCCTGCGTCATCCAGTAGACCTCCGGCGCGCCCGCCTCCCTCGCCTTGGCATAGACGCCCTCGATCAGCGCCCGGCCGATGCCGGAACCGCGCACGTCGGGATCGGCAAAGAGATCCTGCAGGTAGCAGACATTGCCGATCGTCCAGCAGGAACGGTGGAAGAGGTAGTGCGCAAGGCCGACGGGCTTGCCGTCGAGCGTGGCGAGGAGGCCGCGATATTCGCCTTCCGCGGCCTCGCCCGTCAGCCGGGCGAAGGTGGTGGCATAGACCTCCTCCGGCAGCACCGTCTCGTAGAAGGCGAGATAGGCGGTCCACAGGCGGCGCCATTCGCCTTCATCATCTTCATGCAGCGGGCGAATGACGACACGGCTCACGGGTCAGGCTCCTGTTCCGATCTTTTCCAGATCGTAGGGCGTGGTCTGGTAGATCTCGTTGATCCAGTTGCCGAAGAGCAGATGCGCATGGCCGCGCCAGCGGTTCTGCGGCGGCAGCGACGGATCGTTGTGCGGGAAATAGTTCTTCGGCAGCTTGATCGGCACGCCGGCCGAGACATCGCGGAAATATTCGTCGGCAAGCGAGGTGGAATCATATTCCACGTGGTTGAAGATATAGAGGCGGTTGCCGGCCTTCTCCTGCACGAGGCAGACGCCGGTCTCGTCGGAATCGAGCAGGATGTCGAGTTCCGGCACGGCCCGGATGTCCTCGATGCGGATCTCCGTCCAGCGCGAGACCGGCACCTCGAAATTGTCGGAGAACCCGTTGAGGTAGACCGACGAAGGCTTGCGGTTGTGATGGCGGTAGACGCCGAAGGCCTTTTCCTCCAGCGTGTGCTTCGGCACGCCGTGGAAATGGTAGATCGCCGCCATCGCGCCCCAGCAGACATTCAGCGTCGAATGCACGTTGGTCTCGGTCCAGTCGAGGATCTGCTTCATCTCGTCCCAATAGGTGACGTCCTCGTAGTCGAGCGTCTCGACAGGCGCGCCGGTGATGATGAAACCGTCGAACTTGCGGTGCCGCACCTCCTCCCACGTATCGTAGAAGGCGAGCAGGTGCTCTTCCGACGTGTTCTTCGCGCGGTGGCCGCCGACGCGCACCAGCGACAGCTCGACCTGCAGCGGCGAGGCGCCGACGAGGCGGGCCATCTGCACTTCCGTCTTGATCTTGTTCGGCATGAGGTTGAGCAACCCGATCTGCAAGGGGCGGATGTCCTGCCGGATCGCCACCGTCTCGGTCATCACCCGCACGCCCTCGTGAACGAGGGTTTCGAAGGCGGGAAGCGTATCGGGAATCTTGATGGGCATGTCTCACTCGATCGAAAAAACAAAACCGGCCGCAACAGTGTCGCAACCGGTCCACGGAAGGTTTTTCCTCGCGCGGCCCTTTAGCGACTTGTTTAACGTGGCTGCAAGCCGGCCGGCCAAATCACCACGAGCGATTTAAATAGCGCTCCTTGCGCCACGAATCAATCCACTGCCGGAAACGGGCAAGGCCCGGATGCGACAGGCATCCGGGCCTTGCTTCCTGAAGGAAGACGGCTGCTCAGTAGTAGCTGTAGTAGCGCTTCTTGTAGTACACCTTGCCGCCCCAATGGCCGCCCCAACGATGGCCGTAGTGACCATGGTGGCGCTTGACACGGTAATGCTTCTTGTAGCCGTGATGGCCGTGGCCGTAGCTCTTCCAGCCGTAGCTCTTGTGGCCATAACCGTAATAGCCGGCCTGGGACGGGGCGGCGAAGGAAACAGCGGCGACGACGGCGACGACGGCGGAAATGACGAACTTGCGCATGGGACTCTCCTGATCTCTTCCGGGTTACAGGATGAGCTCCTCTCATCCAGTGATCAGACTGTCCCATATTGCCGGGCGCGGCGCTGTTTCGGATGGAACACCCGCTGAAACCCCGCGCCCTCGGGCTTTTCAGCCTTCCAGTTCCTCGCGCAGCATCTCCAGTTCCAACCATTCCTCTTCCATCGCCGTCAGGGAATGGCGCAGCTTTTCCATCTCCGCCGCCAGCCTGTTGAAGGTGGCGGGATCCTTGGTGAAGAGGGCGGGATCGGCCATCTTCGCCTCGCGGACGGCGATCTCCTTCTCCACCTTCTCCATTTCCTTCGGCAGGTTCTCCAGCGCGAACTTCTGCTTGTAGGAGAGCTTCGCCTTGCCTTTGTTCTCCGCCGGGACCGCAGCGGACGTTTCGGCCGCCTTCGCCTTCTCGGCCTTTTCCGCCTTGCGCTTCTCCTCGATCGCGCCGCGGCGCTGCGCCATCATGTCGGAATAGCCGCCGGCATATTCGATCCAGCGACCATCGGGGTTTTCCGGGTCGGCGGGCGCGATGGTCGAGGTGACGGTGCGGTCGAGGAAGTCGCGGTCGTGGCTGACGAGCAGCACGGTTCCGGCAAAGCCCGCGACGATCTCCTGCAGGAGGTCAAGCGTCTCGATGTCGAGGTCGTTGGTCGGCTCGTCGAGGATGAGGAGGTTCGTCGGCCGCGACAGGATGCGCGCCAGCATCAGGCGGGCGCGCTCGCCACCCGAGAGGTTGCGGATCGGCGTGCGGGCCTGCTCGGGCTGGAACAGGAACTCCTTCATGTAGCCGGTGACGTGCCGCTGCTCGCCGTTGACGAGCAACGTCTCGCCGCGCCCGTCGGTGAGGTAATGGGCGAGCGTGTCGTCGAGGTTGAGGTCCTCGCGGCGCTGGTCGAGCGTGGCGATCTCCAGGTTCGTGCCGAGCTTGACGGTGCCGCTGTCGGGCGCCAGCTGCCCGGTCAGCATCTTGAGCAGCGTCGTCTTTCCGGCGCCGTTCGGGCCGACAAGGCCGATGCAATCGCCGCGGTGGACGCGGATCGAGAACGGCGCAACGATGCTGCGCTCGCCGTAGGCCTTGGTGATCTTCTCCGCCTCGATGACCAGTTTTCCCGATTCCTGCGCATCCGAGGCGCTGGCCTGCACGCTGCCCTGCGGCCCCTTGTGGCCGCGATAGCGGGCGCGCAGATCATGCAGTGCGCCGAGGCGGCGCATGTTGCGCTTGCGGCGGGCGGTGACGCCGTAACGCAGCCAGTGCTCCTCGCGCTCGATCGCCTTGCCGAGCTTGTGCTGCTCCAGCTCCTCGGCCTCCAGCACCTCGTCGCGCCAAGCCTCGAAATGGCCGAAGCCGCGGTTGAGCCGCCGCGACTGGCCGCGATCGAGCCAGACGGTGGCGTTCGACACCTTTTCGAGGAAGCGGCGGTCGTGCGAGATGACGACGAGAGCCGAGCGGGTGGACTGCAACTCGCCTTCCAGCCATTCGATGGTCGGAAGGTCGAGATGGTTGGTCGGCTCGTCGAGGAGAAGGATGTCCGGCTCCGGCGCCATCACCCGGGCCAGCGCCGCCCGGCGCGCCTCGCCGCCCGACAGCGATTTCGGATCCTCGCTGCCGGTGAGCCCGAGATGTTCGAGCAGATAGGTGACGCGATAGGGATCGTCGCTCGGCCCGAGGCCCGCCTCCGCATAGGCCGCGACCGTGTCGTAGCCGTCGAAATCCGGCGCCTGGTGCAGGTAGCGGATCGTCGCGGAAGGATGACGGAAGACCTCGCCGGACTGCGCCTCGGCAAGGCCGGCGGCGATCTTCATCAGCGTCGACTTGCCCGAGCCGTTGCGGCCGACGAGCGAGATGCGGTCGCCCGGCTCCACCTGCAGGCTGGCGCCGGCAAGCAGGGGCGTTCCGCCGAAGCTGAGGAAGATGTCATCGAGTTTGAGAATGGGCGGTGCCAAGGGTCAGGCTCCTGAAAGGTCGTAGGGCCGGGCGATGAGAATGGCGCGGCCGGCGGCGAGCGAAAGGCGGATCGGGCCTTCCGCCACGTTGGAAATGGTGCGCGAGGAGCCGAAGGGCAGCGAAAAGTCCTTCAGCGGATAGCGCGCATTGTCGATGGTGAGGCCGGAAAGGGGCGCAAGGCCGAGAACGGAGAAAAGGCTCCCCTTCGGCAGGTCGATGTCGCGACGGCCCGGCAGCAACGGCCAGGCCTCCTCCTCCCCGGAGGTGAGCTTCACGGTAAACCCCTGCTCTTCCAGCGAGACGGCATGGAGGAGATGCATCAGCGCATGGTCGCTGCGTTCCCCGCCGAGCGCGCCGGCAAGCAGGATGGCGCGCGCGCCGCGCTCGGCCGCGACCGAAACGGCAAGCGCCCCGTCGGTCTCGTTCTTGGCGGCGGGATAGGGCTGGCGCTCGACCTGCGGCCAGGCGGCGACAAGCTCCGGCGGGGTCGAATCGAAATCGCCCACCCAGAGTTCCGGCAGGGTACCGAGGCTTGCCGCATGCCGCATGCCGCCATCCGCCGCAACGACGCGCGCGCCGGCCATGTCCGCGCGAAGACGCGGCGTCACGATGAGCGCGCCCCCGAGAAGGACGACGAATTTCGGGTCTGTCGATACCGGCATGGTCATGGCTGATGCCCTTAGCGCATGTTCTGCGGAAAGGGAAAGATTTTGCGGCCGATGGCAAGGCGTGGCCGGCGGAAGGGCATGAAACGCAAGAAGCGCGGGCAAAGCCCACGCTTCGTTCTGGTCAGGACCGGAACCGGCCTCAGGCGGCCTTGCTTGCCGCGGCACCCCGCGGCGAGAAGAGCAGCCGGTCGGAACCGGCGGTCACCTTGACGGTCGAGCCGTCCGGGATCTCGCCGGCAAGGATCTTCTCCGCCATCGGATCCTGAAGGTGCTTCTGGATCGCCCGCTTGAGGGGACGCGCGCCATAGACCGGGTCGTAGCCCTTCTCGGCCAGCCAGTGCACGGCGTCCTCGTCGAGGTCGAGCACGATCTTGCGATCTTCCAGCAGCTTGCGCAGACGCGTGAGCTGGATGTCGACGATCGCGCCCATTTCCGACCGCCGGAGGCGATGGAACAGGATGATCTCGTCCACCCGGTTCAGGAACTCCGGCCGGAACGCCATCTTGACGACGTCCATGACCTGGTCGCGGACGCTGTCGCTGTCCTCGTTCTCGCCCAGCGCCGTCAGATATTCGGCGCCGAGGTTCGAGGTCATGATGATCATCGTGTTGCGGAAGTCCACGGTACGGCCCTGACCGTCGGTCAGGCGGCCGTCGTCGAGGACCTGCAGGAGCACGTTGAAGACATCCGGATGCGCCTTCTCGATCTCGTCGAACAGCACGACCTGATAGGGCCGGCGGCGGACGGATTCGGTGAGCGCACCGCCTTCCTCATAGCCGACATAGCCGGGAGGCGCGCCGATCAGCCGGGCCACGGAGTGCTTCTCCATGTATTCCGACATGTCCATGCGCTGGATCGCCGTCTCGTCGTCGAAGAGGAAACGGGCGAGCGCCTTGGTCAGCTCCGTCTTGCCGACGCCGGTGGGGCCGAGGAAGATGAACGAGCCGATCGGCCGGTTCGGATCCTGCAGGCCGGCACGCGCGCGGCGGACGGCGCGGGAGACCGCCTGGACGGCATCCCCCTGGCCGACGACCCACTTGCCGAGCTCGTCTTCCATGCGCAGGAGCTTGTCGCGCTCGCCTTCCAGCATCTTGTCCACGGGAATGCCCGTCCAGCGGGAGACCACATGGGCGATGTTGTCGGGGGTCACGACCTCCTGCACCATCGGATCGACGTCGCCGGCATCGCGGCCTTCGGCCTCCTCCAGTTCCTTTTCGAGCTTCGGGATGATGCCGTAGGCAAGCTCGCCGGCGCGCTGGAATTCACCCTTGCGCTGGGCGATCGCCAGTTCGTTGCGCAGTTCGTCGAGCTGACGCTTCAGGTCCGCGGCACGGCCGAGCTTCGACTTCTCCGCCTGCCAGCGCGCGGTGAGCGCGGCGGCTTCCTCTTCCAGCGCGGCAAGGTCGAGCTCGAGCTTTTCAAGCCGATCCTGCGACGAACGGTCGGTCTCCTTCTTCAAGGCCTCGCGCTCGATCTTCAGCTGGATGATGCGGCGGTCGAGTTCGTCCAGTTCCTCCGGCTTGGAATCCACCTGCATGCGCAGCCGCGAGGCGGCTTCGTCCATCAGGTCGATCGCCTTGTCCGGCAGGAAGCGATCCGTGATGTAGCGGTTGGAGAGCGTCGCGGCGGCAACGAGGGCCGAGTCTGAAATCCGGACCTTGTGGTGCTGCTCGTACTTCTCCTTCAGGCCGCGCAGGATCGAGATCGTGTCCTCGACGGTCGGCTCGTCCACCATGACAGGCTGGAACCGGCGGGCAAGCGCCGCGTCCTTCTCGACATGCTTGCGGTACTCGTCGAGCGTGGTCGCGCCGACGCAGTGCAATTCGCCACGGGCAAGCGCGGGCTTCAGCAGATTGGAGGCGTCCATCGCCCCGTCCGCCTTGCCGGCGCCGACCAGCGTGTGCATCTCGTCGATGAACAGGATGATCTCGCCGTCTTCCGCCTGCACTTCGGCAAGGACGGCCTTCAGGCGCTCCTCGAATTCACCGCGATATTTCGCACCGGCGATCAGCGCGCCCATGTCGAGCGCCATCAGCTTCTTGTCCTTCAGGCTCTCCGGCACGTCGCCGTTGACGATGCGCAGCGCAAGGCCCTCGGCGATCGCCGTCTTGCCGACGCCGGGCTCGCCGATGAGGACCGGATTGTTCTTGGTGCGGCGCGACAGGACCTGGATCGTGCGGCGGATTTCGTCGTCGCGGCCGATCACCGGGTCGAGCCGGCCTTCGCGCGCATCGGCCGTCAGGTCGCGAGCGAACTTCTTCAGCGAATCGAAACCCTGCTCCGCGCTCGCCGTGTCGGCGGTGCGGCCCTTGCGGATGTCGTTGATGACCTGGTTGAGCTTGCCCGGCGTCACGCCGGCCTTCGCCAGGATCTCGGACGTCGCCGCGGATTTTTCGATCGCGAGCGCCAGAAGCAGGCGTTCGACGGTGACAAAGCTGTCGCCGGCCTTCTTTGCGGCCTCTTCGGCGGTGGAGAAAACCTTTGCAAGCGGCTGGGAGAGATAGACCTGCCCGTTGCCGCCGGAAACTTTCGGCTGCTTGGCAAGCGCGGCATCGTTGGCGATCCGCACGTCGCGCGCATTGCCGCCGGCCCGATCGATCAGCGACGTCGCCATGCCCTGCTCGTCATCGAGCAGCACCTTCAGAACGTGTTCGGGCGTGAACTGCGGATTGCCGTCGGCCAGCGCCTTCGTCTGGGCGGACTGCAGGAAGCCGCGAACGCGTTCGGAGTATTTTTCAATGTTCATCATTCACCTCCAGGACTCGGCCGGCCCTTCGAGGCACCGGTCGACGTTTCAGGATAAGGCTCCCATCAGGCGAGCCTGTCATGCATGCGATCCCCAGGCCTTGCGACCGGTCAACCGCTTGAAACGAATATGGTGGAGGGTTTTCTGGAATTAAAGGGAGCGCCTGGCCGCCGCCAGAGATTTTTCGCGGGCGCCTTGCAAAACGCAAGAACCCGGCACGAGGCCGGGTTCTTCAGGGATGGTGGAGGCGATTATTCCGACGCTTCGAGGGCCGGAGCCTCATCGCCGGCGGGCTGCGCCTCGTCACCGGCGGCCTGGGCTTCGCCCCGACGCGGACGGCGCGGGCGAGGCGTGCTGCGGCGGCGCGACGGCGCGCGGCCGGCGGTCGGGGCCGCAGCCTCGTCTTCGAGCGAAACTTCAGCCGGCGTGCCTTCGATGATCGGCTGCGGGCCGGTGCCATCGATGACGGGCTGCTCGGCGACGGGGGCCGGGGCAACCGGGGCCGCAACGGCTGCAGGCTCGTCGACGGCCGTCGAATCGATCTCGTCGGAGTCCCGCTCGAAACCGTCGCGATCGTTGAAATCCGTCCGGTCGGCATTGTCCGAGCGCTCGTCCCGCGGGAAACGGTCCTGCATCTGCGCCTGGGCGGCGGCAATGATGCGGTTGTAGTGCTCGGCATGCTGGAGATAGTTTTCCGCCATGACGCGGTCGCCGGCGCTCTGGGCGTCACGGGCAAGCGCTGCGTACTTTTCGGCGATATGCTGGGCCGTGCCCCTGATCTTCACGTCCGGACCCGAGCTGTCATAGGTCCGCGTCAGGGGATTGCCGCCCTTGCGGTGTTGGTTGTTGTTATTGTTGTTATTATTGTTGTTGTTACGCCCGCGGCCGCGCTTGTTTTGCTGTCCTGGCCTCATATGTCACTCACCTAACGTATCGTGTCTTGATGATCATGTGTCTGCACGCCTGATCAGGACACGCCAGATCAAGCATCCTTACCCGCGGGCAAACCACGCCGGTCGGTGGTCCTGTCGCCGTAAGACGTCAAATTAACAGGTACCCGCACTAGGCAGTCTTCAACCCTAGCAACTCTTCGAGAGAGCAATCCTCGCGATCGGGTCATGCAGGAACGAATCTCTGTGCCATGACCGCTTGCCCAGTGCGTGGCCGCAACCTATCCCGCTTCTTTCCCGATTCCAAGTCTTTTCTTTGCGGTCGCAGAATTTACTGTGCTTGCGCAACAAATCACCGGGCAACCGCTGCTATAAAGACAAGGGCGCGGTCATTGCCGCCGAGATCCTTGATCGCCTCGATCCGCGAAAAACCCTTCTCGCGCATGATGGCCGTGACCTCATCCTTCTGGTCGTAACCGATCTCATAGGCCACCAGGCCGTTTTCCCGAAGATGAGCGCCCGCGCCGGCAGCAATGGCGCGATAGGCGTCGAGCCCATCTTCCCCGCCATCCAGCGCCAGCATCGGATCGTGGAGCCGGACCTCGTCGTCCAGCGTTCCGACCACGGAGCGGACGATATAGGGCGGGTTTGACACAATGATGTCGAAGGCCCCGGTCACGGCTGCAAACCAGTCGCTCTCGACCGCTTCGAAGCGATCCGCGACGCCGTTGATATCGGCATTGCGCCGCGCCGTTTCAAGGGCCCCGGCCGAAAGATCGGCCCCCACGCCTGTCGCACCGGGCACGAGGTCCAGGAGGGCAAGACAGATCGCGCCCGTTCCGGTGCCAAGATCGAGGATGCGGCAGCCGCCCGTCGCGCGCACGATCTTCTTCGCATAGGGCGCCAGGGCGTCAACGAGAATTTCGGTATCCGGGCGCGGCTCCAGCGTTTCCGGCGACAGCACCAGGTCGAGCCGCGAAAAGGCCCTGCGTCCGAGGATGCGGTGAACCGGCTCGCGCGCGATGCGGCGGTCGAGCGCCGCATCGACGGCGCGCTGCTCGGCCTCGTCCAGGCTGCGGCCGCTCTCGGTCACGAAGGATGTCGGCGTCAGGTCCAATAGGCCCATGAGCAAGGTCCGCGCGTCGCCTGCGGCATCGGGGATGCCCGCTCCGGCAAGCCGGCGCCGCGCCGCGGCCAGCACCTCGGTGAGCGTCGGGCCGTTCATCGCCCCTGTTCGCCGAGCTGCGCGAGAAGGCCGGCCTGGTAGTCGGCGACCAGCGCATCGACCACCTCGTCGATCTCGCCGACCATCATGCGGTCGAGCTTATAGAGCGTCAGGTTGATGCGGTGGTCCGTGACGCGGCCCTGCGGGAAATTGTAGGTGCGGATGCGCTCGGAACGGTCGCCCGAGCCGACCTGGCTCTTGCGGTCCGCGGAGCGCTCGCTTTCCGCGCGCTGGCGCTCGATGTCGTAGAGCCGCGAGCGCAGCACCTGCATGGCCTTGGCGCGGTTCTGGTGCTGCGACTTTTCCGAGCTCGTCACGACGAGGCCGGTCGGCAGGTGGGTGATGCGCACGGCCGAGTCCGTCGTGTTGACGTGCTGGCCGCCGGCGCCCGAGGAGCGCATCGTATCGACGCGGATATCCTCCGGCCGGATCTCGATGTCGATCTCTTCCGCTTCCGGCAGCACGGCGACGGTCGCCGCCGAGGTGTGGATACGCCCGCTCGCCTCCGTCTCCGGAACGCGCTGGACGCGGTGCACGCCCGATTCGAACTTCAACTTGGCAAAAACGCCGCGCCCGGTGATCGTCGCGATGATTTCCTTGAAGCCGCCCGCTTCCCCCTCGCTCGCGGACAGCACCTCGACCTTCCAGTTATGGGCGGAGGCGTAGCGCTCGTACATGCGGAAGAGGTCGCCGGCAAAGAGCGCGGCTTCCGAACCGCCCGTGCCGGCGCGGATTTCCAGGATCGCGCTCTTCTCGTCGGCGGCATCCTTGGGGAGAAGCAGGATCTGCATCTCCTTTTCCAGACCCTCCAGCCGTTCCTTCAGCTCCGGCAACTCCATCTCCGCAAGGTCGCGCATCTCGCGATCGGTCGCCTTGTCGGCAAGCAGCGCGTCGAGGTCGGCGATCTCGCCGCTGACCTTCTCGTATTCGCGGATCTTCGTCACAACCGGCTGAAGCTCGGAATATTCCGAGGCGAGACGCACATAGGTCTCCGAATCCGGCCCCGCCGACATGCGTGCCTCGATCTCGCCGAAACGGCGTTCGAGTTCGCGCATCTTTTCAACGGGAAGCTTCGCCACCGTTCAAACTCCAGTCAGGTCTTTAAAGCGGAACGCCGTTCTCGGCCGCAAAGTCGGTGAGGATCTGGCGGATCGAGGCCGTCGGCCTTGTATCGTCGAGCGCCGGCGTCAGCACCGCTTCGAGCTTGCCCGCATCGAGCGACAGCAGCATCGACTTGACCGGGCCGATCGCAGCCGGCGACATCGAGACCGAGCGGAAGCCGATGCCGAGCAGCGCCATGGCCGAGATCGGCTTGCTCGCCATCTCGCCGCAAAGCGTCACCGGCGTGTCGTTGCGCATCCCGGCGCGCACGATATCGCGCAGGATGCGCAGGAACGGCCGGCCGAGCGTGTCGAACCGGTCGGAGACGCGGGCATTGCCGCGGTCGACCGCCATGGCGAACTGGAAGAGGTCGTTCGAGCCGACCGAGACGAAATCGACCTCGGCCATCAGCTCGTCGAGCTGCCAGAGCAGCGCCGGCACCTCCAGCATGGCGCCGAACTGCAGCTTCTTGGGCAGCTGCTCGCCGATCTTGGACTGCCGCTGGATTTCCTTCTGGAGAAGATCGCGGACCTCCTTCAGCTCGGAAACCTCGGTCACCATCGGCAGCATCAGCCGGAGATCGGCGCCCGCCGCAGCGCGCAGCATGGCGCGAAGCTGGGTGCGCAGGAGGCCCGGCCGGTCGAGCGACAGGCGGATGGCCCGCCAGCCGAGCGCCGGGTTCTCCTCCTCCGCCGCGCGGAAATAGGGCACGACCTTGTCGCCGCCGATATCGAGCGTGCGGAACGTCACGGGGCGGCCGCCGGCATGCTTCAGCACGTTGCGATAGAACGCCTCCTGTTCCTCCGCCTTCGGCATGGTCGAGGCGATCATGAACTGGAGCTCGGTGCGGAAGAGGCCGATGCCGGATGCGCCGGATTCGTTGAGATGCGGCAGGTCGACGAGCAGGCCTGCATTCATCTGGAGGCTGATCGCCCGGCCGTCCTTCGTGACGGGCTCGACGGCGCGCAGCGCGCGGTACTGCTCCTGCCGGCGGGCGCGGAAACGCACCTTCTCCTCGTAGGAGCGCTGAAGGTCGGGCAACGGCCGCAGATGCACCCGGCCGTCGTCGCCATCGATGATGATGGAATCGCCGTTTTCGGCAAGCGCCACCGCACCCGCCGCCTGGCCGACCACCGGAATGCCCATCGCGCGCGCGACGATCACCACATGGCTGGTGACGGCGCCCTCTTCGAGCACCAGGCCGCGCACGTTCTGGCGCGGATAATCGAGCAGTTCCGCCGCGCCCATGGCACGCGCGACGACGATCGCATCGTTGGGAAAGCTGCTGGCCGAAAGCTTGGCGCCATAGCCGGTCAGCTGGCGAAGGAGCCGGTTGGCGAGATCGTCGAAATCGTGCATGCGCTCGCGCAGATAGGGATCCGTCAGGCGGATCATGCGCGCCTTGGTCTCGCTCTGCACCCGCTCGACGGCCGCTTCCGCGGTCAGGCCGTTGCGGATCGCCTCTTCGAGCTTGCGCACCCAGCCGCGGTCATGCGCGAACATGCGATAGGTTTCCAGCACCTCGCGGTGCTCGCCCTCCATCGACACTTCGCGGCGAGAGAGCATGTCGTCGATCGAAATGCGCAGCGACCCGAGCGCCTCGGCGAGGCGGCCGAGCTCGTGTTCGGAATCCTCGTTCAAAAGGTTCGTCACGACGATGCGCGGCTCGTGCAGCACGACATAGCCGAGACCGATGCCTTCGCCGAAGCTCGCCCCCTCGATCGCGACGGGGCGGGACAGGTCCAGCTCGAGACCGGGCTTGGTGAGCTTCTTCAGCTCGCCGGTCGCCACCATTTCCGCAATCACCATCGCCGTCGTTTCGAGCGCCTCCACCTCGTCCTCGCGGTAGGTACGGCTCGCCTTGTTCTGCACGACAAGCACGCCGAGCGCCCTGCCGGTGCGCAAGATAGGAACGCCGAGGAAGGAGTGGTAGATCTCCTCGCCCGTTTCCGGCAGGTAGGTGAAGGCGGGGTGCGACTGGGCGTCGGAAAGGTTCAGCGGCCGCGCGGAGGCGGCGATCGTGCCGACAAGGCCCTGGCCCATCTTGAGCTGGGCGAGGTGGACGGCCCCGGGATTGAGGCCTTCGGTCGCATAGAGTTCGAGGATGCCATCGGAACGCAGCACGTAGACGGAACACACTTCCGCGACCATGTTCTGCGCGATCTGGCGCACGATCTGGTCAAGGCGCTCCTGCGGCTCGAGCGGCTCCGCCATCAGTTCGCGCAGCCGCTTGAGAAGAACGCGCGGACCCGCGGAGAGGTCTCTCATCGCGTGGCGTCTCCCGAATATGACGTTACTCCACCGGCGTGGGCCACGCCGGCGATCCTTGAGATCGGCACCGAGTCGGCCGGTCCTTACTTCTTATCGAGACCGTAGACGGAATGCAAAGTCCGAACGGCGAGTTCGGCATAGGCGCCGTCGATCAGGATGGAAATCTTGATCTCGGAGGTGGTGATCGCCCGGATGTTGATGCCCTTCTCGGCAAGCGCGCGGAAGGCCGAGGCGGCAACGCCCGCATGGCTGCGCATGCCGATGCCGATGACGGAGACCTTGACGAGGCCCGTCTCGTGCTGGATCACGTCGAAGCCGACCTTCTCCTTGGCGCCTTCGAGCACCTTGAGCGCCTTCTCCATGTCGCCGGACGGCACGGTGAAGGTCATGTCGGTCTTCGAGCCGTCCTCGGAAATGTTCTGGACGATCATGTCGACATTGATGTGGGCTTCGGCGAGCGGGCCGAAGATCGCGGCCGAAACGCCCGGCCGGTCGGCGACGCGGCGGAGCGAAATCTGCGCTTCATCCTTGGCATAGGCGATGCCGGTTACGACTTCCTGTTCCACGATCTCATCCTCATCACAAATCAGCGTACCGGGCGGGTTCAGAAGATCGCCCATGCCCGGCGCATCGGGATCCACGAAAGACGAGCGGACGAAGGTGCGCACCTTGTGCACCATGGCAAGCTCGACCGAGCGCACCTGCAGCACCTTGGCGCCGAGCGAGGCCATTTCGAGCATTTCCTCGAAGGCGATCTTCTTCAGGCGCCGGGCCTTCGGCTCGATGCGCGGGTCGGTCGTGTAGACGCCGTCGACGTCGGTATAGATGTCGCAGCGGTCCGCCTTGACGGCGGCGGCGATGGCGACGGCCGACGTGTCGGAGCCGCCGCGGCCGAGCGTGGCGACGCGGTTGTCGGGGCCGAGGCCCTGGAAGCCGGCGACGACCGCCACCTGGCCCTCACCCATGCGGCGGACGATTTCACCGCCGTCGATCTCGAGGATGCGGGCGGCGCCGTGGGCGTTGTCGGTGCGGATCGGGATCTGCCAGCCCTGCCAGGAGCGGGCATTGATGCCCATCGACTGGAGCGCAATGGCGAGAAGGCCGGCGGTCACCAGTTCGCCGGAGGCGACGATCGCGTCATATTCGCGCGCGTCGTAGAAGGGCGAGTTGGCGCCCGTCACCTTCGGCATGCCCTGCACCCAGGCGACCAGTTCGTTGGTCTTGCCGGACATGGCGGAAACGACGACGGCGACTTCATGGCCGGCATCGACCTCGCGTTTCACATGGCGGGCCACATTGTGGATACGGTCGAGGTCAGCGACGGACGTTCCGCCGAATTTCATCACGATGCGTGCCATTTGTGTGTACCGCTATTCCAGATGTTCGCGCGAGCGCGCGGGAGAAACCGCGGGGTCTCTTAGCGGAAGACCCCGCGCTGCGCAATGCATGGAATCCGGCAAACGGTCTTTGGACGGTTCAGCCCTTGCGGATGATCCGGTAGACGAAGGCCGGCGGCACGTTGCGCAGCGTGCCACCGACCCTGACGGCGGAGAGACCGAGCCGGTCGAGCACGGCGCGCGGCACCGGGCAACGCAGGCCATAGGTGAACTGGTAGAGCGCTGCCCCCTCGCCAAGCCGCGCGAAGGTGCCGGCAAGAATGGCGAAAACCTTCGCCGGCCGCATGGAAAGCAGCGGCAGGCCGCTGATCGCCGCGCCCGCAGGCACGGCGCGGAACCGGGCGATGCGCGCCGCATCGGTGCAGGCGATCTGCGCCTTGGGAAAGCGCTGCTGCAGCAGCGCTGCGAATTCCGCTCCCATTTCCACGAGGACGATGTTCTCCTCCGCGACGCCGCGCCGCAGCAGGGCCCGCGTGAAGACGCCCGTTCCGGGGCCGAGCTCGATGACCCGGCCGGTCTCCGGCCCGATCTCCCGCACGATGAGGTCCGCCAGCGCCTTGCCAGAGGGCGTGACCGAAGCGACGCGCAGCGGATCGCGCATCCAGGCGCGGAAGAAATGATAGGCGTCCATCGTCAGGGCGGTCATCGCAGGTGTTCCGCAACGGAAGGAAAGGTGAGGCCGGCAAGGTCTTCCGACAGCCGCCACAGCCGCGCGGCAAGGACGGGATCGGTCGCGGCGGCCAGCGGCTGCACGATCGCGGGGGCGCCGCGCATCTCGCGAAACCCGTCGGGGCCGATGAACTCGCCCCCGACAAGGCCTTCGGCGGTTGCCGCATGGAGCTGGTTCAGCACGCCCTGCTCGGCATCCTGCGCGAGGAAGCGGTTGCCGATGCGCATGAAGAGGCGCAGCGCGCCCGATGTCGCACTGGTCTGGAGGTTGGTGGCGGAATAGCCGGGATGGGCAAGCACGCTGAGCACCGGCAGGCGGGCCGCCTTGAGACGGCGGTCGAGTTCCAGCGCGAAGAGCACGTTGGCGAGCTTCGACTGGGCGTAGAAGGCAAGGCGGCCATAGGCCTTCTCGCCCTTGATGTCCTCGAAATGGATGCGGCCGCGCCGGTGCAGCTCGGAGCTGACCGTGACGACACGGGCACCGGGCGCGGCGGACAGCAGCGGCAGCAGGCGTAGCGTCAGCGCGAAATGGGCGAGGTGGTTGACACCGAACTGGGTTTCGTGGCCCTGCCGCGTCAGCCCGTGCGGCGGCATCATGACACCGGCATTGTTGATGAGGAGATCGACCGGCCGGCCTTCGGCGACAAGCCTGGCGGCAAAGGCCGCGACATCGTCGAGATCGGCAAGATCGAGCCGGCGGAGCATGACCGCGGCCCCGGGAAGCTCGGCGCGAATGCGGGCCAGCGCCCGCTCCCCCCGGCCCTCATCGCGCGCGGTCATCAGGACCGCGGCGCCCTTCCTCGCAAGCTCGCGCGCCGTCAGGAAGCCGAGGCCGCTATTGGCGCCGGTGACGACAGCAAGGCGGCCGGCCTGGTCCGGCATCTGCGAAAGGGTCCATGGTTCCCGCCTCGTCTCGGCGGTTGCCACACGGGCTGCACGCATTATGATACCTCGCAGAAATCTGAACAGTGTTTACATTGTGCTAGCGCATAATCTTTACACTGTAAAGATGACATGTCTGCGAGGCCTGCGATGAACGAGAAAAAAACTGCCGAACGCGGCTATCACCACGGCGACCTGCGCGACGCGCTGATCCGCGCTGCCGACGAGCTGCTCACCGAGCGGGGCCTCGAAGGGTTCACGCTGCGCGAGACCGCCCGGCGCGCCGGGGTCTCGCCCGCCGCCCCCTCGCACCATTTCGGCGGCACGGCGGGCCTTCTCACGGAGGTCGCCGCCCTCGGCTGGGCGGAGCTTGCCCGCCGGCTGGCGATTGCCGGCGATACCGGCAGCACGGCCGAACGCCTCAAGGCGCAGGGCGTCGCCTATGTGCGCTTCGCCGTGGAATTTCCCGGCCGCTTCCACCTGATGTTCCGCCACGACATGCTGCTGCGGGACCAGCCGTCACTCGACCGGGCGACGGGCGAGGCCTGGAATGCGCTCGAACGAACCGTGCGTGCCCTGCGCGGCCAGAAGGAAGGCGAGGAGCTCGACGCCGAGGGCGAGGCCATGCTGATCGGCATCTGGTCGACGGCGCACGGTTTCGCCCACCTGACGCTCGACAAGAAGCTTTCCCGCATGGCCGAATGCGGCAGCGACACGGACATGCTCGACACGCTCTTCCCCTCCATCATCGATACGCTCTGGGTGAAGCGGCTCGGCTGAGACGAAAAGGCCCGCGCACCTTTGGGCACGCGGGCAAAGGGGATCGGATGGTACGGCAGTTCCCGCAAGACCGCTTCGCGGCTTTACCGGAAATGCCGGAGAGATGGCCGCGGGCGAAACGCCGCCCGCGGCCGGTTCGCCTTACTTCTGCCAGCTCTTGACGAGTTCGTCATAGTTGACGGTGAGCGGCTTTTCCTTTTCGTTCTCGATCTTCAGCTGCGGCGCGAGGTTGCCCTTCGCAACGGCATCCTTGTTCCAGTATTCGAGATCGTGCTCTTCGGCGAGCTTCGGACCCATGTCGCCCATGACGCCGGCGCGCTCGAGGCGCTCCAGCACCTTCTCCTGCTCGGCGCACAGAGAATCCATGGCTTCCTGCGCGGACTTGGCGCCCGAGGAGGCATCGCCGATCGCCTGCCACCACAGCTGTGCCAGCTTCGGGTAGTCCGGGATGTTCGTACCCGTCGGCGACCACTGCACGCGGGCCGGCGAACGGTAGAACTCGATCAGACCGCCAAGCTTCGGCGCCCGCTCCGTGAACGACGGATGGGCGATCGAGGATTCGCGGATGAGCGTCAGGCCGACATGGCTCTTCTTGACGTCGACCGTCTTGGAGACGACGAACTGCGCATAGAGCCAGGCGGCCTTGGCGCGGTCTTCAGGCGTCGACTTCAACAGCGTCCAGGAACCCACGTCCTGGTAGCCGAGCTTCATGCCGTCCTTCCAGTAGACGCCGTGCGGCGACGGGGCGAAGCGCCACTTCGGCGTGCCGTCCTCGTTGACGACCGGCAGGCCTTCCTTCACGAAGTCGGCGGTGAACGCCGTATAGGTGAACATCTGCTGGGCGACCTCGCCCTGCGAGGGAACCGGGCCGGATTCGGAGAAGGTCATGCCGCCGGCAGCCGCCGGTGCATAGGCCTTCAGCCAGTCGAGGTACTTCTGGATGGCATAGACCGAAGCCGGGCCGTTGGTGTCGCCGCCGCGGGCGACGCACGAGCCGACCGGACGGGAATTCTCGTCGACCTTGATGCCCCATTCGTCGACCGGCAGGCCGTTCGGGATGCCCTTGTCGCCGTTGCCGGCCATCGACAGCCAAGCGTCGGTGAAGCGCCAGCCGAGCGACGGGTCCTTCTTGCCGTAGTCCATGTGGCCATAGACCTTCTTGCCGTCGATCTCGCGGCCGGTGAAGAACTCGGCGATGTCCTCATAGGCCGACCAGTTGACCGGAACGCCGAGGTCGTAGCCGTACTTCTCCTTGAAGTCCGCCTTGTTCTTCTCGTCGTTGAACCAGTCGTAGCGGAACCAGTAGAGGTTCGCGAACTGCTGGTCGGGCAGCTGGTAGAGCTTGCCGTCCGGCGCGGTCGTGAAGGACTTGCCGATGAAGTCGTCGAGGTCGAGGCCGGGATTGGTGACGTCCTTGCCTTCGTTCGCCATGAAATCGGTCAGCGAGCGGGCCTGCTGGTAGCGCCAATGGGTGCCGATCAGGTCCGAGTCGTTGACATAGGCGTCGTAGATGTTCTCGCCCGACTGCATCTGCGTCTGGAGCTTCTCGATGACGTCGCCTTCGCCGATCAGGTCGTGGGTGATCTTGATGCCGGTGATGGCGGTGAAGGCCGGCGCAAGGACCTTCGATTCGTATTCATGCGTGGTGATCGTTTCCGAGACGACCTTGATCTCCATGCCGGCAAAGGGCTTGGCGGCATCGATGAACCACTGCATCTCCGCTTCCTGGCCGGCGCGGTCGAGCGCGGACAGGTCGCCGATTTCCGCATCGAGGAATTTCTTGGCGGCATCCATGTCCGCGAATGCGGAGCCGGTGAACGCCAGCAGCATGGCTGCCGTCGTCGTCAGAAGTTGCTTTCGCATATTGATCCTCCCTTGGGGTTTTGCGATTGCATGCGCGAAGGCCCCTATTCTCCCCGGGGCCTCCCTTTCCTTTGCCTAGACGAAGCGGAACACGCCGATGGCGTAGACCACGGACAAGGCAAGAGCCCACCACAGGTTGGGGCCGACGAGCCCCAGCCATGCGAGATGAATGAACGCCGAGCCGAGCAGCGACACGAAGAGCCGGTCGCCGCGGGTCGTCTCGAAGCGCAGGATGCCGACGCGCGGGGACCCGCCCGGACGGGCATATTCCCACACCGCCATCAGCGCGATCAGCGTGAAGATCGTCAGGAAGAACATGGCCGTCGGGAACGACCAGGCCATCCAGCCGCCCGGAATGAGCGAGGCGAACCAGTCGCGCGCGCCGTCCTTGACGGGGATCGCCATGACGAGGAGGCCGGTGATGACGGCATAGGCAGCGAGCACGGCGGCAAGCGCCACGGGCCAGCGGTTGTTGCGGTTTGCGACGGCGGCCATCAGACCCTCCCCAGGGCAAAGCCCTTGGCGATGTAGTTGCGGACGAAATAGATGACGAGCGCGCCGGGAATGATGGTGAGCACACCGGCGGCGGCCAGCACGCCCCAGTCCATGCCCGAGGCCGAGACCGTGCGCGTCATCGTGGCGGCGATCGGCTTGGCGTCCGTCGTCGTCAGCGTGCGGGCGATCAGGAGCTCGACCCAGGAGAACATGAAGCAGAAGAAGGCGGCGACACCGATGCCCGAGGCGATCAGCGGCACGAAGATCTTGGCGAAGAACTTCGGGAACGAATAGCCGTCGATATAGGCGGTCTCGTCGATCTCCTTCGGCACGCCGGACATGAAGCCCTCGAGGATCCAGACGGCGAGCGGCACGTTGAACAGGCAGTGCGCGATGGCGACGGCGATATGCGTGTCGATCAGGCCGAAGGCCGAATAGAGCTGGAAGAACGGCAGCGCGAAGACGGCCGGCGGCGCCATGCGGTTGGTCAAGAGCCAGAAGAACAGGTGCTTGTCGCCGAGGAAGCGGTAGCGCGAGAAGGCGTAGGCCGCCGGCAGCGCCACGGCGACCGAGATGACCGTGTTCAGGACCACATAGAGGATCGAGTTGATATAGCCCGAATACCAGGCCGGATCGGTGAAGATCACGGCGTAGTTGCGGAGCGTCGGCGACTGCGGCCAGAGCGAGAAGACGCCGGTGATCTCCTGGTTCGTCTTGAAGCTCATGTTGACGAGCCAGTAGATCGGCAGCATCAGGAAGACGATGTAGAGCGTCGGAATGAGCCAGGAGAGGCTGCGCTTCGAGCCGGCCCCGGCCTTCGCGCCGGCATTGCTCGCAACGCTCGTCTGGATGGTGTTTGCGGTGGTTGCCTGTGAGGTCATGGTTTCCTCCCTCACGCCTGTTCGTCGCTGCTGGTCATGACCGTGTAGAAGATCCACGAGAGCAGCAGGATGATCAGGAAGTAGATGATGGACATGGCCGCGGCCGGGCCGAGGTCGAACTGGCCGATCGCCATCTTGACGAGGTCGATCGACAGGAAGGTGGTCGAGTTGCCGGGGCCGCCGCCGGTGACGACGAAGGGCTCGGTATAGATCATGAAACTGTCCATGAAGCGCAGCAGGAAGGCGATGAGCAGCACGCGCTTCATCTTCGGCAACTGGATATAGCGGAACACGGCCCAGCGCGAGGCGCCGTCGATCTTGGCGGCCTGGTAATAGGCCTCCGGGATCGAGACGAGGCCGGCATAGCAGAGCAGCACGACGAGGCTCGTCCAGTGCCAGACGTCCATGATGATCAGCGTCAGCCAGGCATCGAAGACGTTGTTGACATAATTGTAGTTGATGCCGAGCGAATGGAGCGTGCGGCCGAGCAGGCCGATGTCGACGCGGCCGAACACCTGCCAGATCGTGCCGACGACGTTCCACGGGATGAGCAGCGGCAGCGCCATCAGGACGAGGCAGACCGGCACGCCGAGTCCCTTCTTGGGCATGTTGAGCGCGATCAGGATGCCGAGCGGGATCTCGATGGTCAGGATGATGCCGGAAAAGAGCAGGTTGCGGCCGAGCGCCTGCCAGAAGCGGTCGGATTCCAGAACGTCGGAGAACCAGCCGACGCCGTTCCAGAAGAACTGGTTGTTGCCGAACGTGTCCTGCACCGAATAGTTCACCACCGTCATCAGCGGGATCACCGCCGAGAAGGCGACGAGCAGCAGGACGGGCAGGACCATGAACCAGGCCTTGTTGTTCCAGGTCTTGTTCATTGTCAGCCCTCCCTGCCGACACGCCAGGAATCGGCGTAGATGTTGATGGCCGCGGAATCGAAGG
Source organism: Shinella sp. WSC3-e (assembly GCF_945994535.1). Classification (NCBI taxonomy): domain Bacteria; kingdom Pseudomonadati; phylum Pseudomonadota; class Alphaproteobacteria; order Hyphomicrobiales; family Rhizobiaceae; genus Shinella; species Shinella sp. WSC3-e. The sequence continues at coordinate 3,635,821 of NZ_OZ000530.1, forward strand.
TGACGCGCGGCTCGGCGGGGATTTCGCTGTCCTCGGGAACGACGATGGCGATCGGCTTGCCGGCGAATTCGGCGCGCACGATCTTCTGCCGGCCGATATCCTCGACCTTGCTGATGGAGACCGGCATGCCCTCGCGCGACAGCGCGATGAATTCCGGGCGGATGCCGAGTTCCGTCTTCGCGCCGGCGGCGACCTGCGGCCGGTAGTCGAGCGTAAGCGTCTCTTCACCGACCCTGATGCTGTTGCCGTCGATGAATGCCGGCAGCACGTTCATGCCCGGCGATCCGATGAAGTAGCCGACGAAGGTGTGGCTCGGCTTTTCGAAAAGCTCGGCCGGCGTACCGATCTGCACGATCTGGCCGTCATACATGACCACGACCTTGTCGGCGAAGGTCAGCGCCTCGGTCTGGTCATGCGTGACATAGACCATGGTGAAGCCGAACTGTCGGTGCAGCTTCTTCAGCTGCGAGCGCAGCACCCATTTCATATGCGGGTCGATGACGGTCAGCGGCTCGTCGAACAGGATGGCGTTGACGTCGTTGCGCACGAGGCCGCGGCCGAGCGAGATCTTCTGCTTCTGGTCGGCGGTGAGCCCGCGCGCCGTCTTCTTCGCCCAGCCCGCGAGATCGATCATTTCCAGGATCTCGCGCACGCGGCGATCGACTTCCGGTTCGGCGACGCCGCGGTTGCGCAGTGGAAAGGCGAGATTGTCGTAGACCGTCATCGTGTCGTAGATGACCGGGAACTGGAAGACCTGCGCGATGTTGCGCTGCTGCGTCGAAAGGTAGGTGACATCCTTGCCGTCGAACAGGATGCGCCCCTCGGACGGCTGCAGCAGGCCGGAGATGATGTTGAGCAGCGTGGTCTTGCCGCAGCCGGAGGGACCGAGCAGCGCATAGGCGCCGCCGTCGTTCCACTCGTGGTGCACTTCCTTCAGCGCATAGTCCGCTTCCGATTTCGGCTTTTCGCCGTAGGCATGGCGGATGTGGTCGAGATTGATGCGTGCCATGGTCTCCTCCTCAGGCCGCCGCGGCCGCGGGTTCCGCGATCGCCCTGCCGTCCGTGCCGAAGGCCATCAGGTGGCGCGTGTCGACATGGACGGTGATGACCGCGTCCGGCTCGATGTCGTGGATGCCCGGCGAGAGCATGACCCAGCGGCTGCCCTCGAACTCGATGTGAATGAAGCTTTCCGAGCCGGCGATCTCGGAAATCGCCGTGCGCGCCTGAAGGCTCGCGGAAGCCGGATGCTGGCTGGCGAGCGAAAGGTGATGCGGATGGAAGGCGATGGTGCAGGGGCCGTCCGGCAGCGCGACAAGATGCGCCGGCACCGGCAGGACCGGCTTGCCGCCGATCTCGAAATGGCCGCCGGTCTTCAGCACCTGCATGGTGTTGAGCGGCGGGTCGGCGAAGGTACGCGCGGTCAGAAGATCGTTCGGGCGGCGATAGACGTCGATCGTGCGGCCGAACTGGGTGATGCGGCCCTCGGAGAGCGTCGCCGTGTTGCCGCCGAGCAGCAGCGCCTCGGAGGGTTCCGTCGTCGCGTAGACGAAGATCGCGCCGGAGGCGGCGAAGATCTTCGGCAGTTCGAGGCGCAGCTCCTCGCGCAGCTTGTAGTCGAGGTTGGCGAGCGGCTCGTCGAGCAGCACGAGGCTGGCATTCTTGACGATGGCGCGGGCGAGCGCCGTGCGCTGCTGCTGGCCGCCCGAAAGATTGAGCGGCGTGCGGTCGAGATAGGGCGTCAGCTTCAGGAGATCGGCCGCCTTGCGCACTTCCCGGTCGATGGTCGCGTTGTCGGCGCCCTTGATGCGCATCGGCGAGGCGATGTTCTCGTAGACGGTCAGCGCCGGATAGTTGATGAACTGCTGATAGACCATGGCGACGCCGCGATCCTGCACGCGCACGCCCGTCACGTCCTTGCCGTCGAACCAGACGGAACCGGATGTCGGCGTGTCGAGGCCGGCCATCAGCCGCATCAGCGAGGTCTTGCCCGACAGCGTCGGGCCGAGCAGCACGTTGAGCGAGCCGCGCTCGAGCACGAGGTTGGTCGGATGGATGTGCGTCTCCGCCCCCGCCACCTTCGTGATGTTCTTGAGTTCCAGCATTCCTGTCTCCGTCGTTCCTCCCAGCCACCGGAAAAGGTCGCTAGTGGGGGGCCGCCTGTGCAGCCGCCATGTAGTCTTCCAGAACAGCCGCCTCCGCGGCTGTCAGATGCAATCCGCGTTTGGTCCGCCGCCACAGCACGTCCTCGGCATGCCGGGCCCATTCTTCCTTCATCAGCCAGCGCACTTCGCGCTCATAAAGGTCGCTGCCGAAATGCCGGCCGAGATCGTCGATGCCCTTCGCGCCGTCCAGCATCGCCGCCGCCCGCGTGCCGTAGAGCCGCACGAGCCGGCGGGCATGGGCCGGGGCGAGGAAGGCGAACCGCGCGCAAAGCCCCTTCACCTCGGCATCGAACCCGTCGACCTTGAAATCGCCGCCGGGCAGGCGCGAACCGGCCGTCCAGCGGTCCCCCTTCGCGCCGATCGCATCCCCGATCTTCTCCAGCGCCGATTCGGCGAGGCGCCGGTAGGTGGTGAGCTTGCCGCCGAAAATGTTGAGCAACGGCGCCTGGCCATCGCCGCCCTCGACCTTCAGCACGTAGTCGCGCGTCGCTTCCTGCGCCTTGCTGGCACCGTCGTCGAAGAGCGGGCGCACGCCGGAATAGGTCCAGACGATGTCGTCCCGCTTCACCGGCTCGGCGAAATATTCGCTCGCCGAGGCGCAAAGATAGTCGATTTCCGCGTCGCTGATGCGAACATCCCGGGGATCGCCCTGGTAGTCCTGGTCGGTCGTGCCGATCAGCGTGAACTCTTCCTGGTAGGGAATGGCGAACATGATACGCCCGTCCGGGTTCTGGAAGAAGTAGGCGCGCGGATCGGAAAACTTCGTCTTCACGACGATGTGACTGCCCTGCACGAGGCGGACATTGTGCACGTCGTTGCGGCCGAAGGCGGTGGAGAGGACCTTGTCGACCCAGGGGCCGGCCGCATTGACCAGCATGCGCGCCCGGAAATTTTCACGCGCGCCCGTCTCGACATTCTCGGTCTCGACGGCCCAGTGGCCATTTTCGCGGCGCGCGGTGACGACCCGGGTAGCCGTGCGGATATCCGCGCCGCGATCGGCGGCGTCGCGGGCATTCAGGACGACGAGGCGCGCATCGTCCACCCAGCCGTCGGAATATTCGAAAGCCTTGCGGAAGAGCTTCTTCAGCGGCCCGCCCGCCGGGTCCTTTGCAAGGTCGAGCGTGCGGGTGGCCGGCAGCAGCTTGCGCCCGCCGATATAGTCGTAAAGGAAGAGGCCGAGACGGATGAGCCAGGCCGGGCGCAGGCCGCCCTTCTGGAAGGGCAGCACGAAGCGCATCGGCCAGATGACGTGCGGCGCCATGGCCCAGAGCACTTCGCGCTCCATCAGCGCCTCGCGCACCAGGCGGAATTCGTAGTGTTCGAGGTAACGCAGGCCGCCGTGGATGAGCTTGGTGGAGGCCGAGGACGTGCCCGATGCAAAGTCCTTCATCTCGGCAAGCACGACCGAATAACCACGGCCCGCCGCATCGCGCGCGATGCCGCAGCCATTGATGCCGCCACCGATAACGAAAATATCGCGGATCACGTCGCCGTTCAAATTCCCCTCCCATTTCGCATCGCACAAATCTGCGCAGTTGCGAAAGCCAGTGGAGTTAAAACGAAAACATTTCGAATGTCAAACGAATGTGAGTGAAAACGTCATTTCCGCCCTCAGAGTGGAGAGGACGTCTCCACGAGACGCACGTCATGCTCCTGGCAAATGCTGCGAATGCCCTCGAAAGGACAGCTGTCGGTGATGAAAGTGTGGACCTGCGAGAGGTGGCCGATGCGAACCGGCGCGGTCCTTTCGAATTTCGTCGAATCCGAAACCAGGATGACGTGGCGCGCATTCGCGATGATCGCCTGCGCCACCTTCACCTCGCGATAGTCGAAATCGAGCAGCGCGCCGTCCTCATCGATCGCGGAAACGCCGATGACGGCATAATCCACCTTGAACTGGCGGATGAAATCGACCGCCGCCTCGCCGACGATGCCGCCGTCCGCGCCGCGCACGACGCCGCCGGCAATCACCACCTCGATCGAGGGGTAGACGCGCAAACGGTTGGCGACGTTGATATTATTGGTGATGACCATCAATTCCTTGTGATCGAGCAGCGCCTCGCCCACCGCCTCCGTCGTCGTGCCGATATTGATGAAGAGCGAGGAATTGTCCGGGATCATGGCGGCGGCAGCGCGTCCGATCGCCTGCTTTTCCGGCGCGGCGATGGAGCGGCGCGCCTCGTATTTGACATTCTCGTTGCCGCTCGGGAACAGCGCCCCGCCATGGATGCGCGTCAAGACCTTGTTATCGCAGAGATCGTTGAGATCCTTGCGGATGGTCTGCGGCGTCACGGAGAAGCGCGCCGCAAGGTCTTCCACGAGCACGCGGCCCTCGGCCTTGGCGAGATCGAGGATCTCCGCCTGGCGACCTGTCAGAAACATTGGCTCCTCCCATTGCTTTCGTTTGTTTTCATAATATGCAAAAACGAAAGCACATCAATTGATCCGCCCCGCCTTCTTGGAGTGCGCCCCACTTTTTGTGATACTGGGCGGGCAGCGGGTTGCGGCGAGCATCGGGAGGAAAGCACATGTTTCATCCGGCCTTGTTCAAGGGCGCCAACGTCGTGGTGACGGGCGCGGGGCGCGGCATCGGCCTGGAGATCGCCCGGCAGTTCCTCGATTGCGGCGCCCATGTGCTGCTGCATGGCGGGCGGGCGCCTTCCGGCCCATTGCCCGATTTCCTGGAAAACGCCGTCGCGGAGGCCCGCGCCCATATCGTCTATTCCGACTTCCTCGTCGAAGGCGGCATCGGCGCGATCCTGCAGCGGGTGGACAGCCTCTTCCCGCATGTCGACGTGCTCATCAACAATGCCGGCACGATGGTCGGCCGCTTCCCGGCCGCCGAGCTGACGGACGAGCAGTACGAGACCGTCGTGCGCCTCAACCAGACCTCCGTCGTCGAGGTGACGCGCGCGCTGCTGCCTTCATTGCTCCGGGCGCCAAGCGCCGCCATCGTCAACACGGTCTCGATCTCGGCGCTCACCGGCGGCAGCCCGGGTTCGGCGATCTATTCGGCGACCAAGGCCTTCGTTTCGACCTATTCCAAGGGGCTGGCGCGCGAGCTCGCGCCGGACGGCATCCGCGTCAACTGCGTCTCGCCGGGCACGATCACCACCGACTTCCATTCGCGCTATTCGTCGGCCGAAAAGCTGGAGGCGACGCGCAAGACCATTCCGCTACAGCGGCTCGGCACGGCGGAGGACTGCGCCCCCGCCTATCTCTTCCTCGCCTCCAAGGCCCTTTCCGGTTATATCACCGGCCAGGTGCTGGAGGTGAACGGCGGCCAGCTGATCTGCTGAGACCGGCGGCCCCATTCAGGCCCCGGTCAAGCGTTGACGTCTATGACGACGCGGCCTTTCACTTTACCCTCTAGGATCCTGCCGGCCAGCTCCGGCAGGTCGGACAGCCGGTGCTCCACCACCATGGCCTCCAGCTTGTCCATCGGCAGGTCGGCGGCAATGCGATTCCAGGCATCGACGCGCTGGTCGTAGGGCCGCATAACCGAATCGATGCCGAGCAGGCTGACACCACGCAGGAGGAACGGGATGACGGTGAAGGAGGGAACCGCGGCACCGGCGGCAAGGCCGACCGCGGCGACGGCACCGTCATATTTCATCTGCTTGAGCACCCGCGCCAGCATGTCGCCGCCGACCGCATCGACGGCACCGGCCCAGCGCTCCGATTCCAGCGGCTTGCTGCTCGCCTCCGACAGTTCGCCGCGGTCGACAATCGTTTCGGCACCCAGTTCCTTCAGGTAGCCCGCCGCTTCCGGCCGCCCCGTGACGGCGGCGACCGAATAGCCGAGCCGTGCCAGCAGCGCGACCGCCACCGAGCCGACGCCGCCCGCCGCGCCCGTTACCAGCACCTCGCCTTTCAGCGGCGAAAGGCCGGCCTCTTCCAGCGCGATGACGGACATCATGGAGGTGAGCCCCGCCGTGCCGATCGCCATGGCCTGCCGGGTCGACAGCTCTTCCGGCAGCGGCACCAGCCAGTCGGCCTTGACCTTCGCCCGCGTCGCGTACCCGCCCCACCAGACTTCGCCGACCCGCCAGCCGGTCAGCACCACCCGGTCGCCCGGCCGGTAGCGCGGATCGTCCGACGCTTCGACCGTGCCGGCGAAATCGACGCCCGGCACATGCGGGAAGGCACGCACCAGCCCGCCCTTGCCGTTGATGCAGAGCCCGTCCTTGTAGTTGAGCGTCGAATACTCGACGGCGACGGTGACATCGCCGTCCGGAAGCCGCGAATCGTCCAGTTCCTGGACCGACGCGGAAACCGCGCCATCCGCCCCCTTCTCCACCAGCAATGCCTGGAACGTCATGGCTTTCTCCTCGTGCTCATCCATTCGTCCCAGATATAGGGCGCGGGGCATTGGTGCCGCCACTGTTCTTTTGTATCAAGGACGCGGAGGCACGGGATGATAGACAAGCTCGAATACTTCATTGCGCTCGCCCGCGAGAGACATTTCGCCCGGGCGGCGGAAGAGCTCGGCATCTCGCAGCCGACGCTCTCGGCGGCGATCCGCCAGCTGGAGGACCATCTGGGCGTTATGCTCGTCGTGCGCGGCTCGCGCTACCAGGGCCTGACGCCGGAAGGCCAGCGCGTGCTCGAATGGGCCCGCCGCATCGTCGGCGACACGCGCACCATGCGCGAGGAGATGCGCGCGGCGCGCAAGGGCCTGTCCGGCCATATCCGCCTTGCCGCCATCCCGACGACGCTCGCCATGGTGCCGCGCATCACCGCGCCCTTCCAGGAAAAGCACCCGGACGTCACCTTCTCCATCGTTTCCACCACGTCGATCAAGATCCTCGGCCTCCTGGAGAACCTGGAGATCGACGCCGGCCTCACCTACCTCGAAAACGAGCCGCTCGGTCGTGTCACTAGCGTGCCGCTACTGCACGAGCACTATTGCCTCGTTACCGCCCGCGGCACGCCCTTTGCCGATCGCCAGACCGTGACCTGGCAGGAGGCCGGCGGCGTTCGACTTTGCCTATTGACCGCCGACATGCAGAACCGCCGCATCATCAACCGGCACTTTGCCGAAGCCGGCGTTTCGGTGGAGCCCTCGCTGGAAGCCAATTCGATGATCGTGCTGTTCTCCCATGTGCGCACGGGGCGCTGGGCGAGCATCATGCCGCGAAACGTCGCAAAATCGTTTGGATTTCCTGATGAAATAAGTATAGTTTCCCTCGTCGATCCCGAGCCGCACCACACCGTCGGCCTCGTCGCCACCCATCGCGAGCCCTTCACCCCGCTCGTGTCCGCCCTGCTGCACGAAGCGCGCGTGCTGGCGGAAAAGGGAATAGATTGATAGGTTTTTTCTATCGATCAACGGCTTTGCTTTATTGACCGGTCGTCTCCCGGCTGAGAAGCTGTTAGAATAGCGCGTGGATCGACAGGGTTCCGGTCTTCGCCGAGCAGTTTCAATGGTATCGGCGCGGCAGAACCCAGAGGCCTTGCGGTTCATTCGTGTCGGTTGGGAGGCCTGACGATGAATGTGCACGTACCCGGCAGCGATGTCGGCGCAAGAACGCTGGCGATCGTCAGCGAACTGAAGGGGCTCGAAGGGCCGCTTCTTCCCATCCTGCACGAGATCCAGGCGGAGTTCGGCTTCGTGCCGCAGGAAAGCCTGCCGGTGATCGCCCGCGCGCTCAACCTGTCGCGCGCCGAGGTGCATGGCGTCGTCACCTTCTATCACGACTATCGCGACCACCCGACCGGACGGCATGTGCTCAAGCTCTGTCGCGCCGAGGCCTGTCAGTCGATGGGCGGGGATGAGCTGGCGGAGCGCGTGAAGGCGCTGCTCGGCATCGATTTCCACCAGACGACGCTGGACGGCGCCGTCACGCTCGAACCGATCTACTGTCTCGGGCTCTGTTCCTGCGCACCCGCCGCGATGCTCGACGGCGAGGTGCATGGACGGGTCGATGCGGATCTGGCGAAGGAACTCGTCGCGGAGGCACGCCGATGACCGTTCGTCTCTACGTTCCCCGCGATGCCGCAGCCCTTGCGCTCGGCGCAGACCGCGTCGCCAAGGCCTTCTCCCGCGAGGCGGAGACCCGCGGGCTCGACATCACGATCGTGCGCAACGGCTCGCGCGGCATGCACTGGCTGGAGCCGCTGGTCGAGGTCGAGACGGCCGAAGGCCGCATCGCCTACGGACCCGTCAGGCCCGTCGACGTGCCCGCCCTGCTCGATGCCGGCCTGCTGGACGGCAAGGCTCATCCGCTCTGTCTTGGCGGAACGGAAGAGATCCCGTTCCTGAAGAACCAGACCCGCCTCACCTTCGCCCGCTGCGGCGTCATCGATCCCCTTTCGCTCGAGGACTACAAGGCCCATGGCGGCCTCCGGGGCCTCGAAAAGGCCATCGCGATGACCCCCGCCGACATCGTCAAGGAAGTCACCGACAGCGGCCTGCGCGGCCGCGGCGGCGCGGGCTTTCCGACGGGCATCAAATGGAAGACGGTTCTCGATGCGCCGGGTGACCAAAAATACATCGTCTGCAACGCCGACGAGGGCGACAGCGGCACCTTCGCCGACCGCATGATCATGGAAGGCGATCCCTTCGTGCTGATCGAGGGCATGGCGATCGCGGGCCTTTCCACCGGCGCCACCAAGGGCTACGTCTACACCCGCTCCGAATATCCGCACGCCATCGCCGTGATGAACGACGCCGTCGCCATCGCGCGCGCCGCCGGCATGCTCGGCCCGTCCGTGCTCGGCTCCGGCAGGGCGTTCGACATGGAGATCCGCGTCGGCGCAGGCGCCTATGTCTGCGGCGAGGAGACGGCGCTGCTCAACAGCCTGGAAGGCAAGCGCGGCATCGTGCGCGCCAAGCCGCCGCTGCCGGCCCTGCAGGGCTTCATGGGCCGCCCCACGGTGGTCAACAACGTCATCTCGCTCGCCTCCGTGCCGGTCGTGATGGATAAGGGCGCCGCCTATTACCGCGATTTCGGCATGGGCCGCTCGCGCGGCACCATCCCGATCCAGATCGCCGGCAACGTCAGGCATGGCGGGCTCTACGAAACCGCCTTCGGCCTGACGCTCGGCGAGATCGTCGATACGATCGGCGGCGGCACCGCCTCCGGCCGGCCGGTCCGCGCCGTGCAGGTCGGCGGCCCGCTCGGCGCCTATTTCCCGCGCGCCCTGTTCGACACGCCCTTCGACTACGAGGCCTTCGCCGCGAAGGACGGCCTCATCGGCCATGCCGGCATCACCGTCTTCGACGACACGGTCGACATGCTGAAGCAGGCGCGCTTCGCCATGGAATTCTGCGCCGTCGAAAGCTGCGGCAAGTGCACGCCCTGTCGCATCGGTTCGACGCGCGGCGTCGAGACCGCGGACAAGATCGCCCAGGGCATCGAGCCGGAGAAGAACCGCGAACTGCTCGCCGACCTCTGCAACACCATGAAGTTCGGTTCGCTCTGCGCCCTCGGCGGCTTCACGCCCTATCCTGTCATGAGCGCCATAACGCATTTCCCGGAGGATTTTTCCCCGGCCCCGATGGTGGAGGCGGCGGAATGAGCGCGACGGAAAAGGTCAAAGGCCCCGCATCCTACTTCCCCTCGATCGAGAAGACCTACGGTCAGCCGATCGAGCACTGGAAAGAGATCATCCGCGCGCAGGACGGCAAGGCGCATATGCAGATCGTCGCGTTCCTCAAGGAAACGCACGGTCTCGGCCATGGCCATGCCAATGCGCTCGTCGCGGCGACGCTCGCCGAGACGAAGTCGTAGAAACAAGTGAAGTCGCCGCCACCCGCGGCGCAACGGATTGACCCGGAGGTTCCCATGTCCCTCGTTCCAGAAATCGACTTCGGCACTCCCGCCTCCCGCTCGGAAAGGATGGTGACGCTCACCATCGACGGGAACGAGATCACCGTTCCCGAGGGCACCTCCATCATGCGCGCCTCGATGGAGGCCGGCATAAAGGTGCCGAAACTCTGCGCCACCGACATGGTGGATGCCTTCGGCTCCTGCCGGCTCTGCCTTGTCGAGATCGAGGGCCGCAACGGCACGCCCGCCTCCTGCACGACCCCGGTGGCGCCCGGCCTCGTCGTCCACACCCAGACGAGCCGACTCAAAAACATCCGCAAGGGCGTGATGGAGCTCTACATCTCCGACCACCCGCTCGACTGTCTCACCTGCGCGGCGAACGGCGACTGCGAACTGCAGGACATGGCCGGGGCGGTCGGCCTGCGCGACGTGCGTTATGGCTACGAGGGCGACAACCACGTCAAGGCCCGCAGCAACGGCGAGATCAACGCCCGCTGGATGCCGAAGGACGAATCGAACCCTTATTTCACCTACGATCCGTCGAAATGCATCGTCTGCTCGCGCTGCGTGCGGGCCTGCGAGGAGGTGCAGGGTACCTTCGCGCTGACCATCGAGGGCCGCGGCTTCGACAGCCGCGTCTCGCCCGGCATGCACGAACACTTCCTCGAATCCGAATGCGTTTCCTGCGGCGCCTGCGTGCAGGCCTGTCCGACGGCGACGCTGACCGAGAAATCCGTCATCGAGATTGGTCAGCCGGAGCACTCCGTCGTCACGACCTGCGCCTATTGCGGCGTCGGCTGCTCCTTCAAGGCGGAAATGCGCGGCGAGGAGCTGGTGCGCATGGTGCCCTGGAAGGACGGCCAGGCGAACCGCGGCCATTCCTGCGTCAAGGGCCGCTTCGCCTATGGCTACTCGACCCATAAGGAGCGCATCCTCAACCCGATGATCCGCGAGAAGATCTCGGACCCGTGGCGCGAGGTGACCTGGGAGGAAGCCAATGCCCACGTCGCCGCCGAGTTCCGCCGCATCCAGTACCAGTACGGCCGGGATTCGATCGGCGGCATCACCTCCTCGCGCTGCACCAACGAGGAGACCTTCCTCGTCCAGAAGCTGATCCGCGCCGGCTTCGGCAACAACAATGTCGATACCTGCGCCCGCGTCTGCCATTCGCCGACGGGCTACGGCCTCGGCCAGGCCTTCGGCACTTCCGCCGGTACGCAGAATTTCGACAGCGTCGAGCACACGGACGTCGTCATCGTCATCGGCGCCAACCCGACGGACGGCCATCCGGTCTTCGCCTCGCGCCTGAAGAAGCGCCTGCGCCAGGGCGCCAAGCTGATCGTCATCGATCCGCGCCGCATCGAGCTCGTCTCCTCGCCGCACATCAAGGCGTCCTACCACCTGCCGCTGAAGCCCGGCACGAATGTCGCCGTCGTCACGGCGCTCGCCCATGTCATCGTGACGGAAGGCCTCTTCGACGAAAAATTCATCCGCGAGCGCTGCGACTGGTCGGAGTTCGAGGATTGGGCCGCCTTCGTCGCCGAGCCGCGCCACAGCCCCGAGGAAACCGAAGCCTTCACCGGCGTGCCGGCAGAGACGCTGCGCGGTGCCGCCCGCCTGTTCGCCACCGGCGGCAACGGCTCGATCTATTACGGCCTCGGCGTCACCGAGCACAGCCAGGGCTCGACGACCGTCATGGCGATCGCCAACCTTGCCATGGCGACCGGCAATATCGGCCGCGAGGGCGTCGGCGTGAACCCGCTGCGCGGCCAGAACAATGTGCAGGGCTCGTGCGACATGGGCTCCTTCCCGCACGAACTGCCGGGCTACCGCCACATCTCCGACGACGCGACGCGCGAGATCTTCGAGAAGCTGTGGGGCGTGACGCTCAACAACGAGCCGGGCCTGCGCATCCCCAACATGCTGGACGCCGCCGTCGAAGGCTCGTTCAAGGGCCTCTACATCCAGGGCGAGGACATTCTCCAGTCCGACCCGGACACCAGGCACGTCTCCGCAGGCCTGGCCGCCATGGAATGCGTCGTGGTGCAGGACCTCTTCCTCAACGAGACGGCGAACTATGCCCATGTCTTCCTGCCGGGCTCGACCTTCCTCGAAAAGGACGGCACCTTCACCAATGCCGAGCGCCGCATCAACCGCGTGCGCCGCGTGATGACGCCGAAGAACGGCTATGCGGACTGGGAGGTCACCCAGAACCTCGCCAGGGCCATGGGCCTTGCCTGGAACTACAGCCATCCTTCCGAGATCATGGACGAGATCGCCGCGACGACGCCGAGCTTCGCCCTCGTTTCCTACGACTATCTGGAAAAGAACGGCTCGGTGCAGTGGCCCTGCAACGAGAAGAACCCGCGGGGCTCGCCGATCATGCACGTCAACGGCTTCGTGCGCGGCAAGGGCAAGTTCATCCGCACGGAATATGTCGCGACGGACGAGAAGACCGGCCCGCGCTTCCCGCTGCTGCTCACCACCGGCCGTATCCTCAGCCAGTACAATGTCGGCGCCCAGACGCGGCGCACGGAAAACGTCGTCTGGCACGAGGAGGACCGGCTGGAGATCCACCCGCACGACGCGGAAAACCGCGGCATCCGCGACGGCGACTGGGTGCGCCTCGCCAGCCGCGCCGGCGAGACGACGCTGCGCGCCCTCGTCACCGATCGCGTCGCGCCGGGCGTCGTCTACACGACCTTCCACCACCCGACGACGCAGGCGAACGTCATCACCACCGATTTCTCCGACTGGGCGACGAACTGTCCGGAGTATAAGGTGACCGCCGTGCAGATCTCGCCGTCGAACGGCCCGTCCGACTGGCAGATCGAATATGACGACCTGGCCCGCCGCTCGCGCCGGATCAGGGGCAAGCTGGAGGCAGCGGAGTAGGATAGCGGCGTGCCGGATTTTTCCACCACGACCAAGGTCGCCGAGATCGCCCGCCGCAACGGGCGTCTTGCGGAGGGCGAACGCTTCGTGCCGGAGGAGACCCCGGTCGCCTTCTCCTATGCCGGCTCGACCCATGCCGTGATGATGGCGACGCCCGCCGACCTCGAGGATTTCGCCGTTGGCTTCAGCCTGACGGAGGGCATCATCACCGACCCCGGCGAGATCGAGACCATCGAGGTGCTGGCCGAGGACAAGGGCATCGACGTGCAGATCCGGCTGGCGGACGCGCAGAACGACGCGCTGACCGCCCGCCGCCGCCACATGGCCGGCCCCGTCGGCTGCGGTCTGTGCGGCATCGAATCGATCGAGCAGGCGGTGCGCGTGACACCCTCGGTGCGTGCCTCCTCCCTTACGCTCAGCGAAGATGCGGTCGTCGAGGCGGTACGCCTCCTGAACGGCCGGCAGACGCTGCACATGGTGACGCGCGCCGTGCATGGCGCCGGGTTCTATGTCCCGGGCGACGGCCTCATCGCCGTGCGGGAGGATGTCGGCCGGCACAATGCGCTCGACAAGCTCGTCGGTGCCGCGCGGCGGGCGGGCCATGCGGGCAGCACCGGCGCCGTTGTGGTGACGAGCCGCGTTTCCGTCGAGATGGTGCAGAAGACCGCGATCATCGGCAGCCCCTTCATCATCGCCATTTCCGCGCCGACGGCGCTTGCCATCCGCACCGCCGAAGAGGCCGGCATGACGCTGATCGCGCTGGTGCGCGGCGAGGAGTTCGAGATTTTCACCGGCGCGGAGCGCATCGTCTCCGGCACGCAACGCCGGATCGGCAACGGTTAGGAGACAGGAATGTCGGAAGGCAACAAGCTCGTCAGGATGGCAAACCAGATCGCCACCTTCTTCCACTCGCAGCCGGCGAGCGAGGCGGCGAACGGCGTGGCGACCCATATCAACAAGTTCTGGGAGCCGCGCATGCGCCGGCAGTTCTTCGACATCGTCGACAACCATGGCGGCGAAGGGCTCGACAGCCTCGTCCTTCAGGCCGCGCCGCTGATCCACCGCCCGCCGCCGGCCGAAGTGCCGCCGGCGGCACGCGCCGGCAACGCCCCCGCCCCCTGATCCCATCCCGAGAACGCGAACGGCCGGCATTGCTGCCGGCCGTTTTCATGCCGCGGCGCGCTCAGAACTCTTCCCAGTTCTCCGCTGCCGGCGCCGTGGAGCCGCGCGGCGCACGCAGGGCGCGCGCCATGGCATGAAGCTGCGATACGGGGGTGGGCGACGGCGTGCACTGCACCGGCTGGGCGGGGTTGCCCGCAAGCCGGAACCGGCGGATGAGCGCGTGCAGCGTCTCCGCCTCGCGCGCCATGGCGTGGCTCGCCGCGGTGCTCTCCTCGACCATCGCCGCATTCTGCTGCGTCGCCTGGTCCATCGCATTGACCGACTGGTTGATCTCGCGAAGCCCGGTCGATTGCTCCCGCGAAGCCTCGACGATCGCCACCACATTGGCGTGCACGTCCTGCACCTGCGCCAGGATCTCCTGAAGCGCCCGCCCCGTCTCGTCGACCAGCGCCACGCCGCCCCTGACCTGCTCGCCGGAGGTGGTGATCAGCGCCTTGATGTCCTTGGCGGCGCTGGCGGACCGCTGGGCGAGCTCGCGCACCTCCTGCGCCACGACGGCAAAACCCTTGCCCGCTTCGCCCGCCCGTGCCGCCTCGACACCGGCATTGAGCGCCAGGAGGTTGGTCTGGAAGGCGATGTCGTCGATGACGCCGATGATGTTGGAGATCTCCCGCGAGGACTGCTCGATCTGGCCCATCGCGTCGATCGCCTTCTTGACGACCGCGCCGGATTGTTCCGCGCCTGCCCGGGTCTTGCCGACCAGCATGCCGGCCTCGTCCGCCCGCCGGCTCGAATCGCCGACCGTGGTGGTGATCTCGTCGAGGGCGGCGGCGGTTTCCTCGACGGAAGCCGCCTGCTGCTCGGTGCGCCGCGCCAGGTCGTCGGCGGCCGAGCGGATCTGCTGCGCACCGGAGGCGATCGCATTGGCGTTGCTCTCGACCGTGCGCATTGCCTCGTGCAGGCCGGCCACCGCATCGTTGAAGTCGCTGCGCACCGTCTCCATCGACGGCACGAAGGCCGTGGCGAGGGTTTGCGTCAAATCCCCCTCGGCCAGCGCCTTCAGCCCGGCGCCGAGCGCATTGATCGCCGACATGCGCTCGGTCACATCCGTCGCGAACTTGACCACCTTGTAGACCCGGCCGGAAAGGTCGCGGATCGGGTTATAGGCCGCCTGGATCCAGATCTCGCGCCCGCCCTTGCCGTAGCGCACGAATTCGTTGGAGATGAAGCGGCCCTCGGCCAAGCTTCTCCAGAAATCCGCATAGGCCGCGGTCTGCACATAGGCGGGGTCGCAGAACATGCGATGATGCTTGCCGCGGATTTCGGAAAGCTCATAGCCGAGGGCCGCGCAGAAATTCTCGTTGGCGGTCAGGATCTCGCCGGTCGGCGTGAACTCGATCACCGCCTGCGAACGGGCGATCGCGTCGAGCTTGCTGGCATCCTCCGCCGCCCGCTTCCTCGCCTCGGTGATGTCGGAAGCGAACTTGACGACCTTGTAGGGTTTTCCGCCGCGGAAGACCGGATTGTAGGTCGCCTGGATCCAGATCTCGCCGCCGTCCTTGCGCAGGCGCTTGTAGCTGTTCGAATCGTATTCGCCCCGCGCCAGCCGCGCCCAGAACTGGCGGTACTCGTCGCTCGTCGTATAGGCCGCCTCGCAGAACATGCGATGGTGTTTGCCGACGATCTCCTTCAGCTCGTAGCCGAGCGTCCGGCAGAAGTTCTCGTTGGCGGTCAGGATCGTACCGGTGAGATCGAACTGGATCACGGCCTGCGAGCGCGACAGCGCGTCGAAGATATGGCCCGCATCCATGGATTTTGCGAATGAAAGCATGCCCTGTCCCCCTGTGCGATGACCACGGTCGGGATTGCGCGCGTGGCGATCGTCCTGGTGTTGACTCTCAGGCACGGACGCCTCGGCGGCCGCGCACTGGCAGCGGTGAAAACAATCTTCGCGGGAGGCTTCATGCCGGAGCGACGAAATGCGCATCTACAATCAAAGATGGCATTGCAGGCTTAAGAATCCATGAAAATCGAACGACAGGATTCTGGAAATCCTATATAACAATGCCTTACGCCTGATCCTGGAGCGACGGACTCAGGTTACGCTAGGTGAGCGTCATCCTGAGCGCAGGCAAACTATCGGTAAAGTTGCATCAACAGGCCGGCAACAAAAAACCGCCGTACAATCGTACGGCGGTCCGGATAGCGGTGATATGTCGGAAAGGTCAGGCTGCCATCTCTTCCACGTCGCGCTCCTTGAACATGCGCGCCAGGTTGAGGAAGCAGATCATGCCGTTCTCATGGGCGATGATGCCTTCCGCATAGACCTTGTCGAACGAGGTCGTCACTTCCGGCACCGGCTGGATCTGCTCGCTGCGGATGGTGAGGATGTCGGAAACGCGATCGACGACGAGGCCGACGACCATGCTGTGCACTTCGGCAACCACGATGGCGCTGCGCTCGTTCGCTTCGGTGCTCTTCATGCCGAGCTTGTGGGCGAGGTCGATGATCGGGATCACCGTGCCGCGCAGGTTCATCACGCCGATGACATCCGGCGGGGAATGCGGGATCGGCGTGGACGGTGCCCAGCCGCGGATTTCGCGGATCGTCGTCGTCTTCACGCAGAATTCCTGATCGTGCAGGCGGAATGCGATGATTTCGAGCGTGTCGCCGGCAAAGCCGGCCGTCTTGATGGAGGTCATCGGGGTCTTTCCAGTTTCATCTGCTTCGTGACCCGATCCTATGCACGCCCTGGTTAAAATCTTTCAAACGCACCGCGGTTTGTCGTGCCGGAAATGCAAAAGGCCCCGCACCATAGCGGGGCCGCATATTTTCAGCCTTACCGGCAGAAATTGACAGCAGAACAACCGGCCGCCTCACCGGTACCCGTCAATATTCCTTCTCGTAAAAGATGCCCGCGCCGGCGCTGCCGGCGCTGCCGGCCTCGCCGCGCAGCTTCAGGCCGCGGCCGACATCGAGGTTGATGACCGCCTTGGCGCCGTTCGTCTCCGGGTCCTGCTTCAGTTCGATATAGGTCCGCTCGTTGAGATATTTGCCGGCGGAGACCGCCGCCCGGCCTTCCGCATCCGTCGTGATGTCGAGATCGTCGACGCCAAGTTTGCTGCGCAGGCTGTCGAGCAGGCCGGTCGAACTGCCGCCGGCAAGCTGGCTCGCGGCGGAGGCGAGCTGGGCGATCTGCACCGCGGAAAGGTTCGACATCGAGCGGTTGAAGATCAGCTGCGCCAGGATCTCATCCTGCGGCAGCGAGGGCGAGGAGGCGAAGGTGACCGTCGGGTTGTTGGCAAGGCCGGCCACCGTCACCGTGATTTCCGTCGAGCCGGCCGTGCTGGCGGCCACCAGATTGACCGTCGGCACGAGGCCGCCGGCAAAGCCGATATGGGCGCTGGTGAAATCGAGACGACGCGTCAGGATCTCCATGCGCCCGCGCTCCAGCTCGAAGCCGCCGGACACGACCGGCGAGGCGGACGTGCCGGTGATCTTCAGGCTGCCGCCGAGTTCCGCATTGATGCCGCGGCCGCGCACGAAGAGCTGGCCCGGCGCCTCGATGGTGAGGTCGAGCGCGATGCCGCGCGAGGCGCCGCTGCTGCCCTGGTCACGCTGCACGTCCGCCGTCATGCGCTTGACGTCGGCCGGCGCGTTGCGGTGCTTGATGTCGATCTCGGAGAGCGAGGCCGGCAGTTTCTGCGGAATGGTGATGTTCGCCTTGTTGATGCGCAACTTGCCGCCGAGCGAAAGCCCCGCCACCGGCCCCTTCAGCGTCAGGTCGCCCGCGACATTCGCCGTCACCAGCGTGCCGTCGACATAGGTGATGTCGCCGAGCTTGATGGCGACGTCCACCGGAAAACCGCTGGCCGGATCGATGCCGACGCGCCCGCTGGCCGAAAGCTGGCCGCCGCTGGCGAGCCTGCCGGAGACCGTCTCGATCACCGCCTGCCGCCCGTCCATGGTGACGCGGATCGTGAGGTTCTCCACCGCGAGGTTGCGGCGCACATCGACGAGCCGCGCGCCACCGGCGGTGATGCTGCCGGTGATCGAGGGTGCGGCCGCCGTGCCGCCGATGGAGACATCGACATCGGCATTGCCGGTCAGGACGAAGCCCTGGGCGGAAAGCTGGCCCTGCAAGAGGCCGAACGGCACCGTGCCGTTGAACTTGAGCCCGAGCGGCGTCGCCCCGCCGATGCCGACCGTGCCGCCGCCGCGGAAGGAGAGGCCGCCACCGCCCGAAAGCACCGTATCGAGCCGCACCTGGTTGTTGGCGAATTCCCCCTTGGCATTGATGGTGAGCGCGCCGATGCCCGCGCCGCGGGTCTGGCTCGTCACGGCCCCGTCCCAGTCCAGCGCATAAGTGACGACCGGCGCCGCCGCGCGGCCCTTCACGGTGACCGTGCCGCCGATCGTGCCCTCCGCACCGAGGCCGGCGGCGAAATTGTTGACGAGCGCCGCCGGCAGCGCCGAAAGGCGGACGGACAGATCCAGCGTCTCGCCCGCGCGGCCGGAGACCGTGACGGAGCCGCGGCCGGCCTGGATCGTCAGCCCGTCGAGCACGGCGACGCCATTGGTGACGCCGATCGTCGCCGGCCTGGCCAGTTTCAAGGCAATGCGCCGCGGGGCAGTCTCGAAGGCCTCGAGGGCGACGTCCAGCCCGCCGTCACGCTGGATGACCTTGCCCTTCGTCAGAAGCGGCGCGTCGTCGAGGCGGCCGGTCAGGTCGAAATTGGTCGCCTGCCCTTCGCGCGAAAAGTCGAGCTTGAGCGCTTCGAGCCGGTTCTCGCCCGAGGCGACCCGCTCGGCGCGCACCGTGCCGGTGATCGCCGCGGTGGAAAGATCGGCAATGGTGAGGTCGACCGCCGGCCTGGTGATGCTGAGCGTATCACGCCGGATGGCGGAACCCGAAGCCTGGACGGTCGCGGATGTCCTGCCATTGCCGGTCGCGATTTCCACCTGGCCGGAGAGATCGCCGGCCGCCTGCTGGCCCGCCATTGCGGCGAGCAGGCCGAGATCGGGGAAATCGAAGCGGATCGTGCCGTCCGGCATGAAGTTCTGCGCCAGCGCAAGCGAGCCCTTCAGCGTGTTCGGGCCGATTTCCGCCTCCAGCACCGGCACGGAGATGCGCCCGCCCTGAGAGGTGATGCTGGAGCGCACATTGATCGGCTGGCCGTCGAGCGCACCGGTCGCCGTCAGCTCACCGGACGGGCTGTCGGCGACGGCCTTGCCGGTCAGCGTCACCACGAGGTCGCTGAGCGTGCGGCCGGAGAGGGTCGCCCCGCTCGACGTGACCTTGGCGGACACGTCGAGCCCCGCGACGGGGCCGGTGGCGGAAAGCTCGAAGGCCGCCTCGCCCGCCGCATCGGCGAGCAGCTTGCCGAGGTCCAGCACCTTGCCGGTCAGCGCGGCGTCGAGCGTGCCGTTGCCGAGCGACACCGTGCCCGCCGTCTCCAGCGTGCCGGACTTGACCTGCAGCCCGGAGACCTGAACGGCGCCGTCACCCGCCAGCTGGACCCGCCCCTCCATCGCGATCGTCGTGTCGAACTTGCCGGCCAGCGCCGGCGGCAGCACGGCCGGCAGCGCGAAGAGGCGGAAATTGACGTCGGCCTCGCGGCTCGTGAGCCCGTAGCGGCCCGACAGCGTACCGCCGATGCTGGCGCTTTCGAGCGTCGCGGGATCGAAGGTGATCTCGTCGGGCGAGACGGCAAGTGTCGCCACCAGCTTTGCCGGTCCCTTCACCATGCGGTCGACATCGGCGCTGGCAAAGGCCGTCACGCCGGTTTCGAGCACCGCGTCGATGCGGCCGGACTGGCTGGCGACGTTGAAGGCCTCGCTTTTTGCCGTGAGGCGGATGTTTTCCACCCGACCGGCCGGCAGCTCGGCCGAAACGACGGTGGCATTGGCCTCGAGCGCCGCCGCGGTCGCCTCGCCGGTGAGCGACAGGTCGGCGCCCTCGATCAGCACGCGCGCATCGCCCTCGGCGAGCGGCCAGCGGAAATCGATCGGTCCATCCTTGCCGGAAAGCTTGACGTCGAGGTCGTTGGCGCCCTTGGCGCTGACGGTGCCCGAGGCGGCCAGCGTCATGGCCCCCGTCGAGATCGAGCCCTTCTCGATGCGCAGCATGTCCGAGCCGTCGAAGGCAGCGACGACATCGATGCCCGTCTCGCCGGCAAAGAGCGGGCGAAGCTGCGGCGGCATCAGCGCATCGAACGTGCCGCCGCCATTGAGGGCGATCGTGTGCAGGCCGTTCGCCGAAAGGTCGTGGCGCCCGTCGACCCGCAGCATTTCCGTGCCGTCCAGCGCGGCGGAAAGCCGACCCGTCCATTCGGAGAGCGGGCCGTCGCCCGTCAGGCGGATCGCGACGGCGGGGTCGTTCGGCAGCTTGAGCAGCGCCGCGAGCAGCCCGCCCTTCGGCTCGGCGACATCGGCCTCGAGGCGAAGCTCGTTGTCGGCGGGATTGAAGACGATATCGGCGGCGACGCGCGCATCCGGCCGCGCCTTTTCCGAGGCGGAGAGCTTGATCGCGACACTCTCGGCGGTCGCATCGCCGCTGCCGGAGACGACGATGCGCTGGTCGCGGCCGGCGACCGTGCCGGAGACGAAAAGCTCCGGGATCGCCAGCGCGCCGACATGCACCTCCACCGGCAGGGTGAACGGTTCGTCCGATGGTTCCGACTCGGCCTTCGGCTCCGGCAGGCGCAGCAGGGAAACGGAAGAGGCGGAGACGCGCTCGGCCTCGAAGCTGAAGAACAGAAGCTCCCAGGGCGACCAGTCGACGGCGAGGTCGCGGATTTCCGCATAGGTGCCCTTCGCATCCCCGACCGTGATCGTGCCGGCCCGGAGCTTGCCCGTGAGCAGGCCCGAGGGCTCGCTGATCGAGATCACCTGCCCGCTCGCCGCGGCGATCTTTTCCACCTGCGAAACGGCAAAACGCGCGCCCGCATCCGTAAAGCCGACAAAACCGATCAGCCCGGCAAGAAGGACCACGAGAACGGCAAGGCCATAGCCGATAAAACGGAGCGTGGCGCGGAGAATTCGGGACAGCCTGTTCATGCCTTATCCATTTCGCGTGCGAAGAGCGCAAGGAATCGCTCCGGTCCGTCTTGAATCTGAATCGCGCGGCCGATCAAGAGCCTAGACGAAAATTGAGGCGACAGTCAGAAGGATTGGCCGATGCCGGCATAGACGCCGAAGGAGGTGCCGCCGGGATATTTCTTCAGCGGCACCGCGACATCGAGGCGCAGCGGCCCGAACGGCGTCGCATAGCGCAGGCCGATGCCCGCGCCGGCCCGGATGTCCTTGAAATCGGGTACTTCGTCGGTCGAGACCGTGCCGACGTCGATGAAGGGCACGACGCCGATCGTCTCGGTGACGCCGATGCGCGCCTCGGCCGTGGCCGCGACATAGGAACGGCCGCCGAGCAGCTTGTTGCGGCCGTCGCGCGGCGAGATCTCCTGGTAACCGTAGCCGCGCACCGTACCGCCGCCGCCGAGGAAGAAGCGCCGCGTCGCCGGAATGTCCGAGAGGTCGTCGCCGCCGATGATCGTGCCGGCGGCAAGCTTTCCGGCCAGCACGAAACGCTTTTCCTCGCCGAACGCCTGGTAGCCCGTGATCGCGCCTTCGAAGCTGGAGAAGAAGGTGCCGCGCTCGATCTCGTAGCTCGGCTTCGCGTTGATCATCGCGCGATAGCCCTCGGTCGGGTTCAGCTTGTCGTCGCGCGTGTCGCGCACATATTCGATCGGGATGGCGAGCGTGAGATACTTGTTCTTGCCGAAAGCGTCCTCGACATCGCTCCACATGACCTCGCCGCCCGCGCTGACCGTGTCCCTATCGGAAAGCTCGATGCTGACGCCGGCGGCAGCCGTTGTGGTGAAGGCCTTGTAGGCATCGGGATCGACGATCGAGGCCTTGAGGCTGGCATTGAAGGTCGAGGCCGGTCCGAACGCACCGGGCTTGGAGAAGAGGATGCCCGCCGAATAGTCGAGATTGCCGATATCCGACTCGCCGATCCGGCTGACCGAGCCTTCCAGGCGCAAGGACTCCGCCTGGCCGAAAAGGTTGCGATGCCCCCAGTAGCCCTGCAGGCCCAGGCCATCCGTGTTCGAATATTGCGCGCCGACGCCGAAATAGCGGTGCTTGCCTTCGGAGACCTCGATGGTCATCGGCAGCGAGCCGTCCGGCGCCAGCTTGTCGGCCTCGCGGATCGTCACGCTGGAGAAGACGCCGAGCGTGCGCAGCCGCTCGGCCGCCTTGGTGAGCGCTTCCGGCGAATAGGGTTGGCCGGCATTGATGCGCGAATAGCGCTGCACGAAGGCTGGATCGACCGTCTTGGTGCCGGAAACGCCGACCTCGCCGACGGGCGCGACCGGTCCGCCCTCGGCCTCGATCACCACGTCGACGGTCTGCGTCTTGTGGTCGGCCGTCGCATTGCGCTCGGTGAGCCTCGCCAGCGGCCGGCCCTCGGCCTTCAGGTCGACGACGACCTTTTCGCCGGCTTTCAGGATGAGGGTGGAATCGGCCCGGGCGCCGGGCACCAGCCCGTAATCGGCGGGATTGCGCCCCTCCGCATCGCCGGAAAAGGCGATCTCGCCGAAGGTGAAGGCCGGGCCGGGCTCGACGCTGATCGTCACCGGAACGGCGCCACGCTGGTTGAATTCGGGGTTGGGCGGCAGCGAATCGAGATCCTGCCCGCCGACCGTCACGGTCACTACGCCGCCGTAGCGGGCCTTTTCATAAAGCGCCGCCAGGATGCGGTCCCGGTCGTCGCGCGCCTTGATGACGAGGCCGAGATCGCCGGACACCGGCTTGCCCTCGTCCTGCTTGAGACGGGCGGTGTTCTCGATCGCCTCCTTGAGATCGGCGTCGTCCGTGCCGGGATCGAGCGTCAGCGTGTAGTTGACGGGATCGATGACGGCGGCGGCCGCTTCCTCGTCGTCGTTCTCGAAGAACTTCATGCCGAAGATCTCGAAGGCCGAGGCGGGCGCGGCGGACAAGGGGCCGCATACGAGGGCGGCCGCGACCGCGAGCGCGGTTCCAGCTCTCAAAAACGCAAAACTCTTTTCCGGCCGGTTCACTTTATCCCGCATCCGCAGCTATCCGTCGCCTTTCTCCCTCAGGTGCGGTGCACGCGGCAAACCGACAGCTTCCGTCACGAACTTCAGGCGCCCCGCCTCATACGGGGCTTTCAGGCAGGAAAAGACCCTAACGCGTTAGGTTTTCCGTAATGTTAACGGCGGTTTTACACGGATGGAGACAAGATTTGAAGCACCGGAGCGGTGATTTTCCGTCACCCCCGGAAAAGCAAAAGCCCCGGAGACACTCCGGGGCTTCGCATAGGTTGCATGAACCGACGGTCAGTAACCTGACGGGCACCGGTCGATGTAACGGCGGCCGTAGCGGTCACGGTAGTAGCACTGGCCCGGCTGTTCGGAGACGCTGCCGATGACAGCACCCGAGACGCCGCCGATGGCCGCGCCGACGGCGGCACCGCGCACGTTACCCGTGACAGCGCCACCGATGATCGCGCCGGAGACGGCGCCGATACCCGCACCCTTTTCCGTCTGCGTGCAGCTGGCCACGGCCAGGCCGACCAGAACGAGCGCAATGACTTTCTTCATGAAGATATTCTCCAAAGTTGAGCGGCGGCCGCGTTTGCCGGGTCCGCCCTATCCCCTTCTACTCAGGAAACATACCGCGGCCGTCTTCAACGGTGAGGTTTGTCCAAGACCGAAAATATACCCGGAAATCGGGAAGTCCATGGCATTCAACTATTTTTTTGACATGCGAATAAATATCGTTTCCATTTCGTTTGATTGCTCCCGGCCTGTCGACCGGTCACGAGAAATTTCGCGATTGCCTGAAAGTACCGGTTGATCGCCGCCGCAAAAAGTCAAATGATATGACTGTTGATGCCGCGCCGGCGGTCGGAGGAACGGCCGGCGGCATCCCGCTACGAATGCAATGCACGCGAACAGACAATGCTGGTGTCGTTTGATCCCAGGCCCGCGTCGTGAGGACGCCCGCTGCATGTGACGTCGGATCGATCGCCCCAGCGGACAGTGAACCGCCAGGGAGGAACGCATGGCGAAAGTGGCAATGACCGTCAATGGCCGGAAGGTAAGCCGCGAGTGCGAGGACCGCACGCTGCTTGTCCATTTCATCCGCGACCAGCTCAGTCTCACCGGAACCCATGTCGGCTGCGATACGTCCCAGTGCGGGGCCTGCGTCGTGCATATGGACGGCAAGGCGGTGAAGAGCTGTTCGATCCTGGCGGCCCAGGCCGCCGGCGCCGAGATCCTCACCATCGAGGGCCTAGCGGCCAATGGCGAGCTGCACCCCGTCCAGGCCGCCTTTAAGGCCAATCACGGCCTGCAATGCGGCTTCTGCACGCCCGGCATGGTGATGAGCGCGGTCGACATGATCAACCGCTACGGCGCAAGGCTCGACGAGAAGACGGTGCGGGAAAACCTCGAAGGCAATATCTGTCGATGCACCGGCTACCACAACATCGTGAAAGCCATTCTGGCCGCCGCCGAGGAAATGGGTGCGGCAGGCCGGCAGGCCGCGGAATAACGGGGAGGCGAATAGGGAATAGCGAGTAGCGAATAGGGCGAAAGACGCCCCGCACCCGCCCCCCTATTCGCTACTTCCTACTCGCTATTCGCTCATTCTCTGGAGGAGATGAAGATGGGTGTCGAAGGCATCGGCGCGCGCGTCGCGCGAAAGGAAGACAAGCGGTTTCTCATGGGCCAGGGCCGCTACACGGACGACATGTCCGTGCCGGGCATGCGCTATGCGGCCTTCGTGCGCTCGCCGCATGCGCATGCGAGGATCAGGAGCATCGATACGTCGGCGGCAGAGGACATGCCCGGCGTCATCGCCGTGCTCACCGGCAGAGAGATGCTCGACGACGGCATCGGCAACCTGATCTGCGGCTGGATGATCCACTCCAAGGACGGTTCGCCGATGAAAATGGGCGCCTGGCGGCCGATCGCGCACGAGACGGTGCGCTATGTCGGCGACGCCGTCGCCGTGGTTGTCGCCGACAGCATGGGCGAGGCGCGCGATGCGGCCGAGGCCGTCCTCGTCGACTACGAGGTGCTGCCGGCCGTCACCGACGCCGTCAGGGCACTCGAAGCCGGCCAGCCGCAGCTCCACCCCGAGGCGCCCGGCAACCTCATCTTCGACTGGCAGCTCGGCGATTCCGACGCCACCGATGCGGCCATCGCCGCCGCCGCCCATGTCACGGAGATGCGGATCGTCAACAACCGGCTCGCGCCGAACCCGATGGAACCGCGCGCCGCGCTCGGCATCTATGATTCCGCCGAGGACCACTACACCTGCTACACGACCAGCCAGAACCCGCATGTCGCCCGCCTCGTCATGAGCGCCTTCTACAATGTCGCGCCGGAAAACAAGCTGCGGGTCATCGCCCCTGATGTCGGCGGCGGCTTCGGCTCGAAGATCTTCATCTATCCGGAGGAGATCGTCTGTCTGTGGGCCTCCAAGCGCGCGGGCGTGCCGGTGAAATGGACGAGCGACCGCACCGAGGCCTTCCTCACCGATGCGCACGGCCGCGACCATGTCTCGACCGTCAAGATAGCCTTCGATGCCGACAACCGCATCACGGCCCTGAAGGTCGACACGATCGCCAATTTCGGCGCCTACATGTCGCTCTTCTCCTCCTCGGTGCCGACTTACCTCTATGCCACCCTGCTCTCCGGCCAGTACGCCATCCCGGCCATCCATGCCAATGTGCGCGCGGTCTACACCAACACCGCCGCCGTCGATGCCTATCGCGGCGCCGGACGGCCTGAGGCGACCTACCTGCTCGAACGCACCATGGAGACGGCGGCGCGCGAGCTCGGCGTTTCGCCGGCGGAGCTGCGCCGCATCAACTTCATCCGCGCCTTCCCCCACCAGACGCCCGTCATCATGAACTATGACGCCGGCGACTACGAGGCCTCGCTGGAAGCCGCCATGGCGGCCGCCGACTGGAACGGCTTTCCCGCCCGCAAGGCGGAAGCCGCAAGCCGCGGCATGAAGCGGGGCATCGGCATGAGCTGCTATATCGAGGCCTGCGGCATCGCGCCGTCGGCGGCGGTCGGCTCGCTCGGCGCCGGCGTCGGCCTCTGGGAATCGGCCGAGGTGCGCGTCAACGCCGTCGGCACGATCGAGGTTCTGACCGGCTCGCACAGCCACGGCCAGGGCCATGAGACGACCTTCGCCCAGCTCGTCGCCGAACGCTTCGGCGTGCCGATCGACAGCGTCTCCATCGTGCATGGCGACACCGACAAGGTGCAGATGGGCATGGGCACCTACGGCTCGCGCTCCGGCGCCGTCGGCATGTCCGCCATCGTCAAGGCGCTCGACAAGGTGGAAGCCAAGGCCAAGAAGATCGCCGCCCACCTGATGGAGGCCGACGAGAGCGACATCGTCATCGAGAACGGCGCGCTGAAGGTCGCCGGCACGGACAAGTCGGTGCCGTGGTTCCAGATGGCGCTAGCCGCCTATACCGCGCACAACCTGCCCTCCGGCATGGAGCCGGGCCTGAAGGAAGGCGCCTTCTACGACCCGTCCAACTTCACCTTCCCGGCCGGCTGCTACATCGCGGAAGTCGAGGTCGATCCGGAAACCGGCAAGACGACGATCGTCCAGTTCGTCGCCGCCGACGATTTCGGCAACATCATCAACCCGATGATCGTCGAGGGCCAGGTGCATGGCGGCATCGCCCAGGGCATCGGCCAGGCGCTGCTCGAAGGCGTGCACTACGATCCGGAGACGGGCCAGCTTCTGACGGCGAGCTACATGGACTACACCATGCCGCGTGCCGACGACCTGCCCTCCTTCAAGGTCTCGCACCAGGTGACGCCCTGCCCGGGCAATCCGCTCGGCATCAAGGGCTGCGGCGAGGCGGGCGCCATCGGCTCGCCGCCGGCGCTGATCAACGCCATCACCGACGCCATCGGCAACAATGACCTCACCATGCCGGCAACGCCCCAGAAGGTCTGGGCGGCGGCGCTGGCCGCCGGCAACTGACGGAGGACGCCATGTACGCCACGAATTACCATCGCCCCTCCTCGATCGCCGAGGCCGTCGCCCTGCAGTCCTCTTCCGATGAGGCGAAATACGTCTCCGGCGGCATGACGCTGATCCCCACCATGAAACAGCGCCTCGCCGCCCCGTCCGATCTCGTCGACCTCCGCCACATCGCGGAGTTGAAGGGCATCTCCGTCAACGGCAGCCGGGTGCGCATCGGGGCCGGCACGACGCATGCCGAGGTCTCGGCCTCGCCCGAGCTCGCGGCCGCCTGCCCGGCGATCTGCCACCTCGCCGCCCATATCGGCGATCCGCATGTGCGGCATATGGGCACGATCGGCGGCTCCATCGCCAACAACGACCCGGCCGCCGACTACCCTTCCGCCATGCTGGCGCTGGGCGCGACGATCGTCACCAATGCCAGGGAGATCCCCGCCGACGACTTCTTCACCGGCCTCTTCGAGACGGCGCTGGAAGACGGCGAGATCGTCGTCGCGGTGACCTTCGACACGCCGGCGAAAGCCGGCTATTCCAAGTTCCCGAACCCGGCCTCGCGTTATGCCATGACCGGCGTCTTCGTGGCGAAGGCGCAGGACGGCAGCGTGCGGGTGGCGGTGACGGGCGCCGGCGCCAACGGCGTCTTCCGCCATGCCGGGCTGGAAGCCGCGCTTTCCGCCGACTGGTCGGCCGATGCTGCGGCAAGGGTGACCGTCGATGCCGGCGACCTGCTCTCGGACATCCACGGCAGCGCGGAATATCGCGCCAATCTCGTGAAGGTCATGGCCAAGCGCGCCGTCGCCGCCGCCTGACCCTTCGAAAAACTTGAAACTGTTCGATTAAAAGGACGGTTGAGGCCGTCCTTTTTTCATGCAGACTTGACATGCATCAACAGGAAATGGCCTTTGGGGGCTTAGGATACATTGGAATGGTTCAAAGGTGGCGCCGATTTGCCGCAGCGGATACCGTTGCGGGAAAAGGGCGACTGATATAGCCGATTGAACGACCGCCAACGACGATGATGTCCGGGTTTCCGCCGGACAGGAGACTCTGGATGGACTTCGAGACCTACTTCAAGAACGAGCTGGACGGCCTGCATCAGGAAGGCCGCTATCGCGTTTTCGCCGACCTGGAGCGCCAGAAGGGCAATTTCCCGAGGGCGACCCGCCACACGGCGAACGGCCCGCAGGACGTCACGGTCTGGTGCTCGAACGACTATCTCGGCATGGGCCAGCATCCCAAGGTGACCGAGGCGATGAAGCTCGCCATCGACCAGTGTGGCGCCGGTGCCGGCGGCACCCGCAACATCTCCGGCACCAACCATTACCATGTCCTTCTGGAGCGCGAGCTCGCCGACCTGCACGGCAAGGAATCGGCCCTGCTCTTCACCTCGGGCTACGTGTCCAACTGGGCCGCGCTCGGCACGCTCTGTTCCAGGATCCCCGGCATCATCTGTTTCTCCGATGCCGGCAACCATGCCTCGATGATCGAGGGCATCCGCCATTCGAAATGCGAGCGGGTGATCTGGAAGCACAACGACCTGAAGGATCTTGAAGCCAAGCTTTCCGCCGCCGATCCGAAGGCGCCGAAGCTGATCGCCTTCGAATCTGTCTATTCCATGGACGGCGACATCGCCCCCATCAAGGAGATTTGCGACCTCGCCGACAAATACGGCGCGATGACCTATCTCGACGAAGTGCATGCCGTCGGCATGTATGGCCCGCGCGGCGGCGGCATTGCCGAACGCGAAGGCCTGATGCACCGCCTCACCCTCATCGAGGGCACGCTCGGCAAGGCCTTCGGCGTGATGGGCGGCTACATTGCCGGCTCGGCGGCGCTCTGCGACTTCGTGCGCTCCTTCGCCTCCGGCTTCATCTTCACGACGTCGCTGCCGCCGGCGATCGCTGCCGGCGCGGCCGCGGCCATCCGCCATCTCAAGGAAAGCCAGGTCGAGCGCTTCGCCCACCAGGAGCGCGTGCGCAAGCTGCGCGGCCTGCTCGACCGCAGCGGCATTCCGCACATGCCCAATCCGAGCCATATCGTGCCGGTCATGGTGGGCGATGCGGCCAAGTGCAAGTGGATCTCGGACCTGTTGCTCGACAATTTCGGCATCTACGTCCAGCCGATCAACTATCCGACCGTGCCGAAGAAGACCGAGCGCCTGCGCATCACGCCGACGCCGCTGCATTCGGATGCGGATATCGAGCATCTCGTCGGCGCCCTGCATTCGCTCTGGTCGCGCTGTGCGCTCGCCCGCGCCGTCGCCTGACGGCGCGGCGTAAGCCGGTACTATCCGATGAGCCCGGCGGCCACCCGCCGGGCTTCTTCGTCCGCGGCAAATACGTCGTCCATCGCGGCGGCCGGCGGCAGGTGGGCGAGCCTGTCCATCACCGCCTCGGCAATATCGGCCATTGCGAGGAAGCCGATGCGCCCGCCGACAAAGGCGTGGAACGCCACCTCCTCGGCCGCATTCATCACCGCGCCCTGCAGGCCGCCGCGCGTGAGCGCCGTACGGGCCAGGCGCAGCGCCGGGAAGCGCTCTTCATCCGGCGCCTCGAAATCGAGCCGCGACAGTTTCGCGAAATCCAGCCGGTCGACATTGAGCGGCGAACGCCCGGGATAGGTCAGCGCATAGCCGATCGCCGTGCGCATGTCCGGCGCGCCGAGCTGCGCCAGCACCGAGCCGTCGACATAACCGACCATCGAATGGATGATCGACTGCGGATGCACCACCACCTCGATCTGGTCCGGCCGAACGTCGAAGAGGTGCTTCGCCTCGATCATCTCCAGCGCCTTGTTGAACATGGAGGCGCTGCCGATCGAGATCTTGAGGCCCATCGACCAGTTGGGATGAGCCCGGGCGATATCGGCGGTGACATCGGCCATCTGCGCGCGGCTCCAGGTGCGGAACGGCCCGCCGGAAGCCGTCAGCACGATGCGCTCGACCGCATAGCGCTGGTCGTCCTCCAGCGCCTGGAAGATCGCGCTGTGTTCGCTGTCGACCGGGATGAGCCGCCCGCCGCCCGCGGCGACGGCCCGGACGAAGAGGTCGCCGGCCGAGACGAGGCATTCCTTGTTGGCGAGCGCGATGTCCGCGCCCTTCCTCGCCGCCGCCAGCGTCGGCGCGAGGCCCGCCGTGCCGACGATGGCCGCCATCACCCAGTCCGCCTCGCCGGAGGCCGCTTCCAGCAGCGCCGCGCGTCCCGCCGCCGCAGCAATGCCACTGCCGGCAAGCGCCTCCTTGAGCGCGCCGTAGCGGCTCTCGTCCGCCGTCACCGCCATCGTCGCCCCGCACTCCTTCGCCTGCGCGGCGAGGAGATCCACGTTGCCGTTGCCGGTGAGCGCCAGGACCTCGTAGCGCTCCTGCCCGCCGAGCTGGCGCACCACGTCGAGCGTGCTGGTGCCGATGGAGCCTGTCGAGCCGAGAATGGTGATACGGCGCTTTTGCCGCGCGTCGGAAGCCATGGTGAAGTCCGCGATTTTCTTGTTATCGACAAAAGGCTCTACAGGCGAAAGACGCCTGCAACAAGTCATGGAAATGCTGTAAAGCGAAGGCTGCGCCCGTCTTCGCAAACCCGTGCTTGACCTTTTCGCCCGGACGGCCATAACGTCCCGGCAAAGCGGTCTTCCGCCCCGACGCGATTGGAGAAATCTGTGTACCGACGCCTGAGAGTATGGACCCTCGCCTGCCTCGCCTTCGCGGCGGCAGCTCCGGCCTATGCCGACGAGCCGGTCCCGGGCGGTCTCGGCGGCACCTGGCTGGCCGAGGATATCGGCGGCAACGGTGTGATCGACGACCTGCAGACGACGCTGGAGGTCAAGCCGGACGGGTCCTATGGTGGCAATGGCGGCTGCAACACCTATCGCGGCAAATTGAAGGTGCAGAACGGCAACATCGCCTTCGCCCCCGCCGCCGCCACGCGCAAGATGTGCGCGCCGGCCATCATGGACCAGGAGCAGAAGTTCTTCGACGCGCTCGGCACCGTGACCTCGTGGAAGCTCGAAAACGGCATCCTGCACCTGACGGGCAAGGAGGGCGCCCCCGCGATCCGCCTCGCCGGCCTCAAGAACAACACCGACATCGTCATCCGCCTGCCGGGCCCCGAACAGAGCGTGGCGCGCGAGACGATCAACTACCAGTGCGACGCCGAGCAGCGCGTCGTCGTCGAATACATCAATGCCGGCACCAATTCGCTCGCCGTCCTGAGGATCGCCGAGGAGACGGTCATCGCCGCCAACGTGCTCTCGGCCTCCGGCGCCAAATATGCCGGCGGCCAGTATGAATGGTGGACGAAGGGCGACGAGGCGACGCTCTACGACCTGACCAGGGGAGAGAACGCGCCGGGCGTCAACTGCCGCAAGACCGGCTGAGCCGGCCGGTCATTGGAGGGGGGGGACATCGCATGCCCACATTCCGCGTCGGACAGAAGGTCGTCTGCATCAACGACCGCTTCAAGAACGTCTCGATCGACCAGGGCATCCGCAAGGGGCAGGTCTACACGGTCCGCTGGACCGGCCACTACCGCCACTATGTCGACGGCGATTTCTACGGCATCAAGCTGATGGAGCTCTACCGCGGCAAGGACGACGGCCCGGAAGGCTACGGCGCCGACGACATGCCCTTCCGCGCCACCCGCTTCCGCCCGCTCGTGTCCGACCGCATCCGCAGCATGCTCGGCATCAAGGCCCCGCAGCCGAAGGTCGTCACGAAACCCTCCGCCATCCCGTCCATCCGCCCGAAACCCCGCGTCGTCACGCCGGAGCGCGAGACGGAAGACGTCTGACGCGGCTCCTCGCGGGAACAGCGACCTGAAGCGATTCGCGCCAACGGCTTCGGCGTGCGAGGCGTACAGGAACACGAAGGTGAAGGGCCGGATGCGTCACATCATTCTCATCGCCGCCATCGCCCTGCTCGGCGCCTGCACGGCCGGCCGGCCCGCAAACTGCGTCGTCACGCCTATGGACCTCGTCGAGTGCCATGAGAGGTGAAGGCCCTGTGGAAGCGAAGCGGGCGTCATTCCTGAATGACGAAACAAACCGTCGGTGATCCGCACCGTCCTGAACGGCGCGGCACCACGAAAGCCTCGAAAATGAGTGGTGATCCCGCCGCGATTCGAACGCGGGACCCCCAGATTAGGAATCTGGTGCTCTATCCTGCTGAGCTACGGGACCACTGATTGCACCCATACAAAAGCCGGGGCTTTTAGCCAAGTGGTTTTCAGGCGGGAAGGCGGCTTTCGGCGAGCTTGACCCAGTAGCTCACCCCATGGGGGATGGCGTCGTCGTTGAAATCGTAGGCCGGGTGGTGCAGGCCGGCGCTGTCGCCGTTGCCGAGGAAGACGAAGGCGCCCGGCCGGGCGAGCAGCATGTAGGAGAAATCCTCGCCGCCCATCATCGGGTCGAGCGCCGGGTCGACGGCGGCCTCGCCGGCGATCTCGCGCGCGACGGCGACGGCGTGGCCGGTCTCCTCGGGATGGTTGGCCGTGACGGGGTAGTTGCGGTGGTAGCCGACCGTGATCTCGGCGCCGTGGGCGGCCGCAAGGCCGTCGCAGACCTGGCGGATGCGGGTTTCCGCCTCCAGGCGCATTTCGGCGCTGAGGGTGCGCACGGTGCCGGCAAGCTGCGCCGTCTCCGGGATGACGTTGTGGGCGAAGCCGGCGTTGAACTTGGTGACGGAGACGACGAGGGACGCGATCGGGTCGGCGACACGCGAGACGATGGTCTGGAGCGCGGAAACCACCTGCGCGCCGATGACGATCGGATCGACCGTCTTGTGCGGCAGGGCCGCATGACCGCCGCGGCCCCTAACCGTGATGCTGAACTCGTCGGTCGCCGCCATGATCGGGCCGGGGCGTGTGCCGAAGGAGCCGACCGGCATGCCGGGCAGGTTGTGCATGCCGTAGACCTCGGCAATGCCGAAGCGTTCCATCATGCCGTCCTTGACCATCTCGTTGCCGCCGCCGCCGCCCTCTTCGGCCGGCTGGAAGATGACCGCGACATTGCCGGAGAAATTGCGCGTCTCGGCAAGGTATTTCGCCGCGCCGAGCAGCATGGCCGTGTGGCCGTCATGACCGCAGGCATGCATCTTGCCCCTGGCGGTCGAGGCCCAGGGCTTGCCGCTCGTCTCCTCGATCGGCAGCGCATCCATGTCGGCGCGAAGGCCGATCGTGCGCCCCTCGCCCCTGCCGCGGATGAGGCCGACGACGCCCGTGCGGCCGATGCCGGTCACGATTTCGTCGACGCCGAATTCACGCAGCTTCCCGGCCACGAAGGCGGCGGTCTTCTCCACGGCGAAGAGGATTTCCGGCTCCCGGTGGATCTGCCTGCGCCATTCAGCGATTTCGTCCTGCATCTCTGCGGCGCGGTTGAGGATGGGCATGCAACACTTCCTGTCATTTCGGCCGCAAAACCGGCCATCTGATTTCGATGGCTTTGCCATCACGGTGCCATATAGGTTAAATAGGGCGACGGTTCGAGACAACTCCCGATTTCGAGGTGAGACCCTTGCAGACGAACGGACGAACGACGCGCCGGAGCACACGGTTTTTGGGCTCCAGCCTGCTGCTCGCAGCCTCCCTTCTGGCAACCGCGGCAACCGCCGCCCCGCGTATCCTGGTGGACGTCAACACGCTGAAGGTCATCGAGCACGAGGATGCCTTCCAGCGCTGGTATCCGGCCTCGCTGACCAAGCTGATGACCGCCTATACCGTGTTCCGCGCCATCAAGGCCGGCGAGCTGACGCTGGAAAGCCCGGTCGTCATGAGCAAGCACGCCGCCGCCGAACCGCCGAGCAAGATGTATTTCAAGCCCGGCCAGAAGATGACGCTCGACAGCGCGCTGAAGATCATACTCGTCAAGTCGGCCAACGACGTCTCCGTCGCCATCGCCGAAGCGGTCTCCGGCTCCGAGCAGGCCTTCGTCGACCGTATGAACGCGGAGGCCGCCCGCATCGGCATGAGCTCCTCGCGCTTCATCAACCCCAACGGCCTGCCCGGCAAGGGGCAGTACACGACAGCGCGCGACCTGGCCGTGCTCGCCGTGACGCTGAAGCGCGAATTCCCGCAATATGCCTCCTATTTCGCGCTGGAAGGCTTCACCACGGGCAAGAAGCAGTATCCGAACTTCAACATGCTGATCGGCCGCTTCGACGGCGCGGACGGCATGAAGACCGGCTTCATCTGCGCCTCCGGCTTCAACCAGGTGTCCTCGGCCACCCGCAACGGCCGCAGCGTCGTCTCCGTCGTGCTCGGCTCCGACAGCCTTGGCGCGCGCGCGGACATTTCCGCCGGCATGCTGGAAAAGGGCCTGACGAAGCAGGCGGGCAATGTGCCGACGCTCGGCCAGCTGCGCCCCTATGGCGAGACGCGCGACGTCGTCGCCGACGTTTCACAGGAGATCTGCTCGAAGCACGCCGCCAAGGTGCGCAGCGAAAGCCGCGACGAAGCCGGGCGCCAGAAGCTCGTCTCGCCCTATATCCATGAGCTGAACCGGCCGTTGAGGCTGGTCTTCGCCGGCCTCATGGGCGGCGACACGGCCAAGCCCGCCGGCAACGAGCAGGTCGCCGTCGGCGATACCGGCGGCCTTGCCAACGTGCCGATCCCGATCCCGCGTCCCACGACCTTCTGATTGGCCCCGTTTGATTGGCCCTGTTTGATTGGAAAGACCATGACCCTTGCTGAGCGGCGCGTGCCGGTTTCCGTGCTGACCGGATTTCTGGGTGCGGGCAAGACGACCCTGCTCAATCGCCTGCTGAAGGACCCGGCGCTCACCGACACGGCCGTCATCATCAACGAATTCGGCGAGGTCGGCATCGATCACCTGCTCGTCGAACAGTCGAGCGACGGGGTCATCGAGCTTTCCGACGGGTGCCTGTGCTGCACGATCCGCGGCGAGCTGGTCGACACGCTCGCCGA
Organism: Shinella sp. WSC3-e; assembly: GCF_945994535.1. Taxonomy (NCBI): domain Bacteria; kingdom Pseudomonadati; phylum Pseudomonadota; class Alphaproteobacteria; order Hyphomicrobiales; family Rhizobiaceae; genus Shinella; species Shinella sp. WSC3-e. The sequence continues at coordinate 3,670,729 of NZ_OZ000530.1, forward strand.
CCTGATGGACCGCATGCAGACGGGCAGGATCCAGCCGCTGAAGCGCGTGGTGATCGAGACGACCGGCCTTGCCGATCCCGCGCCGGTGCTGCAATCCGTCATGGGCAATCCGGTGCTCAGCCAGTCCTTCAGCCTCGACGGCGTGATCACCGTGGTCGATGCCGTCCACGGCCTGTCGACGCTCGCCAACCATCCCGAAGCGGTCAAGCAGGTCGCCGTCGCCGATCGCGTGCTGATCAGCAAGGTCCCGCTTGCCGATGCCGCGGCGGTGGAAGCGGTGAAGCGGGAGATCGCCGCGCTCAATCCGCGGGCGAGCGTCTCGGACGTCGACACGCCCGGCCTCGTCGGCCCGGCCCTCCTCGCCAACGGCCTCTACGATCCCGGCAGCAAGATCCCCGACGTCCGCCGCTGGCTGCACGAAGAGGCGCACGACCACCATGATCATGGACACGGTCACGCGCATCACCACGATCACGATCATGACCATCACCATCACGGCCATGACCACGAACATCATCACCCTCATGCCCACCAGCACGCCCATGACGTGACCCGTCACGACGCGACGATCCGCTCCTTCAGCATCGTGCACGACCGGCCGGTCGATCCGATGGCGCTGGAGATGTTCATCGACCTCCTGCGCTCCGCGCACGGGGAAAAGCTCCTGCGCATGAAGGGCATCGTGCTGATGTCCAACAATCCGGAGCGGCCGCTGGTGCTGCAGGGCGTGCAGAGCGTCTTCCATCCGCCGGAGCGCCTTTCCGCCTGGCCCGACCCGGCCGACCGGCGCACGCGGCTGGTGCTGATCACCAGGGACCTGCCGGAAGCCTTCGTGCGCGATCTCTTCGATGCCTTCACCGGCACGCCGAAGATCGACCGGCCGGACCGTGCCGCGCTGTCCGACAATCCCCTCGCCATTCCGGGCCTGCGCCTCTGATACCGGGCAGGGCGGGCGCTTACGGCACCCGCTGGAAGCGCCTTGCCATGCGCACCGTCGGCGCAGTGGCGCTGCGCAGGCATTCCGCACCGCGGCCGTCGTCGATCGTCAGCATCCTGCCTTCGATGCGATAGGGGCAGGATTTGTAGACGGAGCCGTCGTGCTCGAGCATGTCGACGCTGCCCTTCCTCTCCAGCTGCCAGCCGACCCGAAGGATGGTACGCGTCGGCGCGGCCGCATAGACGAAATCGAACTCGCCGTTCTCCCGGAACTCGATCGTCAGGCCCGAGCCATCCTCCGGCGCCCACAGGCCGATCAGCGCCGCGCGGTCCTCCGGTGTCGCGGATGACGAACAGCCGGTGAGCGACAGGGCAAGAAGGAGCGCGATGAAGGCGGATTTCATGGAGAAGATCCCTGAAGATGGCCTCTTGCGCATGACGCTGAACGACAGGCGTTTATTCAACGCCAGAAACGGCAAAGACCCGGATGCAGGGGACATCCGGGCCTTCGGGGAGGTCAGCGGGAAAGGCGCTTACTTGCAGACCTTGATCTTCTTGATGACGACATTGCCGTAGTAGTCGTAGGCCTTGACCTTCTTGATGAAGCAGTGCGGCTTGTAGCCGTAGTAGCCGGCCTGCGAGGGGGCGGCGAAGGAAACGGCGGCAACGAGGGCGATGGTGGCGGAAACGATGATCTTGCGCATGGGTCTCTCCTGATCTCTTTGAAGGATGAGCCTCTCTCATCCGGTGATCAGAAGGTCTCACATCCCCCCGCCCCGCGCTGTTCCGCAGGAAACAGGCAGGTTTGCGCCTCTCCGGCGCTCAGAAACGCGCGCCGGCGAAATGGGCGATCTGCGCGCCGAGCTCATAGTAGCCCTCGCGCATCGAGCGGAAGGATTGCGCCTCGGGCGCGCTCACCGGCAACGGCAGGTCCATCTCGGCGATCTCGCCGGAAATGAGCGCGGCCAGCGTGCGGCCGAAGACCGTGCCCGGCGCGATGCCACGGCCATTGTAGCCGGAAAAGCCGATGACGTTCTCGGCAAGGCGGTGAAAGCGCGGCAGGTTGTCCGTCGTCATGCCGATCTTGCCGTACCATTCCGCCTCGAAGGCGACGTCGCCGATCGCGGGGAAGAGCTTTTTCAGCGCGCGGCGCGCCCAGGCCTTGTGGATGCCGGTGCCCGTGCCGCGCAGCGCGCCGACGCTGCCGAACACCAGCCGGCCGCGCTTGTCGAAGCGGAAGGAGGAGAGCACGTCCTTCGTGTCCCAGGCTCCCTGTCGCTCCGGCAGGATCTTCGCCTGCATCTCGGGCGAAAGCGGCACGGTGGCGAAGTTGAAATAGGGCAGGTGCACAAGCTCGGTGCGCACCTCGTTCCAGGGCGCCACCGTATAGGCATTGGTGGCGACGACCACCCAGTCCGCCGTGACGGAGCCGCGCGCGGTCTGCACCGTCCAGCGTTTTCCCGTCCGCTCCGCGCCCGTCACCGGGCTTGCCGTGAAGACGGCAGCACCGGCCGCAATCGCCGCGCGGGCAAGGCCGCGCGCATAGGCGAGCGGCTGGATCGTGCCGGCACGCAGGTCGAGAAGCGAGCCCGCATAGGCCTCCGTGCCCACCTTCGCCGCCGTCTCGGCCGCGTCCAGCAGGCGCACCGGCGCGCCGCGGCGGGCCCATTGCTCGGCGCGCTGCTTCAGTTCGTCGAGACCGGATTGGCCGACGGCGCAATGCAGCGTGCCGGCCGGGTTGATCTCGCAATCGATCGCGTGCTTCTCGACGAGGTCGAACACGGCACGTGGCGCATTGCCGAGAAGCTCCAGCAGCCGGCTGCCATACAGGTCGCCGAGCACGCCGGGCAGTTCGTCGGGCATCACCCACATGCCGGCATTGACGAGGCCGACATTGCGGCCCGAGCCGCCATAGCCGATCTCCGCCCCTTCGAGCAGGATGACCCGCGTGCCGCGCTCGGCCAGATGCAGCGCCGTCGAAAAACCGGTATACCCGCCGCCGACGATGACGACATCCGCCTCCGCCCTGCCGGAAAAGGCGACGGTTTCGGGGGCGGGTGGAGCGGTCATCTCCCAAAGGCCATGGGAGCGCGGGTCGTTGAGCATGGCGTCAATCTTTTCCGAGGAGAAGGGTGTCTCGCCGCACAATCGGCCATGCGGCACGACGACTAAAGCAAAAAATGAGAACGGGGTCATGCCCCCACCGCATGATCGGCCGCCGAAATGCTATGCCGGGACCTGCTTGGAAATCCAGCTGCGAAATGCCTGGCTCAGCGGGTTTTCGAGCTTTCCTTCCGGCACGACGAGATAATAACTGTTCTCCGTCTCCATCGGCCGGTCGAAGACGACGGCAAGCCGGCCGCTCGCCAGCTCCTGCTCGATCAGGTAGTGCGGCAGCAGCGCGAAGCCGAGCCCCGCGACGGCCGTCTCGATGACCATGGAGAACTGGTCGAAGCGATGGCCGCGATAGGCGGTATCCGCCGAGCCGCCGTTCAGCTCGAACCATTGCGCCCAGAGCTTCGGGCGCGTCGCAAGATGCAGGAGCGGCGCCCGTTCCAGGTCCTTCGGTTCGGCAAGGTTCCAGGATTTCACCAGCTCCGGGCTTGCCGCGGGCAGGATGACCTCGCTGCACAGATAGGTGCAGGCAGCCCGCGCCCAGACCGGCTGGCCGTAGTGGATCGCGAGGTCGAAATTCTCCTCGTCGAAATCGAACGGCGCCGAGCGCGAGGCGATGTTGATGATCGTGCCGGGATTTTCCGCGAGAAAGCCGGGAATGCGCGGCGTCAGCCAGCGGCTGCCGAAGGTCGGCAGCGTCGCGATGGAAAGACTGTGCTCGGAGGAGGCCGATGCCATGGCGCGCAGCATGGTCTCCTCCGTCTGGTGCAGCAGCTTGCGCACTTCCGGCAGGAAACGGCGGCCATCGTCGGAGAGCACCACGCGCTGGCGCACGCGCTCGAACAAGAGCACGCCGAGCTGTTCCTCGAGGTCCTTGATCTGGCGGCTGACGGCGCTCTGGGTGAGGTTCAGCTCATGGGCCGCCTGCGTGAAGCTGCCGTGGCGCGCGGCGCATTCGAACGCCTGCAGCGTGGTGACGTCGGGGATCAGCCTACGACTGAGCTTCATTCTTTCCTCGCATCAACATAGTCAGAACGGTCGCAATCGCGGGAAGAAACGATCCGGTATGATCCGTTTTGAGAATGATCAGGGCCTCCACCCCTTCTAAAGCAATTCCCGGAAAAGTGTGAAGCGGTTTTCCATCCGGAATTGCGCAACACCAGGATGAGACCGCTCCCATGAACGCAAATTCGCACGTTTCCGCTGATAAGATCCGCGCGGATTTCTCCGCCGCGATGTCCGCCATGTACCGCAACGAGGTTCCGGCCTATGGCACGCTGATGTCGCTGGTGGCCGAGGTGAACGCGGAAACGCTCGCCGCCGATCCCGTCCTCAAGGGGCGCCTGGAGGCGACCGACACGCTGGAGCGCATTTCCGAGGAACGCCACGGCGCCATCCGCCTCGGCACGCCGGGCGAGCTTTCCATGATGCGCCGCGTCTTCGCCGTCATGGGCATGTTCCCGGTCGGCTACTATGACCTCTCCACCGCCGGCGTTCCCGTGCACTCCACCGCCTTCCGCCCGGTCGGCGCCGAAAGCCTCAGCCGCAACCCGTTCCGTGTCTTCACCTCGCTGCTGCGCCTCGATCTCATCGCCGACGAAAAGCTGCGTGAAGAAGCGGCCGACGTGCTCGCCGCACGAAAGATCTTCACCGACGAGGCCGTCAGGCTCGTCGAGAAGGCCGAGCGTGACGGCGGTCTCGGTGAAGCCCATGCCGCCCGCTTCGTCACCGAAGTGCTGGAAACCTTCCGCTGGCACGACCAGGCCATCGTCAGCGCCGACATGTACAGGCGCCTGCACGACGCGCATCGCCTGATCGCCGACGTCGTTTCCTTCAAGGGTCCGCACATCAACCACCTGACGCCGCGCACGCTCGACATCGACAAGGTACAGGCCCGCATGCCGGAAGAGGGCATCGCCCCGAAGGCCGTCGTCGAGGGCCCGCCGACCCGCACCTGCCCGATCCTCCTGCGCCAGACCTCGTTCAAGGCGCTGGAGGAGGCCGTTTCCTTCATCGGCGCCGACGGCGCCTGGCAGCAAGGCTCCCACACGGCCCGCTTCGGCGAGATCGAGCAGCGCGGCGTGGCGCTGACGCCGAAGGGCCGCGCGCTCTACGACCGGCTGCTCACCGAGACGCGCGCCCGCGTGCGCCCGGCCGCCGATGGCTCCAACGCCGCCGAATACGAGGCCGCGCTCGTCGACATCTTCAAGGCCTTCCCGGATGACTGGGACGGCATCCGCAAGGCGGGCCTCGGCTATTTCACCTATTGCCTGACGGAGAAGGGCAAGTCCGTCACCGGCCGCAACGCCGATCTCGAAACGGCGATCGAAGCCGGCCTCATCCGCTTCGACCCGATCGTCTACGAGGATTTCCTGCCGGTCAGCGCCGCGGGCATCTTCCAGTCGAATCTCGGCGACGACGCGACCCAGGACTTCGTCGCCAGCCCGAACCAGGTGATGTTCGAGCGCGATCTCGGCAGTGTCGTCCTCGACGAATTCGCCCACTATGCCGCCATCCAGCGCGCATCGCTTGAAATGTGCCTCGGCATCGTCAACATGGCTGCCGCTGCGGAGTGACGGAAGAGCGCATGATCGAGGCACGCCATATCGAAGCGCTGAAGGGCCTTGCCGGCGAGAAGGGTCTTCTCACCGAAGAAGCCGACATGGCCGCCTACGAGACCGGCGCACGCTACGACAGGGGCCGCGCCGCCTTCGTCGCCCGCCCGGCCACGACGGCGGAGGCCTCCGCCATCGTCTCCTATTGCGTGCGGAACGCCATCGCGCTCGTGCCGCAGTCCGGCAATACCGGCCTCGTTTCCGGCTCGACGCCCGACGGGAGCGGCCGTCAGGGCGTGCTCAGCCTCGACCGCCTGACCGCCCCCTTCGACCTCGATCGGGTGAACCGCTCGGTCAGGGCTGGGGCGGGCCTGCGCCTTTCCGACCTCAACGGCCGGCTGGAAGATAGCGGCCTGTTCTTCCCCATCGACCTCGGCGCCGACCCGCGCCTCGGCGGCATGATCGCAACGAACACCGGCGGATCGCGGTTCCTGCGCTACGGCGACGTGCGCCGCAATGTTCTCGGCCTCACCGTGGTGCTCGCCGACGAGGCCGGCACCGTGCTCGACCTTTCCTCGGACCTGCGCAAGAACAATACCGGCGTCGACTGGAAGCAGCTCTTCATCGGCACATCGGGCGCCTTCGGCGTCGTCACCGAATGCGTGCTGAACCTCGAACCCGCCCCGAAACAATCCGCCACCGCCCTGCTCGTGCCCGCCTCGGCAGACCAGGTCGCGACGCTGCTCGTCGCCATGGAAGACGCGCTCGGCAGCTATCTCTCGGCCTTCGAGGGCATGTCCGGCAACGCCGTCGCCGCCGCGCTCGACCATGTGCCGTCGCTGCGCAATCCCTTCCAGGGCGGCGTGGTGCCCGGCTTCGTCATCCTCGCGGAAATCTCCCGCGCCACCCCGCCGCGCGCGGGCGAGCAGCCGCTCGACGCGGTGCTGGAAGAGGTGCTGGCCGCGATCTGGGAGCGCGAGGACGCACCGCTCGCCGACGCCTTCGTCGGCCCGCCGCACGAGATCTGGGCGCTGCGCCATGCGCTCTCGGAGGGCGTGAAACATCGCGGGCGATTGATCGCCTTCGATCTGTCCTTCCGCCGGGGTGACATCATGCCCTTCCTCGCCCATATGAAGGCGGAGATGCCGGACCATTTCGAGGACGTCACGATCTGCGACTTCGGCCATATCGGCGATGGCGGCGTGCACTTCAACCTGGTCGTCGCGAAGGACGACCCGCGGCTTGCCGATCCCGATTTCGAGGCGGATCTGCGCGAATGGGTCTTCACCGTCGCGGTCGAGCAGTTCGGCGGCAGCTTCAGCGCGGAACACGCCATCGGCCGCAAGAACCAGGCCTTCTACGACAGATATACCCCGGAAAAGCTCCGCGAGCTTGCGGCCGGGCTGAAAACCATCACCTCGCCGGGCCCGCTCGGCACCATCACATTCTAAAAACAGACAGGGAGACACCCCATGACGAAAGTCGACGTGAAACAGGAAACCGAAACCCTTCTCGACAAGCTCGGCGTCGCACGCAGCGCCTGGCAGGGCGGCGACATGGCCTCCTACAGCCCGGTCACCGGCGAGGAGATCGGCAAGCTGAAGACCGTTTCGGCCACTGATACCGACAAGGCGATCGACGCCGCCCACGAAGCCTTCAAGGCCTGGCGCCTGGTACCCGCACCGAAGCGCGGCGAACTCGTCCGCCTGCTCGGTGAGGAACTGCGCGCCGCCAAGGCCGATCTCGGCCGCCTCGTCTCCATCGAGGCCGGCAAGATCACCTCCGAGGGTCTTGGCGAAGTGCAGGAAATGATCGACATCTGCGATTTCGCCGTCGGCCTCTCCCGCCAGCTCTACGGCCTGACGATCGCCACCGAGCGCCCCGGCCACCGCATGATGGAGACCTGGCACCCGCTCGGCGTCGTCGGCATCATCTCGGCCTTCAACTTCCCGGTCGCGGTCTGGTCGTGGAACGCCGCGCTCGCCATCGTCGCCGGCAATTCCATCGTCTGGAAACCCTCCGAAAAGACCCCGCTGACCGCCCTTGCATCGCAGGCGATCTTCGAGCGCGCCCTTTCTCGCTTCGGCGACGCCCCGGCGAACCTGTCGCAGGTTCTCATCGGCGACCGCGCCATCGGCGAAGCCCTTGTCGACAACCGCAAGGTCGCGCTCGTCTCGGCCACCGGCTCCACCCGCATGGGCAAGGAAGTCGGCCCGCGTCTTGCCAAGCGCTTCGCCCGCTCGATCCTCGAACTCGGCGGCAACAATGCCGGCATCGTCTGCCCCTCGGCCGACCTCGATATGGCGCTGCGCGCGATTGCCTTCGGCGCCATGGGCACCGCCGGCCAGCGCTGCACGACGCTGCGCCGCCTCTTCGTGCATGACAGCGTCTACGACCAGCTCGTGCCGCGCCTGAAGAAGGCCTATACCAGCGTTTCCGTCGGCAACCCGCTGGAAACCTCGGCACTCGTCGGCCCGCTCGTCGACAAGCAGGCCTTCGACGGCATGCAGAAGGCGTTGGCAGCCGCCAAGGCCGAAGGCGGCACCGTCACCGGCGGCGAACGCGTCACCGAGGCCGGCAAGGAAACGGCCTATTACGTCAAGCCCGCCATCGTCGAAATGCCGAAGCAGGCCGGCCCGGTTCTCGAAGAAACCTTTGCGCCGATCCTCTATGTCATGAAGTATTCCGACTTCGACAAGGCGCTGGAAGACCACAATGCCGTCGCCGCCGGCCTCTCCTCCTCGATCTTCACGCTGAACATGCAGGAAGCCGAGCGCTTCCTCGCCGCCGACGGCTCGGATTGCGGCATCGCCAATGTCAACATCGGCACCTCGGGCGCGGAAATCGGCGGTGCCTTCGGCGGCGAGAAGGAAACCGGCGGCGGCCGCGAGAGCGGCTCCGACGCCTGGAAGGCCTATATGCGCCGCGCCACCAACACGGTGAACTATTCGAAGGCCCTGCCGCTCGCCCAGGGCGTCTCCTTCGACATCGAGTAGGCCGTGATGGACAACCGGACCAAGACAGAGGAGGCGGGCTTTACGCCCGCCTCGCGCATCGCCGCCATCGGCGTCTCGAAAATCCTGCAGATCGGCGCCCGCGCCGCTGCCATGAAGAAGGACGGCCTGCCGGTCATCATCCTCGGCGCCGGCGAGCCGGACTTCGACACGCCGGACAATGTCAAGGCCGCCGCCAAGGCCGCCATCAACCGCGGCGAGACGAAATACACCGCGCTCGACGGCACGCCGGAACTGAAGAAGGCGATCTCCGAAAAATTCCGCCGCGAGAACGATGTCGACTATGCAATCGACGAGATCACCGTCGCGACGGGCGCCAAGCAGATCCTCTTCAACGCCTTCATGGCGACGATCGATCCGGGCGACGAGGTGATCATCCCGACGCCCTACTGGACCTCCTATTCCGACATCGTGGAGATCTGCGGCGGCGTGCCGGTGCTGATCCCCTGCGACGGCGAGGCCGGTTTCCGCCTGAAGGCCGAGCAGCTGGAAACGGCGATCACGCCGAAGACCCGCTGGGTGCTGTTCAACTCGCCGTCCAACCCGTCCGGCGCCGCCTATGGCGAGGCCGACTACCGCCCGCTCCTCGACGTGCTGCTGAGGCATCCGCATGTCTGGCTGATGGTCGACGACATGTACGAACACATCGTCTACGATGGATTCAGGTTCGTCACCCCCGTCGCCATCGAACCGCGCCTGAAGAGCCGCGCCCTGACGATCAACGGCGTCTCCAAGGCCTATGCCATGACCGGCTGGCGCATCGGCTATGCCGGCGGCCCGAAGGCGCTGATCAAGGCGATGGCCGTGATCCAGAGCCAGGCGACCTCCTGCCCGTCCTCGGTCAGCCAGGCCGCCTCGGTCGAGGCGCTGAACGGCCCGCAGGATTTCCTGAAGGAGCGCCAGGCGAGCTTCAAGCACCGCCGCGACCTCGTCGTCTCGGCGCTGAACGCCATCCCCGGCCTCACCTGCCGCACCCCGGAAGGCGCCTTCTACACCTTCGCCGGCTGCGCGGGCGTGATCGGCAAGGTCACGCCGAAGGGCAAGCGCATCGAGGCCGACAGCGACTTCACGGACTATCTCCTGGAAGACGCCCACGTCGCCGTCGTACCCGGCTCGGCCTTCGGCCTCTCCCCCTATTTCCGCATCTCCTACGCCACGTCTGAGACGGAACTATCGGAAGCGCTGAAGCGCATCGCGGACGCCTGCGCGCAGCTTTCCTGAGCCACGCCCGGTAACCGGCAAAAGAAAAGGGGCCTCGCAAGAGGCCCCATTTTTATGGTCCGCGCCTTTCCGGCGTTCTCTTCTTCCCCGCGGCTGGGCCACAGATGCGAAAACGCCCCGGCATTGCACCGAGGCGTTTGAAGGGTCTGGAAGATCAGGCGGCGCGGGCGCCGTGATTCTCCTGGGCGTAGTAGTGGCCGAAACGGTTTGCAAGGAAGGTGTCGAGGGCGATTTCCTCCTGGCGAACGAAACCCTCGGCGCGCAGCGAACCGTCGGCGAGCATGTCGAGCACGGCGCAGATAGAGCCGGCCGTCGTGATCTGGATGGCGGAATGCAGGCTGCCGGCGACCGGGGCGCTGTAGACCTTGTTGGCGTAGGTTTCCTGGATCAGGCGGCCGCCCTTGCGGCCCGAGACGGTCACGAAGATGATGACGACGTCCTGCGTGGTGGTCGGCAGGGCGTTTTCGAAGATGTCCTTCAGGACTTCGCGGCGGTGGCGCAGGCCGAGGTCGTTCAAGAGCGCCTTCATGATGGCGGCATGGCCGGGATAGCGGATCGTCTTGTAGTTCAGCGTGCGCACCTTGCCCTTCAGCGTATCGCAGAGCGTGCCGAGGCCGCCCGAGGTGTTGAAGGCCTCGTAGGTCACGCCGTCGAGCGAGAATTCCTCGCGCTCTTCGAGGGCCGGAACCTCGATCAGCGCGCTTTCGACGATGGCTTCGCAGGGCTCGATATATTCGTTGATGACGCCGTCCGTGCTCCAGGTGAGGTTGTAGTTGAGCGCATTGGACGGGTACTGCGGCAGGGCGCCGACGCGCATGCGCACGCTTTCGAGCGAATCGAAGCGGCTGGCAAGGTCGTTGGCGACGATGGAGATGAAGCCCGGTGCAAGGCCGCACTGCGGGATGAAGGCCGTCCTGGCATTTTCCGCGATGCGCTTGACCTGGCGGGTGGATTCGACGTCTTCCGTGAGATCGAGATAGTGCAAGCCCGCATCGGCGGCGGCTTCCGCGATGGCGACGGTCAGGTGGTAGGGCGCGGCAGAGAGAACGGCGAACTTGCCGGCGAGAAGGGCGCGGAGCGCGGCACCGTCGGCAATGTCGACGACGGCGGTCGAAACGGCAGCATGGCGCTCGATGGCGGCAAGCTGCTCGTCCGAACGGTCGGCGACGGTGACGCGGTAATCCCCGCTGTGAGCCAGCATGCGGGCGATGGTCGAGCCGATCTTGCCTGCGCCGATGACGACGATGTCCTTCATGTGATTTCCCTCCGGCATGAATTGATGTTGATATTTTGAGGGCGAAGGCTGTCGATTTAAAGCGCCACATCTGGCATAATATATTATCGATATCGGCAGAATGACGGTAGAAATGAGCATTTCGACGCTAGGCGCCAAGGATCGTGAGCTGCTTGCCATCCTCAGCGAGAACGCCCGCGAGCAGACCGCGACGATCGCCCGCAAACTGGGCCTGTCGCGCACGACCGTGCAGGCGAAGATCGACCGGCTGGAGCGGGACGGCGTGATCGCCGGCTATGGCGTCAAGCTTTCGGACGCCTATGAGAGCGGCATGGTGAAGGCGCATGTGCTGATCACCATCGCGCCGAAGACCTTGGCGCGCATCACGACGGAACTGCACGCCATCTCGGCCGTGCGCACGCTGCATTCGGTCAGCGGCAGTTTCGACCTGATCGCCGTGGTCGAGGCGGCATCGATCGCCGAACTCGACCACCTGATCGACCGCATCGGCGCGATCGACGGCGTGGAGCGCACGCTGTCGTCGATCATTCTGTCGACGCGAATTAGGCGTTAAGAAGTCGCTCGGAACTAAGGATCGCCAATCAAAGCCGGCCAACAAGGCCCGACCCCTCTCCTCTGTCATCCTCGGGCTCGACCCGAGGATGACGGAGGGTGGGGTGAGCGCGGTGGGTGATGGCGACCGATGGGATCAGGCTGGGCGACACTCCTCGCTCCAACGACGCTTTGATACCACGCAATCGCTTTCAGGCGATGAATCGCTCCGGCCGATACGGCCCGATATTGATCACCGTCCGCTCGCCCAGCATCTTTTCCGCCAGCACGCGGCCGGTGATCGGGCCCAGCGTCATGCCGTGATGGGCGTGGCCGAAGGCGAACCAGAGGCCGGCATGGCGCGGGGCCTTGCCGATGATCGGCATCATGTCCGGCGTGCAGGGGCGGGCGCCCATCCAGGGCTCCTCGTCGCGCCGTTCGGCGAGCGGGAAGAACTCGCGCGCCACCTTCTCCGCCCGGCGCAGCTGGACGGGGGTCTTGCGCGTGTCGCGCTTGGCGAATTCGGCGCCCGTCGTCAGGCGGATGCCGCGCAGCATTGGCGCGAGGAAATAGCCGCGCTCGGCATCGAGCACCCAGTTGTTGAGCCTCGCGCCTTCTTCCGTGCCGTAATGCATGTGATAGCCGCGCTTGACGGCAAGCGGGAACCGGTAGCCGAGCTTGCGCGTCACCGTATCGGCCCAGGGGCCGAGCGCGACCACGACTTCCTTGGCCTCGAGCGGGCCTTCAGGGGTGGCGATGCGCCATCCCTCGCCTTCGAGAACATGTTCGATGGTCGCCGCATCGCCCGATTTCAGCTGGCCGCCGAGCGACTCGAAATAGGCGAGGTAACGTCTCAACAGGCTCTGCGGATCGAGGATCGACCACGGGTCGGTCCAGCGCAGGCCCCCGGTGAGCTCGGCGCGGATGGAGGGCTCGGCCTCCGCCACCTCCCGCGTCGTCAGCTTCTGATGGTTGACGCCGAAATTGGCGGACAATTTCTCCGCATCCGCATAGGCCTTGTCCCTCTCCTTCTCCGTGCGGAAAACCTTCATCCAGCCGTCCTTGCGGATGAGCTCCTCCGCGCCGGAGGCGGCGATGAGGTCCGCATGTTCGGAAATCGAGTTCTCGATGAGCGGCGCATAGAGATGGGCGATGCTCTGGTGCTGGCGGAAGCCGGAATGCCACCAGTAGCGGGCAAGGAACGGAATGATCCCGGGGATCGCCGAAGGGTGATAATGGGCGTCGATCGTGTTGTTCAGCGCATAGCGGAAGAGCGCGCCGAAATCGTGCGGGAAGCCATAGGGGAAGACGCCCTCGCGCTGGATGAGGCCGGCATTGCCGTAAGAGGTCTCTTCCGCCGCCCCGCGCCGGTCGACGAGCACGACCGATTTGCCGCGCCGGACGAGATGGATCGCGGTCGAGATGCCGACCACCCCCGCGCCGAGAACAATGACATCCGTCTTCATCTGCCTGCCCCACACATCCATAGTCACATGCCCTGATCCATTGCATGGGCCGAATGCGAGATGCAAGCCGCTTGGCTGCATCGCGGAAGCATGGGCAGGGAGAGGTCGACACGGGCAGCATGGAGCGATAGCGTCAGGACAGGACGAGACCTTTGAAAGGAAGCGGGATGCGGCTTGGCGTGGCAAGCGAACTCTGGCGTTATCCGGTCAGCTCTCTGACCGGCGAGCGGCTCGAAACCGTCGATATCGACGACACCGGCGTTGTCGGAGACCGGCAATGGGGTCTTTTCGAAGCGGACGGCGCAGCCGTCGCGGCGCCGGAAAAGGAAAAGCGCTGGAGACCTGTCCCGGCGCTTCGCTCCCGGCTGGAAACCGACAGGCCGGAGATCAGCCTCGACGCCATGACCTGGCATGGCGTTCCCTCGCCGTCGGCCGACAGGGTTGCCTCGGATCATCTCGGATTTCCCGTCCGGTTCCTGTGTTTCGGCGCGGCGGATGCCGCGCCGCGCTACGATCGCGGGCACCTGCACATCCTGACCACGTCTTCGCTGGCACGCCTGCAAGCGCTGCTGCCGGACGCCGTCATCGATACCAGGCGCTTTCGGCCGAACATCCTGATCGGCACCGATGACGGCGATGCCGATTTCGTCGAGCAGCGTCTCGTCGGCCGCAGGCTCGGCATCGGCGAGACGGTCGTCGAGATCACCGAGCCCTGCGCGCGCTGCGCCTTCACCGCCCTTGGACAGCCGGGCATCCCCTTCGACAAGGATGTGCTGCATGCGATTGCCAAACACGGCGGCGGCGGCTTCGGGGTGCTGGCAAAGGTCGTCGCGCCGGGCAAGGTGTCTTGCGGCGACACGGTGAGCGTGAATTAGGCTACTGCCCGGCGAGCCGCAGCAGGTTCTCGATCGCCGCCCGCTCGAAACCGCCGATGCCTTCGGAAATATCGGCCTTGATCGCCGCCGCGACGGCATCCTCGTCGCGCTTGCGCAGCGCGGCGATAGCCTCCTGGTGGCGATCGACGAAATAGAGCTGGGCGACATGCTCCATGGCGATACCGAGGAAGGGGCCGAGCTGGAGCCAGATGCTCTCCACCATCGGCAGGATAACCTGCTCGGGATTGGCGGTGTAGAGCGCACGATGGAATTCCTGGTTCAGCAGCAGCGCGTTGGCATTGTCCTTGCGGGCGATCGCCTCGTCCTGCGCCCTGTCGATCTCTTCCAGCCGGTCGATCCGGCGCTCCGTGATGTGCGGCACCGCCCGGCGGGCGGCGTGCTGCTCCAGCACCGAGCGCAGCGAGACGAGCTCGCTGAACCGGTCCGCCGTCATACGCGGCACCATGATGCGCCTGTTGTCGAGCACGCGCAGCGCGCCTTCGGAGGAAAGGCGGCGCAGCGCCTCGCGCACCGGCGTCGGGCTACTCTCCATCGCCTCGGCGATGCCGCGGATCGTCAGCGATTCCCCCGGCCGGATCGAGCCGACCATGATGGCCTGGCGCAGGCGCCGATGCGCATATTCATGCGTCGTCATGCCTTCCGGCCGGTCCAGCGGCTCAAGCGCCAAGTTGCCCAATCCATCCCTCCACGAAAGGCTGCCAGATGCTATCCTATGCTTTGTGACAGGTTCTAGCAGCTTGACCCCCGACAAGAAAGTGTGCATATTTTGAAAATGTGATCACAAAAATAATTATGTGATACGGAAGGGAACCATGACTCCGAACGACGATGCCAATTGGCTGATCAATGCCGACGGCGTGGAGAGCATCCAGGCCGTGGTCTGCGACCTGAACGGCATCCTGCGCGGCAAGCGCGTGCCCGTCGGGCAGGCGGAAAAAGTGCTGAAGGGCGGCATCCGCATGCCGCTGTCCATCGTGGGCGTGGACGTGTGGGGCGAGGACATCGTCGGCTCCAGCCATGTCTTCGCCTCGGGCGACATGGACGGCATCTGCAGCCCGACCGGCCGCGGCGCGCTGCCCGTCAACTGGACGCTGAAGCCGTCGGCCGTCGTGCCGCTCTGGCTGTTCAAGGAGGACGGCACCCCCTTCCTCGCCGATCCGCGCCAGGCGCTCGCCAACATCGTCCGGCAGTACCACGAACTGGGCCTGCGCCCCGTCGTCGCCTCGGAAATGGAATTCTACCTGATCGACGCCGAGCCCGACCATGCCGAGCCGCCGATCTCGCCCTATACCGGCAAGCGGCTCGATTCCGACGCCATCCTCTCGATCGACGAGCTCGACGATTTCGGCCAGTTCTTCTCCGACGTCTATGCGGAATGCGAGCGGCAGAACGTGCCGGCGGATTCTGCCGTCGCGGAAAACGGCATCGGCCAGTTCGAAATCAACCTGATGCATTCCGACGACCCGTTGAAGGCCGCCGACGACGCGCTGTTCTTCAAGCGCATCATCAAGGGCGTCGCGCGCAAGCACGGCTTTGCCGCCACCTTCATGGCAAAACCCTACGGCATGCGCTCGGGCAGCGGCATGCACATGCATTTCAGCCTGATCGACGAAGACGGCAACAACGTCTTCGACAACGGCACGCCCGAAGGCTCCGACATCATGAAACACGCCGTCGCGGGCCTGACGCGCGGCATGGCGGAATCGACGCTGCTCTTCGCGCCGCACTTCAACTCCTACCGCCGCCTGCGCCCCGACACGCACGCGCCGACCTCCGTCTCCTGGGGCTACGAGAACCGCACCGCCGCCATCCGCATTCCCGGCGGCAGCAACAAGGCGCGGCGCATCGAGCACCGCGTCGCCGGCGCGGACGCAAACCCCTACCTCGTCATGGCCGGCATTCTCGGTGCCGCCCTCGTCGGCATCCGCAACACCTGGGAGCCGCCGGCGCCGGTTTCGGGCCGCGCCTATCAATCGCAGCTGCCGCGCATTCCCTCGGAATGGGGTTCGGCCGTCACCGCTTTCGAGAACGGCGCGATCGTCTCGGAGATCTTCGACACCGACCTTCGCTCCATGCTGATCGCCTGCAAGCGGCAGGAGATCGCCGGTTTTGCCGAACAGGTGACCGACTTCGAATTCAGCGCCTATCTGGAAATCGTCTGATGGCCAACACGCAATCCTATGCCGGCGACGGCACCTATCCCGACAGCTACTACGCCGCTTCCCGCAACATCGTCCGCACGCCGAAAGTGCTCGAGGGCGCGGTCACGGCCGATGTCGCCGTGCTCGGCGCCGGCTATTCCGGCCTTTCCACCGCCATCCACCTTGCCGAAAAGGGCTACAAGGTGGTGATGGTCGAGGGGGCGGGCATCGGCTGGGGCGCTTCGGGGCGCAATGGCGGCCAGATCGTCAACGGCCTCAATGCCAGCCTCGATACCATCAAGCGCCGCTACGGCGATCAGGCCGGCGCCTTCGTCGGCGGTCTCGTGCAGGAGGGCGGCAGGATCATCCGCCGCCTGGTCTCGCAGTATAATATCGATTGTGACCTAAAGGACGGCAACATCTACGCCGCCTACACGCCCGCCCACATGAAGGACCTCGAGCACAAGAAGGCCCTGTGGAAGAGCTACGGCATGGACGACCACCAGATGCTCGACAAGGCGGCGATGCGAAAGCTCGTCAACACCGACGCCTATATCGGCGGCATGCTGGATACGACCGGCGGCCACATGCACCCGCTCAACCTCACGCTTGGCGAGGCCAGGGCGCTGGAATCGCTCGGCGGCGTGATCTACGAGCAGTCGCCCGTCACCCGTGTCGAGCACGAGGCGGAAAAGCCCGTCATCCACACGGCAAAGGGCAGCGTCACGGCAAATGTCGCCGTCATCTGCGGCAATGCCTATCTCGGCCATGTCGTGCCGAAGCTCGTCTCGCGCGTCATGCCGGTCTCCACCCAGATGATCGCCACCGAGCCGCTCGGCGCCGAGCGCGCCGATGCGCTGATCCCGAGCGACATGTGCGTGGAGGACGTGCGCTACATCCTCGATTATTTCCGCCTGTCGGCCGACAAGCGCATGATCTTCGGCGGCGGCACCGTCTACGGCGGCACGGACCCGGCCGACGTCAGGGCGAAGATCCGCCCGAACCTCGAAAAGGTCTTCCCCTCGCTGAAGGGCGTGAAGATCGATTATGCCTGGAGCGGCAATTTCGCCCTTTCCTTCTCGCGCGTGCCGCAGATGGGCAAGATCGGCAAGAACACCTATTTCGCCCACGGCTACAGCGGCCACGGCGTCACCGGCTCGCATCTCTTCGGCCGCATCCTCAGCGAGGCGATCGACGGCGACCTCTCGCGTTTCAGCCAGTTCGAGAAACTGCCCTGGATCCCCTTCCCGGGCGGGCGCATGTTCCGCGCGCAATATTCCACCATCGGCTCCTGGTGGTACCAGTTCAAGGACGCCTTCGGTCTTTGAGGCCGATATGGAAGGCCGGCGCTTTGGCCGGCCTCAGACTGTTGAGGGTCAAACCTCTCCCCACCCACTGCCGTCATCCTCGGCTTTGAGCCGAGGATCCACAGTCGCGGCGAGCCAGCGGATGGATGGTCGGGTCAAGCCCGACCATGACGAAGGGGAGGTTTGGTAGCCGGCGCCAGCACCGGCCTTCCGCTTGCCCCTTGCGCGCCGCCTCGCGCAGGATTATGCCTTGCCTTGCTCTAACGGGGTGCCCGGGGTTCTTTCCTCCGGCTGAGAGGCGGTTTCGCCAACCCGAAGAACCTGATCCGGCTCGTACCGGCGGAGGGATTAGACGGCACATCCAGCGCCCTACTCCCGTTTTGTGAACAGCAAGGAGGCGCGGATGCGCAAGACTTCTCTTTCCACCATCGCGGCACTCGCCGTTTCCCTCGCCTTTCCCGCGCTCGCGCAGGAAAAGACGCTGACCGTCTACACCTATGAGAGCTTCGTCGCCGAATGGGGCCCCGGCCCCAAGGTCAAGGAAGCCTTCGAGAAGACCTGCGGCTGCACCGTCGAGTGGGTCGGCGTCGCCGACGGCGTCGAACTTTTGACGCGCCTGAAACTCGAAGGCGAGGGCACGAAGGCCGACCTGGTGCTCGGCCTCGACACCAACCTGATCACCGAGGCCAAGGCGACCGGCCTCTTCGAGGCGCACGGCCTTTCGCCGGCGGACCTCACCGTGCCCGGCGGTTTTTCGGACGACACGTTCCTGCCCTATGACTACGGCCATTTCGCCGTCGTCTATGACAGCGAGACGCTCAAGAACCCGCCGACGAGCCTGAAGGATCTCGTCGAGGGCGATCCCTCGCAGAAGATCGTCATCGAGGATCCGCGCACCTCGACGCCGGGTCTCGGCCTCCTGCTCTGGGTGAAGTCGGTCTATGGCGACAAGGCGGGCGAGGCGTGGGGCAAACTGAAGGACCGCGTGCTGACCGTCACGCCCGGCTGGTCGGAAGCCTACGGCCTCTTCACCAAGGGCGAGGCGCCGATGGTGCTGTCCTACACGACCTCGCCGGCCTACCATGTCATCGCGGAACAGACCGAGCGCTACAAGGCCGCTGCCTTCTCCGAGGGCCACTACGTGCAGATCGAGGTCGCCGGCCTGACGCGCACCGCCGACGACAAGGACCTTGCCCGCCAGTTCCTGACCTTCATGATCGGCCCGGACTTCCAGTCGATCATCCCGGAGACCAACTGGATGATGCCGGCCGCAAAGACGAAGGACCCGCTGCCGGCCGCCTTCGACGCGCTGGTGAAGCCGGAAAAGACCTTCCTGATGCCGTCGGACGAAGTCGCGGCCAACCGCAAGGCCTGGATTGACGAATGGCTGACGGCGATGAGCGCCAAGTAACGTGATCTTCGCCCGCACTGAGCGACGAACGCTGCGTGTCGCCGGGGGCCTCGCCCTCGGCACCGTGCTCGCCTTCGTCGGTGCGGCGACGGCCGTGCTTCTCGCCCATGCCGGCCCCGGCGCCGGTGCGCCGCTCCTCGATGCCTATACCGGGCGCGTCGCGCGGTTCACGCTGCTGCAGGCGACGCTCTCCACGCTGCTGTCCGTCCTCCTCGCCATTCCTATCGCCCGGGCGCTCGCCCGGCAGCGGGATTTTCCGGGCCGCGTCTGGATCATCCGGCTGTCCGTCGTGCCGCTCGGCCTGCCGGCGCTGGTCGCCGCGCTCGGCGTCATCGAGATCTGGGGCCGGCAGGGCGTCGTCAACGACCTGCTCGGGCTTGCCGGGCTGCAGAGCCCGGTCAGCGTCTACGGGCTTGCCGGCATCCTGATCGCCCACGTCTTCTTCAACTTGCCGCTCGCCGCGCGCTTCCTGCTGGCGGCCCTCGACCGCATTCCGGCGGAATACTGGCTGACCTCCGCCAATCTCGGCATGGGCGGCGGTGCGGTGTTCCGGCTCATCGAATGGCCGGTGATCCGGCGGATCCTGCCGGGCATCGCCGGCCTCGTCTTCATGCTCTGCGCGACGAGCTTCACCATCGTTCTGACGCTCGGCGGCGGACCGGCGGCGACCACGATCGAAGTGGCGATCTACCAGGCGCTGCGCTTCGATTTCGACCCCGAGCGCGCCGTGCTGCTCGCCTTCCTGCAGATCCTCGTCACGGCAAGCCTGCTCTGGCTGATCTCGCTGTTCGGCCGCCCGCCTGAGGAAGGCATGACGGCGGGCCGCGCCATCCGCCGCTTCGACGGCCGCGGGCGCCGCCTCCCCGACGGCCTCGTCATCCTTCTCTTCACCCTCTTCACCGCCGCCCCGCTCGCCGCCACCCTCGTCTCGGGCCTTTCCGCCGATCTCGTCCGGCTGGCGCTCGATCCGCTGCTGCACCGGGCGCTCCTCACCAGCCTCGCCATTTCCTTCGCCTCGGCCTGCCTCAGCCTCGCGATCGCGCTGCCCATCGTGCTCGTGCCGCGACTTGCCGAAACGGGCGAGGCGGGCATCGCGACGCGGCTGATGGGCCGCGCGCTGCCGGCAGTCGGTTCGCTCATTCTGCTCGTGCCGCCGGTCGTCGTCGCCACGGGCTGGTTCCTCGTGCTGAGGACTTTCGGCGAGACCGGGCGCTTCGCCCCCGCCGTCATCACCGTCCTCAACGCGCTGATGGCGCTGCCCTTCGTCGTGCGCGTGCTGGAGCCGGCCTATCGCACCCATCTTGCGCGCACCGCGCGGCTCGCGCTCAGCCTCGGCGTCACCGGATTGCATCGCCTGCGATGGATCGACCTGCCGGCCCTGAAGAAGCCGCTGCTCACGGCCTTCGCCTTCGCCATGGCGCTGTCGCTCGGCGATCTCGGCGCCGTCGCCATTTTCGGCGCGGAAGGCTTCGTCACCCTGCCCTGGCTGCTTTTCTCCCGCATGGCGAGCTATCGCACGGCGGACGCCGCCGGCATCGCGCTGCTGCTCGGCGTGATATGCCTTCTCCTGACGCTGCCCTCGACCACGGCGGAGCGCCCGACCGAAAGACAAAGCGCCGATGCCTGACCTTGCCATCCGCCTCGCCGACGTCACCGTGCGCTTCGAGGAGAAGCGGCTTTCCTTCGACTGCGCCATTCCCGCCGGCGCAGCAGTCGCCGTGGCAGGCCCCTCGGGCGCGGGAAAATCGACACTGTTCAACGTGATCGCCGGCTTCCAGGCGCCGGCTTCGGGCGATGTCCGGCTGCTCGGCGAAGACATGGCAGGGCGGGACCCCGCGGAACGGCCGGTCTCGATCATCTTCCAGGACAACAACCTCTTTGCGCATCTGACGATCGCCGACAA
The DNA here is from genome assembly GCF_945994535.1 of Shinella sp. WSC3-e. Lineage (NCBI taxonomy): Bacteria > Pseudomonadati > Pseudomonadota > Alphaproteobacteria > Hyphomicrobiales > Rhizobiaceae > Shinella > Shinella sp. WSC3-e. The sequence continues at coordinate 3,691,480 of NZ_OZ000530.1, forward strand.
TGTCGGCCTCGGCATCGATCCCGCGCTGCGGCTGGACGCGCCGGCGCGCCAGCGCGTGTTCACGGCGCTCGCGCGCGTCGGCCTCGGCGGCTACGAGCGGCGCCTGCCGGGCTCGCTCTCCGGCGGCGAGCGGCAGCGCGTGGCGCTCGCCCGCGCCCTCGTGCGGCGCCGGCCAATCCTGCTGCTCGATGAGCCCTTCGCCGCGCTCGATCCGGCCATGCGGGCGGAGATGGCGAAACTTCTGGCGGAACTGCGCGACGAAACGAAGAGCACGATGCTCTTCATCACGCATCAGCCGGAGGACATCCGCCGGCTGGCCGACCGGGTGATGTTCCTGGAGGCGGGCGCGATCCTTCTCGACGAGCCCGCCGGCGATTTCCTCTCGCGGCGCGAACCGCCGGCCGTTGCAAAATTCCTCGGTCATTCCGCGCTTTAGCAGCACGGCCGGCAGGGCATCCCGGCGGCACGCCACAATTTGGACGCCCCCCTGTGTCACCGGAGCCACAAGGGAAGCGTTTGTCGAATCGGGAGTTGCCGGCCAGGTATGGTGCGTCTATCTCATCCATTCGAGGACCCGGTTCGGGCTGTGGGCAAGAGATATGGCGAGAGCAACGCAGGAAGCTGCAATGGTATGCGGACGCGGGGTTTTGAGGCCCCTTGCGGCGTTGATGCTTGCCGGCACGCTGCTGTCAGGCTGCCAGTCGATCATCGAGCAGACCTATGAGCCGACGATCTCGCCCTCATCCAATCCGCAGATCGTCGAAGAGGTGCAGAAGAACGACCCGCGCGCCCAGATGGGCGCCCGCGAGCACCCGCGCATCGTCGCAAGCTACGGCGGCGAATACAAGGACGCCAAGACCGAGCGGCTCGTCGCCCGCATTGCCGGCGCGCTGACGCTCGTTTCGGAAAACCCGAACCAGTCCTACCGCATCACCATCCTGAATTCTCCCGCGATCAACGCCTTCGCGCTGCCGGGCGGCTATCTCTACGTTACCCGCGGCCTGCTGGCGCTCGCCAACGACGCCTCGGAGGTCGCCGCCGTGCTCTCGCACGAAATGGCGCATGTCACCGCCAATCACGGCATCGAGCGCCAGAAGAAGGAAGAGGCCGAGGTCATCGCCAGCCGCGTCGTGGCCGAGGTGCTTTCCAGCAACATCGCCGGCAAGCAGGCCTTGGCGCGCGGAAAGCTGCGCCTTGCCGCCTTCTCGCGCAACCAGGAACTCCAGGCGGACGTCATCGGCGTGCGCATGCTTGGCGAAGCGGGCTACGACCCCTATGCCGCCGCGCGCTTCCTCGATTCCATGGCGGCCTATGCCCGCTTCACCGCGGTCGATCCCGATTCCGACCAGAGCCTCGACTTCCTGTCGAGCCACCCGAACGCGCCGCAGCGCGTGGAGCTGGCGCGCCTGCATGCCCGGGCCTTCGGCGCGGAAGGCTCGATCGGCGACCGCGGCCGCGACTATTACCTCGCCGGCATCGACGGCCTGCTCTACGGCGATGCGCCGGAAGAGGGCTATGTGCGCGGCCAGACCTTCCTGCACGGCAAGCTCGGCATCCGCTTCGACGTGCCGGCCGGCTTCCAGATCGACAACAAGGCCGATGCGGTGCTGGCGACGGGTCCCGGGGATGTCGCGATCCGCTTCGACGGCGTCGCCGACAGCCGCAAGCAGAACCTCGTCAACTATATTTCGAGCGGCTGGGTGACCGGCCTTCGGCCGGAGACGATCCAGCCCATCACGATCAACGGGCTGGAGGCGGCGACGGCCAAGGCGGCGGCCGACCGCTGGGAATTCGACGTCACGGTCGTGCGCATCGACAACCAGATCTACCGCTTCCTGACCGCGGTGCCGGTGGGCTCGAAGGCGCTGGAGCCGACCGCGGCGATCCTCAGGGCCTCGTTCCGCAAGCTGACGCCGCCTGAAGTCGCCTCGCTGAAGCCGCTGCGCGTGCGCGTCGTCACGGCGCGGGCAGGCGACACCGTCGCCTCACTCGCCGGGCGGATGATGGGCACGGACCGCAAGCTCGACCTCTTCCGCCTGATCAACGCGATGACGGCGGCAAGCACCGTCCGCCCGGGCGAAAAGTTCAAGATCATCAGCGAATAGGCATCTTGCCAAACAGAAACCCCGCCGGAAACGGCGGGGTTTCTGTTTGTTGACGAACCTCGCCTCACCCCCCCCCCGACGTCATCTTCGGCCTTGAGCCGAGGATCCAACGGCGTACCCCGGATCGTGGATGGTCGGGTCAAGCCCGACCATGACGGAGGAGAGGTTTGGCGGACTGTCTCTCTTCGAAGTGAGACCCCGCCGTATCAGGCGGGGTTCTTTCATTCAACCGTCCATCCGGCTTGGCGTTACTCGCGGTTGCCGAGGAAGCGCAGCAGGAACAGGAAGAGGTTGATGAAGTCGAGGTAGAGCGTCAGCGCGCCCATGATGGCCTTGCGGCCGGCCACGGCGACGTCATCGGCTTCAAAATACATTTCCTTGATCTTCTGCGTGTCCCAGGCCGTCAGGCCTGCGAAGACCAGAACGCCGATCGCGGAGATCGCGAAGTCGAGCGCCGAGGACTGCAGGAACAGGTTGACGAGCGAGGCGATGATCAGGCCGAACAGGCCCATGATCAGGAACGAGCCGATCGCGGACAGGTCCCGCTTCGTCGTGTAGCCGAACAGCGACAGCGCGCCGAAGGCGGCGGCGGAGACGAAGAAGGTCTGCGCGATGCTGGCGCCGGTATAGATCAGGAAGATCGACGACAGCGACAGGCCCATCAGGCCGGCATAGACCCAGAAGGTCGTCTGCGCGGCCGAAACGCTCATCGTATGGATACGGAAGCTCAGGAAGAAGACCAGCGCCAGCGGGGCGAGCATCACGACCCACTTCAGCGGGCTCACATAGATCGCGTAACCGAAGCTCGTGAGCTGGCCACCGGCAAAGGCAGCCTGCGAGGCGAAATACGCCACGACACCGGTGATCGCGAGACCCAGGGCCATCAGGTTGTAGACCCGGAGCATATAGGCGCGCAGGCCCTCGTCGATGACGGCACCGGCCTGAGCGCCGGCATTGGCCGTTCGGGTCTGGTAGTTGCGGAGATCAGCCATGTTTTCCTCTCGTAAAGCCCCCTCGTGGTGACGGTGTCGGGTTCCCGTTTATTCGCCGAGGGTCCGGCGCAAGGGATCCGGGCAGCCGCTGCGGGGCTCCAGCTTGCCTGCACTCAATATGCGCATGAATTGTGTCTCGTACAAGACCCGCGCGCCCTGCGGGAGCCCGGATCCTGCCGATGTCAGAGCTCGCGCAGCACGGGCGCGGCCTTCTGCCCCAGGATGCGCCAGGTCCCGGCAAGGCCGATGCCGACGGTCATGACGAGCGCCGTGACGACCGTCATGACGGCCACGTCCGGCAGGAAGCTCGACGGCAGCGTCATGATGCGGCTCACAACGAACCAGGCCGCCACCCCGCCGGCGAAGAGCGCGAAGACCGCCGTCGCCAGCCCGAGCATCAGATATTCGTAGCTGAAGGCGCGGATCAGCGTGGCGCGCGTCGCACCCAGCGTCTTGAGGACCACCGCATCGTGCACGCGCGCCCGGTTGCCGGCGGCGAGCGCCCCGGCGAGCACGAGGATCGAGGCGATGAGCGCGACGGCCGCCGCCGCCCGGATGGCGGTGGCGAGCTGGCCGACCAGCTCGTTGACCACGTCGAGCGCATCCTTGACGCGCACGCTGGTGATCGTCGGGAAGGCATTGGTGACGGCCTTCAAGGTCGCCGCCTCCTGCCCGGCCGTCGCCTGCGGGTCGATCACCGTCGCCAGCCACGCATGCGGCGCGCCGGCAAAGGTGTTCGGCGAGAAGACCATGACGAAGTTGATCGACAGCGATTCCCATTCGACATTGCGGAAGTTCGCGATGCGCGCCGTGATGTTGCGGCCGAGCACGTTGACCGTCACGCTGTCGCCGATCTTGAGGCCGAGCTCGCGGCCCTCCTCGGCGGCGAAGGAGACGAGCGGCTCGCCGGAATAATCCTCCGGCCACCATTCGCCCTCGGCAAGCGTGGAGTTTTCCGGCGTGCGCTTGGCATAGGTGATGCCGCGGTCACCGCGCAGCACCCATTGCCCCTCCGGCGGCACCTTGACCTTCGAGACCTCGACGCCGTTCAGCTCCATGACGCGGCCGCGCAGCATGGGCACCTCGATGATCTTGCCGTCGGGCATGTTCGCCTGCAGCACGGTGCGGAACCCGTCGAGCTCGCTGCCCTGGATATCGACGAAGAAGAAGTTCGGCGCGCGCTCCGGCAGGTTGCCGGTCAGTTCCCGGCGCAGATTGCCGTCGATCAGCGTCAGCGTGACGAGAAGCGCAAGGCCGAGGCCGAGCGACAGCACGACGGACGCGGTAAGCGCGCCCGGCCGGTGGATATTGCCGACCGCCAGCCGCAAGGCGGGCGAATTTACGCGCGGGCTGCGTTTCGCGACCGCGGTGATCAGCATGGCGACGACGCGCAGAACGACGAAGGCGAAGGCGATCGCCCCGAGGAAGACGACGGCGATGTAGCGGTCATAGGCCGTGGCAATGGCAAGCCCGGCCAGCGCCGCAAGAAGCAGCGCCGCGCCCGCGACATAGGGCCAGCTCGGCAGGCGGCCGGCCTCGAAACCCTGCTCGCGGAAGAGCGCCGTCGCCGGCACCTCGCGGGCATGGCCGAGCGGCATGATGGCGAAGGCCAGCGCCGTCAGGAGGCCGAAGACCGCGGCAAGCAACAGGGCCGGGGGATAGATCGTCGCCTCCGCCGGCACCGGCAGCACGCCGTCGAGGAAGCCCATCGCCACCACGGGCATCAGCGCGCCCGCCACGAGGCCGATCAGGATGCCGACCGCGGCGATCAGCGCGATCTGCACAAGATAGACCAACGCCACCAGCGAAGCCGGCGCGCCGAGGCACTTGAAGGTGGCGATGACGGAGCGCTTGGAATCGAGATAGGCGCGCACCGCATTGGCAACGCCGACGCCGCCGACGATCAGCGCCGTCAGGCCGACCAGCGTCAGGAACTGCGAGAAGCGCGTGATGTTGTTGGTCAGCGAAGGCGCCGCGCTGTTGGAGGTACGGATCGACCAGCCGGCCTGCGGGAAGGCTTTCGTGGCGTCCGCCCGCACCTTCGACAGCGCCATGCCGGCATCGGCGAGCCGGATGCGATAGGCGTTCTCCACGAGGCTGCCGGTCTGCACGAGCCCACTCGCCTGCATGGCCTCCTCCGAGATCATCAGCCGCGGCGCGAAGCCGAACCCTTCCGAAACGGCGTCCGGCTCGCGCACCAGCGTCGCCGTCACCTTCAGCCGGGCGGTGCCGAGCAGGATCTCGTCGCCGACGGCAATGCCGAGACGGTCGAGCAGCAGCGGCGCGACGACCGCGCCGTAGCTCTCGCCCTCCTTGGCGAAGAGCGCGGAGGACGGCTGCTGCGGGCTGGTCTCCAGCGTGCCGTAGAGCGGATAGGCGCCGTCGACGCCTTTCGCCTCGACCAGCGTCTGGTCGGACCCGTCGGGCAGGCGCGCCATGGAGCGCAGGCTGGAGGAGAGGGAAACGTCGCCCAACCCCTTAAAATGCTCCAGCTCTTCCGGGGTCGCGAAGCGGTTGTTGAATTCGAAGCGCACGTCGCCGGCAAGCAGGGTCTGCCCCTGCGAGGCGATCGCCTGGGTGATGGCGCTCGACACCGAGTTGACGCCCGCGATCGCCGCCGTTCCGAGCGCGATGCAGGCGAGGAAGATGTAGAACCCCTTGAGGCCCCCGCGCATTTCGCGCAGCGCCAGGCGAAGTGCCAGAGGAAACTGTCTCAGGACCGTGCCGATCCTCATGCGGGCACCGCCTCGGCCAGCGTCGCCTTGATCGGCGCCGCGCCGGAAACGATCTCGCCGGAGCGCATGGCGACCTGCCGGCTGCACCGGGCGGCGAGCGAGGGATCATGCGTCACCAGCACCAGCGTCATGCCGCGCTCGGCCTGCTTTGCGAAGAGAAGATCGGCGATCTGCCGGCCGGTCTCGGTGTCGAGGTTGCCGGTCGGCTCGTCGGCGATCAGCAGTTTCGGCGAGGGCGCGAGCGCCCGGGCGATCGCCACGCGCTGCTGTTCGCCGCCCGAAAGCTGGCCGGGATAATGCGACAGGCGCTCGCCGAGGCCGACCGCCGTCAACTCCCGCCGGGCGATCTCGAAGGCGTCCCGCACATTGGCGAGCTCCAGCGGCACCGCGACGTTTTCCAGTGCCGTCATGTTGGGAATGAGGTGGAAGGACTGGAAGACGATGCCGATATTGCGGCCGCGGAAATCGGCCACCTGGTCCTCGGTCATGCCGTGCAGGCCCGCGCTGTCGATATGGATCTCGCCGCTGTCCAGCCGTTCGAGCCCGGCGAGCACCATCAGGAGCGTCGACTTGCCGGAGCCGGACGGGCCGACGATGCCGACCGATTCACCCCCCTCGATCGAAAGGTCGATCCCCTTCAGCACATGAACGGAGGCGGCCGCCCGGCCGAGGGTGAGATCGGCTTTTTTGAGATCGATGATGGTTTTGGCCAAGGAATTCTGCCCTATATGTCTTGAAGCAACTGGAATGCCAGCAATCTAGGATCAGCGACATGTCGTTTAAAGCGGCGCTTGGATTTTTCGCCTCACTTGCAATCACAGCTTTGTTATCCGTGAATGCCGCCCGGGCGGAGCCCGTGAAGCTCGTCGGCTTCGGCGACAGCCTGATGGCCGGCTACCAGCTGCCCGCGACGGACGCCTTTCCGGTGAAGCTGGAGAAGGCGTTGCGCGAAAAGGGCTACGAGGTCGAGATCGCCAATGCCGGCGTTTCCGGCGACACGAGCTCCGGCGGTCTTGCCCGGCTCGACTGGTCGATCCCCGAGGGCACGCAGGGCGTGATTCTGGAACTCGGCGCCAACGACGCGCTGCGCGGCATTCCGCCGGAACAGACGGAGAAGAACCTCGACGCCATGCTGACACGCCTCAAGGAGCGCGGCATCGCGGTGCTGCTTGCCGGCATGCTGGCCCCGCCGAACATGGGCCCCGACTACGGCGAGCGCTTCAACGGCATCTACCAGCGCATGGCGGAAAAGCACGGCGTCGCGCTCTATCCGTTCTTCCTCGACGGGGTCGTCACCAAGGCGAACCTGCAATTGGAGGATGGCATGCATCCGAATTCCGAGGGGGTGGACGTGATGGTCGCGACGATCCTTCCGGCCGCCGAAGCGTTCATCAAATCGATACCGGCGAAGGAGTAGTTTTCGCGGGTGCGAAATAAGGGTTGCGCAAAAATCCATTGCGTGATTCGCTGACAGTACATTCCAGCAGGGAGAAGTCGCCATGCCGAGACTTTTCGTCGCCCTCGAAGTGCCGCGCAATGCTGCCATGAGCCTCTCCTTGCTGAGAGGCGGACTTCCCGGAGCCCGCTGGATCGATGTCGAGAACTTCCACATTACCTTGCGTTTCATCGGCGATATCGACGGCCGCACTGCCGACGAGGTGGTCGACAAGCTCGACCGCATCGAGCGCCCGGAATTCCAGCTGGCCCTGTCGGGCATGGGCTCCTTCGGCTCGAAGAAGCCGCATTCCGTCTTCGCCGGCGTGACGCAGGCGCCGGAAATGTACGCCCTCCAGGGCGAAATCGAGCGCATCTGCCAGCGCCTCGGCCTTCCCGCCGATCCGCGAAAGTTCACGCCCCACGTCACGCTCGCCCGCCTGCGCAACGCCCGCACCGAGGACGTCGCCCACTACCTTTCCGGCCGCGGCAATTTCCACACCGCCCCCTTCACGGTGAACCGCTTCGTGCTGATGTCCTCGAAGGAATCGGTCGGCGGGGGGCCGTACCTTACGGAAGAGGTTTTCCCGCTCTACGAGGCCGGCGGCGGCTGGGACGGCGCGGACTTGCACGACCATCCGGTTTGACAGAACGGACAGACAGCTGCGGGTACGTCATTTCAGCTGGGCAACGGCGGCAGGTCAGGTGCGGTCAGTCCCGCGAAGGGCTCGCGCCACGCATCGATCCGTTCAAGCCGCTCGTTCCAATCCTGTATTGCCGGATATTCGTCAAGCGGCAGCCGGGCGACGTCGTTGTAGGGTAGGAAGGTCGCCATCCGGAAATCCGCGAACGAGACGGTGTCGCCAACGAGCCACGCGCGGTTTGACAGTTCGCTTTCCAGGATGCGCGCGGCCTTGTGAAACTGCCGAAGTCCTTCCGCGACCATCTGCTCGTCGCAGGCGCCGATGCCGTAGCGCGGCTTTGTCCCGCGTTCCCATTGCACGATGTCGCATGCCTTGACGAAATTTTCCTTCGCCCAGCTGATCCAGCGGATCATGTCCGGCTCGTCATCGTCGGTGCGCCAGAAATTCGAACGGGCGTTTCGGGAGAGCCAGCAGACGATGGCGTCGCTTTCCCAGAGCGTCCGGCCGGGAAGCTCGAGAATTGGCAGCAACAGGTTCGGGTTCAGCGGCCTGTAGCGCTCCGCCTGACCCGCCGCCAGCGGCGCTGCGAACGCGAATTCGACGTCTGCCTTCAAAAAGCGCGCGGCTGCGACCGCCACGCGGGGATTGGGGTTGCGGCTGAAATAGATCTTCATTCGGCTTGCCTCCATTTGCATACCCCGAAAGACGCCCGGGCGAGGGACGGGCCGACATCGGCGCGAAAAGAAACCGTGGCGTTCGAAAGGCCCGAATGCTGCAAGCTCCCCCGTGCTTAGTCCCTGGCGCGATTCAGCATTTCGTGTCGACCCGCCCGAATCCCGTCAATCCCTTGTGGTGAACAAACCCTGAATCCGCCCGAGTCAGTGATTCGTCTCCGATTCGTTCGCAGACTGTTCCGGGTACCGTCCGACCCTGGAGAAAAGCCGCGTCCTTCGTCTTGCCCCTTGCCATCGGGCCTCCCGATGGGCATCTGTTGCCTGCCGGATGCGTCCGGCGGAAATTGAAACCTGCCGGGGCGTGACTTGTCGCAAGCACCCATGATCTTGAGCGGCCGCGGGGTCACCGCGGTGCTCGGCCCGACCAATACGGGCAAGACCCACTACGCAATCGAGCGCATGGTGGCACATGAGACGGGCGTGATCGGCCTGCCTCTGCGCCTCTTGGCGCGCGAGGTCTATACGCGCCTCGTCGACAAGGTCGGCCCGCACAATGTGGCACTCGTCACCGGCGAGGAGAAGATCACGCCGCACATGGCGCGCTATTCGGTCTGCACGGTGGAGGCGATGCCGCGCGAGACGCGCGCCTCCTTCGTCGCGATCGACGAGATGCAGCTGGCCGGCGATCTGGAACGCGGCCACATTTTTACCGACCGGGTGCTGCATCTGCGCGGCCGCGACGAGACGCTGCTGCTCGGCGCGGCGACGATGAAGCCGATCCTGGAACAGCTGCTGCCCGGCATCGCGGTCGTCGAGCGCCCGCGGCTGTCGCAGCTCTTCTATTCCGGCTCGAAGAAGATCACCCGCCTGCCGCAGCGCACGGCCATCGTCGCCTTCTCCGCCGACGAGGTCTATGCGATCGCCGAACTGATCCGCCGCCAGCGCGGCGGGGCGGCGGTGGTGCTCGGCGCGCTTTCACCCCGCACCCGCAATGCACAGGTCGCGCTCTACCAGGAGGGCGACGTCGAATATCTCGTCGCGACCGATGCGATCGGCATGGGCCTCAACCTCGACGTCGACCATGTCGCCTTCGCCCAGGACCGCAAGTTCGACGGCTACCAGTTCCGCAACCTCAACCCCGCCGAGCTCGCCCAGATCGCCGGCCGCGCCGGCCGGCACCTGCGCGACGGCACCTTCGGCGTGACGGGCCGCGTCGATCCGTTCGACGACGAGCTGGTCAAGCGCATCGAGACGCACCAGTTCGACCCCGTGCGCGTGCTGCAGTGGCGCACCACCCGGTTCGACTATTCCTCCCTCTCGGCGCTGCGCCATTCGCTCGACGCGCCGCCGCCGATAAGCGGGCTGACACGGGCGCTGCCGGCCGTCGACCAGCAGGCGCTGGAGCATCTGTCGCGCTACCCCGACGTCCGCGATCTCGCGACGACGCCGGAGCGCGTCGAGAAGCTCTGGGAGGCCTGCGCGCTTCCCGACTACCGCCGCATCGCCCCCGCGCAGCACGCCGACCTCATCTCGACGCTCTATGCGGACCTCATAAAGCGCGGCGCGGTTAACGAAGACTTCATGGCCGACCAGGTGCGCCGCGCCGATCGAACCGATGGCGAGATCGACACGCTTTCGGCACGAATCGCACAGATAAGGACATGGACCTATGTGTCGAATCGGCCCGGATGGCTTGCCGATCCGACACACTGGCAGGAAAAGACGCGGGAAATCGAAGACCGATTGTCCGATGCGCTACATGAACGGTTGACGAAACGCTTTGTTGATCGCAGGACATCTGTGCTCATGAAGCGCCTGAGAGAGAATGCGATGCTGGAAGCTGAAATCAGTGTGAATGGCGATGTCTTCGTAGAGGGACATCATGTCGGGCAGTTGGCCGGTTTCCGGTTTACGCTGGCCTCCGGAACGGAAGGTCCCGATGCGAAGGCCGTGCAGGCGGCTGCGCAGAAGGCGCTTGCGCTGGAGTTCGAAGCCCGGGCCGCACGCCTGCATGCCGCCGGCAACGGCGACCTCGCGCTCGGCTCCGACGGCACCGTGCGCTGGCTCGGCGATCCCGTCGCGCGCCTGACGGCGAGCGACCACGTCATGCGCCCGCGCGTCATCCTGCTCTCCGACGAGCAGCTGACCGGCAATGCGCGCGACCACGTCGCCGCCCGTATCGAGCGCTTCGTGAACCATCACATCGCGACCGTGCTGAAGCCGCTCGACGACCTTTCGCGCGCGGAAGACCTGCAGGGTCTCGCCAAGGGCCTCGCCTTCCAGCTCGTCGAGAACCTCGGCGTGCTCTTCCGCCGCGACGTGGCGGAGGACGTGAAGTCGCTCGACCAGGAAGCCCGCGCCTCGATCCGCAAGCACGGCATCCGCTTCGGCGCCTACCACATCTTCATGCCCGCGCTCCTGAAGCCAGCCCCGGCCGAGCTCATCACCCTGCTCTGGGCGCTGAAGAACGATGGCCTCGACAAGCCGGGCTACGGCGACCTCATCCCGGTGCTCGCCGCCGGCCGCACCTCGGTCGTCACCGACCCGAGCTTCGAGCGCGCCTTCTACAAGCTCGCCGGCTTCCGCTTCCTCGGCAAGCGGGCCGTGCGCATCGACATCCTGGAGCGCCTCGCCGACCTCATCCGCCCGCTGCTGCAGTGGAAGCCGGGCACGCCGCGCCCCGAGGGCGCCTATGACGGCCGCCGCTTCATGGCGACGACCGCCATGCTCTCCATCCTCGGCGCGACGCCGGACGACATGGAAGAGATCCTCAAGGGTCTCGGCTACCGTGCCGACAGCGTGAAGGCCGAGGAGGTCGCCGCCCATCTTGCCGCCGCGACCCCGGCTCCGGCCGATGCCGCCGCCGCAGCGCCCGCCGAAGCAAATACGGAAGTGTCCGACGAACACGACGCCGATGCGGCGGAGGGCGAAAGCGAGGCCCCGGCGGTCGCCGCAGAGGCATCGGCCGCCCCGGCCGAAGCCCCGGCCACCGAGGCCACTGAGGCCGCCGAAACCGCGGAAGCACCGGCAGCGGCGGAAGCCGCCGCCGAAGGCGAGCCGGCCGAAGCCAAGCCGGTGCTGCTCTGGCGTCCGGGCTCGCGCCATGACAACCAGCGCCAGGGCCACCGCCACGGCGGGGAACGGCAGGGCGATCGCCAGGGCCAGGGGGCGCGTCGTGGCGGCGAGCGCCATCGTGGCCAGCCGGCCGGGGAGCGCGGCGAGCGGCGCGACGGCGGCCGCGGCCGTCCGGACCAGGCCAAGGGCCGCGACGGAAAGCCGCAGGGCGGCAATCGCCCCGATCGCAATGAGCATCGCCCCGATCGCAACGATCGCGGCGGCAAGCCGCAGCAGGCGAAATTCGAGGCCCGGCCGCCCCGCAAGGAAAAGCCGATCGACCCGGATTCGCCCTTCGCCAAGCTCGCGGCGCTCAAGGAGCAGCTGAAGAAGTAAGCCGATGGCACGCGACGAGGAACAGCCGGCAGGTCAGGCGCGGCAGCGCATCGACAAATGGCTGTTCTTCGCGCGGCTGCGCAAGTCGCGCTCGCTGGCGGCGAAATCCGTGGAAGCGGGCGATGTCAGCGTCAACGGCCAGAACATCCGCCAGCCATCGCATATGGTGCGCCCCGGCGATGTCGTGGTGCTCTCGCTCGACCGGCACGACATGGTGGTGAAGGTGCTGCAGGCCGGCGAACGCCGCGGGCCCTACGAGGAAGCCCGCCTTCTCTACAGCGACATGACGCCGCCCCCGCCGCCGCGCGAGGAGCGCTCGCTCTTCGAGCAGGCGACACGCGAGCGCGGCGCCGGCCGGCCCACCAAGCGGGAACGCCGCGAAACCGACCGCCTGCATGGTTTTCCCGGCGACGACGAGGATTAGAATTCTATACCTCGCATGCGCCCGGCAGCGCATGTATTACGCTTGCAAACCGCCCGCAAAGCCTTTACCTCAGCCACCGGACGGCCCTCGATGCGCGCGGCCTCTCCTGTCCGGCAAGCCGGTCGCGTAACGGGTTCTGTGGTGACGGACGGCCTCGTCCGCGCCCGCCTTATGACGTTTCTGGAGTTCCTCATGACGTATGTCGTGACCGACAACTGCATTCGCTGCAAGTACACGGACTGTGTGGAAGTGTGCCCCGTCGACTGTTTCTACGAGGGGGAGAATTTCCTCGTCATCCACCCCGACGAATGCATCGATTGCGGTGTCTGCGAACCGGAATGTCCCGCCGAGGCGATCAAGCCGGATACCGAGCCGGGCCTCGACAAGTGGCTGCAGATCAATGCGGAATTCGCATCGGTCTGGCCGAACATCACGGTCAAGCGGGACGCGATGCCGGAAGCGAAGGAAATGGACGGCGAGGAAGGCAAGTACGAGAAGTACTTCTCTCCCAATCCGGGCCAGGGTGATTGATCGCCGCACAGGGCGGCAACCGAAGCTGGGGAAAAAGACCTGCTCCCGCCAAAAGGCGATGGGACAGGCTTGATGACCCATGCGAAGCAAATTATTGATTTCGGCACTTTTTTGTGGTAGGGTCCCGATACTGATCCACATCGCGGCATTTTGCGTGCCCGAACACCACCACGAAAGCAAACGATCCCTCAACGCCGCTCACCTCCCATAGGCAGCCCCGGTTGCTCAAATGTGAACGCGTCGCAGTGGACCTTTTTGCGCATGGCGGACGGACCAGAGTGGTGACACCGCAACGGTGCCCCCCGTCTTTCCCGGGTCCCCGGACCCACCCGGCCATGCCGGGAGCGTAACAGGGAGTATTTGAACAGAATGACGACCCAGCAGAAGAAATCTTCCACGCGCCAGGGCTTCAAGACCGGTGAATCGATCGTCTATCCCGCTCACGGCGTCGGCCAGATCGTCGCCATCGAGGAGCAGGAAGTCGCCGGCATGAAGCTTGAGCTTTTTGTCATCGATTTCGAAAAGGACAAGATGCGTCTCAAGGTGCCGGTTGCCAAGGCCGTTTCGATCGGCATGCGCAAACTGTCGGAGACCGATTTCGTCGACCGCGCGCTGAAGGTTGTCCAGGGCAAGGCCCGCGTGAAGCGTACCATGTGGTCGCGCCGCGCGCAGGAATATGATGCCAAGATCAATTCGGGCGACCTGATCTCGATCGCCGAAGTGGTCCGCGACCTCTACCGTGCGGAAAACCAGCCGGAACAGTCCTATTCCGAGCGCCAGCTCTACGAAGCCGCGCTCGACCGCATGGCCCGGGAAATCGCCGCCGTCAACAAGATGTCGGAAACCGAGGCCGTCCGCCTCGTCGAGACGAACCTTGCCAAGGGCCCCAAGCGCGGCAAGGCGATCGAAGAGGACGACTCGCAGGACGAAGCTGCCTGATCTAGGGCAGCGCTTCCGATTTTAAAGCCCGGCTGGCAACAGCCGGGTTTTTTATTGGAACTTTTCCGGCGGCAGGCCGTTTGGCGATCGAGGACGATCCGGCTTCGGGCGGCCGGCGGGGTGGCTTGGTCACTTTATTTTCTCGAAAACCGTTTTCGAGTGATCCGTTGGTCTTTCCGAAACGTCATCGTCAAGCAGGGCGCAAGGTCAGGAGCAGGAATGGGCCTGCTTGCGCCGGTTCGGTTTACGTGGAGAGACCCGCCATGGCTACGACGACCGCAGACCGCCGCATGATCAAGCTCGCAATGTCCGCGCCCTATCTCGAACGGGACGAGGAGCAGGCGCTGGCCCAGGCCTGGAAGAACAACAAGGACCAGGAAGCCCGCAACCGCATCGCCATGGCCCATATGCGGCTGGTGGTCTCGATGGCCGGAAAGTTCAGGAACTTCGGCCTTCCGCTCGGTGATCTCGTGCAGGAGGGCTATATCGGCCTCTTGGAAGCCGCCGCCCGTTTCGAGCCGGAACGGCAGGTGCGCTTTTCCACCTATGCCAGCTGGTGGATCCGCGCCTCGATCCAGGACTACGTGCTGCGCAACTGGTCGATCGTGCGCGGCGGCACCAGTTCGGCGCAGAAGGCGCTCTTCTTCAACCTCAGGCGCCTGCGCGCCCGGCTTGCCCGCGGCGACATCCATCTGACCGCCGAGGCGATGCATCAGGAGATCGCCGCAGCACTCGGCGTCAGCACCGCCGACGTGCGCACCATGGATGCCCGTCTTTCCTCCTCCGATGTCTCGCTCCAGGCGCCGATCTCCTCCGCCGAGGGCGAGGGCTCGAACCGGCTCGACTTTCTCACCAGCGACGCCCCCCTTCCCGACGAACAGGCGGAAGGCAGCATCGACGGCGAACGCCGCCATCACTGGCTGCATGCCGCGCTCGGCCAGCTCAACGAACGCGAGATGAAGATCATCCGTGCCCGGCGGCTGGCGGAAAACGGCGCGACGCTCGAGGAACTCGGCGCCGTGCTCGGCATTTCCAAGGAGCGTGTACGCCAGATCGAGAATCGCGCGCTGGAGAAGCTGCGCGCCGTGCTGGTCAGCAAGACCACGGATTTCGCCTACGCCTGACGGCAAGGCTGATCTCAGGGTCCCGGGACGGCCACGGGACCCACGCTGCAAGATCGCGCCGTTTCGCCCGGCAATCAAACGTGATCATCACCGTTCATTGACGTTCCTGCCGATTCATGCGCATTGCTACGCAATCGTGCATGTTTGGATTCGACAATGTCGGGACAAGACCTTCTTCTGCTCGGAGAGCGGCAAGACCTGATCCGCGCGCGGCTCGACCTTTCGGGGCGGGTGATCGCGGCGGAACTGGCACAGGAGCTCGGCGTGTCGGAAGACACGATCCGGCGGGACCTGCGTGAAATGGCGGCCTCCGGCCTCTGCCGCCGGGTCTATGGCGGGGCCTTGCGCATGGCGCACGCTTCCACCACGATGAACGAGCGCATGGCGATTGCCGGCGCGCGCAAGGCGGCGCTCGCCCGTGCGGCCGCCGGGCTCATCCCTGCCGGCACCACCGTCTTCCTCGATGCCGGCAGCACCAATGTCGCGCTCGCCCGCGCCTTGCCGACGGCCGCCGGTCTCACCGTTGCCACCAACGGGCCGGCCATCGCCGCGGCGCTTCTCGAGCGCGACATCGCGACGATCCAGCTCGGCGGGCTGATCGATGCCCGCTCGGGCGCGGCGATCGGCGCCAAGGCGATGCGCGATGCGGAGGCCCTTCGGCCTGACATCCTGGTGCTCGGCGTCTGCGGCATCGATCCGGAGGCCGGCGTCACCGCCGACAGTTTCGAGGAGGCGGAATTCAAGCGCTTCGTCGCCTCGCGCAGCCGGACGGTGATCGTCATCGTTACCAACGACAAGCTTTTCACCGCAGCCCCCTATTCGGTCGCCCCTCTTGCCCGCGTGGCAAGCGCCGTGATCGAGGCGGATGCGGGCGAGGCCGAGGCGGCAGCGCTCGCCGCCGCCGGCATCGACATCCTGCGGGCCGGATAGGCGCCCCTCCCAGAATCCTGAAACGGACCTCCCATGACGACGCCCGAAAATGCCATCAAAGGCACCGCCTTCGCGAGAACCCATTTTCCGCCGACACGGCTGGCCGTCTCCGGCCTTTTCCTGCTGAACGGCACCTTCGCCGGCGCCTGGGCGCCGAAAATCCCGGAGTTCGCCAGCCGCCTGTCGCTCTCCGAATCCGGCCTCGGCCTGATGATCATGTGCTTCGGCATCGGCTCGCTCGTGCTGATGCCGATCGCCGGCATCCTGATCGCCCATTACGGCACGACGCGCACGGTCAAGGGCGCCGCGGTCCTCTTCCTGTCCACCCTCATCCTGCTTTCCCTTGCCCCGACCGTCCTGCTCGGCGCGCTCGCCATCTTCCTCTTCGGCGGCCTGATGGGCGCGATGGACGTGGCGATGAACGGCAATGCGGTCGAGGTCGAAAAAACCATGCGGCGGGCGATCATGTCGTCCTGCCACGCCTTCTGGAGCCTCGGCGCCTTCATCGGCGCCACGACCGGCGGTTTCCTGATCGAGACGCTCGGCGTGACGGGCCATGCGGTGCTGCTCACCGCGCTCGGCGCCGTCGCGCTCGGCCTTGCCTGGCCCTTCGTGCTGCACGACGCGCCGCACCCGAACGAGGAGCGCCAGAAGGTGCGCCTGCCGATGACGCTCCTGCCCTGGCTGATCGGCCTCATGGCGCTGTTCTCCATGGTGCCGGAAGGCGCGATCCTCGACTGGGGCGCGCTCTACATGCGCGACGAGCTCGGCGCCTCGCTGGCAGTCTCCGGCTTCGCCTTCGGTGCCTTCTCGCTCACCATGGCCGCCATGCGCTTTGCCGGCGACCATGTGCGCGACCGTCTCGGCGCGGTGAAGACGCTGCGGTTCTGCACCGTCATGGCGATGATCGGCATGGTGGTATCGGGCATGGCGCCGAATGCCTATGTGGCTGTCCTCGGCTTCGCCATCTGCGGCATCGGCATTTCCAACATGGTGCCGATCGCCTTTTCCGCCGCCGGCAACCTGCCGGGCTTCGCGCAGGGCGTGGCGCTCTCCGTCGCGACGGTCATGGGCTATTCGGGCTCGCTCTTCGCACCCTCCGTCATCGGCTTCATCGCCGAGCATACGGGCTTCTCCATCATCTTCGCCCTGCTGCCGGTGCTCTTCGTCGTCGTGCTGCTGCTCTCGCACCATGCCGTGCATGCGGACGTGCGCGAACGGCCTTGAGCGCGCAACGCGCGGCGATCAAATCGTCGCGCGTTCCGGCCCCGGCGGTTGACAAGCCCCGTTTCCTGATCCACCTGAGGGCAAAGGCTGCACGAGCGATGCCGCATGCGGCCGGTTTTCGAGCAAGAGGCTCCAGAATGTCCTTCTCCTTCGACTTTGAACCGAAGCCGCGGCGCCGGTCCGTCGGCGTCGATGTCGGCGGCGTGCTTGTCGGCGGCGGTGCGCCGGTCGTCGTGCAGTCGATGACCAATACGGATACGGCCGATATCGACGGGACGGTGGCGCAGGTCGCCGCCCTCCACCGCGCCGGGTCGCAGATCGTGCGCATCACGGTCGACCGCGACGAGAGCGCGGCGGCGGTGCCGAAGATCCGCGAGCGCCTCCTGCGCCTCGGCATGGACGTGCCGCTCGTCGGCGACTTCCACTATATCGGCCACAAGCTGCTTGCCGACCATCCGGCCTGCGCCGAGGCGCTGGCGAAATACCGCATCAATCCCGGCAATGTCGGCTTCAAGGACAAGAAGGACAGGCAGTTCGCCGCCATCGTCGAGACCGCGATCCGCCACGACAAGCCGGTGCGCATCGGCGTCAACTGGGGCTCGCTCGACCAGGAGCTCCTGACCCGGCTGATGGACGAGAACCAGGACAAGGGCTTTCCGCTGACCGCCCAGCAGGTGATGCGCGAGGCGATCTGCCAGTCGGCGCTGCTGTCCGCCGAGCTTGCCGAGGAGATCGGCCTGCCGCGCGACCACATCATCCTCTCGGCGAAGGTCTCCAACGTGCAGGACCTCATCGCCGTCTACGCGATGCTCTCGGCGCGCTCCGACCATGCGCTGCATCTCGGCCTGACGGAAGCCGGCATGGGCACGAAGGGCGTCGTCGCCTCCTCCGCCTCGCTCGGCATCCTCATGCAGCAGGGCATCGGCGACACGATCCGCATCTCGCTGACCCCCGAGCCCGGCGGCGACCGCACCCGAGAGGTGCAGGTGGCGCAGGAACTGCTGCAGGTCATGGGCTTCCGCCAGTTCATACCCGTCGTCGCCGCCTGTCCGGGCTGCGGGCGCACCACCTCCACAGTCTTCCAGGAACTCGCCCAGAAGATCCAGGACGATATCCGCAAGAACATGTCGGTCTGGCGGGAAAAATATCCGGGCGTCGAGGGATTGAAGGTCGCGGTCATGGGCTGCATCGTCAACGGCCCGGGCGAGAGCAAGCATGCCGATATCGGCATCTCGCTGCCCGGCACCGGCGAATTGCCGATCGCTCCCGTCTATGTCGACGGCAAGAAGGCCCTGACGCTGCGCGGCACCAACATCGCCGGTGAATTCGAGACGCTCGTCAACGACTATATCGAGAAGCGCTACGGCCAGGGCCAGGCGGCCGCCGAGTAGGCGGCGGTCCTGGAGGATTTGTCGCATTTCCAGGAAAACCGGTATCCGCTTTTCCTGGAAGTGCTCCAAACCTCAGACGATCTCCTCGACAGCCGCGATCAGCCGGTCGCATTCCTCGGGCGTGCCGATGGTGATGCGCAGGAAATCGGAGATGCGCGGCTTGGCGAAATGGCGCACCAGCACGGCGCGCTCGCGCAGGCCCCTCGCCAGCGCCTCGCCGCTCACGGCCGGATGGCGGGCGAAGACGAAGTTCGCCTGCGAGGGCAGCACCTCGAAGCCGCGCTGGCGGAGCGCGCCTGTGACGCGCTCGCGCATGGCGATGACCTTGCCCCGCGTCTCGTCGAACCATTCGCGATCATCGATGGCGGCCGCGGCGCCGGCCTGCGCGATGCGGTCGAGCGGATAGGAGTTGAAACTGTCCTTCACGCGCTCCAGCGCGTCGATCAGCGGGCGCCGGCCGATGGCATAGCCGACGCGCAGGCCCGCCAGCGAGCGGGACTTCGACAGCGTGTGCACGACCAGCAGATTGTCGTATTTCCTGGTCAGCGGGATCGCGCTTTCACCGCCGAAGTCGATATAGGCTTCGTCGATCACCACCGGCTGGTCCGGGTGTGCGGCAACCAGCGCCTCGATGGCGGCAAGCGGCAGGCCGATGCCGGTGGGGGCGTTCGGGTTCGGCAGGATGATGGCACCGCAGGGCCGATCGTAGTCAGCAAGATCGATGGTGAAGTCGTCCTTCAGCGCAACCTCCTCCGCCTGAATGCCGAAGAGCCGGCAATAGGTCGGATAGAAGCTGTAGGTAATATCAGGATAGACGAGCGGCTTGTCGTGCTTGAGGAGCGCGACGAAGGCGTGCGCCAAGACTTCGTCCGAACCGTTTCCGACAAAGACCTCATCCGCGTCCACGCCGTGGAAACGGGCGATCGACTGGCGCAGCGCCAGCGCGCTCGGATCCGGATAGAGCTTCAGGCTGTCGGCGACGGCGGCCCGCATGGCGGCGATCGCCTTCGGCGACGGGCCGTAGGGGTTTTCGTTGGTGTTGAGCTTGATGAGGTTTTGAATGCGCGGCTGTTCGCCAGCGACATAGGGCTTGAGCGTGGCGACGATCGGCGACCAGAATTTGCTCATGACGTCAATTCCTGCGATTGGCAATGAAATGGGCGGTTTCGATCAGGATGCCGGCGCGATGGCTGAACGGCGCAAGAAGCGCCTCGGCCTCCGCCACGAGTTCCCGAAGACGGTTTTCCGCCCAGGCCTGGCCGCGCCGGGCGACGAGCGTCGCCTTGCCGCGATCGGCATCCTTGCCGGTCGCCTTGCCCATGGTCGCGGCATCGGCGGTGAGGTCGAGCAGGTCGTCGGCGATCTGGAAGGCAAGGCCGACCGTCTCCCCGTAGCGGCGCAGCGTCTGCCGGTCCCCCGCCGAGGCCCCCGCGACGATGGCGCCGGCCTCGCAGGCGAAGCGCAGGAGCGCGCCGGTCTTCATCTTCTGCAGCGTCACGATGCCCGCCTCGTCCGGCGCATCGGTCTCGGCCGCAAGGTCGAGCGCCTGGCCGCCGGCCATGCCGCCGATGCCGGCGGCGCGGGCGAGTGCCACCACCAGCGCCGTCTTGGTGGCATCGGGCAGACGCGTTTCGGGCGCCGCGACGATATCGAAGGCCAGCGTCAGCAGGCTATCGCCGGCAAGGATCGCCGCCGCCTCGTCGAAGGCGATATGCACGGTGGGCTGGCCGCGGCGCAGGTCGTCGTCGTCCATGGCCGGCAGGTCGTCATGCACGAGCGAGTAGCAGTGGATGCATTCGAGCGCGGCGCCGACGCGCAGCGCCGCCGTGCGCTCCACGCCCGGAAAGAGCGCGGCGGATTCGATGACGAGGAAGGGTCGCAGCCGCTTGCCGCCGTTGAGCACGCCGTGGCGCATGGCGGCGAGCAGCCGTTCGGGGCGGGCGATCTCGTCCGCCGCGACGCTGCCGGACAGCAGCGTTGCCAGCAATGCCTCCACCGCCTCGGCATTGCCCTTCAGCAGGGATTGGAATTCCTGGTAACGTTCGCTCATGGCCCGCTCTTTGGCATGGGCTCCGGGCCGAAGCAACGGCCATGCCCGGGCTCCTTCAAAGAATCGCGCCGCAGACTGGTTTTTGGCGAGCCGTGACGGTATGAAGGCGCAACGACGGAAGGACGGACGCCGGCTCTTGGACATCGTACCGGAAACACGCACAGATTCGGTCAACACGGAGGCAGAAGCCGGTGAAAGGGACGGTTGGATGAGCCGGCTTCGCCGGAACTGGCGACGCCTCGTGCTTGTCGTCCTGGCCATCGTCGCGCTGCCCTATGTGCTGATCCTGCTCTACACGATCGAATTCGTGCGCCCGGTTTCCACGCTGATGCTGCGCGATCTCGCCCTCCTGCGCGGCTACGACCGGCAATGGGTGGCGTTCGACGAGATCTCGCCCAACCTGGTGCAGGCGGTCATGATGTCCGAGGACGGCCAGTTCTGCCGCCACGGCGGGGTCGACTGGGGCGAGATGCGCGCCGTCGTCAACGAGGCGCTGGCCGGCGAGCAGACGCGCGGCGCCAGCACGATCCCGATGCAGACGGCCAAGAACCTGTTCCTCTGGAACGGCCGCTCCTTCGTGCGCAAGGCGATGGAACTGCCGCTCGCCGTCGCGGCGGATTTCGTCTGGAGCAAGCGGCGGCTGATGGAGATCTACCTCAACATCGCCGAATGGGGGCCCGGCATCTACGGCATCGAGGCCGCCGCGCAGCACCATTTCAAGGTGCCGGCCGCCAAGCTCTCGCGCCGGCAGGCCGCCCTTCTCGCCGTTTCCCTGCCGAACCCCTACGAGCGCAATGCCGGAAAGCCGGGCCGCGGCCTGCAGCGCCTCGCCCGCCTGATCGAGCGGCGCGCAAGCCGCTCGGGCGAATATATCAAGTGCCTTTATGAGTGAGTTCAGGCCTTTTCATTGGCGCAGGCCCCGGTGAAGGCCTAGGGTCTCCGCCATATCAAGAGCGCGCGGGAGCACCATGTCGGACCTCATCCTCTATGTCGGCAACAAGAATTATTCCTCCTGGTCCCTCCGGCCCTGGATCGCCATGACGGCGGCCGGCGTGCCGTTCACCGACAAGGTCATCCCCTTCGACTTTCCCGCCGGCAACCCGGAATTCAGCAAGATCTCGCCGACGGGGAAGGTGCCGGTGCTGCACCATGGCGCGGTGCGGGTGTGGGAATCGCTCGCGATCATCGAATATGTCGCCGAGCTCTTTCCCGATGCCGGGATCTGGCCGAAGGACGGCGCGGCACGGGCCGAGGCGCGGGCAATCTCGATGGAGATGCTCTCCGGCTTCCGGGCGCTGCGCAATGCCTGCCCGATGAACATCCGCCGCAAGCCGGGCGAAATCGACCTGCCGGACGGCGTGACGGATGACGTCGCCCGTATCGAGACGATCTGGAAGTCGGTGCTCGCGCGCTCCGGCGGGCCGTTCCTGTTCGGTGCCTTTTCCGCTGCCGATGCGATGTATGCGCCGGTCGTCAACCGGTTCGAAGCCTATTGCCTGACCCGCGACGAAACCGTATTGGCCTATATGGCGCGCATGAAGGCGCATCCGGCCTGGCAGACGTGGCAGGCGGCGGCGCTGGCCGAGCCGTGGATCGTGCCCGAGGACGAGGCGTGACCGGCGGAATCGAAAAAAACCGCCCGGGGACTGGTCAAGCGGGATTTTGCTGTGTATAAGCCGCCCCAATTTCCGAGATAAAGACATGTCCCTGTCGCCCATCCGGTGGCCCGTGGATGTGTTTGCCCGATAAGTGGAGTTAGTGAAATGGCTGTACCGAAAAGAAAAACGAGCCCGTCCAAGCGCGGTATGCGCCGTTCCGCAGACGCTCTGAAGGGTTCGACCTACATCGAAGACAAGAACTCGGGCGAACTGCGCCGTCCGCACCATATCGACCTGAAGACCGGCATGTACCGCGGTCGCCAGGTTCTGACGCCGAAGGAAAACGCATAAGCGTTTTCGGCATCAGCTGAGATCAGGGGCCGGCTTGCCGGCCCTTTTCTTTTGGGCCATCCGCCCCCCGAATGCCTGTCGTCGCGGCGGCGACATTTTCTTGCGCCGATTCCTGGGCTAAGAGGGCAACGGGGCCGCCCGTGCGAAGACGGTCGTTGGAGCATTTCCGCTTCTCTTCGAATCGTAAAAACGCTCTATCTGTTTGTTTTACGCAATTCCGGATGCAAGACCGCTTCGCACTTTTGCTGGAATTGCTCTGGATTCTTGTTTTCCGCATTATCCGGCGCCGAAGCGACTTCGCTTCGGCTGGAAATGCTCTAGGAGACCGCCGCCCATGCTTCTGGCCATACCGCTGCTGATCATCCCGTTCGCCCTCTACAACCTCGCCATGACCGGCCTTTTCGGCGACGGCGGCGTCGCCGTGCTCGACAGCGAGGTGATGGCGGTCAACATGCTGTCCGGCACGACCTGGACCATGGCCTTCGGCGACCTCCTTATCCTCATCGCGCTCGTGCTGCTCTTCGTGGAGATCCTGAAGGCCACGCGCCCGGGCTCGCGCGCGCTGCTCGATCACATGCTCTCGATGGTGCTGTTCGTGGTGTTCCTCGTCGAGTTCCTGCTGGTGCAGGGCGCGGCGACGCAGATCTTCTTCATCCTGATGACGATCACCTTCATCGATGTCATCGCGGGTTTTGCCGTGTCGATCCGCACGGCGAGCCGGGATCTTTCGATCGGGCTGTGACGGGCGCGGGGCAGGCCCGCGCCGGCCGTATCGTCAGCTCAAGCTGTCGAGCTTCGTCTGGAGCGCGCGCAATTGCTCCTTCAATTCGTCGAGGTCCTTGGCGTCCGCCTTGCGGGTCTCCTTCGGCGGCGCAGCATTGGCGAAGGGCGAGAACATCTTCATCGCCTGCTGGAACAGCTCCGTATTGCGCCGCGTCGTCTCCTCGATCAGCGCCATCGGCACCTGCAGGTTCTTGCCGAGCGGCGTGTCGCCGAAGGTCTTGTTGATCTGCTCGCGCATCTGCGACTGCTGCTCGGTGAAGGCCTGCATGGAGTGTTCGAGATAGCTCGGCACCACCATCTGCATCTGGTCGCCGTAGTAGGAGATCAGCTGGCGGAGGAACGAGATGGGCAAAAGCGTGTTGCCGGTCTTCGATTCCTGCTCGAAAATGATCTGCGTCAGCACCGAATGGGTGATGTCCTCGCCGGATTTGGCGTCCTGCACGGTGAAATCCTCGCCCTTTTTCACCATGACCGCGAGATCGTCCAGCGTCACATAGGTGCTGGTGCCCGTATTGTAGAGCCGCCGGTTCGCATATTTCTTGATGACGATCTGACCGTCGTTCCTGGCCATTAGGGTCTCCTCATCCCCGTATTTCCATTTCTTTTTTGGTCCTGACGAGTATCGGCAAAAAGACGCGCGCTGACAATCGAATTGTGCGATGCGGCGAGCAATGCTGCGCAACATGGATTTTCATGCTGCACGCCGCGCCGATGAAATTTTAGCGGCATCGGATATCCCGTTTGACTCTCCCCCTCCGCTTTGCCAGTTTTGATTTCGGGAGAACCGCCGGGCTCGCGCCGTTCGTGCGCCGGGCCTGGTTCCAAGGCCGGCTGCAAGGTCGTCAGAACTGAGGAAGCACACATGAGCACCCCATCCATCGTCATCGCCAGCGCCGGCCGCACCGCGGTCGGTTCCTTCAACGGAGCTTTCGCCAACACGCCCGCCCACGAGCTCGGGGCGGCGGTCATTTCGGCGGTTCTGGAGCGCGCAGGCGTTGCGGCGGGCGAGGTGAACGAGGTGATCCTCGGCCAGGTCCTGCCGGCCGGCGAAGGCCAGAACCCGGCCCGCCAGGCCGCCATGAAGGCCGGCGTCCCGCAGGAGGCGACCGCCTGGGGCATGAACCAGCTCTGCGGCTCGGGCCTGCGCGCCGTGGCGCTCGGCATGCAGCAGATCGCCACGGGCGATGCCGGCATCATCGTCGCGGGGGGCATGGAATCCATGTCCATGGCGCCGCATTGCGCGCACCTGCGCGGCGGCGTGAAGATGGGCGATTTCAAGATGATCGACACGATGATCAAGGACGGCCTGACCGACGCCTTCTACGGCTACCACATGGGCATCACCGCCGAGAACGTCGCCAAGCAGTGGCAGCTTTCGCGCGACGAGCAGGATGCCTTCGCCGTTTCCTCGCAGAACAAGGCCGAAGCCGCCCAGAAGGAAGGTCGCTTCAAGGACGAGATCGTTCCCTTCATCGTCAAGGGCCGCAAGGGCGACGTCACGGTCGACGCCGACGAATATATCCGCCATGGCGCGACGCTCGATTCGATGGCCAAGCTGCGGCCCGCCTTCGACAAGGAAGGCACCGTGACGGCCGCCAATGCCTCCGGCATCAATGACGGCGCAGCCGCCGCCCTCCTGATGAGCGAGGCGGAAGCCTCCCGCCGCGGCATCCAGCCGCTCGCCCGCATCGTCTCCTGGGCGACCGCCGGCGTCGATCCGAAGATCATGGGCACCGGCCCGATCCCGGCCTCCCGCAAGGCGCTCGAGCGCGCCGGTTGGAAAATCGGCGACCTCGACCTCGTGGAAGCCAACGAGGCCTTCGCCGCCCAGGCCTGCGCCGTCAACAAGGATCTCGGCTGGGATCCGTCGATCGTCAACGTCAACGGCGGCGCCATCGCCATCGGTCACCCGATCGGTGCCTCCGGCGCCCGCATCCTCAACACGCTCCTCTTCGAGATGAAGCGTCGCGGCGCCTCGAAGGGCCTCGCCACGCTCTGCATCGGCGGCGGCATGGGCGTGGCGATGTGCGTTGAGAGCATGTAAGCAAAAGCTTACAAGCTACTTTGCCAGGACCCGCCGCCGGCGGGGCGACGGGTCGACTCGAAAAACAGTTTCAGGGGAGTGAGCCACATGAGCAGGGTAGCATTGGTAACGGGCGGATCGCGAGGCATCGGCGCGGCCATTTCGGTGGCGCTGAAGGCCGCCGGATACAAGGTGGCCGCAAACTATGCCGGCAATGACGACGCCGCGAACGCCTTCAAGGCGGAGACCGGCATCCCGGTCTACAAATGGGACGTTTCGAGCTACGAATCCTGCGTCGAGGGGATCGGCAAGGTGGAGGCCGATCTCGGACCGGTGGACATCCTCGTCAACAATGCGGGCATCACCCGCGATGCGATGTTCCACAAGATGACGCCGGACCAATGGGGCGCGGTGATCAACACCAACCTCACCGGCCTCTTCAACATGACCCATCCGGTCTGGTCCGGCATGCGCGACCGCAGCTTCGGCCGCGTCATCAACATCTCCTCGATCAACGGCCAGAAGGGCCAGATGGGCCAGGCGAACTATTCCGCCGCCAAGGCCGGCGACCTCGGCTTCACCAAGGCGCTCGCCCAGGAAGGCGCCGCCAAGGGCATCACGGTTAACGCCATCTGCCCGGGCTACATCGGCACCGAGATGGTGCGCGCCATCCCGGAAAAGGTGCTGAACGAGCGGATCATCCCGCAGATCCCGGTCGGCCGCCTCGGCGAGCCGGACGAGATCGCCCGCATCGTCGTCTTCCTCGCCTCGGACGATGCCGGCTTCATCACCGGCTCGACCATCTCGGCCAACGGCGGCCAGTTCTTCGTCTGACCGCCTTTCATCGCAAACGGAACACGGCGCCTTCGGGCGCCGTTTTCCATGGTAGGATCGACCGGAAAGGAGCGCGCCATGAAACAGGAAAAGTTGAGCGAAGAGGCGATTTCCGCGGCGATCGCGGCCCTTGACGGCTGGACCCGCTCGGATGACGGCATCGCCATCGAGAAGAAATTCAAGTTCAAGACCTTCCGCGAAGCCTTCGGCTTCATGACCGAGGGCGCGCTGGCGGCGGAAAAATTCAACCATCATCCCGAATGGTTCAACGTCTACAACCGCGTCGAGGTGCGCCTCACGAACCACGATGCGGGCGGCCTCACCGAGCTCGACGTCAAGCTGGCGACGGCAATGGACAACGCGGCGGCCGCGCGCACGAAGAGTTGAAGACCTGTGAAGCCGTTCCCATATCATTCCCGCCGGGTTTTTTCCGGCATCGCCACCTGAAGGAGGCCATGCATGGATGATGTGAAGATCGGCGAGATTCTTCTGCCGGGAGACGAGGACGAGCAAGAGCGTCAGGAGAACCGCGTGAAGAAACGGTTCTGGCCGGTCCTCAAGCGCGCGATGCGGCAGGTGCCGTTCTCGCGCGACCTCGTCGCCGCCTACTATTGCGCGCTGGATTCCCGCACGCCCACCAAGGTTCGCGGCATCCTGCTCGCCGCTCTCGCCTATTTCGTATTGCCGCTCGACGGCATTCCGGATTTCTTCGCGCTGGTCGGCTTTTCCGACGACATCGCCGTGCTGACCGCCGCCTTCGCCGCCATCCGCGGGCATATCCGCGAGGACCACTACGTGGCCGCCGACAAGGCGCTCGCGGACGAGCCGGATGTCCAACCGGCCGGCTGAGCCCGGCCGCCGCCCGTCCTGCACTCGACCCGCGGTGGCGAAGTCAAATTCTTGCCCTATTCCTTGTGCCTTAAATGGCTTCGACGGGTTCTATCTCACCAAATGGGGACTGGGCACGCTCGCCTTTCTCAGCGATTCCAGCAAACGTGCATAGCGGTTTTGCGCCCGGGATTGCGCCGACAGGAGCGGTAGCGTTTTCACGACCGGCGGAAGCGCTCCGGAAGGCAGCAGCGGAAACTTGACGCGAATTTGTCCCGGTGCGGCGCGGATGACCTTTGTAAAATGAGCGCATGTTGACGGTTTGGTAACCTGAATTAAGTCAAAATGAATCAAATCGTCATCATGCGTGGCCGACACCGGCATCGAGGGCACCGCCTTCGGCCGGGCAATCACTGGCAAGACAACCGGCAGGAAAACATGTTCGTAAGAAAGCTCGCAACCGCACTCGCCCTCGTCGTCGTGACCGCAGGCGTTGCCTCGGCCCAGACGCCGACGCGCATTCAGCAGTTCAATGCCTGGGGTGCCTATTCCTACCAGGCGAAAGGCGGCAAGGTCTGCTACGTGCTGTCGGTGCCGAAGGAGAAGAACCCGGCCGGCGTCGACCATGGCGACGTCTTCTTCCTCGTCTCCCAGCGCCCGGGCCAGAACATCAGCTACGAGCCGCAGGCGATGATGGGCTATCCGCTGCAGGAGGCCTCCAAGGTCAACGTCGTCATCGACGGGCGCACTTTCGTGATGTTCACCAAGGGCAATTCGGCCTGGGTGGAGAACGCCGCGGAAGAGCCGGCTTTGGTCGCGGCCATGAAGGGCGGCAGGGACATGCAGGTCCAGGCGAAATCCCGCCGCGGCACGGGCACCTCCTACTCTTATTCGCTGTCGGGCATTTCGGCGGCGCTGAAGCAGATCGAAAGCTGCCGCTGATTTCCCTGCGGGCAGAAACGGAAAGGGCCGGCGTTCTCGCCGGCCCTTTCGTTTGCGGAATGCTCACGCCTTGCTTTGCGCAAGAAGGATGAAGGCCGCAAGGACAAGCGCCGCCGCCACCGCAAAGGTCATGTGCATGCCCGTGGCGATCGCCGCGGGGTCCGCGCGCGTCACCGCCTTCGTGCCGACGGCGAGCGTGAAGATCGCGCCCATCAGGGAGGCGCCGGTGATGAGGCCGAGATTGCGCGACAGGACGAGCAGGCCGGACGTGACGCCACGCTCCCCGGCGCCGACGCCGCCCATGACGGCCGCATTGTTGGCAGCCTGGAAAAGCTGATAGCCCGGCGTCAGCACGGCGATGGCCGCGACATAGCCGGCAAGGCCGAGGAGCGCGGACAGGACGGACAGCCCCAGCGCCCCCGCGACCATTGCGGCAAGCCCGCCCAATGCCATGCGCCGGGCGCCGAACCGGTCGACGAGGCGTCCTGCGACAACGCCGCTTGCCGTGGATACGAAGGGCCCGACCGCCAGCACGAAGCCGACGCCGGCCGGGCCCAACCCCAGCGCGCCGGCAAGATAGAACGGCCCGACGACGAGCGTCGCCATCATCACCGTGGCGACCAGTCCATTGGCGGCAAGGCTTGCGCGAAACCCGGCGCGGTGGAATGCGGCGGGCCGGATCAGCGGCGCCGCCGCCCGCTGCTGCCGCAGGATGAAGAGAGCCATGCCCACCGCAGAAGCGGCAAGGAAGACGGCATTGACCGGCCCGAAGGTGCTCGTCCCCATGGTCATCGCCAGCGCATAGGCCGTGAGCGTTGCGGCGAGCAGGCCGGCGCCCGGAAAATCGAAGCGGGCGACCGCCGCGCTGGCGCGATCGGCGGGCAGGAAGCGCCAGGCGAGTGCCAGCGCGGCAAGGCCGAAGGGGACGGCGGCGAGGAAAATCGCCGGCCAGCCGAAGCCGGCGATCAGCAGGCCGCCGAGCGAGGGGCCGAGAGCGGTGCCGACCGCGGACATGGTGCCGATGAGGCCCATACCGCTGCCGATCCGCTCCCGCGGCACGGTCTCGCTGACGAAGGCCATGGCGAGCGCCATCATCGCCGCCGCCCCCAGCCCCTGCAGGGCCCGGGCGGCGATCATGAGCGGCAGCGTCGGAGCCAGGCCCGCCAGCGCCGACGCGGCGGTGAACAGTGCAAGCCCCGCCAGAAACAGCCGGCGACGACCGAAAAGGTCGCCGAGGCGGCCGAGGCCGACGATCAGCACCGTGCTCGCCAGAAGATAGGCCAGCACCACCCACTGCACCTGCCCGAACGGCGCGGCAAAGGCTTCCGCGAGCGTCGGCAGGGCGACATTTGCGATGCTGGTGCCGAGCGAGGAGAGCAGGATGGCGAGCGACAGCCCGCAAAGCGCGCCGGTCGTGCGGCGTGTCGTCGTGATGGTCGGTGTATCCGCCATGGCGCTCTCCTGTCGTTGTCTCCTCCGACAGATAGATTCTCACCGGATAGGGCGGAAGGCGCATCGCCTGCACTTCATTCGTGCATCTGGCGCCATGTCATCCTTCTGTAAAAATGCTAGGATCGCGCCATGGCCCGGCCCGATCTGAACCTCCTCGTCACCCTCGACGTGCTGCTCGCCGAAGGCAGCGTCGCGCGCGCGGCGCAGCGGCTGCGGCTCAGCCCTTCCGCCATGAGCCGGGCGCTCGCCCGTCTTCGCGACGTGACCGGCGATCCGCTCCTGGTGCGCGCCGGGCGCGGCCTTGTGCCGACACCGCGGGCGCTCGTCCTGCGCCAGGCGGTCGGGCGCGTCGTCGAGGAGGCCGAAACCCTGCTGCGACCGGCCGAACTGCTCGACCCCAAAACCCTCGTGCGAACCTTCACGCTGCGCAACCGCGAGGGTTTCGTCGAGACCTTCGGGCCGGCCCTCCTGGCGCGCATCGCCCGGGAGGCGCCGGGCGTGAAACTCCGCTTCGTGGCGAAGCCCGACAAGGAGAGCACGCCTTTGCGGGACGGCGCGGTGGATCTCGAAACCGGCGTGATCGGCAGCACGACAGGGCCGGAAGTACGGGCGCAGGCACTGTTTCGCGACCGGTTCATCGGTGTCGTGCGTAAAAAGCATCCGCTCACCGAAGGCCCGGTGACGCCTGAGCGTTATGCAGGCGGAACGCACATCCTCGTCTCCCGACGGGGACGCGATGGCGGCCTAGTCGACGAGGCGCTCGCCCGGCTCGGCCTGGCGCGCCGCATCGCCGTCACCGTCGCGAGCTTTTCGGAGGCTTTGGCACTCGCCCGGGACTCGGACCTCGTCACGGAGGTGCCGGAGCGCTATACGGCGCGGCTGCGGGAGGGCATGGCGGACTTCGCCCTGCCGCTTGCCCTGCCCGAGCACACCGTCTCCATGCTCTGGCATCCACGCCTCGATGCCGATCCGGCCCATCGCTGGCTGCGGGCGTGCCTGCGCGCCGTCTGCACGGAGAGGTGACTTTCCGCCGGAACAGTGCTAAAGGGCCGGCAACCGGGCCGCAAGCCGCGTTTTCAGACGCTCCTGGCCCCCAATGAACTTCTATCGAGAATGGACCGCTTGCGGCGCAGGAACCTGCGCCGGCGTGCCATGATCTTGAGGATGACCCGATGGCAAGCATGGACTTTCTCAACACGGCCGAGCCCGTCAAGGCGCCGCTGGTGCGCACTCTTCCCGCCGCTGAAAAGCCCTCGCTGATCGGCCTTTCGCGCGAGGAGATGGGCCGCGCGCTCGTCGAAAAGGGCGTCAACGAGCGCCAGGTGAAGATGCGCGTCAGCCAGCTCTGGCACTGGCTCTATGTGCGCGGCGTTTCCGATTTCGACGACATGACCAATGTCTCCAAGGACATGCGCGAAATGCTGAAGGCGCATTTCACCATCGCCCGCCCCGAGATCGTCGACGAGCAGATCTCCAGCGACGGTACGCGCAAATGGCTCTTGCGCTTCCCCCCGCGCGGCGCCGGCCGGCCGGTGGAGATCGAGACCGTCTATATTCCGGAAGAGGGCCGCGGCACGCTCTGCATTTCCAGCCAGGTCGGCTGCACGCTCACCTGTTCCTTCTGTCATACCGGAACGCAGAAGCTGGTGCGCAACCTGACGGCCGAGGAAATCCTCTCGCAGCTGCTGCTCGCCCGCGACCGGCTAGGCGATTTCCCGGACCGCGACACGCCGGCCGGCGCCATCGTGCCGGCGGAAGGACGCAAGGTCTCCAACATCGTCATGATGGGCATGGGCGAGCCGCTCTACAATTTCGAGAGCGTCAAGACGGCGCTGCTGATCGCCACCGACGGCGACGGCCTGTCACTCTCCAAGCGCCGCGTGACGCTGTCGACCTCAGGCATCGTGCCAGAGATCTATCGCACGGGCTCGGAGATCGGTGTCATGCTGGCGATCTCGCTGCATGCCGTGCGCGACGACCTGCGCGACATGCTGGTGCCGATCAACAAGAAGTATCCGCTGAAGGAGCTGCTCGACGCCTGCCGCGCCTATCCGAGCCTGTCGAACGCCCGGCGCATCACCTTCGAATATGTGATGCTGAAGGACGTCAACGACACGCTGGAGGACGCCAAGCTGCTGGTGCAGCTGCTGAAGGGCATTCCCGCGAAGATCAACCTCATCCCCTTCAATCCCTGGCCGGGCACCAACTACCAGTGTTCCGACTGGGAGCAGATCGAGCGTTTCGCCGATTTCATCAACCAGGCCGGCTACGCCTCGCCGATCCGCACCCCGCGCGGCCGCGACATCCTCGCCGCCTGCGGCCAGCTGAAATCGGAATCCGAGCGCATGCGCAAGGTCGACCGCATGGCCTTCGAGGCGATGATGATCGTCGGGCACGGCGAGGACGACTGAAAGGCCCCTCATCCGGTTGCGCCGGGGCCGCGTCCTCCCGAGGTGAGAACCTCTCCTCCGGCATGCTCGGGCTCGACCCGGGCGTCCACGCCGCGGGTGCCGACACTTTGCCGCACCCATCTCATCATGAATTGTGATTGAAGCAGTCGATTCCGAGAATTGATTTGAAGGCACGTTTTGCCTAGAACCGGCCTAAAATCATTCTAGGGAGACCATCCATGCGCCATCTTCTGCTCGCTTTCGCGGCGACGCTCGCGATTTCGCTGCCGGCCAAGGCCGAGGACGTCACGGTTGCCGTGACCGCCATCGTCGAACATCCGGCCCTCGACGCCGCCCGTGACGGCGTGAAGGAAGCGCTGGAGGCCGCCGGCTACAAGGAAGGCGAGAACCTGAAGTTCCTCTACGAATCGGCGCAGGGCAACCCCGCGACGGCCGCGCAGATCGCCCGCCAGTTCGCCGGTGAAGACCCGAGCGTCATCGTGCCGATCTCCACGCCCTCCGCCCAGGCCGTGGTTTCCGCGACGAAGGACATCCCGATCGTCTTCACGGCCGTCTCCGACCCGCTCGGCGCGCAGCTCGTCAGGGACATGGACAAGCCCGGCGGCAACGTCACCGGCCTTTCGGACATGTCGCCGGTCGCCGAGCACATCGCGCTGATCCAGGAAATCCTGCCCGAAGCCAAGACGGTCGGCTACCTCTACAATTCGGGCGAGGCGAACTCCGTCTCGCTGCTCGCCGTCTTGAAGGAAGAAGCCGAAAAGGCCGGCCTGACAGTCGTCGAATCCGCCGCGACCAAGTCCGCCGAAGTCCAGGGCGCCGCCCGCGCGCTCGTCGGCCGTGCCGACGCGATCTATATCCCGACGGACAACACGATCATCTCGGCCCTCGAAGGCGCGGTTGCCGTCGCCGAGGAAGCCAAGCTGCCGCTCTTCACCGCCGACACGGATTCCGTTTCGCGCGGCGCCATCGCGGCGCTCGGCTTCAACTACAAGGACGTCGGCAAGCAGACAGGCGAGATCGTCGTGCGCATCCTCAAGGGCGAGACCCCGGGCGACATCGCCGTGAAGGTTGCCGCCGGCACCGACCTCGTCGTCAATAAGGGCGCGGCTGCCAAGATGGGCGTCACGCTTCCGGAAGCCGTCGTCGGCCGTGCGACCCGCGTGATCGAATAAGCCCGGGTTATCCGGACATTCCCAATCGGAATCAACCGCTGCCGGATCGCCCGGCAGCGGTTGATCTGTTAAGAAGACCCCTCCCGCGGAAAATGCGGAACGGGTGACAAAGAGAAAGCCGAAACCGTGAGCCTGATTGCCTTCTGGGGTGCCGTCGAACTGGGGCTGGTCTATGCCTTCGTCGCGATCGGCGTCTACCTTGCCTTCCGCGTGCTGGATTTTCCGGACCTGACGGTGGACGGCTCGTTTCCGCTCGGCGCGGCCGTCGCGGCCGTGCTGATCATCGCCGGCGTCAACCCGTGGATCGCCGCGGCGGTCGCCATGGTGGCCGGCGCCATTGCCGGCCTCGTCACGGCGACGCTGAACGTGCGCTTCCGCATCCTCAACCTGCTCGCCTCGATCCTGACCATGATCGCGCTCTTCTCGGTCAACCTGCGCGTCATGGGCAAGCCGAACGTCGCGCTGATCAATGCCGACACGATGATCAGCCCGTTCTTCGGCCATGGGCTGCGCGATTTCTATGTCCGCCCGCTCTTCATCGGCATTCTGGTAATCGTTGCGGTCGTGGTCGTCTGGCGCTTCCTGGAAAGCGATGCCGGCCTTTCGATGCGCGCGACGGGGGCGAATGCCCGCATGGCCCGCGCGCAGGGCGTTAACACCAACCGCCAGATCTATCTCGGCATCGCCCTCTCCAATGCGCTCGTCGCACTCGGCGGCGCGCTCTTTGCCCAGACGAACGGTTTTGCCGATGTCACTTCGGGCGTCGGCACCATCGTCGTCGGCCTTGCCGCCGTCATCATCGGCGAGACGCTGTTCGGCGCCAGGGGCATCCTCATCGCGCTGATCGGCTGCGTGCTCGGCTCGATCCTCTACCGCATCGCCATCCAGCTCGCGCTCTCCTCCGACGTGCTTGGCCTCCAGGCCTCCGACCTCAATTTCGTGACGGCCCTGCTCGTCACCGTGGCGCTCGTCCTGCCGCGCCTTCGCCGCGGGGGAGTCGCCTGATGATCTCCGTCTCCGATATCAAGGTCGTCTTCGGCAAGGGCACGCCGCTGCAGAAGCAGGCGCTGAACGGCGTCAGCCTCACCATCGAGGAAGGCCAGTTCGTCACCGTCATCGGCTCGAACGGCGCCGGCAAGTCGACGCTGCTCGGCGTTCTGGCCGGCGACGTCATCGCCACCGAAGGGCAGGTGAAGATCGGCACGACGGACGTGACCCGCCAGGGCACCGCCGCCCGCGCCGGCCGCGTCGCCCGCGTCTTCCAGGACCCGCTGACCGGCAGCTGCGGCGCGCTCTCCATCGAGGAGAACCTTGCGCTCGCCGCCCGCCGCGGCGAACGGCGCGGCCTTGCCTCCGCCCTCGGCCCCCAGCGCCGCGCACTTTTCCGCGAGCGCATCGCCGAACTGAACCTCGGCCTCGAAAACCGCATGCGCGACCGGATGGACCTGCTCTCCGGCGGCCAGCGCCAGGCCGTCTCGCTCGTCATGGCGACGCTCGCCGGCTCCGACGTGCTGCTGCTCGACGAGCACACCGCGGCGCTCGATCCCGGCATGGCCGAGTTCATCATGACCCTCACGCAGAAGATCGTCTCCGAGCGCAAGCTGACGACGCTGATGGTGACGCACTCCATGCGCCAGGCGCTGGACTACGGCCACCGCACCGTCATGCTGCACGGCGGCGAGATCGTTCTCGACGTCTCCGGCGACAGCCGCAAGACGCTGCAGGTCGAGGACCTGATCGCCATGTTCCGCAAGATGCGCGGCCAGACGCTGGACGACGACGCGCTGCTGATCGGCTGAGGCGCCACCAAAGCGCCCGATTCCCTGCGCAGCGTGGCGCGTCGGAGAAGGAGGCGCCCATGCTGTTTCGTCGCGCGCTGCTTGCAGGCGGCCTGGTCTCGGGGGCCGCCCTCGTTTTGCCGGCGGGCTTGCGGGCACAGCCAGCCGAAGACGACGCGCAAAAACTCGTGGCGGCGGCGCGGCGGCAGATCGGCGTCACGCTGACCTATGATCCCGCCTATTCCCGGCTGGACTATCCCGGCGGCGACGTGCCGCGGGAGCGGGGCGTGTGCACCGACGTGATCGTGCGCGCCTATCGCGACGGCCTTGCCATCGATCTCCAGGTCCTCGTGCACGAGGACATGCGCAAGGCCTTTTCCGCCTATCCGCCGCTCTGGGGCCTGAAGCGCACCGACCGCAACATCGACCATCGCCGCGTGCCGAACCTGCAGACCTTCCTGAAGCGGGCGGGTGCCGCCCTGCCGGTCAGCAGGGACGGCGCGGACTACCGGCCGGGCGACATCGTCTCGCAGATGCTGCCGGGCAACCTGCCGCATATCGGCATCGTGGCGGACGACCGCAGCGCCGACGGCGCGCGCCCCCTCCTCGTGCACAATATCGGTGCCGGGGCGCGGCTGGAGGACGTGCTCTTCGCCTATCCCCTCACTGGCCACTACCGCTATCGGGTGTGACCCTGCTCAGCGCGCCTGCGTAAACAGGATCTTCGCCGCGAAGACGGAGAAGACGCCGGCAAACGTATAGTCGATGCCGCGCAGCACCCTGGGGTTCTGCTGGAGCCAGGACGCCAGCTTGTCGGCGGCGAGGATCACCAGGATGTTCACGGGAATGCCGACGACGATGAAGAACAGGCCGAGGAAGATCAGCTTGCCGGTGACATCGGGATCGCCCGCGCTGATGAACTGCGGCAGGAAGGTCATGAAGAAGATGATGACCTTCGGATTGAGCAGGTTCACCCAGAAGCCGCTGGAAATATTGGCCAGCGCCGTGCCGCGCGGCCCCGCCGTCGCCTTGACGGAGAGGCTGGAGCCGTAGCGGATCGCCTGGATGGCCAGCCACAGGAGATAGGCGGCACCGCCGGTCTTCAGCATCAGGAAGGCGGTCGGCGAGGCCGTGATAAGGGCGGAGATGCCGAAGGCGACCAGCAGCGTGTGCACCACGATGCCGAGGCTGGTGCCGGCCACCACATAGAGCGCCGGCCCGCGCCCCTGCGAGAGCGCACGGCTGATCGACAGCGTCATGTCGGGGCCGGGCGTCATCGCGAGCAGCAGGCTCGCGGCCGTGAAGGCGAGAAGCGTCGGAAGCGTGGGCAGGAAGTCCATGGTGAAGCCCTGAAAGCCGGAGGAGGTGAGAAACCTCTAATCCGGCTTTCCGGAAAATGCCAATCAAAGTCTATGATCGGCTGTAACGGCGATCCTTTGTCACCCGCCCTCCGCCATGACGGCGTGCCTGGGCAAGGCTCCCGGCATCAGGCGCCTTCGACGAAGGCGCGGAACTTTTCGGCATAATCCTTGTGCCAGCGCGACAGCGGCGGACGGTTCTCGATGACGTCGCCGATCGCCCAGGCCATGCGACGCTCGTCGAGCGCGCGGGGGACATCGTTGTCCGGGCACAGGATGTAGAAATCGCCGCGCTCCAGGCTCTGCATCATGAAATCGACGGTCTGGGCCGGCGTCCAGGCGGCATCCGGCTTTTCCGTCCGCTCGCCCTTCGTCAGCTCGGTGAAGACGAAGCCGGGGATCAGGAGATGGGCCGAGAGCCGTGCCCCCGCCGTATTGCGCAATTCGTGCTGGAGCGCCTCGGTGAAGACCTTCACGCCGGCCTTGGAGACATTGTAGGCGGGGTTGCCGGGCGGCGTTGTGATGCCCTGCTTGGAGCCGGTGTTGATGATGAGGCCTGCTTCGCCATGGGCCAGCATGTTCGGCCCGAAGACCTGCGTGCCGTGGATGACGCCCATCAGGTTGACGGCGAGGATATGGTCCCAGCTCGCCTCGGCGCTGAAGATGGAGGTGTCCGGCTGGATGCCGGCATTGTTCATTAGCACATGCACGCGCCCGAAGCGTTGCAGCACGGCGCGCTCCAGCGCCTCCAGCTGATGCCGGTGCGCGACGTCCGTCTCCACGGCCATGACATTCGCCTCGCCGGCAATGGCCTCGAGTTCGGCGCGCGCCTCGCCCAGCCGGTCGGCGTTGAGATCGGCGATGGCGATGCACATGCCGGCCTCGGCGAAGCGCCGTGCTGCGGCAAGGCCGATGCCGGCCGCGCCGCCCGTGATGACGGCGACATTGGATTCCTTGATGATGTCTCGCATGTTCGTCATGGGATCATCCCCTTCAATGGTCCACTCAGGGGAATATGGGGCCTGCGCCGGCCGGGTCAAATCACCCTTGCGTCACGTCGCGTCGGCGCGCGCCCTTGCGTCACGCGCCAATCTCGCTAAAAGTGCCGCGATACCGGGCCTTCGCGGGTTTGCCGCGCCCCTTCATGCAACGGACCTCATCACCATGGCATCACATAAAGACGTGAAGAAAGTCGTGCTGGCCTATTCGGGCGGCCTCGACACCTCGATCATCCTGAAATGGCTCCAGACCGAACTCAACGCGGAAGTCGTGACCTTCACCGCCGATCTCGGCCAGGGCGAAGAGCTGGAGCCGGCGCGCAAGAAGGCCGAAATGCTCGGCATCAAGGAGATCTTCATCGAGGACGTGCGCGAGGAATTCGTGCGCGATTTCGTCTTCCCGATGTTCCGCGCCAATGCCGTCTACGAGGGCGTCTACCTGCTCGGCACCTCGATCGCCCGCCCGCTGATCTCCAAGCATCTCATCGAGATCGCCGCCAAGACCGGCGCCGACGCCATCGCGCACGGCGCGACCGGCAAGGGCAACGACCAGGTCCGCTTCGAGCTGTCCGCCTATGCGCTGAACCCCGACATCAAGATCATCGCGCCCTGGCGCGACTGGTCGTTCAAGAGCCGCACGCATCTCCTGGAATTCGCCGAGCAGCACCAGATCCCGGTCGCCAAGGACAAGAAGGGCGAAGCGCCGTTCTCGGTCGACGCGAACCTCCTGCACTCCTCCTCCGAGGGCAAGGTGCTGGAAGACCCGGCCGTCGAGGCCCCGGAATATGTGCATATGCGCACCATTTCCCCGGAATCCGCACCGGACAAGGCGACTATCATCAAGGTCGGCTTCGAGCGCGGCGATGCCGTCTCCATCAACGGCGTGCGCATGTCGCCGGCGACGCTCTTGGCGACGCTCAACAATTACGGCCGCGACAACGGCATCGGCCGCCTCGACCTCGTGGAAAACCGCTTCGTCGGCATGAAGTCGCGCGGCGTCTACGAGACGCCCGGCGGCACGATCCTGCTCGCCGCGCACCGCGCCATCGAGAGCATCACGCTCGACCGCGGCGCCGCGCATCTCAAGGACGAGCTGATGCCGCGCTACGCCGAACTGATCTACTACGGCTTCTGGTTCTCGCCGGAGCGCGAGATGCTGCAGGCGCTGATCGACAAGAGCCAGGAGCATGTCGAGGGCGAAGTGACGCTGAAGCTCTACAAGGGCAATGTCATGGTCATCGGCCGCGAATCGGACAAGTCGCTCTATTCCGACACGCTGGTCACCTTCGAGGACGACCAGGGCGCCTACGACCAGAAGGATGCCGCCGGCTTCATCAAGCTGAACGCGCTGCGCCTGCGTACGCTCGCCGCCCGCAAGCGCCGCGGCTGATCACCGGATCGCGACCAGAAAAGAGGCCCGCTGCCGTTCCCGGCAGCGGGCCTTTTCGTTTCCGGCAGGCGTTACTCTGCCGGCTCGGCGGCAAGCTGCGCATCGCGGCTGCAGATCGCGCGATACCAGGCGTAGGCAAGGATCCCCACCAGGCCCATGGCGGGAATGATGGTGCCGAAGGCGAAGAGCGGCATGCCGATGGCGGCGGCAAGCAGGCCCGCAAGAAAGCCGGCCCCCATCTGGATGAAGCCCATGGCCGCGGAAGCCGAACCGGCGATCTCGGGGAAGGGCTCCATGGCAGCCGTCATCATATAGGGCATGACGAAGGCGATGCCGAAGGCATAGATGCCGAAGGCATAGATGCCGACCGGCCCCATGACGCTGAGGAAGCTCGGCGTCAGCAGATGCGACGTGAGCGCGATCAAAATGCTGGCAAAGCCGATGAAGCAAAGGCCGGGCAGCACGATCCGGGCGGGCGCGACCGTGCGCAACAGAAGGCGCACGCAGACCGTGCCGGCGAAGAAGAAACCCGACTGCATGAGCATGCCGACGCCGAACTCCGTCGGCGTCAGGCCGACCGTGCCGATCAGGACGAAGGGCAGCATGGTCGCCTGGCCGTAGAGCGCCCCGACCGCGCCGGCCATGACGAGCGTGGCGGAAACGAAGCGGCGGCTCGTGGCAAGCGCTGCGTAACCCGCAATGATCGGGCCGATGCGTCCCTTCGCCGGATCCGGCACCGTGGTCTCCGCCATAAAGAAATAGACCGCGCCGCAGGCCGCCAGCGCAAAGCCCACCATCAGGAAGAAGATCGACTGCCAGCCGAACAGGCCGAGCGCGAAACCGCCGAGCGTCGGCGAGACGGCCGGGCCGACGGCGAGCATCATGCCGACCATGTTCATGATGCGGGCAGCCTCGGTGCCGGTGAACTGGTCGCGCACGATGGCGCGCGAGACGGTCATACCGACCGACGCGCCGATGCCCTGCACGAGACGGCCGGCCAGGAGCATGCCGACGCTCGGCGCGAAGGCCGCCATCAGGCTGCCGGCGAGATAGACGCTCATGAAGATCAGCGTGGTCTTCCGCCGGCCGAGCACGTCCGACATGGTGCCGGAGACGAGCTGCGACAGCGCGAAACCGGCGAAATAGAGCGAAAGCGTCAGCTTGATCGCCGATTCCGTCGAGGAGAAGGCGCGCACCAGCTCAGGCATGGCCGGCGTATAGAGCGCCATGGAAACGGGGCCGAGCGCGACGAGAAAGGCGGCGATGATGCTGGTGCGGCGCTCGCTCATGCGCGGCGTCGTCATCGACCGGCTTCCTTTGCCAGCGCGGGTTCGGCGCCGTCTTCCTCGAGGGCGCAGAGATTCGCGCGCAGCCGCTTCAGCCGGTCGCGCATCAGTTCCAGCTCCTCCGGGCCGATACCGCTCGTCACATGCTCCATCAGCTCGATCTGCTCGGTGCGGATACTGGCGATGAGAGCGCCCGCGGTCGGCGTGGTGAAGATCTGCTTGGCCCGGCGATCAGCCGGGTCGGGGCGGCGCTCGATGTAGCCGAGGCTCTGCAGGCGGTCGAGATAGGTCGAGAGCGTCATCGGCTCGATGCCCATGCGCTGGGCGATGTCGAGCTGGCGGCTGCCCTCCAGCGTGGCGATGCGCACGAGGGTGCGCGCCTCGCCCGGCGTGAGGCCGAGACCGGCGGTGGCGATGCGGCGCTCGAAGGCGCTGCGCAGCATGCGGGCAACGTCGATGAGGACGAAACCGAGGGCGTCGGGATCGGGTCGAGAGGACATGTTCGCTTTCTGGCTTATTGTAAGTGTAGCTTACTATGCATTGCCGGAAGGAACAACCGCCCAGCTACGGCCACAACGCATGGCTGCCTTGCGAAAAGGCAAATTTTGCCGGGCATCGCTCGGATGAAAACAACCGGAATGCTGAAAATTCAACAGGATAGCCAGAATCCTCGACCTGCTATTCGGCATCGTCATGGCTGCCCTGCTTCAAGCTCGGCACTCCTTCCCCGTAGCAGAAGGCAGGGAGAGGGGCGGTGGCAAGGCACGCATTCCCGGACAGCAGGGTCCTAACCATCCACCGCAGGGAAGCGGATCGTCACGCAGAGGCCCCGGCCGTCCGCACCGCTGTCCAGCACCATCGTCGCATCGAACAGGGCGGCGATTTCCTCCACGATGGGCAGGCCGAGGCCCATGCCCGGCGCATCGCGGTGCTCGCCGCGGGAGAAGCGCTGGCGCACGAGGCCGCGGCGCTCGGGCGGAATGCCGGGACCGTTATCCTCCACGCCGAGAAGCACGGCATCCGCGGCGCGGCGCACGCGAACCGTCACCTCCGCCCCGTTGCCGGCATAGGCGATGGCGTTTTCCAGGAGATTGCGCAGGAGCTCGCCAAAAAGCAGCGGCTCGGCGCGGGCGAAGGCAGGCCCCTCTCCCTCGAAGCCGAGATCGATGCCGGCCTCGGCGGCCGTGGGCACGCGGTCGGCGGTGAGCTGCTGGGCGAGCGCGGCGATATCGACCGGCGCCGTCTTCTGCGGCTCGTTGGAGCCGGCGGCATCGATCTTGGCCATCAGCAGGAGCTGGGCGAGGATGCGCTCGGCATGGGCGACGGCGGCATCACCCTTGCGGGCGGCCTCCTGCGCCTCCTCCAGCGTGCCGGCGCGGCTCGCCAGCGCGAGCTGGGTGCGGATGATGGCGAGCGGCGTGCGCAGCTGGTGGCTGGCATTGCCGGAAAAATGCCGGAGCGCGTCGAGCGCCGATTGCAGGCGCACCATGAAGGAGTTGACGGTATCGACGAGGCCCTGCACCTCGCTCGGCACGCGCTGCTCGATCGGGTGCAGGTCGTTCGGGCTGCGCTCGGCGATGGCGTCGCTAAGCCTGTAGAGCGGCCGGAGCGACACGGTGACGGCGATCCAGACGATGAGGGCGGCCCCCGCGATCATCATGGCAAGGCGCAGCGCCGACCGCAGCAGGATCGTCTGGGTCAGCTGGCGGCGGGCGATGGTGGTCTCGGCGACGGTGACGGCGAAGGGCACGGAATTGATGCCGGTCGACGCCGAACGCTGCAGCACCGCGATGCGGATCGGCTCGCCGCGGAAGGTCGCATCCGCAAAGCCCATCGGTTGGCCCGCCGTCTCCAGGATCGTCGGCAGGGTCTGGTAGCCGGTGATGAACTGGCCGGGCGGTCCGTCGACGCGGTAGAAGACCCGATCCTGCGCGGCCGAGGTCAGCATTTCCAAAGCGACATAGGGAATGTCCACCTCGAGCGTGCCGTTCTCCGTCACCACGACCCGCTCGGCGATCGCCAGCGCCGACCCGGCCAGCACCCGGTCGGAAACCTCGTTCGCCGTCTTGACGGCCTCGTGATAGGTATCGACGAGCGCGACCGTGCCGATCACCGCCGTCGAGACGAGCAGCCAGAGCAGCAGGCGGCGGCGCAGCGATGAGGCCGGAAGGAGCGTCAAGCGGCGGGCGCCTTGTCGAGATAGTAGCCGATGCCGCGCGCGGTGCGCACGGTCAGCCCATGCGGCGCCAGCCTCTTGCGGAGCCGGCTGACATATTGCTCGATGGCATTGGCCGAGAGGTCGTCGTCGAAGGCGGCGAGCGATTGCATGATCGCTTCCTTGGCGACCACCTTTCCGGCGCGCATGAAGAGGA
Organism: Shinella sp. WSC3-e; assembly: GCF_945994535.1. Lineage (NCBI taxonomy): Bacteria > Pseudomonadati > Pseudomonadota > Alphaproteobacteria > Hyphomicrobiales > Rhizobiaceae > Shinella > Shinella sp. WSC3-e. The sequence goes on from NZ_OZ000530.1 coordinate 3,733,706, forward strand.
TTTCGAGCAGGCCGAGTTCACGGGCGGGAATGTCGAGCGGCGCGCCGTCGGCGGAAAAGCTGCGCGAGTTGAGATCGAGCACGACGCCGCCGAAGGTGATCGCCGCCGAACGCAGCCCCGCCTGCCGGCGCAGCAGCATGCGCACGCGCGCCTCGAATTCCGAGATGTCGAAGGGTTTTATCATGTAGTCGTCGGCGCCGAGGTCGAGGCCGCGCACCCGCTCCTCCGGCGCGCCGCGGGCGGTGAGGATCAGGACGGCGGCCTTGCTCCGGCGGGCCCGCATGGCGCGCAGCACGTCGAGGCCGTCCATCTCGGGCAGCGTGAGGTCGAGGATGACGAGATCGAAGCTCTCCGACGTGATGGCGGCATCGGCGGAGGCGCCGTCGCGCACCACGTCCACCGCATGGCCGGTGCCCTTCAGGATGGCGGAGAGGCCATCCGCCAGGGCTTCGTTGTCCTCGACCAGTAGAATGCGCACGTCGTTCGTCCTCCCGCCGTGAACTTAACGGCGGGCGGCGCACTTGTGAACGGCCTCGCGCTTTGGCAAGGTCGCCCCATGCGTCTTGTCCTCATGCTTCTCGCGCTCCTGGCGGCGCCCCTGCCCGCATTTTCCGAGCCGGCCTTCTTTCCGGCCCGCAACGGCGATGCGGATGCGCCGGTGCTCATCGTCTATTCCTCGCTGGACGAACCGCTCGCCCGGCCGATGATCGAGGGCTTCCAGCAGGCCAATCCCGATGTCGCGCTGCGCTATGACGAGATGCTGACCGGCGAGGTCTACGACCGCATCGTGCGCGAGACGGACGCGGGGGAGAAGACCGCCGATTTCGCCTTCTCCTCGGCGATGGACCTCCAGGTCAAGCTCAGCAATGACGGCTATGCCCAGCGCAGCGACCTGCCGATGAGCGACCGCTGGCCGGCCTGGGCCAACTGGCGCAACACCGCCTATGCGCTGACCTTCGAGCCCGCCGTCTTCGTCTACCACAAGCCGAGCTTCAAGGACGAAAAGCCGCCGGCCTCGCGCGCCGAGTTCGTCGACTACCTCAAGCGGCAGGGCGAGACGGTCTACGGCCGCATCGGCACCTACGACATCGAGCGCTCCGGCGTCGGCTTCCTCTTCATGGCGCGCGACCAGGAGCAGTTCGGCGACATCTGGACGGTGATCCAGGCCATGGGGGCTGCGGGTGTGAAGCTCTATTCCACCAGCTCGGCCATCCTGGAGCGCGTCGCCGACGGACGCTTCGTGCTCGGCTACAACATCCTCGGCTCCTATGCGGCGGACTGGGCCTCGCGCCATCCCGATGTCGGCATCGTGCTGCCGAAGGACTATACCGTCGTCATGTCGCGCATCGGCCTCGTGCCGCAGGCCGCCGCCTCCCCCGAGCTCGGCCGGCGCTACCTTGCCTTCTTCATGTCGAAGGAGGGCCAGACGATCATGGCCCGCGAACTGCAGATCGCCGCCGTCAGCCCCGAAGTGTCGGGCACCAACACGGCGCGCACGATGAGCGCGCTGCTCGGCGCGCAGCTCAAGCCCGTACCGGTGAGCCCGGGCCTGATGGTCTATCTCGACCAGGTGAAGCGGGCCCGGCTGATCGCCCGCTGGAACGAGGTTCTGCGCACGCAGTAGCGCGAAGCGCGACCGTGCGGCAGCGCAATGTCAGGTAGATGTCAGCTTCCTGTGATGCCTTTGGGCTCTTCATCGTCCGTGGAGGCGGACGGAAGACCGGGAGGAGAATTCTGCCGAGATCGCGCCCGCGGACAGCCGTTCGCGCCGCCACCGGCCGCCCATCCTCCCGCCAGAGGCAACGATGCGCGCAAAGCCGCGCCTGACGGAGGATACACTCTTGAAACACTTCTTCCTGGCATCCCTCATCGCCGGCGCCATGGCGCTTCCGGCGCTTGCCGCCGATTACACGATCATCGCCCCGGCCGGCCCGGGCGGCGGCTGGGACCAGACGGCCCGTTCGCTGCAGACCGTCCTGCAGGACGAGAAGATCTCCGGCAGCGTGCAGGTGGTGAACGTTCCGGGCGCCGGCGGCACAATCGGCCTTGCCCAGTTCGCCAGCCAGAACAGCGGCAACCCGAACGCCCTCATCGTCGGCGGTTACGTCATGGTCGGCGCGATCCTCACCAACCAGTCGCCGGTGACGCTCAACGACGTGACGCCGATCGCCCGCCTCACCGGCGAATATGAAGCGATCGTCGTTCCGGCCGCCTCGCCGATCCAGACCATGGACGACCTCGTGACGGCCCTGAAGGCCGATCCCGGCGCGGTTTCCTGGGCCGGCGGCTCGGCCGGCGGCACGGACCACATCACGGCCGGCCTGATTGCCAAGGCCGCCGGCGTCGATCCGACCAAGATCAACTACGTCGCCTATTCCGGCGGCGGCGAGGCGCTTGCCGCCATTCTCGGCAACCAGGTGACGGCCGGCATTTCCGGCTACGGCGAGTTCGAGGCCCAGGTGAAGGCCGGCACGCTGCGCCTGATCGCCATCTCCAGCGCCGAGCGCATGGACGGCATCGACGCCCCGACCATCAAGGAAGGCGGCCTCGACGTCGTCGTCGAGAACTGGCGCATGGTCGCCGCGGCACCCGGCCTTTCGGCCGAGCAGGTAACCGCGATCAACGCCGATATCGAGAAGGCGGCGAATTCCGACGCCTGGAAGGACATCCTGAAGACCAAGGGCTGGCAGAACACCTATCTGGCCGGCGACGCCTTCAAGAAACAGCTCGGCAAGGACATCGCCGCGACGGAAAGCATCCTCAAGGACATCGGGCTCGTCAAATGAGCAGGGTCTCCTCCAACGAAAGGCGCCGCCCCGACCGGGCGGCGCTGGTCATCGCCCCCGTCCTCTTCGCCATCGCCGCCTTGATCTGGTGGGATGCCGGGCGCCTTGCGGAGATGAGCAACTATTCCCGCATCGGCCCCGCCACCGTGCCGCATGTCGTTGCCATCGGCCTTGCCCTGCTCGCCGTCTGGACGGGCTTCGAAGCCTGGCGCGGCGACTTTCCGGAGCGCGAGCCGATCGAGGTCAAGCCGGTCGTCTTCATCGTGGCGGGCCTTGCCGGACAGATGCTGCTGCTCAAGACCGCGGGCTTCTCGATTGCGACGGGCGTGCTCTTCGCCCTGACCGCCTTCGGCTTCGGCCGGCGCAAGCTGTGGATCTCGCTGCCGATCGGCATCGCCTTCAGCTTCGTCGTCTACATCATCTTCGGCCGCTTCCTGCAACTCTCGCTGCCCGCCGGGCCGCTGGAACACCTGTTCTTCTGAGGAGCTGACGATGGGTACATTCGAATTCCTGCTGCAGGGCGTCACCATCGCCGCCCAGCCGATGAACCTGCTCTATGCGCTGATCGGCGTGACGCTCGGCACCGCCGTCGGCGTTCTGCCCGGCATCGGCCCGGCCCTCACCGTGGCGCTCCTGCTGCCCGTCACCTACAAGCTCGATCCGGCCGGCTCCCTCATCATGTTCGCCGGCATCTACTATGGCGGCATGTATGGCGGCTCGACGACCTCGATCCTGCTCAACACGCCGGGCGAAAGCGCCTCCGTCGTCACCGCGCTCGAGGGCAACAAGATGGCCCGTGCCGGCCGCGGCGGTCCCGCGCTCGCAACGGCGGCGATCGGCTCCTTCGTCGCCGGGCTCATTGCCACGCTCTGTCTCGCCTTCATCGCGCCCTTCGTGGTCAAGTTCGCGCTCTCCTTCGGCCCGCGGGAATATTTCGCGCTGATGGTGCTCGCCTTCGTCACCGTCTCGGCCGCCTTCGGCGATTCGACGCTGCGCGGCCTAACCGCCCTCTTCATCGGCCTTGGGCTTGCCGTCATCGGCATCGACCAGCAGACCGGCCAGGCGCGGCTTTCCTTCGGCATTCCGGACCTGCTCGACGGCATCGAGGTGACGACGCTCGCCGTCGCCATGTTCGCCATCGGCGAGACGCTCTACGTCGCCAGCCAGGGCGACCGCATCCCCGACAAGGTCGAGGCGGTGAAGGGCTCGGTCTGGATGAGCGCGCAGGACTGGGCCCGCTCGTGGAAACCGTGGCTGCGCGGCACCTTCATCGGCTTCCCGATCGGCGCCATGCCGGCCGGCGGCGCCGATATCGCCAGCTTCCTCTCCTATTCGACGGAAAAGCAGTTCTCCAGCCACAAGGACGAGTTCGGCAAGGGCGCCATCGAAGGCGTCGCCGGCCCGGAAGCGGCGAACAATGCGTCGGCCGCCGGCACGCTCGTGCCGCTGCTCTCGCTCGGCCTGCCGACCACGGCGACGGCAGCGATCATGCTCGCCGGCTTCCAGCAATACGGCCTGCAACCCGGCCCGCTCCTGTTCGCGACCAATCCGCAGCTCGTCTGGGGCCTCATCGCCAGCCTGCTCATCGCCAATTTCATGCTGCTGGTCTTGAACCTGCCGCTGATCGGCCTCTGGGTGAAGCTGCTGACGATCCCCAAACCCTGGCTCTATGCCGGCATCCTGCTCTTCGCGACGCTCGGCACGATCGGCGCCAACCCGTCGGTCTTCGAGCTCGGCATGCTGCTCGCCTTCGGCCTGCTCGGCTTTGCCATGCGCATCTTCGGCTATCCGATCGCGCCCGTCGTCGTCGGCCTCATCCTCGGGCCGATGGCGGAGCAGCAGCTGCGCCGGGCGCTGGCGATCAGCCAGGGCGACGTCTCCGCGCTCTTCCTGTCGCCGATCGCCGCCGTGCTCTTCGTGCTGGCCATCCTCGCCGTCGTCGTGCCGCTCATCCTGCGCGCCCGCGGCAAGGGCGAAGTGCTCTCGCAGTTCGCGGCCAACGAAGACTGAGCCTTACCGACGGTCCCTCCCGAGACCGAACAGGACGCAGGCCGGAAACACCCGTTTCCGGCCTGCGTCCGTTGCATGGCTGGGCTGAGATTCCGTCGCTTGTCCTTTGAGGCCCGAGACATCATCTTCTACTCGTAAGCTAAAACAGAAAGCGAGCAATCCAATGACCACCCTCCGCAACTCCTTCGCCCAGGGCTTCTTCGGCCGGGCCTTCGCCGTACTGAGCGCTGCCAATGCAGCCGCCGCGGCTGTCGAAGGGCACCGCCGCCCGAAGGAACGCGACCTGAGAACGCTCGGCATCAACCCTGCCGACTTTCCGCGCGTCTGACGCCGTAGAAAGAATTCCTTGAACGAAAAGGCCCGCTGGTCGCAAGACCGGCGGGCCTTCTGTATTCGGGGCCTCGTCTTCTTCTAGAGCATTTCCAGCCGAAGCGAACTCGCTTCGGCGTCGGATAAAACGGTAAAGACGAGGAAGCCGGCCGTCGGAACGGCCGGCCGATGGTGCCTCAGGCGCGTTCGCCGAGTTGGGCCGCCACACGGTCGGAGCCGTGCAGGTCGCCATGGCTTTCCCGCGCGCGTTCCCGCTTGTTGTAGCGGATCGACGACCAGAGCGAGATGCCGATCAGCGTCGCGCCGCCAAGGCCGGTAATGACTTCCGGGATGTGCACCAGCGTCTGGCAATACATGACCACCGAGAGGATCAGGATCGCGTAGAACGCGCCGTGCTCCAGGTAGCGGTATTCGGCAAGCGTGCCCTTGTCGACGAGCATGATCGTCATCGAGCGCACATACATGGCGCCGATGCCGAGGCCGATCGCGATGACGAAGAGGTTCTGCGTCAGCGCGAAGGCGCCGATGACGCCGTCGAAGGAGAAGCTGGCATCGAGCACTTCCAGGTAGATGAAGGCGCCGAGGCCGCCCTTGGCCGCTTCCGACATCGCCTTCTGCGAGGCATCGAGCAGGCCGCCGACGACTTCCACCGCAAGGAAGGTCAGGAGGCCGTAGATGGCGGAGAAGACGAAGGTATTGGCCTCCTCGCCCTCGAGCAGGTTCGAGAAGACCAGGATCAGGAGCAGCACGAAGGCGATCTCGATGCCCTTGACGGTGGCCGAGCGAGCCATGTGCTTCTCGATGAAGCCGATCCAGTGCACGTCCTTCTCATGGTTGAAGAAGTAGGTGAGGCCGACCATCATCAGGAAGGTGCCGCCGAAGGCGGCGATCGGCAGATGCGCCTCGTTCATGATGCGGGCATATTCCGCCGGCTCGCGGGCCGCCAGCATGATCGCCTCGAACGGGCCGATGCGCGCCGCGATCACCACGATCAGCAGCGGGAAGACGATGCGCATGCCGAAGACGGCGATAATGATGCCCCAGGTCAGGAAGCGGTGCTGCCACACCGGCGTCATGTCCTTGAGCTTGTTCGCGTTGACGATGGCGTTGTCGAAGGAGAGCGAGATCTCCAGCACCGCAAGCACGGCGCAGATGAAGAAGATCGTCGCCATGCCGGAGAGCGTTCCGGTCGTCTGCCAGCCGAGCCAGGCGCCGAGCACCAGGCCGATGGCGGTGAAGATGAATGCCCACTTCAGGTAGGAAAGGGTGGATTTGCCTTCGCCGTTACCGATCATGACAGCACCTCCTGGGTGGAAGCCACGGTGTTGCGGAAAAGGGAACAACGCATACCGGAAAGGGCATGCGGGTCAGGCATTGTCAGGATTTTCATGTTTTTGAATCCGCCGGCTCGATTGCTGGCGGTACCGACATCACGAGAGCGCCGTAAAACTCTCGCCAGAGGGGCCCGGCACCTAAGTTCACCGCGGCTACCGATGTCCAAGGCCGCGGTTATCCGGTGTTTTCACCGAAGTTGCCGTCCGCGTCAAGGGGCGGGGTGCCGCTTGGCCTACAAATGCCGCAGGCCGCGCGCCGGTTCCGTATTTTAAAGCCGCCACCCTGTACCAACCCCCTTCTCCATTCCTATATTCGCCGCACGGTGATTTGCCAGAAAGGACCAGACCCCCATGACCGAAACGCGCATCGATCCCGCCCTCGTCGAGTGGACCGGCCTCAACGGCCTGCCGTGTTTCGATCTCGTGAAGGATGACGCCTTCGCGGACGGGTTTGCCGCCGCGCTCGCCGCGCACGAGGCGGAGATCGACGCCATCGCCGGCAATCCGGAGCCCGCGACCTTCGACAACACGATCGTCGCGCTCGAAACTGCCGGCGACGAACTTTCCCGCGTCTCCGCGCTCTTCTGGAGCCGGGCCGGCGCCAACACCAACGACACGATCCAGGCCCTGGAGCGCGACATCGCGCCCAAGATGGCGCGGCACTATTCGAAGATCGGCACCAATGCGGCGCTCTTCGCCCGCATCGACGCGCTCTGGGAGGGCCGCGAGGCGCTGAACCTCTCGCTGGAACAGACCCGCGTGCTGGAGCGGCACTGGAAGGGGTTCGTCAAGTCCGGTGCCAGGCTGGCCAAGCCGGAGCAGGACCGCCTCGCCGCGATCAACGAGACGCTGGCCGGGCTCGGCGCGAAATTCGGCCAGAACGTGCTGGCCGACGAGAAGAACTGGGCGCTCCTGCTCGACGAGGGCGATGCGCTTAACGGCCTGCCGGACTTCCTGAAGGACGCCATGGCCGCCGCGGCCCGCGAACGCGGAGAGAACGGCCGCTTTGCCGTCACGCTGTCGCGCTCGATTATCGAGCCCTTCCTCACCTTCTCCGCCCGCCGGGACCTGCGCGAACAGGCCTTTCGCGCCTGGGTGGCACGCGGCGAGAACGATGGTGAAACGGACAATCGCGGCATCGTCAGGGAAACGCTGGCGCTGCGCGCCGAAAAGGCCGGCCTGCTCGGCTATACGAATTTCGCCGCGCTGAAACTCGACAACACCATGGCCAAGACGCCGGAGGCGGTGAACGGCCTTCTCATGCAGGTCTGGGAAAAGGCCGTGGCGCGGGCGCGCGAGGAAGAGGCGGAGCTCGCCGCCCTCGCCGCGGAGGAAGGCCACAACCACGCGGTCATGCCCTGGGACTGGCGCTATTACGCCGAAAAGCTGCGCGCGAAGAAGTTCAGCTTCTCAGAGGCGGAGCTGAAACCCTATCTGCAACTGGAAAAGATCATCGACGCCTGCTTCGACGTCGCCGGGCGGCTGTTCGGCATCCGCGCCGTCGAGAAGACCGGCGTGCCGGTCTATCACCCCGATGTCCGCGTCTTCGAGATTCGCGACCGCGACGACCGGCTCGTCGCCATGTTCCTCGGCGACTACTTCGCCCGCGCCTCCAAGCGCTCGGGCGCGTGGATGAGCGCCTACCAGAGCCAGCACCGCCTGCCGCTCAAGAACGGATCGGTCGGCGAACTGCCGATCATCTACAATGTCTGCAACTTCGCCAAGCCTGCCGAAGGCAAGCCGGCGCTGCTTTCGCTCGACGATGCGCGCACGCTCTTCCATGAATTCGGCCATGCCCTGCACGGCATGCTCTCCGACGTCACCTATCCCTCGGTCTCGGGCACCGGCGTCGCGCGCGATTTCGTCGAACTGCCTTCGCAGCTTTACGAGCACTGGCTGACCGTGCCGGAGATCCTGACGCGCTATGCGGTGCACTACCAGACCGGCGAGGCGATGCCCAAAACGCTGCTCGACAAGGTGCTCGCCGCCCGCACCTTCAATTCCGGTTTTGCGACGGTGGAGTTCACGTCCTCCGCCCTGGTCGACATGGCCTTCCACACGCGCGGCGCCGTCGAGGACCCGATGGCGGTGCAGCAGCAGGTGCTGGAGGCGATCGGCCTGCCGGCATCCATCGTCATGCGCCACGCCACGCCGCATTTCCAGCACGTCTTCTCCGGCGACGGCTATTCGGCGGGCTACTATTCCTACATGTGGTCGGAAGTGCTCGACGCCGACGCCTTCGCCGCCTTCACCGAGACGGGCGATGCCTTCGACCCGGCCATGGCCGCGCGGCTGAAGACCTATATCTACGCCGTCGGCGGCTCGGTCGATCCGGAAGACGCCTACAAGGCCTTCCGCGGCAAGCTGCCGAGCCCGGAAGCGATGTTGGAAAAGAAGGGGCTCGCCGCCTGAGGGCCATTCCGGCCTGGCTCCATGGCCCGGCCGGCGGCCTGTCTCAGCCGGCCTGCGCCGGCGTGCCGAGCGCCTTTTCGATGGCAGGATAGAGCCCGTCCTCGAGGCTCCTGTCGTCGAAGGGGCCAACCTTCTTGTAGAGGATCGTGCCGTCCGGCCCGACGAGGTAGGATTCCGGGATGCCGTAGACGCCCCAGTCGATCGCCATCTTGCCGACAGGGTCGAGGCCGATGGCGGAGAAGGGATTGCCGAGCTCGCCGAGGAAGCGCAACGCGTTCTCGCTGCCGTCCTTGTAGTTGACGCCGACGACATTGAGACGCGGGTCCCTGGACAACGCCAGGATGACCGGATGCTCCTGCCGGCAGGGCACGCACCAGGACGCCCAGAAATTGACGAGCGTCAGCTTGCCCTTGCCGCTCTCGGCCGTCAGCGCCGGCACCTGCGCGCCGTCCTTCATCGCCCCCACCAGCGGCTCGAGATCGCGGTAGGGCGCCTTGGTGCCGATCAGCGCGGAGGGGATTTCGGACGTGTTGCGGTTGGGGTCGGTCAGCATGGCAAAGAAGATCGCCGCCATGCCCGCGAAGATCGCCAGGGGAAGCGCCGCAAGGGCGAGGCGCGTGCGCTTTCCGCCGCTCTGCGCATCGCCGTCGGTGCTGCTCATGGTTTTTCCCCGCCGCGCGCCGAACGGCGGCGGATGCCCGCCGCTTCGAGCTGCGCCAGCTCGCGGTGGCGCGCGCGGTGGTCCAGCCAGACCCAGAGGACGAGGCCCGCTACGACGGCGAAGGCGGCGACATAGGACGCCGTGACATAGAAGGCATGGCTCATGCCGCATCTCCCGAACGGCCGGCGGACCGGGCGGCATGCCGGCGCAGCACGGCGATGCGCCGGCGCAGGATCTCGTTGCGCATGGCAAGGACGTGCAGCGTGAAGAACAGGAGCGTGAAGGCGACCGCCATCACGAGGAGCGGCCAGAGGAATTCCGGGTCGATGGTCGGCCCGTCGAGCCGCACGACGCTGGCCGGCTGGTGCAGCGTGTTCCACCATTCGACGGAGAACTTGATGATCGGGATGTTGACGAAGCCGACGAGGATCAGCACGGCGCTGACCTTGGCCGCCCGCGTCGGGTCGTCCATGGCGCGGTTGAGCGCGATCAGGCCGAGATACATCAGGAACAGCACGAAGACGGAGGTGAGCCGCGCATCCCACACCCACCAGGTGCCCCACATCGGCTTGCCCCAGAGCGAGCCGGTGATGAGCGCGACGAGCGTGAAGCAGGCGCCGATCGGCGCGGCCGCCTTGGCGGAGACGTCGGCGAGCGGATGGCGCCAGACGAGCGTGCCGAGCGCCGAAAGCGCCATGACCGTGTAGCACATCATGGAAAGCCAGGCCGCCGGCACATGCACATACATGATGCGCACCGTCTCGCCCTGCTGGTAGTCGCCGAGCGTCGTGAAGGATAAATAGAGCCCCGCGGCGAAAAGACAGAGCGTCAGCCCGGCAAGATAGGGCCAGACGATCGCGACCAGCGCCAGGAACCGGGTCGGGTTGGCGAGGTCGCTGAATTTGCGGATGGCAAGGCTCGGTTCGCTCATGATGGTTCTTTAACGCGGAAGCCCCCCGGCTTCAATTGATCTGCCGCAATCACATTCCCGTCAATTCGTCGCGTCAGTCGCTCGAAAGCCGAAGCGCCGCCGCCGCCGCCACTGGCCCGATGACGGCGAAGAACAGGTTGAGCGCGACGAGGACGAGGAAGGGCGGCAGGAAGGGCGCCGGATCCTCGATCGCCGCATGGACTGCGCTGACGCCGAAGATCAGCACGGGAATGGCGAGCGGCAGAACGAGGATCGACACGAGCAGGCCGCCACGCGGCAGCGCCACGGCAATGCCCGCCCCCGCCGCCCCGATGAAGGTGAGCGCCGGCGTGCCGGCAAGCAGCGTCAGCGTCGTCGCCCCGATCACAACCTCGTCCATGTTCATGAACAGCCCGAGCAGCGGCGAGGCGACGACGAGCGGCAGGCCGGTCGCGATCCAGTGCGCCAGGCACTTGACGAACACGGTCAGCACCAGCGGTGTCTCCTGCATCAGGAGAAGGTCGAGCGATCCGTCCTCGCGCTCGGCCTGGAACAGCCGGTCGAGCCCGAGCAGCGCGGCCAGCAGCGCGCCGATCCAAAGGATCGCCGGGCCGATGCGCGAGAGCAGGTTGAGGTCGGGCCCGACGCCGAAGGGGATGACCGCGACGACCGTCATGAAGAACAGGACGCCGATCAGCGCGCCGCCGCCGGCACGCACGGAGAGTCTGATATCGCGCAGGAGCAGGGACATCATGCCCAGCTCCCCGCATCGACCAGCGCGAACCCGGTCATCTGCAATTCCCGCGCCCCCGTCAGCCCGAGCGGCTGGTGCGTCGCGGCAATAGCGAGGCCGCCGCGGGCAAGATGCGCCATGACGAGGCCGGAAAACATCTCCTCGGCGGCAATGTCGAGCGCCGCCGTCGGCTCGTCGAGGATCCAGACCGGCCGCCAGGCGACGAGCAGCTTGGCCATCGCCATGCGGCGCTGCTGGCCCGCCGAGAGGTAGCCGAACGGCAGGTGGGCGATGCCGCCGAGGCCGACGGCCTCCACCGCCGCATCGACCGCCATGCCCTGTCCGCCGGCAAAGTCGCCGAAGAAGGCCTTCCAGAAGGCGAGATTCTCCTCCACCGTCAGCTCGCGCTTCATCGCATTGCGGTGGCCGAGATAATGCGCGGCCTCGCCGACACGCTCGACCGGGTGCGCTGCAGCAAGAAGTTTCGCCGTTCCCGATTCGGCAGGCAGAAGGCCCGCGAGCACCCGCAGCAGCGTGGACTTGCCGGAGCCGTTCGGCCCCTTGACGACGAGCGCCTCGCCGTCGGCGATTTCGAAGGAAATATCTTGGAAAATCAGGTCCTCGCCGCGCTTGGCACTCAATCCTTCGGCGACGAGCCGCATGATGTTTCACTTTCCCTTACGACCTTGGTCGCAACGCAAAAAATTGTCCGATTGCCGGCCGGCACTCTGGAACGTTTCTTAGAAATTATCTATAACGCGGTCGCCACGCCAGCGGTCGGCGTGAATTTGATGTTCAGCGCCGAACACGGGGAGAGATTTCCGGGTACGGACAGCGGAAATGGCCGCACCCGCATCCCACAGGCGCTTTGGCGCGAGGGCGTTCGTACGTCAGTTTCTGGCGACCAGACGGAACGGGGTATAACGTGTCCAGATCCCTAGACAGTTTCCATTGTCGTTCGACCTTGACGGTGAACGGCACCGACTATGTGTATTACAGCCTGCCGAAGGCCGAGGCGAACGGGCTTGCCGGGGTCTCGAAGCTGCCCTATTCGATGAAGGTGCTGCTGGAGAACCTGTTGCGCTTCGAGGACGGCCGCTCGGTGACGAAGGAGCACATCCTGTCGGTCGCCGAATGGCTTTCCAACAAGGGCACGGTCGAGAACGAGATCGCCTACCGCCCGGCGCGCGTCCTGATGCAGGATTTTACCGGCGTTCCGGCGGTGGTGGACCTTGCGGCGATGCGCGATGCGATGGTCTCGCTCGGCGGCGATCCGGAGAAGATCAACCCGCTGGTGCCGGTCGACCTCGTCATCGACCATTCGGTCATCGTCGACGAGTTCGGCACGCCGACCGCCTTTGCCCGCAACGTGGAGCTGGAATACGAGCGCAACGGCGAGCGCTACCGCTTCCTCAAATGGGGCCAGCAGGCGTTCAAGAACTTCCGCGTCGTTCCGCCCGGCACGGGCATCTGTCATCAGGTCAATCTGGAATATCTGGGCCAGACGGTTTGGACCAAGGACGAAGACGGCGAGATCATCGCCTACCCGGATACGTGCGTGGGCACGGACAGCCACACGACGATGATCAACGGCCTCGGCGTGCTCGGCTGGGGCGTCGGCGGCATCGAGGCGGAGGCGGCCATGCTCGGCCAGCCGGTCTCCATGCTGCTGCCCGAGGTGATCGGCTTCAAGCTGACGGGCAAATTGAAGGAAGGCGTGACGGCGACCGACCTGGTGCTGATGGTCGTGCAGATGCTGCGCAAGAAGGGCGTGGTGTCGAAGTTCGTCGAGTTCTTCGGCCCCGGCCTTGACAACATGACGCTGGCCGACCGCGCGACGATCGGCAATATGGGCCCGGAATACGGCGCGACCTGCGGCTTCTTCCCGGTCGATGCCGAGACGGTCAACTACCTCACCATGTCGGGTCGCGAAGAACAGCGCATCGCGCTGGTCGAGGCCTATTCGAAGGCTCAAGGGATGTGGCGTGACGGCGACGGCTCCGACCTCGTCTTCACCGACACGCTGGAGCTGGACCTAGGCGACGTGGTTCCGGCCATGGCCGGCCCGAAGCGCCCCGAGGGCCGCATCCCGCTGGAGAACATCGCCTCGGGCTTTGCGAGCGCGATGGAGGCCGACTACAAGAAGCCGGGCCAGCTTGAGAACCGCTATCCGGTCGAGGGCACGGACTACGATCTCGGCCATGGCGACGTGGCGATCGCCGCCATCACGTCCTGCACCAACACGTCGAACCCGTCGGTGCTGATCGCCGCCGGGCTTCTCGCCCGCAACGCGGTCGCCAGGGGCCTGAAGACCAAGCCGTGGGTGAAGACGTCGCTTGCGCCGGGATCGCAGGTGGTCGGCGAATACCTTGCCAAGTCCGGCCTGCAGGCCGATCTCGACGCGCTCGGCTTCAACCTCGTCGGCTTCGGCTGCACGACCTGCATCGGCAATTCCGGCCCGCTGCCGGCGCCGATCTCCAGGACGATCAACGACAAGGGGCTGATCGCCGCGGGCGTCCTGTCGGGCAACCGCAACTTCGAGGGCCGCATCTCGCCGGACGTGCAGGCGAACTACCTCGCCTCCCCGCCGCTCGTCGTGGCTTACGCGCTGGCCGGCTCCGTGCAGAAGGACCTGACGAGCGAGCCGCTCGGCGAGGACAAGGACGGCAAGCCGGTCTACCTCAAGGACATCTGGCCCTCCTCCAAGGAGATCCAGGCCTTCATCATGAAGTATGTCACGCGCGAGCTCTACGCCACGAAATATGCCGACGTGTTCAAGGGCGACGCCAACTGGCAGGACGTGCAGGTGCCGGCGGGCCAGACCTATGCCTGGGACGACCAGTCGACCTATGTGCAGAACCCGCCCTACTTCGTCGGCATGGGCAGGACCGGCTCGGGCCTTTCCGACATCAAGGGCGCGCGGGTGCTGGGCCTGTTCGGCGACAAGATCACCACCGACCACATCTCGCCGGCCGGCTCGATCAAGGCGGCCTCGCCGGCCGGTGCCTACCTGATCGGCCATGGCGTCGGCGTCGCCGACTTCAACCAGTACGGCACGCGGCGCGGCAACCATGAGGTGATGATGCGCGGCACCTTCGCCAATATCCGCATCCGCAACCACATGCTCGGGCCGAACGGCAAGGAGGGCGGCTACACGATCCACTATCCCTCCAAGGAGGAGATGTCGATCTACGACGCGGCGATGAAGTACAAGGAGGAGGGCGTTCCGCTCGTCATCTTCGCGGGCGTCGAATACGGCAACGGCTCCTCGCGCGACTGGGCGGCCAAGGGCACCAACCTTCTCGGCGTCAAGGCCGTGATCGCCCAGTCCTTCGAGCGCATCCACCGCTCCAACCTCGTTGGCATGGGCGTCGTGCCCTTCGTCTTCGAGGACGGCACGACCTGGGCGTCCCTCGACCTCAAGGGCGACGAGACCGTCACCATCGAGGGCCTGGAAGGCGACATCAAGCCGCGCGAGAAGAAGATCGCCAGGATCACCTATGCCGACGGAACCGTCAGGGACGTCCCACTCCTCTGCCGCATCGACACCCTCGACGAGGTCACATACATGAACAACGGCGGCATCCTACAAACCGTCCTCAGAGACCTCGCTGCCTGAGCGGTTTCAGTGCCCACCCACCGCCGTCATCCTCGGGCTTGACCCGAGGATCCATGCGGCACCTGCGGCTGTAGATGGTCGGGTCGAGCCCGACCATGACGGAGGGGAGGTTGGTGGACGTGATCAACAGTCCAATGCCGGGGTTGCAAACCCCGGCATTGCTATTTTCCAGAGCATTTTTCTCAGCTATGAAGCTCACTCCATCGTGACTTCCTGTTGAAGCGGCAAGCGCGTATGACGGGCTCAAAAGGCCGGTATTTGCCGGCGCTCCACTGGAATTGATCATGCCGAGACCGCACATACCGCATTGTCTGGCGATCCTGCTGATGCTGGGGGCCGGCATCGACGCCGCCCATGCCGGGGAGACCGTTCGGCCCAAGGGCGTGGTCGAGCTTTTCACCAGCCAGGGCTGTTCGTCCTGTCCGCCCGCCGACAAGGCGCTGGAGACGCTGGCACGCGAGGGCGAGGTCGTCGCGCTTTCCTACCACGTCGACTACTGGAACTATCTCGGCTGGGCCGACACGCTCGCCTCCAAGGACAATACCGACCGGCAATATGCCTATGCCCGCATGTTCGGCCGCAACGGCGTCTACACGCCGCAGGCCGTGTTGAACGGCCGCGAGCACTTGAACGGCGCCGACATCGCCGGCATCCGTTCGCGGATCAGCGCCATGCCCGGCGAGAGGAAGGGCCTCGAAGTACCGGTCGATGTCGAGGTGAAGAACGATGAATTGCGCATCCGCGTCGGCCCTGGCGAAGGCAAGGCCAATATCGTCATCGCCTATTTCGAGCGCGAGCGTACGATCAACATCGACAAGGGCGAGAACCGCGGCAAGACCGTGAACTACTGGCACGCCGTCACCGACATGGAGACGATCGGCATGTGGGAGGGCAAGGAGACCAACCTGGTGCTGCCTGCCGACATGCTGAAGAAGAAAAAGAAGTCCGGCGGCTGCGCCGTGCTGCTCCAGCGCATGCGCACGGCCGATACGCCCGGCGCCATCCTGGGCGCGACGGTGCTGACGGGCCACAAGGCCCCGCGGTAGGATAGCGGCACCCCGTGCAGCGCCTGCGGCGGCCTTGCGGAAACAGCATGGAGAAAACGAACACCCTGGGACGCGCGAGCGTTCCGGGGGAGGTCCGGTCCGGCTTCTTCGAGGGGCTTGGGGCTTGAGGGTTCGAAGAAAGACGGACCGGACCTGGACGAAGTCGCCGGCAACGGAATACAAGGCGACCTCGACAGACGCTTCCCGTACCGGCCGCTTCCCGCACAAGGCAGCGGGCCGGCACGAGCTGCGACCGGCGAACTCTCTCCTGTAATTTGGGCGTCTGTTTGTCTGAATTGCGGCGAGACGGATTTTTGCGAGAACGCCCGCGCCGACCATCCGCCTTGCATTTCGACACCGCTCAGGCACACTGTCATCGAGCCGTCATGGACGAAGCGCGGAGATTCGATGACCGACCAGCCGGATTTGCAGGCTTCCAACGTCGTGGTCGACCTGCTGGATTACCGAAACAGCAAGGATCCGCTGCCGGTAACCTTCCATCGACGCGAGCTCGACGCAATCCTCTGGGTCTATGGCCGCATGGTCGGCGAAGGGGAATGGCGCGACTACGCCATCGACCACCTGCGCGACAGGGCGGTGTTCTCCGTCTTCAAGCGTTCCGGCGAAATGCCGCTCTACCGAATCGAGAAGAACCCGAAGCTTGCCGCCAAGCAGGGCGCCTATAGCGTGATCAACACGCACGGCACCATCCTGAAGCGCGGCCACGAGCTGAAACAGGTGCTGAAGGTCTTCGACAAGGTGCTCCGTCTCGTCGAGACGTGAACCCTTAAACCATCGTTCCCGGAAAATCCGTGGCGGACGGCTCGGTTTCCGCGCCCTCGCCGAGCGCGCGCTGCATGAAGACCGTATCGAGCCAGCGCCCGTGCTTGAAACCGGTCGCCGTCATGTGGCCGCTATGCGCGAAGCCCGCCGCGCTGTGCACGGCGATGGAGGCCGGATGCGCCCCGCCGATGACGGCCACCATCTGCCGGAAGCCGAGCGCCGTGCAGCGGCGGATGAGTTCGGCCAGCAGCGCCCTGCCGACGCCCTTGCCGCGTGCTTCCGGCGCCAGATAGACCGAATCCTCGACCAGCCAGCGATAGGCCGGCCGCGTGCGGAAGGCCGACGCATAGGCGTAGCCGAGGATGAGGCCGGTCTGCTCCACCGCGACGATATAGGGATAGCCCTTGCCGGTGATCGCCTTGAAGCGCGCCTCCATCTCGTCGAGCGACGGCGGGTCGATCTCGTAGCTCGCCACCCCGTTCAGCACGGATTCGCGGTAGATTTCGGTGAAGGCGGAGATGTCGCCGAGGGCGGCGGTGCGGATGATGAAGCTCATGGAAGCCTCAGGGTCTCGAAGGTGATTTCAGGAAAAGCGAGCGCCGGTTTTGCGTCCGAAATCATCCGAAAACAAGGGAAGGATGCGGAATGAAGCGCCCATCCCACATCCTTTCCTGGTTTTTTTGAAGGTCAGGCACCGTAGACGATCAGCAGGTCCTTGGCGTCGATCTGGTCGCCCGCTTTGACGAGGACCTCGGAGATCATACCGTCCTTTTCGGCATGGAGCGCCGTCTCCATCTTCATCGCCTCGATGGAGAGCAGCACGTCGCCGGCCTTGACCTCCTGGCCGGCCGAGACCGAGACCGTCGAGATGACGCCCGGCATCGGCGCGCCGAGATGGGCGGCA
Source organism: Shinella sp. WSC3-e (assembly GCF_945994535.1). Lineage (NCBI taxonomy): Bacteria > Pseudomonadati > Pseudomonadota > Alphaproteobacteria > Hyphomicrobiales > Rhizobiaceae > Shinella > Shinella sp. WSC3-e. Next base: position 3,751,234 of record NZ_OZ000530.1, read on the forward strand.
TTGGCGGTATCGGCCTTGCGGCGGACGGCCGAGGTGGCGGCGCGGTTGCGGTCCGGCACCTTGATGAGGCGCGGTTGGCCGTTCAGCTCGAAGAACACCTTGACCATGCCCTGCGCATCCGGCTCGCTCCTCGCCTGGTGCAGGATGACGAGCGACTTGCCCTTCTCGATTTCCGGCTGGAGCTCCTCGCCCGGCGCAAGCCCGTAGAAATAGGCCGGCGTCGGCAGCACGCTGACCGGGCCGTACATGTCGGCGGCCAGCGCATAGTCGGTGAAGACCTTGGGATACATCAGGTAGGAGGCGAATTCGAAGTCGTCGACCTTGCGCTCCAGCTTCTCCTCGATGGCCTTGCGTTCGGCATCGAGATCGGCGGCCGGCAGCAGCGAGCCGGGCACGGCCGTATAGGCCGCCTCGCCCTTCAGCGCCTTCTTCTGCAGGCCCGCCGGCCAGCCACCCGGAGGCTGGCCGAGATCACCCTTCAGCATCGAGACGACGGACTCCGGGAAGGCGATGTCCTTGGCCGGGTTCTCGACGTCGGCGACTGTAAGGTCCTGCGAAACCATCATCAGCGCCATGTCGCCCACCACCTTGGAGGACGGCGTCACCTTGACGATGTCGCCGAACATCTGGTTGGCGTCGGCATAGGCCTGGGCGACGCGGTGCCACTTGGTCTCAAGGCCCAGCGAGCGGGCCTGTTCCTTGAGATTGGTGAACTGGCCGCCCGGCATTTCATGCAGGTAGACCTCCGACGCCGGTCCCTTGAGGTCGCTTTCGAAGGCGGCATACTGGAAGCGCACGGCCTCCCAGTAGAAGGAGATGCGGCGGATCCATTCCGGATCGAGGCCCGGATCGCGCTCCGAACCCTTCAGCGCCTCGACGATGGAGCCGAGGCAGGGCTGCGACGTGTTGCCGGACAGCGCGTCCATCGCCGCATCCACCACGTCGACGCCGGCATCGACCGCGGCGAGCACGGTCGCGGCGGCGATGCCGGACGTGTCGTGGGTGTGGAAATGGATCGGCAGGTCCGTCGCCTCGCGCAGCGCCTTGAACAGCACGCGCGCGGCCGCCGGCTTCAGGAGGCCCGCCATGTCCTTGACCGCGATCATGTGCGCGCCGGCCTTTTCGAGATCGGCGGCGAGCGCGGTATAGTACTTCAGGTCGTATTTCGGGCGGGCGGAATTGAGGATATCGCCCGTATAGCAGATCGCCGCCTCGCAGATGCGATTCTCCTCGGCGACGGCGTCCATCGAGACGCGCATGTTGTCGACCCAGTTGAGGCAGTCGAAGACCCGGAAGACGTCGATGCCGCCCTTCGCCGCTTGGCGCACGAAATACTTCACGACATTGTCGGGATAGTTCTTGTAGCCGACGCCGTTCGCGCCGCGCAGCAGCATCTGGAGCAGCAGGTTCGGCGCATCCTCGCGGATGCGGGCAAGACGGTCCCACGGGTCTTCCGTGAGGAAGCGCATGGAGACGTCGAAGGTCGCGCCGCCCCAACATTCCAGCGAGAAGAGCTGCGGCAGCGCCCGCGCATAGGTGCCGGCGATGCGGGCGATATCGTGGGTGCGCATGCGGGTGGCGAGCAGCGACTGGTGACCGTCGCGCATGGTCGTATCGGTGAGGAAGACCTGGTTCTCACCGCGCACCCATTCGGCGAACTTCTTCGGCCCGAGTTCGTCGAGCTTCTGCTTGGTGCCGGCGGGAATGTCCCCGTCGATGAAGGGAACGACGGGCTTGGCGACATCGGCCGGCGGCTTCGGACGGCCCTTGGCCTCCGGGTGGCCGTTGACGGTGACGTCGGCGAGGTAGGTGAGCAGCTTCGTCGCGCGGTCCTGGCGCTTCACCTGCTGGAAGAGTTCCGGCGTCGTGTCGATGAAGCGGGTCGTGTAGCTGTTGTCGCGGAACTTCTCGTGGCCGATGATCGCCTCGAGGAAGGTGAGGTTGGTGGCGACGCCGCGGATGCGGAATTCGCGCAGCGCCCGGTCCATGCGGGTGATCGCCTCCAGCGGCCCCGGCGCCCAGGCCGTGACCTTGACGAGCAGCGGATCGTAGAAGCGGGTGATGACCGCGCCCGGATAGGCCGTGCCGCCGTCGAGGCGGATGCCGAAGCCCGAGGCCGAACGGTAGCCGGTGATGCGGCCATAATCGGGGATGAAGTTCTGTTCCGGATCTTCCGTGGTGATGCGGCACTGCAGGGCGTGACCGTTGAGGCGGATATCCTCCTGCTTCGGCACGCCCGATTGCGGCGTGCCGATCGCCTCGCCGTCGAGGATATGGATCTGCGCCTTGACGATGTCGATGCCGGTGACGACTTCCGTGACCGTATGCTCGACCTGGATGCGCGGATTGACCTCGATGAAGTAGAACTTGCCGGTATCGGCATCCATCAGGTATTCGACCGTGCCGGCGCCGACATAGTTGGTGGCGCGGGCGATCTTCAGCGAATAATCGGCAAGCTCTTGGCGCTGCACCTGCGAAAGATAGGGCGCCGGCGCGCGTTCGACGACCTTCTGGTTGCGGCGCTGGATGGAGCAGTCGCGCTCGAAGAGATGCACGACATTGCCATGCGTGTCGCCGAGGATCTGGCTCTCGACGTGGCGGGCGCGCTCGACGAGCTTTTCGAGATACACTTCGTCCTTGCCGAAGGCGGCCTTGGCCTCGCGCTTGGCCTCCGTCACCTCGCGGATCAGGTCCTTCGGGTCGCGGATGGCGCGCATCCCGCGTCCGCCGCCGCCCCAGGAGGCTTTCAGCATGACGGGATAGCCGATCTCGGCGGCAAGGCGATGGATTTCCTTCTCGTCGTCGGGCAGCGGATCGGTGGCCGGCACGACCGGCACGCCGACAGAAATGGCAAGATTGCGGGCGGCGACCTTGTTGCCGAGCTGGCGCATCGTATCCGGCCGCGGGCCGATGAAGGTGATGCCGGCGGCATCGCAGGCATCGACGAATTCCGGGCTTTCCGACAGCAGGCCGTAGCCGGGATGGATCGCATCGGCCCCCGAAAGCCTGGCGACGCGGATCACCTCGTCGATGGAAAGATAGCTCTCGATAGGGCCGAGATCGCGCGTCAGATGCGGGCCTCGGCCGATCTGGTAGCTCTCGTCCGCCTTGAAGCGGTGCAGCGCCAGCTTGTCCTCTTCCGCCCATATCGCGACCGTTTTGAGCCCCAGTTCATTGGCCGCGCGGAACACACGGATGGCGATTTCTGAACGGTTGGCGACAAGGATCTTGGAAATGGGCAAGTCGGACTCCTCAATGACTTGGAAGCGGGAAATGCTGCACCCGCGAAGAGGATTATTAGCGGGTAATTTTCAAAGTTCAATTTTGGAGTCGCCATCCGGCGAAAGATTTGCGGCGTGGAGAGCAAGTTCCGCAAAGGCACGCCGGGGCATAGCGCAACGGAATTGCGCAAAACCGGACGGATGAAACGTTTTCGCAAAGCGCGGTGAGCCGCGGCGGCTCAGGAAACGAGCCCCAGCCGGAAGGCGAGGGCGATGGCATGGTGGCGGTTGCGCGCGCCCAGCTTCTCCTGGATCCCGTTCATGTACCAGTCCACCGTATGGCTGGAAATGCCGAGCACCCGGCCGATATCGTGGGAGGTCATGCCTTCGGCCAGGAGGCTGAGCGCCTCCATTTCGCGGCGCGTCAGTTCCACGTCCACCACGGCGGAAAGGCGGGCGGCGGCCTCCGGATCGGCGACATGGATGAGCTTCCAGTAGAGCCGCCGCGCAATGCTGTCGAACAGCCCGATCTCCACGCTTTCCAGGTCGATCGGCTTGCCGCCGAGGCTGAGGCTGCCGAGAAGCCCCCGCCGGCCGTGGACGGGAAACACATAGCCGTCCTCCAGCCCGTTCTGGCGGGCATCCACCATCATGCGCTCCATGCGTTTGCGATGGGGACTGAGACGGAAGGCGCCGAGCGTGTCGCGCCAGCGGAAACCCGCCTGCGCATGGCCGAGATAACGCATCGTCGGATCGACCTGCATGTAGCGCTTGCGCAGATAGGTTTCCGGCCAGCCCTTGGGCCAACGCCCGGCGAGCAGCAGGCTCGGCGGGCTCTCGACCGGCCTCGGCGCCTGGAGAAGGCCGTAGTAGTCGAACCCGTACAACTTGATGAGACGCTCGAACTCGGCCGTGGTTTCCTCCCGGCCGCGCAACTCGTCGATCAGTGCAAGAAACTGCACCAGCAAGTTGATCTTCATGTGCCCCGCGCTTGAATAGCTTTGTTAACCAACTGATAAAGCTGAACCCGGCCGCAATCGGCCCAAGCGCCCCATTCATTTTCCCCGTCTGACAGATGGCAGGAAGGCGGCGCGAAAATCAATCGCTTTGCATGCATTGAGGGCGTGAAATCGCATAATCACGCAAGATTTCAGTCGAGTCATGAAATTTGCTTGACCACGAAGAACTTTTGCCCCTTCCGCTGATTAATACGCTGAGCCAAGGGACAAAGGGTGCCAACGCTGCACCGCACAACAGGTATCGCCGGAAAGGCCCGCATTCGTGTCTTTGTTTCAGGTTTATGCAAGAGCCCTCAGCTATCTTGGGGTCTACAAGCTTCGTGTCGGCTCGGTGGTCGTCGCCAACATCGTGCTCGCGGTGATCACCATTGCCGAGCCGGTTCTGTTCGGCCGCATCATCGATGCCATTTCCACCAAGGGCGACGTGACGCCCATGCTGCTCCTGTGGGCGGGCTTCGGCCTGTTCAACACGATCGCCTTCGTGCTCGTCGCGCGCGAGGCCGACCGGCTGGCGCATGGCCGGCGGGCGAGCCTGCTGACGGAAGCCTTCGGCCGCATCATCTCCATGCCGCTCGCCTGGCATAGCCAGCGCGGCACCTCCAATGCGCTGCACACGCTGCTGCGTGCCTGCGAGACGCTGTTCGGCCTGTGGCTCGAATTCATGCGCACGCACCTTGCCACCGCCGTCGCGCTCGTCCTGCTCATCCCCACCGCGTTTGCGATGGACTATCGCCTCTCGCTGGTGCTGGTGGTGCTCGGCGTCGCCTATGTCATCATCGGCAAGGTGGTGATGAACCGCACGCGCGAAGGCCAGGCCTCGGTCGAAAACCACTACCACACCGTCTTCTCCCATGTGTCGGACTCGATCAGCAACGTCTCGGTCGTGCACAGCTACAACCGCATCGAAGCCGAAACGCGGGAGCTGAAACGCTTTGCCGAGCGGCTGATCAATGCACAGTATCCGGTGCTTGACTGGTGGGCATTGGCGAGCGCGCTGAACCGCATCGCCTCGACGATCTCGATGATGACCATCCTCGTCATCGGCACGGTGCTGGTGCAGCGGGGCGAGATCAAGGTGGGCGACGTCATCGCCTTCATTGGCTTCGCCGGCCTCCTCATCGGGCGCCTCGACCAGATGAAGGCTTTCGCCACGCAGATCTTCGAGGCCCGCGCCAAGCTGGAGGACTTCTTCACGCTGGAAGACGCCGTCAAGGACCGCGAGGAGCCAACCGGCGCCGGTGATCTCGGCGAGGTCAAGGGCAAGGTCGAATACCGCAATGTCAGCTTCGACTTCGCCAATGCCACCCAGGGCGTCAGCGACGTCTCCTTCACGGTGGAGGCCGGCCAGACCGTTGCCATCGTCGGCCCGACGGGCGCCGGCAAGACGACGCTCGTCAACCTGCTGCAGCGCGTCTACGAGCCGAAGTCCGGCCAGATCCTCATCGACGGCGTCGACATCTCCACGGTGACGCGCAAGTCGCTGCGCCGCTCGATCGCCACCGTCTTCCAGGATGCGGGCCTGCTCAACCGCTCGATCTCCGACAATATCCGCCTCGGCCGCGAAGGCGCGACGCAGGCGGAAATCGAGGCGGCGGCCGAAGCGGCCGCGGCGGGCGACTTCATCGCCTCGCGCCAGGGCGGCTACGAGACCCATGTCGGCGAGCGCGGCAACCGCCTGTCGGGCGGCGAGCGCCAGCGCATCGCGATTGCCCGCGCGATCCTGAAGAACGCGCCGATCCTCGTGCTCGATGAGGCGACCAGCGCGCTCGACGTGGAAACGGAGGCGCGCGTGAAGGCGGCGATCGACCAGCTGCGCCGCAACCGCACGACCTTCATCATCGCGCACCGCCTCTCGACGGTCCGCGAGGCCGACCTCGTCGTCTTCATGGATCACGGCAAGATCGCCGAAATGGGCACGTTCAACGATCTCAGCCAGAGCAACGGCCGCTTCGCCGCCCTGCTGCGCGCCAGCGGCATCCTGACCGACGACGACGTGCGCAAGAGCCACACCGCCGCCTGAACACCGTCGTCACTGCTTCGGCGTATCGCTTTTGACCGGCAGGGCCTGAAGGCCCTGCCGTTTTGCGTTCTGGGCGATCACGGCGGCCTGCCAGTCGAGGTAACGCGCATAGGCGACGTGCAGCGCGATGCCGAGAAGCGCATAGAGCGTGCCGAGGACCGGGTTCTTGCCCGTCACGAACATCATCACCTGCCCCGCCATGGCGAGGATCGTGCCGAAGATGAAGACGGCCAGCGAATGCCGCCCGATCGCGACCAGCGGATGGGAGAGCGGCAGGGCGGCCCAGCTGGAGAGAACCGGAATCGTCGCCACCAGATAGGCCCCTGCCAGCACGTGGAGAAGACGGGTCGTCGAGAGGAACGTCTTGTCGAAGCCGGTCAGCACCGCCGGCAGGCCGTAGGAGAGGTCGATGTTCCACCAGGAGAACACGACCCAGGCCAGCGAGACGGCGAGGTAGGCAGCCGACAGCACCATCAGGATCGGATGACGGGGAATCCCCTTCCCCCTGGCGCGCAGCACGCCGACCATGCCGATAACGAAGAGGAACTGCCAGGAGAGCGGATTGAGGAACCAGTAACCGTCATCGAGGAAATTCGACGGCGCGATCCGCCAGAGGCCGGCACAGAGCCAGAGCGTGCCGGAAACGGCGAGCAACAGCACGGCGCTGCGCTGGTAGAGCCAGAGGAAGCCCGGCAGCATCAGGAGCACCACGGCATACATGGACAGGATGTTGTTGTAGCCGAACTGGTGGCCGAGCAGCACCATGCTGACGACGCCCTGTTCCGTGCGGTCGACGACGGCACGCAGGTTGATTTCCGACAACAGGTCCGGCCGGCCGAACCACAACGCCCCGCCGGCGAAGATGGCGAAGGTGATGACGCTCGTCATGATATGGGCGACATAGAGCGTCAGCGCCCGGCGCAGGATGCGCAGCGTCACCGCCAGACGCTCGCCGATGGCGAAGCGCGCGCCGTAGGCAAGGCCGACCGACATGCCCGAGATCAGCACGAAGGCCTCCGCCGAATCGGAGAAGCCGAAATTCTTGTGCGTCAGGTGCTCCAGATACTGGCCCGGAACGTGGTTGACGAAGATCGTCAGGAGGGCAAGCGCCCGGAAGACGTCGAGGCGCGTGTCGCGTTGCCGCGGCACGACGCCCGTCGGTCCATGTCTGTCTGTCATGATGCTCTGATCCACTTGGCGTGGATCAGAGCAAATAGCCCTCGTTTGAAGATTTGATGACAGAGCCGTTCACACTTGCCTGCCATCCGCCGTCGCCGGCGCGCTCGACGCGGATCGACAGTTTCCTGCCCTCAAGGTCGAGCGTCGCCTCGTAACCGTTCCACGCCGCCGGCAGCACCGGATTGACGAAGAGGCGATCCCCCTCCTTGCGGATGCCCAGGATGCCTTCCACCGCCGCGCGGTAGAGCCAGCCCGCCGAACCCGTATACCAGGTCCAGCCGCCGCGCCCGGTGCGCTCGCCCTCGCCATAGACATCGGCGGCGACGACATAGGGTTCGACCCGGTAAAGCTCGGCGGCTTCAGGCGTCAGCGCGTGGTTGACGGGATTGAGGATGTTGAAGCAGGTCCAGGCGTCCTCCGCCCGGCCGAGGCGGGCAAGCGCCAGCACGACCCAGGTCGAGGCATGGGTGTACTGGCCGCCATTCTCCCGCACGCCCGGCGGATAGGCCTTGATATAGCCCGGATCCTGCGGCGTCTCGACGAAGGGCGGGGTGAACAGGCGGATGACGCCGTTCTCCCGGTCGACCAGCTCGGCCATGACCGCGTCCATCGCCTGCCGCGAGCGCGCCGGATCGCCGACACCGGACAAGACGCTCCAGCTCTGCGCGATCGAATCGATCCGGCATTCGGCATTCTCGGCCGAACCGAGCGGCGTGCCGTCGTCGAAATAGCCCCGGCGGTAATAGGCGCCGTCCCAGCCCGTCGTTTCCAGCACCACCTTGAGGCGGCCGAGATGTTCCTGCCACCGGTCCGCGCGCTGGTGATCGCCGCGCTCGCGGGCGACGGAGATGAAGCCGCCGAGCGTGCCGGCCAGGAACCAGCCGAGCCAGACGCTTGTGCCCCTGCCCGCCTCGCCGACGCGGTTCATGCCGTCGTTCCAGTCGCCGCCGAGAATGAGCGGCAGGCCGTTCTCCCCGGTGCGGCGGAGCGCAAGGTCGAGCGCGCGGGCGCAATGCTCGTAGAGCGGCGCTTCTTCCGCCGAGCGCTCCGGCGTGTAGAAGGCGTCGTGCTGGGCTTCGGCGAGCGGCGCGCCCTCGATGAAGGCCAGCGTCTCGTCGAGGATCGCCCGGTCGCCGGTGGTGCGGCAGTAATATTCCACCGCATGGGCGAGCCACACCACGTCGTCGGAGATCATGGTGCGCACGCCCGCGCCGCTGTCGGGCAGCCACCAGTGCTGCACGTCGCCCTCGACGAACTGGCGCGCGGCCGCATTGAGGATCTGGCGACGGGCAAGCTCCGGCCGGTGCAGGACGAAGGCCAATGTGTCCTGCAGCTGGTCACGGAAACCGTAGGCGCCGCTTGCCTGGTAGAAGGCCGAGCGGGCCTGGATGCGGCAGCCGAGCGCCTGATAGGGCAGCCAGTCATTGACCATCCGGTCCAGCGCCGCATCCGGCGTCTTCACCTGCAGCGTGCCGGTGAAATCGCTCCAATAGGCGCGGACGGCGGCCATGACATCGTCGAAATCGGCCTCGCGGCTTTTTTCCGCGAGCGACCGGGCACTTTCCGCATCGGCGGTATCGCCGAGCACGAAGAGAAGTTCGCGCTTCTCGCCCGGCTTCAGGACGATATCGACGGCCAGCGCCGCGCAGGGATCGCCGATGCCTTCGGCGGAGCCGGACAGCGCCTGCCCCGTGGCGACGGCACCCGGCAGCACGATATCGCCGCCGCGGCCGATGAACTCGCGGCGCCTGGCGGTAAAGCCCGCCACCGGCGCATCGACGGCGAAGAAGCTGGTCCGGCCGGAAAAATCGAAGCTGTAGGGATTGGTCGCAAAGAGCGCGCCGCTCTCCTCGTCATGGCTGGTCAAGACGAACGGCGCGGTTTTCGCCGGGTTGTTGCCCAGCACCCATTCGACATAGCCGTAGACCGTCAGGCTGCGTTCCGTCTCGCCCGTGTTCTTGAGGACGAGGCGGGAATATTTGACCGGATCCTCGGGATCGACCGTCTGCACGAGGTCGAGCTCGATACCGTCCTCCCAGCTGCGGAAGGCGGAATAGCCGAGGCCGTGCCACGTCTCGAACCGGACCGAATTCTTCCGCGACAAGGCTGCGAAGGGCGCCATGACCGTGCCGCGCTCCTTGTCCCTGACATAGAAGGCTTCGCCCGGGCGGTTGACGACGGGATCGTTGGTCCAGTGGGTGAGCTGGAAGTCGCGCGAATTGCGGCTCCAGGTATAGCTTGCGCCTTCCGCCGAGACATGGAAGCCGAAATGCGGGTTGGCGATGACGTTGATCCATGGCTGGGGCGTCGCCTCGCCGCCGCGAAGCCGCACGGCATATTCCCGACGCTCCTCGTTGAAACCGCCGAAACCGTTCCAGAAGCTGAGGCCCTTGCCGTCGATCTCCACCGGCTCGCCGGCGGACGCCGGCAGTTTCGGCACGGGTGCCGGCGTCGTCTCGGCCTTCGCCTCCTCCTCGCCGCGGGGCGTCGCGAAGAGGGAGACCGTGCGGGCGATCTGGTCGGAGAGCGTGCCGTTGCGGGCGTGGAAGACCGCGCGGGCCGTCGCCAGCAGCGCCTGCCAGGTGGTGACGTCCATCAGGTCGCGGCGCACCGTGAAGACATGCTGGCGGGCACCGTCGGACTGGCTGCGGATGCGCAGGTTCTCGCACATATGGTCGAGCGTGTGCTGCATGTCCTGTGCGTAGGAGGCGGCGCGCTCGTTGAGGATGACGAGATCGGCGATGACGCCGCGGTGGCGCAGGTAATCCTGCGCGCGCAGCGCCTCGCGGGCGACCTCCACGTCGATCTCGTCATTGATGCGCAGCACGAAGATCGGGAAATCGCCCGAGATCGCCAGCGGCCAGAGCGCCGACTGGGCGGTGAGGCCGTTCACGATCGTGCCGGTATCCGCTCTGAGGTGCATGTCCGGATAGGTGAGGTAGCGGCCGAGCATCTGGAAGCTCGCCGCTTCCTGCGAGGTGACGCCGACATGGCGCATATGCACCTGCGAGCGCGTCCAGGCGTGGATCATCTCGTGGTTGAAGCTGTCCGGATGGCGGTAGCGGTCGATGGCGGCATCCACTTCCGCGCGGCTCGGAGCCGCGATGGTCCAGAAGATGACCTTGACCTTCTTGCCCGCCGGCACGCGCACGACACGGCGCAATGCCATGACCGGATCGAGCGTGAAGCCGTCCGTGCCGGAAAGCTGCGCGCCCGGATCGAAGGCGGCGGCGGTCGCCAGCGAGCGGCCGCGGCCGATGAAGCGGCGGCGGTCGGTCTCGATCTCGGTGCGGCGCGAGGGCCCGGCATTGTCCACGATGAGGTGGGCGATCGACATGTCCGGCTCGTTCGGATTGCGCTTCTGGCGCTCGGCGCGGATGACGTCGCCGCGCTTGCCGATCTCCGTCTTGATGAACATCTTCGAGAACAGCGGATGGGCGTTGTCGGCATCGTCGGTCGAGATGACGGGCTCCATATAGGAGGTCACCTCGATGAAGCGGTCCTCCGGCCCGGTGTTGAGCAGCGTCAGGCGGCGGCCTTCGGCATCGTGCTCGGTGGCGACGATGCACTCGACCTCGCTCGTCAGCGTACCGACGGTCTTGATGAACTCCGCCTTGTCGTCGCCGAACTGGGTCTTGGTCACCTCGCCCTCGGCCCGCTTCGGCTCGGCGGTGGCGGACCACCACTCGCCCGTCGCGGTATCGCGCAGGAAGAGGAAGGAACCCCAGCGATCCTCGGTCGGATCGGGCTTCCAGCGGGTGACGGACTGGCCGTTCCAGTGCGAATAACCGGCACCGGTCGCCGTCAGCATCACGGCATAGTGGCCGTTCGACAGGAAGACGGTCTCGCGCTCCCGGAAGAAGGGTTCCTTGATGATGCGGATTTCCGGGCGCAGCAGGTCGGCCTGCGTGCTGCCGACGGTTTCCGGCTCGCGCTTGGCGTTGATGACCGGAATGTCGCGCGGGGCCTTTTCCTGCAGCAGCAGTTCGGCCGCCTCGATGACGGGGTCCGCGTGGAAGCGCTCGCGCAGCGCGCCGTTGAAAACGACATTGGCGACGGCGGCGATCGACATGCCGTGATGGTGCGCCATGTAGTTGCGCACGACGGCGCAGGTCTTGCCCTCCGGCACACGGGTCGGGGTGAAATCGACGGCATCGTGGAAACCGTAGACGCCGAGCGCGCCGAGTTTCCTGAGGCGCTCGAGGTTTTCCAGCGCCGCCTTGGGCGCATATTGCGTCGCCAGAAGCGAGGCATAGGGCGCGATGACGGCATTCTGGCCGAGACCGCGTTTCAGGCCGAGCGTCGGCACGCCGAAATTGGTGTACTGGTAGGTCAGCTCGTGGTCGCGGGCGTTGAAGGCCGCTTCGGAGATGCCCCAGGGGGTGCCGAGACGGCGGCCGTGGTTCATCTGCTCGACGACGACGAGGTTGTTCGTCTGGTTCAGGATGCCGCCCTGGCGCTCCTGCATGACGAGCGGCGGCATCAGATATTCGAACATCGAGCCGGACCAGGAGACCAGCGCCCCGCGCGAGCCGACCGGCACGACCGGACGGCCGAGCTTGTACCAGTGTTCTGTCGGAAGGTCGCCCTTGGCGATGGCGAAGAGGCTGGTGAGACGCGCCTCGGAGGCGAGCAGGTCGTAGCAGGCCTCGTCGAGCTCGTTGGTCTCGACGCGGTAGCCGATCGACAGCAGCCGGCGTTCCGGGCGGAAGAGGAAGCCGAAATCCATCGAGAAGGCAATGTCGCGCGCGCGGTCGCGCAGCACGACGAGGCGCTCGCGCAGGCCCTCGATGCTGCCGAGGTCGAAGACGCTGTCGGCGATATGCGCCTCGCAGGTGGAGACCAGCGCGCCGGCCCACCGGGCAAGCTCGCCGCTCTCGACGGACTTGATCTCGTGGTCGAGATTAACGATCAGCTTGTTGACGTCGCGCGCCAGCACCGAGAGGTTGATGACGCGGATGGAGGCGAATTCGTGCTCACGCTTGACGGCGGCGAGCGCATTGTGGAAGCCGACGATGCGCTCCTCGATGAGGCGGCGCAGCGGGCGCACGGTCTTCCGGTCGTCCGGCAGGTCCTTCAGCGTTTCGGAGAGGATCGAGGCGACGTCACCGATGCCGTCGAGGCTGCCCTGGAGATGCGCCGAGGGGGCTTCGGCCCATTCGCGGCACATCGAGGAGACAGCGATGAGGTGGCCGGCGAGGTTGCCGCTGTCGACCGCCGAGACATAACGCGGCCCCAGCGTTTCCAGCGTGTTGGTGCGATACCAGTTGTAGAGATGGCCGCGATATTTCGGCATGCCGTCGATGGTGGCGATCGTCTGTTCGAGGCGGCGCACCGTCTCCTCGAAGCTGATCCAGCCGAAATCGCGGGCGGAGATGACCGAGAGCAGGTAGACGCCGATATTGGTCGGCGAGGTGCGCTCGGCGAGCACCGGCTGCGGCGTTTCCTGGAAATTGTCCGGCGGCAGGTAGTGCTGCTCGGCGGTGACGAACTCCTCGAAGTAGCGCCAGGTGCGCCGCGCGATCTTGCGCAGCTCGTTGGCGACGTAGTCGGAGACGACGAGCTGGTCCTCGGTCTCGGCCGTCTGGCTGACATACCAGGCAATCATCGGCGAGAGCGCCCAGACGAGCGCGAAGGGAATGCCGATGAAGGGAAGGCCAGTGTCGGAAACCATGGCGAGCGCCACGGACAGGGCCGCGAGCGCCGGAGCCTGCCACATCGACTTGTAATGGGCGAGGATGCCGCCGCGCGCCGCGCTGTCGGCCTGCGCGGCCGTGCGCCATTCCAGCATCAGCTTGCGGCTGACGAGGGTGCGGTAGAGCGAACGCACGATGGCGTCGGCCATCAGCGCGGCCGAATGGGCGATGAAGGCGATGCGCAGCGCCACCTGCGCGTTCGCCGCGCGTATATCGGAGATCACGCGATGCACATGAGCCCGGGCGACGATATCGTTGCGGCGCGGCATGACGCCGGAAATCAGCGAGAGCGTCGGGGCGACGAAGAGCAGGAAGATCAGCACGAGCTGCCAGACCAGCGCCTGGCGCGGCTCCATGTAGTACCAGCCCATGACCGAGGCGACGAGCCAGCCGATCGGGATGAGGCTGCGGCGCAGGTTGTCGTACATCTTCCAGCGGCCGAGCATGGAAATGCCGCTCGACGGGCCGAAGATGTAGGACAGCAGCTGCCAGTCGCCGCGCGCCCAGCGATGCTGCCGCGAGGTCTCGGTGCCGTAGCGGGTCGGGAAGTCCTCGACGAGCTCGACATCCGTCACCAGCGCGCAATGGGCGAGCGAGCCTTCGAGCAGGTCGTGGCTGAGGACGGAATTCTCCTCGATCCGGCCCTTCACCGCCGTCTCGAAGGCGTCGACATGGTAGAGGCCCTTGCCGGTGAACGTGCCTTCCCCGACGAAATCCTGGTAGACGTCGGACACGGTGAAGACATAGGGGTCGATGCCGCGGTCGGCGGAGAAGATGCGCTGGAAGGTCGAGGCTTCCTTGCCCGTCGTCAGTGACGGCGTGACGCGCGGCTGCAGGATGCTGTAGCCGGCGGTGACCTCGCCCTTTTCCGCATCGATGACCGGGCGGTTGATCGGGTGGTGCAGCTTGCCGACGAGCTTCGTCACCGCATCGCGCATCAGGCGCGTGTCGGAATCGAGCGTCATGACGTATTTCACGTCCGCCGGCACGATGTTCGCGCCCGGCAGGAAGGTCGTGTCGCCGTCGCCGCGCAAGAGGAGGTTCAGCTCGTGCAGCTTGCCGCGCTTGCGCTCCCAGCCCATCCAGCAGCCTTCGGACGGATTGTAGAGGCGGCGGCGGTGCAGGAAATAGAAGCGCGTGCGGCCGTCATAGGCATAACGCGCCGAAAGCGTCGCGATCTCGCGCTTGGCATAGTCGAGCACGTCGAGGTCGGCGGGAGATTCCTCCACCTGGCTGTCCGCCCAATCGCTGAGAAGGGCGAAATAGATCTCGCCGCGCGGATTGGCGAGGTAGTGGACTTCGAGGTTGCGGACCAGCTCGTCGACATGGTCGCGCTTGGAGATCAGACACGGCACGACGACGAGCGTGCGCGCATCCTCGGGAATGCCGTCCTTGAACTCGTAGCCGACAAGGCGGGACGGCGTGACGAAGAAGGTGACGAGCGTGTTGAAGAGGCCCGTCGCGCCCTCGGAGGCCGGCAGCGCGAAGAGCACCAGCATGATCAGCCAGGCGCCATCCGGGATATCGAGCTGATCGAGGAAATAATAGACCGCGATCATCGCCAGAAGCGTCAGGATGATGTTGGGCCCGGCAATGGCGAACCAGTCGAGCTTGCGGCCGAAGCGCACGATGCGCTGGACGATCGACGGCCGGTAGCCGATGCGCTTTTCCAGCAGCTTGCGCTTCTTGCCGACGAGGAAAGCGGCGACATTGGCCTCGTAGTCGAGATCCTCGACATGCGCCGCGGCGTCTTCCGCCGTCATCGCCAGCGCCGTCTCGGTCACCTCCAGCTCGGACTTGCCGGAGCGGCGGGCGAAACGCTCGATCGTGTTGCGGTACTTGTTGCGCGAGCCGAAATCGAGGTCGCTGTAGTCGGACCCCTGGCGGAGCGCCTCGTCGAGGCGGCTGACGCTCTCGAACCAGACGGGCCATTCCGTGTCGTCCACCGCGCGAAGGCTCTTGATGAGCGAACTCATCGTGACATTGCCGGAGGAAAGCCGGTTGTTCTCCGCGACGATCAGCTCCTCGAGGTCGCTGCCGCGGCTCTCGATCTTGCGCTCCAGCCACTGGATCACCGCGCCGGAGGCCTGCAGGCCGTCACGCAGGCGATAGAGCAGTTGGATGACGAAGGTGTTGTCCTCGATGAAGCTTTCCAGCGTCTGGAGATGCGCGATGGACTTTTCCGGATCGTTGAGGCGGATCAGCTCGTCGGCCACCTCATTGGCCTTGAAGCGCATCTTGCGCGAGCGCTCGACGCGGCTGGAAATGCGGCGCAGGTTCTCCAGCAGCACGAAGCGGATGAAGGAGGGCAGCGCCCAGAGTTCCCCGATCTTCAGCGCGTCGATCTTCTGGAAGCCCTGCACGAAGGCGGTGAGGCCCTCATGCGAGACGCCGCTATGGGTATGCGCGACATAGAGCCAGGCGAGCGCCAGCGTGCGCGGCATCACCTGCCCTTCGATCTCGATGGTCGGAAGCTGGCGATAGAAGCGGCGCGGGAAGTCGCGGCGGACCTCCTGGATCGCCTCTTCGACGACATAGTAGTTGTCGAGCAGCCATTCGGCCGCCGGGGTGATCTGGGCACCCGCCTCGACATCCTTGGCCGTGGCGCGATAGACGCGGAAGATTTCCTTCTCGTTTTCCTTGTGCCGGGCGCGGAATTCGAAGGGCTGGAAGCCGGGAAGCGGCGCGCTCTTGTCGCGCGCCAGGGCCTCGCCGCAATCGGCCAGCTCCTCCAGCGTCAGATAGGTGGCGCGGATCGAATCGTTATAGTCGATCTGCTTGGCGTCAGCGTCGCGCGAGGAGGCTTGCGGCGTATTGTGAAGGGGCATGTTTCTGATTCTGGATCCGGCCATGTTGAACCATCCGGCAACGGCCTTTGTGCCGAACGGTTTTTTGCGGGCAGGCTTCATCTCGGTGCCGCGATCAGCCATGGGACCAAACGGCGCCCGGACGACGCGGCTGGGGTGGACATGGCTCAAGCGACACGCTGGTTGGCATCCTGGCCGCGTGGTGCATGAAAACGGCATTTTTTAGCCGTAAGGACAGAGACTTGCAACATGTCAACAGGACCGGATGGCGCAGCATTGACCCTCATCTGCGGTTTTGGTGAATCGCGCGCTCCGCGTATCGGGCGAAGGGGCGCATAGGACGGGCTGATGCCAAATGCGCGAGACCGACAAAAGTTCCGGGTGCCCGTGCCGGGCTGTGCATGAGCGATCCCGCCATTGACTTGCAGCCCCGCCCAAGCCAGTCTGCCGGCGTCAGGGTCTTCCGAGTCGATTGGGCTCGGAGGCTAAGAGGGAAGCCGGTGCGATGCTCCGAAAGGAGCGCCAAGACCGGCGCTGCCCCCGCAACTGTGAACGGCGAGCTGCTGTCGCTCCAGGCCACTGGTGGATGTCACCGGGAAGGCGAGACAGACGCGATGACCCGCAAGCCAGGAGACCTGCCCTGACAGTCGTAACGTCCATGGGCGGGGTGTCCCAGTGGTGCGCTTGCTTGTCGCCCCGCGGCGACGTTCCAGCAGCGTGCGTCCGGTCATCCCCCAATTTTCCGATTGGGGAAGAAAATGCTTGCCATCACCAATGACGGTCCTGCCGGCACCGGAAAGCCGGAATCCATCTTCATCTCCTGGCTGCTCTGGCAGCCGCGCGGCGCCGACCTCGCCGTCGAGGCGCTGAAGGAGGTGCAGAAACTTTCGCGCTACGAAAACGTCGATCCGGATATCGCCCGCCTGAAGGCGCTTTTCGCCTCGCTGGCCGGGTCGGATCGGCTGATGCACTGATCACGGCCGCATAAAGACATATTGACATAAAGATATCTTTATGTGATCTCCGATGCAGGATTATTGCACCGGAGGGCTTTGCCATGGCCAAATCGCACCTGGACACCCTGTTCGGCCCCGAACTGCCGCCGCGCGACGGACGCGAGATCCTCGCCGCCCTCAAGGCCGCCGCGCGCGAGCGCATCCTCGTGCTCGACGGCGCCATGGGCACGGAAATCCAGACGCTCAAGCTGGTGGAGGAGGATTTCCGCGGCGACCGCTTCGGCGACTGCGCGTGCCACCAGCAGGGCAACAACGATCTCCTGACGCTGACCCAGCCGGCGGCGATCGAGGACATCCACTACCGCTATGCGCTCGCCGGCGCGGATATCCTCGAGACCAACACCTTCTCCTCCACGACCATCGCCCAGGCCGACTACGGCATGGAGGACATGGTCTACGAGCTCAACCGCGACGGCGCGCGTCTTGCCCGCCGCGCCGGCCTCAGGGCCGCCGAGAAGGACGGCCGCCGCCGGTTCGTCGCCGGCGCGCTCGGCCCGACGAACCGTACCGCCTCCATCTCGCCGGACGTCAACAATCCCGGCTACCGCGCCGTCACCTTCGACGATCTGCGCATCGCCTATGCCGACCAGGTGCGCGGCCTCATCGACGGCGGCGCCGACATCATCCTCATCGAGACGATCTTCGACACACTGAACGCCAAGGCGGCGATCTTCGCCACCCGCGCGGTCTTCGAGGAAAGGGGCATCGAACTGCCCGTCATGATCTCGGGCACGATCACCGACCTTTCCGGCCGCACACTCTCCGGCCAGACGCCCGAGGCCTTCTGGAACTCGGTGCGCCACGCCGAGCCCTTCTCCATCGGCCTCAACTGCGCGCTCGGCGCCAATGCCATGCGCGCCCATCTCGCGGAGATCTCGTCCGTCGCCCAGACCTTCGTCTGCGCCTATCCCAATGCCGGCCTGCCGAACGCCTTCGGCAAATATGACGAGACGCCGGAGGAAATGGCCGCGCAGATCGAGGGCTTCATGCGCGATGGCCTCGTCAACATCGTCGGCGGCTGCTGCGGCTCGACGCCGGACCATATCCGTGCCATCGCCGCGGCCGCCGCGCGCCACGCGCCACGCGAAATCCCCGACATCCCGCGCCACATGCGCCTCTCGGGCCTCGAACCCTTCACGCTGACCGAGGCCATCCCCTTCGTGAATGTCGGCGAGCGCACCAACGTCACCGGCTCGGCGAAGTTCCGCAAGCTGATCACGGCGGGCGACTATGCCGCGGCGCTCGATGTCGCCCGCGACCAGGTGGCGAACGGCGCGCAGGTCATCGACATCAACATGGACGAGGGCCTGATCGATTCCACGAGGGCGATGGTGGAATATCTCAACCTCATCGCCGCCGAGCCCGACATCGCGCGCGTTCCGGTGATGATCGATTCGTCGAAATGGGAGGTGATCGAGGCGGGCCTGAAATGCGTGCAGGGCAAGCCGCTGGTCAATTCCATCTCGCTGAAGGAGGGCGAAGAGGCCTTCCTGCACCATGCGAAACTCGTGCGCGCCTATGGCGCCGCCGTCGTCGTCATGGCCTTCGACGAGAAGGGCCAGGCCGACACGAAGGCACGCAAGGTGGAGATCTGCACCCGGGCCTACAGGCTGCTCACCGAGGTCGCCGGCCTTGCGCCGGAGGACATCGTCTTCGACCCCAACATCTTCGCCATCGCGACGGGCATCGAGGAGCACGACAATTACGGCGTCGACTTCATCGAGGCGACGGCCGAGATCACCGCGACGCTTCCGCATGTCCATGTGTCCGGCGGCGTCTCCAACCTTTCCTTCTCCTTCCGCGGCAACGAGCCGGTGCGCGAGGCGATGCACGCCGTCTTCCTCTACCACGCCATCCAGGCGGGCATGGACATGGGCATCGTCAATGCCGGCCAGCTCGCCGTCTACGACACGATCGAGCCTGAGCTGCGCGAAGCCTGCGAGGACGTGGTGCTGAACCGCGTGCCGAAGGCCGGCGGCACCGCCACCGAGCGCATGCTCGACATCGCCGAGCGCTTCAAGGGCGCGGCCGGCAAGGAAGCCAGGGAACGCGACCTCGCCTGGCGCGACTGGCCCGTCGAGAAGCGCCTCGAACACGCCCTCGTCAACGGCATCACCGAATTCGTCGAGATCGACACGGAGGAGGCACGGCAGAACGCCGAACGCCCGCTGCACGTCATCGAAGGCCCGCTGATGGCCGGCATGAACGTCGTCGGCGACCTTTTCGGCGCCGGAAAGATGTTCCTGCCGCAGGTCGTCAAATCCGCCCGCGTGATGAAGCAGGCCGTCGCCGTGCTGCTGCCCTACATGGAGGCCGAAAAGCTCGCCAATGGCGGCGGCGGCGGCGAACGGCAGAGCGCGGGCAAGATCCTGATGGCGACCGTCAAGGGCGACGTGCACGATATCGGCAAGAACATCGTCGGCGTCGTGCTCGCCTGCAACAATTACGAGATCATCGACCTCGGCGTCATGGTGCCGGCGACGAAGATCCTCGAGACGGCGAGGGCGGAGAAGGTCGACATCATCGGCCTCTCCGGCCTCATCACCCCCTCGCTCGACGAGATGGTGCATGTCGCCGCGGAGATGGAGCGCGAAGGCTTCGACATCCCGCTCCTCATCGGCGGGGCGACGACGAGCCGTGTGCACACGGCGGTGAAGATCCATCCGCGCTACGACCGCGGCCAGGCGGTCTACGTCACCGACGCCAGCCGCGCCGTCGGGGTGGTCAGCTCCCTGCTGTCGCCGGAGATGAAGTCCGGCTATGTCGAGACGCTGGAAGCCGAATATCGCAAGGTCGCCGATGCGCATGCGCGCAGCGAGGCGGAAAAGCAGCGCCTGCCGATCGCCAGGGCCCGCGACAACGCCTTCAGGGCGGACTGGTCCGCCTATGAGCCGAAGACGCCCTCCTTCCTCGGCACCCGCGTCTTCCAGGACTGGGACCTGGCGGAGCTTGCCGGCTATATCGACTGGACCCCGTTCTTCCAGACTTGGGAGCTGAAGGGCGTCTATCCGAAGATCCTCGACGACGAGAAGCAGGGGCCTGCCGCCCGCCAGCTCTTTGCCGATGCCCAGGCGATGCTGGAGAAGATCATTTCGGAAAAATGGTTCACGCCGAAGGCCGTCGTCGGCTTCTGGCCGGCCGGCACAGTCGGCGACGACATCCGCCTCTTCACCGACGAGACGCGGAGCAAGGAACTTGCCACCTTCTTCACGCTGCGCCAGCAGCTTTCCAAGCGCGACGGGCGGCCGAACGTGGCGCTCTCCGATTTCGTCGCGCCGCTCGACAGCGGCAAGCACGACTATCTCGGCGGTTTCGTCGTGACGGCCGGCATCGGCGAGATCGCCATTGCCGAACGCTTCGAGCGGGCGAACGACGACTACAACTCGATCCTCGTCAAGGCGCTCGCCGACCGCTTCGCCGAGGCCTTCGCCGAGCGCATGCACGAATATGTGCGCAAGGAGCTCTGGGGCTATGCGGAGGAAACCTTCTCGCCCACCGACCTCATCGGCGAGCCCTATGCCGGCATCCGCCCCGCGCCGGGTTACCCCGCCCAGCCGGATCATACGGAAAAGACGACGCTCTTCCGCCTGCTCGATGCCGAGACGGAAATCGGCGTCGAGCTCACCGAAAGCTATGCGATGTGGCCCGGCTCCTCCGTCTCCGGCCTCTACATCGCCTCGCCGGAAAGCTACTATTTCGGCGTCGCCAAGGTGGAGCGGGACCAGGTGGAGGACTATGCCCGCCGCAAGGGCATGGCCGTCACGGAGGTGGAGCGCTGGCTCGGCCCGGTGCTCAACTATGTGCCGGTGACCGCGCGGGAAAACGCGGCCTGAGCTTCCTCAGGCCGTCGCAAGGTTCAAAAGCACGACCATTCCGTAGCTCACGACGACCAGCACGCCGAGCGACAGGACGACCGCGGCCGTCACCCGCGGGCCTGCCCGCATCACGCGCCTGAGGTCGATGCCGAGCCCGAGGGCGGCCATGGAGAGGATCGTCAGCACGGTCGCGGCACGCGCCAAGCCTTCGGCAAGCCCCGCATCGATCACCCCGAAGCTGCGCGCGGCGAGCATGGCGAGGAAGCCGAGGATGAACCACGGCACCAGCCGGTGCAGCGCCGGACGACGGCCGCTCTCCTTTCCCGCGGCAAGCGACAGGAGGAAGATCACCGGCCCCAGCATCAGCACGCGCACGAGCTTGACGAAGGTGCCGATCTGGATGCTGAGCGCGGAGACCGGGGCGGTGGCCGCCAGCACCTGCGGCACCGCATAGACCGTCATGCCCGCCATCACGCCGTAGCCCGTCGCCGACAGGCCGAGCAGCGGCACCAGCACCGGCAGCAGCAGCACCGTGACCATGCCGAGAACGGCGGTGAAGGCGATGGAGGAGGCGACGTCCTCCGCATCGGCGCGAATGACCGGCGCCGTCGCGGCGATCGCGGAATTGCCGCAGATCGAATTGCCGCAGGCGACCAGCAGCGCGACGGTGCGGGAGAGGCCGAGGCCGCGCCCGATGGCATAGCTTGCCAGGAGCACCACGCCCACCACCGCCGCGATCGCCCCGATCAGCGGCCAGCCCATGCCGGCGATCGCCGTGGCGCTGACGCCCGCGCCGAGAAGTACGATCGCGATCTCGAGGAAGTATTTCGCGGAGAAGGCGATGCCGGGATCGAACACAGCCGGCCGCCTCAGCAGCAGCCGACAGGCGGCGCCGAGGAGGATCGCCAGCACGAGCGCCTCGATCCACGCCCCGCCGGCAAGCCGTATTTCCAGCCGTTCGGCGAGCACCGCGAGGCCCGACACGAAGCCGGACAGGAGCACGCCGGGCAGAAGTACGCGAATTCCAAGGATTGCTGCTTTGTTAGGTGAATTTTCCATGCGCGGACGATGCGCTTGAAAACCTATTCGATCCATCGGTAAATATCGGACATTTCATTCGACTGGATCGAACAGATGATGACGCTGGAACAGCTCCGGATCTTCGTCGCCGTGGCGGAACGGGAGCACCTGACGAAGGCCGCCGACGCGCTGAACCTCACCCCCTCGGCCGTCAGCTCGGCGATCCGCGTGCTGGAGGAGCGCTACGGCATCGCGCTGTTCCACCGCACGGGGCGGCGGATCGAGCTGACCGAGACGGGTGAGGCCTTCCTGCCGGAGGCGCGGGCGACGCTGGCACGGGCGGGCAGTGCGGACCTCTTCCTCACCGAGATCGGCGGCCTGAAACGCGGCACGCTGACGCTCGCCGCCAGCCAGACCGTCGCCGGCTACTGGCTGCCGCCGCGTCTCATGCATTTCCGCGACGCCTATCCGGCGATCGATATCCGCCTGACCGGCGGCAATACCGATGAGGCTGCCGAGGCGGTTCTCGACGGACGGGCGGAGCTCGGTTTCGTCGAAGGCGAAATCGACCACCCTGCCCTCGCCCAGCGCATCATTGCGCGCGACCGGGTGGTCATCGTCGCGCCATCGGACCATCCGCTCGCCGGCAAGCCCGGCATCGATGCGGAGGATCTGGCCGCCGCCCGCTGGGTGCTGCGCGAGCCGGGCTCGGGCACGCGGCGCGCCCTGACGGCGGCGTTGCCCGAGGAGGCACTCGACATCGCGCTCTCCCTGCCTTCCAACGAAGCCGTGCGCAGCGCCGTGCTCGCCGGCCAGGCGCTGACGGCGGTCTCCGAATTCGTCGTGGAGGACGACCTTGCCGCCGGCCGCATGGCCCGCATCGCCTTCGACCTGCCGGAACGCGCCTTCCGCCTGCTCCGCCACAAGGAGCGCTACCGCTCAAGGGCCTCGCTCGCCTTCGAAGCCCTATTGGCCTAAAGCCCGTCGCGTCCCCGGAACCGGCGCTGGTAGGCGGGGTCATAGAGCGAGCTTTCGCAAAAATCCTCCGCGCCAAGCGAGCGGCCGACGAAGATCAGCGCCGTGCGCTCGATCGGCTCCTCGGCGACCTTCGCCACGATATCGGCCAGCGTGCCGCGCACCACGCGCTCATCGGGCCAGGAGGCCTTGACCACGATCGCCACCGGGCAATCCGCGCCATAGAGCGGCGTCAGGTCCAGGACGACCTTGTCCAGCGCGTGGATGGCAAGATGGATCGCCAGCGTCGCCCCCGTCGCGCCGAAATTCTCAAGCGTCTCGCGGTTCGGCATCGGCGAGGCGCGGCCGGAGACCCGGGTGAGCACGAGGCTCTGCGCGACGGCGGGAATGGTGAGCTCGCGGCCGAGCGCGGCGGCGGCAGCGGCAAAGGAGGGCACGCCCGGCGTCAGCGTATAGGCGAGCCCGTGCTTTTCCAGCCGGCGGATCTGCTCGGCGACGGCGCTCCAGACCGAGAGATCGCCGGAATGCAGCCGCGCCACATCCTCGCCCGCCGCCGCGGCGCGCAGATATTCCGCCTCGATCTCGTCGAGCGACATCGGCGCCGTATCGACGATGCGCGCGCCCGGCGGGCAATATTGCAGGAGCTCCGGCGACACGATGGAACCGGCATAGAGGCAGACCGGGCAGGCGCCGATGAGATCGCGGCCGCGCACGGTGATGAGATCGGCAGCGCCGGGGCCGGCGCCGATGAAGTGAACGGTCATTCCTCGTCCTCGATAGGTTGCGCCGGCTTCGCCCACGTCCACTGCGTGACCGGCATGGCCGGCCGCCAGCCCGTCATCTGCCCGACGGGCGATGCGCGCGCGATGTCGATCCGGATCAGCGAACCGCCGAGCCGGGCATGCTGGGCGAGGAGCACGGCTTCCATTTCCGTCGTCACCGCATTGGCGACAAGTCGGCCGCCCGGCTTCAGGCCGCCGATCGCCGCCGGCATGACGCCCGCCTCGCTGCCGCCGCCGCCGATGAAGATCGCGTCCGGCGCGGCAAGTCCCGCAAGCGCCTCCGGCGCCGCCCCCTCGACCACGGCAAGGCCCGGCACGCCGAAGCGCCCGGCATTGCGGCGGATGCGGGCGGCCCGCTCCGCATGGCCCTCGATGGCGATGGCCCGGAGCGACGGATCGGCCAGCATCCATTCGATGCCGATCGAGCCCGAGCCAGCGCCGATATCCCAGAGAAGCTCGCCGCGGCGCGGCGCAAGTGCGGAGAGCGTCAGCGCACGCACCTCGCGCTTGGTGATCTGGCCGTCATGCTCGAACAGTCCGTCGTCGAGGCCCGGCGTGCAGGCGAGCACCCGCGCGCCATCTCCGGCGACAACCTCCACCGCGCAGACATTCAGCATGTCAGCTCCGTCGAGGGCGAACCGGCCGGCCTGATGGTGGCTCACCCGCTCCCGCGCGCCGCCGAGCGCTTCCAGCACGGTCAGCGCCGAGCCGCCAAAACCGCTTTCCGTCAGCAGGGCGGCAAGCACCGCCGGCCCGTCGCTGTCCGAGGTCAGCGCCAGGATGCGGCAGCCGGGGTGGAGGTACGGGCGGATGAGATCGACGGGACGGCCGTGCAGCGAAACGCAGACCGTGTCCTGCAGGGCCCAGCCCATGCGCGATGCGGTAAGGCTGAAGGCGGAGGGCGCCGGGAAGACGCGCATCTCCGCCCGCGCGATGCGCCGGGAAAGCGTGACGCCGACGCCGTAGAAGAACGGATCGCCCGAGGCGAGCACGGCGACGGGCCGGCCCCGCGCGGCCAGAACCGCCTCCACCGAGCGTTCGAAGGGGCTGAGCCAGCCGTGGCGCACGCCGCGGATCGCCGCGTCGGCTAGCTCCAGGTGCCGCGCGCCGCCGAAGACGATTTCGGCGCGGCCGATCGCGGCCTTGGCCTCATCGCCGAGACCGGCTAGACCGTCTTCGCCGATCCCGACGATGGAAAGCCAGGGAGCGGCTGTCGAAAGGGGCTGATCAGGCGTGGACAAGCGACGCATCCTCATCTTGGGCGGCACGGCGGAGGCGCGCGACCTTGCCGGTGCGCTCGCCGGCAGGGCCGATCTTGCCGTCACGCTGTCGCTCGCCGGCCGCACGCTCGATCCCGTGCCGCAGCCCGTGCCCGTCCGTACCGGCGGCTTCGGCGGCGTCGAGGGACTTTCGGCCTATCTTTGCGAGAATTCCATCGATCTCCTGATCGACGCGACGCATCCCTTCGCCCGGCAGATCTCCGCCAATGCCCGCGCCGCCAGCGCGGCGACCGGCATCCCGCTGCTGCGGCTGGAGCGGCGCGGCTGGGATGCGGTGGAGGGCGACCGCTGGACGTGCGTCGCCACGATGGCCGAGGCGGTCAGCGCGCTCGGCGAAGCACCGCGTCGCGTGTTCCTCGCCATCGGCCGCCAGGAGGCGAAGGCCTTCGATGCCGCGCCGCAGCACCACTATCTCGTGCGCAGCGTCGATCCCGTCGATCCGCCGCTTGCCGCCCCCGACGTCGCCTACCTGCTCGCCCGCGGCCCGTTTGCCGTGGAAGCGGAGGTCGAACTTCTGCGCGACCATCGCATCGATGTCGTCGTCAGCAAGAATTCCGGCGGCGACGCCACCTATGGCAAGATCGTCGCCGCGCGCATTCTCGGCCTGCCCGTCGTTCTGGTCGAGCGGGCGGAAGCGCGCGATAGCCACCACGCGGGAACCGTCGAGGATGCGGTGCGGCTCGCCGATCATCTCGTCGGCTCTTCGAGGAAGCGCGGCGTATAGACGAGGTCCGGCAGGCCCGGGCGGGAAATGACGCGCGTTGCCGGCGAGCCGATGACGACGCAGGTCGCCATGTCGGCACGCTCCGCCTCGGCCTCGCCGAGCGGCATGACCAGCATGCGCTCGTCCGGCCGGCCCGCGGCGCGGCCGAAGACGACGGGTGTTGCGGCCGGCAGCGTCTCGCGCAGGATCTCGAAGGCCCGGCCGAGCTGCCAGGGGCGCGCCTTGCTGATCGGGTTGTAGAGCGCGATCACGAGGCCGGCCCCGGACACGAGGCGCAGCCGCGTCTCGATGACCTCCCAGGGTTTCAGGTTGTCGGACAGCGAGATGGCGCAGAAATCGTGACCAAGCGGCGCGCCGATGCGCGCGGCGACCGCCAGCATGGCGGTGACGCCGGGCACGATGGTGAGATCCACCCTCTTCCATTCGTCCGGCCCCGCATCGATCGCCTCGCAGACGGCGGCCGCCATGGCGAAGACGCCGGGATCGCCGCCCGAGACGACGCAGACATCGACACCCTCGGCCGCCCGTCTCAGCGCAGCCTCGGCCCGGTTCAGTTCCTCGCGGTTGTCGGAGGCGACCTTGATCTGGTCCGGCCGGAGGTTCAGCCGGTCGATATAGGGGAAATAGCCGAAGAATTCGCGCGCGGCCTCGACCGCCTGCCGTGCTTGCGGCGTCATCTGGTCCGGATTGCCCGGCCCGGTGCCGATCACGAAAAGCCGGCCGGTCATGCGCGGCTGCTCCAGCCCGGCACGAGGACCAGCGAGAAATAGGGCGCGGTGTCGTCGAGCTTCTCGGAAAGCCGCATGGACCGGCTCGTCGGCATGGTGCCGCGCTCGACATAGATCGCCTCGCCGAGCCGCCCGGCGCTTGCCAGCGCCCGGCGGATCTTCGGCAGGTTGCGGCCGACCTTCATGATGACGGCGGCCTCGGTGTCGACGAGGCGGCGTGACAGTTCCGCCTCGCCCATCGTGCCCGGCAGCACGGAGAGCACGTCGTCGCCCTGCACGATCGGCAGCCCCGACAGCGACCAGCAGCCGGACATGGCCGTGATGCCGGGAATGACCTCGGTCGGGAAACGGTCGGCGAGCCGCACATGCAGGTGCATGTAGGAGCCGTAGAACATCGGATCGCCTTCCGAGAGGATGGCGACCGTGCGGCCGGCGGCAAGGTGCTGCGCGACGGCGGCGGCCGAGGCGTCGTAGAAGGCAGTGATCTGGCGCTTGTAGTCGTCGTGGTCCTTGTCGATTTCCGTCGTCACCGGATAGTAGAGCGGCAGCTCCGCCATGCCGGGCTTCAACAGGCCCTCGACGATCGCCCGCCCATTGCCCCCGCGGCCGGCCTTGGCGAAATAGGCGAGCACATCCGCCTCGCCGATCGCCCGCACCGCCTTCAGGGTCAGGAGTTCCGGATCGCCCGGTCCCGTGCCCACGCCGTAAAGTCGTCCCGTCACCCTCGCCACCATGTTCACAGTCCCGGCCTCGCCAGCGAATTGAGCGCCGCTGCCGTCATGGCGCTGCCGCCCAGGCGGCCGCGCACGATGGCGAAGGGCACGCCATAGGAATTCTCGGCGAGCGCATCCTTGGATTCCGCGGCGCCGACGAAGCCGACCGGCATGCCGAGGATCGCCGCCGGTTTCGGCGCGCCATCCCGCAGGAGTTCGAGCAGGTAGAACAGCGCCGTCGGTGCATTGCCGATGGCGACGACGGAGCCGGCGAGGCGATCGAGCCAGAGGCGGATGGCCGCGGCCGAGCGCGTATTGCCGATGTCCCGGGCAATGTCGGGCGTGCGCGGATCGCGCAGCATGCAGAGCACGTCGTTGCCGGCCGGCAGGCGCGCTGCCGTCACGCCGCGCGCGACCATCTCGGCATCGCAGAAGATCGGCGCACCGGCCTGGAGCGCACCGCGCGCCGCCGCGACGAAACCGGGCGCGAAGACGAAATGCGGCGCCGCCTCGACGAGGCCGGCGGCATGGACCATGCGCACGGCGACATCCGACTCCTCTTCGGAAAAGCGCGAAAGATCGGCTTCCGCGCGGATGATCGCGAAGGATTTCTCATAGATGGCCGTGCCATCCTTGATGTAGTCGTAATCGGTCATTGTTGGCCTTGATAAGCGGAAGCAAGAAGGGCGGGCGTGGTGCGGTCGATGAGGTTTCCGGCCGTCTCGCCTTCCGCACGACGCGCGCGCAGGAGGGCGCCGAGACGGGTGAGAGCGGGCCGCAGCGCATCGGCGGGCAGGATCGCCGCGGCGGCATCGCCCGCGCGTCCATCAAGAATAAGGCCGACACCGGCGGCGGTGCCGCACAGCGTGACGGCGGCGGCGGCCGGATGGGCGCAGCCCTTCGGGCAACCGGAGACATGCACGTCGAAGGAGCCGTCCAGGAGATCGCCCGCCTCCGCCACGAGGGCATCGGCGACGGCATGGGTATCGAAGCTGGCCGCGGCGCAGCCGGCGGCACCGGCACAGACGGAGACGGCCCGCCCGGGCGCATCCTGCGTGCTCCAGACGCGCTCCCGCATCGCACAGGCCTGCGCGGCGGCAAGCGCTTCCGCACGGAGCCCACGCACCAGCAGCGTGTGGTGCGGCGCAAGGCGGAATTCCGTCGCGCCGCAGCCGGCAAGCGCGCGCACCAGCGCGGCAAGCCGGTCGGCATGGATCTGGCCATAGGCCGGGGCGAGCCCCAGCACCGTTTCGGCGCCGATCCGGTGCGCGCCGAGCGGATGGACGGGTGAAGCGGCGGAAAGCGGCGGTACCGGATCCGCACGGAGCGCGGCCGCCAGCAGCGCCGGATCGAGATCCCGTCCCCGCGCCGCCGGCCCGGTGGCGGCAAGGGCGGCGGCGACCGTCATCACGCCTTCGACGGCCCTTTCGCCGGGCAGCAGCGCAACGGCCATCGCCGTGGCGCGATCACCACCGACGGAAAGCCGCCAGGCAAGGCCCTGTGCGCCGGCGACGGCGTCGAGGCGGATATCGGCGACCATGTCGGCAAGGGAAAGCACGCCCCCGCCATCGACGACGATAGCAAGCTTGGGCGCCAGGGCGGCATCTGCAAGGGCTGCGCGCAGCGCATCGGCAAGCGGCGCGGCGTCGGCAAGCTCGGCCGGGTCGATGCCGGCGAGCGGTGGCACCTCGATGGCAACGCCTGTCTGCGGGGTAATGCCGGCCGCGGCAAGGCCGGCGGCAAGATGCGGAACGGAGGCTTCGGTAAGGCCGCGAAGCTGGAGATTGCCGCGCGCGGTGATCTCGATGAGGCCGTTGCCGTGCGCCCGCGCCAGATCGGCAAGGGCAAGGAGGTCTTGTGCCGTCAGGGCCGTCGCGACGGGGCGCAGGCGCACCAGAAGGCCGTCGCCGGTCCGCATCGGGGCGGCGATGGAGGGGCAGGCGCCGCGCCGCAACGCACCGGCTTCGCCCGGAAGTATCGCTGAGGTCGCCGTCATGCCGCGCCCTCCTCCGCCTCGGGTGCTGGGCGGCGGATCAGGTAGGTGTCCATGATCCAGCCGTGCGCCGCGCGCGCCTTGCGGCGGGTCTCGCTGATGGTGTCGGCGATATCGGCAAGCCGGCCGGACAGCAGGATCTCGTGCGGCGTGCCGAGATAGGCGCCCCACCAGATGTCCGCCTCCGGATCCTCCACCGTGCGGAAGGCCTCGACGCCGTCGAGCATGACGAGTGCATCGCGCGCGGCGCCCGGCCAGGCCTCCGCGAGGCGGCGGCCGGTGGTGATCTCGACGGGCAGGCCGATGCGGTTGAGCGTGATGGCATGGCCGGCGCAAAGCGCCTGGACGCTGCTGATGCCGGGAATGACCTCGATCTCGAAGGCGACGCGGCCGGCGGCGCGCACATGATCGACGATGCGCAATGTGCTGTCATAGAGCATCGGATCGCCCCAGACGAGCAGGCCGAGCGTCTCGTCCTCGCCGACGTCGTCAAGAAGGGTGCGTTCGTAGATGGCGGCGATGGCGCGGTGCCAGTCGTTGACGCCGTCCTCGTAGCTGCCGTCGGCGCGGCGCACCGGCACGGCATAGTCGAGGATGCGGCAGCGCGCATTCTCAAGGAACCGGTCGCAGATCTCGCGGCGCGCATCGGCCAGAAAGGCCTTTTCGTCGCCCTTCGTCGGAATGAGCAGCACATCCGCCCGGTTCAGCGCACCCACCGCCTGAACGGTCATGTGCTCGGGATTGCCCGCGCCGATCCCGATGACCAGTATCTTTCTCAAAGTCCGTCTCCCGTGCGACCCCGCGCTCCCGGTTCGCGGCCCGAATTGGGTCCCGCACCTCTTCCTAATCCCAAAAGCCGGCGGAAAACAGTCCCCGGATCGCGTCCTTTGCCGGTCTTTTTGAGACTCAGGCGGCCGCGCGGCTGGTCAGATAGGCGCGCGGCGAGGCCCCCAGCATGCGCTTGAACATGGTGGTGAAGGCCGGCACGCTCTCATAACCGGCATCGAGCGCCACGCGCGTCACCGGCTCGCCGGCGGCAAGGCGCGGCAGGCAGGCGAAAAGACAGGCCTGCTGGCGCCAGGTGACGAAGCTGACGCCCGTCTCCTGCCGGAAGAAGCGCGTGAAGGTGCGCCGGCTCATGTTCAAGCGCCGTGCCCAATCGTCGATCTTGGCCACCGGCGAGGGCTGTTCGACGAAATCCCGGCAGAGTTCGGCCAGCCGGCCGCTTGCCGGAAAGGGCAGGCCGAGCCGGCGCTCCGGCAGGCGGCCGATCTCGTCGAGCAGCAGCGCCATGACGAGTTCGCTGCGCCCGCGGTCCTCCGCCAGGTCATCCTGCCGGACGGTTTCCGTGATGAGCTGGCGGGCAAGGTCGGTGACCTCCAGCACGGTGGGAACCAACGAGGCGGCCCGGCCTTCCGGCGAATAGATATAGACCGAGCGCATGCTGACATCGCTGAGCATCTCGACGGAATGTTCGAGACCGCGCGGAATGAGCAGCGCATGGCCGGGCGGAATCATCCAGCGCCCGCGCTCCGTCCCCACCAGCACCACGCCGGCGAAGACGCACAGGAACTGCGTGCGGCGATGGCGGTGCGGCGGCACCGTATAACCGCCCGGAATCTCCGAACTGTGGATCAGGACATCCGTATTCGCCTGTTCCATGCGGGAAAGGTTGCGGATGTGGTCGTCATCGAGCGCCTTGCGGCGCGCATCGGTCAGTTTTTCCATCTTTGGCCCACTCGCGTAAGAAATGGACCTCAGCACGAAAGCAGGCCGCTGGCAATCCCTGTATGGGAAGCAGCCATGACGCGGAATTTGCGCGTATCATTCGAGGCCACCATGTCGACAGTCGTTCCCGCAGCGCCCCGCAGCGCCGCCACCACCACCTATTCCATCATCGTCGCCGTCAGCGCCTGCCACATGCTGAACGACATCATGCAGTCGCTGCTGACGTCGCTCTATCCGCTGCTGAAGGAAAACTACGCGCTCGATTTCGTGCAGATCGGCCTTCTGACCATGGCCTTCCAGGTCACCGCCTCGCTGCTGCAGCCGGCCGTCGGCATCGTGACGGACCGGTGGCCGATGCCCTTCTCGCTGCCGGTCGGCATGGGCAGCACCTTCGTCGGCCTCATCATGCTCGCCTATGCGCACAGCTTCCCGGTCCTGGTCTTCGGCGCCTGCCTGATCGGCCTCGGCTCGGCGATCTTCCACCCGGAATCCTCGCGCGTCGCCCGCCTTGCCTCCGGCGGCCGCCACGGGCTTGCACAGTCGATGTTCCAGGTCGGCGGCAATGCCGGCACGGCGATCGGGCCGCTGCTCGCGGCCTTCATCGTGTTGCCCTTCGGCCAGACGAGCGTCGCCTGGTTCTCGGCGGTCGCGCTCCTCGGCATGGTCATCCTCACCTGGGTCGGCAACTGGTATGCCGGCGAGCGGCGGCTTGCCGCCGGCCGTCCCGCCGTCAGCCGCGCGCTGCCGCTGCCGCGCGGCCGCGTCGCCTGGGCGCTTGCCGTGCTGGTGCTGCTGACGACGACGAAGAACGCCTATCTCGCCAGCATATCGAGCTATTTCACCTTCTACACGATCGAGAATTTCGGCCTTGGCGTGCGCGATGCGCAGCTCATGCTGTTCCTCTTCCTCGGCGCCTCGGCGCTCGGCGTGTTCATGGGCGGGCCGATCGGCGACCGGTTCGGCGCGCGCTTCGTCATCTGGTTCTCGATCCTCGGCGTCATCCCCTTCGCCCTGATGCTGCCCTATGCGAACCTGTTCTGGACGGGCGTGCTGACGGTGCTGATCGGGCTGATCTTCTCCTCCGCCTTCTCCGCCATCGTCGTCTTCGCGCAGGAACTGATCCCGGGCCGCGTCGGCATGATCGCCGGCATCTTCTTCGGCTTCGCCTTCGGGGCGGGCGGCCTCGGCGCGGCGGTGCTCGGCATCTTCGCCGACAGCCACGGCATCAACTTCGTCTACCAGGTCTGCTCCTACATGCCGCTGCTCGGCATCCTCACCATCTTCCTGCCGCGCCTGCCGGCAAGCCACTGAGGCCATCGCAGACGTTCCCGAATATGAAAAGGCCGGCGTTTCGCCGGCCTTTCGTCGTCTTTCGGCTCAGCCCATGCGCTCGGAGGCATAGGAACCGGGGCTGGGCGGGAAGACGATGGTCTTGTTGCCGTTCATGAAGACGCGGTGGTGGATATGGGCATGCACCGCGCGGGCCAGAACCTGGCTCTCCACGTCCCGGCCGATCGACACATAGTCGTCCGCCGACTGCGCATGCGTGATGCGCGCCACGTCCTGCTCGATGATCGGACCCTCGTCGAGGTCCTCCGTCACATAGTGCGCCGTCGCGCCGATCAGCTTCACGCCGCGCTCGAAGGCCTGCTTGTACGGGTTCGCCCCCTTGAACGACGGCAGGAACGAGTGGTGGATGTTGATGATCCGGCCCGACATCTTCTTGCACACCGCATCCGACAGCACCTGCATGTAGCGGGCGAGCACGATCAGCTCGGCGCCCGACTGCTCGACGATCTCCATCAGCCGCGCCTCGGCCTGCGGCTTGTTCTCCTTCGTCACCTTGACGTGGTGGAAGGGGATGTCGTGGTTGACGATGACCTTCTGGTAATCGAAATGGTTCGAGACGACGCCGACGATGTCGATCGGCAGCGCGCCGATCTTCCAGCGGTAGAGCAGGTCGTTCAGGCAATGGCCGAAGCGCGAGACCATCAGCAGCACCTTCATGCGCTCGTCGCTGTTGTGGAACTCGTAGGCCATGGCGAAGGCCTTGGCGACCGGCGCAAAGCCCGCGTCGATATCGTCCTGGCTTGCGCCGCCTTCGCTCTTGAAGGTCAGGCGCATGAAGAACAGGCCCGTCTCCTGGTCG
Organism: Shinella sp. WSC3-e; assembly: GCF_945994535.1. Lineage (NCBI taxonomy): Bacteria > Pseudomonadati > Pseudomonadota > Alphaproteobacteria > Hyphomicrobiales > Rhizobiaceae > Shinella > Shinella sp. WSC3-e. The sequence goes on from NZ_OZ000530.1 coordinate 3,784,099, forward strand.
TCGAACTGCGAACTGTCGACGATGTTGCACTCCTTCTCGGCGAGGTAGCCGGTAATCGCGGCGACAATGCCGCGGGTCGATTGGCACGATACGGTCAGCACATAGGTCTTCATCGGTTCGTTTCTCGCGTTCGGCCGATGCGGAGGGCTGGCACCGGCGGATCCCCTTTCATACGCCGCATGGACGGCTTGGCGCATATTTCAGGCCGCTTGCCTTCGCGCAAGCCCCTGCAATGGCGAGAAGCTACCCCCGCTCTTGCAAGGAATCCCTCCGGTTCGCGACATTCAGTGCGTCGAAAATACCAACGGGACCATTCCGGCGCGCGGCGGAAGCGCCCGGAGCATCCGGCCTGATGGACGCAACCGGCGGATTCTTTCAGCAATGCAAGCAGCGATGCAAGCCGTGCGGCACCGCATCGAAAATCCTTCTGGACACTATTATGGACAGATGTTCTATAAAATGGACAGATTCGCCGGGAGCACGCCATGCATCTTTCCATGTGGACCTATCCCTGGGACATCCAGGACCAGGGATTGCAGGCGTTCGCCGCCGATCTTTCCGGCCGGGCCGGCCTCAACACGGTGAGCCTTGCGACCGCCTACCATGCCGGCCGCTTCCTCCAGCCGCGCAGCCCGCGGCAGAAGGCCTACTTCCCGGAAGACGGCACCGTCTATTTCCGGCCGGACGAAGCGCTGTGGCAGGGCAAGGAAATCCGCCCCCTGATGGCGCAAAACGTCACTGACCGCGGCGACATGCTGGACGCGCTGACAAAAGCGCGCGCGACGACCGGCCTTGCCGTCTCCTGCTGGACGGTCTGCCTGCACAATACCCGCCTCGGCATGCTGCATCCCGATCACGTGACCCGCAACGCCTTCGGCAATGCCAACCATTACAATCTCTGCCCCTCCAGCCCGGCGGCGCGCGACTATGTCGTGACGCTGGTGCGCGACATCACGGTGAACCACAGGCCGGACATGCTGGAGCTGGAAAGCCCCAACTTCATGGGCTTTGCCCACGAATACCACCATGAGAAGGACGGCGTCGGCCTCAATGCCGAGGACGACTTCCTCCTGTCGCTCTGCTTCTGCGACCATTGCACCACCCGCGCCCGGAAGGCCGGCATACCGGTGGACGGCGCGCAAGAAACGGTGGCGTGCTTCATCGCCGAACTGTGCGAGCGTGCGGTGCCGGAAAAGCAGTTCCCCGATTTCCCCGCCGCCGGCATCGACGCCTTCCGCGATCACCCCGAACTGCACGCCTTCCTCGCCTGGCGCACCGAGCCGGTGACGAGCCTGATCGGCGAGATCAAGGCGGCCGCCGACCCGGCGACGCGCATCGTGCTGATCGACCTGAAGGACGGCTGGCTCGGCGGCGTCGACCTCGAGGCTGTCGCAAAGCTCTGCGACGGCGCGATCCTGTGCTGCTACGACATGGCGCCGGAGGCCGTCGGCGACGTCATCCGCACCGGCCGGGCGATGCTCGGCCCGGGCAAGTTCCTGGGGCTGGGGCTGCGCGTCTTCTATCCCGAGGTCGATGGCCCGGCCATCCTTTCCGCCCGCGCGAAGGCCGCCGTCGAGGCCGGCGCCGACGGCGTGAACTTCTACAATTACGGGCTCATTCCGGCAAAGCGCCTCGACTGGGTGAAGGAAGCCGTCGGCGCGATCACCTGAGGGCTCAGCCGTCGATCGGCTCGGCGACCTGGATCAGGCAGTCGCCGGCCTGGCTGTCGCAATGCAGCCGGTGGGAGATGACGATGCCGCTTTCGGCAAACTGCAATTCCTCCTCCGGCTGCTCCAGCCGTTCGAGATCGTGATACCAGCCGGCAAGATCGCCCGCCGAGACGGTCGCGCCGAGCGGCACGGCGGGCTCGAACCAGCCGCGCCGGTCCGCATAGATGCCCTGGCTGTGCCGCGACAGCGACAGGAGCTGCAGCGCCGGCGGCGCCGCGAGAGGGGCTCGCGACAGCACCGGCTCTTTCGCAATGCCGAGTGCCATGAGCAGCCGGTCGATCGCCGCCGCCGTGAACGCCATGCTCTCCGGCGTCACCGTGCCGCCGCCGCCGAATTCGCCGGAAAGGCCGATCGTGCCGGCGCGTCCCGCCGCGCCCATCGAGGTCGGCGCCGCCGGCCCGTTGTCGGCGATGAAGGCATGCGCGGCGCCCATCGCCCGCATCAGCGCGACCGAGCGCGCAAAGCGCGCGGCATCCGCCTGCCGCTCGATCAGCGTGCAGGGCAGATGCGCCATGGAGATGCCGCCCGAATGCAGGTCGAGCACCGCGTCGTGATGCGGGAAAAGCTCGTGTCCGAGGAAATGCGCCAGCCGCGCCGTCGGCGTGCCGGCCGGATCGCCGGGAAAGGCGCGGTTGAGATTGCCGCCGTCGAAGGGCGAGCAGCGCCGCGCCGCCATCACCGCCGGCAGGTTGGCCATCGGCAGGATGGTGACGGCGCCGCGGATTTTCGTCACGTCGAGCCGGCGCATCAGCCGCCCGAGCTGGAGCTCACCCTCGTATTCGTCGCCGTGATTGCCCGCCATCAGCAACAGGCTCGGTCCCTCGCCGTTCTTCAGCCGCAGGATGGGGATGCGGATCTGGTAATAGGGCGAGCGGTCGATCGAATAGGGGATGGCGAGATGCCCGGCCTGCCGGCCGTCCCGGGAAAGATCGATCGGATTGACGAGGCCGCTGTGCATGGGGAGCTCCAGTTCGGGCGGGGGTGTCAGAGCGCGGCGACGGCGGTCATCTCGACGCGCAGGTCCGGATCGGCAAGGCGGGCCTCGACGCAGGCGCGGGCCGGCGGGTTTTCGGGATCGATCCAGGCATCATAGACGCCGTTCATCGCCTCGAAATCGACGATCGCCGGCAGGAAGACATTGACGGCGAGCAGTTTCGAGCGATCCGTGCCGGCTTCCTTCAAAAGGGCGTCGATCTTGCCGAGCACGTCGCGCGTCTGGTCCTCGAGGCCGGCCTTGCGGTTCTCCGCGACCTGGCCGGCAATATAGACGAGCCCGCCATAGCTGACGGCCTGGCTCATGCGCGAACCCTTCTGGTAACGCTGGATCATGGAGTATTTCCTTTCTTCTTGGGAGGATCAGCCGAAGCTGGTGGGATAGGCCGCCGTGACCGTGTGGTCGGGGGCAAGGCCATAGAGGATCGCGTGCCGGTCGAGGCAGGTGCAGGGATGCGAGATGCCGAACTCGACCACGTCGCCGATGCGCATGTCGCTGCCGGCGGGAAGCGAAACAAAGGCATGCTGGTCGTTGAGGCGGAGCACGTCGGCCCCGGCAAGGCGGCCAAGCGGCGCGCCGTCGCGATAGAGCGCCAGCGGCCGCGGCAGGCCCTGGTCCATCGCGACATCGCGCAGGCCCATGCCGCAGATCGCAAGGCCCGGCTCGGGCAGCGAGAGCACCTCGGCCCAGACCCGCAGCGCCGGCCTGAAGCCGCTGCCGGCCGAGCGGACCTCACCGCCGAAGCGGAAGCCCGCGCGGGCATCCAGCCCGGCAAGGCCGCGCTCGTAGACGCCGTGGTCATGGAAGAAGATCGCGCCGCTGCGCAGCACGAGCCGGCTGTCGGGATCGGCGGCGACGGCGGCGGAGAGGCCGGCCACCACCCGGTCGAAGAAGACCGAGCCGCCCGCCGTGACGATCAGCGGCCGCGCATCGCCGACCCGGGCGCGGACCTCTGGCAGGAAGGCTGCCGTCATCGCCACCAGCCCGTCGATCCGGCGCAGGGTCTCTTCCGCGTCCGCCGTTGCGGCGGCGCCCTCATAGGTCGCGATGCCGGTGAGCCGGAAGGCGGGCGTTTCCGCGGCGAGGATGGCATCGAGGATCGCGCCCGCCGCTTCGGCGCTGCGTGCCCCGGCGCGGCCCGCCCCGAGCTCGACGAGGAGGCCGAGCGGCGGGAGACCCTTGCGCCCCTGCCAGGCGGCCCGCAGGGCTTCGACCAGATCGACCGAATCGACGAAGACATGCAGTACCGCATCGGGATGGTTTGCGGCAAGCGCCGCGAGCCGGCGCGCGGCCGCCGCACCGCCGATCTCGTTGGCGAGGATCAGCCGGCGCTGGCCGGCCTTCAGCAGCACGGCGGCCTGGCGGATATCGGCCACCGTGGTGCCCCAGGCGCCGGCCGCGAGCAGCGCGCCGGCGAGCGCCGCCGACATCGGCGTCTTCGCATGGGGCGCGATGGCAATACCGTGATCGCGCACATAATCCATCATCAGCGCGACATTGCCGGCAAAAGCCTCCCGGTCGAGCGAGATCAGCGGCAGGGCCATCGCGCCGTCATAGGGCTTCCAGCCCTGCGCCCCGACAGCATCGAGCGGCAGGGCCGCCTGGCCCGGCGGAAAGCCGCGGATACGATCGTCGATCACCGGATTGTCCGGTCCGGTCACGGAAAGGTCAGCCATGGTTTTCTCCCTTGGCCGCGACGGGATCGGCGATCCCGAGGCGATAGGTGTCGTTGGCGGTCGTGAAGAAGAGGGCGCGCTGTTCATCGAGCGACAGCGGACCGGCCGCGGCGCGAAAGACGGCGTAGATCGCGTCGAACGAGGCGTGCAGGCCGGCGACGGGAAAATCGCTGGCGAACATCGCCCGGCGAGGGCCGAAACAGGCGAGGCAATGCGCGATCACCGGGTGCAGGCTTTCCGGCGTCCAGTCATTATCATAGGCGACGAGGTCGGAAATCTTCAGCCTCACATTCGGCTCGCGGCCGAGGGCCGCAAGGCCATCACGCCAGAGCGCCATGCCCTCCGCGCTGCGATCGGCCGGGCTGCCGCCATGGTTGAGCACGAAGAGCGTCTGCGGAAAGGCGCGCACGAGATCGAGCGCCTCGTCCATCTGCCAGGGATAGAGCATGAGGTCGAAGACGAGATCGTGCCGGGCGAGATGGGATAAGCCGGCGCGCCAGGCGGGATCGGCCATGCGGTGGGCGCGGGAGGCGAAGCTCTTTGCCGGCTCCGGATGCCAGCTGACGATATCGCGGATGCCGGCGACGTCGGGATTGGCCGCCTCCGCCTCGATCAGGCGGGCGGCGTCCGGGCTGTCGAGCGGAACGCGGGCAATGCAGCGCTTCGCGACGCCGGACGTCCGGTCGAGACCGGCAAGCCAGCGGCTTTCCTCCAGCGGATGGGCGTCGGACCAGCCGGCCTCGACATGCACGCTGGCCACCACGTTCTGGTTCGCCGCATCCCGGCGGTAGTCTTCCACACCGTAGTCCCGCAGGATCGGCGCAAGGCTGCCATAGACCATTTCCCCGCCCTCCGTCCGCGCCTTTTCCAGCCAGGGGTGACGCTTCAGCGAGAGGTCCCAGAGATGATGGTGCGGGTCGATCACCGGCCCGTCATAGCGCACCGTCATCGTCGCGCCTCGCGGCCGGAGATGAGCAGGAGCCCGAGGATCAGCGAACCGAACATGATGGAGCGCCAGCCCGGCGAGGCATTGACGACGGTGATCAGCGCCGTGGTGGTGACGAGCAGGATGGCGCCGGGAATGGTGCCGGCATAGGTGCCGCGCCCGCCGAGGATGGAGGTGCCGCCGAGCACGACGGCGGCGATCGACATCAGGAGATAGGGATCGCCGATGCCGACATAGCCCTGCCGGTTCATGCCGAGCACCAGGATGCCGGCAAGCCCCGCAAAGAAGCCGGACAGCGCATAGAGGAGCAGCGTGTTCCTGGCCACGCTGACGCCGGAAAGCCGCGCGGCCAGCGGATTGGCCCCAAGCGCGAGGAAGCGCGCGCCGAGCGGCATGCGGTGGATGATGAGGAGCACGACGACCGAGACGACGATCCAGAGAAGGATGCCGGCGGGAATGCCGAGGGGACGGGCCTGGCCGAGCAGGATGACCGCCGGATTGCTGACGGTGACGGCGCTGCCGCCCGCGACGATGACGAGCAGCCCCTGGAGAAACGTCGCCATGGCGAGCGTCATGATGATCGGCGGCACGCGCAGATAGGCCGCGCCCGCCCCGTTGAGGAGGCCGATGCCGGTGGCGAGGGCAAGGGCGAGCACGATGCCGACGAGGCCGGTCGGGTCGGCGGCCGGCGAGATCAGCGGCAGCAGGATCGCCGTGACGGTGATGACCGCCCCGACGGAGAGGTCGATGCCGCCCATCAGGATGACCAGCGTCTGCCCGGCTGCGACGATGCCGATGACGGCGGCAAGCTCCAGGAGATAGCGCAGGTGCCCATAGGCGCCGAAACCGCGCAGCGTGAGGCTGGCGACGAGCCAGACGAGGGCCACCAGGAGGAAGGTCAGGAGCGGCGGATTGCGGAACACGGCTTTCACGGCCTTCATCGCCTTGCCCTCCATTGCTTCAAGAGTTCCGGCACCGCCACGGCGCCGACGATGATCAGGCCCTGCGCGACATATTGCGCGACCGGCGGGAAACCGAGGAAGAACATGACGTTGATCATGACCGAGAGCAGCAGGCTGCCGCAGATCGCGCCGCGCATCGTGCCCTTGCCGCCGAGGAAGCCGACGCCGCCGAGCACGGCGGCCGCGATCGAATTCAGCGTGAAGGGCGTGCCGATGACCGGATCGCCCGAGCCCGTCTGCGCCGCGACGAAGAGGCCGGCCAGCGCCGCCAGCAGGCCGGACAGCGCGAAGGCGACGATCTTCACCCGCTCGACCGGAACGCCGGAGCGGAAGGCGCCGATCGGGTTGTCGCCGGCGGCATAGATGCCGATGCCGAGCGGCGTCGCCAGGAACGCCTTCCAGGCAAGGAGGATGGCGACGAGCAGCAGGAAGGCGACCGGCGTGTGGCCGGCCAGCGTCGTCGACAGCCAGTCCGGAATGAAGCCGCCCGGACGCGGCAGCAGGATCAGCGCGACGCCGGTGATGATGAAGGAGCCCGCCAGCGTGACGATGATGGCCGGCAGCCGCAGATGCGCCACGATGGCGCCGATGACGGCACCGATGGCAAGGCCGGCAAGCGCGACGGCGAGGATGCCGCCGGGAACGCCCAGCGCGCCGCCCATGGTCGTCGCCGCGATCACCGCGCCGAGGCTGACCAGCGGGCCAATGGCAAGCGTGATGCCGCCGTTCAGCATCAGGAGCGCCTGCGCCATGGTGACAAGTGCCAGCGGGAACCAGTTCTGCGTGAACTTGGAAAAGCCGCTGACGGAGAGGATGCCGGGAAACAGCACCGCATAGAGGACGAGGAAGGCGGCGACGACCAGGTAGAGGCCGCCGAGGCCGCGATTGCGGCCGCGCTGGATGGCACCGTAAAGCCAGCCGGAGGACGGAACAGCGCTCATGCGGCCTCTCCCTGTTCGTGGATGCCCATGGCGGCGCCGACGATGGCCTCCTCGCTGATCGCCGCGCCGGAAAGCCGGGCCGCGACGCGGCCCTCGCGCAGCACGACGACGCGATCGCACAGATGCACGAGTTCCGGCGTATCGGAGCTGGCCAGGATGACGAGCCGCCCTTCGGCGGCAAACGCGCGCAGCATGAGGTAGATCTCGCGCTTGGTCTCGATATCGACGCCGCGCGTCGGATCGTTGAGCAGCAGGATGGACGGATCGAGCGGCAGCCACTTGGCGAGCGCCACCTTCTGCTGGTTGCCGCCGGAGAGCGCCTGCACCGGCCGGGCGACGTCGCCCCTGATCGTCAGGCGCCGCGCCAGGTCGGCGATCAGCCCGGCCTCCGCCGCACGGTCGCGAAAACCGCGGCGGGCGAGCCGGCCGAGCGAAGGCAGGATGAGATTGGCGGCGATGGAATGGGGCAGGACCAGCCCCTCATGCTTGCGATCCGCCGGCACATAGACGATGCCTGCGGCATTCGCCTCGCCGACATGGGCGGGCAGGCGGGGAAGGCTGGAGACCTCGGCATGGTCGGCCCTTGCGGGAATGGCGCCGTAAAGGCTGAGCAGCAGGTCTTCCTGCCCCTGCCCGACGAGGCCGCCGATGCCGACGATCTCGCCGGCGCGGGCGGAAAAGCCGATCTCGCGCACGAGGCCGGCCGAGAATTTTTCGACACTGATGCGCGTCGCGCCAGGCGCGGCGAGCGGGCGCGGCGGGAAGAGATCGCCCGTCTCGCGGCCCACCATGAGGCGCACCAGCCCCTCGCCGTCGATACCGGCCAGCGACTGGTCCGCCATGACGCCGCCGTCCTTCAGCACGGTGACATGGGCGCAGAGCGCCTGCACCTCGTTGAGCCGGTGGGAGATGTAGAGGAGCGCCGTGCCGCGGTCGCGCAACGTCCCGATGAGGCGGGCGAGAATGCCGGCCTCATGCGCGGAAAGCGAGGAGGTCGGTTCGTCGAGGATCAGCACGCGCGGCTTGCGGAACAGCGCCTTGGCGATCTCCACCATCTGCCGGCGGCCGAGCGAAAGATCGGCGACCGGCATGTCGAGCGGCTCGGTGAGCCCTACCATGGCGCAGACCTCCCGCACGCCCTTCTGAAGCGCGGCATAGTCGATGAGGCCGAAACGGCGCGGAAAGGCGCCGAGCCCGATATTCTCGGCGATCGACAGGTCGGCAGTCAGGCTCAGCTCCTGCTGCACCACGGCGATGCCCGCGGCGCGGGCGGCGGCCGGGCTGAAACGCCCGACCGGCCGGCCATCGACGAGGATGGCGCCGCTGTCCGGCTGGAGAGCGCCGGAAAGGAGATTGATCAGCGTGGATTTTCCCGCGCCGTTCTCCCCGAGCAGGGCATGGACCCTGCCCGGATGAAGGGCGATGTCGACGCCCTTCAGAACGGGATTGCCGAAAAACCCCTTGAACACCTGCCGGGCCTCCAGCAGGGGCCTTGTTTCCGTCATGACGGCATCCTTCGCGGGTTACTGGCGCGGGATTACTGGGCGAGCAGCTTGTCGAACAGCGCCTTGTCGTAATCCGAGTAGATGTAGCCGTCGGCCGGGAACTGGTCCGCGCGGGCGAGGTAGGTATCGATGGTGCTGTCGTCGATGACGGGCAGCGGCACCTTGACGAAGGCCGGCACGTCCTTGCCTTCCAGCGCCTGCACGGCCGTGTAGACCGAGAGCGCGCCGAGCCAGTTCGGCTGCATGGTGGCCCAGCCCTTCAGGCCCTTTTCCTTCCACAGTTCGAGGAACTGGCGGGCATTCTCGCCGGTGATCGGCACCTGCTCGCGGCCCTGGCGGTCGAAGGCCATGACGGAACCGGCCGAAATCGCGCCGCCGAGCGACAGCACGCCGTCGATTTCCGGATTGGCGAAGAGCAGGCTGGTCATCGCCTCCTGCGCCGGCGCGACATTGTATTCCGTGTTGGTCTCGGTGATGATTTCGAGGTCCGGATTGGCGTCGAGCACCGGCTGGGCGCCCTTGCGGCGGTCATCGCTGACGGAAATCCCGGCCGGGCCGTTCATGATGATGATCTTGCCCTTGCCGCCGAGCTGGTCGGCAAGCCACTTGGCAGCGCCCGCGCCCCATTCGCTGGAATCGGTGTTGATCTTCGCCGTCACCTTGTCCGTGTTGACGAGGCTGTCGAAGTTCACCACCGCGATACCCTTGTCGCAGGCATCCGAAATGACGCGGTCGAGCGCGTTGGAGGAGCCGGCGATGACCACGATCGCATCGACATTGGCGTCGATCATCGACTGGATGTGCTGGATCTGCGTCTGGGCGTTGCCCTGCGCGTCCGTGATCATCAGGTCCTTCACGAGACCGGCCTTCTTCAGCTCCTCGACCTCGGCAGCAATCGTGCCTTCGGTCTGCTTCATCCAGGTCGGCACCGAATAGATGTTCGCCCAGCCGACCGTATAGGGCGCCTTGCGGTCGCCCTTGATGCAGTTGGCGGCGGCCGAGGCGCTGCCGGCCGAAAGGGCAAGGATGGCCGCAGCGGCGGCGGCGCCCGCGAGAAGGCGGCGGCGCCGCGAAACGGTCGGGCTGTTTTCAAGCGTTTTCATGTCGTTCCCCTTTTTTGCGGCAGCGGATACGGGCTTGCCATCCGTCAATGTCCAATATATTGAACATATGATCTTTATAATGGACGATGCGATCTTATGCCGAATTTTCCGCCCCGCAAGGGGAGGTCGAAAATTTCGCATGCGACGACGTCCGGCCGCCGCGGATTGACAGATCGCCCGGGCGGCGGGAGAAGCGTGACGAGGACGAAGGCAGGAACGGACGAGATGGATGCTATTGCGGACGATGCAGGCGGCAAGCGGGCCCGGGGACTCGATCGCGCCTTCGAGATCCTCGATTTCCTGCGCCAGAAGCGGCAGGCGCTGAAGCCGAACGAGATCGCCGCGCAGATCGGCGCGCCGCGCTCATCGGTCTACGAGCTGGTGAACCTCCTCCTGCGCAACGGCATCCTGGAATTCACCGGCGGCGACGGCCGCGTCTATCTCGGGCGGAAACTCTATTTCCTTGGCGCGGCCTACGAGAACCATTTCGACTTCACCCGCGAATGCGAGGCGGCGCTGGAGCGGCTGGCCGGCGAAACGCGCGAGACCGCGCAATTCTGCATGCTGGACGGCAACAAATACACCGTCGTGCACATGCGCGAGGGCGCAAGGCCCTTCCGCATCTCCACCGATATCGGCCAGTCGGTGCCGATCCCGTGGACCGCTTCCGGCCGCCTGCTCGTCGCGCACATGACGGACGAGGAGATCCTCGCCTTCATCCCGCCGCAGGATTTCCAGCTGCCGGGCGGCGAATGGCTCGACCCGCAGGCCTTCCTCACCGAGGTGCGCCAGGCCGGGCACGAAGGCTTCTTCACCTTCAACAGCATCGTCGACAGCTTCACCCATTGCTTCGCCGTGCCGGTCATGGACGAGGGGCATGCCGCCGCCACGCTGTGCCTCGTCACCCCGCGCGACGACGGACTGGCCAACCGCGATCGCTACCTCGCCTGCCTGAAGGATGCAGCCGCCAGCCTCGGCCAGGCGCCGACGCGGCCGAAGCGCAGCTGACCGTGCCGGCTCAATCCGCCCGATTGGATAGCCAGCGGTCGATCCCCTCCGCTGCCGCCCGCCCGGTCGCAAGGCAGGCCGTCAGCAGGTAACCGCCGGTCGGCGCCTCCCAGTCGAGCATTTCGCCGGCCACGAAGACGCCCGGCAGGGCCTTCAGCCCATAGTCCGCATCGATGGCATCGAACCGGATGCCGCCCGCCACGGAAATCGCCTCCGCGATCGGCCGCGGCCGGACGAGGGAGATGGCCAGGGCCTTGATCGCCGCGGCCAGCGCATCCGGCGGCAAGGCCTGGACGTCCCGGACGCATTCCCGCAGCAAGGCCGCCTTGACCCCGTCGAGGCCCGCGCCCTTGCGAAGCCGGCTGGAAAAGCTCGCCTTGCCGCCCTGCCGGGCGAGGTCGGCCGCAAGCCGCGCGAGACTGCGCCCGGGTGCAAGATCGAGCGTGAGGGAGGCCGCGCCCGACGCCTCCAGCGCATCGCGCAGAACCGCCGCATGGGCATAGACGAGGCTGCCCTCGATACCCGTCTTCGAGACGACGAATTCGCCGGGGATCGTGCCCGCCGCGGACTGCGCCGTGACGCCCTTGACCGGCGCGCCGGCGAAGCGCTCGGCGAAGACCGGCGACCAGTCCACGTCGAAACCGCAATTGGCCGGGCGGAAGGGCGCGATGCCGACGCCCCGTTCCGCAAGGCCATCGATCCAGGTCGCATCCGAGCCGAGCCGCGGCCAGCTCGCGCCGCCGAGCGCCAGCAGGACCGCATCGAACGCCATCACGGCCACACCCTCGGGCGTCTCGAAACGCAACCCTTCCGGCGCAAATCCCGTCCAGCGATGGCGCACGCGGATGGCGACGCCCTGCCCTTCCAGCCGCGCCCGCCAGGCCCGCAGCAACGGCGAGGCCTTCATGGCGACCGGAAACACCCGTCCCGAGGATCCGACGAAGGTCTTCGTGCCAAGCCCCTCCGCCCAGGCCCGCAGGTCCCCGGGCGTGAAGGCATCAAGCGCCGGCCGCAGATGCGCGCCCGCCACGCCGAAGCGGGCGGCGAAACGGTCATAGGGCTCGGAATGGGTGATGTTGAGGCCCGACTTTCCGGCCAGCAGGAACTTTCGCCCGATGGTCGGCATGGCTTCCAGCACGCTCACCGCATGGCCGCGCGCCGCAAGCACCTCCGCCGCCATCAGCCCGGCCGGCCCACCGCCGACGATCCCGATCCGCCGCTTGTCCATTCCACACCGCCTTGAAACCCTGCGCCGTTCTCATAAATCGTCTCCGGCGGCTCCGCCAGCACTCTTGCCGGTATAGGATCCGCACAGCAGAATCAGGAGACGGATATGGACATCAAGCGCAACGGCACCAGCCCCTCGACGCCAGGCCCGGCCGACTACTTCACCGGCAAGGTACGCCTCGACACGCCTTTCAAGGCGGAAGCCCCCGGCCGCGCCGGCGGCGCCATCGTCACCTTCGAACCCGGCGCCCGCACCGCCTGGCACACCCACCCGCTCGGCCAGACCGTCATCGTCACCGCCGGCCTCGGCTGGGCGCAGCGCGAGGGCGGGCCGATCGAGGAGATCCGCCCGGGCGACGTCGTCTGGTTCCCGCCCGGCGAAAAACACTGGCACGGCGCGACGGACAGGACCGCGATGACCCATGTCGCCATCGCCGAAGCGCAGGACGGCTCGCCCGTGACCTGGCTGGAACAGGTGACGGACGAACAATATCTCGGCAAGGCGTGAGGCCACCCCGCCCCACGCCGGACGATCAGTTCGGAAGGCCGGGCGCCTCGTGGCCGGTCTGGGCGACGTATTCGGTATAGCCGCCCGGATATTGATGCACGTCGTCGCCGTTGAGCTCCAGCACGCGGTTCGACAGCGCGCCGAGGAAATGGCGGTCGTGCGACACGAAGAGCATGGTGCCCTCGTATTCCGAGAGCGCCTTGATCAGCATTTCCTTGGTGTCGAGGTCGAGATGGTTGGTCGGCTCGTCGAGGATCAGGAAATTCGGCGGATCGAACAGCATCGCCGCCATCACCAGCCGCGCCTTCTCGCCGCCGGACAGCACCCGGCACTTCTTCTCGACGTCGTCGCCGGAAAAGCCGAAGCAGCCGGCCAGCGTGCGCAGCGGCCCCTGCCCCGCGCGCGGAAACTCCGCCTCCAGCCACTGGAAGACGGTCAGGTCCCCGTCGAGCAGATCCATAGCATGCTGTGCAAAATAGCCGACCTTGACGCTCGCCCCGATCGTCACGCTGCCCGTATCGGGGCGTACCGCCCCGGCGACGAGCTTCAGCAGCGTGGACTTGCCGGCCCCGTTGATGCCCATCACGCACCAGCGCTCCTTCCGGCGGATGAGGAAGCTGAAATCCCGGTAGATGGACCGGCTGCCATAGGCCTTGTCGACATTCCTGAGGCTGACGACGTCCTCGCCCGAGCGCGGCGCCGGCTGGAACTCGAACATGACGGCCTGGCGGCGGCGCGGCGGCTCGACCCGCTCGATCTTGTCGAGCTTCTTGACCCGGCTCTGCACCTGCGCGGCGTGGGAGGCGCGCGCCTTGAAGCGCTCGATGAACTTGATCTCCTTGGCGAGCATCGCCTGCTGGCGCTCGAACTGCGCCTGCTGCTGCTTCTCGTTCTGCGCCCGCTGCTGCTCGTAGAAGGCATAATCGCCCGAATAGGTGGTGAGCGAGCCGGCATCGATCTCGATGATCTTCGTCACGATGCGGTTCATGAACTCGCGGTCGTGCGAGGTCATCAGCAGCGCCCCGTCATAGCTCTTCAGGAACTGCTCCAGCCAGATCAGGCTTTCGAGATCGAGATGGTTGCTCGGCTCGTCGAGCAGCATGACGTCCGGCCGCATCAGCAGGATGCGCGCCAGCGCCACCCGCATCTTCCATCCGCCGGAAAGCTTGCCGACATCGCCGTCCATCATCTCCTGGCTGAAGCTCAGGCCCGCCAGCACCTCGCGCGCCCGGCTCTCCAATCCGTAGCCGTCGAGCTCCTCGTAACGCGCCTGCACCTCGCCATACCGCTCGATGATCGCGTCCATCTCGTCAAGCCGGTCGGGATCGACCATCGCCGCTTCGAGCGCGCGCAGCTCCGCGGCGACCGAACTCACCGGCCCTGCCCCGTCCATCACCTCGGTGACGGCGCTGCGGCCTTCCATCTCGCCGACATCCTGGCTGAAATAGCCGATCGAAACCACCTTCTCGACCGAGACCTGCCCCTCGTCCGGCGCCTCCTGCCCGGTGATCATGCGAAAGAGCGTTGTCTTGCCGGCCCCGTTCGGCCCGACAAGCCCGATCTTCTCCCCCCGGTTCAACGCGGCGGACGCCTCGATGAACAGGATGCGGTGGCTGTTGGACTTGCTGATGTTCTCGATGCGGATCATGAAAAACCGGGCCTCGTCGTGTCCCGCGCCCTATGCCATGAGGCGGCGCATCAAGTCCATGCCGCAGGCGCGCCCGACAGAAATGAAAAATTCCGCTTCGATGGAATAAGCCGCCACGCGCCCCGTTCCTCCCGCGCAACACGGCAATTCTGCCCGTCGACGAAGGAGTTTTCACATGGTTACGAAACGCGGAAATGACGACGACAACCGTATCGTCGGTACGAACCAGAAAGACCATCTCTACGGCCGCTCGGGCGATGACTTGCTTTTTGGCTATGGCGGTAACGATTTCCTCTATGGCGGGGAAGGCAACGATCGCATCGATGCGGGTAGTGGCCGAAATCACGTGTGGGGCGGCGAAGGCAACGACCGGATCGTATCGGGCGGCGGCGACGACAAGCTATGGGGCGGGGACGGCAACGATGTCCTGCGCGCCGGCGACGGCGACAACCGCCTCGTTCTCGGCGAGGGCAACGACCATGCCGTCGCGGGCAGGGGTCGCGATCAAATCAGCGGCGGCGAAGGCAATGACGTGATCTATGCCGGGGCCGGCAGCGATGTGATCTCTGGCGGCGAGGGCGACGACAGGATCTGGGGCCAGTCCGGCAACGACCGCATCGTCGCGCATGAGGGCAACGACGTTCTGAACGGCGGCGCCGGAAACGACAGGATGACCGGCGGCGAAGGCGCCGACGTCTTCGTCTTCAACGGCGGCCGCGACATTATCACCGACTTCGAAAACGGCGACGACCGCATCGACGTCTCACACTACGACCGGTTCGACAGCTATGCGGCCATCCGCGCGGCCGCCAGCCAGTCCGGCAACAACGTCATCATCCGCGCCGGCGACGACTATCTGGTCCTTGAGGACACGCGGCTCGGCGAACTCAGCCGTGACGACTTCAGCTGGTAAGGCCGATGGGCAGATAACGATGCACAAAACCAAACAAGAGGTAGGGTGCCGCCGATCCGTTCGGCGGCGCTTGCCGGGAACCGAAATATCGGGCGATTATGGCGGAGAGGGTGGGATTCGAACCCACGATACCCTTGCAGGTATGCCGCATTTCGAGTGCGGTGCATTCGACCTCTCTGCCACCTCTCCGCATCGGGTCGACGCTTTTCAGCGCGGGCGGTACATAGCGGGTGTCGGGCGGGGTTGCAAGGGGGCTGGCGCGCGGAAAGTTCATCTATTTGTCATGGTGACGGAAATCCCCTTGACAGTTTTCATGGCCTCACCTATTGCGCAAGGTGCAGTGGCATAGGTCCGACCTGTGCCGCTACGTTGGTTCTTTGTGCCATGCCGAGAGGCTATCCCGCAAGGAATCGTTTGAGCCGGCGGTGCGCCAATGCATCGCCATTACCGACTGACAAAAAGACGGCCTTGCCTTCAGAGGCAAAGAGCCGGCACGAACATGAAAGGATAAAATATGTTCGCAGTCATCAAGACCGGCGGTAAGCAGTACCGCGTGGCCGCCAACGACGTCCTGACGATTGAAAAGCTGTCGGGTGACGCAGGCGCCAAGATCGAATTCACCGAAGTGCTGATGGTCGGCGTCGGCGCCGATGCCACGATCGGCGCGCCCTTCGTCGAAGGCGCCATCGTGACCGCCGAAGTCGTCGAGCATGGCCGTGGCAAGAAGGTCATCGCCTTCAAGAAGCGCCGCCGCCAGAACTCGAAGCGCTCGCGCGGCCATCGTCAGCACAACACGACCGTCCGCATTCTCGACATCGCCGCAGCCGGCAAGGCCAAGAAGGCTTCCAAGAAGTCCGAAGCCGCCGCTGAAGCCGCAGCCGAATAATCTGGACAGGTAAAGGAGAACTCCCATGGCACACAAAAAAGCTGGCGGCTCCTCGCGCAACGGTCGCGATTCCGAGTCCAAGCGCCTTGGCGTGAAGAAGTTCGGCGGCGAAGCCGTCGTCGCAGGCAACATTATCGTCCGTCAGCGTGGCACGCAGTGGCATCCCGGTGCCAATGTCGGCCTCGGCAAGGATCACACGATCTTCGCCCTTACGGCTGGCAATGTGAATTTCCGTACGAAGGCCAACGGTCGCGTCTACGTGTCTGTAGCCCCGAAAGCGGAAGCAGCGGAATAAGCCGGTAGCGCTCTAAAACAGCCGGCGTCTCATCGACCCGGCTGACGCTACAGGTTCAGGCCTGAAGAAAAAAGGGGAGATGGGGCAAGACCTTATCTCCCCTTTTTGCTCTGGAGGACTGAACCATGCAGACCGAATTGTTAAGGGAAGGCCAATCACGGTCTCCCAAGGAACGGCTGAGGCCTGAACGGTCGAGGACCGATTGCCCGATCTTGCTGTCGCAGAGGCTCGTCATGAGAGCCCCGCACGAAGACGACATCGACGCCCTTGCCCATCTCGCCAACAACGCCAATATCGCCAACATGGTCGCCCGCATGCCGCACCCCTACACGGTCGCGGATGCTGCCGATTTCGTGCGACGCACACGCGCCGGCGCGATTGGCAAGTGCGTCTATGCCATTACGAAAGCCGACAACGGCGCCTTCCTCGGATGCTGCGGGATCGAACCGCACGAGGACGGGCGGACGGTCGAGCTCGGCTATTGGTTGGGCGAGCCCTACTGGAACCAGGGATATGTCACCGAAGCGGCTCACGCGCTGATCGACATGGTCTTCCGCACCCGCGACATCGAGCAGATCGATGCGCGCTGCCGGGTCATGAACATCCCCTCGCGGCGGGTCATCCAGAAGTGCGGCTTCCAGTTCCAGGCGACCGGCATGGTGCAGAGCCTTGCCGTCGGCGGCATGGTGCCCGTCGAATGGTATCGGCTGGACCGCAAGACCTGGGTCTCGCTGAAGAGCTGGGGAGGCATGCGATGAACGTCCTGCAGACCCAGACGGAAGGCGCGCGCATCGTCGGCCCCGGGCCCTGCCCGACCGTCGCGACGGCGCGCCTCGTCCTGCGCCCGCACCGCATGTCCGATGCGCAGGCGATCGCCCAGTCGCTGAACGACTTCCAGGTCTCGCGCATGCTGGCGCGGGTGCCCGCGCCCTATGACCGGCAGGATGCGGCCGAATGGCTTTCCGTCGCCACCACCGATCTCAACGAGGGCTGGGCCTTCGCCATCACCGCGGGAGACGACGTGCATATCGGCTGCGTCTCCTTCGAGCGCAGCCGCAGCGGATGGGAGCTCGGCTACTGGCTGAACCGCTTCTACTGGGGGCGGGGCTATATGAGCGAGGCCGTGCATGCGGCGACGGCGCGGTTCCTGATGCGGATGCCCGGCACGGACATCCGGTCCGGCATCTTCGCCGACAACGTCGCCTCGCTCAGGGTGCAGGAGAAGGCAGGCTTCCGCATCACCGGATGCAGCGATCTCTTCTGCGTCGCCCGCGGCGCGATGGTGCCGCATATCGAAACGCGGCTGGAGCCGGGCGATTTCCGCCCGGCGGCACCGCGGCACTGAAAAGGGACCGGGGCGGAGACATCCGCCCTGTCCCCCCACCGACGTCATCCTCGAGCTCGACCCGAGGATCCTGTGTGTTTGGTCTGATGTAAGATGGTTGCGGGAAGGAGGCCGAGAGGATCCAGGCCGCCGTTTGTGACGGCAGGCCGCGGCGTGGCTTGGTCCCTTCCCGCTTCGCCCATCAACCTGAACAGTTGCACGGGGCTGTCGCCACAGACCCCGCACACAGGAGCAGGCGCCATGACGATACACCATACCTTCATCGGCTGCGACATCGGCAAGGACATGATCGACATCTTCGATCCGAAAACGGCCAGGTTCTGCCGCATCCCCAACGAGCAGACCGCGCTGTCCGCTTTTGCCTGTCGCCTCGACCCGGCCACCGACCTGGTCGTCTTCGAGGCGACAGGTCATTGCGACCGGATGCTGCGCCTGTGTCTTTCACAGGCCGGCATCGCCTTTGCCCGCGTCAACCCGAAGACGGCCCGGCGCTTTGCCGAAGCGCGGGGACGGCTGGCCAAGACCGACCGCATCGATGCCCGCTCGCTTTGCGAGATGGGAACCATGTTCGGCCTGACGGCCGAGGCGCCGCCTTGCCCGGTCCGCGAGCGGCTGGCGGCCCTTGCCCGCCGCCGGGATCAGCTCGTCGATGCCCGTGCAACCGAGCGCCGGCATCTTTGCGATGCCTTCGATCCCGCCATCCGCGCCGACATCGAGGCCATGATCGCCATCCTCGGCGAGAGGATCGCCTCGATCCAGGCTGCGATCGACCACCACATGAAGAGCCAGGCCCTCACCGAACACGCCCATCGCCTTACCTCCGCGCCCGGCGTGGGCAAGGTGACAGCCTTGACCCTGCTGGCCCATATGCCCGAACTCGGCAGCCTTTCGCCCAAAACAGCCGCAAGCCTTGCCGGCCTTGCTCCCTTCAATGACGATTCCGGCAGGAGAAACGGCCGCCGCCGCATCAAGGGCGGCAGGCCACGCGTGCGAAAGGCCCTCTACATGGCGGCCCTCGGCGCAATCAAGGCCTCAGCGCGCCTGCGCGCCTTCCATCAGGCCGTCTCAGCCAGAACAGACTCCGCAAAGGCCGGCATCATCGCCGTCGCAAGAAAGCTCATCACGATCCTCAATGCAATGCAGCGCGACAAAACCAACTTCGCTTGAACACAGTTGCCATGCAGCGAGTGTGGCGTGGATGGTCGGGTCAAGCCCGACCAAGACGGAGGAGAGGGTTTCCCGGTTTTAGAGTGTTCGGCTCGTTTCATTCACGAAAGCTCGAACCAGACCGGCATATGGTCCGAGCCGTAGGCGGTCTCGTCGACCCAGGCGTCCGTCAGCCGTTCCACGAGGCCATGGCTGAGGAAGCAGTAATCGAGGAAGAGGCGCTCGGTATGGTTTTTCGGATCGACCCAGCTGTAGCTGGCGGCGTGGCGCTTGCCGAGGCCGGCCAGCGCGTCCACCGGATGGGTGGCGCGGATCTGGCGGCCGTAGAGCGCATCCACGCCGCCGACCATCTCGCAATATTCCGGCGATTCCGGCACCATGTTGAAATCGCCCATCAGCACGTAGTCCTCCGGCACCGGCGGCTCGGCAAGGTCGAATTCATGGGCGCCGGAAATCGCGCCGCCCTCGACGGAGTAGAGCTGGGCACGGTCCTTCAGATACCGGATCTGCGCGATGCGCTCGTCGCGGTGCACATGGTCGAGATGCACGGAATAGATACGGAGCGGCCCCCTGGGCGTTGCGATCACCGCCTCGGTCGCGCCGCGCTGCAGGTTCAGCTTGTCGAGGGTGCGCGTGCGCGGCAGGAGCATGGTGCGGGTCGACAGGATCGGCCAGCGCGAGAAGATCATGTTGCCGAACTGGAAGCGGCGGTTGACCACGCGGCCCTGTTCGATTGCCGAGCCCGCATCGAGATCGCAGGCCGCCCCGAAGACGGAATAGTGATTGGCAAGCAGCGTCTGCAGCTCGGCGACCATGTCGACATGGCCGTTGCGGCTGAAATTGCGGGTCACTTCCTGCAGCGCGATGATATCGGCGCCGTGAATGCTGGAGACGATGCGCGGCAGATCGAACCGGTTGTCGAGACCGATGCCGTACTGGACGTTGTAGCTGACGAATTTCACGATAGTCTTTGACCTCTCACGGAAGCGGCTATATCGAAGACGGCACTATGAAAATACGAGAAAAGCGAACGGCGAGCCGATGAAGTTCCTGGACGAAGCAAAAGTCTATATCCGGTCCGGTGACGGCGGGGCAGGGGCTGTCTCGTTCCGCCGTGAAAAATTCGTCGAATTCGGCGGCCCCGATGGCGGCGATGGCGGGCGCGGCGGCGATGTCTGGGTGGAGGCCGTCAACGGCCTCAACACGCTGATCGACTTCCGCTACCAGCAGCATTTTAAGGCCGCGACCGGCACGCACGGCATGGGCCGCAACCGCACCGGCGCGAACGGCGCCAGCGTGACGCTGAAGGTGCCGGTCGGCACGCAGATCTTCGAGGAAGACAACGAGACGCTGATCGTCGACCTGGTGACGGAAGGCCAGCGCTTCAAGCTGGCCGCCGGCGGCAATGGCGGCTTCGGCAACGCGCATTTCAAGTCGGCGACCAACCAGGCGCCGAACTGGGCCAATCCGGGCCTGGAAGGCGACGAGAAGACCATCTGGCTGCGCCTTAAGCTGATCGCAGATGCTGGCCTCGTCGGCCTGCCCAATGCGGGGAAATCGACCTTCCTCGCCACCTGCACGCGGGCCCGGCCGAAGATCGCCAACTATCCCTTCACCACGCTGCACCCCAATCTCGGCGTCGCGACGATCGACGGCAGCGAGTTCATCCTCGCCGACATTCCCGGCCTCATCGAGGGCGCGCATGACGGCATCGGGCTTGGCGACCGGTTCCTTGGCCATGTCGAGCGCACGCGCGTGCTGCTGCACCTCGTCTCCGCGCAGGAAGAGGACGTCGCCAAGGCCTACACGACGGTGAAGCACGAGCTGGAAGCCTATGGCGGCGGCATCACCGACAAGCCGGAGATCGTCGCGCTCTCGCAGATCGACCTGCTCGACGAGGACGAGCTGAAGAAGAAGACCAAGGCGCTGGCGAAGGCGAGCGGGCAGACGCCGTTCCAGATTTCCGCCGTCGCCAATGTCGGCATGACGGGCACGCTCAGGGCGCTGCGCGACATCATCGTTGAGGCGAAGAACTCCGGATCCGACGACTGAGATGACGAAGCACCGCAAACCGCTCGGAAAATACCGCCGGATTGTGATCAAGATCGGCTCGGCCCTGCTCGTCGACCGTGCGAGCGGCCTGAAAAAGGCCTGGCTCGACGCCATGTGCAGGGACATCGCGGCGCTGCGCGCCGGCGGCACGGAGGTGCTCGTCGTCTCCTCCGGCGCCATCGCGCTCGGCCGCTCCGTGCTGAAGGTGCCCTCGGGCGCCCTGAAGCTGGAGGAGAGCCAGGCCGCCGCCGCCGTCGGCCAGATCGCGCTGGCCCGCGCCTGGTCGGAAAGCCTCTCGACCGACGGCATCGTCGCCGGCCAGATCCTCCTGACGCTCGGCGACACGGAGGAACGGCGTCGCTACCTCAACGCCCGCGCCACGATCAACCAGCTCCTGAAACTCGGCGCCGTCCCCATCATCAACGAGAACGACACGGTCGCGACGACGGAAATCCGCTACGGCGACAACGACCGGCTCGCCGCGCGCGTCGCCACCATGACCGGCGCCGACCTGCTCGTCCTGCTCTCCGATATCGACGGGCTCTACACGGCCCCGCCGCATCTCGACCCGGAGGCGCGGTTCCTCGAAACCATCGCGGCGATCACGCCCGAGATCGAGGCCATGGCCGGCGGCGCGGCCTCGGAACTGTCGCGCGGCGGCATGCGCACCAAGATCGATGCCGGCAAGATCGCGACGGGCGCGGGCTGCGCCATGATCATCGCCTCCGGCAAGGTCGACCACCCGCTGCGCGCCGTCGAGCAAGGCGCGCGCTCCTCCTGGTTCGCGCCCTCGGGCTCGCCGGTGACGGCGCGCAAGACCTGGATCGCCGGGCAGCTGCAGCCGGCCGGCCGGCTGGAGATCGACGCCGGCGCGGAAACGGCGCTGACCTCGGGCAAGAGCCTGCTGCCCGCCGGCGTGCGCGGCGTCTGGGGCACGTTCTCGCGCGGCGACACGGTCTCGATCTACGGCACGAACGGGCGCGAGATCGCCCGCGGGCTTGCCGGCTACGACGCGGACGAGGCCCGTATGATCATCGGCAAGAAATCGGCGGAGATCGCCGCCATTCTCGGTTATGCCGGCCGCGCCGCCATGGTGCACAGGGATGACCTCGTGGTGACCGGCCTTTCCGCGCCGCTCGCCGCCGAGGCGAAAAGGGACGTCAGCCATGCTTGACCAGGTCAGGACCGATATCGACAGCCTGATGGCCGAGATCGGCCGCAATGCCCGCGCCGCGGCGCGGCCACTCGCCATCGCCACCGCCGATGCGAAGAACCGCGCGCTCGACGCGATGGCCGCGGACATCCTTGCCGGCCGCGATGCCATCCTCGCCGCCAATGCCATCGACCTTGCCAATGCCCGGGAAAGCGGCGTCGCCGCTTCTTTCATCGACCGGCTGACGCTGACGGCCGAGCGCATCGAGGGCATCGCGGACGCGATCCGCGACATTGCCGGCCTGAAGGACCCGGTCGGCGACGTCATTGCCGAATGGGACCGGCCGAACGGCCTGCATATCGAGCGCGTGCGCACGCCGCTCGGCGTCATCGGCGTCATCTATGAAAGCCGGCCGAACGTGACGGCGGATGCCGGGGCGCTGTGCCTCAAGGCCGGCAATGCCGTGATCCTGCGCGGCGGGTCGGACAGCGTGAATTCATCGCAGGCGATCCATTCCTGCCTCGTCGCCGGCCTCAAGGCCGCCGGCCTGCCGGAACACGCCATCCAGTACGTGCCCGTCACGGACCGTGCCGCCGTCGGCGCCATGCTGTCCGGTCTCGGCGGCACGATCGACGTCATCGTGCCGCGCGGGGGAAAAAGCCTCGTCGCGCGCGTGCAGAGCGAGGCGCGCGTGCCGGTCTTCGCCCATCTCGAAGGCCTGTGCCACATCTACGTCGACAAATCCGCCGATCTCGACATGGCGAAGACGATCGTCGTCAACGCGAAGATGCGCCGCACGGGCATCTGCGGCGCGGCGGAGACGCTGCTGATCGACCGCGCCGCGGCCGACACGCATCTCTCGCCGCTTCTCGAAGGCCTGCGCGCCGCCGGCTGCGAGGTGCGTGCGACGGACGAGATCCGCGCCCGCATCGAGAACCTTGTCGCCGCGACGGAGGCGGACTGGTCGACCGAATATCTCGACGCCATCATCTCCGTCACGCTCGTCGACGGCATTTCCGGCGCGATCGAGCATATCAACCGCTGGTCCTCCGCCCACACGGAAGCCGTGATCGCCGAGGATCCCGCGGTCGTCGAGCGCTTCTTCACGGAGATCGATTCGGCGATCCTGCTGCACAACGCCTCCACCCAGTTCGCCGATGGCGGCGAGTTCGGCATGGGCGGCGAGATCGGCATCGCGACGGGCAAGATGCATGCGCGCGGCCCCGTCGGCGTCGAGCAGCTCACCTCCTTCAAATACCGCGTGCGCGGCACCGGACAGGTGCGGCCCTAAGTGACGTCGGACGCGGTTGCAGAGCGCTACCTGAGAATGCCGCATGCGGAAAAGGGCATGGCGATCGGCCTGTTCGGCGGCTCGTTCAACCCGCCGCACGAGGGCCATGCGCTGGTCGCGGAAATCGCCCTGCGCCGCCTCGGTCTCGACCAGCTCTGGTGGATGGTGACGCCCGGCAACCCCTTGAAGAACCACCGCGAACTCGCTCCGCTCAGCGAGCGCATCCGGCTCAGCGAGGACATCGCCCCCGGCCCGCGCGTTAAGGTGACGGCCTTCGAGAAGCGGCTCGGCCAGAGCTATACGGCAAGGACCCTCCAGCGCGTGCAGGCGCTGAACCGCGGCGTCCACTTCGTCTGGATCATGGGCGCCGACAATCTCGGCACCTTCCACCGCTGGCAGAACTGGCAGAAGATCGCCTGCACCTTCCCCATCGCCGTCATCGACCGGCCGGGCTCGACGCTCGCCTATCTCTCCTCGCGCATGGCCAAGACCTTCGACTATGCGCGCATCGACGAGGAGGACGCGATGTCGCTTGCCCGCCGCCGGGCGCCGGCCTGGACCTTCATCCACGGCCCCCGCTCGCCGCTCAGCTCCACGGCGCTGCGCAGCCAGGCGGCGCTAGAGAAAACCATCCCTCAGAAGTGACGTCTTGAAAGTGGTAACCTTTGATGCCTACATTTAGTAGGTGCCGGCCCGACACGCCGGCACAAGACGTGCTTGTCCTGTTACACAGAAAGGAACGAACCTGACAACAGTGCACGCGAAGGGAAACGTCATCGGCGTTTTCTCCAAGAGCGCGGGAAGGGGCGACGATGCCGCCGACCGTGCCCTTCAACTGGTCCTCGCAAGCCTCGAGGACTCGAAGGCAGAAGATATCGTCACCATCAACATTGCCGGCAAATCGGCGCTGGGCGACTACATGGTGGTCGTGTCCGGACGCTCGAACCGTCATGTCATGGCGATTGCCGACCATCTCATCTCCGATCTCAAGGACGAAGGCCTGGGCAATGCCCGCGTCGAGGGCCTGGAGGCGGGCGACTGGGTGCTGATCGACACGGGCGATATCATCGTTCACGTGTTCCGGCCGGAAGTCCGGGAGTTCTACAACATCGAACGGATGTGGGCAGCTCCCGAGATCGAGGACGGCACCGTCCATTGAAATGACGCCGGGCGCCTGTCCGGCGAGGAAAAACGGTGGCGCGGCTTAGGCGTCACCCGAACGGACAGGGCTTGGGGCGATGCGGGTTGGACTTTTTGCGGTTGGACGGCTGAAGGCCGGCCCTGAGAAGGATCTTGCGGCCCGCTACATGGACCGTTTCGCCAAGGCCGGCCCCGCGATCGGCCTCGAGCTCGGCAAGCTTGCCGAGGTCGGCGAAAGCCGCGCCGGCAATGCCGAGACGCGCAAGCGCGAGGAAGCGGCCATGCTGCAGAAGGCGCTGCCCGACGGCGCCGTGCTGATCCTGCTCGACGAGCGCGGCAAGGCGCTCGACTCCCCCGCCTTCGCCGATCTCATCGGCGGGTTTCGCGATGCCGGCAAGCGCGAGCTGATGATCGCCGTCGGCGGCGCCGACGGGCTCGATCCCGCCCTCTACGAGCGCGCCGACGCCACGCTCTGCCTCGGCAAGATGACCTGGCCGCACCAGCTCGTGCGCATCCTCATCGCCGAACAGCTCTATCGCGCCGTCACCATCCTCTCCGGCCACCCCTATCACCGCAGCTGACGCAGGCGTCACCGCCGCGCAAGGCTGAAGGCGCACGATGGGCGCAGCCGTATTTTCGGCGCGGTTTGTTGGCCAAGTGACGTTCTTGGCGAAAGCGCCAAATCAGCATAGAGCGGGGAGAACGGACGTTCGGGAAGCGATGAGGAAAGCCCATACAGCCAATCGGGGGGAAGGCATCGGCCGCCTGCTGCGGCCGGCTAGGCTTTGTGCTGCCCTGGTGCTGGCTCTTCTGCCCCAACCCATTGCCGCCGAGCCGAACGAGACCGGCGTCGCGCAGGAAAAGACGGGATCGCTGCCGAAGGCCGAGTCCGATCCGGCCGCTGCCCTGACGCTGCGCCGCGACAGCACGCGCCGCGAACTGGAAACATTGTCCCGGTCGCTCACGGTTTCCGAAGAGAAGACGAAAGAGCTGGAAGCCGAGATCGCCAAGCTGGAGAAGACCCGCCAGACCCTGCGCGAGGAAATCGTCAAGTCGGCCGCCATGCGCAAGAGCATGGAGGAAAAGATCCTCGCCGGCGAAAAGCGGCTGGAGGGCATGCGCGAGCGGGAGGCGGGCGTTCGTGCCTCGCTGCACGAGCGCCGCGGCCTCCTGGCGGAGGTTCTCGCCGCGCTCCAGCGCATGGGGCGAAATCCGCCGCCTGCCCTGCTCGTCAACCCCGAGGATGCCCTGTCTTCGGTCAGGAGCGCCATTCTCCTCGGCGCGGTCGTCCCGGACATCCGCAAGGAGACGGAAGAGCTCGTCGACGACCTGACGGCATTGATGGACATCAAGAGCGATATCGACCGCGAGCGCACGGAACTGACCGATGCCATGCAGCTTCGCATCGAAGAGGAGAAGCGCTCCGAACTGCTTGTCGCCCAGAACGAGGCGCTGGCGCAGACCAACGGCCGCACGCTGGCCGCCGAACGCCGCCGCGCCGAGGAGCTCGCCGCCCGCGCGACCAGCCTCGAGGGCCTGATCGGCAGCCTGGAGCGCGACATCGGCTCGGTGCGCGACGCCGCCGCGCTCGCCCGCGCCAAGGAGGAGGAACGCCGGAGCCAGAGCGCGGCCGAACGGGAGAAGGCGAGGGCGCTCGCCCGCGACGGCGTGCCCGACAAAAACCGCATTGCTCCGGCATATGAATTCTCCGAACTGCAGGCAAAACTGGACTTTCCCGTGGCCGGCGACGTTCTGCGCCAATTCGGCGAAGCGGACGGCACCGGCCATGATTCGCAGGGGCTGACGCTGGCGGCCAATCCGGGCGCGCTCGTCACGGCCCCCGCCGATGGATGGATCGTCTTTGCCGGCACGTTCCGCAGTTATGGGCGCATGATCATCCTGAACGCCGGGGAGGGCTACCATCTGGTGCTCGCCGGCATGGATCGGGTGAGCGTGCGGGAGGGTCAATTCGTCGTGGCGGGAGAACCGCTCGCCGTGATGGGTGAAAAAAGGGTGGCGAGTGTCAACGCTTTGACGCTGGAAACGGACAAGCCGACACTTTACATTGAATTCCGAAAGAACGGAAAACCGGTTGATTCCCGGCCGTGGTGGTCCGCAAAAAATTCTGGAAAGGCACGCAATGATACGTAGGGCTTCTCTTGTTCTCGTCGGTGCACTCATGGGTGCCACGGCGATGAGCGTCATCAACACGGCCACGCTGCCGGCCGAAGCCGCCGGCTCGTCGACCTATCGCGAGCTTTCCATCTTCGGCGACGTCTTCGAGCGCGTGCGCGCGCAATACGTGACGCCGCCCAAGGAAGACCAGCTCATCGAGAATGCCATCAACGGCATGCTCACCTCGCTCGACCCGCATTCCTCCTACATGAATGCCAAGGACGCCGAGGACATGCGCACCCAGACGCGCGGCGAATTCGGCGGCCTCGGCATCGAGGTCACGATGGAGGACGAGCTCGTCAAGGTCATCACACCGATCGACGACACGCCGGCCGCCCGCGCGGGCGTTCTTGCCGGCGACTTCATTTCCAAGATCGACGGCCAGGACGTGCGCGGCCTGAAGCTTGAGGAAGCGGTCGAGAAGATGCGCGGCGCGGTCAACACGCCGATCAAGCTGACGCTGATCCGCAAGGGCGCCGAAAAGCCGATCGAACTGACCATCATGCGCGACATCATCGCCGTGAAGGCCGTCAAGTCCCGCGTCGAGAACGATGTCGGCTATCTGCGCGTCATCTCCTTCACGGAGAAGACCTATGACGACCTGGAAGCCGCGATCACCAAGATCAAGGAAGAGGTTCCGGCCGACAAGCTGAAGGGCTACGTGCTCGACCTCCGCCTCAACCCGGGCGGCCTGCTCGACCAGGCGATCAACGTCTCCGACGCCTTCCTGGAGCGCGGCGAGGTCGTTTCGACCCGCGGCCGCAACGAGGACGAGACCCGCCGCTTCAACGCAACGCCGGGCGACATCACCGACGGCAAGCCGGTCATCGTCATGGTCAATGGCGGTTCGGCCTCGGCCTCGGAAATCGTCGCCGGCGCGCTGCAGGACCTGCGCCGCGCCACCGTGCTCGGCACGCGCTCCTTCGGCAAGGGCTCCGTCCAGACCATCATCCCGATGGGCGATGCCGGCGCGCTGCGCCTGACGACGGCGCTCTATTACACGCCGTCCGGCAAGTCGATCCAGGGCACCGGCATCACGCCGGACATCACGGTCGAGCAGCCGCTGCCGCCCGAACTGCAGGGCAAGCTGGAATCCGCAGGCGAATCGAACCTGCGCGGTCACATCCAGGGCCAGAGCGAGACGGAGGCCGGCTCCGGCTCCTCCGCCTATGTGCCGCCGGAAGCCAAGGACGACCTCCAGCTTCAATATGCGCTGGAACTGCTGCGCGGCCAGAAGACCGACAAGGCCTTCCCGGCCAATCCGGAAAAGGCCGAGCTGAACAAGTAACCCGCTTCCTCCGGGCCCGTGACCGCACGGGCCTGGATTTCTTCATGCACCAGACGCATGTCGTGATCGCAAAACAGCCACTGCTTTTGCGCGGCATGCCCTAGAGTCTTGTTTTTACCGCATTCTCCGACGCCGAAGCGCTGCCGCTTCGGCTGGAAATGCTCTAGCGGCCGACGCGGACTGACCTTGGGCACAGACATTCACGCACCTCTCGGCCAGGACCGCAAGGCAAGGCCCCGACCGGCGGGACCGCCGCGGTTCTCCGCCGGCACGATCCTGTTCACGCTTGCCGCCATCGGCCTCATCGGCTTTTCCGGCTGGACCGCAACCGCCCCGAGCGGCCTCGGCACCACGCCTTACACCCCGCCGGCAGAAGAAACCGCCGCGCAGGCGACCGCCGGAACCGGAGCCGACCAGAAGGCCGTTGCGGCAAGGGACGGCGTGCGCCGGGCGAACGGCCTTTCCGGCGCCCGCGTCCAGGAAACGCTGACCGACGACGGCAATGTCGTGCGCACCTATACGCCCGGCACGCGCACCGGCACCGGCCCGCTCATCATCGAGACGAACCGTATCGGCCAGGACGCGCGCTCCGCCGCTTTCCCGAACGAGGACCTGCTGGAGGAAACCTCCGACGGCAAGATCCCGATCATCGGCCTCGACGGCACGCGCCCGATGGATCAATATGCAAGGCCGTGGTCCGGCGCGCGCGGCACGCGCATCGCCATCGTGGTCGGCGGGCTCGGTCTCAGCCAGACGGGCACGCAGCGCGCCATCCGCGAACTGCCGGGCGAGGTGACGCTCGCCTTCGCCGCGAGCGGCAACAGCCTGCAACGCTGGATGCAGGAGGCCCGCCGCGGCGGCCACGAGATCCTGCTGCAGATGCCGCTCGAGCCCTTCGACTACCCGCAGAACGACCCCGGTCCCTATACGCTGCGCACCGATCTCGGCGAGGCCGGCAATCTCGCGGAACTGCACCGCGCCATGGCGCAGATCACCAACTATACCGGCATCGTGAATTTCATGGGCGGCCGCTTCCTGTCCGATGCCGACGCGCTGGAGCCGGTCATCCGCGACATTTCGAGCCGTGGCCTCCTCTTCCTCGACGACGGCAGCTCGGCACAGTCGCTGTCCGGCACCCTTGCCGGCGCCGTCGAGGCGCCGCACGCCTTTGCCGACCTCCAGCTCGACGGCGACCTGTCGCGCGAGGCGATCCTGAAGAAACTCGACGAGCTGGAGCGCATCGCCCGGCGCAACGGCACCGCGATCGGCATGGCATCGGCCTTCGATGAAAGTGTGGACGCGATCCGCGAATGGTGCGAGGAAGCAGGCGGCCGCGGCATCGAGATCGTCGGCGTCGCGTCGCTCGCAGCGGTTCCCGCCAAACAATAGGAATTTTCGATGGGCAAGGAAAAGGACAGGGTGGTTCGGGCCGAGGACCTGCCGTACCGCCCCTGTGTCGGCATCATGGTGCTGAATGCCGAGAACAAGGTCTGGGCTGGCCGGCGGCTTGCCGTCGGCAATTCCGAATATGACGGTTCGCCGCAGCTCTGGCAGATGCCGCAGGGCGGCATCGACAAGGACGAGGACCCGCTGGCAGCGGCCTATCGCGAACTCTACGAGGAAACCGGCATCAGGAATGTGTCGTTGCTTGCCGATGCCGGCCGCTGGATCAATTACGACCTGCCGGCCCATTTGATCGGCATCGG
This sequence comes from Shinella sp. WSC3-e, assembly GCF_945994535.1. Taxonomy (NCBI): domain Bacteria; kingdom Pseudomonadati; phylum Pseudomonadota; class Alphaproteobacteria; order Hyphomicrobiales; family Rhizobiaceae; genus Shinella; species Shinella sp. WSC3-e. The sequence continues at coordinate 3,813,758 of NZ_OZ000530.1, forward strand.
CCTCAAGGGCAAGTATCGCGGCCAGACGCAGCGCTGGTATGCCTTCCGCTTCGAAGGCGCGGAGGACGAGATCGCCATCAACCCGCCGCCGGGCGGCCACGAGGCGGAGTTCGACGCCTGGGAATGGAAGCCGATGCGCGACCTGCCGGATCTCATCGTGCCGTTCAAGCGCAAGGTCTACGAGGAGGTCGTCGCGGCCTTCGCATATCTGGCGCCCTGAAGCGCAAACGAAAACCCCGGCCGCAGGACCGGGGTTTTCTGTATCGGGCGTATGGCTGCGCCTTACTCGGCTTCGTTCGCCGGCGCCGCGTTGAGCTGGCCGTACTTCTCCTCGCCGAGCTTGTCGAGCAGTTCCAGCTGGGTTTCGAGGAAGTCGATATGGCCTTCCTCGTCGATCAGCAGCTCCTCGAACAGCTTCATGGTGACGTAGTCACCGGCGTCATGACAGATGTCGCGCGATTTCTTGTAGGCCGTGCGGGCATCGTACTCGCCGGCAAGGTCGGCCTCCAGCACTTCCTTGACGTTCTGGCCGATGCGAAGCGGCGCGACGGTCTGGAGGTTTGGGTGGCCTTCGAGAAAGATGATGCGGGCGACGAGCTTGTCGGCGTGCTGCATCTCTTCGATCGACTCGGCGCGCTCCTTCTTGGCAAGAAGCGTGTAACCCCAGTCTTCCAGCAGACGGTAGTGAAGCCAGTACTGGTTGACGGCACCGAGTTCGAGATAGAGCGCTTCGTTAAGCTGCTCGATGACTTTTTTGTCGCCTTTCAAGGTCCGCTCTCCTGTTTTCCTCATGGAATTGTTTGAGGCGGATCATGAAATCAAATATCTCGGCGTCCGTCGAGTCGCGGCGGGCGTGGTACTGCTCGGTCGTGCGGATGATGATGTCCACGACGTTCGGGAAACAGCCGCAGCAGCGGCCCCGTTTTTGCATCGCATGGTAGACTTTTGCAGGCACGATGAGCTGCCAACAGTCCTCGTCGAGGAGGCTGTTGATCACGTCGACAATTTCCTTATCGGTGATGAAGTTGCAGCTGCAAACCAGCATTTCGTCTTGCCTGCCATACGCAAAGTACTGAGTTTCCGGGATTAAGCAAAAGACGACCTTCGTTGTCAAGAATGAACAGGTCAGCCTTGTTGACTCATAAATTTAGAGTCATTCTAATCTTGATTTAAAATGTCGTCTTTTCAGAAGGTTACGGCTTCCCGGCAGGCATGAAAAGCACCGCCACCTGCGGCAAACTGACCGATCACATTTTGTTGCAAAACGCCTGTGGACAACGATTTTGCGCCCGCGCCCGTTTCGGCCGGGAACGGGCCGGGCATCCGAATCGTCCCGCCCTGCGCAGGCAGGCCATGCAAATTCGACCCTCGAAAAACGCTGGAAATCGTCTATATGACGGGCAAAGGAGAGCCCATGGCCCGCATTGACCAGACCGATGATTGGCGCACGCGCCATGCCCCGACCATCAGCACGTTCGAATCCCTGGCGCTGGAGGCCTACGGCCACCTGCCGGAGGAGTTCCGTGCGCTGACGGGCAACCTCATCATCGAGATCGCCGAGTTCCCGAGCGACGACGTTTTCGAGGACATGGCGCTGGAAACGCCCTTCGACCTGCTGGGCCTCTTCGAGGGTCGCGGCATCACCGAGCGCTTCACCGTCGAGACCGGCGAGATGCCGAATCGCATCACCCTCTACCGTCGCCCGATCCTCGACTACTGGGCCGAGAACGAGGAGACGCTGGGCGACATCATCACCCATGTCCTCATCCACGAGATCGGCCACCATTTCGGCCTGTCGGACGACGACATGGAACGCATCGAGGCGAGCGCGGAGATCGCGGCGGGCTGAGCCGCCATCACCGAACCACGGCCGTCTCTCTCGTCATGGCCGGTCCTCGGGTTAAACCCGAGGATGGCGAAGGTGCGCGAGGCCGGAATGTCGGCGGCACAGGGCGCACGGGAGCATGGTCTCCCGCCTACTGCTCGGAAAGCTTGATATCCGGCGTGTAGTCCTTGCCCGGAACGTCCTTCACCACCGCCTGGCCGCATTGCATCAGCTTGGTTTCGCCGTTGTAGGCATAGGTCGGCGAGCCGTGCAGCGCCCAGCCCTTGTTCAGCGCCAGCGTCACCTTGTGGCAGAACGAGGCGTCGTCGGGGCCGGTGAGGAAGCGGTAGACTTTCATGCTTTCTTCTTTCTCTCGTTGATCAGGTCGGCCTTGGCGATGAGGCGCCGGGCCTGGTCGGCATGGAGCTTTTCGACCATGCGGCCGGCGAGGCTCACCACCGCCTTGCCCGCATTTTCCGGCGCCGCGAAGGCCGCGACGATGGCGAGCGCTTCGGCGGCCTCCGCCTCCGTGACGCCGAAGACATCGTTGGCGGCGGCGATCTGCGCGGGATGGATCAGCATCTTGCCGTCAAAGCCCATCTGCCGGCCCTGCCGGCATTCCGCCTGAAGGTTCTCGTCGTCGGAGAAATCGTTGAAGACGCTGTCGATAACGTCGAGGCCGCAGGCCCGCGCCGCCACGACGACCTGGAGCAGCAGCGGCACGAGGAAGGGGCGCCCGGGAATATCGGCGATGCCGGTTTCCTTGCGCAGGTCGTTGAGGCCGACGACGAAGCAATCGAGCCGGCCGCCATGCGTGCGGCCCGTCTCGGCGATGGCGGGAAGGTTGAGGAGGCACGCCGCCGTCTCGATCATCGCCCAGAGGCGCGGGCCGTCATCAGCCCCCGCCTCGGAAAGCCAGTCGGCGACGGCCAGCACATCCTGCGGCTCGCAGACCTTCGGCAGGAGCACTGCATCGGGCATGCACTCGAGCACCGCTTCGAGATCGAGCGCACCGTCCGGCCCCTCGAGCGGGTTGATCCGGATGACATGCTCGCGGCCGGGGAAACGGTCGAGCGCCTTGAAATGACGGATGAGGGCCGCGCGGGCTTCCGCCTTCTTCTCCGGCAGAACGGAATCCTCGAGATCGAAGATGATCGCGTCGCAATCGAGCAGGGCGGACTTGGCGAGCGCCCGGGCATTGACGGCGGGAACGCTGAGCACCGAGCGGCGCAGGCGAAGCGGGTGATGGTGCGGTGTCCTGTTCATCCGTCCTTTTTGCCGCGCTTTGCCGCGGCCGGCAAGCGCTGCGGCGCCGCGCGTCCTCCACGACACCCGCGGGACGCCGCAGCAGCGGCAAATCCGGTCCTTTCGGCCTTGCAATGGACAAAATCGCTCCCCACATTGCCTTTCAGAGAAAGGGCAAATCAAAATGCAGCGCATCCGCTCCATCGTCTTTACCGTCTTCACCATGCTTGTCGCAGGCGCGACCTTCCTGTTCGCCGCCTCCGTGGGCCTTGCCATCGCCGGCATCGTCGCCGTGCTGATGCTCGGCTCCATGCTTGCCGCCAAGCTTCAGCCGGCTCCGGTCCGCGCCAGCGCGCGCAACGACCGCCGGGCGCCCGGCCAGCGCGAACCACGCATCTGGAACGACGGCCGCGGCACGATCATCGACCTTTAAAAGAGGTTTTGCTTCCCAAGGGGATGCACCGGGCGCTTTTCCGCGCCCGGCATTTGCGTTTGACACCCGGCTTTTGCGAAGATTCTCCTTCAAATCCGGGGAAAACTCATCTAAACGCTTGCATCAACCGACATCACTGCATTTCGAGGGTTCTTCGCATGGAAAAGTTCGTCAAGCTGACCGGCGTCGCCGCGCCGCTTCCCGTCGTCAACATCGACACGGACATGATCATTCCGAAGGACTACCTCAAGACGATCAAGCGCACCGGCCTCGGCAAGGGCCTCTTCGCCGAAGCACGCTATAACGAGGACGGCAGCGTCAACCCGGACTTCGTGCTGAACAAGCCGGCTTACCAGAACGCCACGATCCTCGTTGCCGGCGACAATTTCGGCTGCGGCTCCTCGCGTGAGCATGCGCCCTGGGCGCTGCTCGATTTCGGTATCCGCTGCGTCATCTCCACCAGCTTCGCCGACATCTTCTACAACAACTGTTTCAAGAACGGCATCCTGCCGATCGTCGTCAGCCAGGACGACCTCGACAAGCTGATGGACGACGCCAGCCGCGGTTCCAACGCCATCCTGACCGTCGACCTGGAGACCCAGGAGATCACCGGCCCCGACGGCGGCCGCATCACGTTCGAGATCGACGCCTTCCGCCGCCATTGCCTGCTGAACGGCCTCGACGACATCGGCCTGACGCTGGAGAAGGCGGCCTCGATCGACAGTTTCGAGAAGCAGACCGCGACCTCGCGCCCCTGGGCTTGAAGAGCATGCGCCGGCTGATCTCGTCCGGCTCCCCCTTTGAAGCGACGGCGGGTTATTCGCGCGCCGTCGTGGAGGGCAACTGGTGCTTCGTGTCGGGCACGACCGGCTACGACTACGCCACGATGACCATGCCCGAAAGCGTCGAGGATCAGACGCGCAACGCACTCGCCACCATCGGCAAGGTTCTGCAGGACGCCGGCTTCTCCTTCGCCGACGTCGTGCGCTGCCACTATTACGTAACCGACGCCGCCTTCGCCGACCGCGTCTTTCCGATCCTCGGCGAGACCTTCGGAACGATCCGCCCCGCCGCGACCATGATCGTCTGCGGCCTTATCCGGCCGGAAATGCTCGTCGAGATCGAAGTCACGGCGCTGCGCGCGAACTGAAACATGCCGCGCAAAAGTGCGCAGGGGTTTTGCTATAACGACATGCGAAAAATCAAAGACCTAAAGCGCGGGAACGAATCTGGAAGATCGCGACGCGCTTAGCCGAAAGGCGCAACGCCTCACGCAAAATTCTTTCTTTTCGACGATTTTCCTTGAACGGAAGTTGCGCTAAGAAGCGCGCGACCATTCCGTGACATCAAGGACAATCCCATGACAGCGCGCACCCTCCTCCTTCTGCCCGGCGACGGCATCGGCCCGGAAGCCATGGCGGAAGTCCGCAAGATCATCGCCTACATGAACGCCGAACGCGGCGCGGGCTTTGAGACCGACGAGGGCCTCGTCGGCGGCTCGGCCTACGACGCGCATGGCGCAGCGATCTCGGAAGGCGACATGGAGAAGGCGCTGGCGGCCGACGCGGTGCTGTTCGGCGCCGTCGGCGGCCCGAAATGGGATGCCGTGCCCTATGAGGTACGCCCGGAGGCCGGCCTCCTGCGCCTGCGCAAGGACCTGAAGCTGTTTGCGAACCTGCGCCCGGCCATCTGCTATCCGGCGCTCGCCAGCGCCTCCTCGCTGAAGCCGGAACTCGTCGAAGGCCTTGACATCCTCATCGTGCGCGAACTGACGGGCGGCGTCTATTTCGGCGAGCCGAAGGAGATCATCGACCTCGGCAACGGCCAGAAGCGCGGCATCGACACGCAGGTCTACGACACCTACGAGATCGAGCGCATCGCCGGCGTCGCCTTCGAACTGGCGCGCACCCGCCAGAACCGCGTCTGCTCCATGGAGAAGCGCAACGTCATGAAGTCCGGTGTGCTCTGGAACCAAGTGGTGACGGAAACGCACAAGCGCAGCTATTCCGACGTCCAGCTCGAGCACATGCTGGCCGATGCCGGCGGCATGCAGCTCGTGCGCGCCCCGAAGCAGTTCGACGTCATCGTCACGGACAACCTCTTCGGCGACATGCTCTCCGACGTCGCGGCCATGCTGACCGGCTCGCTCGGCATGCTGCCGTCCGCCTCGCTCGGCGCGCCCGATGCCAAGGGGCAGCGCAAGGCGCTCTACGAGCCCGTGCACGGCTCGGCGCCGGACATTGCCGGCAAGGGCATCGCCAACCCGATCGCCATGATCGCCTCCTTCGCCATGTGCCTGCGTTACTCGTTCAACATGGTCGCGGACGCCGACAACCTGGAGAAGGCGATCGCCGAGGTGCTCGACAGCGGCATCCGCACCGGCGACATCATGGCCGAAGGCTGCCGCAAGGTCGGCACCGCCGAAATGGGCGACGCCATCCTCGCCGCGTTCAGGAAGCTTTCGGCCTGAACCTGACGTCATCGCGAGAAGGCTCCCGGCGCGATCGCGCGTGGAGCCTTTTTCGTTTGCCTCCCTTGAAATGCCGGCGCTCGCCAACACATGGAAGCAACGCCGTTATCAGGGTATGCTCATGAACCGATCGCTCGCGACCTCCTCGCTCTGGATCCTCGCCGCCACCGCCATTCTCGTCGTGGCCCTCGTTCCTCTCGATCCCATGCTGTCGCAGCGCGCGCAGGGCCTTCCCGATGCGATCGTGACCTTCAACGCGCGCATCACCGATTTCGGCACTTTCGCCTGGATGATCTACGGCTCCGGCTTCATCGTGATCCTCGCCTATATCGTGCGTCGGGTAAGCCGCAACGAAACGCTCGCCGGCCGGGCGCGTACCGCCCGGCGGCTGTCGCTCTACTTCTTCCTGACCATCGGCGCGACGAGCGCCCTCGTGCATCTCTTCAAACTGATCGTCGGCCGGGCGCGCCCTGAACTCTTCGCCGAACTGGGTGCCTACAGCCTGACGCCCTTTGCCTATGACAATCTCTATGCCAGCTTTCCCTCCGGGCATTCGGCGGCGGCCGGGTCGTTCTTCGGGGCCTTTTCGATGCTGGCGCCGCGGCTGCGCCCGTTGTTCCTGCTCGGGGCGCTGGCGATCGGCATCTCCCGCGTCATCGTCGGGGCGCACTATCCGAGCGACGTCGCCGCCGGCCTTCTGCTCGGCCTGTGGGCCGCCATCGCCACGGCCTTCTTCTTCGCCGGCAGGGAATGGCTCTTCCGCTTCGATGCGCGCGGCTGGCCGATGCCGAAATCCCTGCTGCCGCCCAAGGGCCAATAAAGAACCCGGCCCGTGTCGCCACGAGCCGGGTCGCCATGAACTATCGGAAGGGGGAGATCAATCCATGGCGTGGATGTCGCGGTCCTTCGTTTCCGGCAGGAAGAGAAGGCCGATGACCAGCGTGATGCCGGCGAAGACGATCGGGTACCAGAGGCCGTAGTAGATATCGCCCTGGGCCGCGCTCATCGCGAAGGCCGTCGCCGGAAGCAGGCCGCCGAACCAGCCGTTGCCGATATGGTAGGGCAGCGACATGCCGGTGTAGCGGATGCGGGTCGGGAAGAGCTCGACCAGGAGCGCGGCGATCGGGCCGTAGACCATCGTGACGTAGATCACGAGCACGGTCAGCACGGCGATGATCGTGATCCAGTTCACGCGCGCCGGGTCGGCCACCATGGTGAAGGCACCGCCCTTGTCGATCGTGTAGACCGCCATGTCGGTGACCCCGGCGGCTTCCTCGGCCGTCAGCAGCTTGGCCGTGACGAGGTCGGCAGCCGGCATGGTCGCCTTCTCGCCGGCGCGGATGGCGGCGGCATCGAGGGCGAGTTCCGGGTTGCCTGCGACGAAGGCATCCAGCTTGGACTCCGGAACCTTGACCGCACCGCGGACCAGCGGATAACCGTTCGCCTGGAGGGCCAGGTTGGTTTCCTTCTGGAAGGCCGCGTCGAGCGTCTTGACCTGGTCGGCCGAAGCGATGGCATCGTAGCTCGAGATCGTCTTGTCGCCGATCTGGACCGTTGCGGCCGTGCCGGCAGCCGCCGTGGTGACGACGTCATAGGGCACCGAGTTGCGGGTCAGGAACGACGTCGCGATGTCGCACGAGGTGGTGAACTTCGCCGTGCCGGTCGGGTTGAACTGGAACTTGCAGTCGCCCGGAGCAGCGGTGACCGTTGCGCGGATCGTGTCCTGCGCCGTTGCCAGCGCCGGGTTGCCGGCCCAGGTCAGAGCCTTGAACAGCGGGAAGTAGGTCAGCATGGCGAGCACCAGGCCGGCCATGATGATCGGCTTGCGGCCGATCTTGTCCGACAGCCAGCCGAAGAAGACGAAGAAGCCGGTACCGATGAGCAGCGAGCAGGCGACCATAATGTTGGCCGACTGGCTCTCGACCTTGAGAACGCCCGTCAGGAAGAAGAGCGCATAGAACTGGCCGGAATACCAGACGACGGCCTGGCCGACGACGGCGCCGAAGAGCGCGAGCAGCGCGATCTTGGCGTTGCGCCACTGACCGAAGGCTTCCGTCAGCGGTGCCTTGGAGCCCTTGCCTTCTTCCTTCATCTTCGCGAAGGCCGGCGATTCGTTCATCTTCAGACGGATCCAGACGGAAACGCCGAGGAGCACGACCGACAGCAGGAACGGAATGCGCCAGCCCCATTCGGCGAAGGCTTCCTTGCCGACGATGAACTGCACCGCGAGGATGACGATCAGCGACAGGAACAGGCCGAGCGTCGCCGTCGTCTGGATCCACGAGGTGAAGTAACCGCGTCTGCCGTCCGGAGCGTGCTCGGCCACGTAGGTCGCGGCACCGCCATATTCCCCGCCGAGCGCCAGACCCTGCAGCATGCGCAGGATGATCAGGATGATCGGCGCGGCGATGCCGATGGTGGCGGCACCGGGCAGGAGGCCCACGACGAAGGTCGAGACGCCCATGATGAGAATGGTGATAAGGAAGGTGTACTTGCGGCCGACGAGGTCGCCGAGGCGGCCGAACACCAGCGCGCCGAACGGACGCACAAGGAAGCCGGCGGCGAAGGCGAGCAGCGCGAAGATGTTGCGCGTCGTCTCGGGATACTGGCTGAAGAAGGTGGCGCCGATATAGATCGCCAGCGAGCCGTAAAGATAGAAGTCGTACCATTCGAAAACGGTGCCGAGCGAAGAGGCGAAGATCACCTTCTTCTGCTCGCCCGTCATGGGCGCGGCCTTGGCGTTGCCCACCGTCGAAACATTTGCCATTTCATTGTCCTCCACGAAAACGGCGTATCGGGGCAGCCCATGACAGTCCGGAGTTTCTCCCTAAAAACGCCGGACGGGGTGCGCCTTATGAAAGGATGGCAGAAAACGCCCTGCCGCATCAGCGCTGCTTTGGGCTTATGACTTTCGGCGTAAGACTTAAGTCGAGGGCCTTGGCGAAATCCCGGATCGTTCACGCAAGGCTTGACTCTTCGGCAGATGAGCGTATGCAGCACGCACGCAAAGGAACCGCCATGTACCGCTATGGTCTCGCCATCGCCCGCATGATCGCTCCGGCCTTCAACGCCGGACGGGTTCGTCGTTGCGTATCGATTTCCAAAACAGTGGCCAAAACGACGACGAAAACCGTCTGACGTCTCTGGCCACCGCTCTCTCCCCGGTACGGCCGGGGACCGAAACCCGCGTCATGGCCGGCGGGTTTCACCTCCTGAACCCCGCGGAGAGACAGAGAAAGAGAGCTTTAGACATGGGTTTCAAGATCGCAGTCGCCGGCGCGACCGGCAATGTCGGCCGCGAAATGCTGAACATCCTTTCCGAGCGCGGCTTCCCGGCCGACGAAGTCGTGGCGCTGGCCTCCAGCCGCTCGATCGGCACCGAGGTCTCCTTCGGCGACAAGACGCTGAAGGTGCAGAACCTCGAGAACTACGATTTCTCCGACACGGACATCTGCCTGATGTCGGCCGGCGGCACGGTTTCCCAGAAGTTCTCGCCGAAGATCGGCGCGCAGGGCTGCGTCGTCATCGACAATTCCTCCGCCTGGCGCTACGACGCCGACGTTCCGCTGATCGTTCCGGAAGTGAACCCCGACGCCGTCGCCCAGTTCACCCGCAAGAACATCATCGCCAACCCCAATTGCTCGACCGCCCAGCTCGTCGTGGCGCTGAAGCCGCTGCATGACCGCGCGACGATCAAGCGCGTCGTCGTCTCGACCTACCAGTCCGTCTCCGGCGCCGGCAAGGACGGCATGGACGAGCTCTTCAACCAGACCCGCGCCGTCTTCGTCGCCGATCCGGTCGAATCGAAGAAGTTCACCAAGCGCATCGCCTTCAACGTCATCCCGCATATCGACGTGTTCATGGAGGACGGCTACACGAAGGAAGAGTGGAAGGTCCTCGCCGAGACCAAGAAGATGCTCGACCCGAAGATCAAGGTGACCTGCACGGCGGTGCGCGTGCCCGTCTTCATCGGCCATTCCGAATCGGTCAACATCGAGTTCGAGAAGGAGATCACCGCGGACGAGGCGCGCGACATCCTGCGCGAAGCGCCGGGTTGCCAGGTCATCGACAAGCACGAGAACGGCGGCTACATCACCCCGTACGAATCGGCCGGTGAAGACGCCACCTACATCTCGCGCATCCGCGAGGACGCCACGGTCGAGAACGGCCTCAACATGTGGGTCGTCTCCGACAACCTGCGCAAGGGTGCCGCCCTCAACGCCATCCAGATCGCCGAGCTGCTCGTCAACCGCGGCCTGATCAAGGCGAAGAAGCAGGCCGCCTGACCGGCCAGGCGCCACGGAAAGACGGAACGCTTTCTGCCTTTTGGAAAAATTGGCAACGCTCCGTTAATCGACTTTAAATAAAAGTCCCGGTTGTTCCGTCTGAGGACAATCGGGACTTCGCTTTGAGGCGGTCCCGGCGGCATCGCCGGAACGGTTCACGGCAAGGTGCGGTGACAGGAACAGGGGAGCATGGCATGCTCCCGCAGAATTGACGAGATCACGGGGTTTTTCATGGGCATGACAAAGAGCGTGGCCAAGGTGCTGGCCGCAATGATCGCCGCGGCAGCGGTGCCGGCGGCGGCAGAGGCTGCAAAATGCGGCAATGATGCAAGCGGGTTTCCGGCCTGGGTGGAAGCCTTCAAGGACGAGGCGGCCGGACGCGGCATCAGCCGCTCGACGATCGACAAGGCCTTCGCCAATGTCAGCTATGCCCGCGCCACGATTCGCGCCGACCGCGGCCAGAAGAGCTTCAAGCTCTCGCTCGAGCAGTTCATGCAGAAGCGCGGCGGCCAGGCGATCATCCGCCGCGGCAAGAGCCTGAAGAAGCAGAACGCCGCGCTCTTCCAGCGCATCGAGGCGCGCTACGGCGTGCCGGCCGGGCCGCTGCTCGCCATCTGGGGCATGGAAACCGGCTTCGGCGGCTTCCTCGGCAAGGAACACACGATCTCGGCCGTCGCGACGCTCGCCTATGACTGCCGCCGTTCCGAATATTTCACGAACCAGCTCTATGCCACGCTGCAGCTCGTGCAGAAGGGCATCCTGTCGACCTCGGCCCGCGGCGCGGCGCATGGCGAAATCGGCCAGACGCAGTTCCTGCCGGCCAACGTGCTGAAATACGGCGTCGACGGCGACGGCAACGGCCGCATCGACCTTGTCGGCTCCAAGGCCGACGCGCTCGCCTCCACGGCGAACTTCCTGCGCGGCCACGGCTGGAGCGCCGGCGGCGGCTACCAGCCGGGCCAGGGCAATTTCGGCGCATTGCAGGGCTGGAACGCGGCCAGCGTCTACCAGCGCGCAATCGCCATCATCGGCGCGGAAATCGACGGCGAATAAACGCCGCGAACCGTCCCTCGCCAGGCCCCGGCAAGCCGGGTGACGTCGGGGACGGGCGGCATTGCCGATCGTGACGACATGAACCCGGCCGGGCGACCGCGCCGGGTTTTCCGTTACGCGCCGGGGCGCTGGAAATCGCCGCTCTTGGCGTCCATGATCCACAATTCGCCGGTCGAGATGTCGAACCAAGCGCCATGGAGCTGGAGGCGGCCGCGCTCTTCCAGGATGCGCACGCAGGGGAAGGTGCGCAGGTTGGCGATGGAATTGCGGATCGAGACGCGCTCCAGTGCGCGCTGGCGCTCGCCCTGCGTCAGGATTTCGGCGCCCTGGATCTGTTCGGCGACCGGCTTGAGCATGCCCATCCACTTGCCGATGAAATCGCCGGGCGACAGCGGCTCGGCATCCGGGTCGAGCGCGGCGGAAATGCCCCCGCAGCGGCCATGGCCCATCACCACGATATCGCTGACCTTCAGCGACTGCACGGCGAATTCGAGCGCCGCCGAGGTCGCATGGAAATTGCTGTCCGGCTCGTAGGGCGGCACGAGGTTCGCGACGTTGCGCACGACGAAGAGCTCGCCCGGCCCGCTGTCGAAAATCGTCTCCGGCGCGGCACGGGAGTCGCAACAGGCGATCACCAGCGTCTTCGGTTTCTGCCCGGTCTCCGCCAGGGCCTTGTAGCGCGCCGACTGCTCGACATAGCGGCCGGACATGAAGTTGCGGTAGCCATTCAGAAGACGATCGGGAAAGCGGTTCATGGTGTCAAAGTACCCCCGGGTGCGAGCGATCTGCTGGATGAGGCCCCATCCGGCTTCCGCATAAACCACTCTGCAAGGCATGGCGCAAGGCCGGATCGTCAAGAACGCCGCGGCTGCGCCGGATGCACGAGACGGCGCATGTGCACCATGGCCATGGGCGTGGAGATGCTGGACGCGTCCTGTTCCAGCGTCAATTCGTCGGCGCCGCGCTTGGCGGTGCGCGCGACGATCTCGAAGACGCTGGCGGTGGCCATCATCAAGGCGCGTTCCTCCGGCAGGCCCTCCATCAGCCGCGACAGGAAGATGGCGGCCAATAGGTCCCCGGTGCCGTTCGGCGGGTTCGGCACGAGCCGGTGTTCCGCCAGCAGCGCATGGCGTCCGGAGAGATAGAGATTGCCGGTGCTTCCCGTCATCAGCGCCAGCGAGGAGGTGACGAGCATGCGAGAAGGCCCGAGCGACAGCGCCGCCTCCATGATCGCCGCATTGGTCTCGAGCGGCGCGCCGGCAAGCCAGGCAAGCTCGAACCGGTTGGGCGTGGCGATGGAAGCAAGCGGGATCAACGCGTCGCGGATCGCCGCCGCCGTCTCCTCCGGCACGTAGAGGCCGCGATCGTCGCCGCAGACCGGATCGCACATATAAAGCAGGTCGGGATTTTCCGCCCGCAGGGCCGTGACGAGCCGCGCCACCGAATGCGCCTGCGCCGCGCTGCCGAGATAGCCGGAAAGCACCGCCTTGACCTCGCCCCGCCAGGGCGCGCGGATGAGATCGGAGATCATCGCGTCGAAATCGTCCGCCGATATCGCCACGCGGGTCGAACGCCCGCGACCGGGATGCCAGGGCAGGATAACCGTCGGCAGCGCCCAGACCGGATGGCCGAGCGTTTCGAGCGCGAAGACGGCGGCGCGGTTGCCCACCGTGCCGCGCACCACATGGCTCGAAATCACGATGACCGCGCCCTTGTCGCTCTCGTTCATAACCGGCTCCCCTGGTTCCGGCGAAGTGATGACAAGGGGGTTATTTCCTGTCAACGCCCGCCCCTTTTCCGACCACCGGCCGAAAAGCGGAAAAATGCCGCCGCAGCCGATTTTGGGCTGCTTTTCGACGAAAAAACATGAATTTCGCGACAAAACGACAGTAAAACTGACCTATCTCGGACAAAATCGATTGAATTTTCTCGCAAATGCACAAATTCCGTCGCGCGTATTTTTTCTTCTGCTAACGTCCGGCCATCGGATTCGAGGGAGAATTCCATGGGTGCCAGGACCAACGTGAAACGAGAAAAACACATCGAGGCCGCAAAGGCCGCAGCCGCAGCCCTCGGCGCGAAGACGCTGAACCCGGACATCCTCTTCGGGCGGGCCAGCAAGGACGATATCGAGCACTATACCGGCGAGATGCTGGCCGTTGCCGCCGCCCATGCCATGGCCGAAATCGAGGCCTGGGACGGCACCGGGCCCCGCGTCACGGTCACCACGCTTGCGGACGTGCGCCCGCAGGGCGAGCCCGTCTCCGTACTCTCCGTCACGGACCGCAACCAGCCGTTCCTTTACGATTCGGTGATGGGCGAGGTAACGAGCACCCATCGCGACATCCATCTGGCGATCCACCCGATCCTCGTCGTGGCACCCGGCGAAACGCCGAAGCTTTTCTCGCCGGACGAAGACAGCGATCCGGCCCAGCGGGTCAGCCATATCGAGATCCACCTTTCCGAACTGGCGCCGAACGAAGCCGCCGCGCTCGCCGAGCGGATCGGAACCGTGCTCGACCAGGTCCACCTCGCCGTCGACGACTGGCCTTCCATGCTGGAAAAGCTCGATAGCACCATGGCCGACATGGAGCGCTACGCCAAGGAAAAGCCGGGTAAGGAAGAGGCGCTCGCCTTCCTCGACTGGCTGCGCGGCAACAACTTCACCTTCCTCGGCATGCGCGAATACAGCTATTCCGGCAAGGGCGAGGCGGCCACCGTCGAACGGGGCGGCGAAGGCCTCGGCATCCTGTCCGATCCGGACGTGCGCGTGCTGCGCCTCGGCAAGGACGCTGTGACGACGACGCCGGAAATCCTCGAATTCCTCGAAGGCCCGGATTTCCTGATCGTCACCAAGGCCAATGTGAAGTCGCTCGTGCATCGCCGGGCCTATATGGACTATGTCGGCCTCAAGCGCTTCAACGAGAAGGGCAAGGTGATCGGGGAGCTGCGCATCGTCGGCCTCTTCACCTCAACGGCCTACACCCACGCCGCCGGCCAGATCCCGCTGCTGCGCTCCAAGGTGGCCGCGGTCATCGAGCATTTCGGCTACGACCCGAAGAGCCATTCCGGCAAGATGTTGATCAACACGCTGGAATCCTACCCGCGCGACGACCTCTTCCAGATCGACACCGGCCTGCTCGCCACCTTCTGCGAGCAGATCAACGAGCTCTCCGACCGGCCGCGCATCCGCGTGCTGCCGCGTATCGACCGCTTCGACCGCTTCGTCTCGGTCATCGTCTACGTGCCGCGCGAACAGTACGATTCCGACGTGCGCGAAAAGATCGGCAACTATCTGAAGTCGGCTTACGATGGCCGCGTCTCGGCCTATTATCCGGCGTTCCCGGAAGGTGGCCTTGCCCGCGTGCACTTCATCATCGGCCGCTCCGGCGGCAAGACGCCACGCCTTCCGCAGCAGAAGCTCGAGCAGGCGGTGCGCGAGATCGCCACCCGCTGGACCGACCGCTTCGAAGCGCTCTCCAATGCGGACGGCGTGCGGCTCGTTACCGACCGCGGCTACCAGGAGGATTTCACGCCCGCCGAAGCCCATGCGGACCTCGCCCTGATCACCACGGCGACGCCCGAGAACCCGATCAGCATCGCCTTCTACCGCAAGGCCTGGCACACGGACCTTGCCACCGTCGAATTGAAGATCTTCCATGCCGGCGAGCCCGTTTCGCTGTCGCGGCGCGTGCCTCTGCTGGAAAACCTCGGCTTCAACGTCATCAGCGAGCAGACACACGACCTGACGCTCGCCAGCCTCGACGGCGGCGAGCGCCGCGTCATCCTGCATGACATGGAGCTGCGGCATCGCGACGGCATCGAGATCAACCTCGCCAAGCTGAGCCCGATGCTGGAGGAAGCGTTCCTCGCGGCCTGGCACGGCGAGGTGGACGACGACGCCCTGAACCGCCTCATCCTCACCGGCGGCCTTTCCGCCCGCGAGATCATGGCGCTTCGCACCTATTCGCGCTACCTGCGCCAGACCGGCATCGCCTATTCGCAGGGCTATATCGCCGATACGCTCAACAAGTACCCGACGATCGCCGCCGACCTCTTCCGCCTGTTCGAGACCCGTCTCGACCCGAAGCTTTCCGAGCGCCAGCGCGAGAAGAAATCCGCGGATGTGGCGGCGGCGATCGAGGATGCGCTGGCGAACGTGCCGAGCCTCGACGAGGATCGCATCCTGCGCCGCTACGTCAACGCCATCCAGGCCACGCTGCGCACCAACTATTTCCAGCGCGACGCGGACGGAAAGCCGCGCAAAACGCTGGCCATCAAGCTCGACCCGAAGGCCCTCGACGGCCTGCCGGAACCGCGGCCCTTCCGCGAGATCTTCGTCTACGGCGCCGAGGTCGAGGGCGTGCACCTGCGCTTCGGCAAGGTCGCCCGCGGCGGCCTGCGCTGGTCCGACCGCGCGCAGGACTACCGCACGGAAGTGCTCGGCCTCGTGAAGGCCCAACAGGTCAAGAACTCGGTCATCGTGCCGGTCGGCGCCAAGGGCGGCTTCTATCCGAAGCAGCTTCCTGCCGGCGGCAGCCGCGACGCCGTCTTCAAGGCCGGCACCGAGGCCTACAAGACCTATATCCGCACGCTGCTCTCCGTCACCGACAACATCGTCGGCCAGGACGTCGTGCCGCCGGCCGATACGGTGCGGCTAGACGGGGACGACCCCTATTTCGTCGTCGCCGCCGACAAGGGCACCGCGACCTTCTCCGACACGGCGAACGGCCTGGCGCAGGAAGCCGGCTTCTGGCTCGACGACGCCTTTGCCTCCGGCGGCTCGGCCGGCTACGACCACAAGAAGATGGGGATTACCGCCCGCGGCGCCTGGGAAACCGTCAAGCGCCATTTCCGCGAGATGAACATCGACATCCAGAAGACGCCGTTCACCGTCGCCGGCGTCGGCGACATGTCGGGCGACGTCTTCGGCAATGGCATGCTGCTGTCGCGCAAGATCCGGCTCGTCGCGGCCTTCGACCACCGCGACATCTTCATCGATCCCAACCCGGATACCGACACGTCCTTCGCCGAGCGGCGGCGCATGTTCAACCTGCCGCGCTCCAGCTGGCAGGACTATGACCGCTCCGTGCTCTCCAAGGGTGCGATGATCATCCCGCGCACGGAAAAATCCGTGACGCTGACGCCGGAAGCCATGGCCGTCATCGGCATCGACAAGGCCAAGGCGACGCCCTTCGAGATCATGACGGCGATCCTGAAGGCGCCGGTCGATCTCCTGTGGTTCGGCGGCATCGGGACCTATATCCGCGGCCAGAACGAGACGGATGCGGAGGTCGGCGACCGCGCCAACGACCCGATCCGCATCATCGCCGACGACGTGCGCGCCAAGGTGATAGGCGAGGGCGCGAACCTCGGCGTCACCCAGCGCGGCCGCATCGCCTTCGGCCTCAAGGGCGGACGCTGCAATTCCGACGCCATCGACAACTCGGCCGGCGTGAATTCGTCCGACGTCGAGGTCAACATCAAGATCGCGCTCGCTTCGGCCATGCGCGACGAGCGGCTGACGCGCGCCAAGCGCAACGTCCTGCTCGCCTCGATGACGGAGGAGGTGGGCCATCTCGTGCTGCGCAACAACTACCTGCAGTCCCTGGCAATCTCGCTGACGGAACGGCAGGGCGCGGCCAACCGCGCGCCGCTGACCCGCCTGATGGATCGCCTGGAGGCCGCTGGCCAGCTCAACCGCAAGGTCGAGACGCTGCCCGACGACCGCACCATGGCCGAGCGCTACCAGGCCGGCAAGCCGCTGACGCGGCCGGAGATCGGCGTGCTGCTCTCCTATGCCAAGCTGGTGCTGTTCGACGAGCTCATCCATACCGGTCTGCCGGACGAACCCTATTTCGAACCGGCGCTGACCGGCTACTTCCCGGCCAAGATGCAGAAGGCCTATGCGGACGACATCCGTTCGCACCGCCTGCGCCGCGAGATCATCGCGACGATCCTCGCCAACGAGGTGATCAACCGCGGCGGCCCGGCCTTCGTCAACACGCTGACGGATGGCACCGGCTTCGGCCCGGCGGACGCCGTGAAGGCCGCCGTCATCGCCCGTGACGGCTACGGCCTCGCCGCGCTCTACGCCGGCGTGGACGCGCTGGACAATGTGGTGTCCGGTTCGGTGCAGAACGAACTCTACGAGGAGATTGGCCGTATCTACGCCTCCGTCACCAACCTGCTCCTGACCACCGGGGCCGTTTCGGGCCTGATGAGCGAGGCCGTGCACAAGCTCAGGCAGGCGCTGAAGCAGCTGCGTCCGCATCTTTCCACCCTCATCTCCGAACAGGCCGGCGACGAGGCCCGCCGCAAGGCCCATGCCTATGAGGACGAGGGCGTGCCGACGGAGCTTGCGGAGGAGATCGCCACGCTCTCCATGCTGACCTTCGTGCCGGAGGTCATGCTGATCGCCGGGGCGACGGGCGATACGCTCGGCAAGACGGCGCAGACCTTTGCCGGCATCAGCGCGACGCTCAATATCGGCCGGCTGCTTTCCGCGGCCAGCCGCATCCCGACCGGCGATCTCTACGAGGCGCTCGCTCTGCAGCGCAGTCTCACCGACATCGCCAATGCCCGCCGCGACCTCGCCACCGTGGTGCTGACGCGCCACAAGGGCGACAAGGCACCGCTCGCCGCCTGGCAGCAGGGCGGCCGCGAGCGTCTCGCCCGCGTCACCGCCAACCTCTCGGCGCTGACGGAAGCCGGCGAGGCCACGCTCGCCAAGGTCAGCGTCGCCGCCGGCATCCTGAGCGACCTCGCACAGGAACGGGCACGGTAAGGCAAGCCTTGCCTCACCGCAGCCGCCTCATGCGGCTGCGGCTATCCCACGGTTGCATAATTCTAACGGTTGCATAATTCCAATCGCGACTACCCTCTTTGCCCGGCATCGCAGAGGAAGGGGCCTAACCACACCCGTTGAATCCCGCCACCGGCAAATGCTAGCCTCCCGCCGGAACCGGCGTGAGAACCCGCCGCAGCGATTCGAGAAACGAGGGCGGGCGTGGCGGAAGCGGCAGCAGGGCGGACGAGCCGCCTCGGCATAACGGGCTGGATGCTGTTCGACTGGGCGGCACAGCCCTTCTTCACGGTCATCACCACCTTCATCTTCGGCCCCTACCTCGTCTCGCGCCTCACCGAGGACCACGCGGCCGGGCAGGCGGCCTGGAGCTACACGCTCACCATCGCCGGCGTCGCCATCGCGCTGCTCGCCCCCGTCATGGGCTCCATCGCCGATGCTTCCGGCGCGCGAAAACCCTGGATCGCCGCCTTCGCCGCCATCAAGATCCTGTCGCTCATCGCCCTCTGGTATGCGGCGCCCGGCAGCAGCCTCGTCTTCGCCATGGCGATGATCGTGCTCGCCACCGTGGCGGCGGAATTCTCCATCGTCTTCAACGATTCGATGATGCCGCGCCTCGTCAGCCCGGCGGATGTCGGCCGCATCTCCAACATCGCCTGGGGCCTCGGTTATCTCGGCGGCATGATCGTGCTGATCGCGGTCGTCGCGCTGCTGGCCGCAAACCCGGAGACCGGACGGACGGCGATCGGCATCAGCCCGCTCTTCGGCCTCGACGCCGCCGCCGGCGAGGACGCCCGCATCACCGGGCCGATCTCGGCGCTCTGGTATCTCGTCTTCATCCTGCCGATGTTCTTCTTCACGCCGGACCAGAGCCGGGGGCTGCCCATTGCGGCCGCGGTGCGCGCCGGCTTTGCCGACCTCTCCGTCGCCCTCGGGGAATTGCGCAGGAAGCCGGGCATCCTGCGCTTCCTCATTGCCCGGATGATCTACCAGGACGGGGTCAACGGACTGCTGGCGCTTGGCGGAACCTTCGCCGCCGGCATGTTCGCCTGGCAGACCTTCGAACTCGGCATCTACGGCATCATCCTCAACGTTGTGGCGATCGGCGGCTGCCTCTATGCCAGCCGCATGGACAGGCGCCTCGGCTCGAAGGCCGTCGTCGTGATGAGCCTCGTCTGCCTGATCCTCGCCACCATCGGCATCGTCTCCACCGGCCCGGGCTTCACGCTGTTCGGCCTCGTGCCGCTGCCGACCGCCGATTCCGGCGGCCTGTTCGGCACGGCGGCGGAAAAGGCCTATATCGTCTACGGCCTCATGATCGGCGTCGCCTTCGGTCCTGTCCAGGCCTCCGCCCGGTCCTATCTCGCAAGAAGCATCCATCCCGACGAAGCGGGCCGCTATTTCGGCCTCTATGCCCTGTCCGGCCGGGCCACGTCCTTCCTCGCGCCGCTCTCCGTCGCGCTCGTCACCACCGCGACGGGCTCCGCCCGCCTCGGCATGATGACGCTCATCGCTTTCCTCCTCGCCGGCTTCCTGCTCCTGCTGCGCACGCCCTATCCCGCGGCAAAGGTCGAGGCCTGAAACGCAAGACGCCCGGCAAGCGGGGCGTCAGGGGGATGACAGACATCGCCCCACCCACTGTCGTCATCCTCGGGTTTAACCCGAGGATCCACACGCCACCTGCGGCCATGGACGGTCGGGGCAAGCCTCGACCATGACGGAGGAAAGCAGAGGTCTGCTAAGAATCCGGCTCAGTGACGGAAATGGCGCATGCCGGTGAAGACCATGGCGACGCCGGCCTCGTCGGCCGCGGCGATCACCTCCGCATCGCGCATCGAACCGCCCGGCTGGATGACCGCCGTGGCGCCTGCGGCAATCGCCGAGAGCAGGCCGTCGGCGAAGGGCAGGAAAGCTTCCGACGCGACGGCCGAGCCACGCGTCAGCGGCTCGGCAAGGCCCATGGCCTTGGCCGCTTCCTCGGCCTTCAGGCCGGCGATGCGGGCGGAATCGACGCGGCTCATCTGGCCGGCGCCGATGCCGGCCGTCTGGCCGTCCTTGGCATAGACCACCGCATTCGACTTGACGTGCTTGGCGACCTTGAAGGCGAACTTCATGTCTTCCAGCTCCTGCGCCGTCGGCGCACGCTTGGTCACGACCTTCAGTTCGAGGTCCTCGACCATGCCGTTGTCGCGGCTCTGTACCAGGAGGCCGCCCGACACCGTCTTGGCGGAAAGGCCCGGCACGCGCGGATCGGGCAGGGCGCCCGTCACCAGCAGACGCAGGTTCGGCTTGCCGGCGATGACGGCGCGGGCCTTCTCGTCCGCGTCCGGCGCGATGATGACCTCGGTGAAGAGCTTGACGATCTCTTCCGCCGTCTCGCCGTCCAGCACCGTGTTGAGCGCGATGATGCCGCCGAAGGCCGAGACCGGATCACAGGCGAGCGCCCGCGCATAGGCCTCCTTCAGCGTCCTGCCGGTGGCGACGCCGCAGGGATTGGCATGCTTGATGATCGCGCAGGCCGGGCCGTTTTCCGGCAGGAACTCGGCAACGAGCTCGAAGGCGGCGTCGGTGTCGTTGATATTGTTGTAGGAAAGCTGCTTGCCCTGCAGCAGCGTGGCGGTCGCGACGCCGGGGCGGTTTTCGCCGGTCACGTAGAAGCCCGCCTTCTGGTGCGGGTTCTCGCCGTAGCGCATCTCCTCCTTCAGGACGCCGCCGAGCACGCGGTGGCGCGGCATGGGTATATCGAGCGCATCGGCGAACCAGTTGGAGATCGCCGCGTCATAGGCCGCCGTGCGGGCATAGGCCTTCGCCGCCATGTGCTGGCGGAAGGCGTAGGAAGTCGAACCGTCCGCAAGTTCCTCCAGCAGCGCGGGATAATCGGCGGGATCCGTGACGATGGTCACATAGGCGTGGTTCTTCGCCGAGGCGCGGATCATCGCCGGCCCGCCGATGTCGATGTTCTCGACCGTCGTCGGATAGTCGCCACCCTTGGCGCGTACCTCCTCGAAGGGATAGAGGTTGATGACGGCAAGGTCGATCGCGCCGATGCCATGCGCCTTCATCGCCTCGACATGCTCCGCATCGTCGCGGATCGCCAGCAGGCCGCCATGCACGGTGGGATGCAGCGTCTTGACGCGGCCATCCATGATTTCCGGAAAGCCCGTGACCTCGGAAACGTCGGTGACGTCGAGCCCGGCATCGCTGAGCGCCTTGTGCGTGCCGCCGGTCGACAACAACCGCACGCCCTTTTCGGCAAGGGCGCGGGCGAGATCGACGACACCGGCCTTGTCGGAGACGGACAGCAGCGCCGTGCGCAGGGCGACCCGGTCTGGGGCGGGGATTTTCTTGGAAATGACGGCCATGGGACGCTCCGTTCTGACGGCCCGGGAGAGGGGCCGGATGGTCATGCGCCCCGTTATCACAGGCCCGGCCCCGAGAAAACCGCCAAAAGCCGGGAATTCTCAACGCTGCCGCATCAGCGACCACTGGACTTCCGCCACCTTGGCGAGCGGCATGGTCAGCGTGAGCTGGCGCGACGCCCGGACGCCGGAGGGATCGGCGAAGAAGACATCCTCCTCCTCCTCCACGGCAACATCGATACAGGTCAGCGCCCAGGCCTCGCCGTCCGGCGCGATCAGCCGCATCTCGTTGGCCGACACCCGATAGAGCTGGATCGTCGGATGAATGTGGAAGCGCACCACGGCCGTGCCCTTCTCGATCGCCCCGTCGGGGTCGGCGGGCTTGTAGAAACGCTCCCGGCCGCGGATCTCGCTGCCCGTCGCCGCCACGAGGATGTCCCGTTCGTAGAGAAGGCCGAAGCGCTTGAGATAACCGTCATGGGTCGCCGTCACGCTGTCGGCGCCGGACTGGCGCTCGGCACGCGACACGTCCACCTTGCTGACGCCGCCGACGACGATCGGCCCGAGGAAACGGGACGTGGAGATGCGCGAGGAGGACGTGTCGTTGAGCGTGGCGACGGAATGGGCCGCGGTGGTGCGCGCCATCTGCCTGAGCGCCTCGCCGGCAAAGCGCGGTCGCCCGGAATTGACGATGAAGCGGTTCCTGCCCGAGGACATCTCGATGGAAAGCGCACCGGCGGCGGCCGTCGCCGAAAGATCGACCGACTTGGGCACGCCCGTATCCATCAGCACGACCGTTTCCTTGACGGCCAGGCGGTCGTACCGGCTCTGCGGCAGCGCCTTGAAGGGCGCGCCGCCGGTCTCGTCGTAGCGCAGCACCGACATCAGCTCGTTCGCCAGCGTATAGGTCGCGCCGTTGAACAGCGCGAGCTCGCCGCCCTGGTGGCGGAAGAAGCGCAGCGCCGGGAAGATGCGGTCGATGGAAGGGATGAGCTGCGCGGGCACGTCATGGCCGAGATTGACATAGGTCTGACGCAGCGGCAGCAGGTCGAGCAGCACGTCGAGCGCGGCCCGCGGATTGCGCGAGGAATGGCCGCCATCGGGCAGGATCTGCCGGTCGAGCTCCTCGTCGAGATGGCGGGCGGCCCTGCGCATGCGCGAGGCGGAGGCCGGCATGGCGATGGAGGCCATGGCAAGCGCGATGCGCACCCGCAGCCGCGGCTCGCCGTCGCGCGTCGTGTCGGCGACATGGCGCAGATAGCGGACCTGGAAGGCGAGGCTCTTCAGGAAGCGGCGATAGAAGGGATAGTCGGCATCCTTCAGGACCACCGGCGAATGGGACAGCCAGGCGATGATGCGTTGCGCGACGACATCGGGCCGCCAGGCAAGCCCGCCGATGACCCGCCCATGGCTCTGCAGCCAGTCGTCCACGATGAAGCGAGCTGTATGGGCGGCCTTTTCCGGATCGACCAGCCGCATATGGCGCAGCCAGCCGAAGGAATGCAGGCGCACGGCGAACTCCTCCGAGGGAAGCTCCAGTGCAAAGGGTGATTCGCCGTCGCATTCGAGAACGCGGCCGGCCAGCGGGAAACGCCCGGCGACGATTTCTTCGCCGGCAAACGAATCAGCGGGGTGAAGGTCCGTCGGCGCGACGACCAGCCGGTCCGGCGTGCCGCCGGAAAAGCGCATCGCGCTGATTCGCCCGAGGGCGAGCCTCCGCGAAAACCGGCGCCAACCCTCACGCATATACAGATAGAGAAGCCGCTGCCTGTCGGAAAGCTGCATGGTTAACGAACGCCTCCTTGGCCTATAGCTAGGCCGAGAAGGCAAGCGGCGTCAATTGACCGGCGGTCGATGGGCTGTTGACGACGGCATATGTCTTTCGGAAGAGCCGGTGCAGCTCAGCCGGCACGGACGAGCCGAACGGCATAAAACCCGTCCACGCCGCCGGCATGGCCGAGTGTCGCGGGCAGCATGGCAGGCGTGGTGCGGAATTCGCCGCGCGGGGAGATCGCCGCTTCCAGACCCGGCCAGTCGGCGGGATCGACCGGCGCGATGCGCCAGTCCGGATTGTCGGCGAGAACCCGGGCGACCATGTCCTCCCCCTCGCTCGGATCGAGCGAGCAGTTGGAGAAGACCAGCTCCCCGCCGGGACGCACGAGCGTCAGCGCGTGGCGCAGCAGGCGCTCCTGCAGGCCGGCCAGCTTGCCGATATCCTCCGGCCCCTTGGTCCACAAGACATCGGGATGGCGGCGGATCGTGCCCGTCGAGGAGCAGGGCGCATCGAGCAGCACGGCATCGAACAGCTCGCCCGGGCGGTATTCCGCCATGTTCGCCTCGACCGTCTCGGCCGAAAGACGCAGCCGGTCGAGATTGCCGACAAGCCGCTTCAGCCGGTTGCCGGACTGGTCGAGGGCGGTGACCCTGGCGCCGGCGGCGGCAAGCTGCGCGGTCTTGCCGCCGGGCGCGGCGCAGAGATCGGCGACCCGCTTGCCGGCAAGGTCCGAAAACAGTTTTGCCGGCAGGCTTGCCGCGGCATCCTGCACCCACCATTCCCCGGCCTCGAAGCCTTCGAGCGCCGGAATGGCGCCGGACGCGACGGGCAGGCGCACCGAACCGGTCGGCAGCACCAGGCCGCCGAGCCGCGCGGCCCAGCCTTCCGGATCCGACTTGACGGTGAGATCGACGGTGGAGGGTTCGAGCAGCGCATTGGCAATGCGCGCGGCATGGTCACGGCCATAGACGGCGGAGAGCCGCTCGTGGAACCAGGCCGGAATGACGGAAACCGCCTGCGTCGCCGTCAGGTGCGAGGCCTTTTCGCGCGACAGGCGGCGCAGCACCGCATTGGTGAGGCTGGCGAAGCGGCGGTTGCGCGGGTCGATCTGCGCCTGCTCGACCGCAAGGTCGACGGCGGAATGATCGGGCACGTCGAGATAGAGGATCTGCGCCGCCGCGACCGTCAGCACATGATGCAGCGCGCGGGCGCCGTCCGGCAGCGGCGTGCCGACGAGCGTATCCAGGATGGCCTCGATACGGGGGAGGTGGCGCAGCGCCGTGTTGAGGATGGCCCGGACGAGCGCGCGGTCGGCATCGTTCAGCTGGCGGTAGGCCGGGTTGCCGTTTTCGAGGTCGAGCATGCCGTCGAGCGGCGTCTTGCGATCGACAACCGCCGCCAGGATCTTGGCCGCGGCCTGCCGGGCCCGCAGGCCCGGCTTTTCCGGATGGTTCGCAGCAGGCCCCGGAGGCGGTCCCTTGCCGGGGCGATGGCGTTTCGAATGTGCTCTGTTTTTGTGTTTGTCGTCGTTCAAGACCAGGGACCTTTGGGCGGTTCGGAACCACCGCGTCCCCAGCCGGTCGACGGGACGGAGCGCGATTTGCGCACCGGATTATCAGCCCGCACCGGCTCCGTCGAGCGTGTCTGCATGCCGCGGGCCATTTCCTCAAGCGCCGCTATACGGTTCTCCGTGTTCGGGTGGGTGGAGAACAGGTTGTCCATGCGCTCGCCCGACAGCGGATTGATGATGAACATATGGGCCGTCGCCGGATTGTGCTCGGCGGCCTCGTTGGGAATGCGGCCGGCGGCGATGGCGATCTTCTTCAAGGCCGAGGCGAGCCAGAGCGGGTTGCCGCAGATCTCCGCCCCGCGCTTGTCGGCGGAATATTCGCGCGTCCGACTGATCGCCATCTGCACCAGTATGGCGGCGAAGGGCGCGACGATCATGGCGATGAGCACGCCGATGAAGCCAAGCGGATTGTTGTTTTCCCGATTGCCGCTGCCGCCGAAGAACATGGCGAAGTTGGCAAGCATCGAGATCGCACCGGCGATCGTCGCCGTCAGCGTCATGGTCAGCGTGTCGCGGTTCTGGATATGGGCGAGTTCATGCGCCATCACGCCCGCCACCTCTTCATAGCTCAGGGCCTGAAGCAGGCCCGTCGAGGCGGCAACCGCGGCGTTCTGCGGGTTGCGGCCGGTGGCAAAGGCATTCGGCTGGTCGCTGTTGATGACATAGACGCGCGGCATGGGCAGGCCGGCACGTTTGGCGAGATCGCGCACGATGCCGTAATATTCCGGTGCCGAGCGCTCGTCGACCTCCTTGGCGCCGTACATGGACAGCACCATGCGGTCGGAATTCCAGTAGGAGAAGAAGTTCATGGCGATCGCGACGAGAAGCGCGATCATCATGCCGCCCTTGCCGCCGATGAGCAGGCCCACGCCCATGAAAAGCGCCGTCATGGCGGCAAGAAGCATGGCTGTTCGAACGATGTTCATGCGTTTTCGGCTCCTGTCTGGTCTCTTGCCGGGTTGCCACTCCCTGTTGTCAAGGGAATGTTTCACGTGAATCAGCGCTTTCCACAGCGCCTTCATACCTAGCTTTTGCATGTCGTTGTCGCAAAACCGCTGCACACTTTTGCGCGACATGCCTTATATGATGGGAAGCGAACAGGAATTCTTCAATATCCGGGAAGGATGCCCAATTTCATGCAAAGCGACAACGACAATCATGCCGACGGCCGGAAAGTGCTGCCGCCCGCCGCCCTGCGCGCCCTCCAGGAAGCCGAGGAGCGGCGCAAGGCCGCCCCGCAGGCCGAGCCCGCGCCGGAGATCGGCGGACGCGGCGGCGCCGACCCGGCACGCTTCGGGGACTGGGAGATCAAGGGCCGGGCGATCGATTTCTGAGAGGAAATTCGGCGAGCAGCCGTGACACATCGCCTCCCTCTCCATCGTCATGGTCAGGCTTGACCCGATCCATCCACGGCCACGGGTGCCGCACGGATCCTCGGGTCGAGCCCGAGGATGACGTCGGGAGGAGGAACGAAAACGGCGGCCAAATGGCCGCCGTTTCGCTTCATGCTTCAAACTCAGCCGGCAGCCTTATTCTGCCGATTGGCGATCAGGTCGTCCACGACGGCCGGATCGGCGAGGGTCGAGGTGTCGCCGAGCGAACCGAAATCGTCCTCGGCGATCTTGCGCAGGATGCGGCGCATGATCTTGCCGGAGCGCGTCTTCGGCAGGCCGGGCGAGAACTGGATCTTGTCGGGCGTCGCGATCGGGCCGATCTCCTTGCGCACGTGCTTGACGAGGTCCTGGCGCAGCGCATCGGTGCCTTCCTCCCCGGCCATCAGCGAGACGTAGCAATAGATGCCCTGGCCCTTGAGGCTGTGCGGATAGCCGACGACGGCGGCTTCCGAGACGAGGTGGTGCGAGACGAGGGCCGATTCGATTTCCGCCGTGCCGAGGCGGTGGCCGGAAATGTTGAGCACGTCGTCGACACGGCCGGTGATCCAGTAGTAGCCGTCCTCGTCGCGCCGGCAGCCGTCACCGGTGAAGTACTTGCCCTTGTAGGTCGAAAAATAGGTTTCGACGAAGCGCTTGTGGTCGCCGTAGACCGTGCGCATCTGGCCCGGCCAGCTATCGATGATGCAGAGATTGCCGTCGGCCGGTCCTTCCAGCACCTTGCCCTCGTTATCGACCAGCTGCGGCTTGATGCCGAAGAACGGCCGCGTGGCGGAGCCCGGCTTGAGCTCCGTCGCGCCCGGCAGCGGGGTGATCAGGATACCGCCCGTCTCCGTCTGCCACCAAGTATCGACGATCGGCGAACGGCCCTCGCCGACGACGTTGTAGTACCACTCCCAGGCTTCCGGGTTGATCGGCTCGCCGACCGAACCGAGCAGGCGCAGCGACGAGCGCGACGAGCGCTTCACGAAGGCATCGCCGGCCCCCATCAGGGCGCGGATCGCCGTCGGTGCGGTGTAGAAGATGTTGACCTTGTGCTTGTCGACCACCTCCCAGAAGCGGCCGGCATCCGGGAAGTTCGGCACGCCTTCGAACATCAGTGTGGTCGCGCGGTTCGCCAGCGGCCCGTAGACGATGTAGGAATGGCCGGTGACCCAGCCGACATCGGCCGTGCACCAGTAGACATCGCCGTCCTGGTAGTCGAAGACGTATTTGTGCGTCATCGAGGCATAGACGAGGTAGCCCGCCGTGGTGTGCAGCACGCCCTTCGGCTTGCCGGTCGAACCGGACGTGTAGAGAATGAAGAGCGGATCTTCCGCCTTCATCTTTGCCGGCGGACAATCGCGCGGCACCGTCAGCACCTCCTGGTGATGCCAGATGTCGCGGCCCGGCGCCCAGCCGGTCTTGCCGCCGGTGCGGCGCACGACGAGCACCTTGTTGACGATGACATGGTTCTTGGCGGCGATGTCGATCGCGGTATCGGTGTTTTCCTTGAGCGGGATCGGCTTACCGCCGCGCACGCCCTCGTCGCAGGTGACGACGAAGGTGGATTCGCAGTCGACGATGCGGCCGGCCAGCGCATCCGGCGAGAAGCCGCCGAAGACGACGGAATGCACGGCGCCGATGCGCGCGCAGGCGAGCATGGCATAGGCCGCTTCCGGGATCATCGGCATGTAGATGGTGACGCGGTCGCCCTTCTTGACGCCGTGCTTCTTCATCACGTTCGCCATGCGGCAGACGTGTTCGTAGAGCTCGTTATAGGTGATCTTCTTGTCGATATAGGGATTGTCGCCTTCCCAGATGATGGCGACGTCGTCGCCATGCGCCTTGAGGTGGCGGTCGATGCAATTGTAGGAGACGTTTGTGATGCCGTCCTCGAACCACTTGATCGGCACCTTGCCGGTAAACGACGTGTTCTTCACCTTGGTATAGGGCTTGAACCAGTCGATGCGCATGCCGTGCTTGTCCCAGAAGCGCTCCGGGTTCTCGATGCTTTCGCGATACCAGTTCTGATAGGTCTCGTTGTCGATCAGCGCGCGGCTTTTCGCGGATTTCAGCACCGGATAGGTCTTTGCGGACATGGATTCCTCCTCACTGCGCATAGGCGGGAAAGCCGCGTCTCCTCCAGCTCCCCGCATCTCCGTTGCCATACATATCAGGTCAAATCCCTCGGGCAATTAGACAAAAGGTCATTTGCGCTTGAAGAATTGCATTTCTGCGACAGTGATTGTATAGAGGGCGCAATTCCCGGAACATAGTGGTTACACCCCACGGCCCGCGACACCGGCGCGGACGGACAGAAGGACTATATCCATGGCTCAGCAGCTCCTCATGCCAAAGGCGACCGCGGTCTGGCTGGTCGACAACACGGCGCTGTCGTTCGACCAGATCGCCACATTCTGCAAACTGCATCCGCTCGAAGTGAAGGCGATCGCCGACGGCGAATCGGCCCAGGGCATCAAGGGCCTCGACCCCATCTCGACCGGCCAGCTGTCGCGCGAGGAGATCGCCCGCGCCGAAGCCAATCCGAATCACAAGCTGAAGCTTTCCGAACCGAAGGTCCGCGTGCCGGAATCCAAGCGCAAGGGCCCGCGCTACACGCCGGTCTCCAAGCGCCAGGATCGCCCCAACGCCATTCTCTGGCTGGTGCGCAACCATCCCGAACTCAAGGATGCGCAGATCTCGCGTCTCGTCGGCACGACCAAGTCGACGATCGAGCAGATCCGCGAACGCACCCACTGGAACTCGACCAACCTGACGCCGATGGACCCCGTGACGCTGGGCCTGTGCTCGCAGATCGACCTCGACCTCGAAGTCGAACGCGCTTCGAAGGGCCGTCCGCTGCCGACCGCCGCCGAGCTCGGTGCGACGCTGGAATCCGCACAGGAAACGGAAAAGCTGCCCTACAGCACCGACCGCGAGGACGAGAAGGAAATCGACGCCGACGCCGTCTTCGCCAAGCTGAAGTCGCTGAAGTCGGCCACGCCGGACGAAGACGAGGACGACCGCTTCTGAGCGGTGAAACAAAGGCTGCTCACCTCTCCTTCGTCATGGTCGGGCTTGACCCGACCATCCACCGCCGAGGACACCGCGTGGATCCTCGGGTTAAACCCGAGGATGACGACAATGGACGGGAGGGTTCTTCCCGTGTCCCAACCCGGCCTTTCGGCCGGGTTTTTTATTGCTCAAACAATCCGCCGCCCGGACAGCACTTCAGCGATCTCGTCCAGGATGGCGGGATCGTCGATGGTCGCCGGCATTTTCCAGTCCACCCTGTCGGCGATCTTCTGCATGGTGCCGCGCAGGATCTTCCCGGAGCGTGTCTTCGGCAGGCGCTTCACGCAGATAGCCGTCTTGAAGGCGGCGACCGGGCCGATACGTTCGCGCACGAGGCCCACCACCTCCTGCTCCACGAGCGATGATTCACGTGAAACACCGCTCTTCAGCACGAGGAAACCGGCCGGCAACTGGCCTTTCAGCGCATCGGCGACGCCGATGACGGCGCATTCGGCGACATCCGGATGGCTGGCGCAGACTTCCTCCATCGCCCCCGTCGAGAGGCGGTGGCCGGCGACGTTGATGATGTCGTCGGTGCGCGACATGATGAAGACGTAGCCGTCCTCGTCGACATAACCGGCATCGGCGGTCTTGTAATAGCCCGGGAATTCCGAAAGGCAGGCCGAGCGGAACCGTTCGTCGGCATTCCAGAAGGTCGTCAGGCAGCCCGGGGGGAGGGGCAGCTTGATGGCGATGTTGCCGAGCGTGCCGGGCGAAACCTCATGGCCGGCATCGTCCAGCACATGCAGTTCGTAGCCCGGCATGGGCACGGTGGGGGAGCCATGTTTCACGGGCAACTGGCCGAGGCCGAGCGGATTGCCGACGATCGCCCAACCGGTCTCCGTCTGCCACCAGTGATCGATGACCGGCACGCCGAGCACCGCCTCGGCCCAGCGGATCGTGTCCGGATCGGCCCGCTCGCCGGCAAGGAACAGCGCGCGCAGACTGGAAGTGTCGTGCCGCTTGACGAGCGCGCCCTCCGGATCCTCCTTGCGGATGGCGCGGAAGGCCGTCGGGGCGGTGAAGAGCACCGAGACCTTGTAGTCCTCCACCACGCGCCAGAAGGCGCCTGCATCCGGTGTGCCGACCGGCTTGCCCTCATAGAGCACCGTGGTGCTGCCGTTGAGAAGCGGCGCATAGACGATGTAGGAATGGCCGACGACCCAGCCGATATCCGACGCCGCCCAATAGACCTCGCCGCGCTCCACGCCGTAGAACGCCCGCATCGTCCAGGCGAGCGCGACCATGTGGCCGCCATTGTCACGGATGACGCCCTTGGGCTGGCCGGTCGTGCCCGACGTATAGAGGATATAGAGCGGATCGGTGGCCGCCAGCGGCGCACAGGGAATGACGCGCCCCGCATCCCGCGCCGCCGCAAGCGCGGGGCCGAGATCGACGTCGCGCCCCGCCTTCAGCTCCGCCGCCAGTTCCGGCCGCTGCAAGACGAGGCAGCGTTCCGGCTTGTGTGCGGCAAGCTCGATCGCCGTGTCGAGCAGCGGCTTGTAGGCGACCACGCGATTAGGCTCGATGCCGCAGCTTGCGGTGACCACGAGCTTGGCGGTGGAATCATCGATGCGCGCCGCAAGCTCGCTCGCGGCGAAGCCGCCGAACACCACCGAATGGATCGCCCCGATGCGCGCGCAGGCGAGCATGGCGAAGACCGCCTCGGGAATCATCGGCATGTAGAGAATGACGCGGTCGCCCTTCTCCACGCCCTGATCGGCGAGCACCGCCGCCATGGCATTCACATGGGTGAGGAGTTCGTCGTAGCTGTAGCGCGCCTTGCGGCCGGTCACCGGGCTGTCATAGATCAGCGCGGCGTCCGCGCCATGCCCCGCCGCTACATGCCGGTCCACGCAATTGTGACAGGTATTGCCGACCGCATCGGGAAACCAGCGCCCGTAGACGCCCTGCTCTCCGTCGAAAATATCCGCCGGCTCGCTGAACCAGTCGATTGCCCGGGCCGCTTCGGCCCAATGACCCCTGTGGTCATTCTTCCACGCCCGATAGATCTCGGCATAGGTCTTCTGCATCGCATCCTCCATGTCCGGCCTCCTGAAACGGCCGGCTCCTCCAGAAGGAAGAATAGGAGAGGACGATGCATCGGAAAAGCCAGACGAAAGCCTCAAGCGGCACATCGCCTCTTGCGCTTCGTCAAGCGAGGATGTCAGCGTGTTCCGAAAATCGCTGAACCGACGCGCACGCTGGTCGCACCGAAGCCGATGGCGACATCATAGTCGCCGGACATGCCCATCGACAGCCGATCGAGATTGCAGCGTTCGGCGAGCTTGGCGAGCAAGGCGAAATGCGGGCCTGGATTCTCGTCCGCCGGCGGAATGCACATCAGCCCCTCGATGGTGAGGCCGAGCTCGTCTCGGCAGAAGGCGACGAAGGCGACCGTATCATCCGGCGCGATGCCGGCCTTCTGCGGTTCAAGCCCGGTATTGACCTGGACATAGAGCCGCAAGGCGCGCCCCTGCCGCGCCATCTCGGCGGCGATCGCGCGGGCGATCTTTTCCCGGTCCACCGTCTCGATGACATCGAAGAGCGCCACGGCCTCGGCCGTCTTGTTGGATTGCAGCGGGCCGATCAGGTGAAGCTCGATGCCGGCCGCCTCGGCGCGCAACGCGGGCCACTTGCCCTGGGCCTCCTGCACGCGGTTCTCGCCGAACACACGCTGGCCGGCCGCGATCGCCGGGCGAATCGCCTCGGCATCGAAGGTTTTCGAGACCGCCACCAGCGTCACCGCCTCGGGCCTGCGGCCGGCCTCGGCAGCCGCCTTGCGCATCCGGTTGCGAACGTCTTCGAGACGGTCCTGAAGGTCCATGCTCATTCTCCATCGGCATCTGGTTCCGGACCTAGCGAAATCGGCACGGTTTGCCAAGCGTGCGCGTGCCGCATCTCTTTGGCCCGGGGGCCGGAAAACTTGACGCTTCGGCGGTTTCATGATGAAGGTCTCGGCACCATATTCGCATGGGCGCACCGCCCTCCAAGACTCCCAAAAGACTTCCGGAACATCAAAGACATGGCCACCGAACGTTACAATCCGCGCGATGCCGAACCCCGCTGGCAGGCAAAATGGAACGACGACAGCGTCTTCCTGACCAAGAACGACGATCCGCGCGAGAAGTACTACGTCCTCGAGATGTTCCCCTATCCGTCGGGCCGCATCCATATGGGCCATGTGCGCAACTATGCGATGGGCGACGTCGTCGCGCGCTACAAGCGCGCCCGCGGCTACAACGTGCTGCATCCGATGGGCTGGGACGCCTTCGGCATGCCCGCCGAGAACGCCGCCATGCAGAACAAGGTGCACCCCAAGGGCTGGACCTACGACAACATCGCGACCATGCGCAACCAGTTGAAGTCCATGGGCCTGTCGCTGGACTGGTCGCGCGAATTCGCCACCTGCGACGTGGAATATTACCACCGCCAGCAGCACCTCTTCCTCGACTTCCTGGAAAAGGGCCTCGTCTACCGCAAGCAGTCCAAGGTGAACTGGGACCCGGTCGACCATACGGTGCTTGCCAACGAGCAGGTCATCGACGGCCGCGGCTGGCGCTCCGGCGCGCTCGTCGAGCAGCGCGAGCTGACGCAATGGTTCTTCCGCATCACCGATTTCAGCCAGGACCTGCTCGATTCGCTGGAAACGCTCGACCAGTGGCCTGAAAAAGTCCGCCTGATGCAGAAGAACTGGATCGGCCGTTCCGAAGGCATGCTGGTGCGCTGGGAAATTTCCGAAGGCGCGGGCCTGACGGGCGAAAAGGACGTCACCGTCTATACGACCCGTCCCGACACGCTGTTCGGCGCCTCCTTCATCGCCATCTCCGCCGACCACCCGCTTGCCCGGGAGGCGTCTGCGAAGAACCCCGAGATCATGGCCTTCGCCGAGGAATGCCGCCGCGCCGGCACCTCGCTCGCGGCGCTGGAAACGGCGGAGAAGAAAGGCATGGACACCGGCATCCGCGTGCGCCATCCCTTCGACACGGCCTGGAAGCTCCCCGTCTACATCGCCAACTTCGTGCTGATGGACTACGGCACGGGCGCCATCTTCGGCTGCCCCTCCGGCGACCAGCGCGACCTCGACTTCGCCCGCAAATATAACCTGCCGGTCGTGCCCGTCGTCATGCCGAAGGATGGCGACGCGGCCACCTTCACTATCGCCGAAGAGGCCTATGTCGGCGACGGCGTAATGATCAATTCCGGCTTCCTCGACGGCCTTGGCACCGATGAAGCCTTCGAGGAGGTCGCGAACCGCCTCTCCGCCGTCACGCTCGGCAACGCCCCGCAAGGCGAGCGCAAGGTGAACTTCCGCCTGCGCGACTGGGGCATTTCGCGCCAGCGCTACTGGGGCTGCCCGATCCCGGTCATCCATTGCGAGCAGTGCGGCGTGGTGCCCGTGCCGAAGGCCGACCTGCCGGTCAAGCTGCCCGACGACGTCACCTTCGACAAGCCGGGCAACCCGCTCGACCGCCATCCGACCTGGCGCCACGTCGCCTGCCCGCAGTGCGGTGGGGACGCCCGCCGCGAGACGGACACGATGGACACCTTCGTCGATTCGTCCTGGTACTTCGCCCGCTTCACCGCCCCGTGGGAAAACGACCCGACGGACCCCGCCGCCGCCAACGCCTGGCTGCCGGTCGACCAGTATATCGGCGGCATCGAGCATGCGATCCTGCACCTGCTCTATTCGCGCTTCTTCACCCGCGCCATGCAGGTTTCCGGCCATCTCGACCTGAAGGAGCCCTTCAAGGGTCTCTTCACCCAGGGCATGGTGGTGCACGAGACCTACAGCCGCAGCGTCGCCGGCAAGCGCGAATGGGTGACGCCTGCCGAAATCCGCATCGAGGAGGAGGGCGGCAAGCGCCGCGCGGTCCATCTCGAATCCGGCGAAGAAATCGCCATCGGCTCGATCGAGAAGATGTCGAAGTCGAAGAAGAACGTCGTCGATCCGGATGACATCATCGCCTCCTACGGCGCCGATACCGCCCGCTTCTTCGTGCTCTCCGACTCGCCGCCGGACCGCGACGTCATCTGGTCGGAAGCCGGCGTCGAAGGGGCCCATCGCTTCGTCCAGCGCGTCTGGCGCCTCGTTTCCGAGGCGGCGCCGGCCCTGAAGGCCGCGGAAAGCCGTCCCGGCACGGAGGGCGAAGCGCTCGCCGTCTCGCAGGTCGCGCACAAGACGCTGAAGGCCGTGCAGGCCGATTACGACAAGCTCGCCTTCAACAAGGCCGTCGCGCGCATCTACGAATTCGTCAACGCGCTCGCCGCGCCGCTCACCGTCGCCGCTGCCGACAAGGCCTCGCCAGACCTCGCAGCCGCCCTGCGCGAAGCCGTCGGCATCCTGATCCGCGTCGTCGCCCCCATGACGCCGCATCTGGCGGAAGAATGCTGGCGCGAGATCGGCGGGGAAGGCCTCGTCGCCACCACGCCCTGGCCCTCCTACGAAGACCGCCTCGTCGCCGACGACGAGATCACGCTGCCCGTGCAGATCAACGGCAAGAAGCGTGCGGATTTGACAATCGCCCGCGATGCGGACCAGACTGCCGTGCAGGCGGCCGTTCTGGCGCTCGAGGCGGTCCAGGCCGTGCTCGCCGGCCAGCAGCCCAAGAAGATCATCGTCGTACCGCAGAGGATCGTGAATGTTGTTGTCTGACGGAACCGGCCTTTCGCGGTTCGCAAAGGCGTTCGCCGGCATCGCCATCCTCGGCGTCGTCGCCGGCTGCCAGGTGCGGCCGCTGTATTCCACGCCCGCCGGCACGGAGGGCAAGCTTGCCTCCGTGGCCATCTCGAAGGCCGACGACCGCGTGGAACAAAGGGTCCGCAATGAGCTGATCTTCCTCTTCTCCGGCGGCGGCGGCGAGACGCAGAGCGCGCTCTACCACCTCGAGCTCAATGTCGCCGTCCGCAAGGTCGGCGTGCTGCTCGACGTGCGCGACGACATTCCCCGCGCCGGCCGCATCGTCGTCTCGGCCGACTACAATCTCGTGCAGACCGACTCCGGCGAAACATTGGCGTCCGGAAAGCGCTCCACGGTCGCGCTCGTCGATTATCCCGTGCAGGAATTCGCCAAGCTGCGCGCCGTGCGGGACGCCGAGGATCGTGCTGCCCGCGAGCTGGCGGAGCTGATCCGCGCGGATGTCGCGTCCGCGCTCGGCCGTCGCTGAGCCGGCTATGGCCGAAGTCAAGTCGCACGAGTTCGACGGTTTCCTGAAGCGCAAACCGCTGCCCGTGCGGCTGTTCCTCGTCTACGGTCCCGATCGGGGCCTGGTTTCCGAGCGGGCGGCCGCACTGGCGGCGGTCAGCGGCGTCGATCTCAATGACGCCTTCTCCGTCGTGAAACTCGATGCCGGCGAGGTCGGCAGCCAGCCGGGCCGGCTGATCGACGAGATGAACGCCATCGGCCTCTTCGGCGGCGATCGCCTCGTCTGGGTCCGCAATGCCGGCAGCGAGAAGGGTCTTTCCGACGCGCTGGACATCCTGGCCAAGATGCCGGCCGGGCCATCCACGCTGATCATCGAGGCAGGTGACCTGAAGAAGGGCGCCGGACTGCGCAAGGCTGCCGAATCCGGTTCCGCAGTCGTCGCTATCCCCTGTTACGCCGATGACGGACGCGCCCTGCAGGCACTCATCGACCAGGAGCTCGCCGCCGAGGGCTTGCGCATTTCCCCCGCAGCCCGTTCACGCCTGGTGGAAACCATCGGCGGCGACCGGCTCGCCTCGCGCAACGAGGTGCGCAAGCTTGCGCTCTATTGCCGTGGCAGGGAACTGATCGAGGAGCAGGATGTCGAGGAGATCGTCGGCGATGCCAGCGCGATCTCGACGGACGATGCCGTCGATGCCATCCTCAAGGGCGACAAGGACGGTTTCCTGCATGCCATCCAGAAGATCGTTTCCTCCAAGACGCCGGTCTTCCTGGTGCTGCAGGGTTGCCTTCGGCAGTTCCAGCTTCTGGAGCTGATGCGCGCGGAAATGGATGAAAAACGCGCACCGGCCGCCCAAGCCATGGCGACCCTCGGCCGCCATCTGCATTTCCGCCGCAAGCCGATCGTCGAAAATGCCCTGAAAACCTGGACGGGGCCGGCGATCCGGCGCGAAACGCAGCGCCTGCAGGCTGCCATCCTGCAAAGCCGGCAACGTCCGGCCCTGGAGGACACGATCGCCATGCAGACGATGCTGGCGACCGTGCTTCAATCCGCGCGGCGGTGAATCCGGCTAAGGATGTTACCGCCGCTCAAGAAGCCGGCAGATTTCCTCGAGCTGCTCGAGCGTCTTGTAGGCAATTCGCAGCTGCCCGCCACTTCCCTTGTGATTGACGGTCACATCGAGGCCCAGCACGTCCGACAGCGTGCGCTCCAGCGCCAGCGTATCGGCATCCTTCTCGTCCTTGCGCGGCGTCTGGCCGTGATTGGGATCGCCCTGCGCCTTGATATCGTTCTGTGCAAGACGTTCCGCGTCACGCACCGACATACCCTTTGCCACAACGGTCTTTGCCAGGGCGACAGGATCGGAGGTCGGGATGAGCGCACGCGCATGGCCGGCCGATAGCGAACCGGAGGCCAGCATGTCGCGTACCGGTTCCGGCAGCTTGAGCAGGCGAAGGCTGTTTGCCACATGGCTGCGGCTCTTGCCGATGATCTCGCCGAGATCGTTTTGCGTATAACCGTGATCGGCGATCAGCAGCTCATAGCCCATCGCCTCTTCCAGCGGATTGAGGTCGGAGCGCTGTACGTTTTCCACGATGGCGATTTCCAGCGCCGTGCGGTCGTCCACGTCGCGAATGATGACCGGAATGTCAATGAGCCCCGCCAGCTGCGCGGCGCGCCAGCGGCGCTCACCCGCGATGATCTCGTAGCGACTGTCAGCCGTTGTGCGCACGACGACCGGCTGAACGATGCCGTGCTGGCGGATGGAGGAGGCCAGATCCTGCAGCTCCGATTCGTCAAAATAGCGCCGCGGATTGCGCGGATTGCGACCGACGAATTCGATCGGAACCAGGCGATCGGGATTGACCGCCGGGCGCTCGCCGACATCGGCGGCGGGCAGCTGGTCCATTTCACCGATCAGGGCGGCAAGGCCGCGGCCAAGGCGCCGCTTCGAGTTGTCTTCATTCATCGGTTCTACTCACGGATACTGAAATCAGGCAGCCCGGCGCTGCCTTTCACGCTGGATCACCTCGGAAGCGAGCTGAAGATAGGCCTGGCTGCCGGCGCATTTGAGATCGTAGAGAATGGCCGGCTTGCCATAGGACGGCGCCTCGGACACACGGACATTGCGCGGAATGAGTGTATGATAGACCTTTTCACCGAGATGCGTGCGCACGTCATTGACGACCTGCTGCGCAAGATTGTTGCGCGAATCGAACATGGTGAGCACGATGCCCTGGATATCCAGATACGGATTGACGGTGCGGCGCACCTGGTCCACCGTCTCCAGCAGCTGGCTGAGGCCTTCCAGCGCAAAGAACTCGCATTGCAGGGGCACCAGCACGGAATGCGCCGCGGCGAGCGCATTCATCGTCAGGAGGTTGAAGGACGGCGGGCAATCGACCAGCACGTAAGAGTAAGACAGCGCCTCGGTCGAGGCGAGGGCGCGCCGCAGCCGGAAGACGCGGTCGTTCTGCTGCGCGATTTCCATTTCGATGCCCAGGAGATCCATCGTCGAGGGAATGATCGACAGATTGGGCACGGCCGTCTGCAGCACCGTCTCCGCAACGCCGTGGCTGCCGATCAGCAGGTCATAGGAGGAGAGTTCGCGGTTGCGGCGATCGATGCCGAGGCCCGTGCTGGCATTGCCCTGCGGATCCAGGTCGACGATCAGCACGCGCTCGCCGATCGCGGCCAGCGCCGTGGCGAGGTTGATCGCGGTCGTCGTCTTGCCGACGCCGCCCTTCTGATTCGCAATGGTGATGATCCGGTTCTTTTCGATTGCCATGGGCATCCGCCAATCACTCGCGTCTTCGCGAAAGCTTCGAGAGTTCGAGCACCACGGAATCCGGCTCGACGACACTGGCATGTTTTACCAGATCGAATCTCCACCGACCAAGCGCTTTATCGACCTCGCGCTGGTAATCCCGGCCTTTATGAAGGAAAAACCGTAGATCCGGATTGCGCTCGGCCCATGGCCAGCCGAAATCCATCAGGAGATCGAGGTCCGCCAAGGCCCGGGCGGAAATCGCGTCGCAATGCGCGATTGCCGCCGGCGCCTCTTCGATGCGAATCGCATGCACCGATGCGCGCGCACCGGTTTCGCGGATAGCCGTTCGCAGGAAGGCGGCCTTCTTGTTGTTGCTTTCGACGAGATGAATCCATCCATCTCCCGCGCCGGCCAGCAGAATACCGGTGACAATGCCCGGAAAACCGCCCCCGCTACCGAGATCCGCCCAAATCCGCGGCCCAGGACATAGAGCATAGATCTGCATGCTATCGACAACATGACGGCTCCAGACTTCCGCCAAGGTCGAGGGAGCCACCAGATTGATGGTTTTCGCCCATTTCTGAAAAAGCGCAACGAAAGCGTTCAGCCTGTCCTCGGTTTCACGTGAAACATTCAGCTCGGCAAATTCGCGGGGCAGAGACTTCATGCGCTGGCCGTCCGTTCCATCGCTGCCGCGGCGGGCACGCGCTTGAGATAGGCAAGCAAGAGGGTCAAGGCAGCCGGCGTCATGCCGTCCACCCGCGCGGCCTGTGCAAGATTCGCCGGGCGCGCCGCGGCCAGTTTCTGCTGCAATTCGATGGAGAGGCCGGGGAGGGCGGCAAAATCAAAGTCAGCGGGGATGCCACGATCTTCTTCCCGCCTTGCCTCGGCGATATCCGCCGCCTGCCGATTCATGTAAACCGCATAGCCGGCCTCGATTTCGATAGCATCGCGAACACGGGGGGAGAAGGCGTCGAGCTCAGGCCAAACGGCCGCCAGCCACGCAAAGTCGACGTCCGGATAGGCGAGCAGATCGTAGGCGGAACGGCGAACGCCGTCCTGGTTGATCCGGATCCCCTTGCTGGCCGCCTCATTGGGCGACAGCTTCAGGGTATCGAGCCGTTCCCGCAGGCGCTGCATGTCCGCCGACCATTCCTCGAAGCGCCGGCGCCGGTCTGCACCGACAATGCCAAGCGCCATGCCGGATGCCGTCAACCGCGCGTCGGCATTGTCAGCCCGCAGCGAAAGGCGATACTCCGCACGCGAGGTGAACATGCGGTAGGGCTCGGTCACGCCGCGGGACGTCAAGTCATCGAGCATCACCCCGATATAGCTCTCCGTGCGGCTGAAGGCGTGTCCCTCCATGCCCGCGGCCCGCCGGGCGGCGTTCAGTCCGGCAACCAGCCCCTGCGCCGCGGCCTCCTCGTAACCGGTCGTGCCGTTGATCTGGCCGGCCAGGAAAAGCCCGGGCTGTCGCCGGGTTTCCAGGGTGGCGGACAGTTCCCGCGGATCGACATGATCGTATTCGATCGCATAGCCTGGCTGCAGAATACGCACCCTCTCCAGGCCGGGGATGGTCTGAATGAAGGCCTGCTGTATATCGGCCGGAAGCGATGTCGAGATGCCGTTCGGATAGACGGTGTCGTCGTCCAGACCCTCAGGCTCCAGGAAAATCTGATGGCCGTCCCGTTCGCCAAACTTCACGATCTTGTCCTCGATCGACGGGCAATAGCGTGGGCCGACACCTTCGATCTGGCCGGAATACATCGCCGATCGGCCGATATTCTCCTCAATGATGCGGTGCGTCGCGGCCGTCGTTCGCGTGACGCCGCATTCGATCTGCGGTGTCGTGATGCGATCGGTCATGAAGGAGAACGGCACCGGCGTCTCATCTGCCGCTTGGCGCCCAACCGCGTTCCAATCGATGGTGCGACCATCGAGGCGTGCAGGCGTGCCAGTCTTCAAGCGGCCAAGCCTGAAGCCGAGACGTTCGAACGTCGCTGAAAGCCCGAGCGAGGGGTCTTCTCCCACGCGGCCAGCCGGGATTTTTTCGGAACCGATATGAATAAGGCCACGCAGGAACGTGCCCGTGGTAACCACCACGGCGCCGCAGGGCAGGCGCCGCCCGTCCTTCAGGATCACCGCGTGGATACGGCCATCTGCGCAATCGAGATCGTATGCGTCACCCTCGACAACGGTCAGGCCGGCAATCTGCGCAATCTCCGCCTGCATGGCCTCGCGATAAAGCTTTCGATCGGCCTGGCTGCGCGGGCCGCGCACCGCGGGGCCTTTACGCCGGTTCAACAGGCGAAACTGAATGCCAGCCCGGTCGGCAACCCGTCCCATCAGGCCATCCAGCGCGTCCACTTCCCGGACGAGGTGACCCTTGCCAAGACCGCCAATCGCAGGATTGCAGGACATGACCCCGATCGTCGAGGCCTTGTGGGTGAGCAAAGCCGTTTGCGCGCCGAACCGCGCGGCGGCGGCAGCAGCCTCGACACCCGCATGCCCACCACCGATCACCACCACATCATATGTCTTCAATGTCGTCATATCGAACCACCTGTTTCACGTGAAACGCCCAGCGCGACTCGTGTACGTTGTGTTGTTTCACGTGAATCACTTACCAATGCAAAATTCCGAAAAGATCACGTCCAGCAGGTTCTCCACATCCACCCGCCCTGTGACCCGACCCAGCGCCTGACCGGCGAGGCGGAGATGTTCCGCCTGTATATCGAGACCGTTCCCGCCCGCAGCCAGCGCCGCGCCGATGTGGCTGCGTGCTTCCGCGAGATTGTCCGCATGCCGTTGACGCGTAGGAAGTGCCAAGGCGCTTCCCTGATCCAGATTCGGGAGGTATCCGCTCACCAGATCCAGAAGTGCCGATATGCCTTCACCCGTCCGCACGGAAATCCTAACATCAGCTTCCGGATCCCGCCAGGCGGCATCCTGCCTGTCCGCCTTGGTCTGGACACGGATAACCGGACCGTCATATCCCTCGGTGAACGCGACCCAATCAGGCTCCGCAAGCGACGACAACAGAAGCACCAGATGGGCCTGGGCCATGGAAAGCTGTGTCCGGCGGATACCCTCCTGCTCGACAACGTCATCCGTCTCGCGCAAGCCGGCCGTATCATAGAGCCGAACGGCGAAGCCGTCGAGGTCCAGATCGACATGCAGCACATCCCGCGTCGTTCCCGGGACGTCGGTAACGATAGCGACATCCCGTTTTGCGAGATAATTCAACAGGCTCGACTTTCCCGCATTGGGCGGACCCACGATGACGACCTTGAGGCCATCCCGCACGATCTCCCCGGTTCTCACACCGGAAAGATGGTTAAGGATCTCTTGCTCCAATTGCCGCATGTCACGCCAGATGGTATCCGCAATAGAACCGGGAACATCGTCCTCATCGGCAAAATCCAGTTCGGCTTCAATCATGGCGCGCGCATGCGTCAGTCGTTTCGCCCACGAATCGTAGAGTTTCGACGGGCCGCCAGACGATTGCTCTGCCGCCAGACGGCGTTGCATCTCGGTTTCCGCCGCAATGAGATCCGCCAGGCCCTCCACTTCGACCAAGTCCATACGGCCGTTCAGGAAGGCGCGCCGG
This sequence comes from Shinella sp. WSC3-e, assembly GCF_945994535.1. NCBI lineage: Bacteria > Pseudomonadati > Pseudomonadota > Alphaproteobacteria > Hyphomicrobiales > Rhizobiaceae > Shinella > Shinella sp. WSC3-e. Next base: position 3,855,552 of record NZ_OZ000530.1, read on the forward strand.
GAAAATTCACCGGCTTCCGCCGCACGCAGACCGGCCATGCCGGCGAGCTCCGCAAGAACAGCCTTGACCGTGGCCCGCCCACCATGGATCTGAAGTTCCGCGCAATCCTCGCCCGTGAAAGAGTTTGGGCCGGGGAAGAACAAGACCAGGCCCGCGTCGAGCTTCTCACCGTTCCGGTTACGAATCGAGAGCAGGGACGCGCGTCTTTCCGCGGGCTGGCGGCCGCACAGCGCTTGCACCGCCTGGCCGCTTGCAGGTCCGCTCAGGCGAATCACCGCCACGCCGGAGGGCAAGCCGCCGCTCGACAAGGCAAAGATCGTGTCCGTGGACATCATGATTTATCATTCCGGGTGCGAATCGGCGATTCCGTTTCGGAGGAGAATCGATTTCTTCTCCTGAAACGAAAATGGTCCCGCCTTACGGCGGGGCCATGTCTTTACGCACGTTCGTGCCTATTGGCTATGTGTTCATCGAATCGAAGAAATCGCCGTTGTTCTTCGTCTGCTTCAGCTTGTCGATCAGGAATTCGATCGCATCCGTGGTGCCCATCGGGGCAAGAATGCGGCGCAACACGAAGATCTTCTGGAGATCCTGGCGCGGCACCAGAAGGTCTTCCTTGCGCGTGCCGGACTTGAGGATGTCCATGGCCGGGAAGATGCGCTTGTCGGCGACCTTGCGATCCAGCACGATTTCCGAGTTACCGGTACCCTTGAACTCCTCGAAGATCACTTCGTCCATGCGGCTGCCGGTGTCGATCAGCGCCGTCGCGATGATGGTCAGCGAACCGCCTTCCTCGATATTGCGCGCCGCGCCGAAGAAGCGCTTCGGGCGCTGCAGGGCGTTCGCGTCGACGCCGCCGGTCAGCACCTTGCCCGAGGACGGAACCACCGTGTTGTAGGCGCGGCCGAGGCGGGTGATCGAATCGAGCAGGATCACGACGTCGCGGCCGTGCTCGACGAGGCGCTTGGCCTTCTCGATGACCATTTCGGCGACCTGGACGTGGCGCGTCGCCGGTTCGTCGAAGGTCGAGGAAACGACTTCGCCCCGCACCGATCGCTGCATGTCCGTCACTTCCTCCGGACGCTCGTCGATCAAGAGGACGATGAGATAACATTCCGGATGGTTTGCGGTGATCGAATGGGCGATGTTCTGCAGGAGAACCGTCTTACCCGTGCGCGGCGGGGCGACGATGAGGCCGCGCTGGCCCTTGCCGAGGGGCGCGACGAGATCGATGACGCGCGGCGACAGATCCTTCGAGGTCGGGATCTCGAGTTCCATCTTGAAGCGCTCGTTCGGGTAGAGCGGCGTCAGGTTGTCGAAGTGGACCTTGTGGCGGATCTTCTCCGGATCGTCGAAATTGATCGTGTTGACCTTGAGCAGCGCGAAATAGCGTTCGCCTTCCTTCGGGCCGCGGATCGGGCCTTCCACCGTATCGCCGGTCTTCAGCGAGAAACGGCGGATCTGGGAGGGCGAGATATAGATATCGTCCGGGCCGGGCAGGTAGTTCGCATTGGCCGACCGCAGGAAGCCGAAACCGTCCTGCAGCACTTCCACGACACCCTCGCCGATGATCTCCACGTCCTGCGCGGCCAGCATCTTCAGGATCGCAAACATCAGTTCCTGCTTGCGCATCGTGCTCGCGTTCTCGACCTCGAGCGATTCGGCAAAGGCAAGGAGGTCGGTCGGAGTCTTGTTCTTGAGGTCTTGTAGCTTCATTTCGGCCATGAATGGTCCATGCTGGGTGTCATCGGGATGGGAAAAGGCGTGCGGGTCAAGGCCGAACTGCGGGGGATCGGGTGCAGTTCACTGAACGAATACACATGCCACGAAAGATGAGATGCGCGGAAAATAGCGGTTCCGGTGCTGCCCCGCAAGGGGGCTTTGAAATTTCATCCGTTTTGTCGCAGAGGCTCAGAACGGTTTGACGACGACCAGAATGACGATGAGGATCATCAGGAGCGCCGGCGCCTCGTTCCAGATGCGCCACTGGCGGCCGCTCCAGGTGTTGCGGTCCTCGGCGAAGGCCTTGACGGCCCGGCCATAGAACTGGTGCACGCCGGTCATGAGGATGACCAGGGCGAGCTTGGCATGCAGCCAGCCGCCCTGGAAACCGTAGACGGACCAGGCGAGATAAAGGCCGAGCAGCCAGGAAAGGCCCATCGCCGGCTGCATGATGACCCGGTAGAGCCGCTGTTCCATCACCTTGAAGACCTGCGCCTCGGCCGAGCCGGGCGGGGCATCCGTGTGATAGACGAAGAGCCGCGGCAGGTAGAGCAGGCCCGCCATCCAGGAGATGACGGCGATGATGTGCAACGACTTGATCCAAAGATAGAGATCGTCCGGCGGATGGAGGACGAGGAGGAGCACAAGCAGCGCGAAGACGACAAGCGCCACCGCGGCGCGCAGCCGCGCCCGGCGTCCGGCGCTCTCGCCCGCCTGCTTCTCGCTCACCGCTTTTCCCCGCGCACCCGCGCCACGAGGCGCGCGACAGTGTCGGGATCGGCCTGCGGCGTGATGCCATGGCCGAGATTGAAGATCAGCGGCCCATTGCCGAGCACCTGCAGGATGGCGTCGATGCCTTCGTCGAGCGCCGCGCCGCCGGCGACGACGCGCATCGGATCGAGATTGCCCTGGACGGGGCCGTCCTTCTGCAGGTCGGCCGCGAAGGAGAGCGGTACGGACCAGTCGAGGCCAATGGCGTCGGCGCCGGTCTGCTGCCGGTAGGATTTCAGGAGCACGCCCGCTCCCTTGGCAAAGGCGATGATCTTCGCCTGCGGTCGGCGGGCCTTGACCGAAGAGATGATGCGCTGCACGGGCCGGACGGCGAAATCGGCAAACTCGCGTTCGCCGAGAACGCCGGCCCAGGAATCGAAGATCTGCACCGCATCGGCGCCGGCATCGATCTGCGCCACAAGGTAATCGGCCGAGAGTTCGGCAAGCACGTCGAGCAGATGTGCGAAGGTGCGTGGCTCCCTGTAGGCGAAGAGACGCGCGGGAGCCTGGTCCGGCGTTCCGTGGCCGGCGATCATGTAGGTGGCAACGGTCCAGGGCGCGCCGCAGAAGCCGAGCAGCGCCGTTTCCTCGGGCAGGGCGCCCCGGATGCGGCCGACCGCCTCTATCACCGGCTGGAGATGATCTGCCACCCCGTCGCCCTTCAGGGCCAGAATGCCATCGACATCGATCGGATCGAGGCGCGGCCCATGGCCTTCCTCGAAGCGGACATTGCGCTTCAGGGCGTCGGGAATGACGAGGATATCGGAGAACAGGATCGCCGCGTCGAAGCCATAGCGGCGGATCGGCTGGAGCGTCACTTCCGTCGCCAGCTCCGGCGAATAACAGAGATCGAGGAAGCTTCCCGCCGCCGCGCGGGTCTGCCTGTATTCCGGCAGGTAGCGTCCGGCCTGACGCATCAGCCAGAGGGGAGGGGGGGAGATCGTTTTCCCGTTCAGGACATCGACGATCTTCCGGCTTTTCGCAGACACCGCGGGGTTCTCCCAATCAATGAAATAATCTCTTTGAAAAGGTTTCTATTTCTTAGAGTCGGTGACTATCAAGGATTAAATCCTCTCCACAGGGATCCGGCCTTGCCGGCGGCAGGGCGGAAAAGACAAAACCCGCAGGAAGATTTTCTGAGAATAATGCGGAGAACCGGATTCGCCTTTTCGAATCAAGGCGATCGACGGCGTCGACAAAAGAGCCTTGCTGTGGATGAGATGTGGAGAAGCGCGACACTTTGCCGTGTCATGAGTCTTATCCACATGGGCCGTGAATCCTGTTCCCGTCTCCCGCGGATTGTGGATAAAAAGGCGGTTATCCCCTTGCCTCCCGATCCCTGTCGTTCTTAGCTCGGTGCTGTCCCGGTTCATCAACAGGGGGCGGAGGATATTGTGGAAAGCACCAGAAACTACTTCCATCTGCACCTGATATCGGACTCGACGGGCGAGACGCTGATTGCCGCGGGGCGGGCGGCAGCCGCGCAGTTCCAGTCGTCCCAGGCGCTCGAACATGTCTATCCGCTGATCCGCAACCGCAAGCAGCTCATGCCCGTGCTCGATGCCATCGACGGAGCGCCGGGCATCGTGCTCTATACGATCGTCGACCGGGAGCTTTCGGAGATCATCGACCAGCGTTGCCGGGAGATGGGCGTACCCTGCGTCTCCGTGCTCGAGCCGGTGATCGACCTCTTCCAGTCCTATCTCGGTGCGCCTTCGCGCCGGCGGGTGGGCGCGCAGCATGTGATGAACGCGGAATATTTCGCGCGGATCGACGCGCTCAATTTCACGATGGACCACGACGACGGGCAGCTGCCGGCCGATCTCGACGAGGCGGACGTCATCCTTGTCGGCATCAGCCGCACCTCTAAGACGCCGACGAGCATCTATCTCGCCAATCGCGGCATCAAGACCGCCAATGTACCGATCGTGCTCGGCGTGCCCCTGCCGGAGCGGCTGTCGACGACGACGAAACCGCTGGTCGTCGGACTGATCGCCACCACGGACCGCATTGCCCAGGTGCGGCAGAATCGGGTGCTCGGCCAGACGCAGGATTTTCGCGGCGACGATTATGTCGACCGGTCGCAGATTTCCGAGGAATTGAAATATGCCCGTGCCATCTGTGCGCGCAACAACTGGCCGATCATCGACGTCACCCGGCGATCGATCGAGGAAACGGCCGCCGCCATCGTTGCTCTTCGCCCGAAGCTTCGCTAACCGGGAGGGGAAACGGAGATTTCCATGACATCGCTGATCCTTGCCTCGCAAAGTCCCTTTCGCCGCATGCTGATGGACAATGCGGGCCTTGCCTTTGAAACCGAGGCGGCCGATCTCGACGAGCGCGCGATCGAAACCGCGCTTGCGGCCGGCAACCCGACGCCGCCGGAGATCGCCCAGGCGCTGGCGATCGAAAAGGCCGTGAATGTGGCGCGGCGCAATCCCGGCGCCCTCGTCATCGGTTCCGACCAGACGCTGTCCCTGGAGGGGCGGGTGTTTCACAAGCCGGCCGACATGGCAGAAGCCAAGACCCATCTTCAGGCCATGTCCGGCCGCACCCATTCGCTGAACTGCGGCATCGCCCTGGTACGGGACGGAGAGACATTGTGGAGCCACATCTCCATCGCGCATCTGACGATGCGGCCGCTGTCCGGCGATTTCATCGATCGCCACCTGGCGCGGGTCGGACCGCGGGTGCTGGCGAGCGTCGGCGCCTATCAGCTCGAGGGCGAAGGGGTGCAGCTCTTCGAGCGGATCGACGGCGACTATTTCACCATCCTCGGCCTGCCGCTGCTTCCCTTGCTGGCTAAACTTCGCGATCTCGGTGCCATCGATGCATGATTCACGTGAAACAGTCGCTCGCCATGCCTTCGTGACGGGCTATCCGGTCAAACATTCGCGCTCGCCGCTGATCCATGGATACTGGCTGGAAACGCTGGGATTGCAGGGATCCTATACGCGGCAGGAGGTTTCGCCCGAGGATTTCGCCGGCTTCATTTCCCGCTTGAAAAGCGGTGAATCCGGCTTCATCGGCGGCAATGTCACCATCCCGCACAAGGAAACGGCCTTCGCGCTCGCCGACCGGCCGGATGCGCTGAGCGAAGAGCTCGGGGCGTCGAACACGCTCTGGCTGGAGGACGGCCGGCTCCATGCGACCAACACCGACGGTTTTGGATTTCTCGCCAATCTCGATGCCGCCGCGTCCGGCTGGGACAGGACGGACCGGGCCGTCATCCTCGGGGCTGGCGGCGCCAGCCGGGCGATCCTCCAGGCGGTGCGCGATCGCGGCGTTGCGGAAATCCATGTCGTCAACCGCACTGCCGCCCGCGCGCAGGAACTGGCCGACCGTTTCGGGCCGAGCGTGCACGCCCATCCGATGGCGGCCCTGCCGGAGGTCATGAAGGGGGCAGGGCTTTTCGTCAACACGACGTCGCTCGGCATGGATGGCGAGGCGGCACCGGATTTCGACTTCTCGCCCCTGGGTGAGGGCGCGGTGGTGACGGACATCGTCTATGTGCCGCTGGTCACGCCGATCCTGCGTCAGGCGGCCGAGCAGGGTTTTGCCACGGTGGATGGCCTCGGCATGCTCCTGCATCAGGCGGTGCCGGGCTTTGAAAAATGGTTCGGTGTGCGGCCGGCCGTCGATGCGCGATTGCGCGGGATGATCCTCGCCGACATGGAGGCGCATCGATGATCGTGCTCGGCCTCACCGGATCGATCGGAACAGGCAAGTCGACGACCGCGGCGATGTTCCGCAATCTCGGTGTGCCGGTGCATGACGCGGATGCGACGGTGCACGACCTCTATCGGATGGAGGCCGTCGCGCCGGTCGCCGCGCGGTTTCCCGAAGCGCTGCGCGATGGCGTCATCGACCGCACGGCACTGTCGGCGACGCTGGCCCGGTTCCCGGACCGCTTTGCCGCGCTGGAGGCGATCATCCACCCGCTCGTGCGGGCACGCGAGAAAGCCTTCCTCGATGCGCAGCGGGATCATGGATCGCCGCTCGTCCTGCTCGATATCCCGCTGCTCTACGAGACCGGGGGGGAAGCGCGGGTGGACAAGGTGGTGGTCGTCACCTGCGATCCGGACATACAAAGACAGCGCGTGCTCGCCCGCCCAGGCATGACGGAGGAGAAATTCCAGCTCATCCTGTCACGCCAGACGCCGGATGCGGAAAAGCGCCGGCGCGCCGATTTCCTCATCGATACCGGCAAGGGGCTTGAAGCGGCGCGCAAACAGGTGGAAGAGATCGTTGAAAGCTTGAAGGGACAAGAGCACTGATGCGCGAGATCATCTTCGATACGGAAACGACCGGCCTCGACAACAAGCTCGACCGCGTCATCGAAATCGGCGGCGTGGAGCTGGAGAACCATTTTCCGACCGGCCGCACGCTGCACCTCTTCATCAGCCCGGGCGACCGCAAGGTGCATCCGGATGCGCTTGCCGTGCACGGCATCACGGACGAATTCCTGAAGGACAAGCCGCCCTTTGCCGATCTGGCGCAGCAGATCCTCGATTTCTTCGGCGATGCCCGCTGGGTGGCGCACAATGCCAACTTCGACATGGGCTTCATCAACGCCGAGTTCGAGCGCATCGGCCTGCCGCCGGTCCTGCAGGAGAAGGTGACGGACACGCTGGCGCTGGCGCGCCGCAAGCATCCTATGGGGCCGAACTCGCTCGATGCGCTCTGCCGGCGCTACGGCATCGACAATTCGCATCGCACGAAACACGGCGCCCTGCTCGACTCCGAGCTTCTGGCCGAGGTCTATATCGAGATGATCGGCGGCCGGCAGGCGGCGCTCGGGCTCGGCATGGCCGAGAGCGGCCGGCGGACGCTGGTCGAGGCTGAGGACGATGTCGTCCTGCCGCTGGGCGTCAGGCCGAAGCCGCTTGCGCCCCGCCTTTCCGAGGAAGAGCGCGCCGCCCATGCCACCATGGTGCAGAAGATGGGCGACAAGGCGATCTGGGCGAAATACGGCGCGTGAACCTGGCCCAGCTTTTCAAAAAGCAAAAGAAAACGCCCGGTCACCAGGTGGCCGGGCGTTTTCGTTGAAAGCCGGTGGTCGCCTCAGTTGGCGTTGACCTTGGCCTTGACCTGTTCTTCGGCCATGCGCTGGGTGAACATCTGCGCGAAATCGATCGGATCGATCATCAGCGGCGGGAAACCGCCGTTGCGGGTCGCGTCGGCGATGATCTGGCGGGCGAAGGGGAAGAGCAGGCGCGGGCACTCGATGAAGAGCACCGGGAGCATGTGTTCCTGCGGGAAGCCCGCGACGCGGAAGACGCCGCCATAGGCGAGTTCGGCGTTGAAGAGCATCTTGTCGCCGTCCTTGGCTTCCGCGTTCAGCGAAAGGATGACGTCGAAGTCCGTCTCGGAGAGCGGGTTTGCATTGACGTTGACGCTGATGTTGATCGCCGGCGCCTTGTCACGGGCCTGGAGCGACCGCGGTGCACCCGGGTTTTCGAAGGAGAAGTCCTTCACATACTGCGCCAGGATGTTGAGCGAGGGGCTCGCGGCGTTGTTCTCGGTTGCTGCGTCGGTCATGAAAGTATCCTCGGGGACTCTGGAAAGTCAGGCCATCTAGCATTTCGGCCCCGGGCTTACAACCCGCCGTCACGGCCGGCCGTCGCGATGAAAGTCGCTTTCGTCTAGATCGATGGTGCGCTGGGGGCCTGTCTGCGGCCGGTTGCCGGGGTGCGTGCCGCCGATGTCGACGACCACGATGTTGCGCATCAGCCGGTTCCAGAGGAACGTGCGGACGGGCGGCAGAAACAGGGCGAGCCCCACGATATCGGTGAGGAAGCCGGGAATCAGCAACAGGATGCCGGCGATCATGATCATCGCGGCATCGAGCATTTCCTTGCCCGGCGCGCGGCCGTCCTGGCCGGCCTGGCGCAACCGGGCAAGCACGCCGAAACCCTGGATGCGCATCAGCACGATGCCGGCGACGGCCGAAAGCACGACCAGCGACAGGGTGGCAAAAAGGCCGATGCGCCGCCCGACAAGAATGAAACAGGCGATTTCCGCCAGCGGCAGCAGGAGAATGAAGAGGGGAATGAGACGTCGCAGCATGGCCTTCACTGTCGCACAGTTTAGCGCGGACCGATACTGCCGGCGCTGTTTGGGCGTGCCTTCATCGCATTCACGTCATCGCCATTTGAATGATCCGGTTTTGCGGACTATATGGGAAAGGAACAAGAAAAACGAAAACGGCTGCGGATCGATAATGGGCTCATTCGACTTTGTAACGATTTTTTTCCTGGTGGCTGCGGTGGTCATCTTCCTGCAGTTGCGCAGCGTGCTCGGCCGGCGCACCGGCAGCGAGCGCCCGCCCTTCGATCCCTATTCCAAGCGCGAGACCGCCAGCGAGGCTGATTCGGCCGATCGCGGCAAGGTGGTCACGCTGCCGCGGCGGGATGGGACGGACGAGGAGGAAAATCCCTATGCGTCCGTCGATGGCTTTGCCGCACCGGGCACCCCGCTCAACGAGCAGCTTCGCCAGATCGTCAAGGTCGACCCGTCCTTCAACCCGAAGGAGTTCGTCAACGGCGCCCGCATGGCCTATGAAATGATCGTCGTCGCCTTTGCCGACGGCGACCGCAAGGCATTGAAGAACCTCCTGTCGCGCGAGGTCTATGAAGGCTTCGACGCGGCCATCTCGGAACGCGAGAGAAACGGCGAGGTCGTCCGCTCCAGCTTCGTCGGCATCGAGAAGGCCGATATCGTCAGCGCCGAGGTCAAGGACAGCGAGGCGAATGTGACGCTGCGCATCGTCAGCCAGCTGATCTCCGCCACCTATGACAAGGCCGGCACGCTGATCGAGGGCGATGCGGAAACGGTGGCCGAGGTCAACGACCTGTGGACCTTCGCCCGCGACATCCGTTCGCGCGATCCGAACTGGAAGCTGATCGCCACCGAATCGGAAGGCTGAGCGAGGCAAGGCCAATGGACTATCGCCTGGTTCCGGCCCGGTTTTCGGCGCTTCCCGGCTGGAACGAGGATGATCCGACAGCGCTTCTTTCGGCAATGGCCCGCTGTCGCGATCACATCCGCACCGTAAAACCCTACAGGACGGGCTCGCTCGGCATCACCGCCGGCGAGCTTCTGGCGTTGCTGGATGCGGCGGCCGACGAGAAGCCGGAAGGTCCCGCCGCGGTGCGCGCCTTCTTCGAGGCGCAGTGCGTGCCCTTCCTCATCGAGAAGGCGGACGGCTCGCCCGGTTTCGTCACGGCCTTCTACGAGCCGGAAGTCGCCGTGCGGGCGGAGCCGGACGCCGCGTTCCGCCACCCCTTCTACGCCCGGCCGGAGGATCTGGTCGATATCGACGAGGACAATCGCCCGGCCGGTTTTCCGCCGGGTTTTGCGTTCGGGCTCAAGACGGCCGGCGGGATCGTCGAGCATCCCGATCGCGGCGAGATCGAGCGTGGCTATCTTGCCGGCCGCGGGCTGGAGATCGCCTATGCCCGCTCGAAGGTGGACGTCTTCTTCGCCCATGTGCAGGGCGCCGTGCGGCTCGTCTATCCGGACGGGTCGGTCAGGCGAATCACCTACGCCGCCAAGAGCGGCCATCCCTTTTCCGCGATCGGCAAGCTGCTGATCGACCGCGGCGAGATCGACGCGGCAACCGTCTCCATGGCTTCGATCCGTGACTGGCTGGCCCGCAACGAGGATCAGGTCGACGCCGTGCTCTGGCACAACCGCTCCTTCATCTTCTTCAAGGAGGCCGAGGTCGCGGATCTGTCGCTCGGCCCGATCGCCGCGGCGAAAGTGCCGCTCGTCGCCGGCCGTTCGCTGGCGGTCGACCGGCTGATCCATACCTTCGGCCTGCCCTTCTTCATTTCGAGCGACAGCCTCACCCATATGGATGGCGGCAAGCCCTTCCGCCGCCTGATGCTGGCGCTCGACACCGGAACGGCGATCGTCGGCCCGGCGCGCGGCGATATCTTCACCGGTTCGGGCGATGCGGCGGGCGCGCTGGCCGGCCATGTGCGCAATGCGGCGACCTTCCATATCCTCGTGCCGAAGGCAGCGGCGGAGCGATACCTCCATGCCGAAGGATAAGACGCTCTCGAGCGAGGACCGTATCCTCTGGGGCAAGGTGGCGCGCAGCACGCGTGCACTGCCGGGCAGGCTCGACGCCCTGACGGAGTTCGAGGCCGCCTTTGAAAAGCCGGAGGCCGGGAAGAAGCCCGAGCCGGAACCGAAGAAGATGAAGTCCGCCCCGCCCGCCGAAGGTATCGCGCTCACCATCGGCCGCGACAAGGAGACCCGGCACCATCCGCTGGAGCGCCCGGTCAAGCGCAAGATCGCCAAGGGCCGCCTGGCGCTGGAAGCGCGCATCGACCTGCACGGCATGATCCAGAGCGAGGCGCACGGCTTCCTGCTCGGCTTTCTCATCCGGGCGCACGAGCGGGGCCTGCGCCACGTGCTCGTGATCACCGGCAAGGGCACCTCGCTCGGCAGCGACGGCGCCTTGAAGCGGGCGGTGCCGCTGTGGTTCTCCCTGCCGGAGTTCCGGCCGCTGATCTCCTCCTACGAGCCGGCGGCGCGCAACCACGGCGGCGACGGGGCGCTCTATGTCCGGCTTGCCCGGCACCCGGGAGAAAAACGATGACGACACCCTTCGGCAAGGCCGTACGGCACCTGCGCGATCGCAAGGGCGTTTCGCAGAAGGACATGGCCAGGGCGCTCGGCGTCAGTCCCGCCTATCTCTCGGCGCTGGAGAACGGCAAGCGCGGCACGCCGAGCTTCGATTTCCTCCAGCGCGTGGCGGGTTACTTCAACGTCATCTGGGACGAGGCCGAGGAACTGTTCCGCATTGCCCGGATTTCCGATCCGCGCGTCGTGGTGGATACGGCCGGCCTGCCGCCGGAATACACCGCCTTCGCCAACCGGCTTTCGGCGGAAATCCGCGACCTGCCGCCCGAGACGGTGCGCCGTCTTGCCGGTATTCTGGAAAAAGCATGCAATAACCGGGTAAAACCCGGCTGATCCCCTGAATTCTGCCGTGTTTGCCCTCTCCCTGATTTGGAACTTGAGGGCAAAATCCCTATATTCAAGGACTTGGAAAGCCGTGATTCGCCGCGCTTCCTGCCTTCCGAAAGAACCCTGGAAAGACGTTTGAATGACTGACACACCCGAGACCGAAAACGGCCCGGCCGAGTACGGCGCAGATTCGATCAAGGTCCTCAAGGGGCTTGATGCGGTGCGCAAGCGCCCCGGCATGTATATCGGCGATACCGATGACGGCTCGGGCCTGCACCACATGGTCTACGAGGTCGTCGACAACGCGATCGACGAGGCGCTTGCCGGCCATGCGGACATCGTGACGGTCACGCTCAATCCGGACGGGTCCGTGACGGTGACCGACAACGGCCGCGGCATCCCGACCGATATCCACAAGGAAGAGGGCGTCTCCGCCGCCGAGGTCATCATGACCCAGCTCCATGCCGGCGGCAAATTCGACCAGAACTCCTATAAGGTTTCCGGCGGCCTGCACGGCGTCGGCGTCTCGGTGGTGAATGCGCTTTCGGTCAAGCTGAAGCTGAAGATCCGCCGCGGCGGCAAGATCCACGAGATGAGCTTCACCCATGGCGTGGCCGACGGCCCGCTGGCGGTGACCGGCGACTGCGGCAGCGAGACCGGTACGGAAGTGACCTTCCTGCCCTCGACCGACACCTTCTCGAACATCGACTTCAACTATGCGACGCTGGAGCACCGCCTGCGCGAGCTCGCCTTCCTGAATTCCGGCGTGCGCATCCTGCTCACCGATCGCCGCCATTCGGATATCAAGCAGGACGAACTGATGTACGAGGGCGGCCTTGAAGCCTTCGTGACCTATCTCGACCGGGCGAAGAAGCCGCTGGTCTCCAAGCCCATCGCCATCCGGGGCGAGAAGGACGGCATCACCGTCGAGGTCGCGATGTGGTGGAACGACAGCTACCACGAGAATGTGCTCTGCTTCACCAACAACATCCCCCAGCGCGACGGCGGCACGCACATGGCGGGCTTCCGCGGCGCGCTGACCCGCCAGGTCGTCTCCTATGCCGATACGTCCGGCATCACCAAGAAGGAGAAGGTGACGCTGCAGGGCGAGGACTGCCGCGAAGGCCTGACGGCGGTGCTGTCGGTCAAGGTTCCCGATCCGAAATTCTCCTCGCAGACCAAGGACAAGCTGGTTTCCTCCGAAGTCCGCCCGGCCGTGGAAAACCTCGTCAACGAGGCGCTCTCCACCTGGTTCGAGGAACACCCCGCCGATGCCAGGACGCTTGTCGGCAAGGTCGTCGAGGCCGCCGCAGCCCGCGAGGCCGCGCGCAAGGCGCGTGAATTGACACGGCGCAAGGGCGCGCTCGACATTTCCTCGCTGCCCGGCAAGCTTGCCGACTGCTCCGAGCGCGATCCCGCGAAATCCGAACTCTTCCTCGTCGAGGGCGATTCGGCCGGCGGTTCGGCCAAGCAGGGCCGCTCGCGCGAGAACCAGGCCATCCTGCCGCTGCGCGGAAAAATCCTCAATGTCGAGCGCGCGCGTTTCGACAAGATGCTCTCCAGCCAGGAGATCGGCACGCTGATCACCGCGCTCGGCACCTCGATCGGCAAGGACGAGTTCAACGCCGACAAGCTGCGCTACCACAAGATCATCATCATGACGGACGCGGACGTCGACGGCGCGCATATCCGCACCCTGCTGCTCACCTTCTTCTTCCGGCAGATGCCGGAGCTGATCGAGCGCGGCCATCTCTACATCGCCCAGCCGCCGCTTTATAAGGTGGCGCGCGGCAAATCGAGCCAGTACCTGAAGAACGAGAAGGCGCTGGAGGATTACCTCGTCGCCGTCGGCCTCGACGATGCGGCGCTGGAGCTCAGCTCCGGCGAAGTGCGTGCCGGCCAGGACATCCTGGAGCTGATCCAGGACGCGCTGCGCCTGCGCACGCTGCTCGACGGCCTGCATTCGCGCTACAATCGCGCGATCATCGAGCAGGCGGCCATTGCCGGCGCGCTCAATCTTGAGCTCAGCCACGACCGCGAGGCCTATGCCGCCAAGGCGGAAGAGGTCGCCCGCCGGCTCGATCTCATCGCCGAGGAGACGGAGCGCGGCTGGACCGGATCCGTCGCCACGGACGGCGGCCTGCGCTTCGAGCGCATGGTGCGCGGCGTCAAGGAATTCGCGCATATCGACATGGCGCTGATCGGCTCGTCCGATGCCCGCCATATCGACCAGCTTTCCGCCCGCTTCCAGGAAATCTATACGCCGCCGCCGGTCCTGCGCCGCAAGGATGGCCAGGTCGAGATTTCCGGCCCGCGCGCCCTGCTCGACGCCGTCTTCGCCGCCGGCCGCAAGGGGCTTTCCATGCAGCGCTACAAGGGGCTTGGCGAGATGAATGCCGAGCAGCTCTGGGAAACGACGCTCGATCCGAACGTGCGTTCGCTGCTGCAGGTGCGGGTGTCCGATGCGACGGATGCCGACGGCCTCTTCGCCCGCCTGATGGGCGACGAGGTGGAGCCGCGCCGCGACTTCATCCAGGAAAACGCCCTCAGCGTCGCCAACCTCGATATCTAGGCAAGGGAGCCGCCGAAAGGCGGCGCTCTTTATCGGGAAGATATTGCCCTCTCCTCCGTCATCCTCGGGTCAAGCCCGAGGATGACGAAAATGGATGGGGCTTAGGCGGCCGTGCGCCCATTGCAAGCCGCTTCAGGGCACGAATTGCCCTTCGGAGACGAACTCTTCCACCTTCTTGCGCCCGCTCGGCACCTCGCGCTTCATGAGGTCCTCGGGCAGCGACTCCTTCGGGGCGATCTTGCCGATCGCAAGCGCCGCTTCCACGCGGAAACCTTCCGGAATGCCGAGGACCTCCCGCGCCTTCTCCCGGTCGATGCCGCCCATGCCGTGGGCATGGTAGCCGGCGCGCGTCGCCTCGAGCGCAAGATAGGCCCAGGCGGCGCCGGTGTCGAAGGCGTGGGTATAGGCCGGGCGCATTTCACCGGCGGCGTTCTGGCGGTGGGTCTGCGAGATGATCACGGCCAGCACGGCGGCCTTGTCCGCCCAGCGGCGGTTGCCCTCGTCCAGCGTGTTGTAGATCCGCTCGAAGGCCTCGGTGCCGCGATGGCCGTAGACGAAGCGCCAGGGCTGGCCGTTGGCGGCGGACGGTGCCCAGCGGGCCGCCTCGAACAGCGAAAGCAGCGTTTCGTGCGGCATCGCCTCGCCGGTGAAGGCGCGGGGCGACCAGCGGTCGAGATAGATGGGGTCGATGGCGTGGTCCGCGGTGCGGCCGGTCGGATGGGTCATTGCAAGCCTCGAATGTCAGTTTGGCCGGCCGACCTTAGACCCGGCGGCGCGTCGCGCGAAGCGGTAAAATCGCGTTCCTGTCGCATTGTCGAACCGGTGGGGGACGCAATATAACCCTTCCGACATGTGAGAAACGGCATCGCGAAATGGGAGATATCCGATGAGCCTCAAAGACCCGAGCCTGCTGCGCCAGGCAGTCCTCGTTGGCACCCGCTGGATCGAGGCGGATGGCAGCGGCATCGCCGTGAAGAACCCGGCAACGGGCGAGCTTGTCGGCCATGTGCCGAAGCTCGGCGCCAGGGAGACGAAGGAGGCGATCGACGCCGCCGCCGCCGCCCAGAAGGGATGGGCCGCCCGCACGGCCAAGGAACGCTCGGCCGTGCTCAGAAAATGGTTCGAGCTGATGATCGAGAACAAGGACGATCTCGGCCGCATCCTGACGATGGAGCAGGGCAAGCCGCTGGCCGAGTCCACCGGCGAGATCGTCTATGGCGCAAGCTTCGTCGAATGGTTCGCCGAAGAAGCCCGCCGCCTCTACGGCGACATCGTGCCCGGCCACCAGAAGGACAAGCGCATCCTCGTGATGAAGCAGCCGATCGGCGTCGTCGCGGCGATCACGCCCTGGAACTTCCCGAACGCCATGATCACCCGCAAGGCCGGCCCGGCCTTCGCCGCCGGCTGCGCCATGGTGCTGAAGCCCGCCTCGCAGACGCCGTTCTCGGCCATCGCCATCGCCGTCCTTGCCGAGCGCGCGGGCCTTCCCGCCGGACTCTTCTCGGTCATCACGGGCTCTGCCCGCGAGATCGGCGCGGAGCTCACGGCCAACCCGACCGTGCGCAAGCTCACCTTCACCGGTTCGACGGAAATCGGCGCCGAGCTCTACAAGCAGTGCGCCCCCACCATCAAGAAGCTCGGCCTGGAGCTCGGCGGCAACGCCCCCTTCATCGTCTTCGACGACGCCGATCTCGATGCGGCCGTCGAAGGCGCGCTGATCGCAAAATTCCGCAACAACGGCCAGACCTGCGTCTGCGCCAACCGCATCTATGTGCAGGATGCCGTCTATGACGCCTTTTCCGAAAAGCTCGCCGTCGCGGTCGGCAAGCTGAAGACCGGCAACGGCTTCGACGACGGCGTCGTGCTCGGCCCGCTGATCGACCAGGCGGCGCTCGAAAAGGTCGAGGAGCACGTTTCCGACGCGGTGAAGAAGGGTGGCCGCGTGGTGCAGGGCGGCAAGCGCCATGCGCTCGGCGGCACTTTCTACGAGGCGACCGTCATTGCCGACGTGACGCCCGACATGGCCGTCGCCCGCGAGGAGACCTTCGGCCCGGTCGCACCGCTCTTCCGCTTCAAGGATGAGGACGACGTCATCGCCCAGGCGAACGACACGGAATTCGGTCTTGCCTCCTATTTCTACGCCAAGGAGCTGTCGCGGGTCTTCCGCGTCGCCGAGGCGCTGGAATACGGCATGGTCGGCGTCAATACCGGTCTGATCTCGACGGCGGAAGCGCCGTTCGGCGGCGTCAAGCTTTCCGGCCTCGGCCGCGAGGGCTCGAAATACGGCATCGAGGAGTTCACCGAGATCAAATATGTCTGCCTCGGCGGCATCGCCTGAGGTCAGGGGACAGGGAAGACCCGGCCGGCATCGTCCGGCCGGTTTCGTTTGAGAGGGAAAATCGTGGCAGCACCGAAAAACACCTTCAAGGCCGCGCTCCGCGAAGGCCGGTTCCAGCTCGGCCTGTGGGCGGCGCTCGGCAGCGCCTATGCGGCGGAAATCCTGTCCGGCAGCGGCTATGACTGGCTGCTGATCGACGGTGAGCACGGGCCGAACGACATGCCGCTGATCAGCGCGCAGATCGGGGCGCTGCACCGCTCGCCGACCCATGCCATGGTCCGTCCGCCGATGGGCGAGGCCTGGGTCCTGAAGCAGCTGCTCGACCAGGGCGCCCAGACCTTCCTCATCCCGATGGTCGAATCGGCGGCCGAGGCCGAGGCGCTGGTGCGCGCGGTGCGCTATCCGCCGCACGGCATCCGCGGCGTCGGCGCCGGCCTCGGCCGCGCGAGCGACTTCAACCGCACGCCGGATTATCTGACGACCGCCAATGACGAGATCTGCCTCATCGTGCAGGTCGAAAGCCGGGCCGGCCTTGCGGCGATCGACGAGATCGCGGCGGTGGAGGGCGTCGACGGCATCTTCATCGGCCCGTCGGATCTTGCCGCGGACATGGGCCTCCTCGGCAATCCCGGCGCGCCGGAGGTGCTTGCGGCGATCACCCACATCTTCGCGCGCACGAAGGCCCACGGCAAGGCGCGGGGCATCATGACGGTGTCGCTGCCGCAAGCGGCGGTCTACCGCGATCTCGGTGCGGATTTCATGGCGATCGGCACCGACGTCAATTGCCTCGTATCGGCCGCCGGGGCCCTGCGCCGCACCTTCCTCGGCGAAGAGGGGACGGAAAAGCGCGGCGGCGGCTACTGACCGTGTCCGCATCTCCGGCCGAATGCACCGATTCGGCTGGAAATACAGCAAGAACAATAATTTATACCAGTATTGCTCAACCGGACTTCACCGGAACCGCTCCCGCGATCGCCGCCAGCCTCGGCATCGGCACGCCCGGCGTCCAGGCCATGAAGTCGCCGATGCGGCGAACGCGCTTTTCCGCATGGTGGCTGGCGATGTCGCCGAGGCGGTGCTCAAGGAAGGGATTGTCGAAGCGCTCCAGGGTCGCAGCGACATAGGCTTCCGCTTCCCTGCCGAGCCCCCGGTCGGCAAAGCCGGGCACGACCTCCTCGCTGTAGATCGCCAGAAGCCTCTGCTGCACGCCGGCATCGCCGAGAATGGCCCTCACCGTCTCCTCCGCCGGCCTGTCCTCCGTCATCCAGATGTCCGCCAGCACCGTATGGCCGAGATTGAGGATGTGCAGCTTGAGCTTTTCATGGGGCGTCAGGTCGTCGACGAGCAGAATGGCCGCGTGTCTGCACGGCGCCGTCAGGCCCGGCTGGTTCTCGATTGCCCAGAGCGCATAGGGTTCCGCGATGGCCCCGGCCGGCTCCAGCGGTTCTGAGACGATCCGGTCGACCAGCGTATTGCCCCAGATCACGCTTTCGCACAGCCAGCTTCGAAAATCGGACTCCGGGTAACGATCGGCTTGCAGGTCGAGGATCAGCCGCTTCAGCACGTCGCCGTTGCGGGAAACGAGTTCGCAGGGCAGGAGGGTCAGCCCGCGCCGGTTCGCCGAAAAACGGTCGTGCAGAAGCGCCAGCAGCTTGCCGGGAAAGGAAGCGGGGACGGCACCGGCAAGGTCGTCCGGCCCCACTGCGTAGCCGGTGTCGCCGGTATTGGAGAGCACGACCTCGGTCTCCTCGCGAAAGACCTGCCGCACCGCGTCCCAGTCGTTTGCCGCCGAAAGCGCGCGCGCAACGCTGGTGACCCGTTGCTCGCAATCGATGGCGTGCCCGTCCTTGCGTCCGCGCACGATCACCGGATAGCCGCCCGGCGCCGCGAGCGCGGCAAGCCGGCCCGCGCGCTCCGGGGCGCCCGTGGTCTGGACGACCGTGATGCGGCCGAGCGCTTCGCCCCTCTCCAGCGCCTCGCCGATGAAGAGGTCCGCATGGGCCTGCAGGAAGCGGCTGGTCCCGAATTGCAGGATGGGCGTGCCCATGCCGTCCTCGTCAGTTGATCGATTGCAGGAGCGTTTCGCGCGCGGATTTCAGATGCTGCCGGCAGGCCAGCTCGATCTCGATCGGATCGCGCGAGCGCAATGCCGCGATATAGGCAAGGTGCTCTTCCAGGGCCCGGGCATTGCGCTCGCGGGCATTCGTCTTGTTCCACTGGTAGTGGTAGTGGAAGACGATGGCGATGACGTCGTAGAAATCGACGATGAAGCGGTTCTTCGAGGCCCGGTGCACGAGGAGGTGGAAGCGCTCGTCGAGCTCGGAGAAATCCCGGTAGCGGTTTTCGATATCGGCGAGGATCGCGTGGTGTACCGCCTCGATCGCCTCGAGTTCCCGCCAGGCCGGATGATCCTCCGGCAGGCGGGCGAAGGCGGTGGCCGAGCGCAGCTCGAACATCTCGCGCACTTCGGTCAGCTCCAATGCGAAGTCCCGCGTGAAGCCCTTCAGCACCCAATGGCTGTTCGGTCGTTTCTCGATCAGGCCGAAGCGGCTGAAGCGGATGAGGAATTCGCGCACGCTCGTCGTGCCGATGCCGATCTCGCGGGCGAGTTCCAGTTCGTTGATCTGCATGCCCGGCTCGGCGCCGCCGGCAAGAATCCGTCGCATGAAGCTGCGTTCGATGATCTCGGAGAGCGAATCCGTTTCCTCGGTCGGAAAATAATCGGCGGCGAGCGGCTTGCGCAGCACGACCTTGCGCCGCTTCTCCCAGGTGAGAAGGCCGACCTCCTCCAGCCGGGTCAGGATCGCGCGAACGGTCGTGCGGCTGACGCCGAGCGTGGTGCCGAGT
This sequence comes from Shinella sp. WSC3-e, assembly GCF_945994535.1. Classification (NCBI taxonomy): domain Bacteria; kingdom Pseudomonadati; phylum Pseudomonadota; class Alphaproteobacteria; order Hyphomicrobiales; family Rhizobiaceae; genus Shinella; species Shinella sp. WSC3-e. Next base: position 3,874,784 of record NZ_OZ000530.1, read on the forward strand.
TCCGGCTCCGAGGGCAGGTTTGCCGTCTGCTCCAGGAGCTTCAGGCAGCGATTGAAGGCGTCCTTGAAGACGGTGTTCTGCTTGGCCATGGGTGCTGCCGGTTCTCTGGTCTGTTGCGTCCCTTGCGGGCTGACCGGGCGAAAGGCCGGACGCGGGCCGCCCGAAGCGCCGGCGTCGTCATCCCCCCGTTTCCTCCTTCCCGCATATTACCCATTGACGGCAATCTGTCTATTGTCGATAAAAGACAAAACGTCGGCGGGAGGACGCCGGCGGGGAGGCTCAATGAAGACGCGCACCATCGGCAGGACGGGCCTGGCTGTGACCGAATTCGGCTTCGGCACAGCGGCGCTTGGCGGTCTCTACCGGGCCTGCCCGCGTGACGCGGCGATGGAAACGCTTCAGGCTGCCTGGGACGAGGGCCTGCGCTATTTCGACACCGCGCCCTGGTACGGTTTCGGCCTCGCGGAACGCCGCGCCGGCGATTTCCTGCGCGACAAGCCGAAAGGCAGCTGGGTGCTGTCCAGCAAGGTCGGCCGTATCATGGTTCCCGTCGCCGACGACAAGGTGCCGAGCTACGGCTATGTCGATCCGCTGCCCTTCGACGTGCGCTACGACTACAGCTATGACGGCATCATGCGCTCCGTCGAGCTCAGCCATGCCCGACTCGGGCTGAACCGCATCGATATTCTCTATGTGCACGATATCGGCGTCTACACGCACGGTGCCGAGCGCAACGCCTTCCATTTGCGCCAGCTGCTTGAGACCGGCCTGAAGGCGCTGGAGGAACTGAAGGCGTCGGGCGTCATCAAGGCCTATGGGCTCGGTGTCAACGAGGTGCCGGTCTGCCTCGACGTGCTCGGGAACGCCGACCTCGACTGCATCCTGCTGGCGGGCCGCTACACGCTGCTCGACCGCTCGGCTGTCGCGGACCTGCTGCCGCTGTGCGGGAAGAGGGGCACTTCCCTGGTGGTCGGCGGCGTGTTCAATTCCGGCATCCTGGCGACGGGACCGGTGGAGGGCGCGCATTTCGACTACATGCCGGCAACGTCCGATGTCGCGGCCAGGGTCGGCGCGATGATGGCGATCGCGCAGCAAGGGGGCGTGCCGCTCGCCGCGCCGGCGCTCCGGTTTCCGCTGAGCCACCCGGCCGTCGCCTCGGTGCTGATCGGCACCGCGAAGCCGGAGAGCCTGCGCCGCAACATGGCATTGGCACGCATGGACCTGCCGCAGGACATTTACCCGGCTTTCGAGCCGCATACAGTGGTCGCGCCGGACCTCGGGGAAAACGCCGTCCGGCAATGATTTCGATCTGGGAGGATCGCCAGGGCATGTTGAAAGGCATTCATCCGCTGCTCGGGCCGGATCTGCTGCACGCCATCCGGACCATGGGCCATGGCGACGACATCGTCATCGCCGACGCCAATTTCCCGTCGAGTTTCCTCGGCCCGAGGGTCATCCGGGCCGACGGGGTCGATGCCGTGTCGATCACCGAGGCGATCCTCGCGCATATGCCGCTCGATACCTTCGTGCCGCAGGCCGCCTGGCGCATGGAGGTCGTCGGCGATCCCGCGGCGGTGCCCGAGGTCTGCGCGACCTTCCAGGATCTCGTCCACCGGCTGGCCGGCGATTTCACGGTGCACGCGGTCGAGCGCTTCGCCTTCTACGAGATGGCGAGGAAGGCGGCCTATATCGTCGCCACGACGGAGTTCCGCCTCTATGGCAATATCATTCTGAAGAAGGGTGTCGTGCACCCGCACGAGGTATTTCAGGTCTAGCCGCCCCGGCGGCCATCGTTTGGGAGGACGGATGGCATGGACTGGAGCAGTTTCGAGCGCAGCATTTTCGGAAAAACGCCCTCGCTTGCCAGCAAAGGCAGGGAGGTGTAGCCTGCCTGCAAAATGTTTTTTATCGATAAAAGATCGAGTTGCCCGCTTCCCGCGACGCGATCCCAACAGGAACGGGAAGCATTTGAGAGGAGAAACCTGATGAGCATTGTAAGATCGCTTCTGTCTCGCCGCGCCTTCACGGCGCTCGCGGGTGCCGCAGTCCTCGCCACCATGAGCCCTGCCGCGTCCCTCGCGCAGGACGTCACCATCCCGATCATCGTCAAGGACACGACGTCCTTCTACTGGCAGATCGTGCTCGCCGGCGCGCGCGCGGCCGGCAAGGATCTCGGCGTCAACGTGCCGGAACTCGGCGCGCAATCGGAATCCGACATCAACGGCCAGATCAGCATCCTCGAAAACGCCGTGGCCGGCGGGCCGGCCGCCGTCGTCATCTCGCCGACGGAATTCAAGGCACTCGGCAAGCCGGTCGACGAGGCGGCCAAGTCCGTGCCGATCATCGGCATCGATTCGGGCGCCGATTCCAAGGCCTTTACCTCGTTCCTGACGACGGACAACGTCCAGGGCGGCCGCATCGCGGCAGACGGGCTTGCCGCGGCGATCAAGGCCGCCACGGGCAAGGAAGAGGGCGAGATCGCCATCATCACCAGCCTGCCGGGCGTCGGCTCGCTCGACCAGCGCCGCGAGGGCTTCCTCGACCAGGTCAAGACGAAATATCCGGGCCTGACCGTGGTGGCGGACAAGTATGCGGACGGCCAGGCCACCACCGGCCTCAACATGATGACCGACCTCATCACCGCCAATCCGAACCTCGTCGGTGTCTTTGCCTCCAACCTCATCATGGCGCAGGGCGTCGGCCAGGCGATCGCGGAAAACAAGCTCGGCGACAAGATCAAGGTCATCGGCTTCGATTCGGATGAAAAGACCGTCGGCTTCCTCAAGGAAGGTGTTCTGGCCGGCCTCGTCGTGCAGGATCCCTACCGCATGGGCTATGACGGCGTGAAAACGGCGCTCGCGGTCTCCAAGGGCGAGAAGGTCGAAGCCTTCGTCGACACGGGCGCGAACCTGGTGACCCAGGAGAACATGGCCGATCCGAAGATCGACGCCCTGCTCAATCCGAAGATCTGACCGCTTCCCGCGAAGCGTTTGACGATCCGCCCGCCCGGGCCGCATGATCCGGGCGGGACGCTTTCCACGCAGTCGGGAGGAGACAGCGATGAGCAGCCTTGAAGAGCTCAGCCATCGGCATGAAGACGAGGCCAAGCTCGCCGAATCCGAAGCGGTGCCGCGCGGCGCGCCCATCCTCGAACTGCGTGGACTGCAGAAGAAATACGGCCTCGTGGAAGCGCTGAAACCGGCGACGGTCACGTTCCTCGCCGGCGAGATCCATGCCATCGTCGGCGAGAACGGCGCCGGCAAGTCCACCCTCATCAAGCTCCTGACCGGCGTCATCCGCCGCACGGCGGGCGAGGTCTTCTGGTGCGGCAAGCCCGTGCAGCTCGCCACCCCGAACGAGGCGATTTCCCGCGGCATCAATGCCGTGCACCAGGAGGTCGTGCTCTGCCCGCATCTTTCCGTGGCCGCCAACATGTTCCTCGGCGACGAGATGAACCGCTACGGCCTGATGCGCAAGGCGGCGATGGAGCGCGCGGCCCAGGCGGTGCTCGACGATCTCGGCTTCCAGCTGCCGGCCGCCGCCCTTCTCGGCAGCCTCACCATCGGCCAGCAGCAGCTGGTCGCCACTGCCAAGGCCGCCATGCGCGGCATCCGCTTCCTCATCTTCGACGAGCCGACCGCCTATCTGACGCGCCAGGAATCCGCCCAGCTCTTCCGGCTCATTCGCCGGCTACGCGACCAGGGCGTGACGATCGTCTATATCAGCCATCGCATGGAGGAGGTCTTCGAGCTGGCCGACCGCGTCTCGGTGCTGCGCGACGGCGCCCATGTCGGCACGCGCCTCATAAGCGAGACCAACGAGAACGAGCTGATCGCGCTGATGATCAACCGCTCGATCGAGCAGATCTACCACAAGGAGAAGGTGCCGGCCGGCAAAGTCATCGTCGAGACGCGCGGCCTGTCCGGACCGGGTTTCAACGACGTGTCGCTGTCGGTGCGCGCCGGCGAGATCGTCGGCCTCTACGGCCTCATCGGCGCCGGCCGCAGCGAGTTCGCCCTCGGCCTCTATGGCCGCCAGCCGGTCTCGGCCGGCGAGATCTTCTGGGACGGGGCGAAGGTCGATATCCGCAACGAGCGCCAGGCGATGGAGCTCGGCATCGCGCTCGCCCCGGAAAGCCGCCGCGACCAGGGGCTCTGCCTCAACCTGCCGATCGGCCTCAACATCAACCTGCCGGTCTTCAGGAGGCTGAGTTCGGGCCTGACGATCCGCCGCGGCGACGAGGCCGCCAACGCCGACCGGCAGATCCGCGACCTGCGCATCAAGACGCCGTCGCGCCGTGTGCTCGCCTCCGCCATGTCCGGCGGCAACCAGCAGAAGATCGTCATCGGCAAGTGGCTGAGCCATGGCGCGCGGCTGTTCATCTTCGACGAGCCGACCGTCGGGGTCGACGTCGGCACCAAGGCGGAGATCTACCGCCTGTTCGGCGAACTCCTGAAGCAGGGCGCCGGCATCATCCTCATCTCGTCCTATCTGCCGGAAGTCTATGAACTGGCCGACCGGCTGCACGTCTTCAGGGGCGGCCGGCTCGTCGCCAGCCACGACCACCGGGCGGCCACCCATGAGGACGTCCTGACCCAGGCCATCGGCATCTAACCGCCGCGCGAAAAAGGGAGAAGAACATGAGCGTGGACACGACGACGGAAAGCGCACCCGCACCCAAGAAGGGCACGAACATCCTGCTCGGCCTGACCCTTCTCGGGCTGCTGCTGTTCCTCTGGCTGCTGCTGGGCGTCTCCACCAATGCCTTCTGGACGCCGAACAACATCAGCAACCTCCTGCGTCAGGGGGCGATGACGGCGATCCTGGCGGTCGGCCAGACCTTCGTCATCATCACGGCCGGCATCGACCTCTCCGTCGGGGCCATCGTCGGCTTCACCAGCGTCATCGTCGCCTGGCTGCTGCAGGCGGGCGTGCCGCTCTGGCTGTCGATCATCCTGACGCTGCTGATCGGCGTCGCCATCGGCGCCTTCCATGGCTTCGGCATCGTGCGCATGGGCCTGCCGCCCTTCATCATCACGCTGGCGACGCTGACCTCGCTGCGCGGCATCGGCCTGCTCATCACCAACGGCGCGACGATCTCGATCAGCCACGAAGGCTTTACGAACTTCTCCCGCGCCGATTTCCTCGGCGTGCCCAGCCTGTTCTGGATGGTCATCCTGGTGGCCATCCCCGCCTTCGTCTTCCTGCATCTCTCGCGCTGGGGGCGCTATCTCTTCGCGGTCGGCTCGAACAAGGAGGCGGCGCGGCTTTCCGGCGTCAATGTCGACCGCACCATCTATCTCGCCTATATCCTGTCGGCCACCTGCGCCGCCTTCGTCGGCCTGTTGCTCGCCTCGCGCATCGGCATCGGCAATGCCACGCAGGCGGAGGGCTGGGAGCTGCAGGCCATCGCCTCCTCCGTCATCGGCGGCACCAGCCTCTTCGGCGCGGTCGGCTCGGTGCACGGGCCGCTGCTCGGCGCCTTCATCCTCGCCACCATCAACAACGGCGCGAACCTCCTCAACATCAACTCCTTCTGGCAGCGCATCATCACGGGCCTTCTGATCATCGTCATCGTCTATTTCGACCAGCTGCGCCGCCGCGGAAGCCGTTGAGATGAAAGCTGTCGTCTGTGTGGAACCCGGCCGCCTGGAGGCTGCCGAGCGCGAGAACCCGGCCGGCCTGCCGGAGGGCTGGGTGCGCGTCGCCGTCAGCCATGTCGGCATCTGCGGCACCGATTATCATATCTTCGAGGGCAAGCATCCGTTCCTCGAATATCCCCGGGTGATGGGCCACGAGGTCTCGGCGACCATCCTCGATCCCGGCACGAGCCCGCTCGCCGCCGGGGCGCCTGTGGTCGTGAACCCCTATCTCTCCTGCGGCACCTGCGTCGCCTGCCGGCAGGGCAAGCCGAACTGCTGCACGGCGATCCGCGTGCTCGGCGTGCACACGGACGGCGCCTTCTGCGAGGAGATCCTGCTGCCGGCGGACAATCTCTATCCGGCCGACGGCCTGTCGCTGGAGGCGGCGGCGACGGTGGAGTTCCTGGCGATCGGCGCCCATGCGGTGCGCCGGTCTCTGGCCCCGGCCGGTTCGCGCGCCCTCGTCATCGGCGCCGGCCCGATCGGCCTCGGCACGGCGCTCTTCTCGCGCATCGCCGGCCATGACGTCACCCTGATGGACACCTCAGCCGAGCGGCTCGCCATGGCGGCGGAGCGCTTCGGCCTGGCAAAGGGCATCCTTGCCGGCCCCGGTGCGGCCGAGGCGGTGCTGGCGGCCACCGGCGGCGAAGGCTTCGACGCCGTCTTCGACGCGACGGGTTATGCGCAATCCATCGAGGCGGCCTTCCACCATGTCGCCCATGGCGGCGCGCTCGTGCTCGTTTCCGTGGTGAAGGAGGACATCCGCTTTTCCGATCCCGAGTTCCACAAGCGCGAGATGATGCTGATCGGCAGCCGCAATGCCACGCGTGCCGATTTCGAGCATGTGATGGCGAACATCCGCGCGGGCCGCGTGCCGGTCGAGGCGCTGGTGACCCATCGCACCACGCTCGAGCGCGTCCCGGTCGACCTTGCCCGCTGGGCGACCGAAAAATCGGGTCTCATCAAGGCCGTCGTGCGCATATCGCCTGAAAGCTGAAACCGCGATGAAAAGCCTGAAATCCGTTCATGCCCGCGAAAGGTTCACAGGTTTAGGATGTCCATGCGGCGTGTTGCCACGCAGCGAAAACATGCTAGTCTTTTCGCATCTGCGGAAACCGGGGTGACACGGTGCAGAGGGCTCTGAGCCCCGCACCCAGAATGGGGTATCGCGTCCGATGTATTATCAGCTCTACGAACTCAACCATGCGGTGATGGCACCCTGGCGCGCCATGGCGGACCAGATGCGTCTCGCCTTCCGCAACCCGCTCAATCCGCTCACCCACACCTATTTCGGCCGCACCATGGCCGCCGGTTTCGAAGTGCTGGAGCGCAGCACCCGGCGCTACGGCAAGCCCGATTTCGACCTTCCGACCACCCTTATCGACGGCCAGAGCGTTTCCGTGCATGAAAAGGTCGTCTGGCAGCGCCCCTTCTGCAATCTCGTCCATTTCGAGCGCTGTCTGCCGGCCGGCCACCGCAAGGACCCGAAGATCCTGATCGTCGCGCCGATGTCCGGTCACTATGCGACGTTGCTGCGCGGCACGGTCGAGGCGCTACTGCCGCATGCGGAGGTCCACATCACCGACTGGGTGGATGCGCGCATGGTGCCGCTGTCGGACGGCGGCTTCGATCTCGACGATTATATCGACTACGTCATCCAGATGCTGCACGCGCTGGGGCCGGATACCCATGTCATCGCCGTCTGCCAGCCGGCGGTGCCGGTGCTGGCCGCCGTCGCGGTCATGGAAGCCGACAACGATCCGCTGTCGCCCTCCACCATGACGCTGATGGGCGGGCCGATCGACACGCGCATCAACCCGACCGCCGTCAACAAGCTGGCGGAAGAAAAGCCGATCGAATGGTTCCGCGACAATGTCATCATGCCCGTGCCGTGGCCGCAGCCCGGTTTCATGCGCATGGTCTATCCGGGCTTCCTGCAGCTGTCGGGCTTCATGTCGATGAATCTCGACCGCCATGTCATCGCCCACAAGGAATTCTTCGCCCATCTCGTCAAGAACGACGGCGATGCGGCCGAAAAGCACCGCGACTTCTATGACGAATATCTTGCCGTCATGGATCTCACCGCCGAGTTCTACCTCCAGACGGTCGAGACCGTGTTCATGAAGCACGCGCTGCCGAAGGGCGAGATGATGCACCGCTCGCGCCCGGTCGATACGACGGCGATCCGCAAGGTGGCGCTGCTCACCGTCGAGGGCGAGAACGACGACATCTCCGGCGTCGGCCAGACGAAGGCGGCGCAGACGATCTGCACCAACATCCCCGACCACATGCGCATGCACTACATGCAGCCGGATGTCGGCCATTACGGCGTCTTCAACGGCTCGCGCTTCCGCCGGGAGATCGCCCCGCGCATCCTGTCCTTCATCGGCGAGCATGGCCGCGGCGAAAAGGCAAAGCCCGTGACGCCGCGCGTCATCAAGGGCGGCAAGGCTGGCGCGGGCGCCTGATTTTTTGGTCCGCTTTCAGGCACTTGCCCGAATTGTCGGTGCATTGTCTTGAACGCGATCCGCGCTCTGCCCACATCGGATTCACCGGAAACCAGGGTGGTTTCCGCCGATCGTGAGGAAGATTGCACATGAACCAGTCAGCGCTTATTCGTCCGGACTGGACGCCTGCGACCATCGCCCTGATGGTGCTCGGCTTCGTGGTGTTCTGGCCGCTCGGCCTTGCCATGCTCGCCTACATCATCTTCGGCGACCGTCTGAAATCCTTCAAGAAAGACGCCAACGACACCGTCGACGGCATGTTTGCCTCCTGCCGCGGCAAGTTCGGCCGCCGCGCCGGTTCCGCCTTCCGCGGCGCCACCGGCAACGTCGCCTTCGACGACTGGCGTGATGCCGAACTCTCCCGCCTCGACGAGGAACGCCGCAAGCTCGACGAGATGCGCGAGGAATTCGACTCCTACGTCCGCGAGCTTCGCCGCGCCAAGGACCAGGAGGAATTCGACCGCTTCATGCGCGAACGCCGCGCCAAGGGCCAGGGCGACGTGCCGGGTTTCCCGGCGACCTGAGCGGACGATACCGCGTGGAGATAGGGCATTCCGTCCCCACACCCTCCGTCATGGTCGGGCTTGACCCGACCATCCATGCCGCCGGCTGGTGGATCCTCGGGTCGAGCCCGAGGATGACGGAGGAGTAAGGGATCGCGACCCTGGAAAAGACCGGCGCCTTGAGCGCCGGTTTTTCGTCGGGGCGTTTCAGTTTCGGCCGAATCGGCTATGAAAGGCAGCATGTTCCCCTCGCTTCGCAAGCCCAGAAAGGCCCTGAAGACGCCGCCTCCGCCGGAGCGGCGCGAAATGGACGTCAACGGCAAGCGCTTGCCGCTCACCATAAGGCGGGATTTTCGCGCGACGCGGCTCACCCTGCGTATCGAGCCGGGTGGGCGGGCGCTGCGCATGACGGTGCCGAGCGGCATTGCCGAGCGCGAGATCCGCGATTTCCTCGATCGCCACCAAGGCTGGCTGATGACGAAGCTCGCCAGGTTCCGCACGACGAACGAGCTCATGGACGGCGGCTATGTGATGATCCGCGGCGTCTCCCATCGCATCGAGGCGACCGGCCGGTTGCGCGGCCTGACGGAGGCCCTGGTCATCGACGACGAGGCGGTGCTGCGCGTCGGCGGCATGGAGGAGAGCATTCCCCGCCGCATCTGCGATTTCCTGAAGAAGGAGGCCCGGCTGGAGCTGGAACGCCTTGTCGCCGTGCATGCCGGCCGCATCGGCAAGCGCGTGAAGTCGCTGACGCTGCGCGATACCCGCAGCCGCTGGGGGTCCTGCTCGGCGGATGGTGCGCTCAGCTTCTCCTGGCGCATCGCCATGGCGCCGCCCGGCGTGATCGATTATCTCGCCGCCCACGAGGTGGCGCATCTTAAGGAAATGAACCACAGCCCGGCCTTCTGGGCGCTGTGCGACCAGCTTTGCCCGACGACCGCCGATGCCAAGCGCTGGCTGAAGCGCAATGGCAGCCTGCTGCACGCGGTCGATTTCGGCTGAATTCAGCGGCCGCGATCGGCCAGCGCCTCGCGGATCTTCTTGTCCGTATTGTACTGCCCCAGCGCATAGACCGCCCAGATGGCCGCCGGCAGCCAGCCGATCAGCGTGATCTGCAGGATGAGGCAGATGATGCCGGCAATCGGCCGCCCGATGGTGAAGAACACGAGAAAGGGCAGAAGGATGGCGATGATGAGCCGCATGGGGACCTCCAGACTACAGTTCCCCTCCATATGGGCTCGTTCGAAGCGGGCGCAAGGGTGGCGCTTCCCGAGGCCTGGGCGCCGTCTTTCGGCTCGACTCTTCCGGTGATTCGTGCGACTGCCTGCGCCCATGAAACGTGAAACGCCACTCGACATCAAAATCTGCGGGCTGAAGACCGAAGAGGCCGTCGACAGGGCCGTGGCGCTCGGCGCCACCCATATCGGCTTCATCTTCTTTCCCAAGAGCCCGCGCAACATCGAGCCGTCCGACGCCGGGCGCCTCGCGGATCGGGTGCGCGGCCGGGTGAAGATCGTCGCCGTCACGGTGAATGCCGACAATGACGACCTCGACGAGATCGTCGACCAGCTCTCGCCGGACATCCTTCAACTGCACGGCAGCGAAAGCCCGGAGCGCGTGCTGAACGTCAAGGCTGTCTACGGCCTGCCCGTCATGAAGGCCTTTTCGGTGCGCGAGGCGGACGATCTGAAGAAGATCGATCCCTATATCGGCATCGCCGACCGGTTCCTCTTCGATGCCAAGCCCCCGGCGGGCTCCGAGCTTCCGGGCGGCAACGGCGTCTCCTTCGACTGGACGCTCATGCATTTGCTTGACGGAAGCGTCGATTACATGCTTTCCGGTGGGTTGAACAAGGATAACCTCGCCGAGGCCGTAAGGCTGACCGGCGCGCCGGGCATCGACGCCAGTTCCGGGGTCGAGAGCGCCCCGGGCGTCAAGGACCTCGGCCTGATGGACGCATTTTTTGAAGCGGCACGGGAAGCGGAACGCCAGACCGCCGCAGGGAGAGGCAAGTGAACCAGTCACCCAACCTGAATTCGTACCGCGAGGGTCCGGACGAGGACGGCCGTTTCGGCATTTTCGGCGGTCGTTTCGTCGCCGAAACCCTGATGCCGCTGATCCTCGATCTTCAGGATGAGTGGAACAAGGCCAAGACCGATCCGGCCTTCCAGGCGGAACTGAAGCAACTCGGCGCGCATTATATCGGCCGCCCGAGCCCGCTCTATTATGCCGAGCGCCTGACGCAGCATCTCGGCGGCGCGAAGATCTATTTCAAGCGCGAGGAGCTGAACCACACCGGCTCGCACAAGATCAACAACTGCATCGGCCAGATCCTTCTCGCCAAGCGCATGGGCAAGACGCGCATCATCGCGGAAACCGGCGCCGGCCAGCATGGCGTGGCCTCGGCCACCGTCGCCGCGCGCTTCGGCTTCCCCTGCGTCGTCTACATGGGCGCGACGGATGTCGAGCGCCAGGCGCCCAACGTCTTCCGCATGAAGCTGCTCGGTGCCGAGGTGCGCCCGGTCACCGCCGGCCACGGCACGCTGAAGGACGCCATGAACGAGGCGCTGCGCGACTGGGTTACCAATGTTGAGGACACCTACTACCTGATCGGCACCGCCGCCGGCCCGCATCCCTATCCGGAGCTGGTGCGCGACTTCCAGGCCGTGATCGGCACGGAAGCCCGCGAGCAGCTGCTGGAAGCCGAAGGCCGCCTGCCGGATATGGTGGTCGCGGCCGTCGGCGGCGGCTCCAATGCCATCGGCATCTTCCACCCCTTCCTCGACGACGCGAACGTCCGGATCGTCGGCGTCGAAGCGGGCGGCAAGGGGCTTGACGGCGACGAGCACTGTGCCTCGCTCACTGCCGGCTCGCCGGGCGTTCTGCACGGCAACCGCACCTATCTGCTGCAGGATGCCGACGGCCAGATCAAGGAAGGCCATTCGATCTCCGCCGGCCTCGACTATCCCGGCATCGGCCCGGAGCACGCCTGGCTGCACCAAATCGGCCGCGCCGAATATGTGCCGATCATGGACGAGGAAGCGCTGGAAGCCTTCCAGCTCCTTACCCGGCTTGAAGGCATCATCCCGGCGCTGGAGCCGAGCCATGCCGTCGCCGAGGTGATCAAGCGGGCGCCCAAGATGGGCAAGGACCAGATCATCCTGATGAACCTCTCCGGCCGCGGCGACAAGGATATCTTCACCGTCGGCAAGATCCTCGGCATGGAGCTCTAAGATGACCGCACGCATGGACAAACGCTTCGCGGATCTCGCCGCCGAAGGCCGCCCGGCCCTCGTCACTTATTTCATGGGTGGCGATCCGGATTATGCCAGTTCGCTGGAGATCATGAAGGCGCTGCCGAAGGCCGGCTCCGACGTCATCGAGCTCGGCATGCCCTTCTCCGACCCGATGGCCGACGGCCCGGCCATCCAGCTCGCCGGCCAGCGCGCGCTGAAGGGTGGCCAGACGCTGGCCAAGACGCTGCAGATGGCCCGTGATTTCCGCAAGGACGACGACGCGACGCCGATCGTGCTGATGGGCTACTACAATCCGATCTACATCTACGGCGTCGAGCGTTTCCTCGACGAGGCGCTGGAGGCCGGCATCGACGGCCTCATCGTCGTCGACCTGCCGCCGGAAATGGACGACGAGCTCTGCCTGCCGGCGCTCGCCAAGGGCATCAACTTCATTCGCCTCGCGACGCCGACGACGGACGAGAAGCGCCTGCCGGCCGTCCTGAGGAACACGTCCGGCTTCGTCTACTACGTCTCGATGAACGGCATCACCGGCTCGGCCCTGCCGGATCCCGCGTTGATCGGCGGCGCGGTCGGCCGCATCAAGGCGCATACGAAGCTGCCGGTCTGCGTCGGCTTCGGCGTCAAGACGGCGGAGCATGCCCGCGCCATCGGCGCCTCGGCGGACGGTGTCGTCGTGGGTACCGCGATCGTCAACCAGATCGCCTCCAGCCTCACCGCGGACGGCACGGCAAGCGCCGCCACCGTCGCCGGCGTCGAGACGCTGGTGATGAGCCTCGCCTCGGGCGTGCGCGGCGCGCGCCTTGCGGCAGCGGAGTGAAATTCCCACATGGGAACGGATAAAGGCGATGCCGGGGAAAGCATGATGCGGTTTTCCCGGGATTGCGCAGATTAACGGGAGACTAGAGCGTGAACTGGATCACGAATTACGTTCGGCCGAAGATCAACTCGATGCTCGGCCGCCCCAACCGGGATGTTCCCGAAAATCTCTGGATCAAGTGCCCGGAAACCGGCGAGATGGTGTTCCACCGCGATCTCGAGGAGAACAAGTGGGTCATTCCCGCCTCGGGCTACCACATGAAGATGCCGGCCAAGGCCCGCCTCAAGGACCTCTTCGACGATGGCGTCTATGAGGCCCTGCAGCAGCCGAAGGTCGCGCAGGACCCGCTGAAGTTCCGCGATTCGAAGAAATACACCGACCGCCTGAAGGACAGCCGCGCCAAGACCGACCTCGAGGACACGATCGTCGCCGGCGTCGGCAGGATGCGCGGTGTCAAGATCGTCGCCGTCGTGCACGAGTTCAACTTCATGGGCGGTTCGCTCGGCATCGCCGCGGGCGAGGCGATCATCAAGGCCTTCGAGCGGGCGATCGCCGAAAAGTGCCCGCTCGTCATGTTCCCCGCCTCGGGCGGCGCGCGCATGCAGGAAGGCATCCTTTCGCTGATGCAGCTGCCGCGCACCACGGTCGCCGTGGAAATGCTGAAGGAAGCCGGCCAGCCCTATATCGTCGTGCTCACCAACCCGACGACAGGCGGCGTGACGGCCTCCTACGCCATGCTGGGCGACATCCACCTTGCCGAGCCGGGCGCCGAGATCTGCTTTGCCGGCAAGCGCGTCATCGAGCAGACGATCCGTGAAAAGCTGCCCGAAGGTTTCCAGACCTCGGAATACCTCCTGGAGCACGGCATGGTCGACCTCGTCGTCAAGCGCCATGACATTCCCGATACGCTCGCCCGCCTTCTGAAGATCCTCACGAAGAAGCCGGCGACCGCGTCCGTCACCAATGACGCGGTCGCCATCGCGGCCCAGTAGGCGCGGACCGGCGGAGGGCGGCATGACCATGGTAACGGCCAGCGAAGCGGCAGCGGAGATCGAGAAGCTTCTCGGTCTCCATCCCAAGGGGTTCGATCTTTCGCTGGACCGCATCACGCGGCTGCTTGCCGCGCTCGGCGATCCGCACCTGAAACTGCCGCCGGTCATCCATGTGGCCGGCACCAACGGCAAGGGCTCCGTCACGGCTTTCTGCCGCGCGATCCTGGAGGCCGAGGGCCTCGGCGTCCACGTCCACACCTCCCCCCATCTCGTCAACTGGCACGAGCGCTATCGTCTCGCCGTCAAGGGCGAGCGCGGGGCGCTGGTCGGCGATGCCGTGCTGGCCGATGCGGTGCGCCGCGTGGCGGAGGCCAATGGCGGCGAGAAGATCACCGTCTTCGAGATCCTGACCGCCGTCACCTTCCTGCTCTTCTCCGAACATCCGGCCGACGTGGCGATCATCGAGGTCGGCCTCGGCGGCCGTTTCGATGCGACCAACGTCATCCCGCGCCCGGCCGTTTCCGTCATCATGCCGATCTCGCTCGACCACCAGGCCTATCTCGGCGACCGCGTCGAGCTGATCGCGGCGGAAAAGGCCGGCATCATGAAGCGCGGCGCGCCGGTCGTCATCGGCTACCAGTCGGAAGAGGCGGCCCGCGACGTGCTGATCGAGACCGCCGAGCGGCTCGGCTGCCCGCATGCCGTCTACGGCCAGGATTTCATGGCCCATGAGGAATTCGGCCGGCTCGTCTACCAGGACGAATTCGGCCTTGCCGACCTGCCGCTGCCGCGCCTGCCCGGCCGCCATCAATATGCCAATGCCGCCGCGGCGATCCGCGCCGTCAAGGCCGCCGGCTTTGCCGTTTCCGAACGGGCGCTGGAGCAGGGCCTCGGCCGGGTCGAATGGCCGGGCCGCCTGCAACGGCTGACGGACGGCGCGCTCCTGCGGCTTGCCCCGCGCGGCAGCGAGATCTGGGTCGATGGCGGGCACAATCCCGGTGCCGGCCAGGTCATCGCCGAGACCATGGCGAATTTCGAGGAGCGCGAGCCGCGCCCGCTCTTTCTCGTCACCGGCATGATCAACACCAAGGATCCGGTCGGCTATTTCGAGCCCTTCGGCGGCCTCGCCGAACGGGTCTTCACCGTGCCGATCCGCGGCTCCGATGCCGGTCTCGATCCCGTGGCGCTTGCCGATGACGCGGCACGCGCCGGCCTGGAGGCCCAGCCGCTGTCGACCGTTGCCGATGCGCTCGCCGAAATCGCCCGCATCACCGAGGAGGACGAGGTGCCGCCGCGCATCCTGATCGGCGGTTCGCTCTATCTCGTCGGCGACGTTCTCGCCGACAACGGCACGCCCCCCACCTGAGCACGAAAAAGCCCGGCCGAAGCCGGGCTTGATCGGGTCAAATCGCGCGGCCGGTCAGGCGGCGCTGGAGATCCAGCTCGAAAGGGCCGTCTTCGGCGCGGCGCCGACCTTGATGTCGGCGACTTCGCCGCCCTTGAACATGGCGAGCGTCGGAATGGAGCGCACGCCGTACTGGGCGGCCAGTTCCGGATTCTCGTCGATGTTCAGCTTGGCGACCTTCACCTTGCCGGCGAGTTCCGTCGAGATTTCCTCGAGCGCGGGGGCGATCATCTTGCACGGGCCGCACCATTCAGCCCAGAAATCGACGATGACCGGCTCTGCGGAATTGAGAACTTCAGCCTGGAAGTTGGACTGGTCGACTTTTACGGTAGCCATGAGGCTCTCCTTGGATGGTGATCGTTGTACCCAATGTGATGCAGGTGCGGGCCGCTTTCAAGGCCCGGCACCGCTCTGCCGGCGCCCCGCGGGGCGATCGGCCGTCCCGTCCGGTATCTCACTTCGAGGCGAGTTCGGCAAGGCTCGCCTCCATCAGGCCGGCGTCCAGCCAATAGGTTTTTGCCGCTTCCGTGTAGATCAGCCCGCAGCGGATTTCCCGCTCTGGATAGAGCGGCGCGAGGATCGCGCGGTAGATCGCAAGCTGCGCCCGGTGCTCGAAGGGAATGTCGGCTAGCGAGGCCGGCGGCACGCGGTTCGTCTTGAAATCGACGATCTCGACAGCCGCATCGGTGATCGCCATGCGGTCGATACGGCCGGAGACCGCATAGTCCCGGCTGCCGAGCGTCAGCGTGCCCATGATCGACACTTCCGCCCGCGCCGCGGGCGAAAAGATCGCGGCGAGGTCCCCGTCGCCGATCACCACGAGCGCCGCTTCGACCAGCGAGGTCCGTGCGCTTTCCGGCCAGTGGGCGGCCGCCCGTTCGAGATAGCGCCGCGCCGCCGCCGGCCGTTCCGCGGCATTAAAGGCGGGCAGGACCTGGAGGAAACGGTGCAGGATGCGTCCCCGCTCCATGGCAAGGCCGGCGCCGGGAATGCCGCCCTTCCGGCCGAAGAGCGCCGAAGGCACCAGGAGGTCCGCCGCATCCGTCTCGATCACCGCCGCCGCGCCCGAGGGGCTGAGCGGCCGGGGCAGCGATTTCTGCGGCGGCAGGGGCCGGTCCAGAGCTTCCGGAAGCGCGATCGCCGCTCTCTCCTCGGCAGGAGCCGCGGTGACCGCCTCCAGGGTCGCCGCGCCGGCCTCGCGCCAGGCAAATCCCGGCCAGCTCTCGCCCGCCGTCGAGAAGGTCCTTTCAACGCACCGCGCGCCATCGGCAGAAAGCGCCGCCGTGATCATCTGATGCCAGGTGTCCTTGTTCTCCAGCCGGCCGCGATAGCCGCAGACGACGAGGCGGTCCGCCGCGCGTGTCATCGCCACGTAGAGCAGGCGGCGGTATTCCTCCTCCGCGCCGGCCTTGATGCGCTCCGCATCGGCCGCCGTCAGCGCGTTGCCGAGGTCCTTGAGCGGCAGCCAGGCCGGCAGGCCGCCGGCAAGGCCGGGCGCCGTAAGGAAGCGCAGATGCGGCATGTGGCTGGGGCTGAAGGGTTTCGCCCCGCCGTCGACGAGAAAGACGACCGGCGCCTCCAGGCCCTTGGCGGCATGCACCGTCATGATGCGGATCTCGCCGCGCGCCTTGTCCTGCTCGCGCTTGACGGTCGGGGCTTCGAGCTCCAGCGTGGAGACGAAAGCCTGCAGGCCCGGCAGGCCGTTCTCCTCCTGCTCCAGCGCGAATGTCAGGAACTCGTCGATGATCTCGCCGGCTTCCGTCCCGAGCCGGGCGAGGAAGGCCCGCCGCCCGCCGCCGGCACCCAGGATGCGCGCATAGAAATCGTGCACGGCCTGGCCCCGCGCATCGCGCAGCATCTCCCTCAGCCGCCGCACGATGCCGGCCAGCGCTGCGTCCTCTTCCGCCGCCGCGACAAGCCGCGGCCAGAGCCCCTGTTTTTCGCCGCGCCGCGCCGCCAGCGCGAACAGTGCCTCCTCATCGAGGTTGAACAGCGGGCTCTTCAGCAGCGCGGCCAGCGAAAGGTCGTCCTCCGGCAGCACGGCGAAGCGGCCGAGCGCCATCAGGTCCTGCACGGCGATGTGCTTCGTCAGCACCAGCCGGTCGGCGCCGGCGACGGGCAGGTTGTGCCGTTGCTTCAGCGTGCGCGTCAGCGCATTGACGAAGGCATCGCGCTTGCGCACCAGAACGATGACGTCGCCGGCCGCCATCGGCCGTGTCTTGCCCTTTTCCGTCACCGTCTCCCGGCCGATCCAGGCCGCGAGCATATCGGCGATGCGCCGGGCCAGCACGTTGATCGGCGCCTCCTCGGCCACCGCGTCGAAGGGCGCGGTCCAGTCCTCCTCGTCGAGCCCCGGCGGGGCGGCGATCACCTCCCAGATATCGACCGCGCCCGGCTCGCGCCCGCGGTTGGAGGCGTGCACGATCTCGCTGCCGTCCGGCGTCAGCCCGCGCGCATTGGCGGGGTCGAGAAAGACCTGGTCGACGGCCGAGAGCACCTCGCGCGTCGAGCGGAAGGAAAGCAGCAGCCGGATGGGGCTGAAGGCGGCTTTCGCCGCCTGCGTGCGGCGAAGAACCGCGCGGCCCTCCTCGGCGAAACGCTCCGGCCGGGCGCCCTGGAAGGAATAGATCGACTGCTTCTCGTCGCCGACGGCGAAGATCGTGCGCTCCCGGTCCCGCGCCGTTTCGCCGGCGAAGAAATCGTCCGTCAGCGATTTGACGATCTGCCATTGCCGCGGGCTGGTGTCCTGCGCCTCGTCGACGAGGATGTGGTCGATGCCCTGGTCGAGCTTGTAGTGCACCCAGGCGCTCACCCGCTCGCGCGTGAGCAGCCGCGCGGTGCGGTCGATCAGGTCGTCGAAGTCGAGCAGGCTGCGCGCACGCTTCAGGTCCTCGTAGTCGCCGATCAGCCGTTCGGCGATGATAAGCGCCGCGTGCGTCGCCTCGTACATGCGGAACCGCCGTAGCCGGTCGTCGCAGGCGATCACATGCGCCTGGGCGGCCAGAAGCGCGGCTTCGAGGTGGGGCGCACTGTCGCGAACCTTCTTCGACAGGAACGACCGGTCGAGGCTGCGCGGCGCGCCGGCACCGGTGAAGAAGAGATCATGCAGCGCGGCGCGCCGGGCCTCGGCATCGGCCAGCCGGGCCACGCCGCGCAGGCCCGCGGCGGTGGCCTTGACCGTGTCGCTGCCAAGGCTCTCCGCCGCCGCGAGATAGGAATCGAGCACCGCGCCCTGCAAACCGTCGAGCGGCCAGAAGGCGGCGAGGATGTCGTCCGCCGTCTCGTGCGTGTCGAGCCCGGTTTCCCGGCGCAGCACGGCCTCCACGCCATCCGCCTTCGCGGCGCCGTCCAGGAAGTCGCGGATCGGTCCGCGGCTCGCCACGATATCGGCGATCAGCCGCTCCAGCCCGGTGTCGTCGGCAATGTCGAGCACGGTGGCGAAGGCGGCGGCGAGCGTGCTGTCGTCCTCGTTCGTCGTCGCCGTCAGCAGCGTGCGGCGCGCATCGGCCAGCAGCACGGCGGCGGCCCGGTCGTCGAGCACGGAGAAGTGGCCGGCGACATTGGCTTCCAGCGGGAACTGGTGCAGCAGCGCCTCGCAGAAGGCGTGGATCGTCTGGATCTTCAGCCCGCCCGGCGTTTCGAGCGCGCGGGCGAAGAGCCGGCGCGCCTCGGCGAGCTTGAACAGGTCCGGCTCCTTGCCCTCGATCGCCGCCACGCGCTCGGTCAGCGCTTCGTCGGAGAGCGTCGCCCATTCGGCCAGCCGCTCGAAGACGCGGTTCGACATCTCGGAAGCCGCGGCCTTGGTATAGGTGAGGCAGAGGATGGCGGAGGGCCGGCAGCCGGCGAGAAGCAGGCGGATCACGCGCTGCGTCAGCACATGGGTCTTGCCCGAGCCGGCATTGGCCGAAACCCAGGCCGAGCGCGCGGGATCGGAGGCCGCCGCCTGTTTCTGCGTGGTCCAGCTCAGCCAGGCGGCGGGCTCGGCGGAGGCGGGCCGGTCTTCGTCAAGCATCCTCGCCCTCCCCGTTGCTTTCCGCCGAGGACCATTCGGCGACGCGCGCCAGGTGGTCGTATTCCCCGCCATAGTCCCGTTCCTGTTCGGGAATGAGCCGGGAGGCGAAGCCGTAGCGGCCCTCGATGAGGCCCGTCAGCAGCTTTTCCAGCTCCGTCAGGGCTTCCTCGGCAAGCTCGATGGCGGATTTCGGCGTGACGTTCGCCGATTTGGCATGCTCGTTGTTCACCTGTTCGGCCTTGAACCGTTCGCCGGGTTTGAGGCGCACATAGAGAAGGTTCGCCGGCTCGCGAAGCCCCGGCCCGCGGAAGGCGCCGCGCCGGATCGCCGCCGCCTCCAGCGCGAGCTGCGGATCGAGCAGCGCCCGCGCCACCTTCAGCGACGGCGTGCTGCCGGTCTTGTAGTCGAGAAGGTCGGCGCTGCCGTCCGGCAGGATGTCGATGCGGTCGGCGATGCCGGTCAGGCGGATGCCGCCGACCGAAAGGTCGAGCGAGGCCGGCACCTCCGTCAGGCTCTCATACACGCCGCCCGCCCGCTCCAGGTGCCAGTGGACGAAGGCGCGGGCGACGGCGGCAAAGCGCGACCGCCAGACGGCGTCGATATGCGGGGGCAGGGCGACGGCGTCGAATTCTTCCGCAAGGATGTGGCCGATGAGGGTGAAGGGCTCGCCGCTCGCCTCTTCGCGCACGAAGCGGTCGACGATGCGGTGGTAGAGCGAGCCGCGCTCGGCCGGCCCCGGATCGAGATTGAAGGGCGCGATCGGATCGAGGCGCAGGATATGGCGGGCATAGATCGCATAGGGATCGCGCCGGAGACGCCCCACCTCGCTGAAGGAGTATTTCCTCGGCTGCAGCTCGGCCGGCGGATGCGGCGCCGGGCGGCGCGCATTCGGCACGGGCGGGCTGCGGTCGATGGCGTTCGCCCAGTCGATGAGGTTCCTTCCGCGCGCCTTGAGGTCGGCGGCAAGGGTGGGGCCGCCGACGGCGATCAGCCGCTGCAGCCAGCGCGAGGCGACGGTCGGCGCGGTGCCGTTGCGCAGTGCCCGCGTCAGCACCAGTTTCGGCGCGGCCGCGGCCATCTGCAGGTCGTGGCCGAGCTGGCCGATGCGCCGTTCCGGCGGCTCCAGGCCGATCTCCACCTTCATGACACGCGACAGGAAGGCGTCGTTCGCCGCCTGCCCCGGCCAGGTGCCTTCGTTGAGCCCGCCGATCACCACGGTGTCGACGCTCTGCAGGCGCGATTCGAGCGCGCCGAAGATGAAGACGCGCGGATGGCGCATGGAGCGCGGCTTGACGCTTTCGCTGGCCGCCAGGGCCTCGATGATGTCGCACCATTGCGGCCCGTCGGCCTCGATCTGCCCGTCCGTCTCGATCACGCTCTTGAAGAGGTTCGCCAGGCTGTCGCCCGCCTCGCCGGACCAGAGGGCGGCAAGGTTGCCGTGCTCGTCCACCGCCACCGCCTCGAGCGCGCGTCCCGTCCGTTCCGACCAGTCGGAGACCGCGAGCTTCGAGGAAAAGCGCCGGCCCGTGCGGCTTTCCTGCACGAGCGCGCCGGCAAGCGGCTCGACGGCTTCTGCGATACGGCGGGCGAGGTCGCGGGCAAGCGGGATTGCGGCCTCGGAAAGCGCCGTGCGCCATTCCGGCGGGTGGCGGTCCTGCGCCTGCCGGGCAAGGGCGGCCTCGAGCAGCGGTTCGAGCGTGGAAATGTCGATCTCGGCCGTGCCGCCGCGCAGCGCCGTCAGCTCCAGCGCCGTGACGGCCTCGGCAAGGTCCGCCACGGGCAGGCCGAAGCGGGCAAGCGGGTGTTTCAGCAGCGCGACGAGCGGCACCGGGTCGCCCGGCCGCAGCGCCGCCTCGGTAAGGAGGCGCAGGAGCGTGCCCTGCAGAGTCGAGAGCAAGGGCGTGCCGGCCGAATCGTCCGCCTCGATGCCGAATCGGGCAAGCTCCGCCGCCACGCGCCGGCCGAGCTTGCGGTCGGGCGTGATCAGCGCCGCCTGGGCGTCCTCGCCATCCTCCAGCGCCAGGCGCAGCGCAATGGCGATCGCCACCGCTTCTTCCCGCTCGTTGGCCGCCTCGACGAGCGACACGGCCTCGAAGGCCTCGGCCAGCCGGCCCGCATCGAGCGCGCCGCGAACCTCGCCCCAGCCGGCCGTCGCCTGCGTCGGCAGGAAGGCGCTGGAGAGGATCTGCGAGCGATATTCCAGCGCTTCGGGCGGCGTGCCGAGCAATTCGACATCCGCGCGCGTGCAGCCCATGCGGGCAAGCAGGCGGTGGAGGCCGTATTGCGGATGGCTGCGGGCGGCGGCATCGGGCTTCGGGGCGCCGTCGGTGCCGGTCTGATGGCCGACGAGCAGCCATTCGGCGTCGGACATGAAGCGATCGAGCCCCGGCAGGATGACGACGCCGTTCGGCAGGTCCGCCACGGCCGCGATCAGGCCGGCGGTCGCGGGAATGGAGCCGGTCGAGCCGGCGATGATGACGGGGCCGGCGGGCGGCGTGGCGCGGTAGCGTTCCGTCTCGGCATGCAGCGTCGCGTTGCGCCGCAGCGACGGGGAGGAACGGTTGAGCTCCGTCAGCCGCGCCGGCCAGAATTCGCTGGCGATCTTTAAAAATTCGGCGGTGAGCTGCCACCAGAGCGCATGGTTGGAGACGTCGAGATTGTCGAGCGCCAGCCAGTCGAGCTCTTCCGTCTCCATCGCGTCGATGATCTCGGCGAGGTTGCGGGCAAGCCAGACGGCATCGGCGGGGCTCGCGGGCGCGACGAGCGGGCTTTCCACATGCACGGAGGTGACGGCCGCGGGCAGCTGGTTGCGCCAGGCGAGCACGAGGCGGGCGAGTTCGAGAAGGCGCGCCGGGCCGGACAGCGGCTCGGCCATGTCGAGCAGCGCCGGCGCCGCCTCGTCGAAGAAGCCGCTGTCGTCGTCCGTCTCGCCGAGCGCGCGGATGACCGGCAGGATGGCCGAGCGCCCGCCGAAGAGATCGACGAATTCCGAGCGCAGCACGCGGGCCGAGCGACGGGTCGGCACATAGATCGTGACGTCGGCCAGCGCCAGCGGGTCGGCGGGATCATAGGTGAAGCCGGGCACGAGCCGGCCGTCGACAAGGCTCTGGGCGGTCGTCCTCAAGAAAGGCAGGCTCGCCGGGATGGAATAGATGCGCCCCCGCGCGCGCGTCACGCCGCCGCCTCGCGCGCCGCGCCGATGACGGCTTCCGCCGCGCCGATCGCCTCCGGCGTGCCGACGGTGATCCAGTGGCCGTCCATCACGATGCCGTAGAGGCGGCCGTTTTCGATCGCCCGGTCGAAATAGATGTTGAGGTTGAAGGCGTCCTCGGGCGCGTCGTCGAAGAGGGCCGGCATCATGGCGATGGCGCCGGCATAGACGAAGGCTGTTCCGTCGCCCTCCCGGTAGCGCGCCAGCCGCCCGTCGGTGTCCATGGAGAAATCCTTCTTGCCGTTGTGGCCGGTCGTGTCCTCCAGCTTCACGCAGAGCAGCAGCATGTCCATGCGCTGGGGGTCGAAGGCCTCCGCCAGCCGTTCGAGATTGCTCGGCTCGCCGGGCTTCTCGCCGATCCAGAAGAGGTCGGCATTCATCACGAAGACGGGGTCGCGGCCAAGCAGTTTCAGGCCCTTGGCCAGCCCGCCGCCGGAATTCATCAGGCGCTCCGTCTCGTCGGAGAGGATGATCTGCGGCACCGCGCGGCCGGCAAGATGCGCGATCATCTGGTCGGCGAAATGGTGCACGTTGACGACCGCGCGCTTGACGCCGGCCTCCGCCAGCGCATCGAGCCCGTAGTCGATCATCGCCTTGCCGGCGACCGGCACCAGGGGCTTGGGCATCGTGTCGGTGATGGGGCGCAGGCGGGTGCCGAGGCCGGCGGCCAGCACCATGGCGTCTTCGATCTTCATCGGCTGCTCGCGATCATGATTCGGTCGCGAGGATTCCAGCCTTTTCGCACCACTCGCGCAAGGGGGCGAGGTCGGGATGGGCGAGCGCCCGTTCCAGATTGCGCAGGGTGCGCGGCATGTGGCGCATATAGGCCGGCTTGCCGTCGCGCTGCATCAGCCGCACCCAGAGGCCGACGAGCTTGCAGTTGCGCTGCGCAGCCATGACGTGCCAGTCGCGCAGGAAACGGTCCCGGTTAAAGCCGGGCTCCGCAGCCCGCAGCGACAGGTAATGGTCGAGCACGCTTTCCGCCACGCCCTCCGGCATGTCGACGCGCGCATCCTGCACCAGCGAGGCGACGTCATAGGCCGAGGGGCCGATCATCGCATCCTGGAAATCGATGATGCCGACCCGGTCGGTGCCGGTCGCTTCCGGCCGCCAGATGATGTTCGGCGAGTGGAAGTCGCGCAGCAGCAGATTGTGCTCGGCGGCGGCAAGGCTGTCGATCAGTCCGTCCCACAGGGCGACATAGCCGCGGCGCTCGTCCTCGCTTGCCGGCGTGCCACGCTTGTAGGGCAGGTACCAGTCGGTGAGAAGGCTCACCTCGATCTGCATGGCGTCGCGGTCGAAGTCCGGCACGCGGTGCACGATGTCGCCGGCGACGGGAAGGTCCCGCTCAGCGGCCTCCCCGTGCAGATGCGCAAGGCAGGCGGCGCTTTCGCGGTAGCGCTCGGCGATCGGCACCCCGTTTTCGTCGAGCACGCCTGCGCTGCCGAGGTCCTCGATCAGGATGATGCCTTGCTCGATATCCATCGCATGGATGGCCGGGGCGCGCAGGCCGCGGGCGACGAGATAGCGGCCGACGGCGATGAAGGGTTTCACGTCCTCGGCGATATGGGCGATCTGCTGGTAGTATTTGCCATGGGCAAGGATCGGCCCCGGCGCGTGGCGCGGCGAATCCATCAGCACCAAACGCGCGCCGCCGGCATCGACATGCTCATAGGCACGCACCGAGGCGTCGCCCGTCAGGTGGCGGCGCACCGCATTTCGGTAGCCGGCTTCGTCGAGAAAGGCGCGGATCGCCAGCGAGCGGCGAATGCGCGCCAGCGCCGGTGCCGGGGCGTCGATGGTGACGCGCCGCCCGTCCCCCTCATGCAGGAAGGTGAGCGTGATGCCGTCCGCCGGCAGCGCGCCAAAACCCTTTTCCGGCCATTCGACGAGGCAGATGCCGTCGGAGAGCGCTTCGTCGAAGCCGAGTTCGTCGATCTCCGCGGCATCGGCGATGCGGTAGAGGTCGAAATGGGCGACGGGGATGCGCAGGTCGTAGCTCTGAACCAGCGTGAAGGTCGGGCTCGGCACTTCGAGATCGGCGTCGCCGGCGATCGCCCGGATCAGCGCGCGGGAAAAGGTCGATTTGCCGGCGCCGAGATCGCCCGACAGCGCGACATAGTCGCCGCGCTTCAGGCCGAGCGCCATGTCCTCGCCGAAGCGGATGGTGGCGGCTTCGTCGGGAAGGAAGAGGTCGAGCGCCATCCGGGCCTATTCCGCCGCGGCGAAGGAGGTCATCGTCGCAGACGGGATGCGGCAGGTGACATCCGTGCCGCGCCCCTCGCGGCTGTCGATGGTGACGGTGCCGTGGTGCAGGCTGACGAAGCTCTCGACGATCGAGAGGCCGAGGCCCGCGCCGCCGCGCCGGCCGTGGCTTTCGAAGCGATCGAACACCGTCTGCAGCACGTCCTGCGGAATGCCCGGCCCGCGGTCGGAAACGGTGAAGACGAGGTCGGCGCCCTCGCGCCAGCACTTGAGGCCGATCGAGCTGCCTTCCGGCGCGAAATTCGCGGCATTGCTCAGTAGTTTTATCAGGATCTGCTTGAGGCGCTGCTGGTCGGCGACGATGGTGCCGAGATTGTCGGGGGCGGTGATTTCCAACGTCACCTGCGCCTCGTGCAGCCGGTCGGCGAACTGCATGGAGACGTCGTCGAGCAGGTCCGTCAGGTTGATCTCGCTGTAGTCGAGCTCCATGATGCCGGCATCGACGGTGGCAAGGTCGAGGATGTCGTTGACGATGGTCAGCAGCACCGCCGATGATGTCGCGATATGGTCGACATATTCGGCCTGCCGCTCGTTGAGCTCGCCCATGGTCGGCGTCTTCAGGAGATCGGCGAAGCCGATGATGTTGGTTAGCGGCGAGCGCAGCTCGTAGGAGACGTGCTGGACGAAATCGTTCTTCAGCGCATCGGCCTTGCGCAGCGCCTCGTTCTTTTCGGTGAGGGCCCGGCTGACGCGCACGCTGTCGGTGATGTTGACGAAGGTCAGCATCGTCTGGGCGTTGGAAAGCGGGATGACGGCGAAGTCGAGCACCAGGCCGGTGCGCAGCTCCAGCACGCCCTGGCAGGAGGGGCGCTCGTCGTCGAAGCTGGTGATGATATGGGCGAAGCGCTTCCAGCCGTCCGGCTTGTCGTAGGACGGCGCGCAGGCCTGCTCGATGGCGCGGATATGGGTGCCGGATTTCGCCTCGGCCTCGCTGATGCCCCAGAGCGCGCGGAAGGCCGGGTTGGAGAGGCGGATGCGCCCGTCCGGGCTGAACACGGCGACGCCCTCGGCGAGGTGGTCGATCGTCTCGTCCTGCACCTGCACCAGCGTGTTGTAGCGCGTTTCGAGATCGACCTTTTCCGTCAGGTTCTCGAAGACCCAGGTCGCGCCGCCCTGCGGGCGTGCGGTGGCGAAGACGCGCAGCGTCTGGCCGTTCGGCAGGTGCCAGAGGTCGGTCTGCGTGTCGATGGCGCGGTAGACGGAAAGCGCGTTGTCCTTCCACTGTTTCCAGTTGAGCTGTTCCGGCAGCTTTCCGCCGGCGCGAAGGCGGTCGAGCAGTTCGCCATTGCCGGGCTTGCCTTCGAGGAAAGCCGTGTCGATCTCCCACATGCGCTGGAAGGCCTGGTTGTAGAACTGCAGCCGCTGCTCGCCGTCGAAGATGGCGACAGGGGTCGCGAGATGATCGAGCGTCTCGGCATGGCTCTTCAGCGTGCGCACCAGTTCCTCGCGCACCGCCTCGATATCGGAGACATTGACGGCGATGCCGGCCGAGCCCGTCGGGCTGCGCGCATCGACGACGTCGAAGAAGCTGCGGTTGCCGTGCACGACGGTGGAGATCTTGTCGCGGAACGGCGCGTCATAGGTGCTGGCGGCGCGGATTTTTTCGCGCGCGATGGTGGGGAGAAGCTCGCGGCCCTCGGTGACGGCGGCGGCGGCGTCCCTGGCCTCGACGGCCTCGGCATAGGCCTCGTTCACCCAGGCAAGCGAGCCGTCGGCGGCGCGCTGCCAGACGGGCAGGTCGATCTGGTCGAGCAGGCCCTGCAGCGTGGTGAGCGCCTGGACCAGCCTGTCGCGCTCCAGCTTCAGTTCGGCGGCTTCCGCGCGCAGATTGTTCAGCGCCACGAAGCGCACGAAGGCCTGGCCGCCGGAAACGCGGCCCTGCGCTTCCAGCACTTCCTCGCGGCTCGTTTCGAGGATCAGGTCGAAACTCTGCGCCTGCGAGCGCAGCCGCTCCACGGCGCGCTCGATCTCGGCGGCGGAGGTGGGCTTCAGCCAGCGGCCGAAGGCGAGAAAATCGCGATCGGCCTGCGGCGCGCCGGTCTCCGCCGGCAGCTGGCCCAGGAATTCCGGCTTCTCCGAAAGGCCGTCCCAGACGACGATGCGCCGGTCCTTGTCGCCGATCAGTGCCTGCAGGCGGGAAACGTTGTGGCGGGCGTCGGAAAGATGCGCCTTCAGTTCGCGGCTTTCCGCCTCCATGCGGCCGCGCTGGCGGATCATCCAGATCGCCGAGACCATCGCTGCCGACATCACGCCGAGCAGCATGGAAACGGTGACGATCTCCGTGGTGGCGAGATAGGGGCCGGCGGCGTGCGCCGGGCCGGCAAGGGCCGTCAGCGCCGAGCCGGCCGACAGTGCCGATACGAGACGACGCCTGCCGCGTGTAAACCATTCGTTAACCATAAATTTATTCTGCGCAAGCGAATGCGCCCTGTTCCGCTCCGGCACGGCAAAAGCCTGCCCGGAACGGCCTCGTTTTCTGTCCGCCATCATCCCCGGTATGTCTCCGTCCGTTTGCCGCCTGATCGACAAGACATCCCAATCCGGCGCGAAGGGTCCGCATCTGCACGCCGAATCAATGCTTTAAACGATACTTGTTTCCAGAATCGTCGGGAAGGGACGCGCCCAAAAAAGAAGCTGCGCGCCTTGTCAAGCGCGCAGCCCCTAGATGTTGTGGATAACCCGGGTAAGGATCAGTATCTGTAGTGTTCGGCCTTGAACGGACCCTGGGTCGTCACGCCGATATAGCCGGCCTGCTCCTCGGAGAGTTCCGTCAGGCGCGCGCCGAGCTTGGCAAGGTGCAGGCGGGCGACCTTCTCGTCGAGCTGCTTGGGCAGCACGTAGACCTCGTTCTTGTAGATCTCGCCCTTGGTGAAGAGCTCGATCTGGGCGAGGACCTGGTTGGAGAAGGAGGCGGACATCACGAAGGACGGGTGGCCGGTGGCGTTGCCGAGGTTCAAGAGGCGGCCTTCCGACAGAAGGATCATGCGGTTGCCCTTCGGGAACTCGATCATGTCGACCTGCGGCTTGATGTTGGTCCACTTGAGGTTCTTGAGCGAGGCGACCTGGATCTCGTTGTCGAAGTGGCCGATATTGCCGACGATCGCCATGTCCTTCATCTCGCGCATATGCTCGAGGCGGATGACGTCCTTGTTGCCGGTGGTGGTGATGAAGATGTCGGCGGAGGAGACGACATCCTCGAGCTGCACGACCTCGAAACCGTCCATGGCGGCCTGAAGGGCGCAGATCGGGTCGATTTCCGTCACCTTCACGCGCGCGCCGGCGCCGCGCAGCGAGGCGGCGGAGCCCTTGCCCACGTCGCCATAGCCGCAGACCACGGCGACCTTGCCGGCCATCATGACGTCGGTGCCGCGGCGGATGCCGTCGACCAGCGATTCCTTGCAGCCGTACTTGTTGTCGAACTTCGACTTGGTGACCGAGTCGTTGACGTTGATCGCCGGGAAGGGCAGCAGGCCCTTCTGCTGGAGCTGGTAGAGACGGTTGACGCCGGTGGTGGTCTCTTCGGTCACGCCCCTGATGGCGTCGCGCTGCTTGGTGAACCAGCCCGGGGAGGCGGCGAGGCGCTTCTTGATCTGCGCGAAGAGGATTTCCTCTTCTTCCGAGCCGGGGTTGACCAGCACGTTCTCGCCGGCTTCGGCGCGCGCGCCGAGCAGGATGTACATGGTGGCGTCGCCGCCGTCGTCAAGGATCATGTTGGAGAAGCCGCCATCGGCCCACTGGAAGATCTTGTCGGTGTATTCCCAGTATTCGGTGAGCGTCTCACCCTTCACGGCATAGACCGGGATGCCGGCGGCGGCGATCGCGGCGGCGGCGTGGTCCTGCGTGGAGAAGATGTTGCACGAGGCCCAGCGCACGTCCGCGCCGAGCGCGACCAGCGTCTCGATGAGCACGGCGGTCTGGATCGTCATGTGCAGCGAGCCGGTGATGCGTGCGCCCTTCAGCGGCTTGGACGCACCGAATTCTTCGCGGCAGGCCATCAGGCCCGGCATTTCCGTTTCGGCGATCTGAATTTCCTTGCGGCCGAAATCGGCGAGCGCGATGTCGGCAACGTGGTAGTCCTGCGTGGTGGTCATGGGGTCTCCAGCCTTTTGGCACGTGCGTCGTGAAGATGCCTGCGCACATGCGTGGAACGAACAGATCCTGTTCGTGATGGCGCTTCCTATCAGGAAACGCCGGCTGGAGCAACAGGATATAAAGAAGTCTTTATATCCTTATATCGACACGTGGCCTACATTTCTTCGCCGAAACGATCGGCCACCAGCGCATCGAGCGCGTCGAGCACCTCGCGGGCCTGGACGCCGACCGCCGTCACCAGCACGGAACAGCCGGGGCTGGCGGCGAGCATCATCAGGCCCATGATCGAGGTGCCGCCCACCGTCATGCCGTCCTTGGAGACGGTGACCTCGGCGTCGTAGCCGTCGACCGTCTGGACGAATTTCGCCGAGGCGCGGGCGTGCAGGCCGCGCTTGTTGATGATGAGGAGCTCTTTCGAGACGGTCATGGAGGGCGGAGAACCTTATTTGCCGCTCAAGACGCGGCTTGCCACGTTGATATATTTGCGGCCGGCCTCGGAGGCGTCGATCAGCGCCTTCTCCATGTTGTTCTCGCCGCGGATGCCGGCAAGCTTGATCAGCATGGGAAGGTTCACGCCGGCGATCACCTCGATGCCGTCGCCGCTCATCACGGAAATGGCGAGGTTCGAGGGGGTGCCGCCGAACATGTCGGTGAGGATGATGACGCCATGGCCCTGGTCGGCCTTCATCACCGCTTCCAGGATATCCTGGCGGCGCTGGTCCATGTCGTCCTCGGGGCCGATGCAGACGGTCTCGATCGCCTTTTGCGGACCAACGACATGTTCAAGGGCGTGCCGGAATTCCTCCGCAAGCTTGCCATGGGTGACAAGCACCAGTCCGATCATCAGCAGTCGCTCCAGTTTCCCAACTCAAACGGACGGCGGAATACCGCAATGCAGCAATTTCGTCCACCGTTGGGGTGGCCATCATGTCAATGAAAAGACCAAGTGCAAGCCCAAAATGCCCGATTCCGCTTTTTGACGGGGCTTTTGGGGTCAACTCTTCAGGATTTCCGGGTGAATTGCGGCCAAGGTCGAAAAAGCGCTCACGCCGGGCAAGAGCGGCAGCCGGGTAAGCGGCAGCAAGAACGACGGCAGGACCGCGACGGTTTCCCCTTCCGGCGGCAGGCGCTCGGCGAAAGGCGGTTCGATCGGCCGGATCGCCCGGGTCAGAACCGCCGCTTCGATCGTCCCCACCGGCACGATCCCGGCCCCGCGGATCTCCGCCAGGCCGGCGATGCTTTTGGGTGCACGCGCGATGAGCCGGCCGTTCGCTTCGATGATGAAAACCTGGTCGTCGCTGATCAGGGCGGCGAAAAGGCCGCGGGCGCGGGCCTCCTCGATGCAGTGGAGCGCGACGGCGCTTTTTCCGGTGCCGGAGGGGCCGACGAACAGAAGCCCCGTCGTGCCGATGACGATGGCGGTGGCATGGAGGTTGACGGGCGCTGCGTTCGGCATGCCCCTCATCCCGCTGCCGCGACAAGGGCCACTGCCTTGGGAAACCGACGCAACACCCCCCTTCTCCCCGCACGCGGGGAGAAGGTCGCGGCAGCGGGATGAGGGGTGGCTCTCCCCGCAGGGGTCGTCTTTGCCCGCGAAACCCCGCTCATTTCTGGTTGCCGGTCGGCAGCGACAGCGTGAAGCGGGCGCCGGCCAGTTCCCCGGTCGCCTTGTCGACGATGTTGTCGGCCTTCAGCGTGCCGCCATGCGCCTCGGCGATCTGCCGCGAGATGGAAAGGCCGAGGCCGGAATTCTGGCCGAAATCCTCGGTGGCGGGGCGGTCCGTGTAGAACCGCTCGAAGATGCGGTCGATGTTTTCCGCCTGGATGCCGGGGCCGTTGTCCTCGACCTGGATGATGCAGCGGTCGTTCCGCCCGCGCGACAGGCGCACGACGATGCGCCCGCCGGGATCCGGCACGAAGGAGCGGGCATTCTCGATGAGGTTGGTGACGATCTGGCCTATGCGCAGCTCGTAGCCCGATATCTCGAATTTCGCCTTCGGATTGTCCTTGCGGTCCACCACGAAATCGAGGGTGACCGGCTTCTTGCGCGTGTTGACCTGGCGGGAAATGTCGATGAGGTCGCCAAGCAGCTTTTCGAGGTCGACGGTGCGGGCATCGCTGCGGGCAAGCTCGGCATCGAGGCGGGACGCGTCCGAGATGTCGCTGATCAGGCGGTCGAGCCGGCGCACGTCGTGCTGGATGATGTCGAGGAGGCGCTTCTTCGATTCGTCCGTGCGCGCGAGCGGAAGCGTCTCGACGGCGCTGCGCAGCGAGGTCAGCGGGTTCTTCAGCTCGTGGCTGACATCGGCGGCGAAGCTCTCGATCGCGTCGATGCGGTCGTAGAGCGCGTTCGTCATCTGGCGCAGTGCAATCGAAAGGTTGCCGATCTCGTCCTGGCGCACCGAGAAGTCGGGGATCTCCTCGCGCTCCTTCGCCCCGCGCCGCACGCGGATCGCCGCCGCCGCAAGCCGGCGCAGCGGATTGGCGATGGTGCTGGAGAGCAGCAGCGACAGCGCGATGTTGACGAGGCCGGCGACGCCCGCGACGCGCATGATGGCAAGCCGTTCGGCATGGACGATCTTGTCGATGTCGCCCGCCTGGGTGGAGAGCAGCAAGACGCCGAGCACGGCGCGAAACCGCTGCACGGGCACGGCGACCGAGACGATCAGCTCGCCCTTGTCGTTGACGCGCACGACCGCGCCGCGCACGCCGGTCAGCGCGTTCATCACTTCCGGATAGATCGAGCCGTCGCCGCCGGGCGCTTCCTTGTACTGCGGCAGGTTGCTCGGCTGGAGGATGCGGTTGAACCAGACGTTCATGCGCTCGATGAGGCTGGTGCTCTCCGGCTCCACCGGCGGCAGGTCGAAGCGCAGCACCTGGCCCTGCGTGTAGAGGTGCCGCGAATCGAGCAGCAGGTTGGCGTCCGTGTCATAGATGCGCGCGCGGGTGCGGGTCGGCGAGATCAGCCTTCTCAGCACGGGCGCGACGCGCTCCGGATTGATCGGGAATTCGAGGTCTTCGTCGTTCGGCAGCGGCGTGATGCTCTGGCCGGCCTGCAGTTCCAGCAGCTTTTCCGGGTCGATGGTGATCGAGTTGGTGTCGACGGAGGCGGAGGCGGAGATCGCGCCTGCGATGATCTCGCCCTGGGTCAGGAGGCTCTCGACGCGCGCATCGATCAGCCCCTCGCGGAACTGGTTGAGATAGAGGATGCCCGCGACGAGCACGACGAGCGCGACGAGGTTGAAGAACAGGATGCGGCGCGTCAGGCTCGAAAAGACGGCATTGCCGAAGATGCGCCGGGCGAGCGTGAAGGGATGGGTCCAGCGGCGGCGCAGGGATCGCGGCGCAGGCCGGCCCTCGACGTCTTCCCCATCCTTTTCCGGCCCGTCTTTTTCCGACATTGTCTGCAACAAGCGGCTTCATCCTTCATGCCGGCGGCATGGTGCCGCCTGACCGCGGCATGCCATCGCCGCCGCGGTCCATGCAAGCGAAATCGCGTTATGCGGTCTCGCGGAACCGATAGCCGACGCCGTAGAGCGTTTCGATCATGTCGAAGTCGGTGTCGACCATCTTGAACTTCTTGCGCAGCCGCTTGATGTGGCTGTCGATGGTGCGGTCGTCGACATAGACCTGCTCGTCATAGGCCGCGTCCATCAGCGAATCGCGGCTCTTCACCACGCCGGGGCGTTGCGCCAGCGAGTGCAGGATGAGGAATTCGGTCACGGTCAACGTCACCGGCTCGCCCTTCCAGGTGCAGGTATGGCGCTCCTGGTCCATGACGAGCTGGCCGCGCTCCAGCGAGCGGGCCGCCACTTCCCCGGCCTTCGCCGTGCTGCCGGCGGCCCCGGCGGAGGCGGCGGCCTCGCGGCTCGAGGCCCGGCGCAGGATCGCCTTGACGCGCTCGACCAGCAGGCGCTGCGAGAACGGCTTGGTGATGAAGTCGTCCGCGCCCATCTTCAGGCCGAACAGTTCGTCGATCTCCTCGTCCTTCGAGGTGAGGAAGATGACGGGGATATCGGATTTCTGGCGCAGCCGGCGCAGCAGTTCCATGCCATCCATGCGCGGCATCTTGATGTCGAAGATCGCAAGATGCGGCGGACGGGCAAGAAGGCCGTCGAGCGCCGAGGCGCCGTCCGTATAGGTCTCCACCTTGTAGCCTTCGGCCTCCAGAGCGATCGACACGGATGTCAGAATATTCCGGTCGTCGTCAACGAGTGCGATCGTCTGCATCCTGCTAGTCTCCATATTCATCGGCGCCTTTCCCGACCTCGGATCGTTTCCTGTCCTGGATGTGATGCGCCTTCCTGGGGATAAAGGTGGAACAAATTGTGGCGAAGATAAAGGGAGACGTTTCGGGCCGGCCGGCCGAGTCATTTTTAAATCGATTATTCAAACGATTAAAAAAGTCACATAATTGTTTAAATCGATTAATTAATTGATATCATTGCCTAATTTCTATTTTCCTCTTGTCTTTGTGACAGCCGCGCATTAGGTTCCCGCAAAATTCACACCAGTCTTGTCGCCTTGGAGGAAAACTGGACCATGCAGGAACTTGGCGTTCGCAACCCCGCTCAGGGGCTCACCGCGATGGGTATCCACACCGACGGTACGGTCCGGTACAACTTTGCAGCAGAGGCTCTCTATGAAGAGGCCCTCGGTCGCGGGGAAGCGGTCAAGACGGCCCATGGCGCCCTTCGCGCCCTCACCGGCCAGCACACCGGCCGCTCGCCCAAGGACAAGTTCGTCGTGCGCGACGAAAACACCGAGGGCGCCATCTGGTGGGACAACAACAAGGCCGTCTCGCGCGAGCATTTCGATGTGCTGCACGCCGACATGCTGGCCCATGCGGCCGCCCGCGACCTCTTCGTGCAGGATCTCGTCGGCGGCGCCGATGCCGATTACGCCCTGCCGACCCGCGTCGTCACGGAACTCGCCTGGCATTCGCTGTTCATCCGCAACCTGCTCATCCGCCCGGAAGAGAAGGATCTTGCGACCTTCGTGCCGAAGCTGACGATCATCGACCTGCCGACCTTCAAGGCCGATCCGGAGCGCCACGGCGCCCGCACGGAAACCATGATCGCCTGCGACCTGACGCGCGGCATCGTGCTGATCGCGGGCACTTTCTATGCCGGCGAGATGAAGAAGTCGGTCTTCACCGTGCTCAACTGGCTGCTGCCCTCGGAAAAGGTCATGCCGATGCACTGCTCGGCCAATGTCGGCCCGGATGGTGACGCGGCCGTGTTCTTCGGCCTCTCCGGCACCGGCAAGACGACCCTGTCGGCCGATCCGAGCCGCACGCTGGTCGGCGACGACGAGCACGGCTGGGGCGAAAACGGCATCTTCAACTTCGAAGGCGGCTGCTATGCCAAGGCGATCCGCCTTTCGGCCGAGGCCGAGCCGGAGATCTACGCGACGACGCAGCGTTTCGGCTCCGTTCTGGAGAACGTCGTGCTCGACGCCAACGGCGTTCCGGATTTCAACGACGGCTCGCTGACGGAAAACACCCGCTGCGCCTATCCGCTGGATTTCATCCCGAATGCCAGCGAGACCGGCCGCGCGCCGCATCCGAAGACGATCATCATGCTGACGGCCGATGCCTTCGGCGTCATGCCGCCGATCGCCAAGCTGACGCCCGACCAGGCCATGTACCACTTCCTTTCCGGCTACACCGCCAAGGTCGCCGGCACGGAACGCGGTGTGACCGAGCCGGAAGCCACCTTCTCGACCTGCTTCGGCGCGCCTTTCATGCCGCGCCACCCGGCGGTCTACGGTAACCTTTTGAAGGAGCTGATTGCCGAGCACGGCGTCGATTGCTGGCTGGTCAACACCGGCTGGACGGGCGGCGCCTATGGCGAAGGCCGCCGCATGCCGATCAAGGCGACGCGCACCCTGCTCGCCAGCGCGCTGGACGGCTCCCTGAAGGATGCGCTCTTCCGCCGCGACGACAATTTCGGCTTCCAGGTCCCCGTTTCGGTGCCGGGCGTCGACACGAAGATCCTCGATCCGCGCTCGACCTGGGCCAACGGCGCTGCCTATGACAAGCAGGCCCGCAAGCTCGTCGACATGTTCATTACGAACTTCGAGAAGTTCGAGGACCATGTGGACGGCGGCGTGCGCGATGCCGCGCCGGGCCTGAAGGTCGCTGCCGAATAAGGTGCATCGGCGATGATTCACGTGAAACCCGGCCCTTGAGGCCGGGTTTTTCGTCTGCGTTTTCGTCTTTGGCGGCGGCTTCCCGTTTTGCCCGGTGCCGGTTAAAACGGCCGGGAAAGGAATTTCCATGGCCAGCGCGCCCCTCTACATCAAGAGTTCCATCACGATCGCCGGCTGGGAGCTGACCGAGCAGTTCGTGCTGGCGGGCGGTCCGGGCGGGCAGAACGTCAACAAGGTCTCGACGGCCGTGCAGCTCTTCTTCGACCTGCGCAACTCGCCCTCGCTCAGCGATCGGGTGAAGGCCAATGCGGAAAGGCTGGCCGGCCGCAAGGTCTCCAAGGACGGCGTGCTGATGATCGAGGCGAACCGCTTCCGCAGCCAGGAGCGCAACCGGGAGGATGCGCGCGAACGGCTGAAGGAGCTGATCCTCAAGGCGGCCGAACCGCCGCCGCCGGTGCGCAAGAAGACGAAGCCGACAAAAGGTTCGGTCGAACGCCGGCTCAAGGAAAAGTCGGGCCGGTCGGACGTCAAGCGCATGCGGGCCAAGCCCGGCGGCGAATGATTGCCGCAACCCGGCCGTTTACCGGTGAGCGTGAAACGGAATCTTTCCTTTGCGGAAGGGCTCTGCTTTAGTTCGGAAAACCAGGCAGGAAGACCAGGGAGGTAGCCATGGGTCTCTTCAGCTTCATCAAGACCGCCGGCAAGAAGCTCGGCATCGGTGGCGACGACGAAGCGCCGGAAGCGGCGGCGGTCAAGAAGGAGCTCGATTCCTTCGATCTCGGCACGCAGAATGTCGAAGTCTCCGTCGAGGGCGACAAATGCGTGCTGAAGGGTGTCGTGGCCGACCAGACGGCCTTCGAGAAGGCGGTGATCGCCGTCGGCAACACGCTCGGCATTTCCAGGGTGGAGGCCGCCGACCTCAAGGTCGTGCCGGCCGATTCCGGCCTCAAGCCCGGCCAGGCCGACATGACCGCGCTGGCCGAGGCCGCAACGCCCGCACAGGCGCCGACCCTCTACACGGTCAAGAAGGGCGACAATCTCTGGAAGATCGCCGAATCCCACTACGGCAAGGGCAAGGGCGCCAGGCACACGCTGATCTTCGACGCCAACCGGCCGATGCTGACCCATCCGGACAAGATCTATCCCGGCCAGGTGCTGCGCATCCCGGATCTGGCGGAAGCGTGAGCGCGCATGGCTGAGCGCGGTCTCGCCCCGGGGCTTTGCTACTTCCCCGGCCATTTCGACCGTCCGGCGCAGGAAGCCCTCGTCGCCGCAATTCGGCAGGTCGTGGTCGAAGCGCCGCTCTTCGTGCCGCGCATGCCGAGAACCGGCAAGCCGATGTCGGTGCGCATGACCAATTGCGGCCCGCTCGGCTGGGTGACGGACAAGGCGGGTGGCTATCGTTACCAGCCTGTCCATCCCGAGACCGGCCGTCCCTGGCCCGCCATTCCCGATGCGCTTCTTGCCCTGTGGAACGAGGTTTCCGGCTTCGAGAAGCCGCCGGAGGCTTGCCTCGTCAATTTCTACGATCCGGACGCCAGGATGGGCCTGCACCAGGACCGGGACGAGACCGAATTTGCCGCGCCCGTCGTGTCCGTCTCGCTGGGCGACCAGTGCCTGTTTCGTGTCGGCGGTGTTTCACGCAGCGATCCGACGCGGTCGTTCCGTCTTGCGAGCGGCGACGTCTTCGTGTTCGGTGGCGAAAGCCGGCTGATCTTTCACGGGGTCGACCGGATCTATCCGGGCACGTCGACGCTGTTGAAGAATGCCGGACGCATCAACCTGACGCTTCGCCGGGTCAATCCGTAGCCGGCTTGGTTTTGCGTCCGGAATTAGGTTAAAACGACTAGAGCTTGCGCAGCGCCACCGTCTCGATGAGGTGGTTCCGGCCCTTCTGCAGGATGAGGTCGGCGCGCGGGCGGGTCGGCAGGATGTTCTGGTGCAGGTTCTTCAGGTTGATGTTGCGCCAGAGGTTTTCCGCGATCGCAAGCGCTTCCTTTTCGCTGATCGTCGCGTAGCGATGGAAATAGGAATCCGGGTTGCGGAAGGCGGTTTCCCGAAGGCGCATGAAGCGCTCCACGTACCAGGCATGGATCAGCGTCTCCTCGGCGTCGATATAGATCGAGAAATCGAAGAAATCGGAGACCATCGGCACGATCTTGCCGTCCGCCGGCAGGTTGCGCGACTGCAGGACGTTGATGCCCTCGAAGATCAGGATGTCCGGCCGGTCAATGGTGCGGAAGGTGTTGGGCAGCACGTCATAGGTGAGGTGCGAATAGGTCGGTGCCTTGACGTCCTTCTTGCCGGCCTTGATGGCCGAGAGGAAGCGCAACAGCGCGCCGATGTCGTAGCTTTCCGGGAACCCCTTGCGCTCCATCAGGTTCTCGCGCTGGAGCACCGCGTTCGGATAGAGGAAGCCGTCGGTCGTCACGAGGTCGACCTTGGGGCTGGACGGCCAGCGCGACAGCAGTTCCATCAGGATGCGCGCGGTGGTGGACTTGCCGACCGCGACCGAGCCGGCGATGCCGATGACATAGGGCGTCTTCGCCTCGTCCGAGAGGCTGAGGAAGCGCTTGCGCTGCTCGAAGAGCATCTGCGAGGATTCGACATGGGCCGACAGCAGGCGCGACAGCGACAGATAGATGCGCCTGACTTCGTTGAGATCGATCGGGTCGCCCAGCGAGCGCAGCCGCTGCACCTCGTCGGCAGTCAGCGTCAGCGGCGTATCGGCGCGGAAGCGCGCCCATTCGTCTGCCGGGAAGAAGCGGTAGGGAGAATAGTCGTGATTGCCGAAATCGTCCGGAATATCCGTCTGGTTCTTGTCGCGCACTGCCTGGATCATCAACTCTTCCGGCTGGCCTTCTCCGCTAGGCCGGACTGGCTTGTCCGCCGCTCCAGCTCCCCCATGACATCTTGTAACGGGACGCCGCCGATTTTCAATACGACGATCAGATGATAGAGCAAATCGGCCGTTTCGCTCGTCAAGGCGGCCTTTTCGCCCTCGATCGCGGCGATAACGGTCTCGACGGCCTCTTCTCCGAGCTTTTTTGCCGCTTTCTGCTGTCCGGCGGCAACGAGCTTCGCCGTCCAGCTTTCCGACGGATCGGCCGCGGCGCGGGCGTCGACGATGCGTTCGAGATCGGCAAGGGTGAAGGTGCTCATGTGCCTCTCCTCAGTCGAGCCGCATGGCGATGCCATGCTCGGCCATGTAGCGCTTGGCTTCGCCGACGGTGTAGGTGCCGAAGTGGAAGATGGAGGCGGCGAGCACCGCCGTCGCATGCCCGTCGCGCACGCCCTCGACGAGGTGGTCGAGCGTGCCGACGCCGCCCGAGGCGATGACCGGCACGCAGACGCGGTCGGCGATGGTGCGGGTCAGCGCGATGTCGTAGCCGCCCTTCTGGCCGTCGCGGTCCATCGAGGTGAGCAGCAGTTCGCCCGCGCCGCGCTCCACCATCTTTTCCGCGAAAGCGACGGCGTCGATGCCGGTCGGCTTGCGGCCGCCATGGGTGAAAATCTCCCAGCGGTCTTCCTCGCCTTCCTGCGAAACCTTCTTCGAATCGATCGAGACGACGATGCACTGGTTGCCGAACTTGTCGGCGGCTTCCGCCACGAAATCCGGATTGGCGACGGCGGCCGAGTTGATCGACACCTTGTCGGCCCCGGCAAGCAGCAGCTTGCGGATATCGGCAACCGAGCGCACGCCGCCGCCGACGGTGAGCGGCATGAAGCAATGGTCGGCCGTGCGCGCCACGACGTCGAAGATCGTGTCGCGGTTGTCGGAGGAGGCGGTGATGTCGAGGAAGCAGAGTTCGTCGGCCCCGGCGGCGTCATAGGCCTTTGCCGATTCCACCGGATCGCCGGCATCGACCAGATTGACGAAGCTGACGCCCTTGACGACACGGCCGTCCTTCACATCGAGGCAGGGGATGACGCGGGCCTTGAGGGTCAAAGGACGACCTCCTTCTTTTTGTCTTGCGCGTCCTCGCCGCGCTGCGGCTGCGGGCGTCGCGAGCCGTCCTTCACGTCGAGGCAGGGGATGACGCGGGCCTTGAGGGTCAAAGGACGGCCTCCTTCTTTTTGCTTTGCGCGTCCTCGCCGCGCTGCGGCTGCGGGCGTCGCGGGTCGTCCTTCACGTCGAGGGAGGGGATGACACGGGCTTTGAGGGTCATATTGTATCTGCTACTCTCGCGCTGATTGTAGTGGGCCAGGCGAATGTTTAGTGACTACATTGTCTACATCGACGAAAGTGGGGATCACAATCTCGCGCAAATATCCCCGCACTATCCGATATTTGTTTTGGCGTTCTGCATATTCGAAAAAGAAAGCTATGTCACACACACAGTCCCTAATTTTCAGCGATTGAAGTTCCGCTGGTTTGGCCATGATGCGGTGGTGTTTCATGAACGCGAGATTCGGCAGCAGCAGGTGCCTTTCAAGTTTCTGCAGAATGAAGAAAAGCGCGCTCGATTCCACAGTGATGTGAACACGCTCATCAGCGAGTCGGAGTTCACTGTGATCGCAACGGTTATCAATAAGGAAAAATTGAACGGGCGATACAGGACGCCGGACAATCCTTATGAGATGAGCTTGCAGTTTTGCCTTGAACGTCTCCACCGCTTCCTCATCGAAAAAGGACAGGCCGAACGCACAACATACTGCATATTTGAGAGGCGGGGAAAAAAGGAAGACGCTTCGATAGAACTGGAGTTTCGCCGAATCTGTGATGGCGGAAACTTTAAGGGAATAAAGATCAACTGCCTTGATATCCAGTTTCTGGATAAAGCGGCGAATTCAAGCGGACTTCAGATTTCTGATTTGATCGCCCGCCCGATTGGGTTGGCCGAACTGCGCCCAAATCAGCCGAACCGGGCCTATGACATCATCCAGCGTAAGTTTCGCAGAAGTGCAACAGGGCTGGTGAAAGGCTACGGGCTCAAAACATTTCCCTGAAAGCGAAAGGCCTCGGATAAACCGAGGCCAGACGCCGACTGGGAACAACCCCCTGTCCATTTAATCTAAATATAGTCGAACAAACTGCGAACGTCAAGGTTATATTGACAAACGCGAAAAAACGAGTCCTACGAATCACTTAGCCAATCTGGCGTTGCGGATCATGGCGAGCGCTTCCGCGGGATCGATGCGCCCGTCATAGAGCGCCCGGCCGGAAATCGCGCCTTCGAGCTTGCGGGCGTCGGGGGCGACGAGGCGGCGGATGTCGTCCATCGAGGCAAGGCCCCCGGAGGCGATGACGGGGATGGCGACGGTGTCGGCGAGTTCCAGCGTCGAGGTCCAGTTGATGCCGGTCAGGATGCCGTCGCGGTCGATGTCGGTGTAGATGATCGCGGCGACGCCGGCGCCCTCGAATTTCCTGGCAAGCTCGATGACGCCGAGTTCGGACGCCTCCGCCCAGCCCTCTACGGCCACCTTGCCGCCCTTGGCGTCGATGCCGACGGCGACCTTGCCGGGGAATTTTTTGCAGGCCTCGATGACCAGCGCCGGATCGCGCACGGCGACCGTGCCGAGGATGACGCGGGAAAGCCCGCGCGACAGCCAGCTTTCGATATGGTCGAGCGTGCGGATGCCGCCGCCGAGCTGCACGGGGTTCTTCGTCGCCTTGAGGATGGCGTCGACGGCGGCGCCGTTGACGCTTTCCCCCGCGAAGGCGCCGTTGAGATCGACGACGTGCAGCCATTCGAAGCCCTGGTCCTCGAAGGCTTTCGCCTGGGCGGCCGGATCGGGATTGTAGACGGTGGCCTGGTCCATGTCGCCGAGTTTCAGGCGAACGCACTGGCCGTCCTTCAGGTCGATGGCGGGAAAGAGGATCATGTCAGGGCTTCCAGCGCAGGAAATTGCTGATGAGGGAAAGGCCGAGCGCCTGGCTCTTTTCCGGATGGAACTGTGCGCCCGCCTTGTTGCCGCTCGCGACGAAGGCGGTCATCGGGCCGCCATAGTCGACGGTCGCGACCACGTCGTCCGGGTTTTCGGCGGCGAGGTGGTAGGAGTGCACGAAATAGGCGTGCAGCGTCTCCGGGATGCCCTCGAAGAGCGGGTGCGCGTATCGGCGGGTGAGCGTGTTCCAGCCGATCTGCGGAATCTTCAGCGCCGGATCGTCCGGCGTCATCCGGACGACGTCGCCGCTGATCCAGCCGAGGCCTTCCGTGATGGTCTTTTCGAGGCCGCGCGAGGACATGAGCTGCATGCCGACGCAGATGCCGAGGAAGGGCCGGGCCTTCGCCTCGACGGTGTCGCGAAGCGCCTCGACCATGCCGGGCACGGCGTCGAGGCCGCGGCGGCAGTCGGCATAGGCGCCGACGCCGGGCAGCACGATGCGGTCGGCGGCGGCGACGCGCTCGGCCTTGTCGGTGAGGTCGATTTCGGCGGCAATGCCGGCCTCGCGGGCGGCGCGCTCGAAGGCCTTGGTGGCCGAGCGCAGGTTGCCCGAGCCGTAGTCGATGATTGCAACGCGCATTCTCAGCGTCCTTCCTTGAAACCGACGAGGCCGAGCATGGGAGCGTGCCGGCGCGGGGAGGTTTCGGAGGCCGGCAGGAGGACGCTTTCACGCGCCCCTGCCTCGCCGGCCGGGGTTTGCATGTAGTAGATCTCCTCGGCGGTGGCGCGGTCGTCGGCCGTGATCACCGCATCGACCGTCCAGCCGCGGCGCGTGAGGCCGGCGACGACCATCGAGGGGCCTTCGAGCGCGACGAGGAGATTGGTGGCAAGGCAGATGCCGAGGCCGGCAAGGCCGAAGAGCGGATGATCGGCGACGGCCGAGCCGAGCGACTGCACGGCGAAGGCGAGCGCGGCGGCGAGCCAGGCGCGATGCCAGAGCAGCCAGAGGACCGGCAGGAAGAGCGCGATCCAGGAAAAGCGGTCCCGGATGATCCGGGCTTTTTCGTCTCCGGACGCAGCGCCCGGCGGTATCAGAACGAGGAACGTGGCCATGACGGCCTCCAGCTATTATTTCCTATGCAATCCCGGATGCAAAACCGCTGCACACTTCTGCTGGAATTGCTTCAGGCCAGCGAACCCTTCGTCGAGGGAACGCGGCCCGCCTGGCGGGGATCGATCTCGGTCGCGGTGCGCAGCACGCGCGCGACGGCCTTGAAGCAGGTCTCCGAGATATGATGGTTGTTCGCGCCGTAGATGTTCTGGATATGCAGCGTGATGCCGGCGTGCTGGGCGAGCGCGTTGAAGAACTCGCGCACCAGCTCGGTGTCGAAGCTGCCGATCTTCGGGGCGGAGAAGGCGACGTTCCAGACGAGGAAGGGCCGGCCCGACACGTCCACGGCGGCGCGGGTCATCGTCTCGTCCATGGCAAGGTCGAGCGAGGCGTAGCGCGTGATGCCGCGCCGGTCGCCGAGCGCCTTGGCGATGGCCTGGCCGATGGCGATGCCGGTGTCTTCAACGGTATGGTGGTCGTCGACATGGAGGTCACCCTCGGTCTTGATGTCCATGTCGATGAGCGAATGGCGCGACAGCTGGTCGAGCATATGATCGAAGAAACCGACACCCGTCGAAATGCTCGACGTGCCGGTGCCGTCGATATTGACGGTGACGGCGACGGAGGTCTCGTTCGTCTTGCGCGAAACGCTGGCAGTGCGGCTCATTGCTGTCTCCGGTAGAGTGTCGCCGCTCCTTAACAGGGCTCTTCACAAAAGGCCAGTCTTTCGAGGGTTTCCGGCGCAAGGGGAAACGGCCCGCGCGGCGCGCCGCCGGGGTGATGGAACGTCGTTGTTTTCGCAATTCCGACCCAAACCGCTTCGCGCTTTTGCCGGAATTGCCCTCGTCCGGAGAACCGCGCGAAAGCGTTGCCTCTGGAAATGGGTATGGTGCGGCTTCGCTTTCGCGCGGCCCAGGCGTTCTTCGGAGGCGGTCTCATCCTCCTTCAGGCATGGTAGGGCTTCGCTGCGCAGTTTGTTGGCGCCTGTGCCTTTTCCGAAAACCGCGTTCCGCACTTTTCGGGGACAGGCGCTGCCATCCTGCTTGCATGGCGGACCCAAGCCGACCCCGCGACCCGGGGAAGGGGGAA
Source organism: Shinella sp. WSC3-e (assembly GCF_945994535.1). NCBI lineage: Bacteria > Pseudomonadati > Pseudomonadota > Alphaproteobacteria > Hyphomicrobiales > Rhizobiaceae > Shinella > Shinella sp. WSC3-e. The sequence goes on from NZ_OZ000530.1 coordinate 3,917,669, forward strand.
GCCTCTGACGCCGCGCTCACCCGCCGGCCCGATCCCGTGAGCACGGGAAAGGCCATGGATCACCACGACGCTCCACGCCTCTTTCGTTCCCGCCGTACGTTTCGGCGGAAATCGAAAGCGCCTCCTCCCGCCCGCATCGACACGTTACGCGATCCGTCCGGCGGCAGAAGGAAGGCCAGGATAAGGTGTGTTTTGGGGGGTGGGGAAAATCGGTCCGGGACTTTTCTGGAAAAGCGCCGCGAACGGCGTGATTCGCCCCTCATCCGGCTGCCGCCACCTTCTCCCCGCAAGCGGGGCGAAGGGATATGCCGGGATGGTTTCCACCCCTCTCACGCTCAGTGGGGCAAGTCCCCTCTCCCCGCTTGCGGGGAGAGGGTTAGGGTGAGGGGCGGCACCGTCATTGGCCGACGCGGCCGACGTTCCCGTTCGCCGCCGCAGTTCACTTCTTCTTCGCGCTGTCGCCGTGCTTCACTTGCGTATCGAAGATCGGGAGGCTTTGGCGGGGGCCTTGTCTTTCGTGGGCTTGCGCACGTCCTTGTTGCTTCAGGCCCTTTCGCCATCGGCTCACCCTCTGTTTGCAATCTTCAAACCGCTGCTTACATAGGACACAACGAAGCCGCCGCGCAGGCGGCGTCCCCGCCCCAAAAGGGCCTTTGAGGTCTATCGAATGAGTGAACACAATCCCTACGCTTCCATGCACGCCACGACGATCATCACCGTCCGCAAGGACGGCAAGGTGGTGATGGCGGGCGACGGCCAGGTGAGCCTTGGCCAGACCGTGATGAAGGGCAATGCGCGCAAGGTCCGCCGCCTTGCCAAGGGCGACGTGATCGCCGGTTTCGCCGGCGCGACGGCCGATGCCTTCACGCTGCTCGAACGGCTCGAAGCCAAGCTCGAGCAATATCCTGACCAGCTGATGCGCGCGGCCGTCGAGCTTGCCAAGGACTGGCGCACCGACCGCTATCTGCGCCGCCTCGAGGCGATGATGCTGGTCGCCGACAAGTCCGTCACCCTGGCGCTGACCGGCAATGGCGACGTGCTGGAGCCGGAACACGGCACCATGGCGATCGGCTCGGGCGGCAACTATGCCTATGCCGCGGCCCGGGCGCTGATGGACACGGACAAGTCGGCGGAAGAGATCGCGCGCCGCGCCATGCAGATCGCCGGCGACATCTGCGTCTACACCAACCAGAATGTCGTGGTGGAGACGCTGGATGCCGATTGATCCCGCCCGGATCGGCTTTTCACCCGTCGGGGAAGGGCACTACCCGCTGCTTCACGCATGGCTGAACAGGCCGCACATGCGCGAATGGTGGGGCGATCCGGAAGAGGAGCTCGGCTTCATCCGCGACATGGTGGAGGGAAAGGACACGACCCGTCCCTTCCTCATCATGCTCGACGGAAAGCCGGTCGGCTACATACAATACTGGTTTCTCGGCCATCACCAGAACGAGGCGTGGACGAAGGACAATCCCTGGCTTCTCGAGCTGCCGCAGGAGGCCGTCGGCGTCGATCTTTCGATCGGCGAGGTGGACAGGCTCTCCACCGGCATCGGCTCGGCGGCGCTCATCGCCTTCGTCGCCCGTCTTCGCGGCCTCGGCCACGAGACCATCATCATCGATCCCGATCCCGCCAACGCCCGTGCGGTTCGCGCCTATGAAAAAGCCGGCTTCCGGCCGGTGGAAAAGCTCCTGGGCCGCACCGGCGACGACGTGCTGATCATGCAATTCGACCCGAAAGCGAACGAGACATCATGACCAACTTTTCCCCCCGCGAGATCGTTTCCGAACTCGACCGCTACATCATCGGCCAGCACGACGCCAAGCGCGCCGTCGCCATCGCGCTGCGCAACCGCTGGCGCCGCCACCAGCTGGAACCGGACCTGCGCGACGAGGTGATGCCGAAGAACATCCTGATGATCGGCCCGACCGGCGTCGGCAAGACTGAGATCTCCCGGCGCCTCGCCAAGCTCGCCGGCGCGCCCTTCGTTAAGGTCGAGGCTACCAAGTTCACCGAGGTCGGCTATGTCGGCCGCGATGTCGAGCAGATCGTGCGCGACCTCGTCGAGGTCGGCATCGGCCTGGTGCGCGAGAAGAAGCGTGCCGAGGTGACGGCCAAGGCCCATGCGAATGCCGAGGAACGGGTGCTCGACGCGCTCGTCGGCGCGACGGCCTCGCCGGCGACGCGCGACAGTTTCCGCAGGAAGCTGCGGGGCAACGAGCTGGACGACAAGGACATCGAGATCGACGTCGCCGATACGGGCGGCGGCCTGCCCGGCGGTTTCGAGATCCCCGGCATGCCCGGCGCCAATATCGGCGTTCTCAACCTTTCCGAGATGTTCGGCAAGGCGATGGGCGGGCGCACCAAGAAGGTGAAGACGACGGTCAAGGATTCCTACAAGATCCTGATCGACGACGAATCCGACAAGCTGCTCGACAACGAGCAGATCCAGCGCGAGGCCATCCGCTCGGCGGAGAACGACGGCATCGTCTTCATCGACGAGATCGACAAGATCGCCGCGCGCGACGGCGGCATGGGCGCGGGTGTGTCCCGCGAGGGCGTGCAGCGCGACCTCCTGCCGCTCGTCGAGGGCACGACGGTCGCCACCAAATACGGGCCGGTCAAGACGGATCACATCCTCTTCATCGCCTCCGGCGCCTTCCATGTCTCCAAGCCCTCGGATCTCCTGCCCGAGCTGCAGGGCCGCCTGCCGATCCGCGTCGAGCTGCGCGCGCTGACCAAGGAGGACTTCCGTCGCATCCTCACGGAGACGGAGGCGAGCCTCATCCGGCAGTACAAGGCGCTGATGGCGACGGAAAGCGTCGAGCTCGACTTCACCGAGGACGGCATCGACGCGCTGGCCGATGTGGCGGTGCAGCTCAATGCGAGCGTCGAGAACATCGGCGCGCGGCGGCTGCAGACGGTGATGGAGCGGGTGCTCGACGAGATCTCCTTCGAGGCGCCGGACAAGGGCGGCAACAAGCTCCTCATCGACGCCGACTATGTGAAGAAGCATGTCGGGGCGCTTGCGGCCAATACCGACCTGTCGCGCTACATTCTGTGACGTTTCCGCACCGGTGGCCGCTCTTGCGGCCGCCGGTGCCGGACTTTTGCAGGCGGGGCCTCTCGACAGAAGGGACCGTGCGGCCTAGGCATTGCACGCGTTTTGGCATCATTCCGACATGTTTGCGTTGCATCGGTCTCGCCATGCCGACATCACGAGAAGACGGAACCGGACCCGTGCGACAGCTCATTTCCGTGCTTGCCCTTGCAGCCGCCCTTTTTGTTCAGGACCAGACGCTGGCGCTGGCCATCGACATGGTGCCCGCCGGCAACCGCAATGCCGAGCAGCCGCAGATCCCGGGTGCCTCCACGCGCCGCACCAAGGCGGGCAAGACCTCCTTCGACGCCAAATACGAGAAGGTGCGCGATCTCATCGCCAACGATCGCCAGCTGACCGGCAAGATCAAGGCGGTGGCGGGCAAGTACGGCATCGCCCCCATCCACATGGTCGGCGCGATCGTCGGCGAGCACACCTACAATGTCGATGCCTATGACCGCCTGCAGAGCTACTATGTGAAGGCGGCGTCCTATACCGGCTCGTTCCGCTTCGCCTATGACGGCGAGAACGTCGCCGATTTCGTCGACCGGCCGGAATTTGCCAAATGCGCGGACAAGAAGGGCTCCTACGCCCTCTGGACCTGCCGCGAGACGGTCTGGAACAAGACCTTCAAGGGCCGCACGGTCGGCGGCACGTCCTTCCCGAACAACCGCTTCAGCGCGGTGTTCTTCCAGCCCTTCTATGCCGGCCAGACCTTCGGCCTCGGCCAGATCAACCCGCTGACGGCGCTGACGCTGACCGACGACGTGGCGCGCATTTCCGGCTATGACCGTCTCGACGAGAAGGATGCGGCCGGCGTCTACCAGGCGATCATGGATCCCGACATCTCGCTTGCCTACATGGCCGCCTCGATCCGCCGCTCGATCGACGCCTACAGGAAGATCGCCGGCGTCGATATTTCGAAGAATCCCGGCGTGACGGCGACGCTCTACAATATCGGCAATCCCGATGCGCGCGCTGCCGCCTTTGCCGCGCGCCGCGCCGCGGGCGAGGTGACCTGGCCGGAAGAGAACTATTACGGCTGGCTGATCAACGACAAGCTGGCGGAACTTGAGGGTCTGCTGTAGTTTTTCGCAGCACCCGGCGAAAGGCCGCTGCAAGCCTGCGGGCCTCGCTCCGAATCTGGCCTGCCTCCCGGTTCACGTTCGCCAAGACGAGCCGGTCCCGCCCGCCCTCGAAGCTCGGGATCATCCGCGCCGTCTTCTGCAACCCGCTAGCGGACTGGCGTTGCGGGCGAGGGCTCGTCGACCCGCTTCTTCGCCTTCTTGATCGTCTTGATCGAGGCGCAGGTCGCTTCCGGGTTCTTGCAGGGCTGGTAGACGACGATCTCGCTGCCGCTGCCGTCGTCCCAGACCGCCTGGACGGCGATGGTTTCCGCCTCGCCCGGCTTCAGGTTGATATAGATCCAGTTCTGCGTGTCGTCCGAGGGCAGGTTGAACGGCAGTTCGGGATCGCATTTGGCCAGCGGGAAGCGCTGGTCCAGCGTGTCGTTGTTGATCGAGTAGCGGATCTCCGACAGGCGGCAATGCATGGTCTGCAGGCTCGTGAAATAGATGAGCTGCTGGTCGGCGAAGTTGCGGAACTGCACCCAGCCCGTCTGCTTGTTGGCATCCAGCATCGCCTTGTAGATCGAGACATCCGGGATCTGCGCCTGGTATTGCTCCTCGTCATCGTCTTCCTGGGCGGTTGCGGGCTGGCTGCCGGCCAGAAGCGCGGCGCCAAGGAAAAGGGCGGCCAGAAACGGCTTTCGCAGGGTGGGGTCGATCACTGGATAGGCTCCTCGTTCTTTCATCGCATGCCGCCGGTGGAATGGTGGCATTCGGCGCGGACATGTCATAACACCATAGGCAATAACACCATTCACGGCGCGCTTTGAAAAGAGACGGCGGGCGGTACGGAAGAATTCTCGTGGCAGACCATTTGTTACTCGGCATCGATACCGGCGGCACCTACACGGACGCCGTGCTCTACAGTGAAACCGCCGGCGTCGTCGCCCGCGCCAAGGCGCTCACCACCCGCCACGATCTCTCGGTCGGCATTTCCGGCGCCGTCGAAGCGGTGCTGGAGGCGGCCAAGGCCCCCGTTTCGGCGATCGGCCTCGTCTCGCTCTCCACCACGCTGGCGACCAACGCGCTGGTGGAAGGGCAGGGCGGCCGCGCCGGCCTGGTGATGATCGGCTTTAGCCCCGAGGACCTGAAGCGCGACGGCCTTGCCGATGCGCTCGGCAACGATCCCGTGCTGTTCCTGCCCGGCGGGCACAATGTGCATGGCGACGAGACGGCGCTCGACATGACGGCGCTCGACGACGCCCTGCCGGTCCTGGCCGAGACCGTCTCCTCCTTCGCCGTCGCCGGCTATTTCGCCGTGCGCAACCCGGCGCACGAGGAGCGGGTGCGCGCGCGCATCCGCGAGGTCTCGCACCTGCCCGTCACCTGCAGCCACGAACTCTCCTCCAAGCTCGGCGGGCCGCGCCGGGCGCTGACGACGCTGCTCAATGCCCGCCTCGTCTCGATGATCGACCGGCTGATCGGCGCCTGCGAGGACTATCTCGACCGGCGCCGCATCCATGTGCCGATGATGGTGGTGCGCGGCGACGGGGCGCTGATCTCGGCGGCCGAGGCGCGGCTGCGGCCGATCGAGACGATCCTGTCCGGCCCGGCGGCCAGCCTCGTCGGCGCGCGGCACCTGACCGGACTCGACAATGCCGTCGTCTCCGATATCGGCGGCACGACGACGGACGTGGCGGTGCTCGACGGCGGGCGGCCGAAGCTCGACGCGGAAGGCGCCGTCGTCGGCGGCTATCGCACCATGGTCGAGGCGGTCGCCATGCGCACCTTCGGCCTCGGCGGCGATTCGGAGGTGCGCATCAACGACCGCGGCCTCAAGGCGAAGATCGAACTCGGGCCGCGCCGCTTCATGCCGCTGAGCCTTGCCTCGGCGCTGCATCCGGGCGCGATCGTCCCGGTGCTGGAGCGCCAGCTGCGCGCGCCCCATGCCGGGCGGCACGACGGCCGCTTCGCCGTGCGCACCGGCGTGCCGGAGCGGCTGGCGAGCGGCCTCCAGCCGCAGGAACAGGCGCTCTACGAGAAGATCGGCATGGTGCCGCTGCCGCTGGAAGGGCTGCTCGCCACCATGCTGCAGAAGGTGACGCTCGACCGGCTGGTCGCCCGCAGCCTCGTGCATATCTGCGGCATCACGCCGTCCGACGCCATGCATGTGCTCGGCGGGCAGGGCCAGTGGGATGCGGCGGCCGCCCGCCTCGGGCTGGAGATCGCCGCCCGCACGCGGGACGGTTCCGGCCGGCCGATCGCCGACAGCCCCGAGGCGCTGGCGCGCGTCCTCGTCGATCGCCTCACCCGGCAGTCGGCCGATGTCATCCTGTCGGCCTGCCTTGCCGACGACGGGGCGGGGGCGATCGATCCGGTCAACTCGCTGACGATCGACCGCGCGCTGCACCGCGTGCCCGGCATCGTGCAGTTCCGCGTCGCGCTCGACCGGCCGCTCGTTGGCCTCGGCGCCTCGGCGCCGGTCTATTATCCCGCCATCGCCGACATGCTCGGCGCCGAATCGGCCATCCCCGCGGACGCCGGCGTTGCCAATGCGGTCGGCGCCGTGGTCGGCCAGGTGCGCAGCATGGTCACGGTGTTCGTGACCATGCCGGAAGAGGGCATCTTCATCGTCGGCGGCACGGGCGAGAGCGTGCGCTTCATCGACGAAGGCGAGGCCTTCGCGCTGGCGAAGGAGCGGGCCATGACGGCGGCGCTCACCGCCGCGCGGATCAACGGCGCGGACGAGCCGGCGGTGACGCTCACCGAGGAGATCGACGCGCCGGAGGTGGAGGGCCGCCGCAAGCTCATGGAGGCGCGCTTCACGGCGATCGCCAGCGGCCGGCCGCGCATCGCGCACGAGAGCTGACGTTCTTCCGTCTTTCGGCCCCGCCTGGCCGCCTTTCGGGGCGGTTATCGCGTGCCTATCGTATGATTTTATCCGAACGGGAATAAATTCTTTATGTCATTGCCGAATTGACTATGCATGCCCGTCTCCGGAAAGTGGCAGCATTCGGGATACTCCCCCCTCGTCCCGTCATTCGGAGTTTTTACATGACCTATATCGAGAAAGCCGGTCTTTCGATCGACCGCGACCTTTATGATTTCATCGTCACGGAGGCGCTTCCCGGCACGGGCGTGGACGCTGCGCGTTTCTTCGATGAGTTCTCCGCCATCGTGCACGACCTTGCGCCGGAAAACCGCGCGCTGCTGGCCAAGCGCGACGCGCTGCAGGAGAAGATCGACGCCTGGTATCGCGCCAACGGCGCGCCGGCGGACATGGCGGCCTACGAGGCCTTCCTGCGCGAGATCGGCTACCTCCTGCCGGAGGGCGACGACTTCAAGGTGACGACCGACAATGTCGATCCCGAGATCGCCAGCCTCGCCGGCCCGCAGCTCGTCGTTCCCGTCATGAATGCGCGCTATGCGCTGAACGCGGCCAATGCGCGCTGGGGCTCGCTCTACGATGCGCTCTACGGCACGGATGCGATCCCGGAAACGGACGGCGCGGAAAAGGGCAAGGGCTACAATCCCAAGCGCGGCGAGAAGGTCATCGCCTGGGCCAAGGCCTTCCTCGACGAGGCGGTTCCGCTGGAAGGCGCCCGCTGGGCCGACCTCACCGGCATCGAGGCGGGGGCGGAGCTGCGCCTTGCCGCCGGCGACCGCGCCGTTTCGCTGAAGCGGCCGGAACAGTATGCCGGCCATGCGGAAGGCAAGGACGGCTGGCGCCATGTCCTGCTCAAGAACAACGGCCTCGGCATCGAGATCCTGATCAACCGCGACTGGCAGATCGGCAAGACCGATCCGGCGGGCATTGCCGGCGTCAATGTCGAGGCGGCGCTGACGACGATCATGGACTGCGAGGATTCGGTCGCGGCCGTCGATGCCGAGGACAAGGTCCTCGTCTACCGCAACTGGCTCGGCCTGATGAAGGGCGACCTGAAGGAGACCTTCCAGAAGGGCGGCGAGACGGTCGAGCGCAAGCTCTACAGCGACTTCACCTATACCGCGCCGGACGGCTCGCCCTTCGAGGTCAAGTGCCGTTCGCTGATGCTGGTGCGCAATGTCGGCCACCTCATGACCAATCCGGCGATCCGCGACCGCGACGGCAACGAGGTGCCGGAGGGCATCATGGACGCCATGGTGACGGGGCTGATCGCGCTGCACGACGTCGGCCCGAACGGTCGCCGCAAGAATTCGCGCGAAGGTTCGATGTATGTCGTCAAGCCGAAGATGCACGGGCCGGAAGAGGTCGCCTTCGCGGCAAAGCTGTTCGGCCGCGTCGAGGCCGCCATCGGCATGGCGCCCAACACCATGAAGATGGGCATCATGGACGAGGAGCGCCGCACGACGGTCAACCTCAAGGAATGCATCCGCGCGGCCAGGGAGCGCGTCGTCTTCATCAACACGGGCTTCCTCGACCGCACGGGCGACGAGATCCACACCTCGATGGAGGCGGGTCCGATGATCCGCAAGGGCGACATGAAGCAGGCCGCCTGGATTTCCGCCTACGAGAACTGGAACGTCGATATCGGCCTTGCATGCGGCCTGTCCGGCCATGCGCAGATCGGCAAGGGCATGTGGGCCATGCCCGACCTGATGGCGGCGATGCTCGAGCAGAAGATCGCCCATCCCAAGGCCGGCGCCAACACCGCCTGGGTTCCCTCGCCGACGGCCGCGACGCTGCATGCGACGCACTACCACAAGGTCAATGTCGCCGAGGTGCAGGCCGCGCTTCGCTCCCGCCCGCGCGCGAAACTCTCCGACATCCTCTCGGTGCCGGTCGCCGTCCGGCCGAACTGGACGCCGGAGGAGATCCAGCGCGAGCTCGACAACAATGCCCAGGGCATCCTCGGCTATGTCGTGCGTTGGGTCGACCAGGGCGTCGGCTGCTCCAAGGTGCCGGACATCAACGATGTCGGCCTGATGGAGGACCGCGCCACGCTGCGCATCTCCGCCCAGCACATGGCCAACTGGCTGCATCACGGCGTCGTGACGGAAGGCCAGATCGAGGAGACGATGCAGCGCATGGCCGCCGTCGTCGACGGGCAGAATGCCGGCGACCCGCTCTATCGCCCGATGGCCGGCAATTTCGACGGCTCGGTCGCCTACCAGGCGGCGCTCGACCTCGTGCTGAAGGGCCGCGAACAGCCGAACGGCTACACCGAGCCGGTCCTGCACCGCCGCCGCCTGGAGCTGAAGGCCGCCGCGGCCTGATGCAAAAGCCGTAGGCTGGTGGTTCCGACGGCTCTTATCGGCCCGCGGCAAGATTTCTCGAACCTCTCTTCCGTCATGGTCGGGCTTGACCCGACCATCCACGCTCCGGGCACGGCGGTGGATCCTCGGCTCAAGGCCGAGGATGACGGCGGTGGGGAGGCCGGAGTGCTGCCCATCAGGGGGCGCTGCAAAGCAAAAACAAAAGAAGCCGCCGGAGCGATCCGGCGGCTTCTTTCCTAAGCGGATCTTTTCCGCTTACTGCTGGACGACGACGCGGGCGCCCTTGCCGGGACGCACGCGCTTGTAGAGGTCGATGATGTCCTGGTTCATCAGGCGGATGCAGCCCGACGAGGCGGCCGTGCCGATGGAGGCCCATTCCGGCGTGCCGTGCAGGCGGAACAGCGTGTCCTGGCCCTTCTCGTTGAAGAGATAGAGGGCGCGCGCGCCGAGCGGGTTCTTCAGGCCCGGGCCCATGCCTTCCTTGACGTAGCGGGCGACGTCCGGACGGCGGGCGGCCATTTCTTCCGGCGGATGCCAGGTCGGCCATTCCTGCTTCCAGGCGATGTAGGCCTCGCCCTGCCAGGCGAAGCCCGCCTTGCCGACGCCGATGCCGTAGCGCACGGCCTTGCCGCCGGGCAGCACATAATAAAGGAAGCGGTTCGGCGTGTTGACGACGATCGTGCCGGGCTTTTCCCTGGTCGCGTAGTCGACGATCTGGCGGTGGAACCGGGTGTTCACCTTGCTGATCGGGACTCCCGGCAGGGCGTAGCCGTTGTCCTCAACAGGGCCATATTCCGATGTGAAGATGGCGTTGGTCGCCACCTTTTCGCCCGGAAGCGAGGTCGAGGAGGAGGAGCAGCCGGCGAGCGTGACGGCCGCTGCGAGGCCGCACAGAAGGAGGGCATTGCGGAAACGCATGTGAGTCTCTTGATAGGAAATTAAGAAGTTCCGAGCCGCGGAACTTTCATCGATCATGGTTTATTTTCGATTAAACCGGTCAATGCAAGTCTGTGCGCTCCGGCGCGGGCCTGCGCTTGAGCAAAAAGGCCGGTGATTGTTTTTTTGCAACAACAGACCTGCCCGCCCGGCGCTTTCGCCGCGTCCGGAACAGGACAAGCACGCCTTTCCGGCCCGTTCAATGGTCTTCCGCAGCGCTGGCCCGAAGCCGCACAGGAACCGCGGGGCACGGTTAAGGAAATCTTTCGCGCCGTTCGAATCAGCGAGCGCCCTTAACTTTTTCGCGGCGCGCATTTGCGGGTAGAATGCGATTCGCCGAGGTTGACCCATGACGATCGTTTCCATTCACAACGACAATCCGCTGATCGACGGACGCCAGTCCGACCGTGCGATGATGGTGCGCCGCGGCGTGCAGCGCATGCTGACGGAGATGCGCCATGCGGTATTGCCCGAACTGACGCTGGCGAGCGGCCGGCGCGCCGACCTCATCAGCCTCTCCGACCGGGGCGAGATCTGGATCGTCGAGATCAAGACGTCGATCGAGGATTTCCGGGTGGACCGCAAATGGCCGGACTACCGCCGCCATTCGGACCGGCTGTTCTTCGCCACGCACAAGGGCGTGCCGCTCGACATCTTCCCGGAGGATTGCGGCCTGATCCTCTCCGACGGCTACGGCGCGCATATCCTGCGCGAGGCGCCGGAGCACCGGCTGCCGCCGCCGACGCGAAAATCCGTCACCTTCGCCTTCGCCCGCGTCGCCGCGGGCCGGCTGCTGCTGGCGGAATTCGCCGCCGACACGCGGGGCGGCGGGCCGGACATGTCCGCTATCGTCTCGGGAAAGCGCGACGAGCCGGCGTGATGTCCGTCTGAAACAGCTTGCTGAGGGTGCCGGCATCTCCTCTTTCCTTCTCCCCGGCGGGGAGAAGGTGGCGCGAGGCGCCCGATGAGGCGGCCGGAGACGTTCTTACTTCGGCGCGCGCTTGGCGAGGATGCGCTGCAGCGTGCGGCGGTGCATGTTGAGGCGGCGGGCCGTCTCGGAGACGTTGCGGTCGCACATTTCATAGACGCGCTGGATGTGTTCCCAGCGCACGCGGTCCGCCGACATCGGGTTTTCCGGCAGCTCCACCTTCTCGCCCGGGCGTTGCGTCAGCGCGGCGAAGATGTCGTCGGCATCCGCCGGCTTGGCGAGATAATCGACCGCGCCGAGCTTCACCGCGTTCACGGCCGTCGCGATGTTGCCGTAGCCGGTCAGCATGATGATGCGCGTGTCGTCGCGGCGCTGGCGGATGGCGGCGATCACGTCGAGGCCGCTGCCGTCGCCGAGCCGGAGATCGACCACGGCGAATTTCGGCGGGTTGGTCTTGGCCTTGGCGATGCCCTCGGCGACCGATTCGGCCGTGTCGACGGTAAAGCCGCGCGTCTCCATGGCGCGCGCAAGGCGGCGCAGGAACGGCGCGTCGTCATCGACGAGGAGAAGGGAAGGATCAGGCCCGATATCGTCGGCTGCGGCGTGGGGGTCGGTGTTTTCTGCCATTTTTCGTCTTTCGTGGCCGAATGTCATCCATACTTGATGAGGATCAGCTTATCGCCCGTAAGCCGGGGCGGGTAAAGTCATTTTGCGGTCTTGGCCTCCATGCGCGCCCGCGGCCAATCGACCGACACGCGCGCGCCCGGCCGGTCGCCGGTGCGGTTGGCAAAGGTCAGTTTCGCGCCGGAGCGTTCCAGCAGCGTCTTGGCGATGAACAGCCCCAGCCCCAGCCCGCCGGCCCGCTCGTCGCGCTGGCGCTTGGTGACATAGGGATCGCCGATGCGCTGCAGGATGTCCGCCGCATAGCCGTCGCCGTCGTCCTCGATGACGATGGTCACTCGCTCCGCCGTGTGGCTGACGGTGATGGTCACCTCCTCGCGCGCATGGTCGACGGCGTTTTCGAGCAGGTTGCCGAGGCCGTAGAGAATGCCGGGATTGCGGTTGCCGACCGGCTCGTTCTCGCGCTCGCCGATTTCGACGAGGTTGAGGCGGATGCCGAATTCGCGATGCGGCGCCAGCACCTCCTCCAGCAGCGAGGAGAGCGGCAGCACCCGCATATGCGCCTCGTCCGCCGCCGAAAGCGTGGTGAGGCGGCGCAGGATGTCGCGGCAACGCTCGCTCTGGCTGCGCAGGAGCTGCACGTCCTCCTTGAAGCGGTCGTCCGTGCCGAGCTCGCGCTCCATCTCGCGCGCCACGACGCTGATCGTGGCGAGCGGCGTGCCGAGCTCATGCGCCGCCGCCGCCGCCAGGCCGTCGAGCTGGGAAAGGTGCTTCTCGCGCTGGAGGATGAGTTCGGTCGCCGCCAGCGCATCGGAAAGCTCCGCCGCCTCCTGCGACACGCGGTAGGAATAGAAGGCTGCAAAGGCCGTGGTCGAGACGATGGCGAACCAGAAGCCGGCCGTCAGGATCGGCGGCACGACGAGCACGGTGCCGGGAAACCACGGTAGCGGGAAGGGCGTGAAGGCGAGCGCCGTGATGCCGAGCACCGAGAGCAGCCCGAGCGGCAGGCTGAAGCGGATCGGCTGTAGCGAGGAGGAGATGATGACGGGCACGCAGACGAGCGGCGCGAAGGGATTGGCAAGACCGCCGGTGATGAAGAGCAGCGCCGTCAGCTGGCACAGGTCGAAGGCGAGCAGCCGGAAGGCGGCCGCCGGCGTCAGCCGGTGCGTCGGCGAGAAGCGCACGGCGAGAAAGAAGTTCACCGCCGCGAGCAGCGCGATCAGCACGGCGGCCGGCATCAGCGGCAGCGGGAAATCGAGCCACAGCCCGACGACGATGACCGTGATCGACTGGCCGGCCACCGCCAGCCAGCGCAGCCGGATGATCGTCTCGAGGCGCAGGCGCCGGCCGGAGCCTTCGAAGTCGATGTCCTGGTAACCCGTCATCCCGCCGTCCTTCCGTTCGCGAACCCGCGAGAGCATTTCCGGTGAACTCCGGTCGGAAATGCTCTAGATTCCGCATTATCCGACGCCGAAGCGACTTCGCTCCGGCTGGAAATGCTTAGTGCCTTTCCTAAACCGTGAAAACGCCGGGAGCGATTTGTTTTTCCGCAATTCTCGGCGCGAAACCTCCGGCACGCGCCGGAAATCGCGCTTGTCAGGTCCCGCGCGGCTTGGCGCGCGTCGTCGGCAGGGCGTCCGCCGGATCCTCCGGCCAGGGGTGCTTCGGATAGCGCCCGCGCATGTCCGCCCGGACGTCGCGCCACGAGCCGGCCCAGAAGCCGGGCAGGTCGCGCGTCGTCTGGATCAGCCGGTGCGCCGGGGAGTGGAGCTCGAGCAGCAGCGGCAGCCGCCCGCCCGCCACGGCCGGATGCTGCTTCAGCCCGAAGAGCTCCTGCACGCGGATCGCCAGCACCGGCTCGTCGCCGTCATAGCGGATCGGGTGGCGCTGGCCGGTCGGCGCCTCGAAATGGGTGGGCGCCAGCCGGGCGAGATCGCGCTGCACCTCGTAGGGCACCAGCGCCATCAGCCCTTCCTGCAGGCTGGCCGGCTTCACCTCCTCGAGGCCGCGGGTGTTTTCCTGGAACGGCACGAACCAGCTGTCGAGCGTTGCCAGCAGCGCGTCGTCGCCGGTATCCGGCCAGGGCGCGCCGATCGAGCGGTGGAGGAAGCCGATGCGGTCGCGCAGCTGCGCCGCCTCGCGGGAAAACGGCAGCACGGCAAGGCCGAGCTGGCGCACCCCGTCGGCGAGCGCCAGCGCCGCCTTCGGGCCGCTCGGGCGGACAAGCGGCGTTTCCTCCAGGATCATCGCCCCGAGGCGGACGACCCGGCGGGCGCGCACCTGGCGGCTTGCCCGGTCGAAGACGCACTGGTCCTCCCGCACGATGCTGGCAACGAGCTCCGCCTCGACATCCGCGCGGTCGATCTCCGCCGCGGCGAGAATGCGCTGCCGCCCGGCCTGTCCGGTGAGGTCGGCGACGACGATCATCTCCGCGCCGGCGAGCCGCTCGGTCTCCGGCAGCTCCGCCCCGCGCCCGTTCGCCATGACGAACCGTCCCCGGCCGCCCCGCTGCAGGGCGACGCGATCGGGAAAGGCATGCAGCAGCAAGGCGCCGGCCGGCGGCGTGGCGCCGCCCTTCGCCGCGCCGAACCCTTCGGCCATGCGCTGCGCCAGCCGCCGCGCCGCCTCGGCCCGTTCGCCGCGTTCGCTGGCGAAGCGGCGCAGGCGCTCCTCGATATCGACAGCCGTCCCGCCGAGGCCCTGCTCGGTCAGGAGCACGGCGAGCCGCGCGGCCGCGACCTGCTCGCCGTCCTCCGCGGCATGAAGGATCATCGCGGCGAGCCGCGGCGGCAGTGCGAGGGTGCGGATGCGTTTTCCCGCCGGCGTCAGTGCGCCGTGCTCGTCGAGCGCGCCGAGCAGGCGCAGGAGGCTGCGCGCCTCCTCCACCGCGGCGGCGGGCGGCTGGTCGACGAGTTTCAGCGCGGCCGGATCGCCGACGCCCCAATGGGCGAGGTCGAGCATGA
>NZ_OZ000530.1:3940000-4724609 GCF_945994535.1 Shinella sp. WSC3-e
GGCATGAACATTGCCCTTAGCCGACCTGGTGGTCATGGCGGGGTGGCCGCACCCGTTCCCATTCCGAACACGGCCGTGAAACGCCCCAGCGCCAATGGTACTTCGTCTCAAGACGCGGGAGAGTAGGTCGCTGCCAGGTCTGCTAAAGGCAATGTGAAACAATCTTCTCGGAACAAAAATCGGCCAAGGCCGACAAGGGCCGCAAAAGCGGAAACCCCACTTCTTGAAATACCGGAATATCGCGGGGTGGAGCAGCCCGGTAGCTCGTCAGGCTCATAACCTGAAGGCCGCAGGTTCAAATCCTGCCCCCGCAACCAACGATCCCAAAGAGCCCCCTCCGTGGGGCTTTTTGCGTTTATGGGCTGTGCCGCCTCGCCGTAACCCGACAGCACTTCATCCCACCCCCAACACCCCAAAATATTGCAACACAAAGGCAGGCGTGGTTATAAGACGGCATGTCGCTCGAATCCGTCCGTGCCTTCTTCTGCGAAAACGCTCCCGAAATCACCGTGCTGGTCACCGAACAGAGTTCCGCGACCGTGCCCCTCGCCGCGGCCGCGCATGGCGTGGCGCCCGAGCAGATCGCCAAGACGATCTGCCTGCGCGTCGGCGAGGAGATCGTGCTCCTCGTGGCCGCCGGCACCGCCCGGCTCAGCAACCGAAAGTTCAAGGACCGCTTTGCCGCAAAGCCCCGCATGCTGGAGGCGCAGGAGGTCCTCGCCGTCACCTCCCATCCGGTCGGCGGCGTCTGCCCCTTCGGCCTGCCCTCTCCCCTGCCTGTCTATTGCGACGCCTCGCTGAAACCCTTTGCCGAGGTGGTGCCGGCGGCCGGCGCCACGAATGCGGCGGTGCGCATCGCGCCCGAGCGCATGGCAAGGCTCGTTCGCGGCGAATGGGTCGACGTTTGCGACTAGGGCATTTCCGGTGAACTCCGATTCATCGGAAATGCTCTAGATGCTTGCTTTTACCGCATTATCCCGCCGAAGCGACTTCGCTTCGGCTGGAAATGCTCCAGGGCCGAAAGGACCGCGAAGGCGCGCTGCTCCTGTCCGCCGTGAAAGAGTTTCAAGCAAATCCGGGGAAATGCCGGGCTGGCGCAATTCCGCTCGAACAAGCAATATGACGAAACTGTGATCAACCGCGGCCGGCTTCCGGCGGACAGCGGCGCGCGGGCGCGGAGGACATCCGCGAGGCAGGCGGTTCGCATGGCGGAACGTCACGCCAGGTCCCGGGTCGCTGGAGGAGCAAACTCGACCCGGAAGTTTTGCACGGCGGCGCCGACGAGCGCACGCCAGGGGGAGAAAACATGTTCGAACGGCTTTTCAAGCTGCGTGAGCACGGCACCACCGTGCGCACCGAGGTGATCGCGGGTCTGACGACCTTCCTCACCATGTCCTATATCATCTTCGTCAATCCGGACATCCTGTCGACCACGGGCATGGACAGGGACGCCGTCTTCGTCGCGACCTGTCTTGCCGCCGCGCTCGGCTCCATGGTCATGGCGACCGTCGCCAACTGGCCGATCGGCATGGCGCCCGGCATGGGCCTCAACGCCTTCTTCGCCTTCACGGTGGTGGCGGCGCTCGGCTTCACCTGGCAGCAGGCGCTGGGCGCGGTGTTCATTTCCGGGATCATCTTCGTCATCCTGACGGTGACCGGCGTGCGCAGCTGGCTGATCGCCGGCATCCCGCATTCGCTGAGGAGCGCGATCGCCGCCGGTATCGGCCTCTTCCTCGGCATCATCGCCCTGAAGAGCTCCGGCATCGTCGTCGACAATCCGGCGACGCTCGTCGGCCTCGGCGACCTCAAGCAGACCGGCCCGCTGCTCGCCATCCTCGGCTTCTTCATCATCGCCGTGCTCGATGCGCTGCGCGTCAAGGGCGCGATCCTGATCGGCATCCTCGCCGTCACGGTCCTCTCCTGGATCTTCGGCGTCAGCGAGTTCCGCGGCCTCGTCTCCGCCCCGCCGTCGATCATGCCGACCTTCCTGCAGCTCGACATCATCGGCGCGCTGCATGGCGGCCTCCTGCATGTCATCCTCGTCTTCGTGCTCGTCGAAGTGTTCGATGCGACCGGCACGCTGATCGGCGTCGCCAAGCGCGCCAACCTCATCCAGGAAGGCAAGCCGAGCCGTCTCGGCCGCGCGCTCCTGGCCGACAGCACGGCGATCGTCGCCGGCTCGCTGATCGGCACCAGCAGCACCACGGCCTATGTCGAAAGCGCCTCGGGCGTGCAGGCGGGCGGACGCACCGGCCTCACCGCCTTCACCGTCGCCATCCTCTTCCTCGCCGCCCTCTTCATCTCGCCGCTCGCCGGCTCCGTGCCGAGCTATGCGACGGCACCGGCCCTGCTCTATGTCGCCGGCCTGATGATGCGCGAACTGACGGAAATCGAGTGGGAGGACCTGACGGAAGCGGCCCCGGCGGCGCTGACCGCGCTCGCCATGCCCTTCACCTATTCGATCGCCAACGGCCTTGCCTTCGGCTTCGTCAGCTATGTCGTGCTGAAGTTCTTCACCGGCAGGTGGAAGCAGATCCACCCGGCAACGGCGATCGTCGCGGCGCTCTTCGTCATCCGCTTCGCCTTTTTCGCGGAGTAAGGGGATTTTCTCCGACGGAAACGGGCCGCGTGATGAACGCGGCCCGTTTTGCATGTCAGGATTTGGCGACGCCGTCGAGCCAGGCCTGCCAGACCGGCTCGCTTGCCGCGGCCATCTCCGCGGCCCTCTTTCCGTAGAAGAAGCGGCAGACGCTGAGGCGGATCGTCTCGCCCGAGCGGTAGAGGCCGAAAAGGCCGACACCGGGCGCCTCGCCGTCGATGCGCACGAGGACATAACGCTGCCTGTCGTCCTGCCGCACGCCGACGACCTCGCCGAAAAACGTCTCGCCGGCTTCGACGGTCCAGTTCTCGCCAACATCGGCCGTCTCGTGGCCGAGCCCGTCGAGCAGCTTGCGCCAGACGACGAGGGCCTCGCCCGTCGCCTCGGCCGAGAGCTGGAAGGAGGCGGCAGGTTGGCCGGCATGGTGCGCGAGATAGAGCCGCAGCACCTCGATGAAGGCGGGCCAGCCGGATTCGAAGCCCTCCATCTGGTCGTCCCAGTCGTCCGTCGCGCTGAAGAGGGAATGCACCATGCGCACGAGGCACTGGTCGCCCGAGCGGGCGATGATGGAGATCTCGGTGGCGACCGGCGGGGCATTCTCCGCCCAGCCCACCTCCACATAGCCGAAGCGGTGCGGCGGCTCCCAGCCGGTGACCGTGCCGCCGGAGGTGACCCCCGGCATGAAGTGGAAGGTCAGCTGGCCGCCGATCTTCTCCTCGATCTCGGCCCGGGTGAACCAGGCGGCATTGCCGGGCCCGGTCGCCATGGCCTGCCAGACCTCCTCGGGCGTGCCGGGGACGAGAAACTCCATTTCCACCCAGCGCTTGCCGCTTGCGTCAAATTTCGTCGGCATCGGACTTCCTTTCCTGGTTTGTCGGTGCGGGATAGGCGGCGACCACCAGCCGGTGCGCCCGTCCGCCCGGGGCCTTTTCGTCGTGGTAGCGGGCGACGAGGGTCGCGATCGCCTCGGTGAGGTCGGCCGTGAAGGCGGCGCGCGCGGCGGGGGAGGCGAAGCGGATCGTCGCGTCGATGGAAAGCGTGGCAAGCCGCTTGTCCGCGGCGCGGGCGCCGCGCCAGAGCGCACCGACCTCGCGCACGATGCGGGCGGCGAGCGCCACGAGATAGCTTGCCGAAAACCGGTCGCCGGAAATGCCGGGATCGGCGCCGACCGGCCCGAGCGCGGCGGGCGAGACGACATAGGAGCGCGCCGTCGCCACCATCAGCCGCTCCGTGATGCCGCCCCATCGGCGCGCCTCGGCCTGTTCCACCAGCTTCTCGTCTTCCAGCGCCTTGAGGTGGTAGTTCACCTTCTGGCGCGTCAGGCCCACCCGGCCGGCGAGGGTCGCCGCGGAGGCGGGAGCGGAAAGCTCGGCGAGCAGGCGCGCCTTGATCGGGTCGAGGGCAAGCGCCGCGGCGGCCGGCGTGTCGAGGATATCGAGATCGAGCATGCGGCAGGATTCCATTGACAGGAAAATTTGTCAAGGAGGATAAAAAAGTGCCGGCCCGTGGAGGCGGGCCGGCGGATCCGTGATCCCGGTGGGCGGATCAGCGGATCAGGAAGGGTTCGGCGTAGAAATGCTCCTCGAGGTTCACGCCCTCGCCGCCGCGGTCCACCACGGCGAAATCCGAGACCGTGTCGAGCGGCGTCAGGATGCCGTGCCAGACATTGCGGCCGATATTGACGCCCTGGCCGGGCGCGGTGCGGAAGGCGATCGGCTCGGCGGGGCCGTTCTCCGTCTCCTCGGCGACGACGACGAGGAAGGAGGCGTCGCCGAGCGGAATGAAGGCCTGGCTGCCGAGCGGATGGCGCTCGACCATCGTCAGCTCCAGCGGTAGCAGATAGGGCTCGCCGCGCAGGAGGCTGATCATCGGCCGGGCCTTCTCGCCCGTCGTCTCGATATTGGCGAGGTCATGGTAACGGGTGCACTTGCCCGCATTGATCGGGAAGGTATGCGCGCCTTCCTGCTCGATCACCTGGCCGAAGGGCGCGAAGGCCTCGCGGGTGAGCGGCTTGATCTCGATGGTCTTCATGTCTTTCCTCCCTCGGCCGGATGGCCAAAAACACGCAGGCGGCTCACGCCGCCGTCCGGATGGATGTTCAGGCGGACATGCGTCACGGCACCCGCCCGTTTCACGAGAGTGCCGCCGAACGTATGGATGCGGTCGGCGGCGAGCTTCTGCTCGGGCAGGATCTCCTGCCAGAACATCGACGCGGCGGTGACAAGGGTGGGGAGGTCCCCCGTCGCGCCCGTCAGGTCGGCGGCCTGCAGGGAGCAGGCATCCGGGTAGTTGCCCTTGAAATGGGCGGTATCGACGACGATGCTTTCGATCGTCGCCCGTGCTGCGAGCCTGACCACGATCCATTCGTGGCCGGGCACGCGGCGGCGGCTGGTCTCCCAGCCGTCACCCATATTGATGCCGCGGCCGGGCGCGAGCAAGCGCTGGTGGCCGTAATGCCCGTTCGAAAGCGCGAGGACCTCTCCGCCGGCGAGCGCCGCCGCAAGGTCGATCGGCTCGCCGCCGATCGCCGTCCGGTCGAGCACCGGCTTGCCGTAGACGCGCAGCCGCGCCACGCCGCCGTCGGGATAGATGCGCAGCCGCACATGGCTGTAGAGCCCGTCGTCGGCGCAGTCGAAGAAATGCTGGGCGCCTGGCCCGAGCGGGCTTGGACCCAGCACCGCCGTCCAGGATGTCCGTGCATCCGGCCCTTCCGGCGCATGGCAGGCCTCGATGGCGCAGGCCGTCGGGAAGTTGCCGGTGAAATGGGCCGTATCGACGTCGAAGCCGCGGATGCGGCCGGGCGTTGCCAGCGCGATGACGGCATGGTCGTGGCCGGGTCCCCGGCGACGGCGGGTTTCCCAGCCGTCCATCCATTTGCCGTTGTCGTCGTAGACGCCCGGCCGGTAGACCGCGGGTTCATCGGCCAGCAGGCGCGACAGCGGCCCGAAGAACTCGTCCGTCGCGAAGATGGCCCTTGCCCCGAGGCCCGCCGAGGCTAGGTTGATCGTTCCGCGCGTGAAGGCGGGCAGGGCGCCGGTCGACATGGTTCCGCTCTCAGGCCGGCAGCATGGCTTTGAGCCGCAGCAGCGCGATGCGCTCCACCTGCCGGCAGGCGGTGGAAAGCTCGGTGTCGCGGTCGTTGCCGATGCGGGCCTCGAAGGCGGCGAGGATGCCGGCCTTCGTGTTGTCGCGCACGGCGATGATGAACGGGAAGCCGAATTTCCTCACATAGGCCTCGTTCAATTCGGTGAAGCGGGCGCGCTCCGCGTCGGTCAGCGCGTCGAGGCCGGCGGAGGCCTGTTCCTCGGTGGAGCTCGCGGTAAGGCGTTTCGCCTGGGCCAGCTTGCCGGCAAGGTCCGGGTGGGCGACGAGCACGCGAAGCCGCTCGGCATCGCTGGCCGCGCGGAA
Source organism: Shinella sp. WSC3-e (assembly GCF_945994535.1). Taxonomy (NCBI): domain Bacteria; kingdom Pseudomonadati; phylum Pseudomonadota; class Alphaproteobacteria; order Hyphomicrobiales; family Rhizobiaceae; genus Shinella; species Shinella sp. WSC3-e. The sequence continues at coordinate 3,946,008 of NZ_OZ000530.1, forward strand.
CTGGAAGGTGAGGGCGGCGGCAAGGCCGGTCGCCGTGTCGTTCGCCGGCGAAAGTTCGTCGGCGAAGGCGCGGCGGGCGACCCAGTCGGAATGTTCGAACACGCCGCCGAAACGCGCGACGAAGGCCTCTTCGGTCATCTGCGAGGGGCGCTCGGCCGGCGTCTGCGGCGGATGGGTCTTCGCCCAGTGCTCGGCGATGTCGATGCGCCGCGCGATCCAGACCTTCTCGTGGCTCTGCACATAGTCGATGAAGCGGGCGAGCGCCATGACGCGGCCCGGCCGGCCGATCAGGCGGCAGTGCAGGCCGATGCTCATCATTTTCGGGCTGCCCTTGGCGCCTTCCGCATAGAGCGCATCGAAGCTGTCCTTCAGGTAGCTGAAGAACTGGTCGCCGCTGTTGAAGCCCTGGGGCGTCGCGAAACGCATGTCGTTGGCGTCGAGCGTATAGGGGATGATGAGCTGCTGCCGGCCGCCGTGCTCGTACCAGTAGGGCAGGTCGTCGGAATAGGTGTCGGAGATATAGTCGAAGCCGCCCGCCTCGGCGACGAGATCGACGGTGTTCACCGAACAGCGGCCGGTATACCAGCCACGCGGCCGCTCGCCGGTGACGAGCGTGTGCAGGCGGATCGCCTCGGCGATGGCGGCGCGTTCGTCCTCCGCCGTCATGTCCTTGTGCTCGACCCATTTGAGGCCGTGCGAGGCGATCTCCCAGCCGGCCTCCAGCATGGCGGCCACCTGGGCGGGCGAACGGCGGAGCGCGGTGGCGACGCCGTAGACCGTGACGGGCACGTTCTTTTCCGTCAAAAGCCGGTGCAGGCGCCAGAAGCCGGCGCGCGCGCCGTATTCGTAGATCGATTCCATGTTCCAGTGGCGCTGGCCCGGCCATTGGGCGGCGCCGACGATCTCGGAGAGAAAGGCCTCGGATGCCGCATCGCCATGCAGCACGCAGTTCTCGCCGCCCTCCTCGTAGTTCAGCACGAACTGCACGGCGACGCGCGCCTCGCCCGGCCACCGGGCGGCCGGCGGTGTCTGTCCATATCCGTGCATGTCACGGCAATATCGCATGGGAACGCTCCTCCAAACGTTTTCGATGCGGAATTTCTAACCGCAAATCGGCTGCGCCATTCCCCACGGAAATTTTGAAAGTCTCGAACGATCCTGCTGCTTTTCAGTGGCATGGGGCTGGTGGATAGTGATTATCGGAGCGCTGTGTTCGGGAGGAAAAACATGCAAACTCATTCGCAAGGGGCCGGCCGCCTCACGACCCATGTGCTGGACACGGCGCGCGGCAAGCCGGCGGAAGGCCTGCGCATCGATCTCTACAGGGTGGAGGGCGACACGCTGCACCTTCTCAAGACCACCGAGACGAACGACGACGGCCGCTGCGATGCGCCGCTCTTGGCCGGCGAGACGATGAAGGCCGGCACCTACGAGCTGCGCTTCCACGCCGGCGATTATCTCGGCCGCACGGGGGATGGCCCGATGTTCCTCGACCTCATCCCGATCCGCTTCGGCCTTGCCGACGAGGGCGTGCACTACCATGTACCGTTGCTCGTCTCGCCCTTCAGCTATTCCACCTACCGCGGGAGCTAAGCCATGGCGGCCGCCAACATCCGCTCGGAACTGCACTTCATCCTCAACGGCCGCGACGTCGCGCTCAGCGACGTCGCGCCGGACCAGACGCTGCTCGACTGGCTGCGCCTCGCGCGCCTGCTCAAGGGCACCAAGGAAGGGTGCGCCGAGGGCGACTGCGGCGCCTGCACGGTGCTGGTGGGCCGGCTGACGCCCGAGGGCGGCCTTGTCTACGAGGGCGTCAATGCCTGCATCCGCTTCCTCGGCTCGCTGGACGGCTGTCATGTCGTCACCGTCGAGCATCTCGCCGCCGGCGACGGCCGCCTGCACCCCGTGCAGCAGGCCATGGTGGATTACCACGGCTCGCAATGCGGCTTCTGCACGCCGGGCTTCGTCATGTCGCTCTATGCGCTGTGGATGCAGTCGCCCAACCCGACCGACCAGGAGATCGAGACGGCGCTGCAGGGCAATCTCTGTCGCTGCACCGGCTACGAGCCGATCCTGCGCGCCGCCCGCGCCATCTCCAGCTATGGCGGCACGGAGAAGGACCCGTTGCTTGCCGAACGCCAGGCGATGATCGCGCGCCTCAAGGCGCTTGCCGACGGCGCGCGCGTCGAGATCGGCGAGGGCAGGAAGCGGTTCGTCGTGCCGGCGAACCTCGATGATTTCGCCGCCGTGCTGGAGGCCGAACCCGCCGCCACGGTGGTGGCCGGCTCCACCGATGTCGGCCTGTGGGTCACCAAGCACATGCGCGACATCACGCCGGTCGTCTTCATCGCCGGCCTCCAGGAGATGAAGGCGATCACGGTAAAGGACGATGTGATCACCCTTGGCGCGGGCGTTACCTATAGCGAGGCCATCGCGACGCTCTCGCGGCACATTCCGGCGCTCGGCCCGCTCATCACCCGCATCGGCGGCCAGCAGGTGCGCAACATGGGCACGATCGGCGGCAATGTCGCCAACGGCTCGCCGATCGGCGACACGCCGCCGGCGCTGATCGCGCTCGGCGCGTCGGTGACCTTGCGCAAGGGCGCGGAACGGCGCACCATCCCGCTCGAGGATTTCTTCATCGCCTATGGCAAGCAGGACCGCCAGCCCGGCGAATTCGTGGAATCCCTTAAGGTGCCCGTTCCTCCCGCGGCGGAAAAGTTCGCCGTCTACAAGGTGACCAAGCGCCGCGACGAGGACATTACCGCAACGCTCGGCGCCTTCCGCCTGGCGCTTGCCGCCGACGGCACGGTCGCCGCCATCACCATCGCCTATGGCGGCATGGCGGCGACGCCGAAGCGCGCCTTCGCCGTCGAGAAGGCGCTGCTCGGCCAGAGCTGGACCGAGGCGACGGTGGAAGCGGCCATGGCGAAATATGCCGAGGACTACACGCCGCTGACCGACATGCGCGCGACCGCGGAATACCGCGCGCTGGTGGCCAGGAACCTGCTCCTGCGGTTCTATGTGGAAACGACGACCAGCGGGGAAGCCGCGCAGGTGTCCAGATACGAGGCTGCGTAAGCCATGAACAAGCACACTCCAGACCTCAAGGCGGAAAAGATCACCGGCGGCGTGCATGCGAGCCCGCGCCACGATTCCGCGCACAAGCACGTCGCCGGCACGGCCGTCTATATCGACGACATCACCGAGCCCGCCGGCACGCTGCATGCCGGCCTCGGCCTTTCCACCGTCGCCCATGGCGCCGTGAAATCCCTCGACCTTTCGGCCGTGCGCGCCGCCCCCGGCGTCGTCGACGTGCTGACCCACGAGGACATTCCCGGCGACAACGACATCTCGCCCTCCGGCATGCACGACGATCCCGTGCTCGCCGCCGGCAAGGTGGAGTTCCACGGCCAGCCGATCTTCTGCGTCATCGCTGAGACACGCGAGGAGGCCCGCCGCGCCGCGCGCCTCGCCAGGGTCGAATACGAGGAGCTTCCCGCCAATATCGACATCTGGGACCTCGACCAGAAGACGCACCGGCAGGTCTTTCCGCCGCTGACGCTGAAGCGCGGCGATGCCGCCGCCGCCCTCGATAGCGCGCCGCGCCGGGTGAAGGGCCGCATGCGGCTCGGCGGACAGGACCATTTCTATCTCGAAGGCCAGGTCTCGCTCGCCGTGCCCGGCGAGGACGACGAGGTCACCGTCTACTGCTCCACCCAGGGGCCGAGCGAGACGCAGCACCTCGTCGCCCACGCGCTCGGCGTGCCGAGCCATGCCGTGACCGTGGAGGTGCGCCGCATGGGCGGCGGCTTCGGCGGCAAGGAGACCCAGGCCAACCAGTGCGCCGCGCTCGCCGCCATCGCCGCCAAGAAGCTGGGCCGCGCCGTCAAGCTCCGGCTCGACCGCGACGAGGACATGGTGGCGACCGGCAAGCGGCACGATTTCGCCATCGATTACGATGTCGGCTTCGACGACGAGGGCCGCATCCTCGGCATCGACTACACCTTCGCGCTCCGGGCCGGTTTTTCGGCGGACCTCTCCGGTCCGGTGGGCGACCGCGCGCTGTTCCACTGCGACAATGCCTATTTCTTCCCGCATGTGCACGCCAGGACGGCGCTCCTGCACACCAACACCGTCTCGAACACCGCCTTCCGCGGCTTCGGCGGCCCGCAGGGCATGGTGGGCGCCGAGCGCGTCATCGACGAGGTGGCCTTCGCCGTCGGCAAGGACCCGCTCGAGATCCGCAAGCTGAACTTCTACGACGCGATGGGCGTCGAGGGGACCCGCAACCTCACGCCCTACCACCAGAAGGTGGAGGACTGCATCATCCAGCGTATCGTCGCGGAGCTTGAGGAAAGCGCCGACTATGCCGGCCGGCGCGAGGCGATCCGCGCGTTCAACGCGAAGAGCCGCATCGTCAAGCGCGGCCTCGCGCTGACGCCGGTCAAGTTCGGCATCTCCTTCACCAAGACGGAATCCAACCAGGCCGGCGCGCTGGTGCATGTCTACACGGACGGTTCCGTGCACATGAACCATGGCGGCACGGAAATGGGCCAAGGCCTGCACCTGAAGGTGGCGCAGGTGGTGGCGGAAGAGTTCCAGATCGACCTCGACCGGGTGAAGATCACGGCGACGACGACGGCCAAGGTGCCGAATACCTCGCCGACGGCGGCTTCGTCCGGCGCCGACCTCAACGGCATGGCGGCGCAGAACGCGGCGCGCCAGATCAAGGACCGGCTGATCGATTTCGCCGCGGAAAGCCATCAGGTGCCGCGCGACCAGGTCGTCTTCCTGCCGAACCGGGTGCGCATCGGCAATGCCGAGATGGCCTTCAACGATCTTGTGAAGAAGGCCTACATGGCCCGCGTCCAGCTCTCGGCGGCCGGCTTCTACAAGACGCCGAAGATCCACTGGGACCGCTCGAAGGGCCGGGGCCACGCCTTCTACTACTACGCCTATGGCGCGGCCTGCTCGGAGGTCTCGGTCGATACGCTGACCGGCGAATATGTCGTCGAGCGCACCGACATCCTGCACGATACCGGCCGGTCGCTGAACAAGGTCATCGACATCGGCCAGGTCGAGGGCGGCTTCATCCAGGGCATGGGCTGGCTGACCACGGAGGAACTGTGGTGGGACGGCAAGGGGCGGCTTCGCACCCACGCACCCTCCACCTACAAGATCCCGCTCGCCTCGGATCGCCCGAAGATCTTCAACGTGGCGCTGACCGACTGGTCGGAAGCCTATGAGCCGACGATCCACCGTTCCAAGGCGGTGGGCGAGCCGCCGCTGCCGCTCGGCCTTGCCGTGCTGCATGCGCTGTCGGACGCGGTGGCGAGCGTGGCGGACCACAGGATCTGCCCGCGGCTCGACGCCCCGGCGACGCCCGAGCGCGTGCTGATGGCGATCGAACGCCTCAAGGCGGCCCGAGCAATTCCAGGAAAAGTGTGATGCGGTTTTCCGTCCGGAATTGCGGCAAAGAAAGCAAGGGGTGAGGCCATGCCCGCCGTGCGCGAAGACATCCGGGATTTCCTGCGCCGGGCGCCGGGGTCGATCCTGGTCGAGGTGACGGGCGCGGCAGGGTCCACGCCGCGCGATACGGACGCCTTCATGCTGGTCTCGGAACGGGAGATCTTCGCGACGATCGGCGGCGGGCAGCTCGAATATATGGCGATCGACCAGGCCAGGCGCGCGCTGCGCTCGGGCGCGGCCGCCGCGCCGATGAGCGTGCCGCTCGGCCCGGAGATCGGCCAGTGCTGCGGCGGGCGCGTCGGCCTGTCCTTCACCGCCATGAACCCGGCGCTGGCGCGCGACCTTATCGCCCGCAGCGACCGCGAGATGGCCCTGAGGCCGCATGTCTACGTCTTCGGCGCCGGCCATGTCGGCGATGCGCTCGCCATGGCGCTGTCGCTCGCCCCGCTGCGCGTCGTGCTGGTGGATACCCGCGAGGACGAGCTTGTCGCCTCGACGGTGCCGCGCATCGAGACCTGCCTCACCGCCATGCCCGAGGCCGTGGTGCGCGATGCGCCGGCCGGCAGCAGCTTCGTCGTTTTGACCCATGACCACGCGCTGGATTTCCTGATCACGGCCGAGGCGCTGAAGCGCAACGACGCCGCCTATGTCGGCATGATCGGCTCGAAGACCAAGCGCATCACCTTCCGCAACTGGCTGTCGCGCGAGATCGGCCAGCCCGACCTTTTCACCCGCCTCGTCTGCCCGATCGGCGGCACGTTCGTGAAGGACAAGCGCCCGGCGGTGATCGCGGCGCTTGCGACCGCCGAGATCATGACGGCCGCGCTGACCTGGGCAGGCGCGCGTCAGGATGCGGTTCCCGTCAGGGATTGAAGCAGTCTATTTCCCGGCAGCCTTTTCCCACGGGTTGAGGCATGGGACGCCGAGCGGCTGGAAGTCCGAAAGGTTGCGTGTGACGAGGACCAGATCGTTGGCGAGTGCGGTCGCCGCGATCATGCCGTCGGCGGTCGGTCTCCTGCCGGGTGTCGGCAATCGACCTGCGATCGAGGCCGCCTGCATATCGAACGGCAGGAGCCTTGCGGAAAATTCCGGCAGCACGACGGCCGTCAGCCACAAGGAAAGGTCATCGGCAAAATCGGGATTGCGAAGACGTTCGCGTTGTATGCCGAACTCGATCTCCATGATCGTTACCGTCGATAGATAAGCGGTCTCGACATCGAACGCGTGGAGAAATTCCTGGAACTCAGCGGCCTGACGCCCAGCCCTGCGGGATGCGGAAACAACGTTCGTATCGAGCAGGAATGCCATCAGAATTCGACGTCCCGGCCCTCGAAGCTGGCGCGTTCGGGCGCAAAATCGTCATCGAACCTGGAACCCTTGTGGTTGAGGGCGTCATACAGGCTTTTCGACTTTCGCCAATGGTCCTTGAAGTCGCTGTAGCGGACAAGCACATAGCGCGCCTCGCCATGCTCGGTGATGACGAGGGGGCCTTCGTTTGCCGCCTTCTTCGCCTTGCTCGGATTCTGGTTGAAGTCGGCGCTGGTCATGGAGGCGAAGGACATGAGCTTCTCCATCTAGTACATTATTGGAAGAAATATACTATTTCTCGCTGTCTGCTTCAACCGGCTCGGCTTTGCCGCCGTCGATCTCCTCTCCGAGCAGCCGGCCGATCAGCCGCTGACATCGCTCGGCCATGAAATCGATCATCAGCCGCACCTTGGGATCCTGGAAACGCTTGTGCGGATAGATCGCGGCGAGCTGCACGGAGGCGGGCGGGCTGTCCTTCAGGATCTCCACCAGGCGGCCCTCGGCAAGATGGGCCTTCACCTCGAAGAGCGGCTTGTTGATGATGCCGCGGCCTTCCAGCGCCCATTGCGTCAGCACGTCGCCGTCGTCGCTGTCATAGGGCCCGGCGACCTCGAACTTGCGCACGCCCTCGGCGGTCACCAGCGTCCAGTAATATTCCTTCGAGCCGGGATAGCGCAGCAGCAGACAGTCGTGCTTGTCGGCGATCAGCGCATCGGCCGTCCTCGGCGTGCCGCGGCGGGAAAGATAGGCCGGCGAGGCGCAGAGCACGCGCTCGCAATTGAGGATGCCGCGCATGCGCAGGTTCGAATCCTCCAGCACGCCGAGCTTGAAGGCGACGTCGACGCCCTCGGCGAGGATATCGACATTGTGGTCCGACAGGCGCACCCGCACCTCGATGTCGGGATACTTGTCGTGGAATTCCGGAATGCCCGACGCGATGAGGCGCCGGCCGATGCCGAGCGGCGCGGTGATGCGGAGCGAGCCCTTGGGGTTGCGCGACAGGTCCGCGATCGCCGCCTCCGCCTCGTTCACCGCCTCGATGATCTTCACCGCGCCCTCGTAGAACACGCGGCCGTGCTCGGTCGGCGAGAGCTTGCGCGTCGTGCGGTTGAACAGCCGCACGCCGAGATGGCGCTCCAGTTCCTTGATGCGATTGCTGGCGACCGCGGGGGTGACGCGCTGGTCGCGCCCCGCCGCCGAAAGGGTACCGAGTTCGACCACGCGAACGAAGACGCGCACATTATCGAGATAGGACATGGCTCTTTCTACCACATCGGCGTGCCGAGCAAAGAGGCGGCCATCTTTTAGATTTTTTTGAAAGTGTTCGGGATTCGCCGGGATTTCCGTGAAAATCACTTGATGGCAAACAAGCCCATGGAAAATGGGAGGAGGTCCCTATGTACGAATATGCCATAGCCTGGGATTGGTTGATGTTCGCCGTCCGCTGGCTGCATGTCATCACGGCGATCGCCTGGATCGGCTCGTCGTTCTATTTCGTCGCGCTCGACCTGGGCCTGAAGAAACACCCCGCGCTGCCGCCGGGCGCCCATGGCGAGGAATGGCAGGTGCATGGCGGCGGCTTCTACCACATCCAGAAATACCTGGTGGCGCCGGCCAACATGCCGGAGCATCTCGTCTGGTTCAAATGGGAGAGCTACGTCACCTGGCTGTCCGGCTTCGGCATGCTCTGTCTTCTGTATTACGCGGGCGCCGACCTCTACCTGATCGATCCGAACGTGCTCGATGTCTCCAAACCGGTGGCGATCGGCATTTCGCTGGCCTCGCTCGCCTTCGGCTGGATCATGTACGACCTGATCTGCAAGTCGCCCTTCGGCAACGACAACACGCGGCTGATGATCGCGCTCTACTTCATCCTCGTCGTCGTCGCCTGGGGCTATACACAGCTCTTCACCGGCCGCGCCGCGTTCCTCCATCTCGGCGCCTTCACGGCGACGATCATGTCGGCCAACGTGTTCTTCATCATCATTCCGAACCAGAAGATCGTCGTCGCCGACCTCATCGCCGGCCGCACGCCCGATCCGAAATACGGCAAGATCGCCAAGCAGCGCTCGACCCACAACAACTACCTGACGCTGCCGGTGCTGTTCCTGATGCTGTCGAACCACTATCCGCTGGCCTTCGGCACCGAGTTCAACTGGATCATCGCCTCGCTCGTCTTCCTGATGGGCGTCACGATCCGCCACTACTTCAACACCACCCATGCCAATGCCGGCAACCCGACCTGGACCTGGCTTGCCACCGCGCTGCTCTTCGTCATCGTCATGTGGCTCTCCACCGTGCCGAAGGTGCTGACCGGCGAGACGGCCGACGCGAAGGTCTCGGCCAGCCAGCAGCCCTTCGTCACGGCTGAAGCCTTCCCCAAGGTGCGCGACACCGTTCTCGGCCGCTGCGCCATGTGCCATGCCAGGGAGCCGGGCTGGGAGGGCATCATCACGGCGCCGAAGGGCGTCGTCCTGGAAACGGACGGCGAGATCGCCAACCACGCCCGCGAGATCTACCTGCAGGCCGGCCGCTCGCACGCCATGCCGCCGGCCAACGTGACCCAAATCTCCGACGAGGAGCGCCGCCTGCTCGTCGCCTGGTACGAAAGCGCCATCAGCGGGGAGAAGACCCAATGAGCGAACTCCTGATCCGCGGCCGCGTGCTGACCTTCCTTTCCGAACCGCAGGGCATCGACGACACGGCCGCCTGGCGCTACATCGAGGACGGCGCGGTCTTCGTGCGGGGCGGCAAGGTCGTCGAGATCGGCGAGCATGCCGAGGTCTCCAGGCGCGCCGGCCCCGGCGTTGCGGTCGCCGACCATCGTCCGCACCTCGTGCTGCCGGGCCTCATCGACACGCACCTGCATTTCCCGCAGACCCAGGCGATTGCCTCCTATGGCGCGCAGCTCCTGGAATGGCTGAACGCCTATATCTTCGTCGAGGAGCAGAAGTTCGCCGAGGCCGCCCATGCCGTCGCCGTGGCGGACCGCTTCATGGACGAATTGATCTCGAACGGCACGACGACCGCCGTCGCCTATTGCTCGGTGCATCCCGAAAGCGTCGAGGCCTATTTCTCTGCGGCCGAGGCGCGCGGCATGCGCATGGTCGGCGGCAAGGTGATGATGGACCGCAACGCGCCCGACGCCCTGCGCGACACGCCGCAGCAGGGCTATGACGAGACGAAGCGGCTCATCGAAAAATGGCACGGCCGCGGCCGCGCGCACTACGCGATCAGCCCGCGCTTCGCCATCACCTCGACGCCCGGGCAGATGGAGATGAGCCAGGCGCTCGTCGCCGAGCACCCGACCTGCTTCGTGCAGACGCATCTTTCCGAGAACCGCGACGAAATCGCGTTCGCCACCTCGCTCTACCCGCAGGCGAAGGACTATACGGACATCTACGCCCGTTACGGCCTGCTGAACGACCGCATGCTGCTCGGCCATTGCATCCATCTCAGCGACCGCGAGGTTTCCGTGCTCGCCGAGACGGGCGCCGTCGGCGTCTTCTGCCCGACGTCCAACCTCTTCCTCGGCTCGGGCCTCTTCGACCGCGACAGGTTCGACCGGCTCGGCGCGCGCTGGTCGGTGGCGACGGATGTCGGCGCCGGCACCAGCTTCTCCATGCTGGAAACGATGGACGAGGCCTACAAGGTGCTGCACCTCAACGGCCAGAAGCTGACGCCGTTCAATTCCTTCTACCGCCTGACACTGGGCAATGCCCGCGCGCTCGGGCTTGAGAAGCATATCGGCTCGCTGCATGCCGGGGCCGATGCGGATATCGTCGTGCTTGATTCCTCCGGCAAGTCGGCGATGGAATACCGCATGCGCACCGCCACCTCGCTGGCGGAGGAGCTCTTCATCCTGCAGACCATGGGCGACGACCGCTGCGTCGCCGAGGTCTATGTCGCCGGCAAGGCGATGAAGGGCAAGGGCAAGGCGGGCGCTTCTGAAAAGCGGGTTCTCGAAACGGCCTGAAATCCGGCATGGCGGGGACGTGTTCGCCTGCCGGCGCCGCACACGCCATCGTCATCCTCGGCCTTGAGCCGAGGATCCACATGACGCCTCTTCGCTTGTGACATGGATGCTCGGGTCAGGCCCGAGCATGACGGAGGAGAGGGTTTCGGGAGAAATGCGGCGGGGGCGTTTGCTCGGGATGGCTTTATCTCACCCGCCCGCCCATCGCCTTGGTCAACCCCTCCGCCGCCGCCCTGACGACCGGGCCGAAGGCGTCGACCTTGCTGTCGGGCAGGCGCACCGCCGGGCCGGATACGGAAATGCCGGCCACCGCCTCGCCATATTCGTCGAAGATCGGTGCGGCCACGCAGCGCATGCCGAGCGTGTGCTCCTCGTCGTCGATAGACCATCCGCGGGCGCGGATCTTTCCGATATCCTCGAGCAGCGTCGGGATCGTGTCGCGCGTCTTGTCGGTGAAATGCTGCAGCGTGCGGCCGGAAAGCAGCGCCTCGATGCGGGCATCCGGCCAGGTGGAGAGGATCGCCTTGCCGATGCCGGAGGCGTGGATCGGACCGCGTCGGCCGGGGCGGAAGAAGGCGCGCATCGGCGCATGGCTTTCCACCTGCGAGATGAAGACCACGTCGCCGTCGTCCTCGATGGCGATGTTGGCGGTCTCGCCGCAGCCCTCCATCAGCTGCTTGAGGAACGGCCGGCTGATCGTGCCGAGCTTGCGGAAGCGCAGATAGGCCGTGCCGATCTCGAAGGCCTTCACGCCGATCGTCCAGGCGCCGGTCTCCGCGTCATGGGCGATCATGCCGTGCTGGGCGAGCGAGGTCAGCAGGCGGTGCACGGTGGAGGGCGCCATGGCCGACTGGTCTGCAAGGTCGGTGAGCGCCGCGCCGTCCGCCTGCGCCACGAGATCGAGAAGTCTCAGGCTGCGGTCCAGCACCTGCACCGAGGACGGTGCCGCATTCTCGCCGGCCTTGCGGCCGGGCCGCCCCCGCGTCTTCTCCTGCTGCTCCGCCATGCCCTGCCTCTTCTTCCGCTTGCCGCAAGACCCCTCGTCCGCCTGCCGGCATCTTCTCCGGGGAGAAGGTGGCCCGAAGGGTCGGATGAGGGGAATTGCGATATGACTGCCGTTGTCGACCCCATCCATGACATAGCCGGCCCGTGGCGATTGTTCCAGTTTCGTTGAAAATGTTTATTTCCATCTGATGGGATTGATTTCCATTTTATGATTGCGCGCAGGAACAGATGCGCTACCTTCATTCTCAAGAGACGGAGGAAATCCCATGGCTAAAATGCGTGCTGTCGATGCAGCGGTCCTGGTTCTGGAGAAGGAAGGCATCGATTGTGCCTTCGGCGTTCCGGGCGCTGCGATCAATCCCTTCTATTCGGCGCTGAAGGCGCGCGGCACGGTCCGCCACGTGCTCGCCCGCCACGTCGAGGGCGCAAGCCACATGGCCGAGGGTTATACAAGGGCCCGCGCCGGCAATATCGGCCTGTGCATCGGCACGTCGGGCCCGGCCGGCACCGACATGATCACCGGCCTCTATTCGGCCTCCGCCGATTCGATCCCGATCCTGTGCATCACCGGCCAGGCGCCGCGCGCCCGCCTCGACAAGGAGGACTTCCAGGCGGTCGATATCGCCAAGATCGCCGCGCCCGTCACAAAATGGGCCGTCACCGTCATGGAGCCGGGCCTCGTCCCCTATGTCTTCCAGAAGGCGTTCCACACGATGCGCTCCGGCCGTCCCGGCCCGGTGCTGATCGACCTGCCGATCGACGTCCAGCTCGCCGAGATCGAGTTCGACATCGACGCCTATGCCTCGCTCGAACCCTACAAGCCGGCCGCCACCCGGGCCCAGGCCGAAAAGGCCCTCGCCATGCTGAACGCAGCCGAGCGTCCGCTGATCGTCGCCGGCGGCGGCATCATCAACGCGGATGCCTCGGACCTCCTGGTCGAGTTCGCCGAGATCACCGGCGTTCCCGTCATCCCGACGCTGATGGGCTGGGGCACGATCCCGGACGACCACCGGCTGATGGCCGGCATGTGCGGCCTGCAGACCTCGCACCGCTACGGCAACGCGACGCTGCTCGCCTCCGACTTCGTCCTCGGCGTCGGCAACCGCTGGGCCAACCGCCACACCGGCAATATCCCGACCTATACGGAAGGCCGCACCTTCGTCCATGTCGATATCGAACCGACCCAGATCGGCCGCGTCTTCACGCCGGATTTCGGCATCGTCTCGGATGCCGGCGCCGCGCTGAAGATGTTCCTCGACGTCGCGACCGAATGGAAGGTCGCCGGCAAGCTGCGCGACTGGTCGGCCTGGGCCGAGGAGTGCCAGGAGCGCAAGCGCACCATGCTGCGCAAGACCCATTTCGACCACACGCCGCTGAAGCCGCAGCGCGTCTACGAGGAGATGAACAAGGCCTTTGCCCGCGACACCTGCTACGTCTCGACCATCGGTCTTTCCCAGATCGCCGGCGCGCAGTTCCTGCATGTCTACAAGCCGCGCAACTGGATCAACTGCGGCCAGGCCGGCCCGCTCGGCTGGACGCTGCCCGCCGCGCTCGGCGTGCGCGCCGCCGATCCCGATCGCCCGATCGTCGCCCTGTCCGGCGACTATGACTTCCAGTTCCTCATCGAGGAGCTGGCGGTCGGCGCCCAGCACAAGCTGCCCTATCTGCATGTGGTCGTGAACAATTCCTATCTCGGCCTCATCCGCCAGGCCCAGCGCGGCTTCAACATGGACTTCGAGGTCTCGCTCGCCTTCGACAACATCAATGCATCGGGCGATTCGGAAGCCGGCTATGGTGTCGACCACGTCGCCGTCGCCGAAGGCCTCGGCTGCAAGGCGATCCGCGTGCGCAGCCCGAACGAGTTCCAGGAAGCCTTCAACACCGCGCAGGCGCTGATGAAGGAGCACCAGGTCCCCGTCGTCATCGAGTTCATCCTCGAGCGCGTCACCAACATCGCCATGGGCGCCGACATCAATGCCGTCGTCGAATTCGAGGACCTGGCCGAACGCGGCGAAGACGCCCCGACGGCGACGCTGGCCCTCCTGGACTGAGACGAAGAGAGGAAAACACCATGCCGAAATTCGCGGCCAACCTGACCATGCTCTTCAACGAGGCGCCGTTCCTCGAGCGCTTCGCGCTGGCCGCCAAGGCCGGCTTCGAAGGGGTGGAATATCTCTTCCCCTACGATTTCGACAAGGAGGCGCTGCGTGCCGCGCTCGATCTCAATGGCCTGACGCAGGTGCTGCACAACCTGCCGGCCGGCAACTGGGCCGGCGGCGAGCGCGGCATCGCGGTCCTGCCGGACCGGGTCGACGAGTTCCGCCGCGGCGTGGCCTCGGCGATCGACTATGCGACGGCGCTCGGCTGCAGGCAGGTCAACTGCCTGTCGGGCATCGCCCCGGTCGGCGTTCCGGACGAGGTGCTGCGCACCACCTTCGTCGCCAACCTGAAGCTGGCGGCTGGCGAGCTCGGCAAGCATGGAATCCGGCTTCTGATCGAGCCGATCAACCGCTTCGACATTCCGGGCTTCTACCTCAACACCCCGGACCAGGCGGCCTCCATCATCGCCGAGGTGGGCAGCGACAACCTGTTCATCCAGTACGACCTCTACCACCAGCAGCGCACCGAGGGCGAGCTGATCGGCACGTTCAGGAAGCACCAGGCGCAGATCGCCCATGTGCAGCTTGCCGACAATCCGGGCCGGGGCGAACCGGGCACCGGCGAGATCGCCTGGCCCTTCGTATTCAAGACGCTCGACGCGCTCGGCTACGACGGCTGGATCGGCTGCGAATACAAGCCGCGCACCACGACGCAGGAAGGCCTCGGCTGGCTGGCCGAAGTCGGCCGCTGAAGACACAACACATTCAAAGCTGAAAGTCTGGGAGTTCAGATCATGGCAAATATCGGTTTCATCGGCCTCGGCATCATGGGCACCCCCATGGCGCGTCACCTTCAGGACGCCGGCCACACGGTGATCACCTCAAAATTCGCAATCCCGCCGCGTCAGGAACTCATCGACAACGGCCTGAAGATCGTCGATAGCCCGAAGGTGCTGGCCGAGACCGTCGACACGATCATCCTCATGCTGCCCGATACGCCCGAGGTCGAAGACGTGCTCTTCGGCGAGAACGGCGTCTCCTACGGTCTTGCGGCCGGCAAGCTCGTCATCGACATGAGCTCGATCTCGCCGATCGCCACCAAGGAATTTGCCAGGAAGATCCGTGCGACAGGTGCCGAATATGTCGATGGCCCGGTCTCGGGCGGCGAGGTCGGCGCCAGGAACGCCTCGCTCTCCATCATGGCCGGCGGCTCGCAGGAAAGCTTCGACCGGGCGCTGCCGCTCTTCCAGCTGATGGGCAAGAACATCACCCTCGTCGGCGATTGCGGCGACGGCCAGGTGACGAAGGTCGCCAACCAGATCATCGTCGCGCTGACCATCGAGGCGGTGTCCGAAGCCCTCGTCTTCGCCTCGAAGGCCGGCGCCGATCCGGCGCGCGTGCGCGCCGCGCTGATGGGCGGCTTTGCCTCCTCGCGCATTCTCGAAGTGCACGGCGAGCGCATGGTCAAGCGCACCTTCGATCCGGGCTTCCGCATCTCGCTGCACCAGAAGGACCTGAACCTCGCGCTGCAGGGCGCCAAGGCGCTCGGCGTCGCCCTGCCCAACACCGCGTCCACGCAGGAACTCTTCAACCAGTGCGCCGCCCATGGCGAGGCCGGCCTCGATCACTCAGGTCTCGTCAAGGCGCTGGAGCGCATGGCGAACCACGCCGTCGCATGACGGCCTGGCCGGGCGGGGAGGGGAGCCCCGCCCGGCTACCCCTTCCGGAGGCGGCGGCGCGGCCCCTCATCCCCCGCCGCGGCTCTTTTTCATCGGGAGGTGCTGGCGGGCGGGTGAGGGGCTGTGCTTAATTGCCGGGCCCGAAGCGCCGCGCGTCCCGCGAACGGCGACGGCCACTGTAGAATTTTGAATCTGCTGCCGGAATCCCTCGTTTCGAGGCCCGGCGCAGCGTGACCCGGAGGAACCCATGCCGCCCATCGCCGATCCGCGCGCCTTTCTCGAACATCTCTTTTCCGTCGCGGTCTCCGCCGCCGATCCGGACAAGGTGCTGGCCGCCAACCTGCCGGAAAAGCCGAAGGGCCGCACGGTGGTGATCGGCGCCGGCAAGGGCGCGGCGCAGATGGCGCGCGCCTTCGAGCGCCTCTGGGACGGCCCGCTCACCGGCGTCGTCGTCACGCGCTACGGCTATGCCGTCGCCTGCGAGCGCATCGAGATCCTGGAGGCCGCCCATCCGGTGCCGGATGACAGCGGGCTCCTCGCCTCCGGCCGGCTGATGGCCGCCGTGCGGGGCCTCACGGAGGACGACCTCGTCGTCGCCCTCGTCTGTGGTGGCGGTTCGGCCCTGCTGCCGGCGCCGGCCGGCGACCTGACGCTTGCCGACGAGATCGCCGTCAACAAGGCGCTGCTCGCCTCCGGCGCGCCGATCAGCGCCATGAACGCCGTGCGCAAGCAGGTCTCGCGCATCAAGGGCGGCCGGCTTGCCGCGCTTGCTCATCCGGCCCGCGTCGTCTCGCTCGTCGTCTCCGACATTCCCGGCGACAATCCCGCCCTCGTCGCCTCCGGCCCGACCATCGCGGACGAGACCACCCGCGCGGATGCCCTGCGCCTCATCGAGCGCTACCGCCTCGACCTGCCCGAAGCCGTGATGCGCCACATCCGCGACGGCAAGGACGAGCCGCCGCTGCCGTCCGATGCCGCCTTCGCCCGCAATGCGGTCAAGCTCGTTGCCTCCGCCGCCGTCTCGCTGGAGGCCGCCGCCGAAGCGGCGCGCGCGGCGGGCGTCGAGGCCGTCATCCTTTCCGACGCCATCGAGGGCGAGGCGGCCGAGGTCGGCCGCGTGCATGCGGCGATCGCCGCCGAGGTGGTGCGTCGCGACCGGCCTTTCCGCAAGCCCGTCGTCGTGCTGTCGGGCGGCGAGACGACCGTGACGATCAGGGGCAAGGGCAAGGGCGGGCGCAACGGCGAGTTCCTCCTGTCCCTCGCCTGCGGCATCGATGGCCTGCCGGGTCTCTTTGCGCTTGCCGCCGACACGGACGGGATCGACGGTTCGGAGGACAATGCCGGCGCCTTCGCCGACGGGACCACCGTCGCGCGCCTCGCCGACCAGGGCAAGGATGCCGCCGAATTCCTCGGCCGCAACGACAGCTGGACCGCCTTCGACGCGCTCGGCGACCTCTTCGTGCCCGGCCCGACCGGTACCAATGTCAACGATTTCCGGGCCATTCTCATCCAGTAGGGTTGGGAGAATCCGGCTAAATACATGGCCGGGAGTGATCCGCTACCCTTTGCCATCGGGAAAGCCCCTCATCCGGCTGCCGCCACCTTCTCCCCGCAAGCGGGGAGAAGGGGATGTCGGGCCGGTTTCCCGCAGGCGATGTTCTTCAGAAATCAAGGAAAGCTTTGCCTCCTGCTCCTTCTCCCCGCTTGCGGGGAGAAGGTCGCGGCAGCGGGATGAGGGGCGGCTGTGAACACGCTAGCGGTTGGCCATCGAGGCCATGCGCTGCGGGTAGCGTCCGCCGGCCACCTTGGCCGGCGACAGGAGGTCGCCGAGGCGGGCGGCTTCCTCCGGCGTCAGGACGATAGCTGCGGCGGCGGCGTTCTGCTCCAGGTGCGGCACCTTGCTGGCGCCGGGGATGGGCACGATGAAATCGCCCTGCGCCAGCACCCAGGCAAGCGCGAGCTGCGCCGGGGCGACGCCCTTTTCCGCCGCCATCTCCTCCAGGAGGGCGACCAGCGCGAGGTTGGCGTCGAAATTC
Organism: Shinella sp. WSC3-e; assembly: GCF_945994535.1. Taxonomy (NCBI): domain Bacteria; kingdom Pseudomonadati; phylum Pseudomonadota; class Alphaproteobacteria; order Hyphomicrobiales; family Rhizobiaceae; genus Shinella; species Shinella sp. WSC3-e. The sequence continues at coordinate 3,963,583 of NZ_OZ000530.1, forward strand.
TCCGCGGCGAAGCGCGGCAGCGAGCGGCGGAAATCGTCGTCGGCAAGGCCGTCCAGCTTCTTCAGCGCGCCGGTGAGCACGCCGCGGCCGAGCGGGCTGAAGGGCACGAAGCCGATGCCGAGCGTGCGGCAGGTCTCCAGCACGCCGTTTTCCTCGACGTCACGGGTCCACAGCGAATATTCGCTCTGCACGGCGGCGATCGGGTGCACGGCATGGGCCTTGCGGATCGTCTCGCTGCCGGCTTCCGAAAGGCCGAGCGCCTTCACCTTGCCCGCGCGCACCAGCTCCGACATGGCGCCCACCGTCTCCTCGATCGGCACGTCCGGGTCGACGCGGTGCTGGTAGTAGAGGTCGATGACCTCGATGCCGAGCCGCTTCAGCGCGGCCTCGGCAACGGCCCTGACGTTTTCCGGCCGGCTGTCCGTGCCCGTGATCATCTCGGCCGAGGGTTTGGCGGGATCGATGCGGAAGCCGAACTTGGTGGCGATCACCACCTTGTCGCGCACCGGCTTCAGCGCCTTGCCGAGGAGGATCTCGTTCCTGTAGGGGCCGTAGACCTCGGCCGTGTCGAACAGGGTGATGCCGAGATCGACGGCGCGGTGCAGCGTGTCGATGGCCGCCGTCTCGTCGCTGGAGGGGCCGTAGGCATGGCTCATGCCCATGCAGCCGAGGCCGAGGGCGGAAACGTCGAGGATACCGAGCTGTCTGTGTTTCATGGCGAAATCCTTCTTCTGTGGACCCCGGGAGGCAGGTCCGCGCGGCCGGGCGGCGAACGGTCCGCCGTCATCCGGGCAAGGCCAATCTAGGACGCGGCGCCTCATCGGAAAATTGCTGCAAAAGCCAACGGCTTGTTCTATCTGTTGGAACAATGAACCGGACCCAGCTTTCCCAGCTCGCCGTGCTCGCCATCGTCGCGGAGACGCGCAGCTTTCGCAAGGCCGCGGGCGAACTCGGCATCGCGCCCTCCGCCGTCAGCCATGCGGTCTCGGCGCTGGAGGCGAGCCTCGGCGTACGCCTCATCGCGCGCACCACCCGCTCCGTGGCGCCGACCGAGGAGGGGCGCCTGCTGCTCGACACGCTGGCGCCGGCGCTTTCCGACATCGGTTCGGCCATGGAGGCGCTTGCCGACCGGCAGGGCCGCCCCGCCGGTCCGCTGCGCGTCACCATGCCGCTGATCGCCGCCGAGGACATCGTCATGCCGCGGCTCGGCGCCTTCCTCGCCGCCTATCCGGAGATCGAGCTGGACCTTCGGACCGACGACCGCTTCGAGGACATCGTCGAGAAGGGTTTCGATGCCGGGCTGCGGCTTGGCGAACATCTGGAGGCGGACATGATCGCGGTCCGGGCGAGCGGCCCCTGGCGCGGCCTCATCGTCGGCGCGCCGGCCTATTTCGAGAGTCATCCGAAACCCCTCCAGCCGCGCGACCTCATGCAGCACCGCTGCATCCGGCGGCGCTTTTCCAGCGGGCGGATCTATCGCTGGGAGCTGGAAAAGGACGGGCGGCTGGTGACGGTCGACGTCGCCGGCCCGCTGATCGTCTCCGACCAGCGGCTGATGCGCGCGGCCGCGATGGACGGCGCGGGCCTTGCCTATGTCTTCGACCAGCGCGTCGACGAGGATATCGAGGCCGGCCGGCTCGTCCCGGTGCTGGAAGACTGGTGCCCGGCCTTCGACGGCTTTTCGATCTACTATCCCTCGCGCCGGCAGATGCGCCCGGCGCTGCGCGCCTTCGTCGATTTCTTCCGGTTCCGCGGCTGACCCGGGCTCAACGGAACTGTGTCAGGTTTTCAGCCGGTAGCGGATATGCCCGTCGGCCTCGACATAGCTGTCGTAGAGCTTGCGGGCGCGCGCATTGTCCTGGCGGGTGTGCCAGTAGATGCCGCGCCAGCCGTTGCGCCTGGAAATGGTGACGAGGTCGTCGATCAGCGCCCGGCCGATGCCCCTGCCGCGCGTGCCCTCGTCGACGAACATGTCCTCGAGATAGCCTTCCGGTGCGATGCCCCAGGTGGAATCGTGGTAGTGATGGATGGCAAAGCCCAGCACCGTCCCGTCCTCCTCGGCAAGCCGCATCGAGACGCGCGAGCCGGGATCCAGGATGCGTGCCCAGGTGAAGGCGGTCACCTCCTCCGGCACGTCGGTCTCGTAGAAGGCGAGGTAGCCGGCCCAGAGCTTTCTCCAGGCCGCCTCGTCACCCTCCAGCGCATCGCGGATGGTGATGGCCATGGCTCACGCCCCCGCCGTGTCGAGCGCGGCCATCTGCTCCGCGCTCAGCGTGAGGGCTGCCGCCTTCATCAGGCTTGCGAGCTGGCCGAGGCTGGTCGCGCTGGCGATCGGCGCGGTGACCGCAGGCTTGGCCATCAGCCAGGCGAGCGCGATTTCGGCCGGCGTCGCGCCGGTCTCGGCGGCCACCTTGTCGAGGGCGGCGAGGATGCGCAGGCCCTTGTCGTCGAGATAGCGCACGACGCCCTCGCCGCGGGCCTTGCCCTCGGTGTCCGCCTTCGTGCGGTACTTGCCGGTCAGGAAGCCGGAGGCGAGGCTGTAATAGGTGATGACGCCGAGGTCCTCCTTCCGGCAGAGGTCGGCCAGCGCGCCCTCGAAACCGGCGCGGTCATAGAGATTGTATTCCGGCTGCAGCGCGCCGTAGCGCGGCAGGCCGGCCTTGTCGGCGGCCTCGAAGGAGGCCTGCAACTGGCCGGCATCGAGGTTCGAGGCGCCGAAGGCGCGCACCTTGCCGGCCTTCACGAGGCCTGCATGGGCCTCCAGCGTCTCCTCGTAGGGCGTCTGCGGATCCGGCCAGTGCGAGAGATAGAGGTCGATATGATCGGTCTGGAGTCGCTTCAGCGAGTTCTCGACCGCCTCGACGATCCAGCGCCTGCGCAGGTCCCGGCGTCCCTGGCCCATGTCGGAGCCGACCTTGGTGATGACCACCACCCTGTCGCGGGCGATGCCGGAGCGCTTCAGCCACTTGCCGATGATCGTCTCGGATTCGCCGCCCTGGTTGCCCGGCGCCCAGCGCGAATAGACGTCGGCCGTGTCGATGGCGTTGAAGCCGGCGCCGGTGAAGGCGTCGAGCAGGTCGAAGGAGGTCTTCTCGTCGGCCGTCCAGCCGAAGACATTGCCGCCGAAGACGAGGGGGGCGATCGAAAGGCCGGTCTTGCCGAGGGCGCGAAACTGCATGGGGTCCTCCAAGGGGTTCGTGCTGAAAAAGCTTCCTGCAACATAGGGCGCGGCCGGCGCCTTTGCACGCCGTGGATCCGACTTTTTGCCGGCCGCCGCGCTTGCGAGGAACGTACCTCGCGACGAAAGCGCGTCGCGATCTTTCAGCTTCGCTCCTCGCGCTTTAGGTCGTTGATTTTTCGCATGTCGTTGCCGCAAAACCGCTGCACACTTTTGCGCGACATGCTTTAGTCTCCTGTCGCAATCAGGGAGAGATCACCATGCTGCGTTTCGGAATCCTGTCGACGGCCAAGATCGGCCGCGAACTCGTCGTGCCGGCCATCCAGGACGCGGAAAACTGCGTCATCACCGCCATTGCCAGCCGTGACCTCGCCAAGGCCCGCGCCATGGCCGACCGCTTCTCGGTGCCGCATGCCTTCGGCTCCTACGAGGAGATGCTGGCCTCGGACACGATCGACGCCGTCTATATCCCGCTGCCGACGTCCCAGCATGTGGAGTGGTCGATCAAGGCGGCGGATGCGGGAAAACATGTGCTGTGCGAAAAGCCGATCGCGCTCAAGGCCGGGGAGATCGACGCGCTGATCGCCGCGCGCGACCGCAACGGGGTGCTGATCTCGGAAGCCTTCATGGTCACCTACAGCCCCGTCTGGCGCAAGGTCCGCGCGCTGCTTGCCGAAGGCGCGATCGGCCGGCTGCGCCATGTGCAGGGCGCCTTCACCTATTTCAACCGCGACCCCGGCAACATGCGCAACGTGCCGGCGCTCGGCGGCGGCGGCCTGCCCGACATCGGCGTCTACCCGACCATCACCACGCGCTTTTCCACCGGCAAGGAGCCGGTCCGCGTGCAGGCGAGCACGGAGCGCGACCCGGAATTCGGCACGGACATCTATTCGAGCGTGCGCGCCGATTTCGGCGACTTCGAGCTCTCCTTCTACGTCTCCACCCAGCTCGCCCAGCGCCAGGTCATGGTCTTCCACGGCGACAGGGGCTTCATCGAGGTGAAGTCGCCCTTCAATGCCGATCGCTACGGGGCGGAGGAGATCGAGCTCACCAACCAGAGCCACAGCGAAAGCCAGCTCTTCCGCTTCCAGGATGCCCGCCAGTACAGGCGCGAGGCCGAAGCCTTCACCCGGGCGGCGCTCGGAGGGGACGAGGAGGTCGTATCGCTGGAAAACTCGCGCCTCAACCAGAGGCTCATCGACGCCATCTACCGCGCCAGCGAGAAGGACGGCTGGGAGCCGGTCTGAGGCAGGAGGCATCCATCTCAGCCCCGGAAACGGCGCGGCGGCCCCGCTCTTCCCTTCTCCCCGCCGGGGAGAAGGGGCAAGAGGCAACGCCTCGTTTCACACGGGCCTCCGCTGCCTGGAGGGCGGAGGCGCAATGCCGGATCAGGCGGCCGGCTGCTTCGTCTTGCGCAGGTAGGGCAGGACGGTGTCGAAGGCGCCGAAGCGGGTGATGGCGTCCTCGTTGGAGACGGCGGCGGTGATGATCACGTCTTCGCCCTGCTGCCAGTTGGCGGGCGTCGCCACCTGGTGTTTGCTGGTGAGCTGGATCGAATCGATCGCGCGCAGGATCTCCGCGAAGTTGCGGCCCGTCGTCATCGGGTAGGTGAGGATCAGCTTGATCTTCTTGTCCGGGCCGATGACGAAGACGGAGCGCACGGTGGCATTGTCGGCGGGCGTGCGGCCTTCCGACGTGTCGCCGGCGGCGGCCGGCAGCATGTCATAGAGCTTCGCCACCTTCAGGTCCTTGTCGCCGATCAGCGGGTACTCGACGTCGAAGCCCGTGGCGGTGCGGATGTCGTCCTTCCACTTGGCGTGGCTGTCGACCGGATCGACCGAGATGCCGATGATCTTCACGCCGCGCTTGCGGAACTCGCCCTCGACGCCGGCCATGGCGCCGAGCTCGGTGGTGCAGACCGGGGTGAAGTTCTTGGGGTGCGAGAAGAGCACCGCCCAGCCGTCGCCGATAAAGTCGTGGAAGCTGACCGGGCCGATGGTGGTCTCGGCGGTGAAGTCCGGAGCGATGTCGTTGATGCGCAGGCTCATGGGATCGTCCTCTCTTTCATGCGGGGATCGCAGGATAGCCCCCGCGAAAATATGTCCGAGGCGGTAGATAGAACGAAAAAAACGCCTTGCCTATAGCGGCCCGCCGTCGCCTGCCGTCCGCGCGGAAGCGCATCTTTGCGCCCTTTGCGCCGGCGGGATGAAGGCTTTCGGCGGCTTGCGGATGACGCGCCAAACCGTTCCGCGAAGCCGGCGGGAAATGGAAGGGGATTTCTTTTGACCGGAAGGGCAAATTTCCGGCCCCGGCGCCATTCCGGCAAGGGAGCGCCGCGGTTTGCGCCCGAACCGTCTACTTGCCGATCCCGGCGCGCCCGCTCGTCAGGTCCGCGATCATCCGGCCGATCTCCTCCGCCTTTTCCGCCGGCACGCGGAAGGCAAGGCGCGCGCCCCGCGCGTGAAAGGTCTCCTCGTCCATCACGAGGCCGGCAAGGGCGGAAAGCCGCGCCTTGACCAGCGCGAGATCGGAAAAGCCGAGCGAGACCGACAGCGCGACGCGCTCGACATATTCGGTCTTGGCGGCGGCGCGCAGGCAGGCGGCCGCCGTCCCGCCATAGGCGCGGATGAGCCCGCCGCTGCCGAGCAGGATGCCGCCGAACCAGCGGGTGACGACGACGAGCGTGCGGTCGAGCGCCTGGCCGTCGATCGCCTGCAGGATCGGCTTTCCGGCCGTGCCGCTCGGCTCGCCGTCGTCGCTGAAGCGGTAGGTCTGGCCGATGCGCAGGGCCCAGCAATTGTGGTTGGCCGCGGGGTCCGAGACCTCGGCCAGCCGGGCCTTCGCCTCGGCTTCGCTCTCGACGGGGCAGGCGATCGCGCGGAACCGGCTCTTGCGGATTTCCTCTTCGAACAGCTCTGTCTGGTCCAGCGTGTACAAGGCGTCTTCCCGGTGGCGTCGGGCTGCCTCGTACTCCCTCGGCGCGGTGCGTTTCAAGGGCGGAATAGAGCACCAATTCTATAGACTATTGACAGGTGCCACGATTCCGCCATGATGTTGACCGGGACGTTAAACGGAACGGGAGCCTACCGCATGATCTATCTCGGCGGCGTGACGCTTGGTTACTTCAACCTCTACCCGGTCGGCTTCCAGCCGAAGGACGAGCAATCCGCAAGCGACGACACGGCCGGCCGCGCGACGGAAGACAGGCTGCCGCTCGAGGGCAGCCGGCTCTCCTCCTCCCGCCGCCCGGTCCAGTGGCCGCTGCACGTCTTCTTCTGAGGCAGGACAGTCTCTGCTACAGGAAATCATCGATGATTTCCTGTGGTCGGGCAAAGGCAGCGGGACATGACCGCTCCGCCATCGTGCCGGAGCTGGGGGTCAGGGAAGCGCCGCGCAGGTGCCGGCCTTGGCCGGCAGTCCGCCGCCGGCGATGAGCGCGGCAAGCTGGGGCCGGTCGCCGTCGGCGGTCGGCTGGATGTTGAGCGGCTCCGTCGCCGGCCACCAGTCGCCGCCCGCCCAATAGGCCCAGCCGGTCCAGACCGCGCTTTCCTTGCCGACCAGCGCGGTCATACGGGCGAGCCCGTCGAGGCAGGCCTTGTCCGCCGCGCCGCCGAACTCGCCGAGGAAGCCGCGCTTGTTGTTGCGCTTCAGCCAGTCGGTGAAGCGCTCCAGCGCGGCCACGGCGTCGTCCGCCCGCGTGCAGGTGTCCGCCTTGCCGGAAAAATCGGCGTCGAGATACTGGTGCACCTCGTAGGCGTGGTTGTCGGCGGGGTCCTCGATGCCGAGCATGACGGTGCCGTTGGCGCCGCCCTCCCGCTCCTCTTCCCAGCTGTGCGCCCCCGTCCAGATCGTGCCGGGCACGAGCACGAGGTTCTTCGCGCCCGCATCGCGGATCGCCGCGATCGCCGCATTGGCGGAGGCGAGCCACTGCGGGGCGGATACGTCGTGCGGCTCGTTCATCAGGCCGAATTGCACGCCGCCGTCGTTCTTGTAGTCCTCGGCGAGCCGGCGCCAGAAATCGGCGAAGGCGCTGTCGGGCACCTCGGCCGAGCCGACCTGCTTGTCACCGTAATAGGCGTAGTTGTGCGGGTCGAGGATGACGGTCATGCCGGCGCCGCGCAGCGCCTTGACGGTGTCGGTGAGCCGCTTGCGCTCCGCCCTGTCGAAGCCGCGGTTCAGCCGCGGCTGCAGCCGTTCCCATTTGAAGGGGAGGCGCACGGCATTGAAACCCTTGCCGGCGAAATAGGCGATCGTTTCGGCGGACGGATAGGTATAGTCCTTGCCGAAGGTGCCGCGCCCCTCGCCGAATTCGGCGCCGGCGAGGTTCACGCCGCTGAGGCATGCCGCGCTCGCCTGAACGGGAAGAATCAGGGCCGCCATGGCCGCCACCAGTCGAAAGCGCGCCGCCGCGCCGGATAGGGATTGCACGCCTGCCTCCGTTCCGGCCGGGCGCCGGTTGGTTCCGTGGGGTATCGCACCCCGTGCTTGGGAGCCGATCAAGACGCACACGATCTTAAGGCGGTGTTAAGGCGGCCCGTCTTTTCGTGGAATGAATTGAGAGAATACGACGTCCCGGTGCCGTTTCGGCCTGCATCCGCCCAGGCATGCGGCCCGGGCGATTCCACTCCGCTGCAAAATGTTCTAGAGGCGGAGGGCCGTCCGATGGATCGGCCGGCCCCGACAACAGGTTCCTTCCATGCCCGCTCCCGAGACGTCCGCTCCCCTTTCCTCCGGCAAGCGCCATCCGCTGCGTGTTCTCCTGTCGCTCGTCAGCGACGAGAAGGGCCGCGTGATGCGGGCGGTCGCCTCGTCGGTCATCAACAAGATCTTCGACGTCATGCCGGAGATCCTGATCGGCATCGCGCTCGACGTGGTGGTGCGCGGCAAGGATTCCTTCGTGGCGCAGGTCGGCATCACCGATCCCGTGCACCAGCTCACCCTGCTCGGCATCGCCACCTTCCTCATCTGGTTCGGCGAATCGCTGTTTGAATATTTCTACCAGATCCTCTGGCGGGGCCTGGCGCAGGACGTGCAGCATCGCCTGCGCATCCTCTGTTACGACCACGCCCAGCACCTGCCGACGAGCTTCTACGAGGAGAACCGCTCCGGCGACCTCGTCGCCGTGCTGAACGACGACATCAACCAGCTGGAGCGTTTCCTCGACCGCGGTGCGAACGAGCTGATCCAGACCTTTTCCGCCGTCATCCTCGTCGGTGCGGTGTTCTTCATCGTCAGCCCGCTGATCGCCGTCATCGCCTTCACGCCGGTGCCGGCGATCATCGCCGGCGCCTTCTGGTTCCAGCGCCGGGCGCAGGCGCGCTACGATGCGGTGCGGGCGCGGGCCGGCGGGCTCGGCGCGCGGCTCACCACCAACCTGCAGGGCCTCCAGACCATCCGCGCCTTCGGGGCGGAGGCGCGCGAGACGGCGGCGCTGACGGCGGAAAGCCGCGGCTATGTCGAGGCGAACCGGGCGGCGATCCGCGTCTCCTCCGCCTTCATCCCGATCATCCGCATGGCGATCCTGTCCGGCTTCCTCGCCACCTTCCTGATCGGCGGCTGGCTGACGCTGAACGGTGAGATGCAGGTCGGCGCCTATGGCCTGCTCGTCTTCCTCACCCAGCGCCTGCTCTGGCCGATGACCGGCCTTGCCGAGATCGCCGACCTCTACGAGCGCGCCATGGCCTCGACGCGCCGCATCCTGCGCCTGCTCGACGAGCCGCGCGGCGAACCGCACGGCACGCACGAGGCAAAGGTCTCCGGCCGCTTCGAGGTCGACGGCGTCACCTTCCGCTATGCGACGAGCCCCGGCGGCGTCACCGACATCAACCTCGCCATCAAGGCGGGCGAGACGGTCGCCCTCGTCGGGCCCACGGGCAGCGGCAAGTCGACGCTGATCAAGCTGCTCGGCCTCTTCATCCGCCCGCAGAAGGGCCGCATCCTCCTCGACGGCGTGCCGCTCGCCGACTGGTCCGGCGAATGTCTGCGCAAGAGCATGGCCTGGGTGCCGCAGGAGGTGACGCTGTTTTCCGGCTCGATCGCCGACAACATCGCCTATGGCCGGCCCGGCGCGAGCCGCGAGGAGGTCGAGGCCGCCGCGCGCATGGCGGAGGCCGACGGCTTCATTCGCGACCTTCCGGACGGCTACGAAAGCCAGATCGGCGAATACGGCCAGAAGCTCTCGGGCGGCCAGCGCCAGCGCATCGCGCTCGCCCGCGCGCTGCTGATCGATCCGGCGATCCTCATCCTCGACGAGGCGACGAGCGCCGTCGACAACGAGACGGAGGCGGCGATCCAGCGCTCGCTCGCCAGGATGAAGGGCAAGCGCACGGTCATCCTCGTCGCGCACCGGCTGAGCACGGTGGTGCATGCCGACGCCATCCATGTGATGGAGGCGGGCCGGGTGATCCAGTCGGGCTCGCACGGCGCGCTTGTGGAGCGGCCGGGGCTTTATCGCAATCTCTGGAACATCCAGACGGGACATGCGGAGATCGCGGAGGCGTAGGGGTTCCTCATTTCGCTGCTGGGACTTTCTTTCCGAAGTCCGAAGGGCAATCGCAGATAGGATTCGACGTTGCCGGTGTTCCCTTCTCCCCGCGGGGAGAAGGGGTATGTCGCACGGGTTTCCCGAAACAATGCCCTTGGGAAGGAAGCTTTGCTCCTCGATCCCTTCTCCCCGCCTGCGGGGAGAAGGTGCCGGCAGGCGGATGAGGGGCCGTTCGCTGCCCTCAGTGCGCCTCGTCCCAATTGTGCGCCGCCCGTGCATCCACCTTCAACGGCACCTTCATCGCGAGCGCCGGCAGGGAGGCGTTTTCCATCACGCCGATGATGACGGGGATCGCCTTTTCCACCTCGCCGTCCTCGACCTCGAAGATCAGTTCGTCATGCACCTGCAGCAGCATGCGGGCGGAAAGGCCGGCGGCGGTGAGCGCCGGCTCCATCTTGACCATGGCGCGGCGGATGATGTCGGCGGCCGAGCCCTGGATCGGGGCGTTGATCGCGGCGCGTTCGTTGAAGGCGCGCACCGAGGGATTGGACGACTTGATCTCCGGGTAATGCGCGCGGCGGCCGAAGATGGTTTCGACATAACCGTTCTCGCGGGCGAAGGCCTTGGTCTGGTCCATGTAGTCCTTGATGCCCGGGAAGCGCTCGAAATATTTCTTGATGTAGTCGCCGGCCTCCGAGCGCTCGATGGAGAGCTGGTTGGCAAGGCCGAAGGCCGAGATGCCGTAGATGATGCCGAAATTGATCGCCTTGGCGCGGCGGCGGACCTCCGGGGGCATGCCGTCCACCGGGACGCCGAACATTTCGGACGCCGTCATGGCGTGGATGTCGATGCCGTCGGCAAAGGCCTGTTTCAGCTGCGGGATGTCGGCGACATGGGCGAGCACGCGCAGTTCGATCTGGCTGTAGTCGGCCGAGACCAGCTTGTGGCCGGGCGTCGAGATGAAGGCCGTGCGGATCTTGCGGCCTTCCGCCGTGCGCACCGGGATGTTCTGCAGGTTCGGATCGGAGGAGGAGAGGCGGCCGGTCGTCGTGGCGGCGAGCGCGTAGGACGTGTGCACGCGCTTCGTGTCGGGATGCACGAAGCCGGGCAGGGCGTCCGTGTAGGTGGATTTCAGCTTGGTGAGCTGGCGCCAGTCGACGATCTTGCGCGGCAGCGGAATGCCCTGGGCGGCGAGGTCCTCCAGCACCTGTGCGGAGGTCGACCACTGGCCGGTCTTCGTCTTGGAGGCGCCGGGCAGGCCCATCTTGCCGAACAGGATGTCGCCGAGCTGTTTCGGCGAGCCGATGTTGAAGCGTTCGCCGGCAAGGTCGTAGATCTCCTCCTCAAGGCCGGCGGCGCCCTGCGCGAGTTCGCCGGAAAGGCGGGACAGCACCTGGCGGTCGATGGTGATGCCGCGCTCCTCCATGCGGGCGAGCACCGGCACCAGCGGGCGCTCCAGCCGCTCGTAGACGGTGGTCATGCGGTTGGCGGCGAGCCGCGGCTTCAAGACGTGCCAGAGGCGCAGCGTCACGTCGGCGTCTTCCGCCGCATAGGCCGTGGCGCGGGAAATATCCACCATGTCGAAGGTCTGCGCGCCCTTGCCCGAGCCGGCGACGTCCTTGTAGGAAATCGGCTTGTGGCCGAGCCAGCGTTCGGAGAGCGTGTCCATGCCGTGCGTGCCGGCACCCGCGTCGAGCGCGTAGGACATCAGCATCGTATCGTCGAAACCCTGAACGGTGATGCCGTGGCGGCGCATGACGAGGTAATCGTATTTGAGGTTCTGCGCGACCTTCAGGACGGAAGGGTCCTCCAGCAGGCTTTTCAGCCGTTCCAGCGCCGGCCGGATCGGGATCTGCCCCTCGGCAAGGCCGCCGCCGAGCAGGTCGCCGACGCCGTTCTTGTGGTTGAGCGGCACGTAGCAGGCGCGGATGACGGTGCCCGTCGGGTCCTTGGCATTGTCGGCGATCGCAAGGGAGAAGCCGCAAAGCTCCGCCTGCATGGCGTCGAGCGAGGTCGTCTCGGTGTCGAAGCCGACGAGGCCGGTCTCGCGCGCGGCGGCGATCCAGCGGTCCAGCGTCTCGATATCCCGCACGGTCTCGTAGCCGGCATGGTCGATGGGCGCGGCCGAAAAGCGTTCGGCGCGGGCCCTGGCGAGCGCCGAGGGCGTGTCGCCATCCACGCCGGCGGTGGGCAGCAGCGTCGCGGCGGCCTCGGCCGCCGTCTCCTTGCCGTCGAGCACGAGGGTGGGGCCGGCGACGTCGCCCTTGTCGAGGTCCGGGCCATGCGCCTCGGCGCCCCATTCGACCGGCACGTCCGCCGGCGCGATGGCGCCCGCGTCGCAATCGCAGGCTTCGGCGACACGGCGCGTCAGCGTGGTGAATTCCATCGCCTTCAGGAAGGCGATCAGCCGCGGCCCGTCCTGCGGATGCAGGATCAGGTCGTCGAGCGGCGTGTCGAGCGGCGTATCGGTCTTCAGTGTCACGAGCTGGCGGGAGAGCAGCACGAGCTCGCGGTTGGCGATGATGTTCTCGCGGCGCTTGACCTGCTTGATCTCCTCGGCGCGGGCAAGCAGCGTGTCGAGGTCGCCATATTCCTCGAGGAGCTGCGCGGCGGTCTTCGGGCCGATGCCGGGAACGCCCGGGATGTTGTCGGTCGAATCGCCGGTCAGCGACTGGAGGTCGATCATCTTTGCCGGCGGCACACCCCATTTCTCGACGACTTCCGGAATGGAGATCTGCTTGTCCTTCATGCCGTCATACATTGAGACGTTCTCAGTCACGAGCTGCATGAGGTCCTTGTCGGAGGAGACGATGGTGACATCCGCGCCGTCCGCCTCCGCAAGGCGGGCATAGGTGGCGATCAGGTCGTCGGCCTCAAAGCCTTCCTTCTCGATGCAGGGCAGGTTGAAGGCGCGCGTCGCGTGGCGGATAAGGCCGAACTGCGGGATCAGGTCCTCGGGCGGTGCCGTGCGGTTCGCCTTGTAGAGGTCGTAGAGGTCGTTGCGGAAGGTCTTCGAGGAATAGTCGAAGATGACCGCGAAATGGGTCGGCGTCACGCCCACATCGGTGTTGCGCGCATCCTTCAGGAGCTTCCACAGCATGTTGCAGAAACCCGAGACGGCATTGACCGGCAGCCCGTCCGATTTGCGGTTGAGCGGCGGGATGGCGTGGAAGGCGCGGAAGATGAAGCCGGAGCCGTCGACGAGGAAGAGATGATCACCTTTTTTCATGGGGTGAATGGATAGCGCGGGCGGCTTTCCGCGTCCATCTTTCATTGCGGGCAAACAGGCCTTTCCAGGGGCCGGGAAGCCTCACACGAACGTTACCGATTTGTAATTTTCCCGGGCGCTTGAAACCCTTGAAAAGCCACATTCGAACCCACAGATATTGTTCATCGGCACCTGATCAAAGCCGTTGTCTGGCACCCGGCCTGTCCCCCGCCGCGCCAGACAAAGGACAAAGGCCTCATCCCCCTCTCCGGGCCTTTGTCCATCATTCGAAGAAGCCGCCGCGACAAGCCTCCTGTCGTCGGCGGCTTCTCGTTTCTGGGGCCGCGTCGCTGAATGGGGCGAGTGCAGGGAGAAAGGCTGGGAGCTCTCCCGCTCGCCAAAGCATCGCCTGCGATCCATTGTCTTCCGCCCAAAACCGGCTTAGCTTTCGCTTCATGGAATTTGACCGGAAGGAGTCGGCAGCGTACCTCGCCAATCTCCTGGCGAAGGCGGCGTCCCGCGCCCTTCAGGCGCGGGCGGACGGGGCCGGTTTCGCGCCCGGCCAGTTCCCGGTCCTCCTGGAGCTGTGGAGCGGCGACGGCCTCACCCAGCGCGAGCTTCTCGACCGGCTCGACATCGAACAGGCGACCATGGCCAGCACGCTCGCCCGCATGCAGCGCGACGGGCTCATCTCCCGCCGGCGCCACCCGAAGGACAGGCGGGCCCAGCTCGTCTTCCTGACGAGCCGCGGCAAGGCGCTGCGCGAGACCGCGATGGCGGCGGCCTTGGCCACCGAGGACGCGCTCTTCCGGGGCTTCCGGCGCTTCGAGCGGGAGCTGCTCCTGGAGTATATGCGCATGGTGCTCGCCAATCTCGGCCGCGATCCGCGCCTCTGATCGTCATACGATTTGCCCTGACCGAGCCGATCGGTCTAATGTCGCGCCGAAATTCATTTGATTTGCTGCATGTTGCACCGCAAGAGCGCGCCCGCACCATGTCCTGGGGGTTCATCCATGACCAACATCCTGCCCGTTCTCGATCGCGCCAGCGCCGGCGTTCCGGCCAGCCTCGAACGCCTGTTCGAGCTGGTGCGCATCAAGTCCATCTCCACCGATCCGGCCTTCAAGGCGGAGTGCCGGCGGGCGGCCGAATGGCTGGTCAAGGAGCTGCGCTCGCTCGGCTTCGATGCGACGGTGCGCGACACGCCCGGCCATCCGATGGTGGTCGCCCATCACGACGGCGCGAAGCCCGATGCGCCGCATGTGCTCTTCTACGGCCACTACGACGTCCAGCCGGTCGACCCGCTGAACCTGTGGGACCACGATCCCTTCGAGCCAGCGGTGCGCGATGCCGGCAAGGGCCGGCGCATCATCACCGGCCGCGGCACGTCGGACGACAAGGGCCAGCTCCTGACCTTCGTGGAAGCCTGCCGCGCCTACAAGGAAACGGCGGGCAGCCTGCCCTGCCGCGTCACCATCCTCTTCGAGGGCGAGGAGGAATCCGGCTCGCCCTCGCTCAAGCCGTTCCTCGAGGCCAATGCTGCCGAGCTGACGGCCGATTTCGCCCTCGTCTGCGATACCAGCATGTGGGATGCCGACACGCCGGCCATCTCCGCGGGCCTGCGCGGCCTCGTCGGCGAGGAGATCGTCATCAAGGCGGCCGACCGGGACCTGCATTCGGGCTATTTCGGCGGGGCTGCGGCAAACCCGATCCATATCCTGTCGAATATCCTCGCCGGCCTGCACGACGAGACCGGCCGCGTGACGCTCGACGGCTTCTATGACGGCGTCGAGGAAACGCCGAGCCAGATCAAGGCGGCGTGGGAAACGCTCGGCAAGACGGCCGAGAGCTTCCTCGGCGAGATCGGCCTGTCGATCCCCTCGGGGGAAAAGGGCCGCTCCGTGCTGGAGCTCACCTGGGCGCGCCCGACCGCCGAGGTCAACGGCATCACTGGCGGCTATACGGGCGAGGGCTTCAAGACGGTGATCGCCGCCGAAGCCTCGGCAAAGGTCTCCTTCCGCCTCGTCGGCAAGCAGGATCCGGCGAAGATCCGCGATGCGTTCCGCGCCTATGTGCGGGCGCGCGTCCCGGCGGACTGCTCGGTGACGTTCCATGCCCATGGCGGCTCGCCGGCCATCCAGCTTCCCTACGATTCCGCGCTGCTCGGCAAGGCGAAGAGCGCGCTGTCGGACGAATGGCCGAAGCCCGCCGTCGTCATCGGCATGGGCGGCTCCATCCCGATCGTTGGCGATTTCCAGAAGATGCTCGGCATGGAATCCTTGCTTGTCGGCTTTGCGCTGTCGGACGACCGCATCCATTCGCCGAACGAGAAATACGAGTTGCGCTCCTTCGAAAAGGGCATCCGCTCGTGGGTGCGCATTCTTTCGGCGCTCGCGGCGCGCTGACACAGATGTGATGACATGGGAGGCCAGCATTAACCGGACGGAACGGAAATGCTGGTTTCCTCAAAAGACAAGGACCGCGCGCGGACAGGCGACGACGGCCCGGACATGGGGAAAGGGTGAGAATGGCGTCAGGAAAGATTGCGAGAACACCTCGCTGCCCGGGCTGTGGGGCGCCGGCAGCAGGGGGGAAGGCGGGATGAAGCGGCTGAAAAAGTTCTTCTGGCCGCTCGTCAGCACCGCCGCGATCATCCTGTCGGTCTATATCCTCTACAAGGATCTCCGCGGCCTGTCGCTCGACGAGTTCATGGCGAGCCTCCATGCCATTCCGGTCTCCGGCTGGCTGCTGGCCTGCGGCGCCACGCTCGTCGCCTATGCGGCGCTCGCCGCCTACGACCACCTGGCGCTCGAGCATCTCGGCCATCGCATCTCGCTGTGGTTCATCACCATCACCTCCTTCACCACCTATGCGCTGTCGCACAATATCGGCGCCTCGGTGTTCTCCGGCGCGCTGGTGCGCTACCGCGCCTATACGTCGAAGGGGCTGACCGGATCGGAGGTGGGCGTCCTCGTCGCCTTCTGCTCCTTCACCTTCGCGCTCGGCACGGTCATGCTGTTCGGCCTGGTGCTGGTGCTGGAGCCGGAGATCGTCGGGCGGTTCGCCGAATTCCTGCCGATCGAGGCGGCGTTCTCGACCGGTGTCTTCATCCTGGCGCTGGTCGTGCTCTACGTGGTGGGCAGTCTCGTCGGCTTCCGGCCGATCAATACGCGCTGGCTGAAGCTGGAATATCCCAAGCCCTCGTTGGTCTTCCGCCAGCTCATCATCGCGCCGATCGAGCTGATCGGCGCGGCGGCGATCATCTATTTCGTGCTGCCGGCGGAGGGCAATCCGGGCTTCTTCGTCGTGCTCGGCATCTTCCTCGCCTCCTTCTCGGTGGCGCTGCTGTCCCATGCGCCGGGCGGCATCGGCGTCCTGGAGCTCGTCTTCATCGCCGGCCTGCCGGACATGGATCCGGCGGCGGTGCTGGCCGCGCTCGCCGTCTTCCGGCTGTTCTACCTGATCATCCCCTTCATCATGGCGCTGGTGGTCATCCTCGTCTTCGAGCGGCAGCGTTTCCTCAGCCGGCTGGGCAACGGCGAGGACTGAGGCGATGGAGAAGTTCGGTTCATCCTGCATTCAGTCGAATTGTTTCATGCTGTCATCCGTCTTGATCACTGTGAAACAGTGACAATCCAAGGGAGACCGACATGAAGACAACGATCAAGGGCGGCATTGCCGCTGCCATGGCCGTCGCCATGTTCGCCACGACATTCGTATCCGCACCGGCCTTTGCCGTGCCGATGCCGAAGGTCGGCGCTTCTCAGGCGAGCGATGTCCAGCAGGTCCAGTGGCGCGAGCGCCGCGGCTGGCACAATGGCCATCGCGGCTATCGCTACGAACGTCGCGGCTATCGCCGCCATTCGGATGGCTGGTGGTATCCGCTGGCCGCCTTCGGTGCGGGTGCGATCATCGGCGGCGCGATCGCCAATGACGGCTATGCCCGGCCGCGCTACGAGGGCATCAATCCGCGCCACACCGAATGGTGCTATGCGCGCTACCGCTCGTACCGGGCCTACGACAACACGTTCCAGCCCAACTATGGCGGCCGCCGCGAGTGCCTCTCGCCTTACTATTGAGCAAGGTAAACGTGCCTGAACGGTCTGCGCCGGCAACGACGCAGGACCGGAACGCGATATCCCGGGCGGCCCGCAAGGCCGCCCGATCTTCTCTCAAATCCCCCTCAAACTGTCGCCTGCGCGTTCACCGCTTCTTAACGACCCCTTAAATCGCCGCATTTAAGGTCCACCGGACGGCGACGTTTTCGAGGTGTATCCGACCGCTTATGGCAGCCAATCGCAAATCCCAGCGCATCGAACCGTCCTTCCGGGGATCGGGTGGGCACGACGACGAGGATGATTTCCATGTCGGCGCGGGAGATCGCGTGGCAGGCGGCGGCCGCAAGGGGCGCGGCAAGCCACCGAGGGCCGAGCGGCCGGGGCGCGGCTCCGGCGGGCGCCGGCGGGCGGCCGGCGGCGGTTTCTTCGGCCTTTTCCGCCGGCTCTTCTACTGGTGCGTCGTGCTCGGCATCTGGGGCGCCATCGGTGTCGGCGGCCTCGTCCTCTACTACGGCGCGCGCATGCCGAGCGCCACGAGCTGGTCGATCCCCGACCGGCCGCCGAACCTGAAGATCCTCGCCGTCAGCGGCGACATCATCGCCAATCGCGGCGTGACCGGCGGCGAGGCGCTGTCGCTGGAGAACATGTCGCCCTATATCCCGCAGGCCGTCATCGCCATCGAGGACCGGCGCTTCTATTCGCATTTCGGCATCGATCCGCTCGGCCTCGCCCGCGCGATGCTGACCAACATCACCACCGGCCGCATGGTGCAGGGCGGCTCGACGCTGACCCAGCAGCTCGCCAAGAACATGTTCCTCTCGCCGGAGCGCACGCTGGAGCGCAAGGTTCAGGAAGTTCTGCTCGCCTTCTGGCTGGAGCACAAATATTCCAAGGACCAGATCCTGGCGATGTATCTCAACCGCGTCTTCTTCGGCTCGAATTCCTACGGCGTCGAGGCCGCCGCGCGGCGCTACTTCAACAAGTCGGCGCGGGACGTCAATCTCGGCGAGGCCGCCCTTCTCGCCGGCCTCCTGAAGGCGCCCTCGCGCCTCTCCCCGGCGCGCGATCCGGAGGCGGCGGAAGCGCGTGCGCAGATCGTGCTCGGCGCGATGCGCGAAGAGGGCTTCGTCACCGACACCGAGATCAAGACCGCCATGTCGCAGACGCCGGCGCGGGCGAAGAGCTACTGGTCCGGCGCCCAGCATTATGCCGCCGACATGGTCATGGCCCAGCTGCCGGGCATGATCGGCGACATCACCGAGGACCTCGTCATCGACACGACGATCGACCTCGACCTCGAGAAGAAGGCCGACGAGGCGATCACCGCGCTCCTCGACAAGGAGGGCGAAAAGTCGAACGCCTCGCAGGCCGCCCTCGTCTCGATCGACGGCACCGGCGCCATCCGGGCCCTCGTCGGCGGGCGGGACTATGCGGAAAGCCAGTTCGACCGCGCCTCCAAGGCCAAGCGCCAGCCGGGCTCGGCCTTCAAGCCCTTCGTCTATGCGGCGGCGCTGGAAGCCGGCCGCTCGCCGCTTTCCGTGCGCAACGACGCGCCGGTCAGGATCGGCAAGTGGACGCCGGAGAACTACGACCAGAAATATCGCGGCGAGGTGACGCTCTCCTCTGCGCTCGCCCAGTCGCTGAACACGATTGCCGCGCAGCTCGTCATGGAGGTCGGCCCGGACGACGTTATAAAACTCGCCCGCAGGCTCGGCATCGAATCGGAGCTTCAGTCGAACGCCTCGATCGCGCTCGGCACGTCGGAGGTGACGCTGGTCGAGCTGACCGCCGCCTACGCGCCCTTCATGAACGGCGGCTACAAGGCGACGCCGCACATCATCCGCCGCATTTCGACGGCCGACGGCCGGGTGCTCTACGAGAACACCTACGACAATCCGCCGCGCGTGTTGGAACCCGGCGTCGTCTCCCAGATGAACGGCATGATGATGCGCGTCATCACCGAGGGCACCGGCAAGAACGCCCGCATTCCCGGCTGGCCGGCGGCCGGCAAGTCGGGCACGACGCAGTCCTTCCGCGACGCGCTCTTCGTCGGCTACACCAGCAACCTGACGACCGGCGTCTGGTTCGGCAACGACGACGGCAAGTCGATGAAGAAGGTGACGGGCGGCGGGCTCCCCGCGAAGGCCTGGAGCCAGTTCATGACCGCCGCCCATGAGGGCCTTGCGCCTTCGCCGCTCTTCGGCACGGCCGGCGGCGAGCCTGCCGTGGACGGGACGGAACCGGCCCCGGAAGGCGATCAGCTCTTCGACATCATCTCCCGCACGCTGGGCAACGAGCCCGCCCGCGACGGGCAGGCGATGGCGAACGGCGAGGCGGGCGCCGTTCCGCTCGACGACGGCCTTACGCCGCCCGCAGACGTCGGCCAGCAGGGACAGACCGGCACGCGCCGGACGACGCTTTTCGACGTGCTGCTGGGGGGCTGACGGTCGCGTTTATCCGAAGGCGATGACGACATTTTCCGGCTCCCTCGGGTGATCGATCCAGATCCGAATGCGCGTTTTGACGGTGGGCACCGATACGCTGGCAAACTCCGGCTCGTTGGCATCGAAGAAGACAAGCCTCTTGTCGGGCGTGTCGAGAAACCCGTCGAATGTCGGGGGCGTCGACATGGTTATTTCCGAAGCTTCTCCAACGGAAAAACTGGTGTCGCCATCATGATGCAGTCAGGAGTCGATGGAATGAATTTTTTCCCTGAGATTGTAAGGAATGTCGCGTATATCCCGGTTTGCCAGATAAATTCTGCTGTATTAAGGCAGTGATGCTGAAGCGAAGAGTAGCTATTCTAGGGTGTCCCGCCTCCTTTGAGCAGCATCTTCTCGCCAAGCGTGCCTTTCTGTCTCCAGGAGATAATAAACATGTTATGGTTATATGCAGTCATAACGTCGTGCCATTTATAAAAATATTATATAGATTAAATGTAATTTGCAATATTAGCGCCTCAGAACACTAATATATTTCTTATCCACAAGCAATAACGACATTTGAAGACTCAATTGGATGATCGAGCCAAATGCGGATTCGCGTTTTTGTTGATGGAACTGTTGTGCTGGCGTACTCAGATACTGTTACGCCAAAAACAATAAGCCGCTTGTGTGAAGTTTCGAGAAATCCATCAAATGCCGGTTCGGCTGTTTCATTCAGCTCATCGAACGGGCCGAAAGTGACATTCGTGTCTCCATGCTTCCAGTCATAGGCAGGAACGTTTATACACTGAGGCGATGCAAAGATTCCCTGTCGATCCATGTGCATTGGAATATCGACACCGGTGCGACCGGCGATATAGATACTAGATATTCTGGAGCGATTGTAAGCGTTTCAACAGACATGACCTCAATGACTTCCCTTTGATATCAAGCCGCCTTGTGATTTGCTGCACCACCAGCAGTGGGCGTTCCCGACCTCTTTGTACCACACCAATGACATCCGTACGCCCGGCCTATGCGATCAATATCCGCCTGTTCCGCTCTGGTAAGCCGCTTATTGGTTGCTGGTGCGGCAATCCACTCCTTTGCAAACGGCCCGATACCGGTCCGAGGTAATTTTAACTGGAGCGCTCGGAGCATCGCCTCCTGTGCCGTTGCTTCGTTGGCCCGTATCAGTCCCTCAACCGTTTCGTATACTTGCGGTGTGTGCGCGTTGTCGAAGACGGGAATAAATTTACCTGGAGAAAAATTTTACACTGCGTACAAGTGAAGGAAAATATTATATGTTTCCTTCCGTCGCTCTCTATCCGACACCTCCGTCCATGCCGGATGTTCTACATTTCCGGGTCTTAAGATCCCATCTCTCCGGAAGCCGCCAAGACCTCGAGCCGTTGCTTGAAACACCGGAGAGGATTGTGGTTGATTGCGGGTTGCGAGGGCGGTACACCAAGTCCATCGGACGCGCTGATTTTGCGAGCTTTGCGGCCCGGCAATGTCTTGCAGTCGTCTGGAGGGCTCCTTATATACGCCGCAAGGCAGGGCTGCGGCCCATGCTTTCGTGAAGACCATACCATTAGGGGCTGCCAATCGAATGCCTGAATGGGTTCCGGCAGTTCGCTTCAAGGAGAGAATGACATGGCTAAAGTAATCGGTATCGACCTCGGGACGACCAATTCCTGCGTCGCCGTCATGGATGGCAAGGACGCGAAAGTTATCGAAAATGCAGAAGGCGCGCGCACGACGCCTTCCATGGTCGCCTTCACCGAAGACGGTGAGCGGCTGACCGGCCAGCCGGCCAAGCGCCAGGCGGTCACCAACCCGGAAAACACCCTCTTCGCCGTCAAGCGCCTCATCGGCCGCCGCTACGATGACAAGCTCGTCGAGAAGGACAAGGGCCTCGTTCCCTACAAGATCGTCAAGGGCGACAATGGCGATGCCTGGGTCGATGCCCGCGGCAAGGGCTATTCCCCCTCGCAGATCTCCGCGATGATCCTGCAGAAGATGAAGGAAACGGCCGAATCCTATCTCGGCGAGACCGTCACCCAGGCCGTCATCACGGTTCCGGCCTATTTCAACGACGCGCAGCGCCAGGCGACCAAGGATGCCGGCAAGATCGCGGGTCTTGAAGTGCTGCGCATCATCAACGAGCCGACGGCCGCCGCGCTCGCCTACGGCCTCGACAAGAAGGACGGCAAGACCATCGCCGTCTACGACCTTGGCGGCGGCACGTTCGACATCTCGGTGCTGGAAATCGGCGACGGCGTCTTCGAGGTGAAGTCGACGAACGGCGACACCTTCCTCGGCGGTGAAGACTTCGACATGCGTCTGGTCAACTACCTCGCCGACGAGTTCAAGAAGGACCAGGGCGTCGACCTGAAGAACGACAAGCTCGCCCTTCAGCGCCTCAAGGAAGCCGCCGAGAAGGCCAAGATCGAACTCTCGTCCTCGCAGCAGACCGAGATCAACCTGCCGTTCATCACGGCGGATGCGACCGGTCCGAAGCACCTGACGATGAAGCTGACCCGCGCCAAGTTCGAAGCGCTCGTCGACGACCTCATCCAGCGCACCGTCGCGCCCTGCAAGGCAGCCCTCAAGGATGCCGGCGTTTCGGCAGCCGAGATCGACGAGGTCGTTCTCGTCGGCGGCATGAGCCGCATGCCGAAGGTGCAGGAAACCGTCAAGCAGCTGTTCGGCAAGGAGCCGCACAAGGGCGTCAACCCGGATGAAGTGGTCGCCATGGGCGCCGCCATCCAGGCCGGCGTTCTGCAGGGCGACGTCAAGGACGTCCTGCTCCTCGACGTGACCCCGCTGTCTCTCGGCATCGAAACGCTGGGCGGCGTCTTCACCCGTCTGATCGAGCGCAACACGACGATCCCGACGAAGAAGAGCCAGACCTTCTCGACCGCCGAGGACAACCAGTCGGCCGTGACCATCCGCGTCTCGCAGGGCGAGCGCGAAATGGCGGCGGACAACAAGCTGCTCGGCCAGTTCGACCTCGTCGGCATTCCGCCGGCCCCGCGCGGCATGCCGCAGATCGAAGTCACCTTCGACATCGACGCCAACGGCATCGTGCAGGTCTCGGCCAAGGACAAGGGCACCGGCAAGGAGCACCAGATCCGCATCCAGGCCTCCGGCGGTCTTTCCGACGCCGACATCGAGAAGATGGTCAAGGACGCCGAGGCCAATGCCGAGGCCGACAAGAAGCGCCGCGAGGGCGTCGAGGCGAAGAACCAGGCCGAAAGCCTGATCCACTCCTCGGAAAAGTCGCTGAAGGAATATGGCGACAAGGTTTCCGAGGCCGACCGCAAGGCCATCGAGGACGCCATCGCCGCGCTGAAGACCGCCGTCGAGGCTTCCGAGCCCGATGCGGACGACATCAAGGCGAAGACCAACACGCTCATGGAAGTCTCCATGAAGCTCGGTCAGGCGATCTACGAGGCCCAGCAGGCCGAGGAGAACGCCTCTTCTGCCTCGGGCGAGGCCGGCGACAATGTCGTCGATGCCGACTACGAGGAAGTCAAGGACGAGGACGACCGCAAGAAGTCGGCCTGAGCCTCCTGAACTGCCGGCCGCGCTCTCTCGCGGCCGGTGCAACGGATAGCGAGAAGGCGGAAGTCAGCGCGAAGGGAAAAAGACAAGATGATCACTCCCGTTTACCGCGGCGACGATGTCTTGGCTTTTCCTTCGCTCCGGCTTCCGCCTTTTGCATGCGCGCTTTTCAGGCATGCAGGCTAAGGCAAGCTTCCAGGTCCATAACAAGAAGACCGTTCCCACGAAACGGACGTGAACCCGAATGGCAAAAGCTGATTTTTACGAGACGCTGGGTGTTTCCAAGAGCGCCGACGAGAAGGAGCTGAAGAGCGCCTTCCGCAAGATGGCGATGAAGTACCACCCGGACAAGAATCCGGGCGATGCCTCCGCCGAGCAGAAGTTCAAGGACGTCAACGAGGCGTATGACACGCTCAAGGACCCGCAGAAGCGCGCGGCCTACGACCGTTACGGCCATGCGGCCTTCGAGCAGGGCGGCATGGGCGGCGGCTTCGGCGGCGGCGGTTTCCAGGGCGGCGGCTTCTCCGACATCTTCGAGGACATTTTCGGCGAGATGATGGGCGGCGGGCGTCAGCGGCGCTCGGCCGGCGGCCGCGAGCGCGGCGGCGACCTGCGCTACAACATGGAGATCTCGCTGGAAGAGGCCTATGCCGGCAAGACGGCGCAGATCCGCGTGCCGACGTCGATCACCTGCGACGTCTGTTCCGGGTCCGGCGCCAAGCCCGGCACCAGCCCGAAGACCTGCGCCACCTGCCAGGGCTCCGGCCGCGTGCGCGCCGCACAGGGCTTCTTCTCGATCGAGCGCACCTGCCCGACCTGCCATGGCCGCGGCCAGACGATCAGCGATCCCTGCACCAAGTGCCACGGCCATGGCCGCGTCACGGAAGAGCGCTCGCTGTCGGTCAACATCCCGGCCGGCATCGAGGACGGCACGCGCATCCGGCTCTCCGGCGAGGGCGAGGCGGGCGTGCGCGGGGGGCCTGCGGGCGATCTCTACATCTTCCTGTCGGTAAAGCCGCATGAATTCTACCAGCGCGACGGGGCGGACCTCTACTGCACCGTGCCCATCTCCATGACGACGGCGGCGCTCGGCGGCACCTTCGACGTGGCGACGCTCGACGGCACCAAGTCACGCGTCTCGGTGCCCGAGGGCACCCAGGCCGGCCGCCAGTTCCGCCTCAAGGGCAAGGGCATGCCGGTGCTGCGCTCCACGCAGGTCGGCGATCTCTACATCCAGATCCAGATCGAGACGCCGCAGAAGCTGACCAAGCGCCAGCGCGAGCTGCTCAAGGAATTCGAGGAGATCTCCTCGAAGGACAACAACCCGGAATCCGCCGGCTTCTTCGCGCGGATGAAGGAGTTCTTCGAGGGCTGACCGCTCTCGTGAAAAAACATCGCCCCAAGCGCTCCGTCATCCTCGGGATTGGCCCGAGGATCCATTCTTCAATGGGTTATGGACGGCCATGACGGAGGAGAACTTGGCGGATGTTATCAGCAGCCGGAAGCCGGGATGGAGACATCCCGGCTTTCCTGTTTCGTGAAACGGGAGCCCGCGTGTCAGCCCGCCGCCCGCAGCAGCGTCAACCGGCCGTCCGCATCGGCTTGCGTGGTGATGCCCTCGTAGCTCTGCAGCGTCGGATGGCCAGTCTCGATGGGGTGATGGTGCGTCGCGGTCATCACCACGACATGGGCGCCGGCGCCCTCGCCGGCAAGAATGCCCGCCGGCACGTCCTCGAAGACGAGGCAATCGGCCGGGTCGAAGCCGAGCCGCTCGGCGCCCATCCGGTAGCCGTCCGGTGCCGGCTTGCCGCGCGTCACGTCGTCGGCCGTCACGATGACCGCGGGCAGCGGAATGCCGGCGGCGGCGAGGCGGCGATGGGCGAGCGCCACCGGCGCCGAGGTGACGATGCCCCAGCGGCCGGCCGGCAGCGCGGAAAGGAAGGCGATCGCGCCCGGGATCGGCAGCACGCCCTCGACATCCTCCATCTCCTCGCGCTCGACCTCCTTGGCCTCGGCGACGGGATCGACGCCCGGCAGGCCGAGCCGCGTGATCGTGTCGATGCCGCGCACGCCATGCATGGTCGGCAGGAAGGTCGCCACGTCCAGCCCGTGCTTCAGCGCCCAGCGCGTCCAGACGCGCTCTGTGGCCGGAATGGAGTTGATGATCGTGCCGTCCATGTCGAAGAGGAAGGCGGAGAATGAACGGTCGAAGACGGGAAGGAAGGAGGACAAGGCGGAGGACCTGCGGGCTGGGAGGGGGAGAATGCAAGGCACGGCGGGAGGTTCTGGCTTACCTGCTCCGCATCATGCAGGCAACCGGCCCGGCGTCGCCAGGGGCTCATCTTCCGGCTAGCGTAGCGCGATCGGCTGCAAAGATCCCTCTGCCTGCCGGCATCTCTCCCCAAGAGCCATCGCCTATGGAAGCAAGCCGCTGCCACATTCCCTTCTCCCCGCGAGGAGAAGGGGAGAGCGGCAGGGCCGAACTCCATATGCGATAGTCTGCCCCTGCGGGCCGGGGCGGCTTGTGCGGCGCCCGGCGCCTGCCCATCTTTCTGTTGTTGCCCGATTTATGCGCCGCAGGGTGATTCCCCTTGGCGGCAAAATGCTCTAGCTCTCACCCCATGCCGCACAAGGTTTCCCTTTCCCGCCTCAAGCTCACGGATTTCCGCAACTATGCGGGCCTGTCGCTGCCGCTCGACGGCCGGCATGTCGTGCTGACGGGGCAGAACGGCGCGGGCAAGACCAACCTGATGGAGGCCGTCTCCCTGCTGTCGCCGGGCCGGGGCCTGCGCCGCGCGCCCTATGGCGATGTCGTGCGCGCCGGCGCAAGCGGCGGCTTTTCCGTCTTCGCAACGCTCGACGGCATGATGGGCGAGGTCGACATCGGCACGGGTACCGAGGGCGGCGACGAGGGCCAGGCGCGAAAACTCCGGCTGAACGGCACGCCCGCCCGCACCGTCGACGAACTGCTCGACCATCTGCGCGTCGTCTGGCTGACGCCGTCCATGGACGGCCTCTTCACCGGTCCCTCCGCCGATCGCCGCCGTTTCCTCGACCGGCTGGTGCTGTCGCTCGATCCCGAGCACGGCCGCCGGGCGGCGGATTTCGAGAAGGCGATGCGCGGCCGCAACCGGCTGCTCTCCGAGCCGCGGCCAGATCCCGCCTGGCTGACGGCGCTGGAGCGGCAGATGGCGGAGCTCGGCATCGCCATGGCGCATGCCCGCCACGAGCTCGTCGGCCTCCTTTCCGGCCTCGTGGAGGCGGCGCGCGACGACGGGCCGTTCCCCTCGGCCACCATGCGCCTTTCCGGCTTCCTCGACGGGGAATGGCAGCGCCCGGCCTACGAGATCGAGGACATCTATCTCGGCATGCTGCAGGACGGCCGCTACCGGGACGCCGCCGCCGGCCGCACGCTGGACGGCCCGCACCGCGCCGATCTCATGATCCGCCACCGCGAGAAGGACATGGAGGCCGAGCGCTGCTCGACGGGCGAGCAGAAGGCGCTGCTCGTCGGCCTCATCCTCGCCCATGCCGGCCTCGTCGGGGGCATGACCGGCCATGCGCCGGTGCTGCTGCTCGACGAGATCGCCGCCCATCTCGACGCGGGCCGCCGGGCCGCGCTGTTCGACCGGGTCGATGCGCTCGGCGGCCAGGCCTTCATGACCGGCACCGACCGGTCGATGTTCGACGCGCTCGGCGAGCGCGCGCAGTTCCTCACCGTCTCGCATGGAGGCATCGTGCCATGACCGATCCGCTCAGCCCCGAAGAGATCGACCGCTACCGCCGGCATATCGTGCTCGCCGAGATCGGCGGCGCGGGCCAGCAGAAGCTGAAGCAGGCGCATGTGCTGATCGTCGGCGCCGGTGGCCTCGGCGCGCCGGTCATCCAGTATCTCGCCGCCGCCGGCATCGGCCATATCGGCGTTCTCGACGACGACACGGTCTCCCTCTCCAACCTCCAGCGCCAGGTGATCCACGACACGGCCGGCCTCGGCACGCCGAAGATCGCGAGCGCCGAGGCCGCCGTCGCCCGCCTCAACCCGCATGTCGCCTTCACCGGCATCGCCGAGCGGCTGACGGCCGGAACGGCCGCGCGCCTTCTTGCCGGTTACGACCTCCTCGTCGACGGTTCGGACAATTTCGACACGCGCTATGCCTCCGCCGATGCGGCGGAGGCTGCGCGCATTCCGCTCGTCACCGGCGCCGTCGGCCGCTTCGACGGTTCGCTGACCGTGCTGAAACCCTATGAGGCCGGGCCGGACGGCACGCTTCACCCCGGCTACCGTGACCTCTTCCCCACGGCCCCACCGCCCGGCGTCGTTCCGGCCTGCGCCGAAGCCGGCATCGTCGGCGCGCTGACCGGCGTCGTCGGCACGCTGATGGCGATGGAGGTGATCAAGCTCGTCACGGGCGCCGGCGACCCGCTGGTCGGGCGGCTGCTGCTTTACGACGGGCTGGCGGCGCGGTTCGAAACGCTGAAATACAGGCGGCGGAACGCGTAAACCCTCCGTGTTAGGAGAAATAGCTCTCCACTTGCTCCTTCTCCCCCGCGGGGAGAAAGTCGCGGCAGCGGGATGAGGGGGATGCTGCAAACGTCTCCTACCCTCTCCTGCGCTACCCCCTCATCCGACCCTTCGGGCCACCTTCTCCCCGCGGGGGAGAAGGGGACAGCAGCGACGAAGCGGTCTTGCGTCCGGAATGCGAAACGCGGAAATGCTCTAGACCCGGTTCGGCAGCACGCGGTCCGGCGGGCGGTGGCCGTCGAAGAAGGTGCGGATGTTGATGACGACCTTCTCGCCCATGTCGACGCGGCTTTCGAGCGTCGCCGAGCTCATATGCGGCAGGAGCACGACCTTGCCCTCGGCGGCGAGCTTCAGGAGCTTCGGGTTGACCGAAGGCTCGTTCTCGAAGACGTCGAGGCCGGCGCCGGCCATCTTGCCTTCGCGCAGGCACTTGATCAGCGCCGTCTCGTCGATGATGCCGCCGCGCGCCGTGTTGACGATATAGCTCGTCGGCTGCATCAGCTCGAGCCGGCGGGCCGACAGAAGGTGATAGGTTGCCGGCGTCGAGGGGCAGTTGACCGAGACGATGTCGACGCGCGCCAGCATCTGGTCGAGGCTGTCCCAATAGGTCGCCTCCAGCGCGTCCTCCGTGTCCGGGCGCACGCGGTGGCGGTTGTGGTAGTGGATGGAGAGGCCGAAGGCCTTGGCGCGGCGGGCGACGGCGGTGCCGATGCGCCCCATGCCGACGATGCCGAGGCGCTTGCCCCAGATGCGCCGGCCGAGCATCCAGGTCGGCGACCAGCCGGCCCATTCGCCCCTGCGGTCCGTCAGGATGCGCGCCCCTTCCGCCAGCCGGCGGGGGACGGCGAGGATCAGCGCCATCGTCATGTCGGCCGTGTCCTCGGTGAGAACGTTCGGTGTGTTGGTGACGGTGATGCCGCGCCGTGCCGCCGCCTCCACGTCGACATTGTCGACGCCGTTGGAGAAGCAGGCGATCAGCTTCAGTTGCGGGCCGGCCTGCTCGATGAGCGCGGCGTCGATCCGGTCCGTCAGCGTCGGCACCAGGACGTCGGCCGATTTGACGGCGGCGACGAGCTCGGGCTGGCTGCGCGGCGTGTCGTCGATGTTGAGCTCCGCGTCGAACAGTTCGCGCATCCGGGTCTCCACGACCTCGGGCAGGCGGCGGGTGATGTAGACCTTCGGTTTTTTCTTCTGGGTCATGGGCTGTTCCGGCGTCCTGTTGACGGGTCCTTAACCAAGTTGGGCAAGGATTGCTTCATCAGGGGCATTTTCTACCAGACCCGGTCGCGAAGACAATCCGCCCTCTTTGGCGTTCCTGCGATTTGCCAATTTGCACCGGTTCGGCAGCGTCATGCCCCCTCCAATCTGTGCGGATCGTCCATGCGTCACCTTGTCCTGCGTCTCAGCCTTGCCGCCCTTGCGGGCCTCCTCGTCTCCGTTGCCGGCGTCCAGCTCGCCCATGCCCAGGCGGCCAAGGGGCCGAGCGGCCTGCCGCTGCCCCGCTTCGTCAGCCTCAAGGCGAAAAGCGTCAACCTGCGCGTCGGGCCCAGCGTCGATTATGCCGTCGCCTGGCGCTATCTCAAATCCGGCGTCCCGGTGGAGATCATCCAGGAATACGATAACTGGCGCCGCATCCGCGACGCGGATGGCACGGAGGGCTGGGTCAACCAGGCGCTGCTCTCCGGCGAGCGCACCGCCGTCACCGCGCCATGGATGCGCGGCAAGGGCGAGGGCATCTTCGTCAACATGCGCCGCGAGGCGATGTCGAACTCGACGGTCATCGCGAAGATCCAGCCCGGCGTCGTCATCAAGGTCGGCGAATGCAACGGCGACTGGTGCCGCGCCGAAGCGGACGGCACGGCCGGCTGGGTCTCGCAGAACGAGATCTGGGGCGCCTATCCGGGCGAGGCCTTCAAGTAAGGCCGGCCTTCCTGGCCTCTTCCGCCAGCGAGAGCAGCGGGCGGGGGCCGACCTGCTGGATGACGAGGCCGGCGGCAAGGCTGCCGAGCCGGCCGCAATCGGCCAGCGACCGCCCGGCCGTATAACCGTAGAGGAAGCCGGCGGCGTAGAGATCGCCCGCGCCCGTCGTGTCGACGACGCTCGGAATGCTGATCGCCTCCACCCTGGTGCGTTCGCCGCCGGTCAGGATGACCGAGCCTTCCTCGCTCATCGTCACCACCGCCAGCCGGCAATCCTTAGCGATGCGCGACAGCGCCTCCTCGAAATCCTCGGTCTCGTAGAGCGCCAGGGCTTCCGCCTTGTTGGCGAAGACGATGTCGATCGTGCCGGAGCGCATGAGGTCGAGGAACTCGTCGCGGTAGCGGTGCACGCAGAAGCTGTCCGACAGCGTCATCGACATTTCCCGGCCGTTCGCATGGGCGATGCGGGCGCAGTCGCGGATCGCGTCCTTGGCGCGCGGCGGATCCCAGAGATAGCCTTCGAAATAGGTGACCTTGGCCTCGGCGACGACGCTTTCCTCCACGTCCTCCGGCCCGAGTTCCACGCAGGCGCCGAGATAGGTGTTCATCGAGCGCTCGCCATCGGGCGTGACGAAGATCATCGAGCGGGCGGTCGGCGGCGGGCCGGCCAGCGGCTTGGTCTCGAAATGCACGCCCTGGGCGCGAATGTCGTGGATGAAGATCTCGCCGAGCTGGTCGTGCGCCACCTTGCCGAAATAGGCGGCCCTGCCGCCGAAGCTGGCGACACCCGAGGCGGTGTTGCCGGCACTGCCGCCCGAGGCTTCGAGCGCGGGGCCCATGCGGGAATAGAGCAGTTCGGCCCGTTCGGCATCGATGAGGTTCATCGCGCCCTTGATGATGCCGTTGTCCGTGATGAAGTTCTCGTCGCAGCGCGCGATGATATCGACGATGGCATTGCCGACCGTCAGCACGTCGAATTTGGTCATGCGAAAGTTCCGTCTCCGTTGGGTGAGAGCCGGGAGTCGGTCTTAACGGTTTTTCCGGAAACTGGAAGGAAAAAAGCCGCCTGCCGGAAACGGCGCGGCGGCTTGGATTGTTGGCGAAGTCCGCCAAGCCTCTCTTTCGTCATGGTCGGGCCTGACCCGACCACCGTGGATTGTGGATCCTCGGGTCGAGCCCGAGGATGACGGAGGGCTTGGTGCAGGGCGTGCATCGACCCCGATCGCCCGCCGCTTCCCGCAAAACCGGTCAGTCCTTGGCGCGTTCCACGTAGGAACCGTCTTCCGTCGCGATGACGACGCGCGTGCCGGCGGTGATATGCGGCGGCACCAGCGTGCGCACGCCGTTCGACAGGATCGCCGGCTTGTAGGAGGACGAGGCCGTCTGGCCCTTGACGACCGGTTCGGTCTCGACGATCTCGAGCGTGACGTGGCGCGGCAGGTCGATGGCGATGGCGACGCCCTCATGCACCGACAGGATGACCGTCATGCCTTCCTGGAGATAGGCCTTCAGGTCGCCGATGTCCTCGTGGGACATGGTCAGCTGGTCGTAGGTCTCCGGGTTCATGAAATGGTAGCCGTCACCATCCTCGTAGAGGAAGTTGTGCTCGCGGTCTTCCACGAAGGCGCGCTCGACCTGTTCGGTCGTGCGGTAGCGTTCGGAAACCTTCACGCCGTCGGAGATGCGGCGCATGTCGATCTGCGTGACCGGCGTGCCCTTGCCCGGGTGGAAGTTCTGCGCCGTCAGCACGACATAGAGCTTGCCTTCGACCTCGAGGACATTGCCCTTGCGGACGGAAGAGGCGATGATCTTTACCATAAGTCTTCCTTGTAACTGGATGGATCACGGCGTAGAGGACCGCCTTGAGACGCCTTCCCCGGGTGCCGAAAATGTGTTTTCGGGGCCGCAACTACCCTATATTCCGGCAAAAGACCAGTCTGTCCGCCGGCAAGCGCGAAGAAACCTGCCACAGGAACGCCATGAGCCTGAAGCCCTCGCCCTGGTGGACGCCCGATGTCCATGCCGATCGCCGGCCGTTCCTTCTTGCGCGAAACCGCATCCAGGCGGCGCTGCGCGGCTGGTTCGCCGCGCGCGATTTCATCGAGGTCGACACCGCGACGCTGCAGGTCTCCCCCGGCAACGAGGCGCATCTGCACGCCTTCGAGACCGCCGCGATCGGCCATTCCGGCGCAAGGACGCCGCTCTACCTGCACACCTCGCCGGAATTCGCCTGCAAGAAGCTGCTGACGGCGGGGGAAAGGCGCATCGCCTGCTTCGCCCATGTCTATCGCAACCGCGAGCGCGGGCCGCTGCACCACCCGGAATTCACCATGCTGGAATGGTATCGTGCGGGCGAGGCCTATGACGTGCTGATGGAGGATTGCGCGGAGATCCTCGCGCTGGCCGCCGGGGTGGCGGGAGCCGCGATGCTCGCCTACCGCGGCGCGACCTGCGATCCGGCCTTGCCGCCCGAACGGCTGACGGTGGCGGAGGCCTTCCGGCGCCATGCCGGCATCGACCTCCTCGGCTCGATCGATCCCGACGGTGCGACGGATCGCGCGCGCCTTGCCACATCCCTGCGGGCGGCCGGCCTGCGCGTGGCGGAGGACGACACCTGGGCCGACCTCTTCAGCCGCGTGCTGGTGGAAAAGGTGGAGCCGCAGCTCGGTTTCGGCCGCGCCACCATCCTGTGCGAATATCCGACCGCGGAGGCCGCGCTCGCCCGCCCGGCGGCGCGGGACCGGCGCGTCGCCGAGCGCTTCGAGCTCTATGCCTGCGGGGTGGAGCTGGCCAATGCCTTCGGCGAATTGACCGATGCGGGCGAGCAGCGCCGGCGCTTCGAGCTGGAAATGGCGGAAAAAGCCCGCGTCTATGGCGAGACCTATCCGCTCGACGAGGATTTCCTCGCCGCGCTCGCCCATATGCCCGAGGCCAGCGGCATCGCGCTCGGCTTCGACCGGCTGGTCATGCTGGCGACGGGCGCCCCGCGCATCGACCAGGTGATCTGGGCGCCGGTCGCGGAGACCGCGCCATGACGGCGGCGCGCAGCCTGACGACGGTGGCCGAGCTGGTCGAGGCCGGCCTCGTTCCCGAGGCGCGACGGGCGGGCGCGGCGGCGGTCGCCGCGCGCTATGCCGTCGCCGTCACGCCGTCGCTCGTCGCGCTGATCGATCCGGCCGATCCGAACGATCCGGTCGCCCGCCAGTTCGTGCCCGATGCCGCGGAGCTCGTGACCCTGCCGGAGGAGCGCGCCGACCCGATCGGCGACCTCGCGCACAGCCCCGTCGAGGGCATCGTGCACCGATATCCCGATCGCGTCCTCCTGAAGGCCGTGCATGTCTGCCCGGTCTATTGCCGCTTTTGCTTCCGCCGCGAGATGGTCGGGCCGGAAGGGCTCGGCACCCTCTCCGCCCAGGCGCTCGATGCGGCGATCGCCTATATCGCGGCCCGGCCGGCGATCTGGGAGGTGATCCTGACCGGCGGCGACCCGCTCGTGCTCTCGCCGCGTCGGCTGCAGGCCATCCTCGACCGGCTTGCCGCCATCCCCCATGTGAAGATCGTGCGGTTCCACAGCCGCGTGCCCGTCGTTGATCCGGCGCGGGTGGATACCGCGCTGATCGCGGCGCTGAAGGCTTCCGGCAAGACGACCTATGTGGCGCTGCATGCCAACCATCCGCGCGAATTCACGGCCGAGGCCCGCGCCGCCATCGCCCGCATCGTCGATGCCGGCCTGGTGATGATCAGCCAGACGGTGCTCCTCAGGGGCGTCAACGACGATGCGGCGGTGCTGGCCGACCTGATGCGCACCTTCGTCGAGAACCGGGTCAAGCCCTATTACCTGCACCATCCCGACCTGGCGCCCGGCACCGCGCATTTCCGCCTGACGCTCGCCGAGGGCAGGGCGCTGGTCGAAAGCCTGCGCGGCCGCGTCTCAGGCCTCTGCCAGCCGGCCTATATCCTCGACATCCCCGGCGGGCACGGCAAGGTGCGGGCGGATTCGGCGGCGGTCAAAGAGGCCGACGACGGCTGTTTCCGCCTTCGCGATTTCCGCGGGGAAACGCATCTCTATCCGCCGCGGCAGGACGAGACGTAGCGCCGGCGCGAGCGGCCTGCACGGGACGGAAGCGCCCGTCAGGACAAAGGAGCGGCTTGTCGGGTGGGGCTTTCACACGCGTTTTTTCATCTTTGTGCGCGGCAGGCGCCGGATTTCGCGGAATCCCGGCCCTTGGAGACTTGACGACAGTTTCGTCAAAATGCCCACTTTAAACGATTGATAGCGCTGCCGGACAATTGTATTTCTTTTGTCGACAAGAGGATTTTCGATGACCGATACCGATTCCAGTTCCCTGCCCGAACGCAAGCGCGGCTCCGGCGTGAAGATGGTCTATGACCTCCTGCGCGACGAGATCCTCGACCTGAAGCTCGCCCCCGGCAGCCCGATCGACGAGGTGCAGCTTGCCGAGCGGTTCAAGATGTCGCGCACGCCGATCCGCGAGGCCCTGGTGCGGCTGGCCGGCGAGGGGCTGATCGAGACCCTGCCGAACCGCTCGACCATGGTCTCGAACATCGACTTCCTCAACCTGCACACCTTCTTCGACGCGCTGGTGCTGATGTACCGCGTGACGACGCGGCTTGCGGCGCAGGCGCACCGTCCCGAGGACCTCGCCGTCATCAGGGGCTTCCACGAGGACTATGCGGCGGCGCTCGAGGCGCGCGACGCCCTGAAGATGATCGCCACCAATGCCGCCTTCCATGCCGCCATCGCCGAGGCGGGGCGCAACCCCTATTTCACCAGCCTGTTCCGCCGGCTGCTCGACGAGGGACGGCGCATCCTGCAGCTCTACTATCAGTCCTACGACGAACAGTTCCCCCGGCGCTTCGTGGACGAGCATGCCGCGATCATCGCCGCCATTGCGGCGCGCGACATCGAGGAAGCGGACCGCCTCGGCAAGGCCCATGCCGAGGCGATCGTCGCCCAGGTGCAGAAGCTGTTCAGCCGCAACGACAGGCTCGACATCACGCTCTGACGGAATTTGTATTTTTCTTGTCGACAAATAAAATACAAGATGCTATACCCATCATCAGAGAGGGGAGAGGCCCCATGCCATGTGCCGGCCGCCCATCCGACGAACCGCCAAAGGAGACCGACATGAAGGCCAAGATTTTTTCCGGTGTCATTCCCGCCCTGATGACCCCCTGCAAGGACGACCGCAGGCCGGATTTCGACCAGCTGGTGCGCAAGGGCAGGGAACTCATCGAAAAGGGCATGTCGGCCGTCGTCTATTGCGGCTCGATGGGTGACTGGCCGCTTTTGACCGACGAACAGCGCATGGAAGGCGTCGAGCGCCTCGTCAAGGCGGGCATCCCGGTCATCGTCGGCACCGGTGCCGTCAACACCGCCTCGGCCGTCGCCCATGCCGCGCATGCCCAGAAGGTCGGCGCGCAGGGCCTCATGGTCATCCCGCGCGTGCTCTCCCGCGGTTCCGTCGTCGCCGCGCAGAAGAACCATTTTAAGGCGATCCTCTCGGCCGCCCCGGACCTGCCGGCCGTCATCTACAACAGCCCCTATTACGGCTTCGCCACCCGGGCCGACCTGTTCTTCGCGCTGCGCGAGGACCACAAGAACCTCGTCGGCTTCAAGGAGTTCGGCGGCGCGGCCGACATGCGCTATGCGGCCGAGAACATCACCAGCCGCGACGATGACGTCTCGCTGATGATCGGCGTCGATACCTGCGTCTTCACCGGCTTCGTCGATTGCGGCGCCGTCGGCGCGATCACCGGCATCGGCTGCGTGCTGCCGAAGGAAGTGCTCCACATGTGCAACCTCGCCCAGGCCGCCGCCAAGGGCGACCCGGATGCCCGCGCCCGCGCACTGGAGCTGGAATCGGCGCTCGCCGTGCTCTCCTCCTTCGACGAAGGCCCGGACCTCGTCCTCTACTTCAAGCACATGATGGTGCTGAAGGGCGACAAGGAATACACGCTGCACTTCAACGAGACCGACGCGCTCTCCGACAGCCAGCGCGGCTATGTCGAGACCCAGCTGAAGCTGTTCGACACCTGGTATGCCGAGTGGAGCAAGCTGCCGGGCGCCGTGCAGACCTACAAGGCGTAGGGTTGTATGCCTCTAAAGCGAAAGGCCCTCCGCAAGGAGGGCCTTTTGTTTTGGTGACGATCGTCTGTGTCTGGCTGCGGCGAGCGATACGCCCCTGCGGCATTTCATGCCAAGGACCCTCCCTCCTCCGTCATGGTCGGGCTTGATGTACGGCCCTGATACATACCTGACAGGTGTTTGCAGACATACCTGACACTTTTCGGATTGTTTCCGGGAGGTTTGGATGGTTTGGCGGGCGAGGTCTGTTGTGGACGAGCGATTGGAATTCTGCCGGCTGGCAGGGCTTGAAGGGGCGAACGTCTCGCGGCTGTGCGCGCGTTTCGGGATCAGTCGGCAGACGGGCTATGTGTGGCTGGGCCGATCGAAGGCGGGCGAACCGATGACGGATCGCTCCCGCCGCCCGCATACAAGCCCGCGCCGGACGCCGGCCGATCTGGAACGATCGGTGCTCGATCTGCGTGATGACCATCCGGCCTGGGGCGCCCGCAAGATCGCCAGGCGCCTGCAGGACCTTGGCATCGCACCGCCTTCGACCTCCACCGTGCATGCGATCCTGCAGCGTCACGAGAGGATCGATCCGGGCGCAAGGGACGGCACGGCGCCCGGCCGCTTCGAGCGCGAGGCCCCCAACCTGCTCTGGCAGATGGACTTCAAGGGACGCACGCAGCTTGCCTGTGGCCGCTGGTGCCATCCCTTGACTGTCCTCGACGACCATTCCCGTTTCGCCATCGCCATCGCCATCGCCATCGAGGCCTGCACCGACGAGACGACGCAGACCGTGCGCGACCGGCTGGAGCCCATCCTGCGGCGCTACGGTCTGCCGATGGCGATCTATACCGACAATGGCAATCCCTGGGGGACGGGTGTGCCGGGCCAGTGGACACGATTGCGCGTCTGGCTGCTCAAGCTCGGCATCGGCCTCATCCATGCACGACCCTACCACCCGCAGGGCCGTGGCAAGAATGAACGCTTCCACCGCAGCCTGAAAGCCGAGGTGCTCGCCTTTGCCGCGCCGGCCGGCCAGGCACAGGCGCAACGCGCCTTCGATCGCTGGCGCAACATCTACAATCATCACCGTCCACACCAGGGGATCGGCATGGCGGTGCCGGCCAGCCGCTACCGGCCTTCGCCGCGGCCCTTTCCCGATCCGCTGCCAGAGCCGGACTACGACAGCGGCGAGATCGTCCGGCGTGTCGGCACGACCAAAGGCTATATCAGCTTCAAAGGCATATCATGGCGCGTGCCCGACGCCTTCAGAAACGAACGCCTCGCCATCCGGCCCC
Source organism: Shinella sp. WSC3-e (assembly GCF_945994535.1). Lineage (NCBI taxonomy): Bacteria > Pseudomonadati > Pseudomonadota > Alphaproteobacteria > Hyphomicrobiales > Rhizobiaceae > Shinella > Shinella sp. WSC3-e. The sequence goes on from NZ_OZ000530.1 coordinate 4,000,340, forward strand.
TCGACCAGGACGGTCTCTACGGCGTCTTCTTCGGCGCAACCCAGGTCGCCAAAATCGACCTCACATCCAACGCTTGACTGTCAGCCATGTCTGCGAACACCTGTCACGCATCTCTCCGGGCTTTACACTTGACCCGAGCATCCATGCGACAAGCGAGGCGTACCGAGGGTTGGATCCTCGGGTCAAGCCCGAGGATGACGTTCGTGGGGATGCTCGCGACTCATTCGCCGGCTAATGAAAAGAGCGACGCGATCAGCCGATCGCATCCAGCCCCTTCTCCAGCAGGCGGTCGAGCTGCTCGATCTCGGCGACGGTGAGCGTGACACCGTCCGCCTCGGATTTCCTGCGCGCCACGAAGCGGCGCTGCGAGGGCAGGCGGGCGCCCTGGCCGACGATGGCCTCGAACAGCACTTCGGCGCGGGCGAAGGGATCGCCGGGCCGGCCGGCGGAGAAGGCCTCCGGCGACATTGCGATGATCAGCTCGCCATGGAAGGGCGCAAGCGTCGTGGTGCCGAGATAGTCGAGCACTTCCGGGCTCGTCAGGTCGCCGATCATGATGCCGGCGAGCAGTTCGATCATCGTGCCGATGGCCGAGCCCTTGTGGCCGCCGAAGGGCAGCATGGCGCCGGCGAGCGCGGCTTCCGGGTCGGTGGTCGGGTTGCCCTCGGCGTCGATCGCCCAGCCCTCGGGCAGCTGTTTGCCGGCGCGGCGGTGCAGTTCGATCTCGCCGCGGGCGGCGACCGAGGTGGCGAAGTCGAAGACATAGGGCGCATCGCCCTTGCGCGGCCAGCCGAAGGCGAAGGGATTGGTGCCGAGCAGCGGCCTGTTGCCGCCGGTGGGCGCGACGGTGGCGTAGCTCGGGCACATGACGAGGCCGGCAAGGCCTTCTTTGGTCACGGCCTCCACTTCCGGCCAGAGGGCGGAGAAATGCGTGCAGTCGTTGATGACGAGCGCGGCAAGGCCGAGCGTGCGGGCGCGGGCGGTAAGAACCGGCACGCCGAGTTCGAAGGCCGGGTTGGCAAAGCCGCCGCCGGCATTGACCTTGACGATGGCCGAGCCCTCGTTGGCATCCAGCACCGGCACGGCGTCCGGCTTGACCTTTCCGGCCTTGACGGTGCGCAGCGCACCCTCGATACGGTAGATGCCGTGCGACTTGCAGGCGTCGCGCTCCCCGGCGACGATGACGCGGGCGAGCGCGCCGGCCTGCACGGCATTGAGGCCGGCCTTGCGGAAGATCGCTTCCACCCGTTCGTGAAGGGCGGCAATCGTCAGGGTGGAGGTCTGCGTCATCTTTGGTCTCTTCCGCTTTTGCCGACCGGGGCAGGTTGGCGATTGATCATTTGCATACATAGAGTATACAAGATTTCGTCAAGTGCAATTCGCCCTGCAAGAGTCTATGTCAGGGGCGAATCCCTCTTCCCGTGAGAAAGGTACGTCTAATGGCTTTCACTCCCAACGGTAAACATCTCGTCGCAGGCGAATGGCTTGATGGAAACGGCACCTTCACCTCCTCGCCCGCCCATGGCCCGGCGCACGACTTTGCCGTCGGCACGGTCGAGCTGGCGAACAAGGCCGCGGAAGCCGCCGAAGACGCCTTCCTCAGCTACGGCTATTCCTCCCGCGCGACACGCGCCGCGTTCCTGCGCGCCATCGCGGACGAGATCGAGGCCCGGGCGGAGGCCATCACCGAGATCGGCACGCAGGAGACCGGCCTGCCGGTCGCGCGCCTGCAGGGCGAGCGCGGCCGCACCACCGGCCAGCTCCGCCTCTTCGCCGATCATATCGAGAAGGGCGACTATCTCGACCGCCGCTTCGACGCGGCCCTTCCCGACCGCCAGCCGGCGCCGCGGCCCGAAATCCGCCTGATCCAGCGGCCGATCGGCCCGGTCGCCGTCTTCGGCGCCTCCAACTTCCCGCTCGCCTTCTCCACTGCCGGCGGTGATACGGCCGCCGCGCTTGCCGCCGGTTGCCCCGTCGTCGTCAAGGGCCACTCGGCCCATCCGGGCACGGGCGAGATCATCGCCGAGGCCATCGAGGCTGCCATCAGGAAGACCGGCGTGCATCCCGGCGTCTTCTCGCTCATCCAGGGCGGCAACCGCCAGGTCGGTGAGGCGCTGGTGCAGCATCCGCTGATCAAGGCCGTCGGCTTCACCGGCTCGCTCGCCGGCGGCCGCGCCCTCTTCAACCTGTGCGCCGCCCGTCCGGAGCCGATCCCGTTCTTCGGCGAGCTCGGCTCGGTCAACCCGATCTTCCTGCTGCCGCAGGCCATGAAGGCGCGCGCGGAAGGCCTCGGCCAGGGCTGGGCGGGCTCGCTCACCATGGGCGCCGGCCAGTTCTGCACCAATCCGGGCATCGCAATCGTTGAGGACGGCGCGGATGCCGACCGTTTCACCGCCGCTGCCGTGGAAGCGCTCGGCAAGGTCGGCCCGCAGACCATGCTGACCGACGGCATCGCCAAGGCCTACCAGGACGGCCAGGCGCGCTTTGCAAGCCGCAACACCGTCAAGCCGCTGCTGACGACGGAATCCGCCGGCCGTAACGCGCTGCCGAACCTCTTCGAGATCTCCGGCGAGCAGTTCCTCGCCGATCACGCGCTTTCGGAAGAGGTCTTCGGTCCGCTCGGCCTCGTCGTGCGCGTTTCCTCGGTCGATGAGATGGAGAGGCTTGCCCGCAATTTCGAAGGCCAGCTGACGGCGACCATCCACATGGATGAAGGCGACGTTGCCGATGCGAAGCGCCTGCGCCCGGTCCTCGAGCGCAAGGCCGGCCGCGTGCTCGTCAACGGCTTCCCGACCGGCGTCGAGGTGGTGGATTCCATGGTGCATGGCGGCCCCTATCCGGCCTCCACGAACTTCGGCGCCACCAGTGTCGGCACCATGGCGATCCGTCGCTTCCTGCGCCCGGTCTCCTACCAGAACATGCCGGAAGGCCTGCTGCCGGAAGATTTCCTGAACTGATTCAATATTCTAGCGCTCCTGACGGCCGGGCTTCCCGTGAGGAAGCCCGGCCGTCATATTTTCTCCTTCCGGGTATATACTTTTTGTATATTAGTTGTATTTTAGTGGCGGTTTACAGTCTCGGCGCAGGACGGACCTCCGCCGCGTGAATCGACAGACCAATCCAGGGAGAGAGTTTATGAAGAAGACCTCGGTCCTCGCCTTCGGCCTCGTGGCCGCCACCGCTCTGACCAGCCCGGCCAAGGCCGACAAGCTGGACGACATCATCTCGTCCGGCACGCTGCGCTGCGCCGTCGTTCTCGACTTCCCGCCGATGGGCGCGCGCGACGAGAACAACAACCCGATCGGTTTCGACGTCGATTACTGCAACGACCTGGCCAAGGCCCTCGGCGTCACCGCCGAGATCGTCGAAACGCCCTTCCCGGAGCGCATCCCGGCGCTGATGTCCGGCCGCGTCGATGTCGGCGTCGCCTCGACCTCCGACACGCTGGAGCGTGCCAAGACCGTCGGCATGTCGATCCCCTACTTCGCCTTCGAGATGGCCGTGACGGCCAACGACAAGTCGGGCATCAAGTCCTTCGAGGACATGAAGGGCAAGACGGTCGGCGCCACCGCCGGCACGTTCGAGGCCATCGCGCTCGAAAACTCGGTCAAGGAATGGGGCGCCGGCGAGTTCCGTCCGTACCAGACCCAGGCCGACGTCTTCCTCGCGCTGAGCCAGGGCCAGATCGACGCCACGGTCTCCACCTCGACGGTCGCCCAGTCCAACGTCAAGAGCGGCAAGTTCGCCGGCATCTCCGTCGTCGGCAAGGCGCCCTATGACATCGACTATGTCGCGCTCTTCACCAACCGCGAAGAATACGGCCTGATCAACTACCTGAACCTCTTCGTCAACCAGCAGGTTCGCACCGGCCGCTACAAGGAACTCTACGAGAAGTGGGTCGGCGGCGACGTGCCGGACCTCTCGGTCGGCGGCGTCTACCGCTAGGAGCCGTTTCCAAGGCGGCGCGGGACATCCCGCGCCGTCCATCGTTTCCGAAGGGTGAGACGGCAATGTTCAGTTACACTTTCCATTGGAACCAGGCGCTGAAGGCGTTGCCCCAGATGCTGGACGGCGCGCTGGTCACGCTCCAGATAGCACTGCTCTCCATGGCCGTCGGCCTTGCCGTCGCCCTGGCGCTGACGCTCTTCCGGCTGTCTGGCAACCGCATCCTCGGCGGCTTCGCCACCGCCTGGGTCGAGATCGCGCGCAACACGCCGGCCCTCTTCCAGATCTACATGGCTCATTTCGGCCTCGGCAGTTTCGGCATCCACCTCAGCCCCTATGCGGCGCTCCTGGCCGGCATCGCCTTCAACAATGCCGGCTATCTCGCGGAAAACTTCCGCGGCGCGCTGAAGGCGATCCCCGAGACGCAGACCCGCGCCGGCCGCTCGCTCGGCATGACCTCGCTGCAGGCCTTCCGCTATATCGTCATGCCGCAGATGCTGCGCGTCGCCTTCCTGCCCGCCACCAACCAGATGGTCTGGGCGATCCTGATGACGTCGCTCGGCGTCACCGTCGGCATGAACACCGATCTTGCCGGCATCACCCAGGAGCTGAACGCCCGCTCGTTCCGCACCTTCGAATTCTTCGCGATTGCGGCGGTCATCTACTACCTGATCGCCAAGGCCGTGACGCTTGCAGCCCGCGTGCTCGCGGCGCGCATGTTCCGCTACTGAGAGGGGTAAGCCATGTTCGATACCGCTCTCACCCTTGCCGATCTCGGCTTCCTCGCCAAGGGCGCGGCCATGACGCTCGCCGTCACCGCCGTCTCCGTCCTCGCGGGCACCGTGCTCGGCATCCTCTTCGGCGTCATCCGCAACCAGGCCGGCCCCTACTGGTCGATGCCGCTCACCTTCCTGCTCGACATCTTCCGCTCCGTGCCGCTGCTCATCCAGCTTGTGCTCGGCAATGCGCTGCAGTCGATCATGAAGCTCGGCTGGGCGCCGTTCACCACCTCCTGCGTGGTGCTGTCGCTCTATACGGCGGCCTATTGCACCGAGATCGTGCGCGGCGGCATTTCCTCCGTGCCGGCCACCACGCGCCGCGCGGCCAGATCGCTGGGCATGACCTGGTGGCAGGACATGCGCTACATCGTGGCCCCGCTCGCCACGCGGGTCTCGCTGCCCGCCTGGATCGGCCTGACGCTCGGCGTCATGAAGGATTCGGCGCTCGTGCTCTGGCTCGGCCTCATCGAGCTCCTGCGCGCCTCGCAGATCCTCGTCACGCGCCTGCAGGAGCCGCTGTTCATCCTGCTCATCTGCGGCGCCATCTACTTCATCATCAGCTTCCCCATCGCCCGGCTCGGCGGTTATCTCGAAAGACGGTGGTCCAATGATTGAGATCGAAAACGTCCGCAAATCCTTCGGCCAGCTCGAAGTCCTGAAGGGAATCAACCTCACCGTAGAGAAGGGCGAGGTGCTGACCATCATCGGCGGCTCGGGCTCGGGCAAGTCGACGCTGCTCACCTGCATCAACGGGCTGGAGACTATCGACAGCGGACGCATCGTCGTCGACGGCACCGACGTGCATGCCAAGGGCACGGACCTCAACAAGCTGCGCCGCAAGCTCGGCATCGTCTTCCAGCAGTTCAACGCTTTCCCGCACCTGACCGTGCTCGAAAACGTCATGCTGGCCCCCGTCAAGGTCCTGGGCCAGTCGAAGGCCGAGGCCGAGGCGATGGCCGTCAGGCAGCTCACCCATGTCGGCCTCGGCGACAAGCTAAAGGTCTATCCGAGCCGCATGTCCGGCGGCCAGCAGCAACGCATGGCGATCGCCCGGGCGCTTGCCATGTCGCCGGCCTACATGCTGTTCGACGAGGTGACCTCGGCGCTCGATCCGCAACTCGTCGGCGAAGTGCTCGACACGCTGCGCATGCTCGCCTCCGAGGGCATGACGATGATCTGCGTCACGCATGAAATGAAGTTCGCCCGCGAGGTCTCCGACCGCGTCGCCTTCTTCCACAAGGGCGTGATGGCCGAGATCGCCCCGCCGGAAGCGCTGTTCGGCGCGCCGAAGGATGCCGACCTGAAAACCTTCCTCGCTGCGACGCACTGAGGCGATGATGAAGACTGGAATCGAACCCGGCGTCGTCGTCATCGGCGCCGGCGTGGTCGGCCTTTCCGCGGCCATTGCCGCCCAGGCCCGCGGCCTCGCCGTCACCGTGCTCGAGCGCGAAGCCCCCGCCGCCGGCGCTTCCGCCGGCAATGCCGGCGCCTTCGCCTTCACCGACATCCTGCCGCTCGCCTCGCCCGGCATCCTCAGGAAGGCGCCGAAATGGCTGCTCGACCCGCTCGGGCCGCTTTCCGTGCCGCCGTCCTATGCGCTGCAGATCGCCCCCTGGATGTTCCGCTTCTGGCGCGCCTGCTCGGCACGCCGCGTCACCCATTCCACCGCCGCGCAGACCGCGCTGATGGACCTTTCCAAGGCCGAGCTGGAACCCTTCCTCGGCGCGACCGGCACGCTCGCCATGCTGCGCAGGGAGGGCAATCTCCAGGTCTATGAAAGCCGGGCCGAGCTGAACGCCGCGCTGCCGGGCTGGAGGGCCCGCGAAGCGCACGGCATCGAATTCCGCCACATGGATGCCGCCGAAATGGCCGCGATCCAGCCCGGCCTCGCCCCGCGCTTCACGCACGGCACCTTCACGCCCGGCTGGTATTCCATCGCGGATCCGAAGCTCTACACGCTGGCGCTCGCCGATCATTTTCGCGCGAAGGGCGGCAGGATCGAGCGCGCCGAGGTCGCCGGCCTCAGGCCCGTCGAGGGCGGCGTCGAGATCGCGACGGCGGATGGCGGGACGCGGCGCGTGGAAAAGGTCGTGCTCGCGGCCGGCGCCTTCTCGCACCAGGTCGCCCGCACGCTGGGCGAGAGCATCCCGCTCGAGACCGAGCGCGGCTACAACACGACCCTGCCGCCCGGCGCCTTCGACCTCAGGACGCAGGTCACCTTCGGCGGCCACGGCTTCGTCGTGACCCGGCTGTCGACCGGCATCCGCGTCGGCGGCGCGGTGGAACTCGGCGGGCTGAAGCTGCCGCCGAACTTCCGCAGGTCCGAGGCCATGCTGGAAAAGGCGAAAGCCTTCCTGCCCGGCCTGAAGCCGGCGGGCGGCGTGCAGTGGATGGGGTTCCGCCCCTCGCTGCCCGACAGCCTGCCCGCCATCGGCCGCGCCCGCGCCACGCCCGATGTCGTCTATGCCTTCGGCCACGGCCATCTCGGCCTCACCCAGTCCGCCGGCACGGCGCGGCTCGTCGCCGACCTCGTGACCGGCCGGCCGGCGGCGATCGACATCGCGCCCTTCTCGCCGCAGCGTTTCTAGGCGGCTGCGCCGGAGCGGTATCGCTTCGGCGCGGGAAAACACTATCCTGGAGCAATCCGGCGCGCCGGATGTCACCGGACCTGCTCCAGGCCGTGCCCGGGTCCCTCGGGGATCGCGGGCGCCCATACCTTGGTTTTCGCGCGTTTCCGGCAAGCGCGCGCCGCCTATCCTTGATGGAACCACCCAGCAGCACAGGACCCGTCCCATGGCCGACCTCTCCGCCCGCAGCCTCCTTTCCGGCACCGCCGCCGGCCCGGTCATCGCGACGGGCGAGGCGCTGAGCTTCTGGGGCGGCGTCGATCCCGCCACCGGCCGGGTCATCGACGTGCACCACCCGCTGCATGGCGTCACGATCACCGGCGGCATCCTGATGATGCCGTCGAGCCGCGGCTCCTGCACCGGCTCCGGCGTCCTGCTCGACCTTGCCCTCACCGGCCGCGCCCCCGGCGCCCTCGTCTTCAGCGAGGCGGAGGACGTCCTGACCCTCGGCGCCCTGATCGCCGCCGAGATGTTCGGAAAATCCCTGCCGGTCCTGCGCCTGTCGCAGGCGGCCTTCGATGCCCTCTGTCGCGCCGGGACCGCACGGATCGGCGAAACCGCCATCGAGGCTGACGGCCTCACGATCCCCGTCACCCCGCCCGCCACCGCCGCGCTCGATCTGACGGAAGACGACCGCGCCATGCTGGACGGCCGCGACGGCATCGCCGTTGCGCTCGCCATGCGCATCACCACGGCCATGGCGGCCCAGCAGGGCGCCCGCGAACTCGTCGACGTCGTGCAGGGCCATATCGACGGCTGCATCTATGCCAGCCCCGCCAACCTCACCTTCGCGGAAACGATGGCGGAGATGGGCGCAAAGGTCCGCGTGCCGACCACGATGAACGCCATCTCCGTCGACCGTGCCAACTGGCAGGCGCAGGGCGTGCCGCCGTCCTTCGGCGATCCCGCCGCCCGCCTCGCCGATGCCTATGTCCGCATGGGCTGCCGCCCGACCTTCACCTGTTCGCCCTATCTGCTGGACAGCGCGCCGAAGACCGGCGAGGCCATCGCCTGGGCCGAATCCAATGCCGTGATCTTCGCCAACACCGTGCTCGGCGCCCGCACGGCGAAGCACCCCGATTTCCTCGACCTGTGCATCGCGCTCACCGGCCGTGCGCCGCTGTCCGGCGTCTATCTCGACGAGCACCGCAAGGCGCGCCGCGTCATCGACGTCGATCTGCCGGAGGGGCTCGACGATGCCTTCTGGCCGCTCATCGGCTACCTTGCCGGCCGTGCCGCGCCCGACCGCATCCCGCTGCTGCGCGGCGTTGCCGCGGCAAGGCCGACGCGGGACGACCTCAAGGCCCTCTGCGCCGCCTTCGGCACCACCTCCGCCGCGCCCATGCTGCACATCGAGGGCGTGACGCCCGAGGCGGACGGCGCGGCCTTGCCCGCGGCCGACCGGGTGACGATCACCCACGCCGACATGGTCGAGGTCTGGACGATGTTCAACGAAGGCCCGGCCGAGGTCGAGCTCGTCGCCATCGGCAGCCCGCATGCCTCGCTCTCGGAATGCGCGACCCTCGCCGATGCCCTCGCCGGTCGCAGGTGCCACGCGGGCGTCGCCGTGATCGTCACCGCCGGCCGCGACGTGATGGCGGAAGCCGGGGATACCGTTGCCCGGCTGAGGGAAGGCGGCGTTCAGGTCCTGCACGACCTCTGCTGGTGCTCGATCTCCGAACCGGTCTTCCCGCCCAAGACCCGCACGCTCCTCACCAATTCCGGCAAATATGCCCACTATGGCCCGGGCCTTTCCGGCCGCACCGTCCGCTTCGGCAATCTCTCCGACTGCATCGAAGCCGCCCTGACCGGCCGCGTCCCCCCGCGCCTGCCCGCCTGGCTTTCCTGACCGCAGGACGACAATGCCCGCCGGGGCTTGCCGGGCGGGCGTTCAGGGAACGCCAAGGCATACGCCTTGGCGTGGATTTCCTGCGGAAAATCAGGGGGGAACCTTGAGGGGGATATGGCGGACAGAGAGGCTGTCCTACCAACTGTTGCTAACGGTTGCTTGAGGTTGCTGGCGTTGTTTTGAAAGGATTTTATTCGTTCCATATAGTTGTCATAGGTGGTGGAAGGTGGTAGGCGTTGTATCATGAACATGGGTACGAAGTTGGGATGAATGCGGATGAGTAGAGCAATTCACAGACTGCCGGCCAGCTTCAAGAGCAAGAAACCCGGCATGCATGCGGACGGCGGCAACCTCTATCTCCAGGTTTCCGAGAACAAGGATGGCCTGCGGCGCCAGTCATGGGTCTTTCGGTTCCAGCTTCCCGGCATGAAACCGCGGGACATGGGGCTCGGATCGGTCAATGACGTGTCACTCTCGGAAGCACGGGAGGTTGCTCGCCAGTATCGCAACCTTGTCAAAGAGGGTCGAGACCCGATCGAAGAACGTAAGGCCAAGGTCGCGCATAACCTCGCCACCTTGAAAAAGGGACTGACATTTGCCGAGGCAGCTGAGGCCTACATACGGCAGCACCGCCCCGGCTGGAAAAACCCCATTCATGCCAAGCAGTGGACGAGCACGATCGCCACTTACGCGAACCCAGTTCTTGGCAAGATGTCTGTAGCCGACATCACGACGGCGCATGTCATGAAAGTCATCGAGCCTCTTTGGGCCACGAAAACCGAAACCGCCAGCCGCGTTCGCGGGCGGATTGAGTCAATCCTTGGATGGGCCACGGTTAGCGGTTTCCGCTCGGGCGAGAACCCCGCACGCTGGCGCGGGCACATAGACAATCTCTTGGCGCCGAAAGAGAAGATCAAGCCGACCAAGAATCAGCCGGCGCTGCCATGGCAGGAAATGCCGCAGTTCTTCGCGGCGCTTCAAGAGCGGACTGGCATGGCTTCCCTTGCCCTGCGCTTCCTCATCACGACATGCGTTCGAACGGCGGACGTGCGCCACGCTAAGGTGGCCGATATCGACCGTGCTGCGGCGATCTGGACTATTCCGGCGCTCACAAAGACCGGGAAGCCTCACAAGGTTCCGCTTTCTGCCGCTGCGCTGGAGGCTTTTGACAGCGCTCGGGCTATGGCTGCAGAAATCGGTGGAGAAGTGGCAAACAGTGAGTTTGCGTTCCCTAACGATGTCTCAGGCGCTGCCCTATCCAGCAATGCGCTGTTGGCGCTTCTGGATCGAATGGAGCGCAAAGGGGCGATGACATCGCATGGCTGCCGCGCCACGTTCAGAACATGGGCGCAAGAGGCCACAAACTTCCCGTGGGAGCTTGCAGAGCTTTCGTTGGGGCATACCGTAGGGGACAAGGTAGAACGCGCCTATGCCCGTGGTGACGCCTTTAAAAAGCGTATCGCGATCATGGATGCATGGTCGAACTATTGCACCAAGCCGGTTCCCGCCGGATCCAACGTCACCCCGATGCGTAAGAGCGCCTAATGTCAAACGTCGCACGCGCCATTCAGATCCTAAAAGACAATTGTTTCGCAAACGATCCAATTGCGCAGCGCCTCATGTCTGACATTAGGTTGCGCCCAACTTGGAAATATCTTTCCAGCCAGCCTGTAATATCACTCGATAGCGTGAAGGGCTGGCAGTTGGCAGAGACCTATCAAGACGGTGTGGCCTTCTCCCTAAGCGACCTGGCAGCAGGAGCCGTGTTTGCCTACGCAGTGACAGAGCTATCAAGCAACCGAGGCGTCATCACGGATTCGGTCATGAAGACCCATGTCGCTCAATGGCGCGACGTTGCCGACCAGTGCAGAAGGGCGCTTGCGGGGGATATGCCTGACCCTTCGATGGACGATGCCACTAGAAACGCTCTGGAGGCCTCTGCGCGCTATTTCGAAAAGCATGCATCTTGGTATGAGGACCTGATAAAGGAATCGCCCTACAGGCTCCCACAGACCAGCAAGCAGCGCTCCGAGAATGACGACCCTGGTGCGGCTAACCTGATGCGCGGACGAGCGCGAGCGCTTGCCGTCAACAATCAGAGTATATTCGGCGCGAAAATGTACGGCACGGTCGCAAAGCTCTTAACCGTTGGCTTGGACCTTCCAGACGGGGAGGAAATAACCGAGGCGCAAATCCAGAAATGGACCTCTTCCTAAATCGCTGATTAAGTTAGGAACCCCTACCGTGCGAAATAATCGGCAGGGGTCTCTTTATGCGTAGCAAGCTTAGCTAATCATCTCCTTGCAACAAACGTCCACAAACGTCAGCAACGGAGATTTAAGTGAGCAATGTTCTTGAACCTCAATTCCTCTCTATCGCGGATACTGCGGTTTACACGGCCGAATCCGAATGGACGGTAAAGGACAAGCTTCGCCGCGGGGTCTACCAAGCCAAGAAAAGCGGCCGGCGCACCCTTATCATCTTCACCAGCGTGAAAGATCATCTGGCCTCGCTGCCCGACGCCAAGTTCGCCAAGTCGAGGGCCGCATGATGGCCCACGTCTCAATCAATGTTGCCGAGCACGAGCATAGCCACGCCATTACCGAGGCGGCTCGCTTCCTGGCTACCGTCCCGCCTACAAACCGCCCTAAGCCACTTGTGCCCGCGCTCAAGGAAATGTTCGGTCTGAACTCTCTGGAGGCCTGTCTGGCGATCACTGAAAGCCATGAGCTGCGGAGGGAACTGGCTTGAGGAAGTTTGCAACCATTCCCCCCTCGATCTGGCAGACGGATATTAAAAAGCTTCGCGGCAATGTGGAGGCGATCGCCGTTCACTATCACCTCACGACCAGCCCGCACTCTACCATGATCGGCATTTATCATCTTCCGATGATGTATCTCTCGTATGAGATCGGAAGCCCCTTGGAAGGGGCTTCGAAGGGGCTTCAAAGGGTCTGCGAAGCCGGTTTGGCTACCTATGACGAGGAGTCGGAAATCGTGTGGGTCCACGAAATGGCTGCAACACAGGTCGCCCCGCGTCTCAGCCCGAAGGACAACAGGGTTTCCAGCGTAGCAAAACAATTAGCAAACTTTCCTATCTGTAAGATAACATTGGATTTTTACGCCCATTACAGGGACCTTTTCCACCTCAGAGACCAGCTTTGTCTAGAGGAATTTGAAAGGGCCTTCCAAGGGGCTAACCAAGCCCCTTCCGAGCCCCTTCGAAGCAAGGAAAAGGAACAGGACAAGGAACTAGGACCAGAAACAGGAAAATTCGGCTCTGGAGGTAAAGAGGATACGTATACGCGCGAGACCGAAAACGACGAGCAAGAGTTTCCATTCGAGGCGCCCGCAAATCTCCAAGAGGGCAAAGCATTCCTACTCCGACAGGGCTTGCCCGATCGCTACATAGAGGAAGCCCTGCAACGCCTGATGCGGGAATGCCTCTATCCATGTGACATCAGGGAATGGAAACGCGAAGCGAGGGATTGCGCATGACGGAACAACTCAGCCTCTTCACATGGGCCGACAATCGACCAAGCGCCCAGGTCATCAACATCATGCCAGCATTGTGCCGCAAAGCAGCGCTGGAGCTTATCTATCGTATCCCCACACCAAAGGACCGAGGCAAGATCATAGACGCCACAGAGTGGCGCAAGGGGAAAGCCGCATGAACGGGGGAGCTATCGGATTACTCGTCACAATGCTCCTAGGCACAGTGGAAGCCATAGGCGTTCCTGCGCATGCCTCGACCGTCCTTGCCCTATTCGGCTTCGGTCTCGCTTTCATCGTCATCGTTCTTGAACATTCCGAAGGGTGAGGGGGCTGGAAAACCCATCGGATACAACGGCAAATTTGTAGAATTTTTGTGCGAAAGCGAGCGCGAAGCAGTTGATTGCCGGCAGGCGATTTTCCGATTGCGCTAATCCGAGGAACTGTTTTTCGCAGGCTCTGGCACTTCAATCCACAAAATAATTTAGACGTGGTGCAAGTGTGTCTGCGGTTGCTGACGAGTATGAAGGACGTTTCATCCTTCGCTACGCTATGAAATCATTTGCAAAAATCCATTTTATTCGGGACTATCCGCCTCCGTACCCATGTTCGGAGAGCTTCAAATGTCCCTATCGAATACCCATGACATAGCCCGCGGAAACGATGCCGAAGCAACCGCTTCGGTTCGAACGATTGCCGGCGTCACCATGGACAAGCGGACCCGTGAGGCCAAGCGTCGGGCGGAAGTCATCGAGGGCTATCGTGTGGCCCTTGGCGTTGATGCTGATGCCCCCCTCATGAGCGATCGGATTGCTACCGCTGCCGAGCTTGCCGTCATCGCTGAAAGCGCCCGTGCAAGCCTCCTGCGGGGTGAAACTGGCGTGACCCATTCCGATGTTGTCCGCGCTACCCGTGCCGCCAGCTTGGCAGAGCGCGCCCTAGGGCTGGATAGGCGCCTCAAGACCCGTAAGCCCGATATTGCCGAGTACCTGCGCAACAAGGCGGCTGCCTGATGAGCGCGCCCGCACCGCATGACGGTTTCCTCTTCGATATCTTCGGGTTTGGCACAGTACCCCCGCAGGAGGCCAAGGACGGCGTTGCAGACGTGTCCGCTAGTCTGATGGCCCTGCGGGCGGAACTGTTGCACCTGCGCTCTGGTGTGGCTATGGCGGCAATGGACATGCCGGCCAAATGGTCAGTGCCGTTCACCGACATGACACCCGTCCGTTGGGACGATCTCCTCACCCGAATTGACGATCACCTTGCCCGCGCTTGGATCGCTTTGCAGGAGCGTGCATGAAGCCCCTGGTTACGATGCGCGAAGCGCTTGAAGACCCACAGCTCTTGGGCGGGGCCATCCCCGGGGACAGCTGGGCGCTTTGGCGTGTCTTACTCATCGCTGCCATGGGTGAGGCGCTGACTGACGACGAGCGTGTTCTTTTCCATTCCGTCACAGGGCGCGACAGGGAGCCCCTAGAGCGCGTTGATGAGCTTTGGGGCATCTGTGGTAGGCGCGCGGGCAAGACGCGCTCAGCGGGCACGCTAGCGGCCTATCTGGCTGCGCTCTGCGATTGGAGTGAATACCTTGCCCCGGGTGAGCGTGGTGCGCTGCCTATCCTCGCTGCTGCCTCGTACCAGGCCGGCAAGGCTTTCGAGCACGTCAAGGGCATTCTGACTCACTCGCCAGTGTTGAACGGCAGGCTCGAAGGCGAGCCAACAGCGGACAAGATATCCCTAGACAACTCGACCGATATCATCATCTCGGTTGCAAACTTCCGAACCGTTCGATCCATCACGGCCATAGGCGCAATTTGCGACGAAACCGCGTTTTGGTCCGTCGAAGGCAGCAAGAACCCTGACACGGAAATCCTTCGCGCCCTTCGGCCTGCGCTGGCTACCACGTCGGCGCCCATGATGGTTATCAGCAGCCCGTATGCGCGCAAGGGCGAGCTTTTCCGCACGTTCAAGTCAGACTTCGGCCCCAACGGCGACAAGGGCATTCTGGTAGCCAATGGGCCGTCCAAGACGTTCAACAGCACGCTCAAGCAATCGACGGTGGACAAGGCCTATCAGCGTGACCCAGGCGCTGCCAGCGCTGAATATGGCGGCTTGTTCCGTACCGACGTGGAAACGCTTCTGGTGCGCGAAGTCGTGGAGGCACTGGTTGATGCTGGCATAACCGAGCGCGCCCGTGAACCGGGTGTGAAGTATGTCGGTTTTGTGGACCCTGCCGGCGGCTCTGGCACGGATTCCATGACGCTTTGCATCGCGCATCGTGACCGGACCGGCAATGCTGTCATCGATTTAGTGCGGGAGAAGAAACCGCCCTTCAAGCCGTCTGTTGTGACGCTGGAGTTCTGCGACGACCTGAAGCGTTACGGTATTACAACCGTCACGGGTGACAACTTCGGTGGGGAATGGTGCAAAGAGCCGTTTTCGCAGAACGGTGTCATCTATGAGCGTTGCGACCAGCCGAAGAGTGCGCTTTACAGCGCCATGGTCCCGCACATCAACAGCGGGCACCTAGTCCTTCTCGACAACGCCCGGTGCATTGACCAGTTGGTGGGGCTGGAGCGCCGCAACGGTTCTTCTGGGCGTGCCCTCATCGACCATGCCCCCGGCGGCCATGACGACGTTGCCAACGCCATTGCTGGCGCTGTTGCCCCGCTGCTTACCAAGCGCGGCCCTATGAAGATCAGCGCCGAAGCTCTTGCCGCCTCTGCCTCTCCCGCCAATCCGCGTGCCTTTCCGATGGGCGGCGGGTCCTACAGCCAACAGCTCATTCGTCACTGAAAGGAACCGCGATGAACGGCCATCCCGATAAACTGCTCTCCGACTTGGAACTGCATAACTTCGCAGTTTTCCTGAAGGCGAACCCGCATCTCACCCATCCCGCTCCCGAAGGCGCTTTTGACGGCGTGCCGAAGAACATGCGTCGCGTACCCGGCAAGCCCTTGCGGGTGCCGGTGTCGGATTTCTCGAAGGGCGGCAAGTTCGATGCTTCGCGATACGGCTTCACCTTCGATGAGGGGGAGCGGGAGGCCCGAAAGCCGGCTCTCGATATAGGAGCGCTCCGGAAGCTCGCTACGTCGCTTTCTGAGGAAGGTTGGGCAGCGATCCGTAAAGCATGCGTTGAAGCCGATGCTGAAGACAGCGAAGAGGACGAGGACGAGCGCGCACCGGCCAAGGACACCCCGCTTGATCCTGACATGATTGCCGGCAACGGCAAGGAAGAGGTTCGGGCGGCTGACCGTGCCATTCAGGGCCCTTCGAGTTTCGCTCAGCGCTGGCCTGAGATGGCCAGCATCAAAAGCGATGCGCCGCTCGTCAAACCGAAAACGCGCCAGCCCATTTCGGCCGCCAGCGCCAAGAGCTTTGCCGAGCGCTGGCCGGATGCTGCGCGGATCGGGGCAAAGGGGCGCTGAGATGGCACGTAAACCCAAGCCAGCCGCAAAGCCGTTCGTGATCGGCGCTTCACCGATCGGCGCGGCATCGGTCGGAGGCGCCGCGAAATGAGGAGCATTCTCAAGATCGCAAGAACCGCGCCGGCACAAGACGACCCGCTTCGCGTCGAGCTGCGCCGCGCTATTGATGCCCATGTCCAGGCAAAGGCCGAGCGTGATCGCGTCACAGCGGCTCATGAGCGTGCCGAGAGGCGCACTTGGGATCTCAACCACGAGATAGACCAAGCCACGGCGAAAGTCTCCGAGCTTATCGACAATCGCGCGCAGCGTGCCGCTCAGAGGGCCATCGACGGCGCTGATCTGCTTGATACTGATCTGAAGGCAGCCCAGCAGCGTCTTGCTGACGCCGAAGAAATCATGGCAGCAGCCCAGCAGGCCCGTCTTAGCCTGGAAACGTCGGTCGAGAACGCAGAACGTGTTCTGGAATCGGCCGTCACCCGGGTTGAAAACGCCGCGTCGGCGTTGATGGTGACGAAAGCGGCTGAGATCGAGTCCCGCGTTCGTGACGCGCTGGAAAAGCTTGGGCCGGACCTCGCTGTCCTCGTGTTTCTCAACAGTCGCGACACCTCATGGCCCCCATCGGAAGAGAAGCGCCGTCGCGAACGCCTTCTGAACAATCCGCTTGATGTGATCCCCGGAGCGGGACAATCGATCAATTCGCCAGAGGTCGCCCACATCATCGACCCTTGGAAGAAGGCATTCCACGCCCTGACAGCGGACGCAGACGCGCCGCTGCCGGAGGTGTGATCATGGTAGTCCCCGTGCGCTTTCATCGCTTTCGCGTATGGGCGGACCAGCGGACGGTGTCCGAGAGAACCGCCGCAGCTGGACAGTCTCTCGCTGTCTCCATCGTAAGGTGGGAGCAGGGCCAGCGTCACAACCACCCCGCCGCCACCGCTTCCTGGGGCGGCGGGGTGGTGCTCAAATTCCTCGCGAGTTTCCCCGTGTTATCCTTTGCACGGGCGCACCAGCCGCAGGTGTGCGCGACAACAGCGGCAGCCGGACAGCCTTTCACGACAACTGGAAGCCGGGCCGGCACCCTTTTTGTCCATGCCGCTTCGCGGTTCCTTTCCCCAACTGTGGAGCATAATCCATGAAAATCTCCGACCTTCCGGCTCGGTTCCCGATCCCGTTTGGCAACAGCGCAAGCGGCTCGTACATCCGAACCATCCCCGAAGCCTCCCAGATCGGCATTCAAGACGGTGCGGCTTCGCTCACCACTGGCTTCCCGCCTATGACCTTCCTGCCTGTCGGCGCTGGCGGCGTTCCCCCGTTCGGCCAAGACTTCAACGGCATCCTTCGCCAGATTACGCAGTGGTCGCGCTGGCAAGGTGCGGGCGGCGCTGTGCCGTACGATAGCGACTTCTCGACCGCCATCGGTGGCTATCCGCAGGGCGCAATCGTCATCGCCAACTCGGGGAACACCCTCTACCTCAACACCGTGGACGACAACACCACGAATCCGAACAGCGGCGGCGCGAACTGGGTGCCGCTGGTCTTGCAAACCTCGTCGCAATACGTCCTTGGCGCTCCCGTCTACATCACGGCCAACCAGACCTATTCGACGCCTACCGGATGCCGAGCGCTTGACGTGATCGTTGTTGGGGCCGGCGGCGCTGGTGGTGGCGGCGCAACGCCTGGTGTCGGTGAAATCCGTATCGGCGGGGGCGGCGGCGCGGGCGGGATTGCCAGAAAGCTGATCGTCGGGCCGAGCGCCAGTTATGCAGTCACCATTGGCGCTGGAGGTGTAGGTGGCACGGGGGCAGGCCCCAACGGCGGGACGTCAAGCTTCGGCAGCGTGTGCTCTGCGACCGGCGGGGATGGTGGCGCTGTCGTCCTGTCCAACGGCTATGCCTTCACGACCTATGCAACAGGTGGCACCGGAGTTGACGGCGATTTGAATATCGAAGGCATGTCGGGCGGTCCAGGCACTGCGGGCATTAATTCTGTCGTCATCGGCCATGGTGGGCTCGGTGCAAGCGGTCCTTATGGTGCTGGTGGCAATGGCTCGTCTAACACGAGCGCCGCGTGGGGCAGCGGCTTCGGCGCTGGTGGCGGCGGATCGGCCAACAATCTCGATGCCGGACCAAATCGTAACGGTGGCAACGGAGCCCCCGGCGGCGTCATCGTTACTCCTCTGTTTTGATTAGATAGGTAGCAGCCATGGGCACTTCTCCAGGTTGGTCGTACGCCTACGTACCGACGCCCGCACAGTGGAACTTTGCCTTTTCGTCCAAGCAGGACGAGCTTGGCTTCACGCCGGTAAACCGTGCCGGCGACACAATGTCGGGTCCTCTCATCACGACTGCTTCCACGGCGGCTGGTGCAGGATTTGCGATCAGCGTCGGTGTCGCGCCAAACAACCCGCAAGACGGGGATATCTGGTTCACTTCTACCGGCATCTTTGCGCGCGTTAACGGCACAACGATTGGCCCGATCTCCACCGGGACGGTGATTGGTCCTAGTTCTTCTGTCGTGGACAACATAGCCGTCTTCTCTACTACGAATGGTCGGGGCATCGCGGATTCGGGGCTGGCTGTCGATGACGTGATGACAATCACGACGGGCGTCTATCGCATTCCGTCGTTCCGTGAAGCCGATCTTGCGGTGATCCCTGCGGAAGTCGATCGCGTTTATGTCGAGGCATACGACCCGACCCCCGGCGATCTCTCCACATTGATTGGAGGTGCCTTTTACAAGGTCGTCGATACAGAGCCTTCCTATGATCTGAAGTTCCAGAACGATGGACGTTGGTGGGCCGTGGATGAATTGGCCGTCACGCCTTATATGCAGGGGGCCATCGGAGATGGGTCGGAGGACGACACAGTTGCCGTTCAAAAGGTCGTCACATGGGCGGACGTGACCGGCGGTGAGGTAGCATGGCCCGACGCTGACTTTCTCACGACCGAATCCATTGCGAATTTCCATAGCGTCAAGCATAGCGGTCCCGGCCGCGTCCTTCGTGGCAGCAACGTTTGGCACGTCACGAACGAGCGCGCAGACACGAACGTCATCTACCTGGACCCGGCGGGCGATAATACGAATGATGGACTTGGAGACGGAGAGCCGAAGGCCACGCTCCAAAGCGCCCTTAACGATATCGCCTTCTACGGGCCAGTGCTGCGAGGCAAATGGATCGTTCAGTCAGCCGATGGCACCTATACGGATGCGTCGGCTGTTGTCGCTACTATCCCCTTCGGTCTTTCAAGCGAATTGCTCATTGAAATCAAAGGGCCGGACGTTGGTGGCCATCCGAACGTGCCAACTGCGATTTTCGACGGCACGGCAGCAACAACCATCGGAATTCGCGGCGTTTCTGGCGCGAAATTCAAGGTGAAGGACGTTGCCTTTGTCAACTGGACGCGAACGCAGCTTGCGGCTGTTGAGGACACGATCCTTGTGACCGACAACGTGCATTTCGATTTTGCCGGCGCAAACGGCATCGATGCTCAGCGGCGTTGCAGCCTCTATGTTTCGGGCGGCATCTTCGACATGGGGGCGGGCGCAGGCTCCAATGCGTGCATTCAGGAGCTGTTCAACGTCTATCACGCAATCGGTTACGGGATGGATGAGACCAATGGAAACCCGATTGCTGGCGATATGCCGATCCTGCGGGGCAGTGGAACCGGTCGCGGCATCACCGTGCGGGAAGGTTGCACAGGTCATGTGAATGCCGACATCGATGATTTCTTCATCGGGCTTGAGATCGGGGCCAATGCCCGCGCGCATGTAGATTCGACGGCCATATTCTCGAATAATGAAACCGCCATTTGGGAGGCTCCCGGCGGCGACCTTCAGGACGATCCCGGCATCAACTACAACGACGGGACGGCAGACGCGAATACCCGCAACATCGTGCGGCGGGAGTCATCCACGGCCAGCCCTCGCTACGCAAAGGCGATTTCCACCATCACTGCGGATAGGTCCATTGTTCCGGGAACAGTTGCCAATTCGAGCGGTGTCGAGACGTTCCTTGCGTCGTTCACGCTCAATGCGGGCGAATGGAAAGGTCCACCTTCGTCCAACTACGTCGGGAAGGCCGTCTTTATCCGGGCCGCTGGAAGCGTGAGCGGAACCGGGGCGGATAAGTTTCTCAGATTCAGGATCGGCACAACGAATTTGGATGCCTCAGGGACAAGCGTAGCTTCCATCACGATTCCGGGTTCGTTTACCGGGCAATGGATCGCTGAGTTTTACATGTATGCGCGTGGTGCGGCATCACAACGTGTCGAGCTTGAAACGCGGCTCAATGGGGTAAGCGGTGGTGTTGCTTTCGGCAACGCAACTGTCGATATGAGCGGTGCAGACACCCAGTACCTCAAGCTTACTGGCCTAGTGACCAGTCCCGGCGATTCAATCACGCTCAGCAGCAGCTTCACGGCGGACGTACAGGGTTAGAACAGGCGCTTTCCCGAACTATAGGATTGACGATGGCTTTCTCACAGAAACGCATTGAGGTCACCTTCACTCTAGCGACCGGCAGCTTTGAAGGCGGCGGCAATTCCTATTCCGCCGCAGGACTACGCACCTCGTGCAGCGGCACGGTGGTTGGCGGTCAGCAGATCAACAACTTCCGGATGGCCATCTTCGGCCTGCCGCTCGACGTGATGAACCAGTTGTCCAATGTCGGGCCCCGCTTTCAACAAACCCTCGATAATCGCGTTACGGTCACTGCCGGCGATGATGTTTCGGGCATGCATGTGGTCTTTGAAGGAAACATCTACCATGCGATGGTCGACGCCACGGCGATGCCGCAGGTCGCTTTCTTGGTTGAGGCAAAGACCGGCTATTTTCATCAGGTGAAGCCAGCTACGCCGCTCAGCATCCGCGGCTCGGCAGATGTCGCCGGGATGATGTCTCAGATCGCAGGGCAGCTCGGAATGTCGTTCGAGAACAACGGAGTCACCGCAAAGCTCGCTAATCCCTATTATGCAGGCTCTCTCGTGCAGCAGGCCACGGCGATTGCGCGTGACGCCGGCATCGTCTGGGTCATGGAGCGGAACGTCCTCGCGATCAACAATCCGGGTGACAAGCGGGAAGGCGAGACCGTGCTCATCTCGCCGCAGACCGGATTGATTGGCTATCCGTTGTTCAATCAACAGCAGATCATCTTGAAGTCCGCTTTCAATCCTGCGGTCAAATTTCAGGGCGAAATCGAGGTCAAGAGCGACATTGAACCGGCAAACGGCAAATGGATCGTGAACGCCCTGAACTACGAGCTTGAGGCCGAAATGCCGCAAGGAAAATGGCACATGGATATCGTCGGCACCATTGCTGGCAGCACGGTTGCCGGCGGATGATCCGGCCATCACACTTGTCATGGTTTGAAATCTCCGGCCAAACTGTTACATAGTTACGCGAGACCACGGATGTACTGGCTCAACAATAGAGGCCAGCCCTGAGTTTTCAGGGCTCGGCCTTTTTCCATATCGGGAGAATTGAATGCCTGCTTTGACCGAGGTGGAAGTTGAAGGCGTTGGCGTGATGCGCCATCTCAACAACTGGCAGATCAGGGCGATCCGTAAGATGCCGAACCGGCAGAGACGAGCGGATGCTGAACTGGCCTTTGGTCTCGGGATGACGGTACGGCAGTTCCACGGTCTATCCACTCCCCACCAGAACGCTGCCAGAGAGGCCCACAATCGCCTTTACAGCCCGGCGGCATTCTCACCGCCGAAACCCCAGAAAGCCGCTGTACGGCTCCCCCAGCGCTATGAGCGCGTATCGGACGAGAAGATGGCAGCGATGGGCGCCGAACTCCTCGCGGTCAAGGCCAAGCTACCGCACGGCCATTTCCGTGTTTGGGTGGAGGAGAAGAGCGGGATTACCTATCGCCAGGCGCAGAGGTTTATGAGGATGGCAAGGGAGCTAGCGGCAGCGTGAAGGTGATAATGATCATTAACAGTGATTATGTGCGAAAACGCCTCGCTACTGATCCCAAGTAAACGTACTTGTGCCACGGGTTGAATTGATTGTTAAAGACAAGGGATTGCAGTTGAATAGAGCCACCCCATACCGGTCTCCAAAATCCAGCTTAAATTCCGAGTTTGGGGTTTCCTTCAACATAATTCTCGCTTTTGTAGAGCATTGTCCTTTATTCACCACAAACGAGCGCAACTCGGCTTGCTCTCCGATGTTTGTGGCATACAGCACCCAATAGGAAGACACGAAACCATTCTGGAAAGTCGTCACCTGAGCCTTTCTTGCGATGAAATCACGATCCGAATAATCGCCAGTATCCCAAGAAACGTTGTAGCCACCTTGCTGCGTTTCAATCGTCAGCTCAATTGGGTCACAAGGTATGACGCCTAGCTGTGCGGTTTGGCCTAATTTCAAAACCAAGGGGAATCTAGGCACTTCGGTATGGCAGCCTCGATTAACCGAGAACGATCTAATATCCAAGACATCGGTTTTCGCAGTGACGGACAGTTCCCAAAACTCATGTAAATTGGAGATGGGCTTTTTGTTCGCGGAGAACATTTCTTCTGCCTTTGTGTCGCCCGTTCCCAAGGCCAGCAACATCGCCAAAACCAAGTTCGCCCTCATGCCGCACTCCCACGCCTCAGACGTGTAGACTGGCACGATGCACGCTTGAGTCAAGGGATCAATCGTCCCAATTCTCCTTGCCGTCTCGGGCAAGCCGAACGCCGGAAAGCAGGTGAGCGGGTATAATGGTCTGAGGAGCTTTCTTCGATTCTTTGACCGCGGGATAAATGGTCGCGATCATTGTCTTCATGTCCACCTGGACAACTGCCCCGGTGTTCTCGGCCGCCTTGATCAGGCGTTCCATGTCTTTTTGGCGTAGGATAGATCGTTGGGCCATCGCCCCATGCTGGCAGAGGCGCCGGTAGCGCGCAAGCCGCAACTCAGCCTGCCACCTTGTCATGCATCAATGTCATTTCGTGGAATGCCGGCGTTGAATGAAGTGATGAGCATGCCGCACTTCCCGGTGTGTCATCGTCAAATTCCGGATAGGCCGCCGTAAACTGCCACTCGCTTAGGCTTTGAATGGCGCTGAAAACGCGTGCATCCACACCGGTTTCGTTCGAGAGCTTCAGTGCATGGGAAAGCAGGTCGTCGCCATAGCTGCCCTCTGAAACTTTGCACCGGTAGCCGAAGTAAGCCACGTTTGCGTGCATCAGAAGGTCGTACACTTCCTGCTCATTAGGGGCGGAGAAGTGAACTGGCCTGTAATCCTGCGCACCAGCATGGGGGGCCATCAAGATGTAGGGAATGGCGATGGTCGCCTTCAGAGTTAATTGCTTCCTCATGGCAGGCCCAGCGTCAGTCCGATCAGCAACATGGCAGCGAGCAGGACGCCGACTGCGAGCCAGCGGCGAGGTGAGGCGTGGAAAACTCTCAATTCCCCATATCCTTTAGTGCGGTGACAATGTCCCAGTCAGACCCGCTCCGTAAAACGGTGGTCTCCATGTTGCACGGATTTGCCGAGTATGACGGTACACGGTGCAACCTCAACCAGTCTGAGACACCACCCTGTGGAAATAAACTCGGACGTTACGACGATTTAAGGAAGCCATTGTCCTTCAGCCACTGCCGCAAGATAGATCGGATGGCTTCTGACTGATTAGGAATTGGCTTTTGTCTCGCACGATACTCATCCAGCGCGTCGAGCATTTCTTGGTCAAAGCCAACAAGCTTTTTGGTCGGAAATTCCGGCGGTCTACCCATAGTTAATATTTCACATATGCGTTATTGACGATTTTGAATATACCGCATATACGAAATATGCGAGCCGAGCAAGAGTTGGCGCTCCTGTTCGGCCCTAACCCTAACCGAAAGTAGGATTTCGATCATGGCTACTAGATCCAATAGCACGAAGACGCCTGAACGTCTCTCTCAGGACGATATCCGTGTGGAGCAGAGCATTGCGACAATGCTTTCCGCCACTGCGGAGGCGGCGGAGACGGCAGAGCGCCAGTTCTCGCAAGATTCTGACGACACGCCGCGCATTCAGACGCCAGCCGTCAGCACGCTGAGTTTCATCAAAAAGCGGAAGAAAGGAGGCGGTTATGACTATTGGGCTGACATCGAAGGTCGCGGAAGCTACCGCGACGACGCCGATTTCGGCAAGAAATGTGGCGAGGAGTTCATCACCTTTTTAGGCAAGTACCCGACGTTAGGAAATAGCACTCTTCTCAACATGATCGTTTCCGACATGGTCGCGAACCATGCGACCAAAGGCCATCTCGTAGGCTTCCTCAACACTGTAAACAAGTACACGGTTGTCGGGAGTTATCTCGCGGCACTGGAACCTGCTGTGCCAGAGCATCCTTGGACGAAGGCTCGTCGCCTCGGTAAGGAACTGTCTCAGGCTCTTGCCGATACCGGAGACGCCGAATTCGGATACATCCTCCCTGCCGGCTACGAATACGCCGTAGGCTTCGGGATGCTCCAGGAAGACAGTCCCCGTCTCGGGGAATTCCCCATGCAGACGATCAGCCGGCTTGGCCGCAGGATTGCTCAAACTCTGCGCGACGATCCAGAGATGAGCGTGGAGCGGGTCACCATTGACTGCCGAGGCGTCTACTCGCAACTGCGCTTGCCCGACGCTGATGATCTGCCCCCGGTTGATCCGCTTCTTGCAGCACTCAACGAATACAGGGAGGCAACGAAAGCGTTTTGCGCCATCCCCGAGGACGACGATTTTCGACAGAATGAGGAGCGTTACGTTGCTGAAACGTACGGGGCGGTTGAGCAAAAGCTCCTGAGAAATGTCATCCCGACAACCAGCATCGAGGGCGTCAAAGCGGCGATCCGGTTTGCGATTGATGATGGCGACCAGATAGATCCGGTAGCCAAGAACGCGCTGCGCTCCGCCCTGCATTATCTCGACGAGGCAACGGCATGAAGGCGATTTCTCCCCGGCCGGCTATACCGGCATCCCTTGCCTCACAGTTGCTCACTAGCTCACTTGCGGCCGATGAAGTGACATCCGTCGCCAACTACCTCGCAGAGCTTATGCAGGGCCTCCATGGCGGGCAGTGGCGGGTCAGCATCAATCACGATTCCTGCTTTGTCTGCATCGCCCGCGATTTCAAATAGGTGGTGTTTCCTGTTGACGCAGAGACCCGCCTGAAAGGGCGGGTTTTTCTTTGCCCAAAAGTAGAATTTTCATCAAAAAATAAACATGGGTACAGGCATGGCAAAGGCCGGAACAAATCTAAAAATATGCAGGAAAATCAATGGTTAATGGCGGACAGAGAGGGATTCGAACCCTCGATAGAGTTTCCCCTATACACGCGTTCCAGGCGTGCGCCTTCAACCACTCGGCCACCTGTCCGTCCGCTCGCAGCCGACGGTCAATCCGGCGCGGACCGCTTTCCTGTTTCCATTCCGGCGGGACGGCGCGATATATACCGAGGTTTGCGGCGGGATCAACCGCTTTCTGACAGATTTTTGAAGGATGTTCGGGTTCGGGCGAAGGATTGCGCAGGGCTGGACGTCTTCCTATCTATAGGCAGGAATGAAGCGGAGCGGATTTGGGCTTGCGCGGGCGATATCTGGAGAGTGCGCGATGATACGGTTCATCCTGAAGGCCATCAGCCTCGTTGCTCTTGTCGTCGCCGTCATGGCGGGCACGATCGATGCGATCCAGTCGGTTTCGGCCTCCGAGCCGGTGCTGACGCCGCTGGCCGTCGCCTGGAGCACGGCCAGCCCGGACACGATCGCGCTCGTCGCCGACGGCATCATGCGCAACCTCCATCCCTATGCCTGGGATCCGGCGGCCATGTGGGTGCTCTCGCAGCCGGCCTTTGTCGTCCTGCTCGCCGTCTCGCTGTTCTTCTGGGTGATCGCCTACCGGCGCCCGCCCGTCGCGGGCCGCTTCACCGCCTGAAACACGCCTTTTCGCGCAGGTGCCGCCAAGCCAGACGCTTTGCACCTTCGCTGGAATTGCCCAACCGGCCAGGAGGCCAGAAATGTTCCTGATCGACATGTTCAACAAGAAGACCGTCATGCCCGCGCCCGGCGCAGCCCTGCCAGGCCGCGCCGAACCCATCCCGACGTCCAAGACCCACTTCGTCAACGGCCGGCCGCTGGAAGGCCCCTATCCGGACGGTTTCAAGACCGTGCTGCTCGGCATGGGCTGTTTCTGGGGCGCCGAGCGGCTGCTCTGGAAGATCCCGGGCGTCCATGTGACGGCGGCCGGCTATTCCGGCGGCTTCACGCCCAACCCGACCTATCACGAGACGACGACGGGCCTGACCGGCCATGCCGAGGTCGTGCGCGTCGTCTACGATCCCGCCGAGGTGAGCCTGGAGACGCTGCTGAAGGCGTTCTTCGAGGCGCACGACCCGACCCAGGGCATGCGCCAGGGCAACGATATCGGCACCACCTACCGCTCGGCGATCTATCTCGACGACGCGGCGGACCTTGCGACCGCGCGCCGCGTGCGCGACGCCTACCAGGCCGCGCTGACGGCGGCGGGACGCACCGACAGGATCACCACCGAGATCGCCGAGGCCGGGCCGTTCTACTTCGCCGAGGATGTGCACCAGCAATATCTTGCCAAGAACCCGGGCGGCTATTGCGGCCTGCGGGGCACGGGCGTTTCCTGCGCCATCGGCTGATTTCGCAGGATTTTCAGAAGGATGCGCGCCGCCGCGAAGGGCTTTCGCGGCGGCTTCTATTTTTTACCAGTTGAAAAATTTCTGGTGAATTTTTCCCGGAGCCGTGCAAGGATGCCGCCAGCCTGACCCAAGGGAACGGGTCGGTGGCTCCGTTGCGCGCCTTTCGGGCGCCCACGCGGAAGGTCCCTATAAAACCAATAGCGAACAGGGCTGCACAATGAAAAAAACCCTTCTCACCCTTCTTGCCACGGCCGCCATGTCGGCAAGCGCGTTTGCCGCGGACATCAAGCCGGCGATCATCTATGACCTCGGCGGCAAGTTCGACAAGTCGTTCAACGAGGCAGCCTATAACGGCGCGGAGAAGTTCAAGGCCGAGACCGGTATCGAATATCGCGACTTCGAAATCGCCAATGACGCCCAGCGCGAGCAGGCGCTCCGGCGCTTCGCCAGCGACGGCAACAACCCGATCGTGATGGCCGGCTTCTCCTGGGCGGCCCAGCTCGAGAAGGTCGCGGCCGAATATCCGGACACCAAGTTCGCCATCATCGATATGGTCGTCGACAAGCCGAATGTCCGTTCGGTCGTCTTCAAGGAAGAAGAGGGCGGCTGGCTCGCCGGCATCCTCGCCGGCATGGCGTCCAAGACGAAGACCGTCTCGTTCGTCGGCGGCATGGATATCCCGCTGATCCACAAGTTCGCCTGCGGCTATATCGGCGGCGTCAAGTCGCTCGGCTCCGACATGAACGTGCTCGAAGCCTATACGGGCACGACGCCGGATGCCTGGAACGACCCGGTCAAGGGCGGCGAGATCGCCAAGTCGCAGTTCGACCAGGGCTCCGACGTGGTCTATCACGCGGCCGGCGGCACGGGCGTGGGCGTCCTCCAGGCGGCCGTCGATGCGGGCAAGCTCGGCATCGGCGTCGATTCCAACCAGAACGGCCTGCATCCGGGCAAGGTGCTGACCTCGATGGTCAAGCGCGTCGACGTCGCCGTCTACGATGCGTTCATCACCGCCAAGAACGATACGTTCCAGCCCGGCGTCAACGTGCTCGGCCTCAAGGAGAACGGCGTCGACGTCGCCATGGACGAGAACAACGCGCCGCTCATCACCCCGGAAATGAAGGCCGCGGTCGACAAGGCCCGCGCCGACATCATCGCCGGCACGGTGAAGGTGCACGACTACATGTCGGACGAGACCTGCCCCTACTAAGCGGCAGCGACGGCCCGTTTGCATCGCGCAGACGGGCCGATTCCGTCTTCCCGGATCCCGGCTTGCCTTGCGCAGGCAAACCGGTGCGCGCCTGCTGGACGTGCTTCAGTAATGCGGCGGGCGGGTGATGGCCGGGGCGTCGAGAGAGCCCTCTTCCAGCGCGAGGAACCGTTCCGTCAGCCGGTCGAGCTTCGACCGCAGTTGCTCGACCACGCGCCATTGCTCGGCGAGCTGGTCGGAAAGCTCCTCGATCGTGTTGGCCTGATGGGCGACGTGTTCCTCCAGGCGGGCGAGGCGGTCGGCCCCGGTCTCGTCGGGGCGGTCGGGCATGGTCATGGCTTTCCTCCTCGGCCGAATGCCGGGCGACAGGAGCTATAGCGGTAGAGGCCCGGGCCCGCAATCGGACTGGACAAGGGCGGCGGAAGCAACAAGACTAAGACCGGTCGGCCGAAAGGCCCGTCGGCCTCAAATCCCCGTAAGAGTGGATCGTCATGAGCGAATTGGCAATCGAACTGCAGGGCATCGACAAGAGCTTCGGCCTCGTCCACGCCAACCGGAACATCAACCTGAAGGTCCGCAAGGGTACCATTCACGGCATCATCGGCGAAAACGGCGCCGGCAAATCCACCCTCATGTCGATCCTCTACGGCTTCTACCAGGCCGACCATGGCGACATCCTCGTCGACGGCCGGAAGGCCGATATCCGCGATCCGAACGCGGCGATCGCCGCCGGCATCGGCATGGTGCACCAGCATTTCATGCTGGTGGAGAATTTCACCGTGCTGGAGAACATCATGCTCGGCGCGGAAGAGAGCCAGATCCTCAATGCCGGCATCACCAAGGCGCGCGCCGAGCTGAAGCGGCTGGAGAAGGAATATGCGCTGGAGGTCGATCCGGACGCCGTCATCGAGGAACTGCCGGTCGGTATCCAGCAGCGCGTGGAAATCCTGAAGGCGCTCTACCGCAGGGCCGATATCCTCATCCTCGACGAGCCGACGGGCGTCCTGACGCCGGCCGAGGCCGACCACCTCTTCCGCATCCTCGAGCAGCTGAAGGCCGAGGGCAAGACCGTCCTCCTCATCACCCACAAGCTGCGCGAGATCATGGCGATCACCGACGAGGTCTCCGTCATGCGCCGCGGCGAGATGGTGGCGACGCGCACGACGAAGGAAACCTCGGTGGAGGAGCTGGCCGAGCTGATGGTCGGCCGCCGCGTTCTGCTGCGCGTCGAAAAGGGCGAGGCGAAGCCTGCCGACGTCAAGCTCTCGGTGAAGAACCTCACCGTGCGCGACAGCCGCGGCGTGACCATGGTCGACGACGTCTCCTTCGACATCCGCGCCGGCGAGATCGTCGGCATTGCCGGCGTTGCCGGCAACGGCCAGTCGGAGCTGCTGGAGGCGATCTCCGGCATCCGCCGCGCGAAATCCGGCACCGTACTGCTGAACGGCAAGCCCATCGACGTCACAGGCCATGCCGACCCGGCCGAGCTGCGCAAGCGCGGCCTCGCCCATGTGCCGGAGGACCGGCACCATGTCGGCCTCGTGCTGAAATTCGAGGAAAGCGAGAACGCCATCCTCGGCTACCACGACGATCCGAAGTACCGCAAGGGCATGCTGCTCGACATCGACGCCATCCGCGCCGATGCGGAGGAGAAGATCGCCGCCTATGACATCCGCCCGCCGAACCCGCGGCTGAAGACCGCCAATTTCTCCGGCGGCAACCAGCAGAAGATCGTGCTGGCGCGCGAGATGGAGCGCGACCCGGACGTGCTGGTCATCGGCCAGCCGACGCGCGGCGTCGATGTCGGCGCCATCGAGTTCATTCACAGGCGCATCATCGAGATGCGCGACCAGGGCAAGGCGGTGCTGCTCGTCTCGGTCGAATTGGACGAGATCCGCGCGCTGTCCGACCGCATCCTGGTCATGTTCGCCGGCCGCGTCGTCGGCGAGCGCACGCCCGATGCCACCGAAGGAGAACTCGGCCTCCTGATGGCCGGGGTGGAAGGCCGGAAGGAGGCCGCGGAATGAGTGTCCCGCACGCGAAACTGCCCGGCTGGGCCGAATACGGCCTGATCCCGCTCGTCAACCTCGCCGTCGCCTTCCTGATTTCCGGCCTCGTCGTGCTCATCGTCGGCGAAAGCCCGCTGGAAGCCGCCTACCACATGATCAACGGGGCTTTCGGCCGCGGCGAATATATCGGCTTCACGCTCTACTATACGACCACCTTCATCTTCACCGGCCTTGCCGTGGCCGTCGCCTTCCATTGCGGCCTGTTCAACATCGGCGGCGAGGGGCAGGCCTATATCGGCGGCATCGGCGTGGCGCTCGCCTGCCTGTCCTTCGACCATACGCTGCCCTGGTATCTCGTCTTCCCGATCGCGATCCTCGGCGCCGCCTTCTTCGGCGCGCTCTGGGCGCTCATCCCCGGCTGGCTGCTGGCCAGGCGCGGCAGCCATATCGTCATCACGACGATCATGTTCAACTTCATCGCCGCCAGCCTGATGAACTATCTGCTCAACAAGGTGTTCAAGCCGCTCGGCTCCATGTCGCTGGAAACCCGCACCTTCGATGCCGGCGGCCAGCTGCCCAAGCTCGACTGGCTGATGTCGATCTTCGGCCTTTCCGTCGGCACGGCGCCGTTCAACATCTCCTTCCTGCTGGCGCTTCTTGCCGCCTTCGGCGTCTGGGTGCTGATCTGGCGCACGCGGCTCGGCTACGAGATGCGCACCATGGGCCACAGCCCCGCCGCCGCGCGTTATGCCGGCATCAAGGAGGCGAAGATCATCGTCATCACCATGATGATCTCGGGCGGGCTGGCCGGCATGATGGCGCTGAACCCGATCATGGGCGAGCAGTTCCGCATGCAGCTCGACTTCGTGCAGGGCGCGGGCTTCGTCGGCATCGCCGTGGCGCTGATGGGCCGCTCGCATCCGGCGGGCATCATTCCCGCGGCGCTGCTCTTCGGCATGCTCTACCAGGGTGGGGCCGAAATCTCCTTCGAGATGCCATCCATCTCGCGTGACATGATCGTCATCATCCAGGGTCTCGTCATCCTGTTTGCCGGCGCGCTCGAGCACATGTTCCGCCCGGCCATCACGCGCCTCGTCCTCGGGCTGTCGCCGAAGACGCGCGACGTCGCCGCCACCAAGGGAGCCTGATATCAATGGATTTCTTTCAGGTCTTCATCGAGCTGGCCCAGTCGACCGTCCGCCTCTCGACGCCGCTGATCCTTGCCGCGCTTGCCGGCCTCTTCACCGAACGGGCCGGCGTCTTCGACATCGGGCTCGAAGGCAAGATGCTGGGCGCGGCCTTCGCGGCCGGCTGCGTCGCCTATATCAGCCAATCCGTGATGATGGGGCTTTTCGCCGCCGTGCTCGTCTCGGTGCTGCTCTCGCTGGTGCACGGCTATGCCTCGATCACCCAGCGCGGCAGCCAGATCGTCTCGGGCGTCGCCATCAACTTCGTCGTCGCCGGTTCCACGGTCATCCTCGGCGAGGCCTGGTTCCGCCAGGGCGGGCGCACGCCGGCGCTGACGGAGGACGGCCGCTTCGGGCGGATCACGCTGCCGTTTGCCGATGCGGTGCGCGAGGTGCCGATCCTCGGTCCGCTCTATTCGGGACTGCTCTCCGGCCATTCGCCGCTGACCTATCTCGCCTTCCTGATGGTGCCGGCGAGCTGGTGGATCCTCTACCGCACGCGCTTCGGCCTTCGCCTTCGCGCCGTCGGCGAGAATCCGGGTGCGGTCGATACGGCCGGCATCTCTGTGATCTGGCTGCGCTACCGCGCCGTCATCTGCTGCGGCATCCTGTGCGGCATTGCCGGCGCCTACCTTTCGCTTGCCGCCAATGCCGGCTTCACCAAGGGCATGACGGCGGGCAAGGGCTATATCGCGCTCGCGGCCCTCATCTTCGCCAAGTGGCGGCCGAAGAACATCCTCTTCGCCTGCCTGCTCTTCGGCTTCCTCGATGCCTTCGCCATCCGCTACCAGGGCTACGCCTTCCCGCTGATCGGCAGGGTGCCGGTACAGTTCATGCAGGCGCTGCCCTATATCCTGACGGTGATCCTGCTTGCAGGCTTCATCGGCAAGGCCATTCCGCCGAAGGCCGGCGGCGTGCCCTACGTCAAGGAGCGCTGAAAATGTCCCACGACCTCTTCGAGGCGGCGCGCGCCGCGATGGCCTTCGCGCACGCGCCCTATTCGAAATTCCCCGTCGGCGCGGCGATCCGCGCCGAGGACGGCAATATCTATACCGGCGCCAATATCGAGAACTTGTCCTTCCCGCAGGGCTGGTGCGCCGAGCCGACCGCCATCAGTCACATGATCATGGCCGGCAACAAAAAAATCGTCGAAATGGCCGTCATCGCCGAGAAGCTGCCGCTCTGCCCGCCCTGCGGCG
The DNA here is from genome assembly GCF_945994535.1 of Shinella sp. WSC3-e. Classification (NCBI taxonomy): domain Bacteria; kingdom Pseudomonadati; phylum Pseudomonadota; class Alphaproteobacteria; order Hyphomicrobiales; family Rhizobiaceae; genus Shinella; species Shinella sp. WSC3-e. The sequence continues at coordinate 4,032,689 of NZ_OZ000530.1, forward strand.
GCTGCCGGCAGAAGATCGCGGAATTCGCCACCGCCAGGACGCCGATCTACCTGTGCGACGAGACCGGGGTGAAGAAGACCATGACCATGGAAGAATTGCTGCCGCACGGCTTTGCAACGGATGTGATCGGATGAGTGCGGAAACGACAGAACTCCTTCGCGCCCGCCTCGGCGGCGTCCTGCCGCGCTACGGCATCGTGCTCGGCTCCGGCCTCGGTTCGCTTGTCGAGGCCGTCGAGAACCCGCTGTGCATACCCTATTCGGACCTGCCGAGCTTTCCCGTCAGTTCCGTCTCGGGACACGCCGGCGAAATGGTCATCGGCACGCTCGGCGCGGTGCCGGTCATCGTGCTGTCCGGCCGCGTGCACTATTACGAGCGCGGCGACGCCAATGCCATGCGTCCGCCCATCGAGGTGCTGAAGGGGCTCGGCATCACGTCGCTCATCCTCACCAATTCGGCAGGCTCGCTGCGCGAGGACATGCCGCCCGGCTCGGTCATGCGCATTTCCGACCACATCAATTTTTCAGGCGCCAATCCGCTGATCGGCATCGACAGCGACGACCGCTTCGTCGGCATGACCAATGCCTATGACGCGGACCTTGCCGCGCGCATGGACAGGGCAGCCGCAAAACTGGCCATCCCGCTGTCCTCCGGCGTCTATATGTGGTTCTCGGGACCGAACTTCGAAACGCCGGCGGAGATCCGCATGGCGCGCGTCCTCGGCGCCGATGCCGTCGGCATGTCGACCGTGCCGGAAGTGCTGATCGCCCGCCATCTCGGCCTGAAGGTCGCCGCCGCCTCGGTCATCACCAATTTCGGTGCCGGCATGACGGGCGGCGAACTCAGCCATCACGAAACCAAGGACATGGCCCCGATCGGCGGGAAGCGGCTTGCCGCGATCCTTGCCGAAATGATTGCGGGCGGAGACGAAGACCATGCATGAGGACAGCATCAAGGCCACCGCGCAGAAGGCGCTCTCGCTGCTCGACCTGACGGACCTCACCGACACCTGCGATGCCGCCGCCATCGACACGCTCTGCGCCCAGGCGCAGACGCGTTTCGGAAACACGGCCGCCATCTGCATCTGGCCGCGCTTCGTGGCGCAGGCGCGGGGCATCCTCGGCGCGGGCCACGCGGTGAAGATCGCGACCGTCGTCAACTTCCCCTCCGGCGGCCTTGCGGTCGAGGACGTGCTGGCGGAGACGCAGCAGGCGATCGCCGACGGCACTGACGAGATCGACCTCGTCATCCCCTATCGTGCCTTCCTCGCCGGCAACGCGACGGCGGTGAGCGAGATGGTGGCGGCGGTCAAGGCCGCCTGCACGCCGCCGGTGCGTCTCAAGACCATCCTGGAAACCGGCGAGATCAAGGATGCGGCGCTCATCCGCAAGGCGTCGAACCTCGCCATTGCCGCCGGCAGCGACTTCATCAAGACCTCGACCGGAAAAGTGTCCGTCAATGCGACCCTGCCGGCCGCCGAGATCATGCTGACGGCGATCAGGGACAGCGGCAAGCCGGTCGGCTTCAAGCCGGCCGGCGGCGTGCGCACCGTGACGGACGCAGGCGAATACCTCGCGCTCGCCGCTTCGATCCTCGGTGAAGGCTGGGCGACGCCGCAAACCTTCCGCTTCGGCGCCTCCGGCCTTCTCGGCGACATCCTCTCCGTGCTCGGCGGCCAGTCCGCGCCGCCGCCGCCCGCGAGCTACTAGCATGCTCCCGCAGGAGACGATCCGCCGCAAGCGGAACGGCGAGCCCCTCACCGCCGGGGAGATCGCCCGCTTCGTCACCGGCCTCACGGATGGCAGCGTCTCGGAAGGGCAGGTGGCGGCCTTCGCCATGGCGGTCTGGTTCAATGGGATGGCGCGCGAGGAGACCGTGGCGCTGACGCTCGCCATGCGCGATTCGGGCGACGTGCTCGACTGGTCGGATATCGACCGGCCGATCGCCGACAAGCATTCGACCGGCGGGGTGGGCGACAATGTCTCCCTCATGCTGGCGCCGATCGCGGCGGCCTGCGGGCTTGCCGTGCCGATGATCTCCGGCCGCGGCCTCGGCCATACCGGCGGTACGCTCGACAAGCTGGAATCGATCCCCGGCTACACGATCATGCCCTCCGCCGAGCGCTTCCGCCGCACGGTCCGGGAGGTCGGCTGCGCCATCATCGGCCAGACGGCGGATCTCGCGCCGGCCGACAAGCGCCTCTATGCCATCCGCGACGTCACCGCGACGGTCGATTCGGTGCCGCTGATCACCGCCTCCATCCTCTCCAAGAAGCTTGCCGCCGGCCTCCGGTCGCTGGTGCTCGACGTGAAGGTCGGCAACGGCGCCTTCATGGCGGAGACCGGCGAGGCGGAGACGCTGGCCCGCTCGCTGGTCGCGGTCGCGAACGGGGCCGGGGTCACGACCGCCGCCCTCATCACCGACATGAACCAGCCGCTCGCGGATGCCGCCGGCAATGCCGTCGAGATCGCCAACTGCATCGCCTTCCTGAAGGGCGAAAAGGCCGGGACGCGGCTTGAGCGCATCGTGCTTGCCTTCGCGGCGGAAATGCTCGTGCTCTCAGGGCTGGAGCGGGATATCGCCGCCGCCGAAGGCCGGGCCGCCACGGCCCTTGCCAGCGGCGCGGCGGCCGAGACGTTCGGGTGCATGGTGCAGGCGCTCGGCGGCCCGGCCGACCTCATGGAGCGACCGGAGGCCTATCTTGCGCCCGCCCCTGTCATCCGGCCGGTCATCGCGCCGCATTCCGGCTATCTTGCCGCCTGCGACACGCGTGGGCTCGGCCTTGCCGTCATCGAACTCGGCGGCGGGCGCAGCCGCCCGGACGACGGGATCGACCACCGTGTCGGTTTCGACCGGCTGCTGCCGCTCGGCACGACGGTGGAGAAGGGCGAGGAGATCGGCCGCGCGCATGCGGCGGATGCGGAGAGCGCGGCGCAGGGCGCGGCGCGGCTTGCCGGGCTCTACCGGATCGCGCCGGAGGCCCCCGTGCCCTCGCCGGACATCCTGACGCGCATCAGCGGGTGAGGTGCAGCTTGCCGCCCTCGACGCGGTAGGACGACAGCCCCTTCAGGAAGCTCATGCCGATCAGCGTGCCCGACAGCGCCTTGTCGTCGAGCACCATGGCGCCGACATTCTCCATGCGCACCGGGCCGATCTCGACGCGGTCGAGGCGGATATAGGCGGCGCGCGCCTTGCCGTTCGCCGTATCGACGGCATAGCGGAAATCGAGGTCCGTCTTGGCGATGCCGAGGCGCTGCGCCGTCGAGATGTTGATGGCGATCATGCTGGCGCCGGTATCGACCAGGCCCTCCTCCTTGCGGCCGTTGATGGCGAAGAGGCCGGTGAAATGACCGCTCGGATCGGCGCTGATGACGGCGCTGCGGTTGCCGGTATAGCGTGCCGCGTTCCTGCCCGTCTCCACGGCCGCCTTCTCCACCGTCGCCTCGGGCGCCTTGGCGGTCGCATCGAGATAGCGGGTCGCAACGCCGGGCACGAAGGCCGCGGCCGCGACGACGGAACCGATGAGAAAGACAAGGCTGCGAACGAACATGGGACAGTCTCCGGGAGGATCTGTCCCGAAATAGCACGCATCCGGCTAACGGACGGCAAAAGGGGCGCTCGGCGGCGCCCCTCTCCACGATCTTCGATCGGTTTGGTAAATGGCGCGTGCACCCTCGCTCCCCCCCTCAAGTCATCCTCGGGCTTGACCCGAGGGTGACTTGAGGGGGGTGTGGCGTGGATGGTCGGGTCAAGCCCGACCATGACGGAGGAGAGGGCAGAGGCCCTGTCCGGTCAGCCGCTCACTTCGTGCCGTACATGCGGTCGCCGGCATCGCCGAGGCCGGGCACGATATAGCCCTTCTCGTTGAGCTGGCGATCGATGGACGCGGTATAGACCGGCACGTCCGGGTGGTGCGCGCGGAAGCTCCTGATGCCTTCCGGTGCTGCGAGCAGGCAGAGGAAGCGGATATTCGTCGCCCCGCGGCTCTTCAGCGTGTCGATGGCAGCGATAGCGGAGTTGCCCGTCGCGAGCATCGGATCGACGACGATGACGAGACGCTCGTCGATGCTGTCGGGCGCCTTGAAGAAATATTCGACCGCCTCCAGCGTCTCGTGGTCGCGATAAACGCCGATATGGGAGACGCGGGCGGACGGCACCAGTTCCAGCATGCCTTCGAGCAATCCGTTGCCGGCGCGCAGGATCGAGGCGAAGACCAGCTTCTTGCCTTCGAGGACGGGCGCGTCGATCTCTTCCAGCGGCGTCTCGATGCGCGCGGTGGTCAGCTCCAGGTCGCGCGTGACCTCGTAGCAGAGCAGGGTGGAGATCTCGCGCAGGAGCCGGCGGAAACTTCCTGTCGAGGTCTCCTTCTTGCGCATGATGGTCAGCTTGTGCTGCACGAGCGGGTGATCGATGACTGTGACGCCGTCCATGGCCAACCTTCCGAAAACGAGTAAACGCCTCTTTTTCCACGGAACGGCGCAAGGCCGCAAGAGTGGAGCGCGCCCGGCCGGCAACATCCCCAGCCGGCTTGCCCGTCAAAGCCGCGAAAGCAGCCTCTGGCGCGTCGGTTCGTCGACGAAGGCGGCCTCGATCGCGGTCCGCGTCATGCCGAGCAGCGCCTCGTCGCTGAAGCCCATGACGGAGGAGGCGATCTCGTATTCCCGGGCGAGCGAGGTGTGGAAGAACGGCGGGTCGTCGGAATTGAGCGTGACGCGGACGCCCGCGTCGTGAAGGGCGCGCAGCGGGTGATGCTCGAAGTCCGGGAAGACCTTCAGCGCGATATTCGAGCCTGGGCAGACTTCCAGCACCACGCCCTCGTCGGCCAGCCGTCTTACAAGGTCGCCGTCCTCGATGGCGCGCACGCCGTGGCTGATGCGCGTGGGGCGGACATGGTCGAGCGCATCGCGCACGCTGAAGGCGCCCGAAAGCTCGCCCGCATGGATGGTGATGCCGAGGCCGGCATCGCGGGCGATGTCGAAGGCGCGCGCGAAATCGGCGACGCGGTGCATGCGCTCCTCGCCGGCAAGGTTGAAGCCCGAAATCAGCGGATGCGGCCGGCGGGCGGCATATTCCGCCGCCTTCATCACCCGTTCCGGGCCGAAATGGCGGATGCCGACGATGAGGAGGCGCGTCTCGATGCCGGTTCTCGCCCGGGCCTGCTCGGCGCCCTCGGCAAGGCCGCTTATATAGGCATCGGCGCCGATGCCGACGGCGTCCCCCTGGTCGGGCGAGACGATCAGCTCGCTATAGACGGCGCCGGCTTCGGCGATCCCGGTGAGGTAGGTCTCGGCGAGCAGGGCATAGTCCTCCTCCGTGCGGAAGAGGTTTGCCGTTGCGTCGTAGCTTGCGACGAAGCTGGTGAAATCCTCCCAGGCATATTCGCCGTCGCGGATGAAGGCGGAGGTGTCGATACCGTAGCGCTGCGCCTGGGAAAGGGCGAGGGCCGGCGGGGCCGCGCCTTCGATATGGCAGTGCAGCTCCGCCTTGGGCATGGGTTTCGTCACAGAAAGCTCCTTCCATGCGGGCCCGGCGCAATGCCGAGATGGCGTGCGACGCTTTCGCCGATGTCGGCGAAGGTGGTGCGGGTTTCGAGCAGGCGCGAGCGCAGGCCCGGGCCGAAGCTCATGATCGGCACGCGCTCGCGCGTGTGGTCCGTGCCGCGCCAGGTCGGGTCGCAGCCGTGGTCGGCGGTGAGGATGACGATATCGCCGGGTTTCAGCTTGCGGTCCACCTCCGGCAGGCGCCGGTCGAAGGCCTCGAGCGCGGCGGCGTAGCCCGCGACATCGCGGCGGTGGCCGTAGAGCATGTCGAAATCGACGAAGTTGGTGAAGACGAGATCGCCGTCCGCCGCTTCGTCCATGATGCGGAGCGTCGCGTCGAACAGCGCCATGTTGCCGTTCGCCTTGGTGAGCCGGCCGATGCCCTGGTGGGCGAAGATGTCGCCGATCTTGCCGACGGCATGCACGGTGCGTCCGGCCTCCGTCAGCCGGTCGAGCAGGGTCGGTTCCGGCGGCAGCACGGAATAGTCGCGGCGGTTGCCGGTGCGCTCGAAGGTCTCCGGCGTCTCGCCGACGAAGGGCCGCGCGATGACCCGGCCGATGCGCCCGCCCGGCCGCTCGTCGAGGATCTTTCGCACCGTTTCGCAGAAGGCGAGCAGCCGGTCGAGGCCGAAGGCGCGCTCGTGCGCGGCGACCTGGAAGACGGAATCGGAGGAGGTGTAGCAGATCGGTTTGCCGCTGCGCATATGGTCGAGGCCGTGGCGGGCGATGATGTCGGTGCCGGAGGCATGGCAATTGCCGAGGATGCCCGGCACCTTGCCGGCCGCCGTTATGGCTTCCACCAGCTCCGGCTCGAAGGCGCCGCCTTCCGCCGGAAAGTAGCCCCAGTCGAAGCTGACGGGCGTGCCGGCGATCTCCCAGTGGCCGGAGGGCGTGTCCTTGCCGTTGGAGACCTCGCTGGCGGCGCCGTGATAGCCGAAGACGCGCTGCGGCACGTCCATGCCCTGCGGAAAACGGCCCGTGGCGGCGCGGGCGGCGTGCAGCAGGCCGAGCGCCGACATGTTGGGGAGCTTCAGGTGCCCCTGGCGCAGACCCGGCCGGTCGGCAACGCCCGCCGCGCAGAACTCGGCGATGTGGCCGAGCGTGTCGGCGCCGAGATCGCCGAAGGCGGCCGCATCCGGACCGCCGCCGATGCCGAAGGAATCAAGAACGAAGAGAAAGGCTCGCGCCATGGATCACCTGCCGTCTGTCCGCGTCCGGATGAACTGCGAGACATGACACGGGCCTTGCAACGGGTTCAAGCGAAATCGCGAGGCGAACGGGATCGGGATCAGCAGTCGGAGCAGTCGATAGTCTTGCCGACGCGCTGGCGGAAATAGCTCGTGCGGGAAAGGTTGATCTTGTTGAGCCGCGAATCGAGATTCGGCGCCAGAAGCAGGATGGAATAGGGCACCGACAGTTCCGTGCGCACGATGAACGTGTCCTTGACTTCCATGTGGCTCGGCAGCGTCACCGCGCTTCCCTTGGCATAGGGGGTGCTCGCCGCCTGGTCGCGCGACCAGGCGACCTTTGCCTTGCCGTCGGCCGCAACGGCGATGCCGGTGATCTTCAGCGTATAGGCGCTTTTGGTGGGGAACGGCGCCACGACCTTGGCGACGACGTCCTTCATCGTGTCGAGTGTCGCCTTGTTGGTCGAACTGCTCTGCGTCAGGAGGTCGGAAACGGTCGCGGAGGCCCTGCTGACCTTGCGCAGGGAGGTGATGGCGACGGTGATCTCGAAGGCGCCCACATAGGCCATCATCAGCAGTGGGGCGACGATGGCGAATTCGATGGCGCCGATGCCGCGGCGATCCTCGACGAAGCGGCGCAGCCGCAGCAGCATGCCGCGCCCGGCACCCTGCCAGCCCTTGACGACATCCGGTGGGGAAAGGACCTTGCGCATCACGGATAGTCCTCGTTCTGGACGACGGCCGTCGCGATCATCAGGTAGTTCTGCCGGGAGCCGTCGGCCGCGCGGATGTTGGAGACATAGGGGCGGATGAGGTCCGTCACGATGTCCCAGCGATAGTAGGCACGCACGATGTTGATGGTCCGCTTGCCGCCGGGTGCGATCTTGAAGGACGACGTGTCGAGGTCCGCGCCGACGAGCGGTGTGGTCTTCGGGATGTCCGAGAACTTCGCGAAGCTCCTGACGTCGAGAAACAGCTTGTCCGCCGTTTTTATCTCCTGGGGCGAGCAGGGCATCAGGATGGCGATCTCGTCGCAGAAGGCCTTGCGGAACGTCTCCGTATCCACGGTGGCGTTGCCCGAGGAGCGGATTTCGCCCGTCCTGATCTTGCGCGCCATGGTTTCGGTGGCGTTGGCGAGAAGCTGTTCGGCGGAAAAGGCGACGAAGGTCTCGAGCGAGGCGAAGACGATCATGAAGAAGGGCAGGCTGAGAAGCGCGATCTCGATGGACGTCGCGCCGTCACGCCGGGCAAGGAAGCGGCCGAACAGGCCCTTCTTCGGCCTTCGGCGGACAGGTGCATCATGATCGAGCGACATCGCGATCCGTTCCCAAATGCTGGACACGGGCGAGGATAGGCCGCAGACCGTTTATATTTCGTATGCGGAAAGGGGAAGAATTGAACGGTTTCCCGCATTCGGACGCCCGAAGCGGGACGGGGCGTCAGCCACCGCTCCTGTTCCGGGCAACGTGCTCTTCGCAATTGGGCGTGCAGGAGAGCACCGACCGGTCCGTCTGCCGGAAGACCCGCACCGTGTTGCCCTCGTCGATCGAGACGAGGATGCGTTCGTCGATGATGGCGTTGCCGTCCGCATCGAGCAGGACCAGGTTGGTGGTTCCGAAATTGCGGCCGGTCAGGACGATCGTCTGGGAATCGGCCACGGTCGCATCGGCGACCTCCGCATTGCCGATGATCACCTTGCTGACGGGGCGATCGAGCTTGAGCACGCGGGCGTGGTCCATGTAGACGCGCATCAGCGGTTCGTCGGCAAGGGCGGAAGCGGCTGTCGCCACAACGACGAAGCCCGCCATCACCAGCTTTGCGGCACCCGTAGCGAAGATCAAGTCGCGTCCCATAAACAGTCATCCCGGCGATAAAACACCAACAGCATCGCTGCGAATGGTGAACGAAGACTTAAGCCACTCGCTAACCTTGTAGATTTATCTGCCGCCCGTTTGGCCCGCCTGCCCCGTCGAGCCGCGCCAAACAAAGGAAAATACGCGCGCGTAAGGGGATTAACCGAATGATCACCATAAATCCGGCCACCGCATGGCAAGGCTTTGTTAACCGGTTTCCTTAAGTCGATGGAAATGGCTTGCCTGTAGGTTGCAACCATCCGAACAACGGAAACAGTTGGCGGACGTGCTGAACCAACATCGTGGAGCTAGGAGAATACCATGACCAAGATTTTCGCTCGCCTTATGAAAGACGAATCGGGCGCCACCGCCATCGAATACGGCCTGATCGCCGCACTGGTTTCCGTTGCCCTGATCGCCGGTGCCGGCGCGCTCGGCGACTCGCTGAACAACACGTTCAGCACGCTCGGCTCGAAGATGGAAGCCGAAGTGCCGAAGTAATCGGCGACCGGAGGCGTAGCCCCTATATCGGAAAGCCGCCCCGCAAAGGCGGCTTTTTGCTTTCAGTTATCCTTTCCGAAACGGACGAGGCGCATCATGCGCCGAAAGGAGAGCATCATGGCCCAGGCAATCATCTTCGTGGTATTCCCGCTTTGCCTCGCGGTCGCGGCCTGCTCCGATTTTCTGACGATGCTCATCCCCAACCGGGTCTCGGCGATCCTCCTTGTCGCCTTCGTCGTCGTGGCGCCGCTGGCGGGCCTCGGCCTGACGGAGATCGCCATGCATCTTGCGGCCGGCCTTCTCGTCTTCTCCGTCTGTTTCGCGCTCTTCGCCCTCAATGTCATGGGCGGCGGCGACGCCAAGCTCCTGACGGCCAGTGCCGTCTGGTTCGGCATGAGCCTCTCCCTCGTCGAATACCTGGTCTATGTTTCCGTCTTCGGCGGATTGCTCACCATTGCAATCCTCTCCCTGCGCGCCAAGACGAACCTGATCCTCGCATCGGGCCTGCCGGTTCCCGATCACCTGCTCAAGGCCAAGAAGGTGCCCTATGGCATCGCGATCGGGATCGGCGCCTTCCTCGCCTATCCGTCCTCGCCGCTGATGGTCGCGGCGCTCGGCTGAGGCGGCCGGCCGCCATTTCATCACGATGCCTGCTTGCCAGCCCCGGTTGAAGCGCCGGGGCCGATGCATGTCCCGCGCCTGGTTTCGTTAGTCTTGCGTTAACCATGCGCGTAAGGCGGTTATTAACCATAATTACACCATTGCCGGTTAGCGTGGGTGGATAGAAAAGTCCGCAGCCCAGGGAAACCACATGAGACCGGCGCGAATCATCATTCTGGCAGTGGCCGTCGTTTCGGCGGGCGTCGCGGGCCTTCTGGCCCTGCGGGTCGCCGGCGGAGGCGCGCCCGTGCAGACCGAAGCCGTCGTCGAGCGCGAGGCGACCGTCAACGTGCTGGTCGCTAAGGAAAGCCTGCCGGTCGGCGCGCGGCTCAATCCGGAAACGATCGCCTGGACGGCCTGGCCGGAAGGCTCGATCGTCGAGGGCTTCATCACCGACAAGAACCGGCCGGATGCGATGGAGAGCCTCAACGGCGCCATAGCCCGCATGCCGATCTTCAATGGCGAACCGATCCGCCAGGAGAAGATCGCCGATTCGAGCAACCGCATCATGTCGTCGCTGCTGCCTTCCGGCAAACGGGCGGTAGCGACGGAGATCTCGGTCGCTACCGGCGCCGGCGGCTTCATCCTGCCGAACGACCGCGTCGACGTCATCATGGTGCGCAAGAGCCCGGAAGGCTCCTACATCACCGAGACCGTGCTGTCGAACGTGCGCGTGCTCGCCATCGACCAGCAGATCCAGGAAAACGAGGACGGCTCGAAATCCGCCATCGGCACCACCGCGACGCTGGAGCTCACGCCCGACCAGACCAAGGTGATCGCCGTCGCCCAGCAGATGGCCGAACGCCTGTCGCTGGCGCTGCGCAGCATCGCCGATGCACAGGAAGCCGATACCGGCGCGGCCGACTACCTGCTCAGCGGCGGCGACGGCATGCCGATCATCCAGGTGATCAAGACCGGTGAAATCGTAAACGGCGGCGAGCCCGCGGCCCAGAAGTGATCAGGAGCTGACCGTGTTTGGAATCACAAGGACATTTCGGGCTTCTGTCGCCGGCGGGCTGAGCTTCTGCCTCGCCCTTTCCGGCCTGGCGGAGACCGTGTTCAGCGGCACGCCGGCGCTCACCGCCGAAGCGGCGACCGCTTCCGTCATCCGCATCAACGACAGCGGCCCCGGTGCCCGCAAGGCGGTGAAGCTCGGCCTCAACAAGGCGATCGTTGTTGATCTGCCGACCGACGCGCACGACATCCTCGTCGCCGATCCGGGCAAGGCGGACGCGGTCACCCGCACCTCGCGCCGCATCTACCTGTTCGGCAAGGAAGTCGGCCAGACCAACATCTTCATCTTCGGGCCGGGCGGCGAGGAGATCGTCAGCATCGACCTCACCGTCGAGCGCGACATCGACGGCCTGCAGGCGAACCTGCGCCGCTTCATTCCCGACTCCGACATCCAGGTCGAGATCATTTCGGACAACATCGTGCTGAATGGCACGGTACGGACCCCGCAGGATGCCGCCCAGGCGACGCGACTTGCCGAAATCTTCCTGAGAGGCGGCGAGGCGACGACCCGCAACATCACGGCCCAGGGCAACAACGGCGATGCGGCGATCTTCGGCGAAGTGCGCCAGCGCTCCCAGGTCGTCAACATGCTCAAGATCGACGGCGAGGACCAGGTGACGCTGAAGATCACCGTGGCGGAGGTCAGCCGCCAGGTGCTCAAGCAGCTCGGCTTCAACGGCTCCGCCCAGGGATCGAGTGGCGGCATCTCCTTCCGCAACCCGACCAATCTCGGCGGCGCGGCCGACTGGGTCTCCAATGGCGCCCTTTCCGGCACGGTCGGGGGCCTGGCCCTTTCCAGCAGCATGAGCGCCATGGAGCAGGCCGGCGTGATGCGGACCCTTGCCGAACCGAGCCTGACGGCGATCTCCGGCGAGGAGGCCCGCTTCTATGTCGGCGGCGATTTCCGCCTCCCGAGCGAGCAGACGATCGAAAGCGGCGAGGCCGGCAAATCCCCGACCATCACCCGCACGATCACCGAGGTCGAATACGGCATCCGGCTGAATTTCCGCCCGGTCGTGCTGTCGCCCGGCCGCATCAGCCTGCGTGTCGAGACGGAGGTCTCCGAGCCGACTTTCGAAGGGTCGGCGACCTATGGCGGCACCCAGGCCATTCCCGGCATGACGGTGCTCGGCATCCGGCGCCGCGAGGCCACGACGAGCGTCGAGCTGCCGTCGGGCGGCTCGATCGTCATCGCCGGCCTCGTCAAGGACGATATCCGCCAGGCCGTCTCCGGCCTGCCGGGCCTTTCGAAGATCCCGATCTTCGGCACGCTGTTCCGCTCCAAGGACTTCGTGCGCAACGAGACGGAAATGGTCATCATCGCCACGCCCTATCTCGTGCGGCCCGTCGCGCGCACCGCGCTCCAGCGTCCGGACGACAATTTCAACGCGACCAACGATGCGGCGAGCTTCTTCCTCGGCAAGGTGAACAAGATCTACGGCCGCAAGGAAGACGCCATGCCGGCGGGCAACTACCACGGCTCCATCGGTTTCATCTACAAGTGACGGGACGGGACATGCGCGACACGACCAGCAAGACTTGGCTCCCCGCAAGGAACCGCACCATGCACAGGCCCCTGCCGATGCGCGCAGCGCTCGCGGCGACCCTTATCCTGTCCGCCACGCTACTCGCCGCTTGCGGCGCGCGGCCGGACCGGTCCACGACGGCCTCGATCCCGGACGACTACCGTACGCGCCACCCGATCGTGCTGTCCGAAACCGCGCAGACGATGGACATTCCGATCGCCATCGGCGACCGGGCGCTGACGGCGGCCATGCGCGACAACATCCGCGGCTTTGCCGCCGACCACGCCGCGAAATCGCGCAGCGCTGTGCAGATCATGCTGCCGCGCAGCTCGGCCAATGCCGCGACGGCCAACCATCTGCGCAAGGACATCCGCACGACGCTGACGGCGGCGGGCATCAAGCGCGACCAGCTGATCGAGACGAGCTACGATGCGAGCGGCTACGGCGCCAATGCGCCGATCCGGCTTGCCTTCTTCGCCATCACCGCGCAGGCGGGACCCTGCGGCGAATGGCCGGAAGACCTCGTCGTCAACACAATGGAAAACAAGAACTATCAGAATTTCGGCTGCGCATCGCAGGCGAACCTTGCCGCCCAGATCGCAAATCCGATGGATCTCGTGCAGCCGCGCGGCATGACCCCGATCGATGCTGAGCAGCGCAATGTGGTGATTCAGGACTACCGCGAGTTTGGCCAGCCGCCGCTGTAATCGCCGGCTAGGGCCAGGCACATATCCATCCGGTCCGCCGGACACCAGGAACGGGCATGACGATGAGCACAGTAGATTACACCATCGAGCGCGCGGGCGCAGCTGAGGCGGACGAGGCGATCCGGTCCGCCGAACTGGAGGGCGTGCGTCCGCTGCCGCGCATCTCGGTCCACGCCTTCTGCGAAAGCGAGGCCATGCTGCGCACCATGGAGCGCTGCGGCCAGGACCGCCGCATGGCCAAGGTGAGCCTCCGGGTCTCCAGCGCCAGCATCGCGGCGGCGGCCAACATGTTCGCCTCGGCCCCGACGCCGAACCTTTTGATCCTGGAGACCTCGACGGAACCGCGCGGCATCATGGACGAGCTCGCCCCGCTCGCCGAGGTCTGCGATCCGAGCACCAAGGTCATCATCGTCGGCAGCTACAACGACATCCCGCTCTACCGCGACCTCCTCCGCAACGGCATCTCCGAATACATGGTCGGCCCCGTCGGCATGGCCGACATCCTCAACGCCATGTCGACGATCTTCGTCGATCCCGATGCCGAGCCGCTCGGCCGCACCATCGCCTTCATCGGCGCCAAGGGCGGGGTGGGGTCCTCGACGATCGCGCATAATTGCGCCTTCGACATTTCGAGCCTCTTCCAGACGGAGGTGATCCTCGCCGACCTCGACCTGCCCTATGGCACGGCCAATATCGACTTCGACCAGGATCCGCCGCAGGGCATTTCCGAGGCGATCTACGCGCCGGACCGGCTGGACGAGGTGTTTCTCGATCGCCTGCTGACGAAGTGCTCTGAGCGCCTGTCGCTGCTCGCGGCCCCCTCCATGCTCGATCGTGCCTACGATCTCGAGCGCGGCTCCTTCCAGCCGATCGTCGAGGTGCTGCAGCGCAGCGCGCCGGTGACCGTGCTCGACGTGCCGCATGCCTGGTCGGAGTGGACGCGCACGCTGCTGTCGGAGGTCGACGAGCTGGTCATCACCGCGGTGCCGGACCTTGCGAACCTGCGCAACACGAAGAACATGCTCGATGCCTTGAAGAAGCTTCGCCCGAACGACAAGCCGCCGCACCTGATCCTCAACCAGGTCGGCCTGCCGAAACGGCCGGAGATCGCGGCGGACGACTTCTGCGAACCGCTCGGCATCCAGCCGATCGCGGTTATCCCCTTCGACGCGCAGCTCTTCGGCACCGCCGCCAACAGCGGCCGCATGATCGCCGAGATGGATCGAAAGTCGCCGACGGCGGAGACCTTCTCGCAGATCGCCCATCTCGTGACGGGGCGCGCGACGATCAAGAAACCCAGGAAGACCGGCCTCGGCAATCTGCTCGGCCTCATCGGCAAGAAATAGGCCCGACGGGCGGCGCAACAGACTGGATGAAGTGGCATGTTCGGCAAACGCGGCAATGAAGGTTTCGGCAAGAGCGGTTCGGCGGGCCAGGCGGGCCAGGCCACGCCGGCTTCCGTCACGACCGTGACGGCGGAGCGCCCGGTCGTGGCCGCGCCGCCGCAGCCCGTCTTCGAGCCGGCCGCCGCTCCGGCTCCGGCTCCGGCACCGGCCGCGACCGCCCGCCGCCGTGCGCCGCGCACGGAAGACTATTACGACACGAAGAGCCAGGTCTTCTCCGCGCTCATCGACACGATCGACCTGTCGCAGCTCGCCAAGCTCGATACCGAGAGCGCGCGCGAGGAAATCCGCGACATCGTCAACGACATCATCACGATCAAGAATTTCGCGATGTCGATCTCCGAGCAGGAGGAACTGCTCGACGATATCTGCAACGACGTGCTCGGCTACGGCCCGCTGGAGCCGCTGCTGGCGCGCGACGACATCGCCGACATCATGGTGAACGGCGCGGGCAAGACCTATATCGAAGTGGCCGGCAAGGTGCAGGAATCGGAGATCCGCTTCCGCGACAATGCCCAGCTCCTGTCGATCTGCCAGCGCATCGTCAGCCAGGTCGGCCGCCGCGTCGACGAATCGAGCCCGATCTGCGACGCGCGCCTGCCCGACGGCTCGCGCGTCAACGTCATCGCCCCGCCGCTCGCCATCGACGGCACGGCGCTCACCATCCGCAAGTTCAAGAAGGACAAGCTGACGCTCGACCAGCTGGTCAAGTTCGGTTCGATCACGCCGGAAGGCGCGACGCTGCTCCAGATCATCGGCCGGGTGCGCTGCAACCTCGTCATCTCCGGCGGCACCGGCTCGGGCAAGACGACGCTGCTCAACTGCCTGACGAACTATATCGACCGTGACGAGCGCGTCATCACCTGCGAGGACTCGGCCGAACTCCAGCTCCAGCAGCCCCATGTGGTGCGCCTCGAAACCCGCCCGCCGAACATCGAGGGCGAGGGCGAGATCACCATGCGCGATCTCATCAAGAACTGCCTGCGCATGCGGCCCGAGCGCATCATCGTCGGCGAAGTGCGCGGCCCGGAGGTGTTCGACCTCCTCCAGGCGATGAACACCGGCCATGACGGCTCGATGGGCACGATCCACGCCAACACGCCGCGCGAATGCCTGTCGCGCATGGAATCGATGATCGCCATGGGCGGCTATACCCTGCCGGCCAAGACGGTGCGCGAGATCATCTCCGGCTCCATCGACATCATCATCCAGGCCTCGCGCCTGCGCGACGGGTCGCGCCGCATCACTCACATCACCGAGGTGGTCGGCATGGAAGGCGACGTCATCGTCACGCAGGACCTGATGCGCTTCGACATCCAGGGCGAGGACGCCAACGGGCGCCTCATCGGCAAGCACACGGGCACCGGCATCGGCAAGCCGCATTTCTGGGAGCGCGCCCGCTACTTCAACGAGGACAAGCGCCTGGCGGCAACGCTCGACGCGATGGAAAAGCCGTAAGGGGCCGCGATGTTCGGACTGGATATCACCATCGTCGCGATCTTCGCCCTGGCGGCCCTTTCGACCGCGGGCCTTGCCTATGGCCTGCTCTTCTCGCGCATCGAGGCGGCGAAGAAGACGGAAAGCCGCATGCGCCGCGTCCAGGCCGCCGAGACCGACCAGGGCAAGGCCAAGGCCGCGCGCGACCGCATGCAGGAATTGTCCAAGCGGCGCAAGTCGGTGCAGGATTCGCTGAAGGACCTTGAAAAGAAGCAGCAGGAACAGACCAAGCGCGCCGCCACCACCCTGAAGGCGAAGCTGGTCCAGGCCGGGCTCTCGATCAGCATCCCGCAGTTCTACCTTCTCAGCGCCGCCGCCGGCATCTTCGTCTTCCTTCTGGCCCTTCTTGCCGGCTCGGGCCTGCTCGTCAGCCTCGGCGCGGCCTTCATCGCCGGTGCCGGCCTGCCGCGCTGGGTCGTCGGCTACCTCGTCAAGCGGCGGATGAACAAGTTCCTCGAGGAGTTCCCCAACTCGCTCGACGTGATGACGCGCTCGATCAAGTCCGGCCTGCCGCTGACCGACGCGCTGCGCCTGATCGCCGCCGAAGGCCAGGAACCGGTGCGCACCGAGTTCCGCCGGCTCGTCGAGGCGCAGCAGGTCGGCCTCAGCGTTCCGGAAGCCTGCGCGCGCATGTTCACCAACATCCCGCTGCAGGAGGTCAACTTCTTCTCCATCGTCATCGCGATCCAGAGCCAGGCCGGCGGCAACCTGTCCGAGGCGCTTGGCAACCTCTCCCGCGTCCTGCGCGAGCGGCGCAAGATGAAGGCCAAGGTGAGCGCGCTGTCGATGGAGGCGAAGGCCTCGGCCGCCATCATCGGCGCCCTGCCGTTCATCGTCGCCTTCCTCGTCTACCTGACCTCGCCCGACTATATCGTGATCCTGTTCCAGGATCCGCGCGGCCATCTCATCCTCGGCATCTCCGCCGTCTGGATGTCCATCGGCATCCTGGTGATGCGCAACATGATCAACTTCGACATCTGAGGGGCAGGGGCATGTCGGGACTCGTTACCACCCTTACCGATCCGGCCGTGCTGCTGCCGGCCTTCGTGATGATCGCGGTGCTCGCGACCTTCTACACGCTCGCCGCCCCCTATCTCGACCGCGGCGATCTCGACAAGCGCATGAAGTCCGTGGCGCTGGAGCGCGAGCAGATGCGCGCGCGCGAACGCGCCCGCATGAACGCCGAAGCCTCCCAGAGCAAGGCCTCGCTGCGTGCCCAGCACAACACCTCCGTGCGACAGGTCGTCGAGCGGCTGAACCTGCGCGAGGCGCTGGTCGACGCCCATACGATGAACCGGCTGCGCCAGGCCGGCTACCGCTCTCAGAACGCGCTCAACATCTTCCTCTTCGCGCGCTTCGTGCTGCCCTTCGTCTTCGCCGCCATCGGCGCCTTCTACATCTTCTTCCTCGGCTATCTCGGCGACAAGCCGTTGGCGATGCGCATCCTGGCGACGGTCGTCATCGCCTATATCGGCTTCTACGCGCCGAACCTCTACATCTCCAACCGGGTGTCGAAGCGCCAGCTTTCGATCAAGCGCGCCTGGCCTGATGCGCTCGACCTGATGCTGATCTGCGTCGAGTCCGGCATTTCCATCGAGGTCGCCTTCAAGCGCGTGGCCGGCGAGATCGCCATGGCCTCGCCGGAGCTGGCAGAGGAGCTGGTGCTGACCACCGCGGAACTCTCCTTCCTCCAGGAGCGCCGCGCGGCCTACGAGAACCTCGGCACGCGCGTCGGCCTTGATACGGTGAAAGCCGTGACGCAGGCCCTCATCCAGGCGGAGCGCTACGGCACGCCGCTCGCCCAGGCGCTGCGCGTTCTCGCCCAGGAATGCCGCGACCAGCGCATGAACGAGGCGGAGAAGAAGGCCGCCGCCCTGCCGCCGAAGCTGACCGTGCCGATGATCCTGTTCTTCCTGCCGGTGCTGGTCGCCGTGATCCTCGGCCCCGCCGGCATCCAGGTCTCCGACCGCTTCTAAAAGAGGCCGCGGGTCGATCAAAAAAGCGCCCCGGTCGAGATATCGGCCGGGGCGAGGTCGTGCTTGGGAGCGAGTTACGAGCAGTTCCAGCAGAACTGTAAGGCGGTTTTACGTCCGCGCATCGGAGAAACGGATCAGTTGGTGTTGCCGCTGTCGTCGGCTGCGAGCTTCTTCCAGGCGTTCTGCTGGGTCATCATCGAGCGCAGATAGGTGACGTTCGCCTCGGCCTGCTCGGAGGCCAGTTCGCGGCGGGCGATGGTCTCCGCCTCCTGGAAACGGCCCTGGAGGCCGACGGCGAGCGCGAGGTTCTGGCGCACGCCGCTGTCGGCGCCGGGCTGGGAGGCGGCGGAGCGCAGATAGGTCTCGGCCGTCTTCAGGTCCTTCGCCAGGAGATAGGACATGCCGAGATTGGAGAGCACCGACGGCTCGTTCGGATTGATGTCGAGCGCCTCGCGATAGCGCGCGCGGGCCTCTCCGGCGCGGCCGAGCTGGTCGAGGATCGCGCCTTCGGCCGATTTCAGCCGCCAGTCCGGCCGGTCCGGCGTCTGCGCGCGCAGGATCGTGTTCAGCGCCTGCTCGAGCTGGCCGGCGGCGGCCTGCGCCTTGCCATAGGCCGCCAGCACCTCGCGGTCGCTCGGATTGTTGATGGCGACCTGCTGCATGACGGCGAGCGCCTGGTCGTTGCGCCCGTTCATGCGCAGCACATTGGCATAGTTCATGCCGACGGTGCGGTCCTTGGGGTTCTTCGCATAGGCCCGGCCGATCGTATCGGCGGCGCCCCGCAGTTCCGTCGCATTCATCTCGGACACCGGCTTCGACATTTTCGGAATGGAGCCGGTCGTGATGTTGCTCTTGCCCGCGCAGCCCGCCATTGCCACCGCGATGGCAAGACATGCTGCGCCTCTCAAAAATCCAGCGCGAAGTGACGTAAGCGTGACGGAAGCGGCCATGATCTGTCCCCGAAGCGATTCCCGCATGTCGCGGCGGTCAAGGAATCACGCCGCAATCTCCACTCCAGCAATAATCTGTTAACCCTAACAGAGTGTTAATCGCCTGATTCTCAAGCCCTGCCCAAAGGTTCCGCCATGGCCCCCTTCCAGTTCATCGACCGGCCCTCTCCCTTCAACACGAAGAACGGCAGGACGCTGCCGATCTTCGCGATCACGCCGGCCCATATCGAGACCGGCACGATCGACCCGATCGCGCTCGACTGGGCAAGGAAGGCCGGCTTCAAGGCGGAATCCGGGGCGCTGCTGATGGTGCCGACGGCGGACGGCCATCTCGGCGGCGCGCTCTTCGGCCTCGGCAAGAACCCGTCCGACGCGCCGTTCCTGACGGGCAGGCTCGCCCGCGCGCTGCCGGCCGGCGACTGGCATATCGAGACCGCGCCGCTGACGGCCAACCGCCTCGCGCTCGGCTACGGCCTCGGCAGCTACCGCTTCGAGCGCTACAAGGCCTCCGCCGCCGAAGCCCCGACCCTGCTCATCCCCAGCGATGCGGACGCCACCGACATCAAGCGCCAGATCGCCGGCGTCTTCCTTGCCCGCGACCTCATCAACACGCCGACCAACGACATGGGCCCGGACGCGCTGGAGGACGCCTTTCGCGCGCTCGGCGAACATTACAAGGCGAAGGTCTCCGTCATCATGGGCGATGATCTCCTCAAGGAGAATTTCCCGCTCATCCACACGGTCGGCCGCGCCGCCGCGCAGGCGCCGCGCCTGCTCGAACTCACTTGGGGCAAGAAGGGCCACAAGCGCGTGACGCTCGTCGGCAAGGGTGTCTGCTTCGATACCGGCGGCCTCGACATCAAGCCGGCCTCCTCCATGCTCCTGATGAAGAAGGACATGGGCGGGGCGGCCAATGTCATGGGCCTCGCGCTGATGATCATGGATGCCAAGCTGAAGGTGGACCTGCGCGTGCTCCTGCCGGTGGTGGAGAACGCGATCTCCGCCAACGCCTTCCGCCCCGGCGACATCTACAGGAGCCGCAAGGGCCTCACCGTGCAGATCGACAACACCGACGCCGAGGGTCGCCTGATCCTTGCCGATGCGCTCGCCTATGCGGACGAGGCGGAGGCCGACCTCGTCATCGACATGGCGACGCTGACGGGCGCCGCGCGCGTCGCGCTCGGCCCCGACCTGCCGCCCTTCTTCACCGACGACGAGGACCTTGCCCACGACCTCACCGAGGCGAGCCTGACGGTCGATGACCCGATGTGGCGCATGCCGCTCCACATGGGCTACGACAAGGACGTCTCCGCCCGCATCGCCGACCTCACCAACGCGCCCGCGGGCGGCATGGCGGGCTCGATCACCGCGGCGCTGTTCCTCAAGCGCTTCGTCACCCGCAACAAGCGCTGGGCGCATTTCGATATCTACGGCTGGGCGCAGGCCGAGCGGCCGCATTCGCCCGTCGGCGGTGAGGCGCAGGCCATCCGCGCGCTCTACCATCACCTGCGCAAGGCGACGGCCTGAGGCGGCGGCTTTTCTTCCGGTAAACGATACGGTATCGTAACGAAAATGCCGTCCTGCCCGGAGACGCCGTGCCGCTAGATCTGACCCCATCGCAGGCGCTCGGCCTCTGGCACGCGGTGACGCTGCAGCAGGTCCACGAGGATGGGCGCGACCTGACCTTGCGCCAGATGGCGATCCTGCTGGAGATCTACCTCGTGCCCCCGCCGCACACGGTGCGGGGGCTGGCGGCGAAGCTGGGCGTGACCAAGCCGGTGATCACCCGCGCGCTCGACACGATGGGCGAGCAGGGCCTCGTCACCCGCATGCGCGACGACCGCGATCGCCGCAACGTCATCATCAAGCGCACCGTGGACGGCGCGCTCTATCTCGAACGCCTCGGCGATCTCATCATCGCCCGGGGCCGTGCGCAAAACCCCTGAACCGACCCCCTGAACGGCCCCGTGAGACCAGATCCATGAACGCCCTTCCAGACCGCCGCCTCAACGCCTTCCGACCGGATCTCGCCGAGGAGGCCCTGCGCGGCACCGTTGCGGCCGCGCACTATGTCACGGGCACGCCGGCCGTCGTGGCGCAGCCCGTTGCCGCGCTGCGCCCCCGGCCGGATGCCGCCGCCGGCATCGATACCGAGCTCCTGTTCGGCGAAGGCGTGCGCGTGCTCGACCGGGCGGAGGGCTGGGCCTGGGTGAAATCCGATTTTGACGGCTATGTCGGCTACCTGCCGGAGGCGGCGCTCGATGCGGCCGGCCCTGCGGCGACCCCTGCAGCGACCCATGTCGTCGCCGTGCCGCGCACCTTCGCCTATTCCGGCCCGGACCTGCGCACGCCCGCCGCCTTCGCCCTGTCGATCGGTAGCCGGATACCGGTTATAGGCGAGAGCGAGACGCGCGGCACCCGCTACCTGACGCTTGCCGGCGGCCAGTCGGTCGTTGCCGGTCACTGCCTTGCGATCGGGGAGAGGGCAGGGGACGACTATGTCGCCATCGCCGCCCGGTTCCTGGAGACGCCCTATCTGTGGGGTGGCCGCTCGGGCTTCGGCCTCGACTGCTCGGCCCTGGTGCAGCTTTCGATGATGATGACGGGCCGCACCGCGCCGCGCGACAGCGACATGCAGGCCGCCGGCCTCGGCACGCCGATCGAGCGCGGCGCGCTTCGCCGCGGCGACCTCGTCTTCTGGAAGGGCCATGTGGCGATCATGGAAGACGAGGCGACCATCATCCACGCCAACGGCCATACGATGAGCGTGGCGCGCGAGGGGCTGGATGCGGCCATCGAGCGCATCGGCTGGCTTTACGCGCAGCCGACCGGCTATCGCCGGCCCTGACGCGCGCCGGGCTGCGCCGGCCGGCGCAAGCGGGGTCTCAATATCCTGCGCTGCGGTCGACCAGATGCTCCAGCGGCTTGCCGCTTTCGAGCCGTTCGATCTGCACGGCGACGTGGCGGAAAAGCGCGGCGACATCGGATGCCGCCGAGGCATGCGGCGTCATGAACACCTTGTCCATCGACCAGAACGGGCTTTCGAGCGGCAGCGGCTCCTGCTCGAAGACGTCGAGCGAGGCGCCGTGCAGCGTGCCGTCGTTGAGGGAGGCGACGATATCGGCCTCCACCTGGCTGCCGCCGCGGCCGGCATTGATGAAGACCGGCGCGCCGAACGGGCCCTTGCGGCTGAGGCGGGTGAAGAGGCCGGTATTGTAGATGCCCTTCGTCTCCGGCGTCAGCGGCAGGAGGCCGACGAGGATGTCGGTCCTGCCGAGGAAGGCGTCGAGGCCGGCCTCGTCGAAGGTCTCGAAGTCCTCCACCTTGCGGCCGCTCTTCGACCAGCCGATGACGTCGAAGCCGAGCGTCTTCAGCTTCCTGGCCGAATCCTGTCCGAGCACGCCGAAACCCATGATGCCGACGGTTAGGTCCTTCGCTTCGGGCTGGGCGAGCTCGCGCCAGACGCGCGCTGCCCGCTGCGTCTCGTAGGCCTGGTGCTGGCGCAGGTGCAGCAGGCATTGCATGACCACCCACTCGCTCATGCGCGTCGTCAGCGTCTCGTCGACGAAGCGCACGAGCGGCACGTCGGGCAGGCCCGGCAGCGTCAGCACATGGTCGACGCCCGCGCCGCCGGAAAACACCACCTTCAGGTCCTTCGCCCGCGAGAAGAGATCGGCGCCCGGCTTCCAGACAACGGCATAGTCGATGCCCGAGAGGTCACGGTTGCGGTTTGCCGGATGCGAGAGATTGATCACCTCGCGGTCCGCAAAGGCGCCCTTCAGCGCGGCGGCGACCTGCTCCTGGTCGAATTTCAGATCGATGATGACAGGGCTTTTCGTCTGCATGCTGGTTCCTGCTGAAGCATTTCAGCCGAAGCGAAATCGCTTCGGCGTCGGATAATGTATAAAAAATGCCTTACTGGCGGATGCTCTCGCTGCGGACCGCTTCGAGATTGAAGGCGGCGGCCATCAGCGCCCTGGTATAGGCCTCGTGCGGCCGTTCGATGATGTCCCTGGCCGGCCCCTTCTCCACCACCTGACCGCCGCGCATGACGATGATGTCGTTGGCGAGCGCGCGCACGACCTTGAGGTCATGGCTGATGAAGAGATAGGCAAGATTGTGCTTGGCCTGCAGGTCGCGCAGGAGCTCCACCACCTGCGCCTGCACGCTCATGTCGAGCGCCGAGGTCGGCTCGTCGAGCATGACGAATTCGGGTTTCAGCACCATGGCGCGGGCGATCGCGATGCGCTGGCGCTGGCCGCCGGAGAATTCGTGCGGATAGCGCCAGCGTGTCGTGGGATCGAGGCCGGTCTCCTCCAGCGCGGCGGCGACGCGGCGGTCGCGCTCTGCCTCGGAGAGCGACGGCTCATGGACCTTCAGGCCCTCCGCGACGATATCGGCGACCGACATGCGCGGCGAGAGCGAGCCGAAGGGATCCTGGAAGACGATCTGCATGCGCCGGCGCAAGGGCCGCATCTCGCTGAAGGAATGGCCGGCAATATCCTGCCCGACGAAGGCGATGCGGCCCTTCGAGGCGATGAGCCGCGTCAGCGCGAGGCCGAGCGTCGTCTTGCCGGAGCCGGATTCGCCCACCACGCCGAGCGTGTGGCCGGCGCGCAGTTTCAGGTCGATGCCGTCGACGGCCTTCACGTGATCGACGACGCGGCGGAGAAACCCGGCCTTGATCGGGAACCAGACCTTGACGTCCTCCGCCTCGATGACGACGGGCTGGCTGTCGTCGCCCGGGCGCGGCTCGCCCTTGGGCTCGGCGGCGAGCAGGTGGCGGGTATAGGCGTGCTGCGGGCTGGAGAAGATCTCCTCCACCGGGCCGGTCTCGACGATCCTGCCCTTGGTCATCACGCAGACCCGGTCGGCGAACTTGCGGACGATGCCGAGGTCGTGGGTGATGAAGAGCATGGACATGCCGTGCTCTTCCTTCAGCGACTTCAGGAGCTCCAGGATCTGCGCCTGCACGGTGACGTCGAGCGCGGTGGTCGGCTCGTCGGCGATCAATAGCTCCGGGCGGTTGGCGAGCGCCATGGCGATCATCACGCGCTGGCGCTGGCCGCCGGACAGCTCGTGCGGATAGGCGGCGAGGCGCTTTTCCGGCTCGCGGATGCCGACCTGGTTGAGCAGTTCGAGAATTTTGGCGCGCGCGGCCGGGCCTTCGATGTCCTGGTGCAGCTTCAGGATCTCGCCGATCTGCCGCTCGATGGAGTGCAGCGGATTGAGCGAGGTCATCGGCTCCTGGAAGATCATCGTGATGTCGTTGCCGCGCACGTTCCGCAGCGTCGTATCGGAGGCCTTCAAGAGGTCCTTGCCGTTGAAATGGACCTCGCCGGAGGGGTGGCTCGCGGCCGGGTAGGGCAGCAGCTTGAGGATCGAATTCGCCGTCACGGACTTGCCGGAGCCGGATTCGCCGACAAGCGCCACGACCTCGCCGCGCCGGATGTCGAAGGAGACGCGGTCGACGGCGAGCGTGGTGTTGCCGCCCTGGTGGAAGGCGACGGAGAGGTCGCGGACGGACAGGATGGTTTGGGGATCGCTCACCGGAAGGTCTTCCTCGGATCGAAGGCGTCGCGCGTCGCTTCGCCGACGAAGATCAGCAGCGACAGCATGACGGACATGACGACGAAGGCGGTGAGGCCGAGCCACGGCGCCTGGAGATTGTTCTTGCCCTGCGCGACCAGCTCCCCGAGCGAGGGCGAGCCCGGCGGCATACCGAAGCCGAGGAAGTCGAGCGAGGTGAGCGTGGTGATCGAGCCCGACAGGATGAAGGGCAGGAAGGTCAGCGTCGCCACCATGGCGTTCGGCAGGAGGTGCCGGTACATGATCGTGGCATTGCCGACGCCGAGCGCGCGTGCCGCCCGCACATATTCGAAATTCCGCGCGCGCAAGAATTCGGCGCGCACCACGCCGACGAAGCCGACCCAGGAGAAGAGCAGCATGATGCCGAGCAGGATCCAGAAGCCGGGCGGCAGGATGGCGGCGATGATCAGCAGGATGTAGAGCACCGGCATCGAGGACCAGATCTCGATGAAGCGCTGCATCAGGAGGTCCGTCCAGCCGCCGAAATAGCCCTGCACGGCGCCGGCCGTCACGCCGACGATCGCCGAGGCGATGGTGAGCACGAGACCGAACAGCACGGAGATGCGGAAGCCGTAGATGACGCGGGCGAGCACGTCGCGCGCCTGGTCGTCGGTGCCGAGCCAGTTGAGGTTGGCGAGCGTGCAGTTCGGGTCCGCCGCGCCGCCCGGATAGCCGGCGCAGCGCTCGTCCCCGGCCATCAGCCAGAAGGGTTTCGTCGGCGCGGAATGCGGGATGTTGGAATTCGTCGTGTTGTAGGAATAGCGGATCGGCGGCCAGATCATCCAGCCATTGGCCTCGATCTCTTCCGTGATGAAGTCCGAGCGATAGTCCGTCTCGGCCAGGAAGCCGCCGAATTTCTCCTCCGGATAGTCGACAAGGACGGGAACGAGGATCTCGCCCTTGTAGGAAGCGAGGATCGGCCGGTCGTTGGCGATGAACTCGGCGAACAGGCTGAGGATGAAGATGACGAGGAAGATCCACAGCGACCAGTAGCCGCGACGGTTCGCCTTGAAATTCTCCCAGCGGCGCAGGTTCGTGGGGTTGAGCAGGCCCTTTCTCGGCGGGGCGATCGGCGTTGTCTCCGTGACGGCGCTCATCACACGTCCCTCCGCTCGAAATCGATGCGCGGGTCGACCCAGGTGTAGATGAGGTCGGAGATGAGGCTGACGACGAGGCCCATCAGCGAGAAGATGAACAGCGTCGCGAAGACGATCGGATAGTCGCGCCGCACGATGGAATCATAGCCGAGGCGGCCGAGGCCATCGAGCGAGAAGATATATTCGATGAGCAGCGAGCCGGTGAAGAAGGCCGATATGAAGGCGCCGGGGAAGCCGGCGATGATGATCAGCATGGCATTGCGGAAGACGTGGCCGTAGAGCACCTGCCGCTCGGTGAGGCCCTTGGCGCGGGCGGTGGTGACATACTGCTTCTTGATCTCGTCGATGAAGGAGTTCTTCGTCAGGAGCGTGGTCGTGGCGAAGGCGGACAAGAGCAGCGTGATCAACGGCAGCGTCATGTGCCACATGTAGTCGAGCGGCTTCTGCCACCAGGCGAGGCTGTCGAAATTGTCCGAGACGATGCCGCGCAGCGGGAACCAGTCGAGGAAGGAGCCGCCGGCGAAGAGCACGATGAGGAGGATGCCGAAGAGGAAGCTCGGCACGGCGTAGCCGATGATGATGATGCCCGAGGTCCACACGTCGAAGGCCGAGCCGTCCTTCACCGCCTTGCGGATGCCGAGCGGGATGGAGATGGCGTAGGAGAAGACGAGGATCCACACGCCGAGCGAGATGGAGACCGGCATCTTCTGGGCGATCAGGTCGACCACGGAGGTGTTGCGGAAGAAGCTCTCGCCGAAATCGAAGCGCAGATAATCCCACATCATGGTGAAGAAGCGTTCGAGCGGCGGCTTGTCGAAGCCGAACTGCTTTTCCAGCTTGGCGATGAATTCCGGATCGAGGCCGCGCGCGCCGCGATAGGCGCTGTCCTGCCCGACATCCTGCAAAACGTCGCCGCCACCGCCGGAGAGGCGGTCGCCGGAACTCTGGCTGGTGAGGTCGGAAATCACCTGCTCGACCGGGCCGCCGGGGGCGAACTGCACGATCGCGAAGGAAATCGCCATGATGCCGAAGATCGTCGGGATCATCAGCAGGATGCGTCGCAGGATATAGGCGCCCATCAGCGATTACCCGCTGCAGCCGGTTGCCGGTCTTCTCGTCTTGGCGCAGTCCCGTCGGTCAAGCCCAAACCTTCCTTCTGCCGCCGCTTCGCGCGACGGTGATTCGTCATCGCTATATGGAGCCGAGGACGCCGCACGGCGCAAGCCCCGGCTCATTTCGCGGCATTCTTCGACCACCAGACATCGGGGAACCCGAGGCTGTAATAGGGCAGCTCCGCCGGGCGGGCGAGGTGGTTCCAATAGGCGACCTGCTGGGATTTGGAATAGAACATCGGCACCAGATAGTGATGGGCGAGCAGGACGCGGTCGAGCGCATGGGTCGTCGCCACGAGCTCGGCACGGTTCGGCGCAAAGACGATGCGGCGGATCAGTTCGTCGATCGCGGGATCGGCGATGCCGGCATAGTTCTTCGAGCCCTGCTGGTCGACGGAGGCCGAACCCCAGTAATCGCTCTGCTCGTTGCCCGGCACCAGCGTCTGCGCCCAGATGCCGTAGATCATGTCATAGTCGAAGGCGCGCACGCGGTTGGTATATTGCGAGGCGTCCACCGTGCGGATGCGGGCGTCGATGCCGATGTCGTTGAGGCTCTTGACATAGGGCAGGACGGTGCGTTCCTGCGAAGGATTGGAGAGCAGGATTTCGATGCCGAAGGGCTCGCCCGTCTTGACGTTCGTCATCTTCCGGTTCTTGAGCTCGTAGCCCGCCTCCTTGAAGAGCATCATGGCCTTGCGCAGGTTCTCGCGTGTCTTCTGCGGGTCGCCGGCGACGGGATTGGTGTAGGGCGTGGTGAAGACGGCGGGCGGGACCTTGTCCTTCAGCTCCTCGAGGATTTCCTTTTCGCGCCCTTCCGGCAGGCCGGAGGAGGCCAGCTCGGTGCCCCAGAAATAGCTGTCGATGCGGTTGAGCCTGCCATAGGCGAGGTTCTTGTTGAGGCTTTCGAAGTCGTAGGCGTAGTTCAGTGCCTCGCGCACCCGCTGGTCCTTGAACCGTTCGCGGCGCAGGTTCGGCACGAAGGCCTGCATGATGCCGACGGCGCGCAGCGGGTTTTCGATCTCCTCGCGCACGATGCGGCCGTGCTTCACGGCCGGAAAATCATAGGCCGTCATCCAGTGGCTGGAGCTGTTGTCGCGGTAGAAGTCGACATTGCCGGCGCGGAAGGCCTCGAACTCCACGTTCCGGTCGCCGAAGAACGTGTAGCTGATCACGCCGAAATTGTTCTGGCCGACATTCACGTTGAGGTCCTTGGCCCAATAGTCGTCGCGCCGCTCGAAGCGGATCGAGCCGCCCGCCTGGAAGGAGGCGATCCTGTAAGGCCCGGAGCCCATGACCGGCTCCAGCGTCGTGCGGCCGATGTCGCGCTTGTTGCCCTTGGCGTCCGTTCCTTCCCACCAGTGCTTGGGCACGATCGGGAACTGGCCGAGAATGTTGGGGAGCTCCTGGTTGTTCTTCTCGTCGAAGCGGAAGGTGACGTCGCGCTCGCCGGTCTTCTCCGCGGAAATCACGTGGCGGTAGTAGTTGGCAAGAAGCGGATTGTGCTCCTTCGACTTGTCGAAGGAGAAGATCACGTCCTCGGGCGTCACCGGCTGGCCGTCGGCCCACTTCGCCTCCGGGCGCAGGCGGAAGGTGGCGTAGGCGATGTCGTCGGGATAGGAGACGGCTTCGGCGAGCAGGCCGTAGGAGGCGGTGATCTCGTCGTCGGCGGATTTCAGCAGCGTGTCGAAGACGAGGGACGTGACGCCGGTCGCGGCCTCGCCCTTCGAGAGAATGGGATTGAAGGTGTCGAATGTGCCGGTCTCGGACAGTTTCAATTCGCCGCCCTTCGGCGCGTCCGGATTGACATAGTCGAAGCGATCAAAGCCGCCCGGGCGCTTCAATTCGCCGATGGTCGAGATGCCGGTGCGCCAGACGGGCTCCTTCGCCTCCTGGGCCCTTGCACCGCTCGCGGCCGCCAGCGACAGGGCGAGGGCGATGGTGAACACGATTTTCCCGGAGGCTGCCTGCATGCCGAAATCCCTTTCGTTTCGTTTGCCGAAGCGTGAACCAGAGAATAGGCAAAATCCGGGCAAATGACAGGCCTGCCATGAAAGGGGCGGTTTTTGGCGTGCCTATTCCGGGCGACGATTCACTTCCGCGAAAGGATGATCCCTTAACCTTTCGTCAGCGATTGCGATTTTGAGACCGGACGACGCCCGTGCATTCCATGCTTTCCCGATTGACCACCTGCCTTCTTGCCGCCGGACTTGCGCTGGCCGCGCTTGTCGGGCCGCTTGCCGCCGAGGAGCGGCCGGCCAAGGAACTGTTCGGCGCCAAGCGCCTGCCGGCCAGGATGGCGGCGAGCCCCTATGGTTCCTATGCCAAGGGCTGCATTGCCGGCGCGGTGGCGATCCCGACGGACGGCCCGTCCTGGCAGGCCATGCGCCTGTCGCGCAACCGGCGCTGGGGGCATCCCGACATGATCGCGCTCATCGAGCGGTTCTCGCAGGATGCGCAGAAGCTCGGCTGGCCGGGACTGCTACTCGGCGATATTTCCCAGCCGCGCGGCGGGCCGATGCTGTCGGGCCATGCCTCGCACCAGGTCGGGCTCGACGCCGACATCTGGTTCACGCCCATGCCCGACCGCCGGCTTTCGGCCGAGGAGCGCGAAAAGCTGCCCTTCACCTCCATGCTCGACAAGAGCAAGTTCCTGACGGTCGATTCGCGCCGCTGGACGTCTACGCATGCCCGGCTGGTCATGAAGGCGGCGAGCTACCCGCAGGTCGAGCGCGTCTTCGTCAACCCGGCCATCAAGAAGAAGCTGTGCGAGACCTGGCAGGGCGACCGCGCGCTGCTCGGCAAGGTGCGGCCGATCTACGGCCATGACGAGCATTTCCATATCCGCATCAAGTGCCCGGAAGGCGCGGCCGGCTGCAAGCCGCAGGCCCGCGTGCCGGCCGGCGACGGCTGCGACCAGTCGCTCGCCTGGTGGTTCACCAAGGAGCCGTGGGCAAAGCCCACGCCGAAGAAGGACGCCAAGCCCGTCAAGCCGCGCTACGTCAAGCTCTCCGACCTGCCGAACGCCTGCAGCACGGTGCTTGCCAGTGCTTCGCCCGCCTCCGAGCAGGAAGTGACCTATCAGGGCAATGGCGGTGTTTCCTCCACCGCGCTCGCCTTCTCCGGCGGCGGCCAGAGCCCGGCGGCCTCCATCGAATCGGTGATCGCCGCCGACACTCTGCTGCCGGCCATCGTGCCGATCCCGATCCCGCGGCCGTTCCAGTAGCGCTGCATAGCCCTGCACGCCCCTCATCCGGCTGCCGCCACCGTCTTCCCGCAAGCGGGGCGAAGGGAAGGAGGCACCCTTTTCCTAAGTAATCAGCATTGGATGGGAAGGAATGCCTTTCCGCATATCTCTTCGCCCCGCCTGCGGGGAGAAGGTGCCGGCAGGCGGATGAGGGGCGTGCAGGGCCGGGGCTTTTCAAGACCCCGCTGCTTTTGTATAAGGCGATCAAATCGATTTAAAATCGCGGGGAACGCCCATGTCGCGCCAGAAATGCATCGCGCTCATCGCGCATGACGAGAAGAAGGACGACATGGCCGCCTTCGCGCTTAAGAACGAGAAGGTGCTGGCGCAGGCGAAGATCGTCGCGACCGGCACGACGGGCGGCCGGGTGCTGGAGGCCTGCCCGGGCCTCGACGTCACCCGCCTCAAGAGCGGCCCGCTCGGCGGCGACCAGCAGATCGGCGCGCTGATCGCGACGGGCGAGGTCGATCTCCTCATCTTCTTCGTCGACCCGCTGACCCCCATGCCGCACGACGTCGACGTCAAGGCGCTGATGCGGCTCGCCATCGTCTACGACATTCCGATGGCGCTGAACCGCGCGACCGCCGAACATCTGCTCGACTTTGCCGCCGTTTGACGGCACGTTCACCGGAAACCACCTCCACGCGAAATGAACGGGACAGCCTGATGGTACGGCCGAACGACAGCGAAACGAACTTCCCCTTTCCCATCCTGATCGGCGATATCGGCGGCACCAATGCGCGCTTTGCGCTGCTGGTCGATGCCTTCGCCGAGCCGAAGCAGTTCCCGATCGTCCAGACGGCCGATTTCAAGAATATCGATGACGCGCTCCAGCAATGCATCCTCGACACGACCTCGGTGCAGCCGCGTTCGGCCATTCTCGCGCTCGCCGGCCCCATCGAGGGCGACGAGGTGCCGCTGACCAACTGCCCCTGGGTCGTGCGCCCGCGCGACATGATCGCCAATCTCGGCTTCGACGACGTGCTGCTCGTCAACGATTTCGAGGCGCAGGCGCTCGCCATCGCCTCGCTCGGCGAGGGGGACCGCGAGAAGATCGGCCCCGGCACCGAGCGGCACGCCGCCTCGCGCACGGTGCTCGGCCCCGGCACGGGGCTCGGCGTCGCCGGCCTCGTCTATGCGCGCCACAGCTGGATCCCGGTTCCGGGGGAGGGCGGGCATGTGGATGTCGGCCCGCGCAGCGAGCGCGACCATCAGATATGGCCCTTCCTCGAGCCGATCGAAGGCCGCATTTCCGCCGAGCAACTGCTGTGCGGCCGCGGCATCATGAACATCTACCATGCCGTTTCGGCCGCCGACGGTGTCGATGCCCCGCTCGAGACCCCGGCGGACGTCACCTCCAAGGCCTTGGCCCAGGAGGATCGCGCGGCGATCGAGACCGTCTCGCTGTTTTCCACCTATCTCGGCCGCGTCGCCGGGGACATGGCGATGATCTTCATGGCCAAGGGCGGCGTGTTCCTGGCCGGCGGCATCTCGCAGAAGATCCTCCCCGCCCTGCGCGGGCCGGAATTCCGCGCCGCCTTCGAGGACAAGGCGCCGCACAGCGCGCTTTTGAAGACGATCCCGACCTATGTGGTCACCCATCCGGTCGCAGCCCTTGCCGGTCTTGCCGCCTTCGCGCGCATGCCGGACCGCTTTGGTGTTGCAACCGAGGGACGCCACTGGAAAAGGTGAAGCCTCCGCAGGCGCTTCGCCGCGCCGCGGACTCGCCAAAGAGGGGCCGAGCCCCTATAGAGCGGGTCCAGCGCGGCACATCCTCCCGGTGCCGCAGGACCGTGCAGGAAAGTCAGTTTATTGGCCGATAAGAGTCGAACCGAGCGCCCACACGTCAGCTCCGACACCGTCGCCACCGTGCTCAAGCGCATCATCGCCGAAAACGGCCGCGAGCACGTCCGTGGCTATGTTCTGGCCATCCTCTGCCTCGCCGTCGTCGCCGGCACGACGGGTTTTACCGCCTGGATCATGGAATCGGTGGTCAACGAGGCCTTCGCCAACAAGCGTGCCGACCTCGTCGCCCTCATCTGCGGCTCGATCTTCATCGCCTTCGTGCTGCGCGGCTTTGCCACCTATTACCAGGCCGTCATCCTGTCGAAGATCGGCAACAACATCGTCGCGCGCTACCAGCGCCGGCTCTATTCGCACCTGATGGCGCTCAGCGTCGGCTATTTCAACGAATCGCGCTCGGCCTATCTCGCCGCGCAGATCAGCCAGAACGTCACCGGCATCCGCGATGTCCTGAACATGACGGTGACGTCGGTCGCGCGTGACTTCCTGACGCTCGTCGCCCTCATCGGCGTGATGATCTCCAAGGACTGGCTGCTGACGCTGATCGTCTTCGTCGTCGCCCCGCCGCTCCTGATCGGCCTGCGCTACGTCTCCAGGCGCCTGCGCAGCGCCACGCGCGAATCCGTCGAGCTCAACAGCCATGTGCTCGGCGCCATGCAGGAGACGATCCAGGGCATCGCCATCGTCAAGGCCTTCACCATGGAGGCGCAGCTGAAGGCCAAGGTCGAGGGCATCATCGACCGGGCCGAAAGCCGCTCCAACCGCATCGCGCGGTTGACCGAGCGCACCGCGCCCATGACCGAGACCTTCGCCGGCGCGGCCATCGCCGGCGTGCTCGCCTATGCCGCCTACCGCTCGATCTATGGCGGCGTGCTGCCGGGCGCCTTCTTCTCCTTCGTCGCGGCGCTGCTGATGGCCTACGACCCGGCAAAGCGCCTTGCCCGCCTGCAGGTCTCGCTGGAACGCGCGGTCGTCAATGCCCGCATGATCTACGAGGTCCTCGACCTGAAGCCGCGCCAGGCCGACCGGCCGGATGCAAGGCCGCTCGTCGTTTCCGATGCCACGATCACCTTCCGGGGCGTGCGCTTCGGCTATTCGGAAAACGAGGCGATCCTCAAGGGCGTGAGCTTCACCGCCGAGGGCGGCCGCACGACGGCGCTCGTCGGACCGTCCGGCGCCGGCAAGTCGACGGTCATCAACCTCATCCCGCGCTTCTACGATCCGGAAGAGGGCGAGATCCTCATCGACGGGCAGGACATCGCCCATGTGACGAAACAGTCGCTGCGCAACGCCATCGCCTATGTCTCCCAGCAGCCCTATCTCTTCGAGGGCACGATCCGCGACAATATCCGCTACGGCCGCCCCGATGCGACGGACGCGGAGATCGAGGAGGCGGCACGCCATGCCTATGCGCATGATTTCATCCTCGCCCAGCCGCTCGGCTACGACACGCCCGTCGGCGAGAACGGCGTAACGCTTTCCGGCGGCCAGCGCCAGCGGCTGTCGATCGCCCGTGCGCTGGTGCGGGGTGCGCCGATCCTCCTGCTCGACGAGGCGACCTCGGCGCTCGACACGGAATCCGAGCAGGCGGTGCAGAAGGCGCTCGACGAGGCGATGAGCGGGCGCACCGTGGTCGTCATCGCGCACCGGCTCTCCACCATCGTGCGGGCCGACAAGATCATCGTCATGCAGGGCGGAACGGTCGCCGAAGAGGGCACGCACGAGGCGCTTGCGAGCCGGGAGAACGGCCTCTACGCTCGCCTCAACAGCCTCCAGGCACCCGCCGCCGGCAGCGCGGGCAAATAGGCCGCTCCAAAACGGGCAGCCTTGCGGAAAGACAGGAACGGGAGCGCGCCGGCGCTCCGCAGAAGGGATGGAACGGGACATGAGCGGCAACGCAATGAAGCTGGTCGTCGTGGGGGCGGCGGGCCGAATGGGCCAGACGCTGATCCGCACGATCCACGCGATCGAGGGCGCGGCGGTCTTCGCGGCGGTCGAGCGCGAAGGCTCGCCCTTCATCGGCCGCGATGCGGGAGAGCTTGCCGGCCTCGGGCCGATCGGCGTTCCCGTCACCGACAAGCCGCTCGAAGCCTTCGTCGCGGCGGAGGGCGTCCTGGATTTCACGGCGCCCGCCGCAACGATCGAATTTGCCGGCCTCGCCGCGCAGGCGCGCATCGTGCATGTCATCGGCACCACCGGCTGCTCGCCGGCCGATGACGAGAAGATCAAGGCCGCCGCCCGCCACGCCCGCATCGTCAAGTCCGGCAATATGAGCCTTGGCGTCAACCTGCTCGGCGTCCTCACCGAGACCGCCGCCCGCGCGCTCGGCCCCGGCAACTGGGACATCGAGGTGCTGGAAATGCACCACAAGCACAAGGTCGATGCGCCCTCGGGTACCGCGCTGCTGCTCGGCAATGCGGCCGCGAAGGGTCGCGGCATTTCGCTTGCCGACCATTCGGTGCGCGTGCGCGACGGCCATACCGGGCCGCGCCCCGCGGGCTCGATCGGCTTTGCCACGCTGCGCGGCGGCTCCGTCATCGGCGACCATTCGGTGATGCTGGCCGGCGAGGGCGAGATCGTGACCCTGTCGCACAGCGCGACGGACCGCTCGATCTTCGCCCGCGGTGCCGTGCAGGCGGCGCTGTGGGCGCGCGACAGGAAGCCCGGCCTTTATTCCATGCTCGACGTGCTCGGGCTCAACTGATCCTTTCTTTCGTTTTCGCATCGTTCCAAAAACCGGTATCCACGTGTCGGAACGATGCCAACCATCAGGAGACAATCTATGAGCGGAACCCTCGTCCTCGTTCGGCACGGCCAGAGCGAATGGAACCTGAAAAACCTCTTCACCGGCTGGCGCGATCCGGACCTGACGGCGCTCGGCGTCGAGGAGGCCAAGACCGGCGGCAAGGCGATCGCCGAGACCGGAATCAAGTTCGATGTCGCGTTTACCTCCGATCTTTCCCGCGCGCAGAAGACGCTGTCGCTCATCCTCGACGAGATCGGCCAGCCCGGCCTGGAAACGATCCGCGACCAGGCGCTGAACGAGCGCGACTACGGCGACCTCTCGGGCCTCAACAAGGACGATGCCCGTGCCAAGTGGGGCGAGGAGCAGGTGCATATCTGGCGTCGCTCCTACGACGTGCCGCCGCCGGGCGGCGAGAGCCTGCGCGACACCGGCGCCCGCGTCTGGCCCTACTATCTCACGGAGATCCTGCCCCGCGTGCTGCGCGGCGAGAAGGTGCTCGTCGCCGCCCACGGCAATTCGCTGCGTTCGCTGGTGATGGTGCTCGACAAGCTTTCCAAGGAAGAGATCCTGAAGCTCAACCTCGCCACCGGCGTGCCGATGGTCTACGTGCTGAACGCGGATTCGACGGTGAAGTCGAAGGACGTGCTCGGGGACATGTCGGGCGCGCACTGAGCAACGGTGCGCAAGCAGGGGCGCGCGGCGGCAATCTGCTCCGCTGGCGTCCCATCGCCACCGCTCTTGCCGGCATCTCCAGCCCGCTGCCCTCTCCTTCGTCATGGTCGGGCTTGACCCGACCATCCACGCCGCAGGCGCCGCCTGGATCCTCGGGTCAAGCCCGAGGATGACGGAGGAAGTGGACGTGCATTCAAGGACAAGGCCGGCGTTTCCGCCGGCCTTTCCGTTTTCAGGCCTTGCCCGATTCCCAGCCCAGCATCGCGCGCTTGCGCGTCAGGCCCCAGTGGTAGCCCGTCAGCGCCCCGCTCTTGCCGAGCGCCCGGTGGCAGGGCACGACGAAGGAGATGGGGTTGCGGCCGACGGCGGCGCCGACGGCGCGCGAGGCGGTCGGCTGGCCGAGCTTTTCGGCGATCGACGAATAGGTGACCGCGCAGCCCATCGGAATGCGCAAGAGCGCCTCCCAGACGCGGACCTGGAAATCCGAGCCGATCAGCACGACGCGCAGCGGCGCCTTGGGATCCCAGCGCTTCGGGTCGAAGATGCGTTCCGCATAGGCGGCGGTCGCCTCTCGGTCTTCCACATAATGCGCGTTCGGCCAGCGCGATGACATGTCCTCGAAAGCGTCCATGCCGTCGGCCTCGTCGGTGAAGGCAAGGCCGGCAAGGCCGCGGTCGGTGATCATGACGAGCGCCCCGCCGAAGGGCGAGGGGTGTAGGCCGTAGCGGATCGTCAGGCCTGCGCCGCGCGCCTTCCATTCGCCGGGCGACATCGCCTCGTGCGTGACGAAGAGGTCGTGCAGCCGGCCCGGGCCGGAAAGGCCGACCTCGAAGCTCGTCTCGAGCAGCGGCAGTTCCTCCTGGCGCAGCAGCCGCTTGGCATGGTCGAGCGTCACCGCCTGCAGGAAGGCCTTCGGCGAAAGGCCGGCCCAGCGGGTGAAGGTCTTCTGCAGCTGCGTCGGCGACTGGTCGAGCCGGCCGGCGATTTCGTCGAGGCCCGGCTGTTCGCGATAGTCCTCGGTGATCAGCTCGATGACCCGGCGGACGGTCGCGTAGTCGTCGCCCTCGGGCGTGATGTCGGTCTTCAGGGTTGCGGCAATGTTCATCGTTCTTCTCCTGTGCCGCCAGAAAAGCATGCCTCCGGCGTCCCCGCCACCCGATTCCTGCTGCCGGGCCAATCGAGCGAGGACTTGCGGCGGCCCGCGTCCGGAACCGGGTGAGAACGACGGCTCAGTAGCCGCGCTTGACCCGCGCCAGCGCGCCGGAAAAGGCCGAGGCGAAGCGCTCGCGGTCGTCGAGCGGCAGGAAGGTGCCGACATCCGTCTGGCGGCCGTTGCCGCGCACATGCATGGCGGTGATGCCGATCTTCGCCTTGCGCGAGACGAGGAAGCGCGCCCAGAACGGGTTGAAGATATGTTCGGTCTCGCGGCCCGACGGGCTGATCTTGCGGATCGAGATGTTGGTGCGCGAGAGTAAGACCACCTCGCGGGCCTTCGCCGCCCGGTTGTTCAGCCAGAAGGCGCCGAAGAGCACGAGGAAATCGAGACCGAAGAACAGGACGACCGGCCAGGCGCCGGAGATCATGAAAACGGCCATGTGGGCGAAGCTGAGCACGCCCGCGATGAGGAAGAAGATGCGGTGGCCGCTCCGCCCGAGCGACCGGTAGGGGTGCAGTTCGGCGGAAAAGACCGGCAGGTCGTTCATCGTGATGTCGGCGTTGCCTTGCGTCATGGGGCATGACTATAAGCAAGTCGCGCAAAACTGTGTAGCGGTTTTGCGCGATGACATGCGTCCTGCGGAAGCACCATGGAAAACGGAACGATCAAGAAGAAAGCGGCGCCCCGGCGCAAGGCGCCGGCACGGCCGAAGAGCCTCTATTCGCAGGACGAGCTGAAGGAGATCTTCCGGCGCTTCTCCATCCAGCGGCCGGAGCCGAAGG
Organism: Shinella sp. WSC3-e; assembly: GCF_945994535.1. Classification (NCBI taxonomy): domain Bacteria; kingdom Pseudomonadati; phylum Pseudomonadota; class Alphaproteobacteria; order Hyphomicrobiales; family Rhizobiaceae; genus Shinella; species Shinella sp. WSC3-e. The sequence goes on from NZ_OZ000530.1 coordinate 4,069,704, forward strand.
GCGAGCTGGAGCACGTCAATCCCTTCACGCTCGTCGTCGCCGTGGCGCTGTCCGCCCAGGCGACGGATGCCGGCGTCAACAAGGCGACCCGCGCGCTCTTCAAAGTCGCCGACACGCCGGAAAAGATGCTGGCGCTCGGCGAGGAAAAGGTCCGCGACTATATCAAGACGATCGGTCTTTACCGCAACAAGGCCAAGAACGTCATCGCGCTCAGCCGGATGCTCGTCGACCGCTTCGGCGGCGAGGTGCCGCGCACCCGCGAGGAGCTGATCATGCTGCCCGGCGTCGGGCGCAAGACGGCGAATGTGGTGCTGTCCATGGCCTTCGGCGAGGCGACACTGGCGGTCGATACGCATATCTTCCGCATCGCCAATCGCCTCCGCCTCGCGCCCGGCAAGACGCCGGACGAGGTGGAGGACCGGCTGATCCGCATCATCCCGGACGAATATCTCTACCACGCGCATCACTGGCTGATCCTGCACGGGCGGTACTGTTGCAAGGCGCGCCGGCCGGAATGCGAGCACTGTATCATCGCCGATCTGTGCAAGTCGCCGGAAAAGACCTGCGACGTGCCGGCGCCGCTCGTGGAGCTGCCGCCGCAGCTTTTCGGCCCTACGCCCTGACGAGCCCGTCCAGCAGGCTGGCGACCGCGTCCTCATAGGCCTTGCGGTCCGCGCCCGTCTCGATGGCGATCGCCGCGCGGTCGAAGGCGGCGGAGATGAGGTCCGTCAGGGCCTGCAGCCTTGCTGCGTCCACGCCCTTGCCGATGAGGTCGGAAAGCCCTGCCTTCAGCGTGCCCTCGGCATTGTCCCGGTCGATCGCGCCGGCGCTTTCGAAACCGAGCACGGCGGGCGCCTCGAGCAGCAGCAGGCGCGTGCGGCCGGGCACCGCCATGGCATCGAAATAGGCGGCGGCGCCGAGCAGCAGCGCCTCGCGTGGCGAGCCGGCGGGCAGCGAGACCGTGTCGATATGGGCGGCGACGGCCTCCGCTTCGCGCTCCAGCGTGGCGCGGAACAGCGCCTTCTTGTCCTCGAAATGGTGATAGAGCGCGCCGCGCGTCACCCCGGCCTCCGCCACGATGTCGGGCGTTGCCGTGTCCGCATATCCCCTGTCCACGAAAAGCCGCCGGGCCGCCTCGATCAGCGCGAGGCGGGTCGCTTCCGTGCGCTCCTTGTTGCTGCGTGCCATTTTTCCCCTTTACATACAAACAGAATGTATGTTAATTGATAGAAACATACAGATTGTATGTTTAAAGCGCCGGCAAATCCAGCGAAACCGTACGTGGTTTGCCGTCCGACATGTGGAAAACGGAAAAGGAGCAACCCGATGAAGACGACCAGCTATTATCCGGTGATCATGACCGACGACGTGGCGGGCACCGCCGCCTTCTACGAGAAGCATTTCCGCTTCGAGGCCCTCTTCACCAGCGACTGGTACATCCATCTCCAGTCCAGCGAGGACGAGAAGGTGACGCTCGCCGTGCTCGACGGCAGCCACGAGACGATCCCGGCCGTCGGCCGCGGCAAGGTTTCCGGCCTGCTGCTGAACTTCGAGGTGGAGGACGTCGATGCGGTCTATGAGGCGGTGCGCGCCGCCGGCCTGCCGATCCTGCGCGACATCCGCGACGAGGACTTCGGCCAGCGCCACTTCATCACCGCCGATCCGAACGGCGTGATGATCGACGTGATCAAGCCGATCCCGCCGAACGCCGACTATGCGGCCATGTACGACGCGTCAGTTCTGCCGCAGTGAAAAGCCGGGGTCCTTGCCGCTCAGCGCCTTGTGGAGATGCACCATGAGGCCGGCGGCAAAGAGCGGCGTCAGCAGGTTGACGATCGGGATCGCCAGGAAGGCGGCAATGAGCAGGCCGGCCATCAGCACCGTCGCGGCGTGCTTGGCCCTAAACAGGCGCGCCTCCGCCGGCGGGCGGTGGCGCATCGCCGCGAACTCGAAGAACTCCCGGCCGAGCAGGTAGCCGTTGACCAGGAAGAAGGCGACGAGGTTGATGCCGGGGATGAACAGCAGGAAGAGCGCGAGAAGGTTGCCGAGGATGACGATGCCGAGGAACTTGACCGAGCCGGCGATCGCCTGGCCCATCGGCAGTGCCCGTCCGGGCGCCTGCGCGGGATAGTCGCGTTTCTCGATGACCTCGGCGACGTCGTCGAGGAAGAAGCCGGCGATGATCGCCGTCACCGGCGCGAGCAGGAGGGCGAGCCCGAGCGCGAGGCCGATGCTGGCGAGGATGCCGAAGACGAAGGTGAGCCAGCCTGCCCATTCCGGCAGGTCGGGCATCATCATGCCCTGCAGAAAGGGCCAGGCGAAGGCGATGAAGGTTTCCCGAAGGCCGAACCACAGGACGATGAGCGCGAGAAGGGTGAGGCCGATGACCTTCCAGAACACGCCCCGCGTCTCGGGGGCGAAGAGATTGGCGAGCGAAAGGCGGGCGGCGTTGAGGATCATCGAAAACTCCTGTTCGCTTGCGCATGTAGGGTGTGGAAAAGCGGCCGGCAAGGCAGGAGGTCGGGACTGTTCATTAAGCCGGCGTTAAACGACCGCTCCTAAACTTCTGCGCATCCGCACGAAGCCGTGCCGCCGAAGACAATCAGGGAACTGTCATGCGTAATGTCCGGATCAGCAGGCTCCTGCCCGCCCTCTTCGTCCTCATGGTCGTGCTGGGCGCCCTGCAAGGCGCCGTCGCCTTCCGCTCCCTCTCGGCGATGACTGGCCATATCGAGCGCATCGGGGCGGAGCGCATGCCCGAGATGAGCCGCATCCTGCAGCTCAGCCACGCCTTCGCCGAGCTCAATGCGATCTATTCCGAACACCTGCTCTCGATGGATCCCGACGAGATCGGCCGTATCGAGGGGCGGATCAAGGAGCGCGCCGATGCCTTTGCCGGCATGGTCGACAGCTATGGCGCGGCCAACAGCGGCAACGCCGCCACGGCCACGGAAGTCGACGGCATCAAGGCGGCGCTGAAGACCTATCTCGACGACGCCGCAAAGCTCATCCAGTTCTCCGCCATCGCCGCCAAGGGGCCGGCGCTGGAGGTCTACAAGGGGCCGATGCAGGCGAGCGCCGACGCGATCAGCGCCTCGCTGGGCGACCTTGTCGCCAGCACCCAGAAGGTCACCGACGAGACGATCCTTTCGGCGCGCAGCGAGGAAGGCTCGGCCTTTGCGCTGACCTGGGCATCGCTTGCCATCTCCATGGGCCTGGCGATCGCCGCGATCTTCCTCGTCAACCGCCGCGTCGTCAGGCCGCTCACCGGCCTTGCCGGCGCGATGAAGAAGCTGGCGGACGGCGATACGGCGCTCGCCATTCCCCATGCCGACCGCAGCGACGAGATCGGCGAGATGGCCGGCACCGTCGCCGTCTTCCGCGACAATGCCGCCGAGCGCCAGCGCCTGGAGCGCCAGAGCGACGAAGACCGCCGCCGGGCCGAGGGCGAACGCCAGGCGCGCGAGGCCGAGCGCACCCGCGACAGCGGCCGCGTGCAGGAGGCCGTCGCCAGCCTTGCCGATGCGCTCGGCAGGCTTGCGAGCGGCGACATGACCTGCCGCATCGAAAAACCCTTCGACGGCGACCTCGACCGGCTGCGCGAGGATTTCAACGCCTCCGTCTCGCGCCTCAGCGATGCGCTGCGCGAGGTCGGCGAGAATGCCCGTGCGATCGATGCCGGCGCCAGCCAGATCCGCGCCGCGGCCGACGATCTTTCGCGCCGCACCGAGCAGCAGGCCGCCTCCGTCGAGGAGACCGCCGCCGCGCTGGAACAGATCACCACCACTGTCAGGGATTCCACCCGGCGGGCGGAGGAGGCGGGCCAGCTCGTCGCACGCACCCGCTCGGGTGCGGAAAAATCCGGCGAGATCGTGCGCCGCGCCGTTTCGGCCATGCAGGAGATCGAAAAGTCCTCCAGCGAGATCACCAGCATCATCGGCGTCATCGATGAGATCGCCTTCCAGACCAACCTCCTCGCCCTCAATGCGGGCGTGGAAGCGGCCCGGGCGGGCGAGGCCGGCAAGGGCTTTGCCGTCGTGGCGCAGGAGGTGCGCGAGCTCGCCCAGCGCTCGGCCAAGGCCGCCAAGGAGATCAAGGCGCTGATCACCACCTCGGGCGAGCAGGTGCGCTCCGGCGTCTCCCTCGTCGACGATACGGGCTGCGCACTGCAGGCGATCGTCACCGAGGTGCAGGAGATCAACGGCCACGTCCAGGCGATCGTCGAGGCGGCGCGTGAGCAGTCGACCGGCCTCCAGGAGATCAACACCGCCGTCAACGCGATGGACCAGGGCACGCAGAAGAACGCCGCCATGGTGGAGGAGACGACCGCCGCAAGCCACGGCCTTGCCTCCGAGGTCCAGGCGCTCAACGCCCTGATCGGCCGCTTCAATGTCGGCGGCAGCGCGGCTGCCGGCCGTACCGTGCACGCGCCGCACCTGCATGTCGTGTCGTCCGCCGCCACCCCGCCGCCCGTTGCGCCCGCCCCGGCGCCGGCTCGCAAGTCGCCCGGCCAGTGGAACGTCAAGCCGGCCACCGGCGGCTCGCGTCCCGTCACCTCGCCGGCCCTGGCGCTCGGCGAAAAGCTGGCAGGCGCCCTCGGCGTGCGGCAGGACAAGGGAAACGACGGGGACTGGGAAGAGTTTTGACGAAAGGCGGTGCCGGCGGTTCCCGCTCGCGCCGCGTCGGTCTTCCGGCCGATAGGGTAGTCCAAGGCAGGCGCTGCTGACAAACGAATGGCCGGGGAGCCTTCCGCTCAGCCGCGCTGCTCCCGCAGGAACGTCATCAGCGATCGGCCGGCATCGAGGATGTGGTCGCGCGTCAGCCGCGAGGCGAGTTCCGCATCGCCCTGTTCGCAGGCGGCAAGGATCGCCTCGTGCTCGCGCCCGGCGCGCGGCACGCCGTTGGTGAAGGTCAGCTGGGCGCGAAGATACCGGTCGATGCGGTCGAGCGAGGAGCGCACGCTCTGCAGATAATACGGCCGGCGCGAGGCCTCGTAGAGGCTGTAATGGAAGTTGCGGTTGATCTCGCCCCAGCGGTGCGGGTCGGTCTCCCGGTCGAAGGCATCGCAGTAGCGCCGCGCCTTTTCCAGCGTTTCCCGGTCGAGATTGGGCACGGCAAGGCGGATGACCTCCGCCTCGATCAGCGCGCGGAACTCGAAGATCTCCTCGATCTCCTCGACCGACAGGCCGGCCACCACGGCGCCCTTGTAGCGCTGGGTGGTGATGAGGCCGTGCTGTTCCAGCCGTGACAGGGCCTCGCGCACGGGGATGCGGCTGATATTGAACATCTGCGCGATCTGGTCCTGCCGAAGGTTCTCGCCCTCGGCAAGGTCGCCCTCGATGATCGCCTTGCGCAGGGCCTCGTAGACGATATCGGCCGCCGAAGCGGCCTGCCTGACATCGACGGCAGCAAATTTCATCACGTCGAACCCCGGTGGAATGAAGCGATCGGTCATAGGTCGAAACCGGGAGCGGGGCAACAGAGCCCTGCCGCGGCGACGCCGTGAAGAACGCGATTGTATATTGGATCCAATTTTTCTATGAAAGCGGGATCGCGTCGGCAATTCAAGCCTGCAACGCGCCGAAACAGCCTGGAAAACCGGAGAAGAACCATGCGCAGCAGCAAGGTCATCCACATCGTCTCCTGCCACGCCGAAGGCGAGGTGGGCGACGTCATCGTCGGGGGCGTCGCCCCGCCGCCCGGCAAGACGCTGTGGGAGCAGCGCAATTTCATCGCCGCGGACAAGACCCTGCGCAATTTCGTGCTGAACGAGCCGCGCGGCGGCGTGTTCCGCCACATCAACCTGCTCGTGCCGCCGAAGGATCCGCGCGCCACCATGGGCTTCATCATCATGGAGCCGGAGGACACGCCGCCGATGTCCGGCTCCAACTCGATCTGCGTCTCCACCGTGCTGCTCGACAGCGGCATCGTGCCCATGGTCGAGCCGGAGACCCGCATGGTGCTGGAGGCGCCGGGCGGGCTGGTGAATGTCGTGGCCGCCTGCCGCAACGGCAAGGCCGAGCGCATCACCGTCACCAACGTGCCCTCCTTTGCCGACAAGCTGGATGCGAAGCTGGAGGTGGAGGGCCTCGGCACGCTCACCGTCGATACCGCCTATGGCGGCGACAGCTTCGTCTTCGCCGATGCCCGCGCGCTCGGCTTCGCCGTGACGCCGGACGAGGCGCGGGAGCTTGCCGAGACCGGCATCCGCATCACCAGGGCGGCCAACGAGCAGCTCGGCTTCACCCATCCGGAAAACCCGGAATGGAACCACATCTCCTTCTGCCAGCTGACGCTGCCGGTGGAGGAGCGCGACGGCGCGCTGCACGGCCGCAACACCGTCGTCATCCAGCCGGCCAAGCTCGACCGCTCGCCGACCGGCACCGGTTGCTCGGCCCGCATGGCCGTGCTGCATGCGCGCGGCCAGATCAGGCTCGGCCAGAGCTTCTCCGGCTATTCGATCATCGATTCGCGTTTCGACTGCCGCATCGTCGGCGAGACCACGGTCGGCGGTCGTCCGGCCATCGTGCCGGAAATCTCCGGCCGCGCCTGGATCACCGGCACCAGCCAGGTCATGCTCGACCCGGACGATCCGTGGCCGGCGGGCTATCGCCTGGCCGATACCTGGCCGCGCAAGCAGTAATCCCCTCTGCCTGTCGGCATCTCTCCCACGGAGCAGGAGTTTTTTCACTCTTTGCGTTTGGGGCGGGGCGGGCGTTAAAACCCTTCCGCCTCGTGGGAGGGGGCCAGCCGAATGCGATCGGGCCTGATAAAAAGGTGTCCGAATTCATTTGACCGTCGTCCGGAAGCGGGCTAGTCATAAAGTCATCTGATGACTTTATGACTGACGCCATGCACTCTCTGAGCAAGATCAATCTCGCCGACACGGCCGTGGAGGCGATCCGCACCGAAATCCTCGGGCGCCGCTGGGCGGTGGGCGCCAAGCTGCCGAACGAGGCGGCGCTCTCGGCCATGCTCTCCGTCAGCCGCGGCACGGTACGCGAGGCCGTGCGCGTCCTCGTCTCGCAGGGCTATCTCGAGACGCGGCAGGGCTCCGGCACCTATGTGGTCTCGACGGCGGATACCGTGCGTCCGCTCGGCATGGCCCGGCGCGCGGGCCTGCGGGACCAGTTCGAGGCGCGCCTGGCGCTCGATGTGGAGGCCGCGCGGCTTGCGGCGCTGCGCCAGACGCCGGCCGTCATCGCCGGCCTTCGGGCCCTGCTTGCCGCACGCGGCCCATACGCGGAAAACGACAAGGCGGATTTCATCGCCCGCGATTTCGCCTTCCACCAGGCCGTCATCGCCGCCTCGCGGAATGCGGTGCTGATCGGCATGTACGATTTCTTCTCCACGCTCATTGCCGAAACCATCGAGGCGACCCTCGGCCAGGACCTGCCGGAACCCGACATGGCTGCCCATGTCGCCATCGTCGATGCCATCGAGAGCGGCGATCCGGATGCCGCCGATGCCGCCGTCCGACGCTTCATGGCGCCGGTCCTGTCCGCCCTCGACCGGTTGCTGATGTCATGACCCATCTTGCCGAAAACGATCCCGGCGCGATCGACCTGATCGACGCCGAAGCCGACAGCGTGCCGGCGCCCGCTCCGCACCGGCCGAAGGCCGCCGCCGCGCGTTTCCTGCTCGGCGCCAGCCTCGTGCTCATCGCCTTCAACCTGCGGCCGGTCTTTTCCAGCGCCTCGGCGCTGCTGCCGGAGATCCGCGACACGCTCGGCCTTTCGGCCACCGGCGCCAGCGTCCTGACGACGCTGCCCGTCGTCTGCCTCGGCCTGTTCTCGCCGCTGGCGCCGCGCCTTGCCCAGCGCATCGGCACGGAGCGCACGCTGCTCCTCGTCGTCTTCCTCCTAGCGCTCGGCACGGCGCTGCGCGGCCTTTCCTCCGTTCCGCTGCTTTTCCTCGGCACGGCGCTCGCCGGCGCCTGCATCGCGGTCGGCAACGTGCTGCTGCCCGGCCTCGTCAAGCGCGATTTCCCCGACAAGGCAGCGCTGATGACCGGCTGGTACACGATGGCGCTCTGCGCAGGCGCGGCGAGCGCGGCCGGCCTGACGCTGCCGATCGAGCATGCGCTGGGCGGTTCGCTCGATGGCGCGCTCGCCATCTGGGCGCTGCCGGCGCTCGTCGTCGGCTTCCTGTGGCTGCCGCAGGTGCTGGCGACGCGCAGGCAGGCCACGCGCACCGGCTTCCGGGTCGAGGGGCTGTGGCGCGACAGGCTGGCGTGGCAGGTCACGCTCTTCATGGGCCTGCAATCGGCGCTCGCCTATTGCGTCTTCGGCTGGCTGGTGCCGATCCTGTGCGAGCGCGGTCTCGACGGCGTCACCGCCGGGGCCATCGTGTCCGTCTCCGTCATGGTGCAGGCCGCGTCCTGCCTCGTCGCGCCGCATATCGCCGTGCGCGGCAGGGACCAGCGGCTGATCAATGTCGTGCTCTGCGGCCTGGCCGTCGTCGCCCTTCTCGGCCTGCTCTTCGCGCCGCTCTCCACGGTCTGGATCTGGGCGGTGCTGCAGGGCATCGGGCAGGGCGGGCTGATCGCGGTGGCGCTCACCGTCATCGTGCTGCGCACGCGCGATCCGCATGTGGCGGCGCATCTGTCCGGCATGGCGCAATGCGTCGGCTACCTGCTCGCCGCCATCGGCCCGCTGATCGTCGGGCTCATCCGCGGCTGGACCGGCAGTTTCGCCTGGAGCGCCGTGCTCTTCGTGCTGCTCGGCCTCGGCGCGGCGGTCAACGGCTGGTTTGCCGGCCGGGCGCTCTACGTCAAGGCGCGCACGGTGGAAACGTCCGCCTGAGGCGCGGGGCGCACGGTGCCGGTTTCCGTCACGATCAGGTCCATCGGAATGTCGTGCAGCTGCGGATAGATCGTCTGAAGACGCGCCGCGCTGTAGCCGAGGCCGATGACGCGCGGCCGGGCCGGCATGGCCGCCAGCGTCCGGTCGAAGAAACCGCCGCCATAGCCGAGCCGGTAGCAGGCGGGATCGTAGCCGACGACCGGCGAAAGCACGATATCGGGCAGGACACGGTTGCGCTCGGCCGGTATCGGGATGTTCCAGACACCGCGGGAAAGCGGATCGCCCGCCTGCCAGAGATGGAATTCCAGCGGCCTTCCCTTCTCGACGACGACCGGCAGCGCCGTGCGCCCGCCTCGCCTCGCGACCTCGGCAAGCAGCGGTCGCAGGTCCGGCTCGCCGCGGAAGGGCCAGTAGGCGCTGACGACGCGTCCCTCGACATCGCCGATCTCGGCCAGGATGCCGGCGGCGATCGCCTCGCCTTGGCGCGCCCGCATCTCGGCCGGCACGGCGAGGCGCGCGGCGATCAGGCGTTCGCGTTCGTTTCTGCGCCAGCGGTCGACATCCGTCCAGGCCTGCCGGTCGAGCGGGCCGGGCAGGCCCGTGTAGCGGGGGTCGACCTCGTGCATGAAGCAGGCTGGCGAGGCGAAGGTGGCGGGAATGTCGTCATCGGCCTCCATCATGTCCTCCCTTTCGACAGTGCAGGGCGTCTGCGGGCAAGTGCGAATGAAAACACGTCAACAGCCTGAAAGACCGGCTTCGAGCCCGGCGAGCAGGTCGTCGGCATGCTCGAGCCCGACGGAAAGCCTGAGCAGCCCGTCGCCGATACCGGCCCTGCCGCGCGCTTCCGCCCCCATGTCGACATGGGTCATGGTGGCGGGATGCGCGACAAGGCTTTCGACGCCGCCGAGCGATTCGGCGAAGGTGAAGCAACGCACCCCCTTCACGAAATGCCGCACTGCCGGAACGCCGCCGGCAAGCTCGAAGCTCATCATCGCGCCGAAACCCCGCTGCTGGCGCGCGGCGAGCGCGTGGTCCGGATGGTCGGCAAGGCCGGGATAGTGCACGCGGGAAACGGCGGGATGCGCGCAAAGCCGCTCGGCGATCGCCATGGCATTGCGCTCCTGCGCGGCCATGCGGGCAAACAGGGTCCTGAGCCCGCGCAGCGTCAGCCAGGAATCGAAGGGCGCGGCCGTCGCGCCGGTGACGTTGGCCCAGTGCTTCAGGCCGCGGGCTTCCTCCGCATCGGCCGCGATCACCGCGCCGGCGATGACGTCCGAATGGCCGTTGAGGAATTTCGTCGTCGAATGCAGCACATAGTCGGCGCCGAGCGACAGCGGTTTCTGCAAGGCGGGCGAGAGGAAGGTGTTGTCGACGGCGACGCGCGCGCCTGCCGCCCTGGCAAGGCCGGCGAGGGTGGCAATGTCCACCACGCGCATCAGCGGGTTGCTCGGGGTCTCGACCAGCATGAGCGCCGGACGGTCGAGGAGCGATGCCTTGACGGCCCCGATATCCGACTGGTCCACCAGCCGGAGCGAGAGCTGGCCGAGCGCGGCGCGCGCTTTCAGCAGGCGCATCGTGCCGCCGTAACAGTCGTGCGGCGCCAGGACCAGGCTGCCGGCCGCAAGCCGCCCGACCAAGAGATCAACGGCCGCCATGCCGCTCGGCGTCATCACCGCGCCGGCCCCGCCTTCCAGCGTGCTGATGGCATCCGCCAGGAGATCGCGCGTCGGATTGCCGACGCGGCCATAGTCATAGGCGCGCGGCGTGTCGAAATCCGCGAATTCATAGGTGGTGGAAAGGTAGAGGGGCGGGGCCACCGCGCCGAAGGCGGTGTCGCTCGCCACGCCATGCGCCACGGCAACGGTTTCCGGGTGAACTTCGATCGCCGTTCGCTCGGACATCGATGCCTGCTCCTCATGTTACGAGGAGAAAATGGCCGGCTTGCCGGTCCCTGACAAATGAATTCTCTTGCAGCCAGCCAGCAAGAATTTTGCAGTCATTGCCGGACCGCGCGGGGGCTTCAGGTTCCCTCCTTGAGGACGTCGGCCAGCACGGCCGCATGGTTGAATTCCCGGTTGCGCGCGCCGTAGAGCAGCGTGACCGTGCCGGCCTCGGCGCGCTCGCGCAGGTCCTCCAGCGCCGGATTGCCCTGCAGCTCCTCCCGGTAGCGCGCCTGGAATTCCGGCCAGCGCTCCGGCTGGTGGTTGAACCATTTGCGCAGCGCGGAAGAGGGCGCCACATCCTTCATCCAGAGGTCGAAGCCGGCCTTTTGCTTCGAGAGGCCGCGCGGCCAGAGCCGGTCGACGAGGATGCGTGTCCCGTTCGCCGGATCGGCTTCGTCATAGATGCGCTTGATCGCCACCGGCATGGGCTTGCCCTCCCTTTCTGCCGCTCACCGTGCATTTGAGATCAGAAAGCAGCCCGTCCTTCAAGCCGTAGACCCAGCCGTGGATGGAAACGTCGCGGCCGGCCTGCCAGGCCGCCTGGAGGGTCGGCGTGCGGGCGAGCCGCTCCACCTGCGCGGTGATCGAGGCTTCGCAGAGCCGGTCGAGGTCGGCATCGCTCCAGGGCGTGCATTCCCGGCATGCGAAGCGCCGGTCCGCCACGTCGCGGACCGGCTGAAGCCAATGGTCGATGAGGCCGAGGCGCTCGCCGCTGACGGCGGCGCGGATGCCGCCGCAGCCATAGTGCCCGCAGATGATGATGTGCTTCACCCCGAGCTGGTGCACGGCATATTCGACCACGGACAGCATGTTGAGGTCCGCCGGATGGATGAGGTTGGCGACGTTGCGGTGCACGAAGACCTCGCCCGGCTCCAGCCCGGCGATCACATTGGCCGGCACGCGGCTGTCGGAACAGCCGATCCACAGATAGTCCGGCTGCTGCAGATTGGCGAGGCGGTCGAAATAGTCGGCCTTCTCGGCCTTGCGCTCGGCGGACCAGGTTTTGTTCCGGGCGAAAAGGTCTTCGATCATGGCGTGGCTCCGGCGCTTGGGGGATGAGGCGTTCTCCGTGCCAACCTGGCTTCTGTCAAATCGCCAGACCGTCGCAGGGGCGGCGTTCGGCCGCGCCGCGGCGTCTCGGCTTGACTTTGCCCGTGCCCTCAAGCCATCATGGCAGCATGACCACGACGCAATCCATTGCCCGGTTCTTGAAACGGTTGTTTCCTCTCGCAGGACACTAGCCCCTCGGCTTGGTCGCGTCGCGCCCCGGCCGTGGGGCAATGGCGGTTTCGTTTCAGCACGAAAGCCGCTCCGGAAAAGCGCGACATTCCCCCCAATCCTTGATTTTCCGCGTGCCCGCCGGGCCGCGAAGACCCCGCGCCGTGAGGTTCCCATGACCGCGAAGACCAAGGCCATCCGGCCGCCCGCCATCACCATCGCCCGCTCCGAACACGCGCGCCTGTCGAACCTTGCCGACATGCTGGCCGAGCGCGACCCGCACGCCGCCGAGCAGCTCGCCGTCGAGCTCGACCGCGCCAAGGTCGTCGACGACGCCCGCATGGCGCCCGGCATCATGCGTATGGGCTCGGTCGCCGAGTTCCGCATCGACGACGAGCCGCCGCAGACCGCCGAACTCGTCTTCCCGAAGGATGCCGACATTTCCCGCCAGCGCATCTCCGTGCTGACGCCGGTCGGCGCCGCCCTGCTCGGCCTTTCGGCCGGCCAGTCGATCGAATGGGCCGCGCGCGACGGCAAGGTGCGGCGGCTCAGCGTCATTGCCGTGCATGCGGCGGTGCCGGATGCGGCCGAGGCCTCCTGAGGGTCGTCTGCCGTGAAATTCCTGTCCTTCTTCCAGTCCGGGCGCATCGGAGGCTGCCTCGTCGCAGGATCGTGACCCCCTGTGCCGCAGGTGCGGCCAGGGGGCGTCTCCACCACGGGTTTTCAGGCCGCGCTTGCGCGCGGGCAGGATGGAGAATGGCTATGGGACGCGATCCCGCTATGCTCACGGCAAGAGATGGATATGTGCTGGAAAAGATGCTGCGCGACTGGCCGCCGCTGACGGAGGAATGGCTGGCGCTGCTGAAGCGCAAGCTGTCGGGCGGCCGCCTGCCGGCCGGGGCGCGCGTCCCCGCCGACCTCGCGATGATCGATGCGCGCGTGACGTTCCGCTGCGAAAGCGGACTCAGCGATACCCGCACGCTTTGCCTGCCGCGCACCTATGCGCCGGGCAGCGCCTTCCTGCCGGTCACGACCTTCTACGGCCTTGCCCTGCTCGGCCTGCGCGAAGGCCAGGCGATGACCTTCGACCGGCCGGAAGGCCGGCGCGACTGGATCGTCCTGGAAAAGGTGCTGTTCCAGCCGGCAGCCGGCGGCCCCGTGCCGGAAGCGCCGGCAGAAGCGGCCCGCGCGCCCTTCCGGGTCATCGCCGGCGGCCTCACTGAGCGCGCCTTCACGGCGGCCAATGAAAACGGCCCCGGACAGGGTCCGGGGCCGTCGGCTGCCTGAGGATCGGCGTAGGGCGATCAGATCACGCCCTGCGCGCGCATGGCTTCGGCGACGCGCGTGAAGCCGGCAATGTTGGCGCCGAGCACGTAGTTGCCCTTGGCGCCATATTCCTCCGCCGTCTCGGCGCAGCGGTCGTGGATGCCCTGCATGATCTGGCCGAGCCGTTCGCGGGCCGTCTCGAAGCTCCAGCTGTCGCGGCTGGCATTCTGCTGCATTTCCAGCGCCGAGGTGGCGACGCCCCCGGCATTCGCCGCCTTGCCGGGGCCGAAGAGCACGCCCGATTCCTGGAAGGTCCGCACGGCTTCCGGCGTCGAGGGCATGTTGGCGCCTTCGGCGACGGCGATGACGCCGTTCTTGACCAGCGTCTTGGCATCCTTGCCGGACAGCTCGTTCTGCGTGGCGCAGGGCAGCGCCACGTCGCAGGGCACGTCCCAGATCGAACCCTTGCCGGCCGGGATGAAATGCACGCCGGCCGTCTTGGCGCGGGCATATTCCGACATGCGCTCGCGGCGCACTTCCTTGATCTCCTTGACGAGCAAAAGGTCGATGCCCTCTTCATCATGGATGTAGCCGCTGCTGTCCGAGCAGGCGACGACCCTGGCGCCGTACTTGATGGCCTGCTCCATGGCGTAGATCGCCACATTGCCCGAGCCCGAGACGGTGACCCGCTTGCCCTCGAAATCGGTGCCCCTGGTGGAGAGCATGGCCCGGGTGAAATAGACCGCGCCGTAGCCGGTCGCTTCCTTGCGCACCAGCGAGCCGCCATAGCTCAGCCCCTTGCCGGTGAAGACGCCGGCCTCGAAGCGGTTGGTCAGGCGCTTGTACTGGCCGAACATCCAGCCGATCTCGCGGCCGCTGACGCCGATGTCGCCGGCCGGCACGTCGGTGTGCTCGCCGAGATGGCGGTGGAGCTCCGTCATGAAGGACTGGCAGAAGCGCATGATCTCGCCGTCCGAGCGGCCTTTCGGGTCGAAATCCGAGCCGCCCTTGCCGCCGCCGATCGGCAGGCCCGTCAGCGCGTTCTTGAAGATCTGCTCGAAGCCGAGGAACTTGATGATGCCGAGATTGACGGAGGGGTGGAAGCGCAGGCCCCCCTTGTACGGCCCCAGCGCCGAGTTGAACTGCACGCGGAAGCCGCGGTTGATCTGCACCTGGCCCCTGTCGTCGATCCACGGCACGCGGAAGATGATCTGGCGCTCCGGCTCGCAGATGCGCTCGATCAGCGCGTCCGTCAGGTAGTCGGGATGTTTGGAGACGACGAGCCCGAGGCTTTCCAGGACCTCGCGCACGGCCTGGTGGAATTCCGGCTCGGCAGGATTGCGCTGCAGCACCTGGGCAAGGATCGGTTCAAGCTTCTCGTCGACGGTCGCCATGGCGACACTCCTTTCGTCTCGGTCTCACATCTCTTGGGAAGGCCGCCGGTCTGGCGCCGGCAGGCCCGGGTGACATCGTCCGGGCATGGTCAGATGCCCTGCCCGTGGCCGCCCATCAGGCCCGTCGGGCCGGTCTGGGAGAGGCTTTTCGCGAGCGTGGCCAGAAGATCGGTCTGGGAAATGATGCCCACCACACGGCGCTCCTCGTCCACGACGACGACGGCATGGATGGAACCGTCCGTCAGCCGCGGCAGGAGGCCGATGGCCGGGTCCGAGGGGCGGGCGGTCGCCGCCTCGGAGACGGGCAGATGGGCGTTCGGCGCCATGGCGGCCAGTTCCCGCAGCCCCACGGTGCCGAGAAGGCGCCGGTCGGCGTCGAGCACGGGCAGCGTGCGGATGTCGTGATCGAGCAGGAGGCTGCGGGCCTCGTCGGCCGTCGCATCGCGCGCCACCGTCACCACGTCGCGCGACATGATGTCGGCCGAGGTCAGGTCGCCGCGCTGGCGCAGCAGGGCCTGCTGTTCGACCTGGCGCAGCAGCGTATCGAGGTCGGCGCGGCTGATGTCCAGCGTCTCGTTGAGGCTGGCGATGGCGGCGTCGATGTCCTCGGTGTTGAAACCGACGCGGAAGGCGGCCGGCGGATCGGCGGTCTTGTGCGTGTTGACGGGCGTGATCGTCTGGCGGTGCGGATACTGCCGCCCGGCCAGCCGGTGGAAGATCATGCCGAGCGCCACGAGGATCAGCGAGTTGATGGCGATCGGCACGAGCGGAAACCAGAAGCCCGCCCGGCTGACCGCCGCCCCGCCGATGACGGCGGTGAGCGCGGCCGCCCCGCCGGGGGGATGCAGCGAGCGGGTCAGCGACATGACGAGGATCGCCAGCGCCACGGCAAGGCCGATGGCGATGGCCGGATCCTTCACCAGCGTGGTGACGGTGACGCCGACAAAGGCGGAGATCGTGTTGCCGCCGACGATCGACCAGGGCTGGGCGAGGGGGCTGGCGGGCACGGCGAAGAGCAGAACCGCGGAGGCGCCGATGGGCGCGACGATCAGCGGCAGATGCGGATCCTGCCCCATGACGAAGCCGCAGACGAGCCCGGTGAGGCAGATGCCGATCAGGGCCCCGAGGCAGCCGATCAGCCGCTCCTTGAGCGTGGCGCCGGCAAGAATCGGCGCGAACAGCTGAAATTTGGACGCAGTGCCCGTTTTATGGGCATCGTGTTGAGGCGGGGCCACGATGATCCTGACCGTAAAAAGGCAAATGATTATTTTGCAGGCTTATGTGCCTATCGCGCCCATCACGCAAGGGCGCAAGGGGAAGATTCTGTTTTGCCGGAAAGGAAGGGGAGGGCTTTGCGCACGGACGACAAAACTCGGCAGGCCCGGGCTTTCTTGACGTTTCGGAAAACCGGAGCGGGAATTGGCGCGAGGGACTGCCGCCTATCGAGAATCGCCTCGAAGGACGCGTGCTGGCAGGGACAGGCGCGGGATCCCGCATGGCATGCCGAACGGGATTCGAACTGCAACTGTATGATCGAACACAAGCGTAAGCCTGCTGTCCTTGTCTGGCCTTCCCGAAGCGGTCAGTTTCCTTCCGGCCCCTGAACTATCGGTCAGCGCATCTCCAAAGCCGCATTTCAGCGCTCAGAGCGCGGCGTGCATGTCGCGGAAGAGGCGCGGGGTGACGCCGAAGCGGCGCTCGAAGGCTTCGGCGAGGCGCGCAGGCGGGAAGAGGCCGACTTGTGCCGCGACCGATTTCAGCGACAGCCCGCGTGAAAGAAGCATGCGCGCGGTGTCGAGCCGGGCGGTCTCGACGAAGCGGGCCGGCGTCTCGCCGGTCGCCGCCGCGAACCTGCGATGGAAGGTGCGTTCGCTGAGGCCCGCGCGCGCGGCGAGCGAGGGCACGTCCAGGGCCAAGTCGAGGTTCGACTGAATCCAGCCGATCAGGTCGGCAAACGGGCTGTCGCCCTTCACCTGCGCCTTGAGAACCGGGCTGAACTGCGACTGGTAGCCGGGCCGACGCGCATAGAGCACCAGCCGCTTGGCGACCTCGCCGGCAATCGCCGCGTCGAGATCCTGCGCGACCATCGCCAGCGCCATGTCGATGCCGGTGGTCACGCCCGCCGATGTCCAAAGCCTGCCGTCGATGACATAGAGCGAGTCGGGATCGACAGTGACCTTGGGAAAGGCCTTGGTGAAGGGCTCGCAGGAATCCCAATGCGTCGCGATGCGATGCCCGTCGAGCAATCCGAGCGCGGCCAGCACGAAGCCGCCGGTGCAGACCGCGCCGAACCGATCCGCCGTCGCGGTCAGTTGCGGCAGGGCCTTTCGCAGAGCCGGATCCGCCATCGCCTGCAGGAGGGGTTCACGCTCGGCCCCGACGACCAGCACGGTCTGGATCTCCGCCGATCGAAGTTCGGCAACCGGCCGGGTCTCCATCGCAAGGCCGCTGCTGCTCTCGACGGCGCCGCCGTGAGCGGATGCGAGCACGACCCTGTAGAACGCAGGTTTCCCGCGCTGGCCCAGGGCGCGATTGGCGCCGTTGAAGACCGAGGCCGGCCCCGAAACGTCGAGCAGCTCGAAACCCGGATAGACGATGAAGACAACGTGGTGCATTGGCGGAAATTACCATGTCTTTGTCATTCCTGCCAAATGCTCCCGCTGCTAGGATTCAAACCAGACGCGGCGGAAGGACGGACAGCTCGGAGGCGTTTCCGCTCCTGTCCGGGAGGTATACCCATGTCGAAAGCCTGTCTGATCTGGTGCGGTATCGGCTTGATCATCCTGTCGATGGCAGGTTTCGGGGGCTGGCTGCTCAGCCTGCCGGCAACAACGACGGCGGCGGTCGCGCCGCTGGTCCCGCAGGAAGAGGCGGACGCCATGCTCGCTTCGCTCCGGCCGGCGAAGCGTGAACGTCCGCTGGTCGCGGTGATCGGCATCAACGACGCCACCGAGACGACCGACTATCTCGTGCCCACCGGCATCCTGCGACGCGCCGACGTGGCCGACGTGGCGATGCTGGCGACCGATGCCGGCCCGGTGCAGCTCTATCCGGCGCTCGCGGTCGAACCGGATGCGACGATCGCTGAGTTCGACGCCGCGCATCCCGAGGGTGCCGACTTCGTCATCGTGCCTGCCATGAGCCGCGACGACGATCCCGCGGCAATCGCCTGGCTCCGGGACCAGGCGGAGAAAGGCGCGACGGTCATCGGCATCTGCGCCGGCGCGAAGGTCGTGGGAGCGGCGGGCCTGCTCGACGGCAAGCGTGCGACGACACACTGGTATTATCTGGCCGAGATGCTGAAGCGCAGCCCGACGATCCGATATGTCGCGGACAGGCGGATGGTCGCGGACGCGGGTGTGGCGACGACCACCGGCATCTCCGCCTCCTTGCCGATGATGCTGACGCTGGTCGAGGCGATCGCCGGACGGGTGAAGGCGGAAGCGGTCGCCCACGATCTCGGCTTGGAACAATGGGATGCGCGGCATGCGAGCGCTGTGTTCCGGCTCACCCGCCCGTTCGCGACGACGGTGCTTGCCAACAGAATGGCCGTCTGGAACCGGGACGAGTTCGGCATCCGGCTGGAGCCGGGCATGGACGAGGTGTCGCTGGCGCTGGTTGCCGACGCATGGTCGCGAACCTACCGGTCAAATGCGACGAGCTATGCCGGCTCTCCGGACACGGTAGTGACCATGAACGGCATTCGCATCGTGCCCGACCGGGCGGGCACGAACTGGCCGGAAAGCCGGCGCGTATCGACCTTTCCCGACCGCAAGCCGGCCGATACGCTCGACCTCACGCTTGACACGATCGCCGCGCGCCATGGCACCGGCACCGCCAACGTGGTCGCCATGCAGCTCGAATATCCGCGGCATATCGCGAGCCGGTGAAGGAATCGGCCGACGTCAGATTTATTCCGATGTCATGTCGGACTCATTCTGCTTCGTTCGTCTTAACTGCATCGGGCAACGACTGGCTGCCCGCAAGGTGCCCCGACAGAGGAGGCGGGCACCCGACCGAACACACGATGAAACCGAACCACAGGAGAGCATCATGCCCAGCACGATCCGTCTGCACCGCGTCATCGCCGTCAAACCGGAAAAACTCTATCGCGCATTCCTCGAACCGGACGCGGTCGCAAGCTGGCTTCCGCCCTACGGGTTCCTCTGCTCCGTCCACGAACTCGACGCGAAGGTCGGCGGCCGTCACCGGATGTCGTTCCGCAACTTCACGACGGGCGAGAGCCACTCTTTCGGCGGCACCTATCTGGAGCTCGTTCCGGGCGAGCGCCTCGTCTACACCGACAGTTTCGACGACCCCAACCTGCCGGGCGAGATGACGGTCACGGTGACTCTCAAGGCCGTGTCGGTCGGCACGGAAATGAACATCGAGCAGCAGGGCGTGCCGGATATCATCCCCGCCGAGGCCTGCTATCTCGGCTGGCAGGACTCGCTGGACAAGCTCGCGAAGCTCGTCGTGCCCGAGATCAACCAGTAGGCTCGGCGCTTACGACCGGAAAACGAAAGGAAAAGCAAATGACGATCGCCAAGAACACCATATGCCTCTGGTACAACGGAGATGCCGAGGCTGCGGCCAACTTCTACGCCGAGACGTTTCCCGACAGCTTCGTGAGCGCGGTCCACCGCGCGCCCAGCGACTTCCCGTCCGGCAAGGCCGGCGACGTGCTGACGGTCGACTTCACCGTCGCCGGCATTCCCTGCATCGGCCTCAACGGCGGCACGACATTCAAGCACAGCGAAGCCTTCTCGTTCCAGATCGCCACGGACGATCAGGAGGAGACGGACCGCTACTGGAACGCCATCGTCGGCAATGGCGGCCAGGAGAGCGTGTGCGGCTGGTGCAAGGACAAATGGGGCATCTCCTGGCAGATCACCCCGCGCACGCTGACCGAGGCAATGGCCGCCGGCGGCGCCGAGGCAAAACGCGCCTTCGAGGCGATGATGGAGATGAAGAAGATCGACGTCGCCGCGATCGAGGCGGCCCGGCGCGGCTGACGCGCCGGATCAGGACACCTTGCCGTGCTCCGTGAGAAAGTCGAGCAGCGCCCGCACGCGTGAGGGCAGCGGTCCGCCCTGGCCGACATGGACGGCATGGAAAGCCTCCTTCTCGCCGGCATCGAGATGGCGGAGGACCGGCACCAGCCGTCCGGCGGCGATGTCTTCCCGCACGGTGAAGGCGGCAAGGCGGGCGAGGCCGACGCCGGCCAGCGCCAGATGGCGCAGGCCCTCGCCGTCGCTCGCCTGCACGCGGCCCGTCGCCGGTACGACGACGGTTTCGCCGTCTTCCCGAAGCGGCCAGCCATCGACCGCGCGGGCATAGCCGAAACCGAGGCGATTGTGCCGTTCGAGATCGGCGATGAAGCGCGGCTCGCCGCAACGTTCCAGATAGGACGGCGCGGCAACGATGGTCAGTGCCGTCTCGCCGAGCTTGCGCGCGATCAGGCTGGAGCTTTTCAGCGGCCCGGCGCGGATCGCGACATCGGTGCGCTCCGCCAGGAGATCGACCACCGCATCGGTTTGAACGATATCGAGCGTGACGCCCGGATGACGCGCCAGAAAAGCCGGCAGTGCGGGCGTGAGGACATGGTTGAAATAGGAGGCGCTGGTATTGATGCGGACGCGCCCCACCGCCTGTTCGCCGGCGCCGGCCACCCGTTCCGCATCCTCCAGATCGGCAAGGATGCGCGTCGCCCGCTCATAGAAGGCGCAGCCCTCCGGCGTGAGCTGGAGCTGGCGTGTCGAACGGTTGAGCAGCCGCGCGCCGAGCCGGGATTCCAGCCGCGCGATCAGCTTGCTGACCGCCGAAGGCGTCATGCGCTCGGCGCGCGCGGCAGGCGAGAACCCGCCGAGCTCGACCACGCGCACGAACACTTCCATCTCCCCGGACCGGTTGTGATGCAGGCTTCCCATGTCCTACCAGGTCCTTTCCAGCACTTCGCCCGGCAGGCCGTCGAAATCCTTGAATTCCCTTGAGACGAAACCATTGTTGATCAGGATTTTCCTCGACGGAACATTGGCCGGATCGATGATGGCGAAGAGGCTTCGCAATGCGGATTGCCGCTCGGCCCGCGCCACCAAAAGCCTGGCGATCCGACTGGCTATTCCCTTGCCCCAATATTCCGGGACGAGCATGTAGCCCAGCTCGGCCTGATCCGCCGCCGCTGCTTTCACCGCCAGCTTGCCCAGACCGATGAACGTTCCTCGCTCATCGAGGACGCGGAAGTGGCCGAGCTCCGGATGGAGGGCATTGTCGGCCAGAAGCTCTTCGTAGTCGCGCCGCGCCTCTTCGGCGGGAATGGCCCGCTCCGTGATCATGACCATGACCTCGGGGTCGCTTACCAGCCGGAAATAGTCGGCGAAGTCTCGCGGACCGAATTTTTCAAGCGTGAGTTCCATGGCATCCTTTGAATTCAATTCATGAATGATATTCCTGAACGTAGGCTACTTCAGCCAACAGGCAGCGTCTATCTTCCAGGCAAGGAAACATCAGCGGATACCATTCATGCCCGTCGCGCCCTTGCAGATGTGGGTGCTGTCCAAGGCCGAAGGCGCGGGCCGGAGCCTTGCATCCAACTTCAACATCGGAGCCTTCAATCTCGGCAACGCCACCGGCGCATGGCCGGCGGCGTGGTCATCGACAAAGGGCCGGGCCTCGCCGTGGTGCCGATCACGGCTGCGCTGTTTCCGCTATTCGCCATCGCCACCGCGTTGATTGCCGTCTGGGTGAGCAAGGGCGTGGCCCTCTCACCTTCCTGCAATCCCGTTCACTAAGGAGCATTCCCATGGACTATCGACCCCTCGGAAAATCCGGCCTCAAGGTGCCGGTCCTCAGCTTCGGCGCCGGAACCTTCGGCGGCTCCGGCCCGCTCTTCGGCAATTGGGGCAATTCGGACGCTGCGGAAGCCCGCCGCCTTGTCGACATCTGCCTGGAGGCCGGCGTCAACCTGTTCGACACGGCCGACGTCTATTCCAACGGTGCTTCCGAGGAAGTGCTTGGCGAGGCGATCAAGGGTCGGCGCGATGCGGTGCTGATCTCGACCAAGACCGGCCTACCGATGGGCGACGGGCCGAACGACGCAGGCTCCTCCCGCTTCCGGCTGATCCGGGCGGTCGAGGATGCGCTGCGCCGCCTCCAGACCGACTATATCGACCTCTTGCAACTGCACGCCTTCGACGCCGGCACGCCGGTCGAGGAAGTGCTTTCGACGCTCGATACGCTCGTGCGCGCCGGCAAGGTCCGCTATGTCGGCGTCTCCAACTTCTCCGGCTGGCAGATCATGAAATCGCTGGCCGTCGCCGATCGTTATGGCTGGCCGCGTTATGTCGCCAATCAGGTCTATTACTCTCTGGTCGGGCGCGACTACGAATGGGATCTGATGCCGCTGGGTGCGGATCAGGGCCTCGGCGCGATGGTCTGGAGTCCGCTCGGCTGGGGTCGGCTCACGGGAAAAATCCGGCGCGGCACGCCGCTGCCCGAAGGCAGCCGCCTGCATGAGACCGCAAGTTTCGGCCCGCCGGTGGACGACGAAAACCTCTATCGCGTCGTCGATGCGCTCGATGCCATTGCCGAGGAAACGGGCAAGTCAGTCCCGCAGGTCGCGCTGAACTGGCTGCTGCAACGCCCGACCGTTTCCTCCGTCATCGTCGGCGCGCGCAACGAGGAACAGCTTCGCCAGAACCTCGGCGCGGTCGGCTGGAGCCTGACGCCGGAGCAGGTGGCAAAGCTGGATGAAGCCAGCGCCGTCACTGCGCCCTATCCCCATTTCCCCTATCGCCGGCAAGAGGGCTTTGCGCGGCTGAGCCCGCCGATAGCCGGCTAACGGTGGCTCCTGGCGACTATCCCCACGATGATCTCATGCAGTTCGGCTTGCGCCTGATGAGGCGACGCGATGCGACGGGCAACGACATGACGCACCGAAGCCCTCCCACCCGTCGCGATCCGCCCCTATCGGCCACGGCATGCAGCACGTTGCCTTCCGCCGTGAAGCGATTTTCGGGCCTAAACCTCTCGACATGGATCAGCGGCCGCCTGGCGCAGACAAATGGATGGCATGCTGAAGGGCAGAGAACGGAATGGGCTCTCCTGCATCCTGCCCTTCGTCACCGTCATCGATGGCCATGGTTCAAAGCAATTCCAGAATCTCGACACCTTCGGGCAGGCCGTCACGATCGATCGTCACGATATAATCCGAAAAGGCTCTCGCCGGCGGCAGATTGTCCAGCCGCTGGTCGATGACACGAAATTCGCCCTCTACATTGCGGCCGATACGGATGCGCTCGAACAGGGCATGCGCCGGCGCGTTGCCGAGCGCGTTGTCATGCTTGAACGCCACCAGCCTGCGCGTCGCCATTTCGCCACGCGCGGCGGAACGGTCGTGCTCGAACATGGCCGCGAGCGCCTCGAACAGCAGGGAAAGGTCGCTTTCCGAAAAGCCCGAGCGCTCCGCGAACTTGGCGGAAATGAAGCCGTGCGCGACATAAAGACCGTAGGGAACGATATGCTTGCGTCCCATGGTGCGGTTGTCGGTGCGCTCGCTGGAATCGTCGCCCTCGGCCTTCTGCTTCTTTTCAGCCTCGTTGGTGGCTGCCATGCGGGTGATCGAGATCTCGAGCGGCAGGATCGGCTCGACGGAGCGCGCGAAGGTCATTTGCACCGGCCCCTTCACCTGGCCGGCATTGACGCCGGTGGACATGACGGCGCCGAAGGTGCGCACATCGAAGAAGTTGCGGCACATGAAGGCGGTAATGGCCTTCGCCTCCGCATCGTCCTTCGGGTTCAGCTTGGCGTCCTTCTCGACCTTCGGGTCATCCTCGCGGATTGCCCGATAGGCCTGCCGGTGCTTGTGGTTGAGGATTGCGCCTTCCTCGACATAGATGTGGAAACCGTCTTCGCCATGGCGGGCGAGATCGACGTAGTTGCGAATCTTGCGCTTGAGGCTGACATCCGTCACCAGCCCCCTGTTCGTCTCCGGGTCGAGTCGCGGCAGGTTGCCGGCATCCGGATCGCCGTTGGGATTGCCGTTGACGACCTCGAAGATCAGCGCGAAATCGTAGCGGTTGGCAATCGCGGTCATGCGTCAGTCTCCCTCGAAACAGCGGCTTCAGCCGGCTTTCTGAAAAACTCGTTGCGTTGATGATAGTAGCCGAGGCCGAAAAGCGCCTGGTCCTCGGCAGAAAGCGAAGCCGGGAAAGGGTCCACGCCGGGACTCATCAGTTCCATGATGGCGCCGACCTGCTTCTCCAGCATGACCTTGTAACCGGGCTTCTGCTTGCCGACCTTGGACAGATGATTGGCCGAGCCGCTTTCGAGCAGGTGGAACACCTTGCGCGGCTGCGCGGACGCCGAACCATAGAACTTGTCCTTGATCGTGGCGTTGACCTTCGGACCGAGCGCCGCAGCCTGGATGTGCTCATAAACGGCAAACAGCCGCCCCAGCAGATAGCCCTTGTTCGTATTTGCCGGATCGAGCGCCACGGATGCCTCCTTGCTTTTGAAATTACGGATGAGCAAAGCCTTGAGAATGCCGGCGCGCAGGGCATTGATCTCGCCATCGGCGCGGATGCGGGTCAGGACCGACGACAGGAGCGTCAGCGGATAATGCGTGCCCGACAGGATCGAACGCATCCACTCCCCGGCCAGGTTCGGCGTGACATTCTCACTCTTGCCGAGGACGGCGGTTTCGCAAAGATAGCGCCAGAGCGGCGGGAAAGGCTCGCGCGGCGGCGGCTCGATCCGCATGCCGGAGACGAACTGCTGGTAATGCCGGGTCAACTCGCCGAAATTGCCGGAATGGAAGAAACGGATGGAGAGCCGGGCGGCATTGGGCGCAAGTCCGAGCACGTAGAATTGCACCTTGCCGAGGTTCGGCTCCACTTCCTCCAGCGGCACCCCCTTGCGGATCTGCTCCAGCCGCTCGCGGATATGTTTCGCCCCGATCTTCTCTTCTGCTTCCTGCTCTTGATCGACGGTATCGAAGAAGACGGGAAACAGCATCTCCACCTCCTCCGCCGCACCCGCCTCGGACGCATCCGCCCAGAATACCGTGGAGGCATCGCCGATCTGGATGCGGTGTCCGCTGTCCCTTTCCAGAAACCGGTTGAGCGCCGTCGTATAGGCGAAGGCCGCGGCCTCGGAGACGGGGGCATTGTCACCTTGTTCGTGGCCGTAGGAGGTGAAGGCGTCGAGATTGAAGGAGACAAGCGCCGCGCCGGAAGATTGCGCGCCCCAGACACCCTTGATCGATGGATGAAGGCGCGCAACCGCCCCGGGCTCTCCGCGAACGAGGCAGATTTCCTCCCTGCCGCTTCCCCGGCTCGACAGGCGCTCCCACACGGCCTTGGCCGCGGGACGATCATGCAGGAAGATGTTCGCGCGCCGGTCGCTTTCCAGCGCAAAAACCACGTTCTGGTCCTTCATGTCGTCCTGCCAGGGCGAAGCCGTGAACTGTTCCGGCGACCACGTCGTCAAGAACGACAGGAAAGCGCGTAGACCGGGATCGTCATTTTCCCCCAAGTCCCCCAGATGTCGTTCCACGAAAGCCCGGTGCTCGTCTGCGGTGCGTCGCCCCTCGCCAGCAGTCACCCCCAGGACATAAGAGGTCTTGTCCCAGAGAAAGTTCGGCGCGATGCCTGCCGTGCGCTTCACGGGCTGTGGCACCGGCATCGGCCGAGGCCGCGCCTTCCTGCCCTCGCCCTCGCGCCAGTCGGTGACGCTGACGACCGACCCGTCATCGTTCAAGCCGATAACGACGCCAATCTTTTCCGAAGAATACCCGAACGGCGGCGCGTTCGGCAGGCGATCATAGGCCCTTGCAAGCGCGGAAAGGATCGTCATCGCCGAACCTCCGGGGAACTCGGCGACGGAACCTTCACCACGCCATTCTCCAGTGCGGCGCGAAAGAACAGCGACGGCCGCCCGTCCGTCGCGTGATCGATGTCGAACAGCATGAAGCCGAGATCGCGGCTCTCGCCGATGGCCTGCGGCAGCGGCGCATCGGGCGGGAGAAGCTCGAAATGCGCCGCGAATTCCCGCGTGCCGAGGCAAGGCTGATGGAAACACTGACCCCGCGCCGCACGACGGTTGAAAATATCGAGATGCTTGCCCTCGTTGTCATCGGGACCGGCCTTCTTCGTCAGCTCGAAATGCGCCTCGATCACATAGGCCGGCTTCACCAGCACGGTGGCGGCACGCTGCTGGCGATCCTCGTCCACCAGCAGGTTCAACCCCTCCAGATCGCCGCGTTTCATCGCCGACCTGATCTTGCCCGCCGGCGCCTTGTGGCCGACTTCGTTGCGCCGGATCGACTGGAAGCGGATGGGCTCCAGCACATGGATCGCATCGATCACCCAGCGGATCGCCGGCTTCCAATGGATCGCCTCCAGCAGGCCGCGCGCCGCGGAAGGCGTCATCACATCGTAGGAGACACGCTCGACCTTCATCTCCGGGCGCGTGAAACAAGCATAATCACCCCAGACTTTCAGGCGAATTCCGTAGGTCATTGATGCCCTCCCAAAAACATTCGAAAACGCATGAGAACACCGCTGCAGAGCGGATTCAGCTAGAAAATCATGTCTTCCACGCCGAGATAGCCCGCATCCTCCCAAAGCAGACCTACCTCCTGAACGTACAGGCTGGCTGTCTGCAGAACAGCAAACTGGTCTCCCCTCCATTGCGGCGCAGCGAACGCGACATGGCCGTTCCTGATCAGCAGGTCCCTCGCTTTCGGAGGCATCGACACTACCGAGGATTGCAGCTTCCGCGCCAACGATCCAGACGAAATCGCCTCCACTCCCAGTTGATCAACGGCTTCTTTTGCTCCCTCGTCCAGTGCCACGATCACCGGCGCCAGACCGCTTTCAATCATGCGGAAATCCCGGCCGACCGTGCGATAATCGAAATGGCAGCCCGTACGGCCGCTCAGCGCAAATCGGTCGAGGATATTCTTGCCGTCCATGCCCTCGCCCATACGCCAGTAGACCTCGCCGAAATAATCCTCAACGGCGGCGAGCGAGGTGAGATCGGCGTGCTTGTCGATGATCCGCTTCATATCGCCGATCAGGCCGCGGATTTCGGCAGGAGGCCGGTGGGCGTGTGGATTGAAGACCGTAACGATGCTGCTTTCACGGTCGCGCCTGCCTTCCCGATTGACCCTGCCGGCAGCCTGTATGATCTGGTCCAGGCCTGCCTCGGCCCGCCAGGCAACGGGAAAATCGACATCGACTCCGGCCTCGATCAGGCTGGTGGCGATCAGGCGACAAGATCGACCGTCTTTCAGGCGGTCCCGCACATCCGCCAGAATCCGACGGCGATGCGCCGCATATTGCCGTGTCGTCAGGTGGACGATTCCCTCCAGCCCGGCCTCGGACGCCTTCCGGTAGAGTTCCAGCGCATGGCGCCGGCTGTTGACGATGACCAGCGCCTGTTCATGACCGGCAAGGGCATCCAGCAGTGCGCCGTCGTCCATATCACCGGCATGGACGATATGCGTGCGTGCAAGTCTCGTTGCCAGACCCGGCGGGTCCGGCGCCAGTTCCCGGCCTTCCAGCGGCAAGCCGCCTGGCAATTCCGGACGCTTGCCGAGCGCCGGCTGTGTCGCCGTGCACAGGACGATCGTGCAGCCGTAGTTGCGCGCCAGTTCCTCCAGCGCCCGCATGATCGGCATCAGCAAGGCCTTCGGCAGGGTCTGCGCCTCGTCCAGAACCAGGATGGAACCGGCGATATTGTGCAGCTTGCGCGCCCGTGACGGGCGGGCCGTGAACAGGCTTTCGAAAAGCTGCACGGTCGTCGTCACGATGACCGGAGCTGCCCAATCCTCCATCGCCAGCTTCAATTTATCCTTGCGCTTGCGCTGCTTCGCGTCGAACGATTCCTCCTCGATGGAGGAATGGTGTTCGAGGACATTGCCCTCTCCGAGCACGGAGCGAAAGATTGCCGCCGTCTGGTCGATGATGCTGGTGAAGGGAACGACATAGATGATCCGGCGGTGCCCGTACCGACGGGCATGATCCAGCGCGAAGCCGAGGGAGGACAGCGTCTTGCCCCCGCCGGTCGGCACGGTGAGAGTGAACAGGCCCGGCTCCCGTTCGGCCCCTCTACGCACATGGGCCAGCACCTCACGGCGCAAGGAATTCAACGCCCCCTCCCGTCCCGAGAGCGCGGTCGTGTACACATCGAAACGCGCGATGAAATCATCGATCAGCGCGGCCAGCGCCGGCCAGTCGCGGTCCGCCTTCTTCTCGCCGAGCGTCACATAGTAGCGCTCGGTGTCCGAAAAATCCGCATCCACCAGCGTCGAGAACAGCATGCGTCCCATGAAGGCCCAGGAGAAGGCATGGCCAGCCCGGTCGGTGGGAAAGCGTTGAATCATGTCGGGCACGAGGCCGGAAATCTCGACATGCAGCTCTTCCATCCAGACCGGATCGATTGCCTGCGGCTGCTTCATGCGATGATCGAAGGTGCCGGGTGCGTCCAGCCTGTCGGGCAGGCCCGCATAGTGCCCGAGGATGCCGTAGCCGATGACCTGCGCCATGGCTGCATCGCTCCCCCTGGCAAGATCGCGCAAAACCTGCGCGCCGGCCGTGGAATGATCGACAGGCTCCATCGCGCCGTCCAGGCGCCGTTGAAAAGCCGGGTTGTATTTGCCGAGATCGTGAAAAAGCCCTGCGATAAACGCTGCTCGCTCAAGTCCGAACGGACGAGCCTTCTCTCCCGCCAGCCGTGCAACGGCAAACAGATGCTCCTTCAAGGGCTGCCAGTCGGATTTGCCCGGATCACGACCAGAATGTGCATAAAATTCCATGCATTCCCCCCGCGCTTGAAGAATGCATGGCGCAGATCAGGCAGGCAATGCACTGAATGGTTGTATCTTGGTGAGGAAATCGACTTCGCCAAGCCGAAGGGCGAGAAGCGCCATAAACTTCAGCGCCGCGATGGTGGTCGGTTGGCCGCTTTCCCACGAATAGACGGCACGCATCAGCGTACCGAGCGGTTCCGGCTTCACGATTGCAGCACGATGCCGGACATTGGGGCTGTCAGCGCGCCCCTGAGATCAGCCGTCGCATCGTTCCGCCCAGCCGTTGGCGACAGCGAACCGCAGGACGCGGCCAATCGTCGATCGCAAGCGCCGAGCCGTTTCGTGGTTCCCCTTGGCTTCGACAGGGCGAAGCACGGCGAGAACGTCCTTCGGTGCGATCTCGTGCACCGGCTTGTCCGCGAAACCCTTTGCCAGGTCGATCAGCAGCCATCGAGCCGTGCTCATCGTGATGGCCGCTCGACCTTCTCTCTCCGCCTTGGTAAGATATTTTTCTGCGACAGCGGCAAAGGTGTTCTCCGCAGCCTCTTTGGCAGCCTTTACGGCGACCTTGCGCTCTTTCTTTTCCTCGCCCGGATCGATACCGGCCTCAAGCAGCCCTTTCGCCCTGCGGCGTGCTTCCCGCGCGTCGACAAGCAGCGTTGCCGGATATGAACCGAGAGCGAGCTGCTTCTGGGGACTTCCAAAACGATAAGCAAGTCGCCACAACCGACTGCCGTTCGGGGTTACGAGCAGAAACAGGCCGCCACCGTCCGACAGCTTGAATTGTTTGTCGCGCGGCTTGATGGATCGGAGCGCCGCATCACTGGGTCTGTCCGTCGCCATGTGCTGGTGCGTCGTTGGTACCGTGATTCCGATACCAGCAATCATACCAGCAAATTTTGTGGATGCCAAAAGACACTAGCAAACGTCCTTGGACGTATGCTCCCGAAATCCCTTGAGAATTTCGGGGTTTCTCAGACGTCCTTGGACGTTGAAAAACTAGGAAATGGTGCCCAGAAGAGGACTCGAACCTCCACGCCTCGCGGCACAGGTACCTGAAACCTGCGCGTCTACCAATTCCGCCATCTGGGCGACGGAGAGGCATGTAGAAGGAGCGCTCGCCGGTGTCAACAGGCTTTTTGAAGTTTTCGCAACAGCTTGGCAAAAAATGCCTTTTCCGCAAAAGGGCGTGGCGGTTTTGCGGGGAAACCGGGCCGCCGGAAAAGGCTCAGCGGCTCGTGGCCCAGGCGCGAACACGCTCCAGCCCGGCCGCAAGCAGGTCCGCGGCGGCGGTCTCGCTCTTCGCCTCGACATAGCAGCGCATTTCCGGCGCATTGCCGGAGGGGCGGAAATGGATGACGCTGCCGTCCTCCAGCGTGACGCGCAGGCCGTCCAGGTCGCTCACCTTGGCCGGCACGCCGATCGGCGCGAGGAAGGCGGCAAGGGGCCCGGCGCCCGAGCGCAGCTCCGCCATCAGGGCGGCGCTGGTCTCCACCGGCATGTTCTCCAGGCGGTCGCTGGCCGCCGCCGGCAGGGCGAAGCCGGCGGCGATGGCGGAAAGCGGCCGGTCTTCTGCCGCCGCGAGCGCCAGGACGGCGAGCACCGGCATCAGGCTGTCGCGGGTGGGGAGCGCGGCGAGCGTGAGGCCGTTCACGGCAAAGGGCGTCGCCGTCAGCGTGCCGCCATTGGCCTCGAAGCCGGCGACGGCCGTCTCGCCGGCGGCGACCGCCTCGTTCATCGCGGCGATCACGAAGGGCGAGCCGACCCGGGTGCGCAGCACCCTGCCGGAAACGGCGGCCTCGATGCCGGAATTCGAGGTGACCGGCGTTGCGATCACGGTGGCGCCGAGGAAGCGGCTGGCGATGAGGCCGACGAGGTCGCCGCGCAGGGGCGTTCCGGTCTCGTCGGTAACGAGCGGCCGGTCGCCGTCGCCGTCGGCGGAGACGATGGCGGCCAGCCCATGCTGCACGGCCCAGCCCTCTAGAAGGGCGATCGTCTCGGCGGAGACGGCCTCCGTGTCGACGGGGATGAAGCGTTCCGAGCGGCCGAGCGCGACGACGTCCGCGCCGTAGTGGGCGAGCACGGAAACGAGAAGGTCGCGCGCCACGGTCGAGTGCTGGTAGACGCCGACGCGGAGGCCGGCCAACGCCCGCTCGGGCAATAGCGTGTGGTTGCGGGCGGTGTAGAGCGCCATGGCGGCGTCATGGAGGTCGTCGGCGGCCTCCGGCGTGGCGGGAAGGTCCGCGCCTTCGCTGCGAAGTGCCGCGGCGGCGGCGGTGATGGCGGCCTCGTCCGCCTTGTCGATCTCGCCGTCCGGCCGGTAGAACTTGATGCCGTTGCGGTCGGCGGGAATGTGCGAGCCCGTCACCATCAGGCAGGCGGCCTTGCGGGCAAGGCCGAGCAGCGCCAGCGCCGGTGTCGGCAGCGTGCCGCAATCGCGCGGGCAAAGGCCCGCCCTGCCGAGGGCCGCGATCGCGATGGCCGCGATGGCCGGGCTGGAGTCGCGGAAATCACGGCCGATCAGAACCTCGTCGCCCGGCCGGGCGATGCCGGCGGTGAGGAGATGACGGGCAAAGGCGGTGGCATAGAGCGCGGTGGCCGGCCCTTCTAGATCCACCGAAAGGCCGCGCAGGCCGCTGGTTCCGAATTTCAGGCTCATGCAGCACCTCCTGTCGCTCGCGGTCCGGCCCGGTAAAGGGCGCGACATGAATAAAACAAAATGCGTGAACGTAATGCAAAGCAGGGACGTGACAGGGAAAAATCCCGCCAGAACAGTGAGGATCACATGTCGAAGATTCGAAATCTCGTTTTCGGTTGCGCGATGGGGATTGCCTCCGCGATCGCGCCCATGGGTGCGGCCCAGGCCGTTCCGCTCGCCGTGCCGGACATGAAGGTACAGACGAAAAGTGACGTCACCCAGGCGCAGGTGCAGTTCTGCTATGGTTACGGCTGCGACCGCCGTTACTATCGTCGCCACTATCGCCCGAACTACGGCTATGAGCGTCGCTACTATCGCCCGCGCTACGAGCGGCCGCGCTATTACGGCGGACGCCGGGCGCATGTGAACTGGTGCGCCAACCGCTACCGCACCTACGACCCCTACACCAACCGCTACCATGCCGGCGGCGGGGTGTATCGCCTGTGCTATTCGCCCTATCGATAAGCACGGCGGAAACGGCGGGCTTCGGCCCGCCGTTTTGGTTTCAGCCCTGACCGGCGTCGGTGACGCGGTCCGTGTGGCCGAGGTCCCGGCCCGGTTCGATGACGTCGCGCACACGCTGCTTCAGTTCCTTCGGTCCCGGAAAGCCGCCGTCGCGCTTGCGCTCCCAGACGAGCGCCTCGCCGACGCGGATCTCGAAACTGCCGCCGGTGCCGGGAATGAGCGCCACTTCGCCGAGCCCGTCGGAGAAGGTCGAAAGCAGCTCCTGCGCCATCCAGCCGGCGCGCAGCAGCCAGTTGCACTGGGTGCAGTAGAGAATGGAAACGCGCGGCTTTTCCCCGGACATGGTCACCTCCTGATCGATGACGAAAGCATATAGCAGCGGGGGCGTCTTGGCACGCGCCGGCTCGCGCGCCTCTCACAGAATTGTCAACTCAATTCATCATGTTTTGTTGGCGGACATCTTGTCGCAGCCCGATTCCTGGAGGAGACGTGGTGCACTGCAACATCCCACAGGAGATCCCATGTCAGAGCTTGCCACCAATCGCCCGCGCCTCATCATCCCCTCGCTCGGCAGCATTTACGCAGCGCTCGGCGAGAGCGCGGAAACGATCCTGCGCGTTGCCGCCGGCCTGCTGCTCGTCACGCACGGCTATGGCAAGATCCTCAATCCCTTCGGCGCCAGCGGCATGGTCGAGAGCCTCGGCTTCTATCCGGGCGTCTTCTGGTCGCCGCTGCTCGCCGCGACGGAATTCTTCGGCGGCATCCTGATCGCCATCGGCCTCTTCACGCGCCCGGCCGCCTTCGCGGCGATGATCGTGCTCGCCGTCACCGTCTACTTCCACGGCATCGTGCAGGCCGAGGGCCTGATGGGCGCGGAGAAGTCAATCCTGTGGACGCTGATCATGTTCTATTTCGTGATCCGGGGCGCCAACAGCCATTCGGTCGACGCCAGGCTCGGCCGTCAGTTCTGATCGGCCTCTTCCGGCGGTGGCGGCCTCTGCCGCAGCCGCCGCTTGACCCCTGCGGCAAGCGTCTCGGCGTCATGGGGCTTCATGACGACGGGAATGGCCTCGAAGCCCTTGACGCCGTCGCGATGGATGTCGCCGACGGTCGTGAAGAGAAGCGGCACGCCTTCTGCCACCAGCCGTTCGATGCGCGCCGTGATCTGCGTGGCATCGAGCGGCACGTCGAGCAGGCAGAGGTCGATATCGGCCAGCGCGGCCGCGCCCCACTGGTCGAGCTGTTCGGGCCGCAGCAGGGTGGTGCGGCAATCCAGCGCCGCCTTGATCAGGTATTCCGCGTCGAGCGCGATCAGGAATTCGCGTTCGGCGATCAATATGTGCGGAAGTGAATGGTTCATGGCGCCGCACTCCTCGTCCATGTGCAACCGCCGGAGAAGCGGCGGTTCGGGAGGCGGACTTTGGGCTTGCCTGCCGGGGGTGTCATTTAAAAAAGACATAGCGCCCATGCGATGGAACAACCGCGCATGCTGCGCGTTTTCCGGGCCAGCTCATGGGGCTGCGCGGGATCGGAACAGGCGGGGGCGCAATGGCGGGCAGTACGGCGGTCAACCAGCAATCCAGATGGCGCACGCCCTGTCAGCAATGTCCCCTGCGCAACCTTTCGACCTTCCGGGATTTTTCGGCCAAGGAGCTCGACTTCGTCTCGCAGTTCAAGAGCGGCGAGCTTTCCAGCGAACGGGGCGCGACGATCCTCGTCGAGGGCATGCACAGCGCCCATCTCTTCACGGTGCTTTCCGGCTGGGCCTTCCGCTACAAGCTGCTGCCGGACGGGCGCCGGCAGATCATGAACTACGTGCTGCCGGGCGATCTCATCGGCCTGCAGGGCAGCCTGCTGGGTGAAATGGACCATTCCATCGAGGCGCTGACGCCCGTCACGCTCTGCGTCTTCGAGCGTTCGAAGCTGGAGCGGCTGTTCGAGCGCCATGCCTCGCTCGCCTACGACCTCACCTGGATCGCCGCGCACGAGGAGCGCATCCTCGATGAGCACCTGCTCAGCGTCGGCCGGCGCTCGGCGCTGGAGCGCACGGCCTACCTGCTCTCCTTCATCCACCAGCGTGCCCGTTCGGCGGGCGTCGATGGCGGGCGGCGGGTCATCCCGATCACCCAGCAGCATGTCGCCGATACGCTCGGCCTCTCGCTCGTGCACACGAACAAGACGTTGCGCAAGCTGGCCGACCGCAAGCTGATGCGCTGGCAGGACAAGGGGTGCGAGATCCTCGACGGCGACGGACTTCTGGCGCTGGCCGGCTGGGAGGGGCTGAAGAAGCAGCCCCGCCCCTTCATCTGACCCTTTCGCCAACGCAGTTCCCGGCACGCAAACCGGCGTGCGGTTCCGCTGGAATGGCTCAGGCGACGTCCCAGTGCAGCGGGAACATCGGGTCGAACACTGTCACCGGCCCTGCGCCCGTCTCGATCTTTGCCGGGAAGGCGACGGGTTGCGCGCGCCTGACGAGACGGATCGTCTCCGCGTTGGCCGGCAGGCCATACCAGGCGGGGCCGTTCAGCGAGGCGAAGGCCTCGAGCTTGTCCAGCGCGCGCTCCTCCTCGAAGACATGGGCAAGGCAGCTCATCGTGTTGATCGAGGTGTAGATGCCGGCACAGCCGCAGGCGCATTCCTTCAGCGGATCGACATGCGGCGCCGAATCGGTGCCGAGGAAGAAACGCCCGTCGCCCGAGGTTGCGGCGGCGCGCAGCGCCAGCCGGTGCTCCTCGCGCTTGGCGACGGGCAGGCAATAGTAGTGCGGCTTGATGCCGCCGACCAGGATGGCGTTGCGGTTGATGATCAGGTGATGCGTGGTGATCGAGCCGGCAAGGTTCGCCTTGGCGGACTTGATGTAGTCGACGCCGTTCTTCGTCGTCACATGCTCCATGGTGACGCGCAGCTCCGGCAGGCGCGCGCGCAGCGGATCGAGCACCGTCTCGATGAACACGGCCTCGCGGTCGAAGATATCGACGTCGGACGTCGTCACCTCGCCATGCACGCAGAGCGTCAGGCCGATCTTCGCCATGCGTTCCAGCACGGGCATCGCCTTGTCCATGTCGCGCACGCCGCCGTGGGAATTGGTCGTCGCGCCGGCCGGATAGAGTTTGACGGCGCGGATCAGGCCGCTTTCGTAGCCGGCTTCGACATCGTCGGGGTCGGTATGCTCGGTGAGGTAGAGTGTCATCAGCGGCTCGAACCGGTCGCCCTCCGGCAGGGCGGCGAGGATGCGGTCGCGGTAGGCGGCAGCGTCCGCGGTGGTCACGACCGGCGGCACGAGGTTCGGCATGATGATCGCGCGGGCGAAATGCCGGCTGGTATCGCCGATCACGCCTTCGAGCATGGCGCCGTCGCGCAGGTGCAGGTGCCAGTCGTCCGGCCGGCGGATGGTGAGTTCTGTGGTCATCGGTGTCGCTCCCGCCCTTGGCTTTGCGGCAATGCGGCAATCCCGCACGCAAGACGTTCAGGCATCCTTGCGAAAATTGCTCTGGCGGCTGCGATAGCATCCGCGGGGCGGAACGACAATCGTTTCAGAACATGTCGATGGAGAGGTCGGCGGGGCGGGAGTTCTCCAGGATGCGCCTTCCGTTCGGCAGGTCGTTGCCGTAGAGCTTCCAGTGGATCTGGTCCTCCGGCAGCGCGTAGCGCATCCAGCGCTGGCGAAGCCGCTCTTCCAGGACCTTGTAGGGTGGGCCGACGAAGATGGTGAAGTCGAAGAGGCCGTCCAGCCTGTCCCACGGCGCATCCTTGAAGAGCAGGTAATTGCCTTCGGCGAGGATGAAACGGGTTTCCCCGGGGATCGCGCGGGCGGCGTTAATCGCCAGCTCGCGCGACCGGTCGAAGACCGGCACGAGGACTTCGCCCTCGGCGCGTTTCAGCGCCGTGACGATATCGATGAAACCGCGGCCGTCTAAGGATTCCGGCGCCCCCTTGCGCGGCAGGAGGCCACGTGCGGCGAGAATGCCGTCGTCCATGTGGAAGCCGTCCATCGGTAGGATCTCGGCCGTCTCGCCGCGGGCGACGAGGCCGTCCCGCAGCGCTTCGGCCAGCGTCGACTTGCCGGCGGCCGGCGGGCCGGCAAGGCCGACGAGGAAGCGGCGCGCGTCCCCCGCGCGCCGCAGCAGGGCATCGACGATCGTCGCAGGGGCGATCATGCCGCGATCGCCTCCGCGGGCAGCTTGGCGCCGGTCATGAAGGCGACGGCGTCGGACATGGTGTAGTCCTTCGGGTTGATGACGGTGAGCCGCCGGCCGAGCCGGTGGATGTGGATGCGGTCCGCCACCTCGAAGACATGCGGCATGTTGTGCGAGATCAGCACGATCGGGATGCCGCGCCGGCGCACGTCGAGGATGAGTTCCAGGACGCGCCGGCTCTCCTTGACGCCGAGCGCCGCCGTCGGCTCGTCGAGGATGATCACTTTCGAGCCGAAGGCGGCGGCCCGCGCCACCGCGACCCCCTGGCGCTGGCCGCCCGAAAGCGTCTCCACCGCCTGGTTGATGTTCTGGATCGTCATCAGCCCGAGCTCGGAAAGCTTGTCGCGGGCGAATTTCTCCATCGCCGTGCGGTCGAGCTTGCGGAACCACTGGCCCATGACGCCGGGTTTGCGGATCTCGCGGCCGAGGAACATGTTGTCGGCGATCGAGAGGGCCGGGGAGAGCGCGAGGTTCTGGTAGACCGTCTCGATGCCGGCGCTGCGCGCCTCGATCGGCGAGCGGAAGTGCACCAGCTGGCCCTCCAGCTTGATTTCGCCCTCGTCCGGCGTGATGGCGCCGGAGATCGCCTTGATCATCGAGGACTTGCCCGCGCCGTTGTCGCCGATCACGGCGAGGATCTCGCCGGGATAGAGGTCGAAGTCCGCATGGTCGAGGGCGGTGACGCGGCCGTAGCGCTTGACGAGACCGCGGGCGGTGAGAATGGGTTCGAGAGCCATCAGCCTGCTACCTTTCTGATCCACTGGTCGATTGCGACAGCCGAGATGATGAGGACGCCGATCAGGAGATAGGTCCATTGCGGGTCCGTGCCGATGAGGCGAAGGCCGAGCGAGAAGACGCCGACGATCAGTGCCCCGAAGATCATGCCGAGGATCGAGCCGCGCCCGCCGAACAGCGAGAGGCCGCCGATCACCACGGCGGTGATCGATTCGATGTTGGCGAACTGCCCCGCCGTCGGCGAGACCGAGCCGATGCGGCCAATGAGCGCCCAGCCGGCGAGCGCGCAGATGAGGCCGGAGAGCGTATAGACCGAGATCAGCATGCGCTTGACGTTGACGCCGGCCAGCTCCGCCGCGTCCGGGTCGTCGCCAACAGCATAGACATGGCGGCCCCAGGCGGTGTGGTTCAGCACGTACCAGAGCAATGCCACCAGCAGCACCATGGCGATGACGCCGTAGGTGAAGACCGCGCCGCCGAAGCGGATGTTGTTGCCGAAGAACTGCAGCAGCGGGGCCTGCGCGGAGATGTCCTGCGAGCGGATCGTCTCGTTGGCCGAATAGAGGAAGTTGGAGGCGAGGATGATCTGCCACATGCCGAGCGTGACGATGAAGGGCGGCAGCTTCATGCGGGCGACGAGCAGGCCGTTGATATAGCCGCAGAGCGCGCCGCAGGCGAGGCCGCAGAGCACGGCGAGCGACGGCGGCAGGCCGTAGCGGAAGGTGAACTGGCCCATCACGACGGAGGAAAGCACCATGATGGCGCCGACCGACAGGTCGATGCCGGCGGTGAGGATGACCAGCGTCTGCGCCGCGCCGACGATGCCGACGATGGCCACCTGCTGGAGGATGAGCGTCATCGTGAAGGCGGAGAAGAATTTTCCGCCGAGGATGATGCCGAATACCGCCACCGAGAGCACCAGCACGATCAGCGGCACCGCGGAGGGGCTGCCGTGCAGGAAATGCTGGAATTTCTGAATGGGCGTCTTGTCGTGCGTATCGAAGGAGGCGACCTGCGTCGCGCTGCCGGTCAGCACCTTCTCGAATTCCTGCGAGGGTTGCGAACCCTGCGAGGGCTGCGCGCCCTGCGGGACCGTCGATGTCTCACTCATGATCCTGTTCCTCCCCTTCCGGCGCCGACCGTCGCGGCTGACCGGATGAAATGGTAGACGGACGCACCGGTCGGGCGCCTTGCGCACCTTCCGCCATCGCCGGGCGGTCTCCTCCCCTATGCGGCCCCGGCTGTCGCCGTGCCCCATGGAGAAGGGTGCCCATGTCTTGTTGCGAATGTCAAAGCAGGGTCGGTCTTACCCGCGACCCGGGCCGCGTCCGTAGCGGAAAGCCGGCCCGGTCAAGCCGGGCCGGCGGGGGCATCAGCCCCAGCACTTGTCCTTGCCGGCCTTGGTGTCGATGGACTCGACGCCGGCTGCCGGCTTGTCGGTGACGAGCGTCACGCCCGTGTCGAAGAAGTCCTTGCCTTCGGTGGCCTTCGGCTTCTCGCCGGTGTCGGCGAAGGTCTTGATGGCCTCGATGCCGAGGGCCGCCATCATCAGCGGGTACTGCTGCGAGGTGGCGCCGATGACGCCGTCCGCGACGTTCTGCACGCCCGGGCAACCGCCGTCGACGGAAACGATCAGCACGTCGCCTTCCTTGCCGACGGCCTTCAGCGCTTCATAGGCGCCGGCAGCGGCCGGTTCGTTGATCGTGTGCACGACATTGATGGACGGATCCTTCTGGAGAAGGTTCTCCATGGCGGTGCGGCCGCCCTCCTCGTTGCCGTTGGTCACGTCGTGGCCGACGATGCGGGCATCGTCCTCGTCGCCGATCTTGGAAATGTCCTTCACGTCGATGCCGAAGCCCTTCATGAAGCCCTGGTTGCGCAGCACGTCGACCGACGGCTGCGAGGGCGTCAGGTTGAGGAAGGCGATCTTGGCGTCCTTGGCGGCGTCGCCGAGCGTGGCGGCGGCCCACTTGCCGATCAGTTCGCCGGCGAGCAGGTTGTCGGTGGCAAAGGTCATGTCGGCGCTGTCGAGCGGCTCCAGCGGCGTGTCGAGCGCGATGACGAGCAGGCCCGCGTCACGCGCCTTCTGCACGGAGGGGACGATGCCCTTCGTGTCCGATGCGGCGATCAGGATGCCCTTCGCGCCGTCGGCGATGCAGGTCTCGATCGCCGCGACCTGGCTTTCCGAATCGCCGTCGATCTTGCCGGCATAGGACTTCAGCGTCACGCCGAGTTCCTTGGCCTTCGCCTCGGCGCCTTCCTTCATCTTGACGAAGAACGGGTTGGTGTCGGTCTTGGTGATCAGGCAGGCGCCGACATCGGCGGCGGAGGCCGGCGCGGCAAAGGCGACGCCGAGCGCAAGCGCGCCGAGAGCGGCGGAAATCACGGTTTTCTTCATAAGATCCTCCCAAGGACAAAACGGGATGCGCCCCTCTCCTGGGGCCATCCGGTCGCAGGGTGGCGGGCGGCTCCTCCGCCGGCCGATCCTTGCTTCCGGCCATAAAGAGAACACCAAAAGAAATGCCTGTCAATAAATAAATCGAATTGAATTATTAATTCGATGTGGCATGCTGCAGGAAAGATCGGGCGAAAAGCCCGGCTGCGCGTTTCCGGTGGAAGAGCGGAACGCCAGCCGATAAGAGGACCGGAAAGGGCGCGGGCGCCCGGTCCGGCACGGGAGGAGACGATGATCAGAAAGGACGCGACGGCACACGCCGTGCCGGCCGAAATCCTCGATCCGAGCGGGGGCGCGAACCAGGTGCGCGTCCGGGCCTATAACGAACGCTTGGTCATGTCGCTGGTGCGCCGGCACGGCAGCCTGTCGAAGGCCGAGATCGCCCGGCGCAGCGGCCTTTCCGCCCAGACCGTCACCGTCATCATGCGCGCGCTGGAGGCGGAGGGGCTTTTGATGCGCGGCGAGCCGATGCGCGGCAAGGTCGGCCAGCCCTCCGTGCCCATGCGGCTCAATCCCGATGCAGTCTATTCCTTCGGCCTGAAGATCGGCCGCCGCAGCGCCGATATCGTCATGATGGATTTCGTCGGCGGCATCCGCCGGCAGGTGCGCCGGACTTATCCCTATCCGATGCCCGGCCCGCTGCTCGCCTTCGTCGTGGACGGGCTCGCCGAGCTGGAGGCCGCGATCACGCCGGAGGAGCGCGCCCGCATCGCCGGCTTCGGCGTCGCCGCGCCGTTCGAGCTCTGGAGCTGGGCGAGCGAAGTGGGCGCGCCGCAGGCCGACATGGACCAGTGGCGCGGCGTCGACCTCGGGGCGGAGATCGCAAGCCGCGTGCCCTATCCCGTCGTGCTGCAGAACGACGCGACGAGCGCCTGCGCCGCCGAACTCGTCTTCGGCCTCGGGCCGCAATATCCCGATTTCCTCTATCTCTTCATCGGCTCCTTCATCGGCGGCGGCGTGGTGCTGAATTCGGCGCTCTTCACGGGCCGCACCGGCACGGCCGGCGCCATCGGCCCGCTGCCGGTGCAGGGTCGTGACGGCGAGACGGTGCAGCTCCTGAAGATCGCCTCGATCTACCGCCTGGAAAACCTGCTGCGCGAGCATGGCATCGATCCCAAACCACTCTGGTATTCGGCGGATGGATGGATCGATTTCGGTGCGCCGCTCGCAATCTGGATCGAGGACACGGCGGCCGCGCTCGCCCAGGCCGTCGTCGCCTCCGCCTCCGTCATCGACTTCTCCGCCGTCATCATCGACGGCGGCTTTCCCGCCTGGGTGCGCGAGCGCGTGGTCGCGGCGACGCAGGCCGCCGTCGCCCGCCTCGACCTCCAGGGCGTCACCCTGCCCGAGATCGTCGAGGGCGCGGTCGGCAGCGCCGCGCGCTCGATCGGCGGGGCCAGCCTGCCGCTCTTTTCCCGCTATCTTCCGGACCAGAACGTCCTCTTCAAGGAGCTTGCCTGAATGCTGAAAGGTCTTGACCCCATCCTGGGCCCGGAGCTGCTCGCGACGCTGCGCGCCATGGGCCACGGCGACGAGATCGCCATCGTCGACGGCAACTATCCGGGCGTCGAGCACGCCCGCCGCCTCATCCGCCTCGACGGCGTGCCGCTCGTCCCCGCGCTCAATGCCGTGCTTTCGGTGCTGCCGATCGACGATTTCGTCGAGGAGGCGATCTTCCGCTCCACCTTCCGCCAGGAGCGCGACACGCTGGAGCCCGTGCACCGCGAGATCATCGACTGCTGCGCCCGCCATGCGCCGGATCGCGCGGTCGTGCCGCTCGTCGGTGCCGACTTCTATGGCCGCGTGCGCGCCGCCCACACGCTGGTGCAGACCAGCGAGCCGCGGCTCTATGCCAATGTCATCCTGCGCAAGGGCGTCATCTATCCCTGACCCTGTTTCCCGCGGAACAGCGCGGGGCGGGGAGATATGAGACCTTCTGATCACCGGATGAGAGAGGCTCATCCCCAACCGATCAGGAGAGACCCCATGCGCAAGATCATCGTTTCCGCCACCGTCGCCCTCGTTGCCGCCGTTTCCTTCGCGGCCCCCTCGCAGGCCGGTTACTACAGCTACGGCTACCAGCCCTCCTGCTTCATCAAGAAGGTGAAGGCCTACGACTACTACGGCAACGTCATCGTCAAGAAGATCCGCGTCTGCCACTGATCCCTTCCTTCTGTCGATCCTCCCCCGACTTGCCCGGCTCGAAAGAGCCGGGTTCTTTTTGTTTGGCCCTTGAATGAAGGGGAGGGCCGTGTTTGTCTCGCGCCATATCGAAGAATGGGAGTATCGCATGCGCGTGCTGGTGGTGGAAAACGACAGGGTGACCTTGCTGGGGCAGATCGGCGTCGCGCTGGACGAGGCGGGCGCCGAGATCGACCTCTGCCGCCCCCATGCCGGCGACATCATCCCGGCGGACGACGCGGCCCACGACGCCGTCGTCGTCATGGGCGGCCCGCAGAACGCCCGCGACGACGAACGCCACGGCTACCTGCCGGCGCTCGCCGCGCTGATGCGCCGCTTCGGCGACGCGGACAAATCGGTGCTCGGCGTCTGTCTCGGCAGCCAGCTTCTCGCCCGGGCCTATGGCGCGGAGAACCTGATCGGCGCGGCGCCGGAATTCGGCTGGTGCACGGTGGCGCTGACGACGGACGGCGCCGGCGATCCGGTCCTGTCGGCGGCGGCCGGCGCATTCCCGATCTTCCAGTGGCACAGCGACACGTTCACGCTGCCGGACAAGGCCGTGCGCCTCGCCACCAACGGTGCCGCCGAGAACCAGGCTTTCCGCATCGGCCGCGCCACCTACGGCACCCAGTTCCATTTCGAGGCGAGCCGCGCGGTGGTGGACGGCTGGGCGGAGACCTTCCCGCAGCTCATCGAGACGCTCCAGCCCGGCTGGCTTGCACGGCGTGCCGCGCTGGCCGACGAGAACGGCCCGCGCGCCGACGCCACGGGCCTTGCCATCGCGCGGGCCTGGGTGGCGACGATCGCCGCCGCCGCAACCCGCCGGGTCGCCTGAAGCGGATACGGCCTTAGGACCTGGACAGCGCCGCCGCGAATCGCGACGCTGCGGCCTTGAGGATTTCGGGCGCGAAGCCGGAAAAGCCGATGACCAGGCCCTGCCGCGGCGGATTGGTGACGGCCATGGCCGAGAGCGCCCGCACGCCGAGCCCGGCGCGCGCGGCAATCTCCACCGCGTCCGTATCGGCAAGCGCGGCCGGCAGGCCGGCGACGAGGTGCAGGCCCTGGTCCGGCACGCCGACCGAAAGCGTGCCCGCCGTCGAGAGCCCCGCGACCAGCGCGTCGCGTGCCGCCTGCGCCTGCCGCCGGGCGCGGCGCAGATGCGCGGCGAAGTGGCCCTCGCGGATGAGGTCGGTGAGGGCGGCCTCGGCCAGCGTCGGCGGGCTGCGGTCGCTGCGGCCGCGCAGCGCCACCACCGTATCGAGCAGCGGATCGGGAATGACGGCATAACCGAGCCTGAGGCCCGGGAAGAGCACCTTGGAGAAGGTGCCGAGATAGATCACGCGCCCGCTGTCATCCATGCCCTGCATGGCGGCGAGCGGCGGCCCGGCGAAGCGGAATTCGCTGTCATAGTCGTCCTCGATGATCCAGCCGCCGGTCTCCCGCGCCCAATCGATCAGGGCGAGCCGCCGGCGCATGCTCATGGTGACGCCGAGCGGGAACTGGTGCGACGGCGTGACATAGACCGCGCGGGCGCCCGGTGCCGCCAGCGCGATATCCGCCCCCTCGCCGTCGACGGCAAGGCCGCAGAGCGCCAGGCCGTTGCCGGAAAAGGCCGCCCGGGCGCTCGGATAGCACGGGTCCTCGATCATCACCCGGTCGCCCGGCGCCAGCGCGCTGCGGATGACGAGGTCGATGCCCTGCTGCGTGCCCGTCGTGATGACGATCGAGCGCGCCGCGCAGCGCACGCCGCGCGCCTGCCGGAGATAGGCGGCGACCGCCTGGCGCAGCGCTTCGCCGCCGCGCGGATCGCCATAGTGGAAATGCTCGGGGCCCGGACGGGCGAGATGGCGTGACAGCAGGGTGCGGAACTGTTTCAGCGTGCGTGCGTCGGCCATGGCGACGCCGAGCGTGCCGGGCAGCGGCATTGCCGGGGCGCGTCTCTCCCGCTCGACCGGTTCCGTCGGCCTCATCGTCGGCACCCGGTCGGCAACGAAGGTGCCGGCCCCGGTGCGGGCGACCGCGAAGCCCTCGGCGATCAGCGTCTCGAAGGCGGCGACCACGCTGCCGCGCGAGGTCTTCAGCCGCTGCGCGAGGTCCCGCGTCGGCGGCAGCTTGCTGCCGGGCGGAATGTCCCCCGCCTCGATCAGCCGCCGCAGTTCGCGGTAGAGCGCCGGCGTGCGCCGGCCCGCCGCCGGAAGAACGGGAACGAGCGAGGACCAGTCCGGCAGAATGGTCCGAATTTTTTGCTCGGAATTGGTGCTTTTTCGATCCAATGCCATGGCGCACCATGGCGGCCTCTCCCTTGAAAGGCAAGCCCCGCAGATGAGCACCGAGACCGCCGCCTATCCCGTCACCCCGCGCAACCGCGTCAAGCGCATGCACGAGCGCGGCAGCTACGACCGCGAAAGCGTCCATGCCATTCTCGACGCCGCCATGCTCTGTCACGTCGCCTATGTCATCGACGGCCAGCCCTATGCGACGCCCACCCTCTTCTGGCGCAGGGGCGACACGCTCTACTGGCACGGCTCCTCCGCCAGCCGCATGCTGCGGCACCTGAAGGCCGGCACGCCCGCCTGCCTCACCGTCGCCCATCTCGACGGGCTGGTGCTCGCCCGCTCCGGCTTCAACCATTCGGCCAATTACCGCTCCGCCATGTGCTTCGGTACGGCGCGGCTCGTCGAGGATCCGGCGGAGAAGATCGAGGCGATGCGCGACGTCGTCGACCGCTTCTATCCGGGACGCAGCGCGCTGCTGCGTCCCCTCACGCCGCAGGAGGCCAAGGCGACGACGATCATCGCCATGCCGATCGACGAGGCGGCGGCCAAGGTGCGCGCCAAGGGCGTCGGCGACGACGAGGCGGATTTCGCCCTGCCGATCTGGGCCGGCGTCATCCCCGTCACCACCGTGCTCGGCCCCGCCGAGACCTGTCACCGGCTGGTGGCGGGCGTGGAGAAACCCGAAACGCTGGCGATCTTCCCCGAGGGCGGCCGGCTGGACGCCGCGCTGCGGACGGGACAGCAGCTCTACGAGAATGCCTGAAGTCCATGCGCCACGGTCCACGCGGCGGATGTCGCCCGTGGGTTGTCAAAGAGCATCGGACGGGGCGCTGGAAGCTGCCTCATCTGAAAAATTGTATCTGCGGCACCTTTCAGCGCCCCGTTCGGCGGTTTTTGCCCGCGACTGCGGTCCCTCTGCAAGGG
Organism: Shinella sp. WSC3-e; assembly: GCF_945994535.1. Classification (NCBI taxonomy): domain Bacteria; kingdom Pseudomonadati; phylum Pseudomonadota; class Alphaproteobacteria; order Hyphomicrobiales; family Rhizobiaceae; genus Shinella; species Shinella sp. WSC3-e. The sequence continues at coordinate 4,114,072 of NZ_OZ000530.1, forward strand.
CCGGACCCGTGGATGCCTGTCGCCGGTTTCCGGGATGGGCGTCTCCGTTTTGGCATCCGCGATCGCGCGCCATGGCGATTGCGGACGGAAAGGCGCTCTCGCACCCTTCCCGGAAAAGCTTCACCCCGGCGGACGATGCCGACGCATCCGCCGGACCCGGCCCCCTTGTGTGCCGCACAGGCACGCCCGGCGCGCCGTCCGGGGCATGAAACGGCAGGGTCGGTCCGACGCCCCGCCGCTTCCCCCGTGTCGCCGGAGGGAGACCATTTTCCGCAGGCCCTTGCGGTGCGGGCTCACGTCCTTCCCCCGCCACAAGCGCCGGCCCCGCCTCACTGCCACGCCTGGCAGCGTATCCGTGGCGGGACGGGAGGATTGTAGGCACGGATCTGGCGGGTGGGGAAAACGGGGCGTGTTTTTTCGGGGAGGTGAGGGTGTGCCGTGCGGGTGGATCCTCGGGTCGAGCCCGAGGATGACGACAGAAGGAAGGGGGGCGGATGAAGGCAGCGGTTCCGCATGCCGTACCGTTCAATGGGGCCCCGGGCTTCTCCTCCCCTCCGTCATCCTCGGGCTTGACCCGAGGATCCATCCGCACGGCACACCCTTGCCTCCAATCGCGAGAAAGCCCCGGATGCAGGGGCATCCGGGGCTTTCGGGTTCTGTCGCAGGCGGCGGTGCCGGCCTTTACTCGTCGCCCATCTTGAGCGCGGCGATGAAGGCTTCCTGCGGGATCTCCACCTTGCCGAACTGGCGCATGCGCTTCTTGCCGGCCTTTTGCTTTTCCAAGAGCTTGCGCTTGCGGGTGGCGTCGCCCCCGTAGCACTTGGCGGTCACGTCCTTGCGCAGCGCCGAGATGGTCTCGCGGGCGATCACGTTGCCGCCGATGGCGGCCTGGATCGGGATCTTGAACATGTGCTTCGGGATCAGCTCCTTGAGCTTCTCGCACATTTCGCGGCCGCGCTTTTCCGCGGCCATGCGGTGCACCATCATGGAGAGCGCATCGACCGGCTCGCCGTTCACCAGGATCGACATCTTCACCAGGTTGCCTTCCTTGTGGTCGGTGATCTGGTAGTCGAAGGAGGCGTAGCCCTTGGAGATCGACTTCAGGCGGTCGTAGAAGTCGAAGACGACCTCGTTGAGCGGCAGGTCGTAGGTCAGCATGGCGCGCGTGCCCACGTAAGTCAGCTCGACCTGGATGCCGCGGCGGTCCTGGCAGAGCTTCAGGATGCCGCCGAGATAGTCGTCCGGCGTCAGGATCGTCGCGCGGATCCACGGCTCGTGGATTTCCGAGATCTTGACGACGTCGGGCATGTCGGCCGGATTGTGCAGCTCGCGCTCGGAACCGTCGGTCATGAAGAGCTTGTAGACGACCGAGGGGGCCGTCGCGATCAGGTCGAGGTCGAACTCGCGCTCCAGGCGCTCCTGGATGATCTCGAGGTGCAGCAGGCCGAGGAAGCCGCAGCGGAAGCCGAAGCCGAGCGCGGCGGAGCTTTCCATTTCGAAGGAGAACGAGGCGTCGTTGAGGCGCAGCTTGCCCATCGCCGAGCGCAGGTCCTCGAAATCGGCGGCATCGACCGGGAAGAGGCCGCAGAAGACGACAGGCTGGGCCGGCTTGAAGCCCGGCAGGGCCTTTGCTGTCGGGCGCTTGTCCTCGGTGATCGTGTCGCCGACGCGGGTATCGGCCACTTCCTTGATCGAGGCGGTGATGAAGCCGATCTCGCCCGGGCCGAGGGAATCCATCGCCACCATCTTCGGCGTCAGCACGCCGACGCGCTCGATCGTGTATTTCGCGTCCGTGCCCATCATGCGGATGGTCTGGCCCTTGCTGATGCGGCCTTCGATGACGCGCACGAGGACCATGACGCCGAGATAGGTGTCGTACCACGAATCGACGAGGAGGGCCTTCAGCGGGGCCTTCTCGCCGCCTTCGCTCTTCGGCGCGGGCAGGCGCTCCACGATCGCTTCGAGCACGTCCGGAATGCCGAGGCCGGTCTTGGCCGAGATCAGCACGGCGTCGGAGGCGTCGATGCCGATCACCTCCTCGATCTGTTCCTTGATGCGGTCGGGCTCGGCGGCCGGCAGGTCGATCTTGTTGAGCACCGTCACGAGCTCGTGGTTGTTGTCGATCGCCTGGTAGACATTGGCGAGCGTCTGGGCCTCCACGCCCTGGGAGGCGTCGACGACGAGCAGCGAACCCTCGCAGGCCGACAGCGAGCGCGAGACCTCGTAGGCGAAGTCGACATGGCCGGGCGTGTCGATGAGGTTCAGCACATAGGTCTCGCCGTCCTTCGCCTTGTAGTGCAGGCGCACGGTCTGGGCCTTGATGGTGATGCCGCGCTCGCGCTCGATGTCCATGTTGTCGAGGACCTGTTCCGACATCTCGCGGTCGGCGAGGCCGCCGGTCGACTGGATCAGCCGGTCGGCGAGCGTCGACTTGCCGTGGTCGATATGGGCCACGATGGAGAAGTTGCGGATATGGTCGAGGGGCGTCGAAGTGTTGGTGCTCATGCGCGCCATATAGCAGCGGGGAAGATTCCCGCAAAGCGGTAAATGAAGGGTTTCGTGCGCGCGAACGCCGCTATTCCGGGGCTTTCTCGCCTTCGACGAGCGCGCCGGCATTCGGCACCTGGGCGCTTCGGATCTCGAAGGTCTCCCGCGCCTCCGGCGGCACCGTCTCGCGCAGGCGCAGCCGCTGGGCGACGAAGGCGGCATAGGCGAGCGCCACGGCCATGGCGGCATAGATGAAGGTCTTCGGGCCGAACGCCGGCGTCAGCGCCGTCACGGCCAGCGGAACCAGCGTCGCCGAGGTCGACCAGGCGACGAGCAGCGTCGAGGCGAGGGGCACGAAGTCCTCCGGGTCGGTCCGGTCGTTGGCATGGGCATTGGCGATCGAATAGACGCTCTCGACGGCGCCCGCCCAGAGCGCGAAGACGATCATCAGGACGACGAAGGCCTGGAAGGAGACGAAGAGGGCGGCGACCGCGGTGCCGGCGATCAGCAGGCAGGTGGCGATCAGCACGATGCGCCGGTCGATGCGGTCGGAGAGCGTGCCGAGCGGGTATTGCACGAAGATGAGGCCGAACTGCATGACGAACATCAGGAGCGCCACATCCGCCTGGCCGACCTTGTTGGTGGCGGCGTAGATCGGGGTAAAACCCTGCACCACCATGGAAAGGCCGCCGGCGGCCAGCACGCCGATCAGCGCGACCGGCGAGTTGCGCCAGGCCATGGCGAAATCGACGCTGACCCGGGCGGGCGCCGGCGGGGTGGGCAGCTTGGTGAGGCCGATCGGCAGCAGGGCGATCGTGGTGACGAAGATGGTGACGAGCGGGGCGAGATTGCCGTCTGCCGGCATGCGGCCGAACAGCCAGGCACCGACGCCGAGCCCCAGCACATAGGCCATGTAGAAGAAGGACATGGCCTTGCCGCGCCAGCGGTTGTCGCTGGCATGGTTCAGCCAGCTCTGGGCGATGATGAAATTCGCGTTGCCGGCCACGCCGTAGAGGCCGCGGGCGAGGATCCACAGGATCGGGTTGACGCCGAGCGCGACGAGGAAGGCGGCGATGATGACCAGCGCCAGCGAGCAGGAAAAGGCGCGGGCATGGCCGACCCGGCGGATGACGGGGCCGGCGATGACGCAGCCGACCAGCCCGCCGAAGGCGATCGCCGTGACGGCCGCGCCCGGCGTCCAGGAGGGCGCACCGGCCTGCGACAGCACATAGGGCACATAGGCCAGCATCACCCCGTTGCCGATGGCGACGAAGGTCATCGAAACGACGATGGCGGTGATGGAAAAGAGCGAGGACGCCCGCTGTGCTTCACCCGTCATCCGCCCGCCCTCCGATTCTCGCTGCGGCACCTTATCCGGCGGGAGGATGTCGCATTGTCGCCGGAGCGGCATGGCCGGAAAATATTTTCGGACGGGTTTGCCCGTTGACTCCATTATAAGGGAGAATTATTCCATGATAGTGGAAAATGGAATCGACCCTCTGGAAAGTGCCATCGGCGAGCGGGTGCGGCTGCTGCGCACGGCGCGCGGCCTGACGCTGGACGACCTCGCCGGGGCCTCCGGCGTGAGCCGGGCGATGATCTCGCGCATCGAGCGCGGCGAGGCGAGCCCGACGGCGCAGCTGCTCGCAAGGCTCTGCGCGGCGCTGGACCTGACGCTCTCCGCCTTCTTCGCCTTTTCCGGGGAGGCGGGCGATCCCCTGTCGCGGCGCAAGGACCAGGTGGTCTGGCGGGATCCCGAGACGGGCTACCAGCGCCGCGCCGTCTCGGCGCCGAACACGGCCTCGCGCGTCGAGGTGATCGAGGTGACGTTTCCGCCGGGCGCGCGCATCGCCTATCCGCCGGAAACGGCCAGGGCGGGCATGACGCAGCATGTCTGGCTGTTTTCGGGCCGCCTGCGCATGACCCTTCGCGAGACGGTGCATGACCTGCGCCCCGGCGATTGCCTCTACATGAGCATCACCGAGGGCCATGTCTTCGACAATCCCGGCGACGCGCCGGCGCATTATGCCGTGGTGCTGGACCGCGGCCGCCCCTGAGCCATGAGGACGAGATGAGCGAGATCAGGCTGCTCGATGCCGAGGAAACCCGGGCCCGGATGGGCGAATTGGCGGATGTGCTGGCCGATTGCGTGACCGGCGGGGCCTCCGTCGGCTTCATGGCGCCCTATGGGCCGGCCGATGCGCTGCCCTTCTGGCAGGACGTGGCGACGGCGGTCGGCGAGGGGGCGACGCTGCTCTTTGCCGCCGAGCGGGCGGGGCGCATCGTCGGCACGGTGCAGGTCGGCATCCGCCAGATGCCGAACCAGCCGCACCGGGCGGACGTGAAGAAGCTGCTCGTCATGGAAAGCGAGCGCGGCCGCGGCATCGCCCGCGCGCTGATGGCCGCCGCCGAGGCGGAAGCCGCCCGGCGCGGCAAGACCGTGCTGGTGCTCGACACGGCCACCGGCAGCCCCGCCGAGACCGTCTACGAGCGCCTCGGCTGGCAGCGCGCCGGCGTCATCCCCGACTATGCGCTCTATCCGGACGGCCGCTTCTGCGCGACGACCTTCTTCTACAAGCGGGTCGGCGCGGCCGCCCTGGCGGCGTGACGAGGCGGCTCCGGAAAAGACAAAGGCCGCGGATCGCTCCGCGGCCCTCGCAGTCCCCCTGCGAAAAACGTGTCTTACTGGCCGACCGACGACACCATGACGGCATCGCCGTTTTCGATCGAGACCCAGCGGCCGGCATGGAACGAGGCTTGGCGCTTCAGGTAGCGGTAGGGCGTTTCCGTCCAGAGCTTGACGTCGTTGTTGAGGTTGTCGAGGACGAAGTCGCCCTGCGTGGTGCGCAGCGTCAGCACGGCATGGCCTTCGCCGTCCGGCTTGCGCACGACGGTGATCAGCAGGTCGCCGGCGGCAAAGCCCTTTTCCATCAGCTTCTTGCGCTTGAGCAGCACGAAATCCTCGCAGTCGCCCGCGCCGTCCGGATAGGACCAGACCTCGTCCTTGCCGTAGAGGTCCTTGTCGGTCATCGGCGTGATGGCGTTGTTGGTGCCGGCGTTGATCTCGCGCACCACCGTCCAGCCGTACGCCGTCACCTTGGCGGGCGCCTGGCCGCGCACGCCGGCGCGGCATTCCGAAGCGTTGGCCTGACAGAACTCGTAATGGCCGATCGGCTGGGAGGTTATGCCGCCGGTCTGCATGGCAAGTGCCGAAGCCGGCGCGGTGAAAGCCGAGGAAGAAGAAGCGAGGAGGGCGAGCACCGCCGCAACCCCAGCCTTCGCACCAATCATTCGTGCCATGAAACGTCCCCTAATCGTTAACAAAGAGTTAACGGTCAGGTGGGGCCTTCGTCAATCATGAGAATTGGCGATGCGGGAATATGGTTAAAATGTGATTCGGCCGGGGCTTCATTGCCCGCGGGCAAAGGCCTCCGCCGCCTCGAGGAGCTTGGCGATGTCCTGCGGGCGCGACAGGCGATGGTCGCCGTCGCGGATCATGGTCAGCACCACGTCGTCGCCGGAAAGGTGTTCCATCAGGCGCACCGCATGGCCATACGGCACGTCCGGATCGGCCATGCCCTGCAGGATATGCACGGGGCAGCCGGTCTCGATCGCGCCGGTCAGCACGCGGTTGTCGCGGCCGTCCTCGATGAGCTTTCTCGTGTAGATGTTCGGGTCGGGGCCGTAGGGCGTCGGCTCCTCGAACTGGCCGCGCTCGGCCAGCGCCGTGCGTTCGGCCTGCGTCAGGTTCGGCTCGATCAGCTCCGAGGTGAAGTCCGGCGCCGGCGCGATGAGCACCAGGCCGGCAATCTCGATGCCGCCGCGTGCGGCAAGCTCGGCCACGGCGCGCAGCGCGATCCACCCGCCCATCGAGGAGCCGACGAGCACGGCGCGGCGCGTGCCGAGCGTCCCTGCCGCGTGGTCGATCACCGCGAGCGCCTCCTCCAGCCAGCGCGAGATCGTGCCGTCGACGAAGGCGCCGCCCGAGGCGCCGTGGCCGGAATAGTCGAAGCGCACGCAGCCGGTGCCGAGACGGGCGGCAAGCCCGGCCAGCTCCACCGCCTTGGTGCCCGTCATGTCGGAGCGGTAGCCGCCGAGCCAGACGAAATGCGCAAGCCCGTTGCCGCCGGCCGCCGGCTGCAGCGCGACGGCGATCCTGCGGGCGTCGTCGCCCGCGCCGACGGTGATGAATTCTGTCGGGGTCCCATTGCCGTTCGCCGCCGTCATGCCTATCTCCTTGTCCTGCGTCCCGACCGCGGCAAACCGCCCGTTGGCCGGTCTTTTGCCGAGAGCTAGACCAGATTCGCGCCTGCAAGGACAGGTGGTGATTTTTTCCACGCGGCATGCTATTGACTTCACAAGCGCGATCAACACATTGCCGGAAAACGCCGCCAGGCGGGCAAACGGCCCGGTCGACGCAGATCCATACCTATCGAAACAGTTCGAGGAGAACACGACCATTCGCAGACCCTTCAAAGCGGAAGCTCCCGTCAAGGACGGCCCGCGCTCCAACAAGGAAATCCGGATTCCCCGGGTTCAGCTTATCGATGCCGACGGCAACAACCACGGTATCGTCCCGACCGATCAGGCGCTCCGCATGGCCGAAGAAGCCGGCCTCGATCTCGTGGAGATTTCGCCGAACTCCGAACCGCCCGTCTGCAAGATCCTTGACCTGGGCAAGCTGAAATACGCCAACCAGAAGAAGGCGGCCGAAGCGCGCAAGAAGCAGAAGATCGTCGAGATCAAGGAAATCAAGATGCGCCCGAACATCGACACGCATGACTATGACGTGAAGATGAAGGCGATGAACCGCTTCTTCGAAGAGGGCGACAAGGTCAAGGTGACGCTGAAGTTCCGCGGCCGCGAAATGGCCCACCAGGAACTCGGCATGAAGCTCCTGATGCAGGTCAAGGAAGACACGCTGACCATCGCCAAGGTGGAGGCCGAGCCGAAGCTCGAAGGCCGCCAGATGATGATGGTGCTGGCTCCGCGGTAATCGCGACCTCACGACCACCGGATCGAAGCCGCCTTTCGGGGCGGCTTTTCCGTTTCTGCGCGCCGGATGCCGCAATTCACGGATTCCGGTTGCGCTTTTGGGGGACATCGGTTACAAGCCGCCGTCCGAACGGTCCGGCAGGGCATGCCGTGGCCGTTCTTTACGCTGGAGATGGCCTCGTCAGCCGTCTCGAATTCAAGAAGAATGGAGTAGCAAAATGCCCAAGATGAAGACGAAGTCGTCTGCCAAGAAGCGGTTCAAGATCACCGCGACCGGCAAGGTCGTCGCTGCCGCTGCCGGCAAGCGCCACGGCATGATCAAGCGTACCAACAAGTTCATTCGCGACGCGCGCGGCACCATGGTGCTGGCCGAGCCCGATGGCAAGAAGGTCATCAAGAACTACCTGCCGAACGGTCTCTGAGACTAATCGCGCGATTTGATACGTTAAGGAGATCATGACATGGCACGTGTAAAACGCGGCGTAACCTCCCACGCCAAGCACAAGAAGACGCTGAAGGCAGCCAAGGGCTTCTACGGCCGCCGCAAGAACACCATCCGCGCCGCCAAGGCCGCGGTTGATCGTTCCAAGCAGTTCGCCTACCGCGACCGCAAGGTCAACAAGCGCAATTTCCGCGCGCTCTGGATCCAGCGCATCAACGCTGCCGTCCGCGAGCACGGCCTGACCTATGGCCGCTTCATCGACGGCCTCAACAAGGCCGGCATCGAAGTCGACCGCAAGGTTCTGTCCGACATGGCGATCCATGAGACCGCAGCGTTCGGCGCGCTCGTCGCAGCCGCCAAGAAGGCGCTGGAATACCTCAAGGATGCCGGCACGAAGAACGAGTTTGAAGCCGCCGTCAACTGACCGGCGCTTCCACAACCAAAACATCGTTTCGTTGTGAAACCCGCGCCGGGGAACCGGTGCGGGTTTTGCTTTATGGACCGGCCTCGCTAAAGGACTGGAGATGGATGGCAGGCTGAACGATCTTTCCGCGATCCCGGACGCGACGGCCAAGGATATCGAGACGCTTCTCGCCGTCCTTGCCCGTGGCGCGCGCCGTATCGAGCGCGTGGAGATGTCGTTCGGCACCGTCTGGGTGAAGCGCTACGGCGCGGAGCGGCCGGTTTTCTGGTCGCGGGCGCAAAATGCTCTCGCCCTTCTGTTCCGCAAACCCTTCCTGCGGCCCTCGCCGCAGCTCGACAGGAAGGCGATGGTCGACCGCGAGGTGCGGCGGATCGCGGCCTTCGCGGCGGCGGGCCTGCCGGTGCCGAAGGTGCTCTACCGCTCCGGCAGCGCGCTCGTGCTCTCCGATGCCGGCCCGACGATCGGCGCGCAGCTCGGGGTTTTGAAATCGGCCGATCCGGCCGACCACGACGACCTGCTTGTCGCCTGCGCCGCCGATCTCGGCGCGCTGCATGCCAAAAGGCTCTGTCATGGTCGCCCGCACCCGCGCGATCTCTTCCTTGAGGGCGGCCGTGTCGGCTACATGGATTTCGAGGAGGAGCCGGAAGCCGTCATGCCGCTGCCGACCGCCCAGGCGCGCGACCTCTGGCTGCTGTTCCTCCAGCTCGTGCCGAGCGCGCTGGAGGGCGAGACGACCGCCGGCCGGGCTCTGTCCGCCTGGATGGAGAGCGCGCCGGGCGATGCGCTCGCCGAACTCTGTCTTCTCGTGGCGTTCCTCGCCAAGTTTTTATGGCTCACCCGATTGATCGGGCGCGTGCACATGGGTAGTGATCTGCGGCGTTTCCTCGCCGCAACCCGCTATCTGTCGCAGGTTCTCCTGCCGCCCCGCGCGGCCGACGCAAGCAAAGCAGGTAAAGATGACTGAACTCGACACACTGGAACATGGCCTTCTTTCCGCCGTCGCCGAAGCGTCCGACGAGGCGGCGATCGAAGCCGTGCGCGTCGGCGCCCTCGGCAAGAAGGGCTCCGTCTCCGAACTCCTGAAGACGCTCGGCACCATGTCGCCGGAAGAGCGCCAGACCCGCGGCGCGGCGATCAACGCGCTGAAGACCCGCGTCACCGACGCGATCACCGCGCGCAAGTCGGCGCTGCGCGACGCCGCCATCGAGGCGCGCCTTGCGGCCGAGACGGTGGATGTCAGCCTGCCGGTGCGCTCCTCGCCCGCCGAGCGCGGCCGCATCCATCCGATCAGCCAGATCGTCGACGAGATCACCGCGATCTTCGCCGACATGGGCTTCTCCATCGCCGAGGGGCCCGATATCGAGACGGACTACTACAACTTCACGGCGCTGAACTTCCCGGAGGGCCATCCGGCCCGCGAGATGCACGACACGTTCTTCTTCCCGGCGGACGAGAAGGGTGAGCGCAAGGTGCTGCGCACGCACACCTCGCCCGTGCAGGTGCGCACCATGGAGGCGCAGCAGCCGCCGATCCGCATCATCATCCCCGGGAAGACCTACCGGCAGGATTCGGACGCCACCCATTCGCCGATGTTCCACCAGGTCGAGGGCCTCGTGGTCGACAGGAAGGCGAACGTCGCCAACATGCGCTGGGTGCTGGAGGAGTTCTGCAAGGCCTTCTTCGAGGTCGACAGCGTCACCATGCGCTTCCGCCCGTCCTTCTTCCCGTTCACGGAGCCGTCCTTCGAGGTCGATATCCAGTGCGACCGTTCGTCGGGTCCGATCGTCAAGTTCGGCGAAGGCACGGACTGGATGGAGATCCTCGGCTGCGGCATGGTGCACCCGAACGTGCTGCGCGCCGGCGGGCTCGATCCGGACGAATACCAGGGCTTTGCCTGGGGCATGGGCCTCGACCGCATCGCCATGCTGAAATACGGCATGCCGGACCTGCGCGACTTCTTCAACGCCGACGTCCGCTGGCTGAGCCATTACGGCTTCCGCCCGCTCGACATGCCGACCCTGTTCGGCGGCCTCAGCGCATAACCGGCATCCAAGGAGAAAGATCATGAAATTCACCCTCTCCTGGCTGAAGGACCATCTCGACACCGACGCCACGCTCGAAGAGATCTGCGCGAAGCTGACGGCGATCGGGCTCGAAGTGGAGGACGTCGACGACAAGGCGGCCTTCAAGCCCTTCGTCATCGCCAAGGTCGTTTCCGCCGAGCAGCATCCGAACGCCGACAAGCTCAAGCTTCTGATGGTCGACACCGGCAAGGGCGATCCGATCCAGGTCGTCTGCGGCGCGCCGAACGCGCGCACCGGCCTTGTCGGCGCCTTCGCCGCGCCCGGCACCTATGTGCCCGGCATCGACGTGACGCTCGCCGTCGGCACCATCCGCGGCGTCGAGAGCCGCGGCATGATGTGCTCGGAAAAGGAGCTGCAGATCTCCGACGACCATGACGGCATCATCGACCTGCCGGCCGATGCGCCGGTGGGCACGAGCTATGCCGCCTATGCCGGCCTCGACGACCCGGTCATCGAGATCAACCTGACGCCGAACCGCCCGGACTGCACGAGCATTTTCGGTATTGCCCGCGACCTCGCCGCCGCCGGCCTCGGCACGCTGAAGGCCCCGAAGGCGCCGTCCTTCAAGGTCGAGGGCGAGACGCCGGTCAAGGTCAGGCTGGAACTCGGCGGTGACGATCATCTCTGCCCGGGCTTTGCGCTCCGGCTCGTGCGCGGCGTCAGGAACGGCCCGAGCCCGCGCTGGATGCAGCAGCGGCTTCTCGCCATCGGCCTTCGCCCGATCAACGCGCTCGTCGACATCACCAACTACATGACCTTCGACCAGGGCCGCCCGCTGCACGTCTTCGACGCGGCCAAGGTGAAGGGAAACCTCGTCGTGCGCCGCGCGGCGGAAGGCGAAAAGGTTCTGGCGCTCGACACGCGCGAATACACGCTGAACCCGTCCAACGTCGTCATCGCCGACGATGACGGCGTCGAATCGATCGGCGGCATCATGGGCGGCGAGCATTCGGGCTGCGACGAGAACACCGTCGACGTGCTGATCGAATCGGCGCTCTGGGACCCGATGAACATCGCCAAGACCGGCCGCGCGCACGGCATCATCACCGATGCGCGCTACCGCTTCGAGCGCGGCGTCGACCCGCAATACATGGTGCCCGGCCTCGAACGCGCCACCGAACTGGTGCTGGAGCTCTGCGGCGGCGTGGCCGCCAGAACCGACGTCGTCGGCTACAAGGGCTTTTCGGCCAAGGTCGTCGATTTCCCGTTCTCCGAGGTCAAGCGCCTGACGGGCCTTGACGTCTCCCCGGAAGAGAGCGTGGACATCCTGACGCGCCTCGGCTTCACCGTCACGGGCGCGGGCGAGCGCGTCTCCGTCGCGGTGCCCTCCTGGCGTCCCGACGTCGAGGGCAAGGCGGATCTCGTGGAAGAGGTCATGCGCATCCACGGCGTCGACAATATCAAGCCGGCGCCGCTCGAAAGCCACGGGGCGGTCAACGGCCGCATCCTGACCACGCTGCAGATCCGCTCGCGCCTTGCCAAGCGGGCGCTTGCCGCGCGCGGCATGCTGGAGGCCGTCACCTGGTCCTTCATCCCGAAGGCCCATGCGGAGCTCTTCGGCGGCGGCGCGGCCTCGCTGGCGCTCTCCAACCCGATCGCGTCGGACATGTCGGACATGCGCCCCTCGCTGCTGCCGGGCCTCATCGCCGCCGCGCAGCGCAATGCCGACAAGGGGCATAGTGACGTCGCGCTCTTCGAGGTTTCCGGCACCTATGAAAACGACAGGCCCGAGGGGCAGCGCCGCGTTGCCGGCGGCGTGCGCCGCGGCACGGCCTCGCTTTCCGGTTCCGGCCGCCTCTGGTCGAACGCCGCCAAGGGCGGCGGCAAGCCGGTCGACGTCTATGACGCCAAGGCCGACGCGCTTGCCGTCATCGAGGCCTGCGGCCTGCCGATGGGCAATGTGCAGATCGAGCCGGGCGCGCCCGCATGGTATCACCCGGGCCGGTCCGGCACGATCAAGATGGGGCCGAAGATCGTGCTCGGATATTTCGGCGAGTTCCATCCGAAGGCGCTCGGCGCGCTCGACGTATCGGGTGCGCTCTGCGGCTTCGAGATCTTCGTCGACGCCATGCCGGACCCGAAGAAGAAGGCGACCCGCACCAAGCCGGCGCTCGACCTTTCGCCCTTCCAGGCCGTCAGGCGCGACTTCGCCTTCGTCGTCGACAAGACGGTGGAAGCGGGCGCCATCGTGCGCGCGGCCACCGGCGCCGACCGCAAGCTGATCGCCGCCGTCAACGTCTTCGACGTCTTCGAGGGCGCATCGCTCGGCGAGGGCAAGAAGTCGGTCGCCATCGAGGTCGTCTTCCAGCCGACCGACAAGACGCTGACCGACGAGGATTTCGAGGCGCTCACCGCCAGGATCGTCGGCAATGTCGCCAAGACCACGGGCGGCACGCTGCGCGCCTGACCGGGACAGGAGCGGGGCGGCGACGCCCCGCTTGCCAATTCGTGAGCGTCGGTCGCATTTTGTGAACGGACCGTCGCCTGCTCGTGGATTGAAGATTGGTTAGCAAGACCTTAATTCCCTTGTCGGGAGGGTATAGAGGTCGACATGGATTCTGCTGCCAATCTCCTGCCGCTCGCCATCATGGGCGTCGGCGTCTATCTTTTCTTCCGCTGGGTGGTGCGCGACATGAACCGCCCGACAGGCCGGTAGAACTTATCCATTCCCCCAGAGCATTTCCGCTTTTCTTCGAATCGCGAAAACGCCCTATCTGTTTTTTACGCAGTTCCGGACGCAAAACCGCTTCGCACTTTTGCTGGAATTGCTATGCATTGCCGATCAGCACGCCCGCGGCCAGGACGAGGCTGCCGCCGAGCACGACCTGGAGAACGGCGCGGAAGAACGGCGTTTCCATGTAGCGGTTCTGGATGAAGGCGATCGCCCACAGCTCCACGAAGACGACGAAGACGGCGATGGTCGTCGCCAGCATGAAGTTCGGGATGAGATAGGGCAAAGCATGGCCGAGGCCGCCCAAGGCCGTCATGATGCCCGAGGCAAGGCCGCGCTTGACCGGCGAGCCGCGGCCGGAGAGCTTTCCGTCGTCATGCGCCGCTTCGGTGAAGCCCATGGAGATGCCGGCGCCGACGGAGGCCGAGAGGCCGACGAGGAAGGTCTGCCAGGTGTCCTGCGTGGCGAAGGCGGCGGCGAAGATCGGCGCGAGGGTCGAGACCGAGCCGTCCATCAGGCCGGCAAGGCCCGGCTGCACATAGGTCAGCACGAATTGCCGCCGCGCCGTCTGGTCCTCCTCCGCCTTCACGTCGGCGGGTATGTGCTGTTCGCCGAGCCGGCGGGCAAGCGATTCATGGGATTTTTCCGCCAGGGCCAGGTCGCCGAGCAGTTTTCGGGTCGCCGCGTCCTGCGTGCGCGAGGCGGCGGCGAGGTAGAAGCGGTGCGCGGCCTCCTCCATCGTCTCGGCCTGGGCGCGGATCGCCTCGAGCGGCATGTTCGCGATCAGCCAGTCCGGCTTGCGCTCGGGGAAATCGCGCACATATTCGCGCCGCACCAGCGGGATGCGGTCGCCGAAGCGCGCCACATGCCGGTCGATCAGCAGCTGGCGGTGATGGCTTTCCTCCTCCGCCATTTCCTCGAAGATGCGGGCGGAATGCGGATAGGCGTCGCGCAGCGCATCGGCATAGGCGAGATAGATGCGCCCGTCATCCTCTTCCGAGGAAATGGCGAGGGCGAGGATTTCCTGTTCGCTGAGGGATTCGAGGCTGCGTTTGCCGGGATGGAGAAGACGGGAGAACATTGACGACAATCCAGTTTAGAATAATTCTAAATATAGGATCGAAGCTGCTCCGGTCAACCTCGACAGGATGTCGCGCGTAGGGCTAGAGTGGCCGGGGCCTGGAGCAATTCCAGCAAAAGTGCGCAGCGGTTTTGCGTCCGGAATTGCGTAAAGACAAACAGATGGAGCGTTTTCGCGATTCGGGGAAAAGCGGAAACGATCCACACTGCGAAGGACGCGACGTGACCGCCGGACTGAAGCCGCTTAACGCAAGCCGCGACACGCTGCTCGATCGCATCGGCCGCCGTTTCGCCGACAAGCTGCAAAGCCAGACCTCCGGCTACGAGCCCTATACGCCCTCCGACCCCGAAACGCTGGCGCGCACGCTGCGGCCCGGCGACGTGCTTCTGGTGGAGGGCAACCAGAAGGTCTCGGCGGCGATCAAGTACCTGACGCAGTCCACCTGGTCCCATGCCGCGTTCTTCGTCGGCGACGAGGTGCCGCTGACGCTGGACCAGGCGGCGCTGCCCGCCACGCAGCGCCCGCAGCTCATCGAAGTCAATCTCGGCGAGGGCTGCGTCGCCGTGCCGCTCACCAAGTACCGTACCTACAACACGCGCATCTGCCGCCCGGTCGGGCTGACGCCGGAGGATCGCGACGCGCTCATCGCCTTCATGGTCTCGCGCCTCGGCCTGAAATACGATCTGAAGAACATCACGGACATGCTGCGCTACTTCCTGCCGACGCCGCCCGTGCCGGTGCGCTGGCGCCGCCGCCTGATCGCCTTCGGCTCAGGCGATCCGACGCGGGCGATCTGCTCGACGCTGATTGCGGAAGCCTTCGAGATGATCCGCTACCCGATCCTGCCGGACGTCACGCGCGCGCCCGGCCATGCCGCGGCGACCTCGACCTATTCGCGCGAGGAGATCCTGCATATCCGCCATCATTCGCTCTATACGCCGCGCGACTTCGACCTCTCGCCCTATTTCGAGATCGTCAAGCCGACCTTGAAATACGGTTTCGACTACAAGCGGCTGGAATGGGGGCCGGGCCGCGAAGGGCCGTGACGGCCCCACGCGCCAACCGCCGACGGATCAGCCCTGCTTGAGCGGCGAGATCGCGATCTCGACGCGGCGGTTCTGCGCGCGGCCGGCTTCCGAGGCGTTGGAGGCGATCGGGCGTTCCAGGCCGTAGCCCATCGCCGACATGCGGCGCGGGTCGACGCCGCGGCCGGCCAGATAGTTGGCGACCGAGTTGGCGCGGCGGTTGGAGAGGTCCATGTTGTAGCCGGCATTGCCGACCGAATCGGTGTGGCCGTCGACGTCGATCAGCGTCTTGTCGAACTTGCGCAAGACGAGCGCGACCGAATCGAGCGTCGGATAGAACGGCGGGATCACCTGGTCCTGGTCGGTGGCGAAGGTGACGTTCGACGGCATGTTGAGGATGATGCGGTCGCCCATGCGCGTGACGGAAACGCCGGTGCCCTGAAGCTGGGCGCGCAGCTCGGCTTCCTGGTTGTCCATGTAGTTGCCGATGGCGCCGCCCGCCAGCGCCCCGACGCCGGCGCCGATCAGCGCGGCATTGCGGCGCTGCACCGGGTTGTTGCCGATCAGGAGGCCGGCAACCGCGCCGACGCCCGCACCGATCGCCGCACCGCCGGCCGTGTTGGAAACCTTCTGCTCGCCCGTATAGGGATCCGTCGTCGTGCAGGCGGAAAGGTAGGTCGCGGCGAGCGCGACGAGCGCAACTTTCTTGTACATGGAATGTCCCCGGAAACGTCGATGATTCTGCTTCAACCTAGCGATTGCGGCAGGAACATGAAAGAGGCCGCTTTCAGGCGGTTTTCCCCTCGCCTTCGCCCTTTCCGCTGGACGTGACACCCGCGCTTGCCGCCACCACAAGCGCCGTGCCGAGCATCTGCAGGGGCGTCATCGGCTGGCTGAGCACGAGGAAGCCGGCGAGCGCGCCGAGCGCCGGCTCCAGGCTCATCAGGATGCCGAAGGCCGACATCGGCATGCGGCGCAGCGCGATCATCTCCAGCGCATAGGGCAGGAGCGGCACGAGCACGGCGAGGCCGAGGATCATGCCGAGCCCTTCCGGGTTCAGCGCCTCGGCGGCGCGCGGCAGGCCGAAGGGGGCCGCGACGATGGCCGCGAAGACCAGCGACATGGAGAGCCCTTCGAGCCCCCTGAACGCTGCGCCGGTCTTCTTCATGAGGATGATGTAGGTGCCCCAGCCGACGCCGGCACCGCAGGCAAACAGCATGCCCATGGGATCGCCGACCCAGCCCGCGCCGTCATGCGACAGCAGCACGACGCCGATAAAGGCCGCGCCAGGCCAGATCAACCGCCAGCCCGCGCCGAGCGACCAGGTGGCGACCGCCAGCGGCCCGAGGAACTCGATGGCGACGGCAAGGCCGAGCGGGATGCGGTGGATCGCCGCGAAGAAACAGAGTGTCATTGCCGCCATGGTGGCGCCGAGCAGCATGGCGCTCTTCCACTGGTCGCGGCTGTAGGCGCGCATCGGCGGCCGAACGATCAGGGCCAGGATCGCAGCCGCCATGACGAGGCGCAGGAATGTCGTGGTCGAGGGGCCGTAGGCATCGATCGCGGTCGCCGAGAAAGCCGAGCCGAACTGGATGCTCGACATCGAGCCGAAGCATAGCAGGATGCCCGTGAGGAGCCCCGCATTGCCCGAGCCCGAAAGCCCGCCGCCCGTCGCTGTCTGTTGGTCGGCCATGAAAAGCCCTCCCGGTGCTCCAGATTCTTGTTTTTACCGCATTATCCGACGAAAAAAGCGACTTCGCTTCGGCTGGAAATGCTCTAGAGGAGGGGGCGTCACGCGGCAAATGGATAATCGTGACGCCTTGCTTCAGGAAAATTGATGCTGGCCTCAGCCGGCAATGCCCTTCAGCGTGTTGGCGACGTTGGGGCCGATTTCCGGCACGCCGTAGCCGCCTTCCATGACGACGAGCACCGGCACGCCGCTTGCCGCGACCGCCCGTCCCATCGTGATGTAATCCGGCGAGGTCAGCTTGAAGAAGGAGATCGGATCCTTCTCGAAGGTATCGACGCCGAGCGAGAGCACGATCACCTCGGCGCCGAAGGCCGAAATGCGCTTCAGGGCATCGGTGAGCGCCGCTTCCCAGACGGAGAAGGGCGTGCCGGGCGGCATCGGATAGTTCTGCGTCGTGCCTTCGCCGGCGCCCTTGCCGGTCTCTTCCGCATAACCGAGGAAATGCGGGAAGGCTTCGGCCGGATCGCCGTGCAGCGAGGCGAAATAGACGTCGCCCCGCTCGTAGAAAATGTCCTGCGTGCCGTTGCCGTGGTGGAAGTCGACGTCGAGCACGGCAACCTTCTTCGCACCCTTGTCGAGGAAGCGCTGGGCGGCGACGGCGGCGTTGTTGATGAAGCAATAGCCGCCGAAGCTGTCGATGCCGGCATGGTGGCCCGGCGGGCGGCAGAGCGCGAAGGCGGCCTTCGCGCCGTCCGCGACGATATCGGCCGCGGTCACCGCGCTCTGCATGGAGGAGACGGCGGCTTCCCAGGTGCCGGGCGAGATCGCCGTTTCCGTGGCGTTGCAATAATAGCCGAGCAGGCCGTCGATCTGGGTCGGGATGCGCGGCGAGGTGCGGCGCACGGGGAACGAGGTGGCGATGGCCTCGCCCTTGTAGCCGGCGGCCTTCCATTTCTCCCAGGCCCCTTCCAGGAAGGAAAGGTAGCCGGCGTCATGCACCTTCAGCGCGGTCTCGAGCCCGTGGCGTTCCGGCGCGGAAACGTCGGTGAAGCCGGCATCCTTGACCGCCGCCAGGATCCATTCCGCCCGGAACGGCGCCTCGAAGGGCGCCACCAGCTCGCCGCCGTAAAGCTCGCTGCGGGCGTTCCTGAGCTTGTGGTCCTCGGAAAAAATGACGCGCATGAAAGGCTCCCCGTGTTCAATCGGGCGCGACGGTAGTGCATTTTCCGGGGAAGGGGAATCTCCCCCAGGTGATAGATGACGCGTTGCGCGGGACCTGGAACGGCAGCACCCCCGCTTTTGGCGGGGGCGAAGGGGATGCGGGCATCGGCACGTTCAGGCAAGCGCGGCGCGCTGCTGCCGGCCAAGGCCGATCTGCTTGAGCAGCATGATGTCGGCGACCGCGACGGCGGCGAGCGCGATGAGGCCCATGCCGGCGAAGGTCAGCCCGCCGCTGGCGAAGACGAGGACGGCGAGGCTGCCGATGAGCCAGGCCGTATCGCCGGCGATGGCGACGCGGACGGCAGCGGGCGAAGGCCGCGCCTGCCGGCCGACGGCGACGTGGAAGACGCCCCAGACGACGAAGAAGGCGGCAAAGCCGTGGAGGACGGCCGGCGTCGCATGCGGGCCGACGAGGGTGCCGACCGGGCCGGAGAAGGCGAAGAGGCCGGCGGCCACGGCCAGCGAGAAGACGCCGTCGAAGAGCATGACGGACTTCAGAAGGTTGCGGTTGAGGGTAGCGAACATGGTGGGCTCCTTTCGTTTCGATGGGCCCATCCTGCCGAGGGCGGGGATGCAAACCAATTACCTTGGAGGTAATGGAAATCATGCCGCGCTTCCTGTTGAGTACGCGGGCACCGAACGGGAGGCGACAATGGAATTCGGCGAACACCTGAAGGAATGGCGCAGCCACCGGCGCATGAGCCAGCTGGAGCTGGCGACCGAGGCCGGCATCTCCGCCCGCCATCTCTCGTTCCTCGAGACCGGCCGCTCGCGCCCCTCGGAAGGCATGATCCTGCGCCTCTCCGCCGTGCTCGACATTCCCGCGCGCGACCAGGGCATGCTGTTTTCCGCCGCCGGCTTCCGCCCGCGCTTCGCGACGGCGCCGGCGGCGAGCCTTGCGGCCTTTCCGCCGGCCGTGGCGGAGGCGATCGGCCTCATCCTCGCCCGGCACGACCCCTATCCGGGCGTCGTCTTCGACCATGAATACAACGTGCTCGCCGCCAACCAGGCCTTTCTCGGCCTTGCCGGCATGGCGGGCATCGCGGTCTTGCCGGGCGACAATTTCCTCGATGCCTATCTCGGCCCGACGCCGCTGCGCTCGATCGTCGTCAACTGGGCGCAATCGGCAGCCGACCTCGTGCATCGCATCCGCGCCGAGGCCTGGCTGCAGGGCCCGCGCAGCCCGCTTTCGAAGCGCATCGAAAGGCTGGCCGCCGCCGCCGACATCCGGGCCGCGCTGGAGGCCTTTCCGGAGACGGACCGGCTGCCGATCCTGCCGATCGAGATGAAGATCGGGACAAAGCACTTCAACTGGATCACCACGCTCACCTCCTTCGGCTCGGCGCAGGACGCGCTGGTGCAGGGCGTGCTGATCGAGAGCTTCTTCCCGGCGGATGCCGAAACGCGGGCGCATTTCGAAGGATAGGCTCAGCCGTTGATGACGAGCATGCCGCCGATGATGAGAAAGGCGCCGAGCGCATAGCGCAGCGTCAGCGCCTCGCCGAGGAAGAGGCTGGCGAGGAGCGGCACGAAGCAGAAGGTCAGCGCCATGAAGGAATAGCCGATCGTCAGCGGCACCGCCTTCAGCACGAAGATCCAGATGACGGTGCCGGCCCCGTAGATCGCGAGCGCCAGCAGCAGCAGCGGGTTGAACGCCAGCGCCGCCAGCCCCTTGAGGCCGAAGTCGCCGGTCGTGCCGCTCGTCAGCTTGAACAGCACCTGTCCTGCCGCGATCAGGAGCGGCGTGCCGAGGAGGCCGGCCCAGATCGCGGGGCTGTAGGCGCTCGTCGTCACGCGTCCGGCTCCGCGCGGTCTTCCATGTAGAAGATGTCCCGGCCGATATCGACGCAGACATGGCGCTGCGGCACGGGATGCACGGCGCGCAGGAAGGAATGCGTATAGGGGAAGAAGTTGAAGTGCGGGTTGAAGCTGTAGCGGTATTCCCGCTCCCGCGGCACGACGATGATCAGCCGCCGGCGGGCGATGCGGCGCAGCTCCGCGATCGCCTGGCGGTATTCCAGCACATGCTCGATGACATGGGTGCAGACGACCGTGTCGAACTCGCCGTCCGCGAAGGGCAGGGATTCGATCATCGCCGCGACATATTCGACACCGGCGATGCTCGCGGCATCCTCCACGACGAAATCGACGCCCGCCAGCCGCTTCAGGCCGGGATTGCCCGTCTTGATGTGGCTGAGCAGCGCGCCGGTGCCGCAGCCGACGTCGCAGACGCTATCGCCGAGAATGGAGGCGACGATGCGGTCGATGCAGGCCCGCGAATTGTCCGTGCCGGCATGGACGCGTGGATGTTCGCGATAAAGATCCTCATATTCCGCGGCGGTGAGGAAGGGCGCGCGCTCGCGGAACGTCGCGAGCTTGCCGATATGCTTGCCCCAGACGAGGCTTGCGGCCTGCTTGAACAGCACGGAATCGCGCAGGATCGGCGGCAGCACGTCCTCGATCACGAAACGGATGCGGTTGGTGGTTTCCCTGTTCATGGTCGTCTTCCGTTCGATCAGGCCGCGAGATGCCGCGCCGCCTTGTCCGCCTTGCGGGCGGTGCGGACGTACCGGCCGGCGGACTGGTTCATGTAGTGGATGCGCAGCTGCTCGGCTCTGGCGCGCGCCAGGGAATCGAGGATGAGGCCGGCGGAGAAGACGAGGAACGAGATCATCATCAGGGCGAGCGAGAACACCCAGGTCGGCATGCGCTCGACGAGGCCGGTGCGGAAATAGGCCGCCAGAACCGGCGCCATGAAGGTGAGGCTTGCCGCCATGAAGAGGCCGCTGATCGTGCCGAAGAACACGAAGGGCCGCGTCTCCTTCATCAGCATGGCGAACATCCAGAGGATCTTCGCGCCGTCCTTGAAGGTCGAGAGCTTCGAATGCGAGCCCTCCGGCCGCCGGCCGTAGTCGAGTTCCAGCTCGGCGATCGGCATGCGCAGGCGCGAGGCGTGCACCGACATTTCCGTCTCGATCTCGAAGCCGCCGGAAACGGCCGGGAAGCTCTTGGCGAACCGGCGCGAGAAGGCGCGGTAGCCGGAGAAGATGTCGGAGAAATCGTTGCCGAACAGCGAGCGGAAGAGGGTGTTGAAGATGCGGTTGCCGAAGGCGTGGCCCTGCCGGCCGGCGTCGGCGGTAACACCGCGGCGCGTGCCGACCACCATGTCGGCACCCTCGGTGATCAGCGTGCGGATGAGCTCGGGCGCGTCGGAGGCGGCATAGGTGCCGTCGCCGTCGGCCATGATGTAGATGTCGGCCTCGATGTCGGAGAACATGCGGCGCACCACGTTGCCCTTGCCCTGGCGGCGTTCGCGCACGACGGTCGCGCCGGCCAGCGCCGCGCGCAGCGCGGTCGAATCCGTGGAGTTGTTGTCGTAGACATAGATGCGGGCTGAGGGCAGCGCGGCGCGGAAACCGCTCACGACGTCGCCGATCGTCTGCGCCTCGTTGTAGCAGGGCAGCAGCACGGCGATCTCAAGGTCTTCCAGCAAGGCTTCCGTCATGGCGTGCATTCTCCCGTGCGGGGCGGCCTCATGCGACCCACGGTTTTACTATTTCTTGAGAAGGTTAAGGCTAGGTTTCGGCTGGCTTCCAATGACGGACGAAGGGGCGAAACGTGTCGAAATCCATGCCTGCGGCCCTGCCGTTCGCAACCGGGGACGCGCCTGCCGGGCGCACCGGGATGACCTGGCGCGTGCTCGCCTTCTACAGCCTGCTGACGATCGCGGTGCTGCTCGCGCTGTCGCTGCCCTTCGCGAGCGACTATGTCGGGGCGGACAATGACGATGCGATGCGGCTCGTCGTGGTGCGTGACCTCCTGGCCGGGCAGAGCTGGTTCGACACGACGCAGTACCGTCTCGGCCTTGCGGGCGGCACGCCCATGCACTGGTCGCGCTTCGTCGACCTGCCGATCGCCAACCTGATCAGCTTCTTCTCGCTTTTCGCCGGCCAGCGGCAGGCCGAGGCGCTGGCGCTCGCGGTCTGGCCGTCCTTCCTCGTCGTGCCGGTGCTCTTCGGCGCGGGGCTTGCCGGCTACCGGCTGGGCGGCACCATGGCGATGCATGCGACGCTGGTCCTGACCGCCATCCTCGTCGTGTCGCTCAATCGCTTCCAGCCCGGCTCGATCGACCATCACAACGTGCAGATCGCGCTGGTGACCGGCATTGCGGCGATGCTGCTCTCGCCCGACATGCGGGCGCGCGACCATGCCATTGCGGGCGTGCTTGCCGGCTTTGCCATCGCCATCGGCGCGGAAACGACGCCGCTGATCGGCGCGGTCTGCCTCGTCGTCGCCCTGCGCTGGGCCTGGCACGGCCGTGCCTTCCGCGACGCGGCCACCGCCTTCAGCCTCGCCCTCGCCCTGACGGTGACCGGCGCCTTCTTCGCGACCGTCGCGCCGTCGCGCTATACGCAGGTGACCTGCGACAGCCTGTCCTACGGTTTCTACGCGCTGGCGACGCTGGGCGGCGGCACGCTGTTCCTGACGGCATCGCTGGCGAGCGCCTGGCCGTTCTACGGCCGGCTTGCCGCGCTTGCGGGCGCGGGCGGCGTCGTTGCCGCCGCGGTGCTGCTGATCGCGCCCGGATGCCTTGCCAATCCGCTCGACGCGCTCGACCCGCTGCTGAAGACCTTCTGGCTCGACATGGTCATCGAGGCCCAGTCGGCCGCCGCCCAGTTCCGCCTCGATCCCGCCTCGATCGCCAGCTTCTACGCCACCGGCCTTCTCGCCATCGCCGCCTGCCTCTGGAGCGTGCGTCGCCGCGAAGCCGCCGAGATGCACCTGATCCTGCTTGCGCTGCTGGTCGTCGCCTTCGCCGTCTCGATCATCCAGATCCGCGGCGCGATCTTCGTCTACGGGCTCGCGGCCATCCCGCTCGGCCGGATGATCGCCCAGCTGCGCAGGGCTGCCAATGCGCAGCCGAAGAACCTGAAGCTCGGCCTTGCCTTTGCCGGCCTGACGCTTGCCTCGACGCCCGCCACCTGGGCGCTTGCCGGCGCGCTCTTGCCCGGCCAGTCGGGCGACGTGCTGCGCGCCCAGTTTACGGCGGGCGCGAAGCCGCCCTCCTGCACCGACGAGGCCGTGCTGGCGCCGCTCGCCCGCGAGCCGGTCGGCGTGGTCGCCGCCGTCTCGGATCTCGGTGCGCCGATCCTGCGCTTCACCGGCCACCGCGTGCTCTCGGCGCCCTACCACCGCAACCAGGGCGGCATGCTGACGGAACTGCATATCGGCCTGTCCAATCCCCGGCAGGCCGAAGCGTTCCTGCGCGGCGCCGATGTGACGCTGCTCGCCTTCTGCCCGCGCAACGCCCAGACGAACCTGATCGCCGACGCGGAGCCGCAGGGGCTCTATGCCAGCCTCCTGAAGGGCGAGGTGCCGGCCTATCTCGAACCGGTCGAAGCCACGCAGGGCGCCGTGCTGCGTCTTTACCGGGTGAGGCCCGAATAGCGCGGGGGAACGGCGAAGTGGGCTGGGGATGCCGGCCGCGGCACCCTGTCATCCGCCGGCAAACGCACTACACTTTGCCGCATGAGCTTTTTCCCCGAGACTGATTCGCCCAGCAATCTTGCCGAATATTCGGTGTCGGAGCTTTCCGGCTCCATCAAGCGCACGGTCGAGCAGGCCTTCGACCAGGTGCGCGTGCGCGGCGAGATCTCCGGCTATCGCGGCCCGCATTCCTCGGGCCACGCCTATTTCTCGCTGAAGGACGATCGCGCGCGCATCGACGCGGTGATCTGGAAGGGCAGCTTCTCGCGCCTGCGCTTCAAGCCGGAAGAGGGCATGGAGGTGATCGCGACGGGCAAGATCACCACCTTCCCCGGCTCCTCGAAATACCAGATCGTCATCGAGGCGCTGGAGCCGGCCGGGGCCGGCGCGCTGATGGCGCTGCTCGAGGAGCGCCGCCGCAAGCTCGCCGCCGAAGGCCTCTTCGATGCGGAGCGCAAGAGGCCGCTGCCGTTCCTGCCGAAGGTGATCGGCGTCGTCACCTCGCCGACGGGCGCCGTCATCCGTGACATCCTGCACCGCATCGCCGACCGCTTCCCGGTCCATGTCGTCGTCTGGCCGGTCAAGGTCCAGGGGGAGGGCTCGGGGCAGGAAGTCGCCGCGGCCATCGAGGGCTTCAACGCTTTTGCGCCCGGCGGGGCGGTGCCGCGGCCGGACGTGCTGATCGTCGCGCGCGGCGGCGGCAGCCTGGAGGACCTCTGGAGCTTCAACGACGAGATCGTCGTGCGCGCCGCGGCCGCCTCGACGATCCCGCTCATCTCCGCCGTCGGCCACGAGACGGATTGGACGCTGATCGACCACGCCGCCGACCGCCGTGCGCCGACGCCGACGGGGGCTGCCGAAATGGCGGTGCCGGTGAAGGCCGATCTCGATGCGGAGGTCGCCTCGCTCACCGCGCGCCTGCGCGGCGCCACGGCGCGCCAGATGGACAGCCGCCGGCAGGGCGTTCGCGCGCTCGCCCGGGCGCTGCCCTCGCTCGACCAGCTCCTCGCCCTGCCGCGCCGCCGGTTCGACGAGGCAGCGGCGGGCCTTGGCCGCGGCCTGCAGATGAACACGGCGGGCAAGCGCCGCGCCTTCGAGCGCACGGCGGCGCATCTGCGGCCCGACATGCTGCTCACCCGCATCGCCGAGCGCCGCCAGCGCGTCGCCGACCGCCTGCAGCGCGCCGAACGCATCGTCGAGCGCCGGCTCGACCAGCTCCGCGCGCGCCTCGCCGCCTTCGACGTCTCGCTGCGCGCGACGCCCGCCCGCATCGCCGCGCAGACCGGCCGGGCGCGCGACCGCCTGTCGGGCCTTGCGCTGCGCGCCGAGAGCGCGCTCGCCGGCGATCTCGCCCGCCGCCGCGCCCTCCTGCAGGCGCAGGACCGCATGCTGCAATCGCTCTCCTACCGCAACGTGCTGAAGCGCGGCTACGCGCTGGTGCGCGACGAGGAGGGCGCGCCGGTGAAGGGCGCCGCCGGCCTCGGCCCCGGCCGCACCATCGCCATCGAGTTCGCCGACGGCACGGTGGACGCCGTCACCGGCGCGGGCGGCGGCACGCCGCCGCGCAGGAAGGCCGCGAAGGGCGAGGCGGAGGAGAAGCCCGCGCCCCGCCAGGGCTCGCTGTTCTGAGGCCGGCATGCGCATCCTGCTCGTGCTCGCCCATCCGCTGGAGGAAAGTTTCGCCGCAAGCGTCGCCGGCACGGTGCGGCGGCGGCTGGAGGCGAACGGCCATGCGGTCGATCTGCTCGACCTCTACCGCGAGGGCTTCGACCCGCGCCTGACGCCGTCCGAGCGCGCCCGCTACTTCGAACCGGGCTACGACCCGTCCGAAGCCGAACCTTTCGTTTCCCGCCTGAAAGAGGCGGAGGGGCTGGTGCTCGTCTTTCCGCAATGGTGGTTCAATTTCCCGGCCATCCTGAAGGGCTTCTTCGACCGGGTGTTCGCGCCCGGCGTCGCCTTCGAGAACGATCCGGCCGGCGGGCGCATCCAGCCGCGGCTCGGCAATATCCGCCTGTTCTGGGCGTTCACCACGACCGGCTCGCCCTGGTGGGTGGTGCATCTCTACATGGGCAATCCGGTGAAGCGGCTCCTGAAGCGCGGCATCGCCGCCTTCTGCGCCAAGGGCCTCGATTTCAGGATGGTGAGCCTGCACGACATGGACCGCGCGAGCGAGGAAAAACGCAAGGCGCATCTTGCGCGGGTCGAGCGGCTCGCCGGCCGCATCTGACCGGGAGCAATTCCAGCAAAGGTGCCAAGCGGTCCGGCGTCGGAGAAATGCGGAACTGTGCTATTCGAACGCGGCCAGGAACTTTCGCAACAGGCCGTCCAGCGCCGCGCGGTCTTCCGTGCCGAGCGCCTCCAGCAGGCGATGCTGGTTCTCCACATGGGCCGTCACCGCCGCATCGACCAGCGCGAAACCCTTCGGCGTCAGCGCGATGATGACGCTGCGCCGGTCCTCGGGATTGTGCGCGCGTTCGATGAGGCCCGCCTTTTCGAGCTGGTCGAGCCGGTTGGTCATCGTGCCCGAGCTGACCATGGTGGTGGCGAGCAGGTCACCCGGCGAAAGCCGGTAGGGCGGACCGGCGCGGCGCAGGGTCGCCAGCACGTCGAAGCTCGCGGCGTTCAGCCCGTGCGCCGCCAGCGCCTTCTCGGTTTCCCGGGCAAGATGGGTGCGTAGCCGCGCGAGGCGGCCGAGCAGGCCCATCGGCTCGACATCGAGGTCCGGCCGTTCGCGGTTCCACTGGGCGAGAATTCTGTCGACGTGATCCATGGCGCGACTTAACGGCGCCGTTGTCTTGACGTCAAGATAAAATGATATATCTTGACATCAAGATTCTTTGTTTGGAGATAATTATGTCCCGCGCCTCCGACGTCCTTCTCACCGCGACCGCCCCGGCCATCTGGGGCAGCACCTATATCGTCACCACAGAGCTTCTGCCGGCCGGCTATCCGCTCACCGTCGCCATGCTGCGGGCGCTGCCGGCGGGGCTTCTCCTGCTTCTCCTCGTCCGGTGCCTGCCGCAGGGTGTGTGGTGGCCGCGGACCGTCCTGCTCGGCGCGCTGAACTTCTCGTTCTTCTGGGCGATGCTGTTCGTCTCGGCCTATCGCCTGCCGGGCGGGGTCGCCGCGACGGTCGGCGCCATCCAGCCGCTGATCGTGCTCGGGCTTTCCCGCGCCGTGATCGGCACGGCGGTGCGGCCGCTCGCCGTCTTCGCCGGCCTTGCCGGCATCGGCGGGGTGGCGCTGCTGGTGCTGACGCCCTCGGCGGCCCTCGATCCGATCGGGATTGCCGCTGGTCTTGCCGGCGCGGTCGCCATGGCCTTCGGCACGGTGCTGTCGCACCATTGGAAGCCGCCGGTGCCGCCGCTCACCTTCACCGCATGGCAGCTCACCGCGGGCGGCCTGCTGCTGGTGCCGGTGGCGCTCTGGTTCGAGCCGGCCCTGCCGGCGCCGACGGCGGAAAACCTGCTCGGTTTCCTCTATCTCGGCCTGATCGGCGCGGCGCTCACCTATATCGTGTGGTTCCGCGGCCTCGCACGGCTCGACCCGGCGACGATCTCGCCGCTCGGCTTCCTGAGCCCCCTCGTCGCCGTCGTGCTCGGCTGGGTGCTGCTCGGGCAGGATCTCGGCCTCCTGCAGGTCGTCGGCATGATCGTGGTGCTTGGAAGCGTTTGGCTCAGCCAGCAGGCCCAGGCCGCCCGCCCGGCGCCGGGCAAGGTCAGTCCGCGCCGTCCTGCGCCCGCCGGCGCGCGGCCGTCAGCCCGCTGAAGACGGCATGGGCGAGATCGGCGTCGATCATCGCGGAAAGTCCGGCCGCCGTGGTGCCATGGTACTCCATGAACAGCTCCACGATATCGGCCGGCGTGTCGCTGACGCTCGCCATCTGCGTGGCGGCGCCGAGGAAGAGCTGGCGCACCGCAAGGACCGCCGTCTCCGGGCCGATGCCAGCCTCGATCGCATGGCGGATCATCGCATCCGCCATCAGCGCCGGAAAGGCCGCGCCCGATCCGGTGAGCGCGGTGAAATAGTCGAGTTCCTGCTCGTCGGTGATGAAATGCGGCCGGCCCGAGGCGGCAAAGAAGCGCCGCGCGAAATCCGCCTCCGGATCGCGCACGTCGTCGGTCATGCACCAGGGCGTGAAGGAGAGGCGCTGCTCGGCGCAGGCATTCGGCATCGCCCGCACGATGCGCCGGGCACCGAAACGGTCGCCGATTTCCTCCACCGTCACCCCCGCCATGACGGAGATGACGAAGCGCCCGCGCAGGTCGACGTCGATCTCGTCGAGATCGCCGGGGCGCACGGACAGGACGATGATGTCGCAGGCATCGACGAGGATCGCGTTGTCCGTCGTCATGTGCACGCCCGGCCAGGCCTCGAAGCCTGAAATGTTGCCCGAGCGCGAGGACAGCACGAGTTCGGCCGGCATGACGAGACGGTCGGCCAGCACCGGCCGGAGCAGGGCCCCGGCCAGCCATCCGCCGCCGCCGATCACGCCGAGATGGGTCATGCCCACTCGCCGCCGCGCATGACGGGAACGCGGCTGCCATCGGCGCGCACGCCGTCGATGTCCACCTTGTCCGAGCCGATCATCCAGTCGATATGGATGAGGCTTTCATTGCCGCCCTGCGCGCGGATCTGATCCGGCGTCAGGCTCGCCCCGTTGAGGAAGCATTTCGAATAGCACTGGCCGAGCGCGATATGGCAGGAGGCGTTCTCGTCGAACAGCGTGTTGTAGAAGAGGATGCCGCTTTCCGAGATCGGCGAGGAATGCGGCACGAGGGCGACCTCGCCGAGCCGGCGCGCGCCCTCGTCGGTGTCCAGCACCTTGTTCAGCACCGCCTCGCCCTTCGATGCCTTCGCCTCGACGATCCGGCCGCCCTCGAAGCGCACCTGGATGTCGTCGATCAGCGTGCCCTGGTGGGAGAGCGGCTTGGTGGAGGAGACATGGCCCTCGACGCGCAGGGCATGCGGCGTGGTGAAGACCTCTTCCGTCGGGATGTTCGGGTTGCAGGTGATGCCGTTCTTGGCCGTCGAGGCGCCGCCGTGCCATTCGTGGCCGTCCGCCAGCCCCACGGTGAGGTCCGTGCCCGGCCCCGTGAAGTGCAGCGCGGCAAAGCGCTCGCCGTTCAGCCAGGCCGAGCGCCTGGCAAGGCCCGCATTGTGCGCCGCCCAGGCGGCGACGGGATCGGCGACGTCGACGCGCGAGGCGGCGAAGATGGCATTGGCGAGCTTTTCGACCGCCACGTCTTCCGGGTCGTTCGGGAATACCTGCCTGGCCCAGGACGGGTTCGGATAGGAGACGATGTTCCAGTTGATGTCGAAATTGGCGATCTTCTCCAGCGCGGGCTTGTAGGCCATGGAATTCGCCTTGTTGGCGCGCGCGACCTTGGCCGGGTCCTCGCCGGAGAGCAGCATCGGGTTGTCGCCGGCAATGGCAAGGCGCGCGGCGCCGTTGGCATAGGCCTTGGCCATGCCCTCGTAGAGCCAGTCGCTGGCCCGGTCGAAGCTTTCGTCGGGCGCATGGTGGTAGCGGGCGAGCGTCGCTTCCTCGTCGGCATAGAAGGTGCTGACGAGGCCGGCGCCCGCCTTATAGGCGTGCTTGGTGATGAGGCGGGCGAGCGGCAGGGCGGCGATGGGCGCCGTCATCACGAGATCCTGCCCCTTCTGGAGCTGAAGGCCGACACGCACGGCGACTTCGGCGAGCTTGTCGAGCTTTTGCGGATCGACGGCGGGGGCGGAATTGGCGGGATAGGTCATGGCATGCCTGTCTGTTCTCTTCGGATGAAGGAAACTTAGTGTGCCCGGCGCCGAAAGAGAAGGCGCAATCAGGCGATGACGGCTGCGGCGATCGCCTTCAGCGCCGCCAGCGCGTCGCGCGGGGCAAGGCGCACCTGCAGGCCGCGCTGCCCGCCGTTCATGTAGACCCGGTCATGGACCAGCGCCGCCTCCTCGATCGCGGCCGGCACCGGCTTCTTCTGGCCGAACGGGCTGATGCCGCCGACGACGAAGCCCGTCAGCCGCTCGGCATCCGCCGGCTTCATCATGTTGGCCGACTTGCCCCTGAAGGCGCTCGCCAGCTTCTTCATGCTGACCTCGCGGTCCGACGGCACGATGACGCAGACCGGCTTGCCGTCCACCTCCGCCATCAGCGTCTTCAGCACCCGGCCCGGATCCTCCCCCAGCGCCTCGGCCGCCTGGATGCCGACGCGGTCGGCATCGGGGTCGTAGTCGTAGGTATGGACGGTGAAGGAAACGCCGGCCTTGGCAAGGGCCTGGGTGGCGCGGGTGGTCTTGGACATGGCGGACCCGTCATCGATGCGAGAAGTACGGTCCGCATGGGTGCAGGAGCCCGGAGGTGCTGTCAATGTTGGATTGCCTGGGGCAAGACTTGCGTGAGGGGAGGAGCGCCGCGGTGGCCCGATCTACCCCCCTCTGCCCTGCCGGGCATCTCCCCCTCAAGGGGGAGATTGGCAAGACGCGAAAACCTTGCTTAACCGGCACCGCTGAAGGTGGGCGAGACGGTCCCCCATTCAATCTCCCCCCCTTGAGGGAGATGCCCGGCAGGGCAGAGGGGGGCTCGCGGCGGCGGCAAGAGTGGTGAACGTCCGTCAGACCCGTTCGAGCGCGACGGCGATGCCCTGCCCGACGCCGATGCACATGGTGGAGAGCGATCGTTTCTTTCCGGTGAGGCTGAGTTCCAGCGCTGCGGTGCCGGTGATGCGGGCGCCGGACATGCCGAGCGGGTGGCCCAGCGCGATGGCGCCGCCGTTCGGATTGACGTGGCCGGCGTCGTCGGCAATGCCGAGAGCGCGGAGCGTCGCCAGGCCCTGGGAGGCGAAGGCCTCGTTGAGTTCGATCACGTCGAAGTCGGCGGGTGTGAGGCCGAGGCGGGCGCAGAGGCGCTGCGTGGCCGCGACCGGGCCGATGCCCATGATGCGCGGCGGTACACCTGCCATCGCGCCGCCGAGGATGCGGGCGATGGGGGTGAGGCCGTACTTCTTGACCGCCGCTTCCGAGGCGATGACCAGCGCCGCCGCGCCGTCGTTGACACCCGACGCATTGCCCGCCGTCACCGTGCCGCCTTCCTTCCTGAAGGGTGTTCCGAGCCTGGCGAGCGCCTCGATGGTCGTCGCGCGCGGATGCTCGTCCTTCTCGACCACGACCGGATCGCCCTTCCGCTGCGGGATGGTGACGGGGGTGATCTCCCTTGCCAGCCGCCCGTTCGCCTGCGCGGCGGCAGCTTTCGCCTGCGAGCGAACGGCGAAGGCGTCCTGGTCCTCACGCGAGATGGAAAAATCCTCGGCGACGTTCTCGCCGGTCTCCGGCATGGAATCGACGCCGTACTGCTTCTTCATCACGGGATTGACGAAGCGCCAGCCGATGGTGGTGTCGTGGATCTCGGCATTGCGCGAGAAGGCCGTCTCCGCCTTGGGCATGACGAAGGGCGCGCGGCTCATGCTCTCCACGCCGCCGGCGATGAAAAGCTCCGCCTCGCCGGCCTTGATGGCGCGGGCGGCGGCGATGACCGCGTCCATGCCGGAGCCGCAGAGGCGGTTGATCGTCGTGCCGGAGACGGAGACGGGCAGGCCCGCCAAGAGCGCGGACATGCGGGCGACATTGCGGTTGTCCTCGCCCGCCTGGTTGGCGCAGCCGAAGATGACGTCGTCGACGGCCTCCCAGTCGATGCCGGCATTGCGCGCCATCAGCGCCTTCAGCGGGATGGCGCCGAGATCATCGGCACGCACGGAGGAAAGCGCA
Organism: Shinella sp. WSC3-e; assembly: GCF_945994535.1. NCBI lineage: Bacteria > Pseudomonadati > Pseudomonadota > Alphaproteobacteria > Hyphomicrobiales > Rhizobiaceae > Shinella > Shinella sp. WSC3-e. The sequence goes on from NZ_OZ000530.1 coordinate 4,145,437, forward strand.
CCGCCGAAGCGGCCGATGGGCGTGCGGATGTAGTCGCAGATATAGGCCTCAGCCATGGTGTTCCCCTCAAGCAGTTCCAGCAGACGTGCGTAGCGGCTTTGCGGCCGGAAGTGCGTACAACACTGTTCTAGAGTTGCGGCACGACGAGATCGGCGACATCGCCGTCGACATGCAGTTTCGTGCCGGTCATCGCCTGCAGCTCCTCGACCGTCATGCCCGGCAGCTTCTCGCGCAGCACGAAGCGGCCGCCCGAAACGTCGATGACGGCATGGCTGGTATAGATGCGGGTGATGCAGCCGACGCCGGTGAGCGGGAAGGTGCAGCGCTCGACGAGCTTCGGCTCGCCGTTCCTGGTGACGTGCTCGGTGATGACGACGACCTGTTTTGCGCCATGCACGAGGTCCATCGCCCCGCCGACGGCCGGAACGCCCTTGGAGCCGACGCGCCAGTTGGCGAGGTCGCCGTTCTCGGCCACCTGGTAGGCGCCGAGGATGGCGACGTCGAGATGGCCGCCGCGCACCATGGCAAAGCTGTCGGCATGGTGGAAGAAGGCCGAACCCGGCTTCAGCGTCACGGCCTTCTTGCCGGCATTGATCAGGTCCCAGTCCTCCTCGCCTTCCGGCGGGGCCTCGCCGAAGTCGAGGATGCCGTTCTCCGTGTGGAAGATCGCCGACCGACCCTCGGGCTGGTAGCGGGCGACCATTTCCGGGAAACCGATGCCGAGGTTGACATAGGCGCCGTCGAAAATGTCCTGTGCGGCGCGCCAGGCGATCTGGGCGTTGGAGAGTTTTATGTCCTCGCGGGTGTTCATGGGGTGCGTATCGACGGTCATGCGTAGGCCACTCCTGCGCGGATGAGGTCTTCTTCCTGCTTGGGATCGGCAACCTCGACGAGGCCGTCGACAAAGATGCCGGGGGTGACGACATGCTCGGGGTCGATGCCGCCGGGCGGCACCAGCTTCGAGACCTGCACGATGGTCTTCGCCGCGGCCATGCACATCAGCGGGCTGAAATTGCGGGCAGCCTTGTTGTAGGTGAGGTTGCCGTGCGTATCGCCGACATGCGCCTTGATCAGCGCGACATCCGCCTTCAGCCAGCGCTCCTGCACGTACATGCGGCCGTCGAATTCGGCGACCGGCTTGCCCTTAGCGAGCTCCGTGCCGTAGCTCGTCGGCGTGTAGAAGGCGGGGATGCCGGCGCCGCCGGCGCGGATGCGCTCGGCGAGCGTGCCCTGCGGCACCAGCTCCAACTCGATCTTTCCGGCGAGATACCGGTCGGTGAAGGCGCGCGGATCGGTCGAGCGCGGGAAGGAGCAGATCATCTTCCTGACCATGCCGGCGTCGATCATCGCGGCAATGCCGATGCGGCCGTTGCCGGCATTGTTGTTGATGACGGTGAGGTCCTTCGGACCCCTGTCGATCAGGGCGTGGATCAGCTCGATCGGTGCGCCCGAGCCGCCGAAGCCGCCAATCATCACGACCGAGCCGTCGCCGATGCACGATACGGCGGCCTCAAGACTGCTGAGGGTCTTGTCCATGCAAAATCTCCCGTTGTCGGCAACAGAGGTAAATCCAAACGGGGAAATCGACAATCCGGTTTGTGCGATAATTGACTTTTGTTCATATATCGCACAAAATAAATGGAAGCGTTATGGATGCGGCGCGTCGCTCACTGCACGTTCCGCCGTCACCCTCGGCCTTGAGCCGAGGATTCACGCGGCACCCGTGGCCGTGGATGCTCGGGTCAGGCCCGGGCATGACGGAGGAGAGGGCGGAGACAGAATGGAGGCGGGGTGCCCTGCAACATGCACAAGCCGGGCCGGCTGGCCGAGAGGAGACAACAATGCGGGAAACGGATTTCGTCGGGGGGTTCGCCAAGGGGCTGACGGTCATCGAGGCCTTCGGCGAGGCAAAGCCCCGCCTCACCATCACGGATGTCTCGAAGGAGACCGGCCTCGACCGGGCGACGGCGCGGCGCTGCCTCTTGACGCTGGCCGAGCTCGGTTATGCCGCCTATGACGGCAAGTTCTTCGAGCTGACGCCGAAGATCCTGCGCCTCGGCCATGCCTATCTCTCGGCGACGCCCCTGCCGCGGCTGGTGCAGCCCTATCTCGACCAGCTCTCGGAGAAGGTCGGCCAGAGCGCCTCCGTTTCCGTGCTGGACGGGGTGGAGATCGTCTATGTGGCGCGCGCGGCGCAGAAGCGGGTCATGTCGATCAACCTGACGCCGGGCTCGCGCCTGCCGGCCTATTGCGCCTCGATGGGCCGCGTGCTCCTGGCGGCGCTCCCGGAAGCCGAGGCGCGGGCGATCGTCGAGGCCTCCGACCGCAAGGCGAACACCCCCTACACGAAGACGGAGCCGGAAGCGCTGATGGAGGAATTCGCCCGGGTGCGGCAGAACGGCTTTGCCCTGATCGACCAGGAGCTGGAGATCGGGCTGCGCTCCATCGCCGTGCCGCTGGAAAATGCCCGTGGCCGCGTCGTCGCCGCACTCAATATCGGCGCCCCGGCGGCCCATGCCTCGGCGGAGGACATGGTGACGCGCTACCTGCCGGCAATGCGCGAGGTGCAGGCAGCGCTGCGGCCGGTGCTCGCCTAAAGCATTTCCAGCCGAAGCGACGTCGCTTCGGCGTCGGACAATGCGGCAAAAGCAAGAAGCTGGAGCAATGCCGGCAAACGTGCGCAGCGGTTCTGGGGCTGGCCCTGCGCGGATGTGCCAACCGGCCCTGCCGGGAGCCGATCTTGACAGAAGCAAGGTCGCGGCCCCACCTTTTGCACCGCAGCAGGAGGCCGCCATGAGCGACGACGACAGCAAGCTCACCCGCACGAAACGCCGCTGGGCGGACGAGGGCAGGTTCCTCACGGGCCGTGTTTCCCGGCCCGGGACCGACCGCCTGCCGCCGGGCCAGCATCTCGTGACGAACTGGCCGGTGCTCGATCTCGGCCAGCAGCCGGTGATCCGCCCGGAAAGCTGGCGGCTCGATGTGAAGGGCGGCGCGGAAAACCCGCAATCCTTCGGCTGGGCGGAGTTCCTGGCGCTGCCGCAGAGCCAAAGACTTTCCGACATCCATTGCGTGACCACCTGGTCGCGCTACGACAACCGCTGGGAGGGTGTCGCCACGCGCGACCTGCTCGACCGCGTCATGCCGCGGCCGGAGGCGAATTTCGTCATGCTGACGAGCTATGACGGCTATACGACAAACCTGCCGCTTGCCGATTTCGCCGCCGAGGACGCCATCCTCGCCACCCATTGGGAGGGCCGGCCGCTCTCCGTCGAGCATGGCGGGCCGATGCGCCTCGTCGTGCCGCATCTCTATTTCTGGAAGAGCGCCAAGTGGCTGACGCGCATCGATTTCCTGCCCGGTGACCAGGCCGGGTTCTGGGAGCGCAACGGCTATCACATGCGCGGCGATCCCTGGGCCGAGGAGCGTTATTCCGACGCCTGAGCGGAAAGCCGCGCCCGCTCCCGCAGCCGCCAGGCGCGCGGCGTCTCGCCGGTCTCGCGCAGGAAGTAGCGGGAAAAATAGGCGGGGTCGGCAAAACCGAGGCCAAGCGCGATCTCCTGCGCCGGCGCCTCGGTGAAGACGAGTTCGCGCTTCGCCTCGTCGATCAGCTTGCGGCCGATATAGGCGTGGGCCGTCAGGCCCGTCGCGGCCTTGACGATGCGGTTGAGATGCGTCGGCGAGATGCCGAGTTCGCCGGCATAGAAACCGGCCGGCTTCTGGCCGCGGAAATGCTGCTGGATCAACCCGTTGAGGTGCTCCATGCGCCGCGCCGCCTCGCCGGCGTCGCCTGCCGTCTCGCCCCGGCTCCAGAGCCGTGCGGCAAGCGTCAGCACCGAGACCAGATAGGCCTGCATCAGGTCGGTGCGCCCGCTTCGCCGCGTCGTCCATTCGGCGGCAAGCCGCCCGAGCGTCGAAAGCACGAAGGCGCCGTCCGCATCGCCGGGATCGAGCGGCGTCACGCGCGGCTCGGAAACGAAGCGCCCGGCCTCGCCGGCAAGGCGCAGGTGCGAGGCGAGCAGGGTGAAGACATGGCCGTCGACATCGCGGGAAAACCGGAAGCCGTGGTCGAGCGCCGGCGGCACCGTGGCGATGGCGGGCGGGGCCAGCGTCAAGCGCCGGTCCTCGAACAGCGCATCGCCCGAACCGGCGGAAATATACAGGATCTGGAAGAAGCTCTCGTGCCGGTGCAGGCCGATCTCATAGCGATGCAGGCTGCTGCGCGAGGGGATCGTTTCGCAGTGCAACCAGAAATCCGGACCGTTTCCGGCCTTTTCGCCATAGAGATCGTAGGTCGGGGCCGGTCGCTTCATCCTGGTGCCGCTGTCTTGCGATGTTCGATTTGTACAAGTTCATGGCCGATCCGTCCATTGCCCGGCGCCGCCCTTCCCGCCGACAATTTGCGAAATGCCAGTTCGGGAGGTCACTATGCGCGTTCAGGTCGTCATCATCGGGTCGGGTCCGTCGGGCCTGTTGCTCGGCCAGCTGCTCGGCAATGCCGGCATCGAGACGGCGATCCTCGACCGGTCGAGCCGCGCGCATATCCTCGGCCGTGTGCGGGCCGGCGTGCTGGAGGAGGGCACGGTCGCGCTGCTCGACAAGGCCGGCGTCGGTGCGCGCATGCATGCCGAGGGCCTGCCGCATGACGGCTTCTCGCTCGCCTTCGACGGCCGCGACCACCGCATCGACCTTTTCGATCTCACCGGCGGCAAGCGCGTCATGGTCTATGGCCAGACGGAGCTGACGTGCGACCTCATCGAGCAGCGGGAAGCCGACGGCCGGTTGACCATCCACGAAGCGGCGAATGTCACGCCGCACGCCTTCGACGGCGCGGCGCCCTGCGTCACCTACGAGAAGGACGGCGCCACCCACCGGATCGACTGCGACTTCATCGCCGGCTGCGACGGCTTCCACGGCGCCAGCCGCAAGGCCGTGCCGGAACAGGCGATCCGCACCTTCGAGAAGGTCTATCCCTTCGGCTGGCTCGGCCTTCTCGCCGAGGTGCCGCCGGTCAGCGAGGAGCTGGTCTATGCCAACCATCCGCGCGGCTTCGCCCTCTGTTCCATGCGCTCGCCGACCCGCAGCCGCTACTATCTCCAGTGCGCGCTCGACGAGAGGATCGAGGCCTGGCCCGATGCGCGCTTCTGGGACGAGCTGCGCCGCCGCCTTCCCGCCCATCACGGCGAGGCGCTGGTCACCGGGCCGAGCTTCGAGACGTCGATCGCGCCGTTGCGCTCCTTCGTCGCCGAGCCGATGCGGTTCGGCCGGCTGTTCCTCGTCGGCGACGCCGCCCATATCGTGCCGCCGACGGGCGCCAAGGGGCTGAACCTTGCCGCAAGCGACGTGCACTATCTCTTCTCGGGCCTCCTGGAGCACTACCGGGAGCGCTCCGGGGCCGGCCTTGACGCCTATTCGGCAAGGGCGCTCGCCCGGGTCTGGAAGGCCGTGCGCTTCTCCTGGTGGATGACAAGCATGCTGCACCGTTTTCCCGGGACCGGCGATTTCGACGAGAAGATCCAGGAGGCCGAGCTCGACTATCTCACCCATTCCCGCGCGGCCGAAACGGTGCTGGCGGAAAACTATGTGGGCCTGCCCTACTGACGCGCCGCCCAGGCGGCGACGGAGGCGATCATCGTCGCATGGTGCTCCGGCGCCTCGGCAAGAGCCGCGAGTTCCCAGAGCCGGTGCACGCCGGTCAGGAGGTGGATGCGGCCACGATCGAGCGTCCGGCCCGTCAGCCGCTCGTAGCCGTCCGCGATCCGGGCGGTGAGGTCGGGGCTGATGAAGTTCGTGTAGATGAAGTCCTGGTGCAGCGGGCCGAAACCGGAATCGGCGAAATCGTAGATGCCGTTGAGCCGTCCGGCGGCGTGGTCGAAGGCCATGTTCCAGCCGTGGCCGTCGAAGAAGCCGTAGGTTTCGCCGTGGGGATCCGGCGGGAGCGCGCGCCAGCCGGAAAGGGTTTCGTTCGCAAAGCCAAAGAGGTCTTCCGGCAGCAGCGGCAGGGCCCTTGCCGCGATGGCATCGGCATCCAGCCAGCGCTCGACCGGCCGCGCGCCGGCCGCCTCCATCAGCGGGCGGGGGAGGGCGTGCAGCTGCGCATAGAAGCGGGCGAGCGTCTCGCCGAGCGCCCCTCGCGCCGTCTCCGGCAGCGTCTCGTAGCGTGCGGTTTCCAGGTGGTCGCCGGGGATGATCGCGTGTTCGGAAAAGAGCGGCGCGCCCTCGTGGAGGCGAAGGCCCGGAACGCGCATCGCAAGGTGCGGGCGGATGGCGGCGAGGATGGAGGCCTCGCGGCGCAGCGCCCGCTCCGCCGCCTCGCCCTGCGGGAACTTGAAGACGCGGCGCTCGTCCACCGCCACCGCACGCGAATGCCAGCCGCCCGGCAGCAGCCGGAAGGCGGCATCCGCCAGATCGGGATGAAGCGCGACGATCGCGGTGCGGAAGGGGGCGAGTTCGCTTGTCATGCACCCCTCCTAGCCGAGGGGAGAAGGAGGCTCAAGCCGCGGGCGATACCTTGCCCGCCACCTCGCGGATGGTCTGGATGAGGATCGACAGCGGCATGGACGGCACGGCGTCGGTGCGCATGGTGAGGCCGACGGGGCCTTTCGTGCCGCTCGTGTCGATCGGCAGGGCCGCGAGCGCGCCATCGGCGATATCCGCCGCCACGACCCCTTCGGAGATGATCCAGATCGCATCGCTCTCGCGCACGAAGGCGCGGCCGAAGGCGTCGGACACGGTCTCGATCTGGTTCGCCAGCCCGGCAATGCCGTTGGCGATCAGGAAGCTTTCGACGAAGGGGCGGATGATCGAGGCGCGCGTCGGCATCAGCACGGGATAGGCGTCGAGCCCGGCAAAGGCCGAGCCGCCGGCAAGCAGCGGATGGCCGGCGCGCACGCAGAACACCACCTTTTCCGAATAGAGATGCTCGAAGGAGAAGCCGGCCATCTTCTCCGGCGCGGCAAGGCGCCCGACGACGAGGTCGAGGTCCCCGACGCGCAGCTGTTCCAGCAGAACCGCGTTTTCGCCCGTGACGATCTTGATGCGCGCGCCCGTCTCCTCTGCGAGGAACAGTGCCATCGCCTTCGGCATGATGCGCGTGGAGACGGTGGGCAGGGCGCCGATGCGGATCGGCGGGGCATCGCCGGAAAGCGCCTGCGAGACCGAATCGAAGCCCTGCCGGAGCGCCGCCAGCACCGCACCGGCATGCTTGAGGAAGACCTCGCCATGCCGGGTGATCTTGATGCCGCGCCCCTCGCGCTCGAAGACGGCGACGCCGAGAACCTCCTCCAGCTCGCGGATCGTCTTCGTCACGGCGGGCTGGCTGACATGCAGGATCTCCGCCGCCTTCATCACGCTTCTCTGGCGGGCCACCTCGACAAAGGTCTGCAGATGGCGGAACTTGACGCGGCTGTCGATCACGGCTCTCATAACCCTCAAGTTAACGAAACGGCATGAAATATCATTTTACCTAACCAGATCAAGGGGCCAATCTGCGGAAACGGGAGGAGACAGAAGTGCAGTTCGCAACCGTCAACGACGTCATCTTGCACCATCAGCTGATCGGCGGGCCGGCGGGCCGGCCGGTGATCGTCTTTGCCAATTCGCTCGGCACCGACTTCCGCATCTGGCGCGATGTCGTCGTGCGCCTCGCCGGCGACTTTCCCATCGTCACCTACGACAAGCGTGGCCATGGCCTGTCCGATCTCGGCCAGGTGCCCTATTCGATCGACGACCACGTCCTCGATCTCGCCGCGCTGCTCGACCGGCTCGACGTGAAGGACGCCGTCATCTGCGGCCTTTCCGTCGGCGGCATGATCGCGCAGGGGCTTGCGGCGAAGCGGCCGGACCTCGTCCGGGCGCTGGTGCTCTGCGACACCGCGCACAAGATCGGCACGGCCGAGATGTGGAACGCGCGCATCGAAAGCGTCGAGGCGAAGGGTATCGAAAGCCTTGCCGACGCCGTCATGGAGCGCTGGTTCACGCCGGCCTTCCGCCGTCCGGAAAACGCGGCCTATCACGGCTACCGCAACATGCTCACCCGCCAGTCCGCGGTCGGCTATGCCGCCACCTGCGCGGCGCTGCGCGATGCCGACCTCACCCATTCGACGGAACGCCTCGCCGTGCCGACGCTCTGCGTCGTCGGCGACCAGGACGGCTCGACGCCGCCGGATGTCGTGCTGTCCATGGCAAAGCTGATTGCCGGCGCCCGCTACGAGGTCATCAAGGACGCCGGGCACATTCCCTGCGTCGAGCAGCCGGAAATGCTGACGGAGATGATCCGCGCCTTCATCGCCACCCTACCTGCCGGAGACGAGCCACATGGCTGATGCGCATACCTTTTCCGACCGCTACCGCCAGGGCATGGTGACCCGGCGCGCGGTGCTCGGCGACAGCCATGTCGACCGCGCCTCCTCCGGCGCCACCGCCTTCGACCAGCCCTTCCAGGAGCTGATCACCGAAGCGGCCTGGGGCACGGTCTGGTCGCGGCCCGGCTGGACGATGCGCGAGCGCTCCATGGTGACGATCGCGCTGCTGGCCGCGCTCGGCCATGACGAGGAGGTGGCGATGCATGTGCGCGCCACCGTCAATACCGGCGCGAGCCGCGAGGATATCGCCGAGGCGCTTCTGCATGTGGCGATCTATGCCGGCGTGCCGGCGGCCAACCGGGCGATCAGGATCGCCAAGCACGTCTTCGAGGACATGGACGCCGAAAAGGCGGCCTGAGGGAACCATGACGGACCTTTCCAATCGCAAGCCCGAGACGGGCGCCTTCTTCTCCCGCGATCGCCTGTGGCACCCGCCGGGCCTGACGCCGGGCTACAAGACCTCGGTGCTGCGCTCGCCGCAGAAGGCCTTGCTCTCGCTCGACGGCACGGTCTCTGAGATCACCGGCCCGGTCTTCGGCCATGCGATGCTCGGCGAGCTCGACAACGACCTGATCCACAATTTCGCAAAACCCGGCGAAAGCGCGATCGGCGAGCGCATCATCGTGCACGGCCGGGTGCTTGACGAGCGGGCGCGGCCGGTGGCAGGCGCGCTGCTCGAATTCTGGCAGGCCAATGCCGGCGGGCGCTACCGCCACAAGAAGGAGAGCTACCTCGCCCCGCTCGATCCGAATTTCGGCGGTTGCGGGCGCACCATCACCGACGAGGACGGCCACTATGCCTTCCGCACCGTCAAGCCCGGGCCCTATCCCTGGCCGAACGGCGTCAACGACTGGCGACCGGCGCATATCCATTTCTCCGTCTTCGGCCACGGCTTTGCCCAGCGGCTGATCACGCAGATGTATTTCGAGGGCGACCCGATGATCTGGAAATGTCCCATCGTGCAGACGATCCCGGACAGGGCGGCGATCGAGCAGCTGGTCGCCGCGCTCGACTGGGGCAACACGATCCCCATGGATGCGCGCGCCTACAAGTTCGACATCGTGCTGCGCGGCCGCCGCTCGACGCTTTTCGAGAACCGGATGGAGGGCAACTGATGGTGCAGCCGCTCGGTACCCTCAAGGAAAGCGCCTCGCAGACGGCGGGGCCTTATGTCCATATCGGCCTCACGCCGAATTTTTCCGGCATCACCGGCGTCTACGAGAGCGATCTCGGCGCGACCATGGTGAACGACAGGACGCTCGGCCGGCGCATCACCATCACCGGTCGGGTGCTCGACGGCACCGGCACGCCGCTGAAGGACGCGCTGATCGAGATCTGGCAGGCGGATGCGGCCGGCCTCTACAACAGCCCCTCGGAGCTGCGCGGCAGCGCCGATCCCAATTTTTCCGGCTGGGGCCGCTCGGCCACTGACGGAGAGAACGGCGAATACCGCTTCGAGACCGTCAAGCCCGGCCGCGTGCCCTTCAGGGACGGCCGCCTGATGGCGCCGCACGTCTCGTTCTGGATCGTCGCCCGCGGCATCAATCTCGGCCTCAACACGCGCCTCTATTTCGGCGACGAGGCGGCGGCCAATGCCGAGGACCCGGTGCTCGCCCGCATCGAGCACCGCGTGCGCGTGCCGACGCTGATCGCGGCGGCGGACGGCGACAGCTACCGCTTCGACATCCACCTGCAGGGCGAGAAGGAAACGGTGTTCTTCGATATCTAGGCTGTGTGTTAAGCTCGTCACCTGCCGCGTGGATCCTCGGGTCGAGCCCGAGGATGACGGAGGGGAGGAGAGGTCACGGACCTCATGAACGATGCGGCATGCGATGCCGTTGGTTTGACGACAAACCTCTCTTCTTTCGTCATCCTCGGGCTCGACCCGAGGATCCACGCGCTTCCCATCGCAAAAGAGCGCCCCATGACCGTCTCGCCCTTCGACCATCCCTATCTCTCCGGCCTCCTCGGCGACGAGGCGGTGGCGGCGCTGTTTTCCGTCGCGGCGGAACTCGAGGCCATGCTGGCCTTCGAGGTGGCGCTGGCCAGGGCCGAGGCGGAGGCGGGCGTCATCCCGGCGGACGCGGCCGGGGCGATCGAGGCTGTTGCGCACCGCTTCTCGCCCGACGTCGCCAGTCTCAGGGCCGCCACCGCCCGTGACGGCGTGGTGGTGCCCGACTTCGTTCGCCAGCTCCGCGCCGCCGTCGGCGAGCCGCATGGCCGGCATGTGCATGTCGGCGCGACCAGCCAGGATGTCGTCGACAGCGGGCTGATGCTGCGCCTCTCCCGCGTCTTGCCCGTCCTTGAAAAACGGCTGGGAGGGCTGGCCGGCGTGCTCGATGGCCTCGCCGCCACCTTCGGCGACCGGGAACTGATGGGGCGTACCCGCATGCAGGCCGCCATCCCCGTCACCGTGGCGGACCGCGTCGGCGCCTGGCGCGCGCCGCTGGAGCGCCATCGCACGCGCGTGACGGGCCTGATGGAGGAGGGGCTTGCCGTGCAGTTCGGCGGCGCGGCGGGCACGCTGGAGAAACTGGGCGAGAAAGCACCGGCCGTGCGCGCCGCGCTTGCCCGCAACCTCGGCCTTGCCGACGCCCCGCAATGGCATAGCCAGCGGGACCGCATCCTGGATCTGGCCGCCCTCCTTTCCGGCATCACCGGCAGCCTCGGAAAGATCGGGCAGGACGTCGCCCTTCTGGCCGACCGGGGCGACGAGATCGCGCTCGCCGGCGGCGGCGGTTCCTCCGCCATGCCGCACAAGCAGAACCCGGTCGCCGCCGAAGTTCTGGTCACGCTTGCCCGGTTCAACGCGGCGCAGCTCGGCGGCCTGGCGCAGGCGATGGTGCACGAGCAGGAGCGTTCCGGCTCGGCCTGGACGCTCGAATGGCTGATCCTGCCGCAGATGGTGGTCGCCGCCGGCGCTGCCCTCCGCCTTGCCGACACGCTGCTGTCGTCGCTTCGCCGACTGGGTGCCGCCTGAGGTATTTTAATAACTCCTAAGTTATGAAATGGCCATACCTTTTCATTTTACATTACCGTTTCATCTGTCAATCTGACAAAAATCCAGTTTGGGACAGGATCGGGCACCGGCGGGAGACCGGCCTTTCAGGGAGGAAAACATGAAACATGTCGCGATCGCCGCGCTGGCGGCTGTGCTGATGGGCAGCGTCGCCCATGCCGATACGATCAAGGTCGGCGTCGTCGGGCCGTTCTCCGGCCCCTTCGCGCTGCAGGGCAAGAACTTCAAGGCGGGTATCGACGCCTATATGGCGCTGAACGGCAACGCGGTCGGCGACGATACGATCGAGGTGATCTACCGCGACATCCCGACCGCCGATCCGGCCCAGTCCAAGGCGCTGTCGCAGGAGCTCGTCGTCAAGGAGGGCGTGCAGTACTTAGCCGGATTCTACTTCACGCCGGATGCCATGGCCGCCACCCCGCTGCTCGAACAGGCGAACGTGCCCATGGTGGTGATGAACGCGGCGACCTCCGCCATCGTCACCAAGAGCCCCTATGTGGTGCGCACCTCCTTCACCACCTGGCAGACCTCGACGCCGATCGCCAAGGTCGCCTTCGACGGCGGCACCAGGAAGGTCATCTCCGTCGTCAGCGACTACGGGCCGGGCGTCGACGCGGAAGCCGCCTTCAAGGCGGGCTTCGAGGCGGCGGGCGGCGAGATCGTCGAGGCGATCCGCATGCCGCTCCAGACCAACGATTTCTCGCCGATCATGCAGCGCATCAAGGATTCGGGCGCCGAGGGCGTCTTCGCCTTCCTGCCCTCCGGCCCGACGACGCTCGGCTTCGTCAAGGCCTTCAACGAGAACGGCCTCAAGGCCGGCGGCGTCAAGTTCTTCGCCCCCGGCGACCTGACGCAGGAATCCGACCTGCCGGCGCTCGGCGAGGCGGCGCTCGGTCTCACGACCACCTTCCACTATGCCGTCTCGCACGATTCGGCGGAGAACAAGAAATTCGTCGAGGCCGCCGGCAAGGCGATCGGCAACCCGGCGGAGCTCTCCTTCCCCGCAGTCGGCGCCTATGACGGCATGCATGTCATCTACAAGATGATCGAGGCGACGGGCGGCGAGCAGGACGCGGCCAAGGCGGTCGAGGCCGTCAAGGGCCTTTCCTGGGAAAGCCCGCGCGGGCCGGTGACGATCGATGCGGAAAGCCGCCATATCACGCAGAACATCTATCTGCGCGAAGTGGCCAAGGCCGACGACGGGACCTATTACAACAAGGAGGTCCAGACCTTCGAGAAGCAGGGCGACCCGGGCCTTGCGGCGGCGAAGTAACGTGTTTTGCGCCGGGCGGGTGGATCCTCGGGTCAGGCCCGAGGATGACGGCGGGGAGGAGAGGTTGCGAACCCCATCCGACGTTGCGGCAAGCGGAACCGTCGCATTGATCCACCGTCCTTCTCTTCTTGCGTCAGGCGGGTGGATCCTTGGGGCGAGCCCGAGGATGACGGCGGGGAGAAGAGGTCGCGAACCCCGTCCGACGTTGTGGCAAGCGGAACCGTTGCATTGATCCACCGCCTTCTCTTCTTGCGTCATCCTCGGGCCTGACCCGAGGATCCACCCGCATATCCGGACAAACGGCCGCAAGCCCGGCCACAGCAGGATAGTTTGATGCAAACGGTTTTCAGCATCGGCGTCGATGCGCTCGCCTACGGCATGGTGCTCTTCGTCATCTCCATCGGCCTCTCGGTGACGATGGGGCTGATGCGGGTCGTCAACCTGGCGCATGGCGCCTTCGCGATGATCGGCGGCTACATCGCCTCCTATGCCGCGCGCGACCTCGGCCTTGCCTATGCCGTCGCCGTCATGCTCGCCGTCGTCGGCACCATCCTCATCGCCATCCCCGTCGAGCGCCTGCTCTACCGCCGCATCTATAGCCAGCCGGAGCTGACGCAGGTACTGATGACCATCGGCATCACCTTCTGCGTCATCGGCATCGCCAACTATGTCTTCGGCCCGACGCTCAAGACCATCCCGACGCCGGACAGCCTGCGCGAGCCGGTCAGCCTCGGCTTCCGTACGGTCTCGGCGCACCGTCTCTTCGTCATCGCCTGCGGCGCCGCGGTCGCACTCGGCCTCTGGTATTTCATCGAGCGCACCGCCTTCGGCGTGAAGCTGCGCGCGAGCGTCGACAATGCGGCCATGGCCGCCGCCCTCGGCGTGAAGACCGAGGTCGTCTATGCCGTCAGCTTCGCCGTCGCGGTCGGCCTTGCCGCCTTCGGCGGCGTCGTCGGCGCCGAGCTGCTGCCGATCGAACCCTATTATGCGCTGCGCTACATGGTGACCTTCCTCGTCGTCGTCTCTGTCGGCGGGGCGGGGTCCATTCCCGGCGCCCTTGCCGCCTGCCTGCTGCTCGGCGCCATCGATACGACGGGACGCTACCTGATGCCGGAATTCGGCGAATTCTTCTTCTATCTCGCGGTCATCGCCATCGTCTGGATTTTCCCGCGCGGCCTTGCCGGAAGGGCGAAGTGATGGCGCTCACCATGAACACCGGAACCCTCTCCACCGCCCGGGACCGCCGCGCCCGCCTGACGCGCGACGCGGTCGGCGTCCTCGTCATCCTCGCGGTCGCCGTCCTCGGCTATCTCCTCTTCCCGAACAACCTCGCGCTGCTGACGCGCATCACGGCGATCGCGCTGCTGGTCCTCTCGCTCGACCTCGTCACCGGCTATTGCGGCGTGGCGACGCTCGGCCATGCCGCGCTGTTCGGCGCGGGGGCCTATGGGGCGGGCATCGCGGCGGCCCATTTCGGCATCACCGATCCGATCGCCATGCTGGCCGTCGGCGTGGTCGCGGGCGCGCTCGCCGGCCTCGTCTCCGGCGCCGTCGTGCTTCGGGCGCATGGCCTGCCGCAGCTCGTGCTCTCCATCGCCATCATTCACCTCGCCCATGAGGCGGCGAACAAGGCGTCCGGCTGGACCGGCGGCAGCGACGGCCTTGCCGGCATCATGCCGGATCCCGTCTTCGGCCTCTATCCGTTCGACCTGTGGGGCCGCACGGCCTATGTCTTCGGCATCGTGCTGCTCATTGCCGCCTTCGTCGTCCTGCGCCAGATCGTGCGCTCGCCCTTCGGCATGCTCTGCCGCGGCATCAAGCAGGATCCGCTGCGCGTGCGCGCCATGGGCGCCTCGGTGCACGGCACGCTGATCCGCATGTATGCCATATCGGGCGCCGTCGCCGGGGCGGGCGGGGCGCTCAACGCCATCTCGACCCAGGTCGTCGGCCTCGACAGCCTGTCCTTCACGCTCTCGGCCGAAGCCCTCGTCATGCTCGTGCTCGGCGGCACCGGTTCGCTCTATGGCGCGCTGATCGGCACGCTTTCCTTCCTGTGGTTCGAGGATGTCGTCTCGGCGGCCAACCCGTTCCACTGGCTCACCATCGTCGGCGCGCTGCTGATCGCCGTGGTGCTCTTCGCGCCGAAGGGGCTCTACGGCTCGCTCGCCGCCCTTCTCGAACGCCGCGGGAGGAAGGACCGATGAGCGCGATCTTCGACGTCCGCAACCTGAAACGGACCTTCGGCGGCCTTGCCGTCACCAACGACGTCTCCCTTTCGATGGCGCCGGGCGACCGGGTCGCGCTGATCGGCCCGAACGGTGCCGGCAAGACGACCTTCGTCAACCTCGTCACCGGCAACCTCCTGCCGAATTCCGGCTCCGTCGCGCTCGGCGGCGAGGATGTCACCCGCCTCGGGCCGACGGAGCGCGTGCGCCGCGGCCTCGTGCGGTCCTTCCAGGTGACGCGGCTCTTCTCCGAGATGACGCCGGAGGAGCATGTCGCGCTCGCCATCCTGCAGCGCGAGGGCCGGACCGGCCGCATGTTCGCCAGCCACCGCGCCATGCCGGACGTGATGGACGAGGTCCATGCGCTTCTTGCCCGGCTCGGCATCGCCCAGCTTGCCCGCCACCGCGTCAGCGAGATCGCCTATGGCCAGCAACGCCTCCTGGAGCTCGCGCTTGCCCTTGCGCTCAAGCCCCGGGTCCTGCTGCTCGACGAGCCCGCCGCCGGCGTGCCGCAGAGCGATACGGCGCGCATCGAGCAGGCGATCGCCGACCTGCCGGCGGACCTCGCCGTGCTGATGATCGAGCACGACATGGACCTCGTCTTCCGCTTCGCAAGGCGCGTCGTCGTGCTGGCGGCGGGCGAGATCATCTTCGACGGATCGCCGGACGCGGTGACGAAGGATGCCCGCGTCCGCCAGGCCTATCTCGGGAGTTATGCCGATGCCCGCAGCGTCGCTTGAAATATCCGGCCTTTCCGCCGGCTACGGCCCGACGCGGGTGCTGGAGGACATCTCCTTCGCCGCCGATGCCGGCCGCAGGCTCGCCGTGCTCGGCCGCAACGGCATGGGAAAATCCACGCTCTTCGCCACGCTCGCCGGCCAGACGAAGCGCTATGGCGGCGCGATCCGCCTCGGCGGCGAGGCGATCGAGGGCATCGGCAGCTCCGCCCGCGCCCTGAAGGGTCTCGGCTATGTGCCGCAGTCGCGCGACGTCTTCCCGACGCTGACGGTGGAGGAGAACCTCTTCGTCGGGCTGAAGGGCCGTCCGCGCGGGGCCATCGAGGACGCCTACCAGATGTTCCCGCGGCTCAAGGAGCGGCGCAGGAACCTCGGCTCGCAGCTTTCCGGCGGCGAACAGCAGATGCTGACGACGGCGCGTACCATCCTCGGCCAGCCCTCCGTGCTCCTGCTCGACGAGCCGCTGGAGGGCCTTGCCCCGGTCATCTGCGAGGAGCTGATGGCGGCGTTCGGCACGCTCGCGGCCTCCGGCGAAATGACCATCCTCATCGTCGAGCAGCGCATCCAGAGCGCGCTCGACTTCGCCGACGACGTGATCATCCTGGAGCGCGGCCGCATCGCCTGGACAGGCACCCCGGCGGCGCTCTCCGCCGACCGGCACACGGTCGAAACCCTGCTCGGCGTCGGCGGGCTGCACTAGAGGAATTCCAGCAAAAGTGCGCAGCGGTTTTGCGGCCGGAATTCCGTAACTCCAAGCGCAATTCATACGGCTTTCGTTATGTGTTGCGGCCGGCATTTCATTTTACATCACCGTCCCGCCTGTCACAGTGCGGTCTGAGGCCTGTGCCGTCCGGTTCGAGGAGACCGGCGGCCGCGGGCAGGCTGCCGCACGACGGGGGAGGTTCCGATGGGCGAAGACGATCTTGCCGGGGCGCCGGCGATGACGGCGGGCGGTGCGCTGCTCGCCCGGCTGAAGGCGGTCGGCATCGACTATATCTTCGCCAATTCCGGCACGGATTTCCCGCCGATCATCGAGGGCCTGGCCGAGGCGGAGGCGAAGGGAATCGCCCTGCCGCAGGCGCTCGTCATGCCGCACGAATCGGCGGCGATGGGCATGGCGCACGGTTATTATCTGGCGACGGGCCGCGCCCAGGCGGTGATGGCGCATACCAATGTCGGCCTTGCCAATTGCGCCATCGGCGCGATCAACGCCGCGATGGAGCATGTCCCGGTCCTGCTCTTCTCCGGCCGCACGCCGGTCACCGAGCGCGGACGAAAGGGGTCGCGCACCGTGCCGATCGGCTGGGGGCAGGAGATGCGCGACCAGGCGGCGCTGGTGCGCGAGGCCTGCAAGTGGGACGACGAGCTGCGCTTTCCCGAGCACATCCCGCAGATGGTCGACCGGGCGCATGCGATCGCCTGTTCCACGCCGCGCGGGCCGGTCTATATGAGCCTGCCGCGCGAGGTGCTCTGCCAGTCCTGTCCGACGAAGGGGCTGGAAGCGCCCGCAACGATGATGCCGGCCGTCGCCGCGCCGCCGGCCGAAGCGGTGGCGGAGGCCGCGCGCCTCCTGGCGGCGGCGGCGAACCCGGTGGTCTTCGCGCAGCGCGGCGCCGGCTCGGCCGAGGGTTTTGCCGCCCTTGCGGCGCTTGCAGGCGAATGGGGCATTCCCGTCTGCCAGTACTGGGCCGTGCAGCTTGCCATGGCGACGGATCATCCGATGGCCGCGCAGGCCGATCCGGGGCCGTTGCTGGAGGCGGCCGACGTGGTGCTGGTTCTCGATGCGCTGGCGCCCTGGTCGCCGGATGCCCATGCGCTGCGGCCCGGCTGCAAGGTCATCCAGCTCGCCCAGGACCCGCTCTACCAGCGCCAGCCGGTGCGCTACTTCCGCTCCGACGTGACGCTGGCCGGCGATGTCGATGCCGGTCTCATTGCCCTGAAGGCGGCGATGGACCCGCTGCTGCCCGCCCATCGCGCCCGGGTGGAAAGCCGCGCCGCCGCAGTGGCGGAACGCAACGGGAAAGCCCGCACCGCCGTGCTCGATGCGGCCCGGCGCGGGGGCGGCACGCCGATGACGAAGGATTTCGTCAGCCTGACGCTTTCCGAGGCGCTGGCGGGCCGGGATGCCACCGTGCTCTCCGAACTCGGCTGCCCGCTTTCGCCGATGACGCTCTCCCGTCACCAGGCCTGGTATCAGGAGCCGCATTCCGGCGGGCTCGGCTGGTGCTTTCCCGCCGCGCTCGGCATGCAGCTGGCGCGGCGCGGGCGGCTCGTCGTCGCCACCATGGGCGACGGCTCCTACATGTTCGCCAATCCCGTCGCCTGCCACCAGATCGCCGAGGCGCTGGAACTGCCGATCCTCGTCCTCATCGTCAACAATGCCGAATGGGGCGCGGTGCGCCAGTCGGTGCTCGGCCTCTATCCGGACGGCTATGCGGCGAAGACCAACCGCATGCCGCTGACCGCGCTCTCGCCTGTGCCGGATTTCGTGAAGGTCGCCGAGGCGAGCCGGGCCCATGCAAGGCGCGTCACCGACGGCGCGGCCCTTGCCGGCGCGCTTGCCGAGGCGATCGACCATATCGAGACGAAGCGGACGCTCGCGCTGCTCGACATCGCGGTCCGCGCCTGAACCATCACACGAGGAGGAGAAGCCATGCCCGAGCTTGCCACGAACGAATTCTGGAAGGACCTGAAGCCGATCGACAAGGTGTTCCAGCCGGATGCCCTGCCGGAAGTCTATCTTCAGAACGCGCCGACCGACGACGAGCGCTACTACGTGCCCTTCACCGAGACCGTCTCCTCCCGTCCGCTGTGGATCTCCCCGACGCAGAACAAGTGGTGCGACATCCTCATGGCGAAGAAGGCAGGGCTGGTGAACCGCCACTACCACCCGCACGAGGTCTTCGCCTACACGATCTCCGGCAAGTGGGGCTATCTGGAGCACGACTGGACGGCGACGGCCGGCGATTTCGTCTACGAGACGCCCGGCGAGGGCCACACGCTCGTCGCCTACGAGCACGAGCAGCCGATGAAGGTGTTCTTCCAGGTCAAGGGCCCGCTCATCTGGCTCGACGACAAGGGCGAGCCGGACGGTTTCTTCGATGTGCACAACTACATCGCTCTCTGTCGCGACCACTACGAGAAGGTCGGGCTCGGGCGGGATTATGTGGAGCGGCTGTTCCGTTAGTTCTTGCTTGTTTCCTGCGGAACAGCGGGCGGCGGGGCGCTATGCGATCTTCTGATCACCGGATGAGAGAGGCTCATCCCCAAAGAGAGATCAGGAGAGACCCCATGCGCAAGATCATCGTTTCCGCCGCCATCGCCGCCGTTGCCGCCATCTCCTTCGCCGCCCCCTCGCAGGCCGGCTACTACAGCTACGGCTACAAGCCGCACTGCTTCATCAAGAAGGTCAAGGCCTACGACTACTACGGCAATGTGATCTTCAAGACGATCAAGGTCTGCAAGTAAGCGCTTTTCCCGCTGACCTCCCCGAAGGCCCGGATGTCCCCTGCATCCGGGTCTTCTGCCGTTCCGGCTTCAGATGCTCATGCCGCCGTCGACCATCAGCATCGTCCCGGTGACGAAGCTCGACTTGTCCGAGGCGAGATAGAGCACGGAGCGGGCGATCTCCGCGGGGCTGGCATGACGGCCCATGGGGATGAGCGCGTTGAAGAAAGCCGTGCCGTCCATGCCGGTCGCGGCGCCGAGACCCTGTTCCACGGCAAGCTGGAAACCGTTGTCGACGGGGCCGGGGTTGACCGTGTTGACGCGGATGCCGCGCGGGGCGAGCTCCTTGGCAAGGCAGCGCATCAGGCCGGTCTGGGCGTGCTTGGCAGTGATATAGGCATAAACGCCGGGATCGCCCCGCGTCGCCGCCACGCTGGAGGTGATGACGATGCTGCCGCCGCTGCGCATGTGCGGCACGGCATGCTTGGCGGCAAGGAAGGCGCCGCGCACATGGACCGCCTGCACCATGTCGAAGATGTCCAGCGGATAATCGGCGACCGGGGCGACGGTGCCGAAGACGCCGGCATTGGAGAACAGGACGTCGATGCCGCCGAAGCGCTCGACGGCGAGCTTGACATAGGCCTTCGTCGAAAGGCTGTCGGTGACATCCGCCGCCGCGAGCGCCACGCGCTCCCGCGGCAGGCCGGCGGCGGCCCTTTCGAGCCCCGCGCGATCACGGTCGACGAGGACGACATTGGCGCCCTCGTCGAGGAAAAGCCGGGCGGTGGCAAGGCCGATGCTGCCGGCCCCGCCCGTCACGATGGCGGTCTTGCTGTCGAGAAGCGCCATGGCTCAGATCGGATAATGGATGGCGCCGTCCTGCACGGTGATCCAGCGCAGTTCGGTGAATTCGGCGATGCCGGCCCTGCCGCCGAAACGTCCGTAGCCGGATTCCTTGACGCCGCCGAAGGGCATCTGCGCCTCGTCGTGCACGGTCGGGCCGTTGATGTGGCAGATGCCGGATTCGATGCGGCGGGCAACCTGCATGGCGCGGTTGACGTCCCGGCCGAAGACGGCGGCGGAAAGGCCGTATTCCGTGTCGTTGGCAACCCGCACCGCCTCGTCGATCGAGCCGACGCGGATGACGCTGACGACCGGGCCGAAGCTCTCCTCGCTGTAGATGCGCATGGCGGGCGTCACCCGGTCGAGCAGGGTGGCGTCGACGATCGTGCCCCGCACGCTGCCGCCGGCGGCAAGCACCGCGCCCTTGCCCACGGCATCGCGGATGAGCTGTTCCAGCCGCTGGGCCGCATGGGCATCGACGACGGAGCCGAGCGGCGTGTTGCCCTCGCGCGGGTCGCCGGCAACGAGGGTTGCCGCCTTCTCGGCGAGCGCAGCGACGAAACGGTCGGAGACCGTCTCGTCGACGACGATGCGCTCGGTCGACATGCAGATCTGGCCCTGGTTCATATACGCGCCGAAGGCCGCGGCGGCGACGGCCGCGTCGATATCGGCATCGTCGAGCACCACGAAGGGCGCCTTGCCGCCGAGTTCCAGCAGCGCCGGCTTCAGGTAGCGCCCGGCGGTCTCGGCAATGATGCGGCCGACGCGGGTGGAGCCGGTGAAGTTGACGCGGCGCACGGCGGGATGGGCGATCATCGCCTCGACGATGGCGGCGGCATCCTCCGGCGCATTGGAGACGGCGTTGAGCACGCCTTCCGGCAGGCCGGCCTCGTGCAGCGCATCGACGATCAGCCGGTGGGTGCGCGGGCAGATCTCCGAGGTCTTCATGACGACCGTGTTGCCGCAGGCAAGCGGGGTGGCGAGCGAGCGCACGCCGAGGATGACCGGCGCGTTCCACGGCGCCATGGAAAGGACCACGCCGGCCGGCTGGCGCACGCCCATGGCGAGCGAGCCGGGGCGGTTGGAGGGGATGATCTCGCCGGTGATCTGCGTCGTCAGCGATGCGGCCTCGCGCAGCATGTCGGCGGCAAGGCCCACATTGAACATCGCCCAGCCGGCCGTCGCGCCCGTCTCGGCGGCCATGGCGGCGACGAAATCGGCCGTTCTCGCCTGCAGCTTGTCGGCGGCGGCAAGAAGCAGCTTGCGGCGCTGGCCGGGGCCGGTCGCCGCCCAGGCGGGAAAGGCCTTCGCCGCGGCATTGACGGCCTGGCGCGCATCCTCCAGCGAGGCGGCGGCGACCTCCGAGGCGACCTCGCCGGAAATCGGGTTGATGCGGGTGAAGGTGCGCCCGTCGGAGGCGGCCTGGTCGAGGTTGTTGATCTTCAGTCCAAGGACGGACATGGTTTGCTCCCTGCTTGACATTCAGACGGTTGCGCCGAGGAACGCGCGCTTCACCGCGTCGTCGTTCATCAGTCCTGCTGCGGTATCCTCGCCGACGATGCGGCCTGCCTCCAGGAGGTAGCCGCGGTCGGCGATCGAAAGGCTCATCTTGACGTTCTGCTCGACGATCAGGAGCGCCAGCCCGCTCTCGCGCACCCGGCCGAGCGCGGCGAAGAGCTCGCCGACGACGACGGGGGCAAGGCCGAGGCTCGGCTCGTCGAGCATCAAGAGGTCGGGCTTCGACATCAGTGCGCGGCCGATCGCCACCATCTGCTGCTCGCCGCCCGACATGGTGTTGACGAATTGCCGCCGCCGGTCCGCGAGTTTCGGGAAGAGGCCGTAGACCAGCTCGCGGCTCGCCTTGCCATGGGCGCGGGCGCGCCGGGCATAGGCGCCGAGGGCAAGGTTCTCCTCCACCGTCAGGTCGCCGAAGACGCCGCGGCCCTCCGGCACCAGCGCGATGCCGGCCTCGAGCACGAGATGGGCGGGCCGGCCGGCAATGTCGCCGCCGGCAAAGCGGATATCGGCGCCGGGATCGGGCCGGACGAGGCCGGCGGCGGCCTTCAGCAGGGAAGACTTGCCCGCGCCGTTGGCGCCGAGCATGACGACGGTCTCGCCCTTGCCGACGGTGACGGAGATCCGGTCGAGGGCGAGGTGCGGGCCGTAGTGGAGGGAAAGGTCGCGGATCTCAAGCATGACCGTCTCCGAGATAGGCGCGCACGACCTCCGGGTCCCGCAGCGTCTCGGCGGTCGGGCCGTCGGCGATCTTGCGTCCGGCATTCATGACGATGGCGCGCCCGCAGAGCGCCCGGATCGCGTCCATGACATGCTCGACGAGGAGCACGGTGATGCCGCGCTCCTTGAGCGACAGGATGAGGTCGATGCCGGTGCGAAGCTCCGTCGGGTTGAGGCCGGCGAGCCATTCGTCGAGCAGAAGCAGCTCCGGCTCGGCGGCGAGCGCCCGGGCAAGCTCCATGCGCTTCTGGTCGATATAGGTGAGCGCGCCGGCCGGCTGGTCGGCGCGCCCGGCAAGGCCGACGGCGGCAAGGTGGGTCTGGGCTACCTCGTGGGCGGCCTTGCCCCAGAGCGTCCGGCGGCCGAAGGCAAGCGCGGTGACGACGTTTTCGCCGACCGTCAGCGAGGGAAGGGCGCGCACGAGCTGGAAGGTGCGGGCGACGCCTTTCCTGGCGATGCGATTGGGGCCGAGGCCGGAAATCGCCTCGCCGTTGAGGGCGATCCGCCCGCCGGTCGGCGGCAGGAAGCCGGAGATCATGTTGAGCACCGTCGTCTTGCCGGAGCCGTTCGGGCCGAGCAGGCCGACGACCTCGCCGCGCTCCAGCGAGAAGGAGACGGCATTGACGGCGGTGAGCCCCCCGAAGCGCTTGGTGAGGCCGCTCAGCGCAAGAAGCTCGCTCATCGCGCACCGCCTTTCCTTAGCCGGCTTTCGACGGCCGCCAGCACGCCCTTCGGCAGAAGGAAGACGATGGCGATGAAGACGAGGCCGAGGATGATCGGATAGTGGTTCGGGAAGTTGGCGGAAAGCCACTCGAAGAGCAGGAAGAGCGGGATGGCGCCGAGCAGCGGGCCCCACAGCCGGTCCGCCCCGCCGAGCAGCGCCATGATCAGCGTCAGGAAGGAGATGGTCGGGTTGAAGACGATGCTCGGCTCGATATAGGTCCAGCGCGGCGCCTGGATGGCCCCGACGAGCGTGATGATCACGGCGCTGACGGCAAAGAGCGCGAGCTTGAGCCGGGTGATGTCGATGCCGCAATGGCTCGCCACCACCTCGTCGTCGCCGATGACCTTCAGCGCGAGGCCCCAGCGCGTGCGGCCGACGCCCCAGGAAAAGAGGAAGGTGGCGGCGGCGAGCGCCAGCAGCTGCCAGTAGATGCCCTCCGGCGTCACGGGCAGGAAGATGTAACGTCCGAGCGTCCCCGTCACGTTGACCTCGTACCAGGTGACGAGCTGGCGGATGAGTTCGGCAAGCCCGAAGGTGAAGATCACGAAATAGACGCCGGCAAGCCGGAGCGTCGAGAGCCCGACGACCAGCGCCACGGCAAGGCCGATCAGTGCCGCGACGAGGAGGACGAGCGGATAGGGCAGCGTCTCGCTGAGGACGCCGACCGTATAGGCGCCGATGCCGAAGAAGGCGACGGTGGCGAGCGAGACATAGCGCGTCGGGCCGGAGAACAGGCCCCAGGCGGTGGCGAGCACCACATAGCCGGTCATGCCGATCATCAGCGTCACCGCATAGGGCCCGGCGAAGAGGGGCAGGGCGGCGAGCGCGGCGAGAACGAGGCCGGCGACGAGGAGGCCGAGAAGCGTGCGTGCCGTCATCGCGCGCTCCTCCCGAAGAGGCCGGCGGGGCGCCAGAGCAGGATGGCGAGGAAGATGAGGTAGGTGGCGGCGAGCGTCAGGCCGGGATCGACATAGGTCGCCACGAAGGTCTCGACGAGGCCGAGCAGCAGGCCGGAGAAGAGCGCGCCGAGAATGTTGCCGACGCCGCCCATGATGACGACGATCAGCGCCTTCATGGTGAAGACGACGCCGGCCGTGGCGGTGAAGGTCTGGTACATGGAGATGACGACGCCGCCGGCGGCCGCCAGCGCCCCGCCGATGGCGAAGGCCGTGCGGGCCGCGCGCTCGACATCGATGCCGACGAGCGGCGCGGAGGTCGGCGAGACGGCGACGGCGCGCAGCGCCGTGCCCCAGAGGGTGCGGGTAAGCAGCAGGTACAGCCCGCCGCCGAGGACGATGGCGAGCGCGAAGGCGAGGAGGCGGTTGGCCGCGATCGTGGTGCCGAGCACGCTGACGCCGATGTTGAGATAGCTGTAGCTCGTATAGTTGCTGCCGAAGAAGACGAGCATGACGCCCTGGATGACGAAGAGCAGGCCGAAGGTGGCGAGGATGGAGTCGATCTCCAGCGTCTCCCGGCTCTTGGCGCGGCGCACCAGCGGGCGCATCATCAGGCCGTAGACGAGATAGCCGAAGACAAAGCCGAGCGGCACGGCGGCAAGAAGGCCGAGCACCGGATTGATGCCGAGGCCGCTGAACAGCACATAGGCGAGGAAGGCCGCCGCGATGATCGTCTCGCCATAGGCAAGATTCATGATGCGCGCGATGCCGTACTGGAGCGTCAGCCCCATCGCGACCAGCGCATAGGTTCCGCCGAGCACGAGCCCGGACAACAAGGCCGTGACGAGCATGGCCGCTCCTTACATTTGTCGGCCGGTGGCATGCACCGCGCCGTTTTCAGTCGATGACAGAATGCCCCTCATCCGGCCTGCCGGCCACCTTCTCCCCGTGAACGGGGAGAAGGAGATATGCCGCGTCGGTTTTCCCGAGCAATTCCCGCTCGTGAGGCAAGTCCCCTCTCCCCGCTTGCGGCAGGCGAATTGCATATGACAGCACGCTGCTGCTTTCCCCTTCTCCCCTGCGGGGAGAAGGTGGCCCGAAGGGCCGGATGAGGGGGCTTGCACATCGTCTGACGTCTGCGCCACCCCCTCATCCCGCTGCCGCGACCTTCTCCCCGCGGGGGAGAAGGGGAAAGACGCGTCGCCTCATTCCATATGCAATTCGCCTGCCGCTTGCGGGGAGAGGGGCAGGGTGAGGGGCACATTTTGGTCCGCCGGAGCGCCCTTCGATCCCCTCGCGAGGCGTACGGCTACTTCTTCCACGCCGGCCGCGGCAGGATCGGCTGGCTGGCGCCGGCGCGGTCCGCGGGCGCGATGCCGACGAACTGGCCGTTCTGCCACTGGCCGGTCCACCAGAGCGTGCGAAGCTGGTTGTCTTCCATCTTCGTCTCGCCGAGCACGGTCTGGAAGGTGCCGGTCGACAGTTCCGCGGAAACGGCCTCGCGGTCGAGGCCCTTGCGCTTGATCGCCTCCTGCAGCATCTGCAGCGAGGCATAGGTGATGACGCTGCCCCAATAGTCGGGACCCTGCCCGGTCACTTCCTCGTGGCGCTTGCGATAGGCGGCGTTCGCCTCGTTCGCCGGGTCGATACCGCCGAGGCTCATGATGCCGGTGGCGTTGTCGCCATTGTTCTTGCCATAGACCGGAAAGCCCGTGCCGACGCCGAGATAGAGCAGCTTCGGATTGAAATCGGCGACCTGAGACTGCTGGGTCAGCGCGAAGGTATCCGGCGGATAGGAGAAGGCGACGAAGCTGTCGGCGCCGCTCGCCTTCGCCTCGTTGATCATCGGCGTGAAGTCCGACGTGCCGACCGGGTAGGTCTTGTCGTAGACGAGCTCGATGCCGGCGTCCGCGAAGGCCGGCCGCGCGGCGGTCACGAGGTCGATGCCGAAGCCGTCGGCGACCGAGACCATGGCGACCTTGTTGTTGAGCGTGCCGTCGGCGGCGGCCTTTTTGATGAGGCCGGCGAGCGCGCCCGCATAGTCATGGCCGCCGCCGAGCATCCAGAAGCTCCTCTTCCAGCGCTTGACGAAATCCGGCGCCTTGTCGGTGACGGAGGAGACGGCGAGCTGCGGGTAGCCGTAGCGGTCGAAGAGCGGCGCGGCCGCAAGGTTGAAGCCCGTGCCCCAGGGCGCGAGGATGAAGTCGGCCTCGTCCTGCGTCGCCAGGCGCTCGACGGCGCGCACCAGTTCCTCGGAAGCGGACCGGTCGTCGTATTCGATCACCTCGATCGGCAGCTTCGTGCCGTCGGGCAGTTCCAGCCCGCCGGCATCGTTCACGTCCTTGACCCAGAGCTGGTAGTTCGGCAGCGTCGTGATGCCGGCGCCGCCGGCATTGGGGCCGGTCTTGGAAATGGCATAGCCGATCTTCACCGAGGTGCGGTCCTGGGCAAGCGCACCCGGTGCGATGCCCGTCGCCAAGAGGGCCGAGGCAGCCGCCATCACGCGCAGGACGTGCCTGCGTTGCAGAGATTTCATCGTCGATTCCTCCCAAAAGGCCTGCTCTTCGGCAGGCGTCGCGCCAAGGCGGGCAGCGGCCACGTTCTCCTCCGGGCCTTCTGTCGCTGCTTGACGGATGAAAGGTTAGCCGCAGGCGGGGCAGGGCGGAATAGACTTTTACAAGAGATACTTGTACTTTTCACGGCAAGGAGATCTCGCCATGCCCTTTCAGGACGCCCTCGCGCCGCAGCATCGCGCCGCGGCCGCTACGCCGCCGCTGCCGACGGAGGCGCGGCTCTTCCGCGGGGCGCTGTCGCAATCCGGCTGGACCTTCCGCGGCGGGCGCAACCGCGTCTTTCTCCTCCTGTCCGGCAGCGGGCGGGTGTCGCTCGGGCCGGCGGATCTCGGACTTTCCGGCCCCTCCATCGTCTGGGCGCCGGCCGGCGAGCGTGGCACGGTGCTCTTCGATGCCGGCGCGGAGGGGGCGGCGCTGGCGATCCCGGAGCTGGCGCTCGGCCCCGCCATGCCGACGGGCGCGATCTTCGCCGACGTGCGCGATGCCATCGCCCGGCCGATCCTCGGCGCCAAGCTGGCGCTGGCGGATGCGAGAAAGATGCTCCAGACGGTGGAGACGATCGAGGCGGAACTGCGCGAGAACGCGGCGGGCATGCAGGAGGTGGTGCGTCATCACCTCGCCCTCCTGCTGATCGCCATCTGGCGCCGCGCCAATCCGGCGACGGAGAAGCCGAAGCCTTCGCCGCGCGCCACCGTGCGCAGCTTCCTGCATCTCGTGGAACTGCACATGCGCGAGCAATGGCCGCTCGCCCACTATGCCGCCGTGCTGGGCGTGACGCCGGACCGGCTGAACACGGCGGTGCGGCGCGCCACGGGGCGTTCGCCGATGGAGCTGATCCATGCGCGGCTGATGATGGAGGCGGAAATGCTGCTCGACGGGTCGAGCCTGCAGATCGCCGAGGTCGCCGAAGCGCTCGGCTTTCGCGATGCGGCCTATTTCAGCCGGTTCTTCAAGCGGCTGGCCGGCGTCTCGCCGCGCGCCCGGCGGGCGGGGCTCGCCAGCCGGCAGGTGCGCGCGGAAACCTCCTATGCCGCCTGGCCGTAGAGCAATTCCAGCAAAAGTGCGCAGCGGTTTTGCGTCCGGAATTGCGTAAAAACAAAGAGATAGAGCATTTTCGCGATTCAAGGAAAAGTGGAAACGCTCTAAGCTCAGAAAAGCGTTTCGTAGATCTCCGGCTTGAAGCCCGCCGTCAGGGCGCCGTCGCGGTCGAGGATCGGGCGCTTGATCATCGAGGGCTGGGCAAGCATCAGCGCGATCGCCTTCCTCGCATCGAGATCCTGCTTGTCGGCATCCGGCAGGGCGCGGAAGGTGGTGCCGGCGCGGTTCAGCACGGTCTCCCAGCCGAGCGCGTCGACGAAGCGCGCCAGGCTCGCCGCATCGATGCCTTCGGCCTTGTAGTCGTGGAAACGGTAGGCGACGCCCCTGGCGTCGAGCCAGGTCCGGGCCTTCTTCATCGTGTCGCAGTTCTTGATGCCGTAGATCATGACGGTCACGCCTGTCTCCTTCGTTTGATGGTCGCCGCCTTCATAGAGCGATTCCGTCAAGAGTGCGCAGCGGTTTTGCGCCCGGCGTCACGTCACGCCGAGATAGCGGCCCGGGCGATGGTTGATGGCGAGCGTCATGTTGACGACGACGGCGCCGAGCACGGAGAGCGCGAGGCGGTCGAGCGGGATGACGAAGACGGCGGCGGCAAGGATGGCAAGGTCCACGGCGAGCTGGAAATAGCCGGCCCGGATGCCGAAACGGTCCTGCAGGTAGATCGCCAGCACGTTGATGCCGCCGAGCCCCGTGCGGTGGCGGAAGAGGATGAGCAGGCCCGTGCCGGACAGCGCCCCGCCCATGACGGCCGCATAGAGCGGATCGAGATGGGAGAAGGAGACGAGCTCAGAGGTTAGCCGGGTAAAGATCGAGACGAGCGTGACGGCCGCGAAGGTACGCAGGGTGAAGGCCCAGCCGAGCTTTCTGACCGCGAGGACGTAGAAGGGCAGGTTGATGGCGAAGAACAGCCACCAGAAGCCGATGCCGCTGGCATATTGCAGGAGCAGGGCAAGGCCCGCCGTGCTGCCGGCGAGCAGCACGGCCTTGGTGTAGATCACCACGCCGAGCGCCATGAACATCGTGCCGACGATGATGGCGATGGCATCCTCGTAGGCGGAATGGCGCTCGGGCCGGGCGGCTGTTTCGACAGACATCGTGTCCTCAGAGGCTCCGGAACTTCTCGATGACGGCATCGACCTCGGCCGACTTGAGGCCGGCAATGTTGATGCGGCCGGAGGTCGGCATGTAGATCGCGTGCTCGGCGCGCAGCTTCAGCACGTCCGCCTCCTCCAGCGGCAGCAGGGAGAACATGCCCTCCTGCTCGCGGATGGCCGTCAGCACCTGCCAGCGGCCGGAAAGGCCGGCGGCGAGGCGCTCGCGGATCGCGGTGATGCGCAGCCGCATGGTCTCGATCTCTGCCATCCAGTCCGCCTTCAGGGCCTCGTCGCCGAGGATCGTCGCCACGATGGCCGCGCCATGGTCCGGCGGCATGGAATAGCTGGTGCGGGCGAGGGCGGCGAGGTTGCTGCGCACGGACAGCGCCGTCTCGGCGCTGCCGCAGGCCGCATAGATCGCCCCGGTGCGCTCGCGGTAAAGGCCGAAGGACTTCGAGCAGGAGACGGCGACCAGCGCTTCCGGCACGGCGGCCAGCAGCGTGCGCAGCCCGGCGGCATCCTCGTCGAGGCCGCGGCCGTAGCCCTGATAGGCGATGTCGACAAGCGGCAGCAGGCCGCGCGCGGCGACGAGATCGGAGACGGCACGCCACTGCTCTGCCGAAAGGCCGGCGCCCGTCGGGTTGTGGCAGCTCGCGTGCAGCAGCACGGCATCGCCCGGCGCGGCGCCGGAGAGCGCGTCCATCATCCGGTCGAAGAGCACGGTCTGCGAAGGGACGTCGAAGAACGGATAGGTGACGACCTCCAGGCCCGCCGCCTTGAAGATGCTGGCATGGTTCGGCCAGCTCGGCAGGCCGAGCCAGATGCCCTTCGTGCCCATGCGCGCCATCAGGTCGGCGGCAAGGCGCAGCGCGCCGGAGCCGCCCGGCGTCTGCAGCGCGGCGGTGGCGCGGCCGCGGCCGGCGTCCCCCGTCGTCAGCGCCCAGAGGCGCTCCAGGAAGACCGGGTCGCCTTCCGGGCCGACATAGGCCTTGGTCGGCTGCGTCTCGACGAGGCGCCGTTCCGCCGCCTTCACCGCGCGGAAGATCGGCGTCGCGCCCGTCTCGTCGCGATAGACGCCGACGCCGAGGTCCACCTTGCCGGCGCGCTCGTCCGCCCGGAAGAGGCCGATCAGGGCAAGCAACGGATCGTCGGGCTGGCGGGCGAGGGCGTCGAACATGGCCGGGTTCCTTGTGCGGTGTGTCTCTCAAGCGGTTTAGGCCAAAGCCGTCGCAAAATCGACCATGATATTGCGGACAAGGCGCAAGAAGCTTTTGTCTTCTTGCTTGCGGCTGCTAGATTGATGCAGGTTTTTGCGTGGGGCGGGACATGGACAGGAAGCCGGGCGACGAGGTGGCGCTGGACCAGACGGATCGGCGCATCATCCGCCTGCTCGTCGAGGATGCCGGGCTCTCCAACAACCGGCTTGCCGAGAAGGTCGGCCTCTCGCCGGCGCCGCTGTCGCGCCGGCTGGCGCGGCTGGAGGCGGGCGGCGTCATCCGCCACACGGTGATCGTCGATCCGCGCGCCGCCGGCATCGGCTTCCAGGCCTTCCTGGAGGTGACGCTGGAGCGCACGGCCCCGCGCGTCGGCGAGCGCTTCATCGATCTCGTGCGGCGCATGCCGGAGGTGGTGGAATGCCACACGGTCGCCGGCGATTTCGATTTCCTCCTGAAGATCGCCGTGAAGGACGTCGCCGATTACCGCCGGCTGCTGTGGAGCGAGTTCGAGCGGATCGGCGAGATCAAGACGCTGCGCTCGACCATCCTGCTCGACAGCCCGAAAATGCAGGTGAGCGTTCTTCCCTAGCCATTTTCGCGGAACCTTCTTGGCCGTGAAAGGTTGCCGACGCGGGCAAAGCGCCCATATGATGGAGGGGCCACAAGGAAGGACACGTGGACAGGAAGCCGAACGACAAGCTGATGCCGGCCGCATTGCTGACGGCCATCCGCAACCGCCGCGGCCATCGGCCGCCGGAGAACAATCGCCCCGGCGATACCGTGATCGCGTCCTACAACGTGCACAAATGCGTGGGCGTCGACCGGCGCTTCGATCCGGAGCGCACGGCGAACGTGATCGCCGAGATCGACGCCGACATCATCGCCATCCAGGAGGCGGACAAGCGCTTCGGCGAGCGCTCCGGCCTGCTCAACCTCGATATCCTCGAACGGGACTGCGGCCTCGTCCCGGTGCCGATCACCGCGCTCTCCTCCACCGGCCATGGCTGGCACGGCAACATGATCATGATCCGCAAGGGCGCCGTCGGCGGCGTGCGGCAATTGAAGCTGCCGGGCGTCGAGCCGCGCGGCGCGCTGGTCGTGACGCTCGACCTGCCGGTCGGCAAGCTGCGGCTGGTCGCGGCCCATTTCGGCCTCCTGAAGCGCTCGCGCGAGCAGCAGGCCATGGCGATCCTCGCCTCCGTCGCGGAAGAAGAGGAGATGCCGACCCTGCTCGTCGGCGATCTCAATGAATGGCGCGTCGGCCGCCGGTCCTCGCTCTCGCGCCTGCAGCCGACCTTCGATCCCGCCTCCGGCGCGGTGCCGAGCTTTCCCTCCCGCTTTCCGGTCCTCGCGCTCGACCGCGCGCTCGGCCATCCGCACGATCTCGTCACCTCCGTCGAGGTGCACGACACGCCGCTTGCCCGCGTCGCGTCCGATCACCTGCCGATCAAGGCGCATATCGACCTCAAGGTCGTCTGGGAGCGCTCGTTCAGGCCTACAGATAGGGTGAGCCGAGCCATGTGATGCGCTCGACGAGGCGCTGGGCGAAGGGACGTGCCCTGAGGTCCTCGAGCGTGACCTCCTCGGCCTCGGACAGCGCGGCGGCGATGCGCTGGTCGATCAGATCGGCGAAGTCGGCGTCGATCACCTCGATATCCACCTCGAAATTCAGCCGCAGCGAGCGCGGATCGATGTTCGACGAGCCGATATAGGACCAGGCGCCGTCGATGACCGTGAGCTTGGAATGGTTGAAGGCGCCGGAGGCCCGCCAGATGCGGCAGCCGTGTTTCAGCATCTGGTCGAACTGCGCCGTCATGGCGAGGTCGACGAGCTTCAGGTTGTTGGAGGAGGGAACGACGATGTCGATCTCCACGCCGCGCCGCGCCGCCGTGACGATCGCGCTGATCAGCTCGCGGTCCGGCAGGAAATAGGGCGACATGATGCGGATGTGCCGCTTGGCGACGGAGACCGCCCCCATCAGCATGCGGTGGTTGGTCTCAAGGCTCTTGTCCGGGCCCGACGGCACGACGCGGGCAAGCATGCCGCTTTCCGGCGCATCCGGCGGCGGGGCGATCTGCCAGGCCTCGCCCGCCAGTTCGTCGCCGCCGGAAAAGCGCCAGTCCTCGTAGGCGATGCGGAAGAGGTCGCTGACCACGGGGCCGGTCAGGCGGAAATGCGTGTCGAGCGCCGCCGCCTCGCCGGAAAACTCGGCACAGAAACCGGCGCGGATGTTCAGCCCGCCGGTGAAGGCGACGCTGCCGTCGACGACGAGGATCTTCCGGTGGGTGCGCAGGTTCGCATAGGGCAGGCGCAGGCCCATGACGATGTTGCCGTTGAAGACGTCCGCCGGCACGTTCGCCCGCTGCAGGTCGGAGACGATCGAGGGGATCGAGTAGCGCGCGCCGACCGCGTCGATCAGCACGCGCACCTGCACGCCGCGCGCCACGGCGTCCGACAGCGCCGCAACGAAGCGCTCGCCGGCGGCATCGCGGTCGAAGATGTAGGTTTCGAGCAGGACGGAGCGTTCCGCGGCCGCGATGGCGGCCAGCATGGCCGCATAGGCCTCGTCACCGGTCGACAGCACGCTGATGCGGTTGCCGGAGGTCAGCTTGCAGCGGCCGACCGTATCGCCGAGGCGCTGCATGGCGGCGAGCGCCCCGCCATAGGCCACCTGCATATACGCATTCGAGACGTCGTATTCCGCCATGTGGTGCCAGCCGGCGGCGAGCAGCCCCTCGCGGCTGAGGTTCAGCGTCTTGCGGCGGATGCGGTTGACCCCGCCGATGGCATAGATGAGCGGCCCGACGACCGGCGACAGCATGATGACGCCGACCCAGCCGATCGCCGCGCGCACCTCTTCCTTGGTCATCGTGGCATGGATGGCGGCCGGCACGCCGAGGAGGATCGACAGGGCGACGAGGATATGCGGCCAGTAGGCGGAGAGCGTCTCAAACATGATGCGTGCGGATCATCCCAAGGCGGCCTCGTCTTTGTGCGTGCCGCTTTTGCAAAGCCGCCCGAGGCGGCCCGCGCGTCACGCCGGTCTCGCACCTATATATTGCTTCCGGCAAGGCGATTGCGAGGGGCGAGGCCAGCCCCGCGCAGGTTTCTTTCGGCGTGGGGCGGCTCAGTCCTCCAGCGTGCCGGGCTTGCGGTTCCTGCCCGTCGCCTCGTGGCAGGCGATCTTCATCAGGTCGTCGCCGCGCCGGGCGTAACGGGCGGAGCTGCGGGTGGCAATCAGCCCGTCATGGCCGGCCGTCACGGCAAGCGTGCCGTCCGGCGCGCCGGGCCGGGTGATCAGCGTCGCGAGCAGATCGCCGGCCTTCACCGTCTCGCCGATGTCGCGATGGAAGAGCACGGTGCCGGGCTCCGGCGCCCGCACCATCTCGATATTGTCGAGCGGCACGGCGGGGCCGGAATAGGCCCCTGCCGCATGGGCGGGATCGGCGACGACGCCGCGGCCGGCAAGGAAGCGCCAGAGGCCCGCCGCATCCCTCTTCGCCATGTCCGGATAGACGTCGCGCTTGCCGCGCAGTTCGACGGTCACCGAGAGGCGGCCGGGGACGGTGGAAAGCGTCTCGCCGCCCTTTCGCTTGAAGGCATGGCCGACGGCCTCCTCGAAGGCGGTGCTTTCGCCGTCGGAAAGGAACACGGCCTCCATGTCGAGGGCCGCCGCCAGATCGGCCGCCTCCGGCCAGAAGGCCGTGTCGATATAGGCATATTGCAGGGATTCGTCGTCGCAGTGCAGGTCCAGCACGAGATCGGCGCCGAGCGCGGTGTGCAGCAATGTGCGCTTCAGCCGGTCGACGGCGCTGCGGCGGTCGATATCCTTCAGCAGCGTTTCGCGCTCGCCGAGCGCCACGAGCGGGAAGTCGCGGTTGAAGTTGGTCCGCGTGCCGAGATCGAACCGGCCCTCCATCTCGCCGAAATGCGCTTGCGCGAGGCCGATCGGATTGGCCTGCGGGATGACGGTGATGTCGCCGCGGATCGCGCCGTCGTCCTCCGCCTTGCGCAGCCGTTCCAGGAGGAAATGCAGGAGCGCGGTGCCCGGCAGTTCGTTGGCATGCAGCGCGGCCTGGATATGGACGGAAGGCGCCGCGGCGTCGGTCCCCTTGAAGCGGAACACCGGGATTCGCCATTCGATACCTGCCGTATCGCCGCCGATGATGATCTGCGAATGTTCCACGTCGTCTCCTCGCTGCTTCGCTTTTTTGGGGACGGTTATGCGAATTGGCGCCGTCTGGCGCAAGACCCGGCAGGAAACGGGTTGAAAGCGGCCGGGCGAAGCCCGATCTTGTGACAAAACGGGAACAGGAGCGATCCCATGACCGGCAAGGCCCACTACCTGATCTTCGACACCGCCGGCGGCCCCTGCGGCATCGCCTGGACGGCGGCGGGCGTCGTGCGCTTCCAGCTTCCGGGCGAGGAAGCCGACACCACGCGCCGCCTGCTGCTGCGCCACCTGCCCGACGCGGAAGCCGCCGAGCCGCCGCCGGCCGTCGCCGCGGCGGTTGCCGCCGCGCGGCGCTACTTTGCCGGCGAGGCGGCGGATTTCACCGGCGTGCCGCTCGACCTTGCCGGCCAGAGCGATTTCTTTCGGGCGGTCTACGACGCCGCCCGCCGGGTGCACTGGGGCGAGACGACGACCTATGGCACGCTCGCCCGCGAACTCGGCGCCGGCCCGGAGGCCGCGCGCGAGGTGGGCCAGGCCATGGCGAAGAACCCGGTGGCACTCATCATTCCCTGCCACCGTGTGCTCGCCGCCGGCGGCAAGGTCGGCGGCTTCTCCGCCCCGGGCGGCGCCTCGTCGAAACTGAAGATGCTGGCGCTCGAAGGCGTCTCCTTCGCCCCGCCGGCGCCGGCGCAGCAGTCCTTCGGGTTCTGAGCCGTCAGGCGCCGGTCAGCCCGGCCAGCTTTTCCGGGTTGCGCGTGATGTAGATCGCCGTGATGCGTCCGCCGGAAATGTCCAGCGCCGAAGTCTGCAGGTGGCCGTCGACCCGGCTGAGAAATCCCGGCAGTCCGTCGATCACGAGATGGCCGAGGAATTCCATGCGCCCGCCGAGCTTGCGCGAAAGCCCGAGATAGAGGCGCACCAGGCGATCCATCCCGTGGATCGCATTGGGAAAGGCCATCACCTTCCCGCCGCCGTCCGAGCGGAGCGTCACGTCTTCCGCCAGCATGGAGCCGAGCGCCGTCGCATCCCCCAGGCGGCAGGCCTCGAAGAAGGCCTCCACGATCGCCCGGCTGTCTTCCCGTGCGATCGCGTAGCGCGGCTGGTCGATCCGCACATGCGCGCGTGCCCGCGCGGCAAGCTGCCGGATCGCCGCGGGGCTGCGCTGCAGCGTCGCCGCCACCTCGTCCACCGGCTGGTTGAAGACGTCGTGCAGGAGGAAGGCCGCGCGCTCCAGCGGCGAGAGGCGTTCCAGCGCCACCATCAGCGTCAGCGTGATGTTGTCCGCGCGCATCTCCTCGTCGGCCGGCTCGATCAGCGGCTCGGGCAGCCAGGTGCCGGGATAGGTCTCGCGGCGGAAGCGGGCGGATTTCATGGCGTCGAGGCAGAGGCGCGAGACGATGCGGGTCAGCCAGGCGGCCGGCGCGGCCACGCGGTCGCGGTCGCTGCGGTGCCAGCGCAGCCAGGCCTCCTGCACGATGTCCTCGGCCTCCGCATGCGTGCCGAGCATCCGGTAGGCGAGGCGCAGCAGCCGCGGCCGCTGCGCCTCGAAGGCCCTGGTGGAAGGATCAGGCGGCATCGCGCTGATCGACCGGATGCACGGCGCGAAAGCCGACCTGCACGCGGTTCCAGATGTTGATCGCGCCGATGGCGAGCGTCAGCCATGCCTGCTCGTCGGGCGTGAAGGCGGCCTCGACTGCCGCCCAGTCCGCGTCGGGGGCGTGCGTCTCGGCCACCAGCGTCAGGGCCTCGGTCCAGGCAAGCGCGGCCCGTTCACGCGGCGAATAGAGCGGCGAATCGCGCCATCCGGCAAGAAGGTGGAGGCGCGTCGGGTCCTCGCCGTCCTTCAGCGCCTCTCCGACATGCATGTGGATGCAGTAGGCGCAGCCATTGATCTGCGAGGCGCGCACCTTCACCAGATGCACGAGCAGCGCGTCGAGGGGGCTCGCCTTCAGCGCCGCCTCCAGGGAAAACATCGCCTTGAAGGCCGGCTCGGCGCGTTTGAAATAGTCGGTCATGCGGGGTGACATTCCAGTCTCCTTTTCGTTCACACACCGCTATGACGAGGCGGCGCCGCCGCCTGTGACACCGCCGCCCGGTTTTTTTTGGGAGGCGAAGACAGGTCCATGCTGGCTGCGGCCGGACGGGAAGTCAAACGGCAACAGCCCCGACGCGGGGCGCCGGGGCTGTGCTCAATCTCGTTCTGCAGGCCGAAGGTTCAGCGCCGCGGGCGGCGATCCCTCACTCCCACTCGATCGTGCCCGGCGGCTTCGACGTCACGTCGTAGACGACGCGGTTGATGCCGCGAACCTCGTTGATGATGCGGGTGGCGGCGCGGCCGAGGAAGTTCATGTCGTAGTGGTAGAAGTCGGCGGTCATGCCGTCGACGGAGGTGACGGCGCGCAGCGCGCAGACGAATTCGTAGGTGCGCCCGTCGCCCATGACGCCGACCGTCTGGACCGGAAGCAGCACGGCGAAGGCCTGCCAGATCTTGTCGTAGAGGCCGGCCTTGCGGATCTCGTCGAGATAGATGGCGTCGGCCTCGCGCAGGATTTCCAGCTTGTCGCGGGTGATGCCGCCCGGGCAGCGGATGGCAAGGCCCGGTCCCGGGAAGGGATGGCGGCCGATGAAACTGTCCGGCAGGCCGAGTTCGCGGCCGAGCACGCGCACCTCGTCCTTGAAGAGCTCGCGCAGCGGCTCGACGAGCTTCATGTTCATGCGCTCGGGCAGGCCGCCGACATTGTGATGTGACTTGATGGTGACCGAGGGGCCGCCGGTGAAGGAGACGCTTTCGATGACATCGGGGTAGAGCGTGCCCTGGGCGAGGAAATCCGCGCCGCCGAGCTTCGATGCCTCGTCTTCGAACACCTCGATGAACAGGCGGCCGATGATCTTGCGCTTGGTTTCCGGGTCGGAAACGCCTTCCAGCTCGCCGACGAAACGGTCCACGGCGTCGACATGGATGAGGTGCAGGTTGTAGTGCTCGCGGAACATGGCGACGACGTCGGCCGCCTCGTTCTTGCGCATCAGGCCGTGGTCGACGAGGATGCAGGTGAGCTGCGCGCCGACGGCCTCATGGATGAGGAGGGCCGCGACGGAGCTGTCGACGCCGCCCGACAGCGCGCAGATGACGCGCTTTTCGCCGACCTGCTCGCGGATCGCCTCGACGGCGCGCGCGCGGTAGGCCGACATCGACCAGTCGCCCTTGATGCCGGCGATCTTGTGCACGAAGTTGGAGAGCAGCTTGGCGCCGTCGGGCGTGTGCACCACTTCCGGATGGAACATCGTCGTGTAGTAGCGCTTCGCCTCGTTGACGCAGATGGCGAAGGGGGCGTTTTCGGAAACGCCGATGATCTCGAAACCCTCGGGCGCGACGGTGACGCGGTCGCCGTGGCTCATCCAGACCGGGTATTTCCGGCCGACCTCCCAGAAGCCCTCGAACAGCGGGCTCGACTTCAGGATCTCGACGTCGGCGCGGCCGAATTCACGGGCGTGGCCGCCCTCGACGGTGCCGCCGAGCTGGGTGGCGAGCGTCTGCTGGCCGTAGCAGATGCCGAGGATAGGCAGGCCTGAATCGAAGACGACCTGCGGTGCGCGCGGGCTGCCCTGGTCGAGCACCGATGCGGGACCGCCGGAGAAGATGATCGCCTTCGGCTGCATGCGGTGGAAGGCCTCTTCCGCCGACTGGAAGGGGATGATCTCGCAATAGACGCCTGCCTCGCGCACGCGCCGCCCGATGAGCTGGGTCACCTGGCTGCCGAAATCGATGATGAGAACGCTGTCGGGATGAGCTGTCTGGGTCATGGCGAGCCTTTAATGAAAATCCTGCCGCCGCGCAACGGGGAAATGCCGGATCTTCAGCCCTTCAGCACGACGGTCCCGTCGGCGATGGCCGCCTCCAGCCGGTCGACGGCCTCGGCGAGCTTTTCGTCGATGACATGGAGGTACTCCGTCCAGTCGCCGATATGGCTGAGTTCGGCCTTGCCGTCGGAAATGCCGCGCAGGCCGACGAGCTTGACGCCGAAGGCCTGGCAGGCGCGCAGTTCCGCGAAGGTCTCCATCTCCACCATGTCCGCGTCGATGCCCGCATAGGCGGCGCCCGAGACGACGTCGGCGCCGGTCGAAAGGCGCGCCTCGGATATGCCGGGAATACGAAGGGGAAGCGGCACCTCCACCGGCAGGTCGAGGAAGGGCGTCGCGCCGCGGGTGAAGCCCAGCGGCGAGGCGTCCATGTCGCGATAGGAGACGGAGGTCGCCTGGTAGACGCCGGTCTGCTCCAATGTCGCCGAACCGGCTGAGCCGAGCGAGACGACGAGATCGGGGAGACTGCCCTCGCTTTCCAGGTGGCAGAGCGCGAGCGTCAGCTGCACGGCCGCCTCGACCGGGCCGACGCCCGTCATGAAGGGCGTGATGCGGGCTTTCAGATGGGGGCCGTATTCGGCGTCGACGGCCATGACATAGAGGATGCGGTGCAGGCCGACGGCCTTGAGGGAAACGCTCATCCGGCGATGTCCTCGCGCCCGCGCACCACCATCATCGTGCCCGTCATCGAGGCGATGAGCTTTGCCGGGCCATCCGAGATGGCATAACCGCGCCCGTCGGCGACGATGATGTTGGAGCCCGGCTTGGTGACCTCGCCGCGAAAGAGGAAGCGTTCGCCGCGCCCCGGCGACATCAGGTTGACCTTGAACTCGATGGTGAGGATCGCGGCATCCGCGTCGATCACCGAATAGGCGGCATAGCCGCAGGCCGTGTCGAGCACGGCGGAGATGACGCCGGCATGGAGGAAGCCGTGCTGCTGCGTCAGCTTCTCGTCGAAGGGCAGCTCGATCTCCACCGTGCCGTGCTCGATGCGCGTCAGTTCGGCGCCGATGAGCCGCATCGCCGCCTGCCGGGCAAAGCTTCGGGTGATGCGGTCGGCGAAATCGGCCGGTGGAAAATCGGTCATGGTGCAACCAGGTCTGCCGGCGCGCCGCCGGGATGGGCAAGGATGGCCGAACGTTTGCACGGCGCATGCTGCACTGCAAGCGCCTTTCAGTTCAGGAGGAGGATTGCCGCGTTCAGCGCCGTCGCGAAGGCCACCCAGGCGAGATAGGGCACGAAGAGGAGCGCCGCCGTGCGATCCTGCCGCCAGGAGGCGATGATGAAGGCGGCGACGGAGATGAGCAGGCCGAGGATGATGATCATCGCGGATGCCGGGTCGCGCAGGCCGAAGAAGGCGGGCGACCAGGCGAAGTTGAAGACGAGCTGGGCGAACCAGAGGCGCATCGCCATCGAACGGCGCAGCGTCAGCCAGGTCCGGGCGCCGACCACGCCGATGATGGTGTAGAGAAGGCTCCAGGCCGGCGCGAAGACCCAGTCGGGCGGGGTGAAGACAGGTTTGGCGAGCGAGCGGTACCATTCGTCGGGAATGTTGCTGGCTCCGATGAGGAGGCCGCCGCCGAGTACGAGGATGATGAAGGCGAGATAGACGAGGGGCTTGTTTTTCATGCCCGGGAGGTAGCGCGGCGCGCGCGGCCGTCCAGGGGTGGGATCAGCGGCGCGGCATCAGGCCGGCGATGTGCTGGTCCCAGGCGACGGCGTCCCGGCTGCCGGCAAAGCGGCCGTCATAGGAGGAGACCGCAAAGCCCCGCGGCGCCGCGGCGATGCCGGCGGCCTCGGCGATGGCCTCCTCCCGCAGCACCCGGCCGCTTGCCGCCTCGAGCACGACGAAACGCCCGCCGTTCGGCGAGGTGAGGCCGACAAGACCCTCGCGCCGGTTGACCGCAATGGCGCCGACATAGTTGGCAAGGCCGATCGTGGTCTCCTCCGGCAGGGAGAGGAACGCCAGGTCCTCGCCCTTGGCGAAATGGCCGACGAGTGGCGGCAGGTCGTTGCGCGGCCCCTCGTACTGGCAGGCGAACCAGATACGCCCCTTATCGTCGAGGTCGATATGGCGGGTGGAAAGCTGGCGCAGCGTCTCCGGCAGCGCATGGCGCTCGACGAGCGCGCCGGTTGCGGCGTCGATCAGGGCGAGCGAGGGCTCCATGTGGTCGAGATTGAGCTTGGTGCGGCCGAAATCCGGATGGGTCTCGATGCCGCCATTCGCGGCGATCAGCAGGCGGCCGTCGTCGCTGACGGAGAGATCGTGCGTGCCGATGCCGTAGGTCGAATATTCGCCAATGCGGCGGTAGCCGTCGCCGGCGTCATAGAGGCCAATGACGCCGCGCCCGGCGTCGAAATCGTTCTCGCTGGCATAGAGGATTTTTCCATCCGGCGAGAAGCAGCCGTGGCCGAAGAAATGCCGGTCCTCGGCGCTGGCGATCGTCATGGGCGCGGCCCCGCCGCCGCGGTCGATGACCAGCGCGAAGGTACCCGGACGCCGCGCGAAGGCGACGAGGTGGCCGGTCGCGGGCGAAAAGGCCATGCCGTGGCTGCGGGCCGGCAGCGGCGTCTTCTCTATGAGTGTGCCGTCCTCGGCCAGCACCGCGATGCCGAAGCTCCCGTCGCGCTCCATGTAGCCGGACGCGAAGACGGCGTCGGTCTGCGACAGCGCGAAGGACGGACGGGTCCCGAGCGCCGCGACCCAGGCGGCGCCCGCCATGCGCAGGAAGGCGCGGCGGTCGACAAGCGCGCTCCGGGTGCCAGCGGCCCGCATCAGTCGCCGTCCGCGAAGGAGAAGCCGGCGCCGAGCCCGATCGCCCCGCCATATTCGGTGTTGAGGCGCAGGATGAGGTCGCGCGTGTTGACGAGGAGGAAGGCGATCTTCTGCTGTTCCTCCGGCCTCGAGACGGCCTTTTCGATATCGGGATCGATGGTCGGCGCGACGCGGCGCAGGGCTTTCAACACGAAATCGACATTGCCGGCGATGGAGACGAAGTTCGGATCGATGAGATCGGCCATGCCCGATGTGTCGAACAGCGTCTGCAGGCCCTCGATATTGGCGTTGATCGAGGTCCAGGTGTTGCCGGAACGCCAGAAGACCGCCGATTTCGGGCGTGCCGTGCCGCCGTTGCGGTAGAAGGTCTCGATGCGCTGGTCGCGCACCGCCTCCGCGCCGTGAACGAGGATGCCGAGGAGCGCGGTGATCGCCTCCTTGCCGGTGCGGAAGACCGGGTTCTGCGGGCCGGGATGTTTCCAGTCCCGCTGCACGCCGTCGGGCGCGTCCCAGGCCGCGACGAGCTGACCGGCCGTCGTCTCGATATGGCGGGCGACGGCGGCGGCATAGCGGCAGCGGAAGCTGTCCGGCGTCGCCATCAGCGTTTCCGCGCCGGTGCCGTAGAGCGCGAATTCGAGCGCGCCAAATCCCTGGATCGCGACGCTCTTGCCGGCCATGGCCGCGGCGTCCGTATCCGCTTCGTCGGCCTTCTGCAGCAGCGCCTGCACCTGCTTCAGGCCGGTGCTCTTGCGGTCGGGGTAGAAGAGGATGCGCTCGAAGCGGTTGTCGTCGATGACCGGGCCGATGCGCACGATCTCGATGCGCCCCCAGTCGGCAACCGCCTGCCGGAAGGCATCGTCGACCGTCTTGCGGCCGCCCTCGGAGGGCGCCTTGCAGAAGGCGGCGGTCGTTTCGGCGAGCGTGCCGGCGGAGGCCTGGAAGCGGCGGTAGCCGGGGCGGATCACCTCGTCGACCGCGCGCGTCATGATGCCGACCACGCTCTCGTCCGTCAGCGCGGGCGGCACGGGCGCCTCGCCCTCCTGCGCCAGCGCCGGCAGGGCGGCGGAGAGCATCAGGCCGGCGGCGAGAAGCAGGGTCGGCAGCCGCCGCCGCCCCCCCTCTGCCCTGCCGGGCATCTCCCCCTCAGGGGGGGAGATCGGCAAGAAGCAAGAACCTTGCTCAAACCGCACCGCTAGAGAGAGGCGAGACAGCGTTCCATCCAATCTCCCCCCTTGAGGGGGAGATGCCTGGCAGGGCAGAGGGGGGTGAGCCTCCCCAAAAGTGGGCGCGATGCTTTCGAAAAGCGCGGCGAAACGACGGAAAGAGGGGCGCCGGATGGGCATCAGAGGCTCTCCAAAAAAGTCAGAAGGGCGTCGCGGTCGTGTTTTTCCAGCGCGGCGAAGCGGTCGCGTGCCGCCTCAGCCTCCCCGCCGTGCCAGAGGATGGCCTCGGTGAGGTTGCGGGCGCGCCCGTCATGCAGGAAGAACGTATGGCCGTTGACGGTTTTTGTAAGGCCGATGCCCCAGAGCGGCGGCGTGCGCCATTCCCGCCCGGTCGCCACGCCGACCGCCTGCCCGTCGGCAAGGCCCTCGCCCATGTCGTGCAGCAGGAAATCGGAATAGGGCCAGATCAGCTGGAAGGCATGGGCCTTGTTGCCGGCATCGCGCCGGGTGACGAATTTCGGTTGATGGCAGCGTGTACAGCCGGTCTCGTAGAAGATGCGCTTGCCGTTCAGCGTTTCGGCGAAACTCGCCTTGCGCCGCGCCGGCACGGCAAGGTTCTCCGCATAGAAGGTGACGAGGTCCATCACCGGCGGCGGGGCCTCGGCATCGCCGAGCCGCTTCTGCACGCCGTCCGGCCGGTCGAGGCAGGCTTTTTGCGCCGGCGTGCAGTCGCCCTGGTGCAGCGGCACGTCCGGCGTCGAAAGGCCGATGTCGAAGGCGAAGGCGTCGGCGCTCTGCTGGCGCACGGTGGCCGACTGCGCCTTCCAGCCGAACCGGCCGAGCGCCTCCTTGCCCGTCTTCGGATCGATGGCGATGGCCGCCTTGCCGCTGATGCCGTCGCCATCCTTATCGTCGGGGTCGGCAAGGGCGAGAATATCCGCCTCGTGGATCGCCTGGACGAGGCCGAGGCCGAGCATCGGCTGGGTGACGCGCGGCGAGAGCGTCGTCGTCGCATCGAGGTCGCCATAGGCGAGATCGGCGACGGAATATGTCGGCCGGCGCAGCGTGACGACCTCGCCGCCGGCAAGCGTCACCGGTTCCTCGGTATAGTCGATCACCATGCGGCCCTCGGCCTTGAGGCCGGGTATGGCGAGATCCTGAAGCTGGCGGCCGTAGATCGGATCCGGCAGGCTCATCTCGCGAAAACTTTTCAGCGCCGCCTCGTCCTCCGGCGTCCTTGCCGCGCGGGCGAGGCGCAGGAACATCGACGTCGCCTCGGCGGCGCCCTCCGGCGGATGGCCGCGGCCGTCCTTGATGTGGCAGGTCTGGCAGGAGCGCGCATTGTAGAGCGGCCCCAGCCCGTCGGAGGCCTGGGTGGAGGAGGGCGAGGAGACCCAGAGTTTCTGGAAGAGCGCATTGCCGAGCTTGAACGTCTCTTCCTCCGCGAAGGTGATGTTCTCGGAGAAGTGGGAGAAGCTGTTGACGTTGACGGATGCAAGCGAGGTCGCCGCCCCGCCGGACATCGCCTCATAGGCTTCGGCCTTGGAAAAATCCGTCGTTAGCGCCGTCACCGCGGCGACGCGCTTGCGATCCTTTTCGGAAAGATCATCGCGCCCGCGGCCGGTGGAATGGGCAGGTCCCAGAACGAAAACGCCCGCCGCGACGGACACCGCGGCAAGAGCCGCGAGCAGAGGGCGGGCGGGGCGTTCTGTCATGTATGGATCGGGCCGCCACCCGGGGGAAGCGGCCCGCCTTCTATCATTGGAAGACAGCGTTAGGATTATCCAGGCTGTCGGAGCCTTCAAGCTCGATCGTGCCGAGGTCGAGCGAGGCGATGACGCGTTCGATCGTCCTGGTCTGGTCGATCAGGCTGTCGACGGCGGCCTGGACGACCTTGTTGCCCTCTTCGTTGCCCTCACCGATCATCTGGTCGTAGGCTTCGCCGCCTTCCGCGCGGTCCACCAGCGCCTTGAAGGCGGCGTGGCTGGCGTCGAGCTTGGCCTTCATCTCCGTGTCGAGCGCGGCGTCCTTTTCCGCGACCAGCTCGGAGAGCGACGGGCCGGCGAGCTTCGAGCCGTCCGCACGGGTATATTCGCCCGTATAGACGGTCTGGATGCCGACGACATCGTAGTAGTGCGAGTTGTGCGTGTTGTCGGAGAAGCAATCGTGCTCTTCTTCCGGATCGTGCAGCAGGAGGCCGAGCTTCATGCGCTCGCCGGCAAGTTCGCCATAGGAGAGCGAGCCCATGCCGGTCAGCATGGCGGTGATACCGGCCTTCGGATCGGCGGTGACGTTCTTGGCGGCGTCGCCATCCGGCGCCCAGGCCGTCACCATCTCTTCCAGATCGGTGACGAGCAGCGAGGATGCGGCCTTCAGGTAGGCGGCGCGGCGGTCGCAATTGCCGTTGGTGCAATTGGCCGTGTCATAGTCGCTCGCCTGGCGGTTGCCCGCGCCCTTGCCGGTGCCGTTGAGGTCCTGGCCCCACAGCAGGAATTCGATGGCGTGGTA
This sequence comes from Shinella sp. WSC3-e, assembly GCF_945994535.1. NCBI lineage: Bacteria > Pseudomonadati > Pseudomonadota > Alphaproteobacteria > Hyphomicrobiales > Rhizobiaceae > Shinella > Shinella sp. WSC3-e. The sequence continues at coordinate 4,189,660 of NZ_OZ000530.1, forward strand.
GCCGGTCGCCACGTTCGCTTCCACTTCGCCCGCCTCGTGCAGCTCCTGCAGGACGGCCGGCGTGATGGTGGTGGCGTCGATCGTCTTGCCGCCAATCTCCAGCTTCGGATTGGCGATGACATTGCCGACGAAGAGGGCGTTCTCGTCGCTCTCCGTGCCGTAGCTGGCATCGACATAGTCGATCAGGCCCTCGTCGAGCGGCCAGGCGTTGACCTTGCCTTCCCAGTCATCGACCAGCGGATTGCCGAAGCGATAGGCTTCCGTCTGCTGGTAGGGCACGCGGGACTTCAGCCACGCCTCGCGCGCGGCCTGCAGCGTGTCGTCGCCCGGCTTGGCGATGAGCGCGTCGACCGCTGCGTCGAGCGCTTTTGCTGCGTCGAGCGAGTCGGAGAATTTGGCATGCGCGATTTCGGCATAGTGCTTGACGATCGCGGCCGGATCGGCGGCCGCATGGGCGGAACCGATGGCGAGCCCCGATGTCGCGGCAGCAAGCGCAAAGGCGGCCGCGCGGAGGAAGGAAGTGGTCATGACGTCTCCTGGTGTCCTGTTCGATGTGTCCCCCGACACCGGACGTCACGGCTTGCCTCCCTTGGCGGCCGCCGCCCGGATGGTCCGGCATCTCGCCGGGCCCGGGATTATTCAGGCGTTACTGTCATGGACCAAATAAAAACTTGTGTCAAAGTGTATAGTTTAGAACGATTTCAAGCTGTTCCGGTACACTTGACAGAGCGCAACCGCCTCAGGCCTTGCGGCCCATGGCGCAGAAGAAGAAGCCGTCCGTATCGGTCGAGGCCGGCGTCAGGGTGACGGTCTTGCCGTCGCGCGACCAGGGCTGCGGCTTGTCCGCGCCGAACAGCTTTTTCCAGGTGTCGGTCGCGGGCAGGATTTCGAACTCCGGATTGGCCGCGCAGAAGCCGTGCACCTGTTCCTCGTTCTCCTGCGGCAGGATCGAGCAGGTGACATAGAGCAGGAAGCCGCCCGGCCGCACGAAGGCGCTGGCATTGGCAAGCGCTTCCTGCTGCTGGGTGAGGCGTTCCTCGAGGTTCTTTTCGGTGAGGCGCCATTTGGTGTCCGGCCGGCGGCGCCAGGTGCCGGTGCCCGTGCAGGGGGCATCGACCAGCACGCGGTCGAAACGGCCGTTCAGCGGGGCAAGGCTGGCAATGGTCTCGTGCACCTGGACATTGCGCGTGCCGGCACGCTTCAGCCGCTCGATGATCGGGGCGAGGCGCTTGCGGTCGGTGTCGTAGGCGTGCACCTGGCCCTTGTTGTGCATGGCGGCCGCCATGGCGAGCGTCTTGCCGCCGCCGCCGGCGCAGAAGTCGAGCACCTGCTCGCCCTCCTGCGGCACGACGAGATCGGCGACGATCTGCGAGCCTTCGTCCTGCACCTCGAACCAGCCCTTCTGGAAGGCAAGGTCGGCGGTGACGTTCGGCAGGCGCGAGGGGCCTTCGCCGGCGGGAATGCGGATGCCCTCGCGGGCGATGGCCGAGGCGACGGCGGCGTTGCGCTCCAGCGCCTTCAGCACCTTGTCGCGGCCGGCCTTCAGCGTGTTGGCGCGCAGGTCCAGCGTCGGCCGGCCGGCAAGCGCCTTGGCTTCCGCCAGCCAGGCCTCGCCGAAATTGGCCTCGAAGGCGGGCTGGATCCATTCGGGAATGTCGCCCTGCACATGCAGCGCGGCGTCGTCGAGAGTGCGGGCGCGGAAGGCGGCAAGCTTTTCGTCGGAAATGGGCTCCGGGGCAAACCGGTCGCCGTCGAACTCGGCGGCAAGCGCCTCGGGGGCGAGGCCCCATTGGCGCAGGAGCACGGCATGGCCGAGGGCGGCGGGGCTGTCATCGTCCATCAGGAAGGCGTGCGACAGTTTCATGCGCAGCGCGTCATAGACGATATTGCCGATCGCGGCGCGGTCGCCGGAACCGGCAAACCGATGGGAGAGGCCCCAGTCTTTCAGTGCATCGGCGACGGGGCGCCGCCGCGTCTCGATATCCGTCAGAACCTCGATGGCTCCCGAGAGCCGCCCACCCAATCGCATCCGTCATCTCCGTTTTGCGTCGTGGTAGCGGCGGAATGCGCGAAGGGCAAGCCGGGAGCCGCACAATAGCGCTCGTCAGCCGATGACTTCGTAACAGATCTTGGCGTGGCCGGAGCGGATCATGCCGATGTTGGAGGCGGCAGCCTTGGAGAGGTCTAGCACCCGGCCGCGGATGAACGGGCCGCGATCGTTGATGCGCACCACGACGCTCTTGCCGTTGTTCGCGTTGGTGACCTTCACCTTGGTGCCGAAGCGCAGGCTCCGGTGGGCGGCCGTCAGGAGGTTCGGGTTCATGCGCTCGCCGGAGGCGGTGCGCGAGTGCAGCGCATACCAGGAGGCACGACCGCAACCGGCGGCCTCAGCATCGGAGAATGTAACGAAGGTGGAGGAGGCTGTGACGAGCGAGGCGAGTGCGAGGCTGGAGAGCTTGAGCATCATGTATCGGATGACCTTCCGGGAAAGTTGCGAATTTCCGCTGTGATGATCGCCCTATGAGGAAGCAAAAATGGCAAAAACGTGCCTCAACCCGCCGCAATTGCTGTAGGGAGGCCGTGCGATATACAGTCCATCGCCGGCGATGGATTTTTGATCTTCGTTCGGATGGCGGAAAAGAATCTTCCGAATCAGTCACTAAACTGGATCGACTTGCAAGTTGGAATGGTCATCCGGCAATCGCGCAAATTCTCGGAAAAAACTTTCAATATTAGCAGTTACTGCGCATGAATTCGGCGGCAAAAATGAGGCAGGTAAATTAAAAGTTGTATTAAATCGCAAAAGCCAGCCCTGCCGGCCTCGCCCCTCAACCGCGCCAGCGGCCGGCCGCATGGAGATCGGCGAGCGACTGGCGATAGTCCGGGAAGCGAAGTTCGAAGCCGGCAGCACGCAGCTTGGCGTTCGAGACGCGCTTGTTCTCTGCGTAGAAAGACCGGGCCATGGGAGAAAGTTCCGCCGTCTCGAAAGGAATATCCGGCGGCACCGGCAGGCCCATCAGCCGGGCGGCTTCCGCCACCACGTCCTGCGGCGGACCGGGCTCGTTGTCGGTGATGTTCCAGAGGCCGCCGAGGGACTTCTGTGCAAGGAAGAGGGCCGAACGGCCGATATCCTCGACGCGGATGCGGTTGAACACCTGGTCCTTCTTGACGAGGCGGCGCGCGGTGCCCTCTTCCATGTTGCGCAGCGCATTGCGGCCCGGCCCGTAGATGCCGGCAAGGCGCAGCACGGCGACGGGCAGGCCCGAGGCCCTGCCGAAGTCGAGCCAGCGGTTCTCCGCCTCCACCCGCTCGATGGAGCGGGCGGAAACCGGGTTCAGCGCGGTATCCTCGTCCACCCAGCCGCCCTTGTGGTCGCCGTAGACGCCGACGGTCGAAAGATAGCCGGCCCAGGCGAGCTCCGGCATCAGGGCGGAGATCGGCGGCATGCCGGCGCGGAACAGCGGGTCGCCCTCCTTGCCGGGCGCGATGGACTGCACGACATGGGTGGCGCGCGCCATGTCGGCCGCAAGGGCCTCGGGGATCGGGCCGCCGTCATAGAGGATCGGCGCGATGCCGAGGGCGCGAAGGCCCTCTGCCTTTTCCGCCGAGCGCGTCGTGCCGGAGACGGAAAAACCGGCCGCCCTGAAGGTCTGGCCGATGGCCTTGCCGGAGAAGCCGGCGCCGAGGATCAGGAGATGCGTCATCGACAGTCTGCCTTTGCTCTTTCATATTCCGCGCGCACGTCCGCGTCCGCGTCGTCCGCCCTTCCTGCCGCAAATTTCGTAAATTCGGAAGCCGCCATCAGCCGGGAAAGCGCCCATGCGGCCATGCCGCGCACCACGGGGGACGCGTCGTCGGCAAGATGGAGGCAGGGCGCGATCAGGCTGCGGTCGCCGGAATTGCCGGCGGCGATCAGCACGTTGCGGATGAAGCGGTCGCGGCCGATACGCTTGACCGGCGAGCCGGAGAAATGCGTACGGAAACCCGCATCGTCGAGGGTCAGGAGATCGGCGATCGCCGGCGCCTTCAGTTCCTCGCGGGCGATGAGCTTCATCTGCGAGGCCGCGGCGGCGAACTTGTTCCAGGGGCAGGCGGCCAGGCAATCGTCGCAGCCATAGATGCGGTTGCCGATCTTCTCGCGGATGGCGGGATCGATCGGTCCCTTGTGCTCGATGGTGAGATAGGAGATGCAGCGCCGCGCATCGAGCTTGTAGGGCGCTGGAAAGGCGTCGGTCGGGCAGGCGTCGAGGCAGGCGCGGCAGGAGCCGCAATGGTCGCGCTCCGGCTCGTCGCGGACAAGGTCGGCCGTGGTGAAGAGGCTGCCGAGGAAGAGCCAGGAGCCGTGCGTGCGGCTGACGAGGTTGGTGTGCTTGCCCTGCCACCCGAGCCCGGCAGCGGCGGCGAGCGGCTTTTCCATGACCGGCGCCGTATCGACGAACACCTTCACGTCCACCCCGCCGCGGGCGGCAAAGCGCGTCGCCACTTCCTTCAGCCTGCCCTTGATGAGGTCGTGATAATCGCGGTTCTGCGCATAGACGGAGATCGCTGCCCGGTCGGGCATGGAAAGCACGGCGCGCGGATCGTGCGCCGGGCCGTAGTTCATGCCGAAGAGGACGACGGAGCGCACCGCGCTCCACAGGACGCGCGGATCGGCCCGCCGTGCCTCGGTCTCCGCCATCCAGTCCATGGTGCCGTGATAGCCGGCGGCAAGGAAGTCGGCGAGCCGGGGCGGCGCCTCGGGAATGGAATCGGGGGCGGTGATGCGACAGAGGTCGAACCCCTTGTCCGCCGCTTCCGCCTTGAGGAAGTCGGTCAGGCGGCGCCGGATCCTGTCGTCGCCCGACATCGCCCCGTCCTCAGAAGTCGAGGTCCGCGTAGTGCGAGACCGGGGTGACGCCGCGCACGCGCTCGGCCAGCAGCGGGCGGAAGGAGGGGCGGGACTTCAGCCGCTGGTACCATTCCTTGGCCTGCGGCGCGTCCGCCCAGTTGATCTCGCCCATATAGTCGAGCACCGAAAGACAGGCCGCGGCGGCAAGGTCGGCATAGCTGAGGCGGTCGCCGGCAAGATAGGTGCGCGAACCGGCGAGCCAGGAAAGATACTTCATGTGCTGGCGGATATTGGCGCGCGAATTGCGCAGGATCTTGCTGTCCGGCGGGCCGCCGCCCTGGTCCGGCGTCATCTGCAGCTTGAAGATGCGCTCGCGCACCAGCGGGCGCGTCACGTCCTGCTCCATCTTCTGCAGGAACCATTCCGTCAGGCGGCGGATTTCCGCGCGCTGGAAGGGGTCTTCGGCGAGCAGCCGGCGGTCGCGCTTCAGGACGCCGTGCGTCTCGTCGAGATATTCGGAGATGATGCTCGCGCCGCAGAGCGCCCGCATGCTGTCGTCGACATAGACGGGCAGCGTTCCGGCCGGGTTGAGGGCGAGGAAATCACGCCGGTTTTCCCAGGGCTGTTCTTCGGCAAGCTCCGTCTGGAACCCGTATTCCGCCAGGATCAGGCGGACGAAGCGGGACGCGGCGGACATCGGGTGATGATAGAGTGTGGGCATCAGGCTGCTTTGCTGGTCTTGCGGAAGGGGCTGTGGCCGGGTCGAGCGCGCATGCGGGCTGATTTGACCATGGCTGATTTGACGAACCTATAGAAATTTGGTGGTACAAACACAAGCGAATCGGGCTTTTTGCCGTATGGGCCTCCCACAAAACCTCCGGGCGGGGTTTTGTGGGAGGCTCGAAGCCCGCTTCATTCCGTGGCTTTCGTCCCCTTTCCCAAGGAACCTACATGGCAGACCAGTCCATCGTCAGCGCCCTCATTCTCGGTTTGATCGAGGGCCTGACCGAATTCATCCCGGTGTCCTCCACCGCCCATATCCTGCTCGCCGGGCACTTCCTCGGCTTCAAGTCGCCAGGCAACACCTTCGCCGTGCTCATCCAGCTCGGCGCGATCCTCGCCATCCTCTCCGTCTACGCGGCCAAGCTGCTCCGCATCGCCTTTGCGCTGCCGTCGAGCCCGGAGGCACGGCGCTTCGTCGCCAGCGTGCTCATCGCCTTCCTGCCGGCCGCCGTCATCGGCGCGCTGGCGCATGATTTCATCAAGACGGTACTCTTCGAAACCCCGATGCTGATCTGCATCGTGCTGATCGTCGGCGGCGTCATCCTCTACGTGATCGACCGCCTGCCGCTCCAGCCGCGCTATACGGATGCGATGAAGTACCCGCCGTCGCTCGCCTTCAAGATCGGCCTTTGCCAGTGCCTGGCCATGATCCCCGGCACCTCGCGCTCGGGGGCGACGATCGCCGGCGCCCTGCTGATGGGCACGGACAAGCGCTCGGCGGCGGAGTTTTCCTTCTTCCTCGCCATGCCGACCATGGTCGGCGCCTTCACGCTCGATCTCTACAAGAACCGCGACGCGCTCTCGTCCGACGACCTTCTCGTCATCGGCGTCGGCTTCCTCGCAGCCTTCGTGGCGGGTCTCTTCGTCGTGCGCTCGCTGCTCGACTTCGTCTCGCGCCGCGGCTTCACGCTGTTCGCCATCTGGCGGATCGTCGTGGGAACGCTGGGCCTCATCGGCCTTCTGATCTTCGGGTGAAGATTGTTACGGCCGGCTCTGGCCGGCCCGCCCTTACTTGACCGAGGCGGTCGTGCAGGGATCGACGCCGTAGGCCGGCGAACAGCCGTGCTTGCCGGCCGAGACCGTCGACGGCGCGGCAAAGGATCCGGCCACGATGATCAGAGCCGAAAATCCGAAGAAGATTGCAATTGCCTTGCCCATTGCGCCGGAAGCCTCTCAAAGTCCTGAAAATACGCCGCAGAACTGTCATCAGTACGACGCGACGGGGGCGGTGTTTATTCGCTGGCCCGAAGACAATCAATATCGCGACATGCTGAATCGCGCGTAAATGCCGCAGTGATTTTTTTAACCGCTGCATAAGTGCAACAGCCTGCCCAAAGCGCTTCGAAAAACACGGGCCGGCCGGCGCGGGATCGCCCCGTGCCGGCCGGTTATTTAGGATGGAAATCGGTCAGGCGGCGCGGTCGATCCGCGTGAACTGGCCCTGCGGCCGGTAGCGCACGAGGTAGCTCGGCAGGATCGCCTCGACGAGGACCGGCTCGATGCCGATCGCCTCCAGCGTGCGGCCCTCGCTGCGGGCGGCGTCGGAGACCACATTGTCGACACGCAGCAGCGTGACCTGGTCGGCCGTCAGCGGCGGCTTGATAAGGGGCACGAGCGAGGCGATGGAGCCGATCAGCGAGGCGATGCCGAAGGGCAGCGAGACGAGCGGGTTCTTGCGGTCGATCACGCGCAGCATGGTTTCGAGACACTGGCGGAAGGTGAGCACTTCCGGACCGCCGAGCTCGTAGATGCGGCCGCGCTCGATCGTGCCGTCCACCGAGCGGGCGACGGCTTCGGCGACGTCGGCCACGTAGACCGGCTGGAACTTCGTGTGGCCGCCGCCGATCAGCGGCAGGGCCGGGGCATAGCGGGCCATGGTGGCGAACTTGTTGAAGAAGCCGTCTTCCGGGCCGAAGATGATGGAGGGTCGCAGGATGACGGCATCGGGAACCGTGCGCAGCACCGCCGCTTCGCCGCGACCCTTGGTGCGGGCGTAGGAGGATGCGGATTTCTCGTCGGCGCCGATGGCGGAGACGTGGGTGAGCTTCGCACCGACGGCGCGGGCGGCTTCCGCCACCGCGCGGGCGCCGAAATCCTGCACGGCGTCGAAATTGTTGCGGCCGCTCTCGAAGAGGATGCCGACACAGTTGATGACGTGGTCGGCGCCTTCCACGGCGCGATCGACGGACTGGCGGTAGCGCAGGTTCGCCTGCACGAAGGAAATCTGGCCGACGCCGCCGATCGGCTGCAGGAAGCCGGCAAGGTCCGGCCGGCGGACAGCGACGCGGATGCGGTAGCCGCGGCGCGCCAGCGCACGCACCACATGACGCCCGACGAAGCCCGAGCCGCCGAAGACTGTGACGAGCGGCGGAAGGTTGGACAAGGTCATGAGGCTGCTCCTGAAGAACATTGTAGGTCGGTAGCGCCTACATAGCCCAAAGCGTTCGCAAGGTGAAGCGCGGCGAAGCGTCTCTTGTGCCGGGTTTTTCCGGGAGCCGGGATGGCCGGCTCAGAGGCCCTCGACGACCACCATTTCCGCGTCCGCCACTTCCTGGCGGATGGCGGCGGCGACCTGGTATTCCGGCGAATTGTAGCAATCGACGGCGGCCTGCAGCGAGGGGAACTCGATGATCACGTTGCGGGCGCGCACGCGGCCTTCCAGCTGCGCGAAGGCGCCGCCGCGGGCGATGAAGTTCGCGCCGTACTTTTCGAAGGCCGGCTTGGCAGCGGCGACGTAATCCTTGTAGCGTTCGGTGTCGCGCACATCGACCTGTGCGATCCAGTAGCCCTTGGGCATGTCTCTCTCCCTTTTGTTATGCTGCGCGTATGCCGTCCATTTCGGCGAGGATCGCGCTTGCTGCGGCAAGCGGATCGTCTGCCTTAACGATCGGGCGGGCGACGACGAGGTGGCTGGAGCCGGCCTTCAGCGCGTCGGCCGGGGTCATGACGCGCTTCTGGTCGCCGAGATCGGCGCCGGCCGGGCGGATGCCCGGCGTGACGATCGCCATGTCGGGTCCGACGATCTTGTGCACGGCCCTGGCTTCCTCGGCGGAGCAGACGACGCCGCCCATGCCGGCGATGCGGGCCTGTTCGGCGCGGCGCAGCACCAGCGTGTGCGGATCGTATTCGTAGCCGGCGTCGATGACGTCCTTGGCGTCCATGGAGGTGAGCACCGTGACGCCGAGGAGGCAGAGATCGGAACCCTTGGCGGCGGCGACGGCGGCGGCCATGGCCTTCGGATAGGCGTGCAGGGTCAGCATGGACATGCCCATCTTGACGATGTTCTCGACGCCCTTGGCCACCGTGTTGTCGATGTCGAGCAGCTTCATGTCGAGGAAGACCTTCTTGCCATCCCTGGCGAGGTCGCGGGCGAATTCCAGGCCGCCGGCAAAGACCAGCTGGTAGCCGATCTTGTAGAAGAGGGCGGTGTCGCCGAGCGTCTGGACCACCTTTTCCGCCTCCGCGATGGTCGGTACATCGAGGCCAACGATCAGGCGGTCGCGCGCGGACATGGTCAAAACCCTTTCCAAGATTCCATTGGCGTCCAGTCGCATGCGACGATGCGGTCCGCAAGGCCGAAAGCGAAAAGATTGCCGCCGCCGCCCGGCTGGTCGCCGTCCCGGCGTATGGGCTTGCCCTTGAGGTATCCTTTCAGCAGCGTGCCGACGCCGCCATGGCCGACGAAGGCGATCGGGATTTCCGGGTCGTGACCGGCCAGCGCCCGCTCGACGGCGGCGACGATACGCGCCTGCGCATCCACCGCGCGCTCCCAGCCGCGAAAACTCCGCTCCGGATGGGCGAAAAATTCGTCGGCCGCGGCCTCGAAGGCATCGGGCGGCAGGTAGCCGGTGGCGGAACGGTCGTTCTCGCCCATGGCGTGGTCGGTCTCGACGGCAAGGCGGCCGGCGGCAAGGATTTCCGCCGTCTCGATCGCCTTGCGCTCGGTGCTTGCCACGAAGCGGCCGATCTGCCGCGCCCAGCCGGCCGAGGCGGCGAGCAGGGCCCGTTCGCGGCCGCGCTCGGACAAGCCCCAGTCGGGCACCGGCACGGCCGGGTCGATGGCGACCTGCGGATGGGTGATATAAAGGGCGAACATGGCCGCCCCTCAATGGGTGCGGCGGTAGGTCCAGAGCTGCGCCGGCGGGATGTTGCGCACGACGAAGTCGAGATGGCTGATCTGGTAGCGGTCCGGCATGGCGACGACGGGGGAGAGCGGGCCATAGGAGATCTGCACGACCGGCCGGCCGGCGGGAACGCGCGAGAGCAGGTCCTCGATCAGCGCGACGCGCCTGTGCATCGGGAAATTGAGCAGCGGCACGGCGGAGATGACGCTGTCGAAGGTGGCGTCGCGAAGATCGCCGAGCGTCCTGTCGAGGTCGAAGGCATCGCCATTGATGAAGTTGACGCCGTGGAAGCGCGCGACGAGGTGATTGTAGAAATCCGTGGAGAACTCGACCGAGGTCAGCTTTTCCGGCGCAAGGCCGGTCCCGAGGATTGCCTTGGTGATGACGCCGGTGCCCGGCCCGAGTTCGAGCACGGGAAGGCCCGAGGCCGGATTGATGACGCTCGCCATGCGGCGCGCGGTGACCGAAGAGGTGGGGATGATCGAACCGACGGCCCGCGTATTGCTCATCCAGCCCTTGAAGAACCGGATCTCGTCGTCAAATTTCTTGCCGAGCCGTTCCTTGACCTTCACGCGCAACGTCATGCCATCCCCCTTCATGGTAGCACTTCTACATGGCCGGGAAGGGGCTTCGTGTCCGCCTGCTTCGCCCGGCCTTCTGCGAATATGTGACGCGGTTTGCGTCAAAAACAAGTCTGATTGCGCCGCCGCCTGCAAGTTTCCCCCGCCCGCGAAAGCGCTTCCTAAAAAAGAACCCGCCGGAGGACCGGCGGGTTCCAAGGCGGTTTCCCGATATGGCGGCGTCTATACGCGCATCGGCATGAGCACGTAGAGCGCGTCGTCGCCGGCAAGGTCGCGCACCAGCGTCGGCGAGCCCGGATCGGCCAGCATGAAGACGGCCTCCGTGCCGGAGAGCTGGGAGGTGATGTCGAGCAGGTATTTCGCGTTGAAGCCGATTTCCAGCGGGTCGCTGTCATAGCCGACCGGCAGCTCTTCCGTAGCGCTGCCCGAATCCGGGTTGTTGACGGTCAGCGTCAGCTGGCCGTCGCCGAGCGCCAGCTTCACGGCGCGGCCGCGCTCGGAGGAAATGGTGGAGACGCGGTCGACGGCCTGGGCGAAGGACTGGCAGTCGATCTTCAGTTCCTTGTCATTGTTTGTCGGGATCACGCGCTGGTAATCCGGGAACGTGCCGTCGATCAGCTTGGAGGTCAGCACGATGGAGCCGATGGTGAAGCGGATCTTCGCGTCCGAGACCTCGACGGTGACGGTCAGGTCCGGATTGTCGACCAGCTTCTGCAGCTCGCCGACCGTCTTGCGCGGGATGATGATGCCCGGCATGCCCTCGGAGCCCGAGGGGGCCTCGACATCGGCGCGGGCCAGGCGATGGCCGTCGGTGGCGACGGCCCGGAGCTTCAGTTCGCCCTTGCTCTCGATCGTGTGGATGAAGATGCCGTTGAGGTAGTAGCGGGTCTCCTCCGTCGAGATCGCGAACTGGGTGCGATCGATCAGCATCTTGAGATCCGTCGCCTTGAGGCGGAACGTGTGCGAGAAGCTGCCGGCGGTGAGATCCGGGAAATCGGACTGCGGCAGGCATTGCAGCGAGAATTTGGAACGGCCCGAGGCGACCGTCATCGAGGCGCCGTCGGCGCTGGTGGCGAGCAGCACTTCCGAACCGTCCGAGAGCTTGCGCACGATGTCGTAGAGCAGGTGCGCCGGAACGGTCGTCGCGCCGGCCTGCTCGACCTGGGCGGGCGTCGCCTCGGTGATCTCGAGGTCGAGGTCGGTCGCCTTCATGTCGAGGCTCGCGCCGTCCGCGCGCAGCAGCACGTTCGAGAGGATCGGGATCGTGTTGCGCCGTTCGACCACGCGATGGACGTGGTTCAGCGACTTCAGAAGATTGGACCGCTCGAGAGTAATGCGCATGAACTGTACCGCTTTCGACCGCTAGCACGCCGGAGGTCCGGCGCGGCATTGCCTTGAAATCCCGGCGGGCGCCGGAAGATGTGGACGGGCAAAATGGCAGAAACATGCGGAACTTTGCAAGTGCTAACGGCGTGGAACACAGGATAGTCAACCGCCGGACCTTGCGAGGGCCTGCCCGCTCGCCCATAAGGATGAAGACATGCGGCCGTCCAGCGGCTGGAAAGGTGACGGGCGATGCGGGACGAGGGTGCGGCAAACGGCGGGGGCGAAGGCGCGAAGACTTTCCGCCTGCACAATGCCGTGATCCCCGCCCGGCCGCTGGAGCCGGCGCTCTATCTCGTCGCGACGCCGATCGGCAATCTCTCCGACATCACGCTGCGGGCGCTCGAAACCTTGGCAGGCGCCGACGTGCTCGCCTGCGAGGACACGCGCGTCACCCGCGTGCTGCTCGACCGCTACGGCATCGTCAACCGGCCCTACGCCTACCACGAGCACAATGCGGACGAGGCGGGCCCACGCCTCATCGCCGCGCTGGAGGGAGGCAGATCCGTCGCCCTCGTCTCCGATGCCGGCACGCCGCTCGTTTCCGATCCCGGATACCGGCTGGCGCTGCTCGCGATTGCGGCCGGGCACCGCGTCGTGCCGATCCCCGGCGCCTCCGCCCCGCTTGCCGCGCTCGTCGGCTCCGGCCTGCCCAACGAGGCCTTCTTCTTCGCCGGCTTCCTGCCGTCCAGGGACAAGGCGCGGCGCGATCGCCTCGCCGAGCTTGCGGGCGTGCCGGCGACGCTGCTGTTCTTCGAATCCCCGCATCGCATCGCCGCGACGGTCGCGGCGGCGGCCGAGGTGCTGGGGGAGGGGCGGGCGGCCTGTGTCTGCCGCGAACTGACCAAGACCTTCGAGGAATTCCGCCGCGGAACGCTCGGGGAGCTGTCGGCGCATTATGGCGACGGCCACGCCGTCAAGGGCGAGATCGTCTTCGTCATCGGCCCGCCGGGTGCGGCGGCCGCGCCCGAGGCGGAAGATGTCGACCGGCTGCTTGCCGCGCTCGTCAGGGACATGCCGGCCGGCAAGGCGGCCACCGAGGCCGCGCGGCAGACCGGCCTGCCGCGGCGCGACCTCTACCAGCGCCTCATCGACCTGAAGGGCGGCGATGGGCAATAGGCCGGCGGATACGGGCCGGCTGAAGGCCTTTCGCCGCGGACACGTCTCCGAATACATCGCCGCGCTCTACCTTGCCGCCAAGGGCTTTCGCATCCGCGCGATCCGCTACCGCACGAAGCTCGGCGAGATCGACATCATCGCGCGGCGCGGCGACCTCGTCGTCTGCGTCGAGGTGAAGGCGCGCCGTGACGTCGACAGCGCCGTCTTCGCCGTCACCGGAACCGCGCAAGGGCGCATCCGCGCGGCAAGCGAAATCTGGCTCTCGCGCCAGCCCGACGGCCACCGCCTCTCCCTCCGGTACGACATTGTCGCCGTCCGCCCCTGGCGGCTTCCCCGGCATCTGCCGGATGCGTTTTGACCAAAAGGAAAATGTAACGAAACTGACATGAAACCGTAACGCGCCCGTCACGGTGGCTCATTAGTGCACCCTCACACCAAATCCGGTGAAGAGGAGCAACCCATGTTCAAGCCGCTTTCCCTCGCAGGTTTCGCACTCGCGTTTTCCGCCTCGGCCTCGATGGCCGCCACCAACATCACCTGGTGGCACGGCATGGCCGGCCGCAACGGCGAGGTCATCAACGAAGTCGCCCAGAAGTTCAACGCCGCCCAGTCGGCCTGTGCCCTGACGCCGGTTTCCAAGGGCACCTACGAGGAAGCGCTTGCTTCCGGCATCGCCGCCTTCCGCTCGGGCGAACAGCCGAACATCCTGCAGGTCTTCGACGCCGGCGCGGCGACGATCATCAACGCTCCGGGCGCCGTCATCCCGGCCGAAGACCTGATCACCGGCGCCGGCCACCCGTTCGACCGCGAAGCCTTCATCGAGGGCGTGCGCTACTTCTACGCCGCGCCGGACGGCAAGTTCGTAGGCATGCCGTTCAACTCCTCCGCCCCGATCATGTACGTGAACACCGAGGCCCTGGAGAAGGCCGGCGTCGAAGCGCCGAAGACCTGGGAAGAGTTCGAGGCGATCGCGCCGAAGCTGAAGGAAGCCGGCTACCTGCCGCTCGTCCAGTCGCAGCTCACCTGGCAGTTCACGGAAAACTTCTTCTCGCGCAACAACATCCAGTTCGCGACGAACAACAACGGCTACGATTCGGTCACCGACACGAAGATCAACATGACGGACCCGAACCTCGTCATGATGTTCACCAAGCTGAAGGCCTGGGCCGACGAGGGCTATTTCGGCTATTTCGGTGCCGGCTGGAACGACAACCAGAAGCTCTTCGAAGATGGCAAGGCCGCCCTCTGGATCGGGTCGTCCGGTTCGTTCGGCGGCCTCCAGAAGACGGCGCAGAAGCCGTTCACCGCGGCCTTCCTGCCCTACTGGCAGGGCATTGAAGGGGCCGGCACCAACTCGTTCATCGGCGGTGCCGCGCTGTTCGCCATGTCCGGCAAGCCGGACGAAGAGAACAAGTGCACGGCCGACTTCTTCCAGTTCCTGACCTCGCCGGAAATCCAGAAGTTCTATCACCAGGCCACCGGCTACGTCGCCATCACCAAGGCGGCCTACGAGCTGGCGAAGTCCGAAGGCTATTATGAAAAGACCCCGGTCGCCGAAGTCGGCATCCAGCAGCTCATGCTCAAGTCGGGCGACTGGTCGAAGGGCTACCGCCTCGGTTTCTACCCGCAGATCCGCGAGATCATGGAGCGCGAATACGGCCGCATCTTCGCCGGCGAAACCTCGGTCGAAGACGCCATGAAGACGATCGAGACCGAAGCGAACGACCTGCTCGCCCGCTTCGCCAAGACCGCCGGCTGACAGGGTAGGAATCCCCCTCACCCCGCCTCCGCTTCGCTCGGCGACCCTCTCCCCAAGGGGAGAGGGGGACCGCAGACGCTGCAACATCTCCCCTTCTCCCCGCCGGGGAGAAGGGGGCCGGCAGGCCGGATGAGGGGGTGTCCGCCATCGAAGGATCGCCCATGAAGCGCGTGCAATTCTCCTCGCCCTATCTGCCCTATCTCTTCCTCGCACCGCAGATGGCGATCATCTTCGTGTTCTTCTACTGGCCGTCCGTCCAGGCGATCCAGTCGTCCTTCTATCTCGAGGATCCCTTCGGCTTCGGCGCCACCTTCGTCGGCCTGTCGAACTATTCGGATGCGCTCGGCTCCGTGCAGTACCAGTCGATCGCCCGCTTCACCGTGGTCTTCACCGCGCTCGTCACCTTCCTCTCGCTCGGCATCGGCATGCTGCTCGCCGTCAAGGCGGATGCGGTGCTGAAGGGCAGCGCCGCCTACAAGACGCTGCTGATCTGGGTCTATGCCATCGCCCCGCCGGTCGCCGGCCTGATGGGCATGATGTTCTTCGACCAGCATATCGGCCCGCTGGTGAAGTTCGCCGCCCTTTTCGGCTGGGACATGAAGGTCGGCCTCAACTACAACGACACCGCCATCGCCATGATCATCGTGTCGGTGTGGAAGCAGATCCCCTACAATTTCATCTTCATCCTCTCGGGCCTGCAGAGCATTCCGGCCTCCGTGCGGGAAGCCGCCGCCATCGACTGCCGCTCCGGCATGCGGCGCTTCTGGACGATGACGCTGCCGCTGCTCGCGCCCACCGCCTTCTTCCTGCTCGTCATCAACATGACCTATGCGCTGTTCGACACGTTCGGCGTCATCGACGTGATGGTGAAGGACAAGGCGGCCAACAACCCGATCACCCTGGTCTACAAGGTCTATATGGACGGCTTCCGCGGCAACGACCTCGGCGGTTCCTCGGCCCAGTCGGTCATCCTGATGATCGTCGTCTTCGTGCTCACCATCTTCCAGTTCCGCTTCATCGAGCGGCGCGTGCACTACAATTGAGAGGGCGCCCGCCATGAACCGCATCCGTCTCCTCGATCACCTCGTTCTCCTCCTCGGCGTCTTCGTCATGGTCGCCCCCGTGGTGGTCGCCTTCATGACCTCCACCCACGAGGCGGCCGACATCCACCGCAACGGCCTCTCGCTTGCCTGGGGCGGCCACTTCACCGAGACCTACAACACCGTGCTGACGCGGGAAGGCGGCTTCACCGGCAAGATCACCGGCGCCCGCATGATCTGGAACTCGCTGATCCTCGGCATCGGTTTCGCGGCCGGCAAGATCGTGCTGTCGATGCTCGCCGCCTATGCCATCGTCTATTTCCGCTTCAGGCTCGGCACGCTGTTCTTCTGGATGATCTTCACGACGCTGCTCCTGCCGCTGGAAGTGCGCATCCTTCCCTCCTACGAGGTGATGAACAAGCTCTCGCTGACGAACACCTATACCGGCCTGATCGTGCCGCTGCTGGCCTCGGCCACCGGCACCTTCTTCTTCCGCCAGTTCTTCAAGTCCGTGCCGGAGGAGCTGCTGGAGGCCGCGCGCATCGACGGCGCCGGGCCGTTCAAGTTCTTCATCGACGTGCTCGTGCCGCTCTCGCGCACCATGATGGCCGCCATCTTCATCATCATGTTCGTCTATGGCTGGAACCAGTATCTCTGGCCGACGCTGATGACGACGGACGAGCGCTTCTTCACGCTGGTGCGCGGCATCAAGCAGATCCTGCTCGTCTGGGTGGGCTCCAACATTCCCGATTACAACGAGGCCTTTGCGCTGGCGATCCTCGCCATGCTGCCGCCGGTCATGATCGTGCTGATCTTCCAGCGGTGGTTCATCAAGGGTCTTACGGAAAGCGACAAATAGGAGGCTCGTCCCATGGCAGCGATCAGCATCAAGGACGTATCCAAGATCTACAATGGCGGCGTGACCGCCGTCAGCGCCGTCTCGATCGACATCGCCGACGGCGAGTTCATCGTGCTCGTCGGCCCCTCCGGCTGCGGAAAATCGACGCTGCTGCGCATGGTCGCGGGGCTGGAGACGATCAGCGAAGGCGAGGTGACGATCGGCCCGCGCGTCGTCAACGAGATCGACCCGGCCGACCGCGACATCGCCATGGTCTTCCAGAATTATGCGCTCTATCCGCACATGACGGTCTACGAAAACCTCGCCTATGGCCTGAAGAACCGCCGCACGCCGAAGGCCGAGATCGACGCGCGCGTGGCGGAAGCCGCCCGTATGCTCGAACTCCAGCCCTATCTGGAGCGAAAGCCCCGTGCCCTCTCGGGCGGCCAGCGCCAGCGCGTCGCCATGGGCCGCGCCATCGTGCGCAAACCCTCCGCCTTCCTCTTCGACGAGCCGCTCTCCAACCTCGATGCCAAGCTGCGCGTCTCCATGCGCGGCGAGATCAAGCGCCTGCAGCGCCGCGTCGGCACGACCTCGATCTACGTCACCCACGACCAGTTGGAGGCGATGACGCTCGCCGACCGGCTCGTCGTGCTCTCCGGCGGCAGGATCGAGCAGATCGGCCGGCCGCTCGACGTCTACCACCGTCCCGCCACCACCTTCGTCGCCAGCTTCATCGGTTCGCCGGCCATGAATCTCGCGGAGGGCGAAGTGCACGGCGGCAAGCTCGCCCTCGGACCCGCCCTCATCGATCTCGGCGCCACGGTGCCGACGCAGGGCGCCGTGACCGTCGGCCTGCGCGCCGAGGACCTGCGCCTCCATCCGGAGGGGGAGGGCAGCCTGCCCTTCCGGGTCGATTATGTCGAGGAACTGGGGGCCCAGCGCCTCGTGCACGGCCTTGTCGGCGATCAGCCGCTCGTCGCCGCTGTCTCCTCGGAAAACCCGCTGCCGGAAACCGTCTCGCTCTCGGTCGCGCCGTCGCGGCTGCATTTCTTCGACAGCGCCAGCGGCCGGCGGATCGACTGGCCGGGCGAAGACCGCCTGGAAACCCTTGCCGCCGGCCTGCCGGTGCTGGAGGCCGCCGCATCATGATCCGCACCACCGTCGACAGACTGACCGCCCCTACTCCGGCGGAGCGCATGGCGATAGCCGATCTCGAAAAATCCATCTCCGCGCACGATGCCCGCATGGCGCAGCTTGCCTGCATGAACGCGGTGGAGAAGGGCGGCCGGGCCGAACGCGCCGAACCGCTGCCCTTTCCCTTCACCGTCGCCGCCTGGAACCTCGAACGCTGCCTCTTCCCGCTCGAAAGCGCCGAACATCTCGGCGCCACCGGTGCCGAGATCGTTCTGCTCTCCGAGATGGACGACGGCATGGCCCGCACGCGCCAGCGCCACACCACGGCCGAGGTCGCCGGCGATCTCGGCATGGCCTATCTCTACGGCGTCGAGTTCATCGAGCTCGGCCTCGGCTCGGATACGGAGCTGGAATTCTGCAGGGACCGGTTCAACCGCCGCGGCCTGCACGGCAACGGCCTCATGGCCACCGTGCCGCTGCACGCGGCCTTCCTGCTGCGGCTGGAGGGCGAGCGCCTCTGGTTCATGGGCGAGGCCGACCAGCCGCGCCTCGGCGAGCGCATGGCGGTCGGCGCCGTCGTCAACACGGAGGCCGGCCCGCTCGTTCTCGTCTCCACCCATTTCGAAAGCGCCACCACGGCCGCCTATCGCGAGCGCCAGATGGTCGGCCTTATCGACGCCCTCGATGCGGCCTTCCCCGGCCACCCCGTCCTCATCGGCGGTGATCTCAACACCGGCAACCATGCCGGCGGCGACTTCGAGGCGGAAGGGCTTTTCGCCCGCGCGGCCGAGCGCGGCTTCACCCGCCATGGCGGTCCGCTGGACAGGATGACGACACGCCCGAGCCTCATCACGCGCTGGCCGGAACGGGCCATGAAGCTCGACTGGTTCTTCTCGCGCGGCCTTGCGGTTTCCGATACGCGCATCGTGCCCTCGCTCGATCCTTCCGGCCGTCCGCTCTCCGACCACGACCTCATCACCTGCCGGATCGACGGCTTCGCCTGACCCCGCGCGAGGCCCGTTGCCATCGCGCCGCCCGCACCCTAAATGTGTCGGGCATTCCTGAGGGGACTTTTCATGGCAAAGATCAAGAACGTCGCGGTCCAGATGGACCATGTGTCGACCATCAACATCGCCGGCGATTCCACCTTCGCCATGAGCCTGGAGGCGCAGAACCGGGGCTACAGGCTGTTCCACTACACGCCCGACCGCCTCAGCCTGCGCGACGGCAAGGTCTATGCCGCCGTCGAGCCGATGGAACTGCGCGACGTCAAGGGCGATCACTATACGCTCGGCACGCCCGAGCGCGTCGACCTCTCGACGATGGACGTGGTGCTCCTGCGCCAGGACCCGCCCTTCGACATGTCCTACATCACCTCGACGCATCTCCTGGAGCGCATCCACCCCAGGACGCTTGTCGTCAACGACCCCGCCTGGGTGCGCAACTCGCCGGAGAAGATCTTCGTCACCGAATTCGCCGACCTCATGCCGGCAACGCTGATCACGCGCGATCCCGCCGAAATCCGCCGTTTCCGCGAGGAGATGGGCGACATGATCCTGAAGCCGCTCTACGGCAATGGCGGTGCCGGCGTCTTCCATTCCACCAAGGACGACCGCAACCTTTCCTCGCTGCTCGAAATGTTCGGCCAGATGTTCCGCGAACCCTTCATCGCCCAGCAATACCTGCCGGACGTGCGCAAGGGCGACAAGCGCATCCTGCTCGTCGACGGCGAGCCGGTCGGCGCCATCAACCGCGTGCCTGCCGAACACGACGCCCGCTCCAACATGCATGCCGGCGGCCGCCCGGAGCCGACCGAGCTGACGGCCCGCGAAAAGGAGATCTGCACCCGCATCGGCCCGGCGCTGCGCGAGCGCGGCTTCCTCTTCGTCGGCATCGACGTCATCGGCGACTACATGACCGAGATCAACGTGACCTCCCCGACCGGCATCCGGGAAGTCAGGAAATTCGGCGGCGCCGACATCTCCGCCCTGCTGTGGGACGCCATCGAAAGCAAGCGCTGAGCGTCTTGCGGCCCGCCTCGAAGGGTTTTGCGGGACGTTCCGTTCGCGAACGTCCCGCCTTCGTTCCGCAAATGCAACCGGCTGCAACCGGCGCGCGGAAAATTCTCTCGCAAGTTCTATGATTGTTCTTGTTTCATTCCGGATTCCATGCCAGATTTGCAGATGCAACCCAGGGGCGGGTGCAGGGGACGTTTTCGGCGAAAACGTGTCGCGGTAGCCTTGCGCCGAGAATGGCGCAGCGCCGCGGGAACGGGCGGAGGCAATCATGGTGGCGCGGGTCGGGACGATCGCATTCCAGGGCATCGAGGGCGTGCCCGTCGACGTGCAGGTCATGGTGGCGCCCGGCAAGGTGGGCATGCAGATCGTCGGCCTGCCGGACAAGGCGGTCGCCGAAAGCCGCGAGCGGGTGCAGGCGGCCCTGCATGCCTCCGGCCTTTCGCTGCCGCCGAAGCGCGTGACGGTCAATCTCGCCCCGGCGGACCTGCCGAAGGAAGGCAGCCACTACGACCTTGCCATCGCGCTCGGCCTGATGATGGCGCTCGGCGCCGTGCCGGGCGATGCGCTGGAGGACTATGTCGTCATCGGTGAGCTGAACCTCGACGGGACGATCGCCGCCGTCGCCGGGGCGCTGCCCGCCGCCATGGGGGCGAACGCGCTCGGCAAGGGGCTGATCTGTCCGGCGGAAAACGGCGCGGAAGCCGCCTGGGCCGGCAGCGGCCTCGATATCCTGGCGCCGCGCAGCCTGATTGCGCTCGCCAATCATTTCAAGGGAACGCAGGTCCTGTCCCGGCCGGCGCCGGCAATCCGGGCGGCAGCCGCGGACCTGCCGGACCTTGCCGATATCCGCGGCCAGGAAAGCGCCAAGCGGGCGCTGGAAGTGGCGGCGGCCGGCAACCATAATCTCCTGATGGTCGGCCCGCCGGGCTCGGGAAAGTCCATGCTGGCCGCGCGCCTTGCCGCCATCCTGCCGCCGCTCTCGCCGCGGGAGCTGCTGGAGGTCTCGATGATCCATTCCATCGCCGGCCAGCTTTCCGGCGGCCGGCTGTCGGATCGCCGGCCCTTCCGCGCGCCGCATCATTCCGCCACCATGGCCGCGCTCGTCGGCGGCGGGTCGCGGGCAAGGCCGGGCGAGGTCTCGCTGGCCCATAACGGCGTGCTCTTCCTCGACGAGCTGCCGGAATTCTCGCCCCAGGCGCTCGATGCGCTGCGCCAGCCGCTCGAGACCGGGGAATGCATCATCGCCCGGGCGAACCACCGGGTGAGCTATCCCGCCGCCATGCAGCTCGTTGCGGCGATGAACCCCTGCCGCTGCGGCATGGCGGGCGAACCCGGCCGGACCTGCGCCCGCGGCCCGCGCTGCATGAGCGACTACCAGGCCCGCATTTCCGGCCCGCTGATGGATCGCATCGATATCCGCATCGACGTGCCGGCCGTCTCCGCGACGGACCTCATCCGCCCGATGGCCGCCGAGGCCAGCGAGACCGTCGCCCGCCGCGTCGCCCGTGCCCGTGCCCTGCAGATCGACCGTTTCGCCCGGCTCGGCATGGCTTCCGTCACCAGCAATGCGCGCGCCTCGACCGCGCTCGTCGAAAAGGTGGCGGAGCCCGATCCCGGCGGTCTCCAGCTCCTGCGCGATGCGGCGGAGAAGATGCATTTTTCCGCGCGCGGCTACCATCGCATCCTCAAGGTCGCCCGCACGCTCGCCGATCTCGACGAGGCGCCGGTCGTCGGCCGCATCCATCTGGCGGAGGCGATTTCCTATCGCATCGCCGGCGAGCGGCTCTCCGCGGCGGCGTGAGTTTTCGGGAAGAAGGCAGCGGTCCCGCCGAAGGAGAGTGGGAGCGTGGGTCTGGTATGCCGATGCCCTATGCGGGCATGGCTGAGCCTTGCCGATCGGGCGCGGACGAACGGTTCACCTGCCGGCGGGCGGTCCCGCGGGGTCCTTGCAGACGGCTTCGATGCGGTGTTCGTCCGGATCGATGATGAAGGCGGCATAGTAGGTCGGGCCGTAGGGGAGGCGCAGTCCGGGTGGGCCATGGTCGCGCCCGCGGCAAGGGCGGCCCGATGGAAGGCATCGACCGCGCCGCGGCTCGGTGCGGCAAAAGCGATGTGGAAGCCCGGCCCCGGCGCGGTGGCGGCCGTGCCGTGATCCTTCAGGCAGGGCTTGTCGCCGCCGCCGGGCGGGCCGTAGCCGACAGCCTGGCCCGGCTCGCCGGGGCGGATAACCGACCAGACCCGCGCGTAGCCGAGCGGCGCAAGAACCGCGTCATAGAATGCGGCCGCGCGAAGAATGTCGCAAACGCCGAGGGAAAGGTGATGAGAAAGGGAGCCGGGAACGGCCCGCCATGCGCATGGCGCAGCGGGCCGGAGGGCGTCAGCCGCCGAGGCCTTCGAAGAGCGCGGTGGAAAGATAGCGCTCGGCGAAGGAGGGAATGATGACGACGATGGTCTTGCCGGCATTTTCCGGGCGGCTGCCGACCTTGGCGGCGGCGGCGAGCGCCGCGCCGGAGGAGATGCCGACGGGCACGCCCTCCAGCCGCGCCACGAGGCGGGCATTTTCGAAGGCCTCGTCGTTCGTCACGGTCACGATCTCGTCATAGATCGCCGTGTCGAGCACGGCCGGGGCGAAGCCGGCGCCGATGCCCTGGATCTTGTGCGGGCCGGGATTGCCGCCGGACAGGACCGGGCTGTCGGCCGGCTCGACGGCGACGACCTTGAGGCCGGGCTTCTTCGCCTTCAGCACCTGGCCGGCGCCGGTGATCGTGCCGCCGGTGCCGATGCCGGAAACGAGGATGTCGACCGCGCCGTCCGTGTCGTTCCAGATCTCCTCGGCCGTCGTCCGGCGGTGGATCTCGGGGTTGGCCGGATTTTCGAACTGCTGGGGGATGATCGCGCCGGGAATGGTGGCGGCCAGTTCCTCCGCCTTGGCGATCGCGCCCTTCATGCCCTTCGGCCCCTCGGTCAGCACCAGTTCGGCGCCGAGCAGCGCCAGCATCTTGCGCCGCTCGATCGACATGGTCTCGGGCATGGTGAGGATGAGGCGGTAGCCCTTGGCGGCGGCGGCGAAGGCGAGGGCGATGCCCGTATTGCCCGAGGTCGGCTCGACCAGCGTCGAGCTGCCGGGCGTGATCTTCCCGTCGGCTTCGAGCGCCTCGATCATCGCCACGCCGATGCGGTCCTTCACCGAGGCGATCGGGTTGAAGAATTCGAGTTTTGCAAGAAGGGTGGCCGAAACGCCCTTTTCCCTGGCGAACTTGTCGAGCCGCACGATGGGCGTGTCGCCGATCGTCTCGGTGATGGAGGCGTAGATACGGCCGCGGCCGGGTTTGCGGGTGTCGGTCATCGGGTGCTCCCTCGGTTCTCGTTCCGCAAAAGATAGGAGCGAATGGCGCCGGAGACGAGTCCGGATTTCGCGACAAAAGCGCCGAAAGCGGAATAATCCCGCACTGAGCGCAATTCCGGCAAAAGGGTGCGGCGGTTTTGCGCCCGGACGTGCGCGGGAACAAACAGATTGAGCGTTTTCGGGATTTGCGGAAAAGCGGAAACGCTAGCGGCGCAAAACCGGATGGTCCCTCACGCCGCGCGGGTCGCGATATAGGCGGCCGTGCCGGCGAGAATGCCGGCGGCGACCCGGTTCATCCGCTGCAGCGCCTTCGGCTGCCTGAGGAGAAGCCGGGCGCGCGAGGCGAGCGCGATATAGGGTACGAGCACGACGATGAGCACCACGAAGGTCGCGGCAAGCAGCATGCCGTAGTCCTCGAGGCCGATCGCCTCGAGATCGACCAAGGTCGGCACCAGCGCGACGTAGAACAGCATGGTCTTCGGATTGCCGAGCGTCACGAACAGGCCGGAGAGAAACGACAGGGCCATGCTCGTCGAGGCGCGCGCCTCGATGTCCTGCGGGATGAGGCCGCTCGTCCAGAGCTTCCAGGCGATGTAGCCGAGATAGAGCGCACCGGCGATCTTGATCAGCATGAAGGTCGTGGTGAAGGTCTGGGCGATGAAGGCAAGGCCGAGGATGACCGCCGTCAGGTAGATCATGTCGCCGAGGATGAGGCCGAGGCCCATGAAGAAGGTGGGCCGGAAACCCGAGCCGAGCGCCCGCGCGACGATCGCCGTGATGCCGGGACCGGGAATGATGGCGGCGATGAACAGGGCACCGCAATAGGCAAGCAGGACGGCGACGGTCATGACGGACTCCAAGGGACTGCGCTCTTCTAGCGCAATTCCGGCAAAAGTGCGAAGCCGTTTCGCGCCTCGAATGGCACAAGACGAACGCGCATCGCGTCCTGCGGTCTGCCGGCGCGCTATCTCGGCCAGCCCGTCAGGCAGGCGCTCCGCCCCGATTCGCGCGGCGCCTTCGATATGCGGGCGTTGCCGCACGACGGAACGCGAAAACTCTTCTTCATGGGGCTTCCTGCCGGTCTTCTTGACCCCGGATCGCCCTCTCCGGCTCCATCGCCCCTGTTTACCGCCCGGCCGCGCCGGCTTGTTCACACGGCGCCGGATGATGGCGCCGCTGATCAGAACGCGGCCATCGGCGACAGCGCGAAAGGCTGCTCCGGCGCGAGGTCTTCCGCCGCGCGCAGCATGAAAACCATGTCGCCTTCGTCCGGCACGGCCGTGCCCGCCCAGACGAGGTGATCGGACGCGAAGTGCACCGTGACGCGGGCAGGTGCGAGGTGCAGGCTCGCCAGGATGTCCGCAAGGCTCGGAATGCGCGCGCCGACGACATCGAGGAGATCGAAGCCGCCGTCCTCGCCCATCTGCCAGGCGATCGCGGCCTTCGCCTCTTCCATCAGGTCGAGCCTGAGGTCCGGCATCAGCGCGGCGTTGAACAGGAACATTTCCTTCTGCCGGAGCGGCGCGAAGCGATCGGACACCGGCCGGCGGCCATCGAGCAGGCGGCCGAGCAGCGTAAGGTCGACCTCGCTGCCGATATCGAGCCGCCGGAGCGGTCCGGCCCGCCCGCCTGCCGGTGCCGGTCCGGAGAAACGATGCTGGGCCAGCGCGCGAAAGCCGTGGCGATGGTAGAGGTCCGGTGTATCGGTCAGAAGCGCGACGGCCTCGAACCCTTCCGCATCGCAGTGCCGGAGCGCCGCTTCCATGACATCGCGATAGAGCCCCTTGCCGCGGTATTCCGGCCGCACGGCGCCCGATTGCAGGCCCGCGGCGCGCACGAACGTGCCGTTGACGACAAGCGGCAGGGAAAACGCGCTGATATTGGCGATACAGCGGCCGGCATCGTCGAACCAGGCGAAGGGCATGCTCGTCGGGTCCGGTCCGCCGAGCCGGTCCATCACCGTCACGTCGATGTCGAAGATGTCTTCGAGGAGGCCGGCAAGCGCCCGCCAGGCGGCGCCGTCGCCGAAATAGTCCGAGCGGAAGGAAAGGCCCTTGCGGTCGGGCATGGCCCTAGCGCACGCCGGTGGAGCCGAAACCGCCGGCGCCACGGGTGGTCTCGCCCGCCGTCTCCACCTCGCGCACGGCAACCTGCGTGACCGGCGCGATCACCATCTGCGCGACGCGCATGCCCCGTTCGATGACGAAGGGCTCCTCGCCGAGATTGACGAGCAGCACCTTTACCTCGCCGCGATAATCGCTGTCGATCGTGCCGGGCGTGTTGAGGCAGGTGATGCCGTTCTTGAAGGCGAGGCCGGAGCGGGGGCGGACCTGTCCCTCGTAGCCGGCCGGGATCTCGAAGACGAAACCGGTCGGCACCAGGGCGCGCTGGCCGGGCGGCAGCGTCAGCGGCTGGTCTTCCGCCACGGCGGCGCGCAGGTCCATGCCGGCGGCGCCGCCGGTCTCGTAGGCGGGAAGCGCGATGTCCGCGCCATGCGGCAGGCGGAGAAGGCAGAGCGTGGGCTGGGTGGGAGCATGTGCGTTCATGCGCCCATAAGCCGGCCGCAGTCCCACCCCGTCAATTGCATCTTCCCGGCGGAGCCTGTAAAGACCGCGGCAACTCACAGGATATTGCAGAAAATGGCCGAAACCCTTGCAGAGGCGGTCTCCCGCCGCCGCACCTTCGCGATCATCGCGCACCCGGACGCCGGTAAGACCACCCTCACGGAAAAGCTGCTGCTTTTCGGTGGCGCCATCCAGCTCGCCGGCGAAGTGAAGGCGAAGAAGGACCGCATCCAGACCCGCTCGGACTGGATGAAGATCGAGCGTGAACGCGGCATCTCCGTCGTCACCTCGGTGATGACCTTCGAATATGACGGTAACGTCTTCAACATTCTCGATACACCCGGCCACGAGGACTTCGCCGACGACACCTACCGCACGCTGACGGCGGTGGATGCGGCCGTCATGGTCATCGACGCCGCCAAGGGCATCGAGCCGCGCACGCTCAAGCTGTTCGAGGTCTGCCGCCTGCGCGACATCCCGATCATCACCTTCGTCAACAAGATGGACCGCGAAAGCCGCGATCCGTTCGAAATCCTCGACGAGGTGGAGGAGAAGCTGGCGCTCGACACCGCCCCGGTCACCTGGCCGGTCGGCCGCTCGAAGACCTTCTGCGGCTCCTATCACCTGGCCGACCGCACCTTCCGCGGCTCGGACACGCAGGTGCAGCCGACGAGGATCGACGACCCGGCGGTGGTGGCGAAGAACCTGCCGGAAAACGAGCGGGCCGCCTTCACCGAGGAGCTTGAGCTCGCCCGCGAGGCCTGCCGGCCCTACGACCAGGAAGCTTTCCTCGAAGGGCACATGACGCCGGTCTTCTTCGGCTCGGCGCTCCGCAATTTCGGCGTTCGCGACCTCATCAACGCGCTCGGCGCCTTCGCGCCGCCGCCGCGCGACCAGGTGGCGGACGTGCGCAAGGTGCATGCCTCGGAAGACAAGATGACGGCCTTCGTCTTCAAGATCCAGGCGAACATGGACCCGAACCATCGCGACCGCATCGCCTTCGCCCGCGTCTGCTCCGGCATGCTGGAGCGCGGCATGAAGGTGCGCCTTGCCCGCACGGGCAAGACGATCGGCCTTTCGGCCCCGCAGTTCTTCTTCGCCTCGCAGCGGCAGCTGGCCGATACGGCTTATGCCGGCGACGTGGTGGGCATCCCCAACCACGGCACGCTCCGCATCGGCGACACGCTGACGGAAGGCGAGGCGCTGGTCTTTGAAGGCGTGCCGAACTTCGCGCCGGAAATCCTGCGCCGCGTGCGGCTGGAGGATGCGATGAAGGCCAAGAAGCTGAAGGAAGCGCTCCAGCAGATGGCGGAGGAGGGCGTCGTGCAGCTCTTTTCGCCGGAAGACGGCTCGCCCGCCATCGTCGGCGTCGTCGGTGCGCTGCAGCTCGACGTGTTGAAGGAGCGGCTTTCGGCGGAATACGGCCTGCCCGTCTCCTTCGAAATGTCGCGCTTTTCCGTCTGCCGCTGGATCTCGTCGGACAGCGCGGCGGAGCTGGACAAGTTCGTCACCCAGCGCCGCGGCGATATCGCCCGCGACCTCGACGGCGACCCGGTCTTCCTGGCGCAGGATGCCTTCTCGCTGCGCTACGAGGCGGAACGTTATCCGGCGATCAAGATGGTTGCCATCAAGGAATACCACGTCACCAAGGCCTGAGCGGGCGGGCTCACCCGCCCACGATTTAATCCGCCACCTTTTCCCCGCTCTCGGGGAAAAGGATGCATGGCGCCGGTGGCAAACGCGCTGCGACGCCACTTTCGGCGTGACAGGCGCCGCGTCATTTGCGAAAACCCGTTCAAGACAGGGGCGTCCGCCGGAAGGCGGGCTGAGAAGCACCCTTTGAACCTGAACCGGATCATGCCGGCGGAGGGAGTCGAACGGGTGCCGCATCGCCGCCACCCCGAGGCCGCCCCTGCCGGGAAGGAGGCGAGATGGCCGACACAATCGCAAACATTCTCTCGATCGCGGGCTCCGATCCCTCGGGCGGCGCCGGCATCCAGGCGGATCTCAAGACCTTTGCCGCGCGCGGCACCTACGGCATGGCGGCGCTGACGGCCCTGACGGCACAGAACACGCAGGGCGTTTCCGGCGTGCATCTGGTCCCGCCCGACTTCGTGGCGGCACAGATCGCCGCGGTTTTCGCGGATATCCGGGTGGATGCGGTGAAGATCGGCATGATCGCCTCGGCGGAGATCGCCGAAGCGGTGGCGGCCGCCTTGTCGCCGCATCGCGCGGTGCCCATCGTGCTCGATCCCGTCATGGTCGCCAAGGGCGGGGCTTCGCTCCTGGCGCAGGAGGCCGTGGCGGCGCTGGTGCACCAGCTGCTGCCGCGCGCAAGCGTGCTCACGCCGAACCTGCCGGAGGCGGCGGCTCTTCTGGGTGAGGCGGAGGCCGTGGACCGGGCCGGCATGGAGGACCAGGCAAGGCGGCTGCTCGACCTCGGGCCGAAGGCGGTGCTGCTGAAGGGCGGGCACCTGCCGGGCAGCGAGAGCCCCGACGTGCTCGCGACGCCCGATCGGCTGCACTGGTTCGAGGGCGTGCGCGTGCTGACGCGCAACACGCATGGCACCGGCTGCTCGCTGTCGAGCGCGATCGCCGCCGAGCTCGGCAAGGGGCAGGCGCTTGCCGATGCCGTGGCGGCGGCCAAGCGCTTCATCGCCGGTGCCGTGCGCCTGTCGGATGCGTTGACCGTCGGCTCCGGCCACGGTCCGCTGCATCATTTCCACCTGTCCGGCAACTGATCGGTCAGCGGTCGGACAGCGCGAGCCGGAGGCCCATCAGGCCGAGGGCGGCGGCGAAGCTGCGCTGCATCCAGACGATGACCGCCGGCCGGCTCAGCACCTGCCGGCGCAGGCCGGCGGCAAGCGCCCCATAGCCGACAAAGACGAGGAAGGTGAGGGCCATGAAGACGCCGCCGAGGAAAAGCATCTGGCCCGTGGCATCTCCGGAGGCGCTCACCGGGATGAACTGCGGCAGGAAGGCGAGGAAGAACAGCGAGAGCTTCGGGTTGAAGATGTTGGTGAGGATGCCCTTGCGCACGATCCTCAGCGCACTGCCGGCCGGTGCCTGCTCAGGCCCGACATCGAGCGCATTGCTGTCCTTCAGCAGGCTCCAGGCGATGAACAGGAGATAGGCGACGCCGATATAGCGCAGCACCTCGAAGGCGAGCGCGCTGGCATGCAGCACGGCGGCAAGGCCGACCACGCTGGCGAGGATATGCGGAACGATGCCGAGCGTGCAGCCGAAGGCGGCCAGGACGGCGGCGCGGAACCCGCCGCTGATGCCGAGCGCCAGCGTATAGATCACGCCGGTGCCCGGCAGAAGGATGACGACGAGCGAGGTGATGAGGAATTCGGAAGTCATGTCTGGTTCCATGCGGGTTGAAAGGCAGCAGGGAACACCGGAAGGGCGCCGGGGGTCTTGAATGAAATTGCGGGATGCGGGCCGCTCAGGCGCGCGCGGCGAGATAGGCGCCGGGCGTATAGCCGTAGCGGCGGGTGAAATTGCGCGTCATGTGGCTCTGGTCGGCAAAGCCGGCTTCGATGGCGGCCTCGGCAAGCGGGGTGCCGGCCGCGATCAGCCGGCGGGCAAGCTCGGTGCGGCGCTGGAGCAGGTAGGCATGCGGCGTCAGGCCGGTGAGCCGGGCGAAATCGCGCACCAGCCGGAAGCGGCCGACGCCACAATCGCCGGCAAGGTCCTCCAGCGTCGCGGCCGAAGCGGGGTCGCTGTCGAGCCGGTCGCGGGCACGACCTATGGCCACCGGCCCGTCCTGTCGCGGCGCCTCTTCACGCAGCACGGCGGCGAGCAGCAGGAGAAGCTGTTCCTCGCGGCCGAGCGCATCGGCGCCGGCGTCAAGAAGCAGGGCGAGCAGCCGGGAAACCAGGCCTGCGATGCGCCCGTCGTCCAGCACCGGCGCGTAGAATTCCTCGCGCGGGCGCCCTTCGAAAATATCCTCCGCCGCCGCGCGGACGAGCGCCGGCTCCAGATAGAGCATGCGCCAAGCGCGCGGTGCGTCGCCGAGCGGCGCGCCGTCATGCACCTCGCCGGGGTTCACGGTGATCGTGTTGCCGGCCGCCGCCTCCACCAGACCGCGCCCGCTCGCCGATCTCTGCGCGCCGCTTTCGATGAGGCCGATGCCGTAGGTCTCGTGGGTATGGCGCGCGAACGTATGCCGGCTGTCGGCGAAGACCGCCTCGATGCCTTCCACGCCGGTTCGTACGATCCGGAAGCGCCCTGTCGCCATGGCTCAATCCCTCGCGGCGCCGGGAAGCGCCGCCGTCTCGCCGAACCAGTCGAGGGCCGAGCGGCACCAGATCTGGCGCGTCGGTTTCAGCGCCGCACGCTGGTTGATGCTGCCCCAGCGGATGCCCCAGGCCGCGGCGTCCTCGCCGGTGCCTGTCGTGAACAGCGGCGAGCCGCATTCGGGACAGAAATATTGCAGGCGCTTGCGGCCGCTCCCGGCGGTCTTCGTGTAGAGTTTCGGTGGATTGCCGGTGAGGTGCAGGGCGTCCTTCGGAATGCTCGCGGTGACGCGATAGGGCGAGCCGGTCAGCCGCTGGCAATCCGTGCAATGACAGATGGAGACCGCCTCCGGGTCGATCTCGGCCTCGTAGGTGACGAAGCCGCAATGGCATTGACCGTCGATCCGCATGGTCCATCCTTCCGCCGCGGGACAGGGTGGAAGGATAGGGGTTCGCGACCGCGCGTCAATGCGCCGGCGTGATGAAGGTGCCGTTCTGCAGTCCCCGCATCGCCTGTTGCACCTCGCGCACGTTCATCACGATCGGACCATGCCCCGGCCATTATTCACGAAATCCGGCGCCCGGAAAACGAACCGTTCACAAAACGCGTGTTCCCCCGGAAACCGCGCCTTTTGCCGCCGTCATCATAATGACACGCATGGTTTCGGCCCGTTTACATTCGTTAACGCATTTTTACCCATTTGCGTTGAAAATCCGGGCAGTGCCATGGTTAATGCGTCGGGTCCACCACCGGTTCGTGCCGGTCTTCGAAAGCGAGAATAGCGTCATGTGCCGTTGGGCAGCCTATCGTGGAGAGCCGCTCTTCCTTGAGGAACTGGTGTCCTCGCCCGCCCATTCGCTGATCGAGCAATCCCATTGCGCCACCCGCGCGAAGACGGCGACCAATGGCGACGGTTTCGGCATCGCCTGGTATGGCGAGCGCCCGGAGCCCGGCCGCTATCGCGATATCCTGCCCGCCTGGTCGGATTGCAACCTCAGAAGCATCGCCAGGCAGGTGCGCTCGCCGCTCTTCCTTGCCCATGTGCGCGCCGCGACGGGCGGCGGCACGCGGCGCGACAATTGCCATCCCTTCGTCCACGGCATCTGGTCCTTCATGCACAACGGCCAGATCGCCGATTTCGAGCACCTGCGCCGGCCGCTCGAAACCATGCTGGACAACGATCTCTACACGGCCCGCACCGGCTCGACGGATTCCGAGCTGCTGTTCCTGCTCGCCCTGCAGTTCGGCCTTGCCCGCGATCCGCTCGGCGCCATGGCCGAGACGATCGCCTTCGTCGAGCGACTCGCCGCCCATCTGGAGCGCCGCGTTCTCGTGCGCTTCACCGCCGCCTTCACGGATGGCGACCAGCTCTATGCGGTGCGCTATGCGACGGACTACGCCGCGCCGACGCTCTATGCCGCGCCGATGGGCGCGACGGGCGGCTACTGCCTGGTCTCCGAGCCGCTGAACGACGACACGGAAGCCTGGGTGGAAATCCCCGACGGCAGCGCCGTCGTGCTCGGCGAAAACGGCGTCGACGTGCGCATCTTCTCTCCCGCCGGCCGGCCTGCGCTGGCGATGGAGAGGCGCCTCGCCCTCGTCAGGTAAGCCGTTCGGCGATCCAGCCGGCAAGACGGCCGGCGACATCGTCCTTCGAAAGATCCGGCCATTGCTCGACGCCGCCGGCGGTGATCAGCTTCACGCTGTTGCGCGTGCCACCCATGATGCCCGTTTCCGGCGAGACGTCGTTGGCGACGATGAGGTCGGCACCCTTCTTCTGCAGCTTCACGCGGCCGTTGCTCTCGACATCCTGCGTCTCGGCGGCAAAGCCGACGACGACCTTCGGGCGCTTGGCATTGTGGCCGACGGTCTTCAGGATATCGGGGTTCTCGGCGAGCATCAGGGGCGGCGGACCTTCGCCCGGCTGCTTCTTGATCTTCTCCGTGTTCGGTGTCGCCACGCGCCAGTCGGCGACGGCCGCGACCATGACGGCGATATCCGCCGGCAGCGCGGCGAGCACCGCCTGCAGCATCTCCTCCGCCCGCTCGACCTTCACGACCGTGACGCCCGGCGGATCGCTGAGCGTGACGGGACCGGAGACCAGCGTCACCTCGGCCCCGAGCCGGGCGAGTGCGGCGGCGATGGCATGGCCCTGCCGGCCCGAGGAGCGGTTGGCGATGTAGCGCACGGGGTCGATCGGCTCATGGGTCGGGCCGGAAGTGACGACGGCCTTGCGGCCGGCCAGCGGCCTTGCCCCGCCGTCGAGCAGGCCTTCCACCGCTGCGACGATCTCGAGCGGCTCGGCCATGCGGCCAAGGCCGGCCTCGCCGCTTTCCGCCATCTCGCCGGCATTGGGGCCGATGAAGGCGAGCCCGTCCCCCCGCAGCGTCGCGACATTGCGCCGTGTCGCCGGATGCACCCACATCTTCGGGTTCATGGCCGGGGCGAGCAGCACCGGCCGGTCGGTGGCGAGCAGCACGGTGGAGGCGAGGTCGTCGGCAAGGCCGTTCGCCATCTTCGCCATCAGGTCGGCCGTGGCGGGGGCGACGACGACGAGGTCGCAATCACGCGCCAGCCGGATATGCCCGACATCCTGCTCGTCCTCGCGGGAAAACAGGTCGGTATAGACATGGCCGGCCGAAAGCGCGCCGACGGCAAGCGGCGTGACGAACTGCTGCGCGCCCGCCGTCATGACCGGACGAACCTCCGCGCCGCGCTCGCGCAGCCGGCGGATGAGGTCGAGGCTCTTGTAGGCGGCGATGCCGCCGGACATGACGAGGAGGATGCGTTTTCCAGCAAGCGGCATGGCGGGTCCTAGGCAATTCCAGCAAAAGCGCTGAAGCGGTTTTGCGCCCGGAACGGCATGAAAACAAGACGCTGGACCAATTCCAGCAAAAGTGCGCGGCGGTTTTGCGTTTGGAACAGCGCAAAAACAAAGAGATAGAGCGTTTTCTCGCTTCGAGGACGCGCGGAAAGCGCACGACCCATCCTCGGCAGGACGGTCGCCCCGTCCTGTCCCGTTGCGGCGGTATTTCCAGGTCCTGGCCCGACGGCGGTTCCCCAAACCGTCCCGTCAGGCCGGCAGGGCGCCTAGTGGCAGACCTTCACCTTCTTGATGACGAGTTTGCCGTAGTAGTCGTATTTCTTGATCTTCTTCCAGACGCACTTCGGCTTGTGGCCGTAGTAGTGCGTGGCAAGTTCGACGGTGCCGGCCGGCCGGATCGTCGCGGCATCCGGCATCATGCCGGCAAGCGACGGTGCGGCGGACGCGCCGAAAGACAAGGCGGTAATGGCGATGGAAACAAGGATCTTGCGCATGGACGGCTCCCCTCTGGCCCTCTGGAGAATACGGTCTTGCAATGCGAGGCGCCGGTTGTTCCGGCTTTTCTAAAGTAGCACCTTTCCCGTCCTGCGGGAACAGACACGTCGGGCCAAGTCAGGGTGGTTTGCCTCAGGCGCCGTCGTTTGGAATGTTCAGCACATGGCCGCAGGCCTTGCAGTGCACGGCATCGGTCTCATGGCGCGAGAGGCCGCATTGCGGGCAGGGGAAGGTCACCTTGTAGGGCCGCACGATCGCCTGCGCGAGCCGCACGAAGAGCGAGATGCCGATGATCATCGTGACGATGGAGGTGAGTTTTCCCAGCGTGCCGGGCAGGGTGATGTCGCCGAAGCCGGTGGTCGTGACGGTCGCGACGGAGAAGTAGAGCGCGTCGACGAAGCCTTCGAATCCCTCCGCGCCGTAGAAGAAGTTGCTATAGACGAAGCCGGTGACGAGGAAGAGGAAGACGAGGAAGTTCACGCAGGCCTGGATGACCTCTTCCTTGTCGCCGTGTCCGATGCGGTGCAGCAGCAGCGTCACCAGCTTGCTCTGGCTGATCGCCCAGATGCGCAGGACGCGCAGGAAGGCGAAGTTGTGCAGCTGGTTGGGAAAGAGCAGCGTGCCGAGCACGACGACGTCCACCCAGGTCATTGGCCGCATCGTCCAGTAGCGCAGGTTCGGCGCGATCAGCGCCCGCGCGCCCAGCTCGAAGGCGATGACGGCGGCGATGACATAATCGACGATGATATAGGCCGGCCCCTTGCGCAGATACGGGCCCGCGATGAAGAAGCCGAGGATTGCGATATCGACGAGGAGCATGGCGGCCTGGAAGCGGATCGCCTCCCGGTCGCGGCCGAAATAGAGCCCGCGCAATTGCCGGCGCACCCGTTCGAGAAAGGGCTGCGGCTCGGTTGCGGTCAGCGGTTCATCGGTCATCGCTGAAAGACTAGCGCCCGCCGGATGCCGGTCAAGCGCCCCCTCAGAATCGCGCCTTCATCGTCGCGAGGAAGGTGCGGCCGGGGCCTGGCAGGCGATCGGCCATCTCGATGTCGTTGTCGAAGATGTTCAGCACGCTGAGGCCGGCCTCCAGGTGCCCGCTCTGCGATTTCCAGGTCAGCGCGACGTCCGTCGTCCAGTACCTGTCGAGCGTCCTGCCAGCCGGCGCGTCGTTCTCATCGAAAAAGTGCGAGCCGAGCCGCGGGCCCACGAAGCTCTGGGCGAGCGTCGCCGTCCAGCGCGCGGGGTGCACGTAGGTCAGGCCGACCTGCGCCACATAGTCGGGCACCAGCGGCACGTCGAAGGAGGGATCCCAGCCCGCCGTGGTGTCCTTGCTGGTGTTCCAGGTGAAGGAACCGAAGGCGCCGAGGCCGTCGCCGACCCAGTAGTTGGCGCTGATCTGCAGGCGGTCGATCTTGCCCGTGTCCGTCAGGAAGCTCGCCATGAAGTCTTCCGGCGTCAGCGTCAGGCCGTTGAAGCGCTGGTGCTGATATTCGACTGCGGTGAAGAAGCGTTCGTTCCACTCGGCGTCCCAGCGTACCGCCGTCGTCCGCGTCTGCCCGCCCCGGAAGAGCGGCAGCTCCATCGGGGAAAGGCCGACCGTCGTGACGGGCGAAAGCGTATAGTTGCTGGCGAACTGCGTATCCTGCCGATAGTAGGCGCGCAGCCAGTGGCTGTCGCTCGGCGCGAAGGCGATGCCGAGCCGGTAGTCGACCGGTCCCCAGCGCGGGCTGTCGCCGTCGAAGCGCGACTGGAAGGCACCCGCCTGCACCTGCAGGCTGTCGGAAAGCTCCAGATAGCCGTCGATATAGGCCCGCGTCGTCGAGCTGCCGCCGTTGGCGGCCCCGAGATCCTTGATCTCGCCGGTCGTCAGGTCGGTCTCGATCACCGAGACCCGAAAGTCACTCTCCGCCGCCTCCATGCCGTAGCGCAGCGTCAGCGGCCCGATGCCGAGGAGATGACCGACGCCATAGGTGAAAACGTCCTCCCGCGACTTTTCATTGACGCGATAGGTGATCGGCGGGATATCGTCATTCTCATCGGCGTCGACAATGGAGCGGTATCGGGTCAGGTCGTCCACCCGGCGGTTGACCGCGAAGGCCTGCACCACGTTGCGCTCGCCGATGACATGGCTCCAGGCGACGCCGAACTCGGTGGCATCCGTCACGCTGTCGTTGAAGGGCGCGGGATTGGAGGTCTGGCCCGGATAGCCGACCTCCTGCCGGATCCTGTTGCCGAAGAGATAGACGCTGTCCGTCAGGGTCGGCTTGATGCCGATGTTGAAGAGCCCGCCCAGAAGATCGTTCTCGTCGTTTTCGCGCGCGCTCTCCGGCCGGATGATATCGCCCTTGAGATAGTAGCTGACCGGCACGGGCGTGTAGCTCGTGCCCTGGAGGAGGATGTCGCTCGCCCAGCCGATGTCGGCGCCGTAGTGCGAAAGGGTTCCGCCCAGCGAGGCCTCGAAGAAGTTGCGGGTCTCCAGGCTGTTGCGCTTTTCTTCCGAGGCGATCGACAGCGGCGCGAACAGCCGCGCCTGAAGCTCCGATGCGATGGAGGAACCGCCGGAGGAGGAGCGGTCGAGGCCGGAGAGCGGCGTGTTGACGAAAGGACTGCCGCCACCCGCCGTCGCCTCGTCGACATAGGTCGTGGAGACGAAGGGATCGTAGGAGCGGTCGGCATAGAATTGGCCCCATTCGGTCAGGCCGACATTGTCGAGCGCCACGCCGAGATAGGAGGAGACCTGCCGGTTGGTGTCGTAGCCGGAATAGTAGCCGCCGCGCGCCTGGCGGCGGCGCAGCGCCTCTCGAGCGTTGAGGATGGCGTCGTCGGCGCGGAATTCATCGATCGCGATGCCGGCGCGGATGAGGGCGATGCTCGGATTGTCGCGGTCGAAACGGTCGGCATTGTCGAGCGCCTGGGCGGTCTCGGCGTCGGCGCCGCTCTGGTAGCTGGCGATGGCAAGGCCGATCAGCGCGTCGCCGGCGGTCGGGTTGACGGCGGCCGCCTCCTGCAGGACCTTTTCGCCTTCCGCGGTCCTGCCCATGCGCAGGAGATAGCGACCCTTGGCGGCAAGCACGGCATAGGAGGTGGGATCGAGCGCCTCGGCGGCGTCGATCGCCGCCTTTGCCGCGGCCATCTGGTCGTTGTCCATCAGGAAGCGGGCGTGATTGGCGTGCAGCGCGGCGTTTTCGGGGTTGAGGGCGATGGCGCGCCGGTGGGCGGCATTGGCCTCCACGATGGCGTTGCGGTCGCTCTTCAGGATGCCGATCTCGTTCCACACGGCGTCGTCGCCGGGCGCGGCCTTCACCGCCCGGTCGAGCTCGGCAAGCGCCCCGTCGATGTCGCTCGACACGGTGGAGCGGAACCGCGCGCTGACGAGCAGATGGGCAGGATCGTCGGGATCGATCGATCTGGCGCGGGCGAGCGCCGCGCGCACCTCGTCGCGGTCGTCGAGTTCGTAGGCGAGGCTGGCGCGCATGGCGGGCAGGGCCGCTTCGTTCGGGAAGCGCGGCTCGGCCCTGCGGAGGAATTCGATCGCCTCGACCTGTCCCCGGAGATTGGCGATGGCGATCGCCTGGGCGATCGCCTCCCCGGCGGTTCCTGGCGTCTGGTTCAGCGACGGTGCCTTGGCGTCGGTGTCGGGGTTTTCCAGCGAGAGCGCGATCCACTCGCCGTAGCGCGCCATGGTGCGCCGCTCGCCGGAAAGATGCGGCATCGCCTTGCGGAACAGCCGGATCGCCTCGTCATACCGCGTGGCCTGGCCGGCGATCATCGCCTCGACCAGGCTGGCGCGGGCCTCCAGCGCGGCGGGAAGCGGGCGCGGCAGGCGGGAAAGGGCGGCCTCGGCGGCCGCCCTGCCGTCATAGGCGAGCGCCGTCTCGGCGAGCGTCAGCCAGTCCTCGCGGCTGCGGCCGGCCTCCGGCGTGTCGAGGATGCGCCGCCGCTCGGCGCGGGCCTTCGTGCTTTCCGTGCCGCTGACGGGCAGGCTCGCGAAGGTGCCGCGCACCTCGCTGTAGAGCAGGACCTGCTCGCGCTCCTTGAGATTGACGAGGATGTATTTGCGCGGCGCCTCGCCGATCCGCGCCACGGCGCCTTCGCCCTGTCCGACCGTCACCGTGCCTTGCGCGTTGGAAAGCTCCACCGTGCCTTCGAGCACGGTCAGCGTCGTGCGGTCGCCCTCGGCGCGCAGCGTCCAGTCCGTGCCGCGAATGGCCGCTGCCGCCGCGGGCGTATCGACGGTGAGCCCGCTGCCGCCGCGGTCCGCGCGGCCCCAGATCGTGCCGCCTTCGAGATTGAGCTGGCTGTCCGAGGCGCCGTCGATCTTGCGCACGCGCAGGACCGTTTCGCGCGCCATGCGCACCAGCGTGTTGTCGGCAAAGCGGATGGCAAGGCTGCCGATGGCATTGGTGCGAAGCGTGTCGCCGGCGAGAAGGTCCTGGTTGACCTCGACGCCGCGCCAGCTGTCCACCTCGACGAAACGCACCTCCTCGCCGGATTTGCGATCCACGACGGCGCCATCGACGGTAGAACCGCGCGGCAGAACCTCCGCACACGCCGGATAAAAGCCCGCAACGATCGCGAGGGCCGAAACGCCCAGCTTCAACACACGCATGATTTCAGTTTCGTCCACCCTCGGAGCGGACGATATGGATGCAATTTTCCGGTGTTGTCAACGCGGGGAAAGCAACCCGTCAGGTAAGCTTCCAGGCGATATAGATGAGTGTTGCAGCAATGATCCACAGCGCCAGCCGGCCGGAGCGACTGTGGCGGGCCTCGGACCGGCCGATCGCTTCGGCGGTCTCCGCATCGAAACGCAGGCCCTTTTCGGCCATGCTGGTGATGTCCTGCGAAAGCTTTTCCGCCTTCGCGGCGATTTCCGGGGCCGCCTCGGCCAGCCGCAGGGCGGCATGGGCACCGTCGCGCAGGTCCGTCAAAAGCCGCTTCGGCCCCAAATTGTCCCGGATCCAGTCGCCGACGACGCCTTCGGACGCCTTCCACATGTTGAAGCGGGGGTTCAGCGTGCGCGAAACGCCCTCCACCACCACCATGGTCTTCTGCAGCATGACGAGTTCGGTGCGGGTCTCCATGTCGAAGAGCTCCGTCACCTCGAAGAGCAGGGTTAGGAGCTTTGCCATGGAGATGGTCTCGGCCGGCTGGCCGTGGATCGGTTCGCCGATGGCGCGGATCGCCTGGGCGAAGCTGGCGGTATCGTGGTGCGAGGGCACGTAGCCCGCCTCGAAATGCACGTCGGCGACGCGCTGGTAGTCGCGCGTGATGAAGCCGTAGAGGATCTCGGCGAGGAAGCGGCGCTCCTTCTTGCCGAGCCGGCCGACGATGCCCATGTCGACGGCGACGATCGTGCCTTGCGGATCGACGAAGAGATTGCCCTGGTGCATGTCGGCATGGAAGAAGCCGTCGCGCAGCGTATGGCGCAGGAAGGACTGGATCAGCGTATCGGCCAGCCTGTCGAGATCGTGGCCGGCGGCGCGCAATCCCTCGACGTCCGACATCTTGATGCCGTCGATCCATTCCATGGTGACGACGTCGCGCCCCGTGCGCTCCCAGTCGACCTTCGGCACGCGGAAGCCGGGATCGTTCCCGGTGTTTTCGCCGAGTTCCGAAAGCGCGGCTGCCTCCAGGCGAAGATCCATCTCGACCTTCGTCGTCTGCTCCAGCGTGCGCGTCACCTCGACCGGCTTCAGCCGGCGCGTGTTGGGCAGGATGCGCTCCTGAAGGCGCGCGGCGGCATACATGGCTTCCAGGTCATGGGCGAAACGCTGGCGCACGCCGGGGCGGATGACCTTGACCGCGACCTGCCGTTCGCCGGTCGCATCGCGCACCGTCGCGGGATGGACCTGCGCGATGGAGGCGGCGGCGATCGGGTCGCCGAAATTGACATAGAGCTCGTCGAGCGGCCGGCCGAGCGAGCCTTCGACGGTGGCGACGGCCGCTTCGCGCGGAAAGGTCGCCATGCGGTCCTGAAGGGCGGAAAGGTCGACGGCGATCTCGGCGCCGACGACGTCGGGCCGGGTCGCCAGGAACTGGCCCATCTTCACATAGGAGGGGCCGAGCCGTTCGATGGCGCGGGCAAGGCGGTCGCTGCGGTCCTCCTTCGAGGCCCGGCGGCGTTCGAAGAGACCGGCAAGCGTATGCGCGGTGCGCGCGAGCGGCGGCATGCCCTCCGTCGGCAGGGCCGAGACGACGCCCTCGCGCACGAGGACCCAGCCCACGCGGGCGAGCCGAAGATAGGCGCCGAAAACACTCATGCGGCAAGGTGCTGCTGGGAGGAGGACCGGGCCATGCTCACAGCTTCCAGCCTGAATGCAGCGCCGCGATGCCGCCGGTGTAGTTGGTGAAGGTGACGCGGGAGAAGCCGGCGGCGCGGATCATCGCCGCGAAATCCTGCTGGTTCGGGAACTTGCGGATCGATTCGACGAGATACTGGTACGGTTCGGCATCCCCGGTGATCATCTTGCCGAACTGGGGGATCGCCTTGAACGACCAGGCTTCGTAGAACTGGTCGAGCAGCGGCATCTCCACCTCGGAGAATTCGAGCACGAGCAGCCGCCCGCCGCGCTTCAGGACGCGATAGGCCTCCGCCAGCGCGACATCGATTCGCGGCACGTTGCGGATGCCGAAGGCGATCGTATAGGCATCGAAGCTGCCGGTCTCGAAGGGCAGGTCCTCCGCATTGGCCTCGACGAAATCGAGATTGGCGGAAAGGCCCTTCTTCGCCGCCCGGTCGGCGCCGACGGAAAGCATCGAGCCGTTGATGTCGAGCACGGTGGCATGCGCCAGCCTGTCGGAAGCCTCCACGATGCGGAAGGCGATGTCGCCGGTGCCGCCGGCAACGTCGAGCACCCTGTAGGACGGGTCCTTGCGCGGGTTGAGGCTTGCGATCATCGCGTCCTTCCAGGCCCGGTGCAGGCCGGCGGACATGACGTCGTTCATGATGTCGTAGCGCTTGGCCACCTTGTGGAACACGTCGTTGACGAGCGCCTGCTTCTCGCCCTGCCGCACCTCGCGAAACCCGTAGGAGGTTTCCATGCCGCCGTCCGCGGATGTGCGCTGTTCCGTCATCGTCGTCTCCATGGGCCGGTCTGTCGCAGCCGGATTGCCGCAAAGACCATAGCGAATTGGCCGGCGCCGCGCTATCTCACGCACAGCGCCCGCCGCTTCGCCGGGTATATAGGACATAGATTGCCGAGAGGGAAATGCCGCGCCGCGGCAAATGCGCTCAAGGTTAAATCGAAGGAGAAGACGATGCCGGAATTGCCGGAAGTGGAAACGGTGCGCCGGGGCCTTGCCCCCGTCATGGAGGGGGCGACGATCCGCCGGGCGGAGCTGCGCCGCCCGGACCTGCGCTTTCCCTTCCCGCCGGCCTTTTCCGAGGCTTTGTCCGGTCGCAGCATCGTCTCGCTCGGCCGCCGCGCCAAATATCTGCTGATCGATATCGAGGGCGGCGACGTGGTGATCGCCCATCTCGGCATGTCCGGCTCCTTCCGCGTGGAGGGCGCCGAGCCGCCCGGCGATTTCCACATCCCCCGCAGCAAGGACACGCGCCACGACCACGTCGTCTTCCACCTGGAAACGCCCGAGGGCGTGCGCCGCGTCATCTACAACGATCCCCGCCGCTTCGGCTTCATGGACCTCGCCCGGCGGGAGGACATCGCCGCCCATGCGTTCTTCCGCGACCTCGGCGCCGAGCCGACCGGCAACACGCTGGACGCCGACTACATCGCCGCCAAGTTCCGCGGCCGCCAGACGCCGCTGAAGGCCGCCCTGCTCGACCAGAAGAACATTGCAGGCCTCGGCAACATCTATGTCTGCGAAGCGCTCTGGCGCGCGCACCTTTCGCCGGAAAGGCTGGCGGGCTCGCTGGTCACGGCCGCGGGCAAGCCGAAGAAGGAGCTCGTCCTCCTCACCGAGGCGATCCGCCAGGTGATCGCCGATGCGATCGAGGCGGGCGGCTCGACGTTGCGCGACCATATCCGCGCCGACGGCTCGCTCGGCTACTTCCAGCACTCCTTCTCCGTCTACGACCGCGAGAAGGAGCCCTGCCGCACGCCCGGCTGCACGGGCACGATCGGCCGCATCGTGCAGAGCGGCCGTTCCACCTTCCATTGCGCCGCCTGCCAGAAATAAGACAGAGGAGAGAACCATGGCCTATGAAACCCTGCTGGTGGAGACGCGCGGACGCGTCGGCCTCGTCACGCTCAACCGGCCGCAGGCGCTGAATGCGCTGAACCGCAAGCTGCTCGACGAGCTGAAGAGCGTGCTCGCCGCCTTCGAGGCGGACGCCGGCATCGGCGCCATCGTCCTCACCGGCTCGGAAAAGGCCTTTGCCGCCGGCGCCGACATCAAGGAGATGCAGCCCTACGGCTTTGCCGACGCCATGATGGAAGATCTTGCCGCCGGCTGGGACGACGTGGCGGCCTGCCGCAAGCCGATGATCGCCGCCGTCAGCGGCTTTGCGCTCGGCGGCGGCTGCGAGGTCGCCATGATGTGCGATTTCATCATCGCCTCGGAAACGGCGAAGTTCGGCCAGCCGGAGATCACCCTCGGCATCATTCCCGGCATGGGCGGCACGCAGCGCCTGACGCGCGCCCTCGGCAAGGCGAAGGCGATGGACCTCATCCTCACCGGCCGGCTGATGGACGCGGCGGAAGCCGAACGCGCCGGCCTCGTCGCCCGCGTGGTCGCGCCCGAAAGGCTGCTGGAGGAGGCGCTGGCCGCGGCGGAAAAGATCGCCGGCTATTCCCTGCCCGCCACCATGCTGGCGAAGGAGGCGGTGGGACGCGCCTACGAGACCGTCCTTGCCGAGGGCATGCGCGCCGAGCGCCGGCTGTTCCATGCGCTCTTCGCCACCGAGGACCAGAAGGAGGGCATGGCGGCCTTCATCGAGAAGCGCAAGCCGGCCTTCCGGCATCGCTAGTCCGCCGGGCGGCGTTTCTTGCAGAATCCGCGTTGACGTCGTCGTGGTTTCCCGCTATACGCCGCCCACAGTTTGGAAAGCCGAATTCCAAGGTTTTCCGATATTGCTCCCGAATTGCTTTGATGACAGGTCGCAGTGACCCGGCACGGCGAGGGTGGAGTTTGTGTCAGATTTCTGAAGAGAGGCATAAATGGCCAATACAACCTCGGCAAAGAAGGCGACCCGCAAGATCGCCGCGCGCACCGCAGTCAACAAGTCGCGCCGCTCGCGCGTCCGCAACTTCATCCGCAAGGTCGAAGAGGCCATCGCCTCCGGCGACCAGGCTTCGGCCGCCGCCGCTCTGAAGGCTGCCCAGCCGGAACTGATGCGCGCTGCCACCAAGGGCGTGCTCCATTCCAATACAGCATCCCGCAAGGTCTCGCGTCTGGCGAACCGCGTGAAGACGATGTCGGCCTGATAGCCCCATCGAGCTATGCAATATTAGGAAAAGCCCGGCGCTTGCGCCGGGCTTTTTCTTTGGTTTTTCGAACCTGCCATGGTTAATGTGCAAGGCTTGATCGTGTCAAAAGAGTGACGAAGAAAATCCTTTAAATTCAGTTACTTGCAGGAGGTTGGGTGACATCCTCCCCCCTTTCGTTGCGGGAGTTTGACAGCAATCTGAGTCAAGCGAATTTTTATTTTTTTCGTTTTTCAAGCCTTCCGAAAAGGACCCGAAAACAAAGCCATTGATTCCTAACAGATTCTCCTTTGGGCCCCTGATTCCGAGTCAGGAACGGGCTTGCGAGTCAACGGCCGCCCCTTAATTTTGCGTAAAATTCGTGATTGATCTTGGTGCCTGATCCTGCCTAAATGCTTTCCACAGGGGGCGCGGACACAGCCTTAAAATGATCGCCGACAAGACTGCTTCAAAAGGCAGCGGTGGTTGTTTGTCCCTTGTGACGGAGCGGCTCCGCTTCGTAAAATCATCCAACCGGCAACGCTTGCCCCAGGTGCCTCACCGCACACTGGCAAGGGTTTTGTGACTTTCGATTGCGCCGGTTGAGGAGGCCGTGAGGACGGCCGGATGATAGGGCATGCCCGCCGTACGCTCGACGAGGGAGTGAGCGGCGCGGCCACAGGCGGGACTTGATGATCCGGTATGACAACGGATCCGATGGACCCGAATTGTGTTTGAGAAACGGGATCGGGCCGAATGTAGGGGGTCGGTACGATCGGGGCACCATGTTCCGGACCGGGCGATGGCTCGGCGCGGTCGGGAGATGGCAAACATGAAAGGCGCCGGCAGGAATGCCGACGTGGCGAAGGAAGCATGAAAGGCGGCAAGATGCAGATGAATACGGCCAGAACGGCTGGTGCATTCGCAAACGGGGAAAATGCACTTAAAACGCTCCCGCAAGAAGGGGCGCAGGCGGCGGGGGTTCCATCCGATATGAAGCAGGACGCGATTTTCGAGCGGGTCAGTGCGCGCCTTAAAGCGCAGGTTGGCCCGGACGTCTTCGCGAGCTGGTTCGGTCGGCTGAAGGTCCATTCCGTTTCCAAGAGCGTCGTGCGCCTGTCGGTGCCGACGACGTTCCTGAAGTCCTGGATCAACAATCGTTATCTCGATCTCATCACCAGCCTGTTCCAGCAGGAGGATGCCGAAATCCTCAAGGTGGAGATCCTGGTGCGAACCGCAACCCGCGGCGCCCGCACCGGCGTCGCCGAGGAGGCGGCGGCCACCGAGCCCGCAGCACCGCAGGCGCAGCCGCGCCGCGCCGCGAGCGGTCCGCAGCCCGTCGCCAGCGCAGCGGTATCGGTTGCCGCTTCGGCCCAGCCGCGCGTGCAGCAGCCGTCCGGCCCGCTCTTCGGCTCGCCGCTCGACCAGCGCTATACGTTCGACGCCTTCGTCGAGGGCACGTCGAACCGCGTCGCCCTTGCCGCTGCCCGCACGATCGCGGAAGCCGGCGCCGGCGCCGTGCGCTTCAACCCGCTCTTCGTCCATTCCAGCGTCGGCCTCGGCAAGACGCACCTTCTCCAGGCGATCGCGCTCGGCGCGCTGGCAAGCGCCCGCAACCCGCGCGTCGTCTATCTGACGGCCGAATACTTCATGTGGCGCTTTGCGACCGCGATCCGCGACAATGATGCGCTCTCCCTCAAGGAGACGCTGCGCAACATCGATCTCCTGATCATCGACGACATGCAGTTCCTGCAGGGCAATTCGATCCAGAACGAATTCTGCCACCTGCTCAACATGCTGCTCGATTCCGCCAGGCAGGTCGTGGTCGCCGCCGACCGCGCGCCGTGGGAGCTGGAATCGCTCGATCCGCGGGTGCGCTCGCGCCTGCAGGGCGGCGTCGCCATCGAGATGGAAGCGCCGGACTACGAAATGCGCCTCGAAATCCTCAAGCGCCGGCTCGCCGCCGCGCAGCAGGAGGACGCTTCGCTCGATATCCCGGTCGATATCCTGAGCCATGTCGCGCGCAACATCACGGCGAGCGGCCGGGAAC
This sequence comes from Shinella sp. WSC3-e, assembly GCF_945994535.1. Classification (NCBI taxonomy): domain Bacteria; kingdom Pseudomonadati; phylum Pseudomonadota; class Alphaproteobacteria; order Hyphomicrobiales; family Rhizobiaceae; genus Shinella; species Shinella sp. WSC3-e. The sequence continues at coordinate 4,234,159 of NZ_OZ000530.1, forward strand.
TGGAAGGCGCCTTCAACCAGCTGCTCTTCCGCCGCTCCTTCGAGCCGAACCTCACGATCGAGCGCGTCGACGAATTGCTCGGCCACCTCGTCGCCGCCGGCGAACCGCGCCGGGTGCGCATCGAGGACATCCAGCGCGTGGTGGCGAAGCACTACAACGTCTCGCGTCAGGAGCTGGTCTCGAACCGCCGCACGCGCGTCATCGTCAAGCCGCGGCAGATCGCGATGTACCTGTCGAAGACGCTGACGCCGCGCTCCTTCCCGGAGATCGGCCGTCGCTTCGGCGGACGCGACCACACGACGGTGCTGCACGCGGTGCGCAAGATCGAGGAACTGATCGCGGGCGACACCAAGCTCAGCCACGAGATCGAACTGCTGAAGCGGTTGATCAACGAATGATCATGGCGTTCATGCCGTGACGAAAAGGGGCCGGAAGGCTCCTTTTCAGTGTCCGCGCACCGCGCGCGCCTCTTCCGTCAGCCATTGCCGCAAAGCCGCGACCGCCGGCCGGTCCAGCGCGCCCGGCGGATAGACGATGTAATAGGCAAGCCCCGTCGCCACGCCGCGCGGGAAGGGGGCGATAAGCCGCCGCTCCTGGACCTCGCGTGCCACCAGCGAAAGCCGCGCCAGCGCCACGCCGTCACCGGCCTTGGCCGCCTCGATCGCGCCGTTGCTGTCGGTGAAGACGGGGCCGCGCTGCACGTCGATGCCGGCAACGCCCATCGCCTCCAGCCAGAGCCGCCAGTCCTGCCGGTGCACGTCGTGGATCAGCACATGGCCGGCAAGGTCCGCCGGCGCATCGAGCGGGATCTTCTCCTTGAGGGCAGGCGCGATGACGGGCATCAGGTCGTCGTCGAGCAGCCTTTCGCTGACAAGGCCCTCGTAGCGGCCGAAGCCGTGGCGGATCGCGATATCGACGCCGTCGCGGGCAAAGTCGACGAGGCGGTTGGAGGCACTGATACGGATGTCGGCGCCGGGCAGGCGCTCCTCGAATTTCGGCAGGCGCGGCACGAGCCACTGTGCGGCGAAGGTCGGCGTGCAACTGATTGCCAGCGTCGCGGGGGATTTTGCCCGGGCCAGCAATTCGTCGGTCGCCTCGCGCATCATGCGGAAGGCCGAGCGCATCGCCTTGAAGTAGCCCTCGCCATTCTCCGTCAACCTGATCTGCCGCGGCCGGCGCTCGAAGAGCTGCACGCCGAGCGATTGCTCCAGCTCGCGGATCTGCAGGCTGACGGCGCCCGGCGTGACATTGAGCTCGCCGGCGGCGAGCGTGACGCTCAGGTGTCGCGCCGCCGCTTCGAAGGCGCGCAGGCCGGAAAGGGAGGGGAGGCGGCCGTTCATGATTTAGTTTTCCTCGCTGAAGAGCCGAAATATGATCGTTTGTACGGCATGAAAATCCGCGAAATTATAGCGCGAAAGCCGGATTTTGACATCCGGGCACTGCGACAGGTTTAGAAAATTTCGCAAGGAGATTCCCATGGCCAACCGTAGCATGACCGCAGGCGAATGGGGCCTGCTCATCGCGCTCTCGCTTCTCTGGGGCGGTTCGTTCCTCTTCAACGGCATCCTGGTGCGCGAGTTGCCGACGCTCACCATCGTCACCGCCCGCGTCGGCCTTGCCGCCCTCGCGCTCTGGACGGTCGTGCGCCTTGCCGGCCATGCCGTTCCGCGCAGCAGGGAAGTCTGGCTCGCCTTCCTCGGCATGGGCGTGCTCAACAACATCATCCCGTTCTCGCTGATCGTCTGGGGCCAGACGCACATCGCGAGCGGCCTCGCCTCCATCCTCAACGCCACCACGCCGCTCTTTGCCGTCATCGCCGCCCATCTGCTGACGACGGACGAGAAGATGACGGGCGGACGGCTCGTCGGCGTCCTCGTCGGCTTTCTCGGCGTAGCGCTGATGATCGGCCCCTCGGTCCTCTCCGATCTCGGCGCCAACCTCCTGGCGCAGCTTGCCGTGCTCGGCGGCGCCGTCTCCTATTCGATCGCCGGCATCTTCGGCCGCCGCTTCCGCCGCCTGGGCCTGCCGCCGCTGCTGCCGGCCGCAGGGCAGGTGACGGCCTCCGCCGTGCTGATGCTGCCCGTCGCGCTGGTCGTCGACCGCCCATGGACGCTCGCCATGCCCTCGGCGCAGACCTGGATGGCCCTGTTCGGCCTCGCCTTCCTCGCCACCGCGCTCGCCTATGTCATCTTCTTCCGCATTCTCGCCACGGCGGGTGCGACGAACCTGATGCTCGTGACCTTCCTCATCCCCGTCAGCGCCATCCTGCTCGGCGCGCTGGTTCTCGGCGAGGTGCTGGCGCCGAAGCATTTTGCCGGCATGGCGCTGATCGCCGTCGGCCTTGCGGCCATCGACGGGCGTCTCCTGCGCATGGTGATGGAAAAGCGCCGGCCGCTCGGCTCGGATGCCGGCGGCTGATCAGCAGGCGAGGTCCGCGACGACGGCATCGAGGATCAGCATGCCGGCCGGCGTGCAGCGCAGCCGCGAATTGCCGAGCCGCTCGATGAAGCCGTGCTCGATGAGGAACTGTTCCCGGTCGGGATCCGGGTCGCGGCCGGAGAGGGTCTGCCAGCGGGCGAGATCGACGCCCTCCTTGAGGCGCAGGCCCATCAGCAGCAGTTCGTCCGCCTGTGCCTCGCGCTCCAGAAGCTCCTGGTCGATCATGCCGTGGCCTTCCGCCTCGACCCGTTCCAGCCAGGCTTCCGGCTTGCGCTCCGTGGCGGTGGCGATCTTCGCGCCGCCGGTCGTCAGGCGGCCATGCGCGCCGGGACCGATGCCGACATAGTCGCCATAGCGCCAATAGGTGAGGTTGTGGCGGCTCTCCGCGCCGGGGCGGGCGTGGTTGGAGACCTCGTAGGCCGGCATGTTTTCGCGCTCGGTGATTTCCTGCGTCGCCTCGTAGAGCACGGCGGACTGCTCCCCGTCAGGCACGACCAGCTTGCCGGCCTTGTGAAGGCCGTAGAAGGGCGTGCCCTCCTCGATGGTGAGCTGGTAGAGCGAGAGATGATCGACGGCGTAGGAGACGGCCTGCTTCAATTCGCGGTCCCAGTCCTCGACGGTCTGGTTCGGCCGGGCATAGATGAGGTCGAAGGACATGCGCGGAAAGATGTCGCGCGCGAGGCGGATCGCCTTCAGTGCGTCGGCAACGTCATGCAGCCGGCCGAGGAATTTGAGGTCCCGGTCGTTCAGCGCCTGAACGCCGAGCGAGACGCGGTTGACGCCGGCCGCGCGATAGCCGCGGAACCGTTCGGCCTCGACGCTGGAGGGGTTCGCCTCCATGGTGATCTCGATGCCGTCAGGCACATGCCAGTGGCGGGCGATGCCGTTGAGGATCGCATCCACCGTTTCCGGCGCCATCAGCGAGGGCGTGCCGCCGCCCATGAAGATGCTGGTGACGCTGCGCGAGCCGGTGAGCCGGCGCATCGTCGCCATTTCCTTCAGGAAGGCCTGCACGAAACGCGGCTGATCGACCGGCTGGTGGCGCACATGGCTGTTGAAGTCGCAATAGGGGCATTTGGCGGCACAGAACGGCCAGTGCACATAGATGCCGAAGCCGGGGTCGGAAAGGTCCGATCCCGTGCCCGGCCGGATGTCGAGGGGCACCGCCGTCATCGCGCCTCAGGCCTTCAGGCAGGTTTCGACGAAGCGCTTGAAGGCGCGGGCGCGGTGCGACAGCGCGGCCGCATCGCCCGGCTTCCAGCCGTGCTTTTCCTGCGCGCTCATCTCGCCGAAGGTCGTCTCGTAGCCGTCCGGCCGGAAGACCGGATCGTAGCCGAAACCCTGCGTGCCACGCGGCGGCCAGACGACGTGGCCTTCCACTTCGCCGCGGAAGAGTTCGGTATGGCCGTCCGGCCAGGCAAGGCAGAGCACGGAGACGAAGCGCGCCGTGCGGTCCTTCGCCTCGGTGGCGCCCTTCTCGGCAAGCGCCTTCTCCACCTTCTCCATGGCCATGGCAAAGTCGCGCGTGCCGTCTTCCTTTTCCGCCCAGTTCGCCGTGTAGACGCCCGGCGCGCCGTCGAGCGCGTCGATGACGAGGCCGGAATCGTCCGAAAGGGCGGGCAGGCCCGCGGCCTTCGCTGAGGCGAGCGCCTTGATCGTCGCGTTTTCCTCGAAGGTCGTGCCGGTCTCGTCCGGTTCCTCGAATTTCAGTTCGGCGGCGGACCTGGCGGAAAAGCCGAAGGGGCCGATCAGGTCCTCGATCTCGCGGATCTTCCCGGCATTGTGGCTGGCGACGACGATCGTCTTGGTGTCGAGCTTGCGCATGAAATTCCTCAAGCGATGTTCCAGAGGCCCGGTTCGGCGCATTCGAGGCTGTTGCCGGCGGGGTCGCGGAAATAGATGGAGCGGGCGCCGTTCGGCCAGCGGAAATCCGCTTCGATGGCGATGCCGGCTTCTTCGAGCTTTTTCACCCAGAAATCAAGCGCCGGGCCCGGCACGCGGAAACAGGCATGGCCCGGCCCCCTCGCGCCGTGCACCGGCACCGGAAAGGCCTGGGGCGGCGGCGGATGCACGGTCTCGGCCGGATTGAAGATCAGGAGAACGCCGGGGCCGCAGCGGAAGAAGACGTGGCGGTTCGCCTGCCGCGTGATCTTTTCCAATCCCAGGATGCCGCCATAGAAGGCTTCCGCCGCGTCGAGGTCGTCCGCGTAGAGCGCGGTTTCGAGAATGCCTTCGATCGCGGCGGTCATGGCGAAACCTGTCTCAGGCGATCGCCTGCTTCTGCAGGCCGACGAGGTCGGCGATGCCGGCGCGGGCGAGCGCCATCAGGCCGGAGAATTCCTCCTCCGTGAACGGCTTGCCCTCGGCGGTGCCCTGGATTTCGACGATGCCGCCCGAGCCGGTCATGACGAAATTGGCGTCGGTCTCGGCGGCGGAGTCTTCGAGATAGTCGAGGTCGATGACCGACTGGGCGGCGAAGATGCCGCAGGAGATCGCGGCGACATGGTCCTTCAGGACCTTCTCCACCTTGATCATGCTGCGGGCTTCCATCCATTTCAGGCAGTCGTGAAGGGCGATCCAGGCACCGGTGATGGACGCGGTGCGCGTGCCGCCGTCGGCCTGGATGACATCGCAGTCGACGGTGATCTGGCGTTCGCCGAGCGCTTCGAGATCGACGACGGCGCGCAGCGAGCGGCCGATGAGACGCTGGATCTCCTGCGTGCGGCCGCCCTGCTTGCCGGATGCCGCTTCGCGCCGCATGCGTTCGCCGGTGGCGCGCGGCAGCATGCCGTATTCGGCGGTCACCCAGCCCTTGCCGCTGTTGCGCAGCCACGGCGGCGTCTTTTCTTCCAGGCTCGCGGTGACGAGCACGTGCGTATCGCCGAACTTGACGAGACAGGAGCCTTCGGCATGTTTGGAAATGTTGCGCTCGAAGGAAACCTTGCGCATCTGGTCGGTTTTTCTGCCGGACGGCCGCATTGCGAACTCCTGTCTGAATTGTCTGGGAAGCTGCTTTAGACCAGATCGCCGGGCGAGGGAATGGTGGTGCGGCACGGCGCTTGCGTTTTGGCACCTTGCAGCGGGAAACCATGCCGGGAAAATCCGTTTTGCGCTGACCTTCGAAATCACTATATTCCTGTCGGATAACAGGGTTTGCAGCGGAAAGATGGTTTTGAAGAGATCTCCGGGTCCTGACAGTCAGGCGGCGCTCGACGAGCGTTCGGGCGAAATCTTCCGCCGCATCGTCGAGAGCTATCTGGAAAGCGGCGAGCCGCTCGGCTCGCGCAACCTGTCGCGCATCCTGCCCATGTCGCTCTCGCCGGCCTCGGTGCGCAACGTGATGAGCGACCTCGAGGAGCTCGGCCTCATCTATTCGCCGCATATCAGCGCCGGGCGGCTGCCGACGCAGCTTGGCCTGCGTTTCTTCGTCGATGCCTTCATGCAGGTGGGCAACATCTCGCCGGAGGACCGCGCCTCGATCGAGCGCCATGTGCGCCCGCACGGCCAGAAGCATACCGCCGTCGAGACCATGATGAACGAGGCGAGCCAGGCGCTGTCCGGCATGTCGCGCGGCGCGGGCCTCGTCATCACCACGAAGAACGACGCCGTGCTGAAGCATGTCGAGTTCATCCGGCTGGAGCCGACCAAGGCGCTGGTCGTGCTGGTCGGCGATCACGACCAGGTTGAGAACCGCATCATCGAACTGCCGGCCGGCGTCACCAGCTCGCAGCTCACGGAGGCCGCCAACTTCCTCAACGCCCATCTTGCCGGCAACACGCTCGTGGAAGCGCGCTCGCAGCTCGAACGGCTGCGCGGCGAAATCAGCAGCGAGCTGGACAAGCTGTCGCAGGATCTCGTCGAGCGGGGCCTTGCGGTCTGGTCCGGCGGCTTCGATGAGGGCAAGCCGACGCGGCTCATCGTGCGCGGCCGGGCGAACCTCTTGGAAGGCCTTGCCGGCGCCGAGGATATCGATCGCCTGCGCATGCTCTTCGACGACCTGGAGCGCAAGGACAGCCTGATCGAACTCTTGAACCTTGCCGAGACGGGCCCGGGCGTGCGCATCTTCATCGGCTCGGAGAACAAGCTCTTCTCGCTGTCCGGCTCCTCGCTCATCGTCGCGCCCTATCGCGACAGCGACGACAAGATCGTCGGGGCCGTCGGCGTCATCGGGCCGACGCGGCTCAACTATTCCCGGATCGTGCCCATGGTGGACTATACGGCCCAGCTGATCTCGCGGCTTTCGCGCTGAATGCCCGCAATCCGGGCATCGGCCCTTGATTTTTCGGGATCAAAGCTCGATATCGGGCCAAACCCCTTAAAAGATGCAATTCGGAGTACGTCATGACCGACGAGAGCAAGAAACACGGACCTGACGAAGCGGTAGAGAGCACCATCGCCGCCGACACATTCGCGCCGGAGGAGGCGACTGCCGAGGCGGCCGCCCCGGCGGAGCCGGATCCGGTCGATGCCCTGCGGGCCGAAAACGCCGAACTCAGGGACAAGTACCTGCGCCTCGCCGCCGAGATGGACAACCTGCGCCGGCGCACCGAGCGTGACGTGAAGGACGCCAAGTCCTATTCCGTCGCCGGTTTTGCCCGCGACATGCTGGCCGTGTCCGACAACCTGCGCCGCGCGCTGGATGCCATTCCGGCCGAAGCGCAGGCCGCCGAAGACACCGGCCTGAAGGCGCTGGCCGAGGGCGTGGAGATGACCGAGCGTTCCATGCTCGCAGCGCTCGAACGCCACGGCGTGCGCAAGCTTGACCCGATCGGCGAGAAGTTCGATCCGAACTTCCACCAGGCCATGTTCGAAGTGCCGAACCCGGACGTCGCCAACAACACGGTCGTGCAGGTCGTGCAGGACGGCTACGTCATCGGCGAGCGCGTGCTGCGCCCGGCCATGGTCGGCGTTTCCAAGGGTGGCCCGAAGGCGCCCGCCAGCGAGGCGAGCACCGCGCAGGCCTGATCGGCAGACGACAGGACAAAGAAAACCGGCGGTCGCAAAACCGCCGGTTTTTTCATGTGCATTCCATAAAACGCTAGGCCGCGTTCGATGCCTGCTCCTCGCTGAGGCAGGCATAGATGGCGCTCTCGCTGTCGGAGGCGCGCAGCTTTGCGACCATTGCCGGGTCGCGCAGCACGCGGGCGATGCGCGACAATGCCTTGAGGTGGTCCGCGCCGGCGCCTTCCGGGGCCAGAAGCAGGAAGACGAGGTCGACCGGCTGGTCGTCCAGCGCCTCGAAGTCCACGGGGGTTTCGAGCCTCGCGAAGAGACCGGTGATCTGCGAAAGCTCCTTCAGCTTGCCGTGCGGGATGGCGATGCCATTGCCCACGCCGGTCGAACCGAGCCGCTCGCGCTGAAGGATGACGTCGAAGATCTCACGTTCCGGAAGACCGGTGATCTTTGCCGCTTTTGTCGCCAGCTCCTGAAGCAGCTGCTTCTTGGAATTGGCCTTCATCGCCGGAATAATCGCACTCTGCTGCAGCAAACCTGCCAATGCCATGCTTTTGTCCTCGTGCGCTGGGTGAAGGGATTGAAGAAGCGTGGCGCCCGTCCCGGCGCCACGCTCCCGTCACTCAGCCTTTGATATTGGCTGCGTCGATCCAGCCAATATTGCCGTCGTTGCGTCGGTAGACGATATTGAGCTGCTCCGACCCGGCGCTGCGGAAGAGAAGGACCGGCTCGTCCGTCATGTCGAGCGCCATGACGGCGCTGGCGACGGACATGGTCCTGAGTTTCTTCGTGCTTTCCGCAACGATGGTCGGCGCGTAGTCCTCGGGAAGCTCGTCGTCTTCATCGGGGACCGAATCCATCACCGTGTAAGCCACTTCTGCAAAGGCATCATGACCATTGCCGTTGTGGTGATCCTTGAGCTTGCGCTTGTACCGACGCAGGCGCTTCTCGATCCGTTCGGAGGCCGATTGGAAGGCCGCCAGGGGATCGTTCGCTTCGCCATTCGCCTGCAAGGCCATGCCGGTATCGAGGTGCACCTTGCAATCGGCACTGAACCGCGACCCCGCTTTTTCCACGGTAACCTGGCTCGAATATCCTCCGTCGAAATATTTGGTTACGGCCTCTCCCACCTGCTCTTCAATACGCTGGCGGAAGCTGTCGCCGATTTCCATATGTTTTCCGGATACACGCACACTCATGGAGGTTTCCTCTCTTTCGTGATTTGCGTGCAACAGTCTATTCCAACCTTATCCACGTTCCAAGCTTTTCACGCATGCACTGGTTTTTGTGACGCACGCTTCAGAAAAGCGGGGATATGTCTGGAGTTCCGGCCTGCCTTCCCTTCGAAAGTGGGGCGCGCATTAGCCCGTCCCGTCAGCGAAGTCAATTCCCGGGTTCACGCATTCTTAACGTCTGTCATATGCAAACGCCGGTTCTCCGGCTTTGTTTCACGAGGTGGCGGCCTTGGCGAGCGCCCGCTTCTCCCGGCGCCGCTGCACGGAGGAGGGGATGTTCATCGCCTCGCGGTATTTCGCCACGGTGCGGCGGGCAAGATCCACGCCCCCCTCGCGCAGGGCACCCACGATGTCGTCGTCAGAGAGCACCGCGTCGGGGGACTCCTGCGCGATCATGGCGCGGATGCGGTGACGCACGCTTTCGGCCGAATGGGAATCGCCTCCCTCTGCCGAGCCGATCGAGACGGTGAAGAAATATTTCAGCTCGAACAGGCCGCGCGGCGTCAGCATGTATTTGTTCGAGGTGACGCGGCTCACCGTCGATTCGTGCATCTTGATCGCCTCGGCGACCGTCTTCAGGTTCAAGGGGCGCAGATGGTCGACCCCGTGCATCAGGAAGGCATCCTGCTGGCGCACGATCTCGCTCGCCACCTTCATGATGGTGCGGGCGCGCTGGTCGAGGCTGCGGGTCAGCCAGTTGGCCGTCTGCAGGCATTCGTTGAGGAAGCCGGAATCGGCGCTGTCGCGGCTCGTGCGGCTGGAGACGGAGGCGTAGTAGTCGCGATTGACGAGGACGCGCGGCAGCGTCTCGGCATTGAGCTCGACATGCCAGGTTCCGTCCGGCGCGGCGCGCACGACGATATCGGGCACCACGGCCTCCGAGGCGCTCGTCTCGTAGCGCGTGCCGGGCTTGGGGTCGAGCTTGCGGATCTCCGCCAGCATGTCGACGAGGTCTTCCTCGCCGACGCCGCAGAGCTTCTTCAGCGTGGCGAAATCGCGCCGGGCGAGCAGTTCGAGATTGTCGACGAGCACCGCCATGGCCGGGTCGAGCCGGTCCTTCGCCTTCAGCTGGATGGCGAGGCATTCGCTGAGCGAACGGGCGAAGACGCCGGGCGGGTCGAGTTCCTGCAGGCGGTGCAGCACGCGGTCGATGTCGGCGACCGGCTTGCCGAGGCGCAGCGCCGTCTCGGCCGTGCCGCCCTGGAGATAGCCGGCATCGTCGAGCTGGTCGACGAGATGCTGGGCGACCAGCCGGTCGACCGGGTCGGGCAGGAGGAAGGGAATCTGCTCGTTCAGCACGTCGCGCAGCGTCTTGCGGGTCGCCACGAAGTCGTCGAGGTCGTAGCCCTCGCCATCCTCGCCGCCGCCGGGCATGGATTTCCACTGGCCGATGAGTTCCGGCGCATCGGCCGCGCGCGGGCCGGCATCGTCGGGAAAGACGTTGTCGAGGCCGCCATCGAGCGTTTCGGGTGCGCTGCCCGCGCTGCCGCTGGTCGCGCTGTCGTAGAGGTCCGGCTGGAACCCGTCCTCGCCGCCGCCTTCGGCATGGCCGCGTTCCTCGCCCGGCAGGGCATAATCCTCGCCGCCCTGCTCGCCGTCCCGTCCGCCTTCGTCGCCGGAGGCGATCTCCAGGAGCGGATTCTTCTCAAGTTCCTGCGCGATGAACTGGTTGAGCTCGACATGCGTCATCTGCAGGAGCTGGATGGACTGCATGAGCTGGGGTGTCATCACCAGCGACTGGCTTTGGCGCAGGAAAAGGCTGGCTGCGAGTGCCATGCGGACGCTCTACTCCCCGGAAAAGCGGCCTCCGGCCGGCGTGGCGGGGCGGCGAAATCCAACTGGCCCAAAAATTGCTTTTTTGATGGGTTTGGTCAAGCGCCAGCCGTAAACTTGGTGAAAATCGCGGCGTGCGTGCGCAGGGTTTGCGTCAGAGGCTGAAATTGTCGCCAAGATAGAGGCGGCGCACATCCGGATTGGCGACGATGTCGTTCGCCCGGCCATGGGTCAGCACTTCGCCGGCATGGATGATATAGGCCCGGTCGATGAGGCCGAGCGTCTCGCGCACATTGTGGTCGGTGATGAGAACGCCGATGCCGCGCGAGGTGAGGTGGCGTACCAGCGCCTGGATGTCGGCGACGGAGATCGGATCGACGCCGGCAAAAGGTTCGTCGAGCAGCATGAAGGTCGGGTCGGTGGCGAGCGCCCGGGCGATCTCGAGGCGGCGGCGCTCGCCGCCGGACAGCGCGATGGCCGGCGACTTGCGAAGATGCGAGATCGAGAATTCTGCGAGCAGGCTGTCGAGCTTCTGCTCGCGCCGCGCCTTGTCCTTGTCGTGCACTTCCAGCACGGCGCGGATGTTCTCCTCCACCGTCAGCCCGCGGAAGATCGAGGCTTCCTGCGGCAGATAGCCGACGCCGAGGCGGGCGCGGCGATACATCGGCATGGTCGTGACGTCGTTGCCGTTGATCTCGATCGAGCCCGCGTCGACCGGCACGAGGCCCGTGATCATGTAGAAACAGGTCGTCTTGCCCGCGCCGTTCGGGCCGAGCAGGCCGACCGCCTCGCCGCGGCGCACGACGAGCGACACGCCGTTGACGACACAGCGGTCGCGGTAGCTCTTGGTCAGCCCGCGGGCAATGAGGGTCCCGTCGTAGCGCGAAAGGTCGACGCTGCGCTGGGGCTCCTGCGCGGCCTTCCTGGGGCGGCGCGTCAGGCGGGTGAGCAAAGAGGAGGACACGCTATATCAGTTCGTCTGCTTGCGGGACTTCGGATCGAGCTGGATCATGACGCGGCCGCCGCAGGCGTCGAGCTTGGCCTCGCCGGTGCGCATGGTCACCGTGAGCTGGCAGCCGACGAAGACGTTCTTGCCTTCCGACAGCACGACCTTCTCGCCCTTCAGCAGCAGCGTCTCGTTGACGAGGTTGAACGTGCCGGTGTCGGCCGTCGCTTCCTGCGTGCCGGACTTCAGGTAGACCTTCTCCGAAACGTCGATCTTCTCGATATCCGCATCGCCGCTGGCCACCGAGCCGCCGCCGCTGGCGGCGTAGTAGACGACCATCTTGCCTGCCTGCAGCGTCGTCGTGCCCTGCACGACCTTCACATTGCCGGTAAACTCGGCCTTGTTCTCCTGGTCGCGGATTTCCAGCTTGTCGCTCTGGATCTGGATCGGCTTGTCGTTCGACAGCTGCATGCCCTTCATGCGGCTCGACGTCTGCTGGGCGTCCGCAGGAACCGAGATCAGCGCAAGGCCTGCGGCAAGAACGGAAATGCTGGCGGCCCGGAGCGGGGCGGAAAGAGTGGCGAACATGGCGCTCTTACTTTTCTCGGTTGCGGATGGCGGCAGGATCGACATCGACGACGACCTTGCCTTCGAAGACGACGACCCGGCCTTTATCCGTCATTCTCAGCGACTGCGCAACAATGGATGCTTCGCGCGAGCGGATGGAAACCGGCTCCTGTGTCGACATGTTGCCGCCGTCGATATCCAGATGGGCCGAACGGAAGGCGGCTTCAAGGCCGGTGTTGAGGCTGATGGTGAAGGGGGCGATCATGTCGAGCAGGTTCTTGCCGCGATCGTAGACGCCGGTCGCGGCGACCACTTCCGCGATCGTGGTCTCGTTGACCGGCATCTTCGCCGTGATGTTCTCCAGCGTGATGACGTCGGGCTGCTTCATGTCCTGCAGCGCGCGCTCGGCCTTCATGGAATAGCTGATGCCGTCGTCGTTGCGGCCGGAAATCGCCGGATTGCGCATGACGATCTTGCCGTCCTCGATGGTGGCGCTTTCCACCTGCAGGTTGGACGGGACATAGGTGCGCACGATCGACACGATGGCGAAGACAAGGCCGATGACGATGGCCGCGACGGGCAGGGCGACCTTCAGCACGCGCACACGGGCGGAATGCCGCGCCGCGAGGCGGTAAGCCTCGGCGGAAGCGCCTACGCCCTGTGCACCCGACGGTGCTTCTGTCACGGTGTCCAGCATTGTGCCTGCTATATTAAAGTGCCGAATGGCGTTCGCTGCGAAACGGCGGGCCACTGCGGATAACGGGCCCCATATGGCGATTATTCCTCAACAAACAATGTCTGCCCAGGAAAGTTCAGCGACGAATTGCCATTTGCCTCTGGAATGCCATATCGATAGGGCCTTCGGCAAGCCACCTTGCAAGCGGTGGCCACCAGAGTTGAGGACAGGGAATGGATCACGCCGCCATCGCCGACCGCCGGCAACTACGCCGCAAGCTCACCTTCTGGCGGATCGCCGCCATCGGGATCGTGCTCCTCGCCGTCTTCGCCGCGGCCGCCTTGCGCTGGCCGGGCAGCGGGGCACGCGACCATATCGCCCGCGTGGACATCAGCGGCATCATCCGGGACGATACCGAACTCCTGGAGCGCCTCGACCGAATCGCCCGCAACGACCGGGCCAAGGCGCTGGTCGTGACGATCTCCTCGCCCGGCGGCACCACCTATGGCGGCGAGGTGATCTTCAAGGCGCTGCGCAAGGTGGCGGAAAAGAAGCCCGTCGTCTCGGACGTGCGCACGCTCGCCGCCTCCGCGGGCTACATGATCGCAACGGCCGGCGACACGATCGTCGCGGGCGAAAGCTCGATCACCGGTTCCATCGGCGTGCTCTTCCAGTATCCGCAGATGAAGGAGCTGATGGACAAGATCGGCGTCTCGCTGGAGGAGATCAAGTCCGCGCCGCTGAAGGCCGAGCCCTCGCCGTTCCATCCGGCAAGCGAGGAGGCCAAGACGATGATCCGCGCCATGGTGATGGACAGCTACGACTGGTTCGTCGACCTCGTCGTCGAGCGCCGCAAGCTGCCGCGCGCCGAGGTGCTGCGCCTTGCCGACGGCAGCATCTTCACCGGCCGCCAGGCGCTCGCCGCCAGGCTCGTCGACCGGCTCGGCGGTCCGCAGGAGATCCGCGCCTATCTCGACGAGCGCAAGGTGCCGGCCGACCTTCCCTTCGTCGATTACCGGCCGGCGAACCGCTCCGGTTTCTTCTTCATGGGCGCCAGCCTGCGCGAGTTCGCTCGCTCCATCTTCGACCTGCCGCTCGACCTTCAACCGACGATCGAAAAGCTGACCGGCGAAAAGTTGTTTCTTGACGGTCTGGTCTCGGTTTGGCAGGTTGATCGCGATTGAAAAACAAGAATTTTTGAGGGGGATACAGTGATCAAGTCGGAACTGGTTCAGATTGTCGCCGCGCGCAATCCCCACCTTTACCACCGCGACGTCGAGAACATCGTCAACGCGGTGCTCGATGAGATCACCGATGCGCTGGCCGGCGGAAACCGGGTGGAGCTGCGCGGCTTCGGCGCCTTCTCCGTCAAGAACCGCCCCTCCCGCTCGGGGCGTAACCCGCGCACGGGCGATGCGGTCTTCGTCGAGGAGAAGTGGGTTCCCTTCTTCAAGACCGGCAAGGAGCTGCGCGAGCGGCTGAACCCCGGCCAGGCCGACCAGGACGACTAAAGCGCGGGCGCCCGAACGGCGCCTTGCGCCAGAAAGGCGACGCCATGATCAAGAGAGTAGTCAACATCCTCGTGCTCATCCCGATCGGCATCGTGCTGATCGTGCTGTCGGTGGCGAACCGGCAGCCGGTGACGCTGGCGCTCAACCCGTTCCGACCGGAAGACAGCGTGCTTTCCGTCACCGCGCCCTTCTTCGTCTATCTCTTCCTCGCGGTGATCCTCGGCCTGGTGATCGGCTCGCTCGCCACCTGGTTCACCCAGGGCAAGTACCGCAAGCGCGCCCGCATCGAGGCGAGCGAGGCCGTCAAGTGGCACAGCGAGGCGGAAAAGCACAAGACACGCGCCGAGGCCATCGCCTCGCAGGCGGTGCTGCCGGCTTCCGGCAAGTAGGCGCGCGCCGCGCGCCTCAGGCCGTGCCCCCGTTCAGCTTTGCGCCGAGATCGGCGAAGAACTGCGTCGCGAGCTTCTTCGAGGTCGAATCGATGAGGCGCGAGCCGAGCTGGGCGAGCTTGCCGCCGATCTGCGCCTTGACGTCGTAGGAAAGGATCGTGCCGTCGCCATCCTCGGTGAGCCGCACGTCCGCGCCGCCCTTGGCAAAGCCGGCGATGCCGCCCTTGCCCTCGCCGGAGATCGTGTAGCTCTCGGGCGGGTTGAGGTTCGACAGCGTCACCTCGCCGCTGAAATTCGCGGAGACGGGGCCGATCTTGATCTTCACCGTCGCTTCCAGCTCGTTCGGCGATTTCATGGTGAGCGACTGACAGCCCGGGATGCAGGCCTTCAGCACGTCCGGATCGTTGAGCGCCGCCCAGACGGCCTCGCGCGGAGCGGCAATGCGTTCTTCGCCGGACATGTCCATGATCGATCCTCCCTTATCGGACCAAAACTATCGCAATCGGAAAGCCCTTTGCCAAGTGGGGGAGGGATGGTATGGGGACCGCTTGTTTTCCGGCGTTGCCGGTGAGAATTCAACCGACGACGGACGATCGATCGTGAAGGACAGACACCGCCGGCCGAAGAGCGGCCCCGCCGCGCCCGTCAAGGCGCGCGCCGAGAGGGCCCCGGCCGCAAGGGCCCCAGCCCCGCCGAAGAAGGAGCCGCGCCCGGCGCCCGAGGTGCCTGCGCGCGCCCTGACGCGCCGCGAAGGCGAGAAACCGGCCGAGCGCGTGCCGGTCATCCTCGAAACCGCGGGCTCCGACCAGTACCGCCTGATCGACAGCGGCGCCGGCGAGAAGCTCGAACAATACGGCCCCTACCGCATCGTGCGGCCGGAAGCGCAGGCGCTCTGGCAGCGCAGCCGTCCCGGCATCTGGGACAAGGCCGACGCGCTCTTCACCGGCGACACGGACGAGGACGGCATGGGACGCTGGAAATTCCCCAGGGCCGCGCTGGGCGAGACCTGGCCGATGCAGCTGCTCGGCGTCGATTTCCACGGCCGCTTCACCGCCTTCCGCCATGTCGGCGTCTTTCCGGAGCAGCTCGCCCACTGGCGCTGGATGAAGGAGAAGGTCGAGACGGCGGGCCGGCCCGTCAAGGTACTGAACCTCTTCGGCTATACCGGCGTCGCCTCGCTGGTCGCGGCCAGCGCCGGCGCGGAGGTCACCCATGTCGACGCCTCCAAGAAGGCGATCGGCTGGGCGCGCGAGAACCAGGCGCTCGGCCGCATGGAAAAGCTGCCGATCCGCTGGATCTGCGAGGATGCGATGAAGTTCATCCAGCGCGAGGAGCGCCGCGGCAGCACCTACGACATCATCCTGACGGACCCGCCGAAATTCGGCCGTGGCCCGAACGGCGAGGTCTGGCACCTCTTCGACCACCTGCCGCTGATGCTGGATGTCTGCCGCGAGATCCTGTCGCCCAGGGCGATCGGCCTCGTGCTGACGGCCTATTCGATCCGCGCGAGCTTCTATTCCATCCACGAACTGATGCGCGAGACCATGCGCGGTGCCGGCGGCACGGTGGAATCGGGCGAGCTCGTCATCCGCGAGAGCGGCCCCGACGGCAGGGATGCCGGCCGTGCGCTCTCCACCTCCCTCTTCAGCCGATGGGTCAGCGCATGAGCCACGATCATTCCGCAACGCGCCGCGTCGGTCAGGTGAAGGAGGTGACGAGCCTTTCCAACCCGATCGTCAAGGACATCAAGGCGCTGTCCGACAAGAAGCACCGCGACGAGACCAGGAGCTTCATGGCGGAAGGCCTGAAGCTGGTCATCGACGCGCTGGAACTCGGCTTCGAGATCCGGACGCTGGTCTATGCCAAGAACGTCAAGGAGAAGCCCCAGGTCGTGCAATGCGCGACGAAGACGGTGGCGCGCGGCGGGCTGGTGCTGGAGGTCAGCGAGAAGGTGCTGTCCTCGATCACAAGGCGCGACAATCCGCAGATGGTCGTCGGCATCTTCACCCAGCGCTGGACGCCTCTCCGCGACCTGAGGCCGAAGACCGGCGAGACCTATGTCGCGCTCGACCGCGTGCGCGATCCCGGCAATCTCGGCACGATCATCCGCACGGCGGATGCCGCGGGCGCGGGCGGCGTCATCCTCGTCGGCGAGGCGACCGATCCGTTCTCGATGGAGACCGTGCGCGCCACCATGGGCTCGGTCTTCGCCATGCCGCTGGTCAAGACGAACGTCGCCGACTTCCTCGCCTGGAAGAAGACGGCGGGCGTCGAGGTCGTCGCGACCCACCTTGCCGGCGCCGTCGACTACCGCACCATCGACTACAGGAAGAAACCCGTCGTGCTGCTGATGGGCAACGAGCAGTCCGGCCTGCCGGACGAGCTTGCCCGGGCGGCGGATGCGCTTGCCCGCATCCCCCAGGCCGGCCGCGCCGATTCGCTCAATCTCGCCATCGCCACCGGCGTCATGCTCTTCGAGGCCCGCCGTCACCTCCTGACGCTGGAAGCCCGCGCATGAGCGAACGCATTCCGCTGATGTCCCGGCCAGTGCCCGTCATCGTCGTCATCCTTCTGGCGCTCGCCGTCGACCAGGCGATAAAATTCGCCGTCGAGATGTGGCTTCCCTTCCAGGAGGCGGTGCATGTGATGCCGATGCTGGCGCTCTACCGCACCTACAATTACGGCGTCGCCTTCTCCATGCTCTCGGGCATGGAGAGCTGGTTCATCATCACGCTTCGGCTCTTCGTCGTCGGCTTCGTCGTGTGGCTCTGGCGCCAGACGCCGAAGGCGCGCGACTTCGCCCATGCCGGTTATGCCTTCATCATCGCCGGCGCCTTCGGCAACATCATCGACAAGGTCCTCCTGGGCTACGTCATCGACTACGTGCTCTTCTACACGGATACCTGGTCCTTCGCGGTGTTCAACCTCGCCGACACGTTCATCACCATCGGCGCCGGACTGGTCATCCTCGACGAACTCCTCCTGCTGCGCCGGCGCAATCGTTAAAATTCGAACGACTTGCTGAAGCCGATTTGAACGGTCCGCGTGCTATGCGGGCGTTCATGAGCGAACCCGTCAAGCTACAAGACCGGCTCAAGGCCGAATTTGCCGAAGCGCCGCGCCGCGCCGCCCGCACCCGTGGGCAGGAAGAGGCGGCGGCCGATCCGCAGGCCGTCGAGGTGGAGGCGGCCGCGCCCGTGCCCGAGCCGGAGGGCCAAGCAACTGTCCGCAGCGTGATCGCCGGCACCGGCCTGCTGTTCGGCGCGCTCGTGCTGGCAACGGGTTTTGCCGCCGGCTTCTACATCGCGGCCGTCGTGCTCGGCCTTGCCGGCATGGCCGGCGGGGTCTTCCTCCTGCGTGCGCGTCGCCCGGCATCCGGTGTCGAGGCGACGCATGACCGCTCCTGGGAGCGCAGCGAGACCTCGGAAATCCTCTCCGCCATCCATGACGTGCTCGGCGACATCGTCGTCATGCGCGCGCTCGACGGCCGCATTCTCAGCGCCAATGCCGTTCTCACCGACCTGACGGGCGCAACCGACGTCGTCGGCCGGACCTGCGAGGCGCTCGGCCTTACCTTCCGCTCGCAGGCGATCGCCCATCGCTACGACGTCGATGTCGATGGCCCGGCAGGCAAGCGCATCTATTCCTGGCACGACGTCACCGTGCGCGATCCCGCCTCCGGCGATCTCGTCGTGCATTCCATCGCCCGCGACGTCACCGAGGAGCGCCGCGCCGAGGGCGAGCGCGAGCGCGCCCGCCAGCGCGCCGAGGAGGCGAGCGCGGCGAAATCCCGCCTGCTCGCCACCGTCAGCCACGAGATCCGCACGCCGCTCTCGGGCATTCTCGGCATGTCGCATCTCATCGGCCAGACGCGGCTGACCGCCGAGCAGAAGAACTACCTTGCCGGCATGCGCCAGTCCGGCCATGCGCTCGTCCAGCTCGTCGACGACCTCCTGGACTTCTCCACCATCGAGGCCGGCCGCTTCCAGCTCCGCCCCTCGGAGGAGCCGGTGCGCCCGATGCTGGAAAGCGTCGTGGAAATGCTCTCGCACCGCGCCCATGAAAAGGGCATCGAGATCGGCTCCTTCGTTTCTCCGGACGTGCCGGGCCTTCTCCTCTACGATGCGCCGCGCCTGCGCCAGGTGCTCTACAACGTGGTCGGCAATGCGGTGAAGTTCACCCATACGGGCGGCGTCCTTCTGGAAACCACGCTCGATCGCGGCGCCGTCGTCATCCGCGTCACCGACACCGGCCCCGGCATGAATGCCGAGGAGCAGGCCCGCATCTTCCAGGAGTTCGAGCAGACGGGAAGCGCCGCGCAGCGCAGCGGCGGCACCGGCCTCGGCCTTGCCATCTCCGCCCGCATCCTCAGCGAGGCCGGCGGTGCGCTGACGCTGGAAAGCACGCCCGGCAAGGGCAGCACCTTCACCATCCGCATGCCGGTCGATCGCCCGCACAAGGCCGCGGGCACCGGCGGTGCGCGCAAGGGCGTCTTGAAGGGCAGCCTGGTCTTTCTTCTGGCGCCGGCCGGCCCGGCCTCCAGGGCGCTGGTACGCACCATCGATGCGCTCGGCGGCACCTGCCATCTGGCAACGGGGCTCGACGAGGCGCTCGACCTTGCCCAGGGCCTTGCCGGCAAGCGGGCCGAACTGACCGACATCATCGTCGACAACCGCCTTGCCGGCGTCTTCCGCCGGGAGCTGGCCGATCTTGCGATGTTCCGCGACAGCCGTGCGCGCCGCATCTATCTCGTCAATCCGGAAGAGCGCAGCGGCCGCGCGATCGGCAATGGCGAGGGCTACGATTCCTGGCTCATCCGGCCGCTGCGCGAACGTTCGCTGGTCGAGGTGCTGCGGGGCCGCATGAAGGGCATCGAGGTGCGCGATGCGATCAACGACAACCGCCCGATCCTGAAGGACCTGCCGCCCGCCACCGCCGAGCCGGCGGAGACAGCCGCGACGGGCGCGCGCATCCTCCTTGCCGAGGACGATCCGGTCAATGCCATGCTGGTGCGCTCCGTGCTGGAACGAGCCGGCCACACGGTGCGCCATGTGCCGGACTATCCGGCGCTCGTCTCCGCGCTTGCGGGCGCGACGGATGCCGGCCCCTTTGCCGCCGATCTCGTCCTCACCGATCTCGGCATGCCGGGCGGCGAGGGCAGGGAGATGATCGCCCGCATCGTGCGGCGCGATTATGGCAATGCCCGCCTGCCGGTCGTCGTGCTGACGGCGGACAGTCGTGCGGGGCTGCGCGAGGAGCTTCTGGCGACCGGTGCCGACGCCGTGCTGGCCAAGCCCGCCGATCCCGTTCAGCTGATTGCGGAAATCGCCCGCCTTGCCCGGCGCGCGCAGGCCTGATCTTCTCCGGCCGGTGGCTTTTCGCTATCCAAGCCGGCCTTGCGTCATTATCCTGTTGCAGAATCGTGGTTAAAACCGCGAAGTTTCGTTTGACGGGTACACTGCCATGACGCTCGACCTCGCCCAGACCATCGCACCGGCGGAGATGCTCCAGAAGACGGCCCCGGCCGCGGGCCGCTCGGGTACGGACGTGCTCGGCCGCATCGGCAATCTCGAAACGCGCATCGCCCGTTCGGTGACGGAGATCGACGCGGCCCAGGCCGTGCGCTACCGCGTCTTCGCCGAGGAGATGCAGGCGCAGCTTTCGCCCGACGCCATCCGCCGCAAGCGCGATATCGACGCCTGGGACATGGTCTGCGACCATCTCCTCGTGCTCGACACCTCGATCGAGGGCGATGCGGAGGAGCAGATCGTCGGCACTTACCGCCTGCTGCGCCAGGATGTCGCCGCGGTCTCCGGCGGCTTCTATTCCCAGTCGGAATTCGACGTGGAGGCGCTGGTTGCGCGCCATCCGGAAAAGCGCTTCATGGAACTCGGCCGCTCCTGCGTGTTGCCGGCCTACCGCACCAAGCGCACCGTGGAGCTGCTCTGGCAGGGCAACTGGGCCTATTCGCTGAAGCACGGCATCGACGTGATGTTCGGCTGCGCCTCCTTCCACGGCATCGTGCCGGAGGAGCACGCGCTGGCGCTCTCCTTCCTGCACCACAACGTGCTGGCGAAGGACGAGTGGAGCGTTTCGGCCCGGCCGGAACTCTTCCGCACCATGGACCTGATGCCCGCGGAAGGCATCGACACGCGCAAGGCGCTTTCGGCGCTGCCGCCGCTCATCAAGGGCTACCTGCGCCTCGGCGCGACAGTCGGCAACGGTGCCGTCGTCGATCACGGCTTCAACACGACGGATGTCCTGATCGTGCTGCCGATCGGCAAGATCTCCGGCCGCTATCTCAATTACTACGGCGCGGATGCCGGGCGTTTCGCCAGCTGAACAGTTTCATTGAAGGTCAGTATAGTCTGATTTGCCGCCCGTTCCCGACCTCCGGGACGGGCGGCTTTTTGCTTCGTGGGATTCGCGGAAGCAAGCGACAGTCCTGCGGCCATGGCCGCGGGACTGTCCCGGCAGGTCAGACGCCGGAATTGTAGGCGGCCAGCGTCGCCATGTTGACGATGTCGCTGTCCTTCGCGCCCATCGAGACGATCTGCACCGACTTGTCGAGGCCGACGAGCAGCGGGCCGATCACCGTCGAGCCGCCGAGTTCCTGCAGCATCTTCGTCGAGATCGACGCCGAATGGAACGCCGGCATGACGAGCACGTTGCCGGGGGCGGAAAGGCGGCAGAACGGATATTGCTCCATGATGCGCGGGTTGAGCGCCACGTCGGCCGCCATCTCGCCGTCATATTCGAAATCGACGCGGCGGCGGTCGAGGATCTTCACGGCTTCGCGCACCCGCTCCGAACGCTCGCCCGAGGGATGGCCGAAGGTGGAGTAGGCGAGCATGGCGACGCGCGGCTCGTAGCCGAGGCGGCGGGCAAGGCCGGCCGCTTCTTCCGCGATGTCGGCCAGCTCCTCCGAGGAGGGCATGTCGTGCACGGCGGTGTCGGCGACGAGCACGGCGCGGCCGCGGCAGAGCGCCAGCGACGCGCCGATGACCCGGTGGCCGGGCTTGGCGTCGATGCAGCGGCGCACGTCTTCCAGCGCGGTGGAATAGTTGCGGGTGAGGCCCGTCACCATGCCGTCGGCATCGCCGAGCGCCACCATGCAGGCCGCGAAGTGGTTGCGGTCGTTGTGGATCAGGCGCTGGGCGTCGCGGTAGAGGAAGCCCTTCCGCTGCAGGCGGGCATAGAGGTAGTCGATATAGACGTTGTTGCGCTTGGAGATGCGGGCGTTGAGCAGCTCGATGCCGGGCCGGTCGAGGTCGATGCCGGCGCGTTCCGCCGTCTCGCGGATATGCTCCTCGCGGCCGAGCAGGATGGCGGTGCCGAGCTGCTGGTTGGCATAGGACACGGCGGCGCGCATCATCTGCTCTTCCTCGCCCTCGGCGAAGACGACGCGCTTCGGCTGGCGTCGCACGCGGGCATAGATCTGCTGGAGCGTCGAGGCGATCGGGTCGCGTCGGGCGCGCAGGTCGCGTGCATAGGCGTCGAGGTCGGGGATGTTCTTGCGCGCGACGCCGGTCTCCATTGCGGCCTTGGCGACGGCGACGGGGATGGCCGAGATGAGGCGCGGGTCGAAGGGAACGGGGATGATGTACTGCGCGCCGAAGCGCGGGCGCACGCCCTGGTAGGCCGCGGCAACGTCGTCCGGCACGTCTTCCTTGGCAAGATGGGCGAGCGCCTCGGCCGCCGCGATCTTCATCGCATCGTTGATGGTGGAGGCGCGCACGTCGAGCGCGCCGCGGAAGATATAGGGGAAGCCGAGGACGTTGTTGACCTGGTTCGGATAGTCCGAGCGGCCGGTGGCGACGATGGCGTCATCCCGGATGCGGGCGACCTCTTCCGGCGTGATCTCCGGGTCGGGATTGGCCATGGCGAAGATGATCGGCCGCGGCGCCATGGAGCGGATCATCTCCTCCGAAAGCGCGCCCTTGGCCGAAAGGCCGAAGACGACGTCGGCGCCGTCCATGGCCTCGGCGAGCGTGCGGCGGTCGGTCTTGACCGCATGGGCCGACTTCCACTGGTTCATGCCGTCTTCGCGGCCCTGGTAGATAACGCCCTTGGTGTCGCAGAGGATGACGTTCTCCGGCGCGAAGCCCATCGACTTGATGAGCTCGATGCAGGCGATGGCCGCGGCGCCCGCGCCGTTGCAGACGAGCTTGGTCGTCTTGAAGTCGCGGCCGGTCAGCGCCAGCGCGTTGATCAGGCCGGCGGCGGCGATGATGGCGGTGCCGTGCTGGTCGTCGTGGAAGACCGGGATGTCCATCAGTTCGCGCAGGCGCTGCTCGATGATGAAGCAGTCGGGCGCTTTGATGTCTTCCAGGTTGATGCCGCCGAAGGAGGGACCGAGATAGCGCACGCAGTTGATGAACTCGTCGACATTTTCGGTGTCGACCTCGAGGTCGATGGAATCGACGTCGGCAAAGCGCTTGAAGAGCACCGACTTGCCTTCCATCACCGGCTTGGAGGCGAGCGCGCCGAGATTGCCGAGGCCGAGGATGGCCGTGCCGTTCGAGATGACGGCGACCATGTTGCCGCGCGTCGTGTAGTCATAGGCGGTCGCCGGATCGGCGGCGATGGCCTTCACCGGCACCGCGACGCCC
Source organism: Shinella sp. WSC3-e (assembly GCF_945994535.1). NCBI lineage: Bacteria > Pseudomonadati > Pseudomonadota > Alphaproteobacteria > Hyphomicrobiales > Rhizobiaceae > Shinella > Shinella sp. WSC3-e. The sequence continues at coordinate 4,257,260 of NZ_OZ000530.1, forward strand.
GGCGAATAGGCGAGCGAAAGGTCGCGCTGCGTCGCCATCGGCTTGGTCGGCGTGATCTCCAGCTTTCCGGGGCGCCCGGACGCGTGGAAATCCAGTGCTTCCGTGTCGGTGACGGTTGCCCTCTGGCGATCGGATTTGTCGGTTCCCGGCATGCTTCCCCCTTCACACTCCTGTGGGCGATAGGCCCATAACTCCTCGCAGGTGTTGTTTTCTATAGCGCCCCGTGGCTAGGGTGACACCTCTTTTTTAGGAAGAACTGACTCTCCGTGAACGATCAGATCGTGCGTCCGAACGATATCCTGTCGACGGCAGACCTTGCCAGTGACGAAAGCCGCGCATCGGCAACGCCGATGATGGAGCAGTATATCGAAATCAAGGCGGCCAATCCGGACAGCATGCTGTTCTACCGCATGGGCGATTTCTACGAGCTGTTCTTCCAGGACGCCGTGGACGCCGCCCGCGCGCTCGGCATCACGCTGACGAAGCGCGGCCAGCATATGGGCCTCGACATCCCGATGTGTGGCGTGCCGGTCCATGCCGCCGACGACTATCTGCAGAGGCTGATCGCGCTCGGCTTCCGCGTCGCGGTCTGCGAGCAGGTCGAGGATCCGGCGGAGGCGAAGAAGCGCGGCTCGAAATCCGTCGTGCGGCGCGACGTGGTGCGCCTCGTCACGCCGGGCACGCTAACCGAGGAGAAGCTGCTCTCGCCCTCCGACGCCAACTACCTGATGGCCGTCGCGCGCATCCGCGGCGGGGCGGAACCATCGATGGCGCTCGCCTGGATCGACATTTCGACCGGCATCTTCCGTCTGTCGGAAACCAGCCAGGGCCAGCTTCTCGCCGATATCCTGCGTATCGAGCCGCGCGAACTGATCGTGCCGGACACGGTGTTCTACGACCCGGAGTTCCGCCCGGTGCTCGACGTGCTCGGGCGCGTCGCCGTGCCGCAGCCGGCCGTGCTCTTCGACAGCGCGACGGCGGAGGGCCGCATCGCCCGCTATTTCGGCGTCTCGACGCTGGATGGCTTCGGCACCTTCTCCCGCGCCGAACTTGCCGCCGCCTCGGCGGCCGTCGCCTATGTGGAAAAGACGCAGATCGCCGAGCGCCCGCCGCTCGGCCGGCCGGAGCGGGAAAGTTCCGCCTCCACGCTCTTCATCGATCCGGCGACGCGCGCCAATCTCGAACTGGTGCGCACGCTCTCCGGCGAGCGCTCCGGCACGCTCCTGAAGGCGATCGACCGCACGGCGACGAGCGGCGGGGCGCGGCTGCTCGCCGAGCGGCTGATGTCGCCGCTGACCGATCCGGACACGATCAACGCGCGGCTCGATTCGATCGCCGCCCTTGGCGACCGGCCGTCCTTCTGCGAGGACCTGCGCGCGGTGCTGAAGCGTCTGCCCGACATGCCACGCGCCCTGTCGCGCATCGCGCTCGGTCGGGGTGGGCCGCGTGATCTCGGCGCGATCCTGCAGGGCCTTACGATTTCCGGCGACGTCGCCCGGCTGATGGCCGGCGAGAGGCTGGAGGGCGAGCTTGCCGAGGCCGCGCAGGCCATCGGCGCACTGCCGCTCGACCTTTCGCATCGCCTTGCCGTCATGCTCGCCGACGAACTGCCGCTCTTGAAGCGCGACGGCGGCTTCATCCGCGAGGGCGCGGATGGCGAACTCGACGAGATGCGGGCGCTGCGCGACCAGTCGCGCCGTGTCATTGCCGGGCTCCAGTTGCAATATGCCGAGGAAACGGGCGTCAAGTCGCTGAAGATCAAGCACAACAACGTGCTCGGCTACTTCATCGAGGTTTCCGCCGGCAATGCCGCGGCGCTGACGGAGGGCGACGAGGCAAAGGCGCGCTTCATCCACCGCCAGACCATGGCCGGCGCCATGCGTTTCACCACGACGGTGCTTTCCGAGCTGGAAACCAAGATCGCCAATGCCGCCGACCGGGCGCTCGCCATCGAGCTTGCCGCCTTCAACGGCCTGGTCGATGCCGTCGTCGCCGAGGCCGAGGCCATCAAGGCGGCGGCGCGGGCGCTTGCCGTCATCGATGTCTCCGCCGGGCTTGCGGCGCTTGCCGAGGAGCAGGCCTATTGCCGGCCCGTCGTCGACCGCTCCACCATGTTCGCCATCGTCGGCGGGCGGCATCCGGTCGTCGAGCAGGCATTGCGCCGCCAGCAGTCCGCCGCCTTCGTCGCCAATTCCTGCGACCTCTCGCCGAAGGACGGCAAGGGTCACGGCGCGATCTGGCTGCTCACCGGCCCGAACATGGGCGGTAAGTCGACCTTCCTGCGCCAGAACGCGCTCATCGCCATCCTCGCCCAGATGGGATCCTACGTGCCGGCCGAAAGCGCCCATATCGGCATCGTCGACCGGCTCTTCTCGCGCGTCGGCGCGTCGGACGACCTTGCCCGCGGCCGCTCGACCTTCATGGTGGAAATGGTCGAGACGGCGGCAATCCTCAACCAGGCGACCGACCGTTCCCTCGTCATCCTCGACGAGATCGGCCGCGGCACCGCGACCTTCGACGGTCTTTCGATCGCCTGGGCCGCCGTCGAGCACCTGCACGAGGCCAACCGCTGCCGCGGTCTCTTCGCCACGCATTTCCACGAGCTGACCGTGCTGTCGGAAAAGCTCGACCGTCTTTCCAACGCCACAATGCGCGTCAAGGAATGGGACGGCGACGTGATCTTCCTGCACGAGGTCGGCCCGGGTGCGGCGGACCGCTCCTACGGCATCCAGGTGGCGCGCCTTGCCGGCTTGCCGCCGTCGGTGGTCTCGCGCGCCAAGGATGTGCTGGCCAAGCTCGAGGATGCGGACCGCAAGAATCCGGCAAGCCAGCTCATCGATGATCTGCCGCTGTTCCAGGTGGCGGTGCGCCGCGAGGAGATCCAGCGCGGATCCGCCCCGTCGAAGGTGGAGACGCTGGTGAAGGCGCTCAACCCGGACGACATGACGCCGCGCGAGGCGCTCGATGCCCTCTATGCGCTGAAGAAAGAACTTGGCAATCGCTAGCGCCTGGGATCATTGTCCTCGCCTGCGGAAAGGGTCTATAGCGCATGCGAACCGAACGGGCGATCGACGAGAAGCGGGACGCAAGCCGGCATCCGATGGAAAAGAAACTCCTGGCGCCGGCCGATTCCGGCCTGATCGACGTGCCCGCGCTGCGCGCCAGATGCGAATTCATCGCCAGCACCAATGCCGACTATCGCGACCGCATGCGCCGCGAGCTGCTGGCCGAGTTCAAGAAGGTGAACGCCGCGGGCCGCGAGCGGGCACGCGAACTGCTCTTCGCCGATGGCAGCGGCCTGCAATGCGCCGCGCGCATTTCCTGGCTGCAGGACCAGCTGATCGCCGTCCTGCACGACTTTGCGCTCAACCACGTCTTCAGCGCCGGCCAGGCGCCGCCCGCCGCCCGCATCACGGTGACGGCCGTCGGCGGCTATGGCCGCGGCACGCTGGCGCCGGGCTCGGATATCGACCTGCTCTTCCTCCTGCCGGTAAAACCCGCCGCCTGGAGCGAGCCGGCCATCGAGTTCATGCTCTACATCCTGTGGGATCTTGGCTTCAAGGTCGGCCATGCGACGCGCAACCTGGAGGAATGCATCCAGCTTTCCAAGGGCGACATGACGATCCGCACCGCGATCCTGGAGGCGCGCTACATCTGTGGCTCGGTGGCGCTGTTCGAGGATCTTGCCCTCCGCTTCGACCGAGAGATCATCCGCGGCACCGGCCCCGAATTCATCGCGGCGAAACTCGCCGAGCGCGACGAGCGCCACCGCAAGGCCGGCGACACGCGCTACCTCGTCGAGCCGAACGTCAAGGAAGGCAAGGGCGGGCTTCGCGACCTGCACACGCTGTTCTGGATCGCCAAGTATTTCTACCACATCCGCGACCCCGCCGACCTGGTGAAGCTCGGCGTCCTGTCGCGCCAGGAATACAAGCTCTTCCAGAAGGCGGACGATTTCCTCTGGGCGGTGCGTTGCCACATGCACTTCCTGACGGGCAAGGCGGAGGAACGGCTCTCCTTCGACATCCAGCGCGAGATCGCCGAATGCCTCGGCTACCAGCCGCATCCCGGCCTTTCGGCGGTCGAGCGCTTCATGAAGCACTATTTCCTCGTCGCCAAGGACGTCGGAGACCTCACCCGCATCTTCTGCGCCACGCTGGAGGACCAGCAGGCCAAGGAAGCGCCCGGCCTCACCGCCGTCATCAGCCGCTTTACCCGCCGCACGCGCAAGATCGCCGGCACGCTGGATTTCCTGGAAGACCGCGGCCGCATCACCATCGCCGATCCCGACGTTTTCAAGCGCGATCCCGTCAACCTGATCCGGCTCTTCCACATCGCCGACATCAACGGGCTGGAATTCCATCCCGACGCGCTGAAGCAGGTCACGCGCTCGCTGAAGCTCGTCAATGCGGCGCTGCGCGAGAACGAGGAGGCGAACCGCCTCTTCCTGTCGATCCTCACCTCGCCGCGCGATCCCGCGCTCATCCTGCGCCGCATGAACGAGGCGGGGGTGCTCGGCCGGTTCATTCCGGATTTCGGCAAGATCGTCGCGATGATGCAGTTCAACATGTATCATCACTATACGGTCGACGAGCATCTGATCCGCGCCGTCGGCGTGCTGGCGGATATCGACCAGGGGCGCGAGAAGGATGCCCATCCGCTGAGCTACCAGCTGATGCCCGGTATCGAGGATCGCATTTCGCTCTATGTCGCCGTGCTGCTGCACGACATCGCCAAGGGCCGGCCGGAGGACCATTCGGAGGCGGGCGCCAGGGTCGCGCGCAAACTCTGCCCGCGCTTCGGGCTCTCGCCGAAGCAGACGGAGCTTGTCGTCTGGCTGATCGAGGAGCACCTGACCATGTCGATGGTCGCGCAGACCCGCGACCTCAACGACCGCAAGACCATCGTCGACTTCGCCGAGAAGGTGCAGTCGCTGGAGCGGCTGAAGATGCTGCTGGTGCTGACGGTCTGCGATATCCGCGCCGTCGGCCCGGGCGTGTGGAACGGCTGGAAGGGCCAGCTCCTGCGCACGCTCTATTACGAGACCGAACTCCTGATCTCCGGCGGCTTTTCCGAACTGTCGCGCAAGGAGCGCGCCCAGGCCGCGCGGGAAATCCTCTCCGGTGCGCTTCCCGCCGACTGGAGTCAGAAGGACCGCAAGACCTATACGCGGCTGCACTATGATCCCTACCTGCTGACGGTCTCGCTAGAGGACCAGGTGCGCCACGCGGCCTTCATCCGCGAGGCGGACAAGGCAGGCCAGCCGCTGGCGACGATGGTGCGCACCCATTCCTTCCACGCCATTACCGAGATCACCGTGCTTTCGCCCGACCATCCGCGCCTCCTGACGGTGATCGCCGGGGCCTGTGCGGCGGCGGGCGCCAACATCGTCGATGCGCAGATCTTCACCACCTCTGACGGCCGCGCGCTCGACACGATCCTCGTCAACCGCGAGTTCCCGAACGATGCCGACGAGATGCGCCGGGCGGGCACGATCGGCCGGATGATCGAGGACGTGCTCTCCGGCCGCAAGCGCCTGCCGGAGGTGATCGCCACCCGGACGAAGAGCCGCAAGCGCAACCGCACCTTCACCGTCTCGCCTGCCGTGACGATCTCCAACACGCTGTCGAACAAGTTCACGGTGATCGAGATCGAGTGCCTCGACCGCCCCGGCCTCCTGTCCGAGGTGACGGCGGTGCTGTCGGATCTCTCGCTCGACATCGCCTCGGCGCATATCACCACCTTCGGCGAGAAGGTCATCGACACCTTCTACGTCACCGACCTCGTCGGCCAGAAGGTCACCAACGACAACCGGCAGGCCAACATCGCCGCGCGGCTGAAGGCCGTCATGGCGGACGAGGCGGACGAGCTGCGCGACCGCATGCCGCCCGGCATGATCGCGCCCGTTGCCGCCACGTCGAAGAGGATCAGGACGGAACAATGAGTCTGGTGAAAAAATTCGCGACCGTGGGCGGCGCGACGCTGGGCAGCCGCGTGCTCGGCTTCGCGCGCGAAACGCTGATGGCCGCAGCCCTCGGCACCGGACCGATGGCCGACGCCTTCTACGCCGCCTTTCGCTTCCCCAACCTCTTCCGCCGCCTCTTCGCCGAGGGCGCCTTCAACGCCGCCTTCGTGCCGCTCTTCGCGAAAGAGATCGAGGCCGGCGGCATCGACGGGGCGAAGCGCTTTTCCGAGGAGGTCTTCGGCGTCCTCTTCACCGTGCTCCTGATGCTGACCATCGCGATGGAGCTCCTGATGCCGCTCATCGTCGCCTGGATCATCGCGCCGGGCTTCGTGGGGGACGCGGAGAAGTTCGACGTTACGGTGAAGCTCGCCGTCGTCATGTTCCCCTATCTCATGTGCATGTCGCTGACGGCGATGCTGTCGGGCATGCTGAATTCGCTGCATCACTATTTCGCCGCTGCCGTCGCGCCCGTCTTCCTCAATGTTGTGCTGATCGGCGCGCTCGGCTACGGGCTCTGGCAGGGTGCCTCGCCGCTGGAGACGGCCTGGTATCTTTCCTGGGGCGTGCTCGCCGCCGGCCTCCTGCAGATGGCCGTGCTCTATGCGGGCGTGCGCCATGCCGGCATGAAGATCGGCTTTCGCCGGCCGCGCATGACGCCGAACGTCAAGCGCCTGCTCTGGCTCGCGCTGCCGGCGGCGGTGACGGGCGGCATCACCCAGATCAACCAGATCATCGGCCAGATGATCGCCTCCACCAAGGACGGCGCGATCGCCGCCCTGCAATATGCCGACCGCGTCTACCAGCTCCCCCTCGGCGTCGTCGGCATCGCCGTCGGCGTCGTGCTGCTGCCGGAACTCGCCCGCGCGCTGAAGGGCGGGCAGGAGCGGGAGGCCGGCAACCTGCAGAACCGCTCGATGGAATTCGTGCTCTTCCTGACCCTGCCCGCCGCCGGCGCGCTCTGGGTCATCTCCGACGAGATCGTGCGCGTGCTCTACGAGCGCGGCGCCTTCAGCCCGGAAACGACGTCCGTCGTCGCCGGCACGCTTGCCATCTACGGGCTCGGCCTGCCGGGCTTCGTGATGATCAAGGCGCTGAACCCAGGCTTCTTCGCCCGCGAGGATACCAAGACGCCGATGCGCATCACGCTGCTGTCGGTCGTCGTCAACTGCATCCTCGCCGTCTCGCTCTTCCCGCTGTTCCACGAGCGCGGCATCGCCACGGCCGAAGCCGTTTCCGGCTGGCTGACGGCGCTGCTGTTGTTCGTGACGCTGGTGCGGCGTGGCCATTGGCCGCTGGAAAAGGCGCTGCTCTGGCGCGTCGCCCGCCTGCTGGCCGCGACGGTCATCATGGCCGTGGCGCTCGACTACGCCTCCGGCTATTTCGCCGATCGCCTTGCATCCACCGCGCCGCTCTACGAGCAGCTCGTGGCGCTCGGCCTGCTGATCGCCCTTGCCATGCTGGTCTATTTCTCCGTTGCCTTCCTCATCGGCGGTGCCGATCTCGGCATGATCCGGCGCAACCTCAAGCGCAAGAGCAAGGCCGCGCCGAGCGAGGAAAGCGCCGAATAGGCCGCCTCACCGCGTCGCGAGCCGGGCGCGCCTTGCAAGGCGCGCCAGCCCGCCGCAATGATGCCAGTTGCGCCTCGGCCCCACATCGACATGCACGATGCCGTTGCAATAGGTGCCGACGCCGCCGATGGCCGGCGCGGACCTTGCTGCGGCGACGATCCGCTTCACCGGCACGCCCTGCACGCGGATATCGGCAGCGAGGCATTTTCGATGCAGCGATCCCCTCCGGCCGGCGGAGCGGTGGCCGGATGTGACGAGCGGCCGTCGCCCGACCTGCCGGGCGATATGGAGAAGGATTGCCCGCAGCTTGCCGGGGAAACATCGGTGCCGCACGCGCGGCGTCTGCACGGTATAGATCTTCGCCGCGCCCTTCTCGATTCTTGCGGCATGCTTGTGCCGTCCGCTCGCCATGGCTTCGCTCGCGAAGAACGACGTCAGCGCGATCATGCAGGCAAGCACGGTCGAACAGCTCTTTCGCATGGCACACGCCCTCCGGTCTGCGCCTTTGCGTCGAAACGAGGCCTGTCGAAATCCGACGGTCCCTGCCCCGCCCGGAGATAAGAACCGGAAAGTGTCATTTATGAGGAGTTTCTGATGAGACGTGGCAACCGGGCGGCGCTGCTGCGGTCTTGATCGCCGCCCCCGCGCCGTGCATAAGCGGCGCCACGACAACAACGGAACCAGGCCTTCCACCCGCCTGAAGGATATCGCCATGAGCGCATTCAAGCCCCTCGTCTTCTCCGGCGTGCAGCCGACCGGCAACCTCCATCTCGGCAACTATCTCGGCGCGATCCGCAAGTTCGTCGCCCTGCAGGCCGACAACGACTGCATCTACTGCGTCGTCGACCTGCACGCGATCACCGCGCAGCTCGTGCACGAGGACATGCGCGGCCAGATTCGCTCGATCGCCGCGGCCTTCATTGCCGCCGGCATCGACCCGAAGAAGCACATCGTCTTCAACCAGTCGGCGGTGCCGCAGCATGCCGAGCTTGCCTGGATCTTCAACTGCGTGGCGCGCATCGGCTGGATGGAGCGTATGACCCAGTTCAAGGACAAGACCGGCGGCAAGAATGCCGAACAGGTCTCGCTGGGGCTGCTGGCCTATCCGAGCCTGATGGCCGCCGACATCCTCGTCTACCGCGCCACCCATGTGCCGGTCGGCGACGACCAGAAGCAGCACCTGGAGCTGACCCGCGACATCGCGCAGAAGTTCAACATCGATTTCGGCAGCCACATCCGTAAGGCCGGCACCGGCGTCGACATCGTCGTCGGCGAGGAGCCGGTGCATGCCTATTTCCCGATGGTCGAGCCGCTGATCGGCGGCCCGGCACCGCGCGTCATGAGCCTGCGCGACGGCACCAAGAAGATGTCGAAGTCGGATGCCTCCGACCTTTCGCGCATCAACCTCACGGACGATGCCGACACGATCTCCAAGAAGATCCGCAAGGCCAAGACCGATCCGGATGCCTTGCCGGGCGAAGTCGAGGGCCTGAAGGGCCGCCCGGAGGCGGAGAACCTCGTCGGCATCTATGCCGCGCTCTCCGACAAGTCCAAGGCGGAAATCCTCGCCGAGTTCGGCGGCCAGCAGTTCTCCGTCTTCAAGCCGGCGCTCATCGACCTCGCCGTCAACGTCCTCTCGCCCATCACCGACGAGATGCGCCGCCTGATGGACGACACGAGCCATATCGACGCCATCCTGCGCGATGGCGGCGAAAGGGCGCGGGCGCGGGCCGAAAAAACCATGAAGGAAGTTCGCGACATCATCGGTTTTGTGCAGTAAGGTCGCCTCGAAACGTCCCGGCGCAAATCCCGGCAGAAGTGTGCAGCGGTTTGCGTGCGGAATTGCGCAGCACCTGGAGATGATGAGGCCGTATGGTTTCTCGACGACTTTCCCGCCTTGAAGGCCACCGCCGGAAATTCCTGGCGGTCATCGACGACACGCCGGAATGCCAGCGCGCCGTCCACTATGCGGGAATGCGGGCGAAGAACTCCAATGGCGGCGTCGTCCTGCTCTACGTGATCGCCAATGGCGATTTCCAGCAATGGCTGGGCGTCGAGGAGATCATGCGGGCCGAAGCGCGCGAGGAAGCGGAGGCCGTGCTGGCGAAGGCGGCGCAGGCCTTGCGCGAATCGGTCGGCATCGAGCCGGAAACGGTGATCCGCGAGGGCGTCGCCAGCGAAGAGATCAACGGGCTGATCGAGGAGGACCGGGACGTCGCGATCCTCGTGCTGGCGGCCGGTTCCGCCAAGGAGGGGCCGGGGCCGCTCGTCTCCTCGCTTGCCAGCCGCGGCCAGGCCTTTCCGATTCCGGTGACGGTCATTCCGGATTCGCTGTCCGACGAGGAACTGGACGCGCTGAGCTGATCTCCAGTCTTGAAGAAAGGCGCGGAAACGCCTATCTTCTTTTGAATTATTCTAAATATTCTGGCCGATCGGCGAGCGCCCGGCCGCACGGAGAGAAAGATGTTCATCCAGACCGAAGCGACGCCGAACCCGGCGACCCTGAAATTCCTGCCGGGCAAGGTGGTTCTGGAAACCGGTACGGCAGAGTTCCGCGACGAGACGGAAGCGCGCGCGGCTTCGCCCCTGGCGGCCCGCCTGTTCGCCGTCCCCGGCGTCACGGGCGTGTTCCTCGGCTATGATTTCATCACCGTCACCAAGGACGGCGCCGACTGGCAGCACATGAAGCCGGCGATCCTCGGCAACATCATGGAACACTTCATGTCCGGCCAGCCGGTCATGGCGAGCGGCGCGCTCGGCGGCAACGAGACCGACGAGGGCGAATTCTTCGACGAGGGCGACGAGACGATCGTCGCCACCATCAAGGAACTGCTCGACAGCCGCGTGCGCCCGGCCGTGGCCCAGGACGGCGGCGACATCACCTTCAAGGGGTTCCGCGACGGCGTCGTCTATCTCAACATGAAGGGTGCCTGCTCGGGTTGCCCGTCCTCAACGGCGACGCTGAAGCACGGCGTGCAGAACCTCCTTCGCCATTTCGTACCGGAAGTGCAGGAAGTTGAAGCCGTCATGTAAGGCCTGCCCCGCAATGCCCCGGTGCCCGGCATGATCGTGCTTGCGATCGATACGGCCGGCACGGGTTGCCATGCGGCGCTCTATGACCCCGACGAGGACAGGATTCTCGGCGCCGCCGGCGCCGATATCGGCCGTGGCCATGCCGAGCGGCTGATGGAATTCGTCGATGCGGCGTTCGATGCCGCCGGCCTCACGCTCAAGGATATCGATCGGATCGCCGTCACCATCGGCCCCGGCTCCTTCACCGGCATCCGCGTCGGCGTCGCGGCGGCGCGTGGCCTTGCGCTGGCGCTCGGCATTCCGGCCGTCGGTGTCTCCACTTTGTCGGCTCTGGCCGCGGACCGCCGGGCCGCCACACCGCTGCTGGTCGCGATGGATGCCAAGCGGGACGAGGTCTACTGGCAGCGCTTCGCCGCCGATGGCAGCGCGCTGTCGGCGCCCGCGATCGCTGCCCTGGACGCGGCGCGAACGCTCGCGGCGGGGCATGACGGGGCGATCGCCGGCTCGGCGGCCGCGCTCCTGCGTGATGGCGCGCCGCAGGGCGGCGACGGCGTTTCCATCGCCACCGTCGCGCGCCTCGGTGCCCGCCTCGACCCGGCGGACCATCCGCCCAAGCCGCTCTATCTGCGCGGTCCCGATGCCAAGCCGCAGGCGGGTTTCGCGATCAAGAGGGCATGACGGCATGTCCCTGACCGACTATTTCACCCGCAAGCCGGCCTTCGACATCTTCCCGCTGGAAACCGCCGATGCCGGCATTGCGGCGGCCCTGCATCGCGCGCGTTTCCCCCAGCCGTGGAACGACGGCGAGTTCCATTCGCTGCTGCTGCAGGAGCCGGTCTACGGCTTCCTTGCGCTGCGGGAGGGCGCGCACGGCCGCACGGCCGGCGGCTTCGTGCTGGCCCGGGCCACGGCCGGGGAGGCGGAGATCCTGACGATCGGCGTCGACGAGCGGTTTTCTCGCGCGGGCCTCGGCTGGCGGCTGATGCAGGCGGCACTGCGCGAGGCCAAGATGCGCGGCGCCGAAGACATTTTCCTGGAGGTCGACGAGGGCAATGTCGCTGCTCGCGGGCTCTATGCCAAGCTCGGCTTTGTGAAGGTCGGCGAGCGCAAGGCCTATTATGTCGCCGCCGACGGCCACAGGTCCACGGCGCTTGTCTTGCGGCGCGATCTTCGTTAGTCCCCTATCGGGAGGCTGAACGGAAGAGGGCTGGATCGCATGTCGGATGTCGAGAAATCGCTGGAAGAGCTTTGTGTCGAGCGCGGCATGCGCATGACCGAGCAGCGCCGCGTGATCGCGCGCGTGCTGGAGGCCTCGGCCGATCACCCGGACGTGGAGGAGCTCTATCGCCGCTCGTCGGCCGTCGATTCGCGCATTTCCATCTCCACCGTCTACCGCACGGTCAAGCTCTTCGAGGATGCCGGCATCATCGAGCGCCACGATTTCCGCGACGGCCGCTCGCGCTACGAGACCGTGCCGGACGAGCACCACGACCACCTGATCGACCTGAAGAGCGGCGAGGTCATCGAGTTCCACTCGCCCGAGATCGAGGCCCTGCAGGAGCGCATCGCGCGCGAGCACGGCTTCAAGCTGGTCGACCACCGCCTCGAACTCTACGGCATTCCGCTCAAGGAGGGCGAGTGAGGCGGCCCATGACCGTTCGCTTCAGGCTGCTGCATCCGGTACCGCGGCACCCCCCTCTGCCCTGCCGGGCATCCCCCCCTCAAGGGGGGAGATCGACAAGACGCGAAAACCTCGTTCAATCAGCACCGCTGGAGAGGGGGGAGACGATTCCCCATCCAATCTCCCCCCTTGAGGGGGAGATGCCCTGCCGGGCAGAGGGGGGAAGCCACCTTTCATCAAGGCCGGTTTTCTCCCAGCGACCGGTGCCCCTTTGATCGTCTGGCTGCGTCTTGCCGTCGCTTTCCTCGTGCTTAGCGCGGTGACGGCCGTCTTGCTGCCCGTCCAGCTCGTCGGCCTGCGCTTCAACCTGAAAGTCCGCCGCCGTCTGCCGCGCCTCTGGCACCGTGTCGCCTGCTGGGTGCTCGGCCTCCGGGTGCGGGTGCATGGCACGCTGGAGGCGAAACGGCCGTTGCTGCTTGCCTCCAACCATGTCTCCTGGAAGGACATCCTGGTGCTCGGCTCGGTGGCCGATGTGGTCTACATCGCCAAATCCGAGGTGCGCGGCTGGCCGGTCTTCGGCATCCTCGCCCGCCTCCAGGCGACGATCTTCGTGGAACGCGACCAGCGCCGGAAGACCGGCGACCAGGTCGACGAGATCGCGCGGCGGCTGACGGCCGGCGAGATCGTCGTGCTCTTCCCGGAGGGCACGACTTCGGACGGCAACCGCCTGCTGGAGATCAAGACCTCGCTCTTCGGCGCGGCCGCCTCCGCGGTGCCGCACGCGCCGGGCGGTGTCGTGCATATCCAGCCGGTCTCGATCGCCTATACCGGCGTGCACGGCATGGCCATGGGGCGCTTCCATCGACCGCTCGCCGCCTGGCCGGGCGATATCGAGCTCCTGCCGCATCTCCTCGGCGTCGCGCGCGAGGGGGCGGTGGATGTCGATGTCGATTTCGGCGAGCGGGTGGACTATTCCCGCAGCAGCAACCGCAAGCAGGTCAGCCGCACGGTCGAGGCACGCATTCGCGCCATGCTGGGCGCGCGCTTGCGCGGCCGATAGTCCGGGGAACGTGACAGGGCTTCATTTTCCGGGGCTTTTCCACTATGGAAGCGGCCATGAGCGAACAATCCCTCCTTCCGCCCGAAGCCGGCGCCACGCCGAACGCGCGTCCGAACACCCGCAAGGTCTTCGTGAAGACCTACGGCTGTCAGATGAACGTCTATGACAGCGACCGCATGACGGATGCGCTGTCGAAGGACGGCTACCAGGCGACGGACGTCCTGGAGGAAGCCGACCTCGTTCTTCTCAACACCTGTCATATCCGCGAGAAGGCGGCGGAAAAGGTCTATTCCGAGCTCGGCCGCCTGCGCGAGATGAAGAAGGCGCGCGCCAAGGACGGCCGCGAAATGGTGATCGGCGTCACCGGCTGCGTCGCCCAGGCCGAGGGTAGAGAAATCCTGCGCCGCGCGCCGGCAGTCGACCTGGTGGTCGGCCCGCAGACCTATCACCGCCTGCCGGACGCGCTGCGCCGCGCCAAGGGCGGCGAGCGCGTCGTCGAGACCGACTATGCCATCGAGGACAAGTTCGAGCATCTTCCCGCGCCGGAAAAGGCGAAGACCCGGGCCCGCGGCGTCACCGCCTTCCTGACGGTGCAGGAAGGCTGCGACAAGTTCTGCACCTTCTGCGTGGTGCCCTATACGCGCGGTTCGGAAGTCTCGCGCCCGGTTTCGCAGATCGTCTCGGAGGCCGAGCGCCTTGTCGAAGGCGGCGTGCGCGAGATCACCCTGCTCGGCCAGAACGTCAACGCCTGGCACGGCCTCGGTCCGGACGGCCGCGAATGGGGCCTTGGCGACCTCCTCTACCGGCTCGCCGGTATCAAGGGCCTCGCGCGCCTGCGTTATACGACCAGCCACCCGCGCGACATGGACGACCGCCTGATCGAAGCCCATCGCGACCTGCCGGCGCTGATGCCCTATCTGCACCTGCCGGTCCAGTCGGGCTCCGATCGCATCCTGAAAGCGATGAACCGGCGCCACACGGCGGCCGAGTATATCGCCCTCATCGAGCGCATCCGCGCGGTCCAGCCGGAACTGGCGATCTCGGGCGATTTCATCGTCGGCTTCCCCGGCGAGAGCGACCGGGACTTCGAGGACACGATGCGCCTCATCGAGACGGTCGGTTATGCACAGGCATTTTCCTTCAAGTATTCCATACGCCCGGGCACGCCCGGCGCGGAGATGGACGGCCATGTCGCGGAAGACGTGAAGTCGGAACGCCTTGAAAGATTGCAGGCTTTGCTGTTTCAGCAGCAGCGCGAATTCGCCCGCGGCTGCGTCGGCAAGGAGATCGACCTGCTCCTGGAGAAGCCCGGCCGCATGCCCGGCCAGCTCGTCGGCCGCTCGCCTTGGCTGCAGCCTGTGAATGTTGATGCAAAAGCGTCTGAAATCGGTGACATTATCCGGGTACGAATCACCGATACCGGGCCCAACAGCCTTTTCGCGCAAGCGATCGGTTGACGGGCGGATCGCAAGGAGCCTGACCGCTTGAACGGACACGAATTGACGACGTCATCGCCGCGCCAGTCGAAAAAAGAGACCGACGCCAATCACTTCGTGCTGACCTTCGAGAACAATCGATACGCAAGCGAGCTGTTCGGCCAGTTCGATCAGAACCTGAAGCTGCTGGAGCAGCGTCTCGGCATCGATGCGCGTGCGCGGGGCAATTCCATCTCCATTTCCGGCGACGTGGTGGCGACCAACCAGGCCCGCCACGCCCTCGATTACCTTTACGACCGGCTTCAGAAGGGAGGCTCGATCGAGCTTTCCGACGTGGAGGGCGCGATCCGCATGGCGATCGCCGCGGACGACCAGCTTTCCCTGCCGACGATGGAGCGCAAGGCCAAGCTCACCATGTCGCAGATCTCCACCCGCAAGAAGACCATCGTTGCCCGCACCCCGATGCAGGATACCTATATCCGCGCGCTGGAGCGGTCCGAGCTCGTCTTCGGCGTCGGCCCGGCCGGCACGGGCAAGACCTATCTCGCCGTCGCCCATGCCGCCCAGCTCCTGGAGCGCGGCGCGGTCGACCGCATCATCCTGTCGCGTCCGGCCGTCGAGGCCGGCGAGCGTCTCGGCTTCCTGCCCGGCGACATGAAGGAGAAGGTCGATCCGTATCTGCGTCCGCTCTATGACGCGCTCTACGACATGATGCCGGGCGACAAGGTCGAACGCGCCATCACCGCCGGCGTCATCGAGATCGCGCCGCTCGCCTTCATGCGCGGCCGCACGCTCGCCAACGCCGCGGTCATCCTCGACGAGGCGCAGAACACGACCTCCATGCAGATGAAGATGTTCCTGACGCGTCTGGGTGAGAACGGCCGCATGATCGTCACGGGCGATCCGAGCCAGGTCGACCTGCCGCGTGGCGTCAAGTCGGGCCTTGTCGAAGCGCTGCAGATCCTCAAGGGCGTCGAGGGCGTTTCGGTTGTCCGCTTCAAGGACGCCGATGTCGTGCGCCACCCCATGGTCGCCCGCATCGTCCGGGCCTATGAAGCCCAGACAGCGGTGCAGGACGAAAGCGAGCAGATGGACCGCTGAGGCGGCTCAAAATTCTGATGAGCGAACTCGATATCCAGATTTCCGTCGAAGACGGCGCATGGCCTTCGGAAGAGCGCCTGCGCGAGATCAGCGAACGTGCGCTCGGCGCGGCCGCAGGTTTCCTCCGGCGGGAGGAAAGGCAGCCCTTCCCGAAGACGGGCGCCCCGGAGGTCTCCCTCGTCTTCACCAGCGACGGGGAGATCCGCGGCATCAACGCGCAATGGCGCAGCCAGGACAAGCCGACCAATGTCCTGTCCTTCCCGGCCTTTCCGCTGACGCCCGGAAAAATGCCGGGGCCGATGCTCGGCGATATCATTTTTGCCGAGGAAACGCTGGCCCGCGAGGCGGCGGATCTCGGCAAGTCTTTCGACGATCATCTCACGCACCTGCTGGTGCATGGATTTCTGCATCTCTTCGGCTATGATCACATGGACGACGAGGAAGCGGAAAAAATGGAGGGGCTGGAGACTCGCATTCTTGCCGAGCTTGGCCTATCTGACCCGTACGGGGATGACCCCGATGAATAGTTTGGACCAATGAGCGACTTTAGAAACCAGTCCGTAGAAACGGAAAAGAGTGAGGCGGACGCCTCAAGTCAGGACGAGGCGGGCAGTAGTAGCAGCGCGCCGAAGCAGGAAAGCGGGGGCCGGACATCCTTCTGGTCCCGCGCCGCACGGCTTTGGCGCATGACGGGTGCCTCCAGCCTGCGCAAGGACCTCGCCGACGCCCTGATGACGGAAGAGAGCGGCGGCGAGCCGACCTTCCTGCCCGAAGAGCGGGCGATGCTGCACAACATTCTTCGCTTCCGCGAGGTGCGGGTCGAGGACGTCATGGTGCCGCGCGCCGATATCGAGGCCGTCGACCAGGACATCACGATCGCCGAGCTGATGGTGATCTTCGAGGATTCCGGCCGCTCGCGCATGCCGGTCTACAATGAGAGCCTCGATGATCCGCGCGGCATGGTTCATATCCGCGACCTGCTCGCCTATGTCACCAAGCAGGCACGCAACAAGCGCCGCACCGGTGCAAAACCGGCTCCCGCCAATGGCGAGAAGCCGACCCGCACGCCGAAGGCCGAATTCGACCTCGGCCGTGTCGATCTGTCGAAGACCGTCGCCGAAGCCGGCATCATCCGCCAGGTTCTCTTCGTGCCGCCCTCCATGCTCGCCGCCGACCTGATGGCGCGCATGCAGGCCGACCGCACGCAGATGGCCCTCGTCATCGACGAATATGGCGGTACGGACGGTCTTGCCTCGCTGGAGGACATCGTCGAGATGGTCGTCGGCGACATCGAGGACGAGCACGACGACGAGGAGGCCATGATCCAGCGCGTCAGCGACGATGTCTTCATCGCCGACGCCCGCGTCGAGCTGGAGGAGCTGGCGGAAGCCATCGGCCCGGATTTCGACATTCGCGAGCAGCTCGAAGACGCCGATACGCTCGGCGGCCTGATCTTCGCCTCGCTCGGCCGCATCCCGGTGCGGGGCGAGGTGGTGCAGGCGGTGCCGGGCTTCGAGTTCCACGTTCTCGACGCCGATCCGCGCCGCGTCAAGCGGGTGCGCGTCACGCGCAAGCGCGCCGGCTCCGTTCGCCGCCGCGAGCGCAAGCCGGAGGGCGAGGGCCTGCCCCTTGCCGGCGACCGGCCGAAACTGCCGGAACAGCAGAACGACGGGGCGAACGCCGAATAGGCGGACGGCCCCCTTGAAAAATGATCTGCGCCTTGTGCCGCCGTGACGCGGGACAAGGCGCTGGTTTTTTGGAAGACTGGCGCGGCTGATTCGGGGACATGAAGGGGACGGCATGGAGCGGCTTGCGGGCAGGGTCATGCTCCTGTCTGGGACGAGACGGGCGCTTTTGGCATTTCTTGCGGGCCTGATCGGGGTGCTGGCACTGCCGCCCTTCGGTTTCTTCGCAGCGCTGTTCGTCTCCTTTACCGTGCTCGTCTGGTTGCTCGACGGCGCCAGCGCCGCGCCGGAGGCCGGTTTCCTGCGGCGTCTGGCGCCTGCCTTCCGCATCGGCTGGTTTTTCGGCTTCGGCTACTTCGTCGGCGGGCTGTGGTGGCTCGGCAATGCGCTGCTCGTCGAGGCGGATGCCTTTGCCTGGGCGCTGCCGCTTGCCGTCTTCGGCCTGCCGGCCTTCCTTGCTTTCTACTATGGTCTTGCGGCCGCGCTCGCCCGCCTCCTCTGGTCGGACGGCATGGGCCGCATCGCCGCGCTCGCCTTCGCCTTCGGCATTGGCGAATGGCTGCGCGGCACGCTCTTCACCGGCTTTCCCTGGAATGCCGTCGGCTACGGCGCGATGCCCGTGCCGCTGCTCATGCAAGCGGCCGGCGTCGTCGGCATTGCCGGCATGAATGCGCTTGCCGTCTTCGTTTTCGCCGCGCCGGCATTGATCGGCACGCGACGCGGCCGGGGCCCCGGCCTTTCGCTCGCCGTCCTGCTCTTCGCGGCCCAGCTCGGTTACGGCTACTATGCCCTGAACATCGTGCCGGCGCCGGAAGACGAGGCGACCGTCATCCGCCTCGTCCAGCCGGTGATCGACCAGGCGCTAAAGCTCGACGACGGCGCCCGCGCCGAGATCTTCGAGCAGCATCTGGCGCTGAGCGCCGCAAGTCCGGCGGCGGGCGGCAGGAGGCCCGACATCATCGTCTGGCCGGAGACCTCCATCCCCTTCATCGTCACCGACAATCCGGATGCGCTGGTGCGCATCGCGGCCGTGCTGGAGGACGACCAGGCGCTGATCGCCGGCGCCGTGCGCACCGAAAGCGCCGGTTCCGGCAAGGCGCCGCGCTACTACAACTCCATCTATGCCATCGACGGCCGCGGTCAGATCACCGGCGCGGCCGACAAGGTGCATCTCGTTCCCTTCGGCGAGTACATGCCCTTTGCCGATATTTTCGAAAGCCTCGGCGTGGATGCCGTCGCCATGCCGGGCGGCTTTTCCGCCGCCCGCGAGCACCAGCTCCTGAATGCGCTTGGCAAGGGTCTCTATCCGCTGGTTTGCTACGAGGCGATCTTCCCCTCCGAGATCAACGGATCGGCGGAAACGGCCGCTGCTCTGCTGAATGTCACCAACGATGCCTGGTTCGGCAGGACGCCCGGCCCCTACCAGCATTTCCAGCAGGCAAGGCTGCGCGCCGTCGAACGCGGCCTGCCACTGATTCGCGCCGCCAACAACGGTATTTCCGCCGTGGTCGATGCGAAGGGCAGGGTGGTGGAAGGCCTTGCCCATGATGTCCCGGGTTTTGTCGATGCAACTATCCCGGGAAGATTTGCGGCTGCAGACCGGGCAAAGCAGCAGAATTGGTCGTTTCTGATTGTTCTCGGCGTTCTCTTCGCAATGGCGGGCATTTCTAGCATTGGTTTTAGAAACAGGACGAATTGACCAAAAACCCCTAAAATAGCATAGTGCACGCCGCCGGCGGTTCTCCTGTATTGTGGTGACCTTCAGGGTTTGCGCATACAACGTGGCGTTAAGTTTTCGTTAAGGCTGCCGGCAGGGTGGGGCCATTTCTGCGCGTTAGGACACATTGATGATGGAAAACAAGAAGAAGCCGAATCCGATTGATATTCACGTCGGTAGCCGGATCCGGCTTCGCAGGACCATGCTCGGCATGAGTCAGGAGAAGCTGGGCGAAAGCCTCGGCATCACCTTCCAGCAGATCCAGAAATACGAGAAGGGCACGAACCGCGTCGGCGCCAGCCGCCTGCAGAACATTTCGAGCATTCTCAACGTGCCCGTCTCCTTCTTCTTCGAGGATGCGCCGGGTGAACAGGCGGACGCCCAGGCGGGCTTTGCCGAAGCGTCGAGCTCCAACTACGTGGTCGACTTCCTGTCCTCCTCCGAAGGGCTCCAACTCAACCGGGCCTTCGTCAAGATCGGCGATCCCAAGGTCCGCCGCAAGCTCGTGGACCTCGTCAAGGCGCTTGCCGCCGAGGCCGAACTCGAGTGATCTCCGCGTGAGATCTGGAAGAAAAAGGCGGTCCTACGGGGCCGCTTTTCATTTGCGCGCGCTTGTGTCGCGCCCGCGACGACTGCGGCAAAACACCCG
Source organism: Shinella sp. WSC3-e (assembly GCF_945994535.1). Classification (NCBI taxonomy): domain Bacteria; kingdom Pseudomonadati; phylum Pseudomonadota; class Alphaproteobacteria; order Hyphomicrobiales; family Rhizobiaceae; genus Shinella; species Shinella sp. WSC3-e. The sequence goes on from NZ_OZ000530.1 coordinate 4,277,095, forward strand.
GAAAGCCGGGACATAAACATATTCTTATGTCCTTCTGCGCTTGTTTTTCCTCCGCGAACTGAATAACAACGTCGAAGTCCATTTCTTTGAGGGGAATTCCCGCATGCGCAGCAGCTATCTCTTCACCAGCGAGTCCGTCGCCGAGGGTCATCCGGACAAGGTGTGCGACCGCATCTCCGACGAAATCGTCGATCTGGTCTACCGCGAAGCCGTGAAGTCGAAGGTCGATCCGTGGTCGGTCCGTATTGCCTGCGAGACGCTTGCGACGACCAACCGCGTGGTGATCGCCGGTGAAGTGCGCCTGCCGCCGAGCCTGCTGAAGAAGGACAAGGACGGCAACGACGTCATCAACCCCTCCAAGTTCAAGTCGGCCGCCCGCAAGGCGATCCGCGACATCGGCTACGAGCAGGACGGCTTCAACTGGAAGACGGCGAAGATCGACGTGCTGCTGCATTCCCAGTCCGCCGACATCGCCCAGGGCGTCGACAACGCCGCCGACAAGCAGGGCGACGAGGGCGCCGGCGACCAGGGCATCATGTTCGGCTACGCCTGCCGCGAAACCACCGAGCTGATGCCGGCGCCGCTCTACTATTCGCACCGCATCCTCCAGCTTCTCGCCGAAGCTCGCAAGAAGGGCGAGGGCGATGCCGGCAAGCTCGGTCCGGACGCCAAGAGCCAGGTGACCGTGCGCTATGTCGACGGCAAGCCGGCCGATGTCGCCTCCATCGTGCTGTCCACGCAGCATCTCGATGACAGCTGGGATTCCAAGAAGGTCCGCGAGGTCGTGGAACCCTATATCCGCGAGGCGCTGAACGGCCTGAAGATTGCCGACGATTGCTCCTGGTACATCAACCCGACCGGCAAGTTCGTCATCGGCGGCCCGGACGGCGATGCCGGCCTCACCGGCCGCAAGATCATCGTCGACACCTATGGCGGCGCGGCCCCGCATGGCGGCGGCGCCTTCTCCGGCAAGGACACGACTAAGGTAGACCGGTCGGCCGCCTATGCCGCGCGCTACCTCGCCAAGAACGTCGTCGCCGCCGGCCTTGCGGACCGCTGCACGATCCAGCTTTCCTACGCCATCGGCGTCGCCCAGCCGCTCTCGGTCTATGTCGACCTGCACGGCACGGGCAAGGTGAGCGAAGACGCCGTCGAGGCCGCGGTCCGCAAGGTCATGGACCTGTCGCCGTCGGGCATCCGCCGCCACCTCGACCTCAACAAGCCGATCTACGCCAAGACCGCCGCCTACGGTCATTTCGGCCGCAAGGCCGGCCGCGACGGCTCGTTCTCCTGGGAGCGCCTCGACCTCGTCAAGGCCCTCAAGGAAGCGTTGAAGAACTGAGGCCGACATGACGGATGCAGAGCGCCGCAGCCGCGCGAGCGAGGCCTTCTTCGGTCGCCGCAAGGGAAAACCGCTCAGGGAGCGGCAGGCGCAGCATCTTCAGACCGTGCTGCCGGTGCTGAAGGTCGATCTTTCGGCCCCGGCGCCGGCGGACATTGCGGCGCTCTATGATTTCTCGCCGGCCCGGACACGCCTCGAAATCGGCTTCGGCGGCGGGGAGCACCTCATTCATCGTGCGCAGGAAGCGCCCGATACCGCCTTCATCGGCGTCGAACCCTTCGTCAATTCGATGGCGAAGCTGATCGGCAGCGTGGAGGAAACGGGCGCGAAGAATATCCGGCTCTATGACGACGATGCGACGGCGCTGCTGGATTGGCTTCCGGCGGCCTCGATCGATCAGATCGACCTGCTCTATCCGGATCCGTGGCCGAAGAAGAAGCACTGGAAGAGGCGGTTCGTCTCGAAGGTCAATCTCGACCGCTTTGCCCGGGTGCTGAAGCCCGGCGGACTCTTCTGCTTCGCGTCCGACATCGACACCTATGTCAACTGGACGCTGATGCACTGCGGGTCTCATCCCGCTTTCGTGTGGACCGCCGAAAACGCGGTCGACTGGCTGACGCCGTTTGCCGGCTGGCCGGGCACGCGCTACGAGGGCAAGGCCAAGCGCGAGGGCCGCAAGTCGGCCTATCTCACCTTCCGCCGTCTCTGACGGAAGGCTTTTCCGGCATCAGTGCAGGCTGACGGTGCGCAGGTCGTCCTCGGCCGCCTTGTAGAAGGTGCTCGAACGGTTGTCCGTCAGGAGGATCGGCGTGCCGTCGGCGCCGAACAGGGCCCACAGATCCAGGCTCGGGTCGATTTCCGGCGCTTCCGGGAAGACGCGCGAGACTTCGTCGGCCTTCATCTTCCGGATGTAGCCGACTTCGCCGGCGCCGAGATGCGCAAGATCCGCCTTCGAAACGGTGGGGGTTACAGTCTTCAGTCCCATCTTTGCCTCCATGGCAGGGCCGGCCACCGGACGTCCATGGCCACCATGGCCCATCGGTACGTCAGGCGATCAGGTTACGCTTGAAACGTTCCGGCGGGTGTTCCCGCAGGAACGGCTCATGATCTAGTCTGATACGGAAATGTTAATTTTCTTTACCATTCGCACAGGCTCGGGCCGCACGAGATCGACCGCGAGCAGGCCGTTCTTCAGCTCCGCTCCCAAAACGCGCATGCCGTCGGCAAGCACGAAGGTGCGCTGGAACTGGCGGGCCGCAATGCCGCGGTAGAGATAGTCCCGCTCGCCGCTGTCGACCTGGCGGCCGCGGATGACGAGCTGGTTTTCCTCCGTCGTCACATCGAGCTCGTCTTCGGAAAAACCCGCGACGGCAAGGGTGATACGCAGCCGTTCCGGTGCGCCTGTCTCGCCGTTCGGCCGCAGCCGCTCGATATTGTATGGGGGATAGCCATCATTGCCCTTGGCGATGCGCTCAAGGGTCTTTTCCATGGCATCGAAGCCCAGAAGCAGCGGGCTCGTGAAAGGGGTCATGCGTGACATGCGTCTAGTCCTTGGCTTTCAAGCGACTTCGGCGGGACCCGACCTCGGCATCCCGATGGCTGCAATATGGGGATTGCCGGCGCAGGGCGCAAGACGCTTGCGAATGGCGATTTCGCAAATATAGTCGCCGCTTCGCCCGCGTAAGGCGGGCCAAGAACAGAACCAGCGAGGAAACGGAGACGGCATGTCTGAGCCACGGAAAATCATCATCGACACGGATCCCGGCCAGGACGATGCCGCCGCGATCATGCTGGCGCTCGGCAGCCCCGAACTCGATATCCTCGGCATCACCACCGTCGCCGGCAACGTGCCGCTGGCGCGCACCTCCAGCAATGCCCGCATCATCCTGGAATTCTGCTCCCGCACCGACGTGAAGGTCTATGCCGGCGCCGACAGGCCGATCGCCCGCCCGCTGGTCACCGCCGAGCATGTGCACGGCAAGTCCGGCCTCGACGGCCCGGAACTGCACGAGCCGCAGATGCCGCTGGAGGCCCGGCATGCCGTGGATTTCATCATCGAGACGCTGCGGCGCGAACCGGCCGGCACGGTGACGCTCTGCACGCTCGGCCCGCTGACGAACATCGCGACGGCGCTGGAGAAGGCGCCGGACATCGCCGGCCGCGTGCGCGAATTGGTCATGATGGGCGGCGGCTTCTTCGAGGGTGGCAACATCACGCCGGCTGCAGAATTCAACATCTATGTCGATCCGGAAGCGGCTGCCGCCGTCTTCAGGTCCGGCATCCCGATCGTCATGATGCCGCTCGACGTCACCCACAAGGTGCTGACGCTGAAGAGCCGCGTCGCCAGGCTGCGCGAGATCGGCAGCCGCCCCGCCAAGGCCCTCGTCGAGATGCTTGATTTCTTCGAGCGTTTCGACGTCGAAAAATACGGCTCCGACGGCGGCCCGCTGCACGATCCGACGGTCATCGCCTATCTCCTGAAGCCGGAGTTGTTCTCCGGCCGCGACTGCAATGTGGAGATCGAGACCGCCTCGCCGCTCACGACAGGCATGACGGTGGTCGACTGGTGGCAGGTCACTGGCCGCAAGCACAATGCGCGGGTGATGAAGGACGTCGATGCCGACGGCTTCTTCGCTCTTCTCGCCGAGCGCGTCGGCCGTCTCTGATGCGTGGCCCCCGCAGCGCCGGGCCGGGCGCCGAAGGTCGTTTCCACACGGAGATGATGGGCCTTTACGACCGCTTCGCGGCGCTCGGCTTCCGCCCGGTCCTCCTGCGCCGCTTCGTGCTGCTCAACGGCGGCGTGGCGGCGGCGAAGGAACTCGTCTTCAAGCCCGGCACGACCGGGCTGGAACGGCTGCTCGACGCGGGCAAGGCCGAGCTTTCCATGGAGGCGCTGATGCTGCGGCCCGAATACCGGAGCCTGTTTTCCGACCTGGAACTGAAGGAGGCTTCGCAGCGCCTCGCCAGCGCCAGCCGTTCGCGCTCCCGCGGCCGGCTCCAGGCAAAGCCGACGGAGCGGACATAGCCCTTGCCGGCACGGCTGTCCCCGTCATCCGCCTGCAATCCGTTCCTCCCCGAAACAAAAAGGCCGGTGTCTCCACCGGCCTTTTTCGTCATTCGGTCCGTCTCAGAACTCTTCCCAGTCGTCCTGCGCCAGCGCCGTGTTGCCGGCGACCTGCGGCATGGCGCGGGCCGCGGCGCGCGGCGCCTGGTAGGCGGCGCGCTGCGGCTGGACGTCGTGGCGGGTCGCCTGCTGCACGGGCTGGGCAGAGGCCACGGCGGTGTTTCCGGCGCGGAAGCGGGCGACGAGCGACTTCAGCGTCTGGGCCTCGTCGTTCAGCGCCATGGAGGCGGCGGTGGTCTCCTCCACCATCGCGGCGTTCTGCTGCGTCACCTGGTCCATCTGGTTGACGGCCGCGTTGATCTCCTTGAGGCCGACGGCCTGTTCGGAGGCGGATGAGGAGATCTGGCGGATGAGGCCGTTGATCTGGATGACCTGCTCTGCGATGTTCTCCAGCGCGCTGCCGGCCTTGCCGACGAGATCGACGCCCTCGCGGACCTGTACCTCGGAGGTGTTGATCAGCGTCTTGATCTCCTTGGCGGCATTGGCCGAGCGCTGGGCAAGCTCTCGCACCTCCTGGGCGACGACGGCAAAACCTTTGCCGGCTTCACCTGCACGGGCGGCCTCGACACCGGCATTCAATGCCAGCAGGTTCGTCTGGAAGGCGATGTCGTCGATCACGCCGATGATGTTGGAGATTTCCCGCGAGGAGTGCTCGATGCCGTGCATGGCGCCGATCGCCTTCTGCACGACCTCGCCGGACTTGCTGGCGTCGTCGCTGGCCGTTTCCACCGACTTGGCGGCGACGCGGGCGTTTTCCGCGCTGGAATTGACCTGCGAGGTGAGCTGGTCGAGGGCGGCCGCCGTCTCTTCCAGGCTTGCCGCCTGCTGTTCGGTGCGGTGCGAGAGATCGGCCGCGCCCTTGGATATCTCGCCCGTGCCGCCGCCGATATTGCCGACCGAGGCATTGACCGTCTGGATCGTCTCCTCGAGGCTGGCGATCGCCGAGTTGAAGTCGTTCTTGAGCTTGCCGTATTCGCCCGGGAAATCGCCGGAGAGACGGAAGGTCAGGTTGCCCGAGGAAAGCTGGGCAAGGCCGTCGCCGAGGCGGGCGACGATGTCGCGCTGGAGGGCGCTCGATTCGGCGCGCTCGGCTTCCGAGCGGTTGCGCTCGGCCTCGGTCAGCTGGCGCTGGTTGTCGGCCTCGGTTTCGAGGCGCTTGGTGTCGGCGAGCTGGTGGCGGAACCCTTCCAGCGCCTTGGCGACCGAGCCGGTCTCGTCCGACCGCTCCTGGCCGGCGATCGGCTGGGTATAGACGCCGCTGCTGAGCGTCGCGACGCCGGAAACGAGGCCGGCGAGCGGCTTTTGCACGAAGAAGCGCACGGCGAAGTAGAGGCCGGCGAGAACGGCGCCGAGAACGATCAGGCCGCCGAGGATCATCATGCGGGTCTGGTCGTCGACCGGTGCGTTGATCGCGGCGCGCGGCACGTCGACCAGCACGACCCAGGTCGTGTTGATGTCCGGCAGCGCGAAGGGGTAGACGACGCGGTCGAAGGCGGCGAGCTCGTCGAAGGAGAGGTTTTCGATACGGCCGGTCTTGCCCGTCGCAAGCGCCTCCTTGATGATGTCGGCGCCGCCGCCGTCATAGTCCGTCATCAGGAGATCTGCGTTCGGCGCAACGATCCACTTGCCGGTTTGCGACAGCAGCATGACGCGGCCTTCGCCGAAGGGCTTCAGCTGGCTGAGCTTCTCGTTCAGCGTCTTCAGGGAAACGTCGACGCCGGTGACGCCGATCAGCCTGCCGCCCGGGGCGACCGGAAAGGCGATGGAGGCCATGGTGAAGCCTTCGCCGGTCGAGCTTTCCTTGTAGGGCTGGCTCATGGCGCCCTTGCCGCTGCCGGCGGCCAGCGAATACCATTCGGCCTTGTAGTCGGATTCGAAGGTGGAGAGCGCGATGGAGCCATCCTTGCGCTTCGTCCAGTACGGGTTGAACGAGCCGTCCTTGAACGTGCCGGTTTCCAGCTGTTCGGCCGTCTCGCGCGACTTGCCGTCGAAGGCGTTCGGCTCCTCGGCAAACCAGCTGCCGAGCGCGAAGCTGTTCTTTTCCGCGTTCGCCTTGATGATATCCACGACTTCCTTGCGGTCGAAGTGCCCGCCCGCATGACCCTGTTCGATCACGCCCGCCATGGAGCGCGCGGCGCTGGCGAGCTGGCCGATATCGGTCGCGATGTCGGCGGCGATCGCCTTCGCCTCGGTATCGGCTTCGGAATAGACGAGAGCGGCGACGCGGCTCTGCGTCTGGCCGATGAGTACGGTGTTGGAGGCGAGCATCACCAGGGCGATGGTGCCGCCGGTGACCGCGATGAGCTTCGTCGCAAGCGACTTGGCCTGGAACTTGAACATAAAAACCTCACGATGAGAGACGTCCGCGGCGGGCACCGCGGAGGAGCACAGTCGTTTGCGGGGGGGCTCCATCATGGAGGGCACGGCGCGCAACCAGCGCCAGAGATGGCCGGTCTCAAGGGCCGGAATCTGAAGATTTCAGTAACCCATAAAATATTAATAAATAGCCAAGCGTCGCCGCCACTTCTTGGCGCAACCGGCTGATTTCTCGGGCGTCGCAGCCAATGCGACGCCCGATGTGTCAATTGCGAAATCCGGCGGGCGGCGCGGCCGCGCCACCGTTTAGATTTCGGCGTCGACGGCGGGGGCGAAGGGGATGGAGGGCTGGGCGCCGGGCTTCAGGCAGGCGAGCGATCCGGCGACGGCGGCGCGGCGCAGCGCCTCCTTGAAGCCGAGCCCGGCATCGAGCGAGGCGGCGAGGTAACCGCAGAACGTGTCGCCCGCACCCACCGTGTCGACGGGCTCGATCTTGAGGCCGGCGGCGCGGAAAATCTCGTTCCTGCGGATCGCGACGACGCCGTCGGCGCCGAGCGTGACGATGATCGTCTGGCCGCTGCCCGCATGCAGCGTGCGCATGGTCGTCTCGCGTGCCTCGTCAGAGAGTTCGCCCTTGCCGACAAAGAGGTCGAATTCCGTCTCGTTGGCGACGAGGATGTCGGCCATCGCGCCGAGACGACGGGCATCGGCGCTGAAGGGCGCGATGTTGACGATCGAGATGACGCCCTTCTGCTTGGCGCTGACGAGCGCGGCCTCGATGGCGGCATTGGGAATTTCGAACTGCAGCATCAGGTAATCGCCGCGCGTCATGCCGCCGACGGTGCGCTTCGCATCCTCCTCGCTGACGGTGCCGTTGGCGCCCGGCACGACGACGATGACGTTCTCGCCTTCGTCGTCCACGAGGATATGGGCCGTGCCGGTCGCCTCGGCGGCGGAGCGCACGCCGTTGAGATCGACGGCGGCGTCGGCGAGCAGCGCCAGCGCCTGGCTGCCCAGTCGGTCGTCGCCGACGGCGCCGGCCATGCGCACGATCGCGCCGGCGCGGCGGGCGGCGAGCGCCTGGTTGGCGCCCTTGCCGCCGGCGGCGGTGGTGAAGCTGCTGCCCATCACCGTCTCGCCCGGCTTCGGCAGGCGTTCTGGCGTGGCGATGAGGTCCATGTTGATGGAGCCGAAGACGGTGATCATGAGAGGTGCCCCTTGTCGTTTCCGCCGGACACTGCCCGAGGCGGTCAGTCCTCGTCAACCACCCTCAGCCGAAGCTGCCCCGTCCGGGTCTCGACGGCCGTCTCCGCAGGCGCGGAAAGCGCCGATGCCGTCTCGAATTCCATGTCCCCGATGCGCGCGCCACGCCGGGTGAGCTTCTCCGTCGAGGTCAGGATGAGGTCGACATCCTTCTGCGCGGCGGTGAAATGGCCGGAAAGCTTGCGCACCCGGTCGTCGAGCCGCGTCAGGTCGTCCATCAGCCGGGCGACCTCGCCCTGGATGACATGGGCCTGCTCGCGCATGCGCTGGTCCTTCAGAAGCGCCTGCAGCACCTGCACGGAGAGCATGAGCAGCGACGGCGAAACGATGACGATGCGCGCCCGGTGCGCCCGCTGCACGATGGCCTCGAAATTCTCGTGGATGCTGGCGAAGATCGATTCGGAGGGCACGAAGAGGAAGGCGGTGTCCTGCGTCTCGCCGGCGAGAAGATATTTTTCGGCGATATCGCGGATATGGGTCTCCATGTCGCGGCGGAACTGCTGTGCCGCGAGCTTGGCGGCCTCGGGGGAGCGCCCGTCCGACAGCGCATTCCACGCCTCCAGCGGGAATTTCGCATCGACGACGAGAGGCGGCTGGCCGTTCGGCATGCGGATCGTGCAGTCGGGCCTGACGCCGTTGGAAAGCTGCGCCTGGAACTGGTAGGCGCCGGGCGGCATGGCGTCGGCGATGATCGTCTCCATGCGCGACTGGCCGAAGGCGCCGCGCGTCTGCTTGTTTGAGAGGATCGCCTGGAGGCCGACCACGTCCTTCGCCAGCGACTGGATGTTGCTCTGCGCATTGTCGATCACGGCAAGCCGTTCCTGCAGGCGGCGGAGGTTCTCGTGCGTCGAGCGGGTCTGCTCGGAGATCGACTGGCCGATCCGCTGCGTCAGGCCGTCGAGCCGGGCATTGATCGCCTGGTTCGTCTCCGATTGCTTCGCGCCGAAGACGTCGGCCATGGCGGCGACGCGTCCCTGCATTTCCGTCTGTGCCTTCAGGAGTTCGGCAAAGCGCAGCTCCGCCATCGCCGCCGCCTCGCGCTGGCGCGCCTGGCTGCGGCGGGCCGAAAGCAGGCCGAAGACGGCGATCAGCACGGCGGCGAGCAGCACGAGCGCCGGGCCGGGGCCGCCGAGCCGGGCAAGGAGGGAGGCGAGCAGCATGTCAAAGGTCGGATCGATCATGCCGCGACCATAACACGGATTGCGGCGGAAACCAGATCATAACGTGAACGGATGCGCAGGACATGCTACGCTGGCGACGGTCGAAGCCGATTGAAAGCGTCAAAAAACCGCGCTAAGGAGGCGAGATGACCATCAAGCCGCTGATTATCCTTCCCGATCCGATCCTCCGCCAGGTTTCGAAGCCCATCGAGACCGTCGACAGCGAGGTGAAGGCACTCGCCGACGACATGCTGGAAACCATGTACGATGCGCCGGGCATCGGCCTTGCCGCGATCCAGATCGGCGTCGCGCGCCGCATGCTGGTGCTCGACGTCTCGAAGGAGGGCGAGGACAAGAAGCCGCTCGTCTTCATCAATCCGGAAGTCGTCTCCGCCTCGGATGCCCGCTCGGTCTATGAGGAGGGCTGCCTGTCGATCCCGGATTATTATGCCGAGGTCGAGCGCCCCGCCGCCATCACCGTCAAGCATCTCGACCGCGACGGCAAGGAGCAGCTGACGGAGGCCGACGGCCTGCTGGCGACCTGCCTGCAGCACGAGATCGATCACCTCAACGGCGTGCTGTTCATCGACCATATTTCCAAGCTGAAGCGCGAAATGGTGATCCGCAAGTTCACCAAGGCGGCGAAGCTGCGCGGCAGCAAGGCGCTCTGAGGCGACAACCAGGCGCTTGCCGCCCAGGCTTTGTTTCATGCAATTCCGGCCGCAAAGCCGCTTCGCGCTTTTGCTGGAACCGCTTTCCTGGAGGCTGACCGATGGCCCTTCGCATCATCTTCATGGGCACGCCGGATTTCTCCGTGCCGACGCTTGAGGCGCTGGCGGAGGCCGGCCACGAGATCGTCGCCGTCTATTCGCAGCCGCCGCGCCCGGCCGGCCGCCGCGGCCTCGAACTGGTGAAGTCGCCGGTGCACCAGGCGGCCGAAAGGCTCGGGCTTCCCGTCTTCACCCCGCTCAATTTCCGCGAGGAGGCCGACCGCGCGGCCTTTCGCGCGCTGAAGGCGGATGTCGCCGTCGTCGTCGCCTACGGCCTCCTGCTGCCGGAGGCGATCCTTACCGGCACCCGGCTCGGCTGCTACAACGGTCATGCCTCGCTGCTGCCGCGCTGGCGCGGTGCAGCGCCCATCCAGCGGGCGATCATGGCGGGGGACGCGGAAACCGGCATGATGGTCATGCAGATGGAGAAGGGCCTCGACACCGGCCCGGTCGCGCTGACCCATCGCGTGGCGATAAGCGACACCATGACGGCCGGTGAGCTGCACGATACGCTGATGCAGGCGGGCGGCGCCCTGATGGTGGAAGCCATGGCGAATCTCGAAGCCGGCGATCTGCCGCTGACCCCGCAGGCAGAGGAGGGCGTGCTCTACGCGGCCAAGATCGACAAGGCCGAGACCCGCGTCGATTTTTCCCGTCCCGCCGGCGACGTGCACAACCATATCCGCGGCCTCTCGCCCTTCCCCGGCGCCTGGTTCGAGCTGCCGGTCGGCGGCAAGCCGGAGCGGGTGAAGGTTCTGGCGAGCGCGCCGTCCGGTGAAACCACGGCGAAAGCCGCCGGCACGGTTCTCGACGACCGGCTCACGGTCGCCTGCGGTGACGGCGGGGCCGTCCGGCTCGTGCGCCTGCAGAAGGCGGGCGGCAAGCCGCTCGACGCGGCCGATTTCCTGCGCGGCACGCCCGTCGCGGCCGGCCAGGTCATCGGCTGATGCCGCGCTACCGCCTCCGCATCGAATATGACGGCACGCCCTATGTCGGCTGGCAGCGGCAGGACAACGGGCACTCCGTGCAAGGCGCCATCGAGGCGGCCATCCTGTCGCTCACGGGCGAGACCGTCTCGATCCGCGGCGCGGGGCGCACGGATTCGGGCGTGCATGCCATGGGGCAGGTGGCCCATGCGGACCTTTCCCGGCTGTGGAAGGAGCACACGCTGCGCAACGCGCTCAACGCCCATCTCGGCATGGCCGGCGAGCGGATCGCGATCCTCGATGCGGCGGCGGTGCCCGACGATTTCGACGCCCGCTTCTCGGCGGTGAAGCGGCACTATCTCTACCGCATCATCTCGCGCCCAGCGCCGCTGGCGCTGGAGGCGAACCGGGCCTGGTTCGTCGCCAGGGCGCTCGACCACGAGGTGATGCATGCCGCCGGGCAGATGCTCGTCGGCAGGCACGACTTCACGACCTTCCGTGCCGCCCAGTGCCAGGCGAACAGCCCCGTGCGCACCATCGACCGACTGGATGTGACGCGCAGCGGCGACCTGATCGAGATGCGCGTCTCGGCACAGAGCTTCCTGCACAACCAGATCCGCTCCTTCGCCGGCACGCTGAAGCTGGCGGGCGAGGGCAAGTGGACACCGCAGGACGTGCGCGCGGCGCTGGAGGCGCGCGACCGCAAGGCCTGCGGCCCCGTGGCGCCGCCGGACGGGCTCTATTTCATGGCTGTCGACTACTAGGCGGCCCGGAGGGCGAAAGGCGCATCAGCCCGGCAACGTGCCGAGGAGCTGCTGCAATTGCTGCCCGACGATCATCGGCGGCAGCACGTAGATCGCCGTCATGGCCGAGGCGAGCAGCGTCTGTCTGCCGACGCACATCCACACGAGGCGGAACTGCAGCACGACGCTGGCGCCGAAGACCGCATAGAGCAGCAGGCCGGCAAAGGGCGCGCTCGTGGGCAGGACCAGCGTCAGCGCGAAGGGGATCGCCGCGGCATAGGCAAAGGGCACGGCGATCCAGTTGCTCGCCGTCACCACGGTCGCAACATGCTTGCCGTAGCCGAGCGGACGCGCGAGCGCCGCCAGAAGCACGAGCGGCAGCAGCCAGCCCGCCACGTCGATCACCAGGAGCTTGACGAAGAAGGAGAGGCCGGCCGGCGTTCCCGCCGGCATGCTGCCGAGAAAATACAGCCGCCAGGATGCCCAGATGACGGCAAAGGCGGGAAGGCACCAGGCGAAGGCCCAGAAGGAGCGGACAAGCCCGCGCATCGTCAGGTCCAGCCAGCCGAACCCCTCCTGCTTCTGCCGCACGAGCAGGAAGACGCCGGTGAGATAGTGCAGGACCTCGTCAAGCCCGGGCATCGCCGAACCAGCGCTGGAGGAAGGTCTCGTAGATCACGGTCAGCGTCTCGAGATCGGCGATCGCCACCCGCTCGTCGACCATGTGCATGGTCTGCCCGACGAGGCCGAACTCCACGACCGGGCAGTAGTCCTTGATGAAGCGGGCATCGGAGGTGCCCCCGGTCGTCGACAGCTTTGGCGCGCGTCCGGTTACGGCTTCGACGGCGCCCGACAGCGAGGCGATCAGCCGGTCGTTGCGGGTGAGGAAGACGTGGCTCGGCCGCTCGGCCCAGGCGATGTCGTAGCGGAGCGGCGGGCGGCCCGGCCGCAGCCTTTCGTCGCGCGCGGCGGCATCGAGCCGGCGCACGATCTCGGCCATCACGGTCTCGGCCGTCCAGCTGTCGTTGAAGCGGATGTTGAAGCGGGCGATCGCCTGTGCCGGCACGACATTCGTCGCGGGGTTGCCGACATCGATCGTCGTTACCTCCAGATTCGATGGCTGGAAATTTTCCGTGCCGACGTCGAACGGCGGATGCATCAGGGCATCGGTAAGCGCGATCACGCCGCGCACGGCATTGTCGGCGAGGTGCGGATAGGCGGCATGGCCCTGCACGCCATGTACCGTGATCGTGCCGGAGACGGAGCCGCGCCGGCCGATCTTGATCATGTCGCCGAGCTGGTCCGGGTTCGTCGGCTCGCCGACGAGGCAGGCATCCCAGCGTTCGCCGCGCTCTGCGGCCCATTGCAGCAGCTTGATCGTGCCGTTGACGGCCGGGCCTTCCTCGTCGCCGGTGATGAGGAAGGAGAGCGAACCCTCCGGCGGACCGTTCTTCGCGATCTGGCGCGCGACGGCCGCGACGAAGCAGGCGATGCCGCCCTTCATGTCGACCGCGCCGCGGCCGAACATCTCGCCGCCGGCGACCTCGGCGCCGAAGGGCGCATGCGTCCAGGCCGCCTCATTGCCGACGGGCACGACATCCGTGTGGCCGGCGAACATCAGGTGCGGCCCCTCGGTGCCGATGCGGGCATAGAGGTTCTCGATGTCGGGCATGCCGGGCTCGCGCGCCGTCATGCGCTCCACTGTGAAGCCGAGCGGCGCCAGCATGGCGGCGAGCGCCGTCAGCGCCCCGCCCTCGGCAGGGGTGACGGAGGGGCAGCGGATGAGTGTTGCAAGATTGGCGATCGGATCGGCGGAGGTCATGGACATGCGGTCACGGCACGAAAGGGAGGAAGGAGAATCGAGATTTAGCCGATCGGCCGTGCGCTGTCACGCGCGGCCGAAGCGCGCGCCTCTCAGTCTTTCGGGCGGTTGGGCAGGCGGCCGTAGTCGTTCGGCCCGTTCGTGCCCGGCCAGACCATGAAGGCGAAGAGCGCGAAGAAGGAGATGGCCGGGATGAACAGGCAGATGATCAGCGGCAGCGGCAGGTTCATGTCGTGCAGCCGCTTGACCGTCAGGAGGACGGAGGACACCGTGGAGACGAGCGCCACGCCGACGAAGACGAAGGACCAGAAGAGGAAGGAGGGATCCTCCTCCGGCACGATGATGATGCGGGCGAGCGCGGCCGAAAGCAGCATCAGCCAGAAGGCCCAGCCGAGCGCGAAGGGCACCCGGCTGACCCGGCCGGACCAGCCGAAGAAGAGCCAGGCGAGGCTCGGCCTCTGCTCTTCCACGACTGCCATGGCTCAATCCCGGAGCAGTTCGTTGATGCCGGTCTTCGAGCGGGTCTGCGCGTCGACACGCTTGACGATGACGGCGCAGTAGAGCCCCGGCGCCGGCAGGCCGTTCGGCATGGTCTTGTCCGACGGCATGGAGCCGGCGACGACGACGGAATAGGGCGGCACCTCGCCATAGGTCACCTCGCCTGTCGCACGGTCGACGATCTTGGTCGACTTGCCGATGAAGACGCCCATGCCGAGCACGGAGCCCTCGCGCACGATGCAGCCTTCGACGACTTCCGAGCGGGCGCCGATGAAGCAATTGTCCTCGATGATCGTCGGTCCGGCCTGCATCGGCTCCAGCACGCCGCCGATGCCGACGCCGCCGGAAAGATGCACATGCTTGCCGATCTGCGCGCAGGAGCCCACCGTCGCCCAGGTGTCGACCATCGTGCCCTCGCCGACATAGGCGCCGAGATTGACGAAGGAGGGCATCAGGATGGCGTTCGGCGCGATATAGGCCGAGCGGCGCACCACGCAGTTCGGCACGGCGCGGAAGCCGGCCTTCTCGAATTCGTTGACGCTCCAGCCGTCGAACTTGGAGGGCACCTTGTCCCACCAGGACGAGTCGCCCGGGCCGCCCTTGACGATCTCCATCGGGTTGAGGCGGAAGGACAGGAGAACGGCCTTCTTCAGCCACTGGTTCACCGTCCAGGTGCCGTCCTCGCCGCGCTGGGCGACGCGCACTTTTCCGCTGTCGAGCAGGTTGAGGGACGTCTCCACCGCATCGCGCACTTCGCCGCGCGTTCCGGTGTTGATGCCGTCCCGTTCCTCGAAGGCGCGCTCGATGGTGGCGGAAAGGGTGGCGAGGTCGGACAGGCTCATCGGAATTCCTTAAACTTCGAGGCTTATTTTCGATTGTCGGGATGCCGGAAGGTTGATTTCATCAATCTGCAAAATGCTCTAGAGCAAGTGCCGGAAAAGATGAAGCCCCTTTCCGGCAGATACTGTCGCACGGGCGCAATGGTAATCCCGTGGGGCCGGAAAGCGGGCCAGCAAGCAGGAAAATGACATGGCAAGACTGAAGAAGAAGAATCTGCGCCGCAAGGACGGCGTGTGGGATCCGTTGGCCGACAGCGCGCAGGACAAGCACCGCGCCGCCGTCGTGCCGCAGACGCCGCAGTCGGCCCATCCGGCCTACCGGCTTGCCTATGTCGACGACGATTTCCTCTGCCGCGAGGAGCTGCGCCCGGTGCGCCTGCAGCTGGAGCTTCTGAAAGTCGAGATGATGCTTGCCGAGCGCGGCATCAAGTCGACCGTCGTGATGTTCGGCGGCGCGCGCATTCCCGCCCCCGGCCAGGAGGCCTGGGCGGCGCGCAACGAGACGCAGCGCCTCAATCTCGAGGCCGCCTCGGTCTATTACGACGAGGCCCGCAAATTCGCGCGCAAGTGCTCGGAGAAGTCGGCGGAACTCGGCTTCAAGGAATATGTCGTCGTCACCGGCGGCGGGCCGGGCGTCATGGAGGCGGGCAACCGCGGGGCGGCCGATGTCGGCGCGCCGTCGATCGGCCTCAACATCGTGCTGCCGCACGAGCAGGCGCCGAACCCCTATGTGACGCCGGAGCTCAGCTTCAACTTCCACTATTTCGCCATCCGCAAGATGCATTTCCTGCTGCGCGCCAAGGCCGTGACGGTGTTTCCGGGCGGCTTCGGCACGCTCGACGAACTGTTCGAGACGGTGACGCTGATGCAGACGGGCCGCATGGCGCTGGTGCCGCTCATCCTGTTCGGCAAGGAATTCTGGCGCAGGATCATCGATTTCGACGCGCTTGCCGCCTTCGGGACGATCGCGCCCGGCGATGTCGAGCTGATGCAGTTCGTCGAGACGGCCGACGAGGCCTGGGACATCATCGTGAAGTTTTACGAGAAGCTGGAGGCCGAGCAGGCGGCAGCCGCGCTCGCTTGAGAGGCCTGGCCGGAATCGTGGCCGGGGCCTTCCGGTGCCGCTCCTCAATAAAACGCCCCGGCATCGACCGGGGCGTTCCGCATTCGACGCGGCGCTTACTTGTGGCGCCTGCCCATCTCGTCGGCGGTGATGAAGCCGTCGCCGTTCCTGTCGCGCTGCTTGAACATCGCGGCGGCGGCGGTTTCCATTTCCGCCTTGGTCAGCGTGCCGTTCTTGTCGGCATCCGCCCGCTCGAACATGCGGCCGCCCATGCGGTCGATCCGGGCTTCGCGCAGCGCCTCGCGGGCGGCCGCCTTCGCCTCGCCATCCGTCGCCTTCACTTCGCGGAAGGCCTTGCGGGCGTCTCGGAAGGCCTCGCGCCTGGCGTCGACTTCGGCCTTCGTCACCTCGCCGTTCTTGTCGGCGTCGAAGCGCTGGAAGGTTTCCGAGGCGCGCTGCAGCAGCTCCTCCTGCGAGACCTTGCCGTCGCTGTTGGCATCGAGGCGCTTCAGCATGCGCTCGTCCCGTTCCTCGCCACCCTTGCCGTGGTGACCCTTGCCCTTATGGGGGCGGGCATCGGCCGTGTCGATCGCGCCGTCCTTGTTGCTGTCGCGCCGTTCGAAGATCTTCTCCGCCGAGGCAAGCACTTCCGCTTCGGAAAGCGTGCCGTTCCTGTCGGTGTCGGCACGGTCGAACATGCGGCCGGCGCCCGGCAGCATGAAGGGGCCGGCGGCCCGCAACGCCTCGCGTGCCTTGTCCTTGTCTGCATCGGCGGCGTCACGCACGGCCTTGCGGGCATCGCGGAACGCGTCGTGGCGGGCCTTGATCTCGTCCTTCGTCACCTGGCCGTCGCCGTCGGCATCGAAGGTCTTGAAGGCGGCGGAGATGTTGGTCTTGAACTCGTCGAGCGAGACCTTGCCGTCCTTGTTCGCGTCGAGGCGCTCGATCATCGCGGCATGGCGCGGTCCGTGCCGGCCCTCGCCCTCGGCGAAGGCGGGGGCGGCGACGCCCGAAAGCAGAAGGCCGGCGGCGACGGCGCCGAGGAGAAGTTCCTTTTTAGCCATGGTCATTCCTTTCATCCATCATCGTCCCTTGGGGAGGCAGGATAGGGGGAATGCCGGCCGGCACCAGTTACAAATTGGTAATTCAAGCTTTTGACGGAAAAGGGTTTTTTCCGTGTCGGGAATGTGTCGGCTCTTGCCTAGAGCAGCGCGTTGAGGAAAGCCGTCAGGTTCGAGGTCGCATAATCGATATGCTTGTCGTCCTCCGTGCGTTTCTCCCAGGCATCGGTGAATTCGTGACCCTCGTCGCGCGGGGTGAGCAGCACGGTCTTCATGCCGAGCGTCTTCGGCACGATGAGGTTGCGCGGCAGGTCCTCGAACATCACGGCCTGCTTCGTGTCGACCCGGTGCAGCGCCATGAACTTGTCATAGGTCGCGCCGGCCGGCTTCGGCACGTATTCGGCCGCCACGATATCGAAGACGTCGTCGAAATGGTGGAAGATGCCGAGGGCCCTCGCCGCCATCTCGGCATGCTTGACGCTGCCGTTGGTGAAGATGAACTTGCGGCCCGGCAGCGCCTGGATCGCCTCGCCGAGGGGCAGGTCGGGCGACAGCACGTCATAGTTGATCGCATGCGCCTTTTCGAGGAAGTCCACTGGGTCGATGGCGTGATGGATCATCAGGCCCTTGAGCGTCGTTCCGTGGTCGAAATAATACTGCTTCTGCAGGGCGCGCGCTTCCTCGCGCGACAGGCCGAGCAGGGCCGAGACGTAAGCCGTCATGTTCTTGTCGATCTGGGCGAAGAGATCGACATGGTGCGGATAGAGCGTGTTGTCGAGGTCGAAGACCCAGTCACGCACATGGCTGAAATCGGCTTTGTTCGGAAGATCGGTCATGCAGCGTCTTATGGCATGCGCCTGCGCGGAGGGAAACGGAATTTTCCATGGGAGGCTGGCGCCGGCGATGGATTTGGCCCGGCCCGCGTGCTAGCGGCAGGGCATGGAACTCTGGATCCCCATCACCATCGCCGCCGCCTTCCTGCAGAACCTGCGCTCGGCCCTGCAGAAGCATCTTCAGGGCAAGCTCGGCACGCGCGGTGCGAGCTTCGTGCGCTTCGGCTACGGCTTTCCGCTGGCGATCCTCTACGTGCTGGTGCTGAACCGCATCGTCGGCCTCGCCTTCCCCTCGCTGAACTGGACCTTTGCCTTCTGGGCCGTCATCGGGGGGCTGGCCCAGATATTCGCCACCATGCTGCTCGTCTATCTGTTCTCGCTTCGGAATTTCGCCGTGGGAACCGCCTATTCCAAGACGGAGCCGGTGCAGGCGGCGATCTTCGGTTTCGTGCTGCTCGGCGAGCGCATCACCTTCGGCGCGGTCATCGCCATCGTCGTCGGCGTCATCGGCGTGATGCTGATTTCCGTCGCCCGCGCGCCGCTCTCCTGGCGCAACACCGTCGCTGCCCTGACGAGCCGCACCGCCCTGATCGGCATCGCCTCCGGCGCGGTCTTCGGCGTCTCGGCCGTCGCCTATCGCAGCGCGTCCCTCTCGCTCGACGGGCCGGGGCCGATCATGAACGCTGCGGTGACGCTCGCCTGCGTCACCACTTTCCAGACCGCTTTCATGCTGGTCTGGATGGCCTGGAAGGACAAGCGGGAAATCGTCGAGGTCTTGAGAAGCTGGCGCTCGTCCGCGCTGGTCGGCATTGCCGGGGTGCTGGGTTCGGCCTGCTGGTTCACGGCGATGAGCCTCCAGCAGGTCGCCTATGTGCGCGCGCTCGGCCAGATCGAGCTGGTCTTCACCTTCATGGCCTCGTATTTCCTCTTCCACGAGCGGGTCAACCGCACGGAAGTCGTCGGCTGCCTGCTCATCGTCTGCGGCATTCTGGGCCTGCTCTTCTGGTGAGGGGCCGGCGGCTTGGCGTCGCCGGCAGAAGCGTCAGGGCACGATCAGCGTGCCGGCGCCGTGCTCGGTGAAGATTTCCAGCAACACCGAATGGGCGGTCTTGCCGTTGAGGATGACGACGCCCTGCACGCCGGCCTTGATGGCGTCGATGCAGGTCTCGACCTTCGGGATCATGCCGCCGGAGATCGTGCCGTCCTTGATGAGGGCGCGGGCCTCGGCGACCGAGAGTTCCTTGATGAGCTGGCCGTTCTTGTCGAGCACGCCCGGCACGTCGGTGAGGAAGAGCAGGCGCGTCGCGTTGAGCGCGCCGGCGATGGCACCGGCGAAGGTGTCGGCGTTGATGTTGTAGGTGTGGCCGTCGCGGCCGGGGGCGACCGGGGCGATGACCGGGATCATCTCGGATTTGGCGAGCAGGTCGATCAGCGTGCGGTCGACCTCGACCACCTCGCCGACGAAGCCGAGATCGAGGATGCGCTCGATATTGCTGTCCGGATCGACGACGGTCTTCTTGGCCTTTTCGGCGAAGACCATGTTGCCGTCCTTGCCGCACAGGCCGATCGCCCATTCGCCCGTCTGGTTGATGAGCGCGACGATCTCCTTGTTGATCGAGCCGGCGAGCACCATCTCGACGATCTCGACCGTCTTCTGGTCGGTGACGCGCAGGCCCCCCTCGAATTTCGATTCGATGCCCATCTTGGTCAGCATCGCGCCGATCTGCGGGCCGCCGCCATGCACCACGATCGGGTTGACGCCCGACTGCTTGAGCAGCGCGATATCGCTCGCGAAAGCCTTGCCCAGTTCCGCATTGCCCATGGCGTGGCCGCCATATTTCACCACGATGGTCTTGTTCTCGTAGCGCTGCATGAAGGGCAGGGCTTGCGCGAGAAGGCGGGCTTGGGTTTCGCTTTCGGATAGGGACATGGCGGCCTCTTGGGAATGGGTGGGCGCCTGTTTAACGCATGTTTCGTGACGATGGAATGATCCGCCCGCCATATTGCTGCCGGGGCCTTGAAAAAGACGGGCAAGGCCCGTCGGGGGCGCAAGATCGGTGGCGGGAAAGGGCGATGGGGAATATGATGGCGCGCTTGCGCATTTGCATGAGCAAAAGCGCTCGGGAATGCCTATATAGGGCCGGAGGCCCGTTCCTCGCCCCGACGCTGCCGAAACCAGAGGGAGTGCATGAGCCGATGACGGCGCCCGACCGAGAGATGAGAGACCCCCGCCGCGACGAGGTGATCGCCGGCGAATATGTGCTCGGGGTGCTTTCCGCCGAGGACCGCCGCAAGGTCGAGGCGCGGCTCGTCAAGGACCGTCAGTTCGCCGCCATCGTCAATCGCTGGGAAGAGAACCTTGCCACCTTCGAGGACGACTACGAGGCGCTGCACCTGCCGCCGCGTGCCCGCTCCCCCATGGAGCAGCGCCTGCTCGGCGCGGCACCACGGGATGCCGCCTTCTCCGGCAGGGTCGCGGGCGGCTGCTGGGGTTCGCTCGCCTTCTGGCGGGCGCTCGCCCTTGCCTCCTTCGCCGTTGCGGCGGGCCTTGCCCTGCTGATCAGCGCGCTCATCGCTCCACGCCCGGTGAGCGGCGGGCGCCTCGTCGCGGACCTGGCGGGAGAGGGCGCCGCGATCGATCTCGTCGCGCGCTATGACGAGGCGAGCGGCTCGCTCAAGGTGACGCCGGTCGCCGGCGGCGGCAAGGACAAGTCGCTCGAACTGTGGCTGACGCAGGAGGGCAGGGCGCCCGTCTCGCTCGGCGTGCTGCCGCAGACCGGCGAGGGCACGCTCACCGTGCCGGGGGAACTGCGTGGCCGGCTCGTCCAGGGCGCGACGCTCTCCGTCAGCGCGGAACCCTTCGGCGGTTCGCCCGGCGGCAAGGCGACCGGCCCCGTTCTTGCGTCCGGTGCCGTCCGGTTCGATTGAGCCCTATCGGGCGATGGCCGCGATGATGGCGTTGCGCAGGTCGTCGAGCCCGCGGCCCTTCTCCGAGGATGTGGCCAGCACTTCCGGATAGGCGGCCGGACGCTTGGCGATCTTCTCAAGGGTTTCGCCGACGAGGCGCGGCACGCCGGCATCCTTGATCTTGTCGGTCTTGGTCAGCACGATCTGGTAGGAGACGGCCGCCTTGTCGAGCAGGGCGAAAACCTCCTCGTCGTTCTTCTTGATGCCGTGGCGGCTGTCGACCAGCACATAGACGCGCTTCAGCGTCGAGCGGCCGCGCAGGTAGTCGAAGACGAGCTTGGTCCAGGCGTCGACCTGTTCCTTCGGCGCCTGGGCATAACCGTAGCCGGGCATGTCGACGAGCGCCATCGGCGGCAGGTCGTCCTCGGCGCCGGAAAACCCGTCCGGGACGAAATAGTTGAGCTCCTGCGTGCGGCCGGGCGTGTTGGATGTGCGTGCCAGGCCCTTGTGGCCGACCAGCGCATTGATCAGCGAGGACTTGCCGACGTTCGAACGCCCGGCGAAGGCGATCTCCGGCGGGCCTTCCGGCGGCAGGAATTTCATCGCCGGCACGCCGCGGATGAAGATCCACGGCCTGCCGAACAGCGGCTTGTCGTCCGGCGACGTCGTCTCGGTCATAAATCGCGCCCTTGTTGTCCAGCCCCCGGCTTCCCGGTTTTGGCCGCGAAAGTCAAGCGCGCCGCTGCCGCCAGAGCTCGACGCCGAGATAGCACAGGAGCGCCGCCAGCACGATGATGCCGCCTATGACGGTGCGAGCGCCCGGCACTTCGCCATGGATGACCGCCACCCAGAGCGGCGCCAGAACCGTCTCCGCCGTGCCGAGCAGGGCGGCGAGCGCCGAGGGGACGAGGCGGGCGCCGGTGACGAAGAGGGCGAGGCCGAGGCCGAAATTGAGCGCGCCGAAGACGATGAGAATGCCGAGTTCCTGGCCGCTCACGGCAAAGCCGGAGGCCTGGCTTGCCGCCACCGCGCAGGCGACGAGCGTGCCGAAGAAGACGGCGGGCGTCATGCGCACATGGGCGAAGCGCCGGGTGATGATCGTCGCGGTGGCGAAGGCGAAGGCGATCAGCAGGGCGAGCGCATCGCCCATCATCGAGACGCTGCCGCCGAGCGATTCCGAGACCATGATGGCAACGCCGCCGATCACCGCCGCGATGGCGACCCAGGTGTGGAGGGCGATCCTCTCGCGGAAGAGCAGCCAGGCCATCAGCGCGGCGATCAGCGGCACGCCGGCCTGGATCAGCACGACATTGGCGACGGTCGTATAGGCGAGCGCGAGGATGAAGGATGTGGAGGCGGTGGCAAAGCACAGCCCCACCGCGATGCCGGCAAGACCCATGCCCCTGAACAGCTGCACGGTGCCGCGCGGGCCGTCACGCAGCAGCATGAAGCCGAGCAGGAAGAGGGCGGCAAAGAGCGAGCGCCAGAAGACGACGGTCCAGCCGTCCTCGATGGCCAGAAAGCGCGCCAGCGTGCCGCCGAAGCTCCAGACGACGGCCGAGCCGAGCACGAGGGCGGCGCCATAGCCCTGCCCCCGTCTCTCCGGAAGCGTGGGGGTGAGCGGAAGCGTGGAAGCGGACATGGTGGGCTCGCAAGGGCAAGTCCGGCAAAAGGGCGAGAAGCGGTCTTGCGTTCGGGCTTGCATGAAGACAAAGGGATCGCCGGGAGCATGACAGGGATGCGCCCGCACCGCTTCCATGCCAGCGACGGGGCGATGTCGCAAGCGGGCCTTGCGGAAAAATCGGCAAAAAGAAACCCCGGCGCGAGGCCGGGGTTTCCTTGGAGTTCGTCGAGGCGGTCGTCAGGATGATCCGGCTTTCTTTCCGAACAATCCCTTCAGATTGTCGAAGAGCTCGATCTTCACGCCGTGGCGCTTCATGATGATGCCCTGCTGGATGATCGAGAGCAGGTTGTTCCAGGCCCAGTAGATGACGAGGCCGGCCGGGAAGGTCGCCAGCATGAAGGTGAAGATCAGCGGCATCCAGGTGAAGATCATCGCCTGGGTCGGGTCCGGCGGTGTCGGGTTCATGCGCATCTGCAGGAACATGGTGATGCCCATGATGATGGGCCAGACGCCGATCAGAAGGAAGTGCGGCACGTCGTAGGGCAGCAGGCCGAACAGGTTGAACAGCGACGTCGGATCGGGCGCCGAGAGGTCCTGGATCCAGCCGAAGAACGGCGCATGGCGCATCTCGATGGTGACGTAGATCACCTTGTAGAGCGCGAAGAAGACCGGGATCTGCAGGAGGATCGGCCAGCAGCCCGCGAGCGGATTGATCTTCTCCTCCTTGTAGAGCTGCATCATGGCCTGCTGCAGCGCCATGCGGTCGTCGCCGTGCTTGGCCTTCAGCTCCTCCATCTTCGGCTGCATCTTCTTCATGTTCGCCATGGAGGCGTACTGCTTGTTGGCAAGCGGGAAGAACAGGCCCTTGACGACGATCGTGGTGATCAGGATCGCGATGCCGAAATTGCCGAAATAGCGGAAGAAGAAGTCCATCATCTGGAACATCGGCTTGGTGAAGAACCAGAACCAGCCCCAGTCGATCATCAGGTCGAAGCGCGGGATGGAGTAGGACGCCTCGTACTGGTCGATGATCGGCACTTCCTTGGCGCCGCCGAAGAAGAGGTTCTTGACCTCGATCGACTGGCCGGGCGCGATGGTGACGTCGTCCTGGCGGTAGTCCGCCTGGTAGCGCGGCCGGCCGTCCTGGAAGTAGGAGAAGCGTGTCTCGTAGGGCGTCGCCTGCGGCGGCACGAGGGCCGTCGCCCAGTACTTGTCGGTGATGCCGAGCCAGCCGCCGGTCGCCTTGCCGGGCGCGACCGTCGTGTCTTCCTCGGTCTCGCTATACTTCACCTCGTGCAGGCCGAGATCGCCGAGCACGCCGATGAAGCCTTCGTGCAGCACGTAGACGGACGGATCCGTCGGCTTGAAGAAGCGCGTCGAGCGGCCATAGGGCGAAAGCGCGATCACCGCATCCGTGCGGTTCTCGATGCTGTCGGTGATCGTGAACATGTAGTGTTCGTCGACCGCGATCGTGCGCGTGAAGGTGACGTTCTTGTCGTTGGTATAAGTCAGCTTGACCGGGGTGGTCTGCGTCAGCTTGCCGGTGCCGTCCTGCGTCCACACGGTCTGCGGGCCGGGGACCTGGCCGGTCGCCTCGCTGCCGACATAGCCGATTTCGGCAAAATAGCCGTGTTCGGTCTCGGCGGGGCTGAGCAGCGTGATGATCGGGCTCGTCTTGTCGACGGTCTCGTGGAATTCCTTCAGCTTCAGGTCGTCGAAGCGGGCGCCCGTCAGGCTGATGGAGCCGGAAAGCGACGGCGTGTCGATCTCGATGCGGGCGGACTTGGCAAGCGCCGTCTCGCGCGTCTCGGTCGTGGTGGTTGCCGCCGTGCTGCCCGGCAGCGTGCCGCTCGTGCCGGTCGCGGTCGTCGTCGTGCCGCCGGAGGTGGTGGTCTGCTGGCTCTGGGCGGCCTGCTGCGCCTCGAGCGCGGCGCGGTCCTTTTCCAGCTTGGGGTTCACATAAAGGAACTGCCAGGCCACGAGGATCAGCACGGACAGCGCGATCGCCACGAAATAATTGCGGTTTTTTTCCATCACTCTTTCCCGGGAGCAGCAGGGCGCTGCTGCTGCTTCTGTTTCTTGACCGTCGCGATCCTGTCGTTGAGACGGGCTTCAAGGGTTTTGAAGGGGGCGCTCAACACGTCCCGTCTGGCGACAACCACATAGTCGTGTCCGGGCTCCATTGCAAACCCGGCCGATAGCCGCACCGCCTCTTTCAGGCGCCGGCGCATGCGATTGCGTTCCACGGCGTTGCCGTGCTTCTTGGTAACGGTGAAGCCGACGCGGGGCGCTTCGTCCGGCATCTGCCGGTCGCGCACTTCGAGAAGGAACAGCGGTCCCTTGCGTTTCTCGCCCTCGCGCACAAAAAGAAACTGCGGACGGCTTTTCAGCCGTCCGACAGCAGGTTTCTCAACAGTTTTCGTCATATGCCCGTCGCCTCTGTTCGGGCAGGCACGGCCTTAGGCCGAGAGACGTGCGCGGCCGCGGGCGCGACGTGCGGACAGGACCTTGCGGCCGCCCTTCGTTGCCATGCGGGCGCGGAAACCGTGACGACGCTTGCGAACAAGCTTGGAGGGTTGGTAGGTACGCTTCGACATTTATTTAATACCGCGGTGTGCGGCCCTTCTTGGGTTTGCGTTACGCAAGGAGCGTTGAAGTCCGGCATAGGCTTGCCCTCGCGGGAAGCCAGGCTTTCCGGACGTGCGCGGCTTATAAGGGCAAAAACGGTCGAAAGTCAATTGCGGACGCGGCGCCGTGCGCGACTGTCACAATGGTTAACGGGATAACGCCTAGAAGTTGCACCTGAATTGTGCTTTGTCATGTTTTGGTCACGTAACGTGAGGCGGGTTTCCCGGATTTCCAGGCTTCCTTCCCGCCCCGGTGCATTAGCGATTGCAAATGCGCCCAATGTTTGGGCGGTTGTATCAAAGTCTAATTAACTTTTAGCGTTTACCTTCCTTCCCAAGGCGAAGCGGGTGGGGCCCTCTTGCCATCCATCCTTCTTGGAGTGTGACGTGAAGATACGCGGCAAAATCTATCTCATCGTGGGCTTGATGGGCCTCATCTCCGTCCTCATCGGCGGGATCGCCGTCCATGTGGTGTCGGAATACAGCGACAAGCTCCGCCAGTATGAGAACGCCGCCGACCGCGCCTTCCTCGGCGAACACCTGAACCGCCAGGTCACCGCCGTCGTCATGGAATCCCGCGGCATCTATGCCTCCAAGGACATGGAGGGCGCCGCGAAATTTGCCGAGGGCATCGCCAAGGAGCTCGACGGCATCGACAAGACGCTGAGCGAATGGCGCCCCATCGTGCCGGAGGCACAGAAGGCCGCGTTCGACGCCGTGGTGGCGCGCGCCGCAGAATTCCGCACCTTCCGCATGGAAACGGCCCGCCTCGGCACGAGCGTCTCCATCGCCGCGGCCAACGAACAGGGCAACAACGAGGGCAACCGCGCCAACCGCAAGGCCTTCCAGCAGGAGATCGACGCCGTCGTCCAGACGGACAACGAGAACCTCACCGCGATCAAGGCCGATGTCGCCGCCTTCGAAACCCTCATGCTGATGCTCGTGCTCGGCACGGTCGGCGTCGGCCTCGCGCTCGGCGGCGGCGTTGCCTTCTATATCGCGACCAACGAGCTCAGCCGTCCGATCCAGAACGTGACCGAGACGATGAACCGTCTTGCCGGTGGCGATCTCGACACGGAAGTGCCCTATACCGGACGCAAGGACGAGATCGGCGAGATGGCCGCCGCCGTCGCCATCTTCCGCCAGAATGCCATCACCGTGCGCGATCTCAACGCCCAGGAGGAGATCCTGCGCGAGAAGAGTGCCGACCTGCAATCCTCGATCGCCACCGTGGTGCATGCCGCGGCGGCGGGCGACTTCTCCTCGCGCATCGACAAGGACTACCACAACGAGGACCTCAACCGCTTCGCCCGCAGCGTCAACGAACTGGTCGCCGGCGTGGAGGAGGGCATTGCCGAAACCCGCCGCGTCATCGGCGCGCTCGCCGAGGGCGACCTGACGCAGACCATGGACGGCACCTTCCGCGGCGCCTTCGCCGAATTGCAGCAGAACGTCAACGCGACGCTCGCCACCCTCCAGCGCACCATGCGCGAGGTACGCGCCTCGACGGATGCGATCAACGCCAATTCCGGCGAGCTGCGCACCGCCTCCGACGACCTTTCCAAGCGCACCGAGCAGCAGGCCGCCGCGCTGGAGGAGACCTCCGCCGCCCTCGAGGAGATCACCGCCGCCGTCAAGAACTCGACGGAGCGGGCGAACGAGGCGACGACCATGGTCGGCGAGGCGACGCAGAGCGCCAAACAGTCCGGCGACATCGTGCGCAATGCGATCGGTGCGATGAGCCGCATCGAGCAGGCCTCGAACGAGATCAGCCAGATCATCTCCGTCATCGACGAGATCGCTTTCCAGACCAACCTTCTCGCGCTCAATGCCGGCGTCGAGGCCGCGCGTGCCGGCGAGGCGGGCAAGGGCTTTGCCGTCGTCGCGCAGGAAGTGCGCGAGCTCGCCCAGCGCGCCGCCAGCGCCGCCAAGGACATCAAGGGCCTCATCACCAAGTCGGGTGACGAAGTCTCCGTCGGCGTCAAATATGTGCAGGAGACGGGCGCGGCCCTCTCCGACATCGAAAACCGCGTCGTCACGATCAACGACCGCATCCATGCGATCGCTACCGCGGCCCGCGAACAGGCGACGGGCCTCCAGGAGGTCAGCACGGCCATCAACCAGATGGACCAGGTCACCCAGCACAATGCCGCGATGGTCGAGGAGACCTCGGCCGCCACGCACAAGCTGAAGGGCGAGGCCGACAGCCTGGCCGATCTCGTCGCCCGCTTCCGTACCGGCGATGCCGTGCAGCGCGTGGCGGCCGTGCGCGCCGAGACCCGGCCGGTCGAATCGCCCGCCCGCCGCATGATCGGCAATGTCGCCCGCGCCTTCGGCGGCAATCGCGGCGCTGCCACGGCGGCGGCCGCCCAGGAGAACTGGGAGGAATTCTGATCGCCGCCCCCGCGCCCTGAGGGGCGCGCATGGGGCGCTGCGGCATTTCGTAGCCGGATTCCGGCCTTCGGCGCGGCGGTCGCGGGATCGCTGCGTTTTTGCCGTTCCCGCGGCGCCGTTGGAAAATTTGCCGCAATCTCCTATGATTGGCAGGAATACGTCGCCGATCCCCGGTCGCGACGCGGCCTGCCGAGGAGTTGAAAGATGGTGGACAGAGACGGGGTGCCGTCCTTGACCGAGAAGCCGGTGCCGGCGGTCGGCTTCCTGTCCGGCCTGTCGGGGCGGCTCCTCCTGGTCACGGCCATCTTCGTCCTGATCGCCGAAGTGCTGATCTTCGTGCCGTCGGTCGCCAACATGCGCCTGCAATGGCTGCGCGACCGCCTGAACACCGCGGCGGCCGCCAGCGTCGTCATCGAGGGCCTGCCGGACCACGAGCTGCCGCGCGCCGTACAGGAAGAGACGCTGATGGCAACCGGCACCAAGGCGATCATCCTGAAGCGGGAGGACGCCTCCCGCATGGTCGCCGCCGTCGACATGCCGCCGAGCATCGACGCGCAATACGATCTTTCCGACGTCTCGACGCTGACCGCCGTCTACGACGCCTTCGACACGCTGCTCTTCGGCGGCGACCGCGTCATCCGCGTCTTCGGCCCGGTCGGCGAATCGAGCACGCGCATCGAGCTGCTGCTCGACGAGCGGGCACTGCGCCGCGCCATGCTGGGCTATGCGCGCAACGTCTTCATCCTGTCCATGATCATCTCCGTGGTCACGGCGAGCCCCATCTTCTTCGCGCTCAACCGCCTGCTGATCCGCCCGATCCGCCGCATGACCGCGAATATCCAGGAATTCGCCGCCGACCCGTCGAACCCGGCGCGCGTGCTGGAGCCGTCCGGCGGGCGCGACGAGATCGCCGTCGCCGGCATCCATCTCGCCGCCATGCAGCAGACGCTGCAACGCACGCTGAAGGAGCAGAAGAACCTCGCCGATCTCGGACTTGCCGTGTCGAAGATCAACCACGACATGCGCAACATCCTCTCCTCGGCCCAGCTGATGTCCGACCGCCTGTCCGACGTCGACGACCCCGTGGTCAAGCGTGTCGCGCCGAAGCTCCTGCGCAGCATCGACCGGGCGGTGGGCTATACCAACGAGGTGCTCTCCTACGGCCGGATGCGCGAGCCGGAGCCGCGCCGCCGCTTCGTCGCGCTGCGCCCGCTGGTTCAGGAGGTTTCCGAGGTGCTGGCGCTCGATTCGCGCAGCGACATCGATTTCGTCGCGCAGGTCGAGCCGGGCCTGCAGGTCGATGCCGACAGCGAGCAGCTCTTCCGCGTCATCCACAATCTGTGCCGCAACGCCGTCGAGGCGCTGTCGCAGGACAGCGGCGCGGAGCGGCGCACCGTGCTCGTCACGGGGCTTCGCACCGGCAGCGTCGTGTCCATCGCCATCGACGACAACGGCCCCGGCATGCCCGCAAAGGCGCGCGAAAACCTCTTTGCCGCCTTCCGCGGCTCCGTCCGCTCGGGCGGCACGGGCCTTGGCCTTGCGATCGCCCGCGAGCTCGTGCTCGCCCATGGCGGCACCATCGCGCTGGTGGAAAAGCCGACGCCGGGCACGCTGTTCCGCATCGAGCTGCCGGACCGCCCCGTCCCCCTCGACGCCTTCCGCCACCGCGCCTCGTAATCCGGGCCTCTGCCGCTCCCCGTGTGACGGCCCGATGAAAAAAGTACATTATTTCTGCGAAAGACGCTTGCAATAGACCGGAGGACCCTTTAGAGAACCGCCTCGCAGCCGGGCAACAGACCCGCCACTGCCAGCGCACCCGTAGCTCAGCTGGATAGAGCACCAGACTACGAATCTGGGGGTCAGGAGTTCGAATCTCTTCGGGTGCGCCATTCTTTCCAATCCATAAAGACGATCTGCCGGCCGCTCCGCGGTCGAACCTGGCCGTCCTCGGCTCTCTCCCGGCATTGCTGTTCGCGTGACCGATATGCCACGCGAGGCGCTCCGTGGCGGTCCTTGCCTTCGGGCTCTCTTCAAAACCGCCCGCCGCTCGGCTAAGCAGGGATGAACGGTGCGAGGCATGCACCGGCGAAACCTTGAAAGCGGAAGGAAGCGGGGCATGATGAACCGCGAAATGCCGCGCGTATTGCGTCGCGTGATCTTCGCCGGACTGCTTGCCCTTGCAGGTTGCGCCGGCCGGCCGGAGGGCGTGCTCGTGCCGAGCGGCGAAACGCCGGCGGGCGTCTCCACGGTCGACCTCCTGGTCGCCACCACCCGCGCGCCCTCGCAACAGCCGGGCGTGCTGTTTTCCGGCGAGCGCGGCTCCGAGCTCGTCATGCGCGACATCACCGTCTCCATTCCGCCGGACGGCAAGCGCAAGGTGGGGCAGGTGCAATGGCCGGAAAAGCTGCCGGCCGATCCGATGAAGGATTTCTCCACCGTCAGCGTGACGCCGATCGACAGCGCGAAGGCCGGCCGCGCCTGGCTCGACGGGCACCTGCCGAAAAGCCGTCGCGTGCTCGTCTTCGTGCACGGCTTCAACAACCGCTATGAGGATGCCGTCTACCGCTTCGCGCAGATCGTGCACGATTCGAAGACCGACGCCGCGCCCGTCATCTTCACCTGGCCCTCGCGCGCCAGCATCTTCGATTATTCCTACGACAAGGAAAGCACGAACTATTCGCGCGATGCGCTGGAGGAGCTGCTGCGGGCGGCGGTCGACACGCCGGAGGTCGGCGAGATCACCATCATGGCCCATTCCATGGGCACCTGGCTTGCGGTGGAGACGCTGCGCCAGATGGCGATCCGCGACGGGCGCGTGCCGAAGAAGATCCAGCAGGTCATCCTCGCCTCGCCCGACCTCGACGTGGACGTCTTCGGCCAGCAGCTGCGCGCCATCGGCGCGGAGCGCCCGCAATTCACGCTCTTCGTTTCGCGTGACGACCGGGCGCTGACGCTCTCGCGGCGCATTTCCGGCAATGTCGACCGGCTCGGCCAGATCGACCCGTCCCAGGAACCCTATCGCAGCATGCTGGAGAAGCAGGGCATCATCGTGCTGGACCTGACGGCGCTGAAATCCGGCGACAGCCTGAACCACGGGAAGTTCGCTGAAAGTCCGGAGGTCGTCCGGCTCATCGGCAACCGGCTGATCGCCGGCCAGACCGTCACCGATTCCGAGGTCGGCCTCGGCGACCGGCTCGGTGCGGTGGCGCTCGGCACGGCGCAGACGGTGGGCAGCGTCGCCAGCATCGCGGTCTCCACGCCCATCGCCGTCTTCGATCCGGTGACACGCAAGAACTACGACGACCAGTGGCTGCGGTTCGGCCGCTCGGTCGAGGATACCGCGGTGACGGCGACCGGACAGTAAAAAGGCGGCCCCCGCAGGGGCCGCCCTTCCTCGATGATCCCGCGGGGTCAGCGGACCCAGATCACCTCGCGGGTGCTGCGGTCGACGAGAACGGGACGTTCGTCGACATAGATGTAGCCATAGGTCGGGCTTTCCGGCACTTCGACGATCTGGACGGTGTCCGGGACCACGACGCCGGCCTCGACCGGGCCTTCCAGCACGACGGGCTCCAGCGGGTGGCGCTCGACATAGGTGATGGTCGTCTCCGGGATGTCAGGCGAGATGCTGGCGGTCGTCTCGATCTCGGGCGCATAGACGACCTGGCGGCTGTCCGTGCGCACGATCACCGGGCGGTTGTCGACATAGACATAGGCGAGGTCCGGATGATCGGGGATCGGCGTCAGCGTAACGGTGTCGTCGAAGCGCGTGTCGGCGGTCAGTTGTCCGTCCAGGACGACCGGCGGCGTCGGGTTTTCCATCACATAGACGCGGGCATCGTCCGGAACGGCGGCTTCCGCGCCGATCGCCACGCCGACGACGCCCCCGACGATGGCGCCGACCGGGCCGCCGACCACGGCGCCCGCAGCGGCACCGGCGGCACCGCCCGCAGCGCCGCCGAGAACTTCCTTGTCGCCATCGTCCGCATGGGCGACCGTGGCGCCGATGAGTGCCAGCGCGGCACCGGCCATGAGAATCTTGCGCATGTCTTTCTCCTTCGAAAGTTGGGTTTCCCACCCCTTCGGCGGAGACAACGTGGGATGCCCTGCCCGGTTCCCGCAGAACGCGGATCGGGCATCACGATGTGTAACGCGCGTTAACCGGCCTCTTCAGGCGATCTCGGAATCGCGCCGCGCGATTTCGTAGTCCTCGTGGTGCACCTGCAGGCCCTCGCCCGTCACCACGACGATGCCGTAGGCGGCAGGCTCGTCCACCGAGAGCGAGGCGTTCGGCGTGTCGAAGGGCATCGGCTGCTGGTGGACGGGGCTCTTGAAGATAGAGAAGGGAATGCCGCGATGCGAGCCGCCGATCGTGCGGTGCACATGGCCGGCGAAGATGTGGCGCACATTGCCGTGTTTCAGCACGAGGTCGTAGAAGGCGTCCTCGTTGCCGAGCCTGATCGCGTCCATGCCGGTAAAACCCGTCTTGTGCGGCGGGTGGTGCATGAAGAGGAGGACCGGAAGGCCGTTCGCGCCCGCCAGCATCCGGTCGAGCCAAGCGAGGCGTCGTTCGCACAGGTAGCCGGCATGGCTGCGCGGATAGTCGTAGGGTGGAGCGAAGAGCGTGTCCAGCAGCACCACGCGGCAGTCGTCGAAGTCGACCACCTGTTGCACGAAGCCGTTCTCGTCGGGCGCCACATGGGCGAAGGTCTCAAGGAAACGCTCGCGATAGTCGTGGTTGCCGATGGTGATGGCGGCAGGCGGCACGAGCAGCGACAGCAGGTCGCGCAGGCGCTGGTAGGACATCGTGTCGGCACGGTGCGTCAGGTCGCCGGTGAAGATGACCCGGTCGGCGTCGGCATGGTGACGGTTGACATGCTCGATGCCGGCAAGCAGGCGCTGATAGGGATCGAGGCCGATGATCTTCGTGCCCTCGGGCACCATGTGCAGATCGGTGAAGACAATGAGCTTGGTCATGAAAGGGCCTCGTGGCGAACGGATT
Source organism: Shinella sp. WSC3-e (assembly GCF_945994535.1). Taxonomy (NCBI): domain Bacteria; kingdom Pseudomonadati; phylum Pseudomonadota; class Alphaproteobacteria; order Hyphomicrobiales; family Rhizobiaceae; genus Shinella; species Shinella sp. WSC3-e. Next base: position 4,309,409 of record NZ_OZ000530.1, read on the forward strand.
GTCCGGGATGGGCAATCTCCTCCCGGGTGCTTTTCGTAGCGTGCAAACCCGTCGCATGAAAAGCAGTTGGAACGAGCAGCAATCTGATATATCAGAAGAATGAAACAACTGTTCCCCGCCCATGGCCCCGGGGATGGAAACCGCCGCCGGACCGGCACAGACGGAGCATATCGACATGAGATGGAAGCGTACGATCCAGCTGCTGGACGTTCATTGCGAAGGCGAGATCGGCAAGGTGGCGATCGGCGGCGTGCCGAAGATCCCCGGCAACACGATCGCCGAGCAGCTCCACCACATCAACACGGTGGATGACAGCCTGCGCCGCTTCCTGTGCCTGGAGCCGCGCGCGGCCGCAACCGGTTCGGTGAACCTTCTGGTTCCCGCCAAGCGGCCGGAAGCCGATGCCGGCTTCATCATCCTGCAGGCCGACCAGGCGCACGCCTCCTCCGGTTCCAATTCGATCTGCGTCACCACGGCGCTCTTGGAATCCGGCATCGTCGAGATGAAGGAGCCGGAAACGGTGGTGGTGCTCGACACGGCCGCCGGCCTCGTCAAGGCGACGGCGACCTGCCGCGACGGGCGCTGCGAGAAGGTCAGGCTCACCATGGTGCCGTCCTTCGTGCAGGAGCTCGACGTGGAAATCGACACGCCGCACTGGGGCCGCGTGCGCTTCGACATCTCCTATGGCGGCATTTTCTATGCGCTCGTCGATGTCGACCAGATCGGCACGAAGATCGAGAAGGCCAATGCCCGTGCGCTTGTCGACGCCGGCATGGCGCTGAAGGACCTGATCAACACGTCGATGAAGGTGGTGCACCCGGAAATCCCGGAGATCAGTGGCGTCGCCTATGTCATGTTCCGTGATCGCGACCCGGATGGCCTGGTGCGGACCGCCACCACCATGTGGCCCGGCCGCGTCGACCGCTCGCCCTGCGGCACCGGCAACTCGGCCAACCTCGCAACGCTGCATGCCCGCGGCCTTGCCAAGGTGGGCGATACGTTCCGCTCGCGCTCGATCATCGGGTCCGAATTCGAGGTGGGGCTCGAGGCCGAAACGGTCGTTGCCGGCCGCAAGGCCATCATCCCGACCATCACCGGCCGCGGCTGGACATTCGGCCTCCACCAGATCGCGCTCGACCCGACCGATCCGCTGGCGAACGGCTTTGCGATGACGGACACCTGGGGACCGCAGGCGGGCGAGATTCGCTGATCCCTCCCCAAGGAAAGGCTTAGTTTCCGGCGTAGTGCTTCTCGATGGCGCCGAGGGTGATCGGGTCGATCTCCGCATTCTCGGCGCCGGCAATCAGCTTGCGTCCGGCAAGCACCTGCTTGATGGCAAGGCGGGCGTCGGCGCTGAGCTTTTCCGGCGTGTCGCGTAGGATGACCTCGAGATCGACATCGCGCATCTCGAAGGCCGCGACGAGGCTGGTCACCGCCTGCTCGACATTCTTCACGATGCCGGTGCCGCTCTGCTGCATCAGGCCGAATTTCAGCTTGCCGTAGCTGTCGCCGCGGTCGGCGGCCTGCTTGAAGTAGCCGGCGGCCGCGGCAAGGTCCTGCGAGATGCCTTCCCCGGCTTCCAGCATGAGGCCGAGATTGATCATCGCATCGACGCTGCCGCCTTCGGCGGCGAGGCGGTAGAAGGCCGCCGCCCGTGCATTGTCCTCCTCGATCAGGCTGCCGTCGTCGAGCAGCACGCCGAGATTGAAGGCGGCGGTCTCGTCGCCGGCGGCGGCTGCCTTGTCGAACCAGCGGGCCGCCGCCGCGCCGTCGATCTTCGTGCCGATACCGTCGCGATAGGCGACGGCGAGATTGTAGGCGCCGAGCAGGTCGCCCAGTTCGGCAGCCTTCTTGTAATGGCTGAATTCCGCGGCGGCATCGCCGCGTTTGCCGAGCATGGCGCCGTAGTTCACCATCGCCACCGTATGCCCGAGCGCGGCCGCCTCCGCATAGAGCTTCATGGCCTCGAGGTCCTGGCCGGCGCGCTCCAGCGCCCGGGCAAGCTGGAAGGCCATGCGCGCCCCGCCGCCGGCATTGTAGGCTTCGCGGCAGGCCGAAAGCGCCGGGCCGATCTCGATGTCGTCGAGCGCGACCGGCGCGAAGGTTGTGTTGCGCGTCATGTCGTAGCGGCTGCCGGCGCTGGCGTCGCACCGGTTTTCGATGGAAAGCACATCGGCCCTGGCGCCGCCTGCGGCGCCTGCAAGAAGGACCGCGAAGAAAAGGGCGCGGCCAGCCGTCTTCATTCCTGTGGATCGCTTGATCATGATCCGTCTCCCTTCGTTGGATGACCGCACCTTAGAGGACGGGCGAAAGACGGCTGTTTCCGCGGGAACAGAAGGAGCGGGCAGGGCGGCGCATAAGGGGTGCAGGGCAGGCGGTGCGCGGTTGACGGCACGGTCTGCATCGGTTCAATTCCATTCCGTCGGGTTTGTTCTCGCGCGAAAGGCATGTCATGCGAACGCTCAACGCTTTCAGTCCGGTCTCCTTCAGCCGCAGGCTCTTCATAGCGGGCGGCGCGCTGGCCCTGACGGGCATCGGCATCCGCGCCACCCAGGCCAATGCCGTGATCGGCAAGGCCGTCGAGATCACCGGCGACGTCACCCGCAAGCAGGCGAACCATCTCGAGGGCCTGAAGGCCGGCGCGAGCCTGATGGACCATGATTTCCTCAAGACCGGCAAGGAAAGCTTCGCCTCGCTGGAGCTCGGCGATGACACCAGCCTGCTGCTCGGCAGTGAGACGGAACTCTTGATCGACACCTTTATCGCCGGCCAAGGCGGCGTCATCGAGCTCGGCACGGGGCAAATGGTCTTCGACCGGCCCGAAGGCCTTGCGAAGATCGACCTCACCATGCGCACCGCCTTCGGCATGATCGGCGTGCGCGGCACCAAGTTCTTCGCCGGTCCGAGCCGCGGCGTCTTCGCCGTCTTCGTCGAGCACGGTCTCGTCGAGGTCTCGGGCGGCGGCGTCACGCGTCCGGTCGGCCGCGGCGAGGGCGTCGAGATCGCGTCGGCGGGCGCCGCGCCGGGCGAGATCACCCGATGGGGCGAGGCCCGCATCCGCGAGGCCTATGCGAGCGTCGGGATCCGCTGACGCGGCTGTAAAATTGGGGGAAGGGCGGGTATGCGCCCGCGCCGGCCCGGGCGTCAATCGAGCGTGAACAGCTCCATCGTGCCGAAGCCGCGGATTTCGTGGTTGCCGATGGCGCGCAGCGGGCGGCTGGTTTCGCCGGCCGCGCGCGGCCCCACGCAGATCTGGGTCCCCAGGAACTTGTTGGCATCCTGCAGCCGGGCGGCAAGGTTCACGGCGTCGCCATGGGCGGTATAGTCGAGCTTGCCGCCGGTCCCCACCTCCCCAAGCACCGCCATGCCCGTCTCGACGCCGATGCGCGTGCGCCCGAACGCCTTTTCGAGGAAGGCGGGGCGGCGGCGCATCTCTTCCGTCAGCGCACGGATCTCGTCTGCGCAGGCAAGCGCCTTGTCGACATGGCGCTCCAGATCGTCGGGCGCGTTGAAGAGCGCGTGCACGGCGTCGCCCACCACCTTGTCCACCATGCCGCCATGCCGCGCAACGAGGGCATTGACCTCGGAAAAGTAGATGTCGAGCAGCTTGACGAGATCATGCGGCCCGATCTTCTGGGCAAGCGCGGAAAAGCCCTCTATGTCCGTGAACAGGGCCGTCACCTGCCGTTCCTCGCCGGCGACGCGGCCGAGATCCGGGTTGTCGATGTAGCGGGCGACGACGGATTGCGGCAGGTATTGCGCAAAGCGCTGGCGGGCCGTCGCTTCGGCCCGGCGCACATGGGCAAATTGCAGGAGGCCGGTGACGAGCGCCGCGGTGGCGACGATCAGCGAAACGCCGCCCGCATCGGAGAGAAGCGCGGTGCGCGCATAGAGCAGGACCGACGCGCCGAAGACGAGGCCGACGAGCCCGATGCCGGCGAGCGCGGCAAAGAGCGGGCGAAGCCGCGCCGCCGCCAGCGCCGCCGCCGCCCCGGCGAGGAAGGCGAAGCCCGCTTCGACGGGCAGGAGGCCGAGGTCGCGCGTCGGGATATGATCGGTCAGGATGGCGTTCGCCACGTCGGCATGGATTTGCACCGACGGTTCGAGCGGCATGGAGGCACTGGTGCGCAGCCCGCCGAGATTGGGCAGGCTGCTGCCGATCAGCACGACCTTGCCGGCGATCCGGTCCGCCGGCACCGTACCCGCGACGACATCCGCCGCCGAAAGGGTCCGCGCGCCGATCGTGCCGGCGCTGCTTGCCACGAAGCGCAGGCTGCCGTCCTCGTCGAGCCGAAGGATGCGGGAATCATGGCGCAGCCAGGCCGGACGGCCGCCGAGCACCGGCGTGCGCGCACCGGCCGCAAGGCGCGCCGCCTCGACGCCGAGCGCCGGATAGGCGGCATTGCCGACGATCGCATAGGCCTGCACCCGGCGGACCACCGCGTCCTCGTCGCCGACGAGGAAGGCGGCGGCCGCCGCCTTGGCCTTGTCCTGCAGGAAGGAGCACGAGCTTTCCGTGCCGTCGATGAACCAGAGTTCCGGCACGTCGACCGGTTGTTGCAGGGCCAGCGCGGGCACGGGATGCGGCGCTCCGTCGAACGTCTCGCCGATGAGGAAGCCCAAGATGGTCGTCGTCTTGCCGATGGCGCTTGCCAGCGCTGCATTGGCGGGGTCGTCCGCGGCGCAATTGGTGCTGAAGACGAAGTCGAAGGCGATCGCGGCCGGTTTCGCGGCGGCCAGGTGTTCGATCAGCACCGCCGTCTGCGTGCGTGTCCAGTCTCGCTCCGGCGCGCTCTGGAAGGCCTTGCGGTCGATGTCGACGACGACGATCCGGTCGCTCTGGACCGCCGGAACCGCCTGGGTCAGGGCATCGAAATAGAATTCGCGCTGCCGCTCCAGCGCCGTCTCGCCAAGGAAGAACAGCGCCAGCGCGCCGGCAAGGCTCGCCACGAGGCCGGCGGCAAGCGGTCTGTATCTCTTGGCGATCATGACCCTGGGATCCGCGGGCTACGGCAATTCCGGCATGGATTCGTTGCGGCGCCGCGTTTTGGATTGCATCGGAACACTCTAGTCATCGTCCGGCTCGGCGATGGTCCGCAACCGGCCGATATGGCAATGGATGATGCCGTCGTTGCGGCGGATGGCGCCGGCTTCCTGCAGCGCGAGGATCGACCGGTTGATCTTCGGCCGGCTCGCGCCGACGATGCTAGCGATCTCGGTCTGGCTCAGCGAGATCTGGAGATTGGCGCTCTCCGGCAGCTCCTCGCCATGGATGTTGCGCAAGGTGGCGAGGAAGAAGCGCGCCACGCGCGCATCGAGGTCGTAGAGCGCGATGGTCTCGAGCTGTTCCGTCGTCTCGCGCAGCTTGGTGCAGAGATAGTGGATGATCGCTTGCGCGGCCGTCGGGTTGCGGGTGAGGATCTCCAGGAAGTCGCGCTTTGCGATGACATAGCCTTCCGTCGCGACGACGGCGGTGGCATCTGCCGAGCGCGGCTGGCCGTCGAGGATCGCCATTTCGCCGAGGATGGAGCCCGCCTCGAGCTGGCGCAGCGACAGTTCCTTGCCCTGCGGCGTGATGAGCGAGAGCTTGATGCGGCCGGAAACGAGCACGATGAGATAGGTGCCCTCGTCGCCGCGCTGGAAGATCACCGTGCCGGCCGGCCATTTGCGAAAGGTGGCGATGCCGGCGATCTCGCCGATCGTGTCCTTGCCAAACCCCTCGAAAATCGGAAAAGAACGCCAGAACGCGGCACTCTTGTTGATCTCGTTCATACCCGGTTTCCCCCGACCGCCGCGGACGAAACAAACATACGCCGCTCGGTTGAAATCTTCGCCCAGCCGCCGGGCGCTTGCAACAGAAAAGAACGGAGCTTTCCGGGACGGCCTCGTCTCCTATTGGCAGATGCGGACGCGTTTGGTGATGGTCTTGCCATGTGGGTCTTCCGTGCGGATGCGCTTGGTGATGCAGGTCTGCTGGTAATGCCCGTAGTAGCCCTGCGCATAGGGCGTACCGGCATGGCCGGTCGCGATGAAGGTGAAGGAGACGGCGGCAAGGGCAAGGGCGAGGAGAGAATGACGCATGGAGGTTCCGGCAGGAGGGGGGCGGGGTGTCGTGATCTCGTTGTCGCACGGCGGCGACGCCTCTTCTGTTCCGCCGGGAACAGGCGATATCGTTCACAAAAAGAGAACGATCTGTCTTTCGATCGGCCGTCTAGTTTGACGAAAGAAAGCTGATATCTCTTCGTCAACGCAAACGCCGAAGCCTCAGGAGCTTTCCATGCAACAGAACGCCGTCGTCCTCGTCGGACGCATTCTTCTCGCCCTCATGTTCATCACCGCCGGTTATCCGAAGCTCATCGATCCCTCGGGCACGGCCGGCATGATCGCCGGTGCGGGCCTCCCGGCTGCGACCGCGCTTGCCTATCTCGCCGGCATCTTTGAACTCGTCGCCGGCATTTTCGTCCTCGTCGGCTTCCAGACGCGCATCGCCGCCTACCTTCTCGCCGCCTTCAGCGTGTTCACGGCTCTCGTGTTCCACAGCGGCACGATCGCCATCGAAGGCTTCCCGGACGGCGCCAACGGCCTGCTCACCGTCTTCAACGGCCTGATGATGTGGAAGAACATCACGATCGCCGGCGGCTTCCTCGTGCTCGCCGCCTTCGGCCCCGGGACCTTCTCGATCGACGCCCGCCGCTCGGCCGCCTGAAACAGGCGCCGGACCCTGATCCTCCAGAAACCCTTCCCGGCCTCCGGGGAGGGTTTTTCGCCGTCAGGCCTCTGGAAAAGGCCGCTGCCGCTGGAAAGCCGAGGCTCTTGCTGCTATGCGCACGGGCAGACAGTCATGCGGGAGATGCCGATGTTTTCCAATTCCTTTCCGGACCGGGCCGTGATGGCGGAGCTGATGGCCCGCATGCTTTGGGAGATCAAGGCGGTGCATTTCCGCCCCGAGGAGCCCTACAAGCTCGCCTCCGGCATGGCCTCCCCGGTCTACATGGACTGCCGCAAGCTGCTCTCCTATCCGCGCATCCGCTCGGCGATCATGGATTTCGCCGCCGCGACCCTCGTGCGTGAAGCCGGCTTCGAACGTTTCGACGTGATCGCCGGCGGCGAGACGGCCGGCATTCCCTTCGCCGCCCTCCTCGCCGATCGCCTCGCCCTGCCGATGATCTATGTCCGCAAGAAGCCGAAGGGCCACGGTCGCAACGCGCAGATCGAAGGCGTGATGCCGGAAGGTGCGCGCGTGCTCGTCATCGAGGACCTGGTCACCGTCGGCGGCTCCATGTTCACCTTCATCGACGCGATCCGTGCCGCCGGCGGCGTGGTCGACCACGGCATGTCGCTGTTCTACTACGGCATCTTCAAGGAGGCCGAGGCGCGTTATGCCAATGGCGGTGTCAGGCTGCATCACATCGCCACCTGGCGCGACGTGCTGGCCGTGGCGCGGCAGGAGAAGCTGTTCGACGACGTGACGCTCGCCTCCGTCGCCGCCTTTTTCGATGCGCCGCTCGCCTGGTCGGCCGCCCATGGCGGCGTTGCGGAACTGCCGACCTCGTAAAAGCCTCTGGCGCTTTCCATCGAGATCGTTTAAATCGATTGAAATCGGCTCTGCCGGAATTGCCTAGGGAGGAACGGGAATGATCCTGTGTTGTGGTGAAGCGCTGATCGACATGCTGCCGCGGACGACAACGCTCGGCGAGGATGCCTATGCACCCTATGCCGGCGGGGCGATCTTCAACACGGCGATCGCGCTCGGCCGCCTCGGCGTGCCGACCGGCTTCTTCACCGGCCTTTCCGACGACATGATGGGCGACATCCTGCGCAGGACGCTCGGCGAAAGCGGCGTCGACTACAGCTATTGCGCAACGCTTTCGCGCCCGACGACGGTCGCCTTCGTCAAGCTCGTCGACGGCCACGCCAGCTATGCCTTCTATGACGAGGGCACCGCCGGCCGCATGATCACCGAGGCGGAGCTGCCGCTTCTCGGCGATGACTGCGAGGCGCTGCATTTCGGCGCCATCAGCCTCATTCCCGAGCCCTGCGGCTCCACCTACGAGGCGTTGCTGCGGCGCGAGCACGAAAAGCGCGTCATCTCGCTCGATCCCAACATCCGGCCCGGCTTCATCAAGGACAAGGACGCCCATCTCGGCCGCATCCGCCGCATGGCGGCCATGGCCGACATCGTCAAGTTCTCCGACGAGGACCTCGCCTGGTTCGGCCTCGAGGGGGACGAGGAGGCGCTTGCCCGCCACTGGCTGCATCATGGCGCCAAGCTCGTGGTCGTCACGCGCGGCGCGCAAGGCGCCGTCGGCTACAGCGCGAACCACAAGGTCATCGTGCCGAGCGAGCGCGTGAGCGTGGTCGACACGGTCGGTGCCGGCGATACGTTCGATGCAGGCGTGCTCGCCTCGCTGAAGATGCAGAACCTCCTCACCAAGTACCAGGTCGCCCGGCTCGATGAAGACCAGATCGCCAAGGTGCTGGCGCTCGGTGCCAAGGCCGCCGCCGTCACCGTCTCGCGCGCCGGCGCCAACCCGCCCTGGGCCAAGGAAATCGGGCTGGCTTAAGCCGACGGGCGCACCCCGAAAAGGGCGTGCCAGGCCCAAAGTGCGCCTTCATCCGCCTGTCATCGCAGCGTGGTCAAAGGGGCCATGCTCGATCACACCGCTCCAGATTCGCCCGATGCCGCCCGCCCGAACGGCCCGGCGCCCACCATCCTCGTCGTCACGGATGCCTGGCACCCGCAGCTGAACGGCGTGGTCCATACGCTGGAGGAGCTGGCCCGCTCGATGGCGGAGGAGGGTATCGAGGTTGCCTTCCTGACGCCGCAGGGTTTCACCACGGTGCCGCTGCCGTCCTATCCGGAGATCCGGCTCGCCATAGCCTCGAAGCGCCGTGTCCTGGCCGAGATCGAGAAGATCGCGCCGGACTATATCCACATCGCCACCGAAGGCCCGCTCGGCATGGCGGCACGGCGCGCCTGCCTGGAGCGCCGCCTGCCGTTCACGACGGCCTATCATACGCGCTTTCCCGAATTCATCAGCGCGCGCCTGCCCGTCCCGGAAAGCCTTAGCTACTGGTGGCTGCGCCGCTTCCACAATGCCGGCAACGGCATGATGGTGGCGACCAAGTCGCTCGGGGCGGAAATGGCGGCGCGGGGCTTCGTGCGCATCAAGCGCTGGTCGCGGGGCGTCGATACGAAATTGTTCGATCCGGCGCGGCGCCGCGATCTCGGCCTGCCGCGGCCCGTTTTCCTGAATGTCGGGCGCGTGGCGGTGGAAAAGAACCTGCCCGCCTTCCTCGGCCTCGACCTGCCGGGCAGCAAGGTCGTCGTCGGCGACGGGCCGGACCTTGCCGCGCTGCGCCAGCGGTATCCGGACGTGCATTTCCTCGGCCGCAAGACCGGCGAGGAGCTTGCCGCGATCTATGCCGCTGCCGATGTCTTCGTCTTCCCGAGCCGCACGGACACGTTCGGCAATGTCATGCTGGAAGCGCTGGCAAGCGGCGTTCCGGTCGCCGCCTTTCCGGTCACGGCCCCGCGGGACGTTCTGGGCGAGGGCGGCGCCTTGTCGGAGGATCTGCGGGAAGCGGCCCTTGCCGCACTCGACATCCCCAAGGAGGCCGCGCGCGGCCGTGCCATGGCCTATAGCTGGCGCGCCTGCGCCCGCGAGTTCCTGGGCAACCTCGCCCGCGTGCCGCGCGATGCATTCGCGGCACGCCGCCTCAGCCTGCGCTGAGACTACGTCGCCGCCTTCAGCAGCGCGGCCACGAGGCCGGCTGTCGAGGAATCGTGCCCCGCGGCGCTTTCCTTGCCTTCCACGACCGGCAGCAGGCCCGTCGCCAGTTCCTTGCCGAGCTCCACGCCCCATTGGTCGAAGGAGTTGATGTTGAAGAGCGCGCCCTCGACGAAGACACGATGTTCGTAAAGGGCAATCAATCGGCCGAGCGCGAAGGGCGTCAGGCTGTCATAGACCATGGTGATCGACGGGCGGTTGCCGGAGAAGACGCGGTGCGGGGCGATCCTGTCCGCCTTCGCCTCGTCCATGCCCTTCGAGGTGAGCTGCGCCTTGGCCTCGGCCAGCGTGCGGCCCTTCATCAGGGCTTCGGACTGCGCCAGGCAATTGGCGATCAGGAGCTGGTGCTGGTGGCGCAGGTCCTTCTCGTGACCGTTCGCCGCGATCATGAATTCCGCCGGGATGATCGCCGTGCCCTGGTGGATGAGCTGGTAGAAGGCGTGCTGGCCGTTGGTGCCGGGCTCGCCCCAGACGACCGGGCCGGTCTGGCCCTCGACCGGCGTCGAATCCATCGTCACGGACTTGCCGTTCGATTCCATGTCGAGCTGCTGGAGATAGGCCGGGAAGCGCGACAGGCGCTGATCGTAGGGCAGGATGGCGCGTGAGGGATAACCCAGCACGTTGCGATGATAATAGCCGATGAGGCCGAGCAGCATCGGGATGTTTTCCCGGATCGGCGCTTCGCGGAAATGCGTGTCAATCGCGTGGCCGCCGGCGAGGAATGCGGCAAAGTTCTCCTTGCCGATGGCGATCATCAGCGGCAGGCCGATAGCCGACCAGATCGAGTAGCGCCCGCCGACCCAGTCCCAGAAGCCGAAGACGCGGTTTCCCTCGATGCCGAAGGCGGAGACCTTGTCGAGCGCCGTGGAGACCGCACAGAAATGGCTGCCGACCGCCGCCTCGCCGAGTGCATCGGCGATGAACCTGCGCGCCGTCGCGGCATTCGTCATCGTCTCGATCGTCGTGAAGGTCTTCGACGCGACGATGAAGAGCGTGGTTTCGGCCGAAAGAAGTTTCAGCGTGTCGGCGATATGCGCGCCGTCGATGTTCGAGACGAAATGCAGGCGGGGACCGTCATGATAGGGGGCGAGCGCCAGCGTCGCCATGACGGGGCCGAGATCCGAGCCGCCGATGCCGATGTTGACGACGTCGGTTATCTTCTTGCCCGTCGCGCCTTTCAGCGCGCCGGAGCGGATGCCGTCGGCAAAGGCGCCCATGGCGTCGAGCACGGCGTTGACATCCGGCATGACGTCCTTGCCCTCGACGAGCACCGGCGTGTTGGCGCGGTTGCGCAGCGCCGTGTGCAGCACCGCGCGCTCCTCCGTGATGTTGATGATGGCGCCGGAGAACATCGCGTCGCGCTTGCCCTCCACGTCCGCGTGCCGGGCGAGTGCTTCCAGCCCGTCGAGCACCGCGTCGTTGACCGCACACTTGGAATAATCGAAGAGGAGGTCGCCGAGCGTGGCGTTGTAGCGGGAGAACCGCTGCGGATCGGCCGCGAAGGCAGCCCTTATGTCTGTGGCGTTGGTATCGCGAACGATGGATTTCAGCTTTTCGACAAGCGCGTTCATCGGCGTCTTCCTTGGCTTGGGACGATGCCGGCTAGCTAGTCGCTTTGGCAGGAGCAAATCAAGACCGCAAATGCCACTTGGCGAAAAAATTAAATCGGTTTAACCGGGGCGCACATCAGCCCCGGAGATCCTTGCGCAATATCTTGCCGACATTGGATTTCGGCAGCTCGTTGCGGAACTCGACGAATTTCGGCCGCTTGTAGTTGGTCAGGTTCGCCGCGCAATGGGCCTTCACGTCCGCTTCGGTCAGCGCGGGGTCCTTGCGCACCACGAAGAGTTTCACCGCCTCGCCGGAATGCTCGTCCGGCACGCCGATCGCCGCGCATTCGAGAATGCCGGGATGCGACATCGCCACTTCCTCAATCTCGTTCGGGAAGACGTTGAAGCCGGAGACGAGGATCATGTCCTTCTTGCGGTCGACGATCTTGATAAGGCCCTCCGGCGTCATGAAGCCGATGTCGCCGGAGCGGAAGAAGCCGTCCGGGGTCATCGCCTTGGCCGTCTCGTCCGGCCGCTGCCAGTAGCCGGCCATGACCTGCGGGCCGCGGATGCAGATCTCGCCCACCTCGCCGAGCGCCAGCGTCCTGCCGTCGTCATCGCGGATCTCGATGTCCGTCGAGGGCAGCGGCAGGCCGATCGTGCCGGTGAATTCCGGCTTGTCGAAGCGGTTGGCGGTCGCCACCGGCGAGGTCTCCGAAAGGCCGTAGCCCTCGGTGATGGCGCAGCCCGTCATCTTCTGCCAGCGCTCGGCGACCGGCCGCTGCACCGCCATGCCGCCGCCGAGCGTCAGCACGAGGCCGGAAAGGTCCAGCTTGGCGAAGTCCGGATTGTTCATCAGCGCGTTGAACAGCGTGTTGAGCCCGGGGAAGATATGCACCCGGTATTTCGCCAGCTCCTTGACGAAGGCCGGGATGTCGCGCGGATTGGCGATCAGCACATTGTGACCGCCGAGCGCGATGCCCATCAGCCCGTTCACCGTCAAGGCGAAGATATGGTAGAGCGGCAGCGCGCAGATGAAGACGAGCTGGTCCGGCCGCTTCTTGATATGGAAGGTCGGCTCGATCCACAGCTTGATCTGCTCCATATTGGAGAGCAGGTTGGCATGGGTCAGCGTCGCGCCTTTCGAAACGCCCGTCGTGCCGCCGGTATATTGCAGGAAGGCGGTGTCGTCCGGCGCAATGTCGACGGGTTTCAGCGTGCCGCGCGCGCCTTCCGCCGTCACCTGGGTGAACGGCACATGGCCCGGCAGCGACCAGGCCGGCACGAGCTTCTTCACCTTGCGCACGACGAGGTTGACGATGAGGCCCTTGAGCCCGAGCATGTCGCCCATCGTGGCGACGACGACATGCCTGACGGCCGTGCGTGAGACGACCTGCGCCACGGTGCTCGCGAAATTCTCCAGCACGAACAGTGCCTTGGCGCCGGCATCCTTCAGCTGGTGTTCGAGCTCGCGCGGCGTGTAAAGCGGGTTGACGTTCACCACGACGAACCCGGCGCGCAGGATACCGAAGATGATCACCGGGTTCTGCAGGATGTTCGGCATCATGACGGCGACACGGTCGCCCTTTTCGAGGCCCCTTGCCTGCAGCCAGGCGCCGATCCGGGCCGAGGCCGCCTCGAAATCGCGGAATGTCAGCGTCTTGCCCATGCTGGTGAAGGCCGGGCGATCGGCATAGCGCGCGCAGCAGCTCTCGACGAGGGCGCCGATCGAGGCATGTTCGAGCGGGGCGATCGCCTCCGCCATGCCTTCCGGGTAGGAGGCAAGCCAGAAACGGCCGGTCGGTTGCGGGGAAGTGTCCTGGATCGTGGCCGACATGATGTTCCTCCTCTTGCGCGCGGTCCCGCCGGCACCGAAGGGTCCTCCAACCATCCGATGCACACAGGATGAAGCTTTTGGCAAGCGTCATCAAGGGTCATCGGTAACTTACATTGACGTAAACGTCAACAATCCACCTGCGGCCTGCCGTTCCATCTTTCGTGAACGGGCGATCGCGCCCGTCTGCGACCTCTCGGCGCGCCCCGCCAAAAAAACCACGTATATGTTTAACATTCTTGGGATACACCTTATCTAGACAGTCGGCCGGAGCCCGGCCCCAAGGGAGTGGACGAGTTTGCTGCATTCGGAACATCGCAGAAGTGAGCCCCGGTTTCTCGGCGCGGCGCGCCCGAGCAGCGTCGCGCTCATATCGCCCATCTCGGCGGCGCGCTGGCTCCTCGTCCTCATCGTGTTCGCCGGCATCTACTTCTTCCACGGCTTCGTCGTGCCGGTGCTTGCCGCGCTCGTCATCGCCTTTGCCAGCTGGCCGCTCTATTCGCGCCTGCTCGCCCAGGTGAACGGCAATCGCACGCTCGCCGCCTCCATCGCCATCCTTCTGATCCTCGCCTTCATCGTCGGGCCGATCATGATCGCCTCGACCTATGCCTTCCACGAGATCCGCGACTGGATCGGCTGGGCCGTCGAGACGAACCGCACCGGCGCGCCGACGCCGGACTGGATCGGCGCGCTGCCGGTGATCGGCGGCTGGCTCGACATGCAATGGACGCGCTTCCTCGATCACCCGGGGGCCATCGGCGAGCTGACGCAGATCGTCAGCGGCGCCAATATCGGCAATATCTACCGGGTTGCGCTGGCGGCCGGCGGCAAGGCCTTCGGCCTGCTGCTCGCCATGCTGTTCATGCTGATCGCTCTCTTCTTCATCTATCGCGACGGCCAGTCCTTCGCCGGCCAGGTGGATCGGCTGGGCGAGCGCATCCTGCCGATGCGCTGGGAGCGCATCTCGCGCATCGTGCCGGCGACGATCAGCTCCACCGTCACCGGCATGACGCTGATCGCCATCGGCGAAGGCATCGTGCTCGGCATCGCCTACTGGATCGCCGGCGTGCCGTCGGCCGTCACGCTCGGTGTCCTGACCGGCATCATGGCGCTCTTCCCCGGCGGTGCGCCGCTCTCCTTCACGCTCGTCTCCATCTATCTCGTCTCCAGCGGCTCGCCCGTCGCGGGCCTCGCCCTCTTCGTCTGGGGATCGGTCGAGCTCTTCATCGTCGACAAGACGCTGCGGCCCCGCCTCGTCGGCGGTCCGATCAAGCTGCCGTTCCTGCCCACCTTCTTCGGCCTCATCGGCGGCGTGAAGACCATGGGGTTCCTCGGCCTCTTCATCGGTCCCGTCCTCATGGCCCTCCTCGTCGCCATCTGGCGCGAATGGATCCGTGAGGTGGATGCCACCGAAGCGCCGTCGCCGATCATCATCGAGCCGCCGTCCGACACCGGCTCGAGGCTCGATCCGGAACACAAGGTCGGCTGACCGGGCTGGCAGCCCTCAGCGCATGCGCCGGCCGCACGATGGAGGAAACCGCCTGCATCCCGCAAGCCCGCCGGTTCCGGCGGGCCTTCCTGCCTCGCGCGGTCGAAGGCCGGTGTGCTTCGCCCCAGGCGCCTGTGTTCCAGGCACGTTGCCGGCGACAGGCGGTTCTCCGCTCCTGGCCGAACCACCGTCGTCTGCCCCGCGCCGATATGGTAGCCTTGCGGCATGAACGAGCTTTCCAGCGAAACATTCTTCAGCGCGCTTCCCGTCTTCGTCGATTTCGCCGGCGTTGCGGACAGCCACAACTATCATGCGCTGCCGGCCGGCTGGGCGCTGGCGACGGCGGATATCGTCGATTCCTCCGGCGCGATCGAGGCCGGCCGCTACAAGGCGGTCAACATGGCCGGCGCCAGCGTCATCTCGGCGGTCCTGAATGCGCTCGGCAACAACGATCTTCCCTTCGTCTTCGGCGGTGACGGCGCCATCGTCGCCGTGCCGCCGTCCGGTGCCGAAAGGGCGCGCAGTGCCCTTTCGGCGGTGCAGAACTGGGTCGGCAAGGAACTCGGGCTGACGCTGCGCGTCGCGCTCGTTCCCGTCGCCGAGATCATCGCCGCCGGGCGCGAAGTGCGCGTCGCACGGTTCCAGGTCACCCCGGACGTTTCCTACGCGATGTTTGCCGGCGGCGGGTCGAGCTGGGCCGAAGCGTGCATGAAGGAGGGACGCTTTGCCGTGCCGCCGGCACCGCCGGAGACCCATCCGGACCTTACCGGCCTCTCCTGTCGATGGAACCCGATCCGCTCCCGCCGCGGCGACATCGTCTCGATCATCGCGCTTCCCGCCGGACAGGGCAACGCGCAGGCCTTCGAAGCCCTGGTCCTGGAGATCGTCGCATTGGCCGGCGGCGAGGAGCGGGAGGGCCATCCGATCGCGCCGGAGGGCCCGCAGATCGGCCTGTCCGGCGCCGGTTTGTCGGTGGAAACGAAGGCGGCCCCGAAGGGAGGGCGCATCCGGCACTGGTTCGTCATCCTCGGGCAGCATCTCCTGACCGCCGGCCTTTACCGCCTCGGCCTGACGCTCGGCCGCTTCGACCCCAAGGCGTACCGCCGGGATGTGGCCCGGAACGCGGATTTCCGCAAGTTCGACGATGGCTTGAAGATGACCATCGACATCGACCCGGCACGGTTTCGACAGATCGAGGCCCGGCTGGAGCAGGCCGCAGGCGCCGGCATTTGCCATTTCGGCCTGCACCGGCAGGATTCGGCGCTGATGACCTGTATCGTGCCGACGGCGCTCCGGCGCGACCACATGCATTTCATCGACGGCGCCGCCGGCGGCTACGCCATGGCCGCCACCCGCCTGAAAAAACAGATATCCGACGCGCCGACCGCGTCGTGAACAGGCATTTTACGGGTTTGGAAGTGAGTGGTGCCGCTTACGTGACTCGAACACGTGACCCCATCATTACGAATGATGTGCTCTACCGACTGAGCTAAAGCGGCCCTTGCCGGGTCCCGAAGCGTGTCGGGACCGGAATGGGTGCGCTGATAACCGCAATGGGAGGAGATTTCAAGCGGGGAGTTTCAACTTCCGCATTTTTCCTGTGCGGTGCAGCGGATCGGGGCGGGTCATGCGGCGCAGAGACGGCCCCTGGCCGCGTGATATTCGCGGTCCAGTCGGGCGACGAGGTCCTCGACGGGGGCGACGGCCTTGATCGCGCCGATGCCCTGGCCGCAGCCCCAGATGTCCTTCCAGGCCTTCGCCCCGGTGGTGGCCTTGTCGAAGTCCATCTTGGAAGGGTCGGCTTCCGGCAGATGGTCGGGATCCAGGCCGGCGGCAGCGATGGAAGGTTTCAGGTAGTTGCCGTGGATGCCGGTGAAATAGTTGGAATAGACGATGTCGGCACTCGCGCTGTCGACGATCGTCTGCTTGTAGGCCTCGCTCGCGCGCGCCTCGTTCGTCGCGATGAAGGGCGAGCCGATATAGGCCATGTCGGCGCCCATCGCCTCCGCCGCGAGAATGGCGCCGCCGGTCGCGATCGCGCCGGAAAGGAGGAGGGGGCCGTCGAACCATTCGCGGATCTCCTGGACCAGCGCGAAGGGCGAGAGGGTGCCGGCATGTCCGCCAGCGCCGGCGGCCACCGCGATCAGGCCGTCAGCCCCCTTGCGGATCGCCGAATTGGCGTGGCGGTTGTTGATGACGTCGTGCAGCACGATGCCGCCATAGGAGTGGATCGCCGCATTCACCTCCGGCACCGCGCCGAGCGAGGAGATGACCACCGGCACCTTGTATTTCACGCACATCATGAGGTCGTGCTCCAGCCTCTTGTTGGAGCGGTGGACGATCTGGTTGACGGCGAAGGGGGCGGCGGGGTGGCCGGGGTTCTTCGCATCGTGTGCGGCAAGGCCCTCGGTGATCTCCGCCAGCCATTCGTCGAGCTGGGATTCCGGGCGCGCATTCAGCGCCGGGAAGGCGCCGATGACACCGGCCTTGCATTGTGCAAGGGTCAGCGCGGGATGCGAGACGATGAAGAGCGGCGCGCCGATGACGGGCAGGCGCAGCTTGTCCTTGAGGATCGCGGGCAGGGCCATGAGGGATGTCCTGTATGGTTTTGACGTTTTCGTAAACGTCAAAACCATAGCAGCGAGCACTCCCGCTGAAAAGGGGCGGTGGGACGGCGGTTGCGGCGGGGCTTCGAGAGCATGTGCGCCAGAAGCGCGAAACGGGCTTGCGCCCGCAATCCCAGGGAAACCTATCCCTCGCGATACCGGGCATCGCATCGGAGCCGCAATCTCTTCCTGCAAGGAGCAGGGCGATCGCATATGGGGCTGAGGCGCCTCTCCCTTCTCCCTGCGGAGCGGAAGGGGAGAACGGTAACGTCGAACTCCATGGGCGATTGCCTTCTGCAAGGAGGGACACGCCCCGCGGCATTGTCCGCACCAGGAACGCACCAGGCGTGCCTCCCCTGACGGCGGAGCGGAGGTGAGTGCGGGCACATGAATGAAGTGTCTGTCCGCGACAAATGGCGGGCGTCTGCGCAGGGGGCGAGGATTGCCGTGACCTGCGCCAGCGGGCCCGCCGCACGCGATCCATCGCCCCGTCGCGGCGCTTATCCCCGGCCAAGCAGGGGCAGTTTCGGCTGGAAGGCTTGCGCAAATTCCCGGCAAACGTTACGCAAATGCTAACGAAAGCCGGAAAGTGGAGCTCGTTCCACAGTGTATCATGGCCGCGGTCTCGCGCGGCTCCCGCAGAAGGGTCGGATGTGAGCGGACTGGAGACGGCAATCAGAAACGCGCTGGCGCGCTCGGAACGCGCCAATGCCGAAGTTCGGGCGCGGATCTACCAGTCGGCGCGCAACGCGCTGGAGGCGGGCCTGCGCAAGCAGGAGATCAACGACCCCGAGACGATCGCCGGCCAGCGCCACCGGCTGGAAGCCACCATTCACCAGATCGAGGCGGAAGAGCGCGCGCAGCTTTCGGCGGCGCCGGCCCGCGAGGTTCGCGTCGAGCCGGCGGTCGAGGCACGGCCGGAACCGGTGCTGCGCGCCGAGCGGGAGGATCGCCCCGAGCCGCGCCTGGAGGCGGATCGGCCGTCGGCGGCAAGCGATATCGGTGCCCTCCGCCCCGAACGCGAGGACGGCTTTGCCAAGAGCACGCCGAATACGGCCTCCGCTGCCGCTGCCGCCAGCGAGGCATCGGATTTTCGTCCCGAGCGGGTCGCCAAGGCGCGCAAGCGGCGCGGCCGGCTGTTCTCCTTCCTGCTCGTCGTGGCGACGCTGATTGCCGCCGGCGGTGCGCTTGCCTGGTGGGTGCAGACGAGCGGCCTGCTCCAGGAACTGCGCAGCGGCGCGGACGGCTCGACGCCGCCGGCCACCGTTTCCGGCGAGGACTTTTCCGGCGAGGACCCCATCAAGAAGGCGCTCGACACACAGAGCCGCTTCTCCTCCGACTGGCGGGCCGTGTTCTCGCCGGGCGATGCGGCACGGCTGTCCGCCGGCACGTCGGGCCGTTTCGAGGCGGTGAGCACCAATGAGGGGCCTGCCGTGCGCGTAACCTCCACCAATCCGGAGCGCGAGGGCGCGGTGCTGATCGAGGTTTCGCCCGAAATCCTCGGCGAGATGGGCGGCAAGACCTCGACGATCGCCATGACCGTGCAGTCGGTCAACGGCAAGCCGGTGCAGGTCGCGGTCGAATGCGATTTCTCCACCATGGGCGGCTGCGGCCGCCATCGCTTCACCGTGTCGGAGCGGACCGACATCCTGTTCCAGGTGGAATTCGACCGCTCGCTCTCGCCGAGCGAGCCGGGCCATCTCGTGCTGAACAGCGACATCACCGGCGGGGATGCGAGCGTGAACCTCTACGCCGTCCGCATCCTGCCGGGCGAATGAGCCGCCTGCCGCCTACTTGAGGAAGCCCGGCCCCGCGCCGACGATCTTTTTGTCGATCTCGCCAATCGCCTTCTCGTCCTTGCCCTCGTAGTCGAGCGTCCCGAGGATGTGGCGGATCAGGTTGATGCGGGCGCGGCGCTTGTCATTGGCGCGGATCACGGTCCAGGGGGCGTGGTCCGTATGGGTTTCCTTCAGCATGCGATCGCGCTTGTCCGTGTAGTCGCCCCACTTGTTGAGCGCGGCGATGTCCATCGGTGAGAGCTTCCAGACCTTGAGCGGATCGTGCCGGCGGTCGTGGAAGCGCTTCAGCTGCATTTCCCGGCCGATGTTGAGCCAGAACTTGAAGAGCTGGATGTCTTCCGCGACGATCATCTTTTCGAAGCGCGGCGTCTCCTTCAGGAATTTTTCGTATTGCTCCGGCGTGCAGAAGCCCATCACCGGCTCGACGCCGGCGCGGTTGTACCAGGAGCGGTCGAACAGCACGAATTCGCCCGATGTCGGAAAGGTCGCGACATAGCGCTGGAAATACCATTGGCCGCGCTCGGTCTCGGTCGGCTTCGTCAGCGCCACGATGCGCGCGGAGCGCGGGTTCATGTAGGACATGGTGGCGTGGATCGCACCGCCCTTGCCGGCCGCGTCCCGCCCCTCGAATACCGCCATCACGCGCTTGCCGGTCTTCTGCTGCCAGAACTGCACCTTGACCAGCTCGATCTGCAGCAGCTTCAGGGTCCTTTCGTAGTCCTTGTTGTCGAGTTTCTTGTCGTAGGGATAGTCGTCGGAGCCGAAGGCCTTGTCTTCGATCCAGTCGGGCAGCTTCGGATCGTCGATATCGAACACCCGCTTCTTGCCGCCGATGTCCAGTTCAACGACCCGGTTTTCGACCTTTTCCGCCATCGTCCACTCCTTGAAATCACGGGGCGCGGCTGATGCCGCATCGCCGCAGGTGGCCACAACCGGATTGCGAATTCAAGCGCGCCGTGAAAAACATGTCATGAAGCCGCGCTATCCATGGAGAATCGATGGAGGCCGCGGAGGACGGGATGCTTGCGAGGGAATGGGTGGCGGTGACGGATCAGCGGACGGGTCTCGGCTGGCTGGCGGCGCAACTGTGGGGCGAGCGGGTGCTCATTGCCTCGGCCGTTTTCGTCGGCTTCATGATGTGGCTCGCGGGCTTGCATCTCGGCTGGGTGTCCTTCGCCGTCCTCCTGCTCGTCATTGCCGGCCTCTTGCGCACGGAACGGCGCCTGGTGGAGGCCGGCGGCAGGACCATGGCGGCCTCCGCCAGTCCGGTGCCGGAGGTTCAGGCCGCCGTCCCGCCTGCCGATGACCTTTCCGCCATTGCCGCGGTTCTCGGCGCGCTCGATGCGCCCGCCCTGCTGCTCTCGGGCCGCGAGACGGTCAAATTGCAGAACCGCGCGGCCGAGGCGATCTTCGGCGTGATCCCGCGCGGCAGCGACCTGGCCGGCCGCATCCGCGCGCCCGGTATCCTCGACATGGTGCGCGACGCGATCGCCAGCGGCCAGACGCGGGAGACCGAGCATGCCGAGCGTCTGCCGTCGGAAACGGTCTATGTCGTGCGCATCGCGCCGCTCGCCGAGCGGGCGGGCGAGCCCCTGTGGCTGCTGACCTTCCGCGACGTCTCGCAGGCCCGCCGTATCGATCGCATGCGGTCCGATTTCGTCGCCAATGCCAGCCACGAGCTGCGCACCCCGCTCGCCTCGCTGCGCGGCTTCATCGAGACGCTGCAGGGCCCGGCGAAGAACGATGCGAAGGCGCACGAACGTTTCCTTGGCATCATGCACGAGCAGGCGACGCGCATGAGCCGCCTCGTCGACGACCTGCTCTCGCTCTCCCGCCTTGAGCTGCGTTCGAACCTGACGCTGGACCAGACCGTCGATCTCGTGCCGCTGCTCGGCCATGTGCGCGACAGCCTGCAGCCGCTCGCCTCCGATCTCGGGGTGGAGGTTGCGCTCGACCTGCCGAAGCACCCGGTCACCGTTCCCGGCGACCGCGACGAACTGGTCGAGGTCTTCGAGAACCTGATCGAAAACGCCTGCAAATACGGCCAGGAGGGCAAGCGGGTGGATGTCGTGCTTTCCGGCGGCGGCGACGTTCCCGTCGAATTCTCCGTCACCGATTACGGCCCCGGCATTCCCCCGGAGCATGTGCCGCGCATCACCGAACGTTTCTATCGGGTTAACGTGGAAGCGAGCCGGTCCAAGAAGGGCACAGGCCTCGGCCTTGCCATCGTCAAGCACATCCTCACCCGCCACCGGGCGCGCCTCGTGGTGAAGTCCGAGGTGGGCAAGGGCACGGTCTTCACCGTCAAATTCTGACACAAAGGATGGCGCTCCTGTCGTCCCGATGAAAATAGCGCAGCAATTTCAGATATTTGTTGTGTCACAAATGTTTCGTCAAACTGACATAAAAGGGAGGGCGATCGGGGTTTAGAGAAGGGCCGCCGGTCAACGGCAGAGAGCGCAGAACAGCGCACCACACACGTCCTCTTCGGGAGAACCCAGATGAAATCTCTTAAGCTCACTGTTGCGGCGCTCGTTGCCTCCGCCGCATTCGCAGGCGTTGCCGTTGCGCGCGACCAGGTCCAGATCGCCGGCTCGTCCACCGTTCTTCCCTACGCCAAGATCGTCGCCGAGACGTTCGGCGAGACCTTCCCCGACTTCAAGACGCCGATCGTCGAGTCCGGTGGTTCTTCCGGCGGCCTGAAGGAATTCTGCAAGGGCGTCGGCCCGAACACCATCGACATCGCCAACTCCTCGCGCCCGATCAAGGACAGCGAAGTGGAGGCCTGCAAGGCAGCCGGCGTGACCGAGATCCAGGAAGTCAAGATCGGCTATGACGGCATCGTGTTCGCCACCGACGCCGGCAATGCCGACCTGAAGCTCGAGCCGAAGGATCTCTACCAGGCGCTCGCCGCCGAAGTCGTCGTCGACGGCAAGCTCGTCGCCAACCCCTACAAGAAGTGGTCGGAAGTCAACAAGGACCTGCCGGACGTCGAGATCGCCGCCTATATCCCCGGCGAAAAGCACGGCACGCGCGAAGTCTTCGAAGAGAAGATCCTCGCTCACGGCTGCAAGGACTCGGGCGCCCAGGACGTCATCAAGGCGGCCGTCGCTGACGAGAAGGAACAGCTCTCCAAGTGCGTAGCCGTCCGCAAGGATGGCCTGGCCGTTGACATCGACGGCGACTACACCGAGACGCTCGCCCGCATCGCTGCCAACAAGTCCGGCATCGGCGTGTTCGGCCTCTCCTTCTATGAGAACAACGCCGACAAGCTGAAGGTCGCCACCGTCAACGGCATCGTTCCGTCGACCGAGACGATCGCTTCGGGCGAATACCCGGTTTCCCGCCCGCTGTTCTTCTACGTCAAGAAGGCACATCTCGGCGTCATCCCGGGCCTGAAGGAATATGTCGAGTTCTTCACGAGCGACGACATGATCGGCCCTGACTCCCCGCTGGCTGAATACGGCCTCGTCGCCGCTCCGGATGCCGAGCGCGAAGAGATCCGCAAGACCTTCGCCGACGGCAAGATCATGTAATGAACGTCGGCCGGCACGGTATTTCGCAAGAATGCCGCGCCGGCCGCTCCCTTTGGGCGGTTTCGCCCACGTCATGTTCTTCGACCGGGAATGGGGCGCCTTGTCGAACGGTCGGGGCGGGCACTCGGCACGCTCAGGGCGGATGATCTCGCCGGGAGAATTTTCTCAATGAGTATTTCCCTTCTACTGCTTATCGTCGCCGTCATCGGCGTGGTGGGCTATCTTATCGGCAGCTGGCGCGCCAACGCGCTTGCCGGCGGCAAGCTTTCCAGTCTGCATTCCCGGCCGGGCTACTACGGCTCCTTCGTCGCCATCTGGTCCATGCTGCCGGCCATCGCCATCCTGCTGGTCTGGATCATCGCGAGCCCGATCTATATCGGTTCGGCGGTGCGCGGCGGCTTCCCCGACGAGGTGAAGGCCGAGCCGCAGGCGACGCAGAACCTCAACTACAACATGATCGGCGCCATTGCCCGCGGCTTCAAGCTGCTCTCGGCGGAAGAGCGCGATGCGCTGTTCAAGGACGGCACCGCCGCCCGCGAGGTGTTGGGCAGCAAGGGCGTGCCGCTCGCGGCCGACCCGGCGCCCTACATGCTGACGGCCGCCGACGACCTCAACCGTATGACGACGGCAAGCAGCACGTTCCTGTCGATCCTCGTCGTGATCGCCGCGCTTGCCGGCGGTGCCTTCGCCTACCGCGCGATCGCGCCGAAATTCCGCGCCCGCAACCGCGTCGAGGGCGTCATGCTGGTCGGCCTCATCGTCGCCTCGTCCATCGCGATCCTGACGACCGTCGGCATCGTCGCGTCGATGGCGACGGAAGCGATCAGCTTCTTCAACATGGTCCCGGCCTGGGAGTTCTTCTTCGGCACGACCTGGGACCCGCGCTTCGCCGCCGCCGGCGCCACGGATTCCTCCGGCCAGTTCGGCCTGATCCCGCTGCTCGCCGGCACCCTCTATATCGGCTTCGTCGCCATGCTCGTCGCCGTGCCGGTCGGCCTCTTCGCCGCCATCTACATGTCGGAATATGCCTCGCGCCACGTCCGCTCGGTGGCCAAGCCGCTGCTCGAAGTGCTCGCCGGCATCCCGACCATCGTCTACGGCTTCTTCGCCCTGGTGACCGTCGGCCCGTTCCTGCGCGACATCTCCGCCCAGCTGAGCGGCCTCGTCACCGGCAACTATGCCAGCTTCATCCAGGCGCAGAGCGTTCTGACGGCCGGTTTCGTCATGGGCATCATGCTGATCCCCTACGTCTCCTCGCTGTCCGACGACATCATCACCGCCGTGCCGCGGGCGCTGCGTGACGGTTCGCTCGGCCTCGGCGCCACCCGCTCGGAAACGATCAAGCGCGTTATCCTGCCCGCCGCTCTTCCTGGCATCGTCGGCGCGCTTCTGATGACCGCGTCCCGCGCCGTCGGCGAAACCATGATCGTGGTGCTGGCCGCCGGCGTTGCCGCCCGCATGCAGCTCAACCCCTTCGAGCCGATGACGACCGTGACGGTCAAGATCGTCAACCAGCTGACGGGCGACCTCGAATTCACCTCGCCGCAGACGCTGGTGGCCTTCGCGCTCGGCATCACGCTCTTCGTCATCACGCTTTGCCTCAACATCTACGCCCTCTACATCGTGCGCAAATACCGGGAGCAGTACGAATGAGCCAGGTCTCCACGAGCCCCTCGATGACCGCCCTCGGCGTCACCGCAAAACCCGAACGCCGCGATATCGGCCTCGGTCGCCGCTACGCCGCAGAGCGCCGCTTCCGCCTCTACGGCATGGCAGCGATCGCCTTCGGTCTCCTCTTCCTGTTCCTCCTGCTCTTCTCGGTCGTCTCCAAGGGCTACACCGCGTTCCAGCAGACGATGATCACCATCCCGGTCGAGTTCTCCGCCGAGATCATCGACAAGGACAACGAGCGCGCCACCAACCCACAGAAGCTGGTTTCGGCCAACTATCCGGTCGTTGCGCGCAATGCGCTCGCCAAGGTGCTGGGCGTCGGCGAAGACGACCGTGCCGGCCTGAGGGCGGTCAACGGCATGATCTCGGACAGCGTCCGCGTGCAGTTCCGTAATCTCGTCACCACCGATCCGTCGATCATCGGCACGACCCGGACCGTGACCTTCCTCGCGCACGGCGACCTCGATTCCGCCTTCAAGGGCCAGATCGACCTCGCCGTGCCGGAAAACAACCGCAAGGTCTCCGACAAGCAGGTCGGCTGGATGAACACGCTCGCCGAAAGCGGCGCGCTCGCCAAGCACTTCAACACCGGCCTCTTCACCAATGGCGCATCCAGCCGTCCTGAAGCCGCCGGCGTCGGCGTCGCGGCCATCGGCTCGCTCTACATGATGCTGATCGTGCTCGTGCTCTCGCTGCCGATCGGCGTCGCCGCCTCGATCTATCTCGAAGAGTTCGCCCCGAAGAACCGCTTCACCGACCTTATCGAGGTGAACATCAACAACCTCGCCGCCGTGCCCTCCATCGTCTACGGTCTTCTCGGCCTTGCCGTCTTCGTCAACTTCGCGGGCTTCCCGCGCTCGGCGGCCCTCGTTGGCGGCCTGGTGCTGACCCTCATGACGCTGCCGACGATCATCATCGCGACCCGCGCCGCGCTGAAGGCCGTACCGCCGTCGATCCGCTCGGCGGCCCTCGGCCTCGGCGCCTCGAAGATGCAGACCGTGTTCCACCATGTGCTGCCGCTCGCCATGCCGGGCATCCTGACGGGCACGATCATCGGCCTTGCCCACGCGCTCGGCGAAACCGCACCGCTGCTGCTCATCGGCATGGTCGCCTTCGTCGCCGATGTGCCGGCAACGCCGATGGATCCGGCGACGGCCCTTCCGGTGCAGATCTACATGTGGGCAAACGAGGCGGAGCGCGCCTTCGTGGAGCGCACGTCCGGGGCCATCATCGTGCTCCTCATCTTCCTCATCCTCATGAATGTTGGCGCTATCCTGTTGCGCCGCCGTTTCGAACGGCGCTGGTAGAAGGACCGGTCTTATGAACATGATGTCAGAAGCAGCAGTCGAGAAAGCGCTGGACAAGAAAATGAACGACATTTCCTACAAGATGATCGGCAAGGACGTCTCGGTCTATTACGGCGACAAGCGCGCCCTCTACGACGTCAACCTGAACGTCCGCGAGTATACCGTGACCGCCCTCATCGGCCCGTCGGGCTGCGGCAAGTCGACCTTCCTGCGCACGCTGAACCGCATGAACGACACGATCGACGGCTGCCGCGTCACCGGCCGCATCACGCTCGACACGGACGATATCTACGATCCGGCGATCGACGTCGTGGAACTGCGCGCCCGCGTCGGCATGGTCTTCCAGAAGCCGAATCCCTTCCCGAAGTCGATCTACGAGAACGTCGCCTACGGGCCGCGCATCCATGGCCTTGCCAAGTCGAAGGCAGACCTCGACGCCATCGTCGAGCGGAGCCTGCAGAAGGCTGGCCTGTGGAACGAGGTGAAGGACCGCCTGCAAGAGGGCGGCACCGGCCTCTCCGGCGGCCAGCAGCAGCGCCTGTGCATCGCCAGAGCCGTCGCCGTCAGCCCCGAAGTCATCCTGATGGACGAGCCCTGCTCGGCGCTCGATCCGATCGCGACCGCCAAGGTCGAGGAGCTGATCCACGAGCTGCGCGCCAACTTCACCATCGTCATCGTGACGCACTCGATGCAGCAGGCGGCCCGCGTCTCGCAGCGCACCGCCATGTTCCACCTCGGCAACCTCGTCGAGGAGAACGACACCGACAAGATGTTCACCAATCCGGATGACCAGCGCACGCAGGACTACATCATGGGCCGCTTCGGCTGACGGCTGACGCTGAACCCCTGAACCCCGAGTGCATTAAGGACAAAGCCATGTCATCGAGCCATATCGTCTCCATCTACGACGAAGAACTGAAATACCTTTCCCGCCGCATCTCCGAAATGGGCGGCACGGCCGAGCAGATGGTGGCCGATTCCGTCCGAGCGCTCGTCACGACGGATGCCGCGCTGGCCCAGAAGGTCATCTCCGAGGACGTCATCCTCGACACCGCCGAACGCCAGATCAACGACAAGGCGATCGTCACCATCGCCAAGCGCCAGCCGATGGCGGCGGACCTGCGCGAGATCATGGGGGCGATCCGCATCGCCGCCGAGCTGGAGCGCGTCGGCGACCTCGGCAAGAACACCGCCAAGCGCGTCATCGCCGTCCAGAGCTCCGGCATGCCGCGCAAGCTGGCCCGCGGCCTCGAGCACCTCGCCGAGCTCGCGCTGATGCAGCTCAAGGAAGTGCTCGACGTCTACGCCACCCGCTCGATCGAGAAGGCCAAGGCCATCCGCGAGCGCGACGACGAGATCGATGCGATCTATACCTCGTTGTTCCGCGAGCTCCTCACCTACATGATGGAAGACCCGCGCAACATCACGCCCTGCACGCATCTCCTGTTCTGCGCCAAGAACATCGAGCGCATCGGCGACCATGCGACCAACATCGCCGAAACCATCTACTACATGGCGACCGGCTCGCAGCCGGAGGGCGAGCGTCCTAAGGACGATACCTCGACCTCCGTCGTCGCGGCCGGCGTCGCCGACGCGTCCGAGTAAAGAGAGCAGGATTCGCTTCATGGTGCCCAGAATTGCCGTCGTGGAAGACGAGGAGGCTCTCAGCGTCCTCCTGCGTTACAATCTGGAAGCGGAAGGTTTCGAGGTCGATACGATCCTCTCCGGTGACGAGGCCGAGATGCGCTTGCAGGAGCGCATGCCGGACCTCCTCATCCTCGACTGGATGCTGCCCGGCGTCTCCGGCATCGAACTGTGCCGGCGCCTGCGCCAGCGTCCGGAAACCGAGCGCCTGCCGATCATCATGCTGACGGCGCGCGGCGAGGAGAGCGAGCGCGTGCGCGGCCTTGCCACCGGCGCGGACGACTATGTGGTCAAGCCCTTCTCGACGCCGGAACTCGTCGCCCGCGTGCGGGCGATGCTGCGCCGGGCCAAGCCCGAGGTTGTCTCGACGGTGCTGCGTTGCGGCGACATCGAGCTCGACCGCGAGACACACCGCGTCCACCGCCGCACCCGCGAGGTCCGCCTCGGCCCGACGGAGTTCCGTCTCCTGGAATTCCTGATGACCTCGCCCGGCCGCGTCTTCTCGCGCTCGCAGCTTCTCGATGGCGTCTGGGGCCACGACATCTATGTCGACGAACGCACCGTCGACGTGCATGTGGGGCGCCTGCGCAAGGCGCTCAACTTCGCCAACATGCAGGACGTCATCCGCACCGTGCGCGGCGCGGGCTATTCGCTGGAGGCCTGAGCGAACGGGATTCCTCCCAAGGACGGAAATGGGCCCTCAGGGGCCTGTTTGCGTTTGTGCGGGGCCGGCGGATGAGGGGCTATCCTGCGCCGCAAACGAAAACGGACCCTTTCGGGCCCGCATCGCATGTCCTGCCGTGGGAAACGTTACCGCATCCGCCGGCGCTCGGCCGAGGGCTGGTAGGCGAGGCGCTGGTGGTAGGTGCAGTAGGGCGAGTTGTCCGGGGACTCGTTGCCGCAGAAGTGGAAGTCGTCGTTGAGCGGGTCGCCGATCGGCCATTTGCAGGTGCGTTCGGTGAGCTGGGTCAGCTCCAGCCGGCGCGACATCGGCACGACCACGTTGTTGCCGTTGGCCGGAACCGGGAGCTGCTCGGCCTGCGTCTCGAAATCGATCTCTTCCTTGGGGATGGTGTTGCCGGCCGGGCGGGCGACGGCACGGGTGGTGACCGGACGGGCCGCGAAGTTCGACGGGCGCGGCGTCGCCGGGGCCGGGCGCTTCGGGCGTGCCGCGGCCTGCGTGCCGCCGGCCTTGGCGCGGCCGGGCAGGTTCAGCCGGTGCACCTTGCCGATGACTGCGTTGCGGCTGACGCCGCCGAGCTGCGCCGCGATCTGGCTCGCGCTCAAGCCCTCGCTCCAGAGTTTCTTGAGTTTCTCGACGCGCTCGTCTGTCCAGTTCATGTTTTCGTCTCCGCTCGGCGCCCAGGATGCGGGAATCCCTCGTCGTGTTCCGGACGGGTCCGGAACCTGAACGCCCTAACTCTTTTGGTGACTAGTTCCGCCGCATGCAGTCTAGTAATTGGTCTTTAACCTAGAGACCGGTGGACTCTGTGACAAGAGTCGCCGGAATCCGGGCGAATCGATTTCGGAGTTTTCCCCAACTTGCTGGTCGGGTGTGACTCGATAGAGACACCTTCCGTGCGTGCCGCGAATCCTCACCTTGCGGGATGTTCAGCGCCATTTCGGGCGCGATTTTGTTGACATCCCAATGGGAAATGCCGATAGTGCGGCATGCCGCCGAAAGGCGGCTTTTGGTTTTTCTGAAGCCCGGAAAAGTCAAGCCGCATTCCTGTTTTTCCGCATCTCTTTTCGGAGGATCCGTGCATGGCCGATGTCGCGCCGCTCTATGAAACCTATATGCGTGCGCCGCTCAGGTTCACGCGCGGGGAGGGCGTGTGGCTGATCACCGAGGATGGCGAGCGATATCTCGATTTTGCCGCCGGCGTCGCCGTCAATTCGCTGGGCCATGCACATCCCCATCTCGTCGCCGCGCTGAAGGACCAGGCCGACAAGGTCTGGCACCTGTCGAACCTCTACGAGGTTCCGGGCCAGGAAAGCCTTGGCCGCCGGCTGACGGAGGCAACCTTCGCCGACAAGGTGTTCTTCACCAATTCGGGCGCCGAGGCGCTGGAATGTGCGATCAAGACGGCGCGGCGCTACCATTTCGCCAAGGGCCATGCCGGCAAGTACCACATCATCACCTTCGAAGGCGCCTTCCACGGCCGCACGATCGCGACGATCGCCGCCGGCGGTCAGGAGAAGTATATCGAGGGCTTCGGCCCCAAGGCGCCGGGCTTCCTCAAGGTTCCCTTCGGCGATATCGCGGCCGTCAAGGATGCGATCACCGAGGAAACGGCGGGCATCCTGATCGAGCCGGTGCAGGGCGAGGGCGGGCTGCGCCCGGTGTCGAAGGAGTTCATGCAGGAGCTGCGCCAGCTCTGCGATGAATACGGCCTGCTGCTCATCCTGGATGAGGTGCAGACCGGTGTCGGCCGCACGGGGCGCCTCTTCGCCCATGAATGGGCAGGGGTGACGCCCGACATCATGGCGATCGCCAAGGGCATCGGCGGCGGCTTCCCGCTCGGCGCCTGCCTTGCCACGAACGAGGCGGCGGCCGGCATGGTCGCCGGCACGCACGGCTCCACCTATGGCGGCAACCCGCTCGCGATGGCCGTCGGCAATGCCGTGCTCGACGTGGTGCTGGAAGACGGTTTCCTCGAGCATGTGCGCGACGTCGCGCTCGTCTTCCGCCAGGGGCTGGCCGCGCTGAAGGACCGTTTCCCCGACGTCATCGAGGACATTCGCGGCGAGGGCCTGATGCTCGGCATCAAGGCGAAGATCCCGGTCGCCGACCTGCTGAAGGGCGTGCGGGCGGAAAACCTGCTGGCCGTGCCGGCGGGCGACAACGTGCTGCGGCTGCTGCCGCCATTGACCGTGACCGCCGAAGAGGCGCGCGAGGGGCTTGCCCGCATCGAGCGGGCGGCGGAAAAGCTGACGGCCGCCAAGGCCGCGTAAGCAGCGAACGGACAGACAGGACATATCATGGCCAAGCATTTTCTCGACCTTTCCGCCGTTTCGGAAAGCGATCTCCGCGTCATCATGGACGATGCGCACACGCGCAAGGCCGCCAGCAAGGCCGGCACCGAAGCCAAGCCGCTCGCCGGCAAGATGCTCGCGATGATCTTCGAGAAGCCCTCCACCCGCACGCGCGTCTCCTTCGACGTCGGCATGCGCCAGCTCGGCGGCGAGACGCTGTTCCTGTCGGGCACGGAGATGCAGCTCGGCCGCGCCGAGACGATCGGCGACACGGCCAAGGTCCTCTCGCGCTATGTCGATGCCATCATGATCCGCACGACGGACCATGCCCGCCTGCTGGAGCTTGCCGAGCACGCCACCGTGCCCGTCATCAACGCGCTGACCGACCTGACGCATCCCTGCCAGATCATGGCCGACATCATGACCTTCGAGGAGCATCGCGGTTCCACCAGGGGCAAGACCTTCGCCTGGACGGGCGACGGCAACAACGTGCTGCATTCCTTCGTCGAGGGGTCCGCCCGCTTCGGCTACAAGATGAAGATGGCCGTGCCGATGGGCTCGGAGCCCGACGACAAGATCCTGAACTGGGCGCGCGACAACGGCGGCGACATCTTGCTCGGGCATGATCCGGAGGCGATCGTCGACGGTGTCGATCTCATCGTCACGGACTGCTGGGTCTCGATGAACCAGGAGCACCGCGCCCGCGGCCACAACATCTTCCAGCCCTACCAGGTCAACGAGCAGCTGATGGCGCGCGCTAACAAGGATGCGCTCTTCATGCACTGCCTGCCCGCCCACCGCGGCGAGGAAGTGACCGACGAGGTGATCGACGGCCCGCAATCCGTGGTCTTCGACGAGGCGGAGAACCGTCTCCACGCGCAGAAGTCGATCCTCGCCTGGTGCTTCGGCGTCGTCTGACGCCGACCTTGAAAAGCGCCCCCGGCAACACGATCTAGGGGCCATCACGGAGCGCCGCGAGGCGCCTGGTTTGCTGATAAGCATCGCCCACTCTCTGTCGTCATCCTCGGGCTTGACCCGGGGATCCACACGGCACCCGCGGCCGTGGATGGTCGGGTCAGACCCGACCGTGACGGAGGAGAGGTTTGCGGACGTTATCAGCAGTCCGGGCGCCGCAAGGCGCTTTCTCTGGCGCATGCCCGTCCGGTATGGAATGATCGGGTAGGAGCGAGCGCGGTATCACGGTAGAACGCCTGTCGGAAGCAGGCCGGGCCCATGGCCTCGGCGGCGCCGAAGCGTGCAAGGAGCAGAATGATGATGATGGCGGAAAATGCCCTGAAACTCGGCGAACCCGGCTTTGCCGGCGATGATCATGTCCTGCCGTTCCAGGTGGAGGGTCTCGACGTGCGCGGCCGCGCCGTGCAGCTCGGCCCGATGCTCGACGGCATTCTCGGCCGGCACGACTATCCCGCGCCCGTCGCCCGGCTGCTCGCCGAGGCGATCACGCTGACCGTACTGCTCGGCACCTCGCTGAAGTTCGAGGGCAAGCTGATCGTCCAGACCAAGGGCGACGGCCCCGTCGATCTGCTGGTGGCCGATTTCGCCGCGCCGGAGAACGTGCGCGCCTATGCCCGCTTCGACCAGGCCGCGCTCGACGCCGCGATTGCGGCCGGCGCGACGGAGCCGCACGAGCTTCTGGGCAAGGGCATCCTCGCCTTCACCATCGACCAGGGCGCCCATACCCAGCGCTACCAGGGCATCGTGCCGCTCGACGGTCATACGCTGGAAGAGATCGCCGGCGTCTATTTCCGCCAGTCGGAGCAGATCCCGACCAAGGTGCGCCTCGGCGTCGCCGAACTCTACGACCGCGATGCCGCCGGCAAGGCGCGCCATCGCTGGCGTGCGGGCGGCATGGTCGCGCAGTTCCTGCCGCAGGCGCCGGAACGCATGCGCCAAGCGGACCTTCCGGGCGGCGACGGCGAGGAAGCCGGCCACAAGATCGCCGATGACGACAATTGGGCCGAAGCCAAAGCCATGGTCGAGACGATCGACGCCGACGAGCTGACGGATCCCAATGTCGGCACCGAACGGCTCCTGTTCCGCCTCTTCCACGAGCGGGGCGTGCGCGTCTACCAGCCGCAGCAGGTCTTCGACCGCTGCTCCTGTTCGCGCGAGAAGCTGAAGGGCGTTCTTTCCGGTCTCAGCGCGGAGGAGATCGCGCACACGGCGGACGACAAGGGCGAGATCGCGGTCACCTGCGAGTTCTGCTCGACGACCTACCGCTTCGAGGCGGCGGAAGTCCTGCCGCAGTAGGGACGCTCGCCCCTCATCCGGCTGCCGCCACCTTCTCCCCGCAAGCGGGGAGAAGGGAAGGATGCGAAGTTTCATCCTTTATTCACAGTCGTGATTTCAGGAAAACAAAGCGGCTTGGTCCCTTCTCCCCGCCTGCGGGGAGAAGGTGGCCGGCAGGCCGGATGAGGGGCGATCTTCTCCGCGCCTAGTTCAGCGTGCGCGCCTGCCCCGGCGTATCCAGCGAAAAGGCCGGTATCGCCACATCGAACGCCTCGCCGTTTTCCGCTTCCATGCGATAGCGGCCGAACATGATGCCCGAGGGTGTTTCGAGCGGGCAGCCGGAGGAATATTCGTAGGTGTCGCCGGGACGCAGCACCGGCTGTTCGCCGATCACGCCATGGCCGTTCACCTCGTCGACCTGGCCGTTCTGGTCGGTAATGTGCCAGTAGCGTGTCATCAGCCGCACGGCGACGTCGGAATGGTTCGCGATGACCACCCGGTATCCCCACACATAGCGGCTGTCGTCGGGATCGGACTGGTCGGCCAGATAGTACGGCTCTACGGTCACTTCGATGTCGCGGGTCAGCGCACGATACATGGGCAAGCCTTGAACTGATTAGCTTCTGCTATTCTACACGAATGTGGTTTCGTCAAGGATAAGCAAAGAAAGCACCGGCCTCCTCGGCCGGTGCTTCCGCATTTGTCCAGCGATGGGGCGAAGGGCTCAGGCCTTGATCCTGGAGAGCGCGCGGGCAAAATCCTCGATGAGGTCTTCGCTGTCCTCGATGCCGGCCGAAAAGCGTACGGTGCCGGCCGAAATGCCGAGCTCGGCGCGTGCCTCGTCCGTCAGGTTCTTGTGCGTCGTCGTTGCCGGATGGGTGATGAGGCTCTTGGCATCGCCGAGATTGTTGGAGATCTTCACGACCTCAAGCGCATCCTGCAGCGCAAAAGCCGCATCCTTGCCGCCCTTCAGCTCGAAGCAGACGAGCGTCGAGCCGCCCGACATCTGCTTGGCGATGATATCGGCCTGCGGATGGTCCTTGCGACCCGGATAGATCACGCGGGCGACCTCCGTCCGGTCGGCGAGGAAGTCCGCGATGCGGCTGGCATTCTCCGTCTGCTGCTTGACGCGCAGCGGCAGCGTCTCGATGCCCTTCAGCAGCGTCCAGGCGTTGAATGGCGACATGGCCGGGCCCGTGTGGCGGAAATAGTCGTGCAGGTTCTCGTCGATCCACGCCTTGTCCGACAGCACCACGCCGCCGAGGCAGCGGCCCTGGCCGTCGATATGCTTGGTGGCCGAATAGACGACGACATGCGCGCCGAGCTCCAGCGGCTTCTGGAAGAGCGGCGTCGCGAAGACGTTGTCGACGACGACCTTGGCGCCGATCTGGTTGGCGAGGCGTGCGACGCCGGCGATGTCGACCACTTCCAGCGTCGGGTTTGTCGGGCTTTCGAGGAAGAAGACCTTGGTGTTCTTCCGGATCGCTTTTTCCCAGTTGGAGAGGTCGCGGCCGTCGATCAGCGTGCATTCGATGCCGTATTTCGGCGCGAGCGTCTCGACCACCCAGCGGCAGGAGCCGAAGAGCGCGCGGGCGGCGACGATATGGTCGCCGGCCTTGAGCTGGCAGAGGATCGCGGCGGAGACGGCGGCCATGCCGGATGCGGTGGCGCGCGCATCCTCGGCGCCTTCCAGCATGCACATGCGCTTTTCGAACATGTCGTTGGTCGGGCTGCCGTAGCGGGCATAGATGAAGCCATCCGTCTCGCCCTTGAAGCGGGCTTCGGCCGCCGCCGAGGTGTCGTAGACGAAGCCTTGCGTCAGGAAGATAGCTTCGGCGGTTTCGCCGTGCTGGGAGCGGGTGGTTCCGCCGTGAACGAGTTGGGTGGCGGGGCGCCAGGACTTGCTCATGTGATCGTCGCCTTCAAACAAAAAAACCGGCCGCAAAAGCAGGCCGGTTTCGAACCCGGCCTTTTTAGCTACTTGTTTTACGTGGCTGCAAGCCGGCCGGCCAAATCACCACGGGATAATCTGCTAATACTGCGCCCCCGCGCTTGCGTCAATTGGCGGCTTTTGGTTTTGTGCGGGCCTTCCGGGTATTGTTCCGAAACGTGGGCATCGGTTTTCGGAAGAAGCGATACGAAAAGCAGACGGCCGGACCATCCGGCCCGCTGCTCTGACGGGACGGTGTGACGATGGGTGGTTCTGCGACACGCAGCACGGGCATTCTGGCGGACAACGCCATTCGCGGCCTGTTCGACAGCGGCAGGCTGGCGAGCGAGACGGTGCTGGATGACGACCAGATCCAGCCGGCGAGCCTCGACCTGCGGCTCGGTGCGAAAGCCTTCCGTGTGCGGGCAAGCTTCCTTCCGGGGCCGTCCCACCTCGTTGCCGACAAGCTCGACCGCCTGCAGCTGCACGTCATCGACCTCACGCAGGGCGCGGTGCTGGAGACGGGCTGCGTCTACATCGTGCCGCTGATGGAGAGCCTGGACCTGCCGGCGGAGCTGGCGGCGTCGGCCAACCCGAAGAGCTCCACCGGCCGCCTGGATATCTTCACCCGCGTCATCACCGATCGTGCGCAGGAGTTCGACAAGATCCCCGCCGGCTATTCCGGCCCGCTCTATCTCGAAATCTCGCCGCGCACCTTCCCGATCGTCGTGCGCCGCGGCTCGCGCCTGTCGCAAATCCGTTTCCGCAAGGGCAATGCCCTGCTCGGCGAAGGCGAACTGCTCGCCCTCCACGGCACGGATACGCTCGTCGCCAGCGAGACGCCGAACGTCTCCGGCGGCGGCATCGCGCTTTCCATCGACCTCAAGGGCACCGGCCCGGACGGGCTGATCGGCTATCGCGGCAAGCACCACACCTCCGTCGTCGATGTCGACCGCAAGAACCAGCACGACATCTTCGATTTCTGGGAGCCGCTGTTCAGCCGCGGCCGCAACGAACTGATCCTCGATCCCGACGAGTTCTATATCCTCGTCTCCCGCGAGGCCGTGCACGTCCCGCCGCTCTATGCCGCCGAGATGACGCCCTTCGATCCGCTCGTCGGCGAGTTCCGCGTGCACTATGCCGGCTTTTTCGATCCCGGCTTCGGCCATGCCCCGGCCGGCGGCTCCGGCAGCCGCGCCGTCCTGGAGGTGCGCAGCCACGAGGTGCCCTTCATCCTCGAGCACGGCCAGATCGTCGGCCGCCTCGTCTACGAGCACATGCTCGCCGCACCCGAGGGTCTCTACGGCTCCGGCCTTGGCTCCAACTATCAGGCACAGGGCCTGAAGCTGTCGAAACATTTCCGCGCCGGATGACACCGCTCCCGCAAGGGCGTGCGGCGGCTGCATCGCGACCGGTTCCCTGTTCATTTTCCGCTTTACAAATGAAGTTAAACGTTTTTATTATGATATAAACGTTTAACAAGGGCTGAGAGCCCGGACGTTTCGCCGACAGGGAGGACGTCGTTGGCATCGATCCGCATCGAGAATCTCCGCAAGGGTTTTGGCGCTCTGGAGGTGCTGAAAGGCATCGACCTCGATATCGCCGATGGTGAATTCGTCTGCTTCCTCGGCCCTTCCGGCTGCGGCAAGA
Source organism: Shinella sp. WSC3-e (assembly GCF_945994535.1). Classification (NCBI taxonomy): domain Bacteria; kingdom Pseudomonadati; phylum Pseudomonadota; class Alphaproteobacteria; order Hyphomicrobiales; family Rhizobiaceae; genus Shinella; species Shinella sp. WSC3-e. The sequence continues at coordinate 4,345,442 of NZ_OZ000530.1, forward strand.
GCACGCTGCTGCGCTCCATCGCCGGCCTGGAGGAACTGGACGGCGGCGCCATCCGCCTCGGCGACCGCGACATCACCCATGTGCCTTCCGCCAGGCGCGACATCGCCATGGTCTTCCAGAACTATGCGCTCTACCCGCACATGAACGTGCGCAAGAACCTCTCCTTCGGCCTGGCGCTGAACGGCATGAAGCGCGACGAGATCGACCGCCGTGTCGAAAGCGCCGCGGACATCCTGCGCATCAAGGAATTGCTTGCCCGCAAGCCGCGCCAGCTCTCGGGCGGCCAGCGCCAGCGCGTCGCCATCGGCCGCGCCATCGTGCGCGAGCCGAAACTCTTCCTGCTCGACGAGCCGCTGTCGAACCTCGACGCGGGCCTGCGCGTCACCATGCGCGTCGAGCTTGCCGCCCTGCACGCCCGCCTCGGCGCGACCATGATCTACGTGACGCACGACCAGGTCGAGGCGATGACGCTCTCCGACCGCGTGGTCGTGCTCGACAAGGGCAAGGTCAGCCAGTTCGGCACTCCGCTGGAGCTGTTCTATCAGCCCGCCAACCTCTTCGTCGCCGGCTTCATCGGTTCGCCGCGCATGAATTTCGTGGAGGCGGAGGTCGCGGCGCAGGAAGGCACCCACATCACGCTGTCGGGCGGTGGCCTGAAACGATCGGTCGTCTTCGAGGCGGAAGCCGCGCCCATGATTGACGGCAAGGTCACCCTCGGCATCCGGCCGGACAGGATCGAGATCGTCCCGCCCGGCGAAGGGGAACTGACAGGCATTGTCCGCCTCGTCGAACGGCTCGGTACGGAAAGCCATGTCCATCTCAGCCTCGAGGATGGCCGCGACATGACGGCGGTGGTGCGCGGCACGCATCCGGTCGCGAATGGCGAGACGGTCCATCTGAGGCTGCCCGCGCCGCATTGCTACCTGTTCGACGCGGAAGGCCGGGCGGTGCGCCGCCGCCTCGATGCGGAGACCGAGGCGCTCATCGTCAACGAGAAGGGCAAGCGGGTCGCCTGACCCGTCAAAGGAGGAAATGGGAATGAGGAAGAACACGACAGTCATCGCCGGTTCGCTGGCCGCCTTCCTGCTGGCGGGCAGCGTCTCGGCGCGCGCCGAAGAAGTGCTGCGCTTTGCCACCTGGGATTCCGACGAGAGCCTCGCCATCCAGCAGGCGATCGCGAAGAAATTCGAGGAGAAGCATCCGGGCGTGAAGGTGCAGGTCGAGCCCTATGCCGACGGCTACGACCAGAAGCTCGTCGCCGCCTTCGGCGCGGGCAGCCCGCCCGATGTCATGTATATGTGGAACTTCCCGCAATACTACACGTCGCTGATGCCGCTCGATGACCTGATCGCCAGGGACGCTGCCGAGATCAAGCCGGATGATATTCCGCAAGGCCTGATGAACACGACGCGCGTCGAGGGCAAGACCTACGGCATGCCGTCGGGCTTCACCACCCAGGTCGTGTTCTACAACAAGGACATGTTCAAGGCCGCGGGTGTGGAGGAGCCGAAGGAGGGCTGGACCTGGGACGACCTGCGTGCCAAGGCCGCGAAATTCCGCGACAAGGACAACAAGGTCTACGGCTTTGCGGTCGATGCCAAGCCGGACCCCTATGATTTCGAGCAGTTCCTCTGGTCGAACGGCACGAAATACATCTCCGACGACGGCAAGACGATCGACGGCTACATGAACAGCGATGCGGCCGCGGAGGTCCTCGACATGTTCGGCGACATGGCCAGGAAGGAAGAGGCCGCCACGCTGCATCTCGGCGATGACACGTCCGGCGATGCGCTCTTCAAGGGCGGCAAGATCGCCATGTTCCAGAGCGCTATGTGGTCGAAGGCGGGCATCGATGCCGCGGGCTTTGGCTACGGCGTCGCGCCGCTGCCGAAGTTCGGCGACAAGCCGGCCCATTCGGCGCTCGGCGTTTCGGCCATGTCGATCGCCAAGGATGCCAAGCAGCCGGACCTTGCCTGGGAATTCGTCAAGTTCTTCTCCTCGCCGGAGGCGGTCGCCATGCGCACCAACGACCTTCCGGTCCGCACCAGCGTTGCGGAGGAGAAGGGCATGACCAGCGACCCGGTCTACAAGCCGTTCTTCGACATCCTCGCGACCTCCGATATCGAGACCCATGCATTCCTGAAGAACCGGAACTGGGGCAAGGTGCAGGACAATCTCGCCCGCGCCATCGAGGCGACGATGATCGACCAGGGCAATGCCAAGGCGCATCTCGACGATGCCGTGAAGCGCTCGCAACGTTTCCTGAAATAGGCGGCCTTGCCGCTGTCCCCCTTCTCCCCGCCGAGGAGGAGGGGCAAGCCACCCTTTTCGTTCCAGGCGAAGTCTTGGGGGAGTGAAACGTGACCATCGCAGCCACCGCGCCCGCGGTCGTGCAGAAACGGCGATCCGCCTTTTCGCGCCACATGACGGCCTATCTCTTCATCTCCCCGTGGATCCTGGGTTTCCTGTTCTTCACCCTCGGCCCGCTGCTCTTCTCGCTCACCATGAGCTTTCATGACTGGCCGGTCGTCGGCGAGCGCACCTTCATCGGCTTCGACAATTACCGCACGATGCTGCTCGAAGATCCGCAGTTCTGGGAAAGCCTCTGGATCACGGTGAAATTCGCCGCGATCTACGTGCCCTTCAACATCGTCATGTCCTTCCTCATCGCGCTGATGCTGCATCACGCGACCTTTGCCAGCGGCTTCTTCCGCACGGCCTTCTATCTGCCGAGCGTCATTTCCGGCGTCGCGCTGGTGACGATCTGGAGCTGGATCTACAGCCGCGAATACGGCCTCCTGAACTTCATGCTGTCGCTCGTCGGCGTGGACGGGCCGAACTGGCTCGGCGATCCCGGCCTTGCCATCGTCGCCATCATCATCGCCAGCCTCTGGGGCTTCGGCGGAACCATGCTGATCCTGCTGACGGGCCTCAAGGCCATCCCGACGGAACTCTACGAGGCGGCGACCGTCTCCGGCGTGCCGGGCTGGGCGCAGATGCTGTTCATCACCCTGCCGATGCTCGGCCCCATGCTGCTCTTCACCTTCATCACCTCGATCATCGCCGCCTTCCAGCAACTGACGATCGCCCTCCTGATGACCAAGGGCGGCCCACTCGGCTCCACCTATTTCTTCGCCATGTACATCTACGACAACGCCTTCAAGTATTTCGACATGGGCTATGCCGCCGCCGGCTCCTGGGTGATGTTCCTCATCGTGCTGATGCTGAGCCTGCTCGTCATGCGCTGGTCCTCCGCCTGGGTCTATTACGAGGGCGAGGTGAAGGGAGGCGACCGCAATGCGTAAGACGCTGCTCTATTCCGCCCTCGTCCTGCTCTCGGCGCTCTTCATCGCGCCCTTCTACTGGACCTTCATGACGGCCATCAAAAGCCAGGCCGACCTCTACCAGTTCCCGCCGGTCTTCTGGCCCTCCGAATGGCACTTCGAAAACTTCGCCATCGCCTGGAACAAGCAGCCCTTCGGCACCTACCTGACAAATTCGCTGATCGTCGTGGTCTTCTCGACCATCGGCCAGCTCATCTCCTCGTCTCTCGTCGCCTACGGCTTCGCCCGCTTCCGCTTTCCCGGCCGCGATCCGCTGTTCATCCTGCTGCTCGCCACCATGATGATCCCGTGGGACGTGAAGATGATTCCGCTCTACATGGAGTTCAACCTGCTCGGCTGGATCAACACGCTGAAGCCGCTCATCGTGCCCGCCTATTTCGCCGACGCCTTCTTCGTCTTCCTGCTGCGCCAGTACATCATGACGGTGCCGGTCGAGATCGACGAGGCCGCGCGCATGGACGGGGCGAACGCCTTCGACATCTACTGGCGCATCCACCTGCCGCTGATGATGCCGGCGCTGGTGCTGGTCGGCACCTTCCATTTCATGAATGCCTGGAACGACTATCTCGGCCCGCTGATCTTCCTCAACGACCAGTCCATGTACACGCTCACCCTCGGCCTCTCCATGTTCAAGGGCCTGCATGAGGTGGACGTAACGTCGATCGCCGCGATCACCGTCGTGCTCTGCCTGCCGCCGCTGGCGCTGTTCTTCCTGGCGCAGCGCTACATCATGGACGGTGCCGTCGGCTCCTCGGTCAAGGGATGATGATGCTGTTCGACATCGACCATGTCCCGTTCAGCAGGCGGGGCCGCTTTCTCACCCTGTCGATGATGACGGTGCCGGGCGGGGAGGGGATACGCGCCCTTTGTCTCCGCTTCGTCGCCGGCGGCGACGAGCGTCCCTCGCTCGGCCGGCTCTGTCGCGTGGAATTTCTCGACGAAGCCGGCAACCGGGCGACACCCGCCTTCGAGCTTGCGCCGGAACAGCTCATCGCCCGCATCGGCAGGGGCGAAATCGCCTTTGCCATCGGCGAGAGCGAGTGCCTCCATCTGCGCGGCCGGGAGGCCGGTGTGCGCTTCCACCTGGAAGGCTCGCGCTACGACTACGTCTACCGCACGCCGCAGGGCGAACAGTGCCTCGTCGCAGCCGTCGAAAACGTCAAGTTCATCCCGCGCACCGTTGCCGGCACGCTCGACGTCACCGGTGCATGGCAGCGGGACCATTCGGAAAAGGTCAGCTTCGCCTTTTCCGGCAAGACCTTCGAGGCCAGCGTCGATTTCTTCCGCACGGTGCCGTCCGCGGTGCATCCGGGCCACTACGCCGATGCGCTGGCGGGCGTATCGGCGGATTTTTCCGCCTGGCACGCGCGCATGCCAAAGGCCCTTGCCGGGCAGGAGGAGGCGCAGCGCCTTGCCAGCTATCTGCTCTGGGCGAATGGCGTTCCGGCCGGCGGCGCGCTGACGCGCCCGGCGATCTACATGTCCAAGAACCACATGATCAACATCTGGAGCTGGGACAATGCCTTTTCCGCCCTCGGTGTCGCCTGCGTCGATGCGGACCTCGCCTTCGACCAGCTCGCCGTCATCTTCGATCACCAGGACGCCTCCGGCCTCTTGCCGGACTATATCAACGACCGCGACGTGCTCTTCGCCTTCACCAAACCGCCGGTGCACGGCTGGGCCGTCTCGCTGATCGAGGCCGATCATCCCGGATTCCTGACGCCCGACCGCAAGACCTATCTCTGCGAAAAAATCGGCAGGCAGGTCGACTACTGGCTCACCCACGCCCGCGCCGATGATAAAACACTGCCGGGCTATTTCCACGGCAACGACAGCGGCTGGGACAACGCCACCTTCTTCGCCGAGGGCGGCCCCGTCGTCTCGCCCGACCTTCCGACCTTCCTGATCCTCGCCTGCGACACGCTCGCCACCCTTCTGGAGGACGATCCTGTCCGTGCCGCCGAATGGCGGGCAAAGGCGGAGGACCTGCAAAACCTGCTGGTCGAACTCCTGTGGACGGGCGAAACGTTTTGTGCCCGGCTTGCCGACGACCCGGCGCGCATATTGCCCGACCGGAACCTCATCCAGTTCATGCCGCTCCTTCTGGGTGACCGCCTGCCGCGCGCCATGGTGCAAAAACTCGTTGCCCGGCTAACGGACGGCGGCTTCATCACCGAATGGGGTCCCGCGACGGAAAGCCCGCAAAGCCCGCTCTACGAGGATGACGGCTATTGGCGCGGGCCGATCTGGGCGCCGACGACACTGCTCCTCTGGGATGGCCTTCGCCGGCAGGGGGAAATGGAGCTTGCCAGGACGATCGCGGAAAAGTTCTGTTCTCTTGCCGCCAAAAACGGTATGGCCGAGAACTTCGATGCCCGGTCGGGGAGGGGCTTGCGGGACCGGGCTTTCGCCTGGACATCCGCCGCCTATATGCTCCTCGCCGCCTCCCTCAGCCAGGACCAGCCGTAGCGAGCCGAGACGCGATGCACAGACCGACGATCAAGACCATCGCGCAGGAAACCGGGCTTTCGATCGCCACCGTATCGAAGGCGCTGAACGACAGCCCGCAGGTGCGCCCGGAAACCCGCGCCATCGTCGTCGCCGCCGCCGAGCGCGTCGGCTACCAGCTCAACATGCATGGCGTGCAGCTGCGCACCGGAAAGACCTACCAGGTCGCCGCCATCATGACCGCGCCCGGCCCCAAGCAGAACGAGTGGGAAGGCGTGGAATACGCCCAGCTTCTCAGCGGCATCTCCTGGGCGCTGGAGGAAAGCCCCTACCGCGTCTCGCTCTATGCCGTGCGCAATTTCGAGGAAAGCCTTGCGACCATCCGGCAGATCGTCTCGCTGAAGAAGGCCGACGGCATCATCGTCTCGGGCACGCGGGCGGACGATCCGCGCGTGCGCATCATGCAGGACGCGGATTTTCCCTTCGTCACCTATGGCACGACGATCCACAATGCCCCCCATGCCTATGTCGATGCCGACAACGAGCAGATGATCCGCCATTCGGTGGCGCGCCTTGCCGAGCGCGGCCACCGCCGCATCGCGCTCATCAATCCGATGGCCCAGCTCAGCTACGCCATCACGCGCCTCGACGCCTACCGCCGCGCCCTCGAAACGGCCGGGCTTGCCTTCGACCCCGCCCTCGTCGCGCATGGCCACCTGACCCCGGCCTTCGGCCGCGAGAACGTGCTCCTCATGTCGGACCTGCCGGACCCGCCGACCGCCTATATCTGCGCCAACGAAGCCTCGGCGCTCGGCGCCTTCTCGGGCTTCCATGCCCGCGGCCTCGTGCACGGGCGAGATGCCGTCATCAACGCGACCGACGACCTCAATGTCAGCCAGTACTTCGCCCCGCCGATCACCACCTATTTCCTGCCTATCCACGAGCCGAGCGAGTTGCTCGGCAGCTACATCCTGCGCCGCATGGAGGGCGAAGCACCCGAGGCGCTGCAGACCCTCATCATGCCCAAGCTGATCGAACGCTCGGACGACCGGCTGGCAAAGGACTGAAGAAAAAGATCGCCCTTCGTGAAGCCGAGGGCGGTCATCGCGCCCTGTCCTGCCATGGCCCGCCGCACCCGGCGCGGATCGCCCCGGGGTGCATCGCCGTCCAGAAGGAAATCGGACGGATTGACGGCGCTTCTCCGCGCCTTCGCTTGACACGCCCGGCGAACTGTTGAATGACTGCGCCGTCGCGCTGCCTTGCGGGTATGATGTAATGGTAGCCTGTCAGCTTCCCAAGCTGAACGCGCGGGTTCGATTCCCGCTACCCGCTCCAGTTCCTGCTCGCTGAGTTTCACCGGGATTTGCAGCTGGAATCCAACGGCTGTGCCGTTTTTCCCATTCCGGTGCCTTCTCCTGAAGGCGGTTGCTGGCAGACGCTGCGCCGCCGTCGCCGGAGCAAGCCTTTGCAAATCCGGTGGCCTGTTCAGACGCGCGCCCACCAAGCCTGGCGCTTGGGGGACACGGTCGATCCGAGCCCGCGCCGCTATCCGCCGTTCGTCTCCTTGTTGGCGGATTGCGCGGCGTGCAGGAGGGCGTCGCGGTCTTCCGGCGCGCGCAACTGGCCGAGGTCCGTGACGGTCGTCATGACGCATACGAGTTCGTTCTGCGCGTCGAAGACCGGTGCTGCCTGCCCCGTCACGCCGGAAAGCAGGTGGCTGGTCAGTTCGGCCCAATTGGCGGCGCGGATGGCGGCCAGCTGTTCCTTTTTCGCCGCCGCGCCCCTGAAATGCGAAGGCTGCAGGTGCCGGGCCTTCCTGATCATTTCCTGAGGAAGGAACGCCTGAAACATCAGCCCGCAGGCGGTGTTGTCGATGGGAAGGACATCGCCCAGCCCGAGCGAGCTGATCGAGAAATCCGCGCTGCGATACCAGCGGACCAGCACCGGGCCGCGATCGGTCCAGATCGCGACCCCGCCGCTGACCGCGTGCTTGCGCGCCAGCTCCTTCATATGGCGCGCGGCGATCTCGACCGGCTCGATCCGCTTCAGGGCGCTGACGCCCATGTTGAGCGCCGTCGAACCGAGATCATAAAGTCCGGTCGCCGGATCCTGCGCGGCAAGTCCTTCCTTGATGAGGCTTTGCATGTAGCGGTGGGCAGTCGACAATCCGGTGCCGGTCTCTCGGGCAAGCAGGCTCAGCGAAAGGGGGCCGGCGGCGCTGGCGAGCGCATTGAGAAAGCGCGCAGCGATGGAGATGGACTGAATGGTTCCCGATCGTTTTCCCGCTGGTGTCCCGTCGGCAGTGCCGGAAGAGGAGCTTTGGGGCAAGTCGTTCCTTTCGGCGCGATAGCTGCGCCAGTCTAGCAGCCGCAGGCTGCGGCTCTCCGTGCGGCCGCACGATAGAGGCCGTTCCCCGTTTCATCAACCACGACAGCGAAGCCGCGGCATGCCGTTGCGCGCGGGCAACAGGGTGGGCCGGTTTCGCGCGGCGTGGATATTGTCGGTGCCCGGCTGTTGAATTGTGGAATTCATTCTGTAATGTGGAACTTGACTTATGTAGTCAAGTTTGGGGTTCGGGGATGAAACTGAGCAGATATTGCAGGCTGATGAACGGCGTGAGCGCGGCTGCGCTTTGCGCGTTGGTGGAAACGCAGGCCCTGGCGCAGGATGCCGCGGAAAGTTCCGGCGCGACGGAACTGCAGGCGATCGTCGTGACGGGCGAAAAGGTCACGCGCAGCATTCAGCGCACGGCAAGCTCCGTCGTGGTGATCACGGCGGAAGACATAGAAGAAAAAGTCCAGGCCGCGCATGTGGACGATTTCCTGCGCGACACGCCGAACGTCCTTTATCATGACACGGTCAGTGCGCCGGTCATCCGCGGGATGGACGGACAGGGGTCCAACTTCGGCTCGGGTGCGTTCTTCGGTGGTACGGTGCCGCGTGCGAGGATCAATCTCGATGGTCACAATCTCGGTTTCTGGGAAACCGTGTTTGGAACGACGAGCGTCTGGGATGTCGAGAATATCGAGGTCTTCCGCGGCCCGCAGACGACGACGCAGGGTGCAAACAGCATCGCCGGCGCGATCATCGTGAATACAAAGGATCCGACCTTCACACCCGAAGCCGCCGCGCAGCTTGAATACGGCAGCGGCAACAACAAGCGGGCGTCCGTGGCCGTGTCGGGTCCGATCATCGAGGACGAGCTGGCGGCTCGACTTTCGCTGGATTACAGCGGCCGGGATACCTTCATCGACTATATCAATGCCCTTTACAACAAGGGCGCCACCGATACGGATTTCGAGGCCTTCAGCGGGCGCTTCAAGCTGCTCTGGCAGCCTGCGGAAATCCCGGGGCTCGAATCCAAGCTGACGATAGCGCACATGCGGTCGAACCGGCCGACATCGGAGGCCGCGTCCCTTCCCTATGACGACCTGAACAGCGCGACCCTGTCGATGCCGACCTATGAGGCGCGCACATGGACCGGCATCCATGACCTCAGCTATGATTTCGGGAACGGCATCAAGCTGAGCAATCAGTTCCAGTATTCGGACGGCCATACCAAGCGCGTCGCCGAGCCCTTCGCCAACGGCGGCGCGACGATGGACTACAAGGACGTCTCGAACGAAACGCGGATCAACTTCGGCAGCGAAGACGACGTCATCAGTGGCGTCGCCGGCATCTATTATAATCACGTCACGTCGGAAGACCTGCTTTATACGCGCGGCGTATCCCATTTCGACGACACCAAGGACAGCCTTGGCCTCTTCTCCGAGGCGACATGGCGCTTTGCGGAACAGTGGTCCCTGACCGGCGGCCTGCGCTACCAGTACGACCGGGTCCAGCGATCCGGCACCTCCAGCTTCAGCACCCAGGCCCTCGATTTCGACGAAAGCTTCGATGCCCTGCTGCCGAAGATCTCGCTCGCCTATGACATCACGCCGGATGTCACGGTCGGCGCCCTTGTCAACCGGGGTTACAATCCCGGTGGCGCAGGGCTCAGCTTCGTGACGGGGCAGTATTATGCCTTCAAGCCCGAGACGCTCTGGAACTATGAGCTGTTCACCCGCATCCGCACGCTGGATGACCGCCTGACGGTGAACGCGAACGCCTTCTACACGCGGCACAAGAATTCGCAGCGCGTCGTGCCCGACTATCTCAACGGCGTTCTCTTCGGCAGCATCGTCCTCAATGCGGACAAGGCGGAATCCTATGGTCTGGAAGTCAGCGCGGACTACGAGGCGCTCGACAATCTGCGCATTCGCGCCGGGGTCGGTTTGCTGCACACGGAACTCAGCCGCTTCACGAATCCGGCTGGCACCGCCTTCGAGGGCAACGAGTTCGGTAAGGCGCCGAGCTATACGTTGAGCCTCGGCGTGGACTGGGACGTCACGGAAAACGTCACCTTGAGCGCCGATGTCCGGCATACGGATGGTTATTATTCAACGGATGAGAACTATCCCGCCTATTGGGTGGATTCCTACACGGTCGCCAACGCCCGCCTGACCTACAAGCCGCAGGAGAACTGGCAGCTCTACGCCTATGTCGACAACATATTCGACGAGCGCGCGCCGACCTGGAAGTATGACGATCGCACGGCCGGCGGCATCGTCGCCTCCATGCTGGAGCCGCGTGAATACGGCGTCGGGCTCAGGGTGAAGTTCTGATTGGAAACAGGAACGGGCGAGCCGGAGCCGGCCCGCCCGTTCTCCCGTCGATCTTTCCGTCTACCGCTTGAGCCAGGCTTCCACTGCATCGAGCGTGTGTTCGGCGCTCGCGATGGTCGGCATCGCCACCTTGGCGGAATCGAGATAGAGGACACGTCCTTCCTTCGCCGGAGCCAGGAACCTTTCCCAGCCCGGAACGATGCGCTCCAGCGCGGCCTTTGTCCCCTGTGCGTCGCGCGCGTCGCCCATATAGGTATTCATCAGGACCAGGAGATCGGGATTGAGGCGCCCGAACGCCTCCGCGCCGAGTGGCACGAGCAGCATGGAGCCACCCTGGCCGGCCGGCGCATTTTCCGCAGCCAGCGACAGGCGGGTGTAGCCGAGGTCCTCGAGGGCCTGCACCGCGCCGGACATGTTCCCGAGGGCATTGAGCTGGTCGGTCAGAAACACGGCTAGATAGGTCTTCTGCTTTCCATCGTCCGGCAGGGCCTTGCGAACGGCCGCCAGCCGGGCGGCATAGGCGGATCGGCGCGCGGCGAACGCTTCCTTTCGTCCGACGACGTTCGCGAGTTCTTCCTCCACGCTGAAACCGTGCGCCTTGCCGGTGCTGACATTCTGCAGATAGACCGGAGCCACGGTGGAAAGCTGCTCGACCTTCTCGACATCGAGTTCCATGCCGACGATGAGGTCGGGCGCGAGTGCCCGGAGCTTTTCGAGGTCGATCTGCCCGACGGGCCCGATGCCGCGCGGCTTTACGCGGCCAGGTCCGAAGACCGTGTCCACGAAATCCACCGGGGTGATGAAGCTGCCGTCGTCCTTGCGGCCGTAGCTGCCGACGACGTCGACGCCGAGTTCCATCAGCGGAAGGCCGAGCAGCGGCTCGTGCATGACGACGACGCGGGCAGGCTGCTCGGGAATCGCAACCGAACGTCCCGTATCGTCCGTGACCGTCCGGTCCGCAGCCAGGGCCGAGCTTGCTGCGAGGATTGCGGCGAGGAGGGTGGGAAAGCGCATGGCGAACCTTTCAATGGAGCTGCGATCGGCGAAGCGCCTGAAGGCGCAGCGCGAGGATGAAAAGCGGAACGCCGATCAGCGTGAGGCCGAGGCCGATCGGAAGAGGCAGGTCTCGAACAACCGAGCGAGCGAGCGTGTCGGCCGCAACCACCAGGATCCCCCCGGTGAGCGCCGCGAGGAAGAGCCGGGCGCGCCCGGTCGCAGGGGACAGGAAACCCGCGAGCTGCGGCGCGAGCACGCCAAGGAAGGTGAGCGGCCCGACGGCCGTCACCGCTGACGCCGACAGAAGGACCGCGAAGATCAGGAGAAGCGGACGCGACCGGCGTACCGGTTCGCCAAGGGCCATCGCGAACTCGTTTCCGAGGTCGTAAGCGCTTGTGGCGCGCCCAAGCAGGAAGAGGCCGAGCAAGCTGGCGCAGAACAGCGGGGCAAAGGTCGCGATTGCGTTCCAGTTCGCCTGGAAAAGCGATCCCGCCATCCAGTCGGCAAGGGCAAGCGAGGTCTCCGGCGGGGTATAGAGCAGGAGGAGGGACCCGACCGAGGAAAGAACGGTCTCGACGGCGATGCCCATCAGCAGGATGGCGAGCCCGCTCGCCCGTTCGCCACCCACCAGCCAAAGAAGCAAGAGCGCGACGGCAAGCCCGCCTGCAAGGGCGGCCAGCGCGACGGCAACCTTCGGTGCGGCCGGAACGAAGACCAGCAGCAGCATGATGGTCGTCATCGAGCCCTGGCTGAGGCCGAGGAGACCCGGATCGGCAAGCGGATTGCGGGTGATGGACTGCAGCATGGCGCCGGCGAGCGCCACGGCCCATCCCGCCATGAAACCCATGACGATGCGGGGCAGCCGAACCGTCCAGAGCGCATAGGCCTGATCGGCAGAAGCCGGCTCTCCCGCCAAGATTCGCAGAAACTCGCGGAAGCCCGTCTCCGTTATCCCGGAGCCCAGCGAGACGAGGGCCAGAAGGATCGCCCCGGCAAGCAGGGCCGCGGCGGCGGCGAGATTGCCGACACGGATTTCCAGCCCGCAGGAAAAGCGCAGCACCCGCCTGCCGTCGATGGCCCGCGCGGATCTCATGCCTGGTCTCTCACGGCAGGCGACAGATAGAAGCGCTTGACGATCATCGCAAAGGCGAGCCCGCCAAGAAGGTCCATGACCAGTCCCGTGTGCAGCACATAGGGATGGAAAGCCTCTCGCGCGCCGAAATCGGCAAGAAGGCAGATGCCCGCCCCCGACAGCAGGCAGCAGGGAAGGGCGAGGGCGACATTCGCGCCGGCGAACGGCCGGACAAGATGTGGCACGACGAGGCCGATGAAGCCGATAGGGCCGCAGATCGCGACCGCCGAACCCGCGCCGACGACGGCGGCGGCAAGGGCAAGCGTCGAGACCGGCCTGACATTGACCCCGGCGGATGCGGCCTTTTCCGCGCCGAGCAGGATGAGCGTCAGGGCGCGGGAAAGCGCGCCGAGGATGAGCAGGCAAAGGACGCCGATCCACCAGAAGGCGTATAGCCGGTCGATGTAGACGTGATTGACGTTGCCGCTGACCCAGCTGAGGAAATCGGCGCGCCGCATGGGATCGGACAGCATGAGCGCATTGGTCGTGCCGACCAGAAGCATCGACACGAGCGCGCCCGACAGGATGAGGGACAGGCCGCGCGGGTCGTTGTTTCTGCCCGCCAGCCGCGTGACGGCAAGGCTTGCAAGGAAACCGCCGACGGCACCGACGAGGGCGGCGAATCCCTGCGCCTCAAGACCGAGATCGAGCAGGAAGACCCCGGCGATGACGGCAAGCGCCGCACCGGAATTGATGCCGAGGGTTGATGGAGAGGCAAGCGGATTGCGCACCAGCCCCTGGAGAACGCAGCCGGCAGCTGCCGTCATCGCGCCGGCATAGATCGCGATCAGCGCGCGCGGCAGACGTTGGAAGAGGACGACCGACTGGTCGTAGCTCCCGGCTTCTCCGCGCGACAGCGCCGTCAGCGCCTCGGTGACGGGAGGCGCGTCACGGCCGAGGAAGAGGTGCAATCCCAGCGCAGCCAGGAGCAGCAGCGACAGCACAGCCGGGAGAAGGGCGCGGCGTCTCATGCCGAGGCCGATGCGGAAGGGGCAAGACGGGGCAGGCAGACAAGCCGGCCGTCGTGCGGGAAGATGTCTGCGTCGAGGTCGAAAACCCGGGCGATATTCTCGCTCGTAATGGTCGCGCTGACCGGTCCGGTTGCCAGGATATGACCGGCATTCATCAGAACGATATCGTCGGCGAAGGTCGCGGCGAGGTTGAGATCGTGCAGCACCATGATCACCGTCTTGCCGTGTTGCCGCACCAGTGCACGCACCAGGCCGAGAACGGCGTATTGATACTTGACGTCGAGATGATTGACCGGTTCGTCCATCAGGATGATGTCGGTGTCCTGCGCGAGCACCATGGCGATCCAGGCGCGCTGGCGCTGCCCGCCCGAAAGCGTGTTCACCTGAAGATGGGCCTTGTCCGCCAGGCCGACCGTCTCCAGGGCCTCGCGGAAAAGCTGCCGGTCGCGATCGGACGGGCCGCCGACGAGCGCGTAGCGGGAATAGCCGGCAAGCTCGACAAGTTCCCCCAGCGTCATGTAGTCCGGGCAGAAGCTCTCCTGCGGCAGATAGGCGATGCGTCTTGCCAGCCTGCGCCGGCCGATTTGCCCGATGGGCTGTCCGTCCAGGATGATGTCTCCCTGCATTTTCGGCAGGAAACCCATGACCGCCTTGAGAAGGGTCGATTTGCCGCAACCGTTCGGTCCCGCGAGCACCGTCAGCCGGCCGGGCGCGAATTCCGCGGAAACCCGCATCAGGACAGGCGTTTGCCCATAGGACGCCGTGAGATTGGACAATGTGAGCGATGACATGAAACCGTTCCGAAGCGCTTGTCGCGACGCTAAACTGGAGTAATAGAGGAAGCAATTACAGAATTGGAATAGCTTCCGCAATGCGGGATGGCTCGGGATGGTGGATCATGGACGCCTGCAGGAGAATTCACATCGGCATGTCGCTGGCCCCGACCTGGCTCAGCGGGGACGCCTGGCGCCGTGCCGACAGTGACGTCGAAGGCATCCTCTCAAGCGATTATTATGTCGACGTCGCGCGGCGTTCGGAGGCCGCGCATCTCGATTTCGTCTTCCGCCCCGACACGCTGTTCCTGCCGCCGCACATGCTGGAAAGCGGCCCGGGCTTCACAAGCCTCGACCCGACGGTCCTGCTTGCCGCGCTGGCGCGGGAGACGACGCATGTCGGCCTGCTCTCGACCGTCTCCACGACCTTCCTTCCGCCCTATGTCGTGGCCCGGCAGATCCAGTCGCTGCATTGGCTGAGCAAGGGCCGGGCGGGCTGGAACATCGTCACGGCGCTTGATGGGAACGAGAACTTCGGCCTTGCGGAAATGCCCTCCGCCGAGGAGCGCTACGAACGCGCGGCGGAATTCACCGAGTTGGTGCGCCGTCTCTGGCAGAGCTATCCGGCGGACGCGATAAAGGCCGATCGCGCGAGCGGGGTCTATGCCGATGCCGGACGGGTCAGGCCGATCGAGCATGTCGGCAAGCACCTGAGCGTCAGGGGCCCCCTGACATTGCCGGATTTCGGCAAGGCGCGCATCCCGCTCATCCAGGCCGGCGCATCGGCGGCAGGGCGGAATTTCGCCGCGTCGGTCGCCGACGCCGTCTTCGCTTCGACGCCGGACAAGCAGGCGGCGATCGACCTGCGCCGCGACCTCCGCGACAGGGCGGCGGGCCATGGCCGCAAAGCCGACGATATCCTGCTCATGCCTGGCCTCAGTCTTTATCTCGCCGATAGCCGCGCGGAGGCGCGCGACCTGTTCGCCGCGACGCATGCCCGCGCCGACCGCGCACGAACACTTGCCTCCATCCGCGCGATGATCGGCCTCGATCTCACCGACTGGCCCGACGACAGGAGGATCGCCGCAAAGGACCTGCCGCTCCCGCCGGAGGCGCCACGCAGCCGCACCCACAGCGAGCTTTTGCGCCGTGCGATCATTCAGGGCGAGCCTACGGTCGGCGAGCTTTTGCGCCTGCCGGAGGTCATGGCGTCCGCCCATTGGCAGATCGTCGGCACGGTCGAGGACGCGGTCGCCGAAATCCGGGACTGGACGGCCGATGGGGCGATAGACGGGTTCATCGCCGTGCCGGGCGGTTCCGTCACGTCGATGCGGATGGTCCTGGAAAAGCTTGTGCCGGCACTGGCCGGAGAGGGTCTGTTCAGGCAGCGCTACGAAGCCGGCACGTTCATTGGGCACCTGAAGGAAAGGTAGCTGCCAGTTCCATCGCCTGTGACTCCGGGCGGCGCAATCCGATCCGGGACCTGGAGCATTTCCAGCCGATGCGCGATCGCTTCGGCGTCGGATAATGCGGCAAAAGCAAGAGCCTAGACGTGTTCCACCAGACTGCCGAGGATCGCGGCATCGTCCTCGATGGCAAGGGTTCCAGCGTCACGCGCGGAGGATGCGCCCATGCCCGCCTGAAGCTCCTCGGAAAACTGCCGGGCGGCGTCGCGGACGTCGGCGGCGAGGTCTTCGTCGGATTCGGGATGGGACCGCTTCAGGATGCGCGCCAGGCTGCCGATGACGACGCCTTCGTCATTGAAGATCGGCGCCGCGATGGCGGCGAGGCCGGATTCGAAGGTGCCGACCGTGATGCAATGGCCGGCCTTCCGGATGGCGGTCATCCGCCGGCGGAAATCCGTCCAATTGTCGCCGAGGCCGGCTTCGGCGATGTCCGAACTGCTGCGCAGGAAGAGAGACTTCATCCGCGCCGATGGAAGATTGGCGAGGATCGCAAGCGAGGCGGCACCCTTGTACAGGGAGAAAGGCAGGCCGCGTGCTCTGAGGAGCCGGAGCGGCGCCTCGCCGGACGGGTCGCTGTTTTCCTGGCGCAGGCAGAGCACCCGGTCGCCCCACAAGCCACACAGGATCATGACGCTGTCCGGCACGGCGCGGGCGCGTTCCGGCATGATCCGGTTGCCGACGGAGGTCATCGGGTCACTGATCTGGATCTTGCGTTCGAGCTCGACGATGCGCGGCCCGAGCGAATAGTTGCCGCGGCTCAGCTGAACGAGTAGGCCCGCATTACAAAGCACGCGCAGATAGCGATAGGTCGTGGACCGCGACAGGTCGAGCGTCTCTGCGATCTGCTCGGGCGAGACCGTCGGACTGTTTTCGTCCAGGAGATCGAGGATCTCGAACGCCCGGTCGATGCTGGTTTTTTCCCCTGCCACCTTTTCCATCGTCTGCAATGCCTTCCGCTGTTTGAAGGCACCATACAGAAAATAGAAAATATCGCAACATTCAGAACTTGATGTTTTTCCCAAATAATGGCACAAACTCCAAGTCGGAAATGGGAGCCGATCGCTGAACGGAGGAAAACATGACCACCCGCAGAGCCTTGATTCGTACTTTTGCCCGCCTCGGCCTTGCCGTATTGGCCAGTGGCACGCTTACCGGTGCTGCGCCCGTTGTGGCTGCGGCTGCAGGCTTTCCCGATCGTCCGGTGACGATTGTCGTGCCCTTCCCGCCGGCCGGCCCGCCGGATCTCCTGGCCCGCGCCATCGGCGAACACCTTTCGAAGGCCTGGGGCCGGCCGGTGCTGGTCGAAAACAAGCCCGGGGCCAATGGGGTGGTCGCGACGCAGTTCGTCGCCAATGCGCAGGCGGACGGCTACACGATCCTCGTCGGCAGCGTCGCCACGCACGCCATGAACCGTGCCCTGCGGCCGGATCTGCCCTTCGACACGCTGACGGCGTTCGAGCCCGTCACCCAGCTCGGGTTCACCCCGATGCTCATAACCGCCCATCCTTCGACCGGCATCACGACGATTGCGCAGCTCGTCGAGAAGGCGAAGGCCGAGCCGGAATCCATCACCTATGCCTCGGTCGGGCAGGGCAGCGCGGCGCATCTGGCGGCCGAGCTTTTCCAGGCTGCGGCGGGCATCAGGCTGGTGCACGTGCCCTATGACGGAATCGCCCAGGCGAGCCTCGACCTGATTTCCGGCCAGGTCGATCTCGGCTTCTCGAATGTCGTCAACATGTTGCCCTATGTGAAGGACGGCAAGAGCAACGCCCTGGCCGTGACCGACACGACCCGCGCTGCCATCCTGCCGGATGTGCCGACGCTTGCCGAAGCCTATCCCGGCATCGACGTGCGCCTCTGGTGGGGGATTTTCACGCCGGCGGGAACGCCCTCCGACGTGATCGACAAGCTGTCCGCGGAGATCAACGTTGCACTGAAGGACAAGGCGCTGATCGACAAATGGGCTGAATCGGCAACGACGATCGTCGGCAGCACCCCGGCCGACTTCAAGGCTCTCGTCAATGCCGACGCCGAGAAATGGGGCAAGGTCATCAAGGATGCCAACATCGTCGCCCAATAGGCGACGAGCGGACTGGAGCGGTTCCAGCAGGGGTACGGAGCGGCTTTGCGTCCGCAATTGTGCCGAGACAAGGAGTTGGAAACGCTCCAAGCAAGAGGATATGCCCGTGAGTACCAGTCTTTCGCTCGGCCTTGCCGAGTTTGTGAAGAATGCGGATATCGCCGATGCCGGCGAGGATGCCGTCGAACTTGCCAAGCGCGTCATCGTCGACACGGTCGCGGTGATCCTGTCGGGCGCCGGCAGCGAGGTTGCCGGACCCATGCTCGACTATGTTTCCCGCATGGGGCAGGGCGCCGTGCCGCTGATCGGAACGGATGCGTCCGCCAGCGCACCGGCAGCAGCGCTGGTCGGCGGCACGTTCGGCGCGGCGCTCGATTTCGACGATGTCCTGTCGATGATGCCGGGACATCCCGCCGCCGTCATCATGCCGGCGCTGATTGCCCAGTGCTACGACGCGCCGATCTCCGGCCGCGACTTCGTCGATGCCTATATCGTCGGCCTCGAAGTCGGCTCCAAGCTCTCGCAAGGCGTCGGCATCCGTCACTATCAGCGCGGCTATCACACGACCGGTACGATCGCGCTGTTCTGCGCGGTGGCGGCGCTCGCCCGTCGCTTCGATCTCACCGTGGACGAAACGCGCATGGCGATGAGTCTTGCCGCCTCGACGGCCTCCGGCATCCAGGCTAATTTCGGCACGATGACCAAGCCGCTGCATTCCGGCTGGGCGGCGCAATCGGCGGTCATCGCCGTTGACCTCGTCCGCGCAGGCTTCACCGCCTCGCTCTCGGCGCTGGAGGACAAGGGCGGTTATCTCTCGGCCTATGGCACGGAGGAGAGCGACGCCGGCAAGGTCCTGCCGCTTCTCGGCAACCCGTGGACGATCGTCTCGCCCGGCATCGCGCTGAAGAAGTTCCCGACCTGCTATGCGACGCACCGCGCCATCGATGGTGTGGCGGAAATCGAGCGCGAGGTCGGACCGCTGCTCGGCCAGCTTGAAAAGCTGACCTGCCGCGTCGTTCCCGGAGCACTTCTGCCTTTGCGGTTCAACCGGCCGAGGACCGGTCTCGAAGGCAAGTTCAGCATGCCCTATGGCCTCGCCGTCGCCATGCTCGACCGTCACCTGACCATCGCCTCCTTCGAGGACGCCGCCGTGCTGCGGCCGGAGATCTGGTCGCTCTACGACCGGATCGAGGTCGTCGAGGACGAGGCCTGCGGCGCGGAGGACCCGGACTACAACAGGAAGAGCGCCGGAACGCGCGGTTTTGTCGTCGTCGAGGCACGGCTCACCGACGGTCGTACCGTCATGCGCCGGGTCGACACCGCGCCCGGCCATCCCAAGCGCCCGCTGAGCTGGGCGGACCTCAACACCAAATTCCTCGATTGCGCCAAAAGCTGCGGCGTGGACGCCGGCGTCGCGCAAGCAGCCTTCGAGGCGTTGAAGGACCTCGAAAAGGCCGCGGACGTGGCAGCGCTCCTGCGCCCGCTCGTGCCCTCGGCGAAACGACGCGCGGACGCCGCGCAATAGGACGATCAGGACGCTGGTCCAGGCCGGCGTCCGGGAGGAGAACCCATGAGGACCAGATTTTACGCCACGGCCGATGGCCAGGCAGGATTATTCTTTGCGCTGTTCGGCTTGTTCGTCGCCTGGCAGTCGCTGCGATATCCCCTCGGGCGCGGCGCCCAGATGGGGCCTGGCATGTTTCCCCTGGCGCTGGGCGTGCTTCTTGTCGTCGTCGGGCTGCTCGTGACGGCCAAGGCGGTGCGGGCCGGGCATCCGGCCGCGCCGCCCTTCGAATGGCGGTCCGCCATCGTGGTCACGGCGGCCATTCTCGTGGCGGGGGCGCTGCTGCTGACGGCCGGCCTTTTCGTCGCCATTCCGGCGCTGGTGCTGATCTCGGCGCTCGCGGCGCGCAATAGCCGCCTTCCGGCCGTGCTCGTCTCCGCCGCCGCGCTGACCGTCATGGCCTGGCTCCTGTTCATCGTCGGGCTGGATCTGCGGATCCCTACTTTCTGGATGTGAACGATGGACCTTTTCACCAATCTCCTGGCGGGTTTTGCGACATCCCTCCAGCCGGCGAACCTTCTCTATTGCCTGGTCGGCGTCATCGTCGGCACGGCGATCGGCGTCCTGCCGGGCCTCGGCCCGCTGGCGACGATCTCCATGCTCCTGCCGCTCACCTATGCGCTGGATCCGGTGTCCGCGCTCATCATGCTGGCCGGCATCTACTACGGCGCGCAATATGGCGGCTCGACGACGGCGATCCTCGTCAACCTGCCGGGCGAGGCCTCCTCGGTCGTCACCGCCATCGACGGGCACAAGATGGCCAATGCCGGCCGCGCCGGCGCCGCGCTCGCCATCGCCGCGCTCGCCTCCGTCTTCGCCGGCACCGTCTCGACCTTCTTCGTCGCGGGCTTTTCGCCCGTCCTTGCGAATGTCGCCCTGTCCTTCGGTCCCGCGGAATATTTCTCGCTGATGGTCGTCGGTCTCGTGGCGGCGGTCATCCTGGCGCACGGCTCGCTGCTGAAGGCGGTTGGCATGGTGCTCGTCGGCCTCGTTCTGGGCAGCGTCGGCATCGACAATAACAGCGGCGCCTATCGCTTCACCTTCGGCTCGCTGGAGCTTTCGACCGGCATCGAGTTCGTTTCGGTCGCCATGGGCCTCTTCGCCTTCGCCGACATCATCGCCCATGTCGGCGAGAAGACCAGCAACACGCCGGTCCTTCACCGGATCACGCGGCTGTGGCCGTCGCGGGAGGATTTTCGCGATGCGACGCCGGCGGCGGCGCGCGGCACGCTGCTCGGCTCCGTCCTCGGCATTCTGCCGGGTGGCGGCGCGGCGCTCGCCTCCTTCTCCGCCTATACGCTGGAAAAGAAGGTTTCCCGGCATCCCGAGCGTTTCGGCAATGGCGCGGTCGAAGGCGTCGCCGGTCCGGAGGCCGCCAACAATGCGGCGGCGCAGACCTCCTTCATCCCCATGCTGACGCTCGGTATCCCCTCGAACGGCACCATGGCCCTGATGATGGGCGCCATGATGATCCACAACATCGCGCCCGGTCCGCAGGTCATCACCCAGCAGCCGGTGCTCTTCTGGGGCCTCATCACGTCGATGTTCGTCGGCAATGTCATGCTGGTGCTGCTCAACCTGCCGCTCGTCGGCATCTGGGTGAAGCTGATCTCGGTGCCCTACCGCTACCTCTATCCGGCCATCCTCGTCTTCTGCGTCATCGGGCTCTACAGCATCCAGAACCAGACGTTCGAGATCATGACCGCGGCGGTCTTCGGTTTCGTCGGCTACCTTTTCATGCGCATGAAATGCGAGCCGGCGCCGCTTCTGCTCGGCTTCATTCTCGGGCCCATGCTGGAATCGAACCTGAAGCGCGCCTTGCTTCTCGCTAAGGGCGATGCGACGACCTTCGTGACGCGGCCGGTCTCCGCAGTGCTGCTTCTGGTCGCCGCGCTGCTGTTGGCAACCGTCATCCTTCCCCAGTTCCGAAAGAAGCGCGAGGAGGTCTTCACGGAAGAAGCCTGAGCGGCCGGATGGCGATGCGCCGCCCGCCGGCGCGTCGCGGCCACCCCCGAAAATGCCTTTGTCCGCGCTGCGGACGGCGACCGGAGATTTCCTTCCGGCGCACGGATTCCCGCGTCCGAACGGACGCCCCTTGAAACGACATGCAAAGGAGCAGCAGAGAACGATGACGCAAATCGAATGTGTCGTGAAATCCGGCGACCAGGTCGGCGAAGTGCCGGTCTGGTGTGACCGCACCAATCTCCTCTGGTGGATGGACGTCCGCCGTCCGCGGGTCCAGTCCTTCGACCCGGCGACGGGCGAACACAAGGTCTACCTCACCGGCGGCCGCGCGCTCGGCAGCTATGCGCTGCGGGAAAGCGGCGGCATGATCCTGGCGCAGGACGACGGCCTCTATGCCTTCGACCCCGGTGGCGGCGCGCGCGAAAAGATCTTTCATCCCGAGGAGGATCTGCCGGACAACCGCCTGAACGACGGTCGGTGCGACCGCCGCGGCCGCTTCTGGCTCGGCAGCATGAACGACAAGGTCCGCCAGGACGACGGCAACTTCTGGCGCATCGGAACGGACTTCTCCGCCAAGAGATTCTTCGACGGGATCAACATCCCGAACGGCGTCTGCTTCAGCCCCGACGACAAGACGATGTATTTTGCCGATACGCCGAAGCGCATGATGTGGGCCTTCGATTTCGACATTGACGACGGCGTTATCTCGAACCGCCGCGTTTTCGCCGACCTGACGGCCAATCCCGGCCGCCCCGACGGCTCGACGGTGGACGCGGAGGGTTTCATCTGGAACTGCGAGTTCGCCGGCAAGCGCATCGTTCGCTACGCACCGGACGGTACGGTCGACCGCGTCGTCGCGATGCCCGTCACCAACGTCACCTGCGCGGGTTTTGCCGGCCCCGGCCGCGACGTCCTCTACGTCACCACCGCCTGGCAGGGCCTCAGCGAAGAGCAGCGCGCGGCCGAGCCGGATGCCGGCGGGCTTTTCCGTCTCGATGTCGGCGTCAAGGGCCTGCCCGAGCCGCGGTTCCAGGGTTGACAGGAGAAAAGCGATGAAACTTCTCTATGGCGGGCTTTCGCCCTTCGTCCGCAAGGTCATGATCGTGGCGCACGAGAAGGGGTTGGCCGACAGGCTCGAACGCGTGCCCGCGCCGGTAAACCCGCTCCAGCCGCTCGACCTTGCCATCGCGGTCAATCCGCTGGGGAAGATCCCGGCGCTGACGCTCGACGACGGCACCGTCCTCTACGGCGCGACGGTCGTCGCCGAATATCTCGACGCCCTGGACGGCGCCCCCTGCTTCTTCCCGAGCGGCGCGGCGAAATGGGCGGCGCTGCGCCGCAACGCCCTTGGAGACGGTATCCTGGAAGCCGGCCAGCTTGTCCGCATCGAAGGGCTGCGCCCCGAAGAGAGGCGGTGGGACGACTGGAAGAAGGTGCAGCTTCTGAAGGTCATGAACGGACTGGATGCGGCGGAGAAGGAGGCGGCGGATCTCGCCACCGGGACGCTGACGATCGGCGAAGTGGCGCTTGTCTGCGCGCTCGGCTGGTTCGATGTCCGCCTGCCGGATGCGGCCGGCTGGCGCGAGGGCCGGCCGGCCCTTGCCGCCTGGTTCGAAACGGTGTCGAGGAAGGCGTCCGTCGCTGCGACCGCACCCAGGGTGCCGGCATGAAGGCGGCCATCGAGCGGGCGGTCGCCGCTGGCGTCGGCGTCGGGCAGATCAGCGATGCCATGGACGAGCTCGGCCTGCCGCAGAACGCCGGCGGCGGCTACCGCCTGCTCGGTGGTACCGGAGGCACCGTCTTCGGACGGGCCTTCACAGTGAAGCAAGGCATGGCCGAGCCCGGCCAGCCAGGCGTGGTGCGGCAGGGGGAGGCGGCGCTTTCCCTTGCCAGCCCCGGCGACATCCTCGTCATCGACGCCGACGGGAACACGGATATCGCGACCTGGGGCGAGGGGCATTCGTTGCGTGCGCAGGCCAACGGATTGAACGGGATCGTGCTGCACGGCGCGACACGCGATGCCGAAGCCCTGGCGGCGGGCTCCCTTCCCGTGCTGTGCCGCGGCACATCCCCGCTGCGAAGCAAGGGCCGGTTTCATTCGGTGTCGGTCGGCGCGCCCGTAACGGTGGCGGGAGTGCGCATAGCCCCTGGGGATCTGGTTGCCGTCAGTCTTGACGGTCTCGTGTGTGTTCCCAGGGAGTTTGCCGACCGGGTCCTCGCCAAGGCCGAGGCCATCCAGGGCTTCGAAGAGGAACGCGACGCGATTTTGCGCCAGCAGCGTCCCTCGGCACGCCGCTGACCCGTAAATACCGGGAGCAGCCTCATCCGGAGCCCGGAGAATAAAAACGTTTATATTGTGTCTTGAAAACGTTTATATTCGTTGTTACCACTTCCATCAAGGCTGGAGGAGGTCCGCCTGCGGCAGGAAGATGCCGGGGATGGAGCCGTTGCCGGTGAGGGGATTTGTCGAGGGCCTTCCGCATGGGCGGGCACCGACGGTTGAGGAGGAAGAGATGAAAAAATTCGTTGCAGCACTTGCACTTGCCGTCTTCGCGACAGGGGCCGTGCATGCGGCCGATCTCGGCGGCAAGCTTCTGAAGGTCGGCTCCGACACCACGTCGCCGCCGATGGAAAGCGTGGACCCCGCGAGCGGCCAGATCGTCGGCTTCGATGTCGACGTGGTCAATGCCATCTGCGCCAAGATCAACTGCCAGGCCGAATTCGTGACGACCGGCTGGGACGGCATCTTCGCCGCGCTCGACCAGGGCAGTTTCGACCTCGTGGCCTCGGGCGTCTCGATCACCGACGAGCGCAAGAAGGCAATGGATTTCTCCGATCCCTATATCGTCAACAGCCAGGCGGTGCTGACGCGCGCCGAGGACCAGGGCATCACGCTGGAGACATTCAAGGCCGAAGGCCGGAAGCTCTCCGCCCAGGCCAATACGACGGACGCCCAGGTCGCCGAAGGCGTCGTCGGCAAGGAGAACGTCATCGCCTATGACAGCTTCAGCGCCGCCATCATCGCGCTGAAGAACAAGGACGTCGATGGCGTCGTGATCAACGGCGCCAATGCCGCCGCCTATGAACGGGAATTTGCCGGCGAACTCGTCGCCTCCATCAAGGACCTCGAATCCGATCCGCTCGGCCTCGTCTTCCGCAAGGGCGACGAGAATGTCGCAGCTTTCAACGAGGGCCTGCAGGCGATCAAGGATGACGGCACGCTCGACCAGCTCATCGCCAAGTATTGGGGCCTCAAGTAAGAGGTTCTGCCGGAAGCACCGTGCGGGCGCTTCCGGCATGTCGTGATGCCGGAGGCCGAAATGTCGTTCGTCAGAAGCGTGAGGCCCAGCAATCTGGTGATCCTCGCCGCGTTGCCCTTCATCGTCTACCTGTTCGCCGCGTCGGCGGACTACCAGCGTTCCCTGCGCGCCATCCTGGGCGTGGAATTGGGTTCGGGCGCCTTCGTGCCGGGTTTCCTGCTGCTTACGGCCGCCTTTTCCGCCGGTTTTGCGGTGCTCGTCCTGTCGCGCGGCAAGGTGGTGCGGCCGCGCCTCACGATGGCGGTGGGCCTTGCCGGGCTTCTGGCGACAGCCGCCATTCTTGCGGGTGATCTCGTCCATCCCTTCATCGCCTCGGTCGTCGCGAACGGTGTCGATCCCTTCAAGTCCGATCTCGTCGTCAAGGGCGCGACGCCCCGCCAGCTGACGGATGCGGCGGACCTCATGGTGCGCGGCGTGGAGGCCTGGCTCTGGCCGATCTATGCCGTGCTGCTCGTCGCGGGTCTCGGCCTCACCTTCGCCGGCAGCCGCGCGCCGGTTCCGGCGGAAAGCCGCCTGCGCCGGGCAGGCGCCTGGCTGCTCGGCCTCGTCAATGGCGCCGGTCTTGTCTTCGTCTTCCTCTTCGCCCACCTCGCCTTCGCCTCGGGCCTTGCCACGACCATCCGCGCGGCCATCGCCGCCTATATCCTCGCGGCCATGCTCGGTCTCGTCTGGGTGGGGCTCCTGAAGCTGCGCTATACGCGCCGGAGCCTCTATTTCTTCGCGGCGATGACACTCGCCTTTGCCGCGCTCTCCGCCTGGTTCCTGATGCAGCCGCGGGACAACTACGTGCTGGCCGGCACGCTGGAGGGCAAGGTGGGCATCATCACCGGCACCCCGTCGGGCCTCATCGGCGTCGTGCGCTTCGGCCAGTACGAGGGCGGCCCGACCACCGAGACGCCGGTGCGGACCTTCGTCACGCCCGAGCAGGCGATCGAGGCGATCGGTAGAAAAGAGGATGTCAGCGGCGCGTTGTTGCCTGCCGCGGCCGCGCCCGCCGACTGGCCGCGCCTCTGGCAGGTCGAGGCGCTGAACGATCGCGACCGCGCCGCCGGCATCACCTTCGCCGTCATCGCCATCGTGGCAGGCCTCTTGACCTTCGGCGGTTTCCTGCACCGCCGCCATCCGTTGTCCATCGGCTCGGAATTCATCGTCGATACGATCCGCGGCATTCCGATGCTCGTCATCGTGCTCTATGTCGGCCTGCCGCTTTCCGGTGCCTTGAAGGATGCGACGGCTGGCGTCTTCGATCCGCCGAACCTGATCCGCGGCATCGTCGCCATGGCCATCGCCTATTCCGCCTATCTTGCGGAGATCTTCCGCTCGGGCATCAACGCCATCCCGGCCGGGCAGATCGAGGCGGCGGGCAGCCTCGGCCTCAACCGATGGCAGACGGCGCGGCTCGTCATCCTGCCGCAGGCCTTCCGCATCGTCATCCCGCCGCTCGGCAACGAGCTGATCGCCATCCTGAAGGACACTTCGCTGCTGTCGATCCTGTCGATCCGCGACATCACCCAGCGCATGCGGGAGTTCCAGTCGGCGAGCTTCCTGCCGTTCGCGCCCTATAACTCGGCGGCGATCCTCTACATCCTGCTGACGCTGGCGGCGGCAAGCCTCATCAGCCTCATCGAGAAGAAATATGACACCAAGTACCGCTGACACAGGAACGGTGCTTGTCACCGGTGCCGGGCGGGGCCTCGGCCGGGCGCTGGCCGATCTCTATGCGGCAGCCGGCTTCCGCGTCATCGCCTGCACGCGGCAGGGGACAGGCGATGCCCCGCCCCTCGATGTGTCGGACGCGGTCTCGATCGCCGCGCTCGGGGACCATCTGGCGGGCGTGCCGATCGATATCGTCATCAACAATGCCGCGATCCGCGGCGATACCGGCGGCCTTGCCTCGCTGGAAACGCATGGTTTTCTGGAGGTCATGCGCATCAACGCGCTCGCCCCGCTGCTCGTCGCCCGGGCGCTCAGGCCCAATCTCCTCGCCGGCAGGCGCCGGGTGATCGCCAATATCGGCAGCCGTGCCGGCTCGCTTGCGGAAGGCACGATCGACGACGAGGACGGGGATTATGCCTATCGCTGCTCCAAGGCGGCGCTGAACATGGCGACGGTCAAGCTGGCACAGGATTTCCGCTCCGACGGCATCGCCGTCCTCTCGCTGCATCCCGGCTGGGTGAAGACGGATATGGGCGGCACGGAGGCGGCGGTCGAGGTAGCGGAAAGCGCCCTCGGGCTGAAGCGCCTTATCGACGGCGCGACGATGACAGAGACCGGAAGCTTCAGGGCCTATGACGGCCGGCCGGTGCTCTGGTAGCCGCCCGGCCCGGCGGAATTTTGAACGGTGATATAAACGTTTATATTGCAATCTTGACGAAAGCGGACCGGCCCGGCCGGCGCCGCGGAGAATGAAGGACGATACTGGTGCACAAGCCGCTCACCAAACAGAACCGCTTCGACGCTGCCCGGCCGGACGCCGGCATGCTGGAGCTTGGCGTCTGCTACTATCCGGAGCAGTGGCCGCGGGAGAAATGGGACGAGGACGCCCGCCGCATGGTGGAGCTGGGCCTTGCCTGGGTGCGCATCGGCGAGTTCTCCTGGTCTCAGATCGAGCCGCAGGCCGGCGTCTTCCATTGGGAATGGCTGGACGAGGCGATCGAGGTGCTCGGCTGCGCCGGCCTCAAGGTCATCCTCGGCACGCCGACGGCCGCCCCGCCGAAATGGCTGGTCGACCGTTATCCGGATATCCTGCCGGTCGATGCGCGCGGCGTGGTGCGCAAGTTCGGCGCACGCCGGCACTATTGTTTCTCCAGCCGCCGCTACCGGCTGGAGGCGGCCCGCATCACCGAGGCCATGGCGCGCCGCTATGGCGAAAACCCCTTCGTGCATGCCTGGCAGACGGACAACGAATACGGCGACCATGACACGATCCACAGCTATTCCGACGAGGCGAAGCTGGCCTTCCGGCAATGGCTCGCCGCGCGCTACGGCACGGTCGAGGCGATGAACCGCGCCTGGGGCACGACCTTCTGGAGCATGCACTACAACACGTTCGACGAGGTGGACCTGCCGAACAACCTCGTGGAAGAGCCGACGCCGACCCATCTCGTCGATTATTTCCGCTTCTCTTCTGACCAGGTGAAGACTTTCAACAAGGCACAGGTGGACCTCATCCGGCAGCATTCGCCGGGCCGTCCGGTCACGCACAATTTCATGTCGCAGAACACCGACTTCGACCATTACAAGGTCGGCGAGGATATCGATATCGCCTCCTGGGATGTCTATCCAATGGGCGGGCTGATCAACGGCCGCCTCGGCGCGGAGGAGAAGGCGCGGTATCTGCGCGTCGGCGATCCCGACCAGCCTGCCTTCAACCACGACCTCTACCGCGCCGTCGGCCGCGGCCGGGTCTGGGTGATGGAACAGCAGCCGGGCCCGGTCAACTGGGCGGCGCACAACCAGTCGCCGGCCGATGGCATGGTGCGGCTGTGGACCTGGCTCGCCTATGCGCACGGCGTCGACATGGTTTCCTATTTCCGCTGGCGCCAGGCGCCCTTCGCGCAGGAGCAGTTCCACGCTGGCCTGCTGCTGCCGAACAGCGAGGTGGACCAGGGCTATCTCGAGGTGGCGCAGGTTGCCGAGGAGATGGCGCGGCTGCCGAAGGGCGAGGTGCGGGAAAAGGCCGCCGTCGCGATCCTGCTCGATTACGAATCGCGTTTCGCCACCAGCGCCCTGCCGCAGGGGCGCGGCTACGCCGCCTCGGCCATCGCGCTCGACTGGTATTCCGCCGTCGCGCGCCTTGGCGTGGATGTCGATTTCATCGGCCAGCATTCCGATCTCTCCGGCTACAGCCTCGTGCTGGCGCCCGACCTCGTCATCCCGGATGCCGCCTTCCTTGCCCGGCTGAAGGTGTCGAAGGCCAAGGTCCTGTTCGGCCCGCGCAGCGGCAGCAAGACACGCGACATGCACATCCCCGCCGACCTGCCGCCCGGCCCGCTCGCCGATCTCCTCGATTTCCGCGTGACGCGCGTCGAGTCCCTGCCGGACTACCACAGCGAGCCGGTGCTCTACGGCAATGCGAGCCACCCGGTGACCGGCTGGCGGGAGCTCATCCGCACGAACGAGACGGTGCTGGCCACCTTCGAGGGCGAGCATCGTCCCGGCTCCCCGGCGGTCATCGGCAATGATCGCGCGCGCTATGTCGGCACGCTGCCGCGCGGCGAATTCCTGGCGAAGCTGATGGGCGACACGCTCGGCTGGGCCGGCGTCGGGAGCCTGCCCGATCTCGGCGACGTCAGGCTCGCCCGCCGTGGCCGGCTGCGCTTCGCCTTTAACTATGGCAGCACTCCCGCCGCCGTGCCGGCCGGCGCGGAGGCGACCTTCCTCGTCGGCGACCGGCAGCTTGCGCCCGTCGATGTGGCGATCTGGACGGAAAGCGGCCGCTAGGGCAATCCCGGCAAGAGTGCGAAGCGGTCCCGCGTCCGCAATCGCGCCGAAACGCTCCAGGCCGCCGCGTCGGGGCGTCCCCCTCATCCGGTCCCTCCGTCCCTCCCTGGGGAGAAGGACCGGATGAGGGGTTGCTTTGTTGCGTTTGCTGGTAAGAGCGGAAAAATTATCCGGCTCCCGTTTCCGCCTGGGGCTGCACCGGCCGGTGTGTCGTCTTGTTCCAGAAGAAGGGATTGTGGCGCAGCTCCCCCACGGCGCGCCAGGCGGCGACCGACAGCAGCAGCCAGTAGACGGGCGTCATCATCCAGTGCCTTCCCACCGCGGCCTGCTCCCTGTCCGTCATGCCGCCTCGCCCGAGCGCGATGAAAACCGCGTAGCTGCCGAAGATATTGACGATGTCGATGGCAAAGAGGGTGAATTCGAGCGGTCCCACCATGAAGGCGGATTGGGAGAACAGCGACCAGGTGATGAGGCCGAGATAGGCGAGGATCAGCGGATGGGCGAGCGAGGAGAGGATGAGCCCGCCGATCAGCACCTGGAAGACGACGCTCGGCCAGAGGCCCATCTCCGAAACGAGGCGGGAGGGATGGCGCATCAGCACCAGCCAGGTCTGCAGCCAGCCCTTGAACCAGCGCGTGCGCTGGCCGAGCCAGGCGTCACGCCCTACGGGCGCTTCCTCGTAGGTCGGCCGGGTGAGCGTGCCGCAGCGATAGCCGAGCCTGTAGAGCCGGAGCCCGAGATCGGCATCCTCCGTGACATTGTAGGGGTCCCATCCGCCGGCCTGCTGGAGCACGCGCGTGCGAAAATGGTTGGACGTGCCGCCGAGCGGCATGGGCAGGCGCGCGGCGGCAAGATGTGGCAGCAGCACGCGGAAAAGGCCGGCATATTCGAGCGCGAAGAGCGCGCTGAGCCAGCCTTCCCGTGCATTGGTGACGACGAGCGGCGCCTGGAGGCAGGCGATATCCGGCGGGCCGGCCTCGAAGGTCCGCCAGGCCTCTTCCAGCTGCATGGGATCGACCCGGTCTTCCGCGTCGTAGATCACCAGGTAGTCGCCGCGCGCGGCGCCGAGCGCATAGGTGAGCGCCTTCGGCTTGGTGCGCGGCCGGCCGGGCGGCACTTCGACGATCTCGTACTGCCGGCCGAGGCGGGTGAGGGCGAGCGCATCGAGCGTTTCCTGGTCGTCCGCCTCGCAGATCAGCTTGATATCGAGCCGGGCCGCCGGCCATTCGATCCGGTTCAGGGTGTCGATGAGTTGCGGCACGACGGCCGCTTCCCGGTAGAGCGCGACGAAGATGGAATAGGTCGGGCGCGGCCGGGGCGGCGGGGACGGCACCAGCGCCCGGCGCTCCCGTCGCCATTTGGCGATGAGGGCGATCAGGCGGATCAGGAAGCTGCCCAGGAACAGCAGGCTCAGCACGATGTGCAATGCCAGCGCGGCCAGCACGGGGGCGGCGACGGCCAGCACGAGGAGGAGCGTCACGGCGACGCCGGTATAAAAGCCCTGCCGCCCGCGCAGCGTGATGCGGGCGCTCGCCTCCGGCATGGTCGCGTGGAGGTCGTCCACCGTGTCGCGCAGCCGCCGGTGCCGGCCGGCCTGCCAGAGCGCGGCCCTCAGGGCCGAGGGCGTGGTCGCCGCCATCATGGTGCGCAGGCCAGGCGACTGTGCCAGCCGCTCGCCCAGATAGCCGAGCCGCTCGGCACTCGGCACGATCGCCGTCGTCGGCGGACGGGAAGGATGGCGCAGCCGCACCACGGTCGGATCGACAAGCTGGGTATCGGCATCGGGAAGATCCTCGACCTCGGCCGGATCCAGACGGTCGAGGAAGGGGATGTCCAAGAGTTCGGCCAGCGCCTCGTAATAGATGTCTTCCGAGATCGAACCGCTCGCCAAAAGCTCCGTTTCCAGCGACGTGCCGTGCTGGTTGGCACGCACCAGCATGGTCGAGATGAGGGGTTTGGGCAGGCCGAGGCGCCGGAAGAGCCGGGCTTCCGTCATCAGGCGGGACGGCACGGTGTCGTCGCGGGGTGGCGGCAGCTGTGCCGGCAGGATGCCGATTGCGGTAGCGAAACCGATGTCGTCGGGATATTCTGCCAGTCGCATGCAGCCACCGCAGCCGCGCAGGCGGCTGCACCCCTTTTAAACCCCAAGTTGATTGTAATGCGGCACACCGGAAATTCACCTCTTAAAATTTATGGGCTTTTTGCGCTTTGTCTGTTGATGGCGGCGGCCAAGCCCCTGGGCGTCGCGGCGCAGGAGCGCGCGCCGGTCGACCTGCCGATCCTGTTCGACACGCGCGAGCGCATCGGGCGGCCCGATCTGTCGGGCATCGTGCGGCTGCGCTTCCTGACCACGGTGGATTTCCCGCCGTTCAACTTCATCGACCAGACCGGCAAGCTCGCCGGCTTCCATGTCGACCTGGTGCGGGAGATCTGCCGGGAGCTGGCACTCACCGAAAAATGCCAGATCCAGGCTGTGACCTTCCCGGAGCTGGAAAAGGCGCTGGTCGACGGCAATGGCGAGGCGGTCGCCGCGGGCGTCGCCGTCACCGCGGAGCTGCGCAAGCGCTTCCTCTTCTCGCGCCCCTTCATGCGCCTGCCGGCCCGGTTTGCGGTGACGAAGAAGGCGCCGCCCGCCGGCGAGACCGCGGCGGCGCTCGATGGCAAGCGGGTCGGCGTCGTCGCGGCGAGCGCGCATGAGGCGATGCTGAAGGCCTTTTTCCCGCGCGTGCAGGCGGAGGCCTTTCCCGATCGTGCCGCCCTGCTGGCGAGCCTCAAGGACGGCAAGGTGGAGGCGGTTTTCGGCGATGGCATGCAGCTCGCCTTCTGGACGAGCGGTTCGGAATCGGCCGGCTGCTGCCGCCTGTTCGACGGCCCCTACCTGTCGGAGCGGTTCCTCGGCGAGGGGCTGACCATCATGTTCCGCAAGGAGGACGCGACGATCACCGGCGCGATCGACCATGCGCTGCTGGCGCTCTCGCGCAGCGGCCGCCTGCAGGAGATCTATCTGCGCTATTTCCCGGTCAATCTCTACGGCGGCTGATGCGCCCTACTGGCTGGCCCAGATGATGCGGGCGATCCAGTCGACGTCGTCGATGTCGAAATTGCGGTTCGGATGCTCGGGATTGAGCGAGACGAGCTCGATCGTGCGCGGCGTCTGGCGATGCAGCACCTTGGCCATGACCTCGCCCTCGCGGGTCTTGACCACGACCCGGTCGCCGCGGCGCACCTGCGCCCCCGGCTCGACAATCAGCACGTCGCCGTCGCGGTAGAGCGGCAGCATGCTGTCGCCCTGCACCTCCAGCGCATAGACGCCGGGCTTGCGGTCCGGCGAGGCGGGAAACTCCACCACGTCCCAGCCCTGGCCGGCGGGAAAGCCGCCGTCATCGAAGAAGCCGCCGGCACCGGCCTGGGCGAAGCCGAGTAGGGGAATGGCGCCGGTCTGCGGCGGAAAGGCGCCCTGCGGCAGGGCGGCGTCGCGCGCCGGGTCGGCCAGCATGAAGAATTCGTCGATCGAGGCGCCGGTCGCGTCGAGCACCTTGGCGATCGATTCCGTCGATGGCCAGCGCTGGCGGCCGTCCGCGCCCTGCCGCTTCGATTTGTTGAAGGACGTCGGGTCGAGCCCGGCGCGGCGGGCAAGGCCGGACGGCGAGAGCCGGTTGCGCTCGGCAAGGGCGTCGATCGCTGCCCAGATCCGGTCGTGGGAGAACATGCTGAAAAACCCTGCCAAGGCAACGGGCCGGCCAGTGCCGGTCCGACTGGCCGGAAGCATATCCAAGGACGGTTTCCGAGTAAAGAAAAAAGGATTATTTTCCTGTGTGCTTTCCAGGCAGGTTTTCCGCCGCCCGGCGGCGTGCCACCACGCTCTCGCGCCACACGGTGAAGATGCCGGCCCCGACGACGATGGCCGAGCCGAGCACCATGTTGAGGTTCAGCGTTTCGCCGAAGATGCCGACGCCGATGATCGCCGCCAGCACGACCTGGAGATAGGTGAGCGGCTGCACGGCGGCGGCATCAAGCAGGTCGTAGGCGCGGATCAGGAAATAGTGGCTCGACATGCCGGTGATGCAGAGCAGGCCCATCCACAGCCAGTCGCCCGGGGTAAGGTTCGTCCAGAAGAAGGGGCCGACGAGGGAAATCGCCGCCGCGCCGGCCACGCCGATGTAGAAGAAGCTCGTCGAGGCGGTGTCGTCCCGGCTGACGAGGCGGGTCGCGATGACATAGACCGCGAACATGAGCGCGGAAACCAGCGGCAGCAGGACGCCCATGTCGAAGCCTCCGCCGCCCGGGTTGAGAATGATCAGGACGCCGCAGAGCCCGACGCTGATCGCCGTCCAGCGCCGCCAGCCGACCCTTTCGCCGAGCAGGGGCATGGACAGGAGCGCGACGAAGATCGGCCCCGACGCCAGGATCGCCTGCGAATGGGCAAGCCCGACCGTGGTGAAGGCGGTGATGGTGACGACGATCTGGCAGGCGAGGAGCACGCCGCGCAGGATCTGCAGCGCCGGCCGTTTCGTCGCCGCCGCCACCCTCAGTCCGCCCGGGCTGCGCGCGCCCAGCGCCATCGCGAAGGCGCCGAAGGCCCAGAAGCGCAGCATGGCGATGAAAACCGGCGGATAGAGGCTGCCGAGATGTTTCGAGATCGCGTCCTGCAGGCTGAAGATCAGGATGGCAAGCAGGGTGAAGAGGTAGCCGGTGCGTTTGGAGTCCATGGCTCGCGCATATACCTGTGCGGCCCCGCTTGCACGCCGAAACTTGCCGGCGCAGCGGACTTTTCGCGGCAGGATTCACCGCAGTGGGAAAAATTTCCTCCCCCCGTGATTTTCAGCCTCTTTCGCTGCATCGAGCGGCGCGCTATCAAGGCGGAGCGCGGCGTTTCCGCGCCTTCGAGGCCCATTCCGTGCAAAAGACCGTCTCTTCCGGCATTCTGCTGACGTCCTTCGCCTATTTCATGTTCTCCTTGCAGGATGCGACCGTCAAATGGCTCGTCGCGGCCTTGCCGGTCTGGCAGATCCTGTTCGTGCGCAGCTTGACGATCTTCGCACTCTGTCTTGCCTTCGGCGGGCGCCCGCTTCTGCAAAGCGCGCGTCGCTCGCCGGTGCTGAAGCCGCTCTTCCTGCGCAACCTGCTGCTGCTCGCCGCCTGGCTGTCCTACTACACCGCCGCGCGCGATCTCGGCCTTGCCGAGCTGACGACGCTCTACTATGCCTCGCCGGTCGTCATGACGATCCTCTCCGTGCCGATCCTCGGCGAGAAGGTGCCGGGATACCGGTGGTTCGCGGTGGTGATCGGTTTCGTCGGCGTGGTCGTCGCCTGCGGGGTGGCGGCCGAGGGCCTGCGGCTTTCGCTGCCTGTCTATCTCGCCCTGCAGGCTGCCATCTTTTGGGCGATCGCGACGGTGCTCTTGCGCAAGACGGCGTTGCACGAGCGCACGCAGGTGCAGGTGACCATATCGAGCGGCTTCTTCCTCCTCTTCACCGCTGTCGCGCTGCCCTTCGTCTGGCAGCCGGTCGCGCTGCTCGACCTGGCGCTGATGGCGGGAACCGGGGTGATTGCCGGCCTGGGGCAGTTCGCGATGTTCGAGGGCATGCGCCGGGCGCCGGTCTCCGTGCTCGCACCCTTCGAATATTCCTCGCTCGTCTGGGCTTTCGTGCTCGGCTATCTCATCTGGAGCGACGTGCCCGGCTCGAATGTCTTCGTCGGCGCCACGCTGATCTTTTCCGCCGGCATGGTCATCATCGCCAGCGAACGGTTCGCAGGGCGCTTCCGGGCCCGGATTTGACTTCTTAAGTAACGAAACAACCAAAAGAATTCCGTTTTCATCACACTGGTTGGTTGCAAGCGGTCATGACAACGATATTGTCGCCGTCCTGTGGACGGCTTGAACCGGGGGAGTAGATGCCGATTTCGAACGCCGCCTTCGTGCGCTCGACAGTTATCCTGCTGATTGCAGGCATGCTTGCCTTGCTTGGCATCGTCGGCACGTCGCTCTGGCTCGTCAGCAAGGTGCAGGGCTATTTCGCCGGCTTCATCGAGGTGCGCGAGGCGCGCAGTGCCGCCGCCGATCTCCTGTCCATCCTGAAGGATGCCGAAACGGGCCAGCGCGGTTTCATCATAACAGGCGACACCGCATTCCGGGCCCCTTATGACGATGCGCTGCGCGGCGTCGCCGAACAGGAAAAGGTCTTCCTCGAGAAGGCGATGCGCCTTCCCGCATATGCCGAGCGGGCGACGCGGGTCGGCACCCTGGTCGAGCAGAAGCTGGCGGAGCTTGCCGGAACCGTCAGTCTCATGGAGCAGGGCCGCCAGGCGGAGGCTATCGAGGAGGTCAAGACCGATCGCGGCCGCGTCCTCATGGATGAGCTTCGCGTCGAAATCGGCTCCATCATGGACGATGCGGACCGGAGTCTGGAGGAAAGCGTCGTCGATACGCTCCGGTCCGCCAGCGCGCTGCAATGGACGACGGTGATCGGCGCCATCGCCATCATCGGCGTGCTCGGTGGCGCGGCCGCCGTCATTATGCAATATACCCGCGACATCATCGTCGCCCGCCGCGAGGTCGAGACGCTGAACGCCACGCTGGAAAGGCGGGTGGACGAGCGCACCGAGGAGCTGATCCGCGCCAACCAGGAGGTGCAGCGCTTCGCCTATATCGTGACGCACGACCTGCGCGCGCCGCTCGTCAACATCATGGGCTTTACCAGCGAGCTGCAGGCCTCGCTCGCCGCCATCCAGAGCTATGTGCTGGCCGACGGCAAGGCGCCGAGCGAAGGCGACATTCTCGAGGCGCGCCGCGCGGCTTCGGAAGACCTGCCCGAGGCGATCGGCTTCATCCGCTCCTCCACCAAGAAGATGGACGGCCTCATCAATGCCATCCTGAAGATTTCGCGCGACGGGCGGCGGGAGCTCAGGATCGAGCGCGTGGACGTCAAGGCGCTGGTCGAGGCGGGCGCGGCGGCCGTGGGGCATCAGGTCGGCGAATCCGACGGCGAGGTCACCATCGACGACAAGCTGCCGACCGTCATTTCCGACCGGCTGTCGCTGGAGCAGGTCTTCGGCAACCTCTTCGACAACGCCATCAAGTACCGCTCGCCGGACCGGCCGCTGCGCATCTCCGTCACCGCGAAGAATGGCGGGCGCGCCGGCTTCGTCATAGAGTTCACCGACAATGGCCGCGGCATCGCGCCCGAAGATCACGAACGGGTCTTCGAACTGTTCCGCCGCTCGGGCACCCAGGACAAGCCCGGCGAAGGCATCGGCCTTGCGCATGTGCGTTCACTGATGCGCAATCTTGGCGGTGATATCGTCGTCCGATCCGAACTCGGGCAGGGGACGACATTCGTGCTCCGTCTGCCGCCCGACCTCAGCAAAGTAGTCAGGAGTATGCAGGCATGAACGGTCTGGGCAAGGAAGTCACCATCGTCATGATCGAGGACGACGAGGGCCATGCGCGCCTCATCGAGAAGAACATCCGCCGCGCCGGCGTGCACAACGAGGTCGTGCCCTTCACCAATGGCACGGAGGCGCTCGATTTCGTGCTCGGCAAGGACCGGTCGGGCCTTGCCAGCGCCGGCAAGTTCCTGCTGATCCTGCTCGATCTCAACCTGCCGGACATGTCCGGCATCGATATCCTCCAGCGCATCAAGACCAATGTCCACACCAAGCGCCTGCCGGTCGTCATCCTGACGACGACGGACGACGAGCGGGAGATCCAGCGCTGCTACGATCTCGGCGCCAACGTCTACATCACCAAGCCGGTGGAATACGAGAGCTTCGCCCATGCGATCCGCCAGCTCGGCCTGTTCTTCTCCGTGATACAGATTCCCGAGACGCAGTAAATGAAGGAAGGCGCCGCCCGCATCCTCTATATCGACGACGATCCGATTCTGGCGCGGCTCGCCGAGCGCGCGCTCGGCCGTCTCGGCTACGAGGTGCTGCATGCCGAGGACGTGGAGCACGGCCGCGCGCTTTTCGCCGAAGGTGGTTTCGATGCCGTCGTGCTCGACCATTTCCTGCAATCCGGCACCGGACTCTCCTTCCTGAGGGAGTTGGTCGATGCGCCGGGTGCGGTGCCGGTCGTCTATGTGACGGGCTCCAACGACGCCCAGGTCGCCGTCGAGGCGCTGAAGGCGGGCGCGGCCGACTATGTCATCAAGTCGGTCGGCGAGGATTTCATGCCGCTTTTGGCCAATGCGCTCGGCCAGGCGCTGGAAAATGCCGAGCTGAAGCGTGCGAAGCTCAGGGCCGAGCAGGAGATCCGCGCCGCCAAGGAACGGGCAGAGGTGCTGCTGGCCGAGGTGAACCACCGGGTCGGCAATTCGCTGGCGCTCGCCGCCGCCCTCATCCGTCTCCAGATGTCGAGCGCATCCGACGAGGCGGTGAAGGAAGCGCTCTCCGAGACACAGGCCCGCATCACGGCCATCGCCGGCATCCATCGCCGGCTCTATACGTCGGAGGATGTGCGCCATGTCGACATGGGCGCCTATCTCTCGACGCTGCTGTCCGAGCTCGACACGTCGATGAAGGGCCAGGGCCGCAATGTGCGGCTCAACCGCATGCTGGAGCCGTTGCACGTGCCGACCGACAGGGCCGTCTCGCTCGGCGTCATCGTCACGGAGCTCGTCACCAATGCCTTCAAATACGCCTATGGCGAGACCGGCGGCGAGGTGCGGGTCGGCTTCACCCGGCTTGACCCTGAAACCGCGCTGCTCTTCGTCGAGGACGACGGCATCGGCTGGCGCGGCGAGGGCCCGGTGCGCGGTACCGGTCTCGGCTCCAAGATCATCGGCGCCATGGCGTCGAGCCTCGGCGCGAAGCTCGCCTATGCAAGCCGCACCGTCGGCACGCGTGCCGAACTGCTGGTGCGCATGGCCGATGCCGCGCGGCAGGCGTAGCGCGGAACACCGGACGGCAAAAGACCCGGAGGCTGGGCTCCGGGCCTTTCGCTCAAAGGTCTGTGCCGGGGACGCTTACTTGCAGACCTTGATCTTCTTGAAGATGACATTGCCGTAGTAGTCGTAGGCCTTGACCTTCTTGATGAAGCAGTGCGGCTTGTAGCCGTAGCTATAGTAGCCGGCCTGCGAAGGGGCGGCGAAGGAGATGGCGGCAACGGCGGCGATGGCGGCGGAAACGATGATCTTGCGCATAGGGGGGTCTCTCCTGATCTCTGGTTGAGGATGAGCCTCTCTCATCCGGTGATCAGAAGGTCTCACATCCCCCCGCCCCGCGCTGTTCCGCATGGAACAGGAAAAAATGTCCCATCCCCGGAGCCGATATGCGCATCCGGTTCAGGTGGCTGCGGGCGCTGTACGCTTGCGGGATTTGCGGGGCGGCTTGGGCTCCGCCTCGACCGGCTCCTGTTGCAGGCGCAGGGCGCGCAGCCGGGCGGTCTTCTTGTCCCGCGCGGTCGCTTCGGCGGCGATGATGGTGCGCGCCGTCTGGTCGGTCGCCGCCGCCTTGTCCTGCGCGGAAAGCTTGACGGGATTGAAGAATTTTTCCTTGGTTGCGGTCATGACCTCTCCTTTCTGGATCGTCAGGGCAGTTCCGGCAAAGGGCGAAGCGGTTTGCGTTCACGATTGCGTAGAAGCAACTGCTCTAGAACATTTCCGGTGAACTCCGGTTCACCGAAAATGTTCTGGATTCTTGTTTTTGCCGCATTATCCGACGCCGAAGCGACTTCGCTTCAGCTGGAAATGCTCTAGCGGGCCGGACGCACCGCGCGCTTGGGCGCGGGCAGCAGACCTTCGCGCTGCAATTTCTTGCGGGCGAGCTTGCGCTGGCGGCGCACGGCTTCGGCCTTCTCGCGGACCC
This sequence comes from Shinella sp. WSC3-e, assembly GCF_945994535.1. NCBI lineage: Bacteria > Pseudomonadati > Pseudomonadota > Alphaproteobacteria > Hyphomicrobiales > Rhizobiaceae > Shinella > Shinella sp. WSC3-e. Next base: position 4,384,415 of record NZ_OZ000530.1, read on the forward strand.
GCTTCTCGGACGGCTTCTCGTAGGCGCTGCGCGCTTTCATTTCGCGAAAGAGACCTTCGCGCTGCATCTTCTTCTTCAGTACGCGAAGCGCCTGGTCGACATTGTTGTCTCTGACGAGAACCTGCACGATATGTCCTTTCTCTCGCGGCTTGCGCCGCACTGGGGGGTGGACGATGTCGCCACAGCGTCATCGACCTGCGCGGGATGGTTTCAAGGCACCGCGCCCGCGCAACGCGTTTGGCCCGTGGTCGCAAAGCGGCCGCAGGCTCCGCGGCGTCATTTTCCGATGCGGATGCTCGACGGCTTCAGCCAGGGGCCGCCCTTGCCGGCAACCGTCGTCCCCGCCTTGCGCGTCGCGGGCGCGGCGGTCTCGTCGGCATCGATGTCGCTATGGACGACGCGCCGCTCGAAATTCTCGTTGTCGAGCCGCACGCGATACTGGGCTTCGCCATGGTCGGCCGGCAGGACGCCGACGATCCGGCACGTCCGCGCGCCCGTTGCCGTGCGGGACAGGCCGGCCTTCAGAACGACATGGTCGCCGACGGCATGGGTTTTCCGGCTCATGACCTTCTCCTTCGGGGCTATGGAAACAAAAAGGCCGGGCGTGACCCCGACCTCTTCCCGTCATTCGAACGCTCCGCCGCCAGTACATCCGTGGTCGGCGGGCAGAATGACAATCTTATGCGGCGCGAAGGTTGTCGGCCGAATTCTTGCCGGACTTGCGGTCGCGGACAATTTCGTAGCTGACCTTCTGGCCCTCGGCGAGCGAGCCGAGGCCCGAACGCTCGACAGCCGAGATGTGGACGAACACATCCGTCGCGCCGTCGTCAGGCTGAATGAAGCCGAAGCCCTTGGTGCTGTTGAACCACTTTACGGTACCTGAATTCATAACGATATCCTTTCCATCGCTAGTGTAACCGGACGATACATTGTCCGTTTTGATCGATCTTGAAAGGAAATCTGACAGAGCTGGTTAGCTCGAAGACAAAGGTCGCAAGCAGTTTTCGATATGTTCTATATAAAGTTTATTTCGGAAAGTGCAATGGTCGGTGGGAATTTTTCTGGAATCAGATCGGAGAAAAGGCCAAAAAGCGCAATGATTTCCTGATTTTTCTCGAAATTAATTTACGGGTCGAGCCGTTTTATTTTTCGTGGATCGGGAGATGGAATTGACGGTGCCAAACGAGGAAAGGGCGGCCCAGGCCACCCTTTCTTGTCCGTGAGGCTCGTTCAGGCCGCCTTCTTGGCCTCCGGTGCGAAGCGGCTGTAGAAGGTCTCGCCCTTGGCGGCCATGTCCTTCAGCAGCGGCGTCGGCTGGAAGTGGCTGCCATACTTGGCGGCGAGTTTTTCGCACAGCGCCACGAAGGCCTTCACCCCCATCCCGTCGATATAGGACAGCGTGCCGCCGGTATAGGGCGCAAAGCCGAAGCCGAGGATGGAGCCGACATCGGCCTCGCGCGGATCGGTGACGATGCCCTCCTCCATGGTGCGCGCGGCCTCCAGCGCGATGGTGACGAGCAGGCGCTCCTTCAGCACCGTCACATCGACATCCTCGGGCTTCTGCTGCGGGTAGAGGTCCTTCAGCCCGGGCCAAAGCTTCTTCTTGGCCGGCTTCGGCGGATAGTCGTAGAAACCCTTGCCGGCCTTGCGGCCAAGGCGGCCTTCGCCTTCCACCAGCTTCGTCACCAGGTCCATATGGCGCGGATCGACCGATTGCGGCCCCAGATCGGCGATGGAGGCCTTGAAGATCTTGTAGGAGAGATCGACGGCGACCTCGTCGTTGAGCGACAGCGGCCCGACCGGCATGCCGGCCATCTTGGCGGCGTTCTCGATCATCGCCGCCGGCACGCCTTCGATCAGCATGTCATAGGCCTCGGCCATGTAGCGGAAGACGCAGCGGTTGACGTAGAAGCCGCGCGTGTCGTTGACGACGATCGGCGTCTTCTTGATGGCCGCGACGTAATCGAGCGCGGTGGCAAGCGCCCGGTCGCCCGTCTCCTTGCCGAGGATGACCTCCACCAGCATCATCTTGTCGACCGGGGAGAAGAAGTGGATGCCGATGAACTGCTCCGGGCGCCTGGAATTCTTCGCAAGCCCGGTGATCGGCAGGGTCGAGGTGTTGGAGGCGAAGATCGCGTCCTCGCGCAGCACCGCCTCGATCTTCTCGGTCACGTCCTTCTTGACATTGCGGTCCTCGAAGACGGCCTCGATCACGAGGTCCGCATCGGCAAGCGCGGCATAGTCTGGTGTCGGCGTGATGAGGGAGAGCAGCGTCTCGCCGTCCTCCTTCGTCATGCGGCCCTTGCCGATCGCGCCGGTGACGAGCCCCTGCGAGACAGCCTTGCCCTTGTCGGCGGCCTCCTGGTCGCGGTCGATCAGCACGACCGGAATGCCGGCGGCGGCCGTCACATAGGCGATGGAGGCGCCCATGAAGCCGGCACCGACGACGGCGACCTTCTTCAACTCCGCCTTCGGCTGGCCGGCCGGCCGGCGGGCGCCCTTGCCGAGCTCCTGCATGGAGATGAACAGCGACCGGATCATGGAGAAGGCTTCGGTCGTCTGGAGGATGTGGGTGAAATAGCGCTGCTCGATCCTCAGCCCCGTCTCGAAGGGCACCTGCAGGCCTTCATAGACGCATTTGAGGATGGCGAGCGCACCCGGATAGTTGCCGGCGGTCTCGCGGCGCAGGATGGCGGGCGCGGCGGGCCAGAGCTGCGCCGCGGCCGGCGTCCAGATGCCGCCGCCGGGAGCCTTGAAGCCTTTTTCATCCCAGGGCTGGACGGGCTTCAGGCCGTCCTTGATCATCTGCCTGGCGGCGGGGATGAGCTGGTCGGGCTCCACGACCTGATGCACGAGGTTCATCGCCTTGGCGCGCGCCGCGGTCAGCGAGGAGCCGGTGGTCATCATCTGCAGCGCATCCTGCGCATTGGCGAGGCGCGGCACGCGCTGGGTGCCGCCGGCGCCCGGGAAGATGCCGACCTTCACCTCGGGCAGCGCGATCTTGACCGACTTGGCATTCGAGGCGACGCGGCCGTGGCAGGCGAGCGACATTTCGAAGGCCCCGCCCATGCAGGTGCCGTTGATGGCGGCGACCCAGGGCTTGCCCGAGGTTTCCAGCTTGCGGAACAGCCAGGTCATGCGCCCGGTGGCTTCGAACAGCTTTTCGACGGCGGTGGCCGGATCCTTCGCCTGAGCCTCCTTCAGGAGGTCGAAGCTCGCCTGGATCATCGAAAGATCGGCGCCGCCGGAGAAGGAGGATTTGCCCGAGGTGATGACGACGCCCTTGATCGCGCCATCCGCCGCGACCTGGTCGATGATCCTGTCGAGCTCGTCCATCACTTCGATGGTGAAGACGTTCATCGACTTTTCCGGCATGTCCCAGGTGACCAGCGCAATGCCGTCGGCGTCGGTCTCGATGGTGAAATTCTTGTAGCTCATGATGGGATTCCTCTTCCCTGAAATCTCTCTGGCGAGGCGGCTATCGCCCCTCATCCGCCTGCCGGCACCTTCTCCCCGTGAACGGGAAGAAGGGACTTGCCGCGCCGTCGCCGGTCCCCCTCGCCCCGCTTGCGGGGAGTGGGCGCGCCGAGCGCAGCGGAGGCGGGGTGAAGGGCTTTCATGCGCACGCCCTCTAGACCCGTTCGATGATCGTCGCCGTGCCCATGCCGGCGCCGATGCAGAGCGTGACGAGGGCGGTGTTGAGGTCGCGGCGCTCCAGCTCGTCGAGCACCGTGCCGAGGATCATCGCGCCGGTGGCGCCGAGCGGATGGCCCATGGCGATGGCCCCGCCGTTGACGTTGATCTTGTCGTGCGGGATGTCGAAGGCCTGCATATAACGCAGCACCACGGCGGCGAAGGCTTCGTTCAGCTCGAAGAGATCGATGTCGGAAAGCTGCATGCCGGTGCGGGCGAGCAGCTTCTCCGTGACGTCGACGGGGCCGGTCAGCATGAGCGCCGGATCGGAGCCGATATTGGCGAAGGCCTTTATGCGCCCGCGCGCCTTCCTGCCGAGGATCGCGCCGCCTTCCTTCGAGCCGAGCAGGACGGCGGCGGCGCCGTCGACGATGCCGGAGGAGTTGCCGGCATGGTGCACGTAGTTTATGCCCTCGATTTCCGGATGGGCCTGGATGGCGACGGCTTCGAAGCCGCCCATCTCGCCGGGCATCTGGAAGGACGGCTGGAGCTGCGCGAGCGCCTGCATGTCCGTGCCGGGGCGCATGTGCTCGTCATGGGCGAGGATGGTGAGACCGTTGATATCCTTCACCGGCACGACGGAATTCTTGAAATAGCCGTTCTGCCAGGCCTGCGCCGCGCGCTTCTGGCTCTCGACGGCATAGGCGTCGACGTCGTCGCGGGAAAAGCCGTACTTGGTGGCGATGAGATCGGCCGAGACGCCCTGCGGCATGAAATAGGCCGGGAAGTTGACGGAGGGATCCATGAACCAGGAGCCGCCCGACATGCCGAGGCCGACGCGCGACATGCTCTCGACGCCGCCGGCGATGACGATGTCGTCCGCCCCTTGCGCGATCTTCGCCGCGCCGAAATTCACGGCGTCGAGGCCGGAGGCGCAGAAGCGCGAGATCTGCATGCCTGGCGCGCGGGTCGAATAGCCCGCCTCGAAGGCGGCGGCCTTCGGGATCACCGAGCCGGCATCCATGACCGGATCGACGCAGCCCATGACGATGTCGTCGACCTTGGCGGTGTCGAGCCCGTTGCGGTCGCGCACCGCCTCCAGCACCTTGGCGGCAAGGCGCACGGACGGCACTTCGTGCAGCGAGCCGTCCTTCTTGCCGCGCCCGCGCGGGGTGCGCACATGATCGTAGATGAAGACGTCGGTCATTGGTCTCTTCTCCCTGGCGGCGCGGTGGCGCCCTGTCGTTCGAAACTGTCGCGGGGATTTGCGCTGACGGCAACCCCCTCTCGCCTGCCGGCCATCCTCTCCCTCGCACGGGGAAGAAGAATCGCAGGGCCGTTTTCCGTTCCATGCCGGTACGGCGGTGAAGCCCGCTCCTTTGCGGGAAGGCTTGTCAGAACGCCTCGGCCGGAAGCTCCATCATCGTGTCGGCGCCGGCCTCGATGCGGGCCTTGCGCAGCGCGGTTTCCGGCATCAGGCGCTCCATGAAGAATTTCGCGGTGACCAGCTTGTTCTTCAAGAAGTCCTCGCGCTTGCCCGCGCCGGCCGCAAGGCCGTCCTCGGCGGCCTTGGCGATCTTCGCCCACATGTAGCCGATGACGACGAGGCCGAAGAGGTGCATGTAGTCGGTCGAGCCGGCGCCGGCATTGTCGGGCTTGGCCATGGCGTTCTGCATGAACCACATGGTGGACGCCTGGAGGTCGTTCAAGCCCTTCTTCAGGTGCTTGGTGAAATAGGCGAGCTTCTCGTCTCCCCGGTTCTCCTCGCAGAAATCGCCGATCTCCTTGAAAAGGGCCATGACGGCGCGCCCGCCGTTCAGCCCGAGCTTGCGGCCGACGAGGTCGAGCGCCTGGATGCCGTTGGCGCCCTCGTAGATCATGGCGATGCGCGCATCGCGCACATACTGGCTCATGCCGTGCTCTTCGATATAGCCGTGGCCGCCGAAGACCTGCTGGGCCATGACGGCGTGGTCGAAACCCTTGTCGGTCAGCACGCCCTTGAGGATCGGCGTCATCAGGCCGAGGATGTCGTCGGCGGCCTGGCGTTCCTTCTCGTCGGCAGCGCGGTGGGCGATGTCGGATTTCAGCGCCGTCCAGAGCGTGAAGGCGCGGCCGCCCTCGGTCCAGGCCTTGATGGTCATCAGGGCGCGGCGGATGTCGGGGTGGACGATCAGCGGATCGGCCTTGCCGGCGGGGTTCTTCGCGCCGGAGAGCGAGCGGCCCTGCAGGCGCTCGCGGGCATAGTCGGCGGCGTTCTGGTAGGCGATTTCGGCGATCGACAGGCCCTGGAGGCCGACGCCGAGACGGGCCTCGTTCATCATCACGAACATGGCGTTGAGGCCCTTGTTCTCCGCCCCGATGAGGTAGCCGGTCGCCTCGTCATAGTTCATGACGCAGGTGGCGTTGCCATGGATACCCATCTTGTGCTCGATGGCACCGCAGGAAACCGTGTTGCGCGCGCCCGGCGTGCCGTCTTCCTTGAGCAGGAATTTCGGCACGATGAAGAGCGAGATGCCCTTGGTGCCTTCCGGCGCGCCTTCGATGCGGGCGAGCACCAGGTGCACGATGTTCTCCGACATGTCGTGCTCGCCGGCGGAGATGAAGATCTTCTGGCCGGAAATCCTGTAGGAGCCGTCGGCCTGCGGCACGGCCTTGGTGCGCAGGAGCCCGAGATCGGTGCCGCAATGGGGCTCCGTCAGGTTCATGGTGCCGGTCCAGACGCCTTCCACCATCTTCGGAAGATACGCGGCCTTCTGCTCCTCGGAGCCGTGCACGAGGATCGCGGCGATCGCGCCCTGCGTCAGGCCCGGATACATGGTGAGCGCCATGTTGGCCGAGGACATGTACTCGCCGACGGCGGTGTGCAGCACGTAGGGAAGGCCCTGGCCGCCGAATTCCTCGGGCACCGCAAGACCGATCCAGCCGCCCTGGCGATAGAGATCATAGGCCTGCTTGAAGCCCTTCGGCACCGTGACCGTCGCATCGTCATGGCGCTTGCAGCCTTCCTGGTCGCCGGAAAGGTTGACCGGGAACAGCACCTCTTCCGCCACCTTCGCGGCCTCGCTGGCAATCGCTTCCAGCATGTCGCCCGTCGCGTCGGCGAAGCCGGGCAGGTTGTTGTACCGCTCCAGCGCCAGAACGTCGTTCAGGATGAAAAGCGTGTCATTCACGGGGGCCTTGTAGGTCGGCATGCTGGGATTCCTCACCTGTCCTGCGGACATGCGTCCGCTCCTTGGCAAGGGATACTATAAAACTTTGACGTTTGCGTAAACGTCAAAACGTAGCGTGGCGGTGAAATTTTCCTCGGGCGGGGAGGGGTGGAGCGTCGCCGGCGGGGTGGCGGATGGAATCCCCCGCGCCCATGGCTGTGCCGCAAACGGTCGCCTTTCCCCGCGAGGACCATTCTATGAGCAAATCGTTAAAAAATTTCCGGGGCGATTAACCCCTTGTTTACCATGTTTCATGAATTGTGACGCCTGAGGGCATGGGATCGGGAATCATTTCGGCTTCCCTTTGTGACGACCGGACAGGCGGTCCGGAGCCGACAGGGGCGATACTGTTTCCCATTGCGCATGCAGTGTTTGACGGCGGGGATCCGCCGATATGGAAGAAAAGGCGCAGCCGGGCGGCAGTGCTTTCAAAAGTATCTCCCGGCAGGCCGGATGGCCGCCAAAGCGAGGCGAAAGATGAACGGATCGCGAAACCCGCAACGTCACGGCGAAAGATCCTCGCTCGACGCGCTCAATCGCACCATCGAGGGGCTGGAAGCCCGCATCGAGGGCCTGATGGCGGGGGGCCGGGAGGCGCGCGGTCGCGGCGAGGAGCGCTTCGCACCCCGCGGCGAACAGCCCCGTTACGATTCGGCGCGCGCGATCCCGTTGCGCGACGACCCGGTTTCCGAAATCGTGCAGCGCCAGCGCGCGATCGACGGGGGCCGCGAACGCGTCGCCCAGCGTCTGGAGCGCCGCCCGCTTTCGGCCGATCACCATGCCGCCGCCCAGCAGGCCCATGCTGCCTATGGCGGCCAGCAGACAAGTGCCGCTTATGGCGGCCAGCAGGCGCATCCGGCCTATGGCCATCAGCAGGCCGCGCCCGCCCGTGCGGACAATTCCGTCGAGGATATCGCCAAGGCGCTCGTTTCGCTGCGCCAGGACCTGAAGAAGGACATCGCCGACGGGCTGGAGCGCGAGATGCAGTTGCTGCGCTCGGAGATCCGCGGCATCCGCCAGATGGCCGAAGGCCGCGACAACAATGACGACCTGCGCGAGGAGCTGCTGCGGCTTTCCACCGGCATCAACCAGCTCGGTCGCCAGTCGGGTCAGGCGGTCGGCCAGACGGAAGGCCTGCGCGTCGAATTCGACGAACTGCGTTCGGTGCTCGACGGGCTCGCCCGCGAGGATTCCGTGCGCCGCATGGAGGATCGCTGGAACGGCGTCGAGAAGAAACTCTCGATCTTCGACCAGACGCGCGACGACGAGCTGGTGGCGCTTGCCTACCGGCTGGACGAGCTGAAGAGCCAGATCGGCGCCATAAGCGCCACGCCGGCCATCCACGCGCTCGAAGGCAAGATCGAGACCATCGCCCGCGCCATCGACATGCTGGCCCGCCAGGCGCAGCCGGATGACGGCCGGTTCGTTTCCGCCGTCACCTCGCAGTTCGAGGGGCTGGATGCCCGTCTCGACGAAATCAGCCGGGCGATCGCCGCGGCCGGCCGCATGCAGCAGTCGTCCATGGCCGACAACGGCATGATGCAGCGCCTCGAAGGCCGCATCGCCGATCTCGCCGGCCAGCTCGATCTCATCGCCCACCGTCCGGAGCCCGTGCCGGACCAGGGCCTTGCCTTGCGCATCGAGGCGCTGGCGAACCGCATCGAGGACCTGTCGAACGAGCGCACGGCGCTGCGCCTCGAGGAGCGGATCGAGCAGCTCTCGCAGATGCTGGAGCAAAGCCAGCAGGCCGCGCCCGCCCAGGGCAGCGACGAGCTCGCCTACTATCTCTCCGACATTTCCCGCAAGATCGACGCGCTCGACCAGGGCAGCGTCAACGACCAGCTCGCCGAGCGGCTGGACGCGCTTGCCCGCCGCATCGACAGCCTCGACGTGCCGACCGGCAGCCCCTTCCAGGAAGACCGTTTCGCCCATATCGAGGGCCGCCTTTCGGCGATTGCCGACCGGCTCGATGCGACCCGCGTCGCCCCGGCGGGCGACCATGAGGCCCTGCGGGGCCTCGAGGCGCAGATCGCGCATCTCTCCACGCTGATCAGCACGCCATCCGCCGCGGCGCCCGTGCCCGCCGAGTTCGAGAACCGTCTTGCGACGATCGAGGACTACATGGCGACCAATGACGAATATATCGTCGAGGCCGCCCGCCAGGCGGCGGAAGCCGTGATGGAAGCCTACCGCCATGCCGGTCCGGCCACGGCTGCCAGCACCGACATGGAGGCGATCGCCGGCCTTGCCGACGACCTGCGCGTTCTGGAGGAGCTGACCCGCTCGAGCGAGGAGCGCACCGCGCGCACCTTCGATGCGTTGCACGACACGCTGGTGCAGATCGCCGGCCGCCTCGAGCAGCTCGACGCCCCGCACGAGACCTTCGGCCGTCGCGAGGCTGTCATGCCGCGCGCAGAGATGCCGGCCATGGACGTGGAGCGCCACGCTGCTCCCGTCTCCAGCATCTACGGCAACGACTACCCTTTTGACGATGACGGCTTCGGCGCCCGCGAGACCCGCAAGGCCGAAGCCGAGGCGCCGCAGGAGGAAAGCCGCTTTGCCGAGATCGAGGTCGAGAACATTCCCGTTCCCGAGCGTCCCGCCCCGGAAGAGACGCTTGCGGACGAGCCCGCCGCGCTCGCTGCCGGCCAGCCGGCGGAGGTCCAGGCCAAGGGTGGCCTGCTTGCCGGCCTGAAGCGCCGCTTCGCCCCCGGCCGCAAGGAGGCCGCACCGCAGGCCGAACGCCAGCAGATCGACCCGACGCCCTCGCTCGACCCCACGGACGAGCTGGCGCCGGAAGAGGCGAACCAGCTGCTGGAGCCCGGCTCCGGCGTGCCGGATGTCCGCCGCATCCTCGAGCGCGTGCGGGCCGGCCAGGCTTCGGGAAGCCGCCCGGCGGCCGGCAGCGAAGGCGAGAAGGCGGATTTCATCGCCGCCGCCCGCCGCGCCGCCAAGCTTGCCGCCGAGGAGACCGATACGATCTCCCGTGTCGCTCCCGCCAGGAAGACGGAAAAGCTGGCGAAGGGCGAGAAGCCGGCATCGGCGCTGTCGCGCCATCGCCGGCCGATCCTGCTTGCCGTCGGCGCCGTGCTGCTGGCGATCATGTCCTATCCGCTGGTCAACACGCTGGTGGCGGGTGACGAGGCGCCGGCCGTCGTCGAGCAGACCGCCATCACGACGAACGAGACGGCACCGGTCGAGACCACGGCGGGCGCGGGCGACACCGCGACCGCCAACACCGCCGCCATGCCGGCCGCCGACGAGGAAACCTTGACGGATCCGGTCGCCGGCGACGGTGATGATGCCGGGAGCGGGGCGACGCGCGGCCTTGCCGACACGCAGACGAATGCCGGCGCCGAGCCGACGCCGACCCAGACCGCCGCCACCGGCAGCGCGGCGCTGACGGCGCCGGCCGAGACGACAGACGGCGCAGCGACGGCCGGCTTCGAGCCGGTGACGACGCCGGAAACCGCTGCCGTCGAGGAAGCGCTGCCGGTCGACCAGACGCAGACGGCGGCGATCGTCGTTCCGGAAGCGATCACCCCGGCCTCGCTCTCGAAGGCGGCGACCGACGGCGATCCGCTGGCGCTGTTCGAGATCGGAGCACGCTATACGGAAGGCCGCGGCGTTGCGATGGATCTCGCGGAGGCCGCCCGCTGGTACGAGCTTTCCGCCGCCCGCGGCTTCGCGCCCGCCGAATACCGCCTCGCCAACCTCTACGAGAAGGGCCAGGGCGTCGAGCGCGACCTGCCGCGCGCCCGCGAGCTCTACGAGGTCGCGGCGAACAAGGGCAATGCGAGCGCCATGCACAATCTCGCCGTTCTCCTCGCCACGGGCGTCGGCACCGAGCAACCGGATTTCGACGGCGCGGCCAAGTGGTTCCAGAAGGCCTCCGAGTTCGGCGTGCGCGACAGCCAGTTCAACCTCGCCATCCTCTATGCGCGCGGCAACGGCGTGAAGCAGGACCTGGAGGAATCCTACAAGTGGTTCGCCATCGCCGCCCGCGATGGCGACGGCGATGCGGCGCAGAAGCGCGACGAGGTGGCCAACGCCATGCGCCCGGAGCAGCTTTCCAGCGCCAAGGCGAAGGCGGACCTGTGGAAGCCGCAGCCGCTCGACGAGAAGACCAATTCGGCGGACCTGCCCGATGAATGGGTCGGCAAGCCGACGAAGACCGCCAGCGTCGACATGAAGAAGGCGATCCGCAACATCCAGGCGATCCTCAACAACAACGGTTTCAATGCCGGCACGCCGGACGGCGCGATGGGCAAGAAGACGGTCGCCGCCATCAAGGCCTTCCAGAAGTCCGTCGGCCAGAAGGAAACCGGCGAGATCGACGATGCGCTGGTGACGGAGCTCCTGAAGCGCAACAAGCAGCCGAGCTGATCGGCGGACCGCCGGAGAGGTCCTGAAAACGGCTTCTCCGGTTGACTTGTCCCCACCCTGCGGGCATGACGCTCACCACAGTGCGGCACACCGTTCACGATGTGCAACGGACGCTGTGGCATTGTGTATTCGCCGCACGATTTCATCCTTAAATCGGCCCCGATTTCAGGAATGATGCGGTAGAAATTTTCATGTCGCTCCAAGATGATAAGTGTTCGAGAAACGTTATCATCCTGAAAGGGCGGCAGAGCGGTTCCCGCAAGCGTGCAGAATGCGCCTTGCGTCCGGAACTGCGAAAAAGAGCGGCGCGCGCCGGAAGGCTGCGCCCGTGCCCGATCCTTGCGTGATGCAAGGCGCAACCGGCTGCCGGAGGGGCCTAACCCTCCCGCGGCGGGGCGCTTCCGTGCATTCGCAGCCTGCCGAAGGAGAGCCGCGACGGCAGGCGGAACGGTCAGCGGCCGCCGGATGTCTTGAGCCCGCGCAAGCGGAAATTTGCCGATCGGGGTATTGTTGTGACTGTCTATCTGCCCATTGCAGAGCTCTCGGTGAACATCTTCATCATTCTCGGCATGGGCGCGGCCGTCGGCTTCCTTTCCGGCATGTTCGGGGTCGGCGGCGGCTTCCTCATCACACCGCTCCTCATTTTCTACAACATCCCGCCGATCGTCGCCGTCGCGACGGGTGCCAACCAGGTCGTCGCCTCCTCGATATCGGGCGCGCTTTCGCATTTCCGGCGTGGAACGCTGGATGTGAAGCTCGGCACGGTGCTGCTCTTCGGCGGCCTTGCGGGCGCCACCGTCGGTATCTGGATCTTCTCGCTCCTGCGCAGCGTCGGCCAGCTCGATCTCGTCATCTCGCTGCTCTATGTCGTGCTGCTCGGCACCGTCGGCATCTTGATGCTGCTCGAGAGCATCCGGGCGCTGCGCCGCGCGGCGAACAACCAGCCCGTCTCGCTGCGCCGGCCCGGCCAGCACAGCTGGGTGCACCGCCTGCCGCTGAAGATGCGTTTCAAGAAGTCGAAGATCTACCTCTCCGTCATCCCGGTCATCGGCCTCGGTTTCGGCATCGGCATTCTCACCTCCATCATGGGCGTCGGCGGCGGCTTCATCATGGTGCCGGCCATGATCTATCTCCTGCGCATCCCGACCAATGTCGTCGTCGGCACCTCGCTGTTCCAGATCATCTTCGTCACCGCCTATACGACGATGATGCAGGCGACGACCAACTATTCGGTCGATATCGTGCTCGCCTTCATCCTGATGGTGGCGGGCGTCATCGGCGCGCAGTACGGCGTGCGCGTCGGCCAGAAGCTGCGCGGCGAACAGTTGCGTGCGCTGCTGGCGCTGCTCGTCCTTGCCGTCGGTGCCCGCCTTGCCGTCGATCTCGTCGTCACGCCGGCCGATGTCTATTCCGTCGTCAGCGAGGGGGTCTATCGATGAGAGCCGTCGTCGCGCTCCTTCTTACCCTGGGTCTTGCTTTTCCCGCTGCCGCGCAGGTGCTGGAGGACAAGCCGGTCGAGTTCCCGGAAAAGCTCGAGATCGGCATCTCGACGGACGAGATTGCGATCTCCTCGGATTTCCGCGGCGCGGACCTGACGATCTTCGGCGCCATCGAAGGCTATGATCCGTCCCTGCTCGCCCAGCGCAAATACGATATCGTCGTGGCGCTGGAGGGTCCGAAGGACAACAACACGGTGCGCGTGAAGGAGCGCGTCTTCGGCATCTGGATCAACCGCCGCTCGATGACCTTCGAGCTCGTGCCGGAATCCTATTCGCTGTCGAGCACGCGGGATGTCGAAACGATCGCCGAACCGCCGGTGCTCAACGGCGTCGGCGTCGGCATCCAGCATATCCGCCTTTCGCCGATCGGTTATGTCGGCGACGGCAGCACCATCACGGAGTTCCGCGAGGCCTTCCGGCGCCTCAAGGAGAGCGGCGGCTTCTACCAGCGTGATCCGGGCGGCGTGCAGTTCATCAGCGCGAGCCTGTTCAAGGCGACGGTGAAACTGCCGGCAAGCGTGCCGAACGGCACCCATGTCGTGCGCGCGCACCTCTTCCGCGATGGTGTCTTCATTGCCGAGAAGGCGCTGCCGCTGCGCGTGATGAAGACCGGCATCGAGCAGATGATCTCCAATGCCGCCTACAACAACGCGCTCGCCTACGGCGCCTTCTCCGTCCTCCTCGCCGTCCTCACCGGATGGCTGGCCAGCATCGTCTTCCGCAAGGACTGAGCGTCAGGAGCGGTAGACGAGGACGGGCACCTTGGCGTGGCTGAGCACCTTCGTCGTGACGCTGCCCATCAGGAAGGCGCTGACGCCGCGCCGGCCGTGCGAGGCCATGGCGATCAAATCGCAGCCCTTTGCCTTGGCGGTGTCGACGATCGCCTGCCAGGCGTCGCCGGCCGTCACCTGCAGCGTCTCGACCGGCACGCCTGCGGCGTTCGCCTTCGCCTCGACGGCGCCGAGGATGCGGATGCCGTCCTCCTTCACATGCGCTTCGTAATCCGTCCTGAGGCTGGCGGTCGCGCCGGGGGTCACGGGCAGGAAATGCAGCGGTTCGGCCACCGTCAGCGCCGTCACCCTCGCGCCGAGCGTCCTGGCGAGCTGCAGCGTCTGGTCGATGGCGGCGTTGGAAAGATCCGACCCGTCCGTGGGGATGAGGATATGCTTGTACATGGTGCAGCCTCCTTTTTGCCCAGACTAGAACCGGCGTCCGGTGCTGCCTTGATGGAAATCAACCGCGACGCTTTCGTCAAGCATCGGCTGCGGCGGCGCGGCGGGCGACGACCGCCTGATAAGCGGCCTGCAGCTCGTTGAAGACCGAGCGGGCAGGGCGCGGCGCGCCGAGATGGATGGCCCGCAGTTCGTCCATGAAAGCCGCCCACAGCGGCGGGCCGCCCTCTTCCAGCAGCTCCGCACGGATCGACAGGTCCTCCGTCACCGGCAGGAAGCGCCGCCCCCAGGCCCCCATCATGGCGAAGACCGGCACCAGTGCGATGCCCATTTCGGTGAGGCTGTAGAGCGCCTTCTGCTTGTGGCTCGGATCGTCCGCCTTGCTGACAAGACCCTCGTCGACGAGGCGGCGCAGCCGGTCCGCCAGGATGTTGGAGGCGATGCCTTCCTCCGATTTCGTCAGGAGTTCGCGGAAATGGCGGCGATTGCCGAACATCATGTCGCGCAGCACGATCAGGCTCCAGCGGTCGCCGAGGATTTCGAGCGTCAAGTTGATCGGGCAGCCGGAGCGGTGGGTGTCTTTCATCGAATTCTCCAAAACTGCTTGCACATTACAATCGGTTTCGCTATCCATCAACTAGTTGCAGTTCGCAACTGGTTTAAAGGTGCGCGGCAGACGGCCGGCAAGAGAGGACAGGACGATGGCAAGGGTAATCATCTGGAACCTCGTGACGCTCGACGGCTTCTTCGAGGGCGAGAAGAAATGGGATCACGACTTCCACAACCGGGCCTGGGGTCCGGAGCTGGAGAAGCTCAGCACCGATTTCGGTACGTCGGCGAGTCTTCTGGTCTTCGGCCGCGTGACATATGAGGGCATGAAGGCCTATTGGACGACGACCGAGGACGAGGGGGCCGTGAAGGCCTTCATGAACGCCCTGCCGAAGCTCGTCGCCTCGCGCACCATCACCACCTCCGACTGGAACAACACCGAGGTGACCGCCGACATCGTCGCGGCGCTTTCGACGCGCAAGGCGACGCTCGACAAGACGATCTACGTCTTCGGCAGCGCCGACCTCACGGATTCGCTGCTGGAGGCCGGGCTTGTCGACGAGGTGATGCTGGCGGTGGTGCCGGTGCAGCTCGGCAAGGGCACGCCCTTCTTCAAGGAGGGCGCGCGGCGTGACTTCACGCTGATCGAGGCAAGGCCGCTCGAAAACGGCACGGTGCTGGTGCGTTATGCGCCGGAGGTCGTCAGCCGATAAGGTTGGCGAAGCGCACCGAATAGATGCGGTCGCGGCCGAGCATGTGCGCGACGAGGCTTGGCCGCTCGAAAAGGCCGGTCATCGCCCTGTGGCGCAGATCCAGGCCGCCCGTCATCAGGCCGAAGGCGGGCATCAGGAGGCGCCGCCCGTCGGTCGCGAAACACGGTCGGCGCACGGCCTTCTCCCGGCGGATGACGGTGGCGGCCGGATGAAGGTGCCCGGCGATCTCGCCGGCCGGGGAAATCAGCGACGGCTCGTGCCGGAAGGCGAGGCCCGCATAGTGCAGCTCGTCCGCCGACTGGCCGGGCAGGTCGACCGTCCCGTCGGGATCGTGGTTGCCGTTGATCCAGATCCAGTCGCGCCCGCGCGCCAGCTCCGTGATCTTCGTGCGAAAAATGTCCGGAAGGTGGGCCGAGCCGACGCGGTCGTGGAAATTGTCGCCGAGGCTGACGACGATCGCCGGATCGTGCCGGGCGATGACGGCTTCGAGCACCTTGAGCGTGGCGAGCGTGTCGTAGGGCGGCAGCATCATGCCGCGCCGCGCGAAGGCCGCGCCCTTTTCCAGATGCAGGTCCGAGACGACGAGAAGGCGGGTTTCCGGGAGGTAGAGCGCGCCGAGCGGATCGCACACCACTTCCACGCCCGCCACAACGGTGCGGGCCGAAACGGCGCTGAAATCCTCGATCTTCGCCGATGCCAGCGCGAGCCTCTGCATGCCTGTCGTTCAATCCCTTCAGATGGCCCTTCAGATGGCCGCCTCGCCCATCGCCTCGGCGATCAGGTCCTCCGCCGCTTCCGCCAGCAGAGAATCCTGTGCCTCGCCCGCCACCGGCTCCTTGCCGATTTCCAGCATGATCGGCACGGCGAGCGGCGATATGCGGGTCAGCCGCCGGTGGGTGATGTGGCCCTTGATTCGCGCCAGCATATCGCCCAATCGCTGAATATCCAAAAGCCCCGCCGCCGCATCGTTGCGCGTGGCTTCCAGCAGGATGTGGTCCGGCTCGTGGCTTCGCAGCACGTCGTAGATGAGGTCGGCGGAAACGGTGACCTGCCGCCCGGTCTTTTCCTTGCCCGGATGGCGTTGCTCGATAAGCCCGGCAATCACGGCGCAATTGCGGAAGGTGCGCTTCAGCATGAAGCTTTCGTCGAGCCAGGCTTCCAGGTCGTCGCCCAGCATGTCCTCGTCGAAGAGGTTTGCGAGTGACGGGCGCTCCACCGCAAAACTGTAGCCGAGATCGTCGAGCGCCCAGACGGCAAGGGAATAGTCCGTGGCGACGAAGCCGAGCGGCCGGCGGCCGGCGCGCTCCAGCCGGCGCGTCAGCAGCATGCCGAGCGTCTGGTGCGCCAGCCGCCCCTCGAACGGATAGGCGACCATGTAGTGCCGGCTGCCGCGCGGAAAGGTCTCGATGAGCAGTTCGTCGCGCTTCGGCAGGGCGGAGACGTCCCGCTGCAGGGCCAGCCAGTCGCGCACCTGCTCGGGCAGCCCGCCCCAGCGGTGGGGATCGTCCAGCATGCCGCGCACCTGGTCGGCGAGATAGGTCGAGAGCGGGAACTTGCCGCCGGCATAGGCCGGCACCTTCGGATCGAGCGAGAAGGCCTGGGAGACGAGACATTCGTTCTCGCGGATGCCCTCGAAGCGCAGCACCTTGCCGGAGAAGAGGAAGGTATCGCCGGGCGCCAGCATTTCGAGGAAATATTCCTCCACCTTGCCGAGCGAGGCGCCACCCCGGCCGATCGCACCCTTGGCGCCGCGCTTGACCATGCGCACGTTCAGCATCGGCATCTCGACGATCGTGCCGAGGTTGAGGCGGTATTGCTGGGCGACCTGCGGATTGGAAACACGCCACAGCCCATCCTGCGTCTTGCGGATGCGGGCATAGCGCTCGTAGGTCTTCAGCGCATAGCCGCCGGTCGCGACGAACTGCACGATACGGCCGAATTTTTCCCGTGGCAGACCGGTATAGGGCGCGGCGGCGGTGATCTCGGCAAACAGCGCATCCTCGTCGAAGGGTGCCGCGCAGGCCATGCCGAGGACATGCTGGGCGAGCACATCGAGCGCGCCGTCGCCCACCGGCGGCGTATCCTGCGCGCCGAGATAGTTGGCGTCCAGCGCCGCCTGGCACTCCATCACCTCGAAGCGGTTGGCGGGCACCAGGATCGCCCGGCTCGGCTCGTCCATGCGGTGGTTGGCGCGGCCGATGCGCTGGGCAAGCCGCGAGGCGCCCTTCGGCGCGCCGACATGGATGACGAGGTCGACGTCGCCCCAGTCGATGCCGAGATCGAGCGTCGAGGTGGCGACGACGGCGCGCAGGCGGTTTTCCGCCATGGCGGCCTCCACCTTGCGGCGCTGGCCGACATCGAGCGAGCCGTGGTGTAGGGCGATCGGCAGCGTGTCCTCGTTGATGTTCCAGAGCTCCTGGAAGAGGATTTCCGCCTGGCTGCGCGTGTTGACGAAGAGCAGGGAGGTCCTGTGATCGCGGATCGCCTCGTAGACCTCGGGCATGGCGTATTTCGCCGAATGGCCGGACCAGGGCACGCGCTCCTTGCTCTTGAGGATGGTGATGATCGGCCGCGCCCCGCCCGGTGCGGTGACGAGGCCGGCATGCCGCGCCTCGCCGGGCTCTTGGGCGACCAGCCAGCGGCGCAGGTCCATCGGCTCGGCGACGGTGGCCGAAAGGCCGATGGTGCGAAGGCCGGGCGCAAGGCGGCGCAACCGTGCGAGCCCCAGCGACAGGAGATGGCCGCGCTTGGAGGTGACGAGCGAATGCAGCTCGTCGAAGATCACGTATTTCAGGTCCTTGAAGAAGCGCGGCGCCTCGCCGCTGGCGATGAGCAGGGCAACCTGCTCGGGCGTCGTCAGCAGGATATCGGGCGGATTGAGGCGCTGGCGCTGGCGCTTGGCCTGCGGCGTGTCGCCGGTGCGCGTCTCGACGGTGATGGGCAGGCCCATCTCCTCGACGGGCTTCGTCAGGTTGCGCTCGATATCGACGGCCAGCGCCTTCAGCGGCGAGATGTAGAGCGTGTGGATGCCGGTGAAGGCGCTGCCGGGCGGGATCCTGCCGCGGCGAGCAAGGTCGGTAAGGGCCGGCAGGAAGCCGGCGAGCGTCTTGCCGGCGCCGGTGGGCGCGATGAGCAGCAGGCTTTCGCCCGCGGTCGCCCGCGCAAGGAGCTCCATCTGGTGCGCACGCGGCTGCCATCCCCTGGCCGAGAACCAGGCGGTGAAGGCGGCGGGCAGGAGGCTGGGGCCGGTGGTGGAATCGACGGTGCTCACCGGCCTAAGCTAGTGAGCGCCGGACGAATGTGAAGCGGCCCGCCGAAAAATAGCCTCACATGGCGATGTAGCGGTCGGCGCGGTGGTTGACCGTCAGGAAGAGGTTGAGCACGAGCGCGCCGACCACCGAGCAGAGCACGATGAAGGGCGCAGCCACCGAGAAGGCGGCGATGAGCACGACGACGTCGAAGGCGAGCTGCACGAGGCCGGCGCGGATGCCGAAACGCTCCTGCATGTAGACCGCGAGCACGCCGATGCCGCCGAGGCTGGCGCGGTGGCGGTAGAGGCCGAGCAGGCCGAAGCCGAGCAGGATACCCGCCAGCACCGCCGTCCACATCGGGTCGATGCTCTCGATCGTCACGAAATGCGGCTGAAGCTCGGTGATCAGCGAGGTCATCGTCACGGCGAGCACGGTCTTGATCGTGAACGCCCAGCCGAGGCGCTTCAGCGCCAGGATATAGAAGGGGATGTTCACGACGGTGTAGTAGACGCCGAAGCTCACGCCGGTCAGGTAGTGCAGCACGAAGGCGACGCCGGCGGTGCCGCTCGCCACCAGCCCGGCGCTGCCCATCAGGGCAAGGCCGAGCGCGGCGATCATGCTGCTGGCGAACAGGCCCTGTGCGTCTTCCAGCGGCGTATGGCGGGTGGGAGTGGGATTCCAGAAGCCGAAGCGCCGCTTGTCGCCGTCCATGCCAGATCTCCGATGGTTCTTGCTGTTGTATAGGGCGCAATGGCCGGCGCAAGCGTTGCCTTCGGCTAGGCTTCGCGCCTTGCGAGGAAGAGCAGCCCGTGCACCGGCTGGCCGGCATCCTGCCGGATCACGCTTTTCTCGACGGCGAGGATGGCAAGGCCACTTTCTTCGGCCCTTTGGCGGATGAAGCGTTCCGGATGGGCATAGCGCAGCGACGGGCGCAGCAGCGGTGCATCACCCGTCCCGCCGTCCTCGACGGAAAAGGCGAAGACGCCGCCGGCCTTCAAGAGGCGCGCGGCGCTCGGGAAGACCTCGGCGAGGTCGCCGAGATACATCAGCACGTCGGCAGCGCCGACGAGGTCGGCCCGTTCCTCCGGCGCAGCAGCGAAAAGCCCGCTCTCTGCGGCCGG
Organism: Shinella sp. WSC3-e; assembly: GCF_945994535.1. Lineage (NCBI taxonomy): Bacteria > Pseudomonadati > Pseudomonadota > Alphaproteobacteria > Hyphomicrobiales > Rhizobiaceae > Shinella > Shinella sp. WSC3-e. The sequence continues at coordinate 4,403,948 of NZ_OZ000530.1, forward strand.
CAACGACAGGTCGGCCTGCGCGAGATGGTCGTAGACCCCTTTCTCCTCCGCCTTGGCCAGCATGCCGGCGGAAAGGTCGAAACCCTCGAGCCGCCTGGCGCTGGCGCGCAGTTCCACACCGAAGAGGCCGGTGCCGCAGCCGATATCCGAGACGAGGCCGAAATGCGCATCCTCGCCCGCATGCCGGCGCACCAGCCGGGCGAGCGTCTGCGGCACGGTATAGTCGAGCCGTTGCACGAGGGCGGTGTCGAAGCGGTCGGCATAGTCGTCGAAGAGCCGCTCGACATAGGCTGTCGAGGGCGCGGCGGGCGTTTCGGCGGCGCCCAGCACGGCCAGTTTCAGGCCGGCACCGAAGATATCGGCCGGGTCGAGGGCGACGACCTTCTGAAGGGCGGCCGTCGCTGCCTCCTTCCGGCCCGATTTCTCCGCATATTCGGCGAGCCGGAACCAGCCGGCGGCCCAGGAGGGCACCTGTTCGAGCGCCTGTTCCATGAGTTCCGCAGCCTCCGCGAATTCGCCCGATTCCGCGAACATGCGGGCATAATCGGCGCGGCGGTCGGCGATGAGATCGCCGGAGGAGAAGTGCGGGCTCGTCATAGGGGCTCGAAAACGGAAAAACGGACGGCGCTACATGGCAGGGCCGCGGCAAAAGGCAAGCGAATTCTCGCGAGGACCCCTTGCTTGCGGCGGGACCGGTGACGGCTTATCTGGGACGGACACGAGTTTTTGGAGAATCAACCGATGTCGAATGGCGTGAACGGGTTCCTCGGCGATACACCGATCCGCGTGATCATCAAGCTTTTGATCCTGTCGGTGGCCGTGGGCTTCCTGATGTCGATCTTCGGGCTCTATCCGGACGACATCCTCTTTGCCGTGCGCGATTTCATCGTCGATCTCTGGAACACCGGCTTCAAGACGCTGGGCCGTCTGGGCGACTACCTGCTGCTCGGCGCCGTCATCGTCGTGCCCGTCTTCATTCTCATCCGCGTCCTGAGCTACCGTCGCTGACCATGATGTCCCGTCGTGCCTTTCTTGCCGCCTCCGCGGCGTCCGTCGCCGTGCTCGCCGCGGGCTGTTCCACCACCGGCGTGCTGACCCCGTCGGCCGGCACCGGCAGCGACCAGACGCCGGCCTCGCTCGCCTTCGTCAACAAGATCAGGACCGAACGCGGCCTTGCGCCGCTTTCCCTAGACAAGGCGGCGCAGCGCGCGGCCATGGACCAGGCAAGCCGCATGGCGAGCGCGGGCAGGATGGAGCACAATATCGGCTTCAGCGCGAATTTCCTGAAGCGCATGAAGGGCATGGAGGTGCCTCTGCCGGCAGCGGAAAACATCGCGGCCGGGCAGGACAGCGCGGCGGAAGCCTTCGATGCCTGGTATCGCTCGCCGAAGCACCTGGAAAACATGCTCGGAACGGGCTACCGCGGCCTGGGCGTCGCTGTCGTCTCCAATCCCGCGTCCGGCAACCGGCCCTATTGGGCGATGGTCCTGTCAAGCTGAGCGTGCCGATCCCCTTGAGGTGATCGCCTGCGGAAGTTAGCCGGCCCGTAGTTTTTTGGACCGGGCCGGGGATTATCCCCGACCCGAACGCTCGGCCCCTCAAAAGGGCTGGTCGAGCTGCGTGTCGATATCGCGCGCATCAAGCGGCTTTCGGGGCCGTGCCGGCGTCAGGCGCGCAATGCGGTCGGGATTTTCCGCTGTCGGATTCTCGGGCACGGTGCCGGGCGGAAGCGTGTTGCGAGCGATGTCAGATTTGCTGGTTCGTTCCATTTCCTCGCTTGGATGCATGTCCGGGCGCAGAATGAGCCCGCTCCTTGCGAAGATCGACACTTCGCCTTCCTCCTCGCGCACATCCGCCCTGGCGCGCAGCCAGTGGGAATATTCGCGGCCTTCCGGGCGGCCTTCTTCTTCCCATATTTCATGGGCCCTTTGCCGGATCCGTTCGTTGTGATCATCCATGATATCGTCCCTTCCTGGCCTTTTTGGCCGTTATGGGCGGGATCGGTGCAGGCTACCGTCGATGCGAATCGGCTTTTGCCGAACACTCCACCCGCAGGAACGAAACCCTTCAGGAGGACTATGGTTCCCGTGTGGCGGTCAGAGGGCGCGATCGGCCCAATGGGCGGTGCGCGTGCCGCGAAGCGCGGAGATCGAGGCGATCTGCTCGCGATCACAAATGCGCGAGAGGCCTTTCACGATTTCGCCGGGCAGGGTCGGGCCGGCATAGACCATACAGGAATAGAGCTGCACGAGGTTCGCGCCGGCGCGGATCTTCTCCGCTGCCGTCTCGGCGCTGGAGACGCCGCCGACGCCGATGATCGGCAGGCTTTCGCCGACACGCCGGCGCATCTTGGCGAGCACCACGGTCGACTTCTCGAAGAGCGGCTTGCCGGAAAGCCCGCCCGCCTCGCCGGCCTGGCGCGTGTCGCCGAGGCCTTCGCGCGACAGCGTGGTGTTGGAGACGATGAGGCCGTCGAGCGGATGGGCGAGCGCCACTTCGGCGATGTCGTCGAGGCCCTCCTCGGTAAGGTCCGGCGCGATCTTCAGGAAGACCGGCACATGGCGGCCGCGTCTCGCCGCCTCCTCCGCGCGTGCGGCGAGCACGGCGGACAGCAGGGCATGCAGGCTTTCCTTGGCCTGCAGGTCGCGCAGGCCCGGCGTGTTGGGGGAGGAGATGTTGGCGGTGAAATAGTGCGCCACGTCGTAGAAGGTGCGGATGCCGGCGACATAGTCGGCGATGCGGTCGGCGCTGTCCTTGTTGGCGCCGATGTTCACGCCGGTCAACGCATCGCGCCGGCAGGTCTTCAGGCGGTCCAGCGCCGCCGCATGGCCGGCATTGTTGAAGCCGAGGCGGTTGATGACGGCATCGTCCTGCACAAGGCGGAAGATGCGCGGCTTCGGATTGCCTTCCTGCGGGCGCGGGGTGACGGTGCCGATCTCGGTGAAGCCGAAGCCGAGGCGCAGGAGGGCCTCCGGCACTTCGGCATTCTTGTCGTAGCCCGCGGCCATGCCGAGCGGGTTGGGGAAGGCAAGGCCGGCGACGGTCTGCACGAGGCGCGGATCGGCCTTGGCCGGGCAGGCGGGCACGAGACCGGCCTTCAGCGCGGCGATCGACAGGCCATGCGCGGTTTCGGGATCGAAGAGGAAGAGGCCCTTGCGGCCGAGGGTGGACAAGAGCGACATCAGAGCGGCATCTCCGGAAACTGGTGGGCGCCGTCCGGGCCGAGCGGCAGGGGCTTTTCCCAGAGCACGGCGGAGAGCGGAAGGGCAGCATAGAGATGGGGGAAGAGGTCGCCGCCGCGCGAGGGTTCGTAGACCAGCCTTTCGCCGAGCGCCTCGCCATCGACGGCGACGAGGAGGAGGTCGGTCTGGCCGGCGAAATGGCGGGCGGCCGTCTCCTTCGCCTGCGCGGCGGTGGAGAAATGGATGAAACCATCCGAGAGGTCGATGGCGGCGCCCTCGAAAATCCCGGCCGCCTTCGCCTTCTGCCACAGACTTGCCGGAACGATCTTGTAGATTGTTTTGGCCATCTCGTCCGTTCCTCCACTGGCTGCTGTTTTTCAACGGTAGCGCTTGCCGCAAAGAACGGCGAATGTCCACCGGCGACAGGCCCGCAAACCGGCTCTTGGAGGATTTTGCATGCGAATTCACGCTCTGCCTTTCATCTTCGTCGCCGCCCTCGTGGCGGGCTCCGCCCAGGCCGAGGGCGAGGGACGCTACCGCATGGAGAAGACGGACGGCGGTTTTGTCCGCCTCGACACCGCGACGGGTGAGGTTTCGCTGTGCCGGGAGCAGGAGGGCCAAATCGTCTGCCGCATGGCGGCGGACGAGCGCGCGGCCTTCGAAAAGGAGCTCGACCTCCTCACCAAGCGCGTCGAGGCGCTGGAAAAAGGCGGCGTGACGGGCGAGACGGCCGCAAAACCGTCGCTACCCACGGATGAAGAGATTGACCGGACCATGACCATCATGGAAAAGATGATGCAAAGGTTCATGGGCATCGTGAAAAACCTGGAGGAGGGTGAGGAGGAAACCGCCCCCGGGAAGGACGCGATCCCGCAGAAGACCTGACGGACATCCTTCGCCGGCCAAGGCCGTGCTGTGTCCGTCGCGGGTCCGTCTACTCCGGGGAGGGAGCGCATGGCATCGGCACTCACGATCATCATCGCGGACGACCATCCGCTGTTCCGCGGCGCGTTGAAACAGGCGCTGACCGGAATGGCGGGCAATCCTGATATCGTCGAGGCCGGCGATTTCGAGGCGGCGCGCAAGGCGGCCGCCGACCATCCGAACGCCGACCTCATGCTGCTCGACCTCGCCATGCCCGGCGTCAGCGGCCTGTCCGGCCTGATCTCGCTGAGAGCGGAATTCCAGAGCCTTCCCGTCGTCATCGTCTCGGCGAGCGACGACCCGGTTACCATCCGTCGGGCGCTCGATCTCGGCGCATCCGGCTTCATCTCCAAATCCGCCTCGATCGAGGATATCCGCGAGGGCATAGGCTCGGTGCTGGAGGGCAATATCTATACGCCCGGCGGCTATGTGCGCGGGCCGGAGCAGGACAGCGAGGTGGCGGACCTGATTGCGCGGCTGCGCACGCTGACGCCTCAGCAGTCGCGCGTGCTCGCCATGCTCGCCGAAGGCCTGCTCAACAAGCAGATCGCCTATGAGCTCGGCGTCTCCGAGGCGACCATCAAGGCGCATGTTTCTGCCATCCTCCTGAAGCTCAACGTCGACAGCCGCACCCAGGCGGTCATCCAGCTCGGCAAGATCGGCAGCGCCCAGGCCGCCGCCTGAGACCTACTCCGCCGCTTCCCGCTGCGTCGTCGAAAGCTGCGTCAGCCAGGCCCGCATGGAGGCGGGGCGGACGGGCTTGTTCTGCACGAGGATAGTGTCGCGCTCGGCCTCGGCGCGCACGTCCGGCGTGCGGTCTGCGGTGACGAGCAGGGCCGGGACTTGCCGGCCGAGCGCCGCCCGGAGCTTTCCGATCGCGGCAATGCCGGTGCCGTCGTCGAGATGATAGTCGGCGATGACCGCATCGAAGGCGGGGGTGCCGGCTGCGGCCAGCGCCTCGACCGCGGCCACCGATTCGGCGAGCGTCACCGCGCAGCCCCAGCCGGAGAGCAGCAGCCGCATGCCGTCGAGGATCTTCGGCTCGTTGTCGACGCAGAGGACGCGCAGGCCCTTGAGCGGCTCGTCGCTTGCCGGCAGCGCGGCGGGCTTGTCGGCGACGTGGCGGCTTGCGACGGCATCGATCGGCACGCGCACCTTGAAACTGGTGCCGCGCCCCTGCGTCGATTGCAGCTCGACCGGATGCGACAGCACGCGCGAGATGCGGTCGACGATGGAAAGGCCGAGCCCGAGGCCCGGCGCCGTGCGCGCACCCTCGTCGAGGCGGGCGAACTCCTTGAACACGGTGCGGAATTTCGAGGCGGGAATGCCGATGCCGGAATCCAGCACCTGGATATAGGCGTGCCCGCCCTTGCGCCGGACGCCGACGAGGACCTTTCCCGAATTGGTGTACTTGATGGCGTTCGAGACGAGGTTCTGCACGACGCGGCGCAGGAGGTTTGGGTCGGTGCGGATGGCGAGCGAGGAGGGGAGCACGGTGAACTTCAGGCTCTTCGCCCGCGCCATGGGCGCAAAATCGGTCTCGATGCGCTTCAGGAGGTCCTTCAGCGGCACCGTCTGCACGCGCGGCTTCATCGCGCCGGTGTCGAGGCGGGAAATGTCGAGCACGGCGCCGAGAATGGCTTCCACCGATTCCAGCGAGGAATCGATGTTGTGGATCATCTGGCGGTTCTCCGTCTCCCCGAGCCGTTCGACGAGGGAGGAGGAGTAGAGGCGGGCGGCGTTCAGCGGCTGGAGGATGTCGTGGCCGGCGGCCGCGAAGAAGCGCGTCTTGCTGATATTCGCCTCCTCGGCGGCCGCGCGCGCTTCGGCCAGCTCCGTGTTGACGCGGGTGAGCTCGGCGGTGCGCTGGGCGACGCGCTGTTCCAGCGTCTCGTTGACCTGCTTGAGGGCCCGGTCGGCCGCCACGCGGTCGGTGATGTCGGTATAGGTGGAGACGAAGCCCTTTTCCGGCATGGCATTGGTACGCACCTCGATGATGCGCTCGCCGCCGGAAAGCACCAGCGCAAAGGGTTCGTCGAAGGTCATGGTGCGCGTCACCGCGGCCTCGCGGTCCTCCTCCGCGATATCGCCGCGCTCGACGAGGATTTCCACGATGTCGGAAAGCGGAAAGCCGACCTGGCCGACATATTCCGGCAGGTCGAGCAACTGGCGGAAACGGCGGTTCCAGACGGTGAGGTTGCCGGCGCTGTCGAAGACGGCGATGCCCTGGTCCATCTGGCCGAGCGCGGTCTGCAGCATGTCCTGGTTGTATTGCAGCGCCTCGCTGGCCTGGTCGAGCAGCCAGTCCGTATCCGTCGGCGTGTCGTCGATGCGCTGGAGCACGAGCGACAGGACGAGGCGGGCCGAGGAGGAGCCGATGGCGCTGCCGAGCAGCTGTTCGGAAAAGTGCACGATGGCGGCATCGGCCGGCGAATTGTCCTCCAGCCAGCGGCCGACCTGCCGCTCATAGGTATGGAAGGAGCGCTGCATGCGCTCCTCGCCGAGATACTTTGCGATGGTGGACTTGAGATCCTTGACCGTCACCTTGGTGCGCCGGCCGCGGAAGGCCCGTTCGAGACGCGGCTTGGGACGGATGAAGGTGCCGGCCTGGAGCCGTTCCAGCGAGGTCGGGTTGCGGGTGAGCGAGCCGATGACATAGGCGCCGATGTTTACCATCATGGCGAGCAGCGTGGCGTTGACCAGCGGGTCCGCGTTCTCGCCAGTGAAGATGGTCGCACCGGGGAACAGGAAGCCGAGCACGGTTTCGGCGATATAGGCATTGTCGGCGACGCCGATACTCGGCAGGAAGAGCAGGTAGGCCCAGACGACGAGGCCGGAGATCATTCCGGCCATGGCGCCGCGGGCATTGGCATTGCGCCAGAAGAGGCCGCCGAGCAGCGTCGGGGCGACCTGCGCCGCCGCGGCGAAGGCGAGCAGGCCCATCGAGGCGAGGCCGGCATTGGCGGTCGCGGCGCGGTAATAGGCATAGCCGAGCAGCAGCACGAAGAAGATAGCGAGCCGCCGGATGCGCAGCAGCATGCGCGACAGGTCGTCCTGCTGCTCGACGCCGCCGATGAGATTGCGCCGCAGCACGACCGGGATGACGATGTCGTTCGACACCATGATGGAGAGCGCCACCGAGGCGACGATGACCATGGCGGTGGCGGCGGAGAACCCGCCGATGAAGGCGATGAGCGTCAGGACGGGCTGGTCGAGCGCGAAGGGCAGGGTCAGCACGTAGAGGTCGGCATCGCCCTGGCCGTTGAAGGTGAGCACGCCGCCGATGGCGACGGGCAGCACGAAGAGGTTGATGGCGACGAGGTAGAGCGGGAAGAGGACGCCCGCCATGCGCAGCTCGCCGGCCGTGCGGTTCTCCACGACCGTGACGTGGAACTGGCGCGGCAGCATGACGATGGCGAAGGCGGAGAGCACGATGAGCAGGATCCAGCGCGCGACCGGCGTCTCGTAGGTCAGCGCTTGCATGACGCGTTCGTTTTCCGCCGCGCGCTGCCAGAGGTCGCCGAGCCCGTCGAACATGAAGTAGATGACGTAGATGCCGACGGAGGCGATGGCGACGAGCTTGACCAGCGATTCCATCGAGATGGCGAGGATGAGGCCGTCCTGGTGCTCGGTGGCGTCCGTGTGGCGCGTGCCGAAGACGATGGCAAAGCAGGCAAGGAACAGCGTGACGACCAGCGGCAGGTCGATGAGGCCGCCGGAAGCGGCGATGCCGAAGCCGGTGGTATCGACCATGGCCGAGACGGAGCTCGAGACCGCCTTCAGCTGGAGCGCGATATAGGGAATGTAGCCGATCAGCGAGATGAGGGCGACGACGGCGGCAACGCCGGGATTCTTGCCGTAGCGCGCGGCGACGAAGTCGGCGATCGAGGTGAGGCGCTCGGATTTGGCCAGCGTCACGATGCGGCGCAGGAGCGGCATGCCGAGCGTGAACATCAGGATCGGGCCGATATAGATGCCGGCAAATTCGAGGCCATTGGTCGTGGCGAGGCCCACGCCGCCGAAATAGGTCCAGGAGGTGCAGTAGATCGCAAGGCTCAGCGCATAGACGAGCGGCCGGCCCTTCGATGTGCGGTCGGTGCGTTTTGCCTTCCGGTCACCGTAACTTGCGACTGCGAAGAGCAGGAGCAGATAGGCGAGCGCCAAGGCGAATATCAGCGAGCCCGGCATGCTTCCTCCCGCAGTCCTTCGGCCTTTCAAACGAGAATAGGCCAAAGCGGACGGGAAGGAAATTGCGTCGAAGGTCGAGGATGAAAAGGAGCGGTGTGTAACCCCGTCGATATTGATGGAACGCAGTTCCATCTCCATGAAAACTAATCTAGGTTGCTCGGGCTTTGCAGCAACAGGAGACCCTCATGCTCAATGAGTTCAAGGCGTTTATCGCCCGCGGCAATGTCATGGACCTCGCCGTGGGTGTCATCATCGGTGCAGCCTTCAACAAGATCGTCGAATCCGTCGTCAATGACCTCGTCATGCCGATCGTCGGTGCCTTGACCGGGGGCGGTTTCGACTTTTCCAACTACTTCCTGCCCCTGTCGAGCAATGTGACGGCCTCGTCGCTCGCCGCCGCCCGCGAGCAGGGCGCCGTTTTCGCCTATGGCAGCTTCATCACCGTATTCATCAACTTCCTCATCCTCGCCTGGATCATCTTCCTGATGATCAAGGGCGTGAACCGCATGCGCGCGTCGCTGGAGAAGGAAAAGGCTGCCGGTGCCGCCGAGCCCGCACCGCCGCCGGAAGACGTGCTACTTCTCACCGAGATCCGCGACCTCCTGAAGAGCCGTCCGGTCGCCTGAGGCATCCAAAGCTGGTTTTTGTAGGTGAAAGGCCCGGTTCGCCGGGCTTTTTATACCGCGGGCCATCCCGTCGCGCGGGCCTGCTCAAGCGTGGCGACGAGGGCATCGGCCGGTGAGAGGCCGAGACGCTCGCTCCGGCGCATGAGCCAGCCGGCATGTACGAGCCGGATTTCGACGGGAATGCGCTCGATGCCGAGCGTGAGCGCGGCCGCCATGCGGTGCTTGCCGTTGGTATGGCGGATGAGGGTGCCATCGGCGCCGATCGCCACGCCGATGTCGCGCTCGGCAAGGTCCTGCCAGAGCGTGCGTGTCCAGCGATGGCGCCGGCCGGTCTGGCCGCGCAGGCCGAGATCGGAATGCGGCACGATACCGTTCTTCTCGATGTCGGCGATGAGCGCCAGATAGTATTCGAAGAAATTGTCGAGCTTGTCGATCGTGTCGAGGGCGATGCGGTTGCGCTTGACCGTCGCGCCGCCCCTGATGCGCTCGGCATAGGCCTGGTAGCGTGCCCCCGCGCGAAAATCCTGCCGCGTTTCGACGAGTTCGACGATCTCCGCATGGGAGGAGGATTTGTCGAGCGGTTCGACGACGCGGCTCCAGTCGCTGCCGTCGAGGAAATGTGTGCCGATCCAGCGAAGCTGGCCACGATCGGAGATGTTGTCGCGCAGCCGGGTCGTCAGGCGTTTGGTGGCGACGGGGATCACCAGCTGTTCGCCGAAATGGAAGTGGCCCTGGGCGGCGAGGATGGCCGGGCCGCCCTCGCGGTCGAGCCGCCGGGTCGCGCGGTTGAACCGGCCGGTAAAGCCGACATGGGCCGCTGCGAAGTCGCGCATCGGCACCCAGTCGAGCGCCTTCTGGATGAGCGAGGGCACGGGAGGCCGCGCACCGGGCGGCACCCTTTGATAGACTGGTCCTGGAAAAGCCTGCTGGTCCGCCAACCTGTATTCGAGTCCGTTCCCGTGGCCGTCGGCGCAAGGGCTGGCAGACGGCAGCGCCATCCATGACAAATAAACGACGGCTTGCAAAGGCGTGGAATCGGCCAGCGCCGCCGGCGCCCGGAAAACCCGGGCATATCCGGGCTTTGCGTCGTCGGCCGGTCCGTTCGGGAACGTGCGGGGCGGCGTGCCCGATGCCTTGCCGCCGCGAATCAGGCCGTAGCGCCGGCTGTCTTCGTCTGGTGGATCTCGATGAGGCTCGGGCCCTTGCGGCCGCCTGCCTGCTCCAGCGCGGCCGGCAGGTCGCGCACGTCGGCGAGGCGTTCGGCGGGCACGCCATAGGCGGTGCCGATGGCGATGAAGTCGGGCGCGGAGGGTTTCACCCCTTCCGGCGTGATGCCGGCCTCGACCATGAAGTTCTCGATCTCCTGGTAGCCGTCATTGTTCCAGACGAGGAAGATGACGCGCGCGCCGGCATCCGCCGCCGAGCCGATCTCCGACAGGGAGAACTGCAGGCCGCCATCGCCGACAAGGCAGATAACCGGCACATCGGGTTCGGCAAGGGCTGCGCCGATGGCGGCGGGCGGGGCGAAGCCGAGCGCGCCGTAGCCGGTCGCGGCGTTGAACCAGCTGCGCGGGCGCGGCGCGTCGCAATAGTAGTTGCCGGCATAGACGGCCTGGGTGGAATCGCCCACGATGATCGCCTTCGGCAGCGTGCGCCAGATGGCATCGATGACGCCGATTTCCGCCTGCATCTTCGCCGTCAGCTCGTTCCAGGCGCCCTTGCGGGCGGTTTCGGCGCGTGCAGCCCCGTTGCTTGTCGCCTTGTGACCCTCGAGGAAGCCGAGCATGCCGGCCGCCGCCGTCTTGGCGCTGGAGAAGATCGAAAGCCCCGATTGTGGCGTGCGGGCAAGCTGGGCGGCGTCGATATCGATGCGGATCAGCGATTTCAGCCGCGGAAAGCCGTTGTCGACATTGATGTCATAGTCCGTCGGTCCGAATTCCGTGCCGAAGGCGACGACGAGGTCGGCATCGGCAAGCAGCCGGCGCACGGCCTTGAGGCTGGGGCTCGCCGGCACGCGCAGGGCACTTCCGGCAAGCATCCCGCGGGCATTGACGGTGGTGACGACGGGCGCGCCGATGCGCTCGGCAAGGGCGCGGATCTCCTCTTCCGCCGTCACCGCGCCGCCGCCGGCGAGGATGACGGGGCGCGAGGCGTTGGTGCACAGGATGGCGGCGCGCTGCAGGGTTTCCGCATCGGCGCGCGGGCGCGTGGCGACCGCGGCGGGGAAGCTGCCGGTCTCGATGGGCTTCGCCATCACGTCGGTCGGGATTTCGATATGCACCGGGCCGGGGCGGCCGGACAGCAGCACGGCAAAGGCGCGTTCCATGACGAGCGGCAGGTCGGCGGGATTGAGCAGCGTGTGCGAATAGAGGGCGAGCGTCTTCATCATGCCCTGCTGGTCCGGCAATTCGTGCAGCAGGCCGCGGCCGTGGCCGAGCGAATCGCGCCGGTTGACGCCGGATATGACCAGCATGGGCACGGAATCCTGCCGCGCCTGCGCCATCGCCGTGATGGTGTTGGTAAGGCCGGGGCCGGTGATGACCAGCGCGACGCCCGGCTTGCCGGAAACGCGGGCATACCCGTCCGCCATGAAGCCGGCGCCCTGTTCGTGGCGCGGCGTGATGTGGCGGATCTTCGCGGCGGCAAGGCCCCGGTAGAGTTCGACCGTGTGCACGCCCGGAATGCCGAACACGACCTCGACGCCGTTAGCCTCCAGGAGGTCGACGAGAACTTCCCCGACGGTTTTCGTGCTCATGCGCGGCGCTCCTTCGGCATGGTGGAACGGGTTGCGAGCGCGGTGATGCGCCGGCAGGCCTCGTCGATATGGGCATCGGGCACGGTCAGGCTGAGGCGGATGAAGCCTTCCGCCTCCTCGCCGAAGGAGGAACCCGGCATGACCGCGACACGTTCCTCGCGCAGGAGTGCCCAGGCGAAATCCTCGCCGCTCATGCCCGTTTCGGAAACGTCGACGACGATGAACATGCCGGCCTCCGGCGGCAGCGGCACGAGGCCGGGTGCGCGCGACAGGGCTTCGGCGAAACGGGCGGCGCGCGCCTTGTAGCTCTGGCGCATCGTCGCGGCGGTCGAGATCGGGTTGTCGAGCGCATAGGCCGTCATGTCGGCGATGAAGGGCTGGCCGCCGAACAGCATCGTCTCGGAAACCGAGAGCAGCCGCGTGCAGAATTCCGCCGGGCCGATCGCCCAGCCGCTGCGGAAGCCCGGCGCGGCGTGGGATTTCGAGATGGAGGAGACGACGATGGTGCGCTCGGCAAGGTCGGGATTGTCGAAGGGCGAGGCGAAGGCCGCGCCGAAGACGAGCTCTTCATAGACCTCGTCGCAGACGATCCACAGGTCGTGCCTGCGGCAGACGGCGCCGATCTCGGCGATCTCGGCGGCGCTCAGCACCGCGCCCGTCGGGTTGTGCGGCGTGTTGAGCAGCAGTACCCGGCAGGCCGGCGTGATGGCGGCTTCGAGGTCGGCCGCCTTCATGTGGAAGCCGTTTTCCGGGCGCAGCGGCACGGCGATGCGCTCGGCGCCGGTGGCGCGGATGACACCCTCGTAGGTGGCATAGAGCGGATCGCCGACGAGCACCGCATCGCCCGCTTCCACGAGGCCGAGCATGACGGCGAAGAGGGCGGTCTGGGTGCCGGGGAAGCAGAGCACGTTGGCGGAGGTCACGTCGCAGCGGCGCTTCTGGTACTTGCGCACCAGCGCGTCGACCACGGAGGGTTCGCCGCGGCCGTTGGAATAGCGGTAGCGGCCGGCATGCATGGTACGCGCGGCCTCGGCCAGCAGCGCCGGGTCCGGCGGTACGTCCGGCTCGCCGATGGTCAGCTCGATGACCGCCGCGCCTTCGGCCTTCATGCGTCGCGCCTCGGCGTGGATGGCCCATTTTTCAGAGCCGAGATTGGCAAGCCGATCTGTGATGGATGCATAGCGCATGGCCGTCCTCCGCATTTCCATTGGGTGTCGTTTATCGGTCGGTGCCTGCGGCGTCGACCGGTCTCAGGCGCAGCCCGAGCAGGGTTTCGATCGAGGTCAGCGCGATCTCGACGAGCTCGCTTTCCCCGAAAAGCTCGCCGGCCAGGCAGCCTTCCAGCCAGAGTCCGTCGAGCAGGCCGTTGATCGCGATGGCGAGCGTGCGGCAGCGCTCCGGCGAGGCGTCCGCGCCGCGCGCGGCAAGGAAGTCGCCGAGCAGGCCCTCCAGCGCGTTGCGGAAACTCAGATAGCCCTCGCGGTGGATGGCGGCGAGTTCCGGATCGACGCTGACGCGGCTGATGAACGAGGCCCAGAGCGAGAGGCTTCGGCTGTTGGCGACCGGTTCCGTCAGGTTGATGACGATGAAGTCGCGCAGCCGCGTTTCCGGATCGCCCGTCACCCGCTCGGCCTTTTCGGTGAGCCGGGCGATGACGACCCGATAGGCCTCCTGCAGGATGTGCTCCTTGGACTGGAAGTAATGCCGGATGAGGCCCGCCGTCACGCCCGCCTTGATGGCGATCTGCCGGACCGTCGCGCCCTCCAGGCCGTATTCCGCGATGCAGTCGAGCGTCGCCTCGATCAGGTCGTGGCGGCGTTCGGCCTCGGGGGCGCGATGGAAGGTCCGGCGGGCCATGGTTCCTCTCTAGTCTCTGCGCAATTCCGGACGCAAGGCTGCCCCCTTCCGCTGGAGCTGCTTCAGGCCGCGCGGCGCAGCACCGGCCGCGTCAGGCAGGTCGGCCCGCCCTCGCAGGCGATGCACAGCGCGTCGGCCTCGAAGGTCTCCACCGTGCAGCCGGCCGCTTCCATCGCCGCCTTGGTGGCCGGGAAGCCTTCGACCATGATGACCTCGTAGGGCCGGGTCGGCAGCACGTTGAGCGACAGGCCGTTGCTGGCGTGGAATTCGTCGGCCGGCGCCTCGATCAGGCGGATGCCGCGCTTCTTGAGCAGCTGGTAGAAGGCGGCCGGCAGCAGCGGGGCGAAGACGAGGGCAAGGTCGTCCGCCAGCGGGCTCATCACGCTCATCAGGTGGAGGCAGGCTTCCTCGCCCTGCCAGAGCGGCAGGTCGTAGGCGAGAACCGTGACGCCGTGCGGGCCGAGGATCTTCGTGATCTGGTCGATGCCTTCCTGGTTGGTGCGCACGCCGCGGCCGATGACGAGCGTCTTCGCATCGAGCCAGATGCAGTCGCCGCCCTCCACGGTGCCGTCGCCCTCGATGCGGCCGAGGATCGGGATCTGGCGTTCGGCATAGGCCTTTTCGTGCAGCGCGGTTTCGGCGACGCGCAGCGGCTTGCCCATGCGCAGGAGGATCGCGCCGTGATCGGACATCAGCGAGGGATCGTGGGTGAACATGGCGTCGGCGAGCCCGTCGCCTTCGTCCTCCAGCCAGATGATCTCGGTGCCGGATTTTTCCACGAGCTCGGCGAAGGCCTTGTACTGGTGGACCGCGCGGGCGCCGTCGAAGGTCGGGCCGTAATGCCACTTGGCGGCATCGGCGCCCCTCAGGCTCTCGCCGGGGCGGCGCATCAGAACACGCATCAGGGGGGCCGACATTTCCTGCGAACCGTAGGCGGTCATTCACTGCTCCTAAGGGAAAATCATCTTGGACGGGCGCTGCCGGAAAAGTCAGCGATGCGCCTATTATACGCTTGAATAATTTCTTAACAAGTGCCACGATGCATTCCATAAGACGACACGACGGGCCGAAGATGCCCGCGGGAACGCTGAAAAACAGGGGAATTTGGCATGGGCCATGCATCGATTTTCCGCGCGCTGGAGACAGCTCCGCGATGACGGAACGCGCCGAGGCAATCGCGGTCAGGGACCTGCACAAGCGCTTCGGGCCGCTTGACGTTCTCAAGGGTGTTTCGCTGACCGCGCATGAGGGCGACGTGATCGCCATCATCGGCGGTTCGGGCTCGGGCAAGTCCACCTTCCTTCGCTGCATCAACATGCTGGAATTGCCGAGCGCCGGTTCGGTGACCATCCACGGCGAGACGATCGCCATGAAGAACGACGGCCACGGCGGCATGATGCCGGCCGATCGCAAGCAGGTGCAGCGCCTGCGCTCGCGCCTCGGCATGGTGTTCCAGAGCTTCAATCTCTGGCAGCACATGACCATCCTGGAAAACGTCATCGAGGCGCCCGTCCATGTGCTCGGCGTGAGGAAGGACGAGGCGATCGAGCGGGCCGAGGCGCTGCTGCGCCGCGTCGGGCTCCACGAAAAGCGCGATGCCTATCCGGCCTTCCTCTCCGGTGGCCAGCAGCAGCGCGCGGCCATCGCCCGGGCGCTCGCCATCCAGCCCCATGTCATGCTCTTCGACGAGCCCACCTCCGCGCTCGATCCGGAGCTGGTCGGCGAGGTGCTCTCCGTCATCGGCGATCTTGCCAAGGAAAAGCGCACGATGATCCTCGTCACGCACGAGATGAAGTTCGCGCGCAATGTCGCGAGCCACGTCGTCTTCCTGGCGAACGGGGTCATCGAGGAGCAGGGCCCGCCGGACGAACTGTTCGGGTCGCCGAAATCGGAGCGGCTGAAGAAGTTCATCAGCTCCATCCACTGAGAAGCAAAAACCAACAGAGGGAAGATCATGAAGAATGCCGTAAAGACAATCGCCCTTGCCGCCGCGATCGGCCTTGCCGCCCTGTCCGGCGCCGCGGCCCAGCAGGTCCGCGTCGGCTTTGCCGCCGAGCCCTATCCGCCCTTCACCTCGCCGGATGCCTCCGGCAACTGGGAAGGCTGGGAAGTCGACTTCATGAAGGCGATCTGCGCCGAGGCCAAGCTCGACTGCGTCATCACGCCGGTCGCCTGGGACGGCATCATCCCCGCACTGACCTCCAACAAGATCGACATGATCATCGGTTCCATGTCGATCACGGCCGAGCGTCTCCAGACGATCGACTTCTCCGACAAATACTATAACACGCCCACCGCCGTGATCGGTCCGAAGGGCCAGGACTTCGAGCCGACGCCGGAAGGCCTTTCCGGCAAGACGATCGGCGTGCAGGTCGCCACCATTCACCAAGTCTACGCCAACAAGTATTTCGGCGAGAATGGCGCGACCGTGAAGGAGTACCAGACCCAGGACGAGGCGAACAACGACCTCGCCGCCGGCCGAATCGATGCGGTGCAGGCCGACTCGATCGCCCTCAGCGATTTCCTGAAGACCGAGCAGGGCGCGGCCTGCTGCGACCTGAAGGGCAATGTGAAGGACGATCCGGAAATCCTCGGTGCTGGTGTCGGCGTCGGCCTGCGCAAGGGCGAGACCGAACTCAAGGAAAAGATCAACGCCGCGATCAAGGCGATCCGCGAGAACGGCACCTATGACGAGTTCTCGAAGAAGTATTTTGACTTCGACGTCTATGGCGGCTGATCGCCGGTCTGTGCTTGACGCCGGCGGCTCCCGCCGCCGGCCATGTTCCTTGCAAGGACGAAAAACCTCATGGCCGATGCCGGATCGCTGATCAACTGGAGCCTTCTCGCGCTCGAACCGCCCGGCTGGGGCGGGGTGCTTCTGGCAGGGTTGTGGCAGTCGGTCCAGATCGCCGTCGGTGGCTATGCGCTCGGCCTGCTGCTCGGCACGGGCGGCGCCATGGGCAAGCTCTATGGCGGCCCGGTGACGAAGGACCTTCTCGAGGTCTATACGACCGTCGTTCGGGCCGTCCCCGAACTGGTGCTGATCCTGATCCTTTATTATGCCGGCACGGACGTGCTCAACAAGATGTCCGCCGCGCTCGGCTTCGGGTCGGTCGATATCAGCGGCCTTGCCGCCGGCATCTTCGTCATCGGCGTCGTGCAGGGCGCCTATTCCACCGAGGTCCTGCGCGGCGCGATCAAGGCGGTGCCGGCGGGGCAGATGGAGGCGGCGCGCGCCTATGGCATGTCGCCCCTTCAGGTCATGCGCCGCATCACGCTGCCGGCCATGCTGCCGCATGCCATTCCCGGACTTTCGAACCTCTGGCTGATCGCCACCAAGGACACGGCGCTTCTCGCGGTCGTCGGCTTCAGCGAGCTGACGTTGGTGACACGCCAGGCGGCCGGCAGCACCAAGGCCTATCTTCTCTTCTTCTGCGCGGCCGGCATGCTCTATCTGCTGCTCACGCTGCTCTCCAACGTCCTGATCGGCATCATCGAGCGCCACTATCGGCGCGGCCTGACGAGGCATGCGTGATGAGCGAGGAGACCGTTTCCGCCCTGGCCCTCACAGAACTGCCCTCGAAGCGCGCGCTCCTCAAGCCGCACCGCATCGTGCTGATGGCCATCGCCGCCGTGCTGGTCTTCTGCATCGTCTGGTTCATGCGCTGGGATTGGGTGCCGAAATATTCCGGCCGCCTCGTTTATGGCGTCGGCGTCACGCTGCTGATACTGTTCACCACCTCGATCCTCGGCTTCCTGCTCGCCGTGCCGATCGGCCTCGTGCAGGTGACCGGGCCATGGCCGCTGAAATTGCTGGCGCGCGGCTTCTGCACGATCATCCGCGGCACGCCGCTGCTGCTCCAGCTGTGGCTGCTCTATTACGGGCTGGGCTCGCTCTTCCCGCAATTCCCGGAAATCCGCAATTCCTTCCTCTGGCCCTATCTGCGCGAGGCGTGGCCCTATGGGGTGGCGGCGCTGACCATCTCCTTTGCGGCCTATGAGGGAGAGGTGATGCGCGGCGCCTTTGCCGGCGTGCCGGCAGGGGAACTGGAGGCCGCGCGCGCCTATGGCATGAGCCGGTTCACGATGTTCCGCCGCATCTGGCTGCCACGTGCCGTGCACCGGGCGCTGCCGACGCTGAACGGCGAGACCGTGCTGCAATTGAAGGCGACGCCGCTCGTCGCGACGATCACCGTGATCGATGTCTACGCCGTCATCTCCAAGGTGCGGCAGGAGACCTACATCACCTATGAGCCGCTGCTGCTGCTCGCGCTCATCTATCTCTGCCTGACCGCCATCCTGGTGGTCGCCTTCCGCTATTTCGAACGCAGGATCCCGACGCGTGGTGCCTGAAAAGGACGATGACATGACGATCCATACGACCCTCCAGAACTCGATGCCGGAAATGGTGGCGATCCGCCGCGACCTGCACGAGCACCCGGAACTGGGGCTGGAGGAGGTGCGCACGTCGGATGTCATCGCGCGCCATCTTGAAGGCTACGGCTACAAGGTCACGCGCGGCCTTGCGAAAACCGGCCTCGTCGCAACCCTCGTGAACGGCACCGGCCGCAAGTCGATCGGCATCAGGGCCGATATCGATGCGCTGCCGATCCACGAGGAGACCGGCCTTGCCTATGCCAGCAAGACGCCGGGAAAAATGCATGCCTGCGGCCATGACGGGCACACGGCCATGCTGCTCGGCGCGGCGAGGGCGATTGCCGAGCGGCGCAATTTCGACGGCACCGTTCACTTGATCTTCCAGCCGGCGGAGGAGAATTTCGGCGGCGCGAAGATCATGGTGGAGGAGGGGCTGTTCGACAAATTCCCCTGCGATGCCGTCTTCGCCCTGCACAACGAGCCGGGCCTGCCCTTCGGCCAGTTCGCGCTGCGTGACGGCCCGATCATGGCGGCGGTCGACGAGGCGCGCATCACGGTGAACGGCGTCGGCGGCCATGGCGCGGAGCCGCAGGAGACGCTCGACCCGATCGTCTGCGGCGCCTCGATCGTCATGGCGCTGCAGACCATCGTCTCGCGCAACATCCACCCGCTCGATCCGACCGTGGTGACGGTCGGATCGTTCCATGCGGGCTCGGCGAGCAACATCATCCCGAGCCGGGCCGAGATCGTCGTCGGCATCCGCTCCTTCGATCCTGCCGTGCGCGACGAGCTGGAGCGCCGCATCCGCCTCATCGCCGAGCGCCAGGCGGAAAGCTACGGCATGAGCGCCACGGTGGACTACCAGCGTTTCTACGATGCGACGGTCAACCACAAGGCCGAGACGGATCTCGTACGCGACCTCGCCATCCGCTTTGCCGGTGCCGACAAGGTCGTCGACCTTGACCGCCCCTTCATGGGCAGCGAGGATTTCGCCTATATGCTGAAGGAGCGGCCGGGCACCTATTTCTTCCTTGGCGGCAAGGGCGGCGAAAACGACAAGTCGCTCCACCATCCCGGCTACAATTTCAACGACGACCTCCTGCCGGTCGGCGCCGCCTTCTGGACGGAACTGACCGAGCATTACCTGCGCGCGAGCTAGGGCCGCCGCGCCGGCGGTCAGCGTTTCAAGCGTCCGTTCTCACCCGGTGGTGCCTGGCCGCTCGCCAAACATGTCAGCGGGCGATGAGACGCTCGACCAGGTCCGGTGTCAGCTCGTCGAAATGGGCGATGACATGGCTCGGCTCGAGCTCGGCGACGGGCACGTCCGAATAGCCGAAGGGCACGCCGATGGAGGGCACGCCGGCATTGCGGGCGACGAGCATGTCGTTGAGGCTGTCGCCGATCATCACGGTGCGGCTGGGGTCGGCCTCGGCGAGGCGGACGGTGCCGAGCAGATGCTCGGCATCGGGCTTGCGCACCGCAAAGGTGTCGCCGCCGGTGATCGCGGCAAAGCGCGGGGTGAGTGCGAGGCCATCGAGCAGGCGCCGGGCGAGGCCTTCCAGCTTGTTGGTGCAGACGGCAAGGCGATAGCCGGCGCCGGCGAGGCGGTCCATGGCGGCAAGGAGGCCCGGATAGGGCACGGAGACACCCGGCATGGCGCCGGAATAGTGCTCGACGAAGGCGGCGAGCATGCGCTGCAGTTCCGCGTCCGAGATCTCCCGCCCGCGCAGCGCGAAGGCGCGCTTGATCATCACCTGGCCGCCATGGCCGACGAGATAGGTGAGGTCGCCATAGCCGACGGGATCGAGGCCCTCGAGGCCGATCGTGTGGTTGAGGCTCGCCACGAGGTCGTGCGCCGTATCGATGAGCGTACCGTCGAGATCGAAGACTACGAGAGAAGCGGACATGGGAAAACCTTGTGTATGGGGAGGAGGCAGGCAGGCCCCTCCGGTATGCGATGGCGGCGGCATTTGCAATCGCCTTCTCCACCCCGGCGGGCGCGCGGCCGGCATCGGAACATGCGGCGATTTTGGCTTTCGTTTGCCGGCAGGGGCGTGTAAGTGTCTCACCGGAATTCCGGTCGCTTCGGCGCCGGCTACGACCATTCAGGGAGTTTTGGGCCATGGACGCCCGGGAAATGAAAATCAAGGCCGCGGAGGTCGCGCTCACCCATGTCGAGGACGGCATGCGCCTCGGCATCGGCACCGGATCGACCGCGGAGGAATTCGTGCGGCTCCTGGCCGAAAAGGTCGCCGGTGGGCTGAAGGTCGAGGGCGTGCCCACCTCCGAGCGCACGGCGCGGCTCTGCGTCGAGCTCGGCGTGCCGCTGAAGTCGCTCGACGAACTGCCGGAACTCGACCTCACCATCGACGGCGCCGACGAGGTCGACGGCAGGCTGCGCCTCATCAAGGGCGGCGGCGGCGCGCTGCTGCGCGAGAAGATCGTCGCCAGCGCTTCGACGCGCATGATCGTGATTGCCGACGAGAGCAAGGTGGTCGAGACGCTCGGCGCCTTCAAGCTGCCGATCGAGGTCAATCCCTTCGGCCTCACCGCCACCCGCATCGCCATCGAGAAGACGGCGGCCCGCCTCGGGCTTTCCGGGGCAATCGCGCTGCGCGCCTCGGGCGACGGCACCTTCATGACGGATGGCGGACACTACATTCTCGACGCATCTTTTGGCCGCATTCCTGATGCAGATGCGCTCGCAAGCAGCCTCAATGACATACCCGGTGTCGTCGAACACGGCCTCTTCATCAACATGGCGTCGCTGGCCATCATCGCGGGACCCGCGGGTGCGCGCACGCTGACGGCGAAAGACTAGACAGGAGCACAGACCGACATGATCAAATTTGCTGGTTTCGGCCGGACCCTCGCGGCGACCCTCATCGTTTCGGCAGCGCTTGCCGGCGCCGCCAAGGCGCAGGACGTCACCGACGAGCAGGTCAAGGCGGCCCGCGCCGCCATCGACGCGATCGGCGCGACGAACGGTTTCGACAACATCCTGCCGGGCCTTGCCGTTCGCATCAAGGCGACGCTCGTCCAGGCCTCACCGAACCACGAGTCGGAAATCAACGCCACCGTCGACGAGCAGGCCCTGGCGCTCGCGCCGCGCCGCGCCGACCTGGAGCGGGAAGCCGCGACGATCTACGCCAAGACCTTCACCCAGGAAGAGCTGAAGGCGATCGCCGACTTCTACAACTCGCCTGTCGGCAAGAAGCTGCTGTCGGACGGCCCGATCGCCACGCGCGAAGTCATGAAGGCCGCCGAGATATGGGCTGTCGGCGTCGACCGTGACCTGCGCGCCGAAAGCGCCAAGAAGCTCAACCCGATCCTCGGCGCAGCCGCCGAAGGCGGCGAGGCGCAACAGCCGCAGCAGTGATCGAATGACGAAAGGGCGGCGCAAGCCGCCCTCTGTTTTATGACGGACATCGCCTGCCCACTACCGTCATCCTCGGGCTTGACCCGAGGATCCAAGCGGCACCCGCGGCTGTGGATGGTCGGGTCAAGCCCGACCATGACGGAAGAGAGGTTTGGTGGACTTTGACGGCCGTCCGGCCAGCCTTGCCCGCAGGAGATCACCATGCCGACATTCGACTACGACCTCTTCGTCATCGGCGGAGGCTCCGGCGGCGTGCGCAGCGCGCGCCTTGCCACCAGCATGGGCAAGAAGGTGGGTATCGCCGAGGAATTCCGCTTCGGCGGCACCTGCGTCATCCGCGGCTGCGTGCCGAAGAAGCTCTATGTCTATGCCTCGCAGTTCCCCGAGCATTTCGAGGATGCCGCCGGCTTCGGCTGGCAGGTCGGCGAGACGCGCTTCGACTGGCCGGCCCTCGTTGCCGCCAAGGAGAAGGAGATCACCCGCCTGGAGGGCCTTTACCGCAAGGGCCTCGACAATGCCGGGGCGACGATCCTTGCGACCCGCGCCGTGCTCGTCGGGCCGAACACGGTGCGCCTGACGGCGACAGACGAGCTTGTGACCGCCGAGCGCATCCTGATCGCGGTCGGCGGCCATCCGACGCCGCATGCCGACCTTCCCGGCCATGAGCTTTGCATCAGTTCCAACGAGGCGTTCGACCTGCCGGAACTGCCGAAATCCATCCTGATCGCCGGCGGCGGCTATATCGCCGTCGAGTTCGCCAACATCTTCCATGGCCTCGGCGTCGAGACCACGCTGATCTACCGCGGCAAGCAGATCCTGTCGCGGTTCGACCAGGACATGCGCCAGGGCGTGCAGGCGGCGATGATCGCCAAGGGCATCCGCATCCTTTGCGAGGACATCATCACCAACGTGAGCGCGGCCGAGGGCGGCGGGCGCACCGTCACCACCAAGGCGGGCGAGACGCTTGCCGTCGACCAGGTGATGCTGGCGCTCGGCCGGGTGCCGAACACCGGCAGCCTCGGCCTGGAGGCGGCGGGCGTGGCGATGGACGAGCGGGGGGCGATCCTCGTCGATGCCTATTCCCGTACCAACGTTCCGGGCATCTTCGCGCTCGGCGACGTCACGGACCGTGTGCAGCTCACCCCCGTCGCGATCCATGAGGCGATGTGCTTCATCGAGACGGAGTTCCGCGGCAACCCGGTTTCGCCGGACCACGACCTCATCGCCACCGCGGTCTTCTCCCAGCCGGAGATCGGTACCGTCGGCCTCAGCGAGGAGGCGGCGGCAAAAGCCTTCGACGAACTGGAGGTCTACCGCGCCGAATTCCGCCCGATGAAGGCGACGCTCTCCGGCCGGCAGGAGAAGACGATCATGAAGCTCATCGTCAATGCGGCCGATCGCAAGGTCGTCGGCGCGCATATCCTCGGCCACGAGGCCGGCGAGATGGCGCAGCTCCTCGGCATCTCGCTGAAGGCCGGCGTCACCAAGGACGACTTCGACCGCACCATGGCGGTGCACCCGACGGCGAGCGAGGAGCTGGTGACCATGTACCAGCCGAGCTACCGCGTCAGGAACGGACAGCGGGTCTGACGGACGGCCGCGTCTCGCCGGCCAGCCGGCCGGCGAAGCGGTCTTCGTGGCGCTTGAAGAGGTTTGCGAGGCGATCGAGGGCGAGCCGCATTTCCGGCCGGTGGCGGTCGTCGTCGTTGACGGCGAGCCAGAGCGGATGGCTGAGCGCCTCTATCGGCTCGCCCTCGCGCACGAGCGTCGGCATGGCATCGCCCACGAAGGCCGGCAGCACGCCGCGTCCCGCGCCGCCCGCAATCAGCCGGGCCAGCACGGCAGGCGCGTTCGTCCAGGTGTGGATCTGCGGCTCGTGGTTGCGGAAAACCCATTTCTCCGCATCGGAAACGGCAACTTCCGTGCCGATCGAGACCCAGGGCAGGTCCGCTTCGAGGGCGAGGTTTGCGGCGCGATAGACCGCATAGGCGACGGTCACCGACTTGCGCACGGCGACATTGCCGGTCTTCGGCGCGCTGTGGAAGAGGCCGATCATGCCGTGGCGATAGGTCAGGTCCCCTCCCGCCGGCAATTGCTTGCAGCAGAGGCGGAAGCTGTCGGCGGGGCCGCGCAGCTCGCTCGTGTTCTCCGCAACGAAGCCCATCAGCCAGATATCGCCGGCAATGGCGACTATGGGCAGCGCGAAGGCGTCGCCGTGCCAGCGGGTGATGTCGGCGGTCGTGCGGCGGATCGTCTGGACATGCTCGAACAGCACCATGCCGTCCGGGGCGAGCCGGTAGCCCTGCTGGCTGCGGATGAAGAGCGTGCGGCCCATGGCCCGCTCCAGCGCCAGCATGCGGCGGCCGATCGTCGGCGCGCTGGCGCCCGTGATCGCCGCGGCGCCGGCAAGCCCGCCCTCCGCCGCGACGTGGAAGAAAAGCTGCAGATCGCTCCAGTCGACTTCCGACATGCACCGCTCCTGTTGAACGCTTCCTTCTAGCGCAAAAGCCGCCGGCAGGCATCGCTCATCGGTGAAACGGGCGTTTCATTTCCGCGTCTACGCTTGCCGGGGTCCGGTCGCTATCTCGGGAAGGACACCGGAAACAGGAGGCCGTCATGAGCCCGGAATGGATGATCGCCCTCGACAGGGCGGAAAAGACGATGAAGCAGCGCCGGATAGACCCTTTGTCCGATCCGCTGGAAGCGGAAGCCTGGCGCGGGCTGGAAGCGGTGAGCGCGCTTCTTGCGCGCCTCCTCAACGGGCGCGGCCGGCCGGAGCCGAGGGGCACGCGACAGGCCCTGCCGGACAGGGCAGTTGCCTTGCGTGCAAGCCCGCGTCGCTTCTAGGCCAGACCTGTCGCCCTCCGTGCTCTACAGCCTGTCCCGGAGCGGAGGGCGGAGCCGTCGCAAATGCGCCGCCGCCGCTGGATCTGCGGCTATGCAAGACCCATCTAACGGTTTATAAGCCCGCATCTTCAAACGGACGTGGCGCCCCCCGGTTATCGCGGGCGCATCAGGACAGGTGAACATCATGGCAGAGAATTGGACCCCGAGTAGCTGGCGGCACAAGCCCATCCAGCAGGTTCCGGACTATCCCGATCTCGCCGCATTGGCGGCGACCGAAGAGCGCCTTTCGAAGTTTCCGCCGCTCGTCTTCGCCGGCGAAGCACGGCGCCTGAAGGCCTCGCTTGCGAGCGTGGCGGAGGGCAACGGCTTCCTGCTGCAGGGTGGCGATTGTGCCGAGAGCTTCGTCGAACACGGCGCCGACACGATCCGCGACTTCTTCCGCGCCTTCCTCCAGATGGCCGTGGTGCTGACCTTCGGCGCCCAGCAGCCCGTCGTGAAGGTCGGCCGCATTGCCGGCCAGTTCGCCAAGCCCCGCTCCTCGGGCATCGAGAAGCAGGGCGACGTGACGCTGCCGTCCTACCGCGGCGACATCATCAACGGCATCGAGTTCACCGAAGAGGCCCGCGTGCCGAGCCCGGAACGCCAGATCATGGCCTACCGCCAGTCTGCCGCGACGCTGAACCTCCTGCGCGCCTTCGCGATGGGCGGTTATGCCAATCTGGAGAACGTGCACCAGTGGATGCTCGGCTTCGTCAAGGACTCGCCGCAGGCCGAGCGCTACCGCAAGCTCGCCGACCGGATTTCCGAGACGATGGACTTCATGAAGGCGATCGGCATCAGTGCGGAAAACCATCCGGGCCTGCGCGAGACCGATTTCTTCACCAGCCATGAAGCGCTGCTGCTTGGCTACGAGCAGGCGCTGACCCGCGTCGATTCGACCTCGGGCGACTGGTATGCGACGTCCGGCCACATGATCTGGATCGGCGACCGCACGCGCCAGCCCGACCATGCGCATATCGAATATTGCCGCGGCATCAAGAACCCGCTCGGCCTCAAGTGCGGCCCGTCTCTGACCAGCGACGGCCTCCTGGAGCTGATAGACCTCCTGAACCCGGCGAACGAGGCCGGCCGCCTGACGCTGATCTGCCGCTTCGGCCATGACAAGGTTGCCGACAACCTGCCGAAGCTGATCCGCGCCGTCGAGCGGGAAGGCAAGAAGGTGGTGTGGTCCTGCGATCCGATGCACGGCAACACGATCACGCTCAACAACTACAAGACCCGTCCTTTCGAGCGGATCCTGTCGGAAGTGGAAAGCTTCTTCCAGATCCACCGCGCGGAAGGCACGCATCCGGGCGGCATTCATGTCGAGATGACCGGCAACGACGTGACGGAATGCACCGGCGGTGCGCGTGCGCTGTCGGGCGATGACCTCGCCGACCGCTACCATACGCACTGCGATCCGCGCCTCAATGCCGACCAGGCGCTCGAGCTCGCCTTCCTTCTTGCCGAGCGCATGAAGGGCGGCCGCGATGAAAAGCGCATGGTCGTGAACGGTTGATCTCCATCCGTTCATGCTTCGGTCCCGTAGATTAGCGGAACTGATGCAAGCATTCAGGAATGTGAAATTGACAGAACCGGGCCGGCTCGCGAAGCTGGCCCGGTTTCGTTTGGGGGGAATGCATGAGCGAGGAACATACCGGCCATTGTCTTTGCGGGGCGGTGCGCTTTCGCACCAAGGGGCCGCTGCGCGAGGTGATCGCCTGCCATTGCAGCCAGTGCCGGCGCCAGACCGGGCATTTCTACGCGGCGACCAACGTGCCCGATGACGCGCTGACGGTCGAGGGCGGGGAGAACGTCACCTGGTATCGGGCGAGCGACATGGCGGGACGGGGCTTTTGCCGCACCTGCGGCTCGGCCCTGTTCTGGAAGGGCGACGGGACGAATTATACCTCGATCATGGCCGGTACCTTCGACCTGCCGACCGGGCTTGCCATCGGCAAGCACATCTTCTGCGCCGACAAGGGCGACTATTACGAGATCGAGGACGGCTTGCCGCAATATGCGCAGGGCTATTGAGGCGCGCCGATCCCGCTATTGCACCAGCGCGGGGCGCTGGCAGCTGACGCCCGTGACGCGGATATCCGCCTCGCCGATCCGCACGCCGGCAAGAAGCAGCACGTTGTAGAGCAGTTCGTCGATGGCGGGCGTGACGGCGCCGAGCGTGCTGCCGAGCGCGGACGCGATACCCGGAATGCCGATCGGCAGGCCGAGCAGCTTGATGTTGATCTCGGCATCGAGATTGCCGAACAGCGACCGGACGGCGGAGGTCAGCGTGTCCCGCGTGGAGACGGATTTCATCGTTCCGGCGGCGATCTCCGCCGGCGTGTAGGTGAGGCGGGTCTTCGATAGGTTCTTCGCCTCGACATGCGTGATCGCATCGATGCTCAGGAGGGCCGAATCGACGATGCGGGCCTTTGTCACGCGCGCATCGTCGGAAAAATCGGAGAGCACGGAGGGATCGACCTTGCCGATGGCGATCTCCGCGACGCCCGGCACCGCGTCGATCGCGACATTGGCATTGCCGAGCGAGCCGCCGTAGCAGCGGATATCGGTCAGCTTCGCCTCCGCGGCGGCAACCTCGACATAGAGCGGCAGCTTGATGCGCAGGCCCGCGAGCGCGGCAAGCCCGTCTATGCCCACCTCGACCGACAGCCGCGTCTGCGCGCTGCGCACCGCGCTGCCCGGCGCGCCGAGCCGGTGCGAGGGCGTTTCGACGGGCGGCTCGCCGATCGCAAGGTTCACCTTCACCGCGGCAAGTCCCGGCACGACCGCGCCGACATCCAGCGCCACCTGGTTCTTGCCGTTGGCGAGCGCTGCCGCGGCGGTGATCATCTGCAGGGCGTTGATCGACATCTTCCAGTCGCCGCCGGTGGCGACGGCAAGCCCCTTCTTCGGATCGAGGTTGAGGATGCGCGAGAGCGGCAGCTTGACCTTGCTGCCGGCCGTCGCCTGCTCGACGAGCCGGAGCGCCGAGCGCACGGGGCCGGAAAGACCCTCGACGGCGCGCATGGAGGCGAGCAGCTGCGGCACGGTGATGCCGGCATTCAGCACCTCCTCATAGGTGCCCGCGGTGAGGTTGAGGGTCGTCGCGACCGCCTTCAGGAAGGGGTGGACGGCGATGTCGGCATCGACCAGCGCGCGGTAGTCCATCACGTTGAGGGAGAGGTTCGTGCCGAGCAGCTTGCCGAGCAGGGCGTTCAGGATGCCGTCATTGAGGCTGGCAAGACGCGTACCGATGGAAAAGGCGGCGGTCTTGGAGCGGGCGGCCGAGCCGGTCGCCGAGAGCATCGGCGATGTGGGTGTGAAGACCGCGGCGACGAAGAGATCGGAGGGGCGGGTGAGCGTCACCCGGGCGGCATCCGCATCGGCGCTGGCCGGCTTGAAACGCTCTTCCGGCGCGATGTCCGGATCGGCGGTGTAGCGTCCGCGCTCGACGAGGGCGGTGGCGGGCGTCGCCCTGGAGTTGAGCGCCGTGATCACGGCGGGGATGGTGGTGCCGTCCTTGCCGGTCACCGAGACGGGAAGGTTGTTGAGGGCGAAATAGGTGGCCGCGGATTTTTCGGCCTCGGCGACATTGGCGGCGGCGGCGATGGCGGCCAGGTCGGCGGCGGCCTGCAACTGGCGCTGCTGCACGGTGAGGTAGCCATAGTCGACGCCGAGGGCAAGCGAGAAGATGATGAGCGGCAGGCTGATGGCGGCAAGCGTGCCGATATTGCCGTTGCGTTCGCAAAGAAGGGTGCGCGGGGTCTTCATGGTTACAGCCCTCCCACGCGCACGGTGGAATAACGCTCGATCCTCTGGCTCGGCAGCGCGAAGGTGAAGAGGTTCCAGATCGGCAGGTCGCCGGAATCATAGGTGATCGTGACGGTGAATTGTTCCGGATTGGCCGGGTCGTCGGTGACGACGACCTGCATCTTCGCACGGTTGAGGAAGGCATAGTCGAAATGCGAGGCGTCGAGGTAGCGGTTGACCAGCGTGACGCGCTCGGTCGGGTTGAGGCCGGCGACCGCCGTGCGCGCGGCATCCGCCGCCACCTGCTGCACCGCATGGGTGACGCTGAGATAGATGCCGTAGGCGATCAGCGTGAAGAGGATGAGGAAGAAGAGGGGGGCGATGATCGCAAATTCCAGCGCCGAGGTGCCGGCGCGATCCTTAGACAGGCGGGACAGGGCGTGCATGACATCTCCTCCTTTGGATTGTCCGGCGACAAGGCGGTTGCACCTTTCAAAAGGAATGCACCTTTATCGTGCGCCCAGAGTCTTAAATTCTCCTATAGATTGATTATTGTGAAAATGTGCAACTGATGATTTGCGCCTGCGTGTTGTCCCCGGCGGTGGCCGGTGTCGGCCTTTCTGACACAATGCGGACACAATTCAGGGCACGCCGAAAGCGATTTCAGCCGTGTTTTTCACCCCTCACACATTCGTGAAACTCTTGAAATCGGCGTTGCGGCTTTCAATGCCATAATTGTAAAGACGGCCTTCTTCCGCTGCAGCTTCCGCGTGCGCCCTTTCCCTTTCGCGGTGGGAAGGATGAATATAATTGCGATAAATCAATGGTTTGAATCATGAGGCTTTCCTCATGAAAAACCGTCTATATGGACGGTTTTGCCGGTTTTAGCCGACTTGGTTGTGTGCCGAAGCCGCGCTTTTCATTGTTCAAAAAACGTTGACGGCTGTTTCCAGTTTGAGACCCTTCCATCCCGCAAATTGAGGGACCATCTTTATTTCGCAAGAGCGGCCAACCGCTCCTGGAAGACCGATAGGAACGATGATGCCGGGCCATGATGAAGACGAGAGACGTGCGGCTGCCGCCATGCGGGCATCGCCTGGAAGTCAGCCGGATCGTCCCTGTCGCCATCGGCGGAACGCGATGTCCGCGGCCACGATGGACCCCGAACTGCCGTTTCAAGATGCATATATGAAAGGAACAAGACAATGACCAAGACCTTGAGCACGACCTTTGCGACCGCCCTTCTCGCCGCCTCCGTTTTCGGCGGCTCCGCAGCCCTCGCCGGTGGTGACGGCGATTATTATCGCGGTATCGACCGCGACCAGGCCCAGAGCCAGACCATCGACCGTGTCACCACGCAGAGCATCGACAGGAGCGACGCAAAGTCCACGGTGATCGTGGCGGCTGCCGGCCCTGCCAGGGGCGACTACTACAGGGGCCTCGACAGGAACGACCGCTGAGCGGCCACATCTGCAAGGCCAACTCCCAAGACTGACCAAGGAATGAAACAATGAGCAAGTCCCTCAACGCAGCCTTCGCGGCGACGCTTCTCGCCGCATCGCTCTTCGGTGGTTCCGCCGCCTTCGCTGGCGGCGACTATTACAGGGGCGTCTCGCCCACTTCCGAGCAGGATCAGATGATCGAGGCGAAGCGCCAGGCCCGCATAGCAAACGGCCATGTCTATTCCCGGGCGGAAACCACGCCCCGGCGGATCGGCCCGGCCAATGGCGATTATTATCCGGGCCTCGACCGCACGGCGACTGCCGACCGGTAAGCGACGATCCCTTTGCCCTGCCATCCGAAGCTCCCGGTTCCCCGCCGGGAGCTTCGTTCGTTCGAGGCGGCGGGGGCCGATGCTGGCCGAAATGCCGCACGCGGGCGATTGTCGCGGTGCGGCAACGTGGGCGCGTGCACGGAATTGACCTTTGCCTGTTCCGGACCGCATTCTTTCCTGCGAGCGCGGCCTGTCGAGGGCCGCGCCAGCCTTACGAAAGGACGTGGCCAATGTTCGAATCGTTGGACGCAACGCTGCTCGCCCGCTTCCAGTTCGCCTTCACCGTATCGTTCCACATCGTCTTTCCCGCCTTCTCGATCGGCCTTGCGAGCTATCTCGCCGTGCTGGAAGGGTTGTGGCTCTGGACGAAGGACGAGGTCTATTTCGCGCTGTTCAACTTCTGGAAGACGATCTTCGCGCTCGCCTTCGGCATGGGCGTCGTTTCCGGCATCGTCATGTCCTACCAGTTCGGCACGAACTGGAGCGTCTTCTCCGACAAGGCGGGGCCGGTCATCGGCCCGCTGATGGGCTACGAGGTGCTGACGGCCTTTTTCCTGGAGGCCGGCTTCCTCGGCGTCATGCTGTTCGGCCTCAACCGTGTCGGTCCGAAGCTGCATTTCTTCGCCACGCTGATGGTCGCCATCGGCACGCTGATCTCGGCGACCTGGATCCTTGCCGCCAATTCCTGGATGCAGACGCCCGCCGGCTTCACCGTCAACGAAGCCGGCCAGTTCGTGCCGGTCGACTGGTGGGCGGTGATCTTCAATCCGTCCTTCCCCTATCGCCTCGTGCACATGGTGCTGGCCGCCTACCTGACAACCGCCTTCGTCGTCGGCGCCGTCGGGGCCTACCACCTCCTGCGCGGCGATGCGCCGAAGCGC
The DNA here is from genome assembly GCF_945994535.1 of Shinella sp. WSC3-e. NCBI lineage: Bacteria > Pseudomonadati > Pseudomonadota > Alphaproteobacteria > Hyphomicrobiales > Rhizobiaceae > Shinella > Shinella sp. WSC3-e. The sequence continues at coordinate 4,434,530 of NZ_OZ000530.1, forward strand.
GCGAAGACGATGTTTTCCATGGCGATGTGGATGGCGGCCGTCGTCGCGCCGATCCAGATCCTCGCCGGCGACATGCACGGCCTCAACACGCTGGAGCACCAGCCGGCCAAGGTCATGGCGATGGAAGGGCACTACCAGAGCCATCCCGACGGCGCGCCGCTCATCCTCTTCGGCATTCCGAATTCGGCCGAACAGCGCGTCGACTACGCCCTCGAGATCCCGAAACTGTCGAGCCTCATCCTCAAGCATGACCTTGATGCGCCGCTGGCCGGGCTCGACACGGTGCCGAAGGAGCTGCATCCGCCGGTCGGCATCGTCTTCTGGTCCTTCCGCATCATGGTCGCCATCGGCTTTGCCATGCTGGGCATCGGGTTCTGGTCGCTGTGGTGTCGGTGGCGCGGGACGCTCGGCGAGAACCGCTGGCTGCACCGTGCTGCCGTGCTGATGGGGCCTGCCGGCTTCCTCGCCGTGCTGGCCGGCTGGGTGACGACGGAGGTCGGCCGCCAGCCCTATACGGTCTACGGCCATCTGCTCACCGCCAATTCCGTGGCGCCCATCGATGCGCCCGCCGTCGCCACCTCGCTGATCGCCTTCATCGTGGTCTATTTCCTCGTCTTCGGCGCCGGCACCTTCTACATCCTGCGCCTGATGGGCCGCCTGCCGCGCGATCCCATGCCGGATCTGGCGGAAGGTCCCCTCCGTTCGGCCGGCATCATGCCCGCCGCCGCCACCCCGTCCGGGAGCCGCCACCATGGCCATTGATCTTCCCTTCATCTGGGCAGCCATCATCGCCTTCGCGGTGCTTGCCTATGTCATCCTCGACGGCTTCGATCTCGGCGTCGGCATCCTCTTTCCCTTCTTCAAGGAGAAACACGATCGCGACGTGATGATGAACTCCGTCGCGCCTGTCTGGGATGGAAACGAGACCTGGCTGGTGCTGGGCGGCGGCGGGCTGATGGCCGTCTTCCCGCTCGCCTATGCGACGATCCTGCCGGCGCTCTACATGCCCCTGGTGCTGATGCTGCTGGGCCTCATCTTCCGCGGCGTCGCCTTCGAATATCGCTGGCGCACCCGGCGCGGCGAGTTCCTCTGGGACATCGCCTTTTCCGGCGGTTCCATGGTCGCGGCCTTCACGCAAGGGGTGGCGCTCGGTGCGCTGGTGCAGGGCATTCCGGTGGAAGGGCGCGCCTATGCCGGCGGCTGGTGGGACTGGCTGACGCCCTTCTCCATCGCGACCGGCTTGGCGCTGATCGTCGGCTATGCGCTGCTCGGCGCCACCTGGCTGGTGATGAAGACGAGCGGCGACCTTGCCGAACGCGCCCGCGGCTATGCGCTGAAGGCCGGCATCGGCACGCTCTTTGCCATGGGCGTCTTCAGCCTGTGGACGCCCTTCCTGGAGCCGCTCTATTTCGACCGCTGGTTCGGCTGGCCGACGCTGCTCTTCAGTCTGCTCGTGCCGCTTCTCGTGCTCGGCTGCTTCGCCCTGCTGGTCCAGGGCCTGCGCACCCGGCACGATTCGCGGCCCTTCATCGCCGCGCTCGGCCTCTTCGTGCTCGGCTTCGCCGGCATCGGCATCAGCTTCTACCCCTATATCGTGCCGGCCTCGCTGACGATCTGGCAGGCGGCCGCGCCGGAGGAGAGCCTCGCCTTCCTGCTGGTCGGCGCGCTGGTGCTCATTCCCATGATCCTCGGCTACACGGCCTATGCCTATTGGGTCTTCCGCGGCAAGGTCGATCCCGAGGAGGGGTACCACTGATGACGGAGGGTTCGACCGGCCGCAGGCTGCTCTGGTTCGTAGGCCTGTGGGCGGGCGGCGTGCTGGCGGTGACGATCGTCGGCTTCGCCATCAAGCTCGCCATCGGGACCTAGCCGGGTGCCGGAAAACAAGGTGCTCACGTAACGTAAAAGCATCCAGCCTCGCGCCAGCTTGCTTGCCTAGGTTCCGCCTCGGCCAGCATGCAGGCCCGCAAGCAGAAGATAGGACCGCACCCTCCTTCCGCTTAACCCCCGGGCCTGCATGTGGCCTTGCGTCTCAGGAGACGTTCGCGGCTTTCCCCCAAAACATTCCTCTGCTATCGGGGTCCCGACAAGGGAGACCGCAATGGCGAAGACGGCCGCAGACTGCACGACGATGGCGGAAATCCGGGAAAACATCGACCGGGTCGACCGGGCGCTGATGGCGCTCTTCGCCGAGCGCTGGAGCTTCATCGGCCGGGCGGCCGAGATCAAGGCGGGCCTTGGCATTCCCGCCGACGTGCCGGAGCGCGTCCGGGAAGTGCGCGACAATGCGCACCGCAATGCCGAGGCCCTCGGCCTCGACGGTGCCTTCTACGAGGGAATCTGGGCAGAGCTTATCGCCCGTGCCATCGCCCACGAAAAGGCGCTGCTCGGCGAAGAATAGGCGTCAGATCTGGTTGCGCTTGCCGAGGTGCTCCTCCCAGTCGAGCGCTGTACGCACGATGAAGCCGAGGTCGTCATGCTGCGGCTTCCAGTCGAGTTCCCGCATCGCGACGGAGGGGTTGGCGACGATCAGCACCGCATCGCCCGGCCGGCGCCCGGCAAAGCGCACGGGGAAGTCCTTGCCGGAGACGGCCTTCACCTGCTCCAGCACCTCCAGCACGGAGAAGCCGCGCCCATAGCCGCAATTGGCGACGATCGAGCCGCCGCCCGCCCGCATGCGCTGCAGCGCCTTCAGATGCGCATTGGCAAGGTCGGTGACGTGGATATAGTCGCGCACGCAGGTGCCGTCCGGCGTCGGATAGTCGGTGCCGAAGACATCCATGCCGGCGCGCTTGCCGAGCGCCGCCTCGCTCGCCACCTTGATGAGATGCGTGGCGCCTGCCGTCGACTGGCCGGTGCGCCCGCGCGGATCGGCGCCGGCGACGTTGAAGTAGCGCAGCGCCGTATAGGTGAAGTCATACGCGGCGGCGGTGTCGCGCAGCATGATCTCGGTCATCAGCTTGGAGGAGCCGTAGGGCGATTCCGGCCGCAGCGCCGCGCTTTCCAGCACCGGTTCCGTGCCGTCGGGCGTGCCGTAGACGGCGGCGGTCGAGGAGAAGACGAAATGCGGGATCTTCGCCGCGACGGCCGCGGCGATCAGCGCCCGTGACTTGACCGTGTTGTTGTCGTAATAGGAGAGGGGATCGGCGACCGATTCCGGCACGATGATCGACCCGGCGAAATGGATGATCGCGTCGATGCTGTTTTCGGTGAAGATCTGCGCCAGTAGCGCCGCATCGGCAAGGTCGCCCTCGTAGAAGCGCGCCTCGGGCGCCACGGCCCAGCGGAAGCCGGTCGAGAGCCGGTCGAGCACCACGACCTCCTCGCCCGCATCGATGAGCGCCCAGACCATGTGGCTGCCGATGTAACCCGCGCCGCCCGTAACCAGAACCGCCATGTCATTCCCCGAATCGACTGAATTGCCGGCATATCACCCTGCCGGCCGGCAACACGCAACCGCAATTGCGGCGCATTTGCGGGCCCCTCCCGCCGAACAGAAGGAAGACCGTCATGTCCGATCGTTTCATCGTGCTCTCCGGCTGCTCCGGCGGCGGAAAATCCACCCTGCTGGAAGAGCTCCGGCGGCGCGGCCACGCCGTTGTCGAGGAGCCCGGCCGGCGTATCGTGCAGGCGGAGCTGGCGAGCGGCGGCACCGCCTTGCCCTGGCTGGACCTTGCCGCCTTCGCCCGGCGCGCCATCGCGATGGCGCTCGCCGACCGGGCGGCGATGCAGCAGCATCCCGGCCTCGTCTTCTTCGACCGCGGCCTGATCGACGCCGCTTCCGCCCTCGATGCCGAGGGCGGGGAGCCGGTGCTGCCGGGGTTGGCCGCGGCACACCGCTACAACAGGCAGGTCTTCGTCACGCCGCCCTGGCCGGAGATCTATGCCGCAGATCCGGAACGCCGGCATGATCTTGCGGCCGCGCTCGCCGAATATGAGCGGTTGGAAGAGACCTATCCCGCGCTCGGTTACGAGGTGGTGGTCGTGCCGAAAATGCCGGTTGCCGCGCGTGCCGATTTCGTGCTCGGCCGCCTTTGATCGCCCTCAGCGCGCCGCGATGTAGCGGGCAAGCCGGTCGGCCGCCTCCGCGACCTGCCCGGGGTCGCGCAGGAAACAGGCGCGCATGAAGAGCTCGCCGCCCGGCCCGAAGGCCGTTCCCGGCGCAAGGCCGACATTGGTGCGGTCGACGATGTCGAGCGCGGCGAGGCGCGAATCCGTCACGCCGTCGATCTTCAGGAAGGCGTAAAGCGCCCCGTCCGGCTTCAGCGTCTCGACGCGGTTGGTGGCGATCAGCGCGTCGCAGAAGACATCACGGTTCGTCGTGGCCTTGTCGATATTCGCCTGCACGAAGGCATCGCCCTCGTCGAGCGCCACGATGGCGCCCTGCTGCAGGAACTGTGGCACGCCCGAGGTAGAATACTGGATGAGGTTCTCCAGCACCTGGCCGATTTCCGGCGGCGCGACGATCCAGCCGACGCGCCAGCCGGTCATCGACCAGTTCTTCGAGAAGGAATTGACGAAGACGACCTTGTCGCCTTCCTCCATCACGTCGAGGAACGAGGACGCCCGCCCGCCGGCATAGTGGTAGAGCGCATAGATCTCGTCGGCCATGATCCAGAGGCCATGGCGCCGTGCGATGGCGAGCAGATTGGCAAGGTCCTTACGCGTCGCCGTCCAGCCCGTCGGGTTGGAGGGCGTGTTGACGAAGAGCACGCGGGTCTTCGGCGTAATCGCCGCTTCCACGCGGTCAAGGTCGACCTGCCAGCGCCCGCCGGCAAAGACGAGCGGCATGGCGACGGGGTTGGCGCCCGAAAGCTCGGCTGCCGCCGCGAAGTTCGGCCAGGCCGGCGTCAGATAGACCATGTCGTCGCCCGGCGAGATGAGCGCCTCGATCGCCAGCTTGATCGCCTGCATGCCGGAGCCGACGACATAGAAATGCTCGTCGGGAAGCGCCGCGCCGAAACGGCGGGCATAGTAGCGCGAAAGGGCGGCGCGCAACTCGGGAATGCCGCGCTGCCAGGTATAGAAGGTCTCGCCGCGCAGCAGCGCGTCGGCCGCGGGCCGGGCAATGAAATCCGGCGTCGGCAGGTCCCCTTCGCCGACCCAGAGCGGGATCAGCCCTTCGCGCCCGCGCGCATAGTTGACCACTTCGACGATCCCGCTTTCCGGGGCGCGGAGCGAGCGCGGGCTGAGGCTTTCGATGAAGGACATGGAACATCACTCCGGCAGGATTGGACCGCGCATCGATGATGACGCGGCCCAAGACCTAACCGGTTTCGTCCCGTCATTCACGCCAGTTTCGCTGACAGACCCATCGAAATCGGTGATGGAAGCGCGGGATGTTGTCCTTGCCGCTGGCGTTCAGGCTCCTGTCAGGCGCACGCCCGATCCTGCCGCCACGACTGGCAGGGAAGGCAAGCATGAAGCGGTTCTTGAAATGGGTTGCGCTCGCCTGTGGCGCGGCGGGCATGGCGCTCGGCATCTATCTTGTGGCGATCCAGCTGACCGGCAACTTCGCCGCCGTGGTACCCGGCGAGGTCTATCGCTCGAACCAGCCCACGCCGAGCGAGATCGCAGCCTATGCCGCACGCTACCGGATCCGCACAATCGTCAATCTGAGGGGGCGGAACGAGCAGGCGGCCTGGTACAGGAACGAGGTCGCCGCGGCCAGGAGCCTCGGCCTCACCCTCATCGATTTCCCCATGCAGGCCGACCAGCGGCTCGACCCCAAGGCGGCGGACGAGCTCGCCGCCCTCCTCAGGGACGCGCCCCGCCCGATCCTCATCCACTGCCGGTCCGGCGCCGACCGCACGGGCCTCGCCTCCGTCATCTACCTCGCCCGCATCGCCCGCGTCGACGAGGAAACCGCCGAACGCCAGCTCTCCATCCGCTACGGCCACATCGGCATCCCCTTCCTCTCCCCGACCTACGCCATGGATGAAAGCTGGGAGGAGCTGGAAGAAGCGGCGCGCTCAGCCGGATAGAGCGTGTGTCTAAGCACACGTAAACCGCGTACTCTTCTCGATACCCTAATCATTTCAGGAGATTAATGGTGCCCGGAGGCGGATTTGAACCACCGACACGCGGATTTTCAATCCGCTGCTCTACCAACTGAGCTATCCGGGCATCCGGTTGGATTTCGCCTGGAAATCCGTGGGGCGCTTGGTTTCGCCCCGGAAGCGAGCGGGGTTATAGCATCTTGCGAAAATGTGTCCAGCCCTCCCGGGCGTTTTTTGCGGGAAAATTGGCTGACTTTGCAAGTGGCGGAAAAGATTGTGTTTTCGCCACGTGACAGGGGGCGTCACATATCGTCCTCGTCGGCTTTCGCCTCGTCGTCGGCGACGGGGATGGCATAGGAGCCGGAGAGCCAGCGGTTGAGATCGACGTCGCGGCAGCGGTTCGAGCAGAAGGGATAGTGCTCGCGCGCCGAAGGGCGCTTGCAGATCGGGCAGGGCACGGCCTTGCGCAGCGGGGCGACGGTGGCCGCCGGCTTTTCGCTTTCGTTCGTCATGTCAGGCATCCGTCCAGCCGGCATGCACGTCGAAGCCTTCGCCGGAAAGCAGGGCGAGGGTTTCATAGAGCGGCAGGCCGACCACATTGGTGTAGGAGCCGACCAGCTTGACGACGAAGCTGCCGGCAATGCCCTGGATGGCATAGCCGCCCGCCTTGCCGCGCCACTGGCCGGAGGAGAGATAGGCTTCGATGTCGGTGGTCGAGAGCCGCTTGAAGCGGACCTTCGTGTCGATGACCTTCTGGCGCGCCGTGCGGTCCGGCGTGATGAGGCAGACGCCGGTGAAGACGCGGTGGCTGCGGCCGGAGAGCAGGTGCAGGGCGCTGGAGGCCTCGTCGATCATCTCCGTCTTCGGCAGGATGCGCCGGCCGACCGAGACGACCGTGTCGGCGGCCAGGATATAGCTTCCGGCAAAGGCCGGGTCCCCCTTGATGGCGGCGAGCGCCGCCTGTGCCTTTCCCGTGGAGAGCCGGCGCGCCAGCGAGCGGGGATGCTCGGAACGCTTCGGCGTCTCGTCGATATCCATGGGCATCAGGCGCGCGGGCGTAATGCCCGCCTGCGCGAGCAGTTCGACGCGGCGCGGCGAGCCGGATGCCAGGATGAGCGTGTCGGTCTGCGCCATGAGGTCTCCGGGGTGCGCCGGTTTCAGCTCTCGGGCCGCGGGCCGGACAAGGGCGCGGCCGCAGGTCCCGCTGGGAGGAGCTTACTTGAAACGGTAGGTGATGCGACCCTTGGTGAGGTCGTAGGGCGTCATCTCGACCAGCACCTTGTCGCCGGCGAGAACGCGGATGCGGTTCTTGCGCATGCGGCCTGCGGTGTGCGCGATGATCTCGTGCTCGTTTTCGAGCTTGACGCGGAAGGTTGCGTTCGGGAGCAGTTCCGTCACGACGCCGGGAAATTCGAGGACTTCTTCTTTTGCCATCTTTGAGCGATATTCCTGTAGGGTGGATTCGGGGAGGCCGGATGCCCGCCTCGAAAAAGTTGCCGGAAACTACACAATCCCCGGTGCTTTGTGAACACCGAAGCGCCGGCTTTCTGCATTTGCCGGAAACAGGGCTGCCATGCGCCTAGCCGGGGGCCTTCAAACGCTTCTCTATCAGCATCTTCAGGAATTCGCGAACCTCGCGGTAGGAGCTGAGAATCTGCTCGCGCGTGCCGGTCGCCACCGTCGGATCGGGCGTCGGCCAGTACATGACGTCTACGGCCATCGAACGGGTGAGCTCAAGCGCGGCATGATGCGCTTCCGGAGCGAGCGTCACGATGAGGTCGAAGTAATCGTCCTCCAGCTCGTCGAGCGAATGGGGCGCATGGCGGCCGAGCGACAGGCCCACTTCGCCGAGCACGGCATCGACGAAGGGGTCGCGCTCGCCGGGGCGCACGCCGGCGGAGGCGACATAGGTGCCGGGCAGCACGCTGCGGGCGATCGTCTCGGCCATCGGCGAGCGCACCGCATTCATGCGGCACATGAAGAGAATCGAACGGGGCGTTCGCGACCGGGCTTCCTGTGGTGCCGGGAAGACGCCCTCCATCCGCTCACCCGCGCCAGTAGAGAACGCAGACGAGCGTGAAAAGCCGGCGGGCCGTGTCGAAGTCGAAGCGGATCTTCCCCGAGAGCCGGTCCATCAGCGTCTGCGAGCCCTCGTTGTGGATGCCGCGCCGGCCCATGTCGATCGCCTCGATCTGGCTGGGCGTTGCCGAGCGGATCGCCTGGTAGTAGCTCTCGCAGATCATGAAATAGTCCTTCACGATACGCCGGAAGGGCGTCAGCGAGAGGATATGGGTGGCCACTTCCTCGCCCGCCTCGGTGCGGATGGCGAAGACGAGCTTGCTATCGAGCAGCGAGAGGTTGAGGCGGTAGGGGCCGCCGGCATGGCCGATCGGCTCGAACGAGTTCTCCTCGATGAGGTCGAAGATGGCAACGGCACGCTCGTGCTCCACATCCGGCGTGGCGCGGCCGATCGTGTCGTCCAGCACCACGTCGCAGAGGCGGAAGCTGCCCTTCTTGCCCATGCCCTATGTCTCCAGGTTGAGCCGGATGGCGACGGAACGGGCATGCGCGCCGAGCCCTTCGGCCTCGGCAAGCGTGATGGCCGCGGGGCCGAGGGCGCGGAGCTGGCCGGCGCCGAGCCGGAGGATCGAGGTGCGCTTCATGTAGTCGAGCACCGAAAGGCCGGAGGAGAAGCGGGCGGAGCGCGCGGTCGGCAGCACATGGTTCGAGCCGCCGACATAGTCGCCGATGACCTCGGGCGTGTGGCGGCCGACGAAGATGGCGCCGGCATTGCGGATCTTCGGCATCAGCGCGTCGGGATCGGCGGTGGCGATCTCCAGGTGCTCGGCGGCGATGCGGTTGGCGAGCGGCACGGCCTTCGCAAGGTCGGGCACGAGGATGATGGCGCCGAAATCGCGCCAGCTGGCGGCGGCGGTCTCCGCGCGCTCCAGCGTCTTCAGCTGCCGTTCGACGGCGGCCTCGACGGCATCGGCGAGCACCAAGCTGTCGGTGACGAGGATAGACTGGGCGCCGACATCGTGCTCGGCCTGGGCGAGAAGGTCGGCGGCGAGCCAGTCCGGGTCGTTGTCGGCGTCGGCGATGACGAGCACTTCGGAGGGACCGGCGATCATGTCGATGCCGACCGTGCCGAAGACTTGGCGCTTGGCGGCGGCGACGAAGGCATTGCCGGGGCCGGTGATCTTGGCCACGGGCGCGATCGTCTGCGTACCGTAGGCGAGGGCCGCGACGGCCTGCGCGCCGCCGATGCGGTAGATCTCGTCGACGCCGGCGATGCGCGCGGCGGCCAGCACGGCCGGGTTGATCTCGCCGTCCTTCGCCGGCACGACCATGACGAGGCGCGGCACGCCGGCGACCTTGGCCGGCACGGCGTTCATCAGCACGGAGCTCGGATAGCTCGCGGTGCCGCCCGGCACGTAGAGGCCGACGGCGTCGATCGCCGTCCAGCGCGAGCCGAGGCCGACGCCGATGTCGTCCTCGTAGATGTCATCTTTCGGCCGCTGGCGGGCATGGTGCTTTTCGATGCGCTGGGCGGCCAGTTCTAGTGCGGCGATGATCTTCGGATCGACCGCGTCATAGGCCGCCTCGATCTCCTCCAGCGAGACGCGCATGGAGGTGATGGCAAAATCGAGGCCGTCGAATTTCCTCGAATAGTCGGCCAGCGCCGCGTCGCCGCGGGCGCGCACATCGTCGATGATCGCGCGTACGACGGCATTGACGTCTTCGGAGACCTCGCGCTTGGTGGTCAGGAAGGCAGCGAACCGGCTTTCGAAATCACTGCTCTGGTAGTCAAGTCTGATCGCCAAGTCGTCCGTCCTGTCGTCTTCCGGCCAAAGCGCCGGCAAAATCCTTCAAACCGCCGGATGGCGGGGCTTCAAGCTGGTTTCCCATGCCCCGCCGGTATCTGCAAGCTGAACTTCGACGCATTCCACATCGAGCGCGATGGAGGCGCTGCCGGAGAGCACGAGTTCCAGCGTGCCGTCCGGGCCTTCGCCCTTCCGGGAGAAATTCACGGCGAGCAGGGAGAAGACGGCGTCCTGGTCCTTGCGGTCGATGCCGAGCGAGCGGACGGCATTGACGCGCTTGAAGGCGACGACGGCGCGGCGGCGCTCGAAGGCCTTGCCGCGGCCGACCGCCTTTTCCCAGACGAAGCGGTTGACGACGACGGAAAAGACACCGTGGCGGGGGTCATAGGAAAGGCCGTCGGTCTTGAAGACGGCGTCCTGCAGGTGGGCGGAAACGACGGAGAGGTCTTCCGTGTCGAGGGCGAGCAGTTTCAGGCTGTCCATGGTGCGTCCTTCGGGGGCAAGCCGGCAAGGGAGCGGGAAGCGCCCTCGCAAGCGGCATTGCGGGAAAATACTTGGGGACACCGCGGTTTGCGGCATCCGGTCTTTTCCACGAGATAGGACGGCGCGCGGCAGACTGCAACGCCCGCCGCGCAGGGAAGATCAGTCGCTGACGCGTTCGACGACGGCGCCGCAGCGGGTCAGCTTCTCCTCGAGCCGCTCGAAGCCGCGGTCGAGGTGGTAGACGCGCGAGACCATGGTCTCGCCTTCGGCGGCAAGGCCGGCGATGACGAGCGAGACCGAGGCGCGCAGGTCCGTCGCCATGACCGGGGCGCCGCGCAGCCGCTCGACGCCTTCGATCTTGGCCGTCTGGCCGGAGAGCGAGATCTTCGCGCCGAGGCGGGCCAGCTCCTGCACATGCATGAAGCGGTTCTCGAAGATCGTCTCGGTGATGTGCGAAATGCCGCTCGACTTGGTCATCAGACCCATGAACTGCGCCTGCAGGTCGGTCGGGAAGCCCGGGAAGGGGTCGGTGACGACGTCGACCGGCTTGATGCCGCCGCCATTGCGCACGATGCGGATGCCGCTTTCCGTCGCGGTGATCTCGGCGCCGGACCGGCGGATCGCTTCGAGCGCGGTGTCGAGCAATGCGGCATCGGTGCCTTCGAGCGTCACGTCGCCGCCCGTCATGGCGACGGCCATGGCATAGGTGCCGGTCTCGATGCGATCGGGCAACACGCGGTGGCGCGCGCCGGAAAGCTGGGTGACGCCCTCGACGGTGATCGTCGCGGTGCCGGCACCAGAGATCTTCGCACCCATGGCGTTGAGGCACTTGGCGAGGTCCTGCACCTCCGGCTCGCGGGCGGCGTTGCCGATGACCGTCGTGCCCTTGGCGAGCGTCGCGGCCATCATCAGGACATGCGTCGCGCCGACGGAGACCTTCGGGAAGGTGTAGCGTGCACCGATGAGGCCGCCTTGAGGCGCCGTCGCCTCGATATAGCCGCCGTCGATCTCGATCTTCGCGCCGAGCGCGGCCAGCGCCTCGATGAAGAGGTCGACCGGGCGCGTGCCGATGGCGCAGCCGCCCGGCAGCGAGACGCGGGCCTTGCCTTCGCGGGCGAGCAGCGGGCCGATAACCCAGAAGGAGGCGCGCATCTTCGAGACGAGCTCGTAGGGCGCTGTCGTGTCGACGATGTTGCGCGAGGTGAAATGGATCGTGCGAGAATAGCCCTCGCCCTGGCGCTCGCGGCGGCCGTTGACGGAAATGTCGGCGCCGTGGTTGCCGAGGATGCGGATGAGCTGCTCGACGTCGGCGAGGTGCGGCACGTTTTCCAGCGTCAGCGTGTCGTCGGTGAGGAGCGAGGCAATCATCAGCGGCAGCGCGGCATTCTTGGCGCCGGAAATCGGGATGGTGCCCTTAAGTTCGTTGCCGCCTACAATTCGGATACGATCCATGTGCGATTACGGGCCGGGCCCGCCTTTCTCAAAGAATTTCGGCTTTCGGAGATGGCGGCCTCTTTAGAGCATCGCGATCGAAAAATGAAGACCGTGCCGGCCGCCCGCTCTTTTGCGCGCGCCGGTTGGAAAACCACCCCCGTCGTCTTCGGGTGAAGACATGCCCGACTAACCGTCCGATTCGTCTTTTTTTGCGGCAGGACGTCCCCCCGGAAGTCCGGTCGTTTCATCCGCCGCGCCGGCCCGGCGGGCGCGCGCCTGCTGTTTTCGCCGCTGGAGATTGTCGCGCAGCGTCTTGGCCAGCCGCTCCGCACGAATCTCCGCTTCGGTCCTGATCTTCCCGCTCTTCGTCTCGTCCTTGCCGCTCATGCCCGTCCTTTTATCGAAATCCATCCCGGCAAAAAAGCACTGCCATCACCAGAATTGTTGCAACAATCGCAAAATCGCCGCTTGCACTGCCGGATGACCTATGGCAATAGGCCCTCGCTCACGCGGAACAGACCTTCGTTTCGCCGGATGCTGCTATAGCTCAGGGGTAGAGCACTCCCTTGGTAAGGGAGAGGCCGAGAGTTCAAATCTCTCTAGCAGCACCATCACTTTTCCTTGGTTTCTCGGGCGTTTCACGGTTTAGCCGACACCCGGCCAACTAGCCAACAGACACGCATTTGGGCACTTTTTTGGGCACTCTAAGAAAAACCGGGGCTATGCGCCCCGGTCTCGATCAGGCAGCGGCCGTCGCGCCGGTATCCGAGCGGATCCAGTTCGTGCCGTCGTAGAAGACGAGGTTGCCCGTCCCGTTACCGCCCGTCTCGCTCGCCTTGAGCGCATTCGTGGCGAAGGCCGTATCCCCGACCTCCAGCGTCTTCAGCGTCGCCGTCGTTGGCAGGGCCGCGACGGTGAAGTTCCCGAGGTGCCGCGAGGGCTGTCCTTTGCGATAGACTGGCATGCTCCATTCTCCTTTGTGGTTATCCGAAGAGGTTTGCGAGACTGTCCGGGGCGAACAGCGCGGCCCGGCGCGCTTCTTCCGCGGCGCGCTCGTCGGCGCGGCGCTGCTGTTGCGCAGCCTGTTGCTGCGCGAAGAGGAGGGCGAGCGAGCCGAATGCCGGCTGCTGCGTGCCGGCGGCCGCCAGTGGATCGGGGTTCGCCATGCTGGTCGTCGCGCCAGGCGCACCGTAGAACGACGCGAGCGAGGTGCCGGAGGCGGGCTTCGTAGCGGCCGCCATGACCTCGCCGACAGGATCGAACGCGCCCTTCTGCATGTTCGCGATTGTGGGCTGCGCGCCGCCGGCCACCGCGCCATTGAAGGCTTCCTGCAACCATCCGGGCGCGTTGCCGCCCTTGCCGCCTGCGCCCCATACGCCGGGGCTGCCGAAGCCGATATGCATGGAGCCCGGCTGCATGTAGCCGAGGCCGGCTCCGAAGCCAGTCAGGCCGGCCGAGCGCCCCTGACGGACGATATCCTGAAAGATCGGAAGGTCCGCGGCGTTGGCCCAATCCAGTCGACGGCCGTCCTTGTGGAAAAATACGTCCGCTGCGCCGCCGTGATCGTGGCGCACCGAGCCGACGCGCGCCAGGCCGCTGCCCTTGCCCGGCTGGCCGCCGGAGAAGACTTCCACGGTCAGGCCCATCTGCGGCGCGAACCGGCTCAGAGCGGCGACGAGATCGGCGTTCAGGGGCTGGTTGCGCGTCGCACCTTGATTGGCGTAGCGGAGCCATTCGTTCGCCATCAGCGGTCCTCCATGATCGCGCGGTTCGTCTCGTCGTCATCCTCGCTCATGAGATCGACGAAGGTAGCCGCCTCGTTGCCAAGCCAGCCCTTGGCCTTGCGCGCCAGCGCCGCCCGGTTCGCCGGGTTGTTCTCCATGAGCAGGGAGGCCGCAACGTCCTTGTCCGTCAGCGCCTTGTCCAGCAGCAGTTCGAACGCCTTGGCCCGCTGCCGGCCGACGTAGCCGCGAGCGAGCTTGCCGGCGAGATAGGTGCCGATATAGGCCCACGAGGCGCGGCCGGTCTGTGCCTGGTAGCCCTTCGAACCGACTTCGGCGAGCGTGACCGGCGGCTGGCCCTTCATCATGAGGGCCGTGCCGGACGGGTTCGTCGCGTTGCCGACCTTCGCGCCCGTGTTGACGCTGCGCAGCGCGTTGGCGAGCGTCCGGATATCGGCCAGGTGCTGCGGATCGTCCTTGTAGAGCCGTTCCGCGACGGCGCGCTTCGCCGGGTCGTCGAGGAAGGCAAGCATCTTGCGCGGCACCCACGGCGCGATCCCGCTCTCCGTCGTGGCGTTCTCGTTCCTGCTGCGGCTGTCTGTCTCCAGCTTCTTCCAGAACGCCGCCCGCGCGCCCTGCACGGCCGTCGCATCGTCGCCGACGAAGGTCAGAAGCTCGTCGGCGGCCTTGCCCGGATCCTTGGCGGCCATGACCTCGTTGATCGCGCGCTCGGCATTCGCGTCGCTGAACTGGAGGTAGCGGCCGACCGTTCCGCGGCCCGGCTGCGTGTCCGTGCCGAGATCGCGTTCCATGCGCGTGACATTCTCCCGTGCGCCGGCCTCTGCCGTGCGGGCGCGGGCCGCCGCGGCGATCTCGTCGGCGAGGCCGGGGAAGCGCGAAAGCTGCTCGGCGTAGTCCTGCGAGAAGCGGGTCAGGCGCTCGGCGCTCGACGTGTCGCCCTTCGACAGCACCTCGTCGCGGATCGCGCGGCGCGTTGCCGGCGTGTCGGCCTGCGCGAAGAGACGGTTCATGCTCTGCGGATCCACGAAGAGGCCGGCGACACGGTCGTCGCGGACCTTCGGCATGCCGCCCTCGTTTCGGGCAAGCGCGGTGGCGACGGGATCGCCCTGGCGCGTGAAGGCTTCCGCCTCGTCGAACTTCGCGCCGCGCGCCGTGTCGAGCGCGGCCTGCTGTTCCGGCGTCAGGTTCGATCCGATATAGTCGTCGACCGTCTTGATCATGTCGCCAAGCACGCGAGCGGCGTTGCGCCCGCCCTTCTCGGCGCGCGGATCGGCCAGGGCGGCGCGCTGGAGGCGCTGAAGCTCCGATTTCAGATCGGTCGCCTCTTTGAGCGCGATGTTCTCCGGGCCGGCCGGATCGCGCATGATCGGGTTTCCGGATGCGTCAAGGATGCCCGTCGCCTGCGGACCGTCTTCGACCGGGCGGCCGAGACGCTGGACGCGGGAGATCATCGCTTCCGGAATAAGGCCGCGTTCGACTTCCGTCAGCCCCGCGACGGCCTCGTCCAGCGACTGCGCGAGCGGAGCCGGGTCGACCTGCAAGCCCGCGACGTTCGCTTCGCGATAGGCGTCCTCGGTGCGCTGGCGGGCGGCGTCGCGTGCCGTCTCCAGTTCGGTGCGGACGACATTGCCGCGCTGCGCGGCGGTGCTCTCCGGCGTGACGCGGCGCACGGCATCGGCGGCGGCCAATTCCGCGTCCTGCCGGCCCATGATGGCTTCGTTCATCCGGCGGTCGCGCTCGATCGCCAGCGCGTCGCGCAGCGCGGCCGGCGTTTCGTCCGGGCGCATGCCGGCAATCGTCTCTTCGACCGCGATGGCGTTCTGGTCGGCGCGCTGGCGGTACGGGCCGGGGTTCGCTCGGGCGCGCGCCGCTTCGAGCGAAGCGAGGCCGGCGTCGGCGGCGTGGTCGGCCGTCGAGGCGCGGAAGCCGGGAACCAGCTTCTCGGCCTGCGAGGGCTGCCGGATCGCATCGATGAGCGCCTGCGTGTCGAGCGGCGCGGTCAGGTTCGACGGGTCGACCTGTCGGTTCATGACGTCGGAGTTCCGGATCAGGGTGTCGGCCACGTTGTCGCCGACGACGCGCGATGCATAGTGCGGATTGCCCGAGAACGCGGACAGGACGTCCCGGCCGCCGCGCGCCAGCATGCCGGCCGCGCCCGTGATGCCAGCGCCGGCCAGCGCGCCGAAGAGGTCGGCCAATTGCCCGCCGGAGGTCGACGGATCGACCAGTTCGTTTGCCGCGGCCGCGCCTGTGCCGGCTCCGATCGCGATCGTCGCTTCCTTGCCGGCAAATGCCGCCGGGTTCACGGCGGCGCTTTCGATGAAATTGCCGATCGGGCCGCCCATGGCCCGCGCGCCATCAACGCCCATGCGGCCGGCGGCGAACATCGCCCCGCCGACGGGAACGGCCGCCGCACCGACCTCGCGTCCGATGCGGTGCGCGCCGCGCTGGAAAGCATCCTGCGGGGTCGGACCTTCGGAGCCGGCGACGCGGCTGTCCGATCCGACGGCCTCTGCCGCCGCGTTGTAGCCGGAAGCGGCCAGGTCGGTCGGCGCGCCCATGATGGCGTCGATATACTCCGAGCCGAGGAACGGCTTTTCGCTGATCGGCCCGACGCCGTCGACGCCGGGGATCAGGTTCGCGATGCGCGGCAGGTTGTTCACGGCGTCGACCGGCAGGCCAAGCACCGTGGACGCGCCCTGGCGCGCACCGGTCAGGCCAATCGCCGCGGTGTCGTCGGCGTAGTCAAGGCCGGACATGATGGCCGACAGCCAGCCGTCATCTTCGACAGGCTGGACAGCCGTCGGTGTCGCGACCGCCACGCCACCCGGAACGCCCGACTGGTCGCGCTGGTCTTCTGGTTGCGTGCCGCCGCGCAGCTTCAGCGTCTGTTCCTTGACGACGCGCTGGATCACCGCCGGGTCGGTCCCGTCGGGAAATTCGAGAACAGTGCCGTCGAAGAGCTCGGCTTCCATCATTGCACGGGGTTCCCGTTGACATCGAACTTCATGCGCGTTCCGGTCGTCGGCGTGGAAACGCCGTCGCCTTGGAAGGTCGTGTCGGTGCGACCGGTGCCCGGCGCGCGCAGCGTGCGAATGCCCTCCAGCTGCGAGTTGACGACCTTTCGCAGCGCCGCAACGGCGGCCTTTGCCGACTGCGTGTTCGCCAGCATGCCGCCGCCCTTCACGCGCTCCAGCGCACGCTCGTAAGCCTGCCGGCTGACCTCGCCGGACGGGTTCTCCGTGCGCGCCAGCGAATAGGCCAACGTGCCCTGAAGGAACGCGATTTCAGGAATGGACGGATCAAACAGATCGGGCGCGACGCCCTGCAAGCCGTCGCGAAGCTCGTCGGCGAATTCCTGAACCTGCGGCGCGGTGCCGCCGAAGGCGCGCGTCAGATCGGTCGCCGTGGCGACAGCGTTCTGCGCCGTGCCGCGGATCAGGCCGGCGAGGCCGAGCGCGCCGGGATTGGCATCGAGCGCGCTTTCATAGACGTCGAGCAGGTTCAGCGTGCGGGAGACTTCCGCCTCCTGGTTGTTGGCCGATGTCTGGTTTGCGGTGGTCGGGCCGAGGCCGATATCAGCCGCCGAACCCGTCGCTTTCGGCAGATCGAAGATCTGGATGCCGTCCGGCAACTTCTGCCCGGTCTGCGCATGGACCCACGCGCCGCTCTGGTCCTGAAGGGCGGGCACGCGCGTCTTGCCGTCGGGCATCAATGCGACAGCGTTCGACGGCTTTGCCTCCGCGCCCTTGTTGAAGAACGGCTGCCGTCCGGCTGCGTCGGAACGGAAGACGATTTCCGGCACGCCGTCCGCGCCGACGACATTCTCGACGTCGACGCCGGACAACGCGGCTGCACGCTGCTCATTCGCCGGGAGGCCGGAAAGGATGGTGGCCTTCAGTTCCGTTTCGGACAGCGGCTTCGCTTCGCCCTTCAGCACGGAGCCGTCCGGGCGATAGATCGTTTCGCCCTGACCGGCGGAGACCTGACCCGGCAACACGCGCGGCAGGCCCGCAGCGTCGGCCGTTGCACCCGGCACGTAGACCGTGGCGTTCTCGGCGGCGGTAATCGGCGTGGCGTAGAGCTTCTGAAGCTCGCCTTCGTTCACCAGGCGCTGCCGTTCGAGCGCGGTGCGCGCGTCGATATCCTGCCCGCGGCGCGCCGTGGCGGCGGCCGTATCGACGCCATAGTAACCGTTCGACGGGTTCCACTGGCCCGTTGCCTGCCCCATCCGGTCGAAAACGGCCTGATCGAAATCTGCTCTGTTGGTATAGCTGAACAGATCGGCGAGGCGCGCGGCCTCCTCTTTCTTGGCCTTCGCTGTGGCGTAGCCGACCATGTCGGAAGCGCTCGGCGGCCCGAAAAGCTGCGCCAGATTGCTGAACGCCTGCCCGATCTGCGGGTTGTTGTAGTAGCGGTTCGCCTGGATGCCGGCCATTATCGGCTCCCGTAGAGGTTGAACAGGGTTCCGGAATAGCCGGGAACGCTGGCGCGATCGAGGGCGCGGCCGGCGGCCATGCTGCCGCCCGGCGTCAACGTCGACACCCTCGGCGCGGACGCACGCAACCCGTTCCACGGGTCGCCTCCGCCGGCTCCGAACAGCCCGCCGCCAGAAAGCCCGGAACTGGTGGCGATCCCGCCGACGCCGCCGAGAATGTCGCCGAACATCTTCAGCCCGTCACCCGCCCGGCTGGCCTCGTCCAGTTCGTAGGAGAGCACGCCCGACGATCCCCGCTTGAAGCCGCCGATCTGGCCGATCTGCGATGCATCGCGCGCCTGAAGCCGCCCGAGGCCGCCCATCAGATCGCCGAAGGAGCGCAGCTGGCCGAGCGCCTGACCGCTGCGATCCGTGAACGCCTTCGCGCCGGCCCGCTGCTTCGCTTCCTCGGCGACCGTGATGTTCGACGAGGTCGTGGGCAAGGCTGCCTCGGCGCTCGGCTCGGCGACGTCCTGGCCTGTGAAGTATTCCGCCAGCTGCCCGGCCTTCTGGTCCTGCTGGCCCTCGAAGTCCTGATAGCGGTCCTGCGACTGCGTGTTCAGCGCGGCGGCCTCCTTGTCGAGACCCTGCTGCCGAATGCGCTCGGCTGCCATCGCGTCGTCGCGGGCGCGCTGGATTTTCTGCTGCGCGGCGTAGTTCGCGACGGTCGAACCGGCGGTGAGCGCTACGCCTGCAATGGTCATCGGGTCGCACATGTCACTTCACCACTGTCGAGTTCTTGGGCGTGAAGAGCCCGGTCGTGTATCGCGGCTTCTCCCCGCCGCCGTAATAGTTCGCGCGCTCCAGTGCGGCCTGCGTGCCAAGACCGGCGGTGAAGTCCGTGAAAAGCTGCGCGAGCGGGCTATAGGCCGCCGGCTTGGACAGCGCCGAGGCGCGAGCGATGGCCGAATTGGCGGCCCCCTGCGCGTCGCCCGTGGCGTTCAGCGTGGCGATGAGGTTCGACCGGGCGTCCTCGACGGCATTGCGCGCCTCGCCTTCGTAAGCCAGCGCCTGGTCGGCGACCTGCTGCTTGTTGAGGTCGTAAAGCTGTTGGAGTTCGCCGGCCTTTTCGCCGCGAACCGAACTGTCGAGCAGCCCGCCGCGCGCCAGTGCGAAGGTCAGTTCCTTCTGCGCGTCACCATACTGATCTTCAAGCTGCGGGTTCGCGTAGTCGATATATTTCTGGCGGATGCCCTTGAAATAGTCGTCCGTGAAGCCGCCCTTTTTCTTCGTTCCGGAGAACAGCTTTCCGGAGGCGACCATCTCGGCATACTGTTCCTCGGCCGTCTTTTTCTGGCCGGGGATCAGCTTGCCCTTTTCGTAACGGTCGGCGTTCGGCGTGAAGAGCGAGGAGCGCTTGTCGTCGATCAGCGGCGCGTCACGGCCCGGCACCAGATCCTTGAGCTTGCCCAGTTCGTAGGTGTCTTCGGTGACGGCTTGCGGCTTCCACTTCGTGCCGTCGGCGAGGAAGTAAGTACCGTTCGGATCGAACGCCATGTCGCTCGAAAGGGCACCCGTGCCGTAGGAGCGCCCGCCGAAAATCTCGTTGATGCGGGCGGTGCCCTTGCGGATCTCTTCCTGGCGCTTCTGCTCGTCTTCGCGGGCCTTTTTGGCTTCACCGCCACCGCCCTTGCCGCCACCGCCCATTACAGACCCCGCCTCATTGCATTTCCGACACGCTCGAAGCCGAAATGTTCGAGAAAACGTGCTGTCCTGTCGGAATTGAAGGAGTTGTCGTTTCCGCCGATGATCTCTTTCGCGCCGAGCCCCCGGCTCCAGGCAATAAGATGCTTCATCAGCATGGCGGCCGCCCGAGTTCCGCGGTGAGCGGGCTTCACGAAAAGTACCTCCTGCGTCGTGAAAAGTCCAGCGGATGCGCGATAGCTGTTCATCTCCGCCAGCAGGAAGCCGACGAGCGCCCGATCCTTCTCCGCGACGAAGATCGTCGGCGATGCCCGGTCAAGATATCCATAGTAGGTCTCCCGACATACGACCTCGTCGAAACCGTTCTCCGGGCGCGTCTCTTCGATGTTCATGCGCGCCATCTCGACGACCTCGTCAATGTCTTCCTCAAGGGCCAATCGGACTATCATCGCTCACCCATGCAAATTGAACGAAAGCCTCGCCGTTCTTTCCGTAGCCGCGCATCGGCTCCGTTTCGCGCTCCAGCCCGAGCGTCTGAAGCCAGGCATGCGCGTCGTTGTGGTCGACCATGGAGACGGCCTCTATCCTGTGGACGCCGGTCTTTTTGAGCCGGGAGAACAGTTCACGCTTGATGAAGCGCGTCGCCGGCAGCGCGATCTCGGGGAACTGGTCCGTCGCGAAGAAAAGCAGCGACACGACGTTGGGCCGTGCCATGACCGTGGCACCCACGCACGCCGGGTTCTCGCCGGCATGGCCGACGATGCAGCCCTCGAAGCTGCCGTAGCGCTCGGCCATAACATCGGCCAGTTCCTCGCGCGTGCTGGCGTAGGAAACCGCGCTGAATTCGGCAAAGTCCCGCTCGCGCATCTTCAGCGCGACGAAATGCACCGCTTCGCGGGTCGGGTCACTTATCCTCAATGTCCTCGCCCTCGTAGTGGATGACGACGGAACTGAGGCGCGCATAGGTGCTTCCGGTTGTCCGGAAGCGCATGCTGATATGCGTGGAGCGACCGAGACCGGGCCGGCCTAGACTGTTGAATGTCGTCTCTGTTTCGCGGCTGACCGTGTCTTCGGCGGCGCGGTTCGTGGGCTCCAGCGCCACCGACGTCTCCCATTCGCCTTCAAGTGCAGCGTCGACGCCCGTGAAGGTCTTGTCCTGTGTCGGGGTGTTCGCGTCCAGATAGGGTAGCCAGGCTTCGGCGACAGTCGCATCATAAGCCAGTGCGGCAGCCTGGCCCCCGTAGGAGAAAATCCGGTTGCCGGAACGAATGAAGACGCGCCGGTTGAAAACGACCAGTTCTTCGACGTTGAAATTGATCTTGGTCGATCCGGAATAGTAGCTCGGCTCATAAGTGGACCACGCGCTGACCTTCGCCCCATTGAAGAAGCTGAAAACGAAAATGATATCCTTCATCGCGAGCCAGAACCGGCCATCGCGCGGCTCGATCGCCCCGATGACGGCCTCCCGCTCCGCGAGTGACAGTTCGGTGAGCTTCTTCGTCACGAGCGTGTCGACGGGCACGCCGATATCCGTTGTGGCGGCCGCGTTCGAACTGTCGCGCGCCTTCAGCGATCGCAGGCCGCTTTCGTCGAGATAGAAGATGTCGTTGTCGCCGAATTGCGTCACGCTCTTGGGCGACAAGGTGCCCGTGTTGTTGAGCGTCTGTGCGAGGCGGTTCAGCGCCGGATCGGGATCCACATACTCGACCAGAACCGTGCGTTCGGCGAAGACGGCCAACTTGTCCTGATACTTCGCGATTGCCGTCAGCTTTTCGGAGCCGGACGTCTCGGACGCCATGTCGATGAAGCCTGCGCCGACATTGTCGGTCGACCACTTCGTCGGCGCGTTGATGCCGGAAAAATGGAGCACGGAACCGGACGTCGAGTAGATTTTCTTGCCGGCGGTCTTGACGAATGCGCCCGGCTGGAACGCGCCGTCCGCGCCGCCGGACATGTTCTCGATCAAGCCGATGCCGACCGAGCCCGAGGTCGATGCGGCGATGACACGCCCGTTCGCCGCAACGCCGGGCACGGCCGCGGTGATGTTCACCGTCGCGCCGGTCACGGTAGCGGTATAGTCCGGCGTGGACGCATGCGTGTTGATGGCCTGCGCAATCGCCCACGCCGTGGTGACGACGTTGCCGGTGAACGGCACGGGTCCGGCCATGATGTTCACACCGCCGACCGTCACCATGTTGATCTGGTTACCGGAGCCGGGATTGCCGCTGAGAACGCTCAAGGAGCCGGTCGCCGCCACGGCCTTACCCGACGCGCCTTCGGCCAGTACCAGCCCGGACGACGGCGACACCGTGAAGCCGTTCGCCAGGGTGAAATCGACCGGAAAGCCATTGGCGGCGGTGCCGACATCGACGGCGGCGATGTTGACGGTCGCGCCGACGGCCGTTGCCGTGTAGTCGGGCGTCGAAACGTAGGCGTTGATCGCCGCGGCGAGGAGAGCGGCGGTGTTCTCGTTGGAGGTCGCCCACAGAACCGGCGCGCCCATGATCGGGACGCCGTTGACCCTGATGTTGGTCATCTGCGAGGTCGTGCCGTTCGCGCCGCCGGCCATGTTCACGATCGATCCGACCGTGACGTCGCCCGTCGGCAGGACCGACACGACGCGGCCGTTCGCCGCCGAGCCGAGCGTTGCCGCCGTGATATTCACCGTCGCGCCGACGGCGACCGCCGTGTAGTCGGGGATGGACGTGAAGAGGTTGATCGCCGCGGCGACGGCCGTTGCCGTGCCGGCGTCGTCGCCTGTGTGTTCGATCGGCGCGCCGATAATGGAGATGCCGCCGACGGTGATGTCGTCGATCGTGTTCGCAGGATCGCTCGTTCCGCCCGTGATCGTGAAGGAGCCGGTCGCGGCGACCGCGCCGACGACCGTTCCGCCCGTGACGTCGAACGAAGCGCGGGCGCGGCCGTCGTACCAGTCGTCGACACGGATGCCGTAGAAGAAATGGAAGATCGAGCCGTCCTCGAATTCGCCGACAACGTAGAGGGTCGACGAAAAGAGGTCGTAGGAGCGGATGCGGACTAGCGGCGTGACACCGTTCGGATGCTGCAAGCGCTGATAGCGGACGTCGGCAGGGAGACCGCCTGGCGTCGGCCCGCTGCCGAACACGACGAGCTTGTCGACCGCCGCGGCAAGGCCGACCGTACCGGCCGGGAGCGTGTACTCGGGAACGAAGGCGGCACGCTTTTCGAACTCGCCGCCGCGCGAGATATGGCCGTTCTTGGCGACGACGAGCGCGCCGCCGGAGGTCGTCTCCTCCATGCGCCGGGTGTCAAGCCCGCCCGTGAACTCTCGGACCCATATCGTTCCCATGGATCACGATCCGGTGCCGATGACTTCGTCGCCATCGTCGAAGGTGAGGATGAACTCGTCGCCGGGGCTCGGCGGCAGCGGCGGCTGGACGATCGTGACGTTCCGCTCGTTATAAACGCCGAACGGAACGCGCTTGACGCCGCTCTGCTGGCCGCAGCCGAACATGTTGAAAACGCGGCGCGGCTGCTGCGCGCCGCGCAGCTTGCCGTAGCGCGCCTTTGCCAGTTCAAGCTTGTGGCTGGCGCTCTTGTCGCCCTTGCTGGCAAGAAATTCCGCCGCGGCGTAGAGCACGATCAGCCTGTCGTCAAGCGTCGCGCGGTCGGTGTCGGCGACCATCTGCTGAAGGTTCTTGATGCCGGTGATCTTCAGCGTACCTTCGAGCGTGTCGGGATCGCCGTCGGTGTCGGGGATCGGCCAGATCTCGATCCGTTCATCCTCGGTGATCCGCCAGCGCTGCGGCGGCCACTGCCGTTCGTCAAGGTTGCTGTTGAACGTCGTGAAGTGGCGGGCGTCGATGCCGGGGCGCAGCGGGCAATATGCCTGGTCGCGGTAAACCTCGATATGGCTGATGCGGTCAATCGCCATGTCTCCCGGCGGATCGTAGTAGCGCTGGCCGGCTGCCAGAAAGATCGTGCGGTCGACGCGCAGCAACGGCCAGTCGTAGTCCTCCCACAGCCACTCCTGCGTGCGCTGGAGATGGATGATCTGGCGGTCCCGGTCCTGCGCGTTGTGCGCCGGATTGAAGGACAGGCGGCATTCGGCCCGGTACAGGTCGAGCAGCTTTACGAGCGTCGTGTTCCGGGCCATGCCGCCATGCCTTTACTTGAAGAGGTTGTTCTCGCCGGAGAACTCGTCGTTCATTTCGCCGACGCCATCCTCTGCGTCGCCATCGTCAGCACCTTCGTCCTCCGGCTGCGCCGGCTGCGCCGGCTGCGCGCGGTGCAGGCGGATGGCCTCGACGATGTCGTCCTTCTTGGTGACGCCGGTCAGATCGACGCCTTCGGCCCCGGCGAGTGCCTGAAGCTCCTTGACCTTCATGGCGTCGAGACCGTCGTCATCGGCGACCGGGGCGGCCGTTTCCTTCTTCGTCTTGGCCGGCGCGGCGACCTTGCGGCCGGCGGCTGCGTAGAGCTCATCCGGCAGTTCAAGCTCGTCGAACGTCTCGAAGACGCGGGCGGCCGCGCCCGGATAGAGATCGGCGACGGCGGGCGAGACGCGGCGCTCGCCTTCCTGGCGGCCGTAGACTTCGGTCAGCCGGCCGATTTCCTGGCGATGGGTGCGCTCGACGCTGCCCTTCACCTCGATGTCGAAGACGGCATCCTCGCCGTGGATGTAGCGAAGCACGGCGACCTCGGCGGCCGTCACGCCGTACTTCGGGACCGTGTTCTTGGCGTCACCGCCGATCGCGAGCATTACATTTGCGGTCTGCATGTCGAGTTCCTTCCGGTGGAGATCGACGGGGCCGAAGCCCCGCCCGGTTTACTTGACGAGGATGCCGGCCGCCTTCAGCGCGGCGATGACCTCGTTCTGCTTGTCTGCGAGCACCTTGAAGTTGTTGTTCAGGGTGGCCTGCGCGAACGCGCCGCCGACGTCGGCGACCGTGTCGCCCGTCGTGCCGGTGGCGGCCGTCAGCGGGACGATGGCGTCGACGCGGATATCCGGGTTGTACGAGCCGTCCTCCGTGTTGTCGCCGAAGCTGGCGAGCAGGGTCGAACCCGCCGCCCACGTCACGCCCGTGTTGTTGGTGATCGTGATGTTCGACGATCCGAAGGTGAAGGCCACGGCTGCGCCGGACCCGGCCTGCGGATAGGCATCGTTGTTGTTGATGACGACGCGACCGCCCGTGCTGCCGATCAGATCGCCCTGCGTCTTGCCGGCGGGATAGGCGACAGTGACCGTGTTGCTGTCCGTGACTGCGGAGGCGAGAACCGCCGAGGTATTTGCGAGAGCGCCCATGAGCGTAGCTCCGTGTTCAGTGAGAAAAGGCGGGGCGCGGTCAGCGCCCCGTGTCGGGTCTCGTCTTACGCGATATCATACACGGCGGACGTGTTGAGCGCGCGGGCGACCATGACGGCGGTCGTGGTGATGCCGTTGTACATGGTGTAGCGGTCATACGGCCGTGCCGGGGCGTGGCGCTGCATCCGCTTGCCGTTGAAGTACAGAAGCTGGATACCGTTCTTGCCCATGGCGATGACGTAGCAACGCTTGGACAGACCGAGATCATCCATCGTCGGATCGTAGATGATCGGGTTGCCGGCGTGCTTCGGATCCTTCATGGAGCCGTCCGGAACGTTGTCGTTGAAGGCCCAATCGCCCGCGGAGTAGCCGTTGGCGCGCAGCTCCATCTTGTAGCCGTCGATGAAGGCCGAGCCGGCGAACCACTTCCACGAGACGCCACCGCGCGAATAGCGCTTCAGCTGGCGGATCTCGGTGTCGAGGAACGCGGCGAGCGCGCCGCCGTTGGCCGGGTTGACCGTGATCGCGCCCTGGCCGCCGACGCCCGCGTAGGCGGCCGTTGCAGCGCGGTTGCGCCACCAGGGATAGATCGCGCGGTTCAGGCCGCCCGTGAGGCCCGAGAGCGGGTTCGCGAGCAGGATGGACTGGATGCCGGCGAGCGCCTTGGCGTCCGAGGAGCCGTCCTGATGCAGCAGGAGATCGAGCGACTTGGCGTAGTCTTCGCCGAGGTCGTCGTTCTTCTCGTCCAGCACATTCGCCAGCGCGATCTCCTCGCGGCCGTCGACGAGGTTCGTGTTCTGGTCGGTGCCGTCCTCGGTGACTTCGATGCCGTTCTGCTTGAGCTCGGAGAAGGTCATCACCGTGCCGATATGGTGCTCCTTGCCCGTGTACTCGACGCGCTTGGCCGTTGCCGGGTTGTAGTAGGAGACCTTGTCGTCACCCGAGTAACCCTGAAGCGAGCCGCCGCCCTGGCCGGACTTCACGCCGATGGACACCTGAAACCCGTTGCCGCCGGCAAAGCTGCCCGCGGTGCGGTTGAAGGCATCCAGCATCGGCTTGTTCTGGACGTTCTGCTTGAAGAGCGTGCCCTTGTTCAGGTACTGCTTCAGCGTCGTGTTGTTGATGTTGGCGATTTCGTCTGCGGTAAAAGCCATCTGAGGCTATCCTTGTTGCTCACGAAGCGCGGCGGTTTGCCCGAATGATATCGAGCGTCGACATTTCCGCCGGCTGCTGGTTTCCTGCGACCTGCCCGCCCATCACGGGGCGTACCGCCTGCTTAGGCTGCGGGGCCGGCTGCGCGGGCTTGAAGCGGTCGTTGACCGTCTTGTATGCCTTTGCCAGCTGATCCTTCACGCCTTCGGCTGTGGTCGGCACGCCTTCCGTCCGCTGGAGGTAAACGACCTCCCGCTGGATGTCGGGCAACTTGGCGGCGAAGTTCGGATCCTTGCGCACGCGATCGGTCTCCCAATCGCTGGCGGCCTGCTGCATCGACCGCACGCTGTTCTGCTGAGACGTGCGCTGCTCGCGCTGCTCGCGGAACGACTGCTGGCGCTGCACGGAAGCTACGGACGCCTTGGCCCGTGCGATCTCGATCGCAGCTTCCTTGGAGAGCTCCCCGGTGGAAACGCGCTGCTGGAGATCGTCGGGCAGAACCTCGCCGGCCGCGATGAGCAGGTTCTGGATGGTCGGTTTCATCCGCTTCCACGCTTCGACGGGGTCGGTCTTCATGAGACCGCCAATCGTGAGCATGTCCGCGGCTTCTTCCGAGCTCAGTCCCGCATCGTCGAGAAACCCGACAACGTTCTGGTAGCGCTCTGCATCCTGCCGGAGCGGTTCGACTTCCCGCTCCATGGCGGTCAGCTTCTCCTTGAACTCGCGGCGTTCCTTGACGACCTGTTTGAAGCGCGGGTGCCGGTTGAACGGCACGTCGGCAAACTCGTCGTCATCGGCGGATGCGGCTGCTTCCGATCCTTGTTCACCTTCGGCTGGCGAGGCCGGGTCAGTCTGCCCCCGGCTTTCCTTGACCACGTCGCGGACAACGGAAAGCAGATCGGCGTCCTGTTCGCCTTCAGCGGGTGACGAGGCCGCGGCCGCAGTATCGCCAGCGGGAAAATCGCCCCCGGCAACTGCATCGTCGATATCGGACACGATGGACGAGTTCGTGTCGTCGATTTGATCGTCCAAAGAGGGCATATTCGTTCCTTTCGGTCGGTTAGGTTTACTGCATGCGGATCATTGTCGCAAGTGTAGGTCGGCAAAACCTACGCTTGATTGCTGCTATGTCGCCGTTTTGCGCGTCGGGACTGGCCTTGTTTGAATTTTTCGCTCGCCCCTATGGCCGCTGCTATCTTACTGCCGACATCCGCCTTATATTGCGGATCCGCCCATTTGTTTCGCATGGCCGCTGCTTGTGACGCTCTTCTTACGGGATCTTGATAGCTATCCTGCCGCGCCACTCTCATCTTTTCGCGGAACCCCGGTGCGGCCCACGTAGCTTTCCTGATCGCAGCCATCTTAGCTTTATGCTCGGGATCGGCCCATTTTTCCTTTCGGCTAACCCTCTGCTTTTCCCTGTGAGCGGGATCGCCCCACGCTGCTTTACTCGTGGCCGATAGTTTTTGTTTGACTCTCGCTGAAGTACCTTTCGCTCGCCCTCCCGGTTTATGGTTCAAACCTTGCGGGTGCATAGTATCAAGCTTGTCAATCCAATGGCACTCACGCGCGTTTAGCTCGCCAACCGGAGCTTCCTCCAGTACATGAAAGCTGAAAAACTCGATGCCGGTCGCGCGAAGTTGCCGCGCAAGCGGCGTGTGCCGCTGTTTATGCTGCGCCCATCTCGCATTTGGCGATTGGCGTGTTTGCCCAACGTAAACTATGCGTCCCGCCAAACGCGAATATATGCCGTATATACAGCCGACACCTTTCGTCATGACACTAACGCGGGCTCCGTCTGATTAGACCCAAACGCAGGACCAGACCCTCCTTCGCGATCCGGTTTTGGCGCATTATTTGCGCCCTGCGCACCCTGATTGTTCGGGTCGTCTTGTGGCATCGCGCTAGTAGTCTGCCGCTGTTGGTTCATCGCAGCAATCGAAGGTATCCCGGCAGCGATCGCTTCCGTGATATCGATCCGGTCGTCCATACGCCGGATGACCTCCTTTGCCAGCCACGTCGGCTCTACGCCAGGTATCTGGATCAAAAGAGGCAGTAACTTTTGCATATTCGCCACCTCGACAGCCTGATTAGGCTTGCCCGTCGAGCCGGCCTCTACCTCAAGAAAGATTTCGCCCGCGATCTCGGCGAGCGTCATCTCCGGCCACACCGCGCCGGGGCCGACGACCTCAACGACCTTTTCCGGCGACATCTCGCGCTGGAGCACCTGACCGGATGCGCGGGCGATGACCGTCAGGAAGCTGTCCAGATCGTCGATCGAGGAGGCGTCGGAAGCGTTCGTCGCGTTGGCCGCGATCGCGCTCTCGGTGGCCGTCGCCTTGGCGACACCGCCGTAGTTCGCTTCCTGGCTGCCGCCGACCAGCTGCATGTCGGTGAAGGTCTGCCCGGTCTCGTAGAGGTTCGGGTCGACGCCGGGCACGGGCATCGTCTGGAGCACCGTTTTGATGTCCGTCTGCGGGTCGATGTTCAGCCCTAGCATTTGAAGCGGACGCAGGTTCGCAAGCATCATCGGATCGTCTTCGTCGGCGAACGCGCCGTTCGCGTAGACCCACCGCGGCCGTGCCGCGTTGCGATGCTCCCGCAGGCCCTGCCGCGACCGATTGTATTCGCGCTGCATGTCCAGCAACAGCGTGACGTCCGACGGCGGGAAAAGCTCCTCCTCGCTTTCGACGGCGTTGAAGGTGAGCGCGTAGACGGGCCAGAAATCTTCAACGAAGATATCAGGTGCGGCAGGCGGTCGCAAAAAACCCTGGTGGCCGTCGGCGAGGTAATAGACGAGGCCGGACGGCTTGTCGTAGCGCTTCCAGACGCGCACCATATCTGTCTTCTTGCGTTCCGACGGCCCCCACTCGTATTCGTCGTCCATGACATTGCTGGCTTCATAGACCGATCCGGAGCCGTTTGCAGCAGCGTATTTCGTGGCGCTGTCCGTCAGGTCGACGCCGAAAATCTCACGTACCTCACTGACCGAATAGTCGTATTCGAGCGTGATATGCCCCGCGCCGACGAAACCGTCGAGATACTTGCAAAGCCGATCCGGAATGACCTTGGTGGCCTGCGGAAAATCGAAGATCAGGCCTTCGCGCAGCACGATTTCCGGCTCCGACTGCAACTGCGCAATCGATGCTTCAAGCTCGGCCATCTCAGCGTCGTCTTGCCCGATCTCGCCTTCGCCGACCTGTTCGGCCAGGTTGCGCAGATGATCGAGCCGGGCGCGGGCGTCGGCCAACTTCTCCTGCATGCCGGGACGCGGCCCGGTCTCGCGCTGGAAGCCGATTTCCACATAGCCGACGCAGGCGGTGATGGCGCGCCGGACGACCTGCTTCATGCCGCGCTTGAAATCGAGCGGCTTCTGCTCGCGCATCGCCTGCGCGAACAGGATCTCCAGCGTCTTGCCCATCTTGGCGATCTGCTGGCGGCGCGCATAGCCCTGCTGGAAGTCGGCGATCAGCGCCTGCGCCTCCATGAAGCCCGGCGGCAGTTGCGGCTCCATCAGCGGCTGCTGGCCGGTGAGCGGGTCGGCCGGCATGACGGAGGACATGGCCTGCGCCTGCTGCATCGCCATCTGGCCCATCTGGATCGTCTGAAAGGCCAGTTCGAGCGAAGCCGGGTTCTCGTCGAAAATCTGGTAGTCGAGCGTTTCGCGGCGGCGCGCGACGGCTTTCGGGTTCTTGGCGTAGAGCGCGGC
Source organism: Shinella sp. WSC3-e (assembly GCF_945994535.1). NCBI lineage: Bacteria > Pseudomonadati > Pseudomonadota > Alphaproteobacteria > Hyphomicrobiales > Rhizobiaceae > Shinella > Shinella sp. WSC3-e. The sequence continues at coordinate 4,464,278 of NZ_OZ000530.1, forward strand.
CGTCTTCATCTTGACGTGGCGGCCGATGATATTCGCCTTGTAGTTCCCTTCGCCCCATTCCTTCTCGGCTCCCCACATCGCGACGTGCATGTCACGCTTCATGCGGCGGAACGCCTTCTCGTGGTGGCGCTTGTCCTCCTTGATGCTCTGGATGATCGCGGCGACAAGGCGGCGTTCGCTCTCGGCGGGCGTCGGGTTCTTCTCGTCGACGTTCTCGTCGGGGAGGGCCGCGCCGTCCGGCTGTCCGGCAATGTCGTCCGTCATTTCACCCACAAACATCAAAAGCCCCCAGCCATCTGGATCGCGCGCTGCTCATTTTGCCATCTGTCGGCCAGTTTCACCCAGGCCAATGTCCCGAATTCGGGCGTCTCTTTTCGCTTTCTACCAGATTTGTCGCTCGCTGCGAACTGGCTTTGCAGGCCGAGGCCGATATAGGCCAGCGCATCGACGAAGTCGTCATGCGTGCCGTTCGGAAAAGCCATCATCTGCGCGATGGCCTTCTCGGTCCAGAACGCGCCCTGCGGGAAGAAGACCTTGCCCATGGCGACGCGGGCGACAATCGACTGCGCGCGCTGCGCCTTGTCGGCGACCGGCGTGACTTCGCGGATGTTCATGAAGATGCCGGTCTCCAGCATGCGCTTGTGCAGGAAAGGGCCGATCGACTTCGAGATGTGACCCTTTTCCGCCCACCACAGGAGCGGGCGCTGGTCGCCGCGGCACATGTCCAGCATGGCTTCCGTGGCGACGTCCGATTTCATCTTCCGCCAGTCGCACTCCAGCAGGTAGATGTTCGACTGCTTGTCGACGCCGATCTTCAGCAGGACCGTGAAGTCGTTGCGCTGGCCTGTCGCGACGGCGTGGTCGCTCGCGCCGTAGATGCGCAGGTCTTCCGGCAATTCGTCCGGCTTGTAGAACCGGATGCTCTCGCGCTTGAAGAGATCGCCGTCGAGCAGCGACGGCCGCTGCTGGTAGAGCGCGGCGAAGCCGAGCGGATCGAGGCTCTGCTGCTCCTCCAGAAATTCCAGATCGAAGCGATCCGGGCCGTCCGGCCACAGCGGTTCGCCCGGCTTGCGGCCGAGCGGATCGTCGTCCTCGGCAATCGCCGGGATGTTGATGATCTTGATCTTCTTCGCCAGCTTGGCGTTGTAGTGCGGGTTTTCCGGATCCGTGAGACGGCCGATCGGATCGTCGGAATGCCAGCGTGTGAACGTCATGATGACGATCTTGCGACCCATGCGACGGGTCATGGCGACCTTCGTGAACCAGTCCCATGCCTGGTCGCGGATTGCCTGGCTCGACGCCTCCTTGGCGTCCTTGATCAGGTCGTCGAGGATCAGGACGTGCGCACCCTGGCCGGTCAGCGAACCGCCGCGGCCGACGAAAGCCCACTTGCCGCCGGCCGTCGTGATCAGCTTGTCGGAGGCCGAGCCGCCGCGCACGAGCGAGACGTTCGGGAACACCTGCCGGAACTGCGGCGTCTTGACGATAGTGCGCACGTCCTTGCCGAAATCGGCGGCGAAATCGTCGTTGTAGGTCGCCACGACGCCGTGCTGATGCGGAAAACGGCCGATCAGCCAGGCGGGCAGCTTGCGGGAAACTTGCTCCGATTTTCCGTGCCGCGGCGGCATCGTCAGGATGACGAAGGTGTATTCGACCTCCTCGTTGATGATCGCTTCGAGCACCTTCGCCACGGCGCGGTGATGCTTCGCGTCCTTGTAGCTCGATTTCTCGACGTCATTCGGATCGGCCGGGTCCGGCGAGGTGATCTTGATGAACGGCATGAAGGCGGTGCGCGCCTGAAGGGCCTTCTGCTGGCGCTTCAGCAACCCGATCTGCTTGTGAAGCTCGACGTCGGCCGTCTCAGCCGCCTTCAGCGCGGCCTGCTCGCGCTCCCAAGAGACGCGCTTTCCGGTTTTCGGATTGATGCGATCTGCGCCGGACATCAGGGCGTGAAACCCGTCGGGTGCGCCTTTTTCTCGGCGTTGCTGCGCACCTCCTGCGCCAGGACGCGGACCTCAGTGCGCACGCTGTTCACGCTGTCGTTCAGCGTGTCGAGCTTGGTCCCGAAACGCTCCAGAAGCGCGGCCATCTGCGCCTTCAGTTCGGCAATCTGGACGGCCTGCTGATCCTGCTGGAAACGCAGCTGCGGGATGGGCTGGATCTGCGCCCGGATGTCGGCGAAATTCCTGTCGGAGACCGTCGCCCGGTCCTGCTGCGCGTCGCGGATCTCGGCAACGTCCCGGTTGAGGTTCGTCCAGACGATCGCGCCGCCCGCCACGTTGATCATCGCCACAATGGCGAAACCGGCGAGATTGAAGACGTTCAGACGGGCCTTCTCGAAGACGATGGGCATAGCGTTGTCCGCGTTGTCGTTCGTCATTTCCAGCATTTCTGCGCTTTGCCGTAGCGGTCGGTCGACAGCACCCACCGGGCGATCGGCTCTTCCTTCAGCACGAAGTTCACGGGATCATTGATCTTCGGCGGTTTCGTCCAGCCCGCGCAATTGCTGGCATTCGTCTGGCAGCCCGCCAAGGTCAACGCACACGCGATACCGATCAACGCCCGAAACCTCATCGTCGATCCCTTTCCTCTTCTCGTAGGCCTCGACCGTGTCCTGAAGCTGCTCGATCCGTCCGCTCGACAGGCCCTTCATGTAGCTGCCGATCGCCACCGCGCCGAGCACGGCGAAAACGGCGACGACCTTGTAGGGCAGCGGGATCATGCCGGCAGATCGAGCGCATCGGCACGCTGGCGCTGCTTGCGCGCCGCGTACCAGCGCCAGCCAAGGCCCCCGACCGTCAGGACGACGGCCGATACCGCCAGGGCGGCGATGGCGCTGTTGATGAAGCTGGAGGAGCCGGCGAGCGGCGTGATCTGTTCCTGCGCCTGGCGGATGGCTTCGGCGAGGCCGCCCGAGGCGAGACCGCCGCCGGTCGCCGCGTCGGCCACTGCCTTGACCGGCGCGGGCTTGGCGTCCTCGACGCGGGCTTTCGCCTCGCCGCCGGGGACGTAGGCGGCGGTAATGTGGCCGACAGTGCCCTTCTTCGCCCATGCCTGGCCGGTGGCGCGCACCTCGTTCACGCGGCGCGTCCAGCCCTTGCCGAACGTCGGCCACGTCTTCAGCGCCCGCAGAAACGCCATCCGGCGCTCGCAGATCGCCGCGATGAGCTTGTCGTGGTCGGGATGGTCGCACACAGCGGCCAGCGTCGTCGGGCCGATCATCCCGTCGACCTTGACACCGAGCGCGCGCTGGAGCCACTTCACGGACTGCGCGACGCCCGAATTGACGGCCCCGTCATAGACCACGTAACCGACGCCGGGCGGCAACTGGTCGCCTTTGATCGGGTGCCAGTAGCTGCCGCGGTAGATCGCCAGCCGCTCGGTCTCGTTCAGCTGGCGAACGGAGCGGACGGGCAGGCCGTTGCGGCGGCGATAGTCGTCATAGACGCGCTGCGTGACGCCGCGGTTCGTCGCGCCGCCGGGGTCCTTGGGGTGGTTGACGTATCCGCCCTCGTGAACGCTGACCCGCTCATCCGCCTGCTGAAACCGGTCGATCATGCGTGTCCTCGTGTCGGGCGTTGCTGGCTTATGTCTGCCGACAACCTACAGACACGGCGCGGAAATGGCAAGAGCCGCTGCGCGTTGCGGACGCAGCGGCTCCAGCGATCAAGCCTTCAGCACGAACATCCGGCGGAACAGGGAGGAAAACTCACCGGACGGCCTGAATGTTGGCCGTTGTCGGGTCGCTTGTCAAGCGCTCCGTATGCGAACGACAGGCGGTGACCAAATTGACCTTTCCGGCCTACAAGCCCTGATATTCGAGGCGTCAGGGGTGATGACCAAACCGACCTTTCGGGACCGGTTCGGGCTTTTCGGCTGTCAGGACAAGACGTCCGTTTCGATTTTTGGGTCGAATTTTTCTGTGCGCGTCCGGTGCAGTCTCCGGCTCGACGATCGGACTACCGCCAGGGGTGGGGTCCGGCCCTACCCGCCGAGCGGCCCGGCGCATGGGTCGCCGAGCCGGGTAACTGTCTAATCAATACAGTGCAAGTCATTGATATTATGAGAACATATCGCCATAGTTGGGCACTGGTTGCGCACTTTCGACGGTTTTTGCGCGCCCGATGGCGATAGCTTCAAGCTTGCCGATAGCTTCCGCGATCTCTTCCGCCGTCATCTCGTGCGGCTCTTTCGCCTGTGCGCCGTCCTGCGCGCCGAGCGTGCGGTCATAGGCCAGTTTGACGGCCTGAACACGCGCGCCGGCAGGCGCTTTCGGATCGGCCAGGATCTCAGCGTGCACTCGCACAGCCAGCGGCAGAAGCTCGCTGAAGAGCTTTTCCGTCTGGATGCGTGCGATCTCGTTCAGGACTGCCGGACGCTGCATAGCCTTGTCCACGGCTCCCGACGAATACGAAACTTTCGCCTCGCTAGCCGCAAACTTGCGGTTTCCGGTCTCAGCCATAACTTCGGCGATACGTCTCTCTGCGTAGGTCATTTGACCGCCTTTTTGGGGCATTCTTCCACCTGCCTATTTGCCTTTTGCTCGACATGAGCATAACGGACAAAGTGTCCTTCTGCAAATTTTTCCTTATTGACAATGTATGTCGTGTATGACATACAACAGACATACAAACCAAACACCGAAGGAACAACGGCGAATGGAAACTCTCTGGACCTTTAAGACCGCACGTTTCACCGTCAAATGGCAAATCGAGATTGATGCCGGCTATCGCTATGACGGCGACGACGAAGACGGATCAATCCAAGCCGCGCTCGATTGCGGCGACATGGTCGCATTCGACAGCAAAATGTCAGTATGGCTCGACGGCGTCGAGATCGCAGCCGACTATCTCGGCGGATCGGTCTACTACGCGGACCAGATTGAAACCTTCCGCGACCACATTGGCATGAACGCAAAAGGCCACGGAAGCTATTTTTCCGACATGGTGCGCACCGTAGTCGCAGAAGCGCGCGCCACGCTCTGCAATGCTCCCCGTATTCGTTGCGCAGCGTAAATGTCCAGCTTAACGCCCGACGAAACCGACAAGGAACCAACGACCATGTATCAAGCCATCACAACGAAATTCCTCGGCCCGACCAACACCCGCGGCTCGCGCGTTCGCGCCACGGCACAGGCGGGTTCTGTAACGGTCCATTGGGACCATGCCCTGAACTGTGACGCAAACCATGATCGCGCCGCCGAGGCACTTGCCAAGAAATTCGGCTGGTATGGTGCATGGTTTGGCGGCGGGCTCGAACGCGGTAGCTGCTACGTGTGGGTGCCCTCGGCGGATGCCGACAGCAAGGGCGTTGCGTTCTACGTGCGCGGGGAGTGACCGACATGAACAGCTTCCAGAAATGGGCCGACGACTACGCCCGCGCATTCGGCTTTGTCGTCACGCTGCGCGGCAACTGGGTGGAACTGCACAAAGACGGCAAGACCTACGAATGCATGTCCGTGCAGGGCGTGCAGGCGGTTTGCGACGGAAAGGAAATCTGACCATGACGCGCACATGGCTCAAAGACGAGAACACTGGCGGGTGGAAATGCGAGATGCCCGACAACGTGACGCTGTTCGCCGTTCCAGTCCATCTGGCCCGTCACTCTTTCACGCCAAAACCATCGCGCGGAACACAATGGCGCGCCGGGTGCACTCATTGGGACGAAGCGACGCGAACGGCAACGCGGTTTGGACGCGACGCATATAACGAACTCCAGCCCGACGCGAACACGGCAAAAAGTCTTGCCGGGCTCTTGTATCGCGATGAGATGGCCGCTCGCAGCGCGGTCGTGAACGCGGAGCTATGATTTGGTTCCTTGCCCTATGCGCGCTAACCGTCCTGATCGTCAGCGCGCCGGCCCTCCTATTCGGACATTTTGTCCGCTGGCTTATCCACCGACTGAAAAGGCCGCCCCGCAAATAGGGCGGCCTTTTTCTTTGTGTCGGCCTTGTTTTCCCCAATTCGGAACCTTCAAAAATTCCGCCCTGCGCAATCCGGAAGACCTATAAAGGTGGTCTTCCGGAATTTCGCATTTGGGTTTGGCAATCTTCCGTTTCTTCCGTTTTCTTCCGCTTTGCGCTAACCTAATGATTTTTAATCGAAAATGCCTGTCTTCCGTTTTCTTCCGCTTTCTTCCTTTTTCGGACCGGAAGACCGAGCGGAATTCAATTCGGAAGACGCAAAATCTTCCGAATTGAGAGGCATTTCTTCGGACAGGATGTCCTGATCGGACAGAATGGCTTTGGATAGCTCACCGTCAGGTAATCCCCAAAAACCGCGCTTCGGTTGCGCTACATGGCCTTTCATTTTCAGGTTCCGCAGATGCGCGCGCACAAGTTCGGCGTTCATGCCAGACAGGATTTCCGCGCTGCTAGACATAAGTTGTTCCAAGGTAGCCCCTTGCCCCCGCAACGATGAGCCGACGAGGATATAAGCCAGCCCGCGCAATACGCGCGCTTCGGCGATGGTCGGCTCTCCTTTCTTCGCTTCGGCCTCTGCTTCGGCCTTCGGCACCAGGCGCACCGTGCACGACGTTATGCGGTCTCCGTCCTCGTCCATGCCGAGCGTGCGCACTTCCAAGGCAAAGGCCGACGACCATGACCGCTCCAGATCGCGTTGCTTCGTGACGGCGATTTGCCCCTCTTCCACCTCTATTTCGGTATCGGTCGCGGCCCGCAGCAGGGAATGGCCGCGCGCACCGTTGGCCTTGTTCTTGCCCGTGTGGTGCACGATCATCAGATGCGCACCCGTCGCGTTGCGGATGACGTCGAAATGCTTGACGATCGCGCCCATGTCCACGCTGGAATTCTCGTCGCCGCCCGCCAGCGCGCGGGACAGCGTGTCGACGACGATCAGCCCGATTGGCGCGCCGATGGCGCGCAGCGCCTCCAGAAATGGATTTAGATCAGCATCGGCGCGGCGCAGGTCCACGGGCGAGGGGAGAAGCAGGAAGGCCGACGGATCGGCCAGCGCACCGTATTTGTCCTTCAGGGCTTGGACGCGCCGTTTCGCGCCGTTGCCGCCCTCCGCGGCCACATAGACCACGCGGGCCTGAGTGGTGCGCATGCCCGCATAGTCGATGCCGGCGGCGACGTGATAGGCCACATCCATGAACACGAACGTCTTGCCGACGTTGCTGTCGCCGTAGCCCACGCTCATCGTACCCTGGTCGATGAAGCCCTTGATGAGGGGCCGGTTCGACGCGGCTTTCGCGGCCTCGGCCGCTTCATCGAAATTCAGGAAGACGAATTTGCTCGATTTTTCCTTAAGGGCATTTAGCTCAATTTGCTGCGCGAAGGGGTTCTGTTCGACCTCGCCGAGGTCGTCGAAGAAAGCACAGGCCGTCGTGAAGGCACCCTGGCTATGCGTGTCGGCGAGCTCGTAGAGCCAGCCCGCGCCGCGCCGGAAAGGCGGCTTCATCCGCTTCCAATCCGACTGCACGGTGTCCGGGTCATTGGTGCCGCCGGTCCACCGGTCGCACCATTCCTCGAAGAGCTCGAAGGCCTCGTGCTGGTTATCGGGCAGGGCGGCCTTGATGGCATAGCCGAAGTCTCTGTAAGCCTCGCGGGTCGGGAAGAGATCGGACGTGTTGGGCGTGGCGCGCACGGCGGCGCGGACGCGCTCCAGTTCGCCCCGCAGGGCGTTCTGGTTGACGTCGGTCGTCGCGCCTTCCTTGACGATGGGCGAGGCTGCCGGCAGCAGCGTGCGCAGGCGCTCCAGCAAGGCCGTCAGATCGGCTCCGGAGATATAGGGCACGTCGTCATAGGCCGGGACGCCCATCGGCCAGTCGTAGGGCTTGCCTGTCTTGGGGTGGATGCCGAGGGCGACGAACTGCCGGCCCTCCGCCAGGATCTCGACGCGATCGAGCAGCCGGCCCTTGTCGTCGCGCTCGCCGAACTCGATCCGGACATACCGGAAATCGGCGTCGGTGCGCACGAGGTAGCCGGCCTTTGGCTTGTTGCCGATGCGCACGAAGACGGTCGGCACGATCTCACGCAGGGCGTTGTAGATGATCTGCGCGTGGTCCGGGTTCGATGTGTCTGCGTCGATCAGCACGAGGCCGTTGCCGGTCTTGATGCCTACGCCGGCACCCATGCCGTGGTATCGGTGATAATCATCTTCGTTGGCCTCGTGCGGCAGCCAGTCGAAACCGTACCATTTGCCGTTGCGGCCCTTGACGCCGACGGCCTTGCCGCGGGGATCCGTGGCCTTGCCGATCTGGCGATGCAGCGACGAGGTCTCGGAGATCTCGGCGTTCGGTGGAATAATCGGGACCAGGCGCTTGTAGCCGAGCGCGGCCAGCCGCAGAAATGAATTCGTCGTCACCATGTTCATTCTTTTGACCACTGGCTTTCTGCGGCTTCGAGCGCCCGGCGAGCAACGGCGGCGCGGCCTTCCATCAACGATATCTCGCGGCGCTTACGCGCCCGGTAGCTGGCGCGGGCCTCGGCGATCGTCGGCAGCGCGTAGCGTTTGTTCCAGTTCAGATTGACGAACTTCTTGTCGTGCTCCGAATAACCCACCCACGCGCCGCAGGGCGTACGTTTCAAGACGGGAATTTCCATGAGCTCGACGGCGATCCTGCCGACGCCGGGTAGCGGGTCGCCCCATTCGTCACAGCCGCGCGAGTAAAGCACCTCGTAGTAGCGATACCAAACCTCGCTCATGCCGGCACCTGCTCGCCGTCGACGGGCGTCTTGGCCGACAGGAAATCCTCGACCTTCAGCTTCTGGAGCGGGCGGAACCGACGGGCCTTGAAGAAGGCTTCCGTGCGCACGCCAGCCGAAGTGATGCTGGGGTTGTGTATTTCGTTCAGCAGCAGAGCGACTTCACGGGTCTTCGGAGCGATAAGGACTTTGCGAACCGTATAGACTGTCCCGACGCTCGGAAACCGAACGCCGCGTTTCTCCCATTTCGCTTTATACCGTCCGGGGAAATCGAATTTGAAAACGACATGTTGGCCGACAACAAAGCCGCAATATCCTTGCGAGCCAATATCATTTCTGGTAGTCATGTCCTTGCCTTTCGTCGGTTTACGAGGGTCATGTCGAGGAGCGGCGGTTCTGCTTGGGGCCGCCGCTCTTCCGTTTTCGGTGCAGGGTGGCCGACAACATACGACAATGTCGGCCGACGTTGGAAGTCAAATCCGACTTGCGCGGCGTGCGATTTCCTCACGGGCTTTCTGCTGCGCCGCCCGCGCCCGTTCGCCGCTCCTGCGGCTGGCTTCGTTCTTGCGCTGCCGCTGGCGTTCCTCGTAGTCCGGATTGACCAGCTTCCACACGGCGACATGGGAAAGGCCCGTCTCTTCGCGGATCTGGCGCGCGGTCAGGCCGGCGGCGTGCAGTCGCGCGACCTCCACCCGCAGTTCCGGCGTCACGACCAGCGGAACCTTGGCGGCATGGATGCCGGCCTTGCGCCAGGCACTGAGCACGGAAGAGAAATGCACGCCGAGCATCATGCCGACGCGCGTGCAGGTGATCGAGGGGAACTGGTGCTTCACCGCGGCGCAGAGCTCGGTGCGGGCGCGCGAGCGCTTCGCGGCGACCAGGGCGGCCCGGTCGATGCCGCGTTGCAGGCACCAGAACTCGACGAAGGCGTGGGCGCTCGTCTTCGAGCTTTCCGCCAGCGCGCGGATGCGTTGCTGCGGCGTGCTCATCGTGCGCGGTCCATATGCTGCACGCCGATCCAGCAATCGCCGCACGCATCGCGGTCGGACGTGCAGCCGGCGACGGCCAGAAGGATAACACAGGCCGCTGTCAGCCGTGAAACAAGACAAATCATGCGAAGACCTCCAGATAGATCAGCCAAGCGAGGACATGGACGGCGATCGGGCCGAGCATGTCGAGGATGTTTTTCGGCCGCCACCACATGAACAGCCACGCCTTGGGCGAACCAGCCGGCAGATCCATGCCGGTCTCGCAGTCGCGCTTCTCGCGGCCCCAATACCACGCCAGCATGAGCGCCGACGCGAGCAGGAACGCACCCGGCGGCGTGAAGGACGACGCCTTGACGATCAGCGGCGTCAGCGCGCCGGAGACAAGGCCGGCTTCGAGGGCATGCCCCAGGTTCGATTTGTCGGGCTTCCACTCGCTGAACCAGTGCAGCTTGCCGTAGGTCTTCATGCGTCGTCTCCGTGAGTTTCGGGCGAGGAGGGGTAGGATCCAGTTGTTGCTCTGGCGACGGCGGCGCGCGCTGCCACGACCTGCTGCGTCGTGCACTGGAAGATGGATGCGCCGGCCCCGGCCGTTTCGTGGTTCGACAGGATGTCGGTCAGCGCCTTGAGGAGCTGGCCGTGCTGGCTCTTGATGAGGTCGATCGTCTCCCACGCCGCGAACGGGTCTTCCGGCTCGCCCATGTCGCTGGCGACGCGCAACATCTCTGCGGCAAGCGCGGCGACGGTTTCCGGGGCGGTATAGCCGGTGCCTTTGCAGGCTCCGCAGAGGAGCGACGGGTAGCCGACCGGGCAATCTTCGTCCTGCTCGATGGTCGTGCAAGGGCATTCGGTGAGCCTGTCACTCATCGGCCTGGCCTTTCTCGAAATGGGAGGGGCGATCCAACGATGTGCCGTGTCGCGGCCCGCGCCCGGCCGACCACTCGTGCCGGCAAGCGTTGCATTCGAAGGATGGGTTTCCGTAGAAGTCGGAGCCTGTCCGCGCGAAGCCGAGATGGCCGCACAGCGGGCACGACCGTTTCCGAGGAGTAACGAGGGTGCTACGCATCGCCACCCCCGGTGCCAGATGATGATGTGGCGGAACCGAGTACCGGATCGAGTGCACCCGTTTTCCATAGGTTCCACAGGATCGCGATTGCCTTTCCGTCGAACCGGTTGTTGTAGTTCCCGGTCTCGCCGTGATGGCATTGCGTGAGGTCGTTATAGGTCTCCAGAAAATAGCGCCCGTCGTCATTCAGGCACTCTTCGGAGACCTTGTCGCGAAGGGCGACAAGTGCAGCAATATGCTCCCGGCTCATCGGCGTGCATCCATCGCAAGCTGACGCTCCTGGCGCAGCGCCTCGTTGGCGGAGATCACGACGACCAGGCCCATCGAGCCGACGCAAGCGATCATGATGCACGCCATGAAGATCGGCGTGAAGACTTCGAGCCAGGACGGCTTCGACAGGTCGACCTCGATCTGCGGCGTCATGCAGAGCCGGTTCGTGTCGCAACGGCACGGGCCGTCCTCGTAGATGCAGATTTTGTCATTCGTCATTTCATACACCTTTCGTCTCGTCGGTTCAGTCGAAGATATCGGCCGTCGGAGCGGCCGGCTTGGGTTCGTCGGGCGGCAGGGCGATCGCCAGGACGTCGGCCTCGCTCGCGCCATGGAAGGCGAAGAGCCCGCCGTCGGGCGTCATGATTTCCAGCGTCACCGCGCCGCCCGGTTCCAGCGCATAGAGGGCGAAACCGCAGTCCGGGTTCGCCGCCCGCGCCTCGTCAATCGAAGACGGAGGGCGTGTCATCGGACAACCTCGCGATCATTTGTTGGCGGAGAACGCTGTTGATCGCCCGCAGCGTCATGTGATCGAGGCAGTGGCGCAGCAAGCCGTTGATCAGCTGTGATCGGCTGGGTGCGACGCAGGATGTCGCGACGTCGTCCAGGCGGTCCTGCAAGTCGGTCGGCATGTAGATAGCCGTCCGATCCCGCTTGTAGACGGTCACGCGCCGCTTCGGCTTGGCCGGCGGTGAGGTCGTTTTCCGTTTCTTCATCATCGCTCCTTTGTCGCTTGACGTGTCGACATATGTATGTCAGATGTATGTCGTTGTCAACATACAAAACAGACATTGGAGGCGACAGTGTGACAGGTTGACCGGAACAGGTTCGCGGGCCGGTCCACGAGCAATCCCGAACCAAAATTTTAAACCGACAAAAGGAAAAGATGATGCGTGTCGTCATAGTGCACCCGGAAATGGGCATTTACCTCGGAAGCTGCTTCGGTCTCGGCTTCTTCTCCCTTCTCGATTGCGCTGGGCAGACAGCCGCTTGCACATTCGAGGATGAGTGCGATGCGCGCGCTTGCGTCTCTTCGCGGTCTGAAAACGGCGACCCCGACGCTTACGGGTATGTTCCTGTAGCCGCCAAGGCATGGGCTGAAATCATGGATCTTGAAGCCGCCGGGCTCGGTGAATTCACAGGACCGATGAAAGACGAGGCGCTGCGCGCCATGCAGCCGGCGGGGCACTCGTGAGGAGCAATTGTCAGAATGAAAGGGAGGCGACGCCCTTTGCCCGATCCGTTCGGTAATCCCGGATTGTAGGTAGGCCCGCCCGCTGAGGGCGGGTCGCTTCGTTGCGTTTGTCCGGCTTGTCGGTTATTGTCCGTCGAGATTTCCGACGGAGCGCTGATTTATGGCCCCCACCAAGTACTATCCCGGCTATTCCTACAGTGGATGGCAGGCCAGCAATCCCGCAAAGCCGCTGCCGGCTCCGCAGATCGACAACGATCTCGCCAACATCTCCCGCTCGATTAACGAGATCATCGACGCGGGCACGGGCGGCGGTGGGCCCGGCCCGACCCCCGGCACCGTGACGACGGATACCGTCGAGAACAAGAGCGGGCTCGCCGGCACGATGCTGACAAGCACGCTGAACGGCGTGAACGCACGGCTTCTGTCGCTCGAAAGCGGCAGTGGCGGGGAGGGCGGAGCGTCCTTCTACTTCGCCTCCCGCGATGCAGCGGCCGCCGCGTCGCCCGGTGCGGCCGAGATGCTGATGGTCCTGCATGCCGAGCGTGTCCTCTTCTACGAAAAGATCGACAGCGGCAACGCCTATCCGGCCCTCACAACCGCGGACGACCAGAAGTGGGGGCCGGCGGATCGGCAGATGACGCCGCTGCATTGGGGCGCGGCCGGCGACTACACGACCGACGATCACGGCCCCGTGCAGGCCATGCTGAACTTCCTGTCGGCCGGTTCCAGCATGCCCGACAACCACGCCGCCGGGCGCACATGGACGATCACGGGCGCCGGGAAGAAATATGCCGTGTCGAAGCCGGTCTGCGTCGGTAATGTCGGCACGGGCGCCGGCATGCTCTACTACGGCAACGTCGAAGACCTGCACCTGAAGGCCATTCAGGGCGCCTATAACTGGTCGACCGCCATCGGGATCGGCAGCGAAGTCCCGTCGAACGTCCTCGTTCTCGCCTACCAGTTCAATTTCAACGCCGACGACAGCAACACGGGCATCTACAAGGTCGCCTTCGAGCGCGTCACGATCGACTGCAACTTCCTGACCGGCGGCATCTACCTCCAGAACACCACGCAGCTGTCATTCCGTGATGTCGGCATCGACTTCATCGGCAAAAATCGTTGCGGTTTCGAAACGTCCATCGGTCTGGCTGGCTACAATCCGCGCGGATACCGCACGGTCAACGGCGCGCTACTGGTCGAGAACGTCAACATTCAGGGCTATGTGGAAGAGGCGCCGAAGTTCGGCGGCCAGGTCTACCCGACGGGGGAAGATCAGGTCTCCATGAACACGATCGCCTTCAAGATCCAGACGAACGACGCGCGCTACCATCAGATCATCTGCTCGCGCGTCACGCGCGCCATGCAGATTGAATATTGCGGCGCGATCCAGTTCAACGACATCCACCCCTGGTCGCGCGAGGTCTATATCGGCCCGACGACGAACAACCTCATGTGGTCGAACTGCTATTTCGACTACACGCGCGTCATTATCGATGGCGGCGCGATCAACAACTGGAACCACTATTTCGTCGGCTGCCACTGGATCCTCGGGACGTCCGACCGCGGGCTGGAACTGCGCACGCAGGTCGAAGACACGACGGGCTACGGCCTTATCTTCGCCGGCTGCCGCTTCAAGGGCGACGGCAACGACCTCGACATCGAATGCACCGCCAGTGGCACGGGCTTCTGGCGCGGTGTCCGTGACCGCGAATATCATCTGGCCGGCTGCCAATTTGCGCCGAATTCATCGCCCGAGGCGTTCTTCAAGGCCGGCAAATACATCACCGTCGACGCCGAGGAAGGGCATACCTATTTCCGGCATACGGCCGACGGGGCCGGCCGCACGGAAGTGGCGGGGAATTTCATCTTCACGGGCAAAGCGCGCTTCAGCGGCGGTTCGTCCGGCTATTACATGCAGTGGCAGTCCGGCGCCGAGCCCGGCACCGAGGGCGGCATCTACATGACCGCTTCCGGCGTCCTGGCGCTGGAGAACAAATACGGCAGCGGCGACATCGCATTCGGAGTGACGTCGAATTGGGGCGTCAGCCGGATCAAGGCCGACGGTTCGGCGCAGTTCTACGGCCTCGCCAACGTCAATTCGGCCTCCGCTGGCATGAAGGTCGGCCGCGGCAGCCTGTCGCGCTCGATCAATGCCGGCGGCACCATCAACGCCAGCGGCGCCGACTACGCCGAGTATCATGAGGTCATCGAAGAGCTTTGGGGTAACGTGCCGAAGGGCGCGATCCTCGGCTTCAATGCCGACGGCCTGCTGACGGATCGCTACGACGACGTGGTCGGCCGCTTCGTGATCAAGTCGACCGATCCGAACCTCGTTGGTGCTGACCGATGGGGCACGGAAGAGGCCATCGTCGCGAAGTACGGCGTGGAGCCGGTCGGCGAGCAGCCGGAGTTGCGGGCCGCCACTGGCGAGCAGGATGCGCTCGTCGCGCAGGCCGAGTTCGAGACCGCCAATGCGGCCTACGAGGCGCGCCGCACGGCCCTGTTGGCGGCCTTGGAGACGGAGCGCGTGCGCTACGACCGCATCGCCAAGGCAGGCTTCGTGCCGGTCAACGTGCAGGCCGTGCCGGCGGATATCGGGAAATATCTGGTGCCAGCGCGGGCCGGGGATGGTTCGGTAACGGCCGACATCGTGGCTCCGGCTGATATCACGCTCGGCCAGTATGTCGGCGCGATCGGCGTGATCATCGGCGTCGAGCCGGACGGGCGTGCCTCCGTCGAGGTCAAGCCGGTCTAGCCGTGCCCTGAATGTAGGTTAAAACGGGCCGATGTCGGCCACGAAAGCGGACGGAGTTGAAGCATGGTCGTGCCGATCGAGAACCAGAAGAACATCAAGAACGTCCTGCGGAGCGGCGCGACGAAGCTGTTCGGGGTCGACAGCCTGGGGCGCGCCGCCTTCCGGAACGTGGCGGATTTTCTGACATGGGAAGCTCTCGGCGGGAAAGCCGACAAGGAGAACGCCGCGCTGGAGGGACAGCCCACGGCGCCGACGCCGAACACGGCCGACAAGTCCGATCGTCTCGCAACAACCGCCTATGTGAAGGACGCTCTTGCTGCGATCACGCCGGTTGAACGGTCGACGGCCGAAGAGGTCGCCGACGGCGTGCTGAACGACAAATACGTGACGCCGGCCGGGTTAAAGCCTTCTCTTGACAAGACCCGGATCACGTCGATGGAAGAGAAGGCAGACGCCGTTACCTATGAGACGCTGACGGCGCTGGGGGAGGATGATACCGACAACGAAAAGGTTGCTGTGAAGCGCCTCTTCGAGCCTGGCGGCACAATGGCGTTTAAGGTGCTGTCCGACGCACAGGTGGCAGAGATCCCGGCGGCTGTAAGGCGCACCGTCATTGACGATGTAAACTACGTACGTTCCGCGGAGGAGCCGTCGCATGACCTGAAGTTTCGCTCCGCAGACCGTTGGACTGATGATGGCGACCATGACAGTGCCAATGGTGGATGGTGGATGGTGGACGGCACCAAGCCGTTTGCGTTTGCCACGCGAGGCGAATTGTTAGGCGCGCAAGCAGGTATCAACGGCATTTTGTATGACGGGCAGATCGCTACCGCCAATGGCATACCGTACATGCGGCAGCGCGGGGCGGCCCTCATTCCCGACATGCCGGGTTGGCTTCCCGCTGGAGAACTGTATGTTGAACACTTCGGCAATGTTACCGTTATGGATAACGGCGACCTGCTTGCGACCGCAATCACTGCTGCGGCAAATGGTAAGGCGAAGCTGCGAGCCAAGTCCGCCCTTCTACCGGTCGTTACGCCCGTAAAGACCTATCACTACGACGGCGAGATCGTCGATGTCGATTTTAGCGGCACCATAATCGCGCCGACTGCCGAATTCCCCGCTGGTGAGATGGTGTTGCGTATCAATGCGATGGATGAGGGTCTAAGGCTGAGTTGGAGTGGTGGCGAGATCGACGGCAGATTGATGCCTGGTCTGGTTCCCGGTTTCGCGCCTGATCTTCTCCGCATTCACGGCCCCTGGGAACACGTCATTATAAAACGCGGGGTCTTCCGGAACAACGACGAAGGTGGGGCGGCCGGCGATAGCGGCGTGATCGCGTATGGCGCTAAGAACATTTACATTGACGACTGCGATTTTTTCGGCGCTGTTGACGCATCGATCTACGTCTCTGGAGACCCGCTCACAGGCGTCGGGGAAAACCTGCATGTAACCCGCTGCCGGTTCCAGTACGCTAACGTCGGCGTCATCGCCAAACGTGAGTTCAAGCACACGACATGCGATGGGAACGATTTTATCGATTGCCTTTATGGAACGATTATCGGCGGGGAGGCTGATCTCACCCTGCTTCCTGGCAAGCGCGGCAGAATTTCTGGCAACCGCTACACGCGTGTCACCTATCCTATTGAGGCGCGCATATCCGACTACACTTTGATCTACGGCAACAGGATCGAGGAGTGGGGCGACATCGCCGGTTCACCAGTCAATGCCGGAGCAATCGTGCTGCGGGGTTCAAAGCACTGTCAGGTCTTTGGCAATGTGATCCAGCGATCAACGGCATCGCACGCGAGCGCGGCGGCAGTGCGTGTACAGCAGTTCATCTACGCTGGATCGACCTACAACTCTGAATACAATCAGGTCTTCGGAAACAACATAAAAAACGCTGCCTTTGGGATACAGGAAGGAACAGGATCAGGCTATAATCTTTATGGACCTAACCTATTTCTAGCTGTCACTACGCCGCATACTATAGTGGGCGGCTTGACGGAAGTCTTCCAACCCCCACGCAAGACTACTCCGGCGTCAGCGACGGCGGCGGGAATTCGAGGGGAAATAGCTTATAACGATAGCTATTTATATATAGCTACCAGCACAAATGCGTGGAAGCGCGTAGCCATTGCAACGTGGTAAAAGGCTAAAACTGTATAGGCTCTCCCGCCCGCGCTCGCGTCTAGTTGGAGGAGGGCACCAAAAGACCCGGCCGAGCGCCCTATCGCTCAACCGGGTCTCTCGGCCGCCTGTCGGTTTGACGACCTCATAACTCAATCAGATCATCGGAGTTTCAATGTTAATTCAGGATAACCGGATCATCGCGGCGGCGCCCAATCGCTCCGCTCTTGATATTCTCAAGCGTTTTTTCAACAAGCTCTCGTCCTCCGCCGGAGTGGAGTGCGGTCAGGAACCTCAGGGTATTCTCTGCCGGTCCGGCAAATTCCCATTGGCAGCCGGCGAAGGAATTGTTTTTCAGTGTCGGTGGCATGAGCCCGGAAAAAAGTAAAAGGCAGTTCTCGAAGGTACAGCTTTCGAACGTTCCACCGTCCAAGTTGATGGTCGTGTCTTTGAACTTCTTGTTGAATGCCAGCATGACAAACCCTCCGTTGAGGTTGTGATCTTGCTGCCTGTTTAATTGGGAGTCTATATCCACCCGAAAAAGAAGCCGACTATCGCCCTTTCCGCCTGCAATTCGCTGGTTCGACAGTCTTGAGCGATACGACCGGCCCGGCCGCTCCTTTTACCGTGCGTCGTCCGAAAACTCCATCTCCCTCCCGTCGCCTCCGTGCGCGACGGCACCTAGCCGCTTAGGCGGCGCTTTTTATCGCAGCTATCACTCTTTCCGGTAGCGCTTCCCGCGCCAGCCGCCGGCCGTCAGCGGCAGGCCGTCGGCCCATGCCGGCAGTTCGCAGATCAGTCGCTCGAATTCCCTGACGTCGCCGAAGCCTCGATCGACCTCGGCCAGGATCTCGTCGTAGACGGTCGCCACGACCGAATAGCCCGCTCCTTCTGCCTTCCACATACCGTTCACGAGCAGATCGCGCGCCGTGCCCTGCGTGTTGTTCTCCTGCGCAAGGCCGCCATAGAGGGCGAAGCGCTCCCATTTCTTCGTCACCGAATTGACGCCGAGCGCCGTCACCTTCTGCTTCGTGGCGCCCTGTATCTGGCATTCGCCCTTGCGCTCCAGCGCCTCGGCAACTTCGCGCTCCATGACCTCGGCGTCGGCCCATTCCCCGTCGATCTTGCGCTTCGCCCACACCTGATCCTTCAGGCGCGGCGAGCCATAGGCGAGGCAGCGGCCGGACGGCAGTTGCGCCCACAGGAAACCCTTGGCGACGAGGTATTTCGTCCGGGCGGCCTGCGCGACCGTGCCGGGGTTCTGGATGGCCGAGCGGATGGCGTCCTCCAGATCGTACCAAGATTGACGGATCTTCGGATTGGCAGCGCGCCAGCCCTGAACGATGACCCAACAGGCCAGCCACGCTTCGCGGGACAACATCAATGCCGTTTGCTCCTTGCGCTTCAGGCTAGCCTCGTAGCGCTTGACTGCCTTTCCGCGCATTTCCTCGTCGGCGTTCTCCCAAATGGCCGGGTAGAGCGCGTCAAGGTTGACGTTGTAATTCCTCGCCATCGCGAGGAAGGCCGCCACAGATCCTTGGAAACCGCAGGCCAGTTCCGAGACCTTGCCGACGCTCTGGCGCGCCCAATGCTTCTTCGTGACGACTTCGAGCGGCAGGTTCAGGATCGAGGCGGCCGTCTGCCGGTAGAGGTCCGGAATGGACGGATCGTTGATGATGTCGAACATCGCCTTCAGCTTCCAGTCCTCGCCGGAGAGCCAGGCGATGACCGCGCCTTCGATGCCGGAATAGTCGGCCTGGATGAATTCCTTGCCCGGCCCTGCCCACACGAAGCCACGGATGGCGTCGGATATCAGATGCAGGGGGCGGCCAAGCTGGTCGCCATACAGGAATTTCAGCCAGTCCGGATCCTCGCGGCGGAAAGCATCGAATAGGACGGACAGGCGCGGATGGGCCTCTTCGAACTCCCGGCGGGGGCGCGGCATGTTGTTGAAGTTAACGCCCTGGCTTTGGAAGCGGCCCGTGCCGGCGGCGTGGTAGCTCGACGTCCCGCGCACACGGCCATCGTCGTTCGCCATAGCCAACATGGCGTTCAGCTTGGAAACGCTCGTCTTGGCGGCCTCCTGGCGGATTTCGAGCGCCTTGCGGACCTGTTGCGGCACGTCATCGAAGGCCAGCAGGTCGACGATGTCGGCCTTGCCTGCCGACGACAGGTCAACGCCCTGCGCCTGAACCCACTCGACGAGCTTGCCGGGCTGCGAGCACGCCGGCACATAGCCGCCCGTGACGACCCGCATTTCGCGGTCCAGCAGCTTCTTGGCCTTCTCGGCGATGGCGAGGGCCGACTGTGCGGACTGACGGTCGATGCGGATACCGCGCCGGTTGATCTTCAGGTTCAGCGTCCAGAGCCGCTGTTCCGCGTCGGAGAGCGGCACGATACGGCGAGCGATGGCCTCTTCGACCTCGACGTCGCGCCGGCAGTAGTCGCAGAACTTCTGCCAGTCCTCCGGGTGATCCTTCGGGTCGTTGAAGGTGCCGTCGCGCTTCGGGACGGAGAACTTGCGAATGAGGCGGGTGCCCTCCTTGTCCTTCTGGATTTCCAGCCCGAGCGCCTGCGCGGCGTCGCCGAGCGCCCGCGGCAGCGACATGGCCGCAGCTGCGGCCATCGTGTCTACGTACTGCTCGATCTTGGGGCGCGGCCAGCCGTGACGGTCGGCCAGCAGGTCGAAGCCAAGGGCCTCGAAGTTGGCGTTCCATGCATGGATCGCCGCGCCCGCCTCTATCGCGCGGCACAGATCGGCCGGCGCGGGCTGGTCGTAGGTCCACAGTTGCAGCGGCCCGTCGTCGATCCGGTAGGCACACATGAGCACTTCGGTCTGCGGGTGCTCGAAGTAGACATAGGCTCCGTGCTTCTTCAGATCGACGGGGCTGCGGGTCTCGAAGTCGGCCGATACCTTCATCCGAAAATCCCTCCTTTGTCAGCCGTCATTTCAGACAGGCCAAGGCGGCGTTTGGCGATCTCGAAATACTTCTCGTCCCTTTCAATGCCGATGAAAGAACGGCCTGTATTAATGCACGCGACGCCTGTTGTTCCTGATCCCATAGTGTTATCTAGCACCACGTCGCCTTCATCCGTGTAGGTGCGGATCATATACTCCATAAGCCCTACTGGTTTTTGCGTAGGGTGGACCGTCCCACTTTCCGAAGCGAACTCCAGGACTTGACGCGGGAAGTTACCTTCCTTCTGTTCTTACCTGCCATGTGAAGGGCGTTTAGCGAATGAACTATCGCTGTAGCTTTTCTTTTCGTACACTTTTGGCTGATCGAACTGCACGAGACCTTGCGGATTGTATGGCATTCGGCGCGACGACTGCGAGGCGTGAACTGTCACTCCTTGACTGAAGACGCACACGTCTTCGTAGTCTTTTAGAGGCATGTTGCGCGCCTGCGCGAAGCCGCTTGGGCGAGATTTCTTCCAGATCCAGCAGTATTTGAAGAACTCCAATTGGGACGCTATCAACGCCGTGGTAAATGGTTGCGCTGCCGTCAGTACAACCGGGGCGTTGGGCTTTATGACGCGCCAGTATTCTCGCCACAGTTGGTCAAAAGGGATGATGGCGTCCCACGCGCACGCTGTCGTCCCGTAAGGTAAATCGCACAGGATGAGGTCGACGCTCCGTGCGGGGAGGGTACGTAAAATATTGATACAGTCGCCTAGCCGGACGTCAATCATCTGCGAGGCTCCTGTATTCGACAGGCAGGCCAGCAGCTTCCGCGACAGCAATGCCATACTCCATACCGCGACTGACGCCTCTGTCGGTATAGACGACGCTTGCTTCTGCGACGTGCCGCCAGGCAAGACCAGCATCGATGCCCTGTTGGCGCTCTTGAGTTACGCTGTCGTCCAAAATTCCTGGTTGCGTGTACAGTAGGTGAGAAGCAATGGGTGCTTCGCCGCGCATTAAACTGTCGCGAACGCAGCGTCGGGCGTAGGCGACGTTAGCTTCAACATCGCCAGCGTAGGGACTTTCTAAAATCACAAGTCTCATGCGAAAATGTCTCCTTTGTCGGTCGTCTTTTCAGCCGCGGCCGACGTGCCGAGCGCCGCTCGCATCGCGGACACGGGATCGGCGGCGATATGGACCGACCACGACTGGCGATCTCGCGTCGTGCTGGCCTGCCATCGGCCGTCCTGTGTCGAAAAGAGCGTGAAGCCTTGGAGGCCGCTGCGGGCGGCCTCCAGTATCGCGTCGTCGAGCGGGGTCATTGATGCACGCTCAGTTTGCCGTGGACGTCGAACGACTGATGCCAGCCGGGCGTGTCCACGTCTTCGCAACGGACGTTCGGCATGCTGGTGCCGTTCCGGTATAACCGGATGAAACCCGAGCCGTAGCCCGCATAGAGCGCGCCGCCGCGCTGATAGACCTTGGCCTGGCGGTAGACGCCCTTGCTGACCAGAATGGCCGCCGCTTCGTCGATCAGGTGGAACCGCTCCATGGTTTCACCCGAAGATCCCGCCCATCCCGAGCGCGTCGAGATAGGTGTCGAGGATCGCCATCTGCTCTTTACGGGCATCCCGGTCCTGCTTGCGGATCTGGATGACCTTGCGGAGGATGGCCGTATCGAAGCCGGTTCCCTTGGCCTCGCCGTAGACATCCTTGATGTCGTCGGCGATGGTCTTCTTTTCTTCCTCCAAGCGCTCGATGCGCTCGATGAAGGCGCGCAGCTGGTCTGCGGCGACTTTGTGCGTCGTGTCGTTCGGGCGCTCTTTGCCGTCGGATGTATTAGCCATTTACATGTCTCCAATATTTGCCGGTGTTGATGTTCGATATCGTTGCCGGGCACACTGAAAATACCCGAGCGATATCCTTTTGCGTGGCACCGCGGCGAAGCATTCGCTTAATAGCCGCGACATGCGTTTCGGTCAGTTCAGTAGCGCCGTTCTTTGATCCCCGAGCCGTTCTGCCGTGAAACTCTCTGTCGGCGTGGTTTTGCTTTTGCGTCGTCCAATAGAGATTGTCCGGTACATTAAGCGTTCGGCTTCCGTCTTTGTGCGCAACAATAGCGCCGAGAAACGGAGCTTTTCCGAAGAAAGCCAATGCTACCAACTGGTGAACTTTCTTGCTCACCTTCATTCCAGGCATCGGGCGAAGACAAAGGCCGAGATAACCGTCTTTCAAGTTCTTCTGCTTCAGAATGTGGTAGGTTTCGCCGTTGCGAACACGCCCGAGTGAACTGGCTTGGTATCGCTCAAAACCCGGTATTGTCTTCCAAACTTCCATAGCAAATCTCCCCTCTGACATGGCCGGAATGTCCGGCCATGTCAGTCGTCAAATCAGACAGTTTCCTAGCCAAAAAGGCCGGCCGCGCCGTCGCCGCTCTTCGTGCTGGCGGGCGCATCGCCCTCGTCTTCGATCTTCTCGAAGAACTTGTCCGGGTCCGGACCGCCGGCACCGCCGAGCACCTCCTCGCCTTCAGCCTTCTTCGTGATCTGCACCATGGAGATGCCGAACGAGATACCCTTGCCGTTTTCCTTGTTCTCCCAGGTGAAGGCGTTGATCACGGCGAAGCCCTTCGAGCCGGACGGGACGTCGGACTTATCCATGACGGGGTTGCGCTTGCGATCGAACACCTTCGGCTTGTAGTCCTCGCCGGAGATGCAGCGGATGAAGGTGTGGCCGGCAAACCCGGCGTGGCGCTCGCCGGTCTTCTTGGAAACGGCCTGCTTGCCGTCGCCGTCGAGGAAGGGGTTTTTGATGACCTCGTCCTTGATCCACTGGATGGCCTTGTCGCCCCATTCGGCGACCGCCGCGTCCAGCGCGAGCTTCTGGAGGGCGGAGATGTCGGTGCCCTTCTTGAACAGCAGGGAGCAGCCGAACTGCTTCTTGCCGTTGTCGCGCTCCTGCGGTTCGAACAGGTTGTGCGCGAAGGCGATCGTGCATTCCGGGGTCTTCAGGTCTTCACTGCGTGCCATGATGTTTTCCTTTCGATGGCGTTAATCGAGAATGTCGAAGTGCTTGTTCACGGCCGGCGTTGCTGCCGGACGCGACGTCTTGTTTGCGGCGACGAGGTTCGTGCCGGTGACGGACCGCTCGATCAGGTCGGCGATGTCGGCCTTGTGCTTCGCGCCGAGTGCCTTTTCGACCTGCGCGGGCGAAGCGGGTTTTGCCGGCGCGTAGGCGAGATCGCGGTCTTTTCCGGCGTTTTCCAGCACGTCGATGACGTTCTGGATATCGACGTCGGCCTTCCATTTGCGGTGGCCGATCTTCTCGACAAGCTGGTAGCCGGGGATCTCGACGCCGATCTCGGCCTGCGCATGCGCATAGGCCCGAACGGCGTTGATCCACTCCCCGATCATGTCCAGCATGTCGAGCCGCTTCGCCAACTCCGCCGGATCCATGCTGTCCGGCGCGTTGGAGATGCGAGGCTGGTCGAGGTCGTCAAACCAGACACCGGCCGCGTCGAGCGCCTTCTGCTCCAGTGCCGGGCAGAACCCGGCGGCACGGCAGAATTTGCAGTGTGGACCAGCTGACAGGTACTCCGCGTTCCACCGAGCCCGCGAAAGGCCGAAGCCTGGGTGGTCGACGTTCTCGAAGTCGGACATTGCATCCGCGGTACGGAGCATGGCCGCCAGCAGGTCCGTCGTCCACTCCATGAGATCGACCACATGGAAGCTCTCGGAGCGGATACGGCCGTCCTTGTGCGGGGCGCGCGGCTGAACGATCGTGACCTTGATCGTCTTCACCTTGAGCCCCTTGTTCGCCAGCATCGCGCCGAGGGCGTAGGTGCGAAGCTGCGGGTTGCCGATCGCCTCGACGACATGCCCGCGCCCGCCCTTGAGGTCGACGACCTCCAGTTCTTCGGTCAGGGGCTTGTAGATCACGGCGTCGGCTGTGCCGCCCGCCTCGAAAGGCGGGTTCAGGGAAGCCAGGCTGAACTTCTGCTCGATATGCAGCAGATCAGCCGGGTTCGTCTTCGGCGGGGCGGCAGCAACAACGACTTCACGGACGTAGCTGACGTACTGCTGCGCAGTGTCGGCCATCTCCTCGTCGACCTCGAAGGAGTGCTTCTTCCCCTTCTCCGTCTCGCCGATGAAGCTGTCTGCCTGCACGCCCTGGCGCAGGCACTTCTCGGCAATCTGGTGCGCGGCGGTGCCCCAATCGGCGGCCTCGTTCGTCGTCTCGGGCAGGCCGTCGGTCAGGGCCAGCGCGCCGGGGCAGTTCCAGTTCCGCTCCGTTGCGCTGGCCGACCATTGGGCGTGATCGCGGGCTGAGTGCTCAACCATCTACAGCCATCGCATTCTGGAACTCCCGCGACACCCACGCGAGGAAGTCCGGCATGTCTTCCTTGAACACGAGAATTTTATCCTCGGTCGTCAGATTGCCCTCGACGTCGATGCGGAAGTTTTCCTCGTCGGTCAGGAACTCTTCGGTTTTGCGGGTCGTGTGCGCCATCACGCCCCCTTGCGCTGGTAGCGCGTGCCGGAGTTCGCGGCGTCGGTCCACGCCTTGACCATGGCGGCGATCTTGTCCTGATCGGACGGCAGGATCGAGAACTTCCAGAACGGTTCGCCGGCCGGCGGCGGGCCGAGCACGTCGACGAAGAGACCGGGACCGTCTTCGGAGGCGATCTGGCGGCCCTTCTCGAAGTCGCCCTTGCCGAATTTCTCGACATAGAGACCGACGGCGTTCTTCACGTCGTCGAGCGTGAGCGGCTTCGCGGCGTCGCGGTTTGCGGCGTCCTCGGCCGCTTCGTCGGCGGCGTCCTGCGCGGCCTCTTCCGGATTGACGCGCTCGCCGCCGGACTGGATGCCGAATGCGCTGGAGCCCGCCGCGTCGGCCTTGTCTGCGGCTTCGTCCTCGGCGATCTCCTCCTTGGTGCGGCGGGCACGGCCCGGCGCAGGCTTGCCGCGCTCACGCTTGGCCTCGACCGCCTGCGGCGTCGTCTTTTCGACCTGAACGTCGCCGGTCGAAAGGTTCACGTTCGCCTCGACGAAATCGCCGCGTTTGATTTCGGCGGGAGGCGTCTCGCTCGAAACGAGACCGCGCGACAGGTCGCGAAGCTCCTCAAGCGTCTGACTGGCATTCTCGCCGAAGATTTCGATTTTCACGGTCATGCTATTACCTCTCGGATGGCAGTCCACAGTCTCATGAGGATCTGCTGAAGTGCTTCGTCGATACTTCCTTCCAACACAGCGACGCGGACGAAGGCTTGGCGCGCCTGCATGTGGTTCGTGATCCGAAGCGACATTTGCTTCATCGACTTCGGTGAAAAGGCCGTCTCGACGAACCAGAGGTTCGCGGACGTGCTGAGATCGATGGCCTCGCCGGCCGCTTCGATCTGCGCCAGGAAGACGCGCGGCCCGTCGGGCGCGCTGAACCGGGCGACATGTTCTTCGCGTTTGCTGGCTGACGTCGAGCCGTCAACGCCGACAACGCCATACGTCGAAAGGCCGTCTTTCAGGATCTGCCCGACGTCCCGGTGCCAGTAGGCCAGCACGATCTTGTCGAGCCCGCAGTCAAACTCGTCTTTGACGGCCTGAACGACGGCCCTTGCCTTGATCTCGCCCGTCAGGCGGCGCAGCGGGCCGAGGTGCATTTCGAGCGCACGGGTGTCGCCGGCCTCTGCGGCGGCGAGCACCGCGGCAGCTTCAAGGTTGCCCTCGACTTCCCGGCGCATCGACGGGGAGACCGCCAGCGGCAAGGTCTCGTAGATTGGCGCGCGGATGCCGACGTCCTGCTGCGTGCGGCGGAGCATGAAATCGCCGATCCGGTGGCGGAGCTCGGCGAGGTTCTGCCCGCCCATGACGACCATGATCTTGCGCCACTGGCTGATCTTCTTCGGACGCCGGATCGTGTAGCGCTTCATGAAGTCTTCGTAGGCCGTGACGTCGGGCATGCCGTCGTGCGCCCGCAAGCAGCCCGGCTTCAGCGCCCGCAGGCGCGGATACCAGTCGCCGGGATTATGGGGCTGCGGCGTGCCGGAAAGGCACCACACACGGCCGTTCGCGGCGTGCGACAGGGCGGTGCTCGTGTTGAGCATCAACCCGCCTTCGTGCGGCTCGCCGTAGAGGGCGCGCGTCCTGGCGGCCTCGAATGTCTTCGCGAAATGATCTTCGTCGGAGATGATCCGGTCCCATTTGCGGGATAGCAGCATGGACCGGATTTTCGGGTTCGTGATGCTGCCCCACCCGACGATCGCCACGTCGGCCTTCAGCTTGTCGCTGTCCTTGGCGATAACCTGCACGGAGCGGCCGAAGGGCGACCAATCACCGAAGGCACGCCGCCACACGGGCCGGCCCGATGCGGTGGTGATGACGAGGATCGAGCCTTCGAGATTGAAGTCGGCCGCCATGATGGCGCTGCCCGTTTTTCCAACTCTTGGCTCTGACGCGAGCAAAGCACGCTCTTTTCCAGAGAGGAACGTCGCGCCTTCTATCTGATGAGGGAACGGAGAATAGCGCATCAACGCTGCTCTCGCATGACAGCCGCGAGGAGCGGATAAGGCGCGTAGAATTCACGCCTGTTGCGTATCTGAGCGACACTGCGCTTCGGCAGCCACACTTCTCGCCCGCGCCAATTCGCCTTAACGCCTTTCTCGGTCACAGCGACGAAGCTGTCGAGTTTTGCGTATCCTTTCGGGATTTCATCTACGATCTTCATGCCATCGACGTGCATCTGCACCATGGCGCGGTCGTAGAGTTCTTGCCGGTCGTCTGGCATGGGTCGATCCTGTTAGCGATGAAAGCGATGTCAGTTTGGTAGTGATGTCCGGCGTGTCGTTCGTTATTCCATACACGCCGGACGAAAAGTCAAGGGCCGTCAGGCCGATTTCACGCCGTTCACTTCCGCGCCGGTCAGTGTGTAGCCGACGATGTCGACGAAGCTGTCGTAGTGATCGGGTGTCTCGCACAGGCGAGCCTCTTTCATGAGGCGCATCATGGGCGATACGTCTGCCGCGGTGATGCCGTTCTTGGCTTCCGGGTCGCCGAGAACGTCCGGCGGCAGGATGCCGACATTCACCAGATAGGCGTTCCAGAACCGGGCGATCCGCTCGAAATTGTTTTCGGGCGTGCCGTAGGCTCCGCGCCGAGCGCCGTTCACGATCTTGCCGGCCTCGCCAAGGATTGTCGCCTTGATGTCGGGCACGGCCGCCGATCGCAGTTCCGGCGCGGGGGTGGGCGTAGGGCGTTTTGTCATTTGCTTTCTCTCCTCGCGGACATCCATGCGTTGATTTCGATGAGCGACCACCGAGACGCCCCGCCGAGCTTGATAGGCTTCGGCAGCGCGTCGGCTCGGATCATCTGATAAAGTTTGCTGCGCTGGAGGCCGACCAGTCGGCACACCTCACTGATGTCGATGAAGCGATCTTGTTCTTGCGTCACCCGAAAATTCCTTCTGTCGGTTTGTCGAAATAAGGCCGAACGCTGATCCACATGCCCGGCTTGTCGCCGTACCGCTTTTCGATCACGGTCTTGACGATCTGGCTGTCATCCACCCACACGATCAGATTGCAGGCGTCGATGGTCTTCATGAAGTTGTCGAGGTCCGGTTTCTTCGTCGGCAATTCCGTGCCGGCGAGGGCGGCGGCCTGGCGCTTCTTCGGCCACGAGGTGGCGATCGGCACGACGACCTTCATGCTCATTTCCAACGGCCCTTCCAGCGGGGGCCGATCTCCCATGGCTTCCTTGGCCGCATATTTCAGCGCGGCCTCGTAGTCGCGGGTCTTTTCCGGCGTGTAGACCACACCCGACTTCGTCAGGCGCGGGCGCTCCTTTCCGCGTGGAGCGCCCAACAAAACGATCTCGATCATGCGATCGGGGCCAGACAGATCGGGGCGGCTTTGACCAGCGCGGAGTTGTTCGCGATGACGGCCTTCAGGCGCGGCCAGTCGCTATAGTCCGCAAGGACTTCGGCCTCGTCATAAATCTCCTCGCGCTCGCAATCTGTGAGTACCTGTCGGCGTGCTGCGAACGACAGCCTCCAATACATGTGAAGGCTATTGGTCATATGTCGTGAATGTTTGTCAGGAAAAGATGTCAATTTCGCGCCCCTCCACTTGCATGTATGTCGAAATCCGAACGGGATCACCGGTTTCCATCTCGCGGAACATCAGAAGGACGGGAAGCCATTCCGACGGAATAGCGGCGCGATTGAACCATTTCCGAACGGTGTCGTACTCGGGAACGCGCACATTCCGCTGTTTTGCGGCCGCCAGAACCGCGGTCGGCGTCCGAAAGTGATCAACGAGAAAAGTGCCTGCGTCGAATGTTGCGGTGATCATGGTTGCCTGCTGGTGTAGGTCAGTTTTGATTAAAATGTCGGATATTTTGTCCGGTGTCAACCTACAAAATATGGACATTTTGTCCTTGACACCCGTTAGCTAGCGACATACAACATGCCTATCCCTAGTTCTAATGAAGGCCCGCTTATGCCCAGAGATGTCCGAACGCACCTCCCAGATGACGCCGCGACGCCTTCACGTCTGACGCCCAAACATCTCACGAAACAGCAGTTTGGCCGACGCTTGCAGAGGCTGATGCTCGATCGCGGATGGAACCAGAGTGAGCTTGGCCGACGTGCCGGCCTGCCCCGCGATAGCATTTCGATGTATATACGGGGACAGTCCATGCCCACGCCGAAAAGTCTTCAGGCTTTGGCCGACGCCGTCGGCGTCTCCCCGCAAGAGTTGCTGCCGAACCACACCGAGAGCGCGATCGATGCTGATCATCCCGAGCTTGATATTCGCGTCAGTCCGGGGTCGCCCGATACTGCCTGGTTGCGTGTCAACCGGTTAGTGACGTTGCGCACGGCGCTCGAAGTGGCGCAGTTGCTGGAAGCAGATCGACCGTTGAAAAAGGACGTGCCGTGAAGCTCCTGACCGAAGAAGAGGCGGCCGTGATCCTGCGTTGCAGTCGCTCAAAGATCAAACGGCTGAGGATGGGCGGTGAACTGCCCTATGTGCGCGGCCGGCCAGTTTTGATTGAAATGTCGGATTTGGAGGCATACGTATGGCAGAACCGAAAATCAAAAAACACGCAAACGGCCGCTACTACGTCCACTTCAGCGAGGGTCGACGTAGCCGGCGCGAAAGCTTGGCTACTCGCGAAGAAGAGGAAGCGCGCTATCGCCTTGGCATGTGGCTCAAAGAAAGGTATGGGCCGGAGCGGAAAGAAGACGGATCGGTCACCGAACTGACGATCGACGAATACTGGACGATCTACGACAAGAAGCACGTCCAGAAGAACGCCGCCGCGCCCGAGACGATCGGCTATTGCTGGAAGAACCTGAAGCAGCATTTCGGCTCTCTGACGCCATCCGAAATCGATCAGACAACCGTCGAGGACTACGAAGAGAAGCGCGTCGAAGGCGACATCGGACGGCCGTCCTCGGCGTCCACGGTGCGCAAGGAGCTCGTCGCGCTGCGCGCCTGCCTCAACTGGCACGCCAGCGCCGAGCGTGGCCGCTCCCGGCTGCTGGACGTGAAAGACCTGCCGGTCTTCGCCTTGCCCGAGGAGAGCGGCCCGCGCGAGCGCTGGCTGACGACGGAAGAGATCAAGAAGCTGTTCGACGCCGCGCGCCAGATCCGGCCGGGCGAAAAGCGCATGCACCGCGGCGAGCGGTTCCTGTGGATCGCCCTCGAAACCGGCGCGCGCAAGCAGGCGATCATCGACCTGACATGGGACCGCGTCGACTTCGAAACCCGCGTCATCCATTTCACGGATCCGAGCCGCAAGCAGACGAAGAAGAGACGGCCGTCTGTTCCGATCTCGGACGCGCTGCTGCCGCAGTTGAAGCGAATGCACGAGGAACGGATCAACGACCGCGTACTCGATCACGACAGTCAGGTATGGAAGGCCATCCAGGCGATCGTCGTGAAGGCCGGGCTGGCACCGCGCCAGCCGCGGGCGACCGGCGAGACGATCAAAGGGACCGGCATCTCGCCGCACACCTTCCGGCACACCGCAGCGACCCACATGGCGCGCCGAGGCGTGCCGCTCTATCATATCGCCGGCATCCTCGGAAACACGCTGGCGATGGTCGAGAAGGTCTACGCGAAACACTGCCCTGGTCGCCTGCGGGCCGCCGTGAACTCGATCTCAACCAGCTACGATGAGGTGCCAAAATGAAGAAAGTCGATGCGGATGAAGCTGACTATCGTCGGTGGATACGACGTGAAAACGCCGTGCCGGATCTGCGGATATTGCCTCCCGACGCGTTGTTGACACGAAACCAACTCGTCGCGCTTTCTGGCTTTTCGCTGATGGCATTCAGGAAGTGGGCTAAGCTGGGGCGTGGCCCCAAAATTACAACGGTAGAGGGGCGGCCACGCTATCGTGTCGAAGATGTTCGCGTGTGGATCCAAGCCAATCGACCCGAGCCGAGGAATTGACCGTGGATCTCTCGCCGGTCATGAGCATAAAAGAAACAGCCGAGTATCTGCGCTCTTCGCGCGGCCACGTCTACAACCTCATTCGTCGTGGCAAACTTACGGCTATCAAGGTCGGCGGGCGCACGCTGATCCGAAAAACAGAGATCGCGGCGCTGCTCGCCGCGGCACCAACGCTGACCCTCAAGAGCACGAAAACGTTTCACGCAAAATAGTCTGCGGTGAAAATTGTGTATGTTTTAAAGGGCGACAATACGGACGGAACCAGACATGGCTATGAGCATCAAAGAAACGTTCGACGCAAAGATACTGGATATTGTGTCAATCACACCCTCGTCAATTCTAGGCGAGGAGCAGTACGAAACGTATTTGCGATTTTTCCTCGCTGACGTCGCCAAAGAAAAGCACGCGGAAAAGCTGAAGTGGTATTTGATGCGCGCAGGCATGGTTGCGTTAATAAATGCCGCACGCGGAAGAGAACGGAGCCTTCTGAAGATCGAGGCCAGCGCTAAGTACAAAGCCGAAAAAGCTCGCAAAATTAAAAAATACGACGCTGAGCAGAAACGCGAGAAAAACAGGTATGCGAGAGAGTGGATGAGGGCGGACAAAGAGCGAAAGGAGTATTGCAATAAGTACTCGATACCACTCAGCGAATACGACGAACACGTTAAAACGGCATACTGCAAACAGCATTCCATACCGCGCAGCGAATATGAAATTCACGTTCAGCGCGCGCAGTGGCGGGAACAGGCCGAAAAGTTTGAGAAACAGCAAGCGGATATTAACGCTGCCATCGACAACGAGGCGAATAAGCGAGCGGCTGGTATTCTTTCTCGCTGGCTGTGCGACGGTCGTCCGCTTGGCGAATGCAGCGGTCTTGACCTAGATCGTTTCAGTGACAGGGAAAGGCGAACCGCAGCCGGCCACACGGCAAACGCACTCTTCTACGAGCGGCTCCGCGCGTTCACGCCCGACCAAGGCACTATCGCAGAAAACGTCCCGCCGCAGACGCTCCTCTCAGTCTTTGACGAAACCTTTGCCCGTGACAAGGAGGTTCTGGTTGCGCACTGATATAGAGAAAGTAGTGTCGCATCTAAAAGCTATGGGCGGCCACACTTCCGCGACATCCCTCTGCGATCGAGCAGTTCGTAACGGCATGTCGCGTCGAGATAGTCAATTGGCGATCCAGAGAGCAATTTCCATGGGCCGCATCGTAATCGAAAGGGACTGGTCCTTGCGCGCTCATTGAGCACAAGTGCCCAAATTGGGCATCGAAATCGACCTACAAGTGACCTACATCGACCGACAGAAGGCGAGTTGAGATCCTGAGAAACCAAGAAAAATATTGCCGGACAATAACCTACAGAAAACCGACAATAGTCTTGGTAAGGGAGAGGCCGAGAGTTCAAATCTCTCTAGCAGCACCATTCTTCCTCGTTTTCTTTCCATTTTCCGCACCCGTCGCCGCCTTCCTGCGCGTCTGGCCGGGCGGTTCGCCGACGACGCGTTTGAAGGCGCGGGCGAAGGCGGCCTGGGAGCCGAAGCCGAGGCGGCGGGCGGCGGTGTCGATCGACAGCTTGTCGCGGCGGAACCATTGTTCGGCAAGGCGCATGCGCAGGGCAAGCACGTAGCGCTGCGGCGTCACGCCCGTCACCTCGACGAAGCGTTTTGCGAAGACCGAGCGGGAGCTGCCCATTTCCTCAGCCATGTCGGCGAGCGTCCAGTTGCGGCCGGGCTCGCGGTGGAGGGCGGCGATGACGCGGCCGAGGCGCGGGTCGCGCAGCGCCTCGATCCAGCCGGTCGCATCGCCGCAGCCGCATTCCACCCAGCCGCGCACGATGGAGGCGGCGACCACGTCGGCAAGGCGTGCGAGGATGCCGGCCGAGCCGACGCGCTCCTCTCCCATCTCCCGCTCCATCGCGTCGAGCAGCGGCATCAGCTCGGGCTGGCGTCCGATCAGCGCGCCGACCGACATGATCTGCGGCATGAGGCCGACGAGCGGATGCAGCGTGTCGAGCTCGAACTCCATGCGACCGGTGAAGATCAGCGTGTCGTTTTCCGGGTCCGCCGTCTTGATGCAGGCCTCCACCGCCGCCACATCGGCGCAGAGCGGCTTTCGCGTATAGCTCTCGTAGTCGCGGATCTGGACATGCGGTCCGGTGACGATCTCGTGCACCTCGCCGCGCGGCAGCAGCACGGCATCGCCGCAGCAAAGTTCGCGCCCGGCCTCGCCCGGCGCGCGCAGCAGGACCTTGCCGCGGGCGACGAAATGGAAGCGGGCTTCCGGCCCCGCCGGAAAGCGGATGCCGAAGGGCGGGCTGAGCTGGAGCCGGCCGTAGCTCGCGCCGCGCAGGCGCATGCCCATCAGCAGTTCGCTGACGGGGTCGTGCAGGTTTTTTGCGGAGTCGGACGATCGATCAAACATTGCGGATAAAATGACATTGTGCGTCTTGCATTTCAACCCACCTCTTGGAGCACGCACTGCAACAGGAAAGGGATGGCAGATGACGGATGCAACAATCGCGGCGCCGCAGAGCGAAGCGGATGCGCGGCCGGCCTGGGGGGCCGTGATATCGATGACGTTCGGTGTGTTCGGGCTGGTGGGCGCGGAATTCCTCCCCGCAAGCCTGCTGACGCCGATGGCGGCGGACCTTCGGATCTCCGAGGGCATGGCCGGCCAGGCGGTGACGGCGACGGCGGCGGTCGCGCTGGCGACGAGCCTGCTGGTCACGGTGGTGACCCGCAGGATCGACCGGCGGCTCGTGCTGCTCGGCCTTTCGGTCCTTCTGATCTTCTCGAACCTCCTGGTGGCGATGGCGTCGAACCTCGCCATGCTTCTGGCTGGGCGCGTGCTGCTCGGCATGGCGCTCGGCGGCTTCTGGACGCTCTCGGCAGCGACCATGATGCGGCTGGTGCCGGAGGCCTATGTGCCGAAGGCCCTGTCGGTCATGTTCCTCGGCGTGTCGGCGGCCACGG
Organism: Shinella sp. WSC3-e; assembly: GCF_945994535.1. Classification (NCBI taxonomy): domain Bacteria; kingdom Pseudomonadati; phylum Pseudomonadota; class Alphaproteobacteria; order Hyphomicrobiales; family Rhizobiaceae; genus Shinella; species Shinella sp. WSC3-e. Next base: position 4,497,673 of record NZ_OZ000530.1, read on the forward strand.
TCTTCGCCGCGCCCGTCGGTAGCTATGTCGGCGATATCGTCGGCTGGCGGAACGTCTTTCTGGGCGCCGCCGTGCTCGGTGCGCTGGCGCTCGTCGTGCAGCTTGCGACGCTGCCCTCGCTTCCGCCGCGCGGCCATTCGCGCTTCGGCACGCTCTTCGAGGTGCTGACGCGGCCCGGCGTGGGTTTCGCGATGTTCGCGATCCTGCTCGTCTTCACCGGCCATTTCGCCTTCTTCACCTATATACGGCCGTTCCTTGAAACGGTGACGGGTCTCGGTGTCGAGGGCTTCTCGGCCGTCTTGCTGGGCTTCGGTATCGCCACCTTCTTCGGCAATTATCTCGGCGCCGTGCTGCTGGAGCGCTCCATGCGCTTCACGCTGACGATCATGCCGGTGGTGATGGGCGCGCTCGCCCTCTCGCTCTCCCTCTTCGGCGGCAGCCTTGCCGGCGATGCGGCCATGGTCGCGCTCTGGGGCCTCGCCTTCGGCGCGGTGCCGGTCGCCTGGTCGACCTGGATCACCCGCGCCGTGCCGGACGAGGCAGAAAGCGCCGGCGGCCTCTTCGTCGCCGCCATCAACTTCGCCATCGCCACCGGTGCCGCCGCCGGCGGGGCCCTGTTCGATGCGAGCGGCGTGACGAGCGTCTTCGTCGCCAGCGGCGCCGTGCTGCTGCTGGCCGCGCTCACCATCGTCTCGGCGGTGCGCACCCGGCCGGCCTGATCGCATAGGATGGCGGCGTTACCGTCCGCCATCCCGCTATTTCGTTTGCGTGCGCCTGTCTTCACCCTGTTCCCCGTCATGCTTTTCGGTCTAGAACTCCAGTCGAGGATTCTTGGAGGAGCGGCGCGTGACGATGACGGCAGGCGATTTTTCGCAGGGAACTTTTGTCGGGCGCGTCTGGCGGCCGGATGTGCAGGGGCCGGCAGTGGTGATGCTGCGCGACGGCAAGCTATGCGACATCACGTCCCGGGCCATCCCGACGATGCGGGACCTTCTGGAAACGGACGATCCGGCGGCTGTCGCCCGCGCGGCGCCCTGCGATCCGCTCGGCACGCTCGATACGGTGCTGGAGGCCTCCGTCGAGGGCGCCGGCAATTTTTCCCGCCTGCACCTGCTCGCGCCGTGCGACCTCCAGGCCGTCAAGGCCTGCGGCGTCACCTTCGCCCGCTCGATGATCGAGCGCGTGATCGAGGAGAAGGCGGCGGGCAATCCGGCGCTGGCGGACAAGGTGCGCGGCCGCGTCACCGCCATCATCGGCGACAGCCTGCGCGACCTGAAGGCGGGCTCGGAAGCCGCGGCCAAGGTCAAGGCGGCGCTGATCGAGGAAGGCGTCTGGTCGCAATATCTGGAAGTCGGCATCGGGCCGGATGCCGAGGTCTTCACCAAGGCGCCGGTGCTGGCCGCCGTCGGCTGGGGCGCCTCGGTGGGGCTGCACCCGATCTCCAGGTGGAACAATCCGGAGCCGGAAATCGTGCTGGCGGTCGACAGCCAGGGCCGCGTCAAGGGCGCGACGCTTGGCAACGACGTGAACCTGCGCGATGTCGAGGGCCGCTCGGCGCTGCTGCTCGGCAAGGCCAAGGACAACAATGCCTCGGCGGCCATCGGTCCCTTCATCCGCCTCTTCGACGAGACCTATGCGATCGACGACGTGCGCAAGGCCGATCTCGACCTCCTGATCGAGGGCGAGGACGGTTTCGTCCTGAAGGGCCGCAGCACGATGCGCGAGATCAGCCGCGATCCGCTCGACCTCGTCGCCCAGACGATCGGCAAGCACCATCAATATCCTGACGGCTTCCTGCTGTTCATGGGCACGCTCTTCGCGCCCGTCGAGGACCGCGACACCCCCGGCCAGGGCTTTACCCACAAGGCCGGCGACCGGGTGACGATCTCCAATGCCGAGCTGGGCGCCCTCACAAACACCGTGCGCCTTTCCACCGAATGCCCGCCCTGGACCTTCGGCATCACCGCGCTGATGCGCAACCTCTCCTCCCGCGGGCTCCTCTAGATGGGTGAAGGCGGCATGGATGAGACGAGCCGCAAGATCCTGCGGCTGCTGCAGAGCGAACCGGAGCTGACGGTCGCCGAGATCGGCGAGCGCGTCGGCCTCAGCCACACGCCCTGCTGGCGGCGCATCAAGGAGATGGAGCGGCAGGGCATCATCCGCGGCCGCATCGTCGCCGTCGATCCGAAGCGCGTCGGCTTCGAGGTGTCGGTCTTCTGCTTCGTGCGGCTGAAGCAGCACGACGAGGCGACGCTGCTGGAATTCGAGAAGGCGGTGAAGCACATGCCGGAGGTCGTGCAGTGCTATTCCATGACCGGCGACCATGACTATGTGCTGCGCGTCCTGACAAGCAGCGTGCGCCAGTACGAAGAGATTCTGAAGAAGGCGCTGCTGCGCCTGCCGGGCGTCGGCTTCGTCAATTCCAGCTTCGCGCTCGACGAGCTGAAGAACACGCACCGCGTTCCGATCTGACGCGAAATGAGGATGGCTTTGCGCCCAGCGGCCGCTTTTGCGGATGCCATCCCGAAACTGTGATTCGCCGTCGCGAAAATAGGGACCCGCTCCTCCCATTCCATGGGTAAGCTCCTACATATGGAGGATGGCTTTCACGGAGGAGGGCCATCGAGGAGGAGGTCATGCTCAAGCAGAGCTTTTCTCTCGAGGACAAGTATATGGCCGAGGAGGGGAGGATCTTCCTTTCCGGCACCCAGGCACTCGTGCGCCTGCCCATCGTCCAGATGCGGCGCGACCGGGCCGCGGGGCTGAACACCGCCGCTTTCATCTCGGGTTATCGCGGATCGCCGCTCGGCGGCTACGACCAGCAGCTTGCAAAGGCGAAGAAGCATCTGGCGGCGCACGACATCGTGTTCCGGCCGGGCGTCAACGAGGACCTGGCGGCCACCGCCGTCTGGGGCACGCAGCAGCTCCACCTCTCGCCGGGCGCGCGTTATGACGGCGTTGCCGGCTACTGGTACGGCAAGGGGCCGGGCGTCGACCGTTGCGGCGACGTGCTGAAGCATGCCAACGCCGCCGGCACCGCGAAACATGGCGGTGTGCTCTGTTTCGCCGGCGACGACCATTCGGCAAAGTCGTCCTCCATTCCGCACCAGTCCGACCATGCCTTCATGTCGGCGCTGATCCCGGTGCTTTATCCCTCCTCGATCCACGAATTCGTCGAATACGGCCTGCTCGGCACGGCCATGTCGCGTTATTCCGGCTGCTGGGTCGGCATGAAGTTCATCGCCGACACGGTCGAGACGACGGCCTCCGTCGATCTTGCGGGCGAGCGCCGGCAGTTCGTCATTCCGCAGGATTTCGAGCTGCCGCGGGACGGCCTCAGCCTGCGCTGGCCCGACCCGCCGTTGCCGCAGGACGAACGCCTCCAGACCTACAAGGGCTATGCGGCCATCGCCTTTGCCCGCGCCAACCGGGTGGACGAGGTGACGTACGACGTGCCGCGCGCCCGCTTCGGCATCATCGCCTCGGGCAAGGCCTATGAGGATGTGCTGCAGGCGCTGAAGGAGCTTTCCCTCGGCCCGGCCGAGATGGCCGAGATCGGCATGCGCATCTACAAGGTCCGCATGCCCTGGCCGCTGGAGCCGGATGGGGTTCGCGACTTCTCGCAGGGGCTGGAGGAGGTGCTGGTCGTCGAGGAACGCCGCGAGATCATCGAGAACCAGATCAAGCAGCAGCTCTTCAACTGGCATCACGGCGAGCGGCCGCGCATCGTCGGCAAGTTTGACCATCAGGACAAGCCGTTCCTGCCGCTGTCGGAGGCTTTGTCCGTCGGCATGGTGGCGCGGGCGATCGCCGCCCGTCTCCTGCAGTTCGATTTCGATGCCGGCCTGAAGACGGTCATTTCCGACGAGCTCGCCTATCTGCTGCAACGCGAGAAGATCCGCAAGGCGCACACGGCGCCGGTCGAGCGCGTGCCCTATTTCTGCTCCGGCTGCCCGCACAACACCTCGACGAAGGTGCCCGAGGGAAGCCGCGCCACGGCCGGCATCGGCTGCCACTACATGGTGCAGTGGATGGACCGTGACACCAAGACCTTCACCCATATGGGCGCCGAGGGCGTGCCGTGGTCGGGCATCGCGCCCTTCAGCGACGAGAAGCACATCTTCGTCAATCTCGGCGACGGCACCTATTATCATTCCGGCATCCTGGCGATCCGCCAGTCCGTCGCCGCCGGCGTCAACATCACTTACAAGCTGCTCTACAACGACGCGGTCGCCATGACCGGCGGCCAGCCTGTCGATGGCCCGCTCAGTCCCGAGGTGATGACGCGGCAGCTGCATGACGAGGGCGTGGCGCCGATCTACCTCGTTTCCGACCACCCGGACGCCTATCCGCCGGCGATGCTCGCGCCCGGCGTCATCGTGCGCCATCGCGACGAGATGGACCGGGTGATGCGCGATATCCGCGAGGCACCCGGCTGTTCCGCCATCGTCTACGTGCAGACCTGCGCGGCGGAAAAGCGCCGCCGCCGCTCGCGCGGCCTGATGGCGGACCCGCCGGTCCGCCTGGTGATCAATCCGGCGGTCTGCGAAGGCTGCGGCGACTGTTCCACCCAGTCGAACTGCGTCTCCGTCGAACCGCTCGACACGGAATTCGGCCGTAAGCGCAAGATCAACCAGTCGACCTGCAACAAGGACTATTCCTGCCTCAAGGGCTTCTGCCCGTCCTTCGTGACGGTCGAGGGCGGCCGGCTGCGCAAGGCAGCGCGCTCCAACCCGGACATGACCGGCATTGCCGAGCCCGACATCGTGCGGATCGGCGACCGCGCCTATAACATCGCGATTGCCGGCATCGGCGGCACCGGCATCCTGACGATCAGCGCCATCCTCGGCATGGCCGCCCATCTCGACGGCAAGGCGCCGATGATCCTCGACATGGCGGGCCTTGCCCAGAAGGGCGGCGCCGTCATGAGCCACCTGCGCATCGGTCTTTGCGATGAGGATGTCTCCTCGCCGCGCATCGTCACGGGCGGTGCGGATCTCCTCCTGGCCGCCGATGACGTGGTGGCCGCCTCGAAGGATGCCGTCACGCTCTGCGACCACCACCGCACGACGGGCGTCGTCAACACGAAGCTGACGCCGGTCGCCGATTTCGTGCGCAAGCGGGACTTCGATTTCCGCCGCCGCGATGTCGAGGGCACGGTGCGCGCGGCGCTGCGCGACCCCTCCCATCTTCTCGATTTCACGACGATCGCCGAGAAGGTGGCCGGCAATGCCATGGCGACGAACATCCTGATGACGGGTTTTGCCTGGCAGAAGGGGCTGATCCCGCTGACGCGCCAGTCGATCGAACAGGCGATCGTGCTGAACGGCGTCGCCGTCGACGCCACGCTCTCCGCCTTCGGCTGGGGCCGCCTGATCGCCGCCGACCCGGCCCGCGCCGAATGCCTGCTCACCCCCGGAAAGCCCGCCGCGACGCTGGAGACCATGGCGCCGGACGCGCTGGTCGCCCATCGCATGAAACACCTGACGGCCTATCAGAACGCCGCCCTGGCCGATCGCTACAAGGCGCTGGTCGAGCGCGTGCGCCAGGCGGAACGGGCGCTCGGGCCGGACGACCGGCTGATCCGCGCCGTCGCGCATGTCTATGCCCAGCTCCTTGCCTACAAGGACGAATACGAGGTGGCGCGGCTCTTCACCGATCCGGCCTTCAAGCAGGGGCTGGCCGAGCAGTTCGAGGGCAAGTACAGCATCGCCTTCAACCTCGCACCGCCCTTCCTGAAGGGCGAGGATGCGAACGGCCGTCCGCGAAAACGCCGCTTCGGCCGCTGGATGCTGCCGGCCTTCGGCCTGCTCGCCCGCCTGAAGGGCCTGCGCGGCACCGCCTTCGACCCGTTCGGCCGCACGGGGGAGCGCCGCATGGAGCGCCAGCTCATCGCCGACTACGTGGCACTCACCGAGCATGTGCTCGAAAACCTCTGTCGCGAGAACCTCGACGCCGCCGTTGCGCTGCTGTCGCTTTACGGCGAAATTCGTGGTTACGGCCCGGTGAAGGAGGCGGCGGTGAAGCGGGTGCGGGCGCGCGAGGCGCAAATGCGCCTGGCCTTCGACACGGCAGGACAACACAAGGCGGCCGCCTGAGGTCGCGATGGTGCCGGTCATCCGGCTCCGCAATTTGAGGAAGCAGGCGGATGCCGGGGCATCCGACCGGGGAGGACGGACATGTACGATGCTGCAATGAGCTTCGGGCTTGGTGAGGAAATCGACGCGCTCAGGGAGAGCGTCCGGCGTTTTGCGAGCGACCGCATCGCCCCGCAGGCGGCGGAAATCGACCGCAGCAACACCTTTCCCATGCCGCTCTGGCGCGAGCTGGGCGATCTCGGCCTGCTCGGCATCACCGCGCCGGAAAGCCATGGCGGGTCCGGCATGGGCTATCTCGCCCATTGCGTGGCGATGGAGGAGATCAGCCGCGCCTCCGCCTCGGTGGGCCTCAGCTATGGCGCCCACTCCAACCTCTGCGTCAACCAGATCGTGCGCAATGCCAGCGTCGCTCAGCGGGAAAAGTACCTGCCGAAGCTGATCTCCGGCGAGCATGTCGGCGCGCTCGCCATGTCGGAGCCGGGCGCGGGCTCCGACGTCGTCTCGATGAAGCTGCGCGCCGAAAAGTGCGGCGACCGCTATGTGCTGAACGGCAACAAGATGTGGATCACCAACGGGCCGGATGCGGATGTGCTTGTCGTCTATGCCAAGACGGATCCGGAAGCCGGCCCGCGCGGCATCACCGCCTTCCTCATCGAAAAGGGGTTCAAGGGGTTCTCGACGGCGCAGAAGCTGGACAAGCTCGGTATGCGCGGCTCCAATACCTGCGAACTCGTCTTCGCCGATTGCGAGGTGCCGGAGGAAAACGTGATGGGCACCGTCGGGCGCGGCGTCAACGTGCTGATGTCCGGCCTCGATTATGAGCGCGTCGTGCTCTCGGGCGGCCCGCTCGGCATCATGGCCGCCTGCCTCGACGTGGTCATCCCCTATCTGCACGAGCGCAAGCAGTTCGACCGGCCGATCGGCGAGTTCCAGCTGATGCAGGGCAAGGTGGCCGACATGTATGTCGCCCTCAACGCCGCGCGCGCCTATGTCTATGCCGTGGCCGCCGCCTGCGACAGGGGCGAGACCACGCGCAAGGACGCCGCCGGCTGCATCCTGCTCTCCGCCGAAAGCGCAACGAAGCTAGCCCTCGAGGCCATCCAGGCCCTCGGCGGCAACGGCTATATCAACGACTATCCGACGGGCCGCCTGCTGCGCGATGCGAAACTCTACGAGATCGGCGCCGGCACCTCGGAGATCCGCCGCATGCTCATCGGCCGCGAAATCTTCCAGGAGACGCTGTGATGCCGGTCATCCCCTCGGCCGTGAACATCCGCAGCGAGACCTTTGCGGCGAACCGCAAGGCCATGCTGGAGGCACTCGCCCTGGTGGAGGCGGCGGCGGGCCTTGCCATGGATGGCGGCGGGGCGAAGGCGCGCGAGCGCCACGTTTCCCGGGGCAAGCTCCTGCCGCGCGACCGCGTCGCGCAATTGCTCGATCCCGGCTCCGCCTTCCTCGAAATCGGCCTCACCGCCGGCCACGGCCTCTATGACGGCGCCTCGCCCTCCGGCGGCATGATCGCCGGCATCGGCCGCGTCTCCGGCCGCGAATGCATGATCGTCTGCAACGATGCGACGGTGAAGGGCGGCACCTATTATCCCATCACCGTGAAGAAACATCTTCGCGCGCAGGAGATCGCCGCGGAGAACCGGCTGCCCTGCATCTATCTCGTCGATTCCGGCGGCGCCAACCTGCCGAACCAGGACGAGGTCTTCCCCGACCGCGATCATTTCGGCCGAATCTTCTACAACCAGGCGCAGATGTCCGCCGCCGGCATTCCGCAGGTCGCCGTCGTCATGGGCAGCTGCACGGCCGGCGGCGCCTATGTGCCGGCCATGAGCGACGAGACCGTCATCGTCGAGAACCAGGGCACGATCTTCCTTGCCGGCCCGCCGCTGGTGAAGGCGGCAACGGGCGAGGTGGTGACGGCCGAGGATCTCGGCGGCGGCGACGTGCATACCCGCCTTTCCGGCGTCGCGGACCATCTCGCGCGCGACGACCGCCATGCGCTCGCGATTGCCCGCCAGATCGCGGCCAATCTCAATACGCATAAGCCGGAGTTTACGAAGGTCGGCGACGGCGATGCACCGCTTTACGACCCGGAAGATTTGCTCGGCATCGTGCCGGCCGATACCCGCACGCCCTACGACGTGCGCGAGGTGATCGCCCGCGTGGTGGATGGCTCGCGCTTCGACGAGTTCAAGGCGCGCTTCGGCACCATGCTCGTCTGCGGCTTTGCCGCGCTGCACGGTCTTCCCGTCGGCATCATCGCCAACAATGGCGTGCTCTTCTCCGAGGCCGCCCTCAAGGGCGCGCATTTCATCGAGCTCTGCGCCCAGCGCGGTATCCCGCTTCTCTTCCTGCAGAACATCACCGGTTTCATGGTCGGCCGCAAATACGAGGCCGAGGGCATCGCCAAGCATGGCGCGAAGCTCGTTACCGCCGTCGCGACGGCGAAGGTGCCGAAGATCACCGTCCTGATCGGCGGCTCCTACGGCGCCGGCAACTACGGCATGTGCGGCCGGGCCTATTCGCCGCGCTTCCTCTGGACCTGGCCGAACAGCCGCATCGCCGTCATGGGCGGCGAGCAGGCAGCGGGGGTGCTGGCGACCGTCAGGCGCGAGGGCATCGAGCGCGCCGGCGGCAGCTGGAGCGCCGAGGAGGAGGCCGCCTTCAAGCAGCCGACCATCGACATGTTCGCCCGGCAGAGCCACCCGCTCTATGCCTCGGCACGGCTCTGGGACGACGGCATCGTCGATCCGCGCAAGACGCGCGACGTGCTGGCGCTTTCGCTCTCGGCGGCGCTCAATGCGCCGGTCGAGCCCACTCGTTTCGGCGTCTTCAGGATGTAGAGGAGGGAATGCCATGAACCGCGAAACCATCAATGCCAAGAACGCCCCCACCCCGCGCGGCGGTTATTCGCAGGCCGTCAAGATCGAGGATTTCAAGAAGCTGCTTTTCATCAGCGGCCAGATTCCCGTTTCGGACGATGACAAGGTGCCGGAAACGTTCGAGGAACAGGCTCGGCTCGTCTGGCGCAACATCGATGCGCAGCTGAAGGCGGCGGGCATGTCCAAGGCCGATCTCGTCAAGGTGACGACGTTTCTCTCCGACCGGCACCACGCGACCGCCAATCGCGAGATCCGCAGCGAATATCTCGGCGCCATCGCCCCGGCGATGAGCGTCGTCATCTGCGCGATCTTCGATGAGAAGTGGATGCTCGAGGTCGAGGCCATCGCGGCACAGTAACGCGTGGGACCCGTCCCGCGTTTCCCTATCCGTTTTGCCGGAGGCAGGATGTTCAGAAAGATCCTCATCGCCAACCGCGGCGAAATCGCCTGCCGCGTCATCCGCACCGCCCGCCGCATGGGCGTTGCGACGGTCGCCGTCTATTCCGACGCCGACCGGCAGGCCCTGCATGTCGCCATGGCCGACGAGGCGATCCGCATCGGCCCGGCGGAGGCGGCGAAAAGCTATCTGGACATCCCCGCCATCATCGCGGCTGCCAAGGCGAGCGGCGCGGAGGCGGTGCATCCCGGCTACGGCTTCCTCTCGGAGAACCCCGATTTCGTCGAGGCGGTGGAGGCGGCCGGCCTCGTCTTCATCGGCCCCTCGGCAAACGCCATCCGTGCCATGGGGCTGAAGGACGCCGCCAAGGCGCTGATGGAAAAGGCCGGCGTGCCGGTCGTGCCGGGCTATCACGGCGAACGGCAGGAGGCCGATTTCCTCGCCGGCGAGGCGGAGGCGATCGGCTATCCGGTGCTGATCAAGGCCCGCGCCGGCGGCGGCGGCAAGGGGATGCGGCGGGTGGAGCGGCCTGCCGAATTTATCGCCGCTCTCGAAAGCGCCCGGCGCGAGGCGGAAAGCGCTTTCGGCGACGGCCGCGTGCTGGTCGAGAAATACATGGCAAAACCCCGCCATATCGAAGTCCAGGTCTTCGGCGACGGGCACGGCAATGTCGTGCATCTCTTCGAACGCGACTGCTCGCTCCAGCGCCGGCACCAGAAGGTCATCGAGGAAGCGCCCGCGCCCGGCATGACGGCGGAGATGCGGGCCGTGATGGGTGCGGCCGCGGTGCGCGCGGCGGCGGCCATCGGCTATAGCGGCGCCGGCACCGTCGAATTCATCGCCGACGTCTCCGAAGGCCTGCGGCAGGACCGCTTCTACTTCATGGAGATGAACACGCGCCTGCAGGTCGAGCATCCGGTGACGGAGGCCATTACCGGCCTCGATCTCGTGGAATGGCAGCTGCGTGTCGCCGCCGGCGAGCCCCTGCCGAAGCGGCAGGAGGACCTTGTCATCGACGGCTGGGCCTTCGAGGCCCGGCTCTATGCGGAAAACCCGGCTCGCGACTTTCTGCCGGCGACCGGCCGCCTCACCGTCTTCGATCTGCCGGGCGAAGCCCGCATCGATTCGGGTGTGCGCGCGGGCGACATCATCACCCCCTATTACGACCCGATGATCGCCAAGGTGATCACCCATGGCCGCAACCGCAAGGAGGCGCTGGCGCGGCTCGAAGCGGCACTCGCCGCCTGCCGCGTCGGCGGACTGACGACCAATGCCGGTTTTCTCGCTCGTCTCTGCCGCCTGCCGGCCTTCGCCGCGGGCGATGTCGATACGGGCCTCATCGGCCGGGCCGGCGAGGGACTGCTGGCCGATCCGGATGCCTCCGAGGAGGTCTTTGCGCTCGCCGCTCTCTCGGCGCTCGGCTTTCTCGACGCGCCGGCCGATCCGGATCCGTGGGGTCATGTCCGCGGTTTCCGCCTGTGGGGGAATGCGGCCCAGACCGTCTTTCTCGATCATGGCGGCGCGGAACATGCCTTGCGTGTCACCACGCTTGGCAAGGATCACTTCCGCATCGACCATGACGGCATGGCAACGGATATCCGCGTGCAATCGGCGGATGGCCGTGCCGTCCAGGCGGATTTCGACGGGCATCTCCTGCCCGCGACGATCCACCGGGAAGGCGCCGATATCGCCGTCTTCTTCGCCGGCCACGGCCATGCCTTCGCGGTCACGCAGGAGGCCGGACATCAGGGCGAGGCGGCGGCAGGCGGCGACCGGCTCCTGGCCCCCATGCCGGGGCTGGTGCGCATCGTCTCCGTCGCGCCGGGCGCGCGCGTCGCCCGCGGCGATGCGCTGGTGACCATGGAGGCGATGAAGATGGAGCTGGTGCTGGCGGCCCCGCGCGAAGGCGTCGTGGCTGCGGTGCCCGTCGCCGTTGGCGACCAGGTGGCCGAAGGCGCGCTGCTCCTGGCGCTGGAGCCGGAGGAGGCCGCATGAGCCGGCGCGTCGAAATCGTCGAGATGGCCGCCCGCGACGGCCTGCAGAACGAGAAGGCGATCATCCCCGCCGCCGACAAGATCGCGCTGATCGATCGCCTGTCGGATTGCGGCTTCCGGCGCATCGAGGCGACGAGCTTCGTCAGCCCGAAATGGGTGCCGCAGCTTGCCGACGGGGCCGAGGTGATGGCCGGCATCGCGCGTCGGCCCGGGGTTTCCTATGCGGCGCTGGTGCCCAACATGAAGGGCTACGAGGCGGCAAAGGCTGCCGGTGTCGACGAGGTTGCCGTCTTCCTCTCCGCCTCCGAAGGCTTTTCGCGGGCCAACCTCAACTGCTCGATCGCCGAAAGCATCGAGCGTGCCCGGCCCGTCGCCGACGCAGCGAGGGCGGACGGCATTCCGCTGCGCGGCTATGTCAGCTGCGTCGTGCAGTGCCCCTATGACGGCCCGGTGGAGCCCGCCGCCGTGGCGCGGGTGACCGGGCAGTTGCTGGATCTCGGCTGCCATGAGGTGAGCCTCGGCGACACGATCGGCCGCGCCCGCCCGGAAGAGGTCGCGGCCATGCTGGCCGTCGTAACTGCCGCCGCCGCGCCGGAGAAGCTCGCCGGCCATTTCCACGATACGGGCGGGCTGGCGCTCGACAATATCCGCGTGGCGCTCGATCATGGGCTCGCCGTCTTCGATGCCTCGGTCGGCGGGCTCGGCGGCTGCCCCTATGCGCCGGGCGCGCGCGGCAATGTGGATACGCTGGCCGTGGCCGACATGCTGGCAGGGCAAGGCTATGAGACGGGGCTGGATCGCACGCGGCTCCTCGCCGCCGCCGCCTTCGCCCGCCGCATCGCCGGCAAGGAGGCCCCCGGCGCGCGGGCCTAGAGCAATTCCAGCAAAAGGGCGCAACGGTTTGCGTCCGGAATTGCGTTAAGACAAAGAGAGCATTTCCGGCCGAAGTGGCACCGCTTCGGCGCCGGCTAATGCGGTGGAAACAAGAATCTGGAGCCGTTCCAGTCCGGATGTTCGGTGTTCAGCCAGGAGGAGATGCCGTCATGAATTTCGAGACGATTTCCGTATCCGTCGACCGGCGCGGCGTGGCCGCGCTGACGCTGCGCCGCCATGCGCAGCACAATGCGCTGTCCGGCCTGATGATCCGCGAACTGACGGCCGTTGCGGGTCTTCTCGGCGAGGACCGCGCAGTGCGCCTCGTCGTGCTGACGGGAGAAGGGGAAAGCTTCTGCGCCGGCGGCGATCTCAACTGGATGAAGGAGCAGATCGCCGCCACGCGCGAGGAGCGCATCGTCGAGGCGAGACGGCTCGCCTTGATGCTGAAGGCGCTGCGCGACCTGCCGAAGCCGCTCGTCGCTCGGGTCAATGGCCAGGCCTATGGCGGCGGTGTCGGCCTCGTCAGCGTCTGCGATGCGGCGATCGCCGTGGAGGGCGCGCGCTTCGGCCTGACGGAAACCCGCCTCGGCCTCATCCCGGCGACGATCAGCCCCTATGTCGCCGCCCGCATCGGCCCCGCCGCCTTCCTTCGCCTTGCGACGTCCGCCCGCCTGTTCGATGCGGCGATGGCGCGGGGCATCGGGCTCTTGAGCCGCGTCGTGGCGCCCGACTCGCTGGACGAGGCGGTTGAGGCGGAGATCGCCCCCTATTTCGCGGCGTCTCCCGAGGCGGTTGCCGCGACGAAGGCCCTTGCGCATGCGCTCGCTTCGCCGATCGACGAGAAGGTCATCGAGATGACGCTGACGCGGCTGGCCGATACCTGGGAAACGCCGGAAGCGGCGGAAGGGATCGCGGCGTTTCTGGAGAAGCGCAAGGCGGGGTGGGTGCTGGCGGATACGGCGAGGTAATGTTCCGGTGACGTTGCGGCTCTGGCTTGGCCCCTCACCCTAACCCTCTCCCCGCAAGCGGGGAGAGGGGACGTGCCCCACGAGCCGTTATTGCTTGAGGAAACCGGCGCGGCACATCCCCTTCGCCCCGCTTGCGGGGAGAAGGTGCCGGCAGGCGGATGAGGGCAGCGCCCCGCTACTCGATGAACACCCTGACGCTCGCCGCCCGCCCGGCGGCGTCGATGACGGTCAGCGTCGAGAAACCAGCGCCCTCCGGCATCCACTGCGTCGTGCGCCGGCGCGAGGCATCGGGCAGGACCTTGCCGTTGGCAAGCCAGCGGAAGGGTGCGCGGCCGCCCTGGAGCTTGAGCACGAGCGGTGAGATGGCCGCGCCCGTCGTCGCGCCGAGCTCCACATGGGCGCCTTCCGGCGGATAGACGATCTCTGGCGCCGGTTCGCGCGCCGTCGTGGCGACGAGGCCGCTTGCGGTGGTCGAGAAACGGCGAAGGCTCGCCGGCAGCTCTGATTGTGCAATGCGCACCGCGCCGGCCGGTGCTCGCGGCAGCGCGGTGATGGCGAGGCCGGACCGGGCGAAGGCTTCGAACAGGATGGGCGCGGCGGCGCCATAGCCGGTCAGGCCCGGCACGGCCCCGTTGTCGGCCCGGCCGACCCAGACGCCCAGCACATGGCGGCCGTCATAGCCGACGGACCACGCATCGCGATAACCGTAGCTCGTGCCGGTCTTGTAGGCGATGCCGAGGCGGCGGCTGCCGGTCGGCGGCGTGACGCCGGAGAGCGCATCCGAGACATGCCAGACGGCGACGGGATCGAGCAGCGGGTCGCCCGTCATCACCGCCGCGTCGCGCACGATGCCGTCGCCGAGACGCACCGGCATTCCGCGATTGGCAAGCGCCGCGTAGAGCTGGGTGAGATCGCGTAGCGTGATGCCGACGCCGCCAAGGCCGATGGCAAGGCCGGGCGTTTCGCCCGGCGGCAATTCGGGGTGCACCTCGGCGCGGCGGAAGCGCACCATCAGCCGCGTCGGGCCGACCGCCTCCAGGAGGCGCACGGCGGGCACGTTCAGCGACAGCTGCAGCGCCTTGCGCACGCTGACGTCGCCCTGGTAGGTCATGTCGAAATTGCGCGGCCGGTAGCCGGAAAAATCGGCCGGCCGGTCCTCGACGATGGTCTCCTGCGCGACGAGGCCTTCCTCGAAGGCGAGGCCATAGATGAAGGGCTTCAGCGCCGATCCGGGCGAGCGGCGGATGCGCGTCATGTCGATCCAGCCGGCGCGGCTGCCGTCGAAATAGTCCGCCGAGCCGACCTCGCCGAGGATTTCGCCGGTGCGGGCATCGGCCATCACCATCGCGATCGAGACCTTCGGGCCGAGCCGCTCGGCCGCCTCGCGCGCCACCGTCTCCAGCCCGTCCTGCACGGTGCGGTCGAGCGTCGTCTTGTGTTCGCTCGCCCTGGCGTCCTTGCGCAGCGCAAGCTCCGAAAGGTGCGCCGCATAGGCGGGAAGCTGGCGGCGGCGGTCGGGCACCGCCTCGGCGCTCGCGCGCTCCGCCTCGCCTTCGCCGATGATCTCGGAAACGGCCATGCGGGTGAGCACGCGCTCGCGCGCCTTTTCCGCGACGGCACGGTGGCGGTCCGGCCGGCGCTTTTCGGGAAGCTGCGGCAGGGCGACGAGAAGGGCGGCTTCGGCGACGGAAAGACGCTTCGGCTCCTTGCCGAACCAGGCGAGGCTCGCGGCGCGCACGCCCTCCAGGTTGCCGCCATAGGGGGCGAGCGTCAGGTAGAGATCGAGGATCTCGGCCTTGGAGAGGCGCCGTTCGAGCTGGATGGCGCGCGCCATCTGGCGCAGCTTGGCCAGCATCGAGCGGTTCTCGCGCGGCTCGATCAGCCGGGCAACCTGCATGGAGAGCGTGGAGGCGCCGGAGACGATGCGGCCATTCGTGACGAACTGCCCGGCCGCGCGCAGCAGCGCCAGCGGATCGACGCCCGCATGCTCGTGGAACCGCCGGTCCTCATAGGCGACGAGCATGCGCAGGAACTGCGGATCGACATCGGCGGCCGTGGTCTTCAGCCGCCAGAGCCCGTCCGGCGTCGCGAAGGCGCGCAACAGGCGGCCGTCCCGGTCGAGCACTTCCTTCGAGACGATATCCGCCACGTCGACCGGCGGCGGATAGGCGCGATCGGCATGGTCGAGCCCGGCGGCAAGGGCGGCGATGAACGCCGCCCCGCCGAGGGAGCCGATCAGGAGCTTGCGCCAGAGCGCCATCGGCCGGGCTCCCTACTCGGCCTTGACGACCTGCATGCGGCCGGTCGCCGTGCGGGCGGAATATTGCGGACGGTACATGTCCTCCACCTGCGCGGCCGGGTGGTCGTAGGTGCCCGGGGTCACGGCGCGCACGACATAGGCGAGCGTCACCTCGCGGTTGTCGCCCGCGCTGCGGTTGAAGGCCGCGACGAAGCGGTCGTAGCGGAACTCCGTATGGGCCGGCTCGATCTCGCCGATCCAGTCGAAATTCGCCAGCTTCGCGCTGTCGACGAGGCTCGGATTGTCGATCTCGAAACCGGCGGGCAGGAGATCGGTGATGATGATGCGCGACGGCCAGTCATTGTGCTCCGTCACCTTCAGCACCACGACGTAGCGCTCGTTCTGCGTCGCCTCGGAGACGTTCGCCTCCTCGCCGTCGAGCGTGTAGTAGCTGCGCTCGATGGCAAAGCCGTCGCCGCCGGCCGGCAGCGGATCGGCCGGCGCCGCGACCGTCGTCAGCATGGCCGAGATGGGCTCGCCGGAGCGGTTGGCAACCGTCAGCGGGTTGTCCATCAGCGCCTTGCCCGTCATCTGCGCGGCATAGCCGCCGGAATGCGCGGTGCCGTTGATCTCGAGTGCCAGGCCCTTGTCGGCATCCTTCACGGACCGGGCGGCGAGCAGCATCCAGGTCTGTTCCTGCGTGCTGGTCCAGCGCTTGTCCTCCCACTGCTTGGCGACCAGCTTCGTCAGGTCCGGGATGATGGTCGGAACCGGACGGGCCTCGGCGGCCAGCGCCAGGATGGCGGCGCCGTCGCGCAGCGACGAACCGTAGTCGGTGCGCGAGAGGCTGGCGTTCATCACGCTGTCGCGCGACAGGCCGAGCGCGTTGGAGAAGATCGTCATCGAGCGCTGGGCATCGCCGTAGAGCCCGAGCGCAGCGGCAAGATGCGCGCGGGAGAGCGGCGAGGAGAACTCCGAGAGCTTTGTGTCGGCATAGTAGCGCAGGTCGCTGATGGCGGCCTTGCGGTTGCGGGCGAGCACGTAGAGCGCATAGGCGATCTCGTTGCCCTGGCTGGAGACGTTGACGTCGTAGGAGAGCGCGTTCTGCAGGTTGGAAAGCGCCTGCAGCATGGCCTGTTCCGGCACGTCGAACTTCTGCTCGCGGGCCCGTGTCAGGAAGTCCGTGACGAAGGCATCGAGCCACAGGTCGCCGTAGCTCGGCCCCCAGAGGCCGAAGCTGCCGGAGGAGGACTGGTTGGCGAGCACCCGGTAGATCGCATCCTGCACGCGCTTTTGCGTTTCCGTGTCCTCGGCAAGGCCGGACTGCTTGGAAAGCTCGCTGAGATAGAGCAGCGGCAGCGCGCGGCTGGTCGTCTGCTCCGTGCAGCCATAGGGATAGCGGTCGAGCGCCATCAGGAGCGCCGGGATGTCGAAGGCCGCGGCGCGCGACACGCTGAGGCTGACGGAGGCGCCGGCAAGCTGGCTGTCGGCCAGAAGCTGGTCGTCGATCGTCAGGCTGCCATTGGCGGCGATCTCGATCGGCCGGCGCGTGGTGATCGGCATGGCGGCCGGGCGCACCGGCACGTTGAGCGCCTGTTCCAGCGACAGGCCGTCGCCGTTCGAGAGCTTGACCGTCACGACGCCGTCGCCGGCCTCGCCGCCGATCAGCGGCAGGGTGAGCGCCGACTTGCCGCCGGGCTCGAGCCGCAGCGTCCGGCCGGCGCCGGTCTGCTCGACCATCACGGAGGCGTTGTGGGTGACCTCGACCGTGTAGTCGCCGGCCGGGGCATCGGTATTGGCGATGTCGAGCCTCAGGTCGGCGCGGTCTCCGGGGGCGAGGAATTTCGGCAGGCTCGCGGTCACGACGACCGGATCGCGGATGACGACGTCCTTCGACGCGCTGCCGACGCCGGTCTTCGTCCAGGCGACGGTCATGATGCGGGCCGTGCCGTTGAACTGCGGGATGTCGAAGCTGACCCTGGCCTTGCCTTCGGCATCGAGCTTCACGGGACCGGCGAAGAAGGCGACGAGCTTTTCGGTCGGCGGATTGCCCGACAGTGCCCCTTCGCCGCCATCACCGCCGGTGCGCAGCCGCCCCGTGGTGCCGAGCGAACCGTCGATCAGCCGGCCATAGAGGTCGCGGATCTCCATGCCGAGCCGGCGCTGGCCGAAGTACCAGCCGGCCGGATCGGGCGCTTCGTAGCGGGTGAGGTTGAGGATGCCGACATCGACGGCGGCGACCGTGACATAGGCCTCCTCGTCCGCGCCCGCACCGTCGATCGCAAGCGCGATGTCGAGCGGCTGGCGCGGCAGCGTCTTTTCCGGCACGTCGAGCGCGACGTTCAGCTTGCGGTCGGCGGGATCGACCTTCAGCCAGGTGATGCCGATGGCGCGCATCGGCATGCGGCTTTCCTGGTCGGTGCCCGGACGGAAGAGCGTCGCGGTGACATAGGAGCCGGGGCCCCATTCCCTGGTGACCGGGATTTCCACCTCGCCGCCCTCGGCGCCGATGGCGGCGGTCTTCGTGGCGATCAGGCTTTCGGCGCCGACGGTGATCAGCACCTGGCCGGCATGGCGCGGCGAGATCTTCAGCCTGGCCGTGTCGCCGACCGCATAGTTTTCCTTGTCGAGCGAGATTTCCAGCGCGTCCGGCGTTTCCGTCGATGTCGCGGCGACGTACCAGCCGGCGTCGAACTCGATGCTGGTCGCCGGGCCGTCCGGCTCGGCGCTTTCCACTTCGAGGCGATAGCGGCCCCAGGTGACCGGCACCGAGATGCGCCCGCCATCCGCGCCGGCATCGACCGTGCCATTGGCGATCTGCCTGGTCGCAAGCACCGGCTCGTAGCGCCAAGAGCTGCCCTCGCGATACCATTGGTAGTTCCGCTCGACGGCGAGCAGCTTCCAGGGCATGCCCTGCATCGCCTGCCTGGAGCCATCCGGCGCCACGGCGACGACATGGAAGTTGGCGACGCTGTTCTCCGGAAGCTCGCCGGTAAATTCCGGCTTCACGCCGATCATCGCGCCGGCTGCCCTGACCGGCAGGGTGAGGTTGCGTTCGACGGCGCGGCCGCC
The DNA here is from genome assembly GCF_945994535.1 of Shinella sp. WSC3-e. Classification (NCBI taxonomy): domain Bacteria; kingdom Pseudomonadati; phylum Pseudomonadota; class Alphaproteobacteria; order Hyphomicrobiales; family Rhizobiaceae; genus Shinella; species Shinella sp. WSC3-e. The sequence goes on from NZ_OZ000530.1 coordinate 4,516,208, forward strand.
TTCCTCCATCATGCGCAGCGTGACCAGCGCCTCGAGGCGCTGGGTGGTCGAGGGAAGGTCGGCGACGTTCACCTCGAAGGTCGCCCTGCCGTCGTCGTCGAGTACGTCGAGGTCTTCGAGCGAGGTGGTGCTCTCCTCGAGCGCCTCCTCGTCGGCAAGGCCGAAGACGTAGCCGGGGAAGGCGGCGTCCTGGCGCGTCGGCTTCAGCGCGACGTCGCCCTCGATTTCAAGGCCGGCGCCCGGTGCGCCATAGAGATAGCGACCCTCGACGGAGACTTCGGCGGGAACGCCGGCCTCGATGGCCTTCGCTTCGCTCTTCATGTCGAATTCGATGCGGTCGGGCACGAAATCATCGACGAGGAACTGCTTTTCGCCGATCGCCGTGCCCTTGGGATCGGTGAAGATCTGCATGGTCCAGGTGCCGCGCATGCTGTTTTCCTGCAGCGGCAGGTCGACGGCATGGCCGCCGAGCGCGGCGCCGTCGCTGACGATGCGGCGGTCCTCCACGCCGTCCGGGCGGTTGAAGACGAAGGTGAGCGGCAGTTTTTCCACGGCATTGGCTTCGATGTCGCGGGCGAGCGCCGTCGCGTGCACCGTCTCGCCGGCGCGGTAGATGCCGCGCTCGGTCCAGGCGAGCACGTCGATGGCGCCCGGTGCCGGGCGGCCGGTGACGCCGCGGTCGGAAAGATCGAAGCCGGCGCGCGTCATGTCGAGGAAGACGAAGTCCGACGTGCCCTTCTTCGCGAGGATCACGGCGGGCGTGTTGGCGGCGGTGCCGCGCATCAGGCCGGCGGTGAAGGTCGCGCGGCCATCCGCATCGGTCGTCGCGGTGCCGAGCACCTCGTTGTTCTTGGCGATCAGCTGGAGCTCGACGCCGTCGAGCGGGCCGGCGCTGTCGAGCGAGCGGGCGAAGACGTTGAGGCCGTCCGTGCCGGCATAGGTGGTGAGGCCGACATCCGAGACGACGAACCATTGCGTCGCCTTGGCATCCCATTCGTTCGAGCGGCCGTTCGAGGCGGCGGCGGTCAGGACGTAGACGCCGGGCTTGCGTTCCGGCAGCGCCTCGTCGACCGGGAAGCTGGTGACGACGTCCTTGTTGAGCTCGGGCGAGATGTCGATCTTGCCTTCCCAGACCAGTTCGCCGTTCTCGTTTTCGATGCGGCTGGCGGAATAGCCGTCGAGCTGGGTGAGGAAGCGGCTTTCGGAGAGCAGCGAGGTGATCGCGCGGTCACCGACGCGGTAGAGCTTCAGGTCGGCGCTGTCGGTGTTGACGGAAACGATCGGGATGCCGCGGCGCACGCTTCCCGGCAGCACGAAGCCGTCGCCCGTGAAGCGCACCATGGCGGCGCGGTCCTGCACATAGACGTCGAGGTCGACGGCGGAAGCCAGCGGCTCGTCCACGGCGGAGGGCAGGCCGGGGCGGAACGCGATCTTGTAGCGCTGGCCGTGGGTGAGGCCCTCGACGCAGATCTGCCGGTCCTTGGCCTCCACGGCCTTCGGCGCCGCGCCGTCGAGCGTGACGAAGGAAGCATAGTCCGCGCCGGACTTGACAAGCGGTTCGGAGAACTCGACGCAGGCACGTGGGCTCGCGCTGTCGGAATCGATTGTGTGATTGACGACGCGGAAGCCCTGCCGGGCGCGAAGGCCGAGATAGGCCGAGCGCACCGCGACGTCCTCCTTCAGCGCGAGGCTCGCCTTGTAGGCGTTGATGCCGGCGCGGTAGTTGCTCGATTTGTCGAGCGTGTCGGCGAGCACGGCGAGTGCGCGGGCGCGGGTCTCCGTCGTGCGCGAAAGCTGGTAGGCGTTGATCGCTGCAAGCGCGCCCTGGCTGGCAAGATAGCTGTTGTTGACGGCGCGGCCCATGGATTCGGCGGTCTCGATCCAGAGATAGTAGTCGTCCGGCGCGAGCTTGAGCGCGCCCCTGAAGGCGATCAGCGCCTGGTCGAAGCGGCTGGAGGCCGTCTCGATGCGGCCGAGCGAGGCGAGGCTTTCGGCGCCCTGGCCGGTGTGCTGGGTGGCAAGCGACAGGTTATCGCGGAAGGAGCGGGCATCGTTCATCATGTAGTCGCTGATGAAGGCCAAGGCCGGCGGCGCGCCGATATCGGCGGCGACGTCCGCGCGCACGATCTTGCCGGCAACGGCGCCCTGGAAATGATTGAGCTGGTTGAAGTCGCTCTTCAGGAAGCACCACTTCACCTTGGGATTATAGGTGAAGGCGCGGCAGGACAGGTCGTCGATGCAGTCGGTCTTGCACTGGTCGAGCGTCACGTCCTGCACGGTGCGCAGGTCGAAACCGAAATAGTCGCTGTTTTCAGAGGTGACCACGGTGCGCGTTTCCTGTGCGCCTGCGGGAAGGGGAGGGGAGGCGACGGCAGCCAGAAGAAGTGCCGAGAAACCGAAGAATGCGCGCATAGACATGAAGTCCTCCTAACGCTGCCCATCTCGTTGCCGCCGCCACTGTCCAGACCCGGATGCGGCTTGTCAATCGAAAGACGGAGCGCGTCGGGAGGGCCGGAAGGGGTGGCGCATGGAACCAGGGGGAAGACGTTTCAGGTTTGCCGTTCAATCGCCGGGACCGAAAAATTTTTGGCGCGGCGTCGCGTTAACCTTTTGTTAACCATATCGGCGCAGACTTCGGATCACGGGCGAACGTTCTCTGTCATATCGCTGTAACAGCGGGCCGGTAGAAACTTCGTCAGACACGAAAGTCGTGTTTCGCAAGCGCGGTGACCACGGATGTACTGGCACCCGCGCGGAACACTTCCCCGGCCAGGCCGGGATGAGGAAGCGGGGGGATAACCCTCGCTTTTTTCATTTGCGCGCCGCCCTTTCGCGCTGGACCCTCCAGAAGGATTGCCCTACCCATGAAGCCCGCAGGACGGCCGTCCTGCCGGTTTCTCCCTGCTTTCCGGGACGGTTTCATGTCCGATGTCGCCCTCAATGTGTTGCCCATCTTCGCGCTGATCTTCATCGGCTGGCTGCTCGTACGCACCGGTTACCTGCGGGAGGCGCTGGGCGAGGGGCTGGGAGAGTTCGTCTTCCGGGTCGCCGTTCCCGTCCTGCTCTTCCGCACCATCGCGGAGGCGGATTTCGCCGGGGAATCGCCGCTGCGCATCTGGGTCGGCTATTTCGCCGGCGTCGCCTTCACCTGGACGGTGGCGCACCTCGTCGCCACGCTCGGTTTCAGGCGCGACCGGCGGATCGGCGTGCTTGCCGGCGTCTCTTCCGCCTTCGCCAACACCGTCTTCATCGGCCTGCCGCTGGTCTCGCGCATCGTCGGCGAGGAAGGGCTGGTGGCGATCTCGGTGCTGCTCTCCGTACACCTGCCCGTCATGATGATCGCCGGCACGATCCTGATGGAGCGGGCGGAACGCAAGGACGGCACGCGCGAGCCGCAGCGTATCGGCACGCTCCTCCTCGGCATCGGCAGGAGCCTGGTGCGCAATCCGCTGGTGATCGGCCTCGTCGCCGGGGCGCTGTTCCATACGGGTGGCGTGCCGCTCGCCGGCCCCGTGAAGGTGGTGGTCGACCAACTCGCGGGGGCGGCAGCGCCGGCGGCGCTCATCTCGATCGGCATGGCGCTCAACAAGTACAAGGTCGGCGGCAATGCCGGCATCGCGCTTGCGATGACCAGCCTCAAGCTCGTGCTGCTGCCGGGCTCCGTCTACGTCGCCTGCCGGCTGCTCGGCCTCAGCCCGGAATGGACGGCCGCCATGGTGCTGTGCTCCTCGGTGCCGACGGGCATCAATGCCTGGCTGCTCGCCAACCATTTCGGCGTCGGCCATGCGCTCGCCTCCTCGACGATCACCATGACGACGGCGCTCGGCGTCTTCACCGTCTCTTTCTGGGCCTGGCTTCTGGGGTGAAGCTGTTTCTCCGCGGCGGCAATAAAAAACCCGGCGCGATGGCCGGGTTTTTTTCGTCTCTAAAGCGCTGGCGTCTTACTGAGCCGGCTGCTCCGTCGTGGTGCCCTCGGTGGCGGTGCCGCCTTCGGCCGGGGCCGCGCCCTCGGTCGTCGTTGCGCCGCCTTCTGCGGGTGCGGCATCTTGCGTCGTCGTTGCGGCGCCATCGGCGGGCGCAGCACCTTCCGTCGTCGTGGCGGCGCCGTCAGCGGGAGCCGCGCCCTCGGTGGCGGTCGCGCCGTCGGCCGGCGCGGCGGAGCCTGCATCCGCGCCTTCGTTGGAGACGGTCGGCAGCGGCGCCGGATTGTCGGAAAGCGTGCGCAGATAGGCGATCAGGTTGGCGCGCTCGTCGTTCTTCTTCAGGCCGGCGAAGCCCATGGCGGTACCGGGAACGTGCTTCTTCGGCGCTTCCAGGAAGTAGCTGAGGTGATCGTAGTCCCAGAGGACCTTGTGGCCTTCGGAGAACGTGGTCATGCCGGCGGAGTAGCTGAAGCCCTCATGCGAGGCGACCGGGCGGTTCACGATGTCCCAGAGACCGGGTCCGACCTTGTTCGGTCCGCCCTTCTCCGAGGTGTGACAGCTCGCACATTTCTTGAAGGCCGTTTCGCCGGCGGCCGCATCGGCGGTGGCGAGCAGCGTGGCGATCGGAACGGTTGCAGCGGCTTCGCCGCCGCCGGCTGCCTCGCCGCCGGTTTCCTCGGCCACGATCGCGAAGCCTTCCTTCTCGGGGGCGCCCGAATGGAAAATGCCTTCAGAAGCGATCGACACGGACATAAGTACGAAAACGGTGCCGAGCAGGGCACCCACGCCCATGTTCACATAAGAGTTCATCCAAACGCTCCCCTAGGAACCGGCGGACGTGGCGCCGGCCAGTCTTGAAATCGCGCGGAACCTATGTCTTTTGCTGCTTCGTTGCAACAGTGATTGTAGCCCCCGCACTGAGACTTTTTGACACTTTTCCCGGGGGTTTTGAAGGGCTGCAGATGAATTCCGCCAATTTTGACAGGACCCTCGTCCTCATTCCCGCGCGCATGGCCTCGACCCGGCTTCCGGGCAAGCCGCTCGCCGATATTGCGGGCCTGCCGATGATCGTGCAGGTTGCGCGCCGCGCGGCCGAGGCCGATGTCGGGCGGATCGTCGTCGCCGTCGATCACCAGGATATCTTCGACGCGGTGGTGGCCGCCGGCTTCGAGGCGGTGATGACCCGCGTCGACCACCAGTCCGGTTCCGACCGCATCCATGAGGCGCTGACCAGAAGCGACCCCGAGGGCCGGGCCGAGATCATCATCAACGTGCAGGGCGACCTGCCGACGATCGACCCGGAAACGATCCGCGCCGCCCTTCGCCCGCTGGAGAACGCCGCGACCGACATCGCCACGCTGACCACCGAGATCCGCGACGAGGAGGAGAAGACCAACCCGAACGTCGTGAAGGTCGTCGGCTCGCCGCTTGGCGAGAACCGCCTGCGCGCCCTTTATTTCACGCGCGCGACGGCGCCGCACGGCAAGGGCCCGCTCTATCACCATATCGGCCTCTATGCCTACCGCCGAAAGGCGCTGGAAGCCTTTGTCGCGCTGAAGCCCTCGACGCTCGAAAAGCGGGAATCGCTGGAGCAGCTGCGCGCCCTCGAGGCGGGCATGCGCATCGATGCGGAGATCGTTGACACCGTTCCGCTGGGTGTCGATACTCCGGCCGACCTCGAAAAGGCCCGCGCGATGCTCGCGGCCAACCCCATCTGACACGGACCCCGCCATGATCATGAAGACCAACAGGATCGCCTTCCAGGGCGAGTTTGGCGCCAATTCCGACATGGCCAGCCGCGACATGTTCCCGAGCATGGAGCCGCTGCCCTGCCAGACCTTCGAGGATGCGTTCCTGGCCGTCGAGAATGGTGATGCCGACCTCGGCATGATCCCGATCGAGAACACGATCGCCGGCCGCGTCGCCGACATCCATCATCTGCTGCCGGAATCGCGGCTGCATATCGTCGGCGAATATTTCATGCCGATCCGCTTCCAGCTCATGGTGCTGCCGGGCGTGGCGAAGGACGAGATCCGCACCGTGCACAGCCATATCCATGCGCTCGGCCAGTGCCGCAAGATCGTCCGCCTCAACGGCTGGAAGCCGGTGATAGCGGGCGATACGGCAGGGGCGGCCAAGCTCGTCGCGGAGACCGGCGACCGCACCATGGCGGCGCTCGCCCCGCGGCTTGCGGCCGATCTCTACGGCCTCTCCATCGTCGCGGAGAATGTCGAGGACACGGAAAGCAACGTCACCCGCTTTGTCGTGCTGTCGCGCGATGCGGCGCCGGCGGAACGCGACGGGGACGAGATCATCGTCACCACCTTCGTCTTCAACGTGCGCAACATTCCGGCGGCTCTCTACAAGGCGCTCGGCGGCTTTGCGACGAACGGCATCAACATGACGAAGCTGGAAAGCTACCAGATCGGCGGCAAGTTCTACGCCACGCAGTTCTATGCCGATATCGAGGGCCATCCGGATGACCTGCCGGTGCGCCGCGCGCTGGAGGAGCTGCGCTTCTTCTCCGAAAAGGTCCGCATCCTCGGCACCTATCGCGCCCATCCGATGCGCAGCGCCTTCTGAAACTTGACGATCGTCAGGCGGGCCGGAACCGGCCCGCCGCAGGGGCATTTCCAAAGGAAGCGGGCCGCAGACGGCGGCCCCTTCCGGGAAAGGAGATGCCCATGCGCACGATCACCCACATAACGATCCTCGTCTCGCTGATGGTCAACGCCGTCGTCTTCGGCGTCGGCACCATCGCCATCCTCGCCGTGCCGGCGCTCAACGCGCAGGCCAAATACCTGCTGCCGGCCTGGATCGTCGTCACCTTCCTCATAAGCCCCGTCATCGCCCGGCTTCTGGCGCCGCGCCTCCGGCTGCGCGAGCATCCGGGCGACCGGCCGCATCTCGGCTGGCGCTGAGCGGCTCAGACCGCCCAGTCCAGCCAGTCGCGCATCAGGCGATGCGCGATGGCGCCCTTCGGCGGCGGGGTCGTGGCGCCGGGCGCAACGCCGGACATGGCGCTGCGCGCGATCATCGCCGCCGTCTCCTCGCGGGTGAACCAGCGGCAATCCTCCAGTTCCTGCTCGTCACGGCGGATGTCGAAGGAGATCGCCTCGCCGTAGCAGCCGATCATCAGCGAATGCGGCATCGGCCAGGGCTGCGAGGCATGGTAGCGCACGCGCCCGACCTTGATGCCGGATTCCTCCAGCGTCTCGCGGCGCACCGTATGCTCGATCGTCTCGCCCGGCTCCAGGAAGCCGGCGAGGCAGGAATACATGCCCTCCGGGAAATGCGGCGAGCGGCCGAGCAGGCAGAGGTCCCGCTCGATGTCGATGATCAGCATGATGGCGACCGGATCGGTGCGCGGGAAGATCGTGTGGCTGCACGCCTCGCAGACGCGGCGGTAGCCGCCGATCTCCGAGCGCGTCGGCGCGCCGCACTTGCCGCAGAAGCGGTTGTTGCCGTTCCAGGTCATCAGGCTGGAGGCCTGGGCGAACTGGCCGAGCAGGTCGTCGTCGAGCATCTGCTGGCGGTAGAGCGTGCGCCCGTCCGCCGCCCTCAGCGGCTCCTGCAGGGTCTCGGGATCGGCCCTGACGGGGATCGCCAGCCGCGGCTCGCCGTTCTTCAGGTAGCCGAGCAGGATGGCCTCCTCCGGCACTGGACCGAGCTCGGCCAGCTCATAGGGCGCAAACAGCGGGTCAATGATCTTCTCGTCATGCTTGACGACGAGCTTTCCTCCGGCGATCGCGAAGGCATGCACGGTCTCGGCCTTGAAGGCCTGTTCCAGGCAGTCCGGCGCGCGGTGCTCCGACTGGCGGTCGAGGCTGTTCTCCGCGAAGGCCACCATGGTGCTGGGTTCGGGGTGCGGGCGGTAGAGGTCGAAGAGCGATGGCTTCATGGCGTGAGCGCGTCCAGGATCTTGGCCGCGAGGGCCTTGGTTTCGTCGGCCGAGCGCGGCTCGGCGGTGCCGAAACCCCAGACGGGGCCGGGCCAGTTCGGGTCGCCCTCGCTGCGCGCGATGACATGGACGTGCAGCTGGCGGACGATGTTGCCGAGCGCGGCGACGTTGATCTTCTCCGCCCCGGTCACCTTCTTCAGCGCTTCGGCGACCAGGGTCGTCTCGAAGGTCAGCATGGTCTGGTCGAGCGGCGTCAGGTCGAAGATCTCGCTGACATCCGGCCGCTGCGGCACCAGCATCAGCCAGGGCCAGCGGCCGTCCTTCATCAGGCGCAGCTCGCAAAGGCCGATCTTCGTCAGAAGGTCGCTGTCGCGCACGATCCGTTCGTCAAGGTGAAAGTCGCTCAAGGGGGTCTCCCGGCATGCCTGTTTTCTAGAGTCATGCCACGGCATCCAAATTCGCTCCAACAGTTTTTTATCGGCCGCGCTTGCATTCGGATGGAATATTGCCGATATGGGGGACGGGAGGTTGGTGGTGGACGAGCCACTCGCCAACCGGGTCAGGTCCGGAAGGAAGCAGCCCTAACGAGCCCCGGCACGGGTCATCGTGCCAGCCTCCCACCTTACCGTCCTGATCCTGGCCGTCCTGTCGGGACTGAAAGTTCGATTAGCGGCAGGGTCTATGAGCGACGTAACCCCCAATCCGTCCAGCGAAAAACCCGCCGCCTACCGGGTTCTCGCGCGAAAATACCGCCCCAAGGATTTCTCCGACCTGATGGTCGGCCAGGAGCCGATGGTCCGCACGCTGACCAATGCGTTCGAGACCGGGCGCATCGCGCAGGCCTATATGCTGACCGGCGTTCGCGGCGTCGGCAAGACGACGACCGCCCGCATCCTCGCGCGCGCGCTCAATTACAAGACATCCGAGATCGACCGCCCGACGATCGACCTTCGCGTGCCCGGCGAGCATTGTCAGGCCATCATGGAAGGCCGGCATGTCGACGTCATCGAGATGGACGCCGCCTCCCATACCGGCATCGACGACATCCGCGAGATCATCGAGCAGGTGCGCTACCGTCCGGTCTCGGCGCGCTACAAGGTCTATATCATCGACGAAGTGCACATGCTCTCGACGCAGGCCTTCAACGGCCTCTTGAAGACGCTCGAGGAGCCGCCGGAACACGTCAAGTTCATCTTCGCGACGACCGAGATCCGCAAGGTCCCGATCACCGTCCTGTCGCGCTGCCAGCGCTTCGACCTGCGGCGCATCGGCGCCTCCGACCTTGTCGGCCTCTTCACCACCATCCTGGGCAAGGAAGGCGTGGAGTTCGAGCCGGATGCGCTCGCCATGATCGCCCGCGCCGCCGAGGGCTCGGCCCGCGACGGCCTGTCGCTGCTCGACCAGGCGATCGCCCATGGCGGCGGCCGCGTCGAGGTGAACGCCGTGCGCGGCATGCTCGGCCTTGCCGACCGCGCGCGCATCGTCGATCTCTTCGAACATGTCGTGAAGGGCGATGCCGCCGCCGCGCTCGCCGAGTTTTCCGCGCAATACGAGGCCGGCGCCAGCCCGCCCGTCGTGCTGACGGACCTTGCAGACTTCACCCATCTCGTCACGCGCATGAAATATGTGCCCGATGCGAGCGGCGACCAGTCTCTGAGCGAGATCGAGCGTGTGCGCGGCGTCGAGTTCGCCAATTCCATCGCCGTCACCGCGCTGTCGCGCATGTGGCAGATGCTGCTGAAGGGCATTCCGGAGACGGAGGCTTCCAGCCGCCCGGCGGGCGCTGCCGAGATGGTCATCATCCGCCTCGCGCACGCCGCCAACCTGCCGTCGCCGGAAGAGGCGGCCCGTCGCCTCGCCGAGCTCTCGGGCGGCGAGGGCGGCGGCAATGGCGCGCGCGCCCTCCAATCCGGCGGCTATGGCGGCAATGGCGGCCAGCCGACGGCGCAGGCCTCGGTCGCCGCCGTTTCCCGTTCGCCGGAGGCACCGGCCCAGCGCGCCCAGTCGGGCGGCGCGGCGGTGACCATGCTGCGTCCCGTGCCGCAGGCCGAGCCCGCATCCCAGCCGCTCGGCCGTATCGAGACCGCCCCGGCCGAGCAGCCGGCCGCCGAGCCGAAGGTACCGGTTAAGTCGGTCGCCGACATTGCCGACCTCTGCACGAAGAACCGCGACATCCGCCTGCGCGCCCTCGTGCGCGCCTTCGTGCGGCCGGTCAGCGTGGAGGCGGGGCGCCTCGAGATCAGCCTTGCCAACGATGCGCCGAAGTCGCTCGTCAACGACCTGTCGAACCGGCTGCAGGAATGGACCGGCATCCGCTGGATGGTGATCCTGTCGCGCGAACCGGGCGGGCCGACGCTGGCCGAGGCCGAGACGATGGCGCAGGAAGCGCGCGTTGCCGATGCGCGCCAGGATCCCGACGTGGCCGCCATCCTGCAGCGCTTCCCGGGCGCCAAGATCATGGACGTGCGCATCAAGGTCCAGGAAACGGAAGACGAGCCCGAGACCGTCGAGGTCGCGGCCGTCGCGGAATCCGCCGAGGGCGACATCCTGCCCGGCGACGATATCGAACACTAGCAGTTCCAGCCGAGGTGCATGGCGGAATTGCACGAAAACAAATGCTCTAACATCCAGTCAGAAAGAGGAGAGGCCGATGCGCGACATCATGGGCATGATGGGCAAGGTCAAGGAAATGCAGGCCAAGATGGAGAAGATGCAGGAGGAGATCGCCGCCCTTCAGGTGAACGGCACCTCCGGCGGCGGCCTCGTCTCGGTCACGCTCGACGGCAAGGGCAATCTCAAGGGCCTGAAGATCGACCCCTCGCTCTTCAAGGAAGACGACGTGGAAATCCTCGAGGACCTGATCGTCGCGGCTCACAAGGACGCCAAGGACAAGGCCGAGGCCGAGGCCGCCGAGAAGACCAAGGCGCTGACCGCCGGCCTGCCGATCCCGCCCGGCTTCAAACTGCCGTTCTGATCCTGTAGGGTCACGCTTTCCGCGGAGGACCTTCGATGAGCCTGATGACCCTCGTTGTCTTTGCCGGCGCGCTGATGATGGCGGCCGGCTCGCCCGGCCCGAGCATCGCGGCGCTTGTCGCCCGCGTGCTGTCGCGCGGGGCAAGGGACGTGCTGCCCTTCCTCGCCGCCATGTGGATCGGCGAGGGCATCTGGCTCACCTGCGCCGTGCTCGGCCTTGCGGCCATCGCCGAGACCTTCCATGCCGCCTTCGTCGCCATCAAGTGGCTGGGCGTCGCCTACCTGCTCTATCTCGCCTGGAAGATGTGGTTCGCGCCGGTGGAGACCGGCGACGGCGCCCTGCCGGAGGCGCGCTCGGGCGCAAAGCTGTTCTTCGCCGGCCTGACGGTGACGCTCGGCAATCCGAAGATCATGATGTTCTACGTCGCGCTCCTGCCGGCGATCATCGATCTCGGCGCCGTTACCCTCGTCGGCTGGGCCGAACTGGTCGCGACCATGTTCGTCGTGCTGGTCGCGATCGACCTTGCCTGGGTCTTCCTCGCCTCGCGCGCCCGGCTGTTCCTGAAAAGCCCGCGCGCCGTGCGCATCGCCAACCGCCTCAGCGCCGGCACCATGGCCGGTGCCGCGGCGGCCATCGCCACCCGCTGATCAGCCGGTGAGGGCCGCGCGCAGCTTGTCGTTGATCGGGGCGGCGAGATAGCGCAGCCGGTCTTCCTCCGAAACGTTCTTGCCATAGGTGCGCAGCAGCTCCGGCATGGTCACCGGCGCGCCGTCGAAGGGCGTATAGGTTGCCGGGTCACCGGCCTGGATCACCCCGTCCCGCAGCACGCGGCAGTAAAAACCCGGCCGGCCCGCCTGCATGAAGCGTTTCGCAAAGGCCGGGTCGCCCATGCGGGCGGTCAGCGTGTTGCAGGGAATGCGCGTCGAGGTCACTTCGAGCAGCACGCTCTCCGTCTCGATCCGGTCTCCGACCGAGACGCTGCGGCTGTCGAGGCCCTCGATGACGAGGTTCTCGCCGAAGGTTCCCGGCTCCAGCGTACGGCCGAGTTCCTTCGACCACCAGGCAAGGTCGATCGCGCCGAGGCCGTAGACCGCCTGCTCCGGCCCGCCATGGTGTTTCCGGTTGCAGATCGCGTCGCCCAGCAGGCCCTCGCGGTCGACGACCACGGCCGCATCGGTCGGCGTCTTGAAAATGCCCGTCTTGTAGCTTTTGCCGGGAAGCGGACGGGTAAGGCCCGTGCAAACGGCGAGAATTCTGATCAAGCGCTGCCTCCAGCAAGATGGATTCCGTTTCCCTTGGATATGGGCTAGATACCGGCAATGGCAAAACGAGTCACCGGCCCCGAAATCGAAAAACTCATCCAGCTCCTGGCGAAGGTGCCGGGCCTCGGCCCGCGCTCGGCGCGCCGCGCCGCGCTGCATCTCGTCAAGAAGAAGGACCAGCTGCTCGGCCCGCTCGCCGATGCGATGGGCGAGGCGCATCGCAAGGTGCGCATCTGCTCGTGCTGCGGCAATGTCGATACGAGCGATCCCTGCACCGTCTGCACGGACGTGCGGCGCGACCATGCGGTCATCATCGTCGTCGAGGACGTGTCTGACCTCTGGGCGCTGGAGCGCGCCGGCGCGATGAACGCGGCCTACCATGTGCTCGGCGGCACGCTCTCGCCGCTCGACGGCGTGGGACCCGACGATCTCAACATCCGCGGCCTCGTCGATCGCGTTGTCAAGGGCGGCGTGCGCGAACTGATCATCGCCGTCAACGCCACCGTAGAGGGGCAGACGACGGCGCACTACATCACCGACCAGCTCTCCGGCCTCGAGGTGAAGATCACCCGGCTCGCCCATGGCGTGCCGGTCGGCGGAGAGCTGGACTATCTCGACGAAGGAACCTTGACGGCCGCCTTGCGCGCCCGCACGGCGATTTGAGGGAGATCTGTTCATGCTAGGCTGGCTTTTACGGCTCACCCCCCTCTGCCCTGCCGGGCATCTCCCCCTCAAGGGGGGAGATCAGCTTGGGGCGAGGCCATGCCACGATTCGATCTCCCCCCCTGTGGGGGAGATGCCCGGCAGGGCAGAGGGGGGTATGGCCACCCGCCTCGCATCGCTCCTCACGCTTGCAGTCATCGCGATGGCCCTTCCCGCCCAGGCCGCCTCCAAGGCCGAGGTGGAAAAAATGTTCCGCGCCTGGATCGACAACGACCTCTGGCCGGCCGCGCAGAAGACCGGCGTCAGCGAAAAGACATTTCGCGCGGCGATGCAGGGCGTGGTGCTCAACTGGGACCTGCCCGACCTCGTGCCGCCCGGCTCAAGGCCGAAGACGGAGCAGGCGCAGAGCCAGGCGGAGTTCTCCTCACCCGGCGCCTATTTCTCTGAGAAGCGCCTGCAGGGGCTGGCGGGAACGGGAAGCCGGCTCGCCAAGACCCACGCCGCGACCTTGCGCAGGATCGAGCAGCGCTTCGGCGTGCCGGGCGAGATCATCGTCGCCGTCTGGGGCCGGGAATCCGGCTTCGGCAGCGCGAAGATCCCTTATTCGGCCGTGGAGGTGCTCGCCACCAAGGCCTTTATGTCGACGCGCAAGGACATGTTCCGCAAGGAGCTGATCGCGGCGCTGCATATCGTCGACGGCGGCGACCGGACGGTGGCTGAGTTGAAGGGTTCGTGGGCCGGCGCACTCGGCCAGCCGCAGTTCATGCCCACCAGCTTCCTGCAATATGCCGTCGATTTCGACGGTGACGGCGTGCGCGACATCTGGGGTTCGGTGCCGGACAGCCTCGCCTCGATCGCCAACTACCTCGCCAAGAAGGGCTGGCAGGCGGGCCGCGGTTGGGGCTACGAGGTATCGATCCCGGCGGGCGTCTCCTGCGCGCAGGAAGGGCCGGATCTGGCAAAGCCCATCTCCGCATGGGCGTCGAGCGGCATCACGCGCATTTCCGGCAAGGGTTTTCCCTCCGGCGAGGCGAAGGCGTCCGGCATGATGCTTGTCCCGGCCGGCACGCACGGGCCGGAATTCATCGTCACGCCGAATTTCTACGTGCTCAAGGAATACAACAATTCCGACCTCTATGCCCTCTTCATCGGCAACCTTGCCGATCGCATCGCCTACGGCAGCGGCCCGTTCCGCGGCGCATGGGGCGATGTCGGCAAGATGCTGCGCTCGGATGTGCTCGCCATGCAGAAGGCGCTCGTCGCCAAGGGCTACGATGTCGGCAAGGTCGACGGCCTGCCGGGCTACAAGACCCGCCGCTCGCTCGGCGACTGGCAGGCCAAGAGCGGCCTGACGCCGACCTGCTATCCGGATGCCTCGCTCAAGGCGAAGCTTCGGTAGGGTTCCCGCCCATCCGGCTGGCAGGAACGGGACGGGCCTCGGCGCCTCAATGGATGTCGATCTGCCGCTTAAAGCGCTCGTATTCGTGCGGCACGATCGTCTGCCGCTCGATCATGCGGTGGACGCGCGGTGGTTCGGCGCCGCTGTGCAGCAGGCGCAGCTTCTCGCCGTTGGCGGCATCGGCATGGGTGCGGCGCTGGTTGTGGCGCACATATTCCACCCAGGTCGGCACATGGTAGGTCTCGGTCCAGACCGTCGGGTTCTCGAGGTCGCGCATCAGCGCCCACTGGCCGGCGCCGTCGCGGATGCGGATGCGCCGCCGTTCGGTCATCGCCTCCAGGAATTCCGGTATGTCGCCTTCGGCGATCTCGTAGTCGATCAGAACGACGATCGGGCCGCTGCGCGGCTTCAGGTCGAGCGGCAGGTCCGGCTCGCTGAAGCGGTTGAGCGGATCGACATTGAGGCTCTGCAGCTCGGGAAGCTTGAAGCGCAGGCCGAGCGCCGCACCGGCGATCATCACGACGGCCGAGGCGAGGAGCGCGGCTTCGGCGCCGTGCGTGTCGGCCGTGGTGCCCCAGAGCCAGCTGCCCGCGGCAATGCCGCCGAAGGTGGTCGTCTGGTAGAGCGAGAGCGCGCGGGCGACGACCCAGCGCGGCGTCGAAAGCTGCACTGTCGTGTTGAACAGCGAGAGCGCCATGACCCAGGAGGCGCCGGCGATCAGCAGCACGGCCCCGGTCAGCAGCGCCGAGGCGCTGACCGCCGAAACCCCGGCGCTGACGGCAAAGCCGGTGAAGGCGAGACGGGCAATGGTCTCCGTCGCGAAGCGCTCGCGCACCCGCGCATTCATCAGCGCGCCGCCGATCGCCCCGAGCCCGAAACAGCCGAGCAGGATGCCGTAGGTCAGCGGCCCGCCCGAAACGAGGTCGCGGGCGATCAGCGGCAGGAGCGAGAGGATGGAGCTCGTCGCAAGGCCGAAGGCGAAGCCGCGCAGGAGCACCTTGCCGAGGTTCGGCGACATGGAGACGTAACGCAGGCCCGCCGATATGGCACGACCGAAATCCTCGCGCGGCAGGCCGCTCGGCGAGATGTTCGGCTTCCAGCGGAAAAGCGCATAGAGGAGGGCGAAATAGCTGAGCGCATTGGCGGCGAAGGCGGCGGCGGCCCCCGCCGCGGCGACGATCGCGCCGCCGATGGCCGGGCCGACGCTGCGGGTGAGGTTGAAGCCCATGCTGTTGAGCGAGACGGCGGCGGGAAGGTCCTCGCGCGGCACCATGTCGCCGACGGAGGCCTGCCAGGCCGGATTGTTGAGCGCCGTGCCGCAGCCGAGCAGGAAGGTGAAGGTCAAAAGCAGCCAGGGCGTGATGACGCCGTACCACGTACAGAGCGTCAGGCCGATCGCGACGGCCAGCATGAAACACTGCGCCGTCAGCATCAGCTTGCGCCGGTCGAAATTGTCGGCGAGCGCACCGGCGGCGACGGAGAACAGCATGATCGGCAGCGAGGTCGAGGCCTGCACCAGCGCCACCATGTTGGCCGAGGAGGTGATCGAGGCCATCATCCAGGCCGCGCCGACGGACTGGATGAGCCCGCCGAAATTGGAGATCAGGCTCGCCGCCCAGATCACCCGAAAGGTTTCGTTCCTGAAAGGGGCGAGGGGGGATGTCCGGTCTGGCACAGGCAGGCACTCATTCTCGACGCAGCGTTGTCGACAATCTAGTCCATAGGACGAAAGGGGCAAGCCGGTGGCGGCAAAAGCTGTGCGATCCCGCCGCCCACAGGTGAGCAGGAGGGCCGACCTTGCAATTGTGACAGACACGGTCTATATCAGCCGCAAATTCTTGATCGTCAGATGAAGAGTGGGCCCGCGAGGACCCGCTCTTTTTTATTGGCCCGATCGAGTGCATGATAACGACTATCCCGGGAGGGCATGTCATGTCCGACACGAGTGAAACAGGAAATGCGGCGATCGAGCCGCGGCTGATCGTCGAGACCGGCCTCGACCGGCGCGTGGCCGACATCATCGAGCCGACCATCGAGCAGATCGGTTACCAGCTGGTGCGCGTGCGCCTCTCGGCGCAGAACGGCGCGACGCTGCAGATCATGTGCGAGCGGCCGGACGGCACGATGACGGTCGAGGACTGCGAGCAGGTCTCGATGGCCGTCTCGCCGGTGCTCGACGTTGAGGATCCGATCGACAAGGCGTATCATCTCGAGGTCTCGTCGCCCGGCATCGACCGGCCGATGGTCCGCAAGTCGGACTTCTCGCGTTGGCTCGGCCATCTGCTGAAATGCGAGACGTCGATCCTCGTCGATGGGCGCAAGCGCTTCCGCGGCACGATCACGGCGGCGGACGAAAACGGCTTCACCCTGGAGCGGGACCAGCCCGCCGCCGGCGACGAGCCGACGGTCGTCATCCCCTTCACGGCGCTTGCCGAGGGCCGGCTGATCCTGACCGACGACCTGATCCGCGATGCGCTGGCCGCCGACAAGAAGGCCAAGGCTGCGCAGGCCGCGAACCAGAACGACGAAGACGGCGACGAATAAGTTTGTGAGTGCGTTCCGTCCCGGGGGCGTTTGCCCCTTTTGCGGGCGGGGCGGAGAGGACGGAACCGGAGCGGCGCGCCGCTCCCCGATGCCGGAGGCCAAGGCCCCGGCCTGACCATGGAGACCTGAGACAATGGCAGTCAGTGCGAACCGGCTTGAGCTTCTGCAGATCGCGGATGCCGTGGCCCGTGAAAAGGTCATCGACCGCGAGATCGTGCTTGCCGCGATGGCCGACGCCATCCAGAAGGCGGCCCGCTCGCGTTACGGCACGGAATCGAACATCCGCGCCGACATCAATTCCAAGACCGGCGAAATCCGCCTCCAGCGCCTGCTGGAAGTCGTCGAGCACGCCGAGGACTATTCGACCCAGATCCCGCTGGAACTGGCGCGCGACCGCAACCCGGACGCCAAGCTCGGCGATTTCATCGCCGATCCGCTGCCGCCGATGGATTTCGGCCGCATCGCCGCCCAGTCGGCCAAGCAGGTCATCGTGCAGAAGGTGCGCGAGGCCGAGCGTGACCGTCAGTACGATGAATACAAGGATCGTATCGGCGAGATCGTCAACGGCACGGTCAAGCGCGTCGAATACGGCAACGTCATCGTCGACCTCGGCCGCGGCGAAGGCATCATCCGCCGCGACGAGATGATCCCGCGCGAGAACATGCGCTACGGCGACCGCGTCCGCGCCTTCGTCTACGACGTGCGCCGCGAGCAGCGTGGCCCGCAGATCTTCCTGTCGCGCACCCATCCGCAGTTCATGGTGAAGCTGTTCACCATGGAAGTGCCGGAAATCTACGACGGCGTCATCCAGATCAAGTCGGTCGCCCGCGATCCCGGCTCGCGCGCCAAGATCGCCGTCATCTCGAACGATTCGTCGATCGATCCGGTCGGCGCATGCGTCGGTATGCGCGGCTCCCGCGTCCAGGCCGTCGTCGGCGAACTGCAGGGCGAGAAGATCGACATCATTCCGTGGTCGCAGGATCCGGCCTCCTTCATCGTCAACGCCCTGCAGCCGGCGGAAGTCGCCAAGGTGGTTCTTGATGAGGATGCCGAGCGCATCGAAGTGGTCGTTCCGGACGAGCAGCTCTCGCTCGCCATCGGCCGCCGCGGCCAGAACGTGCGCCTCGCCTCGCAGCTGACCGGCTGGGACATCGACATCCTGACGGAAGCCGAGGAGTCCGAGCGCCGCCAGAAGGAATTCAACGAGCGCACCAACCTGTTCATGGATTCGCTCGACGTCGACGAGATGGTCGGCCAGGTGCTTGCTTCCGAAGGCTTCGCCGCCGTCGAGGAACTGGCCTATGTCGATCTCGACGAAATCGCCTCGATCGACGGCTTCGACGAGGACACGGCCCAGGAAATCCAGACCCGCGCCCGCGAATATCTCGACCGCATCGAGGCCGAGATGGATGCCAAGCGCAAGGAGCTCGGGGTTTCCGACGACCTGCGCCAGATCGACGGCATGACGGGCCAGATGCTCGTCGCGCTCGGCGAGGACGGCATCAAGACGATGGAAGATTTCGCCGGCTGCGCCGCCGACGACCTCGTCGGCTGGTCGGAGCGCAAGGACGGCGAGACGAAGAAGTTCGAGGGCCTGTTCTCGAAGTTCGAGGTCTCGCGCGCCGAAGCCGAAGCCATGATCGTCCAGGCGCGCCTTGCGGCCGGCTGGATCACGGAAGAGGACATCGCGGCTGAAGAGCCGGCTGTCGACGGGGCCGAGCAGGACGCCTGACGGCGTCCCGCGGCTGGAGACGCCGTGGTATGGGTAAGAAGGACGACGGCGTGAACGACCGCATGTGCATCGTGACGCGCGAAAGGGGCGAGGCGGACGATCTGATCCGCTTCGTCGCCGGTCCGGACGGCAGCGTCGTGCCGGACCTGAAGCGTCAGCTTCCCGGACGTGGATGCTGGGTGAAGGCCGAACGGGCGATCGTCGACAAGGCGATCGCCAGGAAGCTCTTCCCGCGGGCGCTGAAGGCGGAGGCGAAGGCCGGCCCGGAGCTCGGGGCCGAGGTGGACCGGCTTCTGGCGGCCCAGCTCGGGGGCATGATGAACATGGCGCGTAAGGCCGGCCAGTTCATCACCGGCTCCACCAAGGTGGACCAGGCGGTGCGGTCTTTGGCCGCTCTTGCCGTGTTCCACGCGACGGACGCGGCCGAGGACGGCGTGAGAAAGATCGACCAGGCGAGGCGGGCGGCAAGCTTCCTCACCGAAGACGAAACGGAAATACCCTCCTTCAGGCTCTTTTCGGAGGGCGAATTGGAGGGCCTTTTGGGCCAGAATGCTTTTATCCATGCCGCGGCGCTTGCAGGGCAGGCGGGTGAGGGTGTAGTGAAGCGCGCAATCATGCTCGAGAAATACCGGGGCGACAGCCAAATGATGGCAAAAGGTGGCGCTGGCCAGACAAACCAATGACGCGGTCACCGGCATTCCGCCGGCCGAAATCGCATTGGAACACAATTGAACGACGGGGTCTGGTGATACGCATCCGGCCCTGATCTTAGGAACGGAACGGAATGACCGACAACAAAGACGACAAGACGATCAGCGTGGCTGGCAAGAAGACCCTGAGCCTGAAGCCCTCGGGGGTTCAGCAGGGAACCGTGCGCCAGGACATGGGTCGTGGCCGGACGAAGGCCGTCGTGGTCGAGACCCGCAAGCGCCGCATCAACCGCCCGGAAGACGAGCGGCCGGTGACGCCCGTCACGCCCGTGCAGCAGCGCCAGCCCGAACCGCAGCAGACGCGCCCCGTGCAGCAACACTCGCGCCCGGCGCCGCAGCAGCATGAGCAGAGCCGCCCGCGTGTCGGCGTGGTGCTGAACCAGCTTTCCCCCGATGAGGTCGAGGCCCGTCGCCGCGCGCTTGCCGAAGCACAGATCCGCGACGCCGCCGAAGCGCGCCAGCGCGCCGAGGACGAGGCCCGCCGCAAGGTGGAAGAGGAAGCCCGCCGCAAGGCCGAGGAAGAGGCACGCCTCGTCCGCGAGAAGGAAGAGGCCGAGCGCCGCGCCGCCGAGGCCGCCGCGCCCGCTCCCGCCGTGGAAGAGGCCGTCGCGCAGCCGGTGGCAAAGCCGGCCGTTGCCGCCCCCGCTGCCGAAACCCGCCCGCAGCCGACCCGTACGCCGGCGGTAGCGCCGGTTGCCGGCCGTGGCCGCCACGAAGCCGATGACGACGGCGACAAGCGCCCGCGCGGCGGTGCGCCCGTCAACCGCGGCAAGGTCACCCGTCCGGAGCCCGCCAAGGTGCCGGCCCGCCCGAAGACCGACGACGGCCGCCGCCAGGGCAAGCTGACGCTGACGACCGCCGCGACCGACGAGGACGGCGCACAGCGCGGCCGCTCGCTCTCGGCCATGCGCCGTCGCCAGGAGAAGTTCAAGCGCTCCATGATGCAGGAGACGCGCGAGAAGATTTCGCGCGAGGTCGTGCTGCCGGAGACCATCACCATTCAGGAACTGTCGCAGCGCATGTCCGAACGCGCCGTCGACGTCATCAAGTACCTGATGAAGGAAGGCCAGATGATGAAGCCCGGCGATCTGATCGACGCCGACCTGGCCGAACTCATCGCCGGCGAATTCGGCCATACCGTCAAGCGCGTCTCCGAATCCGACGTCGAGGAAGGTATCTTCAACGTTGCCGACGACGAGGGCGATCTGGAATCGCGTCCGCCGATCGTGACCATCATGGGCCACGTCGACCACGGCAAGACCTCGCTGCTCGACGCCATCCGGCATGCCAACGTTGTCGCTGGCGAAGCCGGCGGCATCACACAGCATATCGGCGCCTACCAGGTCGAGCAGAACGGCCACAAGATCACCTTCATCGACACCCCCGGCCACGCAGCGTTCACCGCGATGCGTGCCCGCGGCGCACAGGCGACGGATATCGCGATCCTGGTGGTCGCGGCCGACGACAGCGTGATGCCGCAGACGATCGAGTCCATCAACCACGCCAAGGCGGCAGGCGTCCCGATCATCGTGGCGATCAACAAGATCGACAAGCCGACCGCAGACGTCCAGCGTGTCCGCACGCAGCTGCTCCAGCACGAGGTCTTCGTCGAATCCATGGGCGGTGAAACGCTCGACGTGGAAGTCTCGGCCAAGAACGGCACGAACCTCGACAAGCTCCTGGAAGCGATCCTGCTGCAGGCCGAAATCCTCGACCTCAAGGCCAACCCGAACCGCACCGCGGAAGGTGTCGTCGTCGAAGCCCAGCTCGATCGCGGTCGCGGCGCCGTCGCCACCGTTCTCGTGCAGACGGGTACGCTGCGGCCGGGCCAGATCGTCGTCGCCGGCGACCAGTGGGGCCGCGTGCGTGCCCTCGTCAACGACAAGGGCGAGCACGTCAAGGAAGCCGGCCCCTCGATGCCGGTCGAAGTGCTCGGCCTCTCCGGCACGCCGGCCGCCGGCGACAAGTTCGCCGTGGTCGAGAACGAAAGCCGTGCCCGCGAGATCTCGGAATACCGCCAGCGTCTCGCCCGCGAGAAGGCCGTTGCCCGCCAGTCCGGTTCGCGCGGCTCGCTCGAGCAGATGATGAGCCAGCTGCAGAGCTCCGGCCTCAAGGAATTCCCGCTGCTCATCAAGGGCGACGTGCAGGGCTCAATCGAAGCCATTGCCGGCGCGCTGGAAAAGCTAGGGACGGACGAAGTGCGGGTGCGCATCGTGCATTCCGGTGCCGGCGCCATCACGGAATCGGACATTTCGCTCGCCGAAGCGTCCAACGCCGCGATCATCGGCTTCAACGTCCGTGCGAACGCACAGGCCCGCTCGCTCGCCGAGCGCCAGGGCATCGAGATCCGCTACTACAACATCATCTACGACCTGGTGGACGACGTGAAGGCGGCCATGTCCGGCCTGCTCTCGCCGGAGCGCCGCGAGACCTTCCTCGGTTACGCCGAGATCCTCGAGGTGTTCAACATCACGAAGGTCGGCAAGGTCGCGGGTTGCCGCGTCACCGAAGGCAAGGTCGAGCGCGGCGTGGGCGTGCGCCTGGTTCGCGACAACGTCGTCATCCACGAAGGCAAGCTCAAGACGCTCAAGCGCTTCAAGGACGAGGTCTCGGAAGTCAATGTCGGCCAGGAATGCGGCATGGCCTTCGAGAACTACGAAGACATCCGCGCCGGCGACCAGATCGAGTGCTTCCGCGTGGAGCATATCACCCGTACGCTGTAAGCGTCCGGCGGATAGACCATCGTGCGAGCGCCGGACCTTTTCGGCGCTCGCATTTTTTTGAAAGTGACGACCATGACCAGAGCAACATCCTCGGCGCCGTCGCAACGCATGCTGCGCGTGGGCGAGCAGGTGCGCGCGGCGATCACCCAGGTTCTCCAGCGCGGCGAAGTGCGCGACCCTCTTCTCGAGAAGACCGTGATTTCCATCTCGGAAGTGCGCATGTCGCCCGATCTCAAGCACGCGACGGCCTATGTCACCCCGCTCGGCGTGAAGGATCATGACGCGGTGATCGAGGCGCTGAACCGCAATTCGAAGTTCATCCGCGGCCGCCTCGGCCCGCAGTTGCGCCAGATGAAGTACATGCCAGACGTGCGCTTCCGCGACGATACCAGCTTCGACAACTACAAGAAGATCGACGATCTCCTGCGTTCACCGGAAGTCGCCCGCGATCTTTCCGCCGAAGACGGCGACGACGACAAGTAATCCAGGAATAAGATGTCCAGACCCCGCAAACCCAAGGGCCGGCCGGTTACCGGCTGGCTGATCCTCGACAAGCCGTTCGATTTCGGCTCCACCGAAGCCGTCGCCAAGATCAAGTGGCTGTTCAAGGCGCAGAAGGCCGGCCATGCCGGCACCCTCGATCCGCTCGCCTCCGGCATGCTGCCGATCGCGCTCGGCGATGCCACCAAGACCGTGCCCTATGTCATGGATGGCCGCAAGATCTACGAATTCACGGTGACCTGGGGCGAGGAACGCACGACGGACGACCTCGAGGGCGAGGTGACGCGGAGTTCGGAAAAGCGGCCTGCCGCGGATGCCATCCAGGCGATCCTCGGCGAGTATACCGGCGTCATCCAGCAGATCCCGCCGCAGTTCTCCGCCATCAAGATCGCCGGCGAACGCGCCTATGACCTCGCCCGTGAAGGCGAAGCCGTCGAGATCCCCTCGCGCGAGGTGGAAATCCATCGCCTGACCCTGATCGGCTGTCCGGACGAGAACACCGCGGCATTCGAGGTCGAATGCGGCAAGGGCACCTATGTGCGTGCGCTCGCCCGCGATTTCGGCCGCCAGCTCGGCTGTTTCGGCCATATCTCGGCACTGCGCCGCACCTTCGTCGCTCCCTTCGGCGAGGACGACATGGTGCCGCTCGCCGATCTGACGGCGCTTGAGGAGATCGCGGACGAGGCCGAGCGGCTGGCCGCCCTCGACGCGTTCCTGATCGATACCGGCGAAGCCCTTTCCAGCCTGCCGCAGATCGTCATCAACGATGACCAGGCGCACCGCCTGCGCATGGGCAATCCGATCATCCTGCGCGGTCGGGATGCACCGGTTTCCGCGGACGAAGCCTATGCGACGGCCCGTGGCAAGCTGGTCGCGATCGGCGAGATCGCCGGCGGCGAGTTCCGGCCGAAGCGCGTCTTCGGCGGTTGAAGAAGGGCTGCGGAACCAATCGTTGCCGACTTGATTTCACCACAAGCTATGGGCTTTATGGGCCGGCGAGGTTCGTTCGAGGGCGGGCCGGGCGGTGCATTGCCGTCACGGCCGCCGGCGGGCGAGGGGTGAAAGGGCTGGCCGTTGACGATTGCGCCGACTGACAGAACGGTATCCGCCGAAGATGCGGAGGAGGGTGCTGGCCCTGTCGAAAACCGCCGGCGCATGCATCATCCCGTTGCCTTCTACCTCGTCTGCCTCATCCTCGTCGTCGTCATTCCCGCCTTCCTGTTCTCCATCGTCGTGCTGAAGCGCACCAACGAGGCGCAGGAGCGCATCTTCGAATCGCTGCTGCGCACCTCGACCAGCGCCGTCAATCGCGCGGTCGAGCGCGAAATCACGGCCATGTTCTCGACGCTCAACTTCCTGTCGACGTCGGAAAGCCTGCCGAGGGGCGACTACGCGACCCTGCATGCCCAGGCGACGAAGACGCTCCAGGGCACGGACACCTATTTTCTCGTCATCGATCAGGCGATGAGGCAACGCCTCAACACGCGCGTCCCCTTCGGCACGCCGCTCAACACGGCGTCCGAGCAGGTTTCGGCGCGTCTGGCGCTGTCGCGCGGCGAACGCATGGTCTCCGACCTCTTCTTCGGCCGCACGGCGCAGCATTGGGTGTTCAATGTCTACATGCCGGTGCGGCTTGCCAATGGCGAACCCGTCCTTCTGACATTGACGAAGAATGCCGAGGCGTTGCGGCGCGCGGTCAATCCGGACATTCTCTCGCCCGGCTGGAACGCGGCCGTGCTCGATTCCGCCGGCACGGTCATTGCCTCGACCGACGAGAAGCAGAAAACCGGCCAGCCCTTCTTCCTGCGCGTCGTGCCGTCGTTGCGGCTCGGCGTCAGCGCCATGCGGCGGGATGGCGTCGACTATCAGGTCGTCACGGAATTCTCCTCGCTTGCCGGCTGGCGCATGATCGCCTGGGCGAAGGCGTCGGACGTGCAGGCGCCGGCGGTTTCCTCCTTCCTGTGGCTGACGATCGGCGGCGCGGTCTTTGCCGCACTCGCCGCCATCAGCGCCGTCGGCATCGCCCGTGTCCTTTCCCGTGATGTCCGGCTGCTGGCGCACGATGCGCGCCGTCTTGGCCTTGGCGAACGGGTGTCGCCGCGCCCCTACGCCATTTCCGAGCTGGAAACGGTGTCGCGCGCGCTCGCCGAAGCCGCCGATGCCCGCGTCAAATCGGAAAACGAGGTGCGTTTCCTGATGCGCGAGGTGGCGCACCGCTCGAAGAACCAGCTCACCGTCATCCAGGCCATGCTGAACCAGTCGGCCGCGGCGGCGGAAAATGCCAGCGACTTCGCCGAGACGTTTCGCAGGCGCGTCGCCGGCCTTGCCCGGTCGACGGACCTGATGATCGCCAATGCCACCCAGGGCGTGAACCTCATGGAGCTTGCCAAGAACCAGCTCAAACCGTTCACGCCCGACGATGCGGGGCGCGTGCGCATCGCCGGCCCATCCGTTCTCCTCGATCCGCAGGCGTCGCAGACGCTCGGCATGGCGCTGCACGAACTGTCGACGAACGCCACGAAATACGGTGCGCTCGCCAACGAGACCGGCATCATCTCCCTCAGCTGGGTGACGTCCGGCGCGAATCTGAACCTCATCTGGCGCGAGAGCCGGGCGACGATCGACAGGCAGGCCATCGCCGCCAGCCGCAAGGGCTTCGGCAGCGTCGTGCTGGAGCGCATGCTCGGCATGGCGCTCGATGCCAAGCTGGACTTCATCGTTCACGACGACGGCATCGAATGGCGCGTGACGATCCCGCTCGCCCGGTTGCGCGACGAGGACGGCCACGAGCAGGGAGCGGCGCAATGAGGAAACCGCTCCTTTTCCGATGCATCGGCCATGGGTGTGTTTCATGACGTCATTCCTGCGTGGGGCCGCCGTCTCGGCGTGCCTTGTCCTTTCAGCGTCCCAAATCCTTGCCGCCTATGGCCAGTGCTCTGTCGACGATCCGACCGGCACGCCGCTCAATGTGCGCGCGGCGCCGAACGGCCCGATCCTGACGACCCTTGCGAACGGAACGCAGGTCGAGATCGTCGAGGAGAGGAAGGTCGGCACGAAACACTGGCTTTTCGTCGCGCGGCAGGGCGTGCAGCTCGGCTGGGTGTTCGGCGCCTATGTCGTGTGCAAGCAGCCCGGCGATGCGCGCGAAGCCGCGCCCAGCCAGCCGGCCGAGCGGCGTTGACGACGGCTCTTTTCTTTCATGAGGGAATGGTTTATAGGCACCGCCAGCAATGCGGGGCTTTCCCCACTTGCCTTCACGGCCATCGCTGGACGGCATCCCGGCTTTTGGCGACCCTGGTTCTCCATTCATGAAAGGACATACGATGTCGATCACTGCTGAGCGCAAGGCTGCGCTGATCAAGGAATACGCCACCAAGGAAGGCGACACCGGTTCTCCGGAAGTTCAGGTCGCGATCCTGACCGAGCGTATCAACAACCTGACCGGCCACTTCAAGGACCACAAGAAGGACAACCACTCCCGTCGTGGCCTTCTGACGCTGGTTTCCAGCCGCCGCTCGCTTCTTGACTACCTCAAGAAGAAGGACGAATCCCGTTACAGCAAGCTGATTGCTGCCCTCGGTATTCGCCGCTAAGCAATTTCGGCGGGCGTTCCTTGCGAGCGCCCGCCGCTTTCTTTTGCGGAACGGACGTTTCGCTAGAGCAGTTCCGGCAGAGGCGCGCCGCGCCTTTGCGTTTGGGATTGCGCAAGACAGACAAGACCGTTTCGCCTGTGCCGGTTGAGGCCGCCTCGCGAAAGGGGATTTTCCAGCAGGCCGGATGGGCCGGTCCTGCGGAACCAACCGATGACCTGTCATGGGGCAGGATTGCAGGATGCTTCAGGCGCGCGCCTGTCGTCGGCCAGGCCGAAAAGCCTTCAGGCGAAGAGTTCGCGGGCCATGTTCCGGAAGCCTCCCGTTGTCTTGCCCATGATGCGTCACGAACGCGGATAGACCACCTGCGCCTTTGGGCGGCGGTGCGCGTATCCGTCAAGAAGGACAAGACATGTTCGATACCCATACGGTTGAAATCGAATGGGCGGGCCGTCCGCTCAAGCTGGAAACCGGCAAGATCGCCCGCCAGGCTGACGGCGCGGTTCTCGCGACCTACGGCGAAACCGTCGTTCTCGCCACCGTCGTTTCCGCCAAGGCGCCGAAGCCCGGCCAGGATTTCTTCCCGCTCACCGTCAACTACCAGGAAAAGACCTACGCCGCCGGCAAGATCCCCGGCGGCTACTTCAAGCGCGAAGGCCGCCCGTCGGAAAAGGAAACGCTGGTTTCCCGCCTGATCGACCGTCCGATCCGCCCGCTGTTCCCGGAAGGCTACAAGAACGACACGCAGGTCGTCGTCACGGTCGTCCAGCATGACCTCGAAAACGATCCGGACGTCCTGTCGATGGTTGCCGCTTCCGCGGCGCTCACGATTTCCGGCGTTCCCTTCATGGGCCCGGTCGGCGCCGCCCGCGTCGGCTACATCAATGGCGAGTATGTCCTGAACCCGCATCTCGACGAGATGGACGAGTCCGTTCTCGACCTCGTCGTCGCCGGCACGCAGGACGCCGTCCTCATGGTCGAGTCCGAAGCCAAGGAACTTGCCGAAGACGTCATGCTCGGCGCCGTCATGTTCGGCCACAAGGGCTTCCAGCCGGTCATCGATGCGATCATCAAGCTCGCTGAAGTCGCTGCCAAGGAGCCGCGCGATTTCATCCCGGAAGATCATTCCGCGCTTGAAGCCGAAATGCTCGGCCTTGCCGAAGCCGAACTTCGCGACGCCTACAAGATCACCCAGAAGGCTGATCGCTACGCCGCCGTCGACGCCGTCAAGGCGAAGGTGAAGGCGCACTTCCTGCCCGAAGGCGTCGAGCCGAAATACAGCGCGGAAGTCATCGGCGCCGTCTTCAAGCACCTCCAGGCCAAGATTGTCCGCTGGAACATCCTCGACACCAAGAGCCGCATCGACGGCCGCGATCTTGAAACCGTTCGCACCATCGTCTCGGAAGTCGGCATCCTGCCGCGCACGCACGGCTCGGCTCTCTTCACCCGCGGCGAAACTCAGGCGGTCGTCGTTGCGACCCTCGGCACCGGCGAAGACGAGCAGTATGTCGACAGCCTGACCGGCATGTACAAGGAACGCTTCCTGCTGCACTACAACTTCCCGCCCTATTCGGTCGGTGAAACGGGCCGCATGGGCTCCCCGGGCCGCCGCGAAATCGGCCACGGCAAGCTCGCCTGGCGCGCCATCCGCCCGATGCTGCCGACGGCGGAACAGTTCCCCTACACGTTGCGCGTCGTTTCCGAGATCACCGAGTCGAACGGCTCGTCTTCGATGGCAACGGTCTGCGGTACCTCGCTCGCCCTCATGGACGCCGGCGTTCCGCTGGCAAAGCCGGTTGCCGGCATCGCCATGGGCCTGATCCTCGAAGGCGACCGTTTTGCGGTCCTCTCCGACATCCTCGGTGACGAGGACCACCTCGGCGACATGGACTTCAAGGTCGCCGGCACGGCGGACGGCATCACCTCGCTGCAGATGGACATCAAGATCGCCGGCATCACCGAAGAGATCATGAAGGTCGCGCTCAGCCAGGCGCAGGGCGGCCGCAAGCACATCCTCGGCGAAATGGCCAATGCAATCTCCGAAGGCCGCAGCCAGCTCGGCGAGTTCGCCCCGCGCATCGAAGTCATGAACATCCCGGTCGACAAGATCCGTGAAGTCATCGGCACGGGCGGCAAGGTCATCCGCGAGATCGTCGAGAAGACCGGCGCCAAGATCAACATCGAGGACGACGGCACGATCAAGATCGCCTCCTCGTCCGCCAAGGAGATCGAAGCCGCCCGCAAGTGGATCCACTCCATCGTCGCGGAACCGGAAGTCGGCCAGATCTACGAGGGCACGGTCGTCAAGACCGCCGATTTCGGCGCCTTCGTCAACTTCTTCGGCCCGCGTGACGGCCTCGTGCACATCTCGCAGCTGGCGCAGGAACGCGTCGCCAAGACCTCCGACGTCGTCAAGGAAGGCGACAAGGTCTGGGTCAAGCTGATGGGCTTCGACGAGCGCGGCAAGGTTCGCCTGTCCATGAAGGTCGTCGACCAGGCGACCGGCAAGGAAATCACCGCCGACAAGAAGGGCGACGGCGAAGCCGCCGCCGAGTAATCGGATTTTTATCGATCAAGGGGGCGCGGAGCGGCACGTTCCGCGCCCCTTTTTTATAGACCCGTATCTCCGCCGAAAGCCCACCATGACCCGCGACGCCCTCAAGACCCTGTTCCACCCCTTCGCCTCCGGCACGCTCGGCCTGCCCGGAGAGGGCGAACGCTACCTCTTCCTCGGCGCGGAAGCCGGCCAGCGCCCGCCGGAAGGTTTTGACGCGGCGCTGGACGCCGTACAGCCGCTGCGCTCGCTTTATCGTGGGCTGGAAGCGGTGCGCGCGCCGGTGAAGCCGGTCGTCGAGGGCGAGGATTTCGATGGCGCGCTCATCCTGATGACCAAGCACAAGGGCGAGAACGAGAACCGTATCGCCGAGGCGCTGCGCCGCGTGCGCACCGGCGGCCTCATCGTCGTCGCCGGAGGCAAGGAAGACGGCGTGCAGTCCATGCGCAAGCGCCTCGACCAGCTTGGCCTCACGGGCGATTCCATGCCGAAATATCACGGCCTCGCCATCTGGTTCGCCCGCCCCGAAGACCCGTCCGAGGCCGTCTCCAAGCTGGCGGCGAAGCCGGTGCGCATCGCCGGCCGCTTCACGGCCGCGCCGGGCATGTTCTCGCATGACCGCATCGACGAGGGCTCCGAGCTGCTTGCCACCCGCATCCCGGAAGACTTCCACGGCCACGCCGCCGATTTCGGCGCGGGCTGGGGCTATCTCTCCGTCATGCTCGGCGGCCGCGCGCCGCAGGCAAAGGGCATCGACCTTTTCGAGGCGCATTACGAGGCGCTGGAAGCGGCCAAGGAGAACATGGCGGAGAACTGCCCGAACATTCCCGCCCGCTATTTCTGGTTCGACCTGACGGCCGAGGCGCCGCGCGATCACTACGACCTGATCGTCATGAACCCGCCCTTCCACGAAGGCCATGCCGCCGACCATTCGCTCGGCGCGGGAATGATCCGCATGGCGGCGAAATCGCTGAAGGCCGGCGGCCGCCTGCTGATGGTCGCCAACCGCGGCCTGCCCTACGAGCCGGCGCTGAAGGAAGCGTTCAAGGAAAGCGGCGAACTCTGCCGCAACGCCCGTTTCAAGGTGCTCTGGGGCAGGCGCTGAGCCCTACAGGGGCAGCGCGAAGGTCTGCTTGATCGTCTCGCTCGGCACGTCCGTCTTGACGGTCTGGATGCCGTTCTTACGGGTGAGGTGCGTCGACTGGAAGCGACGGTAGTCTGCAAGATCCGAGACGACGACGCGCAGCAGCGCGTCGCTTTCGCCGAGCATGATGTAGCATTCCACCACCTCCGGCAGCCGCTTCATCGCCGCGATGAAATGGTCGATCGTCTCCGCATCCTGCGCCGTCAGCGAGACGCGCGCGAACATGGAAAGCTGCAACCCCACCTTCGCCTGATCGACGACAGCCACGTAGCGGCTGATGATGCCCGCGTCCTCCAGCAACCTGACCCGGCGAAGGCAGGGCGAGGGCGAGAGGCCGACGCGCCTGGCGAGTTCGACATTCTGCAGACGCCCGTCCTGCTGCAGCGTGCGAAGAATGCGCGATCCGTTTCATCGAGCGGCACTGGAATCCTCACGAACGTTCAAGCCGGTTTGCGGCAGGCAATGCCAAAATCTCCCCCAAGTCTGGCATCTTGGCAACCCGATTGCGCTCGAGGACCGCTAGGCTGCCGTCGTTTCGATGAGGAGAGCAAGATGGACTGGGCCTGGTTTCTGGCAGCTTCGGGCTTCGCATTCGCCATGGCGGGCACGCCGGGGCCGAACAACACGATGGTGACGGCTTCAGGAGCGAACTACGGCTTTCGCCGGACGCTGCCGGTGGCGATCGGCATGGGGGCCGGCGTCGCTGTCATCATCTTCGTCGTCGCGGCTGTGGGCGGCTCGGTCATCGCCGAGCCGCGCGTGCATCTGGCGCTGAAATGGCTGGGCATTGCCTATCTGCTCTGGCTCGCCTGGCGCATCGCCAATGCCGTGCCCGCGCGAGCGGTGCCGGATGGCAGCGCGCAGCGTCCGTTCGGTTTCTTCGAAGGCGCCCTGCTGCAACTCGTCAATCCGAAGCTCTGGGTGATGGTGGCCGGCGCGGTCGTCACCTATGGCAAGGGCGCGGCGGGAGACCTGACCGTGCCCGCGGTCTTCGCCGTCATCTTCGGCGGCGCGACACTGGTCAGCACGGTGGCCTGGACGGGGATCGGCGTCGGCGCGGCCCGCTTCCTCGCGCGCGAACGCAGCCTCAGGGTCTTCAACCGGGCAATGGCGCTGCTGCTCGTGCTTTCGCTCGTGCCTGTCGTGCTGGAGTAGGATCAATCAGCAGTCCGTTCAGGCCGATTGCCATTTTGCCGAAAGAGGTCCACCATTCCCGGATCGCTTTCGTTCAGGAGACCCGCAATGGCTTTTGGACCTGCAAGGCCGCCCATGATGGAAGATGTGGCGGAAGTCATCGCCAAGGATGTGAAGGAAGGGGAGGGGCATACGCCGACCTCCGAGGTGCCGCTCGCCTTTCTGCGGCGCGGCGCGGACGGCAAGCCGCTGGAAATGAACAGCCGCGTGCGCACGCTCTTCATCGCCGTTGCCGCGGCCGTGGCTCTGCTGCTGCTCCTGCTGGCGCTGCTTTGAGACGGAAGGGCTCTCGCCAGCCTGACGGCTTTCCTCCCCCGCAAACGGGCGAGGAGAGTTGGCCCTGCCGTTCCCCCGCGCACGATCGGCGGTAAGGAGAACCAGCATGATACGCCTCTCTCCGCCGTTCGGAGAAGGTCCCGGCAGGGGGAGAGGCGGGTTGCTTATTCGCTGTCGGCCTTCGCCAGGCGCTCCAGCGTCGGCATGGAGGTGATGTTGTAGCCGGCGTCCACATAGTGGATTTCGCCGGTGACGCCGCTCGACAGATCCGAGAGCAGGTACAGCGCCGAGTTGCCGACGTCCTCGATGGTGACGGTGCGGCGGAGCGGCGCGTTCTTCTGCTGCCAGGAGAGCATGGCACGGGCATCGGAAATGCCGGCGCCGGCGAGGGTCCGGATCGGTCCGGCCGAGATCGCGTTGACGCGGATGCCGCGCGGGCCGTAGTCGCCGGCGAGGTAACGCACAGAGGCCTCCAGCGCGGCCTTGGCGACGCCCATGACGTTGTAGTTCGGCATGATGCGCATCGAGCCGCCATAGGTCAGCGTCAGCATGGAACCGCCCTCGCTCATCAGCTCGGCGGCCCGCTTGGCAATCTCCGTGAAGGAGAAGCAGGAGATCACCATGGTGCGCGAGAAGTTCTCGCGCGAGGTGTCGGCGTAGAGGCCCTTCAGCTCGTTCTTGTCGGAGAAGCCGATGGCGTGCACGACGAAGTCGAGCTTGCCCCACTTGTCCTTGATCGCCGCGATCGCCGCGTCGACCGAGGCGATGTCCTCGACGTCGCAGGGTATGACGAAGTCCGAGCCGAGTTCGGCGGCGAGCGGCTTGACGCGCTTGCCGAGCGCCTCGCCCTGGTAGGTGAAGGCGAGCTCCGCGCCCTGGCCGGCCAGCTTCTGCGCGATCCCCCACGCGATGGAATGGTTGTTCGCGACCCCCATGATGAGGCCGCGCTTGCCGTTCATGATCCCCGTCATGATTGTCATCCGTTGTGGCGCTGGAAGACCAGCGTGGCGTTCGTGCCGCCGAAGCCGAAGGAGTTGGAAAGGGCGATATCGATCTTCGCACCGTCGATGCGCTTGCGTACGATCGGGACACCGTCGAATTCCGGGTCGAGCTCGGTGATATGCGCGCTTTCGCCGATGAAGCCGGCCTGCATCATCAGCAGGCTGTAGATCGATTCCTGCACGCCGGCAGCGCCGAGCGAGTGGCCGGTCAGCGACTTGGTCGACTGGATGTGCGGGATCTTGTCGCCGAAGACTTCGCGGATCGCGCCGATCTCCTTGGAATCCCCGACGGGCGTCGAGGTGCCGTGCGTATTGATGTAGTCGACGTCGCCCTTCACGGTGGAGAGCGCCTGGCGCATGCAGCGCACCGCGCCTTCGCCCGACGGGGCCACCATGTCGTAGCCGTCCGAGGTCGCGCCGTAGCCGACGATCTCCGCATAGATCTTCGCGCCGCGGGCCTTGGCGCGTTCCAGCTCTTCCAGAACCAGCACGCCGGCGCCGCCGGCGATGACGAAGCCGTCGCGGCTGACGTCATAGGCGCGCGAGGCCGTCGCGGGCGTGTCGTTGTACTTTGAAGACATGGCGCCCATGGCGTCGAAGAGGTTCGACATGGTCCAGTCGAGATCTTCGTGGCCGCCGGCGAACATGAGATCCTGCTTGCCCCACTGGATCATTTCGGCGGCATTGCCGATGCAGTGCGCCGAGGTCGAGCAGGCAGACGAGATCGAGTAGTTGACGCCGTGGATCTTGAACCAGGTGGCGAGCGTCGCGGATGCCGTCGAAGACATGGCCTTCGGCACGGCGAACGGGCCGATGCGCTTGGGCGAATTGTTCTTTAGCGTGATCTCGGCGGCCTCGATCAGCGTGCGGGTGGAGGGGCCGCCCGAGCCCATGATGATGCCGACGCGCTCGTTGGCGGCGTAGTCTGTCTCTTCCAGGCCGGCATCGGCGATCGCCTGTTTCATGGCGACGTGGTTCCAGGAGCCGCCCTGCGAGAGGAAGCGGGCGGCGCGGCGATCGACGAGTTCGCTCGTGTCGATGTTCGGCGCGCCCCAGACCTGGCATTTGAAGCCGTGGTCGGCGAAATCCTGCGAGAAGCTGATGCCCGAGCGTGCATCGCGCAGCGACGCCGTCACTTCGTCCGCGTTGTTCCCGATGGAGGATACGATCCCCAGACCCGTGACAACTACCCGTCTCATATTCCTGACCTTTTCTAGAACGTCTCGTTGTGAAGGCGGCTCGGCGCCGCCTTCAGGCTTCCGGTGGCTCCGCGGCCTTTAAGCTTCCTTGTCCTTCGACAGGCCGACGCGCAGGTCGGACGCCTGGTAGATGGTCTCGCCGTCGGCCTTCAGCCAGCCGTCCGCCGTGCCGAGCACGAGGCGGCCGCGCATGACGCGCTTGAAGTCGATGCCGTATTCGAGGAGCTTCGTGTGCGGGCGGACCATGCCCTTGAACTTCACTTCGCCGGTCGAAAGCGCCATGCCGCGGCCGGGCTCGCCGAGCCAGCCGAGGAAGAAGCCCGTGAGCTGCCACATGCCGTCGAGGCCGAGGCAACCCGGCATGATCGGATTGCCCTGGAAGTGACAGGGGAAATACCAGTCGTCCGGCTTCACGTCGTATTCGGCGCGGATGTAGCCCTTGTCGAAGGCGCCGCCGGTCTCGGAGATGTCGGTGATGCGGTGGACCATCAGCATGGGCGGCAGAGGAAGCTGGGCATTGCCGGGGCCGAACAGCTCGCCGCGGCCGCAGCGCAGGATTTCCTCATAGTTGTAGCTGGATTGCCTGGTCGTCATCGAATGTCTCATCCCCGGTCTGAACAACGCTTGCTTTGCGTTAGATTTAGAGAAGGTGTGGTGCGAATTGAAGCACCCGGACCGTTCCCTCCTTGTCGCCTCGCCCGCGCCGGGCGAGACGTTCATTCAGCTGTCCGCATACATGATGCTTGCGGTGACAGCCAGTGCAAAGTGGCACGGTGCGGGCAAAGGCCCCGGTTTTCCGCATGTTGCGCGTCTTTCATCCGCCGCAATCCTATTGAATCCCGGCGCTCGTAAAGTTATATCGAAAGTTCAAGATTGTTGTTCAAGGCCAGACAAGCGGATCCGTTGCCCATGACGCATGCACACGAGATGCCCATCGAAGAGCGCCTGCGCCATTGCGGCCTGCGTCCGACGCGCCAGCGCGTGGCACTCGGGGACCTGCTCTTCGCCAAGGGCGACCGCCATCTGACGGTGGAGGAACTGCACGAGGAAGCCGTCGCCGCCGGCGTCCCGGTCTCGCTGGCGACCGTCTACAACACGCTGCACCAGTTCACCGAGGCCGGCCTCATCCGGGTCCTGGCGGTGGAGAGCTCGAAGACCTATTTCGACACCAATGTGTCTGACCACCACCATTTCTTCGTCGAGGGCGAGAACCACGTGCTCGACATTCCCGTGAGCAACATCGCCATCGGCAACCTGCCGGAGCCGCCCGAGGGCATGGAGATCGCTCACGTTGATGTGATCATCCGCCTGCGCCCGAAGAAGGGTTGATCGCGGGATCGCTTTTCACATCACGTCGTCCGGATGCCGTCCCGGCCGCGGCTTGTAGACCGGAAAGCACCAGCCGAATCGCAACGCCCCGCCGCGCACGATGAAGGCTGCGCCGATGCCGATGGCGGAGGCGAGCCAGAGCGGCGCGTCCGCCACGCTGGCCGCGGTGAAGCCGGCCGCGCCGATGAGCGCCGCGGTGATGTAGATTTCCGGCCGCAGCAGCACGGAGGGCTCTCCCGCCAGGAGATCGCGCAGGATGCCGCCGAAGCTTGCGGTGAGGACGCCGGTCGTGATCGCCACCGTCGGCGAGCCGGTGGCGGCAAGCCCCTTTGCCGCGCCCATCACGCAATAGGCCGAGACGCCCATCGCATCGAGCCAGAGCAGCAGGCGATAGCGTGACTCGATCCGGTGGGCGAGCACGAAGACGACGAGCGCAACCGCGACGCAGACGATGAGATAGGTCGGGTTCACCACCCAGAAGACGGGCGTCGCGCCAAGGATGACGTCGCGGAACGTGCCGCCGCCGATGCCCGTCGCGGCGGCAAGGAAGAGGAAACCGATGATGTCGAGCTGCTTGCGCGAGGCCGAGAGCGCGCCGGTGGCGGCAAAGACGGCGACGCCCGTATAGTCGAGCAGTTCCAGGATCGACACGCATTCCTCCTTCGCCGCCCAAGCCTCGCGACAGCTTTCCCGCGCTAGAGTGCGCGCCCGTACGCCCGGGCAGAATCAGGCAAGACGCCGGCCCGTCCGCATATTGACCGAAATGCCCGCCATGGAAAGGTTTGAGAGATGGCCACCCGCATCAGAACCCTCGCACTCGCCGCCGCCGCGCTCGTTTCGACCGCCCTGCCGGTCCGCGCGGCGGAGATCGTGCCGGATGCGCGTGCGGCAGTTGAGGCCGAGGTCGCCAAGCGCTGCAAGGCGCCGACCTATGGCGAGGATTTTGCCGACAATGTCGATTTCAACAATGACGGCATCGTCGACGCGATCTTCAATCTCGGCGCCGTCAATTGCGACGGCACGCCGGGCGGCCTGTGCGGCAATGTCGGCTGCCCGCATGAATTCTACATCCAGGTCGTCGAGGGCGGGTATTTCCTGGCCGCCAATGCCGATCTCTACGGCTACGAGATGAAGAAGCGCTACGGCAACATGGTGCTGGAACTGAAGGCCAATGCCGCAAGCTGCGGGCGTGACGATCCGGACTATTGCATCATGACCATTCGCGTGCGCGGCGCCCAGTTCGATACGATCTCGAAGAAATAGATCCTATTGCGGAAAGAGCGCGTGGGTGCGGCCGGCGACATAGTAGAGCAGCAGCCCCGTCCATTCCCTGAGCGCCGTCGTCGTCAGCTGGCTGTTGGTCGAGGGCTGGGTGAAATCGAGCGCGAGGCCGGCGCGGCCCGTCGTGCGGAAATCCGTCGGCCAGGGCAGGACGTCGAGGCCGAGCTTGCGGAAGAGGCCGACCGAGCGCGGCATGTGGAAGGCCGAGGTCACCAGCAGGCAGCGCTCCAGGCCGTTTTCGGCAAGAAGCGTCTTGGTGTTTTCGACATTCTCGAAGGTGGTGCGTGATTCCGTCTCGCGGATCAGCCGGTCGGCGGACACGCCGAAGGCCTCGAAGAAGTGCGCCGCGACGGCCGCATCGCCCTCGTAGCTGCCGCTGAACGAGCCGTCGCCGCCCGAGACGAGGATGCGCGCGGCAGGGAACTCCCGCGCCAGCCGCAGCGTCTCGGTGAAGCGGTCGCCTGCCTGGTTCATCTCGAAGCCGCCGCGCGCCGCGATCACCTCCGCCTCCACGCCGCCGCCGAGCATGATGATGCAGCCGGGGCCGCCGGCGGGCAGCTCCGCCCGCGCGATGCGGTCCTCCAGCGCCTGCAGGAGGACGGAGCCCGTCGTGGTGAACAGCGTCACGAAAAGCACGGCGGCGGCAAGCCCGCTCGCCGCCGTCCGCAGGCGGTTCCATTTCAAGAGCCCGGCCAGGAGGCCGAGAACGAGCAGCAGCAGCGCGAGCGACAGGGGCTGGGCGGCCAGCCAGAAGATCTTCGAGGCGTAGTAGGTCACGCGTTACCCGCTGTTCGTGTTCGTTTCCGCGTCGGTCTCAGGCTCGTCCGAAAGCCGGTGCCGCCGCCTTGCCGCGCCGCAGATAGAGGATGCCCGCCGCCAGCGCAACACCTGCCGCGAGAACCGCGATGGCGATCAGCGGGCGATAGGCGATCCAGGCGATGGCGATGACGGCCGGCCCGATCAGCAGGGTCAGGATGAGCGCGATGGCCGTCGTGCCGAAGCGCACGATGGAGCCGACGAAGGGCACGACATCGGCGATGACGCCGAGGATCGACAGGATGAAGGCGAAGCCGACGAAGACGCCGATCAGCCCGCCGACCCGCACGAGCCAGGTGATGATCGTGTTCTCGCTCTGCGCCGCATCGAACATGGCGGCCGCGTCGATGAGGCCGGCATCGCTGAGGAAGAGGTCGCGCCCGTTCGTCGTCTTGTAGGGTGTCAGGCCGCTGCCGCGCTGGGCGCCGACGAAGCTCGCCTCGGCAATGTCGGAGCGCTCGAAACGGATGCGGATGTCGCCGACCTGCGGATCTTCCGGGTTGAAGGAGAAGATCACCTGGCCGGCAATGACCGAGGCCGGTTTGCCGAGCGTCACCATTTCCGCCATGCGATTGGCCTCGATGGCCGTGAGCGGCACCGGCCGTTCGTCGCCGAGGCGCGCGACCGCGCGGCCATCGACGCTGAACGCGCCGATCGTCGCGGACTTCACCGGGAAGCTCGCGTCGTCGATCGGCTTTTGCGGGTTGTCGTGGCCCGGCTGGCGGAAGCTGCCGGAATTGACCTCGTCGCGCTTCCATTGCTTGTTGTAGGAATAGGTGGTGACGGTCTCCTCGCTGCCGCCGAGCTGCTTGCGCGTCTCCGACTTCGCGGTCTCGACCCACTGGTACATCTCGACGATGCGTTCGAGCCCGGCCGCCCCTTCGGCCGAAATGCCGAGCACGTCGTCCTGCGGCACGCCGACCGGCTTCACCGGTCCTGAAATGTGCACCAGCTTGCCGTCGTTTGCCGGATCCACGCTGCCGTTGTCGACGGAAACGACGAGGCCCGCGCCCTCGACGAGCGCCCGGTAGGTCTTCACCGACCGGCCTTCGTTCCAGAACAGCAGCCAGATGCAGGCGATGAGAAGGATGAAGCCGACCACGATCTTGATCAGCGCCCCCTTCAGCCTGGCGAACCAGGACGTGGTCGTCGTTTCCGTAAAGCTCATGATCGTCCCCCGACACGGCGTGCGTCATGCCTGAGACGCGCGGCAGGACATGCTTATTCGCGCTTCCTGAACTGCGCAAGCAGGGACATAATGGCTCGAAAGGCGGGGGCGGGATGCCGGAACATCTCCTCCCCTCTGCCGTTATCGCAGAAACGGAAGGGAGCCTGTCCATGACCGACGATCGCGAAGAGAAAATCCGCAAGCGCGCCCACGAGCTCTGGCAGCAGGAAGGCCGGCCGGACGGCAAGCCGGATGACCACTGGTACCAGGCCGAACGGGAAATCGACCAGGGCGACGGAGAAATCGAGGGTGACGACGAGCCGAACCTCGCCGCGATCCGCGAGGCCGTCCGCGAGCACACGGACGCCTTCCTGGTGAAGACCGACCTGGAGGATGCCGACCAGCGCGAGGCGACGCCCGGCATGCGCGAGCAGCCGTAGGGCCGCCGATAATTAACCCTGCCGCTCCGGCAGGTCTACGAGCAGCCCGTCGAGGGCGTCCGTCACCTTGATCTGGCAGGAGAGGCGCGAGCGCGCCGGGTCGGGGTCGTGGGCAAAGTCGAGCATGTCCTGTTCCAGCGCCGAGATCGGCGGCAGCCGGTCTACCCATTCGGGCGCGACATAGACATGGCAGGTGGAACAGGAACAGGCCCCGCCGCATTCGGCGAGGATGCCGCGCACGTCATCGTCGCGCGCGGCCTCCATCAGCGTCATGCCGGCGGAGGCTTCCACGACATGCCGGCTTCCGTCGTGCTGCACGAAGGTGATCTGAACCATCGTCGTCTTTCCTTGTCGTCTATGGCAGGAGGGCCGTTGCCTCGACCTCGACCAGGAATTCCGGCCGGGTGAAGCCGGAGACGATCATCAGGGTGGAGGCGGGCTTGACCGGAAGGTCGGCGACGAGGCGGTCGCGCACGGCCATGTATTCGGCCATGTGCGCGCGCGCCGTCACGAAAGCGTTGAAGCGCAGGACATGGGAAAAGTCCGCCCCGGCCTCGGCAAGGATCGCGCGGATATTGGCAAAGCACAGTTCCGCCTGCGCGGTGACGCCCTCCGGGACCGTGCCGTTGGCGGCAAGGCCGAGCTGGCCGGAGGTCACGACGAGCCTGCCCGAGGCGATGCCGTGGGAATAACGGCCGAAGGGCGCGGGCAGGGCGGCAGGTTGAAGCGCCTTCATGGTGTTTCGGCCTTCTTGCCGGAAAGCCCGCAGCGATACAGGAAGAGCCGGGTCGCTTCGGCGATGATGCGTTCGGCGTCGAGTGGCTCGTTCTCGGGCTTGTCCATCAGCACGCGGGCCTGCGCCTCGTATTCGGCATAGTGCTGGGTCACGGCCCAGATGTTCATCTGGAAGAGCAGCGGATCGACCGGGGCGATCTTGCCGCTGTCGATCCATTGCCGGATGACGGCGTTCGCCTCCTCGACCGCGGCCTTGAGCGCGGCCCAGTGCGGCGCCATTTCCGGTGCTCCGCGGGCGATCTCGTTCGCGAAGAAACGCGAGAGGTCGGGGAATTCCAGCGTATGGCGCACCTTGCGCTCGATATACTGGGTGATCGCCAGCGCCGGGTCGTCGCGCGAGGCGGAGAGGAAGAAGATATCCTTGTACTCTCCGACGATATCGCTGAGCACCTGCTGGTACAGTTCCTCCTTGGAGGAGATGTAATAGTGCAGCTGGGCCTTGGTGATGCCGGCCGTCTGCGCGATCGCCTGGGTGGAGGTCCCCGACAAACCGTTGCGCGCGAACTCCTGGATGGCGGCGCTGCGGATCGCGGCGTGGATTTCCTTCCGCTTTTTCTGAAGAGTGCTCATGGGCGTTCCATGCGGGTGGCGATACGGTGGAAGCGGGCCGGCGCCGGAGCGCCGGCCTGCGGCTCGGTCTTACTTGGCCGTCAGCTTGGCCTTGATGTCGAGACCCTTGCCCTTGTTGACGAAGCGTGTGTCGGCGACCTTCGAGAGATCGACGGCGCCAGCCTCGATGATCTTGCTTTCGACGGCAAGGTCATGGAAGGCCTCGATGCGCTCGGGGCTCATCGCGCCGATGCCCTTTTCCACCGCCTCGCCGGAATCGATGATCTCAAGCTTGTCGAACTGCGCCATCTCGGCGTCGAGCTTTTCGACCGTCATTTCCGGGTTGGCGGCGATGATCGCCGCATAGGCGGCTGCGCGGTCGCCGTAGAGGTAGTTGTTCCACCCCTCGATCGAGGCGTCGAGGAAGCGCTGCACGAGGTCGGGATTGTTCTCGACCAGCTCGCTGCGCGTCTCGATGATCGAGCCGTAGGTGCTCCAGCCCTGGTCGGCGAGCAGGAAGACGTCGACCTCGGCGCCTTCCTTCGCCGCGTAGAGCGGCTCGGCGGTGCCATAGGCCTGCTGCACCATCGTCTTGTCGCTCAGGAACTGCGCGAGGTTGAAGCCGTAGGGACGCAACTGCTCGTCCTTGAAGCCGAGGCGGGTGACCATCCACTGCCAGAAGCTGAACTGGCCGTCCTTGGAAACGAGGACGGAGGGCGCCTTGGTGAGCGCCGCGAAATCGGCATATTGGCCCTTGTGCGCCATGAAGGCCTGCGGGTCTTTCTGGAAGATCGCCGCGACGACGGTGGTGGGAATGCCGTTGCGCACGTTGTCGAAGGCGAGCAGCAGGTTGCCGCCCATCAGGAAGTCGAGCCGGCCGGCCGGCAGCATCGGCCTTGTGTTGACCTGCGGGCCGCCCATCTTGATCTCGACGTCCAGGCCGTATTTGGCATAGGTGCCGTCCACCACGGCCTGGTAGAAGCCGCCATGGCCGCCCTGCGCCAGCCAGTTGGTGCCGAAGACGACCTTGTCGGCCGCCCAGGAGGAGCCGGCGGCGAGCAGCAGGCCCACGGCGGCGAAAAGACTTGTCATGCGTTTCATGCGCGTTTCCCCTTTGGTTGTCTCAGGTGTCGGTGCGGGCCATGCCGTCGGTCCAGCCCCGGGTCTTGCCGGGGTTCATCAGGCCGTACGGGTCGGCGCGTTTCTTGAATTCGATCTGCGCTCCGTCGATTTCCTTCATGCCGCCGTCCTCGATGGTCACGACATGGGGGTCGAAGATCGTGCAGCCGTCCTTTTCCTCCAGCTCGGCGATGAGCTGGTACATGGCCTCCTCGCCGCGGTAGCGCACCAGCGGCAGGGCGAAGATCTGAATCTCGCCGTGCATGCGCGCCATCTCATGGTGCCAGTAGATCTCCTCGCCGTAACGGGCCATCTGGCGCAGCACGAGGTCGGGATCGAAGGGCCGCGGATAGGCGACCTGCAGGTAGGTCCAGCTCTTGTCCACCTTGAGGGCCTGAAGCGTGGTGTGGTTCCAGCCGCATTCATAGGCCGGCTGCAGGCCGGCGGCGCGGATCTCCGGCTTGCTCATGGCGAAGGAAATGCGCCCGCCATGCGCCTCGGCCTCGGCGGTGAAGCGCGCCATTTCATCCGGCGCAACCATGGCGAAGACGGCGTCGCGGTCGGCCGGAAAGAGATCGCCGAGCTTGTTGTAGAAGGGGGCGAAGCGGCGCTCGACGGTGGTCAGCAGGTAGCAGTCGAGGCCCTTTTCCTGTGCCAGAGAGGCGAAGCGCAGCGCCGCGTCGTAGCCATCGAAGAGGGCTGCGGTGTGGATCCAGTCTGTCGCGCGGGTAAGGCCGACGCCGAGCTCCACCACGATGCCGTTGGTGCCGTAGGCGTGCTGCACCTTCTGCACGTCCTCGCCGAAAAGCTCGATGACCTGCGGCTCCGGCTCGACGGTGACGACCTTGGCATAGGTGAGGTTGCCGGGATCGCGCAGCATGCCGTGGCGCAGCGAGCCGATGCCGCCCGAGCCGCCGGCGACGAAGCCGCCGATGGTCGCCATCTGGCGCGTCGAGGGATACATCATCAGTTCCTGCCCGGTCTCGTGCGCGGCGTCGTCGAGCCGCGAGATGCGGGCGCCCGCCTCCACGCGCACATGGCCGTCGGTGATCTCGATCACCCTGTCGAGGCGGGTGAGGTCCATGACGATGCCGCCGTCCAGCGGCACGCACTGGCCGTAATTGCCGGTGCCGCCGCCGCGCAGCGTGAGGGGAACCTTGTGGCGGGCGACGACGGAGGCGACATGCATAACCTCCTCGACGGTCTGCGGCACGACGACCAGCTCGCCGAGCTTGTCCTTGAGCTGCTCGTTGAGGATCGGGCTATACCAGAAATAGTCGCGCGAGCGTGCGGCGATGTAATTCTCGTCGTCATGGGCACGGATCCCATTCAGCGCCGCCTTGATCGACGTCCAGTCGCGGTGTCCGGTCATGTCTGTTCTCCTTGGTGGTCGGTCAGGATGCGGCCATTGCGCCAGACCGTGCGGTCGGCACGCGGTCGACTCAGGGCATCGATAAGGTCCTCGGCGTCGAGCCGGATGAAATCGGCGGGGCCGCCCTCGGCAAGCGCAAGGCTCCGGCCCATCCAGCGGGCAGGCGTCTCGCTCACCGTGTCCAGCCAGTCCTCGGGCTGGAGGTGGCCGAGCAGGGCCGCGCCGCGAAAAGCGTCGAAGAGATCGTAGTCGCCGAAGGGGAAGAAGGCGTCGCGCACATTGTCGGAGCCGATCATCACCTTCAGGCCCGCGGCGCGCGCCTCGTGCACGGGCGCAAGGCCGCGCAGGCGCGGCGTGCGGCCGGCCTTCGCATCCTGCAGGTAGGCGTTGCAGCCGGGCAGCACCGTCAGCCCGACGCCCGCCGCGCCGGCGCGGGCGAGAACGTCCGCGACCTCGGCGGGATCGCGCACCGAAAGCGCGCAGCCATGCCCGCACAGCACCCGGCCGGCAAGGCCGCGCCGTTCGGTCTCCGCCACGATGGCGTCGATGCCGCGCGCCTCGACCTCCAGCCCTTCGTCCACGTGGAAATCGAGGAGAAGGCCGTGCTTTTCAGCGAGGTCGAAGACCTGCGCAAGCCGGGCGTCGAGATTGTCGT
Organism: Shinella sp. WSC3-e; assembly: GCF_945994535.1. Classification (NCBI taxonomy): domain Bacteria; kingdom Pseudomonadati; phylum Pseudomonadota; class Alphaproteobacteria; order Hyphomicrobiales; family Rhizobiaceae; genus Shinella; species Shinella sp. WSC3-e. The sequence goes on from NZ_OZ000530.1 coordinate 4,559,022, forward strand.
TGCGATAGACGAAGGCCCCGAGCACCCCGCCGGCCGCCTTGACCTCGCGGGCGATGGCCTCGCCAAGCTCGGCGAAGAGGTCGAGCGGGGTCAGCGAGGCAAGCTCCAGGTGGATGCGGCCCTGCCATTCGCCGGAAAGCTCACGAAGCACGGCCCATGCCGGCGGCGGCGTCGCGCCGTACCAGTCGACATGGCTGCGCATCAGCGCCGTGCCGTGGCGATAGGCGCGGTCGAGGGCTCGGCTCGCCCGCTGCCGGAGATCGGCATGATCCCAGAGCGCGGCGTCGGCCTGCATCATCTCGATGGCGTGGAACAGCGAGGTGGCGCGGGCCGGCATGCGGGGCGCAGTGAAGGTCTTGTCGAGATGGGTGTGGATATCGGCCATCAGCGGCAGGACGAGGCCGCCGCCCCAGCCGGCCGAGGGGGCGATGGCCGCGATGCGGCCGCCGCTGACGGCGAGGTCCCAGTGCCCCTCCCGGCCGGCGAGGCTGACGCCCGCAAGGCGCTGGCCGCCGGCGCCGGCATCGGCGGGGCTGGTGTTCTCGATGGTCCGCATGGGATTCACGTCTCGCGCTTGATTTCGCTTTCGTGCCAATGGCCGAGCACGAGGTTCGACAGCCAGGACGTGACGAGGAAGATCCCGACGCCCAGCACCGAGACGAGGAACAGCGCGGCGAACATGCGCGGGATCTCGTTGCGGAAGCTCGATTCGAGGATGCGCGAGGCAAGGCCGGTGTTCTGCCCCGCCGTGCCCGCGACGAACTCGGCGACGACGGCGCCGATCAGCGACAGGCCGCCGGCGATCTTCAGCGCCGCCATGAAATAGGGCAGCGCCGAGGGGATCAGGAGGTGGCGCAGACGCTGCCAGGGCGTCGCCTGGTAGAGCCGGAACAGGTCGCGCAGGTTATGGTCGGCGCTGCGCAGGCCGATCGCCGTGTTCGACAGGATCGGGAAGAAGGCGACGATCCAGGCGCAGATGAGCAGCGCGAAGAAAGTGTTGCTGACATAGATGAGGATCAGCGGTGCAATGGCGATGATCGGCGTCACCTGCAATATGACGGCGAAGGGGAAGAGGCACATCTCCACCGTGCGCGACAGGGCGAAGAGCATGCCGAGCAACACGCCGCCGACGATGGCGAGGCTGAGCGAGAGCAGCGTCAGCTTGACCGTGAACGCCGCGCTCTGCATCAGCGACGACCAGTCCTGCACCAGCGTTTTCGCGATCAGGCTCGGCGCGGGGATCAGGTAATGCGGCACCTCGTTGTACCGGACGAGGAATTCCCACAGGCCCAGCACCGCAAGGATCGAGACGACGGGCATGATGACGCGCAGGCGGCGTTCCCGCTGCTCCAGGAGGATGCGCGGATCGACGATTTCGCCTTCGGCAACGGCCGGATCAATGGTTGAGATCGACATGGTCCATGGTCCCTTCGAGCGCGTTGCTGACCAGACGGCAATTCTCGGTATATTCGGGTGTCATGCGGTAGGCGCTCGTGCGCGTATCGGCGCCGGGCAGCGCGATGTCGTGCACCACGCGGCCGGGGCGCGCGGCCATGACCACGACGCGGCTGGAGAGATAGACGGACTCGAAGACCGAATGGGTCACGAAGATCACCGTCAGCCCGTGCGAGCGCCAGAGGCCCAGCACCTCGTCGTTGAGCTTGGAGCGCGTCATCTCGTCGAGCGCCGCGAAGGGCTCGTCCATCAAAAGCAGCTTCGGCTTCGTCACCATGGCGCGGGCGATGGAGACGCGCATCTTCATGCCGCCCGAGAGCTCGCGCGGATAGGAACGGGCGAAATTGGCGAGGCCCACCATGGAAAGGGCCTCTTCCACGCGGGCCTTCGCCTCGCCCTTGCCGAGCCCCTGCAATTTCAGCGGAAGGAAGACGTTGTCGAAGACGCTCGCCCAGGGCATCAGCGTTGCCTCCTGGAAGACATAGCCGATATCGCTGCCATGGGGGCTTTCGCCGGCCGGATGGCCGTTGACGGTGATCGAGCCCGACGAGAAGGACAGGAGGCCCGAGATCATCTTCAGCGCCGTGCTCTTGCCGCAGCCGGAGGGGCCGAGGAAGGAGACGAACTCGCCGTTGCGGATCTGTAGCGACATGCCGCGCAGCGCCACGGTGCCGTTGGCGAAGCGCTTGGAGACGTCCTTCATGTCGATGAGGACGGGGGCGTCGGTCAGGCCGGCGGCGTTGGAGAGGGGGCTTGCCGCGTTCATCCTACCACTCCGGTTTTCTGTCCAGCCAGTCGGCCGGCAGGCTGTCGATGTCCGCCATCGCCTCGACGAGGCGCGCGACGGCGTGGTCGAGAGTCGCCTCGCCCTTTGCGGTGGTGGCGAGATGCGCCTCGCCGCAGGCCCCTGCAGTGCTGAAATCCTGCGTCTTCCAGCCGGGCTTCGCGCCGCGGCCGAGGCCGAGATGGCGGAAATTCTCGAAGAGGTCCTGGCCGCGCGAGCGGAAGTCGCGGGCGGCTGCCATGGTCACGTTGCCGGGGTCGAGCGCCAGCATGACCGAGGTCTCCATGTCGCCGGCATGGATGCCGTGGGTGCGCTCGACATCGGAATAGATGCCCTCGGGCATGCCGAAGCCGAACCAGTTGACGGAGAAGGCCAGCATGTCGTGCGCGATGCGCAGCTGGCGGGTCACGATGTCCATGACCGGGATGTTGCCGCCATGGCCGTTGAGGAGGACGAACTTGCGCACGCCCGAGCGCGCCACGCTGGCGCCGATCTCGGTCAGCACGCGGATCAGCGTTTCGGCCGAAAGGGTGAGCGTGCCGGGATAGTCGATGTGCTCGTCGCTCTTGCAGACGGCCTGGGTGGGCAGGAACAGCACCGGGCTGTCCTCCGGCAGGGCTTTTGCGAGGCGGCGTGCCACCCCGTCGACGGTACAGCTGTCGACGGACATGGGCAGGTGCGGCCCGTGCTGCTCGATGGCGCCGATGGGCAGGACGGCGATGAGGCGCCCACGGTCGAGCGCGGCGAAATCGCGGCTGGAATAGTCGGCCCAGAAGCGTTTCATCGAAAAGCCTCCATGCCGTCAGGGATGCCCGTTGGTGACAGAAACGCCATCTTGCTCCTCCTCTTCCTCCGGGTTTAGATAAACAAACTCATAGCAAATGGTCAAACTATTTGGTATGTTCTTTTCGAGAGTTGCGGTAAACTTTTGATTTTAATCATGTTTATTCGCTACGCCGACGCTGCCGGGAGGGCGGCCTGAACAGGTCTTGGAGGAGCTCATGAAACGACCGCGCCTGCTGATCGCCCGGCCGCTGCCGGCCCGCGTGCATGAGCGGGCAGGCGTGCTCTTCGACCTGACGATCCGCAAGGATGCCGGCCCGACCCAGGGTGCGGACCTTTCCGCCGCGCTTGCGGAATATGATGCGATTCTGCCGTCGCTGGGCGATGCGTTCTCGCGGGAGGTCTTTGCGGCTACTGCCGAACCGCGCTGCCGCATCCTTGCCAATTTCGGGGCCGGAGTGAGCCATATCGACCTTGCGGCTGCCGCGTGCGCCGGCATCGCCGTCACCAATACGCCAGGCGCCGTCACGGGGCCGACCGCCGATCTCGCCATGCTGCTGCTGCTCATGAGCGCCCGCCGCGCGGGCGAGGGCGAGCGGCTGGTGCGCTCGGGGGATTGGCAGGGCTGGCATCCCGTGCAGCTTCTCGGCCACGACGTGTCCGGCAGCACGATCGGCATCGTCGGCATGGGCCGCATCGGGCAGGAGGTGGCCCGCCGGTCTGCTGCCGGCTTCGGCATGCGCGTGCTGTTCCACAATCGCTCGCCGAAGACGGTGCCGGGCGTGGAGGTGACGCAGGTGCCGCTCGGCGAATTGTTGAAACGCGCGGATTTCGTGGTGCTGACGGTGCCGGGCGGCAGCGAAACGCGCCATCTGATCGACGAGCGCGCCTTCGCGCTGATGCGGCCTGAAACGCATCTCATCAATGTCTCGCGCGGCGAGGTGGTGGACGAGGCCGCGCTGGTCCGGGCGCTCGGCGACCGGCGGATCGCCGGGGCGGCGCTCGATGTCTATGAATTCGAACCCGCCGTGCCGGCGGCGCTGCGTGAGCGCGACGACGTCGTGCTGCTGCCGCATCTCGGCTCGGCGACGCGCGCGGCCCGCGAGGCGATGGGCATGACGGCGCTCGACAATCTGGAGGCCTTTTTCCGCGGTGAGGTGCCGCAGGACAGGGTCGCCTAGAGCAATTCCAGCAAAAGTGCGAAGCGGTTTTGCGCAAACGTTCCAACGGGAGGGAGAAGGCATGAACCATGTTGCGATCCTGGGAGCCGGGCAGGCCGGCTCGTCGCTGGCGGCCAAGCTGCGGAGCCTCGGCTTTGGCGGTCGGATCACGCTCATCGGCGAGGAGAACACGCTCCCCTACCAGCGCCCGCCGCTTTCCAAGAAATACCTGATGAAGGAAATGACGCTGGAGCAGTTGCACCTGCGGCCCGAACGTTTCTATGCCGACAACGACATTGCCCTGCATCTCGGCCGGAAGGTCGATGCCATCGACCGCGCCGCACGGCAGATCCGCTGCGGCGAGGACGTGCTTTCCTACGACCAGCTGGCGCTGACGATGGGCGCGACGCCGCGCCCGCTGCCGGCGGCGCTCGGCGGTGGCCTGCCCGGCGTCTATGTCGTGCGCAACCTTGCCGATGTCGACCGCATGGCCCCGGAATTCCGCGAGGGACGGCGGGTGCTGGTCGTCGGCGGCGGCTATATCGGGCTGGAGGCGGCGGCGGTCGCGGCCAAGCTCGGCCTCAAGGTGACGCTGATCGAGGCCGCCGAGCGGATCCTCCAGCGCGTCGCCGCGCCGGAGACCTCGGATTATTTCCGCAACCTCCATGCCGGCAACGGCGTCGAAATCCTCGAAGGGGCGGGCCTTGCCGGGCTGGAGCGCGAGGGGGCGATCTCGGTGGCGCTGTCGGACGGATCGCGCCGGGAGGTGGATTTCGTCATCGTCGGCATCGGCGTGACGGCCAATGACGGGCTGGCAGCGGCGGCGGACCTTGCCTGCGACGGGGGTATCCTCGTCGATGCGCGGGGAAGGACCAGCGATCCGGCGATATGGGCGGCCGGCGATTGCGCGCGCCTGCCGTACCGCGGCCAGATGATCCGGCTCGAAAGCGTGCAGAATGCCATCGACCAGGCAGAGGCCGTCGCCGCCAACATGCTGGGCGCGGAGGCGGACTACGTGCCGAAGCCGTGGTTCTGGTCCGACCAGTACGATGTCAAGCTGCAGATCGCGGGGCTGAACAGTGAGTTCGACCGGGTCGTTGTCCGTCCGGGAGCCAGCGAGAAGACACGTTCCCACTGGTATTTCCGGGAAGGTGCGCTGCTTGCCGTCGATGCCATGAGCGAGCCGCGCAGCTATATGGTCGGCAAGCGCCTGATCGAGGCTGGCCGCTCGCCGCTGCCCGAGCAGGTGGCGGATGCCGGCTTCGACCTGAAATGCCTGATCTGACGGCGGGTGCAGGGGTGCGCCATCGATCCGGGGCGCACTTCACCGGCAGGCTCCGGCCCTAAGGGCGTGGCCTGCCAGGGGTGGTGCCGGGCATCGCTGGGTCAGGTCCCCGACTATTCGGCTGGTTGCATCGATCCGCCTTATCCCGCCGTGGACGCGGCGAGTTTTCCGATGAAGTCCTGCATGATCGGGTTGCGGTTCACGGTATAGACGTAGCGCATCAGATGGCGCGAGCGATCGAGGGCATAGTGCATGTCGTCGGTCAGCACCGGGGTGGGCATGAGGACGCTTGGAGCCCAGGCGGGATCGAGCGCCCAGGCGGTCGCGCCCATATCCCAGATTTCCTTGGCCCATCCGACATGATCGTCGCTGTAGCTCTTGAAGCGCATGGCGAGGAAGCGGCCGATCTCCCCTTGCGGTTCGACATAGCGCTCGATTTCCGGCACGGTGCTGTGCAGGATCGACGTCACGCCCTCGCAGGGGACGAGGACGAGCGGCACGCCGGAATCGAACAGGACCTGCACGCCGCCGACATCCTGCTCGAGATTGAACTCGGCCTGGTGCTGCCAGTCGATGGCATGGCCGCCCAGCCAGACGACGACGATCCGGTCGATGATGTCGGGTGCAGCAAGCAGGGCGGACGCGACATTGCTGATCGCGCCGATCGCCACGACGTGCAGCGGATCGTCGGGCGACGAGCGTCTTGCGCGGGCGATCAGGTCGTCGACGGCGGGCGCGTCCACGGGTTTCTTCTGCGGGCCGACATAACGGGTGACGCCGCGATGCACGAGGCCCTCATGGGGAATGGAGAGGCGCTCGAGCAGCGCCAGGATCTCCTGGTAGCTGAGCTCCATGCCATGGCCCGGATCGCCCGTCGTCTCGTTGATGAAGGGGGCGGCATAGATCGCCTCCACGGTGACGCTCTCGGGCGACAGCAGCGCATGGACGATGGCGAACTGGTCGTCGATCTCGTTGAAGGTGTCCGTATCGATGACGATGCGGCGCTTGCCGGCCGTCGGTGCAAGCATAGCCAGTCGATGGCTTTCGGACAGGGGCATCGGGATTTCCTTTGTGTTACTGCGCGCTGTGCAGGCGTCCGGCGACGCCGCGCAGGATGCGATCGAGATTGATGGCAAGGAGGCAGAAGACGAGGCCGGCGGTGATGCCGAGGCCCGCATCGGCCTTGCCGAGCGCGATGTAGATCTGCTGGCCGAGCTCGGACGTGCCGACGGTGGCGGCGATCGGCAGCATGGTGATGGCCGCCATCACCACCTGGTTGAGGCCGAGAAGCAGGGCCGGGCGGGCCGTCGGCACCTGAACCAGAAGCGTGCTCTGGACAGGGGTGCAGCCCAGTTGCCGGGCCGTCTCCAGCAGCGTCGGCGGCACATTGCGCAAGCCCGTTTCGGTATAGCGGATCGCCGGCACGACGGCATAGAGCGCGATGGCGATCAGCCCGGCGAACTCGCCGACCTTGAAGAACATCAGGGCGGGAATGAGGAAGACAAATTGCGGCATGGTCTGCAGGGCGTCGTTGATCGGCCGCAGCACGGCCGAGAAGCGATCGCTGCGCGCGGCAAGCACCCCGAAGAACCCGCCGAGCAGCGCGCAGAGCGCCACGGCGACGATCACCAGATAGAGCGACTTCACGAAGGGGATCCACAGGCCCGTCATCAGAACGAAGGCAAGGCTGAGGCCGGTGAAGAGCGCAAGCCGTGGCCCGGCTGCCCGCCATGCCGCCCAGACGGCAAGCGCGAGCGCCGCAGGCCAGGGAAAGGCGACGAACCCGGTATGAAGGAGCGCGGCGAGGCAGAGGATTGCCGCGGCGCCCGACGGCCGGCCCTTCGCCATCTGCCGGAGCGCGAGAAGCAGGGCCAATGCGGCATAGACGGCGGTAACGGCCGGCGTCATGGAGAACCCCCAGGTCATCGGCAGCACCGCCCCGGCAAGGCCGACGCGCAGCGGCAGCACGAGATAGAAGAGAACCGCATTCTTGATCGCATCCAGCAGGTCGCTGTAGCGCGCCACGAAACCGAGCAGCGCCCTGTTGAGCATGCCGAGATCGACGATGCCGCGTGTCTCGTTCCAGCCCTGCAGGAGGTCGGGAGCGGCAAGGCGCGCGGCGAGCCCGAGCGAGATCACGGCCGCCGCCGCAAGGAGGATCGGTCGCCAGCGGGGCCTGTTTTTTCCCGTGCCGACCGCGGAGCGGGGCCGGAAGAGGCCGGCGGTGATGCGGTCGATCACGACGGAGACGAGCACAATGACGAGCCCGGCCAGCAGGCTCTTGCCGAGATCCGCCTGGCGCAGGCCGCTGAGGACCGCCCAGCCGATATCGTCGACGCCGCCGACGATCGAGGCGGTGATGACCATGCTGAGAGCGGCCATCGTCGTCTGGTTGAGGCCGAGCGCCAGCATCGGGCGGGCAGAGGGAAGCTCGACCCAGACCAGCCGTTGCCAGGTCGAGCATCCGCTCATTTCGGCAACCTCGATGCGTTCGCGCGGGACCTCGACGAGGCCGCTGAGCGTGCAGCGCGCCATGGGCGGTATCGCGTAGATCGCGGTGGCCACGAGCCCGGCGATCGGACCGAAGCCGAAAAGCAGGAGGAGCGGCAGCAGATAGGCGAAGGCCGGAAAAGTCTGCATGAAATCGAAGACCAGCTCCAGCCCGCGGCGCAGGCGCGGCAGGAAAAACGCGCCGAGCCCGAGCAGGAAACCAAGCAGGGCCGAAGGCGGAACGGACAGGAGGACCAGCGAGAGGGTCACCATGCTCTGCCGCCAGAAGCCGGCGAGCACGATATAGGCGCCCGCGGCAAGGACGAGAGCGGCGAGCCTGGCGCCGCCCGCCTTGAAACCGACAAGCGCGACCGCAAGGACAACCGCTGGCCAGGGCAGGAACTGCAGTGTGACGATGAGCGCGTCCAGGAGTGTGCCAAAAACCTTGCTGGCAAGACCCGTTACGGGCTGCAAAGCCGGCACGAGCCAGCCAAGGACCGTGTTGATCGCCGCCGGCACCGGGATGACCCAGCCGGCGGGAAAGGCGGCGATGGCGGGCACGACCCTGGCGGCGGCAAGGCACGCCAGCATGAGGGCGGGCATCGCCACCATTCCCAGGATGGCGGACGCCGAGAAGGACAGGCTTGCAGGCTTCATGCTGGCATCGCCCGCTGGGTGCCGAAAAGGCCGGATATGTTCGCCGCGGCGATCTCGCCGACAAGCGTTCCGGCGGCGTCGCAGATGCCGACGGCGGCCGCGCCGCCAAGAAGGACAGGCAGGATGTCTTCCAGGACGTCTTCGGTGGAAAACCGCGGCAGGGCCGGCCTCCCGTCCGTTGCCGGACGCATCACGTCCGCCGCGCGGATCACCCGCAGCAGCGGCACGTCACGCAGGAATTCGGCGATATAGTCGTTGGCCGGAGCCAGGGCGATCTCGGCGGGCGTGCCGATCTGCACGATCGCGCCGTCGCGCATGATGGCAATGCGGTCGGCCAGTCGAAAAGCCTCCTGCACGTCATGGGTCACGAAGACGATGGTCTTGCGCAGCATTTTTTGCAGGCGGATGAATTCGTCCTGCATCTGCCGCCGGATCAGCGGGTCCAGAGCGGAGAACGGCTCGTCGAGGAACCAGATCTCCGGCTCTGCGGCAAGCGAGCGGGCAATGCCGACGCGCTGCTGCTGGCCGCCGGAGAGCTGGGCGGGGAACTGGTCCTCGCGCCCCCGGAGGCCGACGAGCCCGGTCATGTCGCGCGCCCGCGCCTCGCGGGTGGGCCGGTCGATGCCCTGCACGCGCAACGGAAAGGCGACGTTGTCGAGGACGGTCAGGTGCGGCAGCAGGCCGAAATTCTGGAAGACCATGCCCATCGCCTTGCGGCGCAGCTCGGTCATGCGCCGGCGGTCCGCTGCCAGCAGGTCCTCGCCGTCCAGGGTGACGCTGCCGCCGGAGGGATCGATGAGCCGGGTAAGGCACCGCAGCAAGGTGGACTTGCCCGAGCCGGAAAGCCCCATCAGCACGAAGATTTCCGCCTCGTGGATGTCGAAGCTCGCGCCGGCAACGGCGGCGAGCGGCTTTCGCCCGTCCCTTTCGCGCTGAAGGGCCGCCCTGTCGCCCGTGCGGGCGATCTGTGCCGCCTCCCGCGGCGGCACGCCGTAGATTTTCCAGAGATCCCGGCAGGCGAGTTTGATGCGCCTCTCGCCCGGATGCAGGGACAGGGATGTCATGGCCGTTCTCCGCGGATGCTGGCGCTTACTTCTTGGCTTCGTCGATCCAGGGCGACCAGCGGGCGGAATTGGCTTCGACCCAGGCACCGACGACCGCGCCGATCTCCTTCTTGTTCTGGTCGATCTCCAACATCATCTGCTGCTGGTCTTCCGCGCCGAGCTGATACTGTTTCATGAAGGCATGGGCGGCTGGCCATTTCTCGCCGAAGCCGGCGCGCACCACCTTGATGACGGGCGAGGGAAGGATGCAGCGCGCGCCGTCATTGGGATCGCAGGGCGGCATGTCGAGCCAGTTCAGCTTGACCTGCGTCAGCAGCCAGTGCGGTGCCCAGAACCGCATCAGCAGCGGCTTGTCGGCTGCGGCCGCCGCCTGCAACTCGGCGACGAGCGCGCCTTCCGAGCCGGCGGGCACGGCGGTCAGCGGCAGCTTGAAATCCTCGATTTCGTTTGCCGACGCCGTGCCCCAGTCGGCCGGATAGTCGACGAGGCGCCCGTTCGGCAGCGTCTCGGCGGTGGCGAGCCCCGCCGCGCAGGACGGCTCCAGCAGGGCCTTCCAGTCCGGCAAGCCGGGGCAGATCGCAAGCGTCGCATCCGTATAGGCCCAGCCGTCGCGGGCATTGAGGCCGAGGTCACCGATGGGCTCGACCTGCTTGGCCTCCAGCATTTTCGGATAGATGTCGCCGAGATTGTTGGTCCACAGCTCGGGTGTCATGTCGATCGAACCGTCCTGCATGCCGATCCATTGCGGAAAGCTGCCGGCGGTGACGTATTGCACCTTGTAGCCGAGCTTCTCCAGCAGCTGGCCGGCGACATGCGCGGTGATGTTCTGGCCCGTCCATTCGTTGAGCGCGATGCGGATCGGGGCCTCGGCATCGCCGAGCGGGGCAGCCGTGCTGGCCGCAGGACCCAGGACAAGAGATGCAAAACCCGCGGCCGCCGCCAGCAGGATGGATCGAGCTTCGAGCACGTCATTTCTCCCTTTGATGTCTCACTCCGGGGCGGACCATATTTCAAACCGTCCAGCCGGTCTATAAAAAAATCCGTCCAGCCGGTCGGAATTTTTCCCTTATGGGCTTTTCCTGCCCGGGCTTTTTGTTATGTCTCGTGTAGAGGGTGCGGATGATGGAGCGTGAGCAGGCGATGAAGGACGGAAAACCGGCACGAAAGACCCGCAAGACCGGGGACGAGATCAGGGCCGCGATCGTCAACGCCGCGACCCGCATCGTGATGGAACGGGGCGTCACCCGCATGACGCTGGCCGACGTCGCCACCGCGGCGGGGATCAGCAAGGGCGGCCTGCTGCATTATTTTTCTTCGAAGGATGCGCTGATCCGCGCCATGATCACCGCCGGCCTCGATTCCTTCGAGGAGAAGACCATGGCGATGGTGGCGGCCGATCCCGCGCCGGGCTCCTATCTGCGGGCCTATATCACGACGAGCTTTCCCGCCGAGGGCGCCGACGATATCGCTGCCGCCATGATCGCCGGGATCGCGACCGATCGCGACCTTCTGGCCGACTATGCCGTGGAGAACACGAAGTGGGCCGACCGCCTGAAGGATGATGGCCTCGACTACTTTTATGCCGAAGTGATCCGCCTCGCCGTGGACGGCCTCTATTTCAACGAGGCCATCGGCCTGCCCCAGTTCGCGCCGGAAGACCGGAAGACGTTCCTGCGCCGGCTCATGGACATGACCCGCCACGGTACCGGTTCTGCGGAATAAGCGTTCGCCCGCGCTTCAAGCAGGTAGGCGTCGCTCAAAATGATATAAAAAAATACCGGTGGTGTTTGGTGGAGCTAAGCGGGATCGAACCGCTGACCTCTTGCATGCCATGCAAGCGCTCTCCCAGCTGAGCTATAGCCCCATAACGGGTCCGGCGAAGCCGGTTTCCGGGAACCGAAGCGGCGTTGCCGTTCGGTGTGGCGGCTTATTACTTCCGGTCTCCGGAGATGGCAAGCCGAAAAATGAAATCCGGCCGATTTTTTTGAAACCGGCCGGAAAATCAAAATCTTAAGCTTCGTCTTCGTCGCCGGTCACGCCGATGAGACCGGTCATGTCCTCATCGTCGTCGTCTTCGTCCTGCTCGAGGAACGTGTCGTCCTCGTCGCCGTCGATCTCAACGTCGTCGTCGCCGAGATCCGGCAGGTCGTCGCCGCCTGCTGCATCCTCGTCGGCGTCCTCGAGCGAAACGAGCTCGACTTCCGTGTTCTCCGTATCGACTTCGTTGACGTCCTCGTCCTCATCCTTTTCGAGGACAGCCGCCGCCGACGTTTCCTCGAAGAAGGAGAGCGGATAGGACTTGCCCGTGTAGGGGGAAACGATCGGGTCGCGGTTCAGGTCGTAGAATTTCCTGCCGGTTTCCGGATCGATGCGTTTGGTTCCGAGTTCCGCTTTTGCCACAGTCAAAGCCTTCTCTGTGCCGTATGTTTCCGGCGGGGCCGGGGGAGGCCGGCGCGTTGAACGGTAAAATGATTAGCCGGTCCCCATAATCGTCTTGGGCAATCCTGTCAAAGCCTAACTTGGGGCAGGCGCCGTGCAGACCTCATGATGATAGTTTCTCAGACGGGATGATGACGCTTTAAATCGTTTGTGGTAGCAAGCCCGCGTTCTCCCCGGGTGATCCCCTCCGGGGAGCCGTGGATGTATATAAGGAAGACGACCATGTCGCATGGCGCCAGTGCACGGCCCGCAACCGCCCGCAAATCCTCCGGCCTGTCCGGGACCGTCCGCATCCCCGGCGACAAGTCGATTTCCCACCGCTCCTTCATGTTCGGCGGCCTTGCCAGCGGCGAGACGCGCATCACGGGCCTGCTCGAAGGCGAGGACGTGATCAATACGGGCAAGGCCATGCAGGCCATGGGCGCGAAGATCCGCAAGGACGGCGACACCTGGATCATCAATGGCCTCGGCAACGGCGCGCTGCTCGCGCCCGAAGCGCCGCTCGATTTCGGCAATGCCGGCACCGGCTGCCGCCTCACCATGGGCCTCGTCGGCGTCTATGATTTCGATTCGACGTTCATCGGCGACGCCTCGCTCACCAAGCGCCCGATGGGCCGCGTCCTCAATCCGCTGCGCGAAATGGGCGTGCAGGTGACGTCCGCCGATGGCGACCGCCTGCCGGTCACGCTGCGCGGGCCGAAGACGCCGACGCCGATCACCTATCGCGTGCCGATGGCCTCCGCGCAGGTGAAGTCCGCTGTGCTGCTCGCCGGCCTCAACACGCCCGGCATCACCACCGTCATAGAGCCGGTCATGACACGTGACCATACCGAAAAGATGCTGCAGGGTTTCGGTGCCAACCTTACCGTCGAGACGGATGCGGACGGCGTGCGCACGATCCGCCTCGAAGGCCAGGGAAAGCTCACCGGCCAGGTGATCGACGTGCCGGGCGACCCGTCCTCGACGGCCTTCCCGCTGGTCGCGGCGCTGCTCGTGCCGGATTCGGATGTGACGATCCTCAACGTGCTGATGAACCCGACCCGCACGGGCCTCATCCTGACGCTGCAGGAAATGGGCGCCAATATCGAGGTGCTGAACCCGCGCCTTGCCGGCGGCGAGGACGTGGCGGATCTTCGCGTGCGCTCCTCGGTGCTGAAGGGCGTCACGGTGCCGGAAGACCGCGCGCCGTCGATGATCGACGAATATCCGGTTCTCGCCGTCGCGGCGGCCTTCGCGGAGGGCACGACCGTCATGAACGGCCTGGAAGAGCTGCGCGTCAAGGAAAGCGACCGCCTCTCGGCCGTCGCGGTCGGCCTGAAGCTCAACGGCGTCGATTGCGACGAGGGCGAAGCATCGCTCGTCGTGCGCGGCCGCCCGGACGGCAAGGGCCTCGGCAATGCCTCTGGCGCCGCCGTCGCCACCCATCTCGACCACCGCATCGCCATGAGCTTCCTCGTCATGGGCCTCGTCTCGGAAAACCCGGTCACGGTGGACGACGCGACGATGATCGCCACGAGCTTTCCGGAGTTCATGAACCTCATGACCGGATTGGGTGCGCATATCGAATAAAGGGGCTTCGGGCTTGAGAAGAACAGGCGCGAGGGCATTGCGCATCGCGCTTGTCTTTTCTCTTTTGACCGCGCTCACGCAGATTGGCGGAGTGTCATACCTCGCCGGGCGCTGGCTGGCCCATCGGGGCGAGATCACCCGGCGCTCGACCCGTCTTGCGGTTTTCCTGCTGTTGTATGCTTCGGCTACGATCGCGGCGTCGTTTACAGCACCGCTTTTCGGGCGTGTGCCGTTGTCCTGTTTTGGCGACGGCAGTTTGCAGATTCAGTCTCCGCTTTATTGCGCCCTGAATCGGAACTTCGTCACCACGGAAGCCAAACGCGCTGCAGAAGCGCTCTCGGTGGCCATAGACCTGGAATTCCCCGGGACTATCACGCTTGTTCTCGATGCCAATTTTCCGTTCCTGGACGGCTTCCCGCTTCTGCCCCATCTATCACACGACGACGGACGGAAGCTCGACATCGCGTTTTACTATCGCGACGAGAAGGGGACGCCGCTGAACAGGGCCGTACGCTCACCAATCGGCTACTTCGCTTTCGAAGAGCCTGCGCCCGGCACACAGTTGCCCTGCGCCGAACGTGACGATCTCTTGACACTTCGGTGGAACATGGGGTTTCTGCAAGGGTTTTTTCCTGCGTGGATGCTGGACGAAGCGAGAACGGGTGCAGCCTTGCGCTGGCTTGCCTTGGAGGGACCGGAATTCGGTGTGGAACGGATTTTCATTGAGCCGCATCTGGCCCAGCGCCTCGGTGTTGTCCATCCGAACGTGCGGTTCCAGGGATGCCGGGCTGCACGCCATGACGATCACATCCATTTTCAGGTGACGGAATGACTTTCACAATCGCCATCGATGGCCCCGCGGCTGCGGGCAAGGGAACGCTGTCGCGCCGCATTGCGGAGGATTATGGCTTTCATCATCTCGATACGGGCCTGACCTACCGGGCGACGGCGAAGGCGCTCATTGACCGTGGCCTGCCGCTTGATGACGAGGCCGTCGCGGCCGAGGTGGCGCGCACGCTCGATCTTGGCGGGCTCGACCGCGCGGTGCTGTCCGCCCATGATATCGGGGAGGCGGCCTCGAAGATCGCCGTCATGCCGTCCGTGCGCCGCGCGCTGGTCGAGGCGCAGCGCGGCTTTGCGGCGCGCGAGCCGGGCACGGTGCTCGATGGGCGCGATATCGGCACGGTCGTCTGCCCGGATGCGGCGGTAAAGCTCTATGTGACGGCCTCGCCGGAGGTGCGCGCCAGGCGGCGTTACGACGAAATCGTCGGCAATGGCGGCGTGGCCGATTTCGAGACGGTCCTCGACGACATTCGCCGGCGCGACGAGCGCGACATGGGCCGGGCGGACAGCCCGCTGAAACCGGCCGACGATGCGCACTTGCTTGATACCTCGGAAATGGGTATAGAGGCGGCGTTTTCGGCGGCCAAGTCGATCATCGACGCCGCATTGAAGCACTAGCTTTTCCATCCGGAATTGCGCCAGCATAGAACAAGGCCTGTCCCCGCGCCGGATTTGCTGCCCAAGAGCAGCGGACACAGCCTCGTTCCTCATCAACGCTAACCCCCGGCGCCCGTGCCTTTTGGCACACCAGGAGTTTCAATGTCTCAAGCAAACCCCACGCGCGAAGATTTCGCAGCCCTTCTGCAGGAATCCTTCGCCGCTAACGATCTCGCCGAAGGCTATGTCGCCAAGGGCATCGTTACCGCGATCGAAAAGGACGTCGCCATCGTCGACGTCGGCCTCAAGGTTGAAGGCCGCGTCCCGCTGAAGGAATTCGGCGCGAAGTCGAAGGACGGCACGCTGAAGGTCGGCGACGAAGTCGAAGTCTATGTCGAGCGTATCGAGAACGCGCTCGGCGAAGCTGTCCTTTCGCGCGAAAAGGCTCGCCGCGAAGAGAGCTGGGCCAAGCTCGAAGTCAAGTTCGAAGCCGGCGAGCGCGTCGAAGGCGTCATCTTCAACCAGGTCAAGGGTGGTTTCACCGTCGATCTCGACGGCGCCGTCGCCTTCCTGCCGCGTTCGCAGGTCGACATCCGTCCGATCCGCGACGTCACCCCGCTCATGCACAACCCGCAGCCCTTCGAAATCCTCAAGATGGACAAGCGTCGCGGCAACATCGTCGTCTCGCGCCGCACGGTCCTCGAAGAGTCGCGCGCCGAGCAGCGTTCTGAAATCGTCCAGAACCTCGAAGAAGGCCAGGTTGTCGACGGCGTCGTCAAGAACATCACCGATTACGGTGCGTTCGTCGACCTCGGCGGCATCGACGGCCTGCTGCACGTCACCGACATGGCCTGGCGCCGCGTCAACCATCCGTCGGAGATCCTGTCCATCGGCCAGCAGGTCAAGGTCCAGATCATCCGCATCAACCAGGAAACCCACCGCATCTCGCTCGGCATGAAGCAGCTCGAGTCCGATCCGTGGGATGGCATCGGCACCAAGTACCCGACCGGCAAGAAGATCTCCGGTACGGTCACGAACATCACCGACTACGGTGCGTTCGTCGAGCTGGAGCCGGGCATCGAGGGCCTGATCCACATCTCCGAAATGTCCTGGACGAAGAAGAACGTTCACCCCGGCAAGATCCTGTCCACCAGCCAGGAAGTCGACGTGGTCGTCCTCGAAGTCGACCCGACGAAGCGCCGCATCTCGCTGGGTCTCAAGCAGACCCTCGAGAACCCGTGGCAGGCCTTCGCGCACAGCCACCCGGCCGGCACGGAAGTCGAAGGCGAAGTCAAGAACAAGACCGAATTCGGCCTGTTCATCGGCCTCGACGGCGACGTGGACGGCATGGTGCACCTGTCCGACCTCGACTGGAACCGTCCGGGCGAGCAGGTCATCGAGGAATACAACAAGGGCGACGTCGTCAAGGCTGTCGTTCTGGATGTGGACGTCGACAAGGAGCGCATCTCGCTCGGCATCAAGCAGCTCGGCCGTGATTCGGTCGGCGAAGCTGCGGCTTCCGGCGACCTGCGCAAGAACGCCGTCGTTTCGGCCGAAGTCATCGCGATCAACGATGGCGGCATCGAAGTGAAGCTCGTCAACCACGAGGACATCACGTCGTTCATCCGCCGCGGCGATCTGTCGCGCGACCGCGACGAACAGCGTCCGGAGCGTTTCTCGGTCGGCCAGACCGTCGACGCCCGCGTCCTGAACTTCTCGAAGAAGGATCGCAAGATCCAGCTTTCGATCAAGGCGCTGGAAATCGCCGAAGAGAAGGAAGCCGTCGCACAGTTCGGTTCGTCCGACTCGGGCGCCTCGCTCGGCGACATCCTCGGCGCGGCTCTGAAGAACCGCAACAACGCTGAATAAGCGTTCGCTTATCTCGACATGAAGGACCCGCGGAGAGCGATCTCCGCGGGTTTTTCTTTGGGGTCCGGTCAGGTCCAGTAGTCGCCGAGCTTCTGGTAGAAGACCAGGCCGGGTTCGATGACGCCGACCATGTCGGCAATCTTTTCGCGGCGTTTTGCCATGTCGTCCGCCTCGGGCTCCTCGCCGGAGGCTTCGAAGGCGGTGTCCTCGCTCGCCTCGTTGCCGGCTTCCGCGTCGTCGCCATGCTCCTCGTTCGCGGTCTCGTCTTCCTCGCCGCTTTCGCGGCCCTCGGACCAGTCGAGGTCTTCTTCGGCCGGCAGATAGGGCACGAAGGCGAGCGGTATGCCCTCGCGCAGGATGGCTACCGCAAGCAGCCTTTCCGGCGTCGCATCCGCAAGGGCCGCCTGGAGCGCCTCGCGGGCCTGCAGCGTCGGTGTCGGCAGCGGCAGCGGCTCGTCCGCCTCGGCGTGCGCCTCCTGCAGGGCGGGCGTCGCCTGTGCCGTCACGGTGCGGACCTTGCCGCTCTCCGGTGCCATCTCGGCCTGTTCGCTGCCCTCGGTCGCGAAGAGGGCGAGTTCTGCCTCGCTCATCGGCTCGATCGGGCGCTCCAGCAGGGAACGGATGAAATTTGCCTCTTCCAGCGACAGGTTTTCCAGAAGCTGGGCGACGGCCGGCATTAGCAGGGCCGGCGCCATGTCGCGGGTGACGGCCTGCAGCACGCTGCGGGCAAGTGCCTGTCCTGCCGCATTGGCGACCTGGGTCCTGGCCGGCATGTCGTCCCGCCTCACGACCGGCGTTGTGGTTTCGGTCTTCTCGCCGCCTCCATCGTGGCGGATCGCCGGTTCCGCGATCTCGACCGGCAGCGGATTGTCGGCCCTGGTCGTGGGCGTCGATACGGGCTGCCCGCTGCGCTGCGCGGCGTTTTCCCCGGCCGGTAGCCGGTTGGGCGTGGCAAGCTCCGGCCGGTTGACGGTCGTTTCCAGCGTCCGCGTGGTTGCCGGGCGCGATTTGCCGCCGCCGTCGAAATCGAAGATGCGCTTCAGCATCGTCTGCAGGGCACGAACATCGCCGAGAAGCTGCGCCGGCTGGCCTGCCTGCTGCGGATTGTGGCGGCCGACCGCGGCAAGCTGCTGGGCATTCAGCCCGAGCGGCCGTGGCTTGTCTTCCGCGCGCAGGGTGGCGGGCGTATCGGCCTTGAGGCTTGCGGAAAGAAAGGCGGCGAGTTTGCGCGCCTGCGGCCCGTTCGGATGACGCACCACCTCGACGAGGCTGCGCGTCGGCATGGAGGAGAGGACCGTGCCGATCAGCTTTTCGACACTCGGGCGAAGCTCCGGCGGCAGCCTGGCAAGAAGGTCGGCGAGCTTGCGGCCGCCGCCGCCCTCGCGGCCGGGCAGGGTCTTCAGCACGGCGAGCAACGTTTCCATCAGGTCGCGGCCCGGATTGGTCTCCCCGGCGCGCGGCATGTGCTTCAGCATGGTCTCGATGAGGCGCAGCAGTACCTCGGCCCTCAGGTTTGCAAGGGCGGCGGGGGAAAGCTGCGGCCTGGCGGCGGCCTCGACCGATGCGCCCGCCGGAACGGCGAGGGAAGGCTGCATGGTATCGGTCGTCATTGCCAAACGCGGCAGCATGCCTGCCTCCTGTTCTCCCTGCCGATGCCGTCCGCATCACAAGGCCTGCCAATGGTCCATCGGTCGTCGGATGGCGCATCATGCGCGACGCTGCGAGCTGGTGAGCTTTCAGCCCGGGCGAACCGGGCAGGTACGAGGGAGGCGGCGGGCAACCCGGCAGGCACGGAGCCACTCGATTGTGCCGGACGGGCGAACCCGGAACTCCGAACAACTTTCCATAGGTTACAATTGACATTTTATGGTTAACGAATTGCTAATGCGGCGGCCGGCGCTTCGCATATGCAGCATTGCCGCCTCGAATTGTCCCGCGCGGCGGCTCTTGCCCCTTATGCTCGGCTCGCGTAAATCTTCGCGGCACTGTTGCGCCGCCGCTCGTTCGCCGGCCGCGGATGCGGCGGAGACCCTCGATGAACCTCACCAACCTCATCCTCAACACCGACAGCTACAAGTTCAGCCACTACCTGCAATACCCTCCGGAAACCCGCGCCATCTCCTCCTATGTCGAGGCGCGCGGCCATTCCGAGCAGGCGGAAGTGCTGTTCTTCGGCCTCCAGATGTTCCTCAAGGAATACCTGTCGAAACCGGTGACGATGGCGGACGTGGACGAGGCCGAGGGGATCGTCACGGCGCATGGCCTGCCGTTCAACCGCGCGGGCTGGACGCATATCGTCGCGAAACACGGCGGTTTCCTGCCGCTGCTCATCGAGGCGCTGCCGGAGGGCACGCTGGTGCGCCGCGGCGTGCCGGTCGCGCAGGTGGTGAACACCGATCCCGAATGCTACTGGCTGACCTCCTATGTCGAGACGGCGCTGCTGCGCGCCATCTGGTATCCGAGCACCGTCGCCTCCAATTCGCGCAAGGTGAGAGAGATCATCCGGCCGATCCTGGAAAAGACCTGCGAGGACCCGGCCGCCGTGCTCCCCTTCCGCCTGCACGATTTTGGCGCGCGTGGCACGACGAGTTTCGAGCAGGCGGGCATCGGCGGGGCGGCGCATCTCGTCAACTTCATGGGCACGGATACGGTAAGCGGCGTGCTGTTCGCGCGCCGTTATTACGGTGCCGAGATGGCCGGCTTCTCCATCCCCGCCTCCGAGCATTCGACCATGACGTCGTGGGGCCAGGAGCGCGAGGCGGAGGCCTATGGCAACATGATCGACCGGTTCGGCGAGAAGGGCCTCTATGCGGTCGTGTCCGACAGCTACGACATCAACAATGCCGTCACGGAGATCTGGGGCAAGCAGTTGAAGGACCGGGTGAAGGCCGCCGGCGGCACGCTCGTCGTGCGGCCAGACAGCGGCGATCCGGTGGAAACGCCGGTTCAGGTCGTGCGCCAGCTCGCCTATGCCTTCGGCACGCATCTCAACGCCAAGGGCTACAAGGTGCTGGACAACAGCGTGCGCGTCATCCAGGGCGACGGCATCTCGCCCGCCGATATCGGCCTCATCCTCGGCCGGCTGGAAGCCTTCGGCTTCTCGGCGGAAAACATCGCCTTCGGCATGGGGGCAGGGCTCCTGCAGAAGGTCAACCGCGACATCTATTCCTTCGCCATGAAGGCCAATGCCAGGCAGGACACCGACGGCACCTGGCACGACGTCTACAAGCGTCCTGCGACGATGAACCTCAAGGCCTCCAAGGCCGGGCGCCAGGCCGTAGTGATGGGCGTCGGCGGGCTTGAGGCCGCGCGCATCGACCAGCTCGCCGGCCGCGAGAACCTTCTGCAGCCCGTCTGGCGCGACGGCAGGCTCCTTGTCGACTGGACCTTCGACGCCGTGCGCGCCCGCGCCGCCTAAGGGCCTTGCGGCAGGGCTCCCGGAGCGCCATCTTTGAGTCCGATGACTGGAGACGAAAGATGACGGTTCGCCCGCCGCAGGCGCTCGCCCCCTCCTTCAGCAAGGACACGGGGCTGAATATCCTCGAATACGAACTGATGTCGGAGCGGGCGGACGCGCTCGGCCGGCACGGGCTGAAGGTGGAGAAGGCGCTGGAACTGCTGGCCGGGCGCCTTGCTGCGGGTTGCGGCGAGGCGGAGCGGGAAGACCTTCTCAACGACGCGGCCGACAAGGTCTGGGCCTTCTTCATCCAGCGGGAAATATGCGGCCTGCGCAGCCAGAAGGACGCGATCCGCCGCTACGCCATTCCGCCGGAGGTCATCGCCCGGCTCGGCATCGTGCGGCGCAAGGCCTGAAACTACAGGGCGACGATCTGGCGCGTGATGAGATCGTAGATGCCGTTGTCGTCGACGCGCAGTGCGAAGATTTCCTTGCGCGCCGCTTCGCGCTCTTCCTGTTCCTGCACGCCGGCTGCGTCGAGCTTGCGAACGGCCTCGCCCGTCGTTTCCGCCGGGATATCCTCGCCGTCGCCGGCTTTTTCCGTCTTGGCGGGGACCTTGTCGGCAAGCTGGGTCGTCTCGGCACCGGCGGCGAGCAGCTGGATCGTGTCGAGCGCGGCGGCCGGATCGTCCCGCCGCTTGTCCTCTCGCACGCCCTTGGCCACATCGGCATGGGCGCGGCCCACCGCGTCCTGGAGGTCCTGCACGTCCTCCAGCTTCTCGCCGGCTTCCAGCGAGCGGATCGTCTCCTCGCGTTCCTTGCGCGTTTCCGCATCCTCGATGCGGGTCGGGTCGCGCCGGGTCCGGTCGAGCTTCAGCTCCTCGATGGTCTTCGGGTTCGCCGCGTCCTCCAGGCGCGCGAGCACCTTGCGCATTTCGGGCGTCAGCGCCTTCTCGTCCTCGGCCTTCTGCGCAAGCGCATCCTTCACCCGCCCGGCTTCCGTGCCATAGGGATTGCGGATCGCCGCGATGAGATCGGTCGCCTTGAGGCCGAGATCGGTGAGGCCGGATTTCTTCTCGAGCGTCGCCACGTCTTCCGGCAGTTCGCCGCGGAGGCGCGTCAGCATGCCGGAAAGGCGCTGCTCGAAATCGGCATCCGCCTCGCCCTCGCCCTGCGTCACGCCGGCGGTCAGCGCAAGGCGGGCGACGAGATTGGCCGCTGCATCGTCCGACGGGCCCGCCATGGCCTGCCTGACGGCAGTGAGCGTGGTGCCGAGGCCGCGGAGCGTGACGTCGAGCGTGCTGCCCTTGGCGGGAAGCGAGACCTGGTCGACGAGCGCCAGCCGGTCGGCAAGGCGCTGGGCAAAGGCACGGGCGCCCTCGCCATCCTGCTGGGTGATACCGAGCGTGTCGCTGAAGCGGGATATCAGCTTGGCGAGCGTTTCCCCGCCGCGGGCATTGCTGCCGAAGAAATGTTCGTTGATGCGGGCATTGGCCTGCCGCGCCGTGTCGTCGGAGCGCAGCGGTGCCTGTTTCTGCGCGTCGTCCTTCGGCCGTCCGCTGGCCTTCTCGGCCTCCTCGCGGCGGCGCTCCTCGAGCGTTTCGACGATCGACTGCATCGCCGAGACGGCGGCGGTGGACTGCGCGCTCTGCAGGGGTGTCAACATGGCAACCTCCGGTCTCGCCGGAAGAATAGGTCGGAGTGGATTAACCGTGCGTTAAGCCTGCGCCCGCGGGTTTTCAGGGGGATCGGGCGGCTGCGGCCGGCAGACGATCGTCACGAGCACGAAGCTGACATAGAGCAGGAGATACCACGAGCCGAGCTTGGTGAGGGGCACCATGTGCCAGGTCGTCTGGCCCGGATAGAGCCACACGCCCGTCGCCGTGCCGATGTTCTCGGCGATCCAGAGGAAGATGGAGGTGAGGAAGGCGGCGACGACGAGCGGCATCCAGCGCGGCTTCTCCTCCACCGTGTAATAGATGCGCACGCGCCAAAAGAGGAGCACCGTCGCGGCGAAGAGCACCAGGCGGATATCGACGAAAAAGTGGTGCAGGTAGAAGTTGGCGTAGATGGCGATCGCCAGCACCGCCGTCGTCCAGAAGGGCGGATAATGGGTGAAGCGCATATCGAAGATGCGGATGGCGCGCGCCATGTAGCTGCCGACCGAGGCATACATGAAGCCGGAAAAAAGCGGTACGCCGCCGATGCGGATCACGGCCTCCTCCGGATAGACCCAGGAGCCCATATGGACCTTGAAGATCTCCATGGCCGTGCCGACGAGGTGATAGATGAGGATGACCTTCGCTTCCTCGAAGGTCTCCATCTTCAGCTTGAGGAACGTCACCTGGATGGCGAGCGCCATCAGGAACAGCGCGTCATACCGGTGGATCGGCCAGCCCGGCTGCCAGACGAGTTTCGTGGCGATGATCAGCCCCAGCATGAGCCCGCCGAAGAGGCAGGCCCAGGCCTGCTTCAGCCCGAACAGGATGAACTCGGCAAGGCCGGGCGGGAGCGTTTCGAGCCGGCCGCGGATCAGCCGGCGCAGCGGCTCCAGCGTCGGCCCGGTCTGGTGCTGCCATCCGTTCTGCACGGCGGGCTCAGCTGTGGGCGAAGATGTCGGTCTCTTCCCAGCCGAGCAGATCGAGCTTGGCGCGGGTCGGCAGGAAGGCGAAGCAGGCTTCCGCATGCGCCAGCCGGCCGTCGCGCACGAGGCGCGCCATCAATTTGTCGCGCAGGGCATGGAGATGCAGCACGTCGGAGGCGGCATATTCGAGCTGCGCGGGCGACAGCGTCTCGGCCGCCCAGTCGGAGGACTGCTGCTGCTTGGAAATGTCGACTTCGAGCATTTCCTTCAGATTGTCCTTCAGGCCGTGCCGGTCCGTATAGGTGCGCGTCAGGCGCGAGGCGATCTTGGTGCAGAAGACCGGCGCCGTGGTGACGCCGAAGGTGTGGAACAGCACGGCGATGTCGAAGCGGCCGTAGTGGAAGATCTTCTGGCGGGCCGGATCTTCCAGCATGGCGGTGAGGTTCGGCGCTTCCTTCTGGCCGGCGGCGATGCGGATGACGTCCGCCGTGCCGTCACCGGGCGAAAGCTGCACGACGCACAGCCGGTCGCGGCGCGGGATGAGTCCCAGCGTTTCGGTGTCGATGGCGATCGCGCCGGTATAGCGGGCGGCATCCGCCGCCGAGATGTCACCTTCGTGATACCGGATTGCACTTGCCATGAAAAACCCCATCTAAGCTGTCTCTGTGTCCGCAGGCCTATAGCGCATGTTTCCGGCCTGCGGTACTTCTTTATGGATTGCGAAGGACCGGCCTGCGGCCGAAAGACGATATGACGAAACGATTGATCCTTGCCGCCCTCACCGCGCTGCTCTTCGCCCCTGTTGCCGGCGCACAGGTGTTTCATGACCTGCCCGGCGTCGTGACGACCGAGGAGCACGAAGCCGAGGACCAGGTCTTCTGCGAGCCGCAATACATTCCCGCGCCGGAAAACAGCACGAAGCGCCACTGGGGCCGCACCGTCTATAATTGTACGCGCGGCGGCGTCACGTCGAGCGGCAGCTACCTGCCGCTGTCGCGCGAGCGGAGCCTGCGCGGCTACGACTGGTAGCTGCCCTTTCATTCCCGGCCGGTCCGGCCGGAGCCATTCATCCGGAGGAGCCATGACCGACGAAAGCCTGCCGCTGGTGATCAGCGCGCCCGAACCGCGCACGCTGGACCTCATCTTCACCCCCGCGGCGGAAGCCGAGCTGCGCCGAACCTATCGCATCGTCGAGGCCGATCCGGAAGTCATTGCCGGGCTCGGCGACGCGGTGCTTGCAGAAGCGCGCTACATCATCGGCCAGCCGCCGCTCTCCGCCGAAACGCTGGCGCGCATGCCGAACCTGCGCGCGATCCTCAATGTCGAGAGCAACCTCCTCAACAACATGCCCTATGAGGTCCTGTTCGAACGCGGAATCCATGTCGTGACGACCGGCCAGGTCTTTGCCGAGCCGGTGGCCGAACTCGGCCTCGCCATGGCGCTGAACCTTGCCCGCGGCGTGATCGATGCCGATGTCGCCTTCCGCGAAGGCATGGAATTGTGGGGCGGGGAGGGCAACCGGTCCGCGCGCCTCCTCTCCGGTTCCGAGGTCGGCATCGTCGGCTTCGGCGATCTCGGCCGGGCACTGAACCGCGTCCTCTCGGGCTTCCGCGCGAAAATCCGCGTCTTCGACCCCTGGCTGCCGCCATCGATGCTGCGTGAAGCAGGTGTCGAGCCGGCCTCGCTCTCCGAGGTGCTGGCCATGAGCGACTTCGTCTTCGTCGTCGCCTCGGTGACGAGCGAGAACAGGGGGTTCCTCGGGGCCGAGGCCTTCGCCTCCATGCGCAAGGGCGCGGCCTTCATCCTGCTCAGCCGGGCGGACGTCGTCGATTTCCCGGCGCTGATGGCTGCGGTCGCTTCCGGCCATATCGTCGCGGCGAGCGATGTCTATCCGGAGGAGCCGCTGCCGGCAGACCATCCGGTGCGCGGGCTGAAGGGCTTCATCCGCTCGGCCCACCGTGCCGGCGCGCTGGACAGCGCCTTCAAGAAGATGGGCGACATGGTGCTGGAGGACATGGCGCTGATGGATCGCGGCCTGCCGCCGATGCGCTGCAAGCGGGCCGAGCGCGAGACGGTCTCGCGCATGCGCTCGAAACCGGTGAGCGTCAACTGAAACGAAAGGCCGTGGCGAGGGATCGCCACGGCCTTTCGGTTTTCGGAAAGCGCGTTCAGGCGCGCTTGATGACCTTGATGAGCACGAGCAGGATCACCGCGCCGATCGTGGAATGGATGATCGCGGCGATGATGCCGCTGCCGAGGCTGATGCCGATGGCCGGAAAGAGGAAACCGGCGATGAAGGCGCCGACGATGCCGACGACGATATTGCCGATCAGGCCGAAGCCGAAGCCCGAAACGATCAGGCCGGCCAGCCAGCCCGCAATGGCGCCGACGATGAGGAAAACGAGAATGCTTTCAATGCCCATACGATGCTCCCTTAGACAGTCTTGTTCTGTCCCTGTCCAATCTGGCAGCCGTTTGCCGGAAAGCAAGAGGGTCTGAGAACTTCTCTTCGGCGGCGTCAGACGATGCCGCCGCCTCCGCTCGCCACCGCCGGCCGTTCCCCCGCCACCTTTGCCCGGTAGCCCGCCGCGCGGTAGGTCGCGACCGGATCGATCGCCCCGCCCGTCTCCAGCCGCGCCATGGCGAGGATCGGCTCGACATCCGTGCGGAAGCCGGCCTTCAGCGTCTCGGATGCCATCAGCGCGTCATTCGTCTCCTGGTAGCCGGCAAGCGCCGCGCGGTCGACGATCAGCCCCTGCGCATAGGCCCGGCACACCTCCATGGCGCTGCGCATCAGGCTCTCGATCGGATCGGTGACATTGTGGCTCTGGTCGAGCATATGCGCCGGCGCAAAACCTTCGGCCTTGCGCATCTCCGCATCCACCAGTTCGTTGAAGACGAGGAAGAGCCGGTAGGGATCGATCGAGCCGGTATCGAGGTCGTCGTCGCCATATTTCGAATCGTTGAAATGGAAGCCGCCGAGTTTCCTGAACTGGATGAGCCGGGCGACGATCATCTCGATATTGACGTTCGGCGCATGGTGGCCGAGATCGACGAGGCACCAGGCTTTCGGGCCGAGTTCCTGCGCGATCAGGTAGTTGGTGCCCCAGTCCTGCACGACGGTGGAATAGAAGGCCGGCTCGTACATCTTGTGCTCGGTGAAGAGTCGCCAGTCCTCGGGCAACGCCTTGTAGATGGCCTTCATCGCGTCGAGATACCGCTCGAAGCTCTTGGTGAAATTCGCCTGCCCCGGAAAATTCGTGCCGTCGCCGATCCACACCGTCAGCGCCTTGGAGCCGAGCGCATTGCCGATGGCGATGCATTCGAGATTGTGCTCGACAGCCTGCTGGCGCGTTGCGGCATTCGCATGGGAGAGCGAGCCGTATTTGTAGGAATGTTCCTGCTGCGGCGCATCGGAGAAGGTGTTGGAATTCATCGCGTCGAAGCCGAGGCCGAGCGCGTTGCCCCTTTCCTTCAGTTCCTTCAGGTCCGTCACTTTGTCCCAGGGAATATGCAGGGAAACGGTCGGCGTGGCGCGCGTCAGCTCCTGGATGACCGCGCAGTCCTCCAGCTTGTCGAAGATGTTGCGCGGCTCGCCCTCGCCGGGAAAGCGGGCAAAGCGCGTGCCGCCGGTGCCGACGCCCCAGGAGGGCACGGCCACCGCATAGGCCGCGACCTTCCGCTTCACCGCATCGATATCGACGCCGCGGCGGGAAAGCTGCGCGCCGAGATGGTCGTAGTCGCTTTTGAGGTCGGCGAGACGTTTCTGGTTCTCGCGCGCGACCAAGTCTTCGGAAATCATCGTCATCGGGATTTCCTCAGCGCGTGAAGGACTGGGCATTGCCCGCGTCGACATTGATGATGTTGCCGGTCGATTTCGCCGACATGTCGGAGGCGAGGAAGTAGATGGCTTCCGCGATATCCTCCGGGAAGACGGACAGCTTCAGCATGGAGCGCTCGCGGTAATGCGCCTCCAGATCGTCCGTCTTGTAGGTCGCGGCGCGCTGCTCCTTCCATTCGCCGGTCCAGATCTTCGAGCCGCGCAGCACGGCGTCCGGGTTCACCACGTTGACGCGGATCTGTTCCGAGGCGCCCTCTAGCGCCAGGCACCGGGCGAGATGGATTTCGGCGGCCTTCGCCGTGCAATAGGCCGAAGCGCCGGGGGAGGCGGCAAGGCCGTTCTTGGAGGCGACGAAGACCACGTTCCCGCCCGCCTTCTGCTTGCGGAAGATGCGGAAGGCTTCGCGCGAGACGAGGAAATAGCCGGTCGCGAGAATGCCGATATTCTTGTTCCACAGGTCCAGCGTCGTCTCCTCGATCACAGCCGAGGAGGCGAGGCCGGCATTGGAGACGAGGATGTCGAGGCCGCCGAATTCCACCAGCGTATCGGCAAAGCTCCTCGCCACCAGCGGCTCGTCGGTGACGTTCATGGAGACGGAGCGCACGACATCCCTGCCGTAGCGGCCGGCGAGCTCGTTTTCCGCCGCGGCGAGCGCCGCCTCGTCGATGTCGGCGAGCACCACGCAGGCGCCCTCCGCCATCAGCCGGTCCGCCGTTGCCTTGCCGATGCCGCCGGCCCCGCCCGTGACGAGCGCGATGCGGCCCGCGAGGCTCTTGGGCTTCGGCATGCGCTGGAGCTTCGCCTCCTCCAGCAGCCAGTATTCGATGTCGAAGGCTTCCTGCTCCGGCAGGCCGACATAGTCGGAGACGCCGGAGGCGCCGCGCATGACGTTGATGGCGTTGACATAGAATTCGCCCGAAATACGCGCCGTCGCCTTGTCCTTGGCGAAGGTGATCATGCCGACGCCGGGCACGAGATAGACGACCGCGTTCGGATCGCGCATGGCCGGGCTGTTGTCCCGCTTGCAGCGCTCGTAATAGACCGCGTAGTCGGCGCGGTAGGCGGTGATGGCGTCGGAAAGGCCGGCCAGCGTCTTTTCGATATCCGGCGCGGCCGGATCGAAATCGACGACCAGCGGCCGGATCTTCGTGCGCAGGAAATGGTCCGGGCAACTCGTGCCGAGCGCGGCAAGCGGCGCAAGGTTCTTCGAGGTCACGAAATCGAGCACCGCTTCCCCGTCGTCGAAATGGCCGATCTTCTTCTCATCCCGGCCGATCATGCCGCGGATGACCGGCATCAGCTTTTCCGCGATGGCCCGGCGTTCATTGGCGGAAAGCACCGGCTTCACCGCGCCGCCGAAGGCAGGTGCGGTATTGTTCTCTTCGAACCAGGCAATCGCCTTGTTGATGATCTCGATCGTCGTCTCGTAGCATTCCCTGGCCGTATCGCCCCAGGTGAAGAGGCCATGGCTTTCCAGCACCACGCCGCGCGCGCCGGGATTTTCCAGGCAGAACTTTTCCAGCCACAGGCCAAGTTCATAGCCCGGCCGCTTCCAGGGCAGCCAGCCGATGTCGTCGCCGAAAATCCTCTGCGTCAGCTCCCGGGAGTTCTTCGCCGCGGCGATGGCGATGATCGCGTCGGGGTGCATGTGGTCGACATGCTTCTTCGGCACATAGGCGTGCAGCGGCGTATCGATGGAGGCGGCGCGCGGGTTGAGGTTGAAGGTGCAGTGCGGCAAGTAGCCCACCATCTCGTCCTCATGCGCGATGCCGCGGTAAAGCCCCTTCAGCGCATTGAGCTTGTCCATGTAGAGCGTGGCGAATCCATCCATCCTGATGGTGCCGACATCGCCGCCCGACCCCTTGACCCAGAGCACCTCGACCTCGCCCGCGCCGAGCGGGTCCGTCTCCATCACCTTCGCGGACGTGTTGCCGCCGCCGTAATTGGTGATGCGCTTGTCGGAACCGAGCAGGTTGGAGCGATAGAGCAGCCGCTCGGATTCGCGCATGGTCGACGCCTTGGCGTCGTCCCACAGGTTGGCAAGGCGTGCGCCCCGGTTCGTCTCCAGCATCGGCATTTCCTCCCGGTGTTTCTCGTGCGCATGGCTATCGCCGCGCTTGAAGGCATGCTTTCAGATCACATGAGAGCATCGCCGATGTCAATCATAAACGATCAAAAACAATCATATTGCGCCGCACAATGAAAAAATATGATTGATCGTGATTGACATTGCGCGTTCCTGATGGAAGCATTGCCAGCACTGGAGGAGCCATGCACGAGAAGGAAAGACATCGGATCATTCTGTCCGCGGTTCAGGAAAAGCCGGTCGTCACCGTGCCCGAGCTGGTGGACCTGACCG
This sequence comes from Shinella sp. WSC3-e, assembly GCF_945994535.1. Classification (NCBI taxonomy): domain Bacteria; kingdom Pseudomonadati; phylum Pseudomonadota; class Alphaproteobacteria; order Hyphomicrobiales; family Rhizobiaceae; genus Shinella; species Shinella sp. WSC3-e. Next base: position 4,588,198 of record NZ_OZ000530.1, read on the forward strand.
ACAGTTCGGAAGCGACGATCCGGCGCGACATCGCGGCGCTGCATGTGCAGAAGAAGCTGCGCCGGGTGCGCGGCGGGGCGGAGGCACTGCATCCGCCGCAATTCGTGGGCCTCGCCGGCCGGCCCTTCACGGTCAACGAAACCCTCAACACCCGCCAGAAGCAGGCGATCGCCAAGGAGGCGGTCGCGCTCTGCGAGGATGGCGACCCGATCATCATCAACGGCGGTACCACCACGTTCCAGATGGTGCACTTCCTGACCAACCGCCGCATGCAGGTCTTCACCAACTCGTTCAACATCGCCGAGCACCTGCTGAAGCACTCGAAGAACACGATCATGCTCTCCGGCGGCACGATCTACCGTGAGCAAAACATCGTGCTCAGCCCCTTCGACAATGACGTGACGCGCAATTTCTATGCGCGCCGCATGTTCATGGGCGCGCAGGGCCTCGGGCCGCTCGGCCTGATGGAGGCCGATCCGCTGCTGATCCAGGCCGAGCAGAAGCTGATCGACCAGGCGGACGAACTCGTCGTGCTGGTCGATTCCACGAAATTCAAGAAGCGCTCCAGCCTCATCCTGTGCGGGCTGAAGCGCATCGCCACCATCATCACGGATTCGGGCATCGAGGACAGGGACGCCGCGATGCTGGAGGAGGCCGGCGTCAACCTGATCGTCGCGAACGTTCAGGCGGACGCCAAGACTGGGAATGCACCCTCATCGGCGTGAGGCCGATGGATTTCACTGGGAGGAGACGTCGTGAAAATCCTGAAGACATTGCTTGTGACGGCGGCCGTTTCGGTCGCGCTGATCGCCAACACCGCGCAGGCGGAAACCAAGAAGATCGCCCTCGTCGTCAAGGCGCTCGGCATCGGCTTCTTCGAGGCCGCCAACAAGGGCGCGCAGGAGGCCGCCAAGGAACTCGGCGACGTCGAGGTCATCTATACCGGCCCGACGACGACGACCGCCGAAGGCCAGATCGAGGTGATCAACTCGCTGATCGCCCAGAAGGTCGATGCCATCGCCGTCTCGGCGAACGACACCAATGCACTGGTGCCGGCCCTGAAGAAGGCGATGGACCGCGGCATCAAGGTGATCTCGTGGGATTCGGGCGTCGCGCCCGAGGGCCGTTCGATGCATCTCAACCCGTCGTCGAACCCGCTGATCGGCAACATGATCATCAAGCTCGCCGCCGATAACCTGCCCGAAGGCGGGGACGTCGCCGTGCTCTCGGCGACCGCCACCTCGACGAACCAGAACACCTGGATCGCGGAGATGAACAAGGTGCTGCCCAACTACAAGGGCATCAACGTGGTCGCTACCGTCTATGGCGACGACCTTGCCGACAAGTCCTATCGCGAGACGCAGGGCCTCATCCAGTCGCATCCGAACCTGAAGGCGATCATCGCGCCGACCTCCGTCGGCATCGTCGCCGCCGCGCAGGCCGTCACCGATGCCGGCAAGATCGGCCAGATCAATGTGACGGGCCTCGGCCTTCCCTCGGAGATGGCCGGCCATGTGAAGTCGGGCGCGTCCAAATCCTTCGCGATCTGGAACCCGATCGATCTTGGCTATTCGGCGACGATGATCGCCTATGACCTGATCGGCGGTGCGGAAGCCAAGCCCGGCGCGGAGCTGAAGATGGGCCGCATGGGCACGGTCAAGCTCGACGACAACAATGAGGGCGCGATGGCCGACCCGTTCGTCTACGATGCCTCGAACGTCGAGGAATTCGCCAAGATCTTCTGATCTGGCGTTGCTGAGCGGAACGAAGCCCCTCATCCGGCCCGCCGGCCACCTTCTCCCCGCAAGCGGGGAGAAGGAAACGTGCTGCGGCGCCTCTATCCCCTCTCCCCGCTTGCGGGGAGAGGGCCAGGGTGAGGGGCAGCTCCGCCCGCATTGCCCGCTATCGAGCATGAAACCCAACCGGTGGACGACGACTTGCTGCAGGACACGACCACATCGCGGATGAAGCCCGCCATCGCACTCGAAGGGATCTCGAAAACCTTCCCCGGCGTGCGCGCGCTCAGCGAGGTTTCGCTCGCGCTCTATCCGGGCTCTGTGACGGCGCTGGTCGGCGAGAACGGGGCCGGCAAGTCGACGCTGGTGAAGATCCTCACCGGCATCTACCAGCCGGACGAGGGCAGCATCCGCGTCGACGGTGCGGAGACCCATTTCCCCACCGCCAACGCGGCGGCGAAAGCCGGCGTCACCGCGATCCATCAGGAAACCGTGCTCTTCGACGAACTGTCCGTTGCCGAGAACATCTTTCTCGGCCACGCCCCGCGCACCCGTCTCGGCCTCATCGACTGGCGACGAATGAACGCCGACGCCCGAGCGCTGCTCGCCCGCGTCGGGGCCGATCTCGACCCGTCGATCCGCCTGCGCGACCTCGGCATCGCCAGCAAGCACCTCGTCGCCATCGCCCGCGCCCTTTCCATCGACGCCCGCGTCGTCATCATGGACGAGCCGACGGCGGCTTTGTCGCACAAGGAAATCCACGAGCTTTACGAGCTGGTCGACCGGCTGAAGGCGGACGGCAAGGCGATCCTCTTCATCTCCCACAAGTTCGACGAGATTTTCCGCATCGCCGACCGCTACACCGTCTTCCGCGACGGGCGCATGGTAGGCGAGGGGCTGATTTCTGAGACGACGCAGGACGATCTCGTGCGCCTCATGGTCGGCCGCGATGTCGGCCAGGTTTTCCCGAAGCAGGATGTCGCCATCGGCGAGCCTGTTCTCACCGTCTCCGGCTATCGCCACCCGACGGAATTCGAGGACATCCATTTCGAGCTACGCCGCGGCGAGATTCTCGGCTTCTACGGCCTCGTCGGCGCGGGGCGCTCGGAATTCATGCAATCGCTGATCGGCATCACGAAACCATCGGCCGGCGCGATAAAGCTGCATGGCGAGATCAAGGTCATCCGCTCGCCGGCCGAGGCGATTACGGCCGGCATCGTCTATGTGCCGGAGGAGCGCGGTAGGCAGGGCGCGATCATCGGCCTGCCGATCTTCCAGAACGTCACGCTGCCCTCGCTCTCGCGCACCTCGCGCGCCGGTTTCCTGCGCATGGCGGAGGAATTCGCGCTTGCGCGGGACTATACGTCGCGCCTCGATCTGCGCGCCGCCTCGCTCGACCAGGATGTCGGCACGCTTTCGGGCGGTAACCAGCAGAAGGTGGTGATCGCCAAGTGGCTGGCCACACGGCCGAAGGTCATCATCCTCGACGAGCCGACCAAGGGTATCGACATCGGCTCCAAGGCCGCGGTGCACGCCTTCATGAGCGAGCTTGCCGCCTCGGGCCTCAGCGTCATCATGGTGTCTTCGGAAATCCCCGAGATCATGGGCATGGCCGATCGGGTCATCGTCATGCGCGAAGGCCGCATCGCCGGCCGTTTCGAGCGGGCGGAGCTGACGGCGGAAAAGCTGGTGCGCGCCGCCGCCGGCATCGAGGAGGCTGCCTGATGAAGGTCCTGCTGAAGAACCGCGAAATGCTGCTGGTCGTGGCGATCGCCCTGCTGGTGGCACTGATCGCCCTGCGCTTCCCGCCTTTCGTGACGCCGCGCAACCTCGCCAATGTCTATAATGACACGTCGATCCTGATCATCCTGGCGCTCGGCCAGATGGCCGTCATCCTGACGCGCTGCATCGACCTCTCCATGGCCGCGAACCTCGCGCTTTCCGGCATGGTCGCGGCTATGCTGAACGCCGCCATGCCCGGCCTGCCGATCCCGCTGATCATCCTCGTCGCGATGACGCTCGGAGCCGTGCTCGGCTCGATCAACGGCCTCCTCGTCTGGAAGCTCGACATCCCGCCGATCGTCGTCACGCTCGGCACGCTCACTATCTATCGCGGCCTGATCTTCCTTCTCTCCGGCGGCGCGTGGATCAATGCGCACCAGATGAGCGATGCTTTCAAGGCGCTGCCGCGCACCGCGTTCCTCGGCTTCCCGCTGCTCTCCTGGCTGTCGCTGGTCATCATCGCACTGATGGTGGTGGTGATGCGCCTGACGCCGCCCGGCCGCGCCTTCTTCGCTGTCGGCGGCAATCCGCACGCCGCCGTCTATACGGGCATCGATGTCGGCCGCACGCGTTTCCTCGCCTATTGCCTGTCCGGCACGCTCGCCGGCCTTTCCGGCTATCTCTGGGTCTCGCGCTATGCGGTCGCCTATGTCGATATCGCGGCCGGCTTCGAGCTCGACATCATCGCGGCCTGCGTCATCGGCGGCGTGTCGATCGCCGGCGGCATCGGCTCGGTCGGCGGGGCAGTGCTCGGCGCGCTGTTCCTGGGCGTCATCAAGAATGCGCTGCCGGTCGTCAACATCTCGCCCTTCGCCCAGATGGCGATTTCCGGCACGGTCATCATCATCGCCGTCGCCGTGAATGCCAGAGCCGAAAAGCGCAAGGGCCGGGTGATCCTCAGGAAAGCGGAGGCGGCCCATGGCTGAGACCCAGATGGTTGCGCGCCATATTCCCGACCGGCTGGAAGGGCGCGGCGCGCGCTTGGTGAAGAGCTGGGAGACGCTGCTCGTCGCCGTGGCGCTGGCGATCTTCCTCGTCAATTCCTTCGCCTCGCCCTATTTCCTCGATCCGTGGAACCTGTCCGACGCCACCTTCAATTTCACCGAAAAGGCGATGATCGCCTTCGCCATGGCGCTGGTCATCATCTCCGGCGAGATCGACCTTTCCGTCGCCTCGGTCATCGCGCTCACCTCCACGGTGATGGGCTATGCGGTGCAACTCGGCCTCGATACGCCAGCGCTTGTGGCGATCGGCCTTGCGACGGGCCTTCTCTGCGGCGCCTTCAACGGCCTGCTCGTCACCGGCCTCGGCCTGCCGTCCATCGTCGTCACCATCGGCACGATGAGCCTTTTCCGCGGCCTCTCCTTCGTCATCCTCGGCGACCAGGCGTTTACCGGCTATCCGGCCAGTTTCTCCTGGTTCGGGCAGGGCTATGTCTGGTGGGTGTTCTCCTTTGAATTCTGCCTGTTCCTGGCGTTGGCCATCATCTACGGCGTCGTCCTCCACAAGACGAATTTCGGCCGCGCCGTCTATGCCATCGGCAACAACCAGACCGCCGCGCTCTTCTCCGGTGTCCGCGTCGGCCGGGTGAAGTTCGTGCTCTTCCTCCTGACCGGCCTGATGGCGGCGGTCGCCTCGATCTGCCTCACCGCACGCCTCGGCTCGACACGCCCCTCCATCGCGCTCGGCTGGGAGCTGGAGGTGGTGACGATGGTCGTGCTCGGCGGCGTCAACATCCTCGGCGGCTCGGGCACCATCCCCGGCGTGGTGCTCGCCGCGCTCATCATGGGCATGGTCACCTTCGGCTTCGGCCTCCTGAACGTGCCTGGCATCGTCATGTCGATCTTCATCGGCCTGCTCTTGATCTGCGTCATCGCCCTGCCGATCCTCTACCGGCGCTTCCGCGGGAGCCGTTGAGCCATGGAGAAATACGCCTTCCGCATGCGGCTGAACCCCGGCATGGCGGCCGAATACGAGGCGCGGCACGATGCGATCTGGCCGGAACTCTCGGCGCTTCTGAGGGAGGCCGGCGTCTCGGACTATTCCATCCACCTCGACGAGGAGACGAACCTGCTCTTCGGCGTGCTCCGGCGGCGGGAGGACCACACGATGGCGGACCTGCCGAACCATCCCGTCATGCAGCGCTGGTGGGCCCATATGGCCGATATCATGGAGACGAAGCCGGACAACGAGCCCGTTGCCGTGCCGCTCCTCACCGTCTTCCATATGGAATGAGCCGATGAAAACCATCGCCGTCATCGATATCGGCAAGACGAACGCCAAGGTCGTGCTCGTCGATGGCGGGGATTTTCGCGAGGTCGCCGCCCGCACCATGCCGAACGGCGTGGCGAACGCCGCGCCCTATCCGCATTTCGACACGGAGAAACTCTGGTCCTTCATTCTGGAAAGCCTCGCCGCGCTCAGCCGGGAGCGCCCGGTCGACGCCATCTCCGTCACCACGCACGGGGCCACGGCTGCCCTGGTCGGCGAAGACGGCGATCTCGTCCTGCCGGTGCTCGACTATGAGCATGACGGCCCGCAGGCGCTGGCGGAGGCGTACGGGACCATCCGGCCGCGTTTCGAAGGCAGCGGCACGCCCGTCCTGCCCGTCGGGCTCAATGCGGGCCTGCAAGTCTACTGGCAGTCGAAGACGTTTCCGGATGCGTTCGGCAAGGTTCGCTGGCTGCTGATGTACGCGCAATACTGGTCCTTCCGCCTCACCGGCGTCGCCGCCAGCGAGGTGACGTCGCTCGGCTGTCATGCCGATCTCTGGGAACCGCGCAACGGCCGCTTCTCCAGCCTGGTCGAAAAAGAGGGCTGGACGAGGCTGATGCCTCCGGTGCGCAAGGCCGGCGACGTGCTCGGCCCGGTCCGGCCGGACATCGCGGCGGCGACGGGCCTGCGGCCGGATGTGCCGGTCCATTGCGGCATTCACGATTCCAACGCGTCGCTGCTCCCCTATGTGTTGACGCGCGCCGCGCCCTATGCCGTCGTGTCTACCGGCACCTGGGTCGTGGTGATGGCGATGGGCGCACGGCCCATCCTGCTGGACGAGGCACGGGACACGCTGGTCAACGTCAACGCGCTCGGCGAGCCGGTGCCGTCTGCACGCTTCATGGGCGGCCGTGCCTTTTCCACGCTCGGCGGCCGGTCCGGCGACCTGCCGGCCTCTGCCGTCGGGGAAGTGTTTCGGCGCGGCGCCATGCTGTTGCCGTCGCTGCCGCAGGAGTCCGGTCCGTTCCCCGGCCGCAGGGCGACCTGGACCGTGCCGCGCGAGGAACTGAGCGAAGAGGCGGCGCAGGCCGTCATCGCCTTCCACCTCGCCCTGATGACGGCGACCTGCCTCGACCTGATCGGCGCGGACGGACCCGTCATCGTCGAGGGCCCGTTCGCCGCCAACCGGGCCTTCCTGATGATGCTTAAGGTCGCGACGGGACGTGCGGTGCTCGCCGGCGGCAGCGCGACCGGCACGAGCATCGGCGCCGCCTGCCTTGCTGCCGGAAGGGCACCGGAGCCGGCGCTGGTTTCGGTGGACGGCGACCTTCCCGAGGGCGCGGCGGATTACGCGGCGCGCTGGCGAAGGCTTGCGGCCGATGGCTGAAGGTCGCTCAGAACACCCGGGCCTTGGCCGGGGTGCGCTCCGCATCGATGTCGAGAAGTAGGTAGATGGCGGCGAGCGTCGCTGCTGCGATCATCGTCGCGCCCAGTGCCAGAACAATCATTGCCTGTTCCTCCTGACATCATTGTCAGTCAACGGTCGCATCCTGCGCGCGCGAGCTTGCGCGAGGCTGACGCCACGTCGGATCGCTTTAATTTTAGCGATACCACAAGCAAGCCGTGAACCATTAACCTTCAGGCAAGGAATTAACCATAAACATTGGACTACACGTCGGAATGGGAAATTCGCCGTTTCTCACCCAGGCATGATGCCGAACCGCCGTACCGGATCCGAGCCGGTATTCGAGTTTCACAGAATTTGATCATGGATCGACGGGTGGCGCCGCGCGCCGCCTCGCGAGCGCGGCTTGGGCCGCCAGCTTCTCTCCATGCGAGAATTCGGCGGCCGCCCGAAAGGCGGCCGGGCATCATGGTTTGGGAGCATACGGGTGCAGGAAATGCCGGCAGAACAGGCTCGAACGGGACAGGCGGCCAGCCTGCGCGACCGTTTGCGCTTTGCCGGCATGGACGCTGCCCAGGGCGAGGTGCTCCGCCGCCACCGCCAGACGCTCGAACGGCATGTCGAGACGGCGCTGCGCGATCTTTTCCAGCGTTTCCAGACCTTTCCGGATGCCGCCCGCCATTTCCAGAGCGAGCGCCAGATCGACCGCCTGCACGACCTCCAGAGCTCCCATTGGAGCGTCCTGACCGACGCGCGGTTCGACGGGCTCTATGCGGAGCGGGTGAAGGTGCTCGCCGACAGCGAAAGCCAGATGGGCCTCGACCCGCGCTGGCGCATCGCCGGCCATTCGGTCGTCGTCGAGACGGTCGTCAGCGGCCTCATCGAGGAATATTGGCCGAAATCCCTCCTGCCCGGCGCGGGCAAGGCTCGCCGGCAGGAACTGACCGACCTCATCTCCGCCTTCCTGCGCACGGCGATGGTGGACGCCGAGATCGGCGTTTCGCTGCGCTTCAACGAATTGCGCCACGCCCACCACCGGGCGCTCGGCGAGCAGCGGCGGGAAGACCGCGCCGAGCTCGACCGCGTCTTCGGCGAGACGATCCGCAGCCTGGCACAGCTCGATTTCTCTGCCCGCGTTTCCGGCGAGATGCCGGAGGCCTGGCGTGACATGGCCGAGACGCTGAACAGCGCGCTCGACGAGATCCAGTCCCGCCTCACCGCGGCCGCGGACCGCGCGCGCGAAGGCGACCGCCTCGTCGGCACGCTCGCCTCCGGCGCCGGCGCGCTGTCGGCCCGCTCGGCCGAGCAGTCGGCGAACCTGATCGAGACGGCCAATGCGCTCGGCGCGATCGTCGAGCGCGTACGCCAGACGCTCGGCGAGACGCGCAAGGCGCAGTCCGCCGCCGCCTCCACGCAGGCCTCGGTCGCGCTCTCGGGCAACATCGTCGGCGAAGCGATGTCGGCCATGGCGGATATCGAGGCTTCGGCGGAAAAGATCGGCCAGATCATCGGAGTGATCGACGAGATCGCCTTCCAGACCAATCTGCTGGCCCTCAACGCCGGCATCGAGGCCGCCCGCGCCGGCGACAGCGGCCGCGGCTTTGCGGTCGTCGCGCAGGAAGTGCGCGCGCTCGCCCAGCGTTCGGCGGATGCGGCACGTGAGATCAAGCAGCTCGTGACGAGCACCAAGGCGCAGGTCGAGGCCGGTGTCGAGCACGTCCACCGCACCCAGGACGCGATCGGCAACATCGTGCGCCAGGTCGAGGGCATCAACGAGGCGATCACCGGCATTGCGCATGAAAGCGCGGTCGACGCGGAAGGGCTCGACGGCGTGACGGCCGATATCGGCCGCACCGGCCGTGCGCTCGAAGCGGACGCGGCGGATGCCGCTCGTGTCGGCGAGGCGGGCGGCGACCTCCATACCGTCATCCTCGAACTCGGCCGCACGATCCGGGAATTCCATGTTTCCGCGCAGCGCGACCTGCGCCGCCCGGCACGGCCCGCGCCGGCGGAAGCACGTGCGGCCCCCGAACGCACCGAACCCCAGGCTTCTCCCCTCGATTTCCTGACGGCCCGCGCCGCCGGCTTTGGAGGCTGAGATGGCGGCAAGACGGCCACGGCACTGGTTTTCGACGGCCCGCAGCCGGCTTTCGGAAGGAAGCCATCCGCCTGCCGCTCCGACGGGCGGGACGGCGATTTTGGACAGACGCAGACACGGTTTCAAACAAGGAACACGGTAATGGCGAGCAAGAAAGCCGCTCAGAAAAATTTAAGCCTTGCCCCCGTTCTCGATCTCAACGAGGCGACGGTCCTGCACAAGCAGCTCATGGGTCTCAAGGGCAACCCGCTTGTCATCGACGCCTCGGCGGTCGAACGGGTCGGCGCGCTCTGCGCCCAGGTGCTGATGGCCGGTGCCAGGAGCTGGGAAGAGGACAAGCAGCCCTTCACCTTCGGCAAGGTTTCCGATCCTTTCATGAAGACAATGCAACTTATCGGTGTGAATATTGATCACTTGCTGGCACAGGAGGCTAGGCAATGAAGAAAAAGGTCCTGACCGTGGATGATTCCCGGACCATCCGGAACATGCTTCTGGTCACGCTCAACAATGCGGGTTTCGAGACCATCCAGGCCGAAGACGGCGTGGAAGGGCTGGAAGTCCTCGAAAACGCCAACCCGGACGTCATCGTCACCGACATCAACATGCCGCGCCTCGACGGTTTCGGCTTCATCGAGGGCGTGCGCCGCAACGAGAAGTACCGGGCGATCCCGATCCTCGTGCTGACGACCGAAAGCGACGCGGAGAAGAAGAACCGCGCCCGCCAGGCCGGCGCGACGGGCTGGATCGTCAAGCCTTTCGATCCGACCAAGCTGATCGATGCAATCGAGCGCGTAACCGCCTAAAATCACTAGTCCAGGATTACTCCCGATGGATATGAACGAAATCAAGGAGATCTTCTTCCAGGAGTGCGAGGAGCAGCTCGCCGAACTGGAATCCGGTCTCTTGAAGCTGAACGACGGTGATCGCGACCCGGAAACGGTCAATGCCGTGTTCCGCGCCGTGCACTCGATCAAGGGCGGTGCCGGTGCCTTCGGCCTCGACGATCTCGTCTCCTTCGCCCATGTGTTCGAGACGACACTGGATTGCGTTCGATCCAACAAGCTGGAGCCCACCCAGGACGTCCTCAAGGTCATGCTGAAATCCGCTGACGTTCTGGCGGACCTGACCAATGCGGCGCGCGACGGCGGCAGCGTCGACGAGGCCCGCAGCCGCACCCTCATCCGCGAGCTGGAAGCACTCGCCCACGGCGAGGTGCCGGCCGCCGCCGAGGCGCCCGCGCCAAAGCCCGCCCCCAAGGCGGCCGCGCCGGCGCCGGTGATCGAAAAGCCGCCGGTCAACGATGAAGGCTTCCAGCCGATCCCCTTCTCCTTCGGCGATTTCGACGAGGAGCCGGCCGGCCACTACGTGCCTACCGTCCAGGTCGACTTCAAGCCGAAGAAGGATCTCTACGCCAAGGGCAACGAGGCGGTGCTCCTCCTGCGCGACGTCTCGCGTCTCGGCGAGATGAGCGTCTATTGCGACATGGACAGCCTGCCGCCGCTGGACAAGATGGACCCGGAGGAAGCATATTTCTCCTGGAAGATCTCGGTCACCACCGACAAGGGCGAGGACGGCGTACGCTCCGTCTTCGAATTCGCCGAGTGGGATTGCGATCTCGACATCCGCACCATCGAGGAGGACGTCGTCGGCGAAGTGACGGACGACGAGGAACTGCCGATGCAGCCCGTGCCGTTCGACCTGTCGATGCTCGACGAAAGCGGTTCCGCCGCCGGTGGGGAAGACGAGCCGGCAGTCGTTGAAAGCGATGCCGCCGCTGCCGTCGCTGCCGCCGAAACCGCCGCCAAGGTTTCCCAAGTCGCCAGCCGCGCCGCCGAGAACGCCAAGGCCGCCGCCAATGCCGCCCAGGCCAACCAGGCCGCCGCCGCCGGCCAGACGATCCGCGTCGATCTCGATCGCGTCGATCGCCTGATCAACCTCGTCGGCGAGCTCGTCATCAACCAGGCGATGCTTTCGCAGAGCGTCGTCGAGAACGACAATAACGGCACGTCCTCCATCAATATGGGCCTGGAGGAGTTGCAGCAGCTCACCCGCGAGATCCAGGATTCGGTGATGGCGATCCGTGCGCAGCCGGTGAAGCCGGTCTTCCAGCGCATGGCCCGCACCGTCCGCGAAATCGCCGACATCACCGGCAAGTCGGTCCGCCTCATCACGGAAGGCGAGAACACCGAAGTCGACAAGACCGTCATCGACAAGCTCGCCGAGCCGCTGACGCACATGATCCGCAACGCGGTCGACCACGGCCTGGAAATGCCGGAGAAGCGCGAAGCCCTCGGCAAGAACCCGGAAGGCACGGTCCGCCTCACGGCGAAGCACCGCTCGGGCCGCATCGTCATCGAGCTGGCCGACGACGGCGCCGGCATCAACCGCGAGAAGGTGCGCCAGAAGGCGATCGACAACGACCTCATCGCGGCGGACGCGAACCTGTCGGACGAGGAAATCGACAACCTGATCTTCCACGCCGGCTTCTCCACCGCCGACAAGGTGTCGGACCTGTCCGGCCGCGGCGTCGGCATGGACGTCGTCAAGCGCTCCATCCAGGCGCTCGGCGGCCGCATCTCGATCTCCTCGAAGCCGGGGCAGGGCTCCGTCTTCACCATGAGCCTGCCGCTCACACTAGCCGTGCTCGATGGCATGGTGGTCACGGTCGCCGGCCAGACGCTCGTCGTGCCGCTGACGGCCATCGTCGAGACGCTGCAGCCGGAAGCCTCGGCCATCCATTCCTTCGGCGCCTCGCAGCGGCTCATCTCGATCCGCAACTCCTTCTGCCCGCTGGTGGATGTCGGCCGGATCCTCAACTTCCGCGCCACCCAGGCCAATCCGATCGAGGGCGTCGCGCTGCTCGTCGAATCGGAAGGCGGCGGCCAGCGCGCCCTCATGGTCGATGCCATCCAGGGCCAGCGCCAGGTCGTCATCAAGAGCCTGGAAGCGAACTATACCCACGTGCCCGGCATCGCCGCCGCGACCATTCTCGGCGATGGCCGCGTCGCCCTCATCCTGGACGTCGATGCGGTGGTCGCCGCTTCGCGCGGCCAGTCCCTGAAACAAGACATCTCGCTTGCTGCCACCGGTTGAGAAGCCATGACGACGTATGCGGTAAAGAATCTCACGCACGGACGCGAACTGATCGCCTTCAGGATCGGCGAGCAGGAGTTCTGTGTGAACATCATGTCGGTCCGGGAGATCCGTGGATGGACCCCGGCGACGTCGATGCCGCACGCGCCGCCCTATGTGCTTGGCGTCATCAACCTGCGCGGCGCCGTGCTGCCGATCGTCGACCTGTCGCTGCGCCTCGGCATGAAACCGGCCGAACCGACCGTGCGCCATGTCATCATCGTCGCCCAGGTCGGGCCGAAGGTGGTGGGCCTGCTGGTGGATGCGGTCTCCGACATCCTGACCGTGACGAATGAAAACATCCAGCCGACCCCGGACATCGCCAACGAGACCGAGAAAGCCTATGCCCGCGGCATCCTCGCCATCGAGGGGCGCATGATCTGCCTCATCGAGCTCGATTCCCTGTTCCCGCATACCGAAAGCGAAGCCGCATGACCTATTCTTCGGCCATCGACACGCGGCAGCCGCCCGACGAGTGCCTGGCGAGCGGCGAATATCCGCTGACGCGCAAGGATCTCTCCGAGATTGCGGCGATGATCTATGCGGATGCCGGCATCTACCTCAACGAGACCAAGGCCTCGCTGGTCTATTCGCGCCTGTCGAAGCACATTCGCCAGCTCGGCCTGAAGGGCTTCAAGGAATATTGCGCGCTGGTCTCCTCGCCGGCCGGCGCGTCGGCGCGCAAGGAAATGCTGTCGCACCTGACGACGAACTTCACGCGTTTCTTCCGCGAGAACCATCATTTCGAGCACCTGAAGAACGAGGTCCTGCCGGAGCTTCTCGCCCGCGCCCGCAACGGCGGCCGCGTGCGCATCTGGTCGGCCGCCTGTTCGGATGGCCAGGAGCCCTATTCGATCGCGCTTACCGTGCTCTCGCTGATGCCGAACGTCGCCGACTACGACTTCCGGATTCTCGCGACCGACATCGACCCGAAGATCCTCGCCGTCGCCCGCGCCGGCGCCTACGACGCCAATGCGCTCGAAACGGTCAGCCCCGCCATGCGCAAGCAGTTCTTCCGGGAGACGGATGCGGGCGGGCGGCAGAAATGGCAGATCGACGACCGGGTGAAACGGCTCATCACCTTCAACGAACTGAACCTGATGGCGCAATGGCCGTTCAAGGGGCCGTTCGACGTCATCTTCTGCCGCAACGTCGTCATCTATTTCGACGAGCCGACGCAGATGAAGATCTGGTCGCGCTTCGCCGGCATGCTGGGCGACAACGGCCACCTCTATATCGGCCATTCCGAGCGCGTCTCGGGCGAGGCGAAGAACCAGTTCGACAATATCGGCATCACAACCTACCGCTACACCGGCAAGCACAGGAGGAGCGCATGATGGCACCCGCGCGCGTACTCGTCGTCGATGATTCGCCGACCATGCGCGGCCTGATCACGGCCGTGCTCAACGCCGACCCGGACGTCAATGTCATCGGGCAGGCCGGCGACGCCATGGAAGCCCGCAATGCGATCAAGCAGCTCAATCCCGACGTCGTGACGCTGGATATCGAGATGCCGAACATGAACGGGCTCGAATTCCTCGACAAGATCATGAAGCTGAGGCCGATGCCGGTCATCATGGTCTCGACGCTGACGCATCGCGGCGCGGAAGCCTCGCTGATGGCGCTGGAGATCGGCGCCTTCGATTGCGTCGGAAAACCGCAGCCGGGCGACGCCCGCCCGTTTGGCGACCTCGCGGAAAAAGTGAAGGCCGCCGCCAGATCGCAGCGCCGCCAGGTCCGCACGGACGTGCCGCCGCTGGCGCCGACCGCGGCCAACGTCAACCCGGCCGCCACCTACAGGCCCGGCCGCCGGGTTATCGCCATCGGCGCCTCGACGGGGGGCGTGGAGGCGCTGATCGCGGTCCTGCAGAAATTCCCGGTCAACTGCCCGCCGACGGTCATCACGCAGCACATGCCGCCAACCTTCACCAAGAGCTTCGCCGACCGGCTGAACCGGCTCTGCGCCCCTGTGGTGCAGGAGGCGACGGACGGCGCGCGGCTCGAGATCGGCAAGATCTACCTGGCCCCCGGCGGCGAACGCCATCTTCAGATATCCAACCCGCATGCACCCTGCTGCCGGCTGGTCGAGCGGGATCCGGTCAACGGCCATCGCCCGTCGGTGGATGTGCTGTTCGATTCGGTGGCCGAGCTTGCCGGCCGGAACGCCGTCGGCGTCATCCTCACCGGCATGGGGCGGGACGGGGCGAGCGGCCTGTTGAAAATGCGTCACGCAGGGGCGCGGACCATCGGTCAGAACGAGAAAACCTGCGTCGTATATGGAATGCCGAGAGTGGCTTTCGAGCTTGGCGCCGTAGAACACCAGTTTCCGCTCTCCTCCATCGGGGAGGAAATCTTGAAAATCACTGCGGCCCGTAGAGAAGGGAGCGAATAATGTCTATCGCTGAAAAAATCAAAGTCCTCATCGTCGACGATCAGGTGACGAGCCGCCTCTTGCTGGGCGATGCCCTGCAGCAGCTCGGCTTCAAGCAGATCACGGCGGCCGGCGACGGCGCGCAGGGCATGGCCATCATGTCCCAGCAGCCGCACCACCTCGTCATCTCCGACTTCAACATGCCGAAGATGGACGGCATCGAGTTCCTCCAGGCGGTGCGGTCCAACCCCACCACCAAGAAGGCGGCCTTCATCATCCTGACGGCGCAGGGCGACCGCGCGCTGGTGCAGAAGGCGGCGGCGCTGGGCGCGAACAACGTTCTCGCCAAGCCGTTCACCATCGAGAAGATGAAGGCGGCCATCGAAGCCGTGTTCGGGGCATTGAAATGATCTCAGACGCCGGGGCGCGCCGCGTCCATGTCATTCAGGGCGAATACAAGGTCTTCAACGATCCGAGCGTGGTGCTCACCACCATTCTCGGCTCGTGCGTGGCCGCCTGCATGCGCGACCCGGTCATTGGCGTCGGCGGCATGAACCACTTCCTGCTGCCGGGCTCGGCCGAGGCCATGGCCTCGGGCGGCGACGCCACGCGCTACGGCGTGCATCTGATGGAGCTTCTGATCAACGGCCTCCTGAAGCAGGGCGCGCGGCGCGACCGGCTGGAGGCGAAGATCTTCGGCGGTGCCAGGACGATCGCGCGCTTCTCCAATGTCGGCGAGCAGAACGCGCGCTTCGCGCGGCAGTTCCTGATGGACGAAGGCATCAAGGTCGTCGGCGAGAGCACCGGCGGCGAGCATGGCCGCAAGCTGGAATACTGGCCGTCGAGCGGGCGGGCCCGGCAATATGCGCTGACGGGCGTCGAGACGCAGAAGACGGTGGCGCTGGAACAGCGGCCCGCACCCGCCGCCAAGCCCGTCGAAAGCTCGATCGAATTCTTCTGAGCGGGCGTTGCGCCGCAAGGAAGCAGAAGTAAAAGCGTATGTACGTTGCCGGTTGCGACATCGGGTCCGCCGGCCCCGTACGGGGAAGAGGGTAACCCATGCAAGCCGAGTATCTGAGTGCAGCCACTGCCATGGAGGAAGCCCTTCCGGATGTCCTGATGCGGATCGTGTCCGAACTGCACGATGTCGCCTATCTGATCGAGCGCATCGAACCGCAGCTTGCCGGCGTTCACGGCGATGCCGTGCTGGATGCCGCCGAACGCATGATGGTGCTCCAGGGCATCGATCTTGCCGTGCAGAAGACGCGAGGGCTCGCCGAGTTCATCGACACCATCACCGCAAGCATTCCCGACAACTGGATCGTCGATGTCACGACGGCGCTCAATCTGGTGAAACTCGCGGACATGCAGAAGGCGCTGGGCAACGGGATGCGCCATGGCCACTCCCAGCCGCTCGGCAAGGCAGCCGGCGATTTCGAGGCCTTTTAGGAAATTCCAAGTGTAATCAACCTGTTCGGCGGCGCCTTCCCGGCGCCGTCTTTCGTTGCCGCTTTTGCCGCGCGCGCGGCAACGAAATGCTCGCGCAAGTTTCACGGTCTAGTCTCCAGCCCGGATCAGTCAGATCCGCGTATTCCATGGGGCAGGTCGGCGCGTGCGGAAATGTGCCGGTCCCGTTCCACGAGATTGAAAATGCGTCTGATCGCGCCGGCATGGTAGGCCGGAGTCCAGGCGACTAGTCCGTACGGGAACAGAATGAATCTGTTGGAACAGTTGACGAAAGTCTACAAGAACCTGGCTTCGCTGGGGCAGGCGAAACTCGCGATGCTGGCCGGCGCCGCCGTCGTTTCGATCGGTCTCGTGCTTGCCGCAGGGATCATGGTCAACAAACCCGCTTACGAGACGCTCTATGTCGGTCTGGAGAAGACCGACGTGAACCAGATCAGCCTGGCGCTGGCCGAGGCCAGCATCGATTTCAACACCGGCACGGACGGATCGAGCATCGAGGTCCCGGTCGGCCAGACCGGCAAGGCGCGGCTCTATCTCGCCGAGCGCGGCCTGCCGAGCAGTGCGAATTCGGGCTACGAACTTTTCGACAAGGTCGGCTCGCTCGGCCTTACCTCCTTCATGCAGGAGGTGACGCGCGTCCGGGCGCTCGAGGGCGAGATCGCCCGCACCATCCAGCAGATCAGCGGCATCGCTGCCGCCCGCGTGCATATCGTCATGCCGGAACGCGGCAATTTCCGCAAAGCCGAACAGGTGCCGACCGCTTCCGTCATGATTCGCGCGAGCGCGCAGGCCGGCCGTGAATCGGCCGCCGCGATCCGCCACCTCGTCGCCGCCTCCGTTCCCGGCCTCGAGGTCGATGGCGTCACGATCCTCGATTCCGCCGGCCAGCTGCTTGCTTCCGGCGATGATGCCGAGAACGGCGCGATCAACCGCTCGCTGACGGCGGTGCAGACCGTCCAGGGCGAAGTGGAGCGCAATATCGAAAAGGCGCTCGCGCCCTTTCTCGGCATGGAGAATTTCCGCGCCAGTGTCACCGCCGCGCTCAACATGGATACCCAGCAGATCCAGGAGACGGTCTACGATCCGGAATCGCGCGTCGAGCGCTCGATCCGCGTGACGCGTGAAAGCCAGAAGTCGCAGCAGCAGGCCGACAACAAGGCGGCGACCGTCGAGCAGAACATTCCGCAGGGCGGCCCGGAAGGCCAGGCCAACGGGCCGCAGTCGAGCGACGAGGCCGACAAGAAGGAAGAGCAGACCAACTACGAGATCAACAGCAAGACCGTCGCCACCATGCGCAACAGCTACACGGTGGAGAAGCTGTCGGTCGCCGTCGTGGTCAACCGCGCCCGTGTGGCGGCCATGGTCGGCGAACCGGCGGACCAGGCAAAGGTCGACGCCTATATCGCCGAGATGCAGAAGATCGTCTCGTCCGCCGCCGGCCTCAACAGCGAGCGTGGCGACGTCGCCACCATCACCGCGATGGAATTCCTCGACCACCAGCTTCTCGACGAGGCGGTGGCAGGTCCGGGCGTGATGGAGGTGCTGACGCGCAATCTCGGCGGCATCATCAATGCCCTCGCCTTCCTCGGCGTCGCCTTCGTGGTGGTCTGGTTCGGCCTTCGCCCGGCGGTTCGCTCGGTCACCGGCGGCGGAGCCTCCGCCAACGCACTCGAAAGCGACATGGCAGGTCTCGAACTGCCCGACTTCTCGCCTGCCGCCGGCGTCGGCGGCCCCGGTGCCACCCTCATGGACGGCTTCGGCGCGGATTTCGGCTTCGACAGCACGGACGACCTGCTCAATGCGGGCGACGATGGCGAGGGTGGCTTCAACCGCCGCGTCAAGGAAGGCCCGGAACGTCGCCTTGGCCGCATGGTCGAGATCAGCGAGGAACGCGCTGCGAAGATCCTGCGCAAATGGTCGGCCGAAAAGGAAGCCGCCTGACCGCGCAACACCCGAAGAAAGTCAGCGACGCGGCCGGAACCGGCCGCGTTTTCGTTTGCGCGGAAAAAATGCGATGTCCGTTTTTGACTTCTGCCTGTCGCTTTTCGGCAACGCTCGTTCGGCCCGTTTGAAGCAATTTCGTCGTATTCGCATCCCGGCTGCCGGTGCGCGCGTTCACGGGCCCGTGATCGGTGAAAAAATTTTATCGCCGCTGCGGTTGAGTGAGGCGGCCAAGGTTCACAATTTTTCCACGAATTAGCAGTGTCTTTTGCGGCCGCACCGACCCCAAGGCGGCAATAACTCATGGTTAACAATGACTTAACCTGTCGTTTCGCGTCGGCGGCCGGCAAGCAAATCACCCTGCACAGGCCGACTCACAGAAGCCGGCAAAAGTAAATCCCGAGAAGATGGCGGTGGTTTTTAGCGATAGCCGATGTACACTTTAGTTACTGATTCGCTTGGTGATTCTTGCCGATGCGGCCTGACCGGGAAGGGTTCGGACGGTTCCGAACGCTTGGCGGGAAGGAGGCATGGACCGCCGTTCGGAATCGGAACAGGGGGCTATCATGGAAACGATCCGGTCGGATGTCGCGGCCTGGGAATCCTATGGATTCTCCGCCGAGGCGGGTGAGCGTAAGAGTGCGCGTGAACTTCTGGTTCAACACCTGGGACGCTGTGCGGATCGCGCCGGCCTCTCCAGCGGCCTGAGGGCGCTGACCGATTATGTCAGCGCCTCCCATTATCTCCTCGTCCGCCACGACGTCTCGCCCGAAGCGGGGATGGAAACCGTCGTCGCCTCGGACTGGCCCTTCGACATGGTGCGCAGCATCGCCGGCGCCGTCGTTGCCAGCCAGTCCCGGATGAGCGAGATCGACAAGTGCCTTGGCCTGCTGAAGCCCTGCTTCAATCATCTCGATGACGGCATCCCCATGCCGAAGGGCGTCAGCCGCGAATATTGCGTCATTGCCTTCCATGTCGGCCGGGTGCGCATGTCGCTGCTGTTGCTCTTTCCGGAGCACTTCATCCTCTCGCAGAGCAAGCTGCGGGACGTGGGCGTCATGACCGGCTATTTCGCCAGCGTCTGCTGCCAGGGCGCGATCCTGCGGCAGGACCGGGAAATGGACCTGACAGAGCGCGAGATCGAGTGCCTCTACTGGATCGCCGAAGGAAAGACGAGCGACGAGATCGCCGTCATCCTCGGCATCTCGCGCAACACGATCAACAACTACATCACCAGCGTGATGCGCAAGACCGCGACGAAGACGCGGTCGGAGGCGATCGCCTGGGCCGTGCGCAACAGCCTCGTCTAGAGCAATCCCAGTAAAGGTGCGGAGCGGTTTTGCGTAAAAACAAACAGATAGAGCATTGCCCGTCGAAGCGGCGCTGCTTCGGCATCGGACAATGCGGCAGAAACACCATGCCGGAGCAATTGCAGCAAAGTGCTTGAGCGGTCGAGCGTCCGGAACGGCGCAAGACGAACAGACAGGAGAACTGCCATGGACATCCAGCTCTCAGCCCCTGCCGCCCTGGAGACGGAAATCCGGCTCGCGCGGCCGCCGAAAGCAGCACGGGCGTCCGATTTCGTGTCCCGCCTGCAGGTGATGCAGACGGTCATCGGCGCCGAGCATTTCGCGGTGCTGCGCCTCAGCGGGCACGGCCTGCCGGCAGCCCGCAAGCTGACGCTTTCGCTGCACAACTGGGCGCAGGACGTCGACGGCAATGCCCGCGCCCTGCTCGAAGCCTACGGCGCCGCCATGCTGGCCCACCTCGAGGCGTCCATGCTGCCGCTGATCTGGGAGGGGGCGGGTGACAACCAGTTCGCCGAATCGGGGGCCGAACCCTTCACGATGCGCCTTCCCGCGCGGCTGCTGCCCTGGTCGGGCATCGCCTTTCCCATCCGCCTCGGCGCGCACGGCAATGGGTATGTCGTCTTCACCGGCAGCTTCATCGCCCCGTCCAGTGATCTCATCGTCGACATGCACATGAAGGGCTGCCAGGTGCTCATCGACATGCTGGCCGGCGAGGAACGCAAGCTGGCGCCCTCCGAAGCGCTCAGCGAGCGTGAGATCGCCTGCCTCCAGATGGCCGGCGACGGTTGCATCTCCGAGGTGATCGCCGAGCAGATGGGGCTTTCCGTCCACACCGTGAACGCCTATCTCGGCACGGCCACGACGAAGCTCGACGCTGTCAACCGCATCCAGGCGATCGCCAAGGCCATCCGGCTCGGGTATATTACCTGACAAGGGCGTAAGATGAGGCGGCCGGAGCCGCCAATGAATTTCCACTCACCCCACCTTCTGCGTCATCCTCGGCTCAAGGCCGAGGATGACGCAGAAGGTGGGGTAAGCGCGTTTTCGCAATTCGAGGAAAAGCGGAAATATTCTGAACGCTCAATGCGCGTGCTGCGATTCCGGTCCGGACTTCACATACTTCGCTTCCGCAAGGCTCCTGCGCAGGAAATCCGTGTTGTCGTCGGGATCGGCGGACGGATTGTTGAAGGCGACGTGCGTGACTTCGACACCCGCCTTGTCCTTCTGCAGCAGGAGCTTCGCATAGACCGTCACGCCCTGCGGGCGCAACTCCATGTCGAGCGTCACTTCCGGTTCCGTGTCCCAGTCGAGACGGTAGTCGCCGCCGGCGCCGAAATTGACCGTGCCGGGCAGGAAGTAGAGTTCGGCCGCCGAGGAGACCAGGTCGGCGAGGTTGCCGTAGCACTCGAAACGCAACAACGAGACGAGATCGGCGGCATCGAGCAGACGAAGCTCAGTGGCGACCGGGCAGATTGCTTCTGCAACAATCTTCTCGCGCTCGGCGGAGTAGGTGCATTTTCTCATCGGATCTAGTTTACCCGTCTGGTCTGGGGCGAGGCTGCGTAAACCCGGTGAATCAGCTCCGCCACGGCTTTGTAGAACACCGGCGGGATGACACTATCCACCGAGACTTGCGCAAACATTGAGCGGGCGAGCGGCGGGTCCTCGAAAACGGGTATGCCATTGTCCTCGGCGATCTCGCGGATTTTCAGCGCGACGAGGTCCTGCCCCTTGGCGACGACGACCGGCGCATCGCCCTCCTCGCGCACATAGCGCAGCGCGACGGCGAAGTGGGTCGGGTTGGCGATGACCAGCGTTGCGCGCGGAACGGCCGTCATCATGCGGCGGCGGGCGCGGTCGCGCTGGATCGAGCGCATGCGGGCCTTCACGATCGGGTCGCCCTGCGCCTGCTTCATCTCCTCCTTCACCTCCTGCTTCGTCATCATCAGCTCGGAGAACCAGTGATGTCGCGTCCAGGCAAAGTCGATGCCGGCGATCAGCGCCGTGGCGAAGAGGATGATCAGGAGGACCTTGTTGACGTCCGAGCTCATCATGTAGATGAGCGCCGCCGGCTCGGAGAACATCGTGTCGAGCGAGGCGAAGTAGTCGCCGCGCATGGCGAATGCCACGACCAGCGACACGATGAGGATCTTGATCAGCGACTTGCCGAACTCGACGAGGCCCTGCTTGCCGAAGAGGCGCCCGAGGCCCTTCATCGGGTTGAGGCGGGAGATCTGCGGGCGCACCCGCTCCATCACCGGGCTCGGCAGGTTCTGCAGGACCGAGGAGGCGACGCCGAAGAGCATCATCATGGCGAGGATCGGCAGGAGCAGCGCGCCGGCCTCCCAGCCGAGATGGCGGAAGATGGCGATGACGTCGGTGCCGGACTTGAGGTTCCAGGCCTCCGGCTGCTCGAAGAAATCGCGCAGCGTCTCGTTCATGCGGGAAACGCCCCCCGGCATGAAGAAGACGAGGAAGAGATAGATCGCGAGCGTCGAGGCGAAGATGGTGATTTCGCGCGAGAAGGGGGTGTTGCCCTTCTCCATCGCATCGTGGATCTTCTTCTCGGTCGGAAGTTCTGTCTTGCTGTCCTTGTCGTCGTCCGACACGTCGCGCTCCCCGGCGGCCAGCGCCAGCCAAAAACAAACGGCCCGAACCCCCATTCCGGAGATTCGGGCCGCAGATACGCTCCGCCTGTGGCGTTACCGTGTCAAGCTGGATCAGGCCGCCGCGCGTTCCTCGGCCTTCTCCTTCAACTGGATTTGCCCGGCCGCGGCCAGGCGGATGGCCTCCTGCGTGATCGAGCGGCGGGCGATCGCCACTTCGCGCGGATTGACGCCCTGGTCACCGGCCGCAAGGTCGGATTCGATCATGCGGCGCTGGCGTGCGCCGATCGACGAGAGAACCGATTCGCGCAGCTCCATCGAGGCGCCGCGCAGCGCCGCCGTGATGATGTCGCCCGAGACATCGTTGAACAGCGACACGCGGCTTCTCTGCGGCATGTAGAGCACGTCCTCGAAGAGGAAGATCTTCGGGCGGACCTTCTTGGCCGATTCGGTGGAGACCGTTTCGAGCGAGGCGAGCATCTCGTCGACCTGCGACTTCTCCAGTTCGTTCATGAGGTCGGCGACCTTGTTGGAGCCGAGCGAATTGCGCTCGGCATCCAGCGCGTTGATCATCTCGATGACGCGTGCCTCGACGATCGCGGTCGCCTTCGGGCTCGCATCCTTCAGGTTGACGGTACGGTTGATGATGTCGGCGCGGTGGTCGTCCGGGATCTCCAGCAGCACCTTGGCGCCGAAGGCCGACGGCATCATGGAGAGGATATAGGCGATGGTCTGCGGGTGCTCGTTGAGCAGGAACCTTGCCACGAAGACCGGGTCGGCGTCCTGCAGACGGTCCCAGATCGTCGTCTCGTAGGCCTGGAAGGCGGCGCGGCGGCCGAGCAGGCCGTCCACCTCGTCCGGCGTCAGGCCCTCTTCGAGAATGCCTTCCATCATCTTGGCGTTGTCCATCAGGCCCGCGCCCTCGGTGAAGAGGTCCTCGAACTCGTTGACGAGCTCGATCAGTTCATGCGGCGGGATGGCGCGGAGGTTCTGCGCGGCGGCGATGATCGCCTGGAGCTCGCTCTGGGTGAAATACTTCAAGAGCTTGCCGGCAACGCCCTTGCCCATGGCAAGGAGCACGGCTGCCGCCTTCTCGACCTGCGTCAGCGGCGCGCCGACCGCCGTGGAGGTACCGAAATTTTCGAAATCCATCATGGATCATCCCCCTGAGACCTCAACCGGTATCAGACTTTGCGTGTACTCTTCACTTCGATGAGCTTGACCCCGAAGCGGGTGTCGTCGTTTTCAAGGACGGTGATTTCGCCGCGGCCGATGACGCGGCCGTTGACCATGACCTCGACGGGCTCGCCGATGCGGCGGTCGAGCGCGATCGTTGCGCCCTCGGAAAGGTTCATGAGGCTGGAGACCTGCATCTGCGAGGAGCCCAGGACGATCTGCAGATCGATCGGGATGTCCATGATGAGGTCGAGGTTGGACTGGAGCGCGCTGCCGGGCCGCGGGGCTTCGCCGAGTTCGGCGCTGAAGTCGCTGCCGCCGCTGAAGTCGCCGCCGCCGAAATCGGACCCGCCGAAGCCGGCGCCGGCGCCGAAATCCGTCGTGGCCGCGCCGCCGCCGAAATCCGAGCCGCCGAAGGCGGCAAGCGGGTCATTGTCGACGGTCGCCGGCAGGTCGGCGCCGAAGCTGCCGGAGGAATCCTTCTGAAGAACGCCGCGCAGGTCATCGATCGCCTGCTCCAGTTCCTGGTCGCCCGCATTGAGGGAAGACGTCATGTCGTCAGCGATGGGTGTTTTCTTCGGTGCCATAAGACCACTATTCCATTCGAAACTTGCCCGAGGCGTGCCGCCAGGCAGGCATCATGCCTAAACTATCCTATGAGGTGCTGGAGGATGTCCTCCTCCGAACCGTACGTATCCTTGACGCGAACCGTGTAGCGGGCACCCGAGCGGCCGAACTCGCAGACATAGAGGTTGCGGCCGTTCGCGTTCACCTCCACGCGCACGTCCCCCGCTTCGTTGAAGGGAATGATGTCGCCGGCCTGCAGGCGGCTGATCGTGTCGAGCGTCTGCGCCTCCAGGCGGATGCGCGCCTCGAGGGAGACCTTGGAGCGGCGGACCTGCTCGCCGAGCTGCTCGCTCCACTCGACGCGGGTCTTCGGCGCGTTGGCGGGTTTCGGCGTGGTGATGGTCGATTTCAGGAGAACGGCCTGCGGCACGATGACGTGGAAAGTGGAGAGCACCGGGCCTATGCCGACGGCCATGTTGACCATGGCGACGAAGGTCTCGTCCGAGCCGTCCTCGGTCGCCTTGCGGGTTTCCGCATTGTGCGCCGGGCCAAGCAGCGGCTCGAAGCCGTTGGCGCCCATGACGGCGGTCTTCAGCACGCCGGAAATCCGGTCGAACATCATGGCGGCAAGGTCGAGCTCGATCTTGGAGAGCGGGCGCGGTTCCGGATCGTCGATCGCATCGCTGACGGCGCCGAGCATGTTCTCGACGAGCGTGATGATCATCGGGCTGTCGCAGATCAGCGTGAAGCGGTCGCACCAGTCGCGCAGCGACGCATCGCAGCAGGCCATGGCGCCGCCGAGGCCTTCGACCAGCGGGCCGTATCTGCCGGTCGAGAAGCCTGCATAGGAGACCGCGACCTCGAAGCCGAGTTCGCTTTCCAGCATGTCCGGCAGGAATTCGGCGAAGACGTCGCCAAGGCTGGCACAGAGCCTGGAGATCGTCGCCTGGTCGCCGAGCCGGCCGGTGAGGCGGGCGAGCACGATCGGGTCCATGGCGGAAGGGGCTTCGGTCACGCGGGCTTCCTTCATCTCTTAGGCCGCCTTCGAACCGCCGCCGGGATTCATCATCTCCTGCTCCACCGCGTCGATGGAGGGGCGTTCGTAGGAGGAGATGGTCTTGCGGCCGTATTCCAGCGCCACCTGCGGCACGGAGCCGTTCATGTAGGCGAGCAGCGTCTGCTTGACGATGATGTAGAGGCGGTTCTGCTTCTCGCGCACGACCTTGATGTTGGTGGTGATGGGCGTGACGATCGAATAGGACA
Organism: Shinella sp. WSC3-e; assembly: GCF_945994535.1. Taxonomy (NCBI): domain Bacteria; kingdom Pseudomonadati; phylum Pseudomonadota; class Alphaproteobacteria; order Hyphomicrobiales; family Rhizobiaceae; genus Shinella; species Shinella sp. WSC3-e. The sequence continues at coordinate 4,613,266 of NZ_OZ000530.1, forward strand.
GGAACACGCCGAGGAGCGTGCCGACGAGGGCGGCGGCGATCTTGCCGCCGAGGATTTCCGGGCTCTCGTTGATCGCGCCCATGGCCTTGATAACCCCGAGAACGGCCGCGACGATGCCGATGGCCGGGAAGGCGTCGCCCATGGTGTTGAGCGCGTTGTAGGGCTTCATCTTGTCGCGCGTGATCGTCTGGATCTCCTCGTCCATCAGCGCCTCGATCTCGTGGCTGCGGGCATTGCCGATGATGATGAGACGGACATAGTCGCAGATGAAGGCGGTCAGCTCCTTGTTGGCGAGCACCGTCGGGGCGGACTGGAAGATCGCGGATTCGGCCGGATTGTCGATATGCGCTTCGATCTCGTTGCGCGATTTCGTGCGCAGGTCCCGCATCAGGCTGTAGAGCACGCCCAGCGTATCGAGATAGTGGCGCTCCTTCGGAACCTTGTGCTTGAAGGCCTCGCCCAGCGCCTTGCCGGTCTCCTTGATCACCTTCATCGTGTTGGCGACGATGAAGCCGCCGATGCCGGCGCCGCCGATGATCAGCAGCTCGAAGGGCTGGTTCAGCACCTCCAGATGCCCGCCCATGGCCATGTAGCCGCCAAGGACGCAGCCGAAGGTAACGATTAGACCGATAACGATGTTCATGAGCGCAGGTGTCCCGACACAATTCTGACCGCTCCGGGAATACGGTTCCAGCCTTGCGTGAAGCTGTACCTAACGGCAGGTTCATCGATCAGGTTCGCGCAAGCAAAAGCCGCGAGGATTATGGTTCAAAACGGGCATTCATGCCCTCCCGAATCTTGATCGGCGGCCCATCGTGACGACCACCTATACGAGCTACAAGCTGATTACCGCGGACCTCCAGACGTCGCTGAAGCGCGTTTCGGAGCAGCCGGACGTCAAGCGCGAGACGGAATACTACCTCGCCAGGATCGGCAGCGTGAAATCGATCGACGACTTCTTCGCCGACAGCAGGCTCTACAACTACGCGATGAAGGCGCACGGCCTGGAGGACATGGCCTATGCCAAGGCCTTCATGCGCAAGGTGCTGACCGAGGGCGTGGATGACAAGGCGGCCTTCGCCAACCAGCTTTCCGATACGCGCTACAAGGAGCTGGCGGAATCGCTGAACTTCGCCAGGCACGGCGAGGTCGCCACCACCTTCGAGCGCGCCCAGAAGGGCGTCGTCGACAAATATACCCGCCAGACGCTGGAGGTCAGTGCCGGCGAGGACAATACCGGCGTGCGCCTCGCGCTCTATTTCGAGCGCATGGCGCCCTCCATCACCTCGGGCTATTCGATCATTGCCGACGATGCGCTGGCGCAGGTCGTGCGCACCGCGCTGCAGCTTCCCGCGGAATTTGCCGCCACCGATATCGACCGGCAGGCGGAATTCTACGCGGACGTGCTCAACCTCGACGACTTCAAGGATACCTCGAAGGTCGGCAAGTTCCTCGAGCGCTTCACCGCCATGTGGGAGCTGGAGAACCCGTCCGGCAGCTACGATCCGATGACCGTCTTCCAGCCGTCGAGCCTCACCGGCATTTCGACGGACCTGCTCATTTCCATCAACAATCTGAAACTCGGAGGTCGCTGACATGCAGACCGGGCTTTATGTATCGCTTTCGTCCCAGCTTGCGCTCGACCGCCGCCTGACGACGCTGGCCGACAACGTCGCGAATTCGACGACCGTCGGCTTCCGCGCCGCGGAGGTGAAGTTCAACCAGGTGGTCAGCGACCAGAAGGTCGCCGACGTCGCCTTCGTGTCGCCGGGCAACGAGTTCCTGTCCACCCGTAGCGGCGGCATGACCGAGACCGGCGGCACGCTCGATTTCGCCATCAAGGGCGACGCCTGGTTCCAGGTGGAGACGCCGTCCGGCCCGACGCTGACGCGTGACGGCCGCTTCACGGTGACCGATGCCGGCGAGCTGGTCTCCCTCAACGGCTATCCCGTGCTCGACGCCGGCGGCGGGCCGATCCAGCTCGATCTCGCCAACGGTCCGATCCTGCTCAGCGCCGACGGCCAGCTCAACCAGAACGGCCAGCCCGTCGCCGCGCTCGGCCTGTTCCAGGCCGATCTGTCCGGCGGCTTCATGCGCGCCGGCAACAGCGGCATCATCACCAATGTCCCGCCGGAGCCGGTCGTCGACCGCGTCGATGCGGGCGTGGTGCAGGGCTACATCGAGGAATCCAACGTCAACGCCATCAGCGAGATGACGCAGCTGATCCAGGTCACGCGCGCCTTCGAGAGCGTCGCTTCGCTGATGCGCGACAGCGAGGAGTCGCTGAAGGAAGCCATCCGCACCTTCGGCGGAAACCGGTAAGCGCCCATGACCTCGGCACAGGGCGGCATGGGCAACGAAACGGGCAGGGCCGGCGGCAAGCTGCGCGCGATGGCAGGCCTCGTCAAACGCTATTCCTCGCCGGAGTTCTCCGTGGCGCATGGCGGCCATGTCCAGACCATCGCGGCCGGGAACTATACGGTGAGCGGCCTGTCGCGCCATGTGCGGCTCGGCGAGTTCGTCGCGCACCGCAGCCCGACCGGCATCCACCTCGGCGAGGTCGTCCGCGTCGAGCCGGACACCGTCGTCGTCTGCCCGATCGAGCCGGGCGAGCCGATCGGCATCCACGACGTGGTCATCCGCAAGGGCGCCTTCCGCGTGGCGCCGACATCGGCCTGGTGCGGCCGCACGATCAACGCGCTCGGCGAACCGATCGACGGGCGCGGCCCGCTCGTGCAGGGCGGCGTGCGCCGCTCGATCTCCAATTCCGCCCCGCCCTCGATGACGCGCAAGCGTGTCGAGACGGGCTTTTCCACCGGCGTGCGCGCGGTCGATATCTTCGCGCCGCTCTGCCTTGGCCAGCGCCTCGGCATCTTCGCCGGTTCGGGCGTCGGCAAGTCGACGCTGCTTTCCATGCTGGCGCGGGCCGATGCGTTCGACAAGGTGGTGATCGCACTCGTCGGCGAGCGCGGCCGTGAAGTGCGTGAATTCATCGAGGATACGCTCGGCGACAACCTCGTAAAGTCGGTCGCCGTCGTCGCGACCAGCGACGAAAGCCCGATGCTGCGCAAGATGGCGCCGCTGACCGCGGTGACGATCGCCGAGCACTACCGCGACCAGGGCGACAACGTGCTGCTGATCATCGACAGCGTGACGCGTTTTGCCCATGCCATCCGCGAGGTGGCGACCGCCTCCGGCGAGCCGCCGATCGCCCGCGGCTATCCGGCCTCCGTCTTCACCGAGCTGCCACGCCTTCTGGAGCGCGCGGGGCCGGGCGCCGAAGGGGCAGGCACGATCACGGCGATCATCTCGATCCTCGTCGACGGCGACAACCACAACGACCCGATCGCCGACTCGACCCGCGGCATCCTCGACGGTCATATCGTGCTGGAGCGCAGCCTCGCCGAAGAGGGGCGGTATCCGCCGATCAACCCGCTTGCCTCCATCTCGCGCCTTGCCCGCAAGGCCTGGACGCCGGATCAGGAGCGGCTGGTGGCGCGGCTGAAGGCCCTCATCCACCGCTTCGAGGAAACACGGGACCTGCGCCTCATCGGCGGCTATCGCCCGGGTGCCGATCCCGACCTCGACATGGCGATCAAGCAGGTGCCGATCATCTATGAGGTTCTGAAACAGACGCCGGGCGAACCGCCCGCCGGCGATGCATTCTCCGATCTTGCCATGGCGCTGAAGAACGCGGCCGGGCAGGGCGGTGCGCCGGCAACGAGAAGGGGATGACAGTGACGGATTTCGATGCGGACCAGGCCATTCAGCCGATGAAGCGCTCGAACAGCGGGCGTTATTCGACGGGCGACAAGCTGCTGGTGGGCACGGGCGTGCTGCTCGCCGCCATGGCCGCCTTCTTCCCGTGGTATGTCTTCCTGAACCCGGAAAAGTTCTCCGTGCCGGCGCTGTGGGAAGGCACGACCCGCGACCTGCCGGAAACGGCGGCCAAGGACGTGATGAGCGTTTCGCCCGCCGCGATGGTGGACGACGACAACGATCCGGGGCTTGAAAGCCTCGACCCCGTTTCGACCGCCACCGCGCCCAGCGTCGGCGAGAAGGAGAAGTCGCTCGGCGCGCCGGTCGAAACCGGCCTCGACCAGCCGCTGCCGGCCTCGTCCGGCTTCCGGCTGATGCATGTGGCCAACGGCCGGGCGCTGATCGAGGACGCCACCGGCATGTATATCGTGCGCGTCGGCTCGATCCTGCCGGACAACAGCCGCCTTGCGACCCTCGAGCAGCGCGACGGCGCCTGGGTCATCGTCACCTCGAACGGCGATATCATCAAGCGCAACTGATCGGGCAAGACCCCAAGGGCATGGCGTTCGCTTGTGGCAGGCCCCTCACCCTAACCCTCTCCCCGCAGGCGGGGAGAGGGGACCTGCCTCACGAAACCGTATTGGCCGGGGCAGCCGGCGCGGCATATCCCTTCTCCCCGCTTGCGGAGAGAAGGTGGCCGACAGGCCGGATGAGGGGCCAGTCCCCGCGCCCTGCCAAAGACGCTGACACTTATTCCCCTGCAAATCCAGCCGGTTGCAAACAAACCGCCGCGCAGCAAGTCTGACGCAAGATTGGCTCCGTAGGTTCGCCGTGAACAAGGATGGAGCTTGTCATGCAACCGATACAACTGTTTGAACTGGCCTCGAAACAAGCCGAATGGCTATCCGTCCGCCAGAGTGTGGTTGCAGGCAACATCGCAAACGCAAACACCCCCGGATTCAGGGCGAAGGACGTCACCCCCTTTCAGGCGGTGCTCGAAACGACGGGCATCCGCATGGCGACGACGCAGCCGGGCCATCTCACCGATGGCGGCGAAATGGCGAGCCGCGTCGTCGAGACCAAACCCACCGACGGGATCGGCGTGCAGGAGTCCGGCAACACGGTCGGCCTTGCCGAGGAACTCATGAAGGAGGGCCAGGTCAAGCGTGAGTTCGAGTTGAATGCCGGCCTCGTCAAGGCCTTTCATCGCATGATGCTGATGACAGTCAGAAGGTAAGAAATGGATCCGCTCATTGCTTCAATGAAAGTCGCGGCTTCGGGTCTGGAAGCACAGTCCACCCGTATCCGCATCGTTTCGGAAAACCTGGCGAACGCCCGCTCGACAGGCGACACCCCCGGCGCCGATCCTTTTCGCCGCAAGACCGTGACCTTCGCGGCCGAGCTTGACCGGGTGAGCGGCGCGTCGCTCGTCGAGGTCGAGCGCCTCGGCTTCGACGAAGGCGAGTTCGCGACGGAATACGACCCCGGCAACCCGGCGGCGAATGCCGAAGGCATCGTCAAGATGCCGAACGTCAACATGCTGGTGGAAATGGCCGACATGCGGGAAGCCAACCGCTCCTATGAAGCCAACCTGCAGAGCATCAAGCAGTCGCGCGACCTGATCAGCGCGACCATCGATCTCCTGAGGGCCTCGCAATGATCGAAAGCGTAAAGGGCGTCAATTCGCTCTTCTCCACCAACGCCCTCTCGGGCGTCACCACCGAGACGTCCAATTCGGTTTCCGCCTCCGCTGCGGCCGTGCAGGGCACGGGAACCCAGATGAGCTTTGCCCAGGTGATGGGCGACGTGGCGACGGACATGGTGGACAGGCTGAAGCTCAGCGAGACCAAATCCTTCGAAGCCATCCAGGGCAAGGCGACGACCCGCGAAGTGGTCGACGCCGTCATGAGCGCCGAGCAGACGCTGCAGACCGCCATCGCCATCCGCGACAAGATCGTCACCGCCTATCTCGAAGTCGCAAGAATGCAGATCTGAGGACCGGACATGAAAGCCCTTGCCATCGCCGCCACCGGCATGAACGCGCAGCAGACCAACCTTGAAGTCATCGCGAACAACATCGCGAACATCAACACGACCGGCTTCAAGCGCGCCCGCGCCGAATTCTCGGACCTGCTCTACCAGACCGAGCGCGCCGCCGGCGTGCCGAACCGCGCCAACCAGGCGGTCGTGCCGGAGGGGGCCATCATCGGCCTCGGCGTGAAGACGGCCGCCATCCGCAACCTGCATCTCCAGGGCGGCCTGACGAGCACCGGCAACTCCTTCGACCTCGCGCTCATCGGCCGCGGCTGGTTCCAGATCGAGGCGGCGGACGGCTCCACGCTCTACACCCGAGCCGGCGCCTTCAACACGAATGCCGAAGGCCAGCTTGTGACCCTCGACGGCTACACCGTCGTGCCGGGCATCAACGTGCCGCAGGATGCGACGGAGATCACGGTCAGCAAGTCCGGCCAGGTCTATGCGACCGTCGGCGGCCAGCAGCAGGAGCTCGGCCAGATCACGCTGGCGAACTTCGTCAACGAGGCCGGCCTGGAGCCGCTCGGCGAAAACCTCTTCCGCGAGACCGCGGCCTCGGGCCCGGCCAATGTCGGCGCGCCGGACGAGGCGGGCTTCGCCTATATCCAGCAGAACTACCTCGAGGCGTCGAACGTCGATCCGGTCAAGGAAATCACCGACCTGATCTCCGCCCAGCGCGCCTATGAGATGAACTCCAAGATCATCCAGGCGGCGGACGAAATGGCGGCCGTGGTCAGCAAGAACCTGAGATAGAAACCAACATGCGGGGAACATGATGTTTCGCCTGAAAGCAGCACTTCGGAATGGAAAGACCCTGTCAGCCCGGTGGCGCGCGGCCCTCGTCGCGCCTGCCGCGCTTGCCGGTCTTCTCGTGGCCGACGCGGCTCTGGCCGATATGCGCACCGCCGTCGTGCCCAAGCGCATCATCTATCCCGGCGAGGAGATCCAGGCGGGGCAGCTCGAAGTGGTCGAGGTGACCAACCCGAACATCGTCAAGGGATTTGCCGAAAGCATTTCCGACGTCAGCGGGCTCGTCACCAAGCGCACCCTGCTGCCCGGCCGCGTCATCCTCGTCTCGGCCCTGCGCGAGCCCTTCCTCGTGAACCGCGGTTCCACCGTGCAGATGGTCTTCGACAACGGTTCGCTCGTCATCCGCGCCAGCGGCACGCCTCTGCAGGATGCCGCCGTCGGCGAACTCATCCGGATCCGCAACAAGGACACGGGCGTGATCGTCTCCGGCACGGTCATGGCCGACGGAACCGTGCATGTGGTGGCGAAATGATGCGTGATTTCCTCTCCCGCGCCCTTGCCGTTCTCGCCTGCCTCGTGCTGGCGGCCGGACCGGCGCTGCCGGCGGCCCGCATCAAGGACGTCGCCTCGCTGCAGGCCGGCCGCGACAACCAGCTGATCGGCTACGGCCTCGTCGTCGGCCTCCAGGGCACGGGCGACAGCATGCGTTCCTCGCCCTTCACCGAGCAGTCCATGCGGGCGATGCTGCAGAATCTCGGCATCTCCATGGTGGGCACGCAGACGCGCGCCAAGAACATCGCGGCCGTGCTCGTCACCGCCAACCTGCCGCCCTTCGCCAGCCCCGGCAGCCGCATCGACGTGACCGTCGGTTCGCTCGGCGATGCCTCGTCGCTGCGCGGCGGCACGCTCGTCATGACCTCGCTCTCGGGCGCCGACGGCCAGATCTACGCGGTCGCGCAGGGCTCGATCGTCGTCACCGGCGTCAGCGCCGGCGGCGAGGCGGCGACCGTGCAGCAGGGCATCACCACTGCCGGCCGTGTGCCGAACGGCGCCATCATCGAGCGGGAATTGCCCTCGCGCTTCAAGGATTCCTCCGACCTGGTGCTGCAACTGCGCAATCCCGACTTTTCCACCTCCGTCGGCATGGCGGACGCGATCAACCGCTACGCGTCCGCGCAGTACGGCGGGGCGATCGCCGAATCGCGCGATTCGCAGTCGGTCTACATCGCCAAGCCGAAGACGGCCGACCTCGCCCGCCTGATGGCCGATATCGAGAACCTCGTCATCGAGACCGATGCGCCCGCGCGCGTCGTCGTCAACGAGCGCACGGGGACGATCGTCATCGGCCAGGACGTGCGCATCTCGCCCGTCGCCGTCAGCTACGGAACGCTCACCGTGCAGATCAACGAAATGCCCAAGGTCATACAGCCCGAACCGTTCTCCAAGGGCGTGACGGCGGTCGAGCCGAACACGGACATCCTCGTCCAGCAGGATGGCGGCACGGTCGCCCTGCTCGATGGATCGAGCCTGCGCTCGCTGGTCACCGGTCTCAACAGCATCGGCGTCAAGCCGGATGGCATCATCTCCATCCTGCAGAGCATCAAGACCGCAGGCGCCCTCCAGGCAGAACTGGTGCTGCAATGACGACAGTTACGACCCTCATCGCCGTCAGGACGCTGGCGCGCAAGCTCGCGCTGCCGATCGCCGGCTTCGTGCTGATGGCCATTCCCGGTGCCTTCGCCGAGGAACGCCCGGTCATCATGACGACCAAGGCGACCGCCGACGAGATCCGCGAATTCTGCACCAATATCGCGGACGCGGCACGCGACCAGCGCTATCTCCTCCAGAAACAGGAACTGGAAAGCCTCCAGAAGGATATCGACGCACGCATCAAGACGCTGGAGACCCGCCGCGCCGAATACGAGGACTGGCTCAACCGCCGCAACAACTTCCTCAAGACGGCCGAGGCGGGGCTCGTCGAGATCTATCGCAAGATGAAGCCCGATGCGGCGGCCGCGCAGCTTGCCGAGATCAACCCGGAGATCGCCTCGGCGATCGTCATGAAGCTGCCGCCGCGCCAGTCGAGCACGATCCTGGCGGAAATGCCGGCCGACAAGGCCGCGCTGCTCACGCGGCTCATCGCCATCGTGGGCGATCCGAATACGTCAAAGTCAAAGGACCCGTCATGAAGAAGACCGCCTCCGCACTCGCCGTCGCGCTGGCGCTTTCGGGCTGCACGAGCCAGGCCATCAACGAGATCGGCCGCGCGCCTGCGATGAGCCCGATCGGCAGCGGCCTCAACTATGCGGAAACGCCGCAGATGGCGATGTATCCCAAGCAGCCGCGCACGGCGGTTGCCGGCTATTCGATCTGGAGCGACCAGCAGTCGGCGCTCTTCAAGGATTCGCGCGCCTTCAAGGTCGGCGATATCCTGACCGTCAACATCCGCGTCAACGACCGGGCGAGTTTCGACAACAAGACCGACCGCTCGCGCACCAACAAGAGCGGCATGAATTTCGGCTTCGGCGGCTCGGGCAACAACTTCAAGGTCGATACGGAAGCCGACCTCAACTACGGCTCCTCGACCAGCACCAAGGGCGATGGCTCGACGGAGCGTTCCGAGCGGCTGAACCTGCTCGTCGCCGCCGTGGTGACGGGCGTCATCGAGAACGGCAACCTCCTGATCAGCGGTTCGCAGGAAGTGCGCGTCAACCACGAGCTTCGCATCCTCAACGTCGCCGGCATCGTGCGCCCTCAGGATGTCGACGCCGACAACCAGATCGCCTACGAGCGGATCGCGGAGGCGCGCATCTCCTATGGCGGCCGCGGCCGCCTGACCGAGGTGCAGCAGCCGCCATGGGGCCAGCAGGCGGTGGACCTGCTCTCGCCGATCTGACGCAGCCCTGACAATACGGGAAGACGAACATGGCGGACGAAGAAGAGGTCGTCGAGAAGAAGAAGCCCACGCTGGTCATCACCATCGCGGCCATTGCCGGGCTGACGCTGCTGGCGGCCGGCGGCGGCTGGTTCCTGGGCAACATGCTCGCCCCGCCGCCCGCCGAAAAGCCGGCGGAAGAGGTGGTGAAGGCGGAGGGCGGCGCGGAAGGCGAGGCGACCGAGGTCGTGCCGCATATCTCCACCGAGGCGAACGGCGTCGTGCTGCTCGATCCGATCACCAGCAACCTTGCCTATCCTTCGGACAACCGTGTCCGTCTCGAAGTCGCGCTGATGTTCAAGGGCGTGCCGGACGTCAAGCTCGCCGAGGAGATCCACCAGGACATCCTCGCCTATATGCGCACGGTCTCGCTCCAGCAGGTGCAAGGCCCGCGCGGGTTCCAATATCTCCGGGAAGACCTGCAGGAGCGGGTTGACCTCAGGTCCGAAGGGCGCGTAACCAACGTCATGTTCCGGACCTTTGTGATCGAATGATTCGAGCCTTTCTGACCTTCATCGCCATGATGGCGATGACCGGCATGGCCTATGCCCAGCAGCAGTTGCAGCTGCCGGGGGATTTGCTCAATGCGCAGGTCGACGGGTCGGTCGCCTCCTGGATCATCCGCACCTTCGGGCTGCTCACCGTGCTGTCGGTGGCGCCCGGCATCCTCATCATGGTGACGAGCTTTCCGCGCTTCGTCATCGCCTTCTCGATCCTTCGTTCCGGCATGGGCCTCGCCACGACGCCGTCGAACATGATCCTCGTCTCGCTCGCCCTCTTCATGACCTTCTACGTCATGGCGCCCACCTTCGACCGGGCCTGGCAGAACGGCGTCGAGCCGCTGATCGCCAACCAGATCGACGAGACGGAAGCGGCCAGGCGCATCGCCGAGCCGTTCCGCGAGTTCATGGTGGCCAATACGCGCGACAAGGACCTCGAACTCTTCATCTCGCTGGCGGAAGAGCGCGGCCAGACGGTCGTGCAGAACAACGTCGCGGACCTGCGCGTCGTCATCCCGGCCTTCATGATCTCGGAAATCCGCCGCGGCTTCGAGATTGGCTTCCTCGTCGTCCTTCCCTTCCTCGTCATCGACATGATCGTCGCCACCATCACCATGGCCATGGGCATGATGATGCTGCCGCCGACCTCGATCTCGCTGCCCTTCAAGATCCTGTTCTTCGTGCTCATCGACGGCTGGAACCTGCTCGTCGGCAGCCTGGTGCGCTCGTTCAGCTAGAGCAATTCCAGCAAAAGTGCGCAGCGGTCTTGCGTCCGGAATTGCGTAAAAACAAATACCTGGAGCGTTTTCGCGATTGAGGAAAAGCGGAAACGCTCCGGGTATTGCGGCAGCAGCGCGACGCGGCCATTCCGGCATTGCTCAAGAGCTCCGGATTTTCTCAACCGTGAAATTTTACCGGCGGTTAACCATACTTCGCGATCGCTCGAAGGCACTTTGCCCATTTAAGGAGTTGGCAAGGATTGGCTGCGAGTTTTGCTCAGACACGACGGGTTTGGTATCCCTTCAGATCCCTGGAGAAACCGAGTTGGCATGATGCCGAACCGCCGTAACCGGTAAGTTCCCAGTCCGGTATGTCCCCCACCAGTATTATGTTCAAAGGGACAACGATAATGACGAGCATTCTCACCAACGCAGCCGCCATGTCTGCTCTCCAGACGCTGCGCTCCATCAACAACGGCATGGAAGATACGCAGGCGCGCGTTTCCTCGGGTCTGCGCGTCGGCAACGCGTCTGACAACGCCGCCTACTGGTCGATCGCGACCACGATGCGTTCCGACAACATGGCGCTCTCCGCCGTCCAGGACGCTCTCGGCCTCGGCGCCGCCAAGGTCGACACGGCCTATTCCGGCATGGACTCCGCCATCGAAGTCGTCAAGGAGATCAAGGCCAAGCTGGTCACCGCAACCGAAGACGGCGTCGACAAGGCGAAGGTCCAGGAAGAAATCAAGCAGCTTCAGGATCAGCTGAGAGGGATCGGCGACGCGGCCTCCTTCTCGGGTGAAAACTGGCTGAAGGCCGACATCACCACCGCCCAGGTCAAGAACGTCGTCGGCTCCTTCGTGCGCGACGACAGCGGCAATGTCTCTGTCAAGAAGATCGACTACACCCTCGACACCAACACGGTTCTGTTCGACACCGGCGGCGACACGGGCATTCTCGATCAGACCCGGGACATCAGCGGCCCCTCCGTCACGCTGAACATCAACGTTGGCGGCGTCACCACCGCGGAAACCGTAAAGGCGTTCACGACGGATGACATCATCACGTCGGGTGCTGGCGCCTCCGCCTTCGATGGCAACTATGCCAACGACGGTGCAGCGAGCTATGTTAAGGTCGCGGACAACACCTGGGTTCTGGCCGTCGACCAGTCGACGGTTCCCGATCAGGAAGTTGCCTACACGGACTCGAGCAGCGCCCTTTGGGCGGTCGATATCGCTGGCGGCGCTGCCGCTCTGGCGGCCACCGCGGTCCAGCAGTCGGTCGACAATCTCGACATCACGACGATCACGACGGATGCACAGCTCAGCAATCTCATCCAGATGGTCGACGATGCACTGACGACCATGACCAGTGCTGCCGCCTCGCTCGGTTCGATCTCTTCGCGCATCGACCTGCAGTCCGAGTTCGTCTCCAAGCTCACCGAATCGATCGACAAGGGCGTCGGTCGCCTGGTCGATGCGGACATGAACGAGGAATCGACCCGCCTGAAGGCACTGCAGACCCAGCAGCAGCTCGCCATCCAGTCGCTGTCGATCGCCAACTCGGCTTCGCAGAACGTCCTGTCGCTGTTCCGCTAATACGCGATCCCGGGAACAAGGGCGGGCGGTGGCTGACCGCACGCCTGACCCAACTGAGCCGCGCTTCCGAAAGGGGCGCGGCTTTAGTTTTTTCTTAACCTTGCTGTGTTACGCGCGCACGCGCGAGGGTTGTGATATTGCGCGGCCGGTGCAGCGATTTTTCCGCCGCTTAGCAGTTCGTTAACCATGATCACGTTAGCTAAAGCCATCGAAGCGGCGGGCTGACTTCCTGGGGAAGATGGAGCTTGGCAGGCATGACGCCGACCGTTGTTTCCCCGGTGTGACCGGAATGTCCCTTCTCTTTCAGCCAATCAAGGGGCACCCAATTAATGACGAGCATTCTCACCAACGTCGCGGCCATGTCCGCGCTCCAGACCCTGCGCTCCATCGGCTCCAATATGGAAGAAACGCAGGGACGCGTCTCCTCCGGCATGCGCGTCGGCACTGCCTCTGACAACGCTGCCTACTGGTCGATCGCCACCACGATGCGCTCCGACAACATGGCGCTTTCCGCCGTTCAGGACGCCCTCGGCCTCGGCGCCGCCAAGGTCGACACCGCCTATGCCGGCATGGAGTCCGCCATCGAAGTCGTCAAGGAAATCAAGGCCAAGCTCGTTGCCGCGACTGAAGACGGCGTCGACAAGGCGAAGATCCAGGAAGAAATCGACCAGCTCCAGGACCAGCTTGTCAGCATTTCCCAGGCGGCTTCCTTCTCGGGCGAAAACTGGCTTCAGACAGACCTGACGGCCGCTTCCGGTTCCGAAATGAAGAGCATCGTGGGTTCCTTCGTGCGCGACGAAGCGGGCAACGTTTCGGTCAAGAAGGTCGACTACGAGCTCAGCACCTCCACGGTTCTGTTCGACACCGGCGGCGATACGGGCATCCTCGATCAGGTCAGGGACATCAGCGGTCCTTCCGCCACCTTGAACATCAATGTTGGCGGTGTCACCTCTCCGGTAACCGTCAAGTCGTTCACGACCGATGACATCATCGCGTCGGGTCTCGGCGCATCCACCTTCGATGGCAGCTATGCCAACGACGGTACGGACAACTACGTCAAGGTTGCGGACAATACCTGGGTTCTGGCGGTCGACCAGTCGACGGTCCCCGATCAGGAAGTTGTCTACACGGACTCGAGCGCCGGCCTGTGGGCGGTCGACATCCCCGGCGGTCAGGCCGCTCTGGCGGCGACTGCGGTCGAACAGTCTGTCGACAATCTCGACATCACGGCAATCACGACGGCCGAACAGCTCGGCAATCTCATCCAGATGGTCGACGATGCCTTGACGATGATGACCAGCGCGGCTGCCGACCTTGGTTCGATCACCATGCGCATCGACCTGCAGGGAGACTTCGTCAAGAAGCTGACGGAATCCATCGACAAGGGCGTCGGCCGCCTGGTCGATGCCGACATGAACGAAGAATCGACCCGCCTGAAGGCATTGCAGACCCAGCAGCAGCTCGCCATCCAGTCGCTGTCGATCGCCAACTCGGCTTCGGAAAGCATCCTCACGCTCTTCCGTTGATCGGAAGACGGCCGGATCTTTCAAGGTTCTCGGAAGGCCCCGGTTTACCGGGGCCTTCTTTCGTTTCGTCCGGGCGCCTCAGAGCGGCGGGTGCAGGAAGGTGGCCATCGCCGCATTCTCTGCCCGGCGGGAAAGGTAGAGCCGGGCGGTGTCGAGCGCCTCGCGGATCGTCACGTCCATGTCGAGGTAGCGGTAGGTGCCGAGCCGGCCGACGAAGGTGACGCCGGCTTCCTGCTCCGCGCGGGAGACATAGTCGGCGAGCTGTGCCTTTTCCTCCACGAGGCGGATCGGGTAGTAGGGGATGTCGTCCGGCCCGCAGGCGCGCGAGAATTCGCGGTAGCAGACCGAGCCCGCGGGCTCCTCCCAGGGCGAAAAATGCTTGTGCTCGGTGATGCGGGTATAGGGGACGGCGACGTCGCCGTAGTTCATCACCGCGCAGCCCTGATAGTCGCCCTCATAGGTGAAGCGCTCGAAATCGAGCGTGCGGTAGCCGAGCCGGCCGAGTTCGTAATCGAAATAGCCGTCGAGCGGGCCGGAATAGAAGAGATGGCTGTAGCCCGCCTTCTCGCCGCGCCGGAAGCTGGTTTCCAGTCGGACCGTGATGTTCGGATGATCGAGGATGCGCGCGATCATCTCGGTATAGCCGGTCTCCGGCATGCCCTGGTATTTGTGGAAGAAGTAATTGTCCTCGTAGTTGAAGCGCACTGGCAGGCGCTTCAGGATCGAGGCCGGCAGCTCGGTCGGCGAGCAGCCCCATTGCTTTTGCGTATAGCCCTTGAAGAAGGCCTCGTAGAGGTCGCGACCGACGAAGCGCAGCGCCTGTTCCTCGAAGGTCTGCGGATCGGTGATCGTCTTGTCCGCCTGCGCGTCCAGGAAGGCGCGCGCCTCGTCCGGGCGAAAGCTCTTGCCGAAGAACTGGTTGATCGTGTGCAGGTTGATCGGCAGCGAATAGACCTGCCCGCCGCTGGTCGCCTTCACGCGGTTCTTGTAGGGCATGAAGGTCATGAAGCCGTTCACATAGTCCCACACTTCCTTGTCGTCGGTGTGGAAGATATGCGGCCCGTAGACATGCACCATCACGCCGGTCGCCTCGTCCCGCTCCGTATGGCAGTTGCCGCCGATATGGTTCCGCGTGTCGACGATCTCGATCGCATGGCCCGCCTCGGCAAGCGCACGGCCGATGACAGCGCCGGAAAGGCCGGCGCCGACGATGAGGATTTTTTCCTTTGCCCGCATGAAGACCGGTCCTCAGCCTGCTGCGCGCAGGGCGAGCTGCGGCTTCTCGTCGGCCGGGAAGAGACGCTCGCGCATGAGCGCCTCATAGGCGGCGACAAGCGGGCTCGGATCCCAGCCGCGCTCCTGCGGGCCGAAGCTCAGGTGGCTGACGGTGAAGTCCGAATAGATCGCCGTCGGCCGTTGCAGGAGCGTCGGAACGCCGATGGTCAGCGCGTGTTCGTCGTCGCCCTGGGGCAGGGCCATGTGCACGAGGTCGCGGCCGAGCCAGGCGATGAAGTTGATCGACTGCCGCTCCGTCCAGTCGACGACCCTGGCGGGAAGGGCGAGGGTCCTGCCGCCCTGGCCGAGGAAGAAGTCGTGCAGCTTCACGGCCCGCTCGGCGCTCTCCCAGAGGCTGCCGCCGAAACCGCCCGGCGGCAGCTCGAAATGGCCGACGCCCGGCGGGATGGAACCGGCCGCCTGCTGGAAATAGGCGCAGACGCCGTTGTTCACCACATTGGCCGAGACGACGAAGTAATGCGGATTGTTCCGGCGGAACCGGATGAAGCCGTCCAGCTCGTCGATGTCGAGATAGACGATGTCGTCGTCGCATTTCAGGAACACCGCGTCGGAAAAGGCCGCGAGCTGCGTGGCGTAGTAGTCGTAGGCCTGCCAGTAGGGCATCTGCTCGTTCGGATTGCCGATATAGCGCCGCGTGGCCGCACCGGCGTCGCAAAGCTCGAGATCCGCGCCCCAGCCGCCGCGCATCTGCACGCTTGCGCCGGCGGAAAAGTCGAGTTCCGGCCAACTGCCGATGGTGACGTTGTTGACGCGCAGCGTCGGCGCGCCGGCCGCGTCGAGCGACAGCACGACATCGTTCGCTCGGCCGGGCGAGAGCACGCCGGGCGTCGGCGCGCTCCACAGGTTGGTGTCGTCGCCGCGCTCGGGGTTGTGCAGCTTTTCGCGCGGGATCTTGCGCATCGCCGAATGGGTGTTCTTCCAGCCGCCGACCACGAATTCATAGTGCTCGTTCGGGCGGTCGCGCGGGGTGAGGGTGATGTGCAGGTCGTGCCTTATGCGGGCGCTGGTACGGAACGAGGCCTGGCGCGAGACGCTGCCGACCGGCTGGTAGGGCACCTTCGCACCCATGTAGCGCACCGGGCCGAACTCCCGGCTCACCCAGGCGTGGTCCTCGGCCGAGCGGGTGAAGTCCCAGATGTGCCACTCGTCGATGATCCCGAGGTCCATCGCCCGGCGGACATATTGGGTGAGGATTTCCATCCGCTTCTGCCGTCCGGCAAAGGTCACCAGGATTACGGGGGTCATGCTGTCCTCGTCATTCAGAACTTCGGGTTGCGGGTCGAGCTGGGCGGTCAGGCGGCCGGCGCCGGCCAGAGGCGGGCGTCGGGCGAGAGCGGGGCGTGTTCGTCGAGGCTGGCAAGCGCCGCGCGATAGCGCTGCCGGTAGGCCTCTTCCTCCTCGAATTCGATGCCGGTAGCGGCAAGCTCGGCGCCGATTTCGTAATAGACGTCGAGGTTGCGCAGGTCGGGCACAGGCGTTTCGCCGCGTTCGGCATCGCCCTGCATCTGCCAGTAGAGCTCCTCAAGGCGGCGGGCGAGGCCGGGCATGTCGCGCAGTGCACAGGTCTCGCGCTGGTGCTGGAGCGAATCCTTTACCGCCGCAAGGCTTGCCGGGTTCCGGGCGAAGGCGACGGCCTTCTGCACGTAGTCGTCCGGGCCCGAGCAGATCATCTCGGGAATGCCGGCCGCCGCGACGATGCTGGCGCAGAAGCGCGAGGCGAAGCTCTTGCCCGCGATGGTCAATACCGGCAGGCCCTGCGTGATGGCATCGGCCGCGGTGGAATGGGCGCCGTAGGGGAAGGTGTCGAGGAAGAGATCGGCAAGGCCGATGCGGGCGAGATGGTCGGGGTTCTGCGTCTTCCCGGCGAAGATGATGCGCTCCGGCGCAACGCCGTTCTGCTCCGCGATCTGCTTCAGGCGCTCGTTGACGCTGTCGTCGCCGGCGAGCAGCCACAGCACGCTGCCGGGCGTTGCTAGCAGGATCGCCATCCAGCGGCCGAAGCAGGCGGCGGTGATCTTCTGCATGCCGTTGAAGCTTGCGAAGACGAAGGCGTTTTCCGGCAGGCCGACGCTGGCGCGCGTCGGGCGCGGCGAGACCGCGCGCTTGCGGTCCACCGGCTGGTTGCAGGCGATGCGCAGGACCTTCTCGGTGTAGTAGATCTCGTTTTCCGCCGGCACGATGTGTTCGTCGGCGATCATGTACTGGTGGTAAGGGCTCGCCATGGTGCCCGGATAGCCGCAGAAGTTCACGATCACGGGCGCCGGCCGGTAGGCGAAGATCTTGGTGCGGGCATGCTTGGTGTAGCCGTTGACGTCGACGAGCACGTCGATCTCGTCGGCGGCGATCTGGCGGGCGGCGTCGATGTCGCTGAGCGCGGCGATGTCGCGCCAATGGTCGACCGCCAGCTTGATGCGGGCCTGCGTCTGGTCGAGCGGTGCGGGATCGCCGCAATAATAGGCGAAGATCTCGACGCTCGTCTTGTCATGCAGTTCGAGCACTTCGCTGAGCGCGAAGCCCACGGCGTGCTGGCGCAGGTCCGAGGAGACGTAACCGACGCGCAGCCGCTGCCCGGTCCCCGATTTCTGCCGCACCGGACTGCGCGTGAAGTCCTGAAGATCGGCCGGTCGGCCGACATTCGTGCGGCAGTAGCGATGGGCCTTGGCCAGGTGGAACAGGGGATCGTCCGCATAGCAGGCGATCGTCATGGACGAGGTCGCGTCCATGAAATGGCGCGGCGTGACGTGAAGGGAGGGTGTGAAGACCGGCCATTTGCACTGGCGCATGCGCAGCGAGATCCAGTGCTGCGCCGCCTCGGTGCGCGACGGCTGCAGCTCCATGGCCTGCCAGAGGGCGGCTTCGGCCTCCTCCAGGTGCCCGGTGCCTTCCAGCACGCGGCCGATATGCTGGAGGCTGAGCAGGCGGTTGCTGATCCTGTCCGGCGTGACGTCGGCGGTCGCATCGGCATAGACGCGCCATTGCTGGACGGCCTGGCCTGTCAGGCCGCAATCCTCCAGCGTCCTGCCGAGATTGATATGGGCCTGGCCGAACTGCGGGTTGATGCGCACGGCGGCGCGAAGGGCGTGCAGCGCGCCGGCAGCATCGCCGGCCTTCGACAGCGAGACCGCATAGTTGAAATAGGCAAGATGCAGCAGCGGGTTATTGTCGTTGAAGGCGATCCAGATCTTGTAGAGTTCGCCTGCCTGTGCCGTCGCTCCGGCCGCCGTCAGGCTTTCCGTCGTCTGGAACAGGTCGGCCAGCGAGAGCTGCTGGTTGCGGGCCCGCCCGAGCAGATTGAGGAACGCCGTGGCGGGATCGGCAAGAATGGGAGTGCTGACGGTCATGACATCCTGCGGCAAGGGGGCCTGCTGGCCGGGCTGTTGAACGGCTCGGAAGGAGCTCGTCTGCCTTGCTATCGGAGTTGACTTGCGTCGGGCTGGTCGTTTTGCGCGAAGGGAAGGCCGCCATGTCCCGCGGATTGCAGCGCCGGGCGGGCGGAAGATGGCGGCGGCGCGGTTTCGGCCGCGCCGCCGGATGTCAATATTAGATCGCGGCGTAAGCCTGGATCACGGCTTCGACCTGCGCCGAGTTCATGGCGGCGATCTGCTCGGCCTTGAGGGCCATGATCTGGGCGGAGTCGAGGGCTGCGATGTCCTCGGTGGCCAGACCCTGCAGGGCCTTCAGGCCGATTGCAGCGATCTCTTCGGTCGTGAACGTCTTGATGTCGTCCGAGCTCATCGCCTGCAGGGCGGCGGCGCTGAGGCCGGCGATCTGCGTGCTGGTGAGGGCGGCAACCTGCGTCGTCGACAGGGCCTCGATCTGGCCGCTGGTCAGGGCTGCGATCTGCTTGGTGTCGAGAGCTGCGATCTGGCCGGTGCTGAGGGCCGCGATCTGCGTGCTGTTGACCGAAGCGATCTGCTTGGCGCTCAGGCCGGCGATCTGGCCGGTGCTGAGGGCTGCAAGCTGGCCGGTGGACAGGGCATTCAGCTGGGTGCTGGTGAGGGCACCGACCTGTTTGCTGTCGAGGGCCGCGATGGCCGCCGTCGTGATGCCGGCGAGCGCCGCGGTTTCAAGGCCGGCCAGCGCCTTGACGTTGATGGCCGCGAGCTCATCCGTGCTGAACAGGGCCAGTTCCGCCGAGTCGATGGTCTTCAGGGCGGCGGCGCTGAGGGCTGCGACCTGCGAGCTCGTCAGGGCGGCGACCTGTGCCGTCGACAGGGCTGCTGCCTGGCTGCTCGTCAGGGCCGCGATCTGCTTGGAGTCGAGAGCTGTGATCTGGCCGGTGCTGAGGGCCGCGATCTGCGTGCTGCTGACCGAAGCGATCTGCTTGGCGCTCAGGCCGCCGAGCTGGCCGGTCGTGAGGGCCGCGAGCTGGCCGGTGGACAGGGCATTGAACTGGGCGCTCGAGAGGGCACCGATCTGCTTGCTGTCGAGGGCCGCGATGGCCGCCGTCGTGATGCCGGCGAGCGCCGCGGTTTCGAGGCCGGCCAGCGCCTTGACGTTGATGGCCGCCAGTTCATCCGTGCTGAAGAGAGCCAGTTCCGCCGAGTCGATAGTCTTCAGGGCGGCGGCGCTGAGGGCTGCGACCTGCGAGCTCGTCAGGGCGGCGACCTGCGCCGTCGACAGGGCTGCTGCCTGGCCGCTGGTCAGGGCACCGACCTGGGCGCTCGACAGGCCGGCAATCTGGCCGGTGCTGAGGGCTGCGATCTGCGTGCTGTTGATCGAAGCGATCTGCTTGGCGCTCAGGCCGGCGATCTGGCCGGTCGCGAGGGCCGCGAGCTGGTCGGTGGACAGGGCATTCAGCTGGGTGCTGGTGAGGGCACCGACCTGCTTGCTGCCAAGGGCGCCGATGGCCGCCGTCGTGATGCCGGCGAGTGCCGAGGCTTCGAGACCGGCAAGGGCCTTGACGTTGATGGCCGCCAGCTCATCCGTGCTGAACAGGCCGAGCTCCGCGGCATCGATGGTCTTGAGCGTTGCCGCGCTGAGGGCAGCGACCTGCGAGCTCGTCAGGGCGGCGACCTGCGCCGTCGACAGGGCTGCCGCCTGACTGCTGGTCAGGGCGCCGACCTGGGCGCTCGACAGGCCGGCGATCTGGCCGGTGCTGAGGGCTGCGATCTGCGTCGAGCCGATCGTGGCGACCTGCTTTGCACTCAGGCCGGCGATCTGGCCGGTCGTGAGGGCCGCGAGCTGGTCGGTCGACAGGGCATTCAGCTGGATGCTGGTGAGGGCACCGACCTGCTTGCTGCCGAGGGCGGCGATGGCCGCCGTCGTGATGCCGGCAAGCGCCGAGGCCTCGAGGCCGGCGAGGGCCTTGACGTTGATGGCCGCCAGTTCATCCGTGCTGAAGAGGGCCAGTTCCGCCGAATCGACCGTCTTGAGGGCGGCGGCGCTGAGGGCCGCGACCTGCGAGCTCGTCAGGGCTGCGACCTGTGCCGTCGACAGGGCTGCTGCCTGGCTGCTGGTCAGGGCGCCGATCTGGGCGCTGCCCAGCGAGGCGATCTGGCTGGTGCTGAGGGCTGCGATCTGGGTCGAGCTGATCGTTGCGACCTGCTTGGCGCTCAGGCCGGCAAGCTGACCGGTGCTGAGGGCCGCGAGCTGGCCGGTGGACAGGGCATTGAACTGGGCGCTGGTGAGGGCACCGATCTGCTTGCTGTCGAGGGCGCCGATGGCTGCCGTCGTGATGCCGGCGAGTGCCGAGGCTTCGAGACCGGCAAGGGCCTTGACGTTGATGGCCGCGAGCTCATCCGTGCTGAAGAGGGCGAGTTCCGCCGAATCGATGGTCTTGAGGGCGGCGGCGCTGAGCGCTGCGGCCTGCGAGCTGGTGAGCGCGGCAATCTGCGCCGTCGACAGGGCCGCTGCCTGGCCGCTGGTCAGCGCACCGATCTGGGCGCTGCCCAGCGAGGCGATCTGGCCGGTGCTGAGAGCTGCGATCTGGGTCGAGCTAATCGTGGCGACCTGCTTGGCGCTCAGGCCGGCGATCTGGCCGGTCGTGAGGGCTGCGAGCTGGTCGGTGGACAGGGCGTTGAGCTGGCCGCTGGAGAGGGCGGCGATCTGGCCGGTGCCGAGGGCGCCGATGGCCGCCGTCGTGATGCCGGCAAGAGCCCCGGTGCTGAGACCGGCGAGGGCCTTGGCGTTGATGGCAGCCAGTTCGTCGGTGCTGAAGAGGGCCAGTTCCGCCGAATCGATGGTCTTCAGGGCGGCGGCGCTGAGCGCTGCGACCTGCGAGCTCGTCAGGGCGGCGACCTGCGCCGTCGACAGGGCCGCTGCCTGGCCGCTGGTCAGGGCACCGATCTGGGCGCTCGACAGGCCGGCGATCTGGCCGGTGCCGAGAGCGCCAACCTGGGTCGAGCTGAGCGTTGTAACCTGCTTGGCGCTCAGGCCGGCAAGCTGGCCGGTGCCGAGCGCTGCGACCTGGCCGGTGGACAGGGCATTGAGCTGGGTGCTGGAGAGAGCGGCGATCTGGCCGGTGCCGAGGGCGCCGATGGCCGCCGTCGTGATGCCGGCAAGGGCTCCGGTGCTGAGGCCGGCGATGGCCTTGGCGTTGATGGCGGCCAGTTCGTCGGTGCTGAAGAGGGCGAGTTCCGCCGAATCGATGGTCTTGAGGGCCGCGGCGCTGAGGGCTGCGACCTGCGAGCTGGTGAGCGCCGCGATCTGATCCGTCGACAGGGCAGCAGCCTGGCCGCTGGTCAGGGCCGCGATATGGGCGCTGTTGAGGCTGGCGATGCTGGCCGATGCGATGCCGGCGAGGGCGGCCGCATCGAGGCTGGCGAAGGCCTTGGCGTTGATGGCAGCCAGTTCGCCCGTGCTGAACAGGGCAAGTTCCGCCGAATCGATGGTCTTGAGGGCGGCAGCGCTGAGGCCGGCGACCTGCGTGGAGGTGAGGGCCGCGATCTGGTCCGTGGACAGGGCTGCAGCCTGGCCGCTGGTGAGTGCGCCGATCTGCGCGCTGGACAGCGACGCGATCTGGGCGGTGCTGAGGGCGGCGACCTGCGTGGAGCTGAGCGTGCCGACCTGCTTTGCCGTCAGACCGGCGAGCTGGCCGGTGCCGAGGGCGCCGAGCTGGCCGGTGGAAAGCGCGTTGAGCTGGGCGCTGGAGAGGGCGGCGATCTGGCCGGTGCCGAGGGCGGCGATGCTGGCGGTTGCGATGCCGGCGAGGGCTGCCGTGCTGATGCCGGCGATGGCCTTGGCGTTGATGGCGCCGAGCTCGTCGGTGGTGAACAGCGCAAGTTCGGCGGAATCGATGGTGGTGAGGACCTGGTAGCCGAGGGCCGCGATCTGCGCGGAGTTCAGCACGGCGATTTCATCCGTGGTGAAGGTGGCGACCTGGGCGCTGGTCAGGGCCGCTGCCTGGGTGGCCTTGAGGCCCGCGATGTGGCCGGAGGTGAGCGACGAGATCTGGCTGGCGCTGAGGCCGGCGATGGACTTGACGGCGATCGAGCCGATCTGCTCCGAGGTGAAGGAGAGCAGGCTGCTCGACGTGAAGGCGTTGAGCTGGGCGGCGCTGAGCGCCGCGACCTTTTCCGAGGTCAGTGCCGCGACGTCCGCGCTGTTGAGAAGCTGGATCGCACTCGTGGAAAGGTTCCGGATCTGGCTGGGAGTCAGATTGGTAATGATTGAAGTCATGGACGCGCGCCCTTGTGTTAGCGGATGACAAACGTCGTTTTCGTTCCACCGACCGTGCGGGAAGAGATTCGATCTTCTCCTCGGGTCCCAGGCGCGCAAGGCACCCGCCGTGTACCGCTCGGTCGAGCGCCATCCACGGCGCTAACGGTCCGGACGTCCGGTTGGACGAAAACAATGTCACTTGAAACATGGCTCGAACGAGCCAGCGCATCGGAAGGGCATCATGCGCGGAACTGACACCAGCTCCGATCCCTACGCCATTTGGTCGCAAACGCCGTGCATTGGCTATGCTGTTCCGGGGCCGACTGAACAAGGCAGCAAAATTGCCCCAGCGGCCCTTTTCGACCATGCTAAGTTCTAAATCGGTAGCGTTTAATTTTGGGTTAACAGGCGCGCAGCTCCGGTTGTATCCTGTCCCGCGCTGTCTCCCGGCAAGCGCGGCCTCGCCGCAGAGGTGCGCAGGTTGTGCCAGGACAGGCCAGAATGCCGGGCGGCGCCGGCGGCGCCCATGAAGCAGATGTCGCCTTTCGTCGCCTTTGCCGCGAACCGTGAAATCTGGCTCCGGACGATAAACGCAATCTTCATCTTTCTTTGATCGTGCGCCAGGCCGTTAACCATTTGTTAACCACTCGCTGTTAACCCTTTCTTAAGAGCGATGAACCGGCGCCCAGGGCAAACGAGCGGCGCCGGATGCATGAAGCCCCTTCGTCGTTACCGGTCCCGCCTCACTCCGGCATGCTCCCCGACAATTCCTTTCCCAGGGCAAATGCCAATGACCAGCATATTGACCAACTCCGCCGCCATGGCGGCGCTGCAGACCCTCCGTTCCATCGACAACGGGCTTGAAACCGCGCAGAGCCGCGTCTCCTCCGGCATGCGCGTCGAAACCGCCGCCGACAACGCCGCCTACTGGTCGATCGCGACCACCATGCGCTCCGACAACCGCGCCCTCGCCACGGTCCAGGATGCCCTCGGCCTCGGCGCCGCCAAGGTCGATACGGCCTATGCCGGTCTGGAATCGGCCATCGAGGTCGTGACGGAAATCCGCGCGAAGCTTGTCGCCGCGACGGAAGAGGGTGTCGACAAGGCGAAGATCCAGGAAGAGATCACCCAGCTTCAGGCACAGCTCGTCAGCATCGCGGAAGGCGCCTCCTTCTCCGGCGAGAACTGGCTGCAGGCCGACCTGACGACGGCCGGCGGTTCCGTGAAAAAGAGCGTCGTCGCCTCCTTCGTCCGCAATGCGACGGGCGCCGTCTCCGTCAAGACGGTCGATTACATGCTCGATGACAGAACCGTCCTCTTCGACGAAGGCGGCAATCTCGGCATTCTCGACAAGGCGGCCGTGATCGAAGGACCGGCCGTTGCGCTCAATATCAATGTGGGCGGCACAGTTACCCAACATACCGTCGAGGCATTTACCACGGACGAGGTCATCGCCGCCGGCGCCGGTTCCTCCACCTTCGACGGCCGCTATGCCACCGACGGCGTGAACAACTACGTGAAGGTCGCCGACGACACCTGGGTGATCGCCGTGAACCAGACCACCGTCCCCAACCAGGAGGCTGCCTACCAGGACTCGCTCGGCCGCCTCTGGGCCGTCGATACGGCGAATGTCGTGGCCGCGACGACATCCTCGGTCGACACGATGGTCATCGACAATTCGACGACGACCGGCCAGATCGATGGCCTGCTGAAGATGGTGGATACGGCCTTGGAGGCGATGACCAGCGCTGCGGCCGACCTCGGGGCGATTTCGACCCGCATCGAGATGCAGGAGAGTTTCGTGGCCAGCCTCAACGACGTGATCGACAAGGGCATCGGCCGCCTGGTCGATGCGGACATGAACGAGGAATCGACCCGCCTGAAGGCGCTTCAGACCCAGCAGCAGCTCGGCATCCAGTCGCTGTCGATCGCCAATTCGAGCGCCGAGAACATCCTGCAGCTCTTCCGCCAGTAAGGGCGGCAGGTTCTCTTCCGCCCCGGCCGTTGGTCATCGGCCGAGGCGGGCGGTTGGGCCGCGTTATTTGCCCTGGCGCGGCCCAACACCTTTTATCTTCATCCTCGCACAAGTTTGAAACCCTAGGCTCGATGGCACGATCAGGAAGATTGTGTGCCTTTCGCCTCGCGGAAGGCGCGGTGTCTAAGGAGACAGGTCAGCGGTGGTGTCAGGTTCCAGTGTTTTCGAGAGCGAGCGTCGAAGCGGTCCGCGGGGTTCCCGTCGGGCCTTTCTCGCGTTCGTCCGGCACGCGGCAGGGCAGGAGGGCGCGCGATGAGCGTGCAGCTTGCCCGCTACCTCAAGGATTTCGGCGCTCCGCCGCGCCCTAGGGCCCCCGCCTTCCAGCCGCCGTCCTTCGGCGATGACGGGGGTGGCTCTGCGGCCCAGGCCTTCGTCATGCCATCGGCCGAGCCGCCGGTGGATCTTGCCGCCGAGCGTGCCGAGGCCTTCGCGGATGGCAGGGCGGAAGCCGAGACGGAGCTTCGTGCCAAGCACGAGGCCGAGATCGCGGCCCTGAAGGAGGCGCACCAGGCCGAGCTCGACAACCTGAAGGCGCGCTACGAGAAGGACTACGCCCGTGACCTCGCCGAGCGGTTTTCCACGCTCACGGGCGAGGTGGCCGAGCGCGTCGCCGCCGATACCGCCGAGGTATTGGCGCCGGTGATGAACGACGTGCTGGCGAGGGGCGCGATCGCCGACCTTGCCCGCATGATCGCCGAGGGCCTGCAGGGTGATGAAGGCATGGCGATAACGGTGAAGGGGCCGGCAAACCTCTTCCAGCAACTGGAATCGCATTTCGACGAACCCGCGCCGGTCTTCCGGCATGTCGAGATGCAGGATGTCGATTTGACGGTGGAGTTCGGCGACACCGTCCTCGTAACGCGGATGGCGGCCTGGGCTGACACCGTACGCAAG
Source organism: Shinella sp. WSC3-e (assembly GCF_945994535.1). NCBI lineage: Bacteria > Pseudomonadati > Pseudomonadota > Alphaproteobacteria > Hyphomicrobiales > Rhizobiaceae > Shinella > Shinella sp. WSC3-e. Next base: position 4,638,914 of record NZ_OZ000530.1, read on the forward strand.
GTGCTTGCATGAGCGAAGGCGAAAATCACCACCACGGCAAGAACGAGATCATCATCGTCAAGCGTCATGGCGATCACGAGGGCGACCATCATTCGGCTGCCTGGAAGATCGCCTATGCCGACTTCATGACCGCGATGATGGCCTTCTTCCTCGTGATGTGGCTGGTCAATGCCGCCAACGAGAAGACCCAGGCCTCGGTCGCCTCCTATTTCAATCCGATCAAGCTGACCGACGACAAGCCGGCCGACAGATCGGTGAAGAAGCCGGCCAACAGCGCCGAAGGTGAGGCGACGCAGGACAAATCCAAGGAACAGGGTCAGCAGCAGGCGAGTGGCAACGGCGCGGAAAGCGGCAAGGACGAGAAGACGACGGCCGGCGAGGAAGTGCAGTATTCCGAGGCCAATTTCTTCGAGAATCCCTATTCCGTGCTCTCGGAGATCGCGCAGGAAGTCGGCCAGCAGGCGAATGTCAGCGCCAAGGGCGAGGGCGGTGCCGCCACTTCGGGGCCGGCGACCGGCGCCAATGGCGGCGAAGCCTACCGTGACCCGTTCGATCCTGATTTCTGGACGCAGCAGGTGCAGATCTCCGAGGCGACGGATGCCGGCAGCGAGGGCACGCCGGGCCAGCAGATGGCGGCTGCCAGCGACGACACCGTGAAGCAGGCGCTCGCCAAGGAAGAGGCGGAGAAGGCCACGGCCGCGAAGGCCGAGGCGGAAAAGGCCGCCGCGGAGGCCGCCAAGGCCAGGGAAGACGAGAAGAAATCCGCCGAGGAGAAGAAGGCGGACGAATTGAAGAAGCAGCTGACCGCCGAGATCGGCAAGCTCGGCAAGCTGGCCGAGGGTCTCAGCGTGACGCCCGCCGAGGGGGGCCTGCTCGTCAGCCTCACCGACCAGCTTGACACGCCGATGTTCAACATCGGCTCGGCGGTGCCCAAGCGCGAGATGGTTCTGGCGATGGAGAAGATCGGCAAGGTGTTGGAAGGCCGCCCGGGCGCCATCGCCATCCGCGGCCATACCGACGCCCGTCCCTTCGCCGGCGGCAAGAACGACAACTGGCGCCTTTCCATGGACCGCGCGCAGAGCGCCTACTACATGCTGGTGCGCGGCGGCCTGGAGGAGAAGCGCGTGAGCCAGGTGACCGGCTTTGCCGATCGCCGCCTGAAGGTCCCGGCCGATCCGATGGCCGATGCCAACCGCCGCATCGAAATCCTCATCCAGGCCGAGGGCAGCTGACGCCATGGGCTTCTTGCGGCGCGTTTTCCTGACAGGCACGGTCTTGTGCACGGCGCTTTCTGCCGTGGCGCCCGCGCGTGGCGAGAACCTCGACGACCTTGCGCCCTACAAGATGATCCGCTCGCTGCAATATGTGCAGGACACGGTGGCGCTCGGCGACCATTCGGCGATGGAGATGCAGCGCTTCCTGCTGAGCACCATCGACGAGCGGCTGCGCACGGGAGAAGCCGCGCTCTTCGACGACCCGCGCAATGTGGATGCTGCGCTCGTCTATGCGATGAGCGGCGGCAATCCCGAGACGCTGGAAGTGCTCATCAGGAAGGATGTCGACGGGCATTTCGATTCCCGCCTGACCGACGCTCTGCGCAGTTACCTCAGCGGTCGCGGCACGCAGAGCGTCAAGTCGCTCGCGGAGATCTTCCCGGAATACAAGCACTCGCGTGTCGGCCCCTATCTGGCCCTCGTCTCGGCCAACTCGGTCATGCGCAAGGACCCGGCGCTGGCGCTCACCTATTTCGACTGGGCGCGGCTCGTCGCCCCCGGCACGATCGTCGAGGAGGCCGCGCTGCGCCGCTCGATCTACATCGCCAGCGAGGCGGGCTGGATCGACAAGAGCATGGTCTATGCCAACCGCTATGCGCGCCGCTACCTGCGCTCGCCCTATGCCAGCCAGTTCGCCGATCTCTTCGTCAAGCTGGCGGTCGACCACTACGGGGCCATCAAGGAAGATGATATCCTTGAACTCCTCTCCTTCATGGATGTGCCGCGCCGGCGCGAGGTCTATCTGCGCATGGCGCGCCTGGCCGCGATCTCTGGAAAGAACAAGCTCGCCTCGCTCGCCGCCGAGCGCGCCCAGGTGCTGTCCGGCGACGGGGAGAGCGTGCCGAAGGTATTGGCGGACCTTTATTCGGGCCTCGCCTCCGTTCCCTCCGGCGATGTGGCGGCGGCAATGGAATCGATCATCGCCATCCCCGATGACAAGCTCTCGGCGAAGGATCGCGCGCTGAAGGCCGCGGCCCGCGCCGTGGCCGAGGAGGTGCTGCGCGAACCGGCGGCGAAGGCGGAGGCGGACGTCGCCACGCCCATAGAGGCCGAGGACGCTGCCCGCGAAGGGTTGAGCGAAGCCGGGCTGGCCGACCGGGCGATGGATCCGCGGGCGGGCGGCGAGGAGACGCCGGTCGCCGCAATCGAGCCGGAACAGGAAAAGAAAGAGCAGCCAGAAAAGGCGGACATCGATCCGGCCTTCGATACATTCGTTTCGAGCGGCAGGTCCAAGCTCGACGAAATCGACGCGCTGTTGAAGGGAGAAGGCAGTTGAGCACCATCGGTAGCGGGGTTTTGGGCATCGTGCAGGGGCAGGCGCCGGGCAAGGGCAAGGCCGGCCACGGCCATGCCGCAGGCGCTTCGGAAGAGGGCGGTTTTGCCAATGCGATTGCCAGCCTTTCCGGACGGGAGGGCGATGGCGGGCGCAAGGGCGGACGGCTGTCCGTCTCCGGGACGGCCGGCCGCGGCCAGCGGGAAGGCGGCGAGGCTGAAGAGGGGCGGGTGAAGCTTGCGCGCCGCGAGGCCGCGGCGCTGGCCGGTGCCGCCGGCAAGGCCGGCGTCGCTACGCCCGAAGGGGACAACCGGCCCTTTGACGAAAAGGCGGCGGCCCTGCTGGAGGCCGCAGGCCGCCAAGGCCGCAAGACACAGGGCGAGACGCACGAGGGCAGGACCGTCGCGCGTGATGCCGACGAGGCGGCCGCGGACGACGGCGCCACGGCGGCGGACAGAACGCAGGAAGCCGCGCCGAAAGCGGGGACGGATGTCGGCAATCTCCTTGAGATGCTGGCGACGCCGAATGCCGTGCCGCTCGATGCGGCTGCGAAGGCCGGCGTGCCCGACGCAAAGCCGCAGGTCGGAGCCAAGGCATCGACCAAGGTCGATGCGCGCGCCGATGCCGCGGCCAGGGCCGATGGAACCCATATGGCCGACACCGCGGATGCCGGCGACGTGCCCCAGTCGGATGCCGACCAGCTCTTCCGGCTGATCCGCGCCGACGGCAAGGGGCGGGATCTCGACATGAGCCTTTCGGACAAGGGCGAGCGGGCGACGTTCCGCGATGCCAACCCGACCGGGCCGAAGGGCGAGACGGTGACCGTGGTCGATGCACGCCGCTACATCGGCCTTGCGCAGGCCGGCAATGCGGGGGCCGTGACGACGGCGATCACGCAGGATCCGCAATGGGCGGCCTCGCTCAGCGCCACCGGCGGGCTCAGCCATTCGGAAGCCGCGGCCACCGGCAAGGTCGTCAACACGCTGAAGATCCAGATGCACCCGATCGAGCTCGGTCTCGTGACGGCGACGCTGCGCCTGCACGGCGACGACCTCGTCGTCTCGCTGCAGGTGGAGACGGGCGAGGCCTATCGCCAGCTCACCGATGATCAGGACGCGATCGTGCGCGCGCTGCGCGGTCAGGGCTTTGCCGTCGACCAGGTCAGCGTCCAGCTCGCGCCGGCCGACAGGAGCGCGAATGCGCAGCAGGGCGACAGCCAGAGCCAGCAGCAACAGCAGCAGTTCTCGAACCAGCCGCAGGCCCGCGAGGGCGGCAATGGCCGTCAGGGCGGCGGAGAGGGCACGGGCAATTTTATACGCGAGGGAGCCTCTCATGAGGGCAACACGTCGGACACCGCTCCTGGCTTTGCTGGCGGCCAGCCTCAGCGCTCTGGCGGCGTCTATCTCTGACGCCGGAGCCTCCGTTGGCGCCTGCGAGCGGGAAATCCTCGCCGCCGCTGCGAAATACGACATCCCGGCGGGCATCCTCTATTCCGTCGGTCTCACCGAGACCGGCCGGAAGGGATCGCTCCAGCCCTATGCCATGAACATCGAGGGCAAGGCCTTCTTCGGCCGTGACAGGAAGGACGCCCTGCGGGCATTCGAGACGGCGAGGGCCCAGGGCGCCAAGCTGATCGACCTCGGCTGCATGCAGATCAATCATCACTTCCACGGCGACCAGTTCGCCTCGCCCGCGGAAATGTTCGACCCGCGCAAGAATGTCGAATATGCGGCATCCTTCCTGGCGCGCCTGCACGCCCGGCACGAGACCTGGACGATGGCCGTCGCACGTTATCACGCCGGCCCCAACAACGACCCGGCGCAGAAGCGCTACGTATGCCGGGTGATCGCGAACCTGGTCGCGACGGGCTATGGAAGCTGGACGGCGAACGCGAAACAGTTCTGCCGGTAATTCAACTAAAAGTTTAAACATCGACCCGATGGCGGCCTGTGCCGCAATGTGGCAGGAATACGCCCAGTTTTGGGACGGCAAGGCATGACGTTAACCTTTGTTAACTTTTCCACCGTAAAATTGTGGCGAAATTCGCCGAAAGCCACTATATGTAGATCAAATCGGCACGCAATTCTTAATCAACTGTTAATTCCACCCAGTCACTTTCTCTAGTTGCCGGTGATTCGCCCGATTCGTACCACTGCCTGAACGAGGCACCACACTGATTCGGAGGCGGACGAATGATCGTAGTGGTTGATGAGCGCGAGCTCGTTAAAGACGGCTATACTTCTCTTTTTGGTCGCGAGGGCGTGCCCTCGACGGGGTTCGATCCCCGTGAATTCGGCGAGTGGGTGAACACCGCGGCCGATTCGGACATCGATGCGGTCGAGGCTTTCCTGATCGGCCAGGGCCAGCTCTCCATGGAGCTGCCACGGGCGATCCGTGATCGCTCGCAGGCCCCCGTGATCGCGGTCAGCGACACGCCCTCCCTGGAAACCACCCTCGCCCTCTTCGACAGCGGCGTCGACGACGTCGTGCGCAAGCCGGTGCATCCCCGTGAGATCCTGGCCCGTGCGGCGGCCATCCGGCGCCGCCTGAAGGCGCTGTCCAACTACACCGATATCGGCCCGATCCGTGTCTTCTCCGATGGTCGCGACCCGGAAATCGCCGGTGACGTCTTCCCCCTGCCGCGCCGCGAGCGCCGCATTCTCGAATATTTGGTCGCCAACCGCGGCCGCCGGCTTTCCAAGACCCAGATCTTCAACGCGATCTACGGCATCTTCGACGAGGACGTCGAGGAGAACGTCGTCGAAAGCCACATCAGCAAGCTGCGCAAGAAGCTGCGCAAGAAGCTCGGTTTCGACCCGATCGATTCCAAGCGCTTCCTTGGCTACTGCATCGACTGGCAGGGCTGAGCCGATGGTGCCGGCTGGCGGGGAGGCGGACCCTGCCAGGCGGCTCGGCAGCCAGCTTCACGCAAGGCCCGTCCCATAGGGTCCTGAGTATGAGACGAACGGGGAAATGACATGAGCCTCTACGGTACGATGAGAACGGGTGTTTCCGGCATGAATGCGCAGGCGAATCGCCTGAGCACCGTTGCCGACAACATCGCCAACGCGAACACGACGGGCTACAAGAAGGCCTCCACCCAGTTCTCCTCGCTGATCCTGCCCACCACCGGCGGTTCCTACAATTCCGGCGGCGTGAACACGGATGTGCGCTATTCCATCTCCGCACAGGGCACCTTCACCTACACGACATCGGCGACGGACCTTGCCATCAACGGCAAGGGTTTCTTCATCGTCTCGGGCACGGACGGCCAGGAATACATGACCCGCGCCGGCGCCTTCACCGTCATGGACGACGGCTCGTTGCAGAATTCCTCCGGCTTCAAGCTGATGGGATACGAATATTCCTCCACCGAGGACCCGACGATCGTCGTCAACGGCTTCGATGGTCTCCAGGAGATCAACCTTGCCTCCGGCGCGCTCAATGCGACCGGCTCGACGGCAGGTGCGCTCGACGTCAACCTGCCGTCCAACGAAGTGGCGGGCTATTCGAAGTCGACCTCTCTCGTCGCCTATGACAGCCAGGGCAACACCCGGCTGATCGAATTCAATTACGTGAAGACGGGCGACAATGCCTGGACGGTCGAGGCGACCTACGAAGGCACCACAATCGCCGGCCCAGAGCCCATGACATTCGATGCGGAAGGCAAGCTGCTCACGCCCTCGCCGGCAAGCATTACCACGGCGGCCCAGCCCATCAACGGCGCCGAACTCAGCGCGCTTGAGATCAGCATCGGCGGTTCCAGCCAGCTCGCCTCCCCGTTTGACGTGTCCAACGGCAAGATCAACGGCAATGGCGCCAGCAAGGTCACCGGCTACGAGATCAGCGAGGATGGTGTCGTTTCGCTGAAATATGACAACGGGCAGCTGACGCCGAAATTCCGGATCGCGATGGCGTCCGTGCAGAGCCCGGACAACCTGAAGCCGCTGCCGGGCAACATCTATGCGCAGAGCAACGACTCGGGCGTCGTCGTCATGGGCTACGCCGGCACCAACGGTTATGGAGCGATCGTTTCCGGCGCGCTGGAGGACTCCAACGTCGACATCGCGGAAGAACTGACGAGCATGATCGAGTCGCAGCGCAACTACACGGCCAACTCGAAGGTCTTTCAGACCGGTTCCGAGCTGATGGAAGTCCTCGTCAATCTGAAGAGATAAGCCGGCATGACGCCGCGCGTGCATTCGAGAATTAGGTAGATCCGATGTCGCTTTCAGCAGCAATGAAGACTGCTCAGTCCAGTTTCTCCAACGTCGGCCTTCAATCGGCCGTCACGTCGAAGAACATTGCCAATGCAAGCAACCCGAACTACGCGCGCCGCGCCGCGATCCTCGCGACGGCTACCTCCGGTGCCACGGTGGTGGAAACGCAGCGTGCCCAGAACGAGGCCCTGCTGAAGCAGAACCTGCTCTCGATCTCCAAGTCGAGCGGCCAGGACACGCTCCTGGCCGGCCTGACGCAGATGAAGATGATGATGGGCGGCGAGGACTATGAGATCGCCCCCTCCACCTATCTGGCGAAGCTGCGCGACAATCTCCAGACTTTCGCCGACAAGCCGAGCGAGATCTCGCTCGCCGAAACGGTGGTGTCGGACGCGATCGACGTCGCCAATTCGCTGAACAGCACGTCGAATGCCCTGCAGAAGCTGAGGGCCGAGGCGGACGCCGACATCGACACGGCGGTGACGGAACTCAACCGCCTGCTCAGCGAATTCAAGACCTACAACGACAAGGTCCGCCTGGGCACGGCCGCCGGAACCGACGTCAACGACGCGCTCGACCAGCGCGACAAGCTGCTGACCGAGATTTCGGGGATCGTCGGCGTCACCGCGGTCAACCGCACACACAACGACCTGGCGCTCTACACCAGCGACGGCACGGTGCTGTTCGAGACCGTGCCGCGCACCGTCAGCTTCCAGCCCACGACCACCTTCACCGCTGCCGTCGACGGCAACCAGGTGCTCATCGACGGCGTGCCCGTCCAGGCAGGGGCCGGCGGCAACACCAGCGCGCAAGGCACGATCGCGGCCCTCCTGCAGATCCGCGACTACGTCGCGCCGACCTTCCAGAAGCAGCTCGACGAGGTCGCCCGCGGCGTCATCGAGGTGTTCTCCGAAGGCGGGGTCGAAGGCCTCTTTATCAGCAACGGCCTGCCCGCCGTCACGGATCCGGGCCTTGCCGCGGTCATCAGGGTCAACCCCGACGTCATATCGAGCGAAGGCGGCAGCCCGACGAAGCTGCGGGACGGGATCAACGCCGTCTACAACACGGGCAACAATGCCAGCTTCTCGGATCTTCTGAACGGCTATACGTCCGCCTTCGAGGCGCCGATGTCCTTCGACCCGGACGCATCCATCGAAACGACGACGACGCTCCTTTCCTTCTCGACCAGCTCGGTCGGCTGGCTGGAGGAGATCCGCAGGGCCGCGACGACGGCGGGCGACGACAAGGCCGCCCTGCTCGGGCGTACCCAGGAGGCCCTTCTCAACGTGACGGCCGTCAGCCTTGACGAGGAACTCGCCCTGCTGCTCGACCTCGAGCAGTCCTACAAGGCGTCGGCCAAGCTCGTGGCGGCGGTCGATGAAATGATCGCGGCCCTCCTTCAGGCGGCGGGGTAAGTTATGAAGACTTCTTTCGTTTCCAACATGTCCCTTCAAAATGCGATGCGGCTCACCGTGGCCAGCGCGCAGAAGGAGATGTTGCAGCTTCAGGAGGAAACGGTCACCGGCCGCCATGCGGATGTCGGCGCCGTGCTCGGCGCCAAGACGGCGCGCACGCTGAACCTGCACCGCGATCTCCAGCGCATGGAATCGCTGAAGAGCACAAACGCGCTGACGACGCAGCGCCTCGCCGCCTCGCAGGAGGCGCTCGGCCAGATGTCGACGGCGGCGAACGATGCGATGGGCGTGCTGATCGCGCTTTCCGGCATCACCTCGCAGGACCAGCTGGACCTCGCGAAGGAAAATCTCGGCAACGCGTTCTCGGCCTTCACCTCGGCCGCCAACACCTCGTTCAGCGGCGAATACCTCTTTGCCGGCATCAACACGGACGTAATGCCGCTCAAGGAATATTCCCAGGACCTGCCGCCGCCTGAACAGAATCCGAAGGACGTGTTCGACGATACGTTCTTTGCGCATTTCGGTTTTCAGAAGACGGACGCCGCGGTCTCCGACATCACGGCGTCGGACATGCAGGCCTTCGTCGAGAAGCTCGAAGCTGAATTTGTCGGCCCGACCTCGAGCTGGCAGACGAACTGGTCGAATGCGTCGGACGAGAACATGCAGAGCCGCATCAGCGCCGCGGAGACCGTCCAGAGCTCGACCAACACCAATGTGGACGGCATGCGCTACATGGCGCTTGGTCTCGTCCTGGGGCAGGAGCTGATGGCTCTCGGCATCAGCGAGCAGACCCGCAAGACGGTCAGCGACGCAGCGATCGACTATATGGGCCGGGCGATCTCCGGCATCGACGGCGAACGTTCCAAGCTCGGCATTTCCGAGGCCCGCGTCAGCCAGGCGAACACCTCGCTCAATGCCCAGGTCGCCATCCTGAGCACCAGCATCAAGGACATGGAAAGCATCGATACCTACGAGGCGGCGACCCGCGTCACCACGCTCGAATCGCAGCTTTCGCTCGCCTACACGCTCACGTCGAGGATCCAGAACCTGAGCCTATTGAACTACCTCTGATGAACCAGAGGGTACGGACACACATGAAGGATGTCTGAATGTACCAGTTTTCATATGCCGAGATCATGGAGGAAGGCGTCGCCGTCTCGAAGGATCGGGAACGGCAGGTCCTCGATCGGTCGATTGCGCTCCTGAAAGCGGCAATGGCCAGCGACGGCGGCAACCAGAGCCGGGAGGCGGTGGAGGCGATCTACTTCACCCGCCGCGTCTGGATCCGCTTCATCGAAGATCTCGGAGATCCGGAAAACCAGCTCGAGGCCGAGCTTCGGGCCAACCTCATCTCGATCGCCATTTGGATTCTCAAGGAAATCGAGAAGATCCGCAAACGCGAATCCTCGAATTTCCAGGGCATCATCGACATCACCACCATCATCAAGGATGGCATCAAATGAAAAGTACACTGCGTATATCGCTGAAGTCCGGTGAGCGCATCTTCGTCAACGGCGCAGTCCTGAGGGTCGACCGCAAGGTTGCGATCGAGTTCCTGAACGATGTCACGTTCCTTCTGGAAAACCACGTCCTGCAGCCCGAACAGGCCACGACGCCGCTTCGCCAGCTCTATTTCATCGCGCAGATGTCGCTGATCAATCCGGAGGGCGCCGAGCAGTCGGTCGCCATGTTCCGCAAGTCGGTCATCATGCTGCTCTCCTGCTTCAAGAACGAGGAGGTGCTCGCCGAGCTGAAGCGCGTCGACGCCCTCGTCACCCAGGGCCGTGCCTTCGAAGCGCTGAAGGCGATCCGCGCGCTCTATCCGATCGAGGATCGCATCCTCAACAACCAGGAAATGGCACCGGCCACGGTCGAACAGATCCGCAGGGAGATCGCCCCATGGTAACGCCCGTCGGCGCCGCGGGCGCCTCCCAGTCCTATGTGCCGACCGTCACCGGCGCCGAATCCACCACCGACGAGAAGTCGGCGACGATCAACTACGAGAGCTTCCTGAAGCTGCTCGTGGCGCAGATGAAGAACCAGGATCCGACCGAGCCGATGGACGCGACCCAGCAGATGGCGCAGCTTGCGACCTTCTCCCAGGTCGAGCAGACCATCAAGACGAACAAGAACCTGGAAAGCCTGTTGCAGCGCACCTCGCTGCAGGAAGCCAACTCCGTCATCGGCCGCACCGTCACCAGTGAGGACGGCAAGATTTCTGGCGTCGTCACGGACGTCACGCTATATAATGACGGTATCGTCGCGACGCTTGATTCGGGCAAGACGCTCGTCATCGGCCCCGGCGTGAAGGTCAGCGAAACCAAGGCGAGTGAAACCGAAACGTGAATGAGGCAGACGCCCTCGACATCGCGCAGGCCGCCATCTGGACAGTGGTGGTGGCCTCCGGCCCGGCCGTGCTTGCCGCAATGATCGTCGGCGTCGCCATTGCCTTCGTGCAGGCGCTGACCCAGGTGCAGGAAATGACCCTCACCTTCGTGCCGAAAATCCTCGCGATCTTCGTGACGATCGCTATATCGGCCCCCTTCATCGGCGCGCAGATCTCCATCTTCACCAATATCGTCTTCTCCCGAATAGAGAGCGGCTTCTAAGGCCGGCGTCTGGGGCGTGGTTCCTCGGGACGAGCCCGAGGATGACGACAGAAGGGATGTGGTTCGGTCGTTGGCGCCGTCCCGCATGCCGCACCATTTCGTGGTGCGGAGCCTCTCCTCCCCGTCATCCTCGGGCTCGTCCCGAGGATCCACAGTTCCCAAGCGCCCGAAGCCGCCGGAGCCCGCTGCCACCCTCGCGCAAGCTTCGCCGGGTAGGTCATGGGGTGAAATGGGCGACGCGTGTGACGCGCCGCCGCCTCTCATGAAGAGATGGGACGCATCCAGATGGCGCAAGTACCGGCAATAAACCTTCCGAAGGTCAGCCCCAGCGGCCGCGATATCGCATTCGCCGTGGGCATCCTGACGATCCTGTCGATCCTCTTCCTGCCGATCCCGGCCTTCATGATCGACATCGGGCTGGCGTTCTCTATCGCCTTCTCGGTGCTGATCCTGATGGTGGCGCTGTGGATCCAGCGCCCGCTCGACTTCTCGTCCTTCCCGACGGTCCTCCTCATCGCGACCATGGTGCGCCTCGCGCTCAACATCGCGACGACGCGCGTCATCCTCTCGCACGGCAATGAGGGGCACGACGCGGCGGGCGGCGTGATCGCCGGCTTTGCCAGCCTCGTCATGTCCGGCGACTTCGTCATCGGTATCATCGTCTTCATGATCCTCATCGTGGTGAACTTCATCGTCATCACCAAGGGTGCGACGCGTATCGCCGAAGTCGGCGCGCGCTTCACCCTCGATGCCATTCCCGGCAAGCAGATGTCGATCGACGCCGACCTTTCCGCCGGCCTCATCGACGAGAAGCAGGCGCAGCTGCGCCGCCGCGAGCTGGAGGAGGAGAGCTCGTTCTTCGGTTCGATGGACGGTGCCTCGAAATTCGTGCGCGGCGACGCCATTGCGGGTCTCATCATCACCGCCATCAATGTCTTCGGCGGCATCATCATCGGCTACTTCCGTCACGGCATGGAACTGGGCGAAGCCGCCGACGTCTTCGTGAAACTGTCGGTCGGCGACGGTCTCGTCTCGCAGATCCCGGCCCTCATCGTCTCGCTCGCCGCCGGCCTCATCGTCTCGCGCGGCGGAACCGCCGGTTCCACCGACCAGGCGGTCATCAACCAGCTCTCCGGCTATCCGCGTGCGCTCTTCGTCGCCGCCGGCCTGATGATCCTGCTCGCCATCATGCCGGGCCTGCCCTTCCTTCCGTTCATGGTGCTCGGCAGCGTCATGGCCTTCAGCGCCTGGATCATCCCGCGGCGCATCGCGGAGGAAAACCGCGTCAAGCGCGAGCTGGAGGCCCAGCAGGTCCAGCAGAGCCGCGACCAGGAGAAGGATTCGGTCAAGTCGGTACTCAAGACCGCAGAGATTGAGCTTCTCCTCGGCAAGCAGGTCTCCACCCGCCTTCTCGGCGCGCATCAGGAGCTTGCCTTCCGTGTCGGTAAGATGCGCAAGAAGTTCGCCGGGCAATACGGTTTCGTCGTGCCGGAAATCAAGGTTTCGGACGACATCTCCATTCCGGACAAGTCCTACCAGATCCGCATCCACGGCACGACGATCGCCTCCAACATCGTGCGTGTCGGCGAGGTTCTGGTCGTCACCGGCGGCGGGCGCAAGCCGAGCGTGCCGGGCGACGACATCCGCGAACCGGCCTTCGGCATGCCGGCGGTCTCGATCCTCGAAACCTTTGCGGACGACCTGCGCCGCGAGGGTTTCCACCCGATCGACAACGTCTCGGTGGTTCTCACGCACCTGTCCGAGGTCATCCGCAACAACCTGCCGCAGCTTCTGTCCTACAAGGACGTGAAGGCGCTCATCGAGCGGCTTGATCCGGAATACCGCAAGCTGGCCGACGAGATCTGCTCCTCGCACATGTCCTATTCCGGCCTCCAGGCCGTGCTGAAGCTGCTGCTTGCCGAGCGCGTCTCCATCCGCAACCTGCACCTCATCCTCGAAGCGGTCGCCGAACTCGCCCCGCATGTGCGCAAGACCGAGCAGATCGTCGAGCATGTGCGCATCCGCATGTCGCAGCAGATCTGCGGCGACCTGGCGGAGAACGGCGTGCTGCCGGTGCTGCGCCTCGGCAACAAGTGGGACATGGTCTTCCACCAGGCGCTCAAGCGCGACAGCAAGGGCGAAATCGTCGAATTCGACATCGATCCGCGCCAGCTCGAGGAGTTTTCCGAACAGGCGACCCGGGTTATCCGCGAGTTTCTCGATCGCGGCACGCCCTTTGTGCTGGTCACCTCGCCCGAATCCCGCTCTTATGTGCGCATGATCATCGAGCGCCTCTTCGCCACATTGCCGGTTCTCTCGCATGTCGAGCTCGCCAAGGGCATCGAGATCAAGATCCTCGGCTCCATTTCATGATCGCGGACCCGCAGGGCACGGTGCTGGCGTTGTTCGCCGCCTTCTGCCGTGTCGGCGGGTGCTTCATGTTGCTGCCGGGCTTTTCGTCCGCGCGCCTGACGATCCAGATCCGTCTGTTCCTGGCGGTGGCGATCTCCATGGCGGTGCTGCCGATCCTGTGGGATACGATCTATCCGCGCACCTCCGGCACGCTCGACAGCTATCTCACGCTCATCGTCTTCGAGACGCTGACCGGCGCCGTCATCGGCCTCATCGCCCGCTACTACGTGCTCGGCCTGCAATTCGCCGGCACGGTGCTGACGATGATGATGGGCTTCAACGCGCCGCCGACGCCCGACGTGCTGGAAGACACGGCGGAGAACCAGCTGACGAACCTTCTCTCCTTCGCCGGCCTGCTGGTGCTCTTCATGCTGGATTTCCACCATGTCGTGATGCGGGCGCTGGTCGAATCCTACAATGTCATGCCGATCGGCGCGGGCTTCAACCCGCAGGGTGCCCTGATCACGCTCACCGACACGCTGAGCCAGACCTTCATGATCATGCTGAGGCTCGCGAGCCCCTTCATCCTCTACGGCCTGGTCTTCAACGTCTCCGTCGGCCTCATCAACAAGCTGGCGCCGCAGATCCCCATCTACTTCGTCTCGCTGCCTTTCATCATCATGGGCGGGCTGCTCCTGCTCTATTTCGGCGTCTCCTCGCTGCTTGAGATCTTTGCGGCCGGCTTCACTCCGGTCTTCCGGGGGGAGTAGCGATGGCGCAAAACCGTTCCGACAAGCTGAAGCGCCTCGTCAGCGTGCAGCGCCATCTGGAGAAGATGGCGGAGCTCGACCTTGCCAACACCACGCGCCAGCGGGAGGAGATCGCCGAGACGATGGAGGTCGTCGCCGGCGCGATCAACTCGCTCGATCCGATCCACCGCAGTTTTTCGCGGCACTATTCCGGCCAGTACAGCAAGTTGCAGCAGCAGGACCAGATGCTGGCCAACGTGCAGCAGATGCACGAGATGCGCGTGGTGCGCGAGCGCACCAAGGGCGACCGCATGGAGGAGCACCGCAAGGAAGCCCGCAGTGCCGAGGAGCGCGAGGCGGCCGACAATTCGATCTACGACCTCATCGACCAGCACATTGCCTACAAGGGCACTGAAGAATAGGCGCTGATGGAATAAGCCGCTGTAACGAAAGGCGATTTACCGCGGCCTTATCAAGCTTGCGTCAAAGTGGAGTGCCTATGCGCCCGCCTCGCGCCCTCGTCATCCGCCACCAGCCTCCCGTAAGGTTGAGCAGCGATAGTCGCGTCAGGACGATGACGAGGTTTGTCGAAGCAGCCGCAAGCGCGGCGCGGATGGATCCGATGTCCTGAAAGGTCAGAGGCCGGCGAACCGCCATGAGGACGGGTTCGGCCACGAGGATCACCTGAAAGGCTCAAGGACGTGGCAATTTCTCCCCCCAGCGACCTGGTGCTCGATGTCGTGCGCGCCGCCGACCCGGCCCAGGTTCAGGAAGCGCAGGCCAGGCTGAAATCGAACAGGGCCGCCTTCGAGGCGACGAGCCTTGCCGAGGCCGGCGCCGGTTTCCAGGCCACCGTCGGCAGCATTCTCAACCGCGATTCGGCCGGAGCCCATGCGGCGCAGGGCGTTTCCGCCGCCGGCGGCAAGGCCGTGCCGGAACATCTGCGCAAGTTCGAATCGATGGTGCTGCAGAACTTCGTGAAGTCGATGATGCCGACCGAGAGCGAAGAGATCTACGGCAAGGGCACGGCCGGCGAGATGTGGCGCGGCATGATGGCCGACCAGCTCGGCGAAGCGCTCGCCAAGGGCGGCGGCATCGGCCTTGCCGAGAGCCTCGCCAAGAGCAGCGGCATCGGCGCGGCCTCGCCGGAGAAGGACAAGAACACCGACCGTGTCGCAACCGGCATGGTGCACGCCCTGCAGCGGCAAGCCTTTGCCGACCTGACGCCGGGCATCAAGGAACACGAGACGAAGATCTAAGCGGAGAACAACAAAATGGAACAGGCGACCAACGAATTGCGGATCCGCACCGTCCTCGGCCGGCTCGAAACGATCATCGACAACGAGAACGACAATATCGGCCATGACCCCGATTTCGATCTGCCGACCTCGAACGCCCACAAGAGCCGCTGCCTCTATGAACTGGCGATGCTGACGCGCGACGTGCGCCCGGACGAGATGCCGCAGACCTTCTCCAGCCAGCTCGGCCGCGTGCGCGAGAAGCTCGCCACCAACGCCCAGCGCGTCTCCGCCCATCTGGAGGCCGTGCGTGAAGTCGTCACCATCCTGAAGAATGCCGTCCAGGACCTCGAGGCCGATGGCACCTATTCGCAGGAGCAGTTCCGCCTGGGTTACGGCACATGATCAAGCTCATCGGCACCGGCGTCTGGATCCTCGCCATCACGCTTGCCTCGGTCTATGTCTCGCTGACGATGGCCTCGGCGCCCGAGGTCGATACCGCCGCCGCCGAGCGCGAGGCGGCGCTGGAATTCGTCAGCGGATACACGACGACGGTGCCCGTCATCGGGGAGGGCGGCGTCAACGGCTACCTGCTCACCAGGCTCGCCTACAAGGCGAACAAGGATCTGGCGGCCAAACAGATCGTTCCCCTGCCGCAGATGATCACCGACGAGCTCTATACGCTGCTGGTCGGCAAGAAGATGATCGACGTGGCGACGGTCGGCAGTTTCGATGTCGATGCCTTCCGCGACATCGTCAAGGAAGGGCTGAACCGCCGCTTCGGGGCAGAGGTCATCGCCGAGGTCTATGTCGAGCAGATCGACTACATCACCACCGCATCGGTGCAGGACCCCGCGCCCAAGCGCGGCCAGACCCTCGTCAAGGGCGAGGTTCCGGCCGTCAAGCCGGCGGAGAAGAGCGGCGGTCACTAGCGCATTTCCGGAACCGGAAATGCGCTGGAGTCTCGCTTTTACCGCATTGTCCGACGCCGAAGCGGTCTTGCTTCGGCTGGAAATGCTCTGGGCTTGCCCCGTGAAAATGCCCGGTGGCAACGGGCTGGCCGACTCAGAGCGAGCCGGCTTTTGCCGTGTTGCCGCTGCCCCGCGGCATCATCGGGCCGGATAGCTTGTAGCGCAGCACATGGTAGGCGAAGGCGATCTGGGCCTTGCGCTGGGGTAGCCGTGACGGCTCCGCCATCAGCCGGTAGAGCCAGCCGAGCCGGAGCCGGCGAACGGCTTCGGGCATCGGCGGCGTGTTGCCGGCGAGTGTGTCGAACAGCGGGCCGAGGCTGAGCACCAGCCGGGCATGGCCGGGCCCGACATGCCTGTCGATCCACTTTTCCTGGGCCGGGCTGCCCATCGAAACGAGCAGGATGTCGGCATCCGCCGCGCGCACCCGCTCCATGATCGCGTCCGACTGGTCCTGATCGAAATGGCCGTCGGAAATCGGCAGGAACGCGTGCCAGGGCGTATGCCGGCGAAGCGTGTCGGCGGCCCGCATCAGCGTCGCCGTCCGGGCGCCGATCAGCGCGACGCGCATCGGCTTTGCGATATAGGTCAGGAGGGCCGGAACGAAGGCGATGCTCGTGAGGTTCGCGGGAAACCTGCGGCCGTGGAACACCATCGAGGCGAGATCGACGCCGTCGCCATCGGGCAGAACGACCTGGCGTTCCAGCACGGCGCGGTATTCGGGATCGCGCATCATCAGGTTGGCATTGCCGGCATTGATGAAGGCGATGACGCTCTGGCCGAACGGCATGGTTGCCACCTCTTCGGCGAAGGCAAAGGCGTCCGCCCAGCCGAGATCGCAGACCGGCAGGCCCAGTATGTCCCGCTGCGAAGCGGTGATGTTGCCGGACACGAGGTTCATGGCAGGGGTCCTTTCGAAGCGCCCGAAAGCGGGCAATGGCCGGCCCTAAAGGCCCTCATGGCCTTTCGGGTGGCGTGTTCGACAGGATCCGGGGGAAAGGGCGTCATGCTGCTCCCGCAAGGCTGCTATTGCTGCCTGCCGGTTTAGCAAGTTCCTCTGAAAGGCCGTTTAAGGATTTCCCGAAAAGGCGGCGGACCCTGTTTACAGCTCGCTAACCATGGCGCCGTCCTTTCGGGAAAAATTTTGAAAAACAATAGCTTGCTGTCAATTTTCCGAGCCTCCCGGGCCAGGACAATCCCGCAGCCTGCGTCAAAAAAGGACTTCTTGCCGGGTGATGAGCGACGCCGTCTTGCCGCCATCGTGTCTTTCACCGCTGACAGGAAAGGCATATTCCCGGGCTGGACCTGCGCTTTCCCGCAGGATGCGCTTGAAATTATGCGTTTTGGACAGCATAGGGCGTTAAGAGGCCATCCCGCCGCGCGAGCGTCCCACTAGAGTGGGCGCACTTCATTCAGGGAGAGAAATGTGACCACCATTATCGATGGGAAGCAGGTTGCCGCTTCCGTGATTGACACCGTGAAGTCCGCCACTGCCGCCCTGGAGAAGGATGCCGGCGTAAGGCCCGGCCTGGCTGTCATCATCGTCGGCGACGATCCGGCGAGCCACGCCTATGTCTCTTCCAAGAGCCGCATGGCCAAGGAATGTGGCTTCACCTCGATCCAGCACACGCTGCCGGAGGAAACCACGCAGGAGGAGCTGGCCCGCCTCGTTGAGACGCTGAATGCCGACGAGACCATCCATGGCATCCTCGTCCAGCTTCCGCTCCCCAAGCACCTGAAGTCCGAACCGATCATCCAGTCGATCAAGCCGGAAAAGGACGTCGACGGCCTGCACGTCGTCAATGCCGGCAAGGTGGCGACGGGCGACCTCGACGGCGGCCTCGTCTCCTGCACGCCGGCCGGCGCCATGGTCTTCGTGCGCCGCACGCATGGCGACGACCTTTCCGGCCTCAACGCGGTGGTGATCGGCCGCTCGAACCTTTTCGGCAAGCCGATGTCCGCCCTGCTGCTGGCCGCGAACGCGACGGTGACGACCGCCCATTCGCGTACCAAGGACCTCGCCGGCGTGTGCCGCAATGCCGATATCCTCGTCGCTGCCGTCGGCCGCCCGGAAATGGTGAAGGCCGACTGGGTGAAGCCGGGCGCGACCGTCATCGACGTCGGCATCAACCGCATCGCCGCGCCGGAAAAGGGCGAGGGCAAGTCCCGCCTCGTCGGCGACGTCGCCTTCGACGAGGCGGCCAAGGTAGCCGGCGTCATCACCCCGGTTCCCGGCGGCGTCGGCCCGATGACCATCGCCATGCTGATGGCCAACACGGTGATCGCCGCCTATCGCAAGGCCGGGCGCGTGCCGCCGAAATTCTGAGGGGAAGCGTCGTCAGTTTAGGGGGCGGCCCCTCATCCGGCCTGCCGGCCACCTTCTCCCCGCAGGCGGGGAGAAGGGATATGCCGTGCCGTCTTCCTCAAACAACAGCCATTCGTGGGGCACGTCCCCTCTCCCCGCCTGCGGGGAGAGGGTTAGGGTGAGGGGCAACCCCCCGGCGCGATGCCGTTCCCGAGCAAGCCTATTTCCCCGCCGGCGCCGGTCCGGTCGAGGCGCGCACGATGAGGTCCGTCTTCCAGAGCTCCTGCTGCGGCAGGGTCTCGAGCGTCAGGATGTCGGCGATGAGGCGGCGGGCGATGCGCTGGCCGGCGGCGCGCAGCGACGAGCGGGTCGTCGTCAGCGGCACCATGAAATTCTCCGGCTTCAGCATGGGCAGCACGTCGTCATGGGCGATGAGCGAGATGTCCGTGCCGAGTTTCAGCCCTGCCTGGTTGATCGCCCGGACGGCGCCGAGCGCCAGGACCGTGCTGGAGCACAGGACCGCGGTCGGCGGCGTTTCGAGCTGGAGGAAGCGCTCCATGGCGCGAAACCCGTGTTCGTCCGTCATCTGCGAATGCTGCACGCACTCCTCGCGCAGTGTGAGGCCGTGTTCGGCCAGCGCCCGCACCGTGCCCTTCTTGCGGCGGATCGAGAAGGCGAGGTAGTCCGGCCCGTTGATCAGCGCGAAATGCCGGTGGCCGAGCTGCGCGAGCAGCCGCGCGGCATCGTAGAAGGCGCCGGTATTGTCGATGTCGAGATAGGGATAGTCCGTCGGCACGCCGATCGACCGGCCGTGCACGACGAAGGGCGTCTTCAGCGTCTTCAGCATGGCGATGCGCGGATCCTTCTCGCGCATATAGGCGAGGAACAGCGCATCCACATTGCCGCTCGCCACCAGCCGCCGGCAGGTCGCGACCTCCTCTTCCGGATGGCTCGGATTGATGACGAAATGAAAGTCGTGCTTGACCGCCTCGTCGCCGAGGCCCGCGAGGAATTCGCCGAAATGCACGTCGGATTCGATGCCGTCGGCCGTCGGCATGACAAGGCCGATCGAGCCCGCCCGGCCCGTCGCCAGCCGCTGCGCCGCCCGGTTCGGCCGGTATCCGGTCTCCCGGACGGCATCGAGCACGCGCTGGCGCGTCTCGGCATTGACCTCCGGATAGCCGTTCAGCGCTCTGCTCACGGTTGTCTGGGAGAGGCCCAGCAACTGCGATAATTGCTTGAGATTCACATGCTTGGCTTTCTTGAAACATTCGAAGCGCTTTGGATGTCCCTTCTCTTCGTTCCCCGGATCCGTCCCAAAGCGTTTTGGCATCTAACATCAGCAAATCATTTAGGAAAAGCGGATTTGGCCTTTTTGCGCCGCAAAACTACGCTGCACTGCGTTAAACACAGCGATTTTGTCTGCAAGCCCAGGAGGGTACTTGACGAGGCTCGGGGGGAAATGGGATGAAAGGAAATCCAAAGCGCTTTGAATTTTGGGGTATTTTAGAGGATGCCTGCCCCGGGAGAGGGCGGGTTTGCTATGGGAGGCAAATCTCGTGAAAAAGACATTGCTGATGACGGCCGCGCTCGCTCTTTTGATGGCGGGCGGCGCTGCTGCGGCCGACTTGAAATTCAAGCCGGGCGAGGATTCCAAGTTCAACTGGCAGAGCTTCGAGGATTTCAAGAAGGGCCACGACCTCAAGGGCCAGACGCTGACCATCTTCGGTCCCTGGCGCGGTGAGGACGAGGCGCTGTTCAAGGTCGTCTATGCCTATTTCACAGAGGCGACGGGCGTCGAAATCAAATATTCCTCCTCCGAGAACTACGAGCAGCAGATCGTCATCGACACCCAGGCCGGCAGCCCGCCTGACGTCGCCATCCTGCCGCAGCCTGGCCTGATCGCCGACCTTGCCTCCAAGGGCTACCTGACCCCGCTCGGCGACGAGACCAAGCAGTGGCTGCTCGACAACTATGCCGCCGGCCAGTCCTGGGTCGACCTTTCGACCTACAAGGACAAGGACGGCAATGCCGCGCTTTTCGCCTTCCCCTACAAGATCGACGTGAAGTCCCTCGTCTGGTACGTGCCGGAGAACTTCGAGGATGCCGACTACGAAGTGCCGAAGACCATGGAGGACCTGAAGGCGCTGACCGAGCAGATCGTCGCCGACGGCGGCACGCCCTGGTGCATCGGCCTCGGCTCGGGCGGCGCCACCGGCTGGCCGGCGACCGACTGGGTGGAAGACCTGATGCTGCGCACGGCTTCGCCCGAAACCTACGACAAGTGGGTGACGAACGAGATTCCCTTTACCGATGCCTCGGTGGTCGGTGCGCTCGATGAATTCGGCTGGTTCGCCAAGAACGACAAGTTCGTCGACGGCGGCGCGGCGGCGGTCGCCTCCACCGACTTCCGCGACAGCCCCAAGGGCCTCTTCGCCTCGCCGCCGAAGTGCTACCTGCATCACCAGGCCTCGTTCATCCCGTCCTTCTTCCCGGAAGGCACGGTGGTCGGCGAGGACGCGGACTTCTTCTACATGCCGCCCTATGCCAGCAAGCCGGAGCTCGGCAATCCCGTGCTCGGCGCCGGCACGCTCGCCATGATCACCCGGGACACGCCGGCCGCGCGCGCCTTCATCGAGTTCCTGAAGACGCCGATCGCCCATGAGGTTTGGATGGCGCAGACCAGCTTCCTGACGCCCTATAAGAGCGCCAACAAGGAAGCCTATGCCAATGCGCCGATGAAGAAGCAGGGCGAGATTCTGCTCGATTCGACGACCTTCCGCTTCGACGGCTCTGACCTGATGCCGGGCAAGATCGGCGCGGGCGCGTTCTGGACCGGCATGGTCGATTTCGTCGGCGGCAAGTCCGCGGCCGATGTCGCCGGCGGCGTCCAGAAGGCCTGGGACGCGATCAAGTAACATCCTGGCGAACCGGCCGGCAGCCGCCGGCCGGTTTTCCCGAGCATGCGAAAGTGCAGCCGGACCATGCGGCGACCAAGCCGCGTGAGCGGTCGACGCCGCGTCAGAGGACGTCAGGCAAGCGACTGAAGCCGCAGTGCTGCGCGAGAAAAGCCGTAGGGGATGTTTCCCAGGGGGAGGGACTGCCATGCAGCAATTGTTATTCGCCATCTTCACGATGGTCGGGGGCGTTCTCGCCTGCGTCGTCTATTTCTTCGGAACGAATTTCCTGCTCGACAAGATTTTCCCCTCCAAGGGGCTGACGGGCGCGCAGGCCTCGAAGAACCTGCGCATCACCAATGCCATCCGGCCCTGGCTGTTCATGGCGCCCGCGCTCTTCGCGCTGACGGTCTATCTCGTCTATCCCGTCTTCGAATCCGTCCGGCTCGCCTTCCATGACCGCTCCGGCCAGCAGTTCATCGGCTTCAGCAACTTCGCGTGGATGATCAATGACGGCGAGTTCCGCCAGTCGATCTTCAACAATTTCCTCTGGCTGCTGGTGGTGCCGGCGCTTTCCACCTTCTTCGGCCTGATCGTCGCCGCACTCACCGACCGCATCTGGTGGGGCAATATCGCAAAGACGCTGATCTTCATGCCGATGGCCATCTCGTTCGTCGGCGCCTCCGTCATCTGGAAGTTCGTCTACGACTACCGCGCCGAAGGGTCCGAGCAGATCGGCATCCTCAATGCCGTCGTCGTCGCCTTCGGCGGCACGCCCGAGGCCTGGATGACCATTCCCTTCTGGAACAACTTTTTCCTGATGGTCATCCTGATCTGGATCCAGACGGGTTTTGCCATGGTCATCCTCTCGGCCGCGCTGCGCGGCATTCCGGAGGAGACGATCGAGGCGGCCGTCATCGACGGCGCCAACGGCCTCCAGATCTTCTTCAAGATCATGGTGCCGCAGATCTGGGGCACGATCGCCGTCGTCTGGACGACGATCACCATCCTGGTGCTGAAGGTCTTCGACATCGTGCTCGCGATGACGAACGGGCAATGGCAGACGCAGGTCCTGGCGAACCTGATGTTCGACTGGATGTTCCGCGGCGGCGGCGATTTCGGGCGCGGCGCGTCCATCGCGGTCGTCATCATGATCCTCGTCATCCCGATCATGATCTGGAACATCCGCAACGCCACCAAGGAAATGGAGGGCCACTGAGATGATCGCCACGTCCCGTTCGCCGCTTCTCGTCGTCGTCCACCTTTCCGTCCTCCTGCTCGTCGCGCTCTGGACGCTGCCGACGGCCGGCCTCCTCATCTCCTCGCTGCGCGACAAGGACCAGCTCGCCGTCTCCGGCTGGTGGACCGCGCTTTCCACCTCCTCGCAGAACCTCACCGGCCGCGCCGCCGCGCCGGAGGCGCAGGTCGAGCGCGACGGCAAGTTCGTCATTTCCGGAAAGTTGATCGAAGGGGGTGATGCGAAGGTTTCCGCCTTCGGCTTCCGCCCCTTGCAGCCGGCCGCCTTCGAGGCGGGCGCCGTCGCCGACCTCGGCGAGGGCCAGACGCTGACCGTCAGGGAGGACGGCAGCTACGAGATCGTCTCGCCGACGAAGATGGAAGGCACCCGCGGCCAGCGCATCTTCTACACCGCCTCCGTGCCGCCGCGCTTCACGCTCGACAATTACCGAGAAGTGCTGAATGCCGAGGGCATCGGCGCCTCCTTCATCAATTCGCTGACGGTAGCGATCCCCGCCACCATCATCCCGATCCTCGTCGCCGCCTTCTGCGCCTATGCGCTGGCCTGGATGCCCTTTCCGGGCCGGGCGATCCTGATCGCCGTCATCGTCGGCCTGCTCGTCGTGCCCTTGCAGATGTCGCTGATTCCGCTGCTCCGGCTCTACAACGGCGTCGGCGCCTTCTTCGGCGTGCCGGCGAAAACCTATGTCGGAATCTGGCTCGCCCATATGGGCTTCGGCCTGCCGCTCGCGGTCTATCTCCTGCGCAACTACATGGCCGGCCTGCCGCGCGAGATCATGGAATCGGCCCGTGTCGACGGTGCGTCCGATTTCGATATCTTCGTCAAGATCATCCTGCCGCTCTCCTTCCCGGCGCTCGCCTCCTTCGCCATCTTCCAGTTCCTGTGGACCTGGAACGACCTGCTCGTCGCCATGGTCTTCCTCGGTGCGGGCAACGAGGAACTGGTGCTGACCGGGCGTCTCGTGAACCTCCTGGGTTCGCGCGGCGGCAACTGGGAAATCCTCACGGCCTCCGCCTTCATCACCATCGTCGTTCCCCTGATTGTCTTCTTCAGCCTGCAGCGCTATCTCGTGCGCGGTCTGCTGGCGGGCTCGGTCAAGGGTGGGTGACGGCTTTCGAAAACAGGACAAACAGCATGACGATGTCGGATTCCACCCTCCTCGTACCGGACAAGGACTGGTGGCGCGGGGCGGTGATCTACCAGATCTATCCGCGCTCCTACCAGGATACCAACGGCGACGGGATCGGCGACTTGCGGGGCATCACCGAGCGTCTTGCCCATGTCGCCTCCCTCGGCGTGGATGCGATCTGGATCTCGCCCTTCTTCACCTCGCCGATGAAGGATTTCGGCTATGACGTTTCGGACTACCAGGACGTCGACCCGATCTTCGGCGTGCTCGCCGATTTCGATGCGCTGATCGCCGAGGCCCATCGCCTCAACATCCGCGTGATGATCGATCTCGTGCTGTCGCATACGTCCGACAAGCACCCCTGGTTCGTCGAAAGCCGCTCCCGGCGCACCAATCCGCGGGCCGACTGGTATGTCTGGGCCGATTCCAAGCCGGATGGCACGCCGCCCAACAACTGGCTGTCGATCTTCGGCGGCTCGGCCTGGCAGTGGGATCCGACCCGCCTGCAATATTACATGCACAACTTCCTGACCTCGCAGCCGGACCTCAACCTGCACAATCCGGAAGTGCAGGACGCGCTGCTCTCGGTCGCCCGCTTCTGGCTGGAGCGCGGCGTCGATGGTTTCCGCCTCGACACGATCAACTTCTACTTCCATGACAAGGAGCTGCGCGACAACCCGTCGCTTGCCCCCGAGCGCCGCAACGCCCAGACAGCGCCGGCCGTGAACCCCTACAACTACCAGGAACATCTCTACGACAAGAACCAGCCGGAGAACCTGGAATTCCTGAAGCGCTTCCGCGCGCTGATGGAGGAGTTCCCGGCGATTGCCGCCGTCGGCGAGGTGGGCGACAGCCAGCGCGGCCTCGAAATCGCCGGCGAATACACGTCCGGCGGCGACAAGATGCACATGTGCTACGCCTTCGAGTTCCTGGCGCCCGATCCGCTGACGCCGGCCTTCGTCGCGGAGACCCAGCTTGCGCTGGAGAAGGCGGCACCCGAGGGCTGGGTCTGCTGGGCCTTCTCCAACCATGACGTCATGCGCCATATCAGCCGCTGGGGCGGTGCCGTCACCGACCATGAGGCCCATGCCAAGCTGCTGGCGAGCCTCCTCATGTCGCTGCGCGGCTCGGTCTGCATCTACCAGGGCGAGGAACTGGCGCTGCCGGAGGCCGAGCTTGCCTATGAGGACCTGCAGGACCCCTACGGCATCCAGTTCTGGCCGGATTTCAAGGGTCGCGACGGTTGCCGCACGCCGATGGTCTGGGACAGCGGCCTGCCGTCGGGCGGCTTCAGTGACGGACGGCCCTGGCTTCCGGTCTCGCCCGCCCATCTGGAGCGCGCCGTCGACGTGCAGGAGGGCGACGCGGCCTCGGTGCTTGCGCATTACCGGCGCTTCCTTGCCTTCCGCAAGCAGCACGTGGCATTGGTGAAGGGCGAGATCGCGTTTCAGTCGGCCGAGGGCGCGATCCTGTCCTTCGTGCGCACGCACGGCAACGAAAAGGTCTTCTGCGCCTTCAACATGAGCCCGATCGCGCGTCTTGCGGACCTGCCGGCCGGCACGCTGGAGGCGCTGGAGGGCCACGGGTTTGAAAGCATGATGCACGCGGAAAACATCGAACTTCCGGCATGGAGCGGGTTCTTCGCCCGTTTCGTCTGAAGAATTAGAGGGGAGAGAGACATGACAGGGCTGGTACTCAAGGATATCCGCAAGTCCTACGGCGCGGTGGACGTGATCCACGGCATCGATCTCGATATCAAGCAGGGCGAGTTCATCGTCTTCGTCGGCCCGTCCGGCTGCGGCAAGTCGACCCTGCTGCGCATGATCGCCGGGCTCGAGGAGATCACCGGCGGCGACATGACGATCGACGGCGAGCGCGTCAACGACGTGCCGCCTTCCAAGCGCGGCATCGCCATGGTGTTCCAGTCCTATGCGCTCTATCCCCACATGACCGTCTTCGACAACATGGCCTTCGGCATGCGCATTGCCGGCGAAAGCAAGGAGGAGATCGACCGGCGCGTGCGCTCGGCCGCCGATATCCTCCAGCTCACCAAATATCTCGACCGCCTGCCCAAGGCGCTCTCCGGCGGCCAGCGCCAGCGAGTCGCCATCGGCCGCGCCATCTGCCGCAACCCGAAGGTCTTCCTGTTCGACGAGCCGCTGTCCAACCTCGACGCGGCGCTGCGCGTCGCCACCCGCATCGAGATCGCCAAGCTCAACGAGCAGATGGCCGACACGACGATGATCTACGTGACGCACGACCAGGTGGAGGCGATGACGCTCGCCGACCGCATCGTCGTGCTCTCGGCCGGCCATATCGAGCAGGTCGGCCCGCCGCTGGAGCTCTATGAGCGCCCGGCGAACCTCTTCGTCGCCCGTTTCATCGGCTCACCGGCCATGAACATCATCCCCGCGAAGATCACCTCGGCGGGCGCCTCGACGGCGCTGGAACTGACGGGCGGACGCAGTTCCAGTGTCGATATCCCGACGACAGCCTCCGAGGTCGGCAAGACGGCGAGCTTCGGTGTGCGGCCGGAGGACCTCCAGATCACGACGGGCGATGATTTCCTCTTCGAGGGCACGGTGTCGATCGTCGAGGCGCTGGGCGAGGTGACGTTGCTTTATATCGACGGCCTCGTGCAGGGCGAGCCGATCATCGCCAAAATCCCCGGCATCCTCGACGTCAAGCGCGGCGACCGGGTGCGGTTCACCGCGGACAAGGCGAAGCTGCATCTCTTCGATGCCGCCGGCAAGAGCTATCGCGCGTCCTGAGCGAAAGGGGTGGCGGCAGGATTTCGCCCTGCCGCTCAACCCGATGTTAAGCGTTGTTCCCCTAGGCTTCTGCCGAAAGCAGACAGTGCCGGGGGGCAACAGGCCGATGGGTATTCAGGGATCCGTACCGCGTAACAACTACCTGAACAAGGAAGAGTCCTTCATGTACGATCGGGAGAAGAGCTTCCCGATGGAGGACACGTGCAACGAGGCCCGCATCGAGTTCACCGAGAATGGCGGCCTCGTCAACCTCGTCTCCCGGCGATGCCTGATCACCAAGCTCTCGCGCAGCGGCGCCATCATCACGATGACGACGAAGTTCCAGCTGCCGCGTAACTTCTACCTCGACATCGTCAGCGCCCGCCTGCCGATGATCGGCTGCCTGACGCAGCGCGTCTATACCAACGACGTCGTCGAAGCCCGCTTCCTGCGCCTGCTGTCCGACAAGGACCTGCAGCGCATCTTCGTCTATTCGACGCACCGCAACCACCAGGGCCGGACGCTGGATATCTATAGCTGAGGCGTGAAGAGGCGCGCGCATCGGCCCCCTTGTCGACGACCGCCCAGCGCCCACTTTCGTCATCCTCGGGCTTGACCCGAGGATCCAACGGTACGCGGAGCATGGATGGTCGGGTCAAGCCCGACCATGACGGAGGAGGGGTTTGCGAGCTTCAGGATATGAAGGACGCAGGGCGCCCTCAAGCAAACAAGACGCTCGCTCCATGATCGGCCGGCCCCGCGATGGCCCGGAAGGGCGCGAAGAGCTCTCGGCCCATGCCGAATTCGTTGCCGGAGAGATCGGCCGTCGCCTGCGGGCGCGCGGCGAACTCGGCGGCGTTCACCAGAACCTCGATCGTACCGTGGGTGGCGTCGAGGCGGATGATGTCGCCGTTGCGGATGCGGCCGATCGGGCCGTTGTCGACCGCCTCGGGCGTGACATGGATGGCGGCCGGCACCTTGCCCGACGCGCCGGACATGCGCCCGTCCGTGAGAAGCGCCACGCGCTGGCCGCGGTCCTGCAGGATGCCGAGCACGGTGGTCAGCTTGTGCAGCTCCGGCATGCCGTTCGCCTTCGGGCCCTGGAAGCGCACGACGGCGACGAAATCGCCCGTCAGCTCGCCGGCCTTGAAGGCGGCGTTGAGCTCGAGCTGGTCGTGGAACACTTTTGCCGGCGCCTCGATGACATGGCGCTCGGGCTTCACCGCCGAGATCTTGATGACGGCGCTGCCGATATTGCCGGTCAGCATTTTCAGGCCGCCGGTCGGCTGGAAGGGCGTCTCGATGCTGGCGAGCACCTTCGGGTCGTGGCTGACTTTCGGGGCCTTGTCCCGCACCACCGCGCCATCCGCGCCGAGCTTCGGATCGATCGTATAGGCCTGCAGACCCTGGCCGTAGACGGTGCGCACGTCGTCATGCAGCATGCCGGTCTTCAGCAGTTCCTGGATGAGGAAGCCCATGCCGCCGGCGGCGTGGAAATGGTTCACGTCGGCAAGGCCGTTCGGATAGACGCGGGCGAGCAGCGGCACGACGTCGGAGAGGTCCGAAATATCCTTCCATGTCAGGACGATGCCGGCGGCGCGCGCCATGGCGATGAGATGCAGCGTGTGGTTGGTCGAGCCGCCCGTGGCGTGCAGGCCGACGACACCGTTGACGATCGAGCGTTCGTCGATCATCTCGCCGGCCGGGGTGAACTCGTTGCCCTGCGCGGTGATGGCGAGCGCGCGCTTCGCCGCCTCCTTGGTGAGAGCGTCGCGCAGCGGCGTGCCGGGATTGATGAAGGAGGCGCCGGGCATGTGGAAGCCCATGATCTCCATCAGCATCTGGTTGGAATTGGCGGTGCCGTAGAAGGTACAGGTGCCGGGGCCATGATAGGACTTGGATTCGGCCTCCAGCAGCTCCGCCCGGCCGGCCTTGCCTTCCGCATAGAGCTGGCGCACGCGGGCCTTCTCGTCGTTCGGCAGGCCCGAGGTCATGGGGCCTGCGGGAATGAAGACGGCGGGCAGGTGCCCGAAGGTCAGCGCCGCGATGGTGAGGCCCGGCACGATCTTGTCGCAGACGCCGAGATAGACGACCGAATCGAACATGTTGTGCGACAGGCCGATGCCCGCCGCCATGGCGATCAGGTCGCGCGAGAAGAGCGACAGCTCCATGCCCGGCTGGCCCTGGGTGACGCCGTCGCACATGGCGGGCACGCCGCCGGCGACCTGCGCCACGCCGCCCGCCTCCCGTGCGGCCTCGCGGATCAGCGCCGGGTAGGTCTCGAACGGCTGATGGGCGGAGAGCATGTCGTTGTAGGAGGTGATGATGCCGAGGTTCGCGACACGGTCGCCGGCGAGCGCGTCCTTCTCGGCGGGGGAACAGACGGCAAAGCCGTGCGCGAGGTTGCCGCAGGAGAGCACCGAACGATGCACGCCGTTGGAGATGGCGGCGCGCACGCGCTCGAGATAGGGCAGGCGATGCGGCTTCGAGCGCTCGACGATGCGGGCTGTAATGGCTTCGATGCGTTTGTCGGCGGACATGGGAGCTATCCTTACCTCTCTCGATGGCATTTTCGCAGGAAACGGCGCGCGGGAAAGCTGCGCTGTCCGCTTCAGTCGTCGGCGTCGTGCGCCGGGTGAATCCGGTGTTACCCGGCAGGGTGCTTCAGGGCGCCCAGTAGATATCGACCGGCGTCGCCGCGCGGCGCAGAATGGCGCGGATCGGCATGTCGGTTTCCGGCCCGTCCGCTTCGGCTGCGGCCAGCACGTCCTTCTTGCCCTGGCCTTCGATATGCAGCACCAGGAGGCGCGCATCCTGGAGGCTGGCGAAGGTGAAGGTGAGGCGGGGCTCGCCGGCGCCTTCCGCCTCCATGGTGATCACGCCGCGCGGCGTTTCCGCCGAAATCGCCTCGGCCAGCCGGCTGCCGCCGGGGAAGAACGAGGCCGTATGGCCGTCCGTTCCCATGCCGAGGATCACGACGTCGAAGGGATGGCCGAGCGCTTCGGCGTCCGCCGAAACGATCTTCGCCGCCTCTTCCGCGCTGCCGGCGTCGCGATAGAGCGGCAGGATGTTCGCGGCCTTCGCCCTGTCCTGCAGCAGGTTGTCGGCGACGAGCAGGTGGTTCGAGCGCGGATTGTCCGCCGGAACGAACCGCTCGTCGACGAGGGTGATCGTCACCTTGCCCCAGTCGATGTCGCGGCGCGACAGCGCCTTGAAGAAGGCTTTCGGCGTCGAGCCGCCGGAGACCGCGATGCTGGCGCGGCCCCGGCTGGCAACGGCGTCGGCCAGCGCGCCGGAAACCCGCTCCGCCAGCCCTTCGGCCAAGGCTGCGCCGTCCTTGAATTCATGCAGTCTCGCGCTCATCGGGCTTCCTTACGTTTCATGCCAGGTGCGGCCGTCGCGCTCGATGAGGGCGATGGCCTGGCTGGGACCCCAGGTGCCGGCGGTGTAGCCCTGCGCCTGCTGGCCGGTCGCTTCCCACGCCTTCAGGATCGGGTCGATCCAGCGCCATGCGGCTTCCACTTCGTCGCGGCGCATGAAGAGCGTCTGGTTGTTCCGGATGACGTCGAGCAGCAGGCGCTCGTAGGCATCCGCATTGCGGGCGTCGAAGGCCTCGGCAAAGCTCATGTCGAGCGAGACGTTGCGCAGGCGCATGCCGCCCGGACCGGGGTCCTTGATCATCAGCGACTGCTTGACGCCTTCGTCCGGCTGCAGGCGGATGATCAGCTGGTTCGCCTCGATGCGGCCGGCCGAGGGGTCGAAGATCGAATGCGGGATCGGCTTGAAGGTGATGACGATCTCCGACATGCGCGCGGCAAGGCGCTTGCCCGTGCGGATGTAGAAGGGCACGCCCGCCCAGCGCCAGTTGCCGATCTCGGCCTTGATGCCGACGAAGGTCTCCGTGTTGGAGACGCCGCCTTCCAGCTCCTCGAGATAGCCCTTGACCGGGCCGCCGGCCGAGGCGCCCGCGCGGTACTGGCCGCGCACGGTGAGGCGCTCGACATTGTACTGGTCGATCGGCTTCAGGGCGCGCAGCACCTTCAGCTTCTCGTCGCGCACTGCCTCCGCGTCCATGGAGGAGGGCACCTCCATGGCGACAAGGCAGAGCAGCTGCAGAATGTGGTTCTGCACCATGTCGCGCAGCGCGCCGGCCTTGTCGTAATAGCCCGCGCGGCTTTCGAGGCCGACCGATTCGGCCACCGTGATCTGCACATGGTCGATATGGGCGGAGTTCCACAGCGGCTCGTAGAGCGCGTTGGCGAAGCGCAGCGCCATCAGGTTCTGCACCGTCTCCTTGCCGAGATAGTGGTCGATGCGGAAAATCTGCTCTTCGCGGAACACCTTGCCGATCGTGTTGTTCAATTCGTTGGCGGAGGCAAGGTCGCGGCCGATGGGCTTTTCGACGACGATGCGGGTCTGCTTGGTGATGAGCTTGTGGTCGCGGATCTTTTCCGAGATGTCGCCGAAGATGGCGGGCGCGACGGCGAGGTAGAAGGCGCGCACGCGCTCCTTGCCCTCGTCGAGAAGCTCCTTCAGCTTGTCCCAGCCCTGGTCGGACTTGGCGTCGACGGCGACGTAGAACAGCCGGTCGCAGAAGGTTTTGACCTGCTCGTCGTCGAATTCGCCGGGCTTCAGGTGCTCCTTCAGCGCATCGACGGCGAACTTGCGGTATTCGGCGTCCGTATAGGCGGTGCGCGACGCGCCGATGATGCGCGTCGGGTCGGAAAGCTGGCCGGCGAGCTGCCGGTGATAGAGGGCCGGAAGGAGCTTGCGTTCCGCAAGGTCGCCGGTTCCGCCGAAGACGACATAGTCGAAGGGTTCAACGGGAATGATCTGGCTGCTCATCGGATGTCTCGATCTCGTTCTGTTGCCGGGTGTTATAATCTAATCGATTTAAAAACACCAGAGTGCAACGCAACAAAATCGGTGCTTCCGACTCGATCAGAGCTTGTCGCGTAGCGCGTACCACGTCATGGCGAGGAACAGAAGCGGCGAGCGGAACCGGGCTCCGCCGGGAAAGGCCGGGATTTTCAGGGCCTTCAGCTGGTCGAGTTCCGCGCTGCCGCCGGTTGCCTCCTCCGCATAGAGCTTGCCGCAATAGTTCGACAGCATGACGCCGTGGCCGGAATAGCCGCCGATCGAGGTGATGCCGGGCATGACCTCGCGCACATAGGGCTTGCGCGGCATGGTGATGCCGACGGAGCCGCCCCAGGCATGGGTGAGCTCGATGCCCCTCAGCTCCGGATAGACCTCCTCGATCTGCCGGCGGATGGGCGGCGTCATGTCATCGAGATTTTCCGAATAGGCCTCCCGGCCGCCGAAAAGCAGGCGGCCGTCGCGGGTCTTGCGGAAATAGCGCACGACGAAGCGCGTGTCGGCGATCGCCTCACCGCCGGGAATGATCGACGGGAACTTGTCGAGCGGCACGGTCGCACCGATGAAGGAGCGGATCGGCATGACATGCGCGGCCGTCTTCGGCTCCAGGTTGCCGATATGGGCGTTGCAGCAGATCAGCGCCTTGTCGGCGCGGATCGTGCCCTTCGCGGTGGTGATGACAGCCTTGCCGCCCGTCCGTTCGATCTTCAGGGCAGGGGTCTTCTCATACAGGCCGGCGCCGGCGGCCCTGGCTGCGCGGGCGACGCCGACGAGGAGTTTCAGCGGGTGGATATGGCCGGTGCCGGTATCGCGCATGCCGAAGAAGAAGCGCTTCGAGCCGACGCGCTCCTCG
Organism: Shinella sp. WSC3-e; assembly: GCF_945994535.1. Lineage (NCBI taxonomy): Bacteria > Pseudomonadati > Pseudomonadota > Alphaproteobacteria > Hyphomicrobiales > Rhizobiaceae > Shinella > Shinella sp. WSC3-e. The sequence continues at coordinate 4,671,079 of NZ_OZ000530.1, forward strand.
GTCTCCGCCCGGTCCATGTAGCTCAGGTGCTTGTAGCCGAAGCGGGTCGCGGCGATCTCGATATGGTCGCGGAATTCCTTCTCGCAGCTTGCCTTGTGGCTGACATTGAGCTGGCCCGGAACATAATCGATGTCGAGGGCCTGGCTTTCGGCGAAATCGTGGATGTAGCGCTTGGCGTTCTCCGCAAGGTCGAACAGCGCCTTGGCGCGCTCGAAGCCGAGCTCGGCTTCCAGGCTTTCCGCCTCGGCGCGCTGGCCGGTGCCGAGCTGGCCGCCGTTGCGGCCCGACGCGCCGTCGCCGAAGCGGTGCGCCTCGATAAGCACGACGTTGACGCCCTTCTTCGCAAGGTTGTAGGCAGCCTGCAGGCCGGTGAAACCGCCGCCGACAATGGCGACGTCGGCCTCGACGGAGCCGTCGAGGGGGGCATATTCGGGGCGCTCTCCGACGGTCGCTTCATACCAGGAGATGCCGGGGGAAATCGGGCTTTGCCAGGGCATTCAACACACTCGTGAATCAAGAGGGTGCGGCGGCGCGCCGGGGCGCCGGCCGCTCTCGGGAGCTGATCTCTTCAGGCGGCCCGGACCGCCGGGCCGCTCAGACGTTGAGCAGCAGGAACTCGCGTTCCCAGGGGCTGATCACCTGCATGAAGGTCTCGAACTCGCCGCGCTTGACGCCGGCATAGAGGCCGATGAACTCGGCGCTCAGCACCTCGGCCAATGCGGGGTCGGATTCGAGCAGCGACACGGCTTCGAGCAGCCCGCGCGGCAGGTCGATCGACCCCTCGTTGGCAGTGTCTTCCGTCGGCTCGCTCGGCTCCACCTCGTTCATGATGCCGAGCAGGCCGCAGCCGAGCGAGGCGGCCAGCGCGAGATAGGGATTGGCGTCCGAGCCGGGCAGGCGGTTTTCGATGCGCCGGGCGTTGGCGTCCGACACCGGCACCCGGAAGGCCGTCGTGCGGTTGTCATAGCCCCAGGCATTGTTGACCGGTGCCGACATTTCGGGTGTGAGGCGCCGGTAGGAGTTCACATAGGGCGCCATCATGACCAGCGTCTTCGGCACATAGGCCTGCATGCCGCCGATGAAGTGGAAGAACTCCTTCGAGGCCGAACCGTCCGGATTGGAGAAGACGTTCTTCCCCGTCTCGATCTCCACCACCGACTGGTGGATGTGCATCGCCGATCCCGCCTGGCCCTGCATCGGCTTTGCCATGAAGGTGGCATAGATGCCGTGCTTCAGCGCCGCCTCGCGGATCGTGCGCTTGAACAGGAAAACCTGGTCCGCCAGCTCGATCGGATCGCCGTGGCGCAGGTTGATCTCCAGCTGCGCCGGCCCCTCCTCGTGGATCAGGGTGTCGATCTCCAGCCCCTGCTTTTCGGAGAAGTGGTAGATGTCGTCGATCAGCTCGTCGAACTCGTTGATGCCCGCGATGGAATAGCCCTGGCCGCCCTGGATGGAACGGCCGGACCGCCCTTTCGGCGGGTGCAGCGGATAGTCCGGATCGTCGTTGACGGCGACGAGGTAGAACTCGATCTCGGGCGCCACGACCGGTTTCCAGCCGCGGTCGCGATACATCTGCACCACGTTCTTCAGGACGTTGCGCGGCGTATAGGGCACGTTCTCGCCGGTCGAGCCGACGATGTCGCAGATGACCTGCGCGGTCGGGTCGGTCTCCCACGGCACGACGGACAGCGTCGAAAGGTCGGGCAGCAGCTTCAGGTCGCTGTCGCGCGGCTCATAGCGGAAATTGCCGGTCTCCTCCGGATAATCGCCGGAAATCGTGTGGCGATAGAGGGCGGAGGGCAATGCGAGCGACGTGTTGGAGGTAAACTTCGACGACGGCATCATTTTCCCGCGCGGAACCCCCGCGAGGTCCGGCGTGATGCATTCGATGTCTTCGATGCCGCGGGCGCGAAGCCAGTCTGCGGCGTCCTTCCAGGTCTTTACCCCGCGCGGCACGCTGATGGCGGGAGGGATTTTGGTAGAGCGTGCGGCTTTTTCGATTGTGGGGGTAACGACTTTCTTTTTGGACGGCATGAGACACCGGGTTTGGTTGACGATGAAGCCATCATAGACGGAGTTTATTCCTTGGCTAGCTCCCCCCGGGGGGTAGAAAACGCGAATTTTTCAAGAAGATCTGTTTTTCCCGTCCCGATTGACTTTCGGCCGCGTTGGCGGAAAGGAGGGGCAAACGAGGATTGCATACGTGGCAGAACGGCGGGACGTCGTCATCATCGGGGCAGGTGCGGCAGGCATGATGTGCGCCATCGAGGCGGGCCGGCGCGGACGCCGCGTCCTCGTCGTCGACCATGCGCGCGCACCCGGCGAGAAGATCCGCATCTCCGGCGGCGGGCGCTGCAACTTCACCAATATCCATGCCGGGCCGAAGAATTTCCTCTCGGCCAATCCGCATTTCTGCAAGTCGGCGCTCGCCCGCTACACGCCGCGCGATTTCCTCGATCTCGTCGAGCGTCACCGCATCCCCTGGCATGAGAAGACGCTGGGCCAGCTTTTCTGCGACAACTCGGCGAAGGACATCATCGCCATGCTGCTCGCCGAGATGAAGGCGGCGGACGCGGAGCTCAGGCTGTCCACGCCGATCGGTGCCGTCGAGCACGACGGCCGGGCCTTCCGCGTGGTGACGGACGCCGGCACGGTCGAGGCTTTCTCGCTGGTCATCGCCACGGGCGGCAAGTCGATCCCGAAGATGGGGGCGACCGGCTTTGCCTATCGCATCGCCGAGCAATTCGGCCTTGCCGTCACCGAAACGCGCGCCGGCCTCGTGCCCCTGACGCTCGATCCCGCGACGCTCGCCGCCCATGAGGGCCTGCCGGGCGTGGCGGTCGATGTCATCGCCCGCCATGGAAAGACGGAGTTCCGGGAGGCGGCGCTCTTCACCCACAGGGGTCTCAGCGGCCCGGCCATCCTGCAGATCTCCTCCTACTGGCGGGAGGGGGAGGAGATCGCGCTCACCCTCTGTCCCGACGTGGACTTTGCCGCCGTCGTCGCGGCGGCGCGACGGGAAAACGGCCGGCAGGCGATGCAGACGGTCCTTGCCGAGCACATGCCGAAGAAGCTCGCCCAGCTTCTCGTCGCCGAGCTCGGCATCGACGGGCCGCTCGCCGAACAGCCGGGCCGCCGCATCGACGCGCTTCTCCAGCGCCTTAGGGATTGGCGCCTGCGCCCGCCGGGCTCCGAGGGCTACCGGACCGCGGAGGTCACGCTCGGCGGCGTCGACACCGCCGCGCTCGATTCCCGCAGCATGGCGGCCAAGGCGGTGCGGGGGCTTTATTTCATCGGCGAGGCGGTGGACATCACGGGCTGGCTCGGCGGCTACAATTTCCAATGGGCCTGGGCGTCAGGCCATGCCGCGGGCGGGTACGCCTGAGATCGCGCGGCGGTCTTTACCGTCTTTTAAGACCTCGGGGCGGATGCTCTCGCAATGTCGGCGTTTCCGGCCTCCCGCCGAGGGGGGTGGAGGCAACATGATGTGGGCCGGCTGGCCGGATCATCCGGGTGTCTGTTTCCGCGTAACGGAGTATCGCCGCATGCCTTCAAGACGCCGCCCCGCCCGTGCCATCGCCATCGCCGCCGCTCTGGAAAGCCGCCGCCGCCTCTTTGTCATCGGCATCCATTGCTCGCTTGCCGCAGGTCTCGTCGTCGCCCTCGCTGCCGCCGCGCTCTGACGACCGACTGTCATAAATCGGTTTAGATAGTGATGGAATTTTAAAGATTGCCGCCGATCATCCGCCGCATAGGGTTCCGGATGCCGCGTCCCCATGACGGATGTCGACACGGCTGGCAATGACTGCTCCCCCGGATGCGCGGCATTGCTGCCGCATGAAGTCGGTAATCCGGCGTCCGAATCCTGGGGAGGTCCCGAAAGGGCAGGGGTGGAGCACGCCGACAACGGATGTTCCGCCATGTTCATTGACAAGATCCTCGCCCGTTTCAAGATCCAGACCAAGGTCCTCGTCTTCATCCTGCCCTTCGTGCTCAGCATCTGCGCCGTGGGCTTCACCGGGCTCTACGCGTCCGGCCTGCTGCAGGGCCGCATGGAGATTTCCAACAGCGTCCTCCAGTCGCTGAGCGGCTTCAAGGATGTCTATGCCGGCATGAACCGGTTCCTGCAGAACACCAGCGAGGAGAACCGCGATGCCGTGCACGAGCGCCTGAAGGCGCAGGATGCCGTGCTCCAGGCGACGATCGACGGCCTTGCGCCGGATGCGGACAAATCCAAGCTGGTGGATGCGCAGGCGCAGACCAAGGACATCGAGGCCCGCATGGACGGGCTCTGGTCGCTCTATGTCAGCGAGACCGGCCTGCACGAGACGATGGGGAAGAACCTCAACTATCTCTCCAGCGAGCAGGTGAAGATCCTCGACGAGGCGACGAAGCTCCAGCGCACGGTGCGGCAGAACGAGAACGCCGCGAAGAGCATGCTGCGCGAGGCCGAGCGCCTGACCAATGCCAGCAAGTTCTTCGGCGACCTCCTCTCCGAGTTCAGCCGCGGGGCAACGCCGGAGGATCAGCTGAAGCTCGTCAAGGAGCGCTATCCGTTCATTTCCAAGACCGAGCGCTCGATCGCTATGATCCTGCCGAAGAACCAGAAGGTCGTCTCGGTCACCATCCGCAACACGATCGACGAACTCGGCGGCTTCCTCTCCTCCTCGGAGCCGGCGAGCGTCACGGTGCCGGAAATCGCCCGCCGGGTGAACCGTTTCCGCCAGGTCACCATCCAGCTGCAGGGCGCAGCGGCGGAAAAGATGCGCGAGGCGACCCGCATCTTCAGCGAACTCGACGAGCCGATCATCAAGTCCGAGGCGGTGCTTTCCGCCACGCGCAAGCTGGTGTCCTCGATCGACGACATCGAGATCGCCGCCGCCCGGTTCCTCGGCCAGACGTCGGAGCAGAATCGCGTCAAGCTGCTCGGCAACCTGTCCATCCTGCGCATCGACATGAAGGCGCTCGGCGGCAGCGCCAGCGGTCTCGCCTTCTTCGACGCGGTCGACGACGCGCTGCGGCCGGTGCTCGATCGGATCGATGCGGACAGCGCCGCGCTGGTGAAGATCAGCACCGAACGGGCGGCCGATTTCGAGGCCGCCGGCCAGTCCATCGACACGATCTGGAATCTTCTCAGCCAGTTCGCCGAAGAACAGAAGACCAGCGCCGGCACCGAGCGTGAAAAGGCCAACCAGGTCTCGATCCTCGCGACCGTCGCGGGCGCTGCGATCGCCATCCTTGCCGGCATCGCGCTGGTGCTGACGCTGAAGGGGCCGATCAGCCAGATCACCGGCGCCATGCGGCGCCTGGCGGATGGTTTCCTCGACACCGGCATTACCGGAGAAGGCCGCGCCGACGAGATCGGCGACATGGCCCGCGCGCTCGGCGTCTTCAAGGAGAACGCCCTGTCGAAGATCCGCGTGGAGGCCGAAAGCGAAGAGCAGCGCAACGCGGCGGAAGCCGAACGCGCCCGCAACGATGCCGAAAAGCAGGCCTTCGACCGCGAGATCGACTTTGCCGTCAACGCGCTGGCCGCCGGTCTCGAACGCCTGGCGCAGGGCGACCTGTCGCGCCAGATCGACACGCCGTTCTCCGGCCGCCTGGAACAGCTTCGCCAGGACTTCAACGTCTCGCTGACGCGCCTCCAGGATACGCTCGGCCAGATCCGCAACAATGCGCTGTCCATCCAGCGCAGCGGGGCGGAGATGCTGCAGTCGGGCGATGCGCTGGCCAAGCGCACCGAATCCCAGGCCTCCTCGCTGGAGGAGACGGCCGCCGCCGTCGAACAGATCACGGCGACCGTGCGCTCCTCCGCTGAGCGGGCGCACGAGGCGAACATCGTCGTCGGCACGACCAAGCGCAGCGCCGACAGCTCCGCCGCCGTCGTCAGCAATGCGATCGCCGCCATGGGCCGCATCGAGGGCGCCTCGCGCCAGATCGAGCAGATCATCGAGGTGATCGACGACATCGCCTTCCAGACCAACCTGCTCGCCCTCAATGCCGGCATCGAGGCCGCCCGTGCGGGCGAGGCCGGCAAGGGCTTTGCCGTCGTCGCGCAGGAAGTGCGCGAGCTTGCCCAGCGCTCGGCCAGCGCCGCCCGCGAGATCAAGGGCCTCATCGAGAAATCGACGAGCGAGGTCAGCGCCGGCGCCCACCTCGTGCAGGAAACGGGCGCGGTGCTCGCCGCGATCAGCCAGCAGATCGTCACCGTCAGCCAGCATGTGGACATGATGGCGACGGCGAGCCGCGACCAGGCGGCAGCGCTCCAGGAGGTCAACGGCTCCGTCAACCAGATGGACCAGATGACCCAGCAGAACGCCTCGATGGTGGATCTCACGACGGCGGCGAGCCGCAAGCTGGCCAACGAGGCCGATACGCTGATGATGCTCGTCGAGCAGTTCCGCCTGGAGGCGGACGAGCAGGGGACGTATCGCGCCGCCTGAGGCCGGCGCGTCGCGGGCGCGCTTGCCGGTCGCGCCCGGCTGGATCGCGGCGGAGTTGCCGAACCGCGTTCCCTGTGATCCGATGGCCGGCATGACCCAGAGCACGATACTGGCCACGCTGCGGCAATGTGCGAGGCGACACAGCCGCGTCGATCACGAGGCGGACGACCTGATGCAGGACGTCCTGTTGTCGGCGCTCGCGGGCGGACGCCGGATCACCGATCCGGGATTCGTGGCCTGGGCGAAAGGCGCGATTCGCAATCACGCCCGCTTCACCGCACGGACGGCGGTGCGGCGGCGGGTGCGCGAGGCCGCCTGGGAGATGCCGAGGGATATGCCTGATGCGTCGCCCCGTTTCTCCGCGGCCTTCACCTCGTCGCTGCCGCCCGCCCAGCGCGTCGTGGCGCTCCTCGTGAACCTTGGCCTCGGCCGCGCGGAGATCACGCACCTGCTCGGGGTGAGCGACATGGCGTTCCGTCAGCGTCTTGCCGGGTTGCGCAAGGCCTTTTCCGCATTCGGCGGCGAGGCTGCCTCCTTCGACGGGTTCGTTCCGTCTTCGGCCGATGGCCCCGCACGGCGTTCCCTGAGACAGACCCTCAAGCCGCATGCCGCGCGCGCCTTCGCCATTCGCGATCCCGATGGCATTCCGCTTTTCTTTTCGCGGCGCGATCACGTTTCGCCCGGCGGCGGCAACTGACCGGCGCAACAACAGGAGGCTTGCATGACGATGAACTTCAACGGCGTCACCATCATCTTCAACGTCGCCGACATCGAGCGCACGCGAAAATTCTACGGCGAATTTCTCGGCATCGAATTCGAACGCCACGAGGACGAGGATGCCGGCGCCTTCCTGATGACGAAGATCGGCACGGAGGTCGATCTCATGGTCTTCAAGGGCGATCCGAAACCCGGCAACACGCCCAATGTGGTCTTCGGCCTTGCCGATGGCGGCATCGACACGGTGATCGCGCGGCTGGCGGCGGCCGGCGTCGAGATCGTCACGCCGGTCTCGCATGCGCCGGACGGCTGGTTCGCCGACTTTCGCGACCCGGACGGCCAGATCGTGTCGTTCTACCAGTCGGCGGAGGTGCCGCGCGCCCTGACCTAGGCCGCCGCCGCCGAACGAAAATCCCCGGCGCGCAGGGAGCGCCGGGGAGCCTTGCTTCGACTGGATCTGCCTGTCAGCCGCGACCCTGCGTGACGATCACGGGGATCAGGAGGTCGCCCCAGTTGCCCTCTCCGCCGTGGTGGCGGGCGGAGCGGACGAGCTCTACCGAGACCCCGGCCTCGACCGCCTTCATGACGGACTGGTTGAGACGGTGCAGGTCGTTGGCGACCATGCGGATCATGGCCTGCTGGTCGGGGGTCATGGCGGAAGCCTGTTCTTCCGCGCGTTCCTTGACTCGGGTCTGGACTGTCATGGCATTTCTCCTCTTATTTGAGCATTTTGCAGGCAGGCGGTAGGCCTGCCGTCGCAGGAAATGCGGCTCTGTTGGGGGTTCTTGAAAGGTTGACGGGTCGGGTTATTCGGCGGCCGGGCGGAACTGCTCGTGCTCGGTCGATTCATGCATGGCGGTCGTGGAGGACTGGCCGCCGGTGATGGCCATGGACACGGCGTCGAAGTAGCCGGTGCCGACTTCGCGCTGGTGCTTGGTGGCGGTGTAGCCGTTGACCTCGGCGGCGAATTCCGCTTCCTGAAGCTCGGAATAGGCGGCCATCTGGCGCTCCTTGTAGCCGCGGGCGAGCTCGAACATGCCGTAGTTCAGCTGGTGGAAGCCGGCGAGCGTGATGAACTGGAACTTGTAGCCCATCGCACCCAACTCGCGCTGGAACTTGGCGATCGTCGCGTCGTCCAGGTTCTTCTTCCAGTTGAACGAGGGCGAGCAATTGTAGGCGAGCAGCTTGCCCGGATGTGCCTTGTGCACGGCCTCGGCAAACTTGCGGGCCTGTTCGAGGTCCGGCTTGCCGGTTTCCATCCAGATCAGGTCGCAATGCGGCGCATAGGAGATCGCGCGGGCGATGCACGGCTCGATGCCGTTCTTGACCTGATAGAAACCCTCGACCGTGCGGCCCTTGTCCTTGTCGACGAAGGGCTGGTCGCGCTCGTCGATGTCGGAGGTCAGCAGCTTGGCTGCCTCGGCGTCGGTGCGGGCGACGATCAGCGTCGGCACGCCCATGACGTCGGCGGCAAGGCGCGCGGCGTCGAGGTTGCGGATATGCGCGGCGGTCGGAATCAGGACCTTGCCGCCGAGATGGCCGCACTTCTTTTCAGACGCGAGCTGGTCCTCGAAGTGAACGCCGGCCGCGCCTGCCTCGATGAAGGCCTTCATGATCTCGAAGGCGTTGAGCGGGCCGCCGAAGCCGGCCTCGGCATCGGCGACGATCGGGGCGAACCAGGTGTCGACCGAAAGGCCGTTGCCTTCCGCCGTCTCGATCTGGTCGGCGCGCTGCAGCGTGCGGTTGATGCGCTTGGCAAGCTCTGGCGCGGCATTGGCCGGATAGAGCGACTGGTCGGGATACATGGCGGACGCCGTGTTGGCGTCGGCGGCGACCTGCCAGCCCGAGAGATAGATCGCCTTCAGGCCGGCGCGGACCATCTGCATGGCCTGGTTGCCCGAGAGCGCGCCGAGCGCGTTGACGAAGTCTTCCTCGTGGATGAGCTTCCACAGCCGGTTCGCACCGTTTTCGGCGAGCGTGTGGCGGATCTGGACCGAGCCGCGCAGCTTCTCGACCGTCTCGGCCGTATAGGGGCGCTCGATGCCGTCGAACCGGCCCTCCGGCGCGCTCGGGACAAGGTTGTAAAAATCGGTCATAATATCCTCCGGTGCAATGTCTCGGGATCGGGCTTGGCTTTCTTCATTGCCCGATTTCATGTGACATTATTTACATCGCAGCGCACAATAGGGCGAGAGAAAACCGGAAAATCAGCAGAATAATCGGGTAATGATGTCTTGTCTTTGACAGGCGCGCTCTGTAAAAAAGTAAATATTGTAAATCTTTCGATTGCGTCGCGCGTGTAAAGGATTTGACATATGGCGGAGAACAAGATCTTTGCCGGCCCGAAGGTCCGGCGCATCCGCAACACGCTCGGCCTCACCCAGACGGCGATGGCCGAAGGCCTGTCGATCTCGCCCTCCTATCTCAACCTCATCGAGCGCAACCAGCGGCCGCTGACGGTGCAGCTCCTCCTGCGCCTCGCCTCCGTCTACAAGGTGGACCTCGATGAGCTGCAGGGCGAAAGCGCCGGCAATGCGCGCCAGCTGCGCGAGGTCTTCGCCGATCCGCTGCTTTCGGGAGAGTTGCCCGGCGATCACGAACTGGTGGAAATCGCCGACGCCGCCCCGAACGTGGCGAGCGGCATCCTGAAGCTCTACCGCGCCTATCGCGAGCAGGCCGCGCGGCTCACCGACCTTGCCGACCTTCTCGCCCGCGAGGGCCATGCGACGACGCTGTCGGCCACGCTGCTGCCGATGGACGAGGTGCGCGACAGGCTGGAGGGGCGCCCCAACTATTTCGGCGCCATCGACGAGGCGGCGGAGCGGTTTCACGCGGCGCTGGCGCCGGGCGACGAGCTTGCCGCCGCGCTGAAGGGCTGGCTGCGCAAGGAGCATGGCGTCGTCGTGCGCCTGCTGCCCGTCCACACCATGCCGAACCTGCGCCGCCGCTTCGACCGCCACTCGATGCGGCTCTTCCTGTCGGAGCGCCTGTCGCCCTTCGATCAATTGCGCGAGATCGCCATGGAGACGGTGCAGCTTGCCCTTCAGGACGAGATCTTCGCCGAGCTCGACCAGCTCGCCTTCTCGACGGCGGAGGCGAAGCGCATCGCCCGCTTCGAGCTGGCGCGCTATGCCGCGCACGCGCTGATGATGCCCTATGAGGCCTTCCATTCGACGGCCCAGCGCGTGCGCTACGATATCGACGTGCTGCGCTCCCGCTTCGGCGTCTCCTACGAGCAGGCGGCGAACCGGCTGACCATGCTGCAGCGGCCGGGCAGGGCGGGCGTACCCTTCTTCATGCTGGAGATCGACAATGCCGGCAATCGCTTCCGCCGCGCGGGCGCGCAGGGCTTTCCGCAGGCGCGCTTCGGCGGCGGCTGTCCGAAGCTCGGCGTGCATTCCGCCTTCTCGCAGCCGGGGCAGATCCTCGTCGACCGCGTGGAAATGCCGGACGGTGCCGCGTTCCTGGCGATCTCGCGCACGCTGGAGGGGCCGCAGGGCGTCTTTGCCGAGCGGGTGCGCCGCACGGCATTGCTTGTCGGCTGCGACGCGGCCCATGCGGAGGAGACGGTCTATGGCGAGGCGGTGCGGCGGGAGGGGTCGGTTGCGGTCGGCGCGGCCTGCCGGCTCTGCGAGCGGCAGGGCTGTCTTGCCCGCGCCGAGCCGCCGGTAACGCGCCCCCTCGGGCTCGACGAAATGGTGGCCGGCTTGAGCCTTTTCGACTTCCAGTGACTTTTTGCTTGATTTCCGCCGCTGTTAGGGCTTCAAATCTGATAGGAATGAGAAAAATGTGATATCAAAATTCGCCCTGTGTTTGCGTAGAATGCCGCTTGTCGCCTCTTGAAAAACATCCATAATCGGCGACTGTTCTTCATACGAACTCATAGGCCCGAAAGAAAAACTGGGAGATAAATCAATGATAAGGCGTACTCTTTTGGCGACCGCTGCCACGCTCGCGCTGCTTGGTGCCGGCGGCGCGTTCGCGCAGGAAAAAGTCGTTAACGTCTACAACTGGTCCGACTATATCGATAGCTCGATCATCGACGATTTCACCAAGGAAACCGGCATCAAGGTCGTCTACGACGTCTACGATTCGAACGAGATCCTGGAAACCAAGCTCCTGGCCGGCGGCACGGGCTATGACGTGGTTGTGCCCACCAACACCTTCCTGCAGCGCCAGATTTCGGCGGGCGTCTACCAGAAGCTCGACAAGTCGAAGTTGCCGAACCTCAAGAACATGTGGGACATGGTCGCCGCCCGCATGGAGCCCTTCGATCCGGGCAACGAATATTCGATCAACTACATGTGGGGCACGATCGGCATCGGCTACAACAAGGCCAAGATCAAGGAAGCGCTCGGCACGGACGCGATCGACAGCTGGAGCGCGATCCTCGACCCGGCCAATGCCGAGAAGCTGAAGGATTGCGGCATCAACATGCTGGATTCCCCGACCGATATCATTCCGGTCGTGCTCGCCTATCTCGGCCTCAATCCCGACAGCCATGATCCGGCCGACATTGCGAAGGCCGAGGAAGCCCTCATGAAGGTGCGCCCCTTCGTGCGCAAGTTCCACTCCTCCGAGTTCATCAACGGCCTTGCCAACGGCGACATCTGCATCGCGATCGGCTGGTCGGGCGATATCTTCCAGGGCCGCGACCGCGCGGAAGAGGCCGGCAATGGCGTCGAGGTCGGCTACGTGATCCCGAAGGAAGGCACGCAGATGTGGTTCGACCAGATGGCGATCCCCGCCGATGCGCCGCATGTCGAAGAGGCCCACGCCTTCCTCGACTATATCATGCGCCCGGAAGTGATCGCGAAAGCCTCGACCTACATCCACTATGCCAACGGCAACAAGGCGGCACAGGCCGTCATGCCGAAGGAGATCCTGGAAGACACCACGATCTATCCGGATGAGGCGACGCTGGCGAAGCTCTTCACCAACACGACGCTGGATGCAAAGACGCAGCGCCTGTTCACACGGACCTGGACCAAGATCGTGACCGGTCAATAACCGGCCCGCAACGAATTGCCCGGAAGCCTCTTCCGGGCAATTTCATTTGTGCTGCCAAGAAAAGAGATGGGGACAGGCAATGAAATCTCTCGGCAATATCCGTCGTTCCTTCGCACCGTGGACGGATCCGGACGCAAAGCCATTCATCACGTTCCGCAATGTCACGAAGAGGTTCGGCGATTTCACTGCCGTCGATGATCTCACCCTCAACATCTACCACCGCGAATTCTTCGCCCTGCTAGGAGCATCCGGCTGCGGCAAGTCCACGCTCCTGCGCATGCTCGCCGGCTTCGAGCGGCCGACCTCGGGTGAAATCATCCTCGACGGCCAGGACATCGCCGGCATCCCGCCCTACAAGCGGCCGGTCAACATGATGTTCCAGTCCTACGCGCTTTTCCCGCACATGACGGTGGAGAGCAATATCGGCTTCGGCCTCAGGCAGGACGGCATGCCGAAGAACCAGATCGCCGAGCGTGTCGCCCAGATGCTGAAGCTGGTGAAGCTCGAGAAATTCGCGAAACGCAAGCCGCACCAGCTCTCCGGCGGCCAGCGCCAGCGCGTGGCGCTCGCCCGCTCGCTCGCCAAGCGCCCGAAGGTGCTGCTGCTCGACGAACCGCTCGGCGCGCTCGACAAGAAGCTGCGCGAGGAAACCCAGTTCGAGCTGATGGACCTGCAGCAGGAACTCGGCCTCACCTTCGTCGTCGTCACGCACGACCAGGAAGAGGCGATGACCATGGCCGACCGCATCGCCGTCATGAGCCATGGCAAGGTCATCCAGGTCGCCACCCCGGCGGAAATCTACGAAGCGCCGAATTCCCGCTTCGTCGCCGACTTCATCGGCGATGTGAACATCCTCGACGGCAAGGTCTCGGCGAGCGGCAACGGCAAGGTCGAGCTTGCCACCAGCGACGGCTTCACGGTCCGCACCGCGGCTGGCCATGCGCCCGCGGCGGGCAGCGCGGCCGGCTTTGCCATCCGCCCGGAAAAGCTGAAGGTGACGCGCGCCGCGCCCGTGGATGCCTCCGTCAACGCGGCCGAGGGCGAGATCTGGGATATCGGCTATCTCGGCGACATGACGGTCTTCTACGTCAAGCTCGGCAGCGGCAAGGTCGTGAAGGCATCGATGCTCAATGCCCAGCGCGAGGTGGAGGATCCGATCGCCTATGACGAGAAGGTCTGGGTCTCCTTCGGCGAGACGGCCGGCGTCGTGCTGAAGGATTGACCCGATGACAAAGTTCGGCTCCGCCATCTTCAGCCGCCTCGTCATCATCATTCCCTATGCCTGGCTGCTGTTCTTCTTCCTCATTCCCTTCTTCATCGTCTTCCGCATATCGCTCTCGACGACCGCGATCGCCCAGCCGCCTTACGAGCCTGTCTTCGCGCTGGCGGACGGCCTTTCCGGCCTCTTGGCGAAGATCGGCCAGTTCAGCTTCGACAATTACGTCTGGCTCACCGAGGACGCGCTCTATCTGAACGCCTATCTGTCGAGCCTCTGGGTCGCCGGCGTCTCGACCCTGATCACGCTCCTGATCGGCTATCCGATCGCCTACGGCATGGCGCAGGCGCCGCGCACGCTGCGCCCGACGCTGCTGATGCTCGTCATCCTGCCGTTCTGGACGAGCTTCCTGATCCGCGTCTATGCCTGGATCGCCATCCTGAAGCCGGAGGGCCTGCTCAACCAGTTCCTCATCGGCATCGGCATCATCGATACGCCGCTGATCATCATCGGCACCAACTGGGCGATCTATATCGGCATCGTCTATTCGTACCTGCCCTTCATGGTGCTGCCGCTCTATTCGGCACTGGAGAAGATGGACAACACGCTGATCGAGGCGGCGCAGGATCTCGGCTGCCCGCAGATCTCCGCCTTCTGGAAGGTGACCTTCCCGCTCTCCATCCCCGGCATCGTCGCGGGCTGCATGCTCGTCTTCATCCCGGCGGTCGGCGAATTCGTCATTCCGGACCTGCTCGGCGGGTCGCAGACGCTGATGATCGGCAAGACGCTGTGGAACGAGTTCAACGCGAACCGCGACTGGCCCGTCTCGGCCGCCGTCGCCACCATCCTGCTCCTCATCCTGGTCGTGCCCATCGTGTTCTTCCAGAACGCGCAGGCGAAAGCCGAAGAGCAGGGGAGGTAAACCCATGAACACCTGGTCGCGTTTCAACATCGTCTCGGTCGTTCTCGGCTTCGCCTTCCTCTACCTGCCGATCGTTCTGCTGGTCATCTTCTCCTTCAACGAGTCGAAGCTGGTCACGGTCTGGGCCGGGTTCTCGACCCGGTGGTACGTCTCGCTCTTCAACAACCAGGGCCTGATGGATGCCGCCTGGGTGACGATCCGCGTGGCGCTGCTGTCGGCCACCGTCGCCACCGTCCTCGGCACCATGGCGGCGCTGGCGCTGACGCGCTACACGCGTTTCCGCGGCCGGCTGCTGTTCTCCGGCATGGTCTACGCGCCGCTCGTCATGCCGGAGGTCATCACCGGTCTTTCGCTGCTCCTGCTCTTCGTCGCCATCGGTTTCGACCGCGGCTTCGTGACGGTCATGCTGGCACACATCACCTTCTCGATGTGCTTCGTCACGGTCGTGGTGCAGTCGCGCCTGCTCTCCTTCGACCGCTCGATCGAGGAGGCCGCGATGGATCTCGGGGCGACGCCGGTGAAGACCTTCTTCGAGGTGACGCTGCCGGTCATCGCGCCGGCCGTGCTGTCCGGCTGGATGCTGGCCCTCACGCTCTCGCTCGACGACCTCGTCATCGCGAGCTTCACCTCGGGACCCGGCGCCACGACCCTGCCGATGAAGATCTACAGCCAGGTGCGTCTCGGCGTGACGCCGGAGATCAACGCGGCCTGCACGCTGCTTATCGGCCTCGTCGCCATCGGCGTCCTCATCGCCTCGCTCATGACGAAGCGCCGCGAGGTCCAGCGCCAGCGCGACGAGCAGGCGGCCTTCGCCGGCCGTTAAGCCTGGACGGGAGCCCTACTGGCGGGGCTGCTGCCCCGTCAGGATGGAGATCGGCGAGATCACCGGCTCCGGCCAGGAACCGCCGACGAAGAAGCTGATCGCCGGCGTGACGACGGGAGTTTCCGCCTGCTGCCGGTCGGCGAGCGTGCCGGCCAGCGCGACGCTGCCGCTGCGATAGGGGATCATGCCGGAGAGCGTCAGCAGCTTCTCGTTGCCTTCGATCTGCGCCTTGGTCAGCTCCGCCAGGCCCCGGTCGAGCCGGGCCTCCACGTCGGCCCGGACGAAATCGAAGGATCCGTTCGACGCCTCGGAGAAGTTGAAGAAGGCGTTCTTCGCCGCCCGCTCCTCGAAGGCCTGGCGGTTGAAATGGGTGAGCGTGCCGGGTCCCATGGCCAGCCGGAAGTGGCCGGACATGTCGGACGCCGTCGTCGCCCAGAGCGGCCGGTCCGTCGACAGCTCGAAATCGGCCGAGCCGCGTCCTGCCGGCAGCGGCCCGGGCAGGGCGAGCGTGTTGACGATCGCGCCGATATCGACATTGCTCAGCGACATCTGCAGGCGCCCGCCGCCGCGGAACCCCTGCTCGGTCAGCGCGATGCGCCCGGTCATGCGGCCGTCCATGAACTGGCTGTCGCCGATGTCGAAGGAGGCGCGGCCGTTCTCGATGCGCATGCCGGCGGCGAGGTCCTGCAGGGAGAAGGGCGAGAAATCCGCGCTCTTGGCGGAAAGCCGCAGGTCCATGCCGAATTGATGGATGAAGGCGGTGTCGATGCCGGTGGTGGCCTGGTCGGCGCCGGGAAGCGGCGAGAAGGCGGTCAGGAAGGCGTGAAGGTCGATCCGGTCGAAGGCCAGCGTGCCGCCCACCTGCGGCAGGCCGTCCGGCGGCATGTTGACGTCGAGCACGCCGGTCGCCCGCGCATTGTCGAGGGTCAGCTTCAGGTCTTCCAGCTTGGCCGTGTAGCCCGCCGTCGTCACCTTCGCCTCGGCGGTGATATGGCCGAGATTGCCGACGGAGGGGATGTCCTTGCCCTGCCAGGCGAGCAGGTGGCCGAGCGACGGGGTCGACAGCGTCATGTTGCCGGCGATGAAGGCGTTTGCCGAAAGATTGGCAATCCCCTCGAAGTTCATCGTCGTCGGATCGGCGGAAAGATTGGTGCGCACATTGGCGTTGTGCCCCGCGAGCAGGGCAAGCGGATGGTCGCTGTCGAAGGTCCAGCGCGTCATCTCGCCGTTGACGACGCCCGAAAGCGCGAGATCGAGCGGCCGACGCAGGGCCGGCCAGCCGATATTTCCGTTGATGTCGGAAATGCGGTAGGGCGCGGTCCCGTCGCCCTGCGTGACCTCGATGACGCCGTCGAGCACGTTGATCGTGCCGATGCGCTCTTCCGGCAGTTCCGGTATCGCCTGGCCCTCGGGCGCCGATTTGGTCGCGTCGATCGCCTGCATCAGCCAGCCGCTGTGGCGCCAGTTGAAGACGCCATCGGCATCCCAGCCCACGCGGATCGTCGGCCGCATGAGGTCGAAATCGCTGAACACCGGCTTGCCGCGCACCGCACCGAAGAGGTCGAAGCTCGCCGATATGGCGTCGACATGCGCAAGCTCGCTCCTGTCGGCCGCGTCGACCATCCGCACATTGCCGAGCGTCACCCGCGGATAGGGCCAGAAGGAGAACGCCGCCTCCTGGCCGATCTCGACGTCGGCGCCCGTCCAGGCTTCGAGCGTCCTTTCGATCTCCTTGCCGACCGTATCGGTCTGGATGAGGAAGGGAAAGCCGATGCGCACGGCGGCGAAGAGCACCAGAACGACAAGAGTTCCCCGCACGAGATGCCGTGACTGGATGAAACGGGAAAGGGTCATTCGGGTGCGGGTCCTCTACCGGCAGCGTTCACATCACTTCAAGCGAACGGGGATAGGCGCTTGGGCAGAAGAAATCAAATGGGCCATGGCGGAATTGCGTCCGGCAGCGGCGCGAACCGGCGTTCGCCACTTTATACTGCGGCGCAACATGCTATACGAAGGCCATGGAGTGGAGGAAAGCATGACGTCAGAAATGCCCTTGTGGAAACCTTCGGCGGACATCCTGGCAAGGAGCCCGATGGCCCTGTTCATGAAGGCCGGCAGCCGCATCGCCGGGCGCGACCTGAAATCCTACGACGACCTGCACGCCTGGTCGGTGGAGGACCGCGCGGCGTTCTGGACCGCGGTCTGGGATGACGGCGAGGTCATCGGCGAAAAGGGCGGCGTGGCCCTCGAAAACGGCGAGCGCATGCTGGAGGCCCGCTTCTTCCCCGAGGGCCGGTTGAACTTTGCGGAAAACCTCCTGAAGACGACCGGCCCGGACGATGCCATCGTCTTCCGCGGCGAGGACAAGGTCTCCTACCGCTGGTCCTGGGACGCGCTTCGCGAACGGGTCTCGAAACTCCAGCAGGCCTTCGCGGCGATGGGCATACGCGAGGGAGACCGCGTCGCCGCCATGATGCCGAACATGCCGGAAACCATCGCCTGCATGCTCGCCGCCGCCTCGCTCGGTGCCATCTGGTCCTCCTGTTCGCCCGATTTCGGTGAGCAGGGCGTGCTCGACCGATTCGGCCAGATCGAGCCGAAACTCTTCATCGCCTGCGATGCCTACTGGTATGCCGGCAAGCTGCAGGACGTCTCCGCCAAGGTGAAGGCCGTCGCCGGCAAGCTGGGTGTCCCCGTCGTGGTGGTGCATTATGCGGGCGATGCCGAGGCGCTTGCCGGTGCGCTGTCGGATGGCCGCACGCTCGATGCGCTGATGGCGCCCTATGAGGCCAAGCCGCTCACCTTCGTGCCGCTGCCGTTCCGCCATCCGCTCTATATCCTCTTCTCGTCGGGCACGACGGGCGTGCCGAAATGCATCGTGCATTCGGCCGGCGGCACGCTGCTGCAGCATCTCAAGGAACACCGCCTGCATTGCGGCCTCGTTGCGGGCGAGCGGCTGTTCTACTTCACCACCTGCGGCTGGATGATGTGGAACTGGCTGGTCTCCGGCCTTGCCGTCGGCGCCACGCTCTGCCTGTTCGACGGCTCGCCCTTCCATCCCGACGGCAATGTGCTGTTCGACTATGCGCGAGACGAAAAGTTCGCCGTGTTCGGCACCTCCGCCAAATATATCGATGCCGTGCGCAAGGGTGGCTTCACGCCGCTGACGACGCATGACCTTTCGAGCCTTCGCCTGCTGACCTCCACCGGCTCGCCGCTTTCGCCGGAAGGTTTCTCGTTCGTCTACGAGGGCATCAAGCCCGACGTGCAGCTTGCCTCCATTTCCGGCGGCACGGATATCGTCTCCTGCTTCGTGCTCGGCATTCCGCTGCGTCCCGTCTGGCGCGGCGAGATCCAGGGCCCGGGCCTCGGCCTTGCCATGGACGTCTGGGACGAGGACGGCCATCCGGTGCGCGGCGAGAAGGGCGAGCTGGTCTGCACCAGGGCCTTCCCTTCCATGCCGGTCATGTTCTGGAACGACCCGGACGGTGCGAAATATCGCGCCGCCTATTTCGAGCGGTTCGACAACATCTGGTGCCATGGCGACTTTGCCGAATGGACCAGCCATGACGGCATCATCATCCACGGCCGCTCGGATGCGACGTTGAACCCCGGCGGCGTGCGCATCGGCACGGCGGAGATCTACAACCAGGTCGAGCAGCTGGAGGAGGTCGTCGAAGCCCTCTGCATCGGCCAGGACTGGGATGACGACGTGCGCGTCGTGCTGTTCGTGCGCCTTGCTCCCGGCAAGGTGCTGGACGAGGCACTGGAAAAGACGATCCGCACGAAGATCCGCACCGGCGCCTCGCCGCGCCATGTGCCGGCGAAGATCATCGAGGTCGCCGATATCCCGCGCACCAAGTCGGGCAAGATCGTCGAGCTTGCCGTGCGCGAGGTCGTTCACGGCCGGCCGGTCAAGAACAAGGAAGCGCTCGCCAATCCGGAGGCGCTGGAGCTGTTCGCGGACCTGGAGGCGCTGAAATCGTGAGCGCCTTCGACGTTAACGATTCCCGACTGCCGCATTAACCAAGTTTTCGAAGTTGTGAACGAAAGGTTTGTGCCGGAACCGGTCAGGTAAGGTTTTGTTAAGCCGGAATGACGCAAGGTCGTGCCAACTTGAGCGCGCCCGATGATGGGCGTTCCGGTCGCACCCGACCCGATGGCATGAGGCCGTTCACCACGCTTTTGTTGGACAGCATTCAACTATCGGGGCGGCTTATGCCGCCCCCTTTTTTGCCCGAACGCGGTTTAGCCGTCCTTGCGGTCCAGCGACCGCGAGACGAGGAAGACGGGAATGAGCCCGACGGCGACGATGATGACGGCCGGCACGCCGGCATCCTCCACCTTCGCCCGCGAGGCGTCCTCGTAGACCAGTGTCGCCAGCGTGTTGAAGTTGAACGGGCGCAGCATGATCGTCGCTGAAAGTTCCTTCATGCTTTCGATGAAGATCAGCAGCGCCGCCGTCAGCGTCGCCGGCCGCATCATGGGCAGGAGCACGCTCCAGAGCGTCTGGCTGCTGGTGCGCCCGAGCGTGCGCGCGGCCATGTCGAGATGGGGCGAGAGCTTGTGGAAGCCGGCATCGATCGTGCCTTCCGCCATGGTGAGGAAGCGCACCGTGCAGGCATAGATGATGGCAAAGCCGGTGCCAGAGAGCAGCAGCCCGGTCGAGATGCCGAACTGCGCCCGCAGGAAGGCATCGACCGCATTGTCGAAATTGGCGAGCGGGATGAGCACGCCCATGGCCAGCACCGTGCCCGGCACGCCATAGCCGAAGGACGCGAAGCGGCCGGCGGCGGCATTCAGCCGCGAGCGCGTGGTGCGCGCGGCATAGGCGAGCAGGAAGGCGAGCAGCACCGCGACGAGCGCGGTCGAGCCCGAGACGAGGACACTGTTCCAGAGCGCGGAGAGAAGCCGCGTGGAGGCGAACTGCTCCAGCCGGCGCGCGGCATAACCGCCGAGCACGAAGACGGGAATGGCAAAACCGATGACTGGCGGCAGAAGGCAGGCAAGCGTTGCGGCCCATTTCTTCCAGCCTGAAAGCTTGAGGCGCACGGAATCGTGCACGGCCGCCGTCGTCTTCTGGCTGGAAAACCGCTGCCGGCGGCGTGCGGCGCGCTCCACCATCATCAGGCAGATGACGAAGACCAGCATGATGCAGGCGATCTGCGCCGCGCCGGCAAGGCTGCCGCGGTTGAGCCAGGTGTCGAAGATCGAGAAGGTGAGGGTCTGCACGCCGAGATATTCCACCGCGCCGATATCGTTCAGTGTCTCCATGGCGACCAGCGTCAGCCCCAACATGATCGCCGGCCGCGCCATGGGGATCTGGATCCTGGCGAAGACCTTGAGCGGGCCCGCGCCGAGCGTGCGCGCCACGTCGGCCGCCGCCCGGCCCTGCATCAGGAACATCGAGCGGGCGGAGAGGTAGATGTAGGGATAGAGCACGCTGGACAGGACCAGCATCGCCCCACCCGTGGTGCGCACTTCCGGAAACCAGTAGTCGCGGCTCGTCTGGAAGCCGAAGAGCGCGCGATAGGCGGTCTGTACCGGGCCGGTGAAGGAGAAGAACTCCGCAAAGGCATAGGCGCCGAGATAGGCGGGAATGGCGAGCGGCAGCACCAGCAGGCCGGAGAGCAGACGGCGCCCGGGGAACTCGCAGCTCGCCACAAGCCAGGCCGTGACGACGCCGACGATCGCCGTGATCGTGCCGACGCCGGCAAGCAGGATCAGCGTGCGCAGCGTCGCGCGCGGAATGACATTGCTGATGAGATGCGGCCAGTTGTCGGTGCCGCCCGTCAAGGCGATGACGACGATGGCGATGGCCGGTATCAGCACGATGACGGCCGCGAGCACGGCGGAGGCCGACAGGAGCGGATGGCGCCGCATGCCCGTCCTGCGGCCGAGCATCTGTGCCGGTAGACTTTCGGAAGATACCTGCAAGGCGTTCACCTCGGGAAAAGGGGTCCTTCGGCAGGCAGGCGTCCGAGCGGTTTCCCTCATCCCGCTTCACGCGGGAACCTCGCCGGGGAGGTGCGGGAGCCGGATGAGGGGTCGTCGATGCGCCTTGCCCTCGTCCTCCCGCTCTAATCCAATCGGCTCAATCTGCCAACACGCGCGGCGAGGGAAAGATCACTTCGACCAGCGTGCCCTCGTTCGGCGTGGAGCTGATGGCGAAGTTCGCCCGGTTGGCATCGACCATCGCCTTGGTCAGCGGCAGGCCGAGGCCGGTGCCGTCGCCGCGCTTGCGCGCGCCTGTCGTCACCTGCCGGAAGGGCTTCATCGCCTGTTCCAGTTCGCTGCGCGTCATGCCGACGCCGGTGTCGCGGATGCGCAGCACGACGCTGCCGTTCGCCTCATAGGCCGTCGACACGACGATCTGCCCGCCCGACGGGGTGAAGCGGATGGCGTTCGACAGGATGTTGAGCGCGATCTGCTTGATCGAGCGCAGGTCGGCGACGATCTGCGGCACATTGGCCGAAAGCGAGGTGCGGATGATGACGCGCTGGGCGTTCGCCTGCGGCTGCACCAGCGAGACCGCCTCGGCGAGCGTCTCGTTGAGGCCGACGGCGGTGAATTCCAGCTCCATCTCGCCCGCCTCGATCTTCGAAATGTCGAGCAGGTCGTTGACGATGTCGAGCACATGGCGGCCGGAGCGGCCGATGTCGTTGGCATATTCGATATAGCGCGGATGGCCGATCGGTCCGAAGCGCTCCGTCGCCATCATGTCGGAAAAGCCGATGATGGCATTAAGCGGCGTGCGGATCTCGTGGCTGACGCGGGCGAGGAAGTCGCTCTTGTGGGCATTGGCCGTCTCGGCGGCCCGCTTGGCGTTGCGCAGCTCCTCTTCCGTGCGTTTCCACTGGGTGATGTCGCGAATGACCGCGCAATAGCCGGCGGAGGAGGAGAGGCGGCCCATGGTCATGAAGAGCGGGATGAAGCCGCCGGCCGCCTCGCGGCCGATGACCTCGCGCCCGTCGTTGAGCACGCTGGCGACGCCGTGGCCGGCAAGCCCGGCGAGATAGTCGAGCACCGCCTTCTGGCTTTCATGGGCAAAGAGCATGGCGAAGGGCCGGCCGCGCGTCTCGTCCTCGTCATAGTTGAAGAGGGCGCTGGCCGAGCGGTTCATCGAGCGGATGTCGCCGTCCTGCCCGACGACGACGACGCCGTCGGTCGCCGTTTCGAGGATCGAGCGCAATTCGCTGACCTCGATGCGCAGCGCCGCGGCCGCGGCCTGGTCGGCATTGCGATCCTCGGCTTCCGCCACTGGAGCCGGCGCGGTCTCGACCAGCGAAAGCGCGGACTTCGTGTGCAGCGGCGTCAGCGCCAGCATCAGCGCCGTGCCGTCCTCCCAGCGGATCGACTGGAGGCGGGCGTGCACGGCGCTCGTGCTCTCGCCGTCGGCATGGCGCAGGGTCATGGTGCCGTCGCCGTCTTCCGCGTCCTCGTCGGGGCCGGCCAGGAGGATGTCGAGCCCGCCCGAGGCTTCGAGGTCCTCAAGGCCGCCATAACCCGTCAGGCGGAAGAATTCCGGATTGGCGTGGATGAGCCGGTCGCCGACATGAACGAGCAGCGCGACGGGCAGCACGTCGACCACCGCGGCGGTAAGACCATAGTCCATCTGCCGGCGCGGCGGCGCGATGGCCGTGCGCCCTTCGGCATGCGCCTCGTTCAGGAGGTCGTCGGCATGCGGGCCGATTTCGAGGCCGGGCACTTCCGCATGGGTTTCGTCGGCGGTCTGCGCGATGGCGGTTGCCTCGGCGCTCTCCGGAATTTCCGGGCGGGCGTCACCGGTCGTCTCGTCCGTTTGTTCGCCGCCAGCCGCCGTTTCCACAGGCTCGGCCGACGGACGGTCCTCCGGCTTGCGCTTGCCGAAGGTCTCGCCAAGCTGGCGGGCGATCTCGCGGAAGGCGGCCTGCTCGCCGGTCGAAAGGCCGTCGAAGAGACCGCCGCGATTGCGTCGGGTCTCGAGCTGCACGATCTTGTCGGATTGCCGGCGGGCCGGGGTCTCGACGAGGCGCAGCGCCGGGCGCTCGCCGCGGAAGGCATCCTCTTCGTCCTCGGCGGGCGTGGCCTGCATGTCCTCGCCATCTTCCACAGAGGCTTCCGTTGCCGCCTCCGTTTCGACGGTGTCCTGCGCTACCGGGGTCGTTCCCTCTATGTGATCGGCCTCGTCCGGCATGACGGAGACGTCGTCTGCCGTGTCCGTGGCGTCCGCGACAGGTTGCGTCGTCGCCTCGGTGGTGTCGTCCAGCTCCCCGGCCGCGCTCTCCAGGAGCGTGCCGGCTTCCTCGGCGAAGACTTCCTCCATCTCGGCCGCCTGGTCATCCGCGGCGCTGGCAAGCATCAGGCCGCGGGCGTGCGGATCCGGGGCTGCATCGGCGATGCGCACGATGCCGAAGCCGCGGAAGCCATCGAATTCCCGGTTGCGCGAATAGGTCGGCAGGGCCGCGAGGTCGACGGGCACGACGAGGTTGGTGCCCTCGGCCGGCCACAGAATCGTCTTGCCGGACCAGGTGTCGCGGCGGCGCAGGAGGTCGCCGATCTTGCCCTCGGGGTCGAGGTCGAAGCGGGTGGCGACGTCGGAGAAGCGCTCGCCGGCAATCGCGGCGGCATGCGGGCCGACGGCGGCGGCGAACTCCTCCGAAATCTCGCTGAACCGGCCCTCCGCATCGATCTTCCAGACGAACCGGATCGGCCGGCCCTGCGGATTGAAGGTAAAGCCGTCCGTGTTGCGATCCGCCCCGTCATTTTCGGCCGCGACCAGAACGGCCTCGGCCCTTTCGGCTTCGGTTCCGACGGTCTCCTCCGTGGCGGCATCCGGCAGGTTCGCGGCCGGTTCGTCCGCTGCCGGCAGGATGTCGGAAGCCGTCTCGACGATCTCTTCGGCGGAAACCGCGGCCTCCATGCCGTCCTCCGGTGCGGCTCCGTCGTCGACCATGGGCTCTGTTTCGATGGCAACGGGCTCGCAGACCGGTTCCACCACGCCGGCGATCCGTTCAGCCTGCTCCTGCGTCTCCTCCACCGCCGGCGCGGGGCGCTCGGCGTCCAGGACGGTTTCGGCCGGCGTCTCGGCAACGGGTTCCGCCGCGGTTTCATCCGGGTCGAGATGGCCCAGGATCGTTTCGACGGCGAAGAGCAGGTGGAGCGGCGGGTCGGCGGCGATGCGGCCGATGGCGGCGGGCAGATGGCCGCGGCCGGTGGCGATCGGGCGCTTGACGAGGCGCTCGGTGCTGCGCCCGGCGGCCTCGACGAGGGCGCGGCGCGTCTCCGGGCTGATGGAAAGGCCTTCGAAACCGTCCGAGGCGGCGATGATTGTGCCCGAGCCGTCGAGCACGGCCATGTGCGTGTCCGGATCGTCGAAGCCGGTCAGCATGGCGGCGGCGGCCTCCTGCGGGCTCTGCCGGCCGGCGCCGACCGGCGCGCTGAACAGGATCGCCTCGTCGCCGGGGCGGATGGTGACGTCCTCGACGGCGGCCGTCACCGGCATGCTGCGAAAGCCGCTGCCGACGCGCATGAGAAAGCTGCGGCGATCGCCCGGCGCCTGCACCTGGCGGGCGGTTGCCGCCAGCTGGCGGAAGGCGACGTCGGCGCGGTCCGGCCCGGCATCGAGGAAATCGTAGATATTGTCATGGCCGAAGAGGGCCGCGCCGCGGCCGTTCGACCAGAGCACGCGCGCCATGTCCCTGGAAAACAGCACGACCGCCTCGCCCCTGGCGAAGGGCAGGCGCACCCGTTCATGGACGGCGACGTCGATAAAGGGATACTGCTTTGCG
This sequence comes from Shinella sp. WSC3-e, assembly GCF_945994535.1. NCBI lineage: Bacteria > Pseudomonadati > Pseudomonadota > Alphaproteobacteria > Hyphomicrobiales > Rhizobiaceae > Shinella > Shinella sp. WSC3-e. The sequence continues at coordinate 4,695,980 of NZ_OZ000530.1, forward strand.
GACATGTTCAGGCCTGTCTCAATCCGGCGTCCCGGCTTTCCATTAACACTTTATTAATAGCGGCGCACCGGCGGAGGGTCCAGCGCCCGGCCCGCAAAGCCCCGGGCTTTCGGGCAGAAGGGTTAACGGCCTCATGATTTATTGTGCGATGCACAATTTTGTTGCAATGCGAAATAAGATCGCCTATATAGAGGCCATCCAAGAACACGGCGCCTCTAGAGAGGGCCAAACCAAGGAGCGCAGACAATGGCTACCAAGAAGACGGACGACGTATTCTCCATCGCATCCATCGACCCGAGCAAGTTCTCCGAGAGCTTCCGCGAATTCGCCGAAAAGGGCGCCGCGCAGACCAAGGAGGCCTATGCCAAGATGAAGGAAGCTGCCGAAGACGCCACCAAGACCGTCGAAGCGACGCTTGAAAGCGCGCAGGCCGGCTCCGTCGAACTCGGCCTCAAGGCCATCGAAGCGCTCCGCACCAATGCCGAGAACTCGCTTTCGCACATGGAAGCCCTGCTCGGCGTGAAGTCCGTTTCCGAACTCTTCGAACTGCAGACCGCCTTCCTGCGCAAGCAGGCCGAAGTTGCCGTCGAGCAGGCCAAGACCCTGCAGGAAACCTCCAAGAAGGTTGCCGAGAAGGTCGCCGCTCCCGGCAAGTCGGCCGCCGAGAAGGCCATGAAGTCCTTCAAGACCGTCTGAGCACCGTCTGGTGCGGGGCTGGACCCCATGATAAAATGGCCGGGCAATCGCTCGGCCATTTTCATTTGAGCGCTTGCAAAAAACGCTTGAAAAATGGTGCGGCTCCCCTTATGTGACGCACCAAGCGCGCAGGACGCGCCGTGTGCGGTTGTAGCTCAGTTGGTTAGAGCGCAGGTTTGTGGCACCTGAGGTCAGTGGTTCAACTCCACTCAACCGTACCACTTCTTCTCCCCTGAAATCCGGATGGTTGCAGCTTTCCCGCGGGACGGCGCCGTTTTGGCGATGCCTTGCCCATGCCCTCTTGACTTGTGTAGAAAATAGGTAGATCGGTCTACATAGTTATTGGAGGGCGCAATGGGTGAACGGGTGCCTGCGCGGGAGCGCCTGCTGAAGGCGGCGGCCGAGCTGTTTTACCGGGATGGGGTCGGGGCGACGGGGATCGATACGATCACCGCGCATGCGGGCGTCGCCAAGATGAGCCTTTACAACAACTTCTCCTCCAAGTCCGATCTCGTGAACGCCTACCTGGAGGCGCGCCTTGCGGAATGGCATGCGCTCTACGGCGAGCGGCTGGCCAAGGCCGCGACGCCGCGCGAGCGGCTGCTGGCGGTCTTCGATTCCTATGTCGACCATGCCGAACGCGCCTATGGCTGGGGGTTTCGCGGCTGCGGCCTGCTGAATGCCGCCGCCGAGCTTCCCGTCGGCGATGCAGGCCGGGCGACGGTGGCCCTGCAGAAGGAAGAGGTCGAGCAGCTCTTCAGGGCCTGCCTGCGCGAAATGAAGCCCGATGGCGGCGCTGCGATCGACGCGATGGCGGAACACCTGTCCTTCGTGCTGGAGGGCGCCATGGCCCGCGCCGGCCTCGACGGGCATGACGGTCGGCTGAAGGCGGCCCGCAGGATCGCCGTCTCGATCATGGACCAGCTATGAGCGCCAGCGATCTTGCGGCACTGCCTTCCGTCCGTGCGAACCGGCTCTGGTCGCTCGGCGTCCTCGTCCTTCTCGAGGCGGCACTGGTCGTGTGCTGGAGTGCCGGCTTCATCGGCGTGCGCTTTGCCAGCGACCATGCGCCGATCTTCCTCATCCTCTTCTGGCGAAGCCTCGTGTCCGGGCTGGTGCTGCTGCCCTTCGCGCTTGCCCTGGGGCCGAGGATGCGCGGCAGGGACGTCGCCCTCCAGATGCTGCTTGGCGCGCTGGCCATGGCCGGCTATCTCTCCGGCTTCGCGCTGGCGATCGGTCTCGGTGTGCCCACCGGTCTCGTCGCGCTCATCACCGACATGCTGCCGCTTGCCGTCGCCTTCCTGTCCTGGCCCATTCTCGGCCAGGCTCTGACAGGGCGCCAATGGATCGGTTCGTTCATCGGCCTTGCCGGCGTGCTCATCGCCTCCGGCTGGTCGCTGGAGATCGGCCACGTGCCGCTCTGGGCCTATGGCCTTCCCGTTCTCGGCACCCTGTCCCTGGCGCTGGCGACGCTCTTGCAGAAACGCAGCCCGGTCAATGCCATGCCGGTCTATCAGAGCCTCTGCATCCAGTGCCTGTCGGCAGCCGCGATCTTCGCCGTGCCGGCCTGGCACGAGGGCGGCGTGCTTCCGGTTCTCGACCGGGGCTTCATCGGCGGCATCCTCTGGCTCGTCTTCGTCGCGACGTTCGGTGCCTGGAGCCTCTACTATCTCGCGCTGCGCAAATCCTCGCCCGCCCGGGTGACCGCCGTCCTCTATCTCAGCCCGCCGGTGACCATGGTCTGGGCCTGGCTGATGTTCGGCGAGCCCCTGTCCTGGGCCATGGCCGGGGGGCTCGCCGTGTCCCTCGCCGGCATCCTCATCGTGGCGAAATCGCAGGCGCCCGCCCACCGCTGACGCGGCGTAAACCCTTCCTTTACCACGCTTTTGACGCCATTCCCGTTTTGGCACTCCATTAGGAAACCGTTGACCAATGGATCCCTAATGTCCTCCCGTTCCTGTATGGGACCGGTCCGCATGACGCGCTGCCGCGATGCAAATGGGGTTCTTCAAATGCACATGACGTGCGTCAAATGGCTGGCGGTTCCCGCCGGCATGTTCGGGCTGTTCCTTCTCTGGCTGCCGATCAGCCTTCAGGCCCAGCTTATCTTGAGTTTTGCCGTGCTCGGCGTGATGTTCCTGGCGATGACCCGCCCGAAGAGCGCCACATTCCGGCTCGTCACCTTCGTTTTTGCCGGCATCCTCGCCATGCGCTACGCCTTCTGGCGTACCACCGAGACGCTGCCGAGCATCTATGAACCGCTGAACTTCATTCCCGGCCTGGTCCTCTATCTCGCGGAAATGTACTGCCTCGCCATGCTGGCGATCAGCTTCTTCATGCTGGCCGATCCGGTAAAGCGCGAAAGCCCGGAGACGGGCGATGCGGCGAGCCTGCCGACCGTCGACGTCTTCATCCCGTCCTACAACGAGGAGCCGGAGCTGCTTGCCGGCACGCTCGCCGCGGCGAAGTCGATGCTCTATCCGAAGGACAAGCTGAACGTCTATCTGCTCGACGACGGCGGCACGGAGGCCAAGCGCAACCACAAGGACCCGCGCATCTCGATCGCGGCGATCCGCCGCCACGAGCAGCTGAAGGCGCTCTGCGCCTCGCTCGGCGTGCATTATCATGCCCGCAAGCAGAACGACCACGCCAAGGCCGGCAATCTCAACGAGGGGCTGAAGGTCTCGAAGGGCGAGCTCGTCGTCGTCTTCGACGCCGACCATGCGCCGGTGCGCGAGTTCCTGCGCGAGACGGTCGGTTTCTTCCGGAAGGACAAGAAGCTCTTCCTCGTCCAGACGCCGCACTATTTCCTCAACCCGGATCCGCTGGAAAAGAACCTCCAGACCTTCGCGCGCATGCCCTCGGAAAACGAGATGTTCTATTCGATCCTGCAGCGCGGGCTGGACAAGTGGAACGCCTCCTTCTTCTGCGGCTCGGCGGCGGTGCTGCGCCGCGCGGCGCTTGTCGCGGCGAACGGCTTTTCCGGCCAGTCGATCACCGAGGATTGCGAGACGGCGCTGGCGCTGCATTCCAAGGGCTGGCACAGCCTCTATGTCGACAAGCCTCTGATCGCCGGCCTCCAGCCGGAAACCTTCGTGTCCTTCATCGGCCAGCGCGCCCGCTGGTGCCAGGGCATGCTGCAGATCCTCATCCTCAACCGGCCGTTCCTCGCCAAGGGCCTGACGCTCGCCCAGCGCATCTGCTATGCCGGCATCAACCTGTTCTGGCTGTTCCCGCTGTCGCGGCTCGCCTTCGTCTTCTCGCCGCTGCTCTACATCTTCTTCTCGCTGGAGATCTACCAGGCGAACATCCTGGAATTCGCCTCCTACGCGGTGACCTACCTCATCGGCTCCTTCGCCATGCAGAGCTATCTCTATGGCCGCGTGCGCTGGCCCTGGGTCTCCGAGCTCTATGAATATGTGCAGTCGGTGCTGCTCTTCGGCTCGATCGTCAGCGTCATCCGCAGCCCGAGGAAGCCGACCTTCAACGTCACGGCAAAGGGCCAGACGCTCGACCGCAGCATGCTGTCGCCGCTCGCCCGGCCCTACTTCCTCATCTTCTTCATGTTGCTCGCGGCCGCGCTCTATTCCGGCTACCGCTTCCTGACGGAGCCGGTCGCGACCGAACTCCTGACCATCGTCGCCGGCTGGAACCTCATCAATCTCGGCCTTGCCGGGGCCGCGCTCGGCGTCGTCGCCGAGCGGCGGGAGCTGCGCCGCAACCAGCGCCTGCCCGTCAAGCGCCATGCGCTGATGAAGGCCGAGGGCAAGCTCTCCAACATCATCATCCAGGATGCCTCCTTCGGCGGCGTCTCGGTGGAATTCGTCGAGACGGCACCGGAGATCGACCTTGAAAACCCGCTCGAAGCGTCCATCCAGCTCCGCCGCGCCGGCCAGGTCATCACCTTCGACGTCGTCTATCGTTCCAGCCGCGATGCTGGGGCGGGCGCGGTGCACGGCTTCGCCTACAAGGAGCGCACGCCGGAAACCTTCCTGGCGATCGCCGAACTGATGTATTCCGACCAGGCTGTCCTGCAGGAGCGCATCACCCGCCGCCAGGTGCGCCGCAGCTTCTTCTGGGGTACCTCGCGCTTCGCCCTCTGGAGCATCCGCGAGACGCTTCGCGCGCTCCGCTACTCCGCCGGCCTCATCCGCGAAAGCACCGTCAAATCCTTTGCCGATGCGCCCATCGTCGTGAAGGACAACAATGCCCAGATCTCCGGCCGCGCCACCGAGCTGCCGCCGGTCCTGACAGGAGCCCAGGCCTATGGCTAACCCCACGCTTCTCAAGACCCTGGCGCTCGTCTTCCTCGTTGCCTCGGCCGGCGCCGGCTGGGCCGAGGGGCTGGTGGCCGATGCCGTCAAGCCGCTCCTCGAGGGCACGGCGCTGACCAGCGGCCTCCTGCCGCACCCCGTCGAGTCGAAGAAGATCGCGTCCGAAGGCGCCGCGGCCGAAAACCTCGTGCCCTTCGAGCAGTCGGCGGAGGCCTACACGCTTTCCGGCGAGGACGACGTCGCGACCTTCACCTTCCAGCTTAACGGTCCGCAGGTTGCCGCCGGCGGCACGCTGAACCTTGCCTATGTCAACGCGGTCTCGGTGCTGCCCGACACGGCGAAGGTGGATATCGAGGTCAACGGCCGCGACCTCGGCGGCTTTCCCATCGCCTCGCCGAACGGCGTCAAGACGGAGAAGGTCGCGGTCGCCTTCGAATTCCTGCGGGCCGGCCGCAATGTCGTGCGCCTGCGCGCCCGGCAGCACCATCGCGTCGATTGCTCGCTCGACGCCACCTATGAGCTCTGGACGAAGCTCGATCCGGCGGCAAGCGGCTTTGCCTCGTCCGTTTCCACCGACTTTGCCGATTTCGACAGCCTGCTCGCCGTTCGCCGTACGGCGGAGCAGCGCACGGATATCCGTGTCGTCCTTCCCGCCTTGCCCGATGCCGAGGCGCTGAACGAGGCCGCGCCCGTCCTGCAGGCGCTCGTCCTGTTCCTGAACCGGGATGACGTGACGGTCTCGGTCGCCGACAGGCCGGGCACGGGGCCGGGCATCGATCTCGTCATGGCCATGGACCGAAACGGTTCGGCCACGCTTGCGAAACTCGGCCTCGCCGGCACCCCGCGCGGGCTTTCCGTGCAGGCCGGCGCCTCGGCCGAGCGGGCGCGTGTCGTCATGCGCGCCGCCAATGCCGGCGATATCCGCGCGGCCGTGCTCGCTGCCGTGAAGGGATCGATGGCCGATGGCCTGAAGACCGGCATCTTCGGAACGGGCAGGGACGTGCTCGCCGTCGATGCCGGCGATCGTCGCACGCTGAAGGATGCCGGCTACGAGACCCGCGTCTTCTCCGGTCGCCTGTCGCGCACCGATTTTTCGGTCGAGATGCCGGCGGACTTCTATCCGGCGGAATATGCGACGCTCGACCTTCGCCTTTCCGCCGCCACCTCGCCGGGCCTCGACCAGACGGCGCAGCTTCTCGTGCGCGTCAACGACAGGGTGGTGAAGAGCTATCCCTTCCGCAACCGCACCGGCGAGCAGTTCGACGGCAAGCGGATCGAGCTGCCGCTGCGCGCCTTCCGGCCGGGCGTCAACCGGATCGAACTGCTGGCGGAGCTGCCGATGGCGGCGGACGCCGCCTGCCGCCAGGAAGAGCGCGATGACCGCAAGCCGCGCTTCATCCTGCTCGACACGACCGCCATCGAGGTTCCGGCGCTCGCCCGCGTCGGCCGGCTGCCCGATCTTTCGGCGCTGGCCGGCAAGGCCTATCCCTATGGCGGCGGCAAGGCTTTCGACCTCGTCATCGACCGGGCGGACAGCCAGTCGGTCGGTGCCGGCCTCACGCTTCTGTCCCGCTTGGCGCGCTCCGCCCGCGCGCCGCTGAATGCCAGGATCGCCATCGGCCTGCCCGTGCAGGGCACCGGCCGCGACGCGCTGGTGATCTCCTCGCAGAACGACTTTGCCGAACTCGGCGCCGCGGGCAAATCGGCTTTCCCCGCCGAAGCCGATATCGGCGCTTCCGTCGCCGACCTGCTGAAGCCCGACCCGGTGCTCACCGCCTCGGTTTCCGCCGGCACCGGCGACGAGACCGCCGACCTCCTGCAGGCCTTCCACAATTCGACGGCCGTGCAGCAGGAAGACCTTTCCTTCGGCGTGCGGGCGCAGCTCTGGCTCGCCGCCGCATCGAACGGTTTCGGGCGCTGGCTGAGCTATGAAGGCGAGGATGCCGCGCAGGCCCCCCATGGCGAAGGTGCGCTGGTGACGCTTTCACAGATGCGCTCGCCCGACGGCCTTTCCACCTGGACGGTGGTCAAGGCCGGTTCGCCGCGCGATGTGGATGCCGGCGTGCAGCGGCTCGTGGCACCTGCCGTCTGGCGTGATCTCCAGGGCGGCACGGCAACCATCGAGACGGCGAGCCTTGCGCTTTCCAGCCTGCCGGCGGCGGAGCGCTACATCGCCGACTTCGCCGACCGCAGCCCGGGCAACCTGCGCCGGGTCGCGGCCGCCTGGTTCTCCGACAATTTCCAGATCTACGTGCTGCTCGTTCTCGCCTGCCTCGGCGCCTTCGCCGTCTGGCTCGGTGTGACGGTGCCGAAGAGGGGCGTGAGGTCCGATCGATGAGAGCGCTTTTCCTGTCCGCCCTTCTTGCCGGTTGCACGGCTTTGTCGCCGATCGCGCTCGCGGGCGAGGCCGGTCCCGACGCGGTCGAGATGGCTGCCCTCTATTATTACGCCGAGCAGAAGCAGGCCGCCCGGCTGGAGGCCGAGACGAACCGCCTGCGGCTGAAATATCCGGATTTCGTGGTGCCGGCGGATGTCTATTCGCCCGCTGCGCGGCAGGTGGACGAGAGCGCGCTCTGGGCGCTCTACGAGAAGAACGACTTCACCGGCATCGAGGCCGAGATCGGCAGGCGCCGTTCGGAAAATCCCGAATGGATGCCGAGCGAGGATTTTTCCGGCAAGCTCGCCCGGCGCAAGCAGCGTATCGAGATGATGGCCGCCACCGCCCGCAAGGACTGGATGGGCGTCATCGAGGCGGCGAAGGGTCTCGATCCGTCGACGGAGACGGAGGTCGACCTCGCCTGGATGCTGCTCGATGCCTATGCGGGGACCGGCGCGAAGGATGCGCTGACTTCGGTGTATCGCGGCCTGCTCTTCCGCGAGGGCGACAAGCGTCTGCCGGACCAGCAGATTCTCACGACCTTGCAGAAATCGACGCGGGATTTCCCGGCGGAGGACGTGCGCAAGGCGATGGGCCTGCTGGCGACGTCTCCGCTGCTGCAGGCTGGCCTGGCGCCGGTCGAACTCGATCTGACGCGCAAGGATATCGCGGATTTCAATGCGGACGAAAAGCGCCAGACGCCGATTGCGGAGGGCGAGGTCGGCAAGCTTCGCGCCGCCGCAGAAAAAGGCGAACGTCTCGAGGACCTGTCGCTGCTCGGCTGGTACGACCTGAAGCTCAAGGCGCCGGAAAGTGCCGCGCGCTGGTTCAAGGCGGCGCTTGCCAAGCGCCGGGATGCGGAGAACGCCAAGGGGCTATACCTGTCGCTGGCGGCGGGGAACAGGCAGGAAGAGGCCTATGCGGTCGCGCAAGCCTATCTCGAGGACCTTTCCGCAGACCCGGCCTTCCTGATGAATGCGCTGTCGCTGCGCTTCTCCAAGCCGGACCAGCCGGACGCGGACGGGAAGACCGTCACCGCCTACAGCAACGCGATCCTCGCGACGTCCAATGCCGACCATGCGGAGATCCTCGCCTGGTATGCCTACAATTCACGCCAGTATGAGGCTGCAAGGGCCTGGTTCGCAAAGTCGCTCGACTGGGAAAGCGCGCCGGTGCGCGTCAAGGGGCTCGCACTCAGCCTGCTGCGCCTCGGCCAGAAGAAGGACTATGCGGCGCTGGAGCAGGAATACCGCGACATCTACCCGGAGATCTGGGCCGAGATAAAGGTCGCCACCCCGCCCAAGGGCCGCCGCAGCGTCTCCGTGGAAATGCCCCTCGCTTCCGCCACGGGCGGTGGCAGCGGTTATCTCGCGCATTTCAAGGCGAAGCGCTTCAGCGCCTGCATCAAGGACATCTCCGCGCTGGAAGCGCGCGGCGCGATCTCCGCCGATGCCATGCTGATCAAGGGCTGGTGCCATCTCGAACTGAACCGGCTGGCCGAAGCCCGCAACGCCTTCGAGGCGGCGCTCGGCAACAGCCGCACGCAGGCGGATGCCGCCTATGGCGCGGCGCTCACCCTGCTGCGCGGCCGACTGACAGACGATGCCGAGGCGATGGTCAGCCTCTATCCGCTCGCGGAAAGGCGCGACCGCGAGGTGCGGGCCGAGATTTACTGGCAGCGTGCCCGCTCGGCCTTCGATCACAAGCAGTACCAGCGCGTGCTCGATGCGCTGAACGCGCGCGCCAGCCTCGTCGCCGAGCCGGCCGATCTCAGCCAGCTGCGCGGCTGGGCCTACTACCATCTCGGCAATCGCGGCCAGGCGCAGGCGGTCTTCGCGCGGCTCAACATGCATCTCTACGACCCGGCGGCCGCCCGCGGCCTCGCCGTCTCCACGGCCCCCATCCGATAGGTTCTTCATGCGCTGGCTGCTTCTCACTGCACTTCCGCTCCTTGCCACGGGCTGCACCGCCGTGCACGATCCGTTCCTCGAAACCGGTTCCATCCGGCCGGATGCGCCGCCGATCTCGACGGAGGTCTCGCCGGAATTCGCCGCTGCCTACCTGCCGTCGATCTCCGGGCGCATCGAAAGCGTGCGCCAGACGGTGCGCGGCGATTTCTTCGAACAGGCGATCGTCTATTCCAACGCGACGGCCTCCGCCGGCGAGAACGTGCTGACGGTGCGGGTCGGCACGCCCGCCGAAGGCACCGCCTTCCTGCGCGCGCCGACGCGGCGGGCGATCCTTGCCGAGATGCGGCAGGCCCTGCCGGGCGTCGCCATGAGGATCAACGCAGCTGCCGGCCAGAACACGCATGGCGTCTACGGTTATGCGACGGGGCCGCTCGGCACCTCCGGGAGCTGCCTTTATGCCTGGCAGTTCGCCAAGCGAACGGCGCCGCTCAGCGAAACGGCGATGGGCCGCATCGGGGACGGCAACTATTCCGCGCAGGTGCGCCTGCGCTTCTGCCATCCCTCCATGCCGGAAGAGCGCATCGCCGCGCTGATGGGCGGCATGCGGCTGAAGCCGGTGACGGGCCAGACCTTCGACATGCTGCGTTATGCCGGCGGCAGCGGCGGCCTGCGCAGCCAGTCCGTATCGATGCGCGCCGAGCCCGTGGCGGTGATCGACGATGGCGCAGAGCCGCGCCGTACGCCGAAGCGCCGGGTTGTCGAGGAGAAGCGGGCGGAGGAGCCGGCCGCCATCCGCAATGCCGTGCGCGTGCCGCTCCCGGGCGAAGCCGGCCAGGAGAAGATTAAGATCGCCGTTGCCGAAAAGCCGGCAGAGGAGGCCGGAGAGAAGCGGACGTCGCGGGCCAAAAGCGTGCTGGTGCCGATGCCCGAGACGACCGCGCTGACCGCGGGCGACTGACGCTCACAGGAAGATGTGGTGCTCCTTCTGCACGAGTTCCTGCAGGAATTCGGCGACGGTGCGCACGCGCGTCAGGTCCCGCGCGCTTTCGTGCCAGGTCGTCCAGTAGGCACGGCGGATGGCGGTGCCGGGCAGCAGGCGGACGAGCTCGTCATGTTGCCGGGCGATGTAATCGTGCAGGATGCCGATGCCGGCGCCGGAACGCACGGCCTCCGTCTGGCCGGTGGCGCTGGAAATCTCGAAGCCCGCATCCCAGCTGCGCATGATCTCACCGGTGAAATTGAGCGAGGCGGTGAAGATCAGGTCCTCCACATAGCCGACCCGCCGATGGGCCTTGAGGTCCTCGACGGTTTGCGGCGTGCCGTTCTCTTCGAGATAGGCGCGCGAAGCATAGAGGCCGAGCGTATAGTCCGTCAGCTTGGCGGAGACGAGGCGTCCCTGCTCCGGGCGTTCCAGCGTGATGGCGATGTCGGCCTCGCGCTGGGAGAGCGAGAAGGAGCGCGGCACCGGCACGAGCTGGATCTTCAATTCCGGATGGCGCGCCGTCAGCCGGCCGAGGCGCGGCGCGAGGAAGGAGACGCCGAACCCGTCCGGCGCGCCGACGCGCACCGTGCCGGCGACGGCGGTATCGATGCGGCCGATGCTCGCCTGCACCGCCAGCATCTCCGTCTCCATCCGCTCGGCTGCGCGCAAGAAGGCCTCGCCCTCGGCGGTGAGCTCGCAGCCATTGGTCCGGCGGATGAGGAGCCGCGTCTTCAACGCCTCCTCCAGCGCGCTGACGCGGCGGCTGAGCGTGGCATGGTTCACGCCGAGGCGGCGGGAGGCGGCGAGGATCTGCCCGGTGCGGGCCACCGCCAGGAACATGCGGGCGTCATCCCAGTTCATTTTGCCTCCGACTTTAATTTCTGCACAACGGTTCCTTATCCAAGGTGATTGAGTTGTGCAAATTGAAGTGCGATGATCCTCTCACAACAAACGGAGGACTCCCATGTACGAGATCGGCCATTTCATCAACGGCGAGAAGGTCGCCGGCACCAGCGGTCGCACCGCAAACGTCTACAACCCTGCGACGGGCGAGGTTCAGGCGACGGTCGCGCTCGCCAACGACGCGGATCTCCAGGCCGCCATCGACAGCGCCAAGGCCGCGCAGCCGAAATGGGCCGCCACCAATCCGCAGCGCCGCGCGCGTGTCTTCATGAAGTTCGTCGAGCTTCTCAACCAGAACATGGATGAACTCGCCGTGCTGATCTCGCGCGAACACGGCAAGACCATCGAGGATTCGAAGGGTGACGTCATCCGCGGCCTCGAAGTCTGCGAATTCGTCATCGGCATTCCGCACCTGTCCAAGAGCGAGTTCACCGAAGGCGCCGGCCCGAACATCGACATGTACTCGATCCGCCAGCCGGTCGGCATCGGCGCGGGCATCACGCCGTTCAACTTCCCGGGCATGATCCCGATGTGGATGTTCGCCCCGGCCATCGCCTGCGGCAACGCCTTCATCCTCAAGCCGTCCGAGCGCGATCCGTCGCTGCCGATCCGCCTTGCCGAACTGATGATCGAAGCCGGCCTGCCGGCAGGCATCCTCAACGTCGTCAACGGCGACAAGGGCGCGGTCGACGGCATTTTGGCGCATCCGGACATCGCCGCCGTCTCCTTCGTCGGCTCCACGCCGATCGCCCGCTACGTCTACGGCACGGCCGCCGCCAACGGCAAGCGCGCCCAGTGCTTCGGCGGCGCGAAGAACCACATGATCATCATGCCCGACGCCGACCTCGACCAGGCCGCCAATGCCCTGATGGGCGCCGGCTACGGCTCGGCCGGCGAGCGCTGCATGGCGATCTCGGTCGCCGTGCCGGTCGGCGAGGAAACCGCCAACCGCCTCATCGAAAAGCTGACGCCGATGATCGAGAGCCTGCGCATCGGCCCCTATACCGATGAGAAGGCCGACATGGGCCCGGTCGTCACCAAGGAGGCCCAGGCGCGTATCCTCGGCCTCATCGACAAGGGCGTGGAAGAAGGCGCAAACCTCGTCGTCGACGGCCGCGGCTTCAAGCTGCAGGGTTATGAGGACGGCTACTTCGTCGGCGGCTGCCTGTTCGACAACGTCACGCCGGACATGGAGATCTACAAGACCGAGATCTTCGGCCCGGTCCTCTCCGTCGTCCGCGCCAAGAACTACGAGGAAGCCCTCGACCTGCCGATGAAGCACGAATACGGCAACGGCGTCGCGATCTACACCCGCGACGGCGACGCCGCCCGCGACTTCGCCAGCCGCATCAACATCGGCATGGTCGGCGTCAACGTTCCGATCCCGGTTCCGCTCGCCTACCATTCCTTCGGCGGCTGGAAGTCCTCGGCCTTCGGCGACCTCAACCAGCACGGCACGGACTCGATCAAGTTCTGGACCCGCACCAAGACCGTGACGAGCCGCTGGCCGTCCGGCATCAAGGGCGGCGCGGAATTCTCCATTCCGACGATGAAGTGATCCGTTCGACCGGATAGGATGGAAGGGGCTCCCGGATGGGGCCCCTTTTGCGTTGCGGGTTTTTTGTGCTCTGCGAAGAATAGCCATACGGCCCGGGCCGTTAAGCCCTCGTGTTCTATGCATTTGGAAGGGGCAAACGATATGGCATTTGCAGCATCCGCTGCGCCCGCGGGACAGGCGGGCGGTTTCCACCGCATCACGTTTACCGGCAAGGCGTCGGAATATTTCGGCATCTGGATCGTCAATGTGCTGCTGACGATCCTGACGCTCGGCATCTATTCGGCCTGGGCGAAGGTTCGGCGTAACCGTTACTTCTACGGCAACACCGTGCTGCTTGGCCGGTCGTTCGAATACCACGCCAAGGGGCTGCAGATCCTCATCGGCCGTCTCATCGTTCTCGGCGCCTTCGTCGCGCTCAACGTCATCGCGACGCTGGTACCGATCCTCGTGCTGCTGCCGACGCTGGTCGTGCTGATCGCGCTGCCGTGGCTCGTCGCCAAGGGCCTGCGCTTCTCCGCGCGGGTCACGAGCTATCGCAATGTGCGCTTCGATTTCGTCGGCGGGGCGGGCGGGGCCTTCAAGGCCTTCATCCTCGGCAGCCTGCTCGCCGTCATCACCGTCGGCATCCTCACGCCGCTCGCCAGCCGCTGGGTCTCGCGCTATGTCGGCTCGAACCTGCGCTACGGCGGCAAGGCCTTCGATACGGACCCGAAGCTCGGTCCGCTCTACAAGTCCTGGCTCCTGTCGTTCCTCATCGCGCTGGTCGGCCTCGGCATCATCGCGCTCATCGTCTTCATGAACCTCTCGCTGATCCTGCCGATGATCGAGACGCCCGGCGCGCTGACGCCGGAACAGCAGATCCCGCTCGTCATCAGCGCGGTCATCGGCTACATCGTGCTCTTCGCCACCTTCGGCATTGCGGGCCTCTTCTATCGCGCGGGCGTGCGCAACATCGCCTGGTCGGCAACCACCTTCGACGGCCAGCACCGCTTGCTGAGCGACGTCTCGCGCACCCGCTACACCTGGATCGCCATTTCCAACGTCATCGTCACGCTGCTGACCCTCGGCCTGATGCGGCCCTGGGCGGCGGTGCGCATGGCGCGCTATACGTGGGAGCATACCGGCGTTACCTTTGCCGGCGACATCGGCGAGCTGTTCAGCCGCATCGAGGCGCAGGGCTCGGCCGTCGGCTCCGAATTCATGGACTTTGAAGGTTTCGACTTTGGCTTCTGACAATGCCACCATTGCCAGCGGGGATTGGCATCCTGCCGGCTCCAGCCGCTCGGTCGAGGCCCGCCTCGTCGAGCGGGCCGGGGAAATCGCGGCGGTGCCGGTCGGCGGCGAGAAGCCGCTCGCCGGCGCGGGCCTCTCCTGGGTCGAGATTTCCGGCCGCGTCGGGGCCATCCCGCGCCGGGTAACCTTCCCGGACGGCTCGGTCTTCGAGACCTGGGACAATGACGGCATCGACCGGTATCTTGCGGCGCGCGGCAAGGGCGGTGCCGGCCTCGTGCACTGGCTGGAACAGTTCCGGCTCCGCCTCATCGTCATCGTGCTCGCCGCCTTCGTGCTCGGCGGCGCGGTCTATCGCTGGGGCGTGCCGGCGCTCGTCGAGCTCGCCATCCTCACCACGCCGCCGATCGTGCCGCAGCTGATGGCGCAGGGCACGCTGGAGGCGCTCGACCAGACGACTTTCTCGCCGACGAAACTGCCGGACGGCCGCCGCAAGGAGATCGCCGACGGTTTTGCCCGCATCGCCGCCCAGTCGCCGCGCGGGGCAGGGGCCTACAATCTCAATTTTCGCGACGGCGGCCTGATCGGTCCGAACGCCTTCGCGCTGCCGGACGGCACGCTCGTCGTCACCGACCAGCTCGTCGAGCTGGCGGGCAGCGATACGGAAATGATCGTGGGCGTGCTTGCGCACGAGATCGGCCATGTCGAGCTGGAGCACAGCCTGCGTCAGTTCTACCGCGCCGCCGGCATGACCGGCCTCATCATGCTGATCGCCGGCGACGTCGGCTCGGCGGTCGAGGACGTGCTGGTGCAGGGCGGCGGCCTGCTGGCGCTCTCCTATTCGCGCAGCGCGGAGGCCGAAGCCGACCGGCGCTCGGTCGAGCTGATGGCGAAGGCCGGGTTCGATCCCGCCGCGATCGCCCGCTTCTTCGGCCTGTTGGAGGAAAAGCTCGGCGACAGGGGGGACACCAACATCCTCTCCACCCATCCGGGCACGCCGCAGCGCAAGAAGGACATTATCGACTACAGCCGGATCATCACCGGCCAGTCGGATCCGGACCTGCAATGAACGAAAACGGCGGCCCGAGAGCCGCCGTTTCCTGGTTTGGCCTTGGGAGGCATCCCGTTACTGCGACGGACCGTCGTTGTAGCCGACCTTGTCCACCAGTTCCGATGCCTTCTTGCGGTTTGCCGCGATATCGACGAGCGGCAGGGCATCCGGCTTCAGCGTGCCGAAGGACTTGACGACGTCGGAGGGCTCCGCGCCCGGCAGGACCGGGTATTCGTAGACCTGCTCGGCATAGATCTGCTGCGCGGTGCCGGCCGACAGGAATTCCATCAGCTTCAGCGCATTGTCCTTGTTCGGGGCGTTCTTGGCGAGCGCCATGCCCGAGACGTTGACATGCGAGCCGCGGTCGCCCGCATTCGGGAACAGCACCTTGATGGCGGCTGCCCAGTCCTTCTGCTCCGGCTCCTTCTCGTTGGTCATCATCAGACCGACATAGTAGGAGTTGCCAAGCGCGATGTCGCATTCGCCGGCGAGGATCGCCTTGGCCTGGTCGCGGTCGCCGCCGTCAGGCTTCTTGGCGAGGTTGTTCTTCAGGCCCGTCAGCCACTTTTCGGCTTCGGCCTCGCCGTGGTGGGCGATCATCGAGGCGAGCAGGCCGATATTGTAGGAGTGCTGGCCGTCGCGGGTGCAAATCTTGCCCTTCCACTTCGGGTCGGCAAGCTCCTCGTAGGTGATCTCGTTCTGCGCGACGCGATCCTTGGACGCGTAGACGACGCGCGAGCGCGTGGTCAGGCCGAACCAGTCGCCATCCGGATCCCGGTACTGCGCCGGGATGTCCTTGTTGATGACGTCGCTCTGGACAGGCTGCGTGACGCCGCCTTCCTTGGCTTCCGTCAGGCGCGCGATGTCGACCGTCAGGATGACGTCGGCCGGCGAGTTCGCGCCTTCCGCCTGGATGCGCTCCACCAGGCCCTTGTCGAGGAAGAGCACGTTGGTGGTGATGCCGGTTTCCTTGGTGAATTCGTCGAGCAGCGGCTTGATCAGGTCCGGCTGGCGATAGGAGTAGATGTTGACTTCACCATCCGCGAGGGCAGGTGCGGCAAGCGCCAGACCGGCGGTCGAGAGGGCTAGGGCGGCGAGGGACGTCTTAAGCAGTTGCATCTGGTCCTCCTGGTGCATTTATTCTTAACTGCTAAAGTCGTGTTTAACGGCTTGCCCCTTGCAGTCAACCGTGCGATCCCTGCCATAACATGAATGTGATTTTCCGCTTTTTGGAATTGTTCTAAACAGTGAAGTGTCCTATATGTGTTCGG
The DNA here is from genome assembly GCF_945994535.1 of Shinella sp. WSC3-e. Lineage (NCBI taxonomy): Bacteria > Pseudomonadati > Pseudomonadota > Alphaproteobacteria > Hyphomicrobiales > Rhizobiaceae > Shinella > Shinella sp. WSC3-e. The sequence continues at coordinate 4,712,232 of NZ_OZ000530.1, forward strand.
ACTTGAAAACCGGATCCGGAGTTCCCGATGCGTCTGACGAAACAAACCAACTATGCGGTGCGCATGTTGATGTACTGCGCGGCGAATGGTGACAAACTCAGCCGCATCCCGGAAATCGCCAGGGCCTATGGCGTCTCCGAGCTGTTTCTGTTCAAGATTCTCCAGCCGCTGACGCGCGCGGGCATCATCGAGACGGTGCGTGGCCGCAACGGCGGCGTGCGCCTGCCGAAGCCCGCGACGGAGATCACGTTGTTTGACGTCGTGCGCGTGACGGAGGATTCCTTCGCCATGGCCGAATGCTTCGAGGCCGGCGAGATCGAATGCCCGCTGGTCGATAGCTGCGGTCTGAATTCGGCGCTGCGCAAGGCGCTGAACGCCTTCTTCGAAGTGCTGCAGCAATACACGATCGACGACCTCGTCAAGGCCCGCCCGCAGATCGGCATGCTGCTCGGCCTGGACACCGCGGTCGAGCGCCAGCCGGCCGCCTGACGCGCCTGGTGCCGGCGGTTATTCCCCGGCGCCGACGTCGCGCTTCACATATTCCTGCAGGATGAATTCGATGGCCGTCGGATCGAGTTCGGCCTTGTCGATGCGGAAGTCGACGCCGTAGTCGTCAATCTTCTGGAAATAGGCATCGCTGATCGACGACGAAATGACGCCGACCGGGCCGATATAGCCGTTGCGCCTGAGCTCCGGCACCGTCTCGCGAAAATCCGCCTGGGGCTGGAGCCGGTTGTCCATCAGGATCATGTCCAGCTGCACGCCGGACGCGCGGATGAAATCGAGCGCCGCCTCCACCGTCTCCACATAGTTGAGCGTGATCGCATAGCTCGAGACCTTGCGCATCAGCGCGCTGAGGATGACGTTTTCCGCAGGGTCGTCATCGACAAGCAGGATTTGCACGGGTGCGGTCATGGCGGTGGGTGAACCTGATTGCATCGAATGGTTGGCCGGAGGCCGCGGCTACTCTCATCCAGGCCGCGACCATTAACAAGTCCCTAACTCTGCTATCTCCGGCGTCACGGTGCTGTTTTGTGACGCTACTGGATGATCTGCTCGCGGATCGCTTTCGCGACCATTTGCGTGCGGTTCACCACGTCGAGTTTTTTCAGGATCGTCGCCGTGTGCGAATTCACCGTGTGTTCGGAGACCGAGACGATGAGGGCGATCTCGCTCGCCGTCTTGCCGTAGGAGATCCAGCGCAGGATTTCCGTCTCGCGCGGCGTCAGGCCCATGCCGGCCTTGTTGGCGAGCACCTTGCGGTAGAAATAGTCGAAGGCGCAGTTCGCTTCGTAGCAGATCTCGTAATGGGCGCTGCGGCCGATATCCTCGCCGTCGCCGAGGAAAAGCACCACATAGCGCGTGCCGGCGATCGAATGGACCGGAATGGCGAGCGCCATGTCGAAGCCGATCTGGTCGAGGAAGTCGCTGCTGCCGACCGTGCCGTTTTCGGGCGGGTCGTCGCTTCGCCAGACGGTCGGGATCGTCGACTTGTAGAAGCTCTTGAAGATGGCGGAATCGTTGAGGCGGTGGCGTTTGTCATAGGTTTCGGCAAGGCCGGCCGGCAGGTCGTGCAGCACGAGGCGACCGGCAAGGTGGCTGGTCTCGTGCTCGTTGGCCAGCTGGAGTATCCCGAAGTGTTCGAAGCCGTAACGCAGCGCCAGGGTATGGAAGATGCGAAAGAAATCGACGCGATTGAGAGCCTTCTCAAGATCGCTTTCGAAATCGTAGCGCCGGTAGTGTTTGTTCAAGACGGGCACGTGGTCTCTATCCCTGGGATTCCACGCGTCCAAATCTAACGCCGCAATCTCTGGCGGCAAAGGGTTTTACGGGACAATTTCACGCGCGCAGGGCACTTTTTTCCCGCGCTTCTGGCAAGATATTGAAAAGAAAAGAGAAAATGTAAGAGGGGCGGCCCTTCGCTTTTTTGCCCCGCCCTGCCGCCACAGCGCCGGGCCGCGAAGGGCCGCCCCTCTTGCCTCGTTGTCCCGTTATGACGCGGCGGGCGCGACGGCGCCATCCGTTCAGGTCGGGATTGACAGGAAAGCGGCGGGTGATTCGCGTTGCTTTTGAAGCCGTTTCTAATGCTGTGGAGAATAATGTTCCGAGGATTTTTCCGTTTGGACAAATTTGTTCGCGGACTTATTGCAATCCTGCGGCAAATGTCGTTCCATCCGCGCAAGGCCGGGGCTGGAACCGCACCCGAGCCCGCACAAGAGAACAAAAAAGCAAACCTGGGAAGCTCACTATGAAAAAGCTGACTACTCTCCTCGCAGCGACGGCGCTTGCCTCGTTGATGGGTACGGCCGCCTGGTCGAAGACCTTCGTCTACTGCTCGGAAGCCTCGCCGGAAGGCTTCGACCCCGGTCTTTACACGGGCGGCCAGACCTTCGACGCGGCCGCGCACACGGTTTACAACCGCTTGGTGGAATTCAAGCGCGGCACGACGGAAATCGAGCCTGCGCTGGCCGAGAGCTGGGATATTTCGGCTGACGGCAAGGAATACACCTTCAAGCTCCGCAAGGGCGTGAAGTTCCAGACGACCGAGTATTTCACCCCGTCGCGTGAGCTGAACGCAGACGACGTGATCTTCTCCTTCGAGCGCCAGTACAAGGAAGATAACGCCTGGAACAAGTACGTGCCGGGCGCATCCTGGGAATACTTCTCCGGCATGGGCCTGCCCGATGTCATCGAGAAGATCGAGAAGATCGACGACCTGACGGTCAAGATCACGCTGAAGCGCCCGGAAGCGCCGCTGCTCGCCAACCTCGGCATGCCCTTCATCTCGATCGTCTCGAAGGAATATGCCGACAAGCTGCAGGCTGACGGCAAGATGGAGCTGATGAACCAGCAGCCGCTCGGCACCGGTCCGTTCACCTTCGTCGCCTATCAGCCGGATGCTGCCATCCGCTACAAGGCCAACCCGGATTACTGGGGCGGCAAGCAGGCGATCGACGACCTCGTCTTCGCGATCACCACGGATGCCGCCGTTCGCGCGCAGAAGCTGAAGGCCGGCGAATGCCACCTGATGTCCTATCCGAACGCTGCCGACGTCGCCGAGCTGAAGGCCGATCCGAACCTCAACATCTCCGAGCAGGCCGGCCTCAACGTCGCCTACCTCGCCTATAACACGCTCGTCGCGCCGTTCGACAAGGTCGAGGTCCGCAAGGCCCTCAACATGGCGGTCAACAAGCAGGCCATCGTCGACGCCGTCTTCCAGGGCGCCGCGACCGTCGCCAAGAACCCGATCCCGCCGACCATGTGGTCGTACAACGATGCCGTCGAAGACGACAAGTACGATCCGGAAGCCGCCAAGAAGATGCTCGAGGATGCCGGTGTCTCCGGCCTCAAGATGAAAATCTGGGCCATGCCGGTAGCCCGTCCCTACATGCTGAACGCCCGCCGCGCGGCGGAACTGATGCAGGCCGACCTTGCCAAGATCGGCGTCGAGGTCGAGATCGTCTCCTATGAGTGGGCCGAATACCTGAAGCTCTCCTCCGACAAGGACCGCGACGGTGCGGTCATGCTCGGCTGGACGGGCGACAACGGCGACCCGGACAACTTCCTCGACACCCTGCTCGGCTGCGATGCCGTCGGCGGCAACAACCGCGCGCAGTGGTGCAACAAGGAATTCGACGACCTGATGACGAAGGCGAAGGAAACCGCCGACGTCGCAGAGCGCACGAAGCTCTATGAGGAAGCCCAGGTGATCTTCAAGCGCGAAGCGCCGTGGAACACCATCGACCATTCGCTTGCCGTCGTTCCGATGAGCAAGAAGGTTTCGGGCTTCGTCCAGTCCCCGCTCGGCGACTTCGTCTTCGAAGGCGTGGACATCGCCGAGTAATATCGGCTACGAGAAAGGGCACGCCGCAAAGAGCGTGCAGTGGCCGGCGGCTCGAAGAGATTCGGGCCGCCGGTTTTTCAAAATAAGAAGGGATTGGCTCCCATGTTTCGCTTTATCTTCGGACGGCTCGCCGTCCTGATACCCACGTTCCTCGGGGTATCGCTCATCGCGTTCTCCTTCATCCGCCTTCTGCCGGGCGACCCGGTCATGCTGATGTCGGGCGAACGCGTGATGTCGCCGGAACGACACGCCGAGCTTATGCACCAGCTCGGCCTCGACCGGCCCATGTACATCCAGTACTTCGATTATCTCGCAGGCCTGCTGACGGGCGACTTCGGTTCGTCCATCGTCACCAAGCGCCCGGTTCTCGATGACTTCCTTCAGCTCTTCCCGGCGACGATCGAGCTCTCGCTCTGCGCGATCATCCTCGCCGTCGTGCTCGGCATTCCGGCCGGCGTGCTGGCCGCGGTGAAGCGGGGGACCTGGCTCGACCAGTCGATCATGGGCGTCGCGCTCGTCGGCTATTCGATGCCGATCTTCTGGTGGGGCCTGCTGCTCATCATCTTCTTCTCCGGCTATCTCGGCTGGACGCCGGTCTCGGGACGCATCTCGCTGATGTACTTCTTCCCGCAGGTCACCGGCTTCATGCTGATCGACAGCCTGATCTCGGGCCAGGCGGGGGCGTTCAAGTCGGCGGTCACCTACCTGATCCTGCCGACGATCGTGCTTGCGACGATCCCGCTCGCCGTCATCGCGCGCCAGACCCGCTCGGCCATGCTCGAAGTGCTCGGCGAGGACTATGTCCGCACCGCCCGCGCCAAGGGCCTGTCGCCGTTCCGCGTCATCGGCATCCATGCCCTGCGCAATGCGATGATCCCCGTCATCACCACGATCGGCCTGCAGGTCGGCGTGCTGCTCGCGGGCGCCATCCTCACCGAGACGATCTTCTCCTGGCCGGGCATCGGCAAGTGGATGGTCGACAGCGTCTTCAAGCGCGACTATGCCGTGGTGCAGGGTGGCCTGATGCTGATCGCCGCCGTCATCATGATCGTCAACCTCGTGGTCGACCTGCTTTACGGCTGGGTCAACCCGCGTATCCGGCACTAGGAGGCGATCCATGAGCACGGTTCAAAACACGGCCGACACCAAGACGGGTGGCACGCGGCCCTCGGGCCTTTCCGAATTCTGGTTCTATTTCTCGCGCAACAAGGGCGCCGTCATCGGCCTCTTTGTCTTCCTGGTCATCCTGTTCGTCGCGGTCTTCGCGCCCTTCGTCGCGCCGCACAGCCCGAGCAGCCAGAACCGCGAGCTGCTTCTCCTGCCGCCGGTCTTCCAGCAGGGCGGCATGTGGGGGCACATTCTCGGCACCGACGCCGTCGGCCGCGATATCCTCTCGCGCCTCATCTACGGCGCACGCTTCTCGCTCTTCATCGGTCTCGTCGTCGTGACACTGTCGGTGGTCTCGGGCGTGCTGATCGGTCTCGTCGCCGGCTATTTCCGCGGCAAGGTCGATACCTTCATCATGCGCATCATGGACATCATCCTGGCGTTCCCCTCGCTGCTGCTCGCCCTCGTGCTGGTGGCGGTTCTCGGCCCCGGTCTGCTCAACGCCATGATCGCCATCTCGCTCGTCAACCAGCCGCATTTCGTGCGCCTGACGCGTGCGGCTGTCATGACGGAGAAGTCGAAGGACTATGTCGTCGGCTCGAAGGTGGCCGGCGCCGGCACCTTGCGCCTGATGTTCATGACGATCCTGCCGAACTGCCTTGCGCCGCTCATCGTCCAGGCGACGCTCGCCTTCTCGGCGGCGATCCTCGATGCGGCCGCGCTCGGCTTCCTCGGCATGGGTGCCCAGCCGCCGACGCCGGAATGGGGCACGATGCTCGCCGAGGCGCGCGAATTCATCCAGCGCGCCTGGTGGGTCGTCACCTTCCCCGGCCTTGCCATCCTCATCACCGTGCTTGCCATCAACCTCATGGGTGACGGCCTGCGCGACGCCCTCGATCCCAAGCTGAAGAGGTCGTGATGTCGCTTCTTGAAGTCAAAAACCTCATCGTCGAATTCCAGACGGCCTCCGGTCCTTTCCGCGCCGTGGACGGCGTTTCGCTCAAGGTCGACGAGGGCGAAGTGCTCGCCATCGTCGGCGAATCCGGCTCGGGCAAGTCGGTCTCCATGCTCGCCGCCATGGGGCTTCTCCCGTGGACGGCGAAGGTGACTGCCGACGTCCTCACCTTCAACGGCCGCGACATGCAGGCCATGTCGGACAGCGACCGGCGCAAGATCATCGGCAAGGACATCGCCATGATCTTCCAGGAGCCGATCGCCAGCCTCAACCCTTGCTTCACGGTCGGCTACCAGATCGAGGAAGTGCTGCGCATCCACACGGATCTCTCCCGCAAGGCGCGGCGCGACCGGGCGATCGAACTCTTCCAGTCGGTCGGTATTCCGAACCCGGAAGAACGCCTCGGCCACTTCCCGCACCAGATGTCGGGCGGCCAGTGCCAGCGCGTGATGATCGCGACCGCCCTTGCCTGCAATCCGAAGCTGCTCATCGCCGACGAGCCGACCACCGCGCTCGACGTGACGATCCAGAAGCAGATCCTCGACCTCCTGATGAAGCTGCAGGCCGAACACGGCATGGGCCTCATCATCATCACCCATGACATGGGCGTCGTCGCCGAAACCGCCGATCGCGTCATCGTGCAGTACAAGGGCCGCCAGATCGAGGAGGCCGACGTGCTGTCGCTCTTCTCGGCCCCGAAGAGCGTCTATACCAAGGCGCTGCTTTCGGCCCTGCCGGAAAATGCCACCGGCGAGCGCCTGCCGACGATCACGGAAAAGCTGACCGACGCCGAGATTTTCGCAGGAGCAGTCCGATGACCCCTGTTCTCGAAGCACGGAACCTGAAGCGCGACTACCATATCCCGGGAAGCCTGTTCAAACCGGCCAAGACCGTTCACGCCGTCAAGGGCGTGAGCTTTACGGTCGAGCAGGGCAAGACGCTCGCCATCGTCGGCGAAAGCGGCTGCGGCAAGTCCACCCTTGCCCGCATGGTCACGATGATCGATCCGATCACCGAAGGCGACATGCTGATCGACGGCCGCAAGGTCGATATCGCGCATGAGCCGCTGACGGCCGAAATGCGCAGCAAGGTGCAGATCGTCTTCCAGAACCCCTATGGTTCGCTCAACCCGCGCAAGAAGATCGGCGACATCCTGACGGAGCCGCTGGTCATCAACACCAAGGTGCCGGCGGGCGAGCGGCGCGACCGCGCCATGGCCATGCTGAAGAAGGTGGGCCTGGAGGAGAAGCATTACGGGCGCTATCCGCACATGTTCTCCGGCGGCCAGCGCCAGCGCGTGGCGATCGCCCGCGCGCTGATGCTCAATCCGCGCCTTCTGGTGCTCGACGAGCCGGTCTCGGCGCTCGACCTTTCGGTCCAGGCCCAGGTGCTGAACCTACTCGCCGACCTGCAGGACGAGTTCAAGCTCACCTATGTCTTCATCAGCCACGACCTTTCGGTCGTGCGCCACATCGCGGACGACGTGATGGTGATGTATTTCGGCGAGGCGGTGGAATACGGCAGCCGCGACCAGGTGTTCGGAAACCCGCAGCACAGCTACACGAAGACCCTCTTCGCCGCGACGCCCCGCGTCGATGTGGACGCCATCCGCGCCCGCATCGAACGCCGCAAGCGCGTGGCGTAAGGACGGACAGCCCGTGACGGCGGCCCGCGCGATCGTCGTCATGGGCGTTTCCGGCTCCGGCAAGACCTCCGTCGCCGAGGGCCTTGCCGCCGCCCTCGGTGTCGCCTTCATCGAAGGCGACAGCCTGCATCCCGCCGGCAATGTCGAGAAGATGTCCCGCGGCATCCCGTTGACGGACGAGGACCGCTGGCCCTGGCTCGACACGATCGGCCGGGCGCTTGCCGAAAGCCTTGGCGCCGGAAAAACCGTCGTCGTCTCCTGCTCGGCCCTGAAAGGGGCCTATCGCGACCGCCTGCGCCGGGCTGCCGGCGGGCCGCTCGCCTTCGTCTTCCTCAAGGGCAGCCGCGATCTGCTCATGACCCGCATGGCGGCACGGCACGGTCATTTCATGCCCGCGAGCCTGCTCGACAGCCAGCTTGCCACGCTGGAGGATCCGTCCGGCGAACCGGGTGTCGTGACCGTCGGGATCGACGCCTCCGTCGCAGCGATCGTCGCTGCGGCGCTCGATGGGTTGAAGGCATTGGGCTGACCCCGGTGCGGGGAATTTCCCCACCCTGCCACTGGCGCCCGCGCGCGCGGCCTCGTATAGACGGCGGGCCGCAGGCTTTGCGTGCCGGCGGCCTCCCGCCAAGAATTTCAAGACCTGACAGGAACGAGACATGGATATCAAACGCTTTGAAACCGGCCCGCGCATGAGCCAGGCCGTCGTGCACAACGGCACCGTCTATCTGGCCGGCCAGGTCGGCGAGGCGGGTTCGGACGTCACCGAGCAGACGAAGCAGGCGCTTGCCGAAGTCGATCGCCTGCTGGCGCTCGCCGGCACGGACAAGACCCGCATCCTCTCCGCCCAGATCTGGCTCGCCGACATGGCCGACTTTTCCAAGATGAACGCCGTCTGGGACGCCTGGGCGCCGCAGGGCCACACCCCGGCCCGCGCCACCGGCGAATCCAAGCTGGCAACCCCGGACTACCTCGTCGAAGTCATCGTCGTCGCCGCGCTTTAAACCCCGCGTTTCGGCTGAAACGGAAAAGGCCCGCGCAAGCGGGCCTTTCTCATTTCTGGACTTCGCCTTCAGGCCGATTTCGCCAGCCGCGCCTGCTCGTCGAAGAACAGGGCCTGGCTGATCAGCGCCTTCACCATGTCCGGATTGAACGGCTTGGTGACGAGGAAGGCCGGCTCGGGCTTCTCGCCGGTGAGCAGCCTTTCCGGGAAGGCGGTGATGAAGATTACCGGGATCGTGCTGTTCTTCAGAATGTCGTTCACCGCATCGATGCCCGAGCTGCCGTCGGCGAGCTGGATATCGGCCAGAACCATGCGCGGCGAGGTGCGGTGGTAGAGCTCCACCGCCTCCGAATGGGTGCGCGCGATACCCGTCACATTGTGGCCGAGACCCTTCACCATGTCCTCGATGTCCATGGCGATCAGCGGCTCGTCCTCTATGATCATGATGTCGGTCGCCACCTGCCGCGAGATGTCGCGCGAGGCCTCGTCGAGCAGGGCGGCGAAGCGTTCTTCCGATATGTCGAGGATGTCCGCGCCTTCGGCAAGGTCGAAGCCCTCGACGGCGACCAGCAGGAAGGCCTTGCGTTCCGCCGGCGGCAGGTTCGCGAGGTTGGCGGCCGCCTGGCGCTCCCAGCCGAAGGGGGATGTGTTGTCCGGCAGCGTCACGTCGAGATTTTCGAAGAGCGTGCAATAGAGCCGGTAGAGCGCAATCCGGTCGCTTCGCCCCTCCGGATAGAGCGTGATATCGGCAACGAGCGCTTCGAGCATGGCCGCGACATAGGCGTCGCCCGAGGTCTGGGAGCCCGTCACGGCACGGGAAAACCGCCTGAGATAGGCGAGATGCGGTGCGATACGGGTGGAAAGTGACATTTAGTTCTCCCTGAATATGTTCCGCATCGGAACCGTTTCCGCTAGAATTCACCATGCGGAAACCTATTACTAGCATTCTAAGTCTGACTTGCTATTGGGAATCTTGGGCAAAAGGAAGATAGCGGGTGGCATCGGATGGAAACAAGGCCATGATCGAGCCAGGTAAAGAGAAGAAGCGCGCGCGGCGGGAGGCACCCGTCAAGGCTGCGTTCGACCCGAACGGCCCGGTCGGCCGCAAGCTCAAATCCTTCTACGATGTGATCGAGACGGAACCCGTGCCCGATCGCCTTCTCGATCTTCTGGAAAAGCTCGACGAGGCCGAGCGCCGGGCCAAGAGCGGTTCCTGAAAACATCCATTCCTTCCAGTTCCAGACATCAAGAAACGGGCCCGAGGGCCCGTTTCCTTTTTGGTGATCCGGCGCCGTGTCAGCGGCAGCGTGCTTCGTAGCGGCGGCCGTAGCGGTCGCGGTAGATGCAGTAGCCGCTGCGGTCGGAGCGGGCGATGAGATAGCCCGCCGCGCCGCCGATCGCCGCCCCCGCAAGCGCGCCGCCGGCACGGCCGGTGACGACGCCGCCGATGATGGCGCCCGTGCCCGCGCCGATCGCGGTGCCGCGCTCGGTCTGGGTGCAGGCGGTGAGCGTCACCGTGGAGGCGACAAGGGCAAGCGCGATGATGGTGTTCTTCATGGTTCCGGCTCCTGGCTTGGTTTGGGGATCAGATACGTCCCATGAGGACGAGGATGAGAAGGATGAGCACGATCAGCCCGAGGCCGCCGGAGGGGCCGTAACCCCAGCTTCGGCTGTATCCCCAGTTCGGCAGCGCGCCGATCAGAAGCAGGATGAGGATGACGAGGAGAATGGTGCTGAGCATCGGTGCTTCCTTTCGCGTCCGGTTCGCTTTCGAGCGATGGGCCGACAACGGGCCGCGACGGATTTTGTTCCCGAAAATGTGACAACGCCGTCATTGGCCACGCCCGGAACTTTCATCGCCCCGCTCCGTTTCCCGTCCCGACCGATGGGCGGTGACCCGCGGGTGATGGAGAGTGAAATGGAACACATAGCCGCAATCATGCTTCTGGTCGGCTGCAGCCATGGCGGCCTCACCTGTGAAGAACTGCAAGCGCCCCAGGTGGCGTTCGAGACCATGGAAGAGTGCGTCGGCGCGCTGCCGGCGGCGCTCGGCGGAGCGGGCGCCGGCAAGCGCCTCGTGCACGGCCACTGCGCAGCGGTCGATCCCGCCTGGGTCGAGGAGGATGTCGAGATCAGTTGGCGCCTCAGCCGGCAGAACGGCCTCGAAGTCCATGTCCGGCAGGTCGATCCGCCGGCAAAGGACGTCATCGTCGCCGACAGCGCCTATCCGGGCGGTGCGGCACGGATGCACTGACCTGCCGGGGAACCTTTCCGGCGCCCACCGGTTTCCCTCCGGTAAACGCCATGCGTTCAACGGAACAGAAAGGACAGCGACATGAACTGGGACATCATCGAAGGCAAATGGAACGAGTATAAGGGCAAGGCCCAGGCCCAGTGGGGCAAGCTCACCGACGACGATCTCGATGTCATCAACGGCCGCCGTGTCGAGCTTTCGGGCAAGATTCAGCAGCGGTACGGCCTCGCCAAGGAAGAGGCGGAGCGGCAGATCGACGACTGGACGCGCCGTCACTGACACATGTCCAGCCGAAGCGGCTTCGCTCCGGCGCCGGACAATGCGGTAAAAAACCCCGGGCACGTCCGGTTTGCCGGAATTTCCCCGGGGACAGCGCCGATCACATAGACGACCGCCATGCCGTCGCAGCCGAGGGGCCGCGGCGGCATCGCTTTTTTGAAGAAGAAAACGTCATTCTATTCAGTTTGGGTGCCGGGAACCTTTTTCAAGCGTCATCGTTTCTACAACGATACAAGGAAGGAGTTCGAAAATGCTCTATTATGCTGTGGTCTTTCTCGTGATTGCTCTTGTCGCCGGCCTGCTCGGCTTCGGCGGCATTGCCGGTGCTTCGGCCGGCATCGCACAGATCCTGTTCTTCGTCTTCCTGGCCCTTCTGGTCCTTTCGCTGATTGCGGGCCTGTTCCGAAGGGCATAAGGATGAAGCGTACCGGAAAAGGGCGGCGTTCGCGGACGCCGCCCTTTTTGCATCTGCGAACGACCCTTGCGGGGCTTCGAGCCATTGGTTAACAACGGGTGAATTTGCCGAATCCCTTGGAGCCTGATCGATGAAATCCCTCGAACTCCTGGTCGAACGCATCATCCTGTCGAGCCGCTGGATCCTGGTGGTCTTCTATCTCGGCCTCGTCGCGGCGCTTGCCGTCTATGCGGTGTCGTTCCTCTACAAGTTCGGCAAGGTGGCGATGAACGTCTTCGTCTTCGACGATGCGGAGATGATCCTCGCCATGCTCGGCCTGATCGACGCCGCACTGGTCGCCAGCCTCATCCTGATGGTCATGATCGCCGGCTACGAGAATTTCGTCAGCCGCTTCGACGATGCCGAGGCCGATGTCTCCTTCCTCGGGAAGCTCGATTCCGGCAGCCTGAAGATCAAGGTCGCCTCCTCGATCGTCGCGATCTCTTCGATCCACCTGCTGCAGGTCTTTCTCAACGTGCAGCAATATACCGATGCCAAGCTGATGTGGCTGACACTCATGCACCTCGCCTTCGTTGTCTCTGCCGTGCTGCTCGGCTTCCTCGAGCAGATCATGGGCAAGCTGAAGGGCTGATGCCTTGCCGGACCGGCAGGGGAGGGGGCGCCGCAGACATCCGCCGGCGCCTTTTTCTTTGTTGGAAAGTCAAGCGAAAGTTCCGGCCTTTCCCCGACATTCCACCTATGCACCGGTCGATTTGTGCTGCCGTCGAGCAGATGGCAGCGGGAATTCTGGTTTTTGATCATTTGGACAAGATTTTGGCAGGCGATCCGTGGCTCTGGAGGGGTGTTTTCGTGCCTTTCGGGGCTCTGTCCGCCAAT
>NZ_OZ000531.1:0-787600 GCF_945994535.1 Shinella sp. WSC3-e
CGGCGGCGGCGGGAGCGGCGTGGAGGAAAGCGGCGAAGGCCGCAGCGAGGAGGAAACGGGTTTTCATCATGCCTCTGCAACGAGCTTGAGTTTGGCCGGCCGCGGCTCCGGCCGGCGATAGCGGATGAAGCAGCCGCCGGCGCTGTCGCGCTCGACATCGACGGTGACACCGAAGACGTCGGCGAGGCGCTGCGGCTCCAGCACCTTGGCGGGCGTGCCGAGCGCGACGATGCGGCCGCCCTGCATGACGGCGATGCGATCGCAGAACATGGCGGCGTGGTTGAGATCGTGCAGCGCGGCGACGACGGTCAGGTCCTGCTCGCGCACCAGTTGGAGCAGGCTGATCTGGTGGCCGATGTCGAGGTGGTTGGTCGGCTCGTCGAGAAGGAGGATCGGCGCCTGCTGGGCGAGCGCGCGGGCGATATGCAGCCGCTGGCGCTCGCCGCCGGAGAGCGTGTGCCAGAGCCGGCGGGAAAAGTGCGCCATGTCGACCTCCTCCAGCGCCCGGTCGACGATGGCGTCATCCGCCCGCGACCAGGGCGTCAGCGCGCCGAGATGGGGCGTGCGGCCGAGTTCGACGGCCTGGCGCGCGGTGATGCGCTCGGTGGTCTCGGCCTGCTGCTCGACGAAGGCGATGCGCCGGGCGATCGCCTGCCGGCCATGGGCGGAAAGCGGTTTGCCGTCGAGCGTCACCGCGCCGGCCTGCGGCCTGCGGATACCGGCCATCAGCGCCATCAGGCTGGTCTTGCCGGAGCCATTCGGGCCGATGATGCCCAGGAACTCGCCGGGGTGCACGTCGAGCGAGACATCCGACAGGATGGTCGTGCCGCCGGCCGACCAGGAAAGGCCTTTTGCCGAGAGCGTCACAGGGCCGATCTCCTCTGGCTGAGGATGAGCGCGAAGGCCGGCGCGCCGAACAGGGCGGTGATGACGCCGATGGGCAGCACCTGGCCGGGGATGATGATGCGCGACAGCACGTCCGCGGCGATCATGAAGATGGCGCCGATCAGCGCCGATGCGGGCAGCAGCAGCCCGTGCCGGACGCCGACGAGCATGCGCGCGACATGGGGAATGACGAGGCCGACGAAGCCGATCGAGCCGACCATGCTGACCATGCTGGCGGTCATGACGGCGGAAACGGCGATCAGCACGACATAAACGCGGCGCACCGGAATGCCGAGCGAGGCCGCCGATTCCGTGCCGAACGTGAAGGCATCGAGCGCGCGGGCATGCCAGAGGCAGACGAGAAGGCCGAAAAGCGCGACCGGCACGGCCAGCCCGACATCCGGCCAGCGCACGCCGGAAAGGTTGCCGAGCAGCCAGAACATGATGGCGCGCGCCTGCTCGGCATTGGCCGCCTTGGTGACGATGAAGGAGGTGAGCGCGTTGAAGAGCTGCGACCCCGCGACGCCCGCCAGGATGATCGCGCCCGTGCCGCGGCCGGCGCGCACGGCGAGCGCGCTGACGAAGCCGAAGGCGATGAGCGCGCCGATGAAGGCCCCGATCGGCAGCGTCAGGAGACCGGCGCCGAAGCCGAGGATCGCGATGCTCACCGCCCCTGTCGAAGCGCCGGCGGAAATGCCGAGGATGTAGGGATCGGCCAGCGCATTGCGCAGCAGCGATTGCAGGATGACGCCGGAAAGCGCCAAGGCCGAGCCGCAGCAGGCGGCGACGATCGCGCGGCTCAGCCGGTAGTTCCAGATGATGCCCTCGTCGATCGGCTCAAGCGCATAGCCCGCCTGCCACAGGCGGTTCGCCAGGGTCTTCGCCACGATATTGAGCGGAATGGCCGTCTCGCCCACCGCCGCGCCCACCCCGAGCGCGGCAACGAGCAGCACGAGCGCCGCGAAGGCGGCGCCCGCACGAAGCAGGATGGGGCGATCGGCCGTCACTTTGCGAGGCCAGCCTTCTCGACGGCGTCGGCGAGCACCTCGATGCCTTCGATCGTGCGGATCGTCGGGTTCATCGCCTGGGCGTCCATGTCGACGACATGGCCGTTCTTGACGGCCGGCATGAGACTGGCGACCGGATCCGATTTCAGGAACTGGTGCTTGACGGCGACATCGTCGGCCGGGAAGCGGCGGCGCTCCATCTTGCCGGCGACGATGATCGTCGGATCGGCCTTGGCGATGGTTTCCCAGCCGACCGTCGGCCATTCCTCGTCGCTCTCGATGACATTCCGGATGCCGAGCGCCGACAGGATATAGCCCGGCGCGCCGTTGCGGCCGGCGACATAGGGGTCGATGTCGAGTTCGGCACTGGAGAACCAGAAGACGGCGGAGAGCTTGCCGTCCGCCGAGGCGATCTTCTGGCGCGCCGCCGCCTCGCGGGCCTTGAGGTCGGCGATGACCTTCTCACCTTGATCCTGAACATCGAAAATCTGCGCCAGCTCGCTGATTTCCTTATAGATCAGGTCCATGGTGAAGACGGTCTTGCGCACGCCGTCGCCGCCGCCGGAATTGTCCTTGCCGACGCAATCGGCAGGCGAGGTATAGACCGGGATGTTCAGCTCCCCGAACTGTTCCGGCGTCGCGACGATGCCCTCCGGGCCGACATGCCACTGGAACTGCGCCGTGACGAGGTCCGGTTTCTTGGCAACGACGCTCTCGAAGCTCGGGTCGTTGTCGGCAAGGCGCTCGACCTTGGCGTTGACATCCTCGTAACCGGCCAGAACCGGTCCGATCCAGACGGCCGTGCCGACCATGCGCTCGCCGACGCCGAGCAGGTAAAGGATCTCCGTTGTGCTCTGGCCGAGCGAGACGGCGCGCTCCGGCGCCTTTTCGAACGTGACGCTGCGGCCGCAGTTTTCCAGCGTCAGCGGATATTGCGTCGCGGCCGCCTGCACGGCGCCCGAGGACAGGACGAGCACAGCGGCGCCGGCCAGCACGGAAATGAAGGTTGCGGCGCGTGCGGCCGCAGGCAGAGTGGTCATGGATGTCTCCCGGATGAGTGAAAGCGTGCGGGCTCAGCCGACGCGCCGACAAAGGCGGGTCGATTGCGGTCGGGAGAAAACGAATGGGATTCCGCCGTCGCCGGCAGCCAGGGTCGTCATAGGGTCTCCTGTTCCGGGCATCCCCGCCCGTGACTTGGAAATTGGCTCGACGACGGCAGGTCTCCTGGCTCACGGATATCTGCTGCCTGTCTGCCTTCCCGCGGGAGAACCGCAGTGGCATGACGCGAAGACGCGTCCTAAGGACAGGCGGCAATCCGCCTACAGTTGCGGGGGCAGCCACGGAATGGGTCCCTGTTGGGTCGTCCGCACCGTGTTCCCTATTAATCCCCTGGGAGTCATCCTTCGGGGAACCGTCTCCCCATCCTTAGTCCGCCGTGCTCGGCAGCGTCAAGGCGCTCAGCTCTCGAAATCCCCGAAGACATCCTGGAGGCGGGTGAGCGTGTCGACGCGCTCGCTCACCTCGTCGCCCTTCAGGACGATGATGTTGCTGAGCATGAGGTCCATGACGGCGGTCATGGTGGCCGCGCCGTCCCAGAGCGGCCCGTGCGAACCGGGCACGATGAGGCAGATGTCGGAGACCTCCGGCCCCCAGGGGCAGAACTCGTCGGTAAGCAGAACGATCTTCACGCCGGCCCGCCGCGCCTCCAACGCGAGCGGCCGCGCCTTGGCGGCAAAGCGGCGCACGTCATGCAGGAAGAGCAGCCGTCCCTCGACGGAGCCGTCGAGCAGTTCCGCATAGGTGCCGTTGAGGCCGTCGACGAACTGCACGCGCGGGCGCGTATAGGAAAGCTGGCTGGCGAAATACTGGGCGATGCCGCGCACGTTCTGATAGGCGGCGACATAGACTTCCGTTGCGCCGATCAGCGCGTCGATCGTCTGCTGCCATTCCGGCGCGCTGGTGATGGCGTAGATCTGGCCGAGATTGTCGATCTGCTGCTGGATGAGGCCGGCAAGAAGCTTTCCCTCCTTGCGGTCCTGCTCCAGCGAGGCGACCGGCCCCTTGACCTCCCAGGCCGGGTTGGAGCCGCCGCGACGCAGTTCGCTCTTCAGTTCGTCGAGCCCGTCGAAGCCCATGCGGCGGAGATAGCGCCCGATGGTCATCGGCGACACCTGGAGGCGCTGGGCGATGGAGCGCGCCGTCTCGAAGGGCAATTCGGCGATGTTGCGCTCGATATAGTGGGCGATCAGCCTGTCGGATTTGGAGCGCCGGAGGTCGTCGGACTGAACGAGCTTCAGAATGCGTTTCGACACGTCGCCCCCTTCTCCAAACTCCCGCCCGCCGAAAGACGGGCGGGGATCGCGCGCGTTCACTGCGCCGTCTTGATGCGCGTCCAGACGCGGTCGAGCTGGCGCAGCGCCGGGCCCAGGTCCTCGAAGATCTGGAGACGCGCCATCGTCTCGGCCGGCGGGTTGATTTCCTTGCTATTCCTGATCTTTTCCGGGGTCAATTCCCGCGCCGGCACGTTGGCCGTGCCATTGGTCTGCTGCGCGACGTTGAGCGCGGCGATTTCCGGGCGGGTGTAGAACTGCAGGAACTTGATGGCGTTCTGCTTGTTGGGAGCCGTCTTCAAGACGCAGACGTCCTCCTGGTACATGGTCGCGCCCTCCTCGGGGATCACATAGCCGAGGTTCTTCTCGTCGCCGAAGACGTCGACCATCGCGCCGACGAAGAAGTGGCCGGCCGCGACGTCGCCGGATTGCACCATCGGCCGCGTGTCATAGGTGAAGGCCGCGACATGGGGCTTCATGGCGATGATCGTCTCGGCGGCCTGCTGCAATTCCGCCGGATCGGTGGAGTTGATCTTGTGGCCGTTCAGCATGAGGCCGACCGCCAGCACCTCGCGCATGTCGTCGAGCAGGGTGAATTTCAGCCCCTTGGCCTTCACCGTCTCGATCAGGTCCTTCCAGCCCGTGACGTCCTTGCCGAGGATCGTGCGGTTATAGAAGATGCCGACCGAGCCCCAGGCATAGGGCAGGCAATATTCGCCCTTCGGGTCGCTTTTCGCGCGCAGGAAGGCGGGATCGATGTTCTTGAAGCCCTCGAACGTGTTGATGTCGGTCTTTTCCAGAAGCTCGAGCTTGGCCATGATGTCGTGCATGTGCACGGAGGGAAAGACGATATCGTAGCCCGTCGCGCCGCCCTGGATCTTCGCCAGCATTTCCTCGTTGGAGGAATAGGTCGAGAGGTTGACCTTGATCTTCGTCTCCTCCTCGAACTTCTTCAGAACCTCCGGATTGATGTATTCGCCCCAGTTGTAGATGTTGAGTTCGGCGGCGCTTGCCATGCCCGCCGTCGCCACGAGGGCGGCGAGCGAGAAGGCGGTGCGGCGCGTCCATGCCCCAAGGCCGGATGCGCCGGCGCGATAAGACTTCGTCATCGAATGATCTCCTCTGATGGTTTGGCCCGTCGTGGCCCCGGTGCTTTCCTTTGCACCGGATGTTCCCGTCCCGGCTTCTTTCGGCCGTTGACTTGGATGGCCAAATGGTATCCAACTATCGAAATCGCACAAGCGTTATTTTAATAACATTTTGGGGAACGACGATGCGAGATTCGATAGTCCGCCTGGAAAAGGCGGCGAAAGCCTTCGGCACGCCCGAAGGACAGACGGTGATGGCGCTCGACGCGATCGACCTTACCGTGCGCCGCAACGAATTCCTGACGCTGCTGGGCCCGTCCGGCTGCGGCAAGACCACCCTGCTCCAGGCGATCAGCGGCTTCGTGGAACTCGATTGCGGCCGCATCCTGATCGATGGCGAGGACATGACGGACCGGCCGCCCTATCGACGCCCGGTCAATACGGTGTTCCAGAACTACGCCCTCTTCCCGCACATGACCGTGGGCGAAAACACCGGCTATGCGCTGGAAGTGGCGGGGATCGCGCGGGCGGAGCGGGCAAGGCGCGTCGCCGAAGCGCTGCGCATGGTCGGCCTCGACGGCATGGAGGGCCGCAAGCCGCGCCAGCTTTCCGGCGGCCAGCAGCAGCGCGTGGCGCTCGCCCGGGCCATCATCGCCCGCCCGAAGCTGCTTTTGCTCGACGAACCGCTCTCCGCCCTCGACAAGAACCTGCGCCAGGCCATGCAGATCGAGCTGAAGACGCTCCAGCACGAGCTCGGCATCTCCTTCATCTTCGTCACGCACGACCAGCAGGAGGCGCTGACCATGTCGGACCGCGTCGCCGTGCTTTCGGGCGGCCGCATCCAGCAGCTCGATACGCCCCGCGCCATCTACGACCAGCCGAAGAACAGTTTCGTCGCCACCTTCGTCGGCGCGAGCAATCTCTTCGAGGGCCGGGCGGAGGGCGCGCGGCTCGTGACCGGCGACGGCCTGTCCATCGCCCATGCGAAACCCGGCGCAAGCGGCGCGGCGACCGCCCTCATCCGCCCCGAACAATTCTTCCTCGCGCAGCAGGGGGACACCGCCCCGAGCCTCGACGTCGACCTCGAACAGATCGTCTTCGTCGGCTCGACCTTCGAGCTTTTCGGCCGCACGGCGACCGGCCGGCGCGTCATCGCGGAAATCCCGGCGGCGCGCCGCAGCCTCGTCGGCGAGATCGAGCAATCGCGCCGCGCCCGCCTCGCCTACGATCCCGCGGCGGTCCACCTCATCCCGGCGGAGGCCGCCTGACATGTCGTCGATCGCCTTTCGCCGCCGCGCCCAGCTCGGCCTGCTGCTCGGACCGGTCTCGCTTTTCCTCGCCGTCTTCTTCCTCGGCCCGCTCGCCATCATGATCGTGACGAGTTTTCTCGCCCCCGGCCTCTATGGCGGCGTGGAATGGACCTGGTATCCGCACAATTACGGCCGCATCCTCGGCTTTGCCGATCCGATGTTCGAGGATTTCGATCCGGTCTATATCGCCATCTTCCTGCGCTCGCTGAAGATCGCCGCGCTGACGGTGGTCGCCACCCTCCTCGTCTGCTACCCGGCCGCCTTCTGCATCAGCCGGCTTTCCGAGCGCTGGAAGAATTTCTGCCTGTTCCTCATCACCCTACCCTTCTTCACCAGCCTCATCGTGCGGCTGTTCATCTGGGTGCTGATCCTGCGCCAGACCGGCCTCGTCAATTCGGTCCTGCTGAACACCGGCGTCGTCGCCCGGCCGCTGGAGCTGATCTATACGGACGGGGCGATCGTGCTCGGCATGGTCTATGTCTTCATCCCCTTCATGTTCATGCCGGTCTATGCCAGCGTCGAAAAGCTCGACTGGACGCTGGTGCGCGCCTCGCTCGATCTCGGCGCGGGGCCGATCCGCACCTTCCTGCGCATCATCCTGCCGCTGACGGCACCCGGCATTGCCGGCGGGGCGGTGATCGTCTTCATCCCGGCGCTCGGCAATTTCGTCGTGCCGGCCATTCTGGGTGGGGCGAAGGTGATGATGCTCGGCAATCTCATCGAGCAGCAGTTCCTCGCCGCGCGCAACTGGCCCTTCGGCTCGGCGCTCGCGATGATGGTGATGAGCGTGATGCTCGTCCTGCTCTTCGTCTATGTCATCGTGTCCGGCCGCCGCGGCATCGATGCCGCGACCGGGCGCTGAGGAGGTTTTTTGATGAAGATCTTCGCCTCCCTCGCCCGCGGCAGCCTGATCGCCTACACCGCCCTCTTCTTCGCCTTCATCTATATCCCGCTGGCGCTGATCGCGGTCTATTCGTTCAATTCCAACCCGATCAACATGATGACCTGGACCGGTTTCACCACCGAATGGTACGCCCAGGTCCTCGGCTTCAAGACGACGGTCTCGGAAAACGCGCTCTATATCGAATCCACCGACCAGCTCGTCCAGGCCGTCTGGAACAGCCTGATGATCGCCGCCTCCACCACGACCATCGCCACCGTGCTCGGCACGGCGATCGCCATCGCCCTCTACCGCTTCGATTTCTTCGGGCGGCGCTTCTACCGCACCGTGATGTTCATGCCGATGCTGATGCCGGATATCGTGCTCGGCATCGCGCTCCTGATCTTCTTCGTCAATGCCGGCGTCAACCTCGGCCTGAAGACGATCATCATCGGCCAGTGCACCTTCCTGATCTCCTACGTCTTCATCGTCGTCTCCGCCCGGCTCGCCGGCATGGACCGCACGCTGGAACACGCCTCGGCCGATCTCGGCGCCAATGAATGGACGACCTTCCGCAAGGTGGTGTTTCCGCAGCTCCTGCCCGGCATCGTCGGCGGCGCGCTGCTCGCCTTCATCATCTCGATGGACGATCTCGTCATCACCTATTTCATCGCCGGCGTCGACGTGACGACCCTGCCGATGTTCATCTTCGCCATGCTCCGGCGCGGCATCAAGCCGGAGATCAACGCCATCGCCGTGATGATGCTGACCTTCTCCTTCGTCGTCGCCTCGCTCGGCCTCTATCTCCGCTCCCGGCAGAAATGACCATGACCCATACCGCAAAACCCCGCGCCCGCGCCCTCGGCCTGCCCTTCACCGGCCGCACCGGCCCGTTCAACGCCATCACCGATGTCGAGGGCGTCGCCGTCGGCTTCCGCACCATCGTCGAGGAAGCCCCACGCCCCGGCCGCAAGCTCCCGGTGCGCACCGGCGTCACCGCCATCCTGCCCCATAGCGGGAGCGCAACGCCCGTCCCCGTCTATGCCGGCGTGCACCGCTTCAACGGCAACGGCGAGATGACCGGCACACACTGGATCGAGGACGGCGGCACGTTTCTGGGTCCAGTGATGATCACCAACACCCACGGCGTCGGCATCACCCATCACGCGACGATCCGCTGGATGCTGGAGCGCTACGCCTCGACCTACGAGGTCGGCGATTTCCTCTGGCTGATGCCGGTCGTCGCCGAGACCTATGACGGCGTGCTGAGCGACATCAACGCCATGCCGGTGACGGAGGCGGATGCCCGGGCAGCTCTGGAAAACCTTTCCTCCGGTCCCGTCGCGGAGGGCAATTGCGGGGGCGGCACGGGCATGATCGCCTATGGCTTCAAGGGCGGCACCGGCACCGCGTCCCGCGTCGTCACGGTCGGAGACAAGGACTATACGATCGGCACGCTGGTACAGGCCAACCATGGCCAGCGCGACTGGCTGACGGTCTGCGGCGTACCGGTCGGAAAACATCTCCAGGACAACACGCCGCAAAGCCAGCTCAAGGAGCGCGGCTCGATCATCGTCGTCATCGCCACGGACCTGCCGATGGCCCCGCACCAGCTGAAGCGCCTCGCCCGCCGCGCCGCCATCGGCATCGGCCGCAACGGCACGCCCGGCGGCAACAATTCCGGCGATATCTTCCTCGCCTTCTCCACCGCCAATCCGCAGCCGATGGCGCACCGCACACCGGCCTTGCTCGCCCTCGACATGGTCAATGACGAACATCTCGATCCGGTCTATCTGGCGGCGGTGGAAAGCGTGGAGGAGGCCGTGGTCAATGCCATGCTGGCGGCAAAGGACAGCGGCGGCACGCCGCACGACCGTCTGCGCGTCGACGCCATCAGGCATGACGAACTGGTCGCGGTGATGAAGCGATATGGCCGGCACGCGGATGCGCCGGCCACCTGATCCTCGGCGCGGTCAGTTGCCCGTGCCGTCGGGCGTCACGCGCTGGCTGTCGCCGCCCGTTCCCGAATCCTGATTGGGATCGCGGTCCGTCGGAACGGTCTTGCCGCCGCCGGGAACGCTGTTGTCGATCGTATCCTGGGTCGGGGTCTGCGTGCCGCTGGAAGTGGAGGACGTCTGTTCCGTATCGACCGTCAGATCGGCGCTTTCACCCCAGATCTCCACCGCGCCCCAGACGAGGAAGGCGAGCGCCAGACTGATGCCGAGCACTTTCAGCATCGGCCGGCCAAGCCCGCCCTGGCGGGTTTCCCGCGCGGCGTAGTCCTTCCGGGCGGGCTCGTGGGTGCGGGTCAGCGGATCGCCGCGTTCGTCTTGCTGGTGGGTCATGGCGGTCACTCCCTGAAGATCGTGTCAGGGAAGGAACTGGCGGTGGCGGCGAAAGTTCCCGGAACCGCCTCAGGCCTCCGCCGGCCCGTCCAGCCCGAGCCCTTCGAGAAGCCGCCGCTGGCGCAGGAGCAGATGGGTCAGCGCAGTGACGTCGCCGGCCGCCGGCTGGTGCGTCATGCCCTCGTCCACCGCCTCGACGATGGCCTCCAGCGTATCGAAGATTTCGCGCGAGACGCCGTGCAGCTCGGAGAACCGCGGATCGGCGACGGCGGCGGCAAGCGTCGCGGCCGTCACGCGGCCGATGCCGCGCGGCACCTTCGCCCCGGCGTCGATATAGCCCTCCGGCAGGTCCCCTTTGAGATTGCGGACGCGACGATAGCGGATGACGTCGAGAATCTGGTCCACGGCCTGGCAGGCGCCGGCGACGCGCGAGGGGTGGTCGGTATCGGCCGCGGCGTGCGGCAGAAGTTCGAGCTTTCCGGGATGCCGGGCAGCGAGTGTCAGGTAGGGCAGCATCGGCCCGCTGAGCGTGCCGCTTGACGCATCCTTGAAGAGGTCGGCGTCGATGGCGGCGTGGCGCACCTGGCCGGAGGCGAGCGCCCGGTCGAGCGCGCCGGCATCCACCACCTCGCCCCGGTCGTAGTTGACGACGACGGCGCCGCGGTTCATCGCCGAGAGCACGGCGTCATCGACGATGCCGGCATTGGCGTAGGCGCGCCGCACCGGATCGAGCCGCCCGAGGCCGACATGGACGGTGAGCACGTCCGATCCCGTCGCCGCCTCCGCCGGAGAGGCCGCATAGTCGAACCCTTCCGCCTCGATCCACTGGCGGTGTTTCGCGCGCGCATGGATCGCCACCCGCATGCCGAAGGCGCGGGCGAGCCTGGCCACCTCGCGGCCGATATTGCCGTAGCCGATGACCGCCATGCGGCGTCCCTCCAGCTTTGCGGTCGGATAGGACTTGAGGTCGCGGCCGGTGTCGAAATCACCGCCCGCCACGCGCTCGTGCAGAAGATCGACGGGCAGGTCCGGGGTCACCTTCAAGAGCGCCTTCATCACCATCTGCGCCGTCGCGCGGCTGTTGATGCCGGGCGTGTTCATGAGCGGCGCGATGCCGCCTTCGCCATTGCCACCGCCCCAGGAGAGCGAGCCCATATTGCCGGTGCCGGCACCGATGCGCACGCCGCCGAGCGGAAAGACCGCCAGCCGCGGAATGAAGGTCGCCGCGGCGATGAGCGCGTCATATTGCCCGCGATCCGTCTGCGCAAGGATATCCGCCTCGGTGCTGAGGTCGGGCCGGTAGAAGAAATGGATGCCCGGCGGCAGCGCCTCGCCCGCGAAGGCCGCGTCATGGAAGACACCGCCGCTTTGCGCGACATGCGCCGCGACCTCGCTGAAATCCGGACGTCCCTCGCCGTCGAACCGCAGGCCGACGAGATCGGCGATCAGGACCCGGTAGGCACGTTCGGGATCGTCCAGCCGCGCCCCTTCCTGCAAAGCCGCGTTCCGATCCTGCATGGCGCCCTCCCCGCTCGTCTTTCTTCATTTCCGTAGAAGAGTTTTCCGGGGCCTGCAAGCGCCTGCACATACCCGCCCCGCCGGCGCACGGCAGACACTTTAAATCGATTTTTTACAAATGACAGATCAATCCCATCCTTTGTCACTTTGCATACTTGACATATGTCGACACTAAGGTGTAATTTGTAAATACGCGATGGAGAGAGCATCGCTCCTGAAATGCCGGGAGGAAGACATGCAGCCACTCTTGAAGGTGGAGGGACTGAAAAAGTCCTTCGGCGGTGTCGCCGCACTCCGCGACGGCCGCTTCGAACTTGCGGGCGGCTCCGTGCATGCGCTGTGCGGCGGCAACGGCGCCGGCAAGTCGACCTTCCTCTCCATCCTCATGGGCATTCACAAGCGCGACGGCGGCACGATCCTGCATCGCGGCAAGCCCGTCGAATTCAACAGTCCCGCGGAAGCGCTCCACTCCGGCATCGCCATCATCGAGCAGGAACTGAGCCCGGTTCCGCATATGACGGTGGCCGAAAACATCTATCTCGGCCGCGAACCGTCCACCCGCTTCGGCGGCATCGATTTCAAGACGATGAACCGCAACGCCCAGGCGCTGCTGGACCGCCTGGAATTCAACATCTCCGCCAAAGAATACATGATGAACCTCTCGGTCGCGCAGATGCAGCTGGTCGAGATTGCCAAGGCGCTCAGCCACGAGGCGGATGTCATCTTCATGGACGAGCCGACCTCGGCGATCGGCGAGAAGGAGGCCCAGCACCTGTTTTCGGCGATCGAGCGCCTGAAGGCCGAGGGCAAGGGCATCGTCTACGTCTCGCACCGGCTTTCCGAAATCTTCCAGATCGCCGACAGCTACACGGTCTTTCGCGACGGCGGCTTTGTCGGCGCGGGCAAGCTTGCCGATATCGACCGCCCCGGCCTCATCCGCATGATCGTCGGCCGCGAGCTCGGCGAGGAATATATCAAGACCAACACGCCGACCGAGACCGCCGGCCTCGAAGTCTCCGGCCTTTCCGCGCCCGGCAAGATCGAGGACATTTCCTTCACCGCGCGCAAGGGCGAGATCTTCGGCATCTACGGCCTGATGGGCTCCGGCCGCACGGAAATCTTCAATTGCCTCTTCGGCATGGACCGCCCGTCATCCGGCGAGATCCGCCTTGACGGCCAGGCCGTCAGCATCCGCCAGCCCTCCGACGCCATGGCCGAGGGCATCGCCTTCGTCACCGAGGACCGCAAGGTGACGGGCCTCAACCTGACGGACAGCGTGCGCAACAACATCTGCCTCGCCAGCCTGCCGGAAATGAGCCCGGCCTTCGTGATGCGCAGGAGCGAGGAACAGGCGGCCAGCGCCGACATGATCGCCCGCTTCGCCATCAAGGCCGCGCGCGACACGATGCCGGTCTCCGGCCTTTCCGGCGGCAACCAGCAGAAGGTGGTGCTCGGCAAATGGTTCCTGCGCCAGCCGCGCGTCCTGCTGCTCGACGAGCCGACCCGCGGCGTCGACGTCGGCGCCAAGCGCGAAATCTACCGCATCATCTGCGATTTTGCCGCGAGCGGCGGCACGGTCGTGATGATCTCCTCCGAAATCGACGAAATCCTGGGAATGTCCGACCGCATCCTCGTCATGCGGCAGGGACGATCCGCCGGCATTCATGACCGGCAGGAAACGGATGCCCAGTCCCTCGTGCACCTGTCGACCTGACCGGAACGAGACCCGACCGACGCATCCAACCCCGCATGGCAAGAGGTGACATCCGTGTCCAGTATCGAGAACAAGACCGCCAGCAGCTGGCTGAATTCCGATCGCCGCCGGCTGATCGTGCAGGAATACGGCATCTTCCTCGCCTTCCTGCTGCTCGTCGGCATCCTGTCGGTGTCCAACCAGTTCTTCCTGACGCCCGGCAACATTTCCAACGTGCTACTGCAGACGTCGATCAACGGCGTGCTCGCCATCGGCATGACCTTCGTCATCCTGACGCGCGGCATCGACCTTTCGGTCGGCTCGGTCGTCGCGCTGGCCGGCATGGTGAGCGCCAGCTTCGTGACGAGCTCGGCAACGGCCGGCATCGCCGGCGCGCCCTATCCGATGGTGGTGGCGCTCGCCGTCGGCATCCTTGTCGGCGTCGGCTGCGGCGCGCTGGTCGGCTTCATCGTCTCGCGCTTTTCCGTGCCCGCCTTCGTGGCGACGCTCGGCATGCTCTCGGCCGCCCGCGGCGCGACCCTCATCTATGGCGGCGGCAAGCCGGTGCCGGCGCTCTCCCCGGAATTCCGCTGGATCGGCACGGGCAACATCCTCGGCATTCCGATGCCGGTCATCCTGCTCGCCGTGGTCTTCCTCGTCTCCTGGTGGGTGCTGACCCGCACGCGCTTCGGCCGCTACATCTATGCCGTCGGCGGCAACCCGCATGCGGCCAAGACCTCCGGCCTCAACGTCACGCGCATCCGCTTCATGGTCTATGTGATCTCGGGCGCGCTGTCGGGCCTTGCCGGCATGATCCTCTCGGCCCGCACGGGCTCCGCCCTGCCGCAGGCCGGCATCGCCTACGAACTCGACGCCATCGCGGCGGTCGTCATCGGCGGCACCTCGCTTTCGGGCGGCGTCGGCCGGGTGACGGGAACACTGATCGGCGCGCTCATCATCGGCGTCATGAACAACGGCCTCGATCTGATGGGCATCCAGTCCTACTACCAGCAGGTCCTCAAGGGTGCCCTCATCGTCGGCGCCGTCATGCTCGACCAGAAGCGAAACCAGGGAGTCTAAAGCAGTTCCAGCAAAAGTGCGCAGCGGTTTTGCGTCCGGAATTGCCATGAAAACAAAGCGCTAGGGCATTTCGATGCTCTAGCCCGACAGGAACCGGGCGTCTTACCGCGCCCGTGGACGAAACGGCACGCCGAAGTGCGGCCGGAATTCTCAAAGGAGGAGAATGACATGAAGAAACTGATGATCGCGCTCGCCTCGGCGACCGCCCTGCTCGCCTCGTCCGCCATGGCCCAGGAGAAGCTGAAGATCGGCGCGGCCCCCTACGGCCTCAACGCGGAATTCATGCAGATCTGGTCCGCCGCGCTCGAAGAGCACCCCGCCGTCAAGAGCGGCGAAGTCGAGCTCACCGTCTTCGACGGCCGCTATGACGCGCTGGTCCAGCAGGAACAGTTCAACACGATGATCACGCAGAAGTTCAATGCGATCATCTTCGTGCCGATCGACATCGAAGCCGGCGCGACGGCCGTGCAGGCCGCCAGCGACGCCGGCATTCCGGTCGTCGGCTCCAACACCCGCGTGAACTCCGACCTGCTCGCCGCCTATGTCGGCTCCGACGACACGATTTCCGGCTACATGGAAGCCAAGACCGTTCTCGACAAGATCGGCTGCAAGGGCAATGTCGTGATCATCGAGGGCCCGATCGGCCAGTCCGCGCAGATCTCGCGCCTCGAAGGCAACCAGAAGGCGCTCGCCGAGTGCCCGGACGTCAAGGTCCTCGAGCAGCAGACCGCCAACTGGTCGCGCGCCGAAGCCCAGACGCTGATGGAGAACTGGCTGACCTCCCATCCCGGCCAGATCAACGGCGTCATCGGCCAGAACGACGAGATGGCACTCGGCGCGATCGAGGCGATCAAGTCGGCGGGCCTGAAGACCGACGATTTCGCGATCGCCGGCATCGACGGCATCACCGACGCGCTGACCGCCGTCAAGGAAGGCACGATGACCTCGATCCTCCAGGACGCCCGCGCACAGGCCCAGGGCGCGCTGGACCTCGCGATCTTCCATGCGAAGAAGGGCGACTACAAGCCGCAGTCCGACATCTGGGCGCAGTACCCGGACATGCCGTTCAACGACGGCAAGGACAAGGAATACAATGTTCCGTGGACGCCGGTCACGACCGAGAACGTCGACAAGCTGCTGGACATGCGCAAGTAACGGGCAAAACCGCGGGGCGGCCCCGCCGCCCCGCTCTCTCAAGATACGAAGGCTGAACCGATGACCGACACACCTCCCAGGATCGACCTCAACTTCCCGCTCGACGGCAAGGTCGCGCTCGTCACCGGCGGCGCATCCGGCATCGGCGCGGCCATCGCCACGGCCTTTGCGGCCAAGGGCGCGAAGGTCGCGGTGCTCGACATCAACGCCGACATCGCCAAGGCCAAGGCGGAAGAGCTCGGCGGTGCGGCGAAGCCCTTCGTCTGCGACGTCTCCGACCCGGCCTCGGTGGAAAAGGCCGTCGCCGACGTGGCCGCAGCCTTCGGCGGCATCGATATCGCGGTCAACAGCGCCGGCATCGTCGCGCTGGCCCCGGCCGAAGACCTGACGCTTTCCCAATGGGACAAGACGATCGACATCAACCTCAAGGGCAGCTTCCTCGTCACGCAGGCGGTCGGCCGCCGCATGATCGCCAACGGCAAGGGCGGCAAGATCGTCAACCTCGCCTCGCAGGCCGGCACGGTGGCGATCGAGGAGCACGTCGCCTATTGCGCCTCCAAGTTCGGCGTCATCGGCATGTCGAAGACCTTCGCCGCCGAATGGGGCAAACACGGCATCACCGTCAACACGATCTCGCCCACCATCGTGCTCACCGAACTCGGCAAGAAGGCCTGGGCCGGCGAGAAGGGCGACGCCGCCAGGAAGCGCATCCCGACCGGCCGTTTCGCCTTCCCGGAAGAGATCGCCGCCGCCGCCGTGTTCCTGGTCTCGCCGGGCGCGGACATGATCAACGGCGCCGATCTTCTGATCGACGGCGGCTACACCATTCTTTGAGCCCGGACCGGCTCTCGCAATTCTCAAGGAGTTACCATGCAGCGTTTCATCAACGACCCTGACCTTGTTGTCGAGGATACCGTCAAGGGTTTTGTGAAGGCGCATTCGGATATCGTGCGCCTTGCGGAGAACCCGCGCGTCGTCGTCGCCCGGGACGCCCCGTTTGCCGGCAAGGTCGGCGTTGTGACGGGCGGCGGCTCGGGCCATGAGCCGGCCTTCATCGGCTATGCCGGCAGGAACATGCTCGATGCAGTCGCCGTCGGCGAGCTCTTCTCCTCGCCGACCGCCAAGAGCTTCCACGACGCCATCCGCGCGGCCGACGGCGGCAAGGGCGTCGTCGTGCTCTACGGCAACTATGCCGGCGACAACATGAACGTGAAGATGGCGACGAAGCTTGCCGCCAAGGACGGCATCGAGGTCGCGACGGTGGTCGCCAACGACGACGTCTGCTCGGCCCCGATCGCGGAACGCGAGAAGCGCCGCGGCGTTGCCGGCGAGATCTTCATGTGGAAGATCGGCGGCGCGAAGGCGGCGACCGGCGCGAGCCTCGAGGAGGTGCGGGCCGCCGCGCAGAAGGCGATCGACAACTGCCGCTCGATCGGCGTCGGCCTCGGCCCCTGCACGCTGCCGGCCGTCGGCCATCCGAACTTCCAGATCGAGCCGGGCACGATGGAGGTCGGCATCGGCCATCACGGCGAGCCGGGCGTGCGCGTCGAGACGCTGAAGACGGCCGAGGCGGTCGCCAGGGACATGGTGAAGATCGTGCTCGACGATCACGACCTTCCCGCCGGCACCGAGGTCGCCGTGCTGGTCTCGGGCCTCGGCGCGACGCCGCTCAACGAGCTCTACATCCTCAACGACACGATCGAGAGCGAGATCTCGGCGCGCGGGCTGACGATCCGCAAGACCTGGATCGGCAACTACTTCACCTCGCTGGAAATGGTCGGCGCGACGCTGACCGTCATGGCGCTCGACGACGACCTGAAGACGCTGCTCGATGTCGAGACGCGTTGCACGATCATCCTGTGACGGGAGGAAGCCCCATGCAGACCTTCGACAATGCGTCTTCCGGCGCGATCGTCCTCTCGATGGCCGAGCGGATCGTCGAGAACCGGGCCTATCTCAGCGAGATCGACGGCAGGATCGGCGACGGCGACCATGGCGTGAACATGGCCAAGGGCTTCGGCATGGCCGCCGAGCGGCTGAAGGGCAAGGACGCGTCGCTCGCCCAGTCCCTCGACACGCTCGGCACGGTGCTGATGACGGAGATCGGCGGCTCGATGGGCCCGCTCTACGGCGTCATGTTCACGGAATTCGCCGAGACGATCCAAGGCGTGGAGACGATCGACGCGGCGGCCTACAGCAGGATGCTGCATGCCGGCCTTTCCGGCATCCGGTCGATCGGCTCGGCCAAGGTCGGCGACAAGACGCTGCTCGACACGTTCGTTCCGGCGGTCGAGGCCTTCGACGCGGCGACGGCGGCGGGCAAATCCTTCGGCGAGGCGCTGGAAGCACTCGTTGCGGCCGCCGAGGCCGGGCGCGATTCGACGATCGGCCTGGTGGCGAAGATCGGCCGCGCCAGCCGGCTCGGCGAGCGCTCGCTCGGCGTGCTGGATGCCGGCGCGACCTCCTGCGCCATCATCCTGAAGGAACTGTCCGACGGCGCACGCGCCCGCCTCGGCTGAGGCAACCCCAACGGTCCTCCCAGGACGCGCGGCCCGCCCCTCGCAACGGGCCGCGCAACGCTTTTTTGTCAAACCTCCATCTGCCTCGCCCCGTTACGGAACGGGATCATCGGGCGAGGGATAGACCACCGTCCCATCGGGTCTCGGCTCGGCGCCCGGTGTCAGGCGAGCCTCCTCAAGGCGGCCTTCGCCCATGACGTGGAAGACGGTTTCGCCCTGAGCGATCAGGTAATCGGCGACGATGCGGCGATGACACCGCCACCACACCGCCTCCGAGCACATCATTGCGCAACGCCGCCGGCGCCCTTCGGCGCGCAGATGCTCGAGACCCTCCCGAAACTCGCCCGATAGCGCATAGTCGGCGTAGTTGTGGAAGCTCCTGTTCTTCCACAGGCCATTGATGTCGGGCGGCAAGGCCGGCTTGCGGCCGCGAAGCCCGCCGAGTGTCGCAATATGCTCGTAGGATATCTGCACGTCGGCAAGCGCGTCGGGCAGCGTGTCCCGGTTGAACTGCGGATTGGCCCGCGACATCGGCATCTTGCGGATATCGGCGAGGCGCTCGACCCTTGCGGACCGCAACCGTGCGAGAAAGTCCGCAAGGTCGAGGTTGGAATGGCCGATGGTGAAGAACGGCTGCGCCATCGCGTCACGCGCGATCAGAGGGGCCGCGACTGGAAGCGGCGGCCTGCATGAGCTCGAGCGTGTGCGGATCGGGCTCGCCGGCAAAAAATCGTTCCAGGGCGAGCCGGAATCTTTGCCCCTCCGCCCCGGCAGCTTCGCCGAACAGGGTCATCGAAGAACGGAATTTCAGATCATCGGGCGAACCGAAGATCTCATGGACGGAGCGGCCGGACACGCCGAGCACCGCATCGACCGCGCGCGCCAGCCTGTCGGCAAGGACGGGATGCCGGAGATAGGCGCGGGCCTCCTCGATGGAGCCGATGCCGTAGAAATTCGCGGTGGGCGACCGCCCCAGCGCACGCAATTGCGGGAAGATGAACCACATCCAGTGGGTTTCCTTGCGCCCCGCGCCGAGCTCGGCAAGGGCCGTGTCGAAGACGCGATCTTGCGCTGCAACGAAACGGGAAAGCTCGAACGGATCGTTCTGTGCCATCGCATCTTCTCCTGCGCCGTCTGCGCGACCGATCACATCGTTCCGGCTGATGCAGATAGTGCACCATTGGCGCGGGACAAGCGCCCTGTGTCCGGCCGCTCAACACGCATCTTTTCGGCGCATTGCGCGTTGAAGCGAAACCACGAGACGACAGGAGAGAGCGATGGTGAATGTGAGAACAAGCGGTTTCGACAGCCCGGCCCAGCTTCGGGAGTATCTTGCAGAGGTCGAGGAGGACGGCGATATGGTCGAGGCGCCCGAACGCGACGCTTCGCGCGGCAATATTCACCGCGATCTCGCCGCGCTCCGAAAGGACGTCGCTGCTTTGAGAAGGCAAATAGATGCCATGCATCGGCATTCGCCCCGGGCCGGCCGGCCGCGCGAAGACCATTCCTGGCTGCGGATTGCGCTCACGATCGCCGCGACCGCCCTGCTCGGCAATCTCGTTCAGCGCCTGCGCCTCGGAACCGCCGGCGCCGCGGCCATGCCGATGATCGTTGCAAAGGCCGACCGCCGCCTCTGGTGAGGATGTCAGATCGGCGCGGCCGCCAGCAGGACCGCGACGGGCACCGTTATTGCCGACGCGCTGATCGCTACCGCCGCCGCCAGCCTGATCAAGCGTGCGCGCCGCGCGCGCCGGGGATCCCATTCATACGCCATACCTGTCCCTCCGGCCCCCAGAACAGCATGCGGCGCCGGGAGAGTCCATCCCCGGCGTGAAAGGCTCTTGGCTTGGCGAGGAATTGCCATTGCAAAGCGCCCCGCAGCTCTTATCTTTTGCTGCGGAGGTCAACGGAGAAACGGGCGATGAAGGAATTCGTCACCAATGCCGCATCGGACGATGCGATGGAAATCATGGTCCCGGCAAGAAGCAAGGGCCGCCTCCGATGTGCAGCCGTCTGCCTCTGTTGCGAGCGCGCGGACCAGCCGATGGACGATGATGGCTGCGGCATTTGCGATGTTTGCCTCGGATTGCCCGTTCGCACGATGGATGACCCGGACGGCCTTGAAATCCCGGCACCCTCCCCCCATCTATCGCTCACCACCCGTAATCGATGACTGCCTGCAGCGATGGTGCTGCCTCGCGCGTTCGTAGTCGTCCGGGTCCAGAAGGGCGCTCCCCGAAAGGGTCGAGCGCCCTTCGTCTATCCGAGGGCGTGTCAATTCAGTTGCGATGCGTGGTTCCCCCACCCGGGATGATCTGGCTTGCCGTCCTGGCGCAGCGTCGAAATGCACGGCCATTGCCCGGCGGCCGGCCCGGCCGGAAGGGCTCGGATCATGCACTGGCCAAATGGTCGAACAGCGCTTGAACCGTCGGGGTCGGATCGCGTCCGGAGGCCACGCATACGGAGAGATTTCGCGTTGCCCATGCATCTGCCAAGGACGTCAGCGCCAACGGATAGGCTCGCTTGCACCGCCGCGCCACCGTATCCGGCACGATGGCGATCCCGACGCCGTCACTTGCCGCCGCACATATGGATTCAAACGTCCGCAGTCTCACCCGGTATCGGAGCCGTACGCCTATCCTGTCCGCTTGAGCGTCGATGTGATCCTGCAATGCGCCGCCCTCCAGGCCCACGAAATACTGCTCGGCAAGACCGGCGAACCGGGTTTCCTTTTCCATTGCGAGCCGATGTGTCTTTGCCGAGACCACGACTAGTTTGCTCACCGCAAAGGGTTTGAGGAGCAAACCTTCATGGGCGGCCGCATCCGACAACACGCCGATATCGGCAAAGCCCGCGGCGATGCTTCGGGCTATTTCCTGGCTTTGACGCTCCCGGAGTTCGACATCGACTTGAGGATGCGCGGCAAGCCATGGCGACAGGCGGCTTGGAAGAACCTCCACGATGGCTGCCGTATTTGCGACCACCCGGATATTCGTGCGCAGCCCCTTCGCGTAGCGCCCCATTTCCCCACGCATGAGGGTCGCCTGATTCAGGATTTCGCGCGCGTGGTGGGAAAGTGCCTCCCCCGCCTCCGTCAACGCAACGCCCCGGCGTCCCCTTTCGAGCAGGCGGACGTCTCCGGTGGCCTCCATTTCCCGCAGGCGATCACTGGCCGCTGCAAGCGAAAGACCGACCTGCGCCGCTCCGTGGGTGATGCTGCCAGCCTCAGCCACGGCGAGAAAGAGACGCAGGTCGATGAAGTCGAAGCGCATCCTTAAAACGTTACACGCGCCATAGCCTTCGGTCCAGACGAAGGCTGGATACGGAACTGCCGCATTGTGGATGACGGCGCGGCGCGTAAGAAAGCATCATGAATGATGCATCGATCTCATTGCTGCTTGCTGCCGGAGCAACGTTTTTCGTCGCCGGCATCGTCAAAGGCGTCACGGGAATGGGCCTCCCGACGGTCGCCATGGGTGTTCTCGGCGGGCTCCTGTCGCCTCTTGCGGCAGCATCGTTGCTCATCGTCCCATCGTTCGTAACAAATGTCTGGCAACTCGTTTCCGGTCCGAGCCTTGTCGGCATCGTGCGGCGGCTCTGGACCATGATGGCCGGAGTTCTTGTCGGCACGCTCGGCAGTACCTCCATGCTGGCGGGCGGCAATACCAGCCTGACCACCGCCCTGCTCGGTCTCGCGCTCGCGGTGTATGCGGTCTACACGCTGTTGGCGAAGCCCTATCATGTCAGCCAGGCTCATGAAGCGTGGCTCTCGCCGGTGATCGGGCTTGCCACCGGCCTCATCGCCGGTGCAACCGGCGTGTTCGTCATTCCGGCCGTACCCTATGTCCAAGCCCTCGGCTTCGAGAAGGATGATCTCGTTCAGGCCCTCGGTCTTTCCTTTACCGTTTCCACCGTCGCGCTCGCCGCCGGACTTTCCTTGCAAGGGGCATTTCAGCTTGATGGAGCAGCGCTTTCGAGCCTCGCCGTCGTTCCGGCCTTGATCGGCATGTGGGCTGGCCAGCACGTCAGGAAAGCGGTCAGTCCGGCCATGTTCAAGCGCTGCTTCCTGATCGCCCTTGCGCTTCTCGGCGCGGAGATGATGCTGCGGGCCGTCTGGTGAGGCGATGGTCCGACGCGGCCGGCCTTCGCGCCACAAATTCCTCGCAGGATAGATTTCGGGAGACAATCCGGGCGCGCGCTCTATGCTTGCCTCGCAGATTCAGAATTCCGGTTGGAGGGCTGCATGTCAAAAATGCAGCGCTTCGAATCAACGGCAAACCCATTCCCACGCTCGCGGGCGCAAAGGGGCGCTTTGGCTTTAGCGGCGCTCGTCCAAATTCACGTCGCGAGGGTGTTTCATATACGGTTCCAGAAGAGGCCTGGCATGTCCATTCTCGATCAGCTCGACCTTTCGCTTCCCCTGATCCAAGCTCCCATGGCGGGTGTTTCGACGCCCGAACTGGCGGCTGCCGTCTCGGAAGCGGGCGCCCTCGGTTCCATCGGGGTGGGCGCGACGGACGTCGCCGGCGCGCGCTCGATGATCGCGGAAGTGCGCGAACGCACCAGACGGGCATTCAACGTCAACCTGTTCGTGCACGGGCCGGCGTCGGCCAACCCGGCACGCGAGGCGGAATGGCTTGGATGGTTGCGCCCTCTGTTCGCCGAGTTCGGTGCGGAGCCGCCCGCAACGCTCCGCACGATCTACAAGAGCCTTGCGGAAGACGCCGACATGGTGGCGATGCTGCTGGAGACGGCCCCGCCGGTTCTCAGCTTCCATTTCGGGCTGCCGCCTGCCGATGTGCTGTCGGCGTTGCGTGAGCGCGGCATCTTCATGCTCGCCACAGCAACCAGCCTCGATGAGGCACGGGCAGTCGAAGCTGCGGGAATCGACGCGATCGTCGCGCAGGGGATCGAGGCCGGGGGGCATCGCGGCATGTTCGATCCCGCCGCACCCGACGATGCGCTCGGCACCATGGCGCTGACCCGGTTGCTGGTGAAGAACACCTCCCTGCCCGTCGTCGCAGCCGGGGGGATCATGGACGGCGCGGGCATCGCCGCAGCGCTCGACCTCGGTGCGGCCGCAGCACAGCTCGGCACGGCGTTCATCGCCTGTCCCGAGTCCGCTGCCGACAACGCGTACCGCGCCGCACTTGCCGGGCCGGCAGCCTACCACACCACGCTTACGCCGCTCATATCGGGCCGGCCGGCCCGTGCGCTTGCCAACCGCTTTACCGCACTTGCAAGGACGGTCGGAAACCGCCTCCCGCCGGATTATCCGATCGCCTACGACGCAGGCAAGGCCCTCCATGCCGCCGCCAAGGCAAAAGGGGAATACGGCTTCGGGGCGCAATGGGCCGGACAAGGCGCGCCGCTCACGCGTACAATGCCGGCGGCCGAACTGGTCGACACGCTACGGCTCGAACTGCAGGCCTGCCAAGGCAATCCGTAGGCTTGCCCCTCATGGCGCTCACGCCGGGTCTGGTGCCTGTTCGAAACACTCGATCAGCATTTCGGTGAGGATCCGCACCTTCCTTGCGGGATGCTGCCCCGGCGGGCGGACAATGAATATGCCGGCTGGTGGCGGTGGATGGCGCGTCATGACCGGAACAAGCGCGCCGGACGCCATGTAGTCCTGGATAAGGTAGTCGGGCAGCGCGGCGATACCCAGCCCGGCTGCCGCGGCCACGGCAAGAGCCACTCCGCTGTCGGCCTTGAAGCGCCCCCGCGGGTTGACCGTCATGACCCTGTCACCATCCATAAGCTGCCAGGTTTCCATGCCCTGCATGAGGGCCTGATGGGCGACGAGCTCTTCCGGCGTTTCCGGGGATCCATGCGTCCTTATATAATCCGGGCTCGCGACGAACTTCCCGTGGAGCGGCCCGATGCGCCTGGCGATCAGGCTGGAATCCTGGAGAGTGCCGATCCGGATCGCACAATCGAAACCTTCGGCGACGAGATCGACGAAGCGGTCGCTGTAGGACGTGTGGATGTGGAGCTGCGGGTGGCGTCGCGCCATGTCCGCGAGCACCGGGGCGAAGTGGGTCGGGCCGAACGAAAGCGGCGCGGCAATCCGCAGGCGGCCGCACAGCTCACCGGCGGGCAGGATCGTTTCCCTGGCCACGTCGATCTCGGCGCAAACCCTGGCGGCATAATCCCGGAACGTGGCACCGGCTTCCGTGAGAGCGGCGCCGCGGGTGGTTCGTGCGAGAAGCTGGGTACCGAGCTCCGCCTCAAGCCGTATAAGCCGCCGGCTGACCATCGACTTGGAGATGCCGAGCCGGAGCGCCGCAGACGTAACGCCCCCCGCATCGGCAACCTCCACGAATGTCCGCAGGTCTTCCATGTCCATTCGGCGTTCCCCATATTGCGACACAGCTTAGCACGAAAGGGCGCTACCGCATCATGATGCGGGATGACAGAGTCCGTTTCGCAGGCAGCGCCGCATCCGGCGCCTGTCGATTGCCAGACCAATCCCACACAAAACGGCAACAGAGGATGTCTTCATGACCTTTCGTAATGGCCTTGCTTCGCTTCTTCGTCCCGAAGATTCGGTCCTCGTCCTGATCGACCATCAGCCCTATCAGCTCGCGAACCTGAACAGCCATGACCCGCACATCGTGGTCAACAATTCGACGGCGCTGGCAAAGGCCGCCAAGGTCTTCAACGTCCCGACGATCCTGACAAGCGTCATCGCCGATCGCGGCGGCCTCCTCTTTCGGCAGATCACCGATGTGTTCCCCGGCCAGGAGGTGATCGACCGGACGTTCATCAACACCTGGGAAGATCAGAAGGTGGTCGATGCGGTCAAGGCGACGGGACGCAAGCAGCTCATCATCGCCGGCCTGTGGACCGAGATCTGCGTCGCGATGCCGGCAATCCAGGCTGCGGGGGAAGGCTGGGATGTGACGGTCATCACCGATGCGTCGGGCGCGGTTTCGGTCGAGGCGCATGAGGTCGCCATCCAGCGCATGGCCGCGGCGGGCGTGAACTTGATGACCTGGCTGGCCCTGGCATCCGAGTGGCAGCGCGACTGGGCACGGACCGAAACCGCCATCGCGCTGAACGACGTGGTCCTCCAGCACGCTGCCGGAAGCGGCATCGCCTATCTTTGGGAGCAGCAGCTGCTCAACACGCCGGCACCGGGCACCGCGGGCTGATCCGGGTGGGGATGGCGAGGTCTCGAACGGGGCATCGAGGAAAAGCCGGTTGCTGTCGGGCCTTGTCATCCCCTCTCTGCAAGAACGCCGCCCATGCCTGATGGACGTGGCCGGCCCGATCTTTCGCGCGCGTGGTCGTTACGGCATCGGATTTTCGCGGGCACCGCCGCCGATCATGATCGGCGGCAGCCAACAATGCCGGATCGCGGCCCGGGCACCCCATGGCCGTGTCCGGCTCGGAGTGGCCACAAGCGATTGCGGCGGAAAGGACAAGGCAATCCGCATCACCACCGACGCGATGGGCGAAACGGTCGCGATCGGATCCGGCAAGGAACCGCTCGCCACCGCGGCAGCGGCACTGAAGGATCTCGAGCACATTCTGGCTGCAAGGGCGCGCCGGTTTCAGTTCAGCAACGGTCCGCATGACAATCCTTCCGAAGAGGTTGCAGACCGCGGAGCCGAGGAAACGGACAGGCCACGGCGCTCACGTGCCGTGGCCTGGTGTCGTAGGTCGGTGTCAGCCTATCGCGCAGCCTCTTCGATCAGGTCGGCGACGACCTGCGGCTGCGAGACCATCACGACATGCGACGCGCCTTCCACGACGACCGTGCGCTTGGAGCCCGCGCGCTCGGCCATGAATCCCAGTGCTTTCGCCGGGATGTTCTTGTCGCCATCGCCATAGACGAAATACGACGGCAGCGCCTTCCAGGCCGGGTCGCCGGACTTTTCCGTCAACGCCGCCTCGGTGATCGGCCGCTGGCCGGCCGCCATCAGCGCCGTCGCTTCGGCCGGAACGTCGTGCGCGAACTGGTCGCGGAACTTCGTCTGGTCGATGTAGAGGTCGACGCCGCCCCCGGCGAGCTTGACCGGGGCAGCAAGCGCTTCGCCGAGTGTACCGCCGGGGAACCTGCCGGCCAGCTCGGCCGCGGCCTCGCGAGTGTCCGGCGCAAAGGCCGCCACATAGACCAGCGACTTGACGTTGTCGTGCCCCTTCGCGGCGTTCGAGATGACCTGGCCGCCATAGGAATGACCGACAAGGACCACCGGGCCCTCGATGCTGTCGACGACATCGGACACGAGCCGTGCGTCATGCGAGACGCCGCGCAGCGGATTTGCGACGGCGACGGCCCTGTACCCATCCTTGTGAAGGCGGGTGATGACTCCGTTCCAGCTCGAGGAGTCGGCAAACGCGCCATGCACGAGGACGATGGTGGGCTTGGCCGGTTCGGCGGCGGCGGCACCGGAAAGAAGCGTGGCTGCGAGAGCAACCGTTGCAGCAAACTTGGACATGATACTTTCCTTCTCTGATCTGGTTCTGTGGATTTCGGGACCTGAGGACGCGCTCAGCCGCGAATGAAGGTCAGGACATCGGCGTTGAAGCGTTCGGCCTCGGTCTCGGCGAGCCCGTGCGATCCGCCGGGATAGACCCTCAGGGGTCGCATCCGGGACGATTTCCGCGGCCAATCGAGCGGAAGCCTTGAGCGGGACGATCTGGTCATCATCGCCGTGGATGATCAGGGTCGGGCGATCAATCCGCCGAAGGTCTTCGGTGTAGTCGACCTCGGAGAATTCGCGGACGCAGTCATACTGGCCCTTGATGCCGCCCTGCAGGCCGATGCGGCGGAAGTTCTCGCGCAGGCCCTCGTTGGTTTCGACGCCGTCGCGATTGAAGCCGTAGAAGGGAACGGTCAGGTCGAAGAAGAACTGCGGCCGGTTGGTAGCGGTGTTCTTTCGGATGCCGTCGAACACCGAGAGCGGTGTTCCCTCGGGATTGGCATCCGTCTTCAGCATCAGCGGCGGGACGGCGCCGACAAGGACGACCTTGGCGACACGCGCCGTGCCGTGACGGCCGATGTAGTGCGCGACCTCGCCGCCGCCGGTCGAATGACCGACGAGGATCACGTCGCGCAGGTCCAGCGCCTCGATCAATTCCGCCAGATCGTCGGCGTACCGGTCCATGTTGTTGCCGTCCCAGGTCTGGTCGGAGCGGCCATGGCTGCGGCGATCATGGGCGATCACGCGGAAACCATTCTGCCCGAAGAACAGCATCTGCTGGTCCCAGGCGTCGGATGACAGCGGCCAGCCGTGAGCGAAGAGAATGGGCTGGCCGACACCCCAGTCCTTGTAGAAAAGCCGGGTGCCGTCGCTGGTCGTGAAGTAGCGCGATGAGGCCCTTTGTCAATTGCTTGCAAATCAATCGCGCACAAATTATTTGTGAGAGAAAGGAGACCGCCATGACGCCAGCGCCCGCCAGCCAGCCCCCGTCCATCCCGGATGTCTCGGAAATGCTGTGCTTTTCCGTCTATTCCGCCGAACACGCCTTCACGCAGCTGTACCGCCCGCTGCTCGACAAGCTCAAGCTCACCTACCCTCAGTACCTCGTCATGGTGACGCTCTGGGGCCGGGACGGCCGCACCGTGAAGGAACTGGGCGGGATTCTTTTTCTCGACTCCAGCACGCTTACGCCCCTTCTCAAGCGGCTGGAGGCGGCCGGTCTGGTCACCAGGACGCGAAACCCGAAAGACGAACGCGAGGTCCTCCTGCATCTGACCAAGGAAGGACACGCGCTGAGAGGCCATGCGGCAGAGATCGCGCGTTGCATCCAGGACGCCGTCGGGCTCGACGGCGAAACGATCAGCGCCATTCGCGCATCGATCGACGACATACGCGATCGTCTCCAAAGCGTTGAGCGCTCCTGAAATCAAACTCGCGTGAGGAAAGGCAATGGGTGCAGCGGCACGTTGGGTTTGGCGACAGCGTTTTCGATTGTTTTGAAAGACGATAGCGTATCATGTTGTTGAGCGCCGGTGCGGTCCGGCGGCCCCTGAAACGGGCCGCCCGGCATTTCCCCGGAGCTTCGATCGCCCTTGCGGCGCGCACCTGCCGTTCATGGACGGCAATGCAGTCGACTTGGACCGCAACAGCGCGGGTGCGACAACGCCTGCCGACGCCAAAGGAGCGCTCTGCGCCATGCGGGAAATCTCGCCTGCTCAAAACTGGCTGTTCATAGTCCTCGGCCTGGTGCTGAGCGGGATTCTCTACGATGTCATGATGTCGCCAGGGCGGCTGCTGCCGGTCGTGGGGCCAGCTTATGCGATCGCCATGGGAATGCCCATCATCGCTTTCGAGCGCCGGGCGACCTTCCGCAAACTGCGTCGGAAGATCGATGAACTGCCGAGCTTGCCCTATCTCCTTGCGTCGCTCCTTGCCTATCAAATCCTGATGAGTGCCGGCTATGCGGTGGCCAGCGCCGGCCTTCTCCTGCTTGGCATGATCAAAGCCGGCTCGCTCGTCGAGGCGATGGTCATGCCCGTCGAGGTGCTTCTCTACGGCTTCGCCGTCTGCCTTCTGATCATCTTCATCCTGCGTGTTCGCGACCTGCTCGGCAGGGATGTGTTCACCAGCATGCTGATCAGCCGTTATCGTCAACCGGTCACCGAAGAGCGCGTGTTCCTGTTCATCGATCTCGCCGGCTCGACCGCCTATGCGGAAAAACACGGCGACCTGCGCGCGCAACAGTATCTGAAGGCGATCTTCTCGACCTTCGCGGAACCGGTGCGGCGCCACAAGGGCGCCATCAACGACTATGTCGGCGATGCCGCGATCGTCACCTGGCCGCTTGCCCGCGGGATCAAGGATGCCCGCTGTGTCCGCTGCGTCTTTGACATCCTGTCCGAAATCGACGCCCACGCCAGGACCTGGAAGCACCGTTTCGGGGAAGTGCCGCGATTGCGGGCTGCCCTTCATGGAGGACCGATCGTCACGGCGGAAATCGGCGTCGACCATCACAAAATCGCGTTCTTCGGCGACACGGTCAATACGACGGCGCGCATCGAAAGGCTTTGCAAGACGCTCGGCCGCGACGTGCTGATCTCCCATAAGCTCGCAGCGCAGATTGTGCTTCCGGATGCCATCGTTGTCGAAGATCTTGGACAGCACGACCTCAAGGGACGCGGGCATATGCTCGGCGTTGCGGCGCTCTCGGCGCGCAAGACGGCTGAACGGCCAATCCACTTGCCCATTCCCGCTGAATGATCCCGGACATGAGGCATGGCACTTGACCGCGACGGCTGCAAGTTCGAGCCGCGCTGCGATTTTGCCACCACAGCCTGCCGCGCCGCGCCCCAGGCGCGTCGCCCCGCTCCACCCGTATACGGAAATGCTGCTGGAGGCCGCCCCCGGCCTTCGAAAGGACCACTACGTCTCCCGGCCACCCGCCTTTCCGGCGTCGAGAGCCATGCATGGCGTCGGCTGCCCGCTCGCCGGCCGCTGTCCCCGCCAGGTCGGCAATCTGTGTGCCGAGGCGCGGCCGCCCGTTCACGCGACGAAAAATGGGTTCATACGCTGTCATCTGACTGCCGGCGAGCTGGCAACCCATACCGCTCCGGCCAAAACGCCCAGCCGTCGGCTTGGCGACCCAGACGCATCGCGACGATGCGCCGAGGGCTGAACCAGTTCGAACCTGGCCTCGTATTTCAGGAAGGCCAGGAAGGGATCGCACGCTCGCTACCGCTTTGCGAGCAGGTCCGTGATCTTGCGCCTCGTCGCCACGAAATCCGGATCGTCGCGGTGGCGCGGCCTCCTGCTTGTGATATCGAAGATCGCGGCGATGCGCCCGGGCCTCGGCTCCATGACGACGACGCGATCGGAGAGATAGATCGCTTCCTCCACATCGTGCGTCACCATGACGACCGTGCTCTTTTCCCGTTCCCGGATCGCCAGGAGCTCGTCCTGGAGATAGCTGCGCGTCAGGGAATCGAGCGCGCCGAGCGGTTCGTCCAGCAGCAGCAGCGGCGGCCGCGGCGCAAGCCCGCGGGCAATCGCGGCGCGCTGCGACATGCCGCCGGACAATTCGTGCGGAAGGGCCTTCTCGAAGCCCGTCAGCCCCACGAGGTCGATGAGGGACTGCACCCTCTCCTTCTTGTCGGCCGGCGCGCCGGCAAGGCTGCGAAGGCTGAGCGCGACGTTTTCCTCCACATTGAGCCAGGGAAGCAGGCGATGATCCTGAAAGACGATGCCGCGCTTGAGGCTCGGCCGGTCGACCACCTCGCCATCCACCGTGATCCGGCCGCCGTCCGGCCTGTCCAGGCCGGCGAGGAAGCGCAGCAGCGTCGATTTCCCGCAGCCGCTCGGCCCGACGATGCTGATGAATTCACCAGATGCGATCGCAAGCGACACGTCGTCGAGCGCATGCACCGTCCGGTTCTCGACGTGAAAGGTCTTCGACACGCCGAGGATGGCCACCGCGCCGGCATCCCGCGCGGCCGGTCGTGAAAGCGTCAGGGCGTCCGCCATGATACGAGCCTCCTTGAAAATCCGAGAACGAGCCTGTCGAGGCCGAGGCCGATCAGCGCGAGGAACAGGACCCCGAGCAGGACCTGGTCCATGCGGGCATATTCCCGCGCCGCCGCGAGATAGGCCCCGAGGCCGTCGCCCATGCCGTTGATGTAGCCCGTGCCGATCAGGTATTCGGCGCCGAAGGTGCCGAGCCAGGCGATGTTGAGAGAGAGCTCCAGCCCCACCAGGATCGACGGCAGGGCCGCGGGAATGATGATGGCGGTGATCGTCGCGCGGCGATCGAGCTCCAGCACCCTGCCGACCTCGCGAAACGGCGCCGGGACGTTCTGGCAGCCCGCCTGGGTGCCGAGCGCCATGGGAAAGAAGGCGCCAAGGGCGATCAGCGTGATCTTCATCGCCTCGCCGTTTCCCAGCCATGCGCTGAGCAGCGGGATCCAGGCGAACAGGGCGATCTGCCGCAGGCTGGAAATCGAGGGGTCGAACAGATTGCGCGCGATGCCGGACAGGCCGAGGACCAGGCCGAATACGAGCCCGGCAAGCGCGCCGATGGCCCAGCCGGTCAGCGCCCGCAGCAGGGTCGCGAGCGCCGCGCCCGGCAGCGAGCCGTCGGCAAATCCCTCATAGGCCGTGCCGAAGACCTGCGAGGGCGATACCACGATGCCGCCCTTCAAGGCGCCGAGGGCGTCCAACAGTACCCA
This sequence comes from Shinella sp. WSC3-e, assembly GCF_945994535.1. Lineage (NCBI taxonomy): Bacteria > Pseudomonadati > Pseudomonadota > Alphaproteobacteria > Hyphomicrobiales > Rhizobiaceae > Shinella > Shinella sp. WSC3-e. Next base: position 30,964 of record NZ_OZ000531.1, read on the forward strand.
GAGGAGAAGAAGCCCGGCCGGCAGCACCAAAGCGCGCGCGACGATGCCGGACCGCGACACGGCGGAGAAATCAGTCGCCGCCATGTCAGGCCGCCTTGAACGACCAGACGGTCGCCCGGTGCTGGAAGCGCGTCAGGGCGTGGTCGAGCGCCCAGCCGACCAGGCCGATGACGATCATGGTCGCGAAGACGACGTCGAGCTGGAACGCCTTGCGCCCCCACATCATCAGATAGCCGAGGCCGGCGGCCGACGAGATCATCTCCACGAGGATGAGCACCTTCCAGCCGCGGCTGAGCGCCTGGCGTATCCCCGTCAGGATGGACGGCAGAATGGACGGCCAGACGACCAGCCGCACGCGCGAGAACCACGAGAGTTCGAGGACGCTCGCAACGTCGTCGTACTTGCGCGGCCGGCTATGCAATCCCTCATAGGCCCCGACCATCAGCGGCAGGAAGCAGGTCTTGGCGATAAGGACGAGCTTGAGCGTTTCGCCGATGCCGAAGACGAGCATGAAGAAGGGAAGCCAGCCCAGCGACGGCACGAGGCAGAAGGCGCGAACCGTCGGCGCGACATAGAGGTCGAGCGTACGAAAGAGCCCGAAGGCGAGCCCGAACAGGAGGCCGAGCCCGCCGCCGATCGCAAGACCTGCCCCGACGCGGGCAAGGCTGACCGAGAGTTCCTCGGCAAGCTGGCCGGTCAGCAGCAGGTCGAGCGTCGTTTCATAGACAAGGATCGGCGCGGGCAGGATCTGCTCCGCCAGCCATTCCTGCCGGACGGCATAGGACCACAGGGCCAGCAGCGCGAGCGGAGGCACGAGGCCCAGGAGCACCCTGGCAACCGCATCGGGCAGCCAAGGCCGAGGCCACGAGCGCGCCGCGCCCTCTCCTGCACCGGCCCGCTGAGGCCGGCGATCGCTGATGATGACGGGCGCCTTGAAGGTGACGTCGGACATGCTCTCTCCTTTCCTTCACCGGGAATCCGGTGAAAGCTGGCGGTCGAAAAATCGGGACAGACCGAAAGCGTCAGAACTGGACGGCGTTGCCCTTGCTGTCGCGCGGGGTCCAGACGTTCTCGTAGCCGTAGTCCTTCAGGGCCTTCTTCAGGTAGCTGTCGTCCACCCATTCGTTGACGTCGAACGGCTTGCGGATCAGCTTCTGGCTGACGGCGAAATCGACACCGGCGGTGACGTTCGCCCGATAGAAATCGTCGAGAAGCGGGCTCTGGCGATCCTTCAGCACCTCGTCGGCATAGTCCTTCTCGAAGGTGGACCGCGGCGAGCCGGTCAGCGCCCAGATATCGAACAGGGCCTCGCGGTTCTTCTCGTCGGAAGCGAAGTAGGATGCCTCGACGAACTTGTTGACGACCCGCTGCGTCAGGTCCGGATAGGCCTCGCGGAACGCATCCGTGACGACGAAGGACCCGAAATTGCTGCCGGGAGCGGGACTGCCCTTCGTCGTGAAGACGACCGTGGCGATGTTCTGCTCGACGAGCTGAAGCACGCTGCTGCCCCCGCCGACGACCGCATCGATGTCACCCGAGGTGATCGCGGCGATCTGGTCGGCGGTCTGCAGGTCGAAGAACTGGATGTCGTCCGGCGTCAGGCCCGCCTGCCCCAGGATGCGGAAGAGGCTGAGCTCGTTGATCGTGCCGCGCGATGTCGCGACCTTCTTTCCCTTGAGATCGGCGATCGAGGTGATCTTCGCATCCGGCCGGGCCACGACATAACTCGGGCTGACGCCATAGGATGAGACGACCTTGGTCTTGAGGCCGGCACCGCGCCCCACGATGTTCGGCAGGCCGCCGTAATAGGCGAAGTCGAGCTGGCCGTTTGCGATGGCCTCGTTGATCGCGGGGCCGGTTCCGCGCGGGAACTGCCATTCGATCGAGATGCCGTCGGCGGCAAATTCCTTCTCCAGCAGTTCCTGCGCCCGCAGAACCCCGATCGCCCCCGTGCCATAGGGCTTGCCGGCGGCGTTGCCGAAGGAGGCGAGGCGGATCACGCTCGGCTTTTCCGCCGCCAGCGCCTGTAATGGCATGGCCTGCACGGCCGCGAACCCGATGACGGCCGTCAGCGCGGCCACGAACATTCTGCGATTGATAGACATTCAAATCCCCATTCGTTCCAATTGCGGTTCATGCCTTGAGGCTTGCAGCCGGCCCGCCTTCAGCGGTGCTCCAGTCGCTGCATGATTTCCGGCGCCGGCCGGGGCCGACCGCCCCTGATCCAGCCGATCGACCTGCGATAGCTTCCGAAGAGGTCCCGCTCCTCCAGCTCCGCGGCCGTCACATGGGTGATCTCGGTCGCGTGGGGCGCCACGTAGAGCGCGTCGTCCGGACAATAGACCTCGCACATGAAGCACGTCTGGCAGTCATCCTGGCGCGCGATGACCGGGATGCCCCCGGCGACCGGGGCGAAGACATTGGTCGGACAGACATTGACGCAGATGTTGCAGCCCGTGCAGCGATCCTCACTGATGACCTCGATCATGCCGCGAGCACCTCTACTTCGGGCGAGGGCGCGCGCTCGTGTCCGATCCAGATTTCGTCGAGGCCGCCGCTCGTCGTGTAGTGAAGCTGGCTGTCGTCCTTCTCGGGAAAATCCTCGCGCTTGTGCATGCCGCGGCTTTCGGTCCGCGACAGGGCGCTGCGGTACATCCACCGGGAGGTCGCCAGCATCGCCACGCCTTCGCGGGTGCGCTGCGCCTCGTCGAGCGACGCGGCCTGCGCCGAACGGGCGTCGCGCCAGAGGCCGTCGAGACGGCCGAGCGAGTCGGTCAGCCGCTCGCCGGAGCGAAGATAGTTGCGGTCGTACGGCCAGACCTCGTCCTGCACCGCCCGGGTGAGCGCCGCGGCGTCGATCGCCCGGCCCGGCCCATCGGCGACGCCGACGCCGCCGGCGCGCAGGACCGTCCGGTTGCGGCCGCGCAGGTGGCGGCCATGCTCGCCGGCCGCGCTGCCGGCCCAGTAGCCGGACGACATCGCCCAGGCGGCATTGTGGCTGCCGCCGCCGGTGAAGGCGCCGCAAACCAGTTCGCGGGTCGCCGCATCGCCCGCCGCATAGAGGCCCGGGACGGTCGTGGCGCAGGTGCTGTCGACGATCCGCAGCCCGCCGGTGCCGCGCACCGTGCCTTCCAAGAGCAGCGTCACCGGGAAGCGCTGCCGGAACGGATCGATCCCTACGCGGTCGAGCGGCAGGAAGAAGTTCGGCTGGGCATAGCGCATCGCCTGCTCCGTCTCCGCGTCGGCCTTGTCGAGCTGGGCGAAGACGCGCCGCGACTGGAGGACACGCGCGATCACCGACCGGCCGCCCTTGGAGGCCGCGCCCGGAATCGGCGAACCGTCCTCGAAGGTGAAGGTCGCCCAATCGTAGAAGCGCGTCTTGGTGACCGAGCCGCCTTCCAGCGCCATGGCATAGGCGGTCGAGAACTCCATTCCCGAGAGCTCGGCGCCAAGCTCGGCAGCGAACAGAAGGCCGTCGCCGGTGAGCACATTGCAGCCGAGCGCCTTGCTGAGGAAGGCACAGCCGCCCGTCGCGATGACGACCGCATTGGCCCTCACCAGCCAGGTGTCCGCCTTCTGGCGGCGGACGCCCGCGGCCCCCGCCACCGCGCCGCCATCATCGCGCAGCAATTCGAGCGCGGGACTGTGATCGAGGATTTTCACGCCCGCGGCCTTCGTGCGCTTGCGCATCAGGCGCATGTAGTCCGGGCCGTCGAGGCCGTTGCGGATCGACCGGCCGTCGGCGTCGTCGCTGAACGGGTAACCCCATTCGGCAAGCTGGTTCACATTGTCATAGGTCCGGTCCAGCACCCGCCGCATCCAGGCTGGATCCGCCAGCCGGCCGCCGAGATCCCAGCGGCTGTTCATCGCCTTCGCGCGGCGCGCCGGATCCGGCGGCACATACCAGACCCCCGTGCCCGAAGGCGCAGTGGCCCCGGACGAGCCGCAGAAGCCCTTGTCGGCGAGGACGACCTTCGCCCCTCTCGCGGCCGCGGCGATGGCCGCCCAGGTACCCGACGGCCCGCCGCCGATCACGAGGACATCGGCGTCGAGTTCGAGCGAGGCGGTGGGAACGGATGATGCGGCGGTGGGTGGAAATGCCATGATATTTCTCCAATGCGCGCTGAAGACAGCCGGTTGAGATCCCCGGAACGGGCGCGGCACCGCAGGCACCGCTCAATCACACAGCGATATTATCTACTAAAACTATAGATTAAAGGGATAACGATGTGCCCAATGGCTGCCGAAGAGAAAAAATGCTCCCCCGAAATCGGCCCCCGCGCCAAACTGTCCGCATATCGGCAGGCCTGGTGCGCTTACGCGGATGCCTCGCTTGGCGCCTCGATTTGGCTTCGGCAGATCAAAGGCTTGGCCGGCTGCGGCCGGGACGGGAGCGCGAGAGGCCGGTACTCCGCCCGCCGCCGGGGGCGCGATGAATAAACCCGACATGCGCCGCAGAAGAGAACATATTTCCTTACATAAACTATAGAATTTATTATTTTGCGAGAAGCCGCAACAGTTTGTCCCTTTCAAGTTCGTCGCCATGTCCTCACGCAAAATCGTTCTCGGCACCATTCTCTATCCCAGCGGGCATCATGTCGCCGCCTGGCGGCATCCGTCGACGCGGGCCGATGCCAATATCACCGCGGCGCATTACATCGATGCCGCGCGCGCAGCCGAAGCCGCCGGCTTCGAGATCGCCTTCATCTCCGATCGTCTCGGCGTGCCGAAGAGCCGGGCGGAGGCCCTGCGGCGCGTCGACGAATGGTCGCATGGCTTCGAGGCGCTGACGCTCGCCGCCGCCGTCGCGACCGCGACGATGAGGATCGGCGTGGTGGCGACGGCCTCCACGACCTTCAACGAGCCGTACAACCTGGCAAGGCAGCTCGCCTCGCTCGATCTCATCAGCAACGGGCGCATCGGCTGGAACATCGTCACCTCGTCGCTTCGGCAGGAAAGCGACAACTTCAATCCGGGGCCGGACTTCGACCATGCCGCCCGCTATGCCCGCGCCGACGAATTCGTCGATGCCGTGCTCGCCCTCTGGGGGAGCTGGAATCCCGACGGCTTCGTGCGCGACAAGCAGAGCGGCGTCTTCTTCGAGCCCGACGCCGTGAAGACCATCGACTATGAGGGGCGGTATTTCCGCAGCAAGGGTCCGCTCAACGTCGCCCCCTCGCGGCAGGGCCGCCCGCTCCTGGTACAGGCCGGCTCGTCGGACAGCGGCAAAGCGCTCGCCGCGAAGACCGCGGATGTCGTCTTCACCGCGCAGACCGACATCGTTTCGGCCCGCAGCTTCTATCAGGACATCAGGAAGCGTCGCACGGCCTCGGGCAAGCGCGCCGACGACGTCCTCATCCTGCCCGGCATCTTCCCCGTCATCGGCAGGACGACGGCCGAGGCGGAAGACAAATATGCCGAACTGCAGGATCTCATCCAGCCCGACGTCGCGCTCTCGCTGCTCGAAACCTATCTCGGAGACGTCGATCTTTCCGGGGTCGACATCGACGGCCCCCTTCCGGATCTGCCCGTGTCGAACTCCATCCGCAGCCGGCAGGTCCTCCTGACCGAGCTTGCCCGCAAGGAGGGCCTTACCGTCGGCGCCCTCGCCCGCCGCATCGCCGGCGCGCGCGGCCATTGGCAGGTCATCGGCACGGCGGAGGACATCGCCGGCCAGATCGAGGACTGGACCGCCAGCGGCGCCGCCGATGGCTTCATGCTGCTGCCGCCGACCTTTCCCGAAGGGCAGGACGACTTCATCCGCACCGTCGTGCCCCTGCTGCGGGAACGCGGTCTTCTCAATCCCGGCCCGCAGACCGGCTCGCTCCGCGAGCGGCTCGCCCTGCCCCCTCTCGCGCGCAACCGGCCCTCCGAAGCGGGCCGGAACCGCGCCTGAACACCGAATATCACCCCAACGCAACCCGAACGGACCGTACCATGCATCTCACGATCAAGTCCCTCCTCGCGACCTCGGCAGCGCTCGCCATGCTCTGGCCGGCCCTCGCGCAGGCAAACCCCATCACCATCGCCGATCCCGGTTACGCCACCGCGCAAGGCACAGCCTATGTCGTCAAGGTCCTGCTCGAAGAGCAGCTCGGCAAGGAGGTCGAGGCCGTGAAAGCCGGCTCCGTGCCCGTCATCTGGGAGGCCCTGAACCGCAATGGCGGCGAGATCGACATCTGGACCGATGTCTGGCTGCCGAACCAGCAGGCACTCGTCGATCAATATGCCGGCGAGGGCGGCAAGGTGAAACTCGCCGCCAATTCCTATGCCGGCACGCAGGGCTATTGCACGACGAAGGCAACGGCGGACAAGCACGACATCCACTCCGTCTTCGACCTCGCCGATCCGGCCAAGGCGGCCGTCTTCTCCGCCGATGGCAAGGGCAAGGGCAAGATCTGGATCGGCGCTGCCGGCTGGCTTTCGACGAACATCGAAACGGTGCGCGCCCGCGACTACGGCTTTGCGGATTTCTTCGAACTCCAGACGACGGACGAGGCGGTCGCGACCGCCGATCTCGACGCCGCCGTGAAGGCCGGCACCGGCTGGATCGGCTATTGCTACGGCCCGCACCAGAATTTCGCCCGCTACGCGCTGGAAGTGCTGGAGGAGCCGAAGCACGACGATGCCGCGTGGACCTTCGTCGAGCCGTCCGATCCGAACTGGCTGGAAAAGTCCGCGATCAAGTCGGCCTACAAGGATGCGGCGATCCACATCGCCTATTCCGGGTCGCTCGCGGAAAGCGCGCCCGAGGTCGCGGCGATCCTCGAAAAGGTGACCTTCACCACGGATGCCGTCAGCAAGCTCGCCTTCGCGATCGCCGTCGAAGGCAAGACGCCGGACGATGCGGCCAGGGACTGGATCGCGGCCAATCCGGATGTCGTCGCGGGCTGGACCGGAAACTGATCCATGATCGAGCTTGAGGACGTCTGGAAGGTTTTCGGCACGGACGAGCAGGCGGTTCTCGCAGAGGCCCGCCGGCCCGTGCCGGACGACGCCGTCCTCAAGCGCCTGCGCGCGGTCATCGGTGTCGGCGGCGCGAGCCTGTCGGTCGAAAAGGGCGAGCTGGTCTGCCTGATGGGCCTTTCCGGCAGCGGCAAGTCGACGCTCGTGCGCCTGATCAACCGCCTGCTCGAACCGAGCGCCGGCAAGGTGCGGATCGACGGCGGCGACATCCTGTCGCTCGGGCCGAGGGCGCTGCGGGAGCTGCGCTCGCGGCGGATCGGGATGGTCTTCCAGTCGCATGCCCTGCTCGCGCATCTTTCCGTGCGCGACAACGTGGCCCTGCCGCTCGAGATCCGCGGCGTGGCGCGCACACGGCGCGAGGACCGGGCGGACGAGCTTTTGGTGCGCGTCGGCCTTGACGGCCTCGGCGACCGGCGGGTCGCCGCGCTTTCCGGCGGCATGCAACAGCGCGTGGGCCTTGCCCGGGCGCTCGCGGCCGATCCCGATATCCTCCTGATGGACGAGCCGTTCAGCGCGCTCGACCCGCTGATCCGCCACGATCTCCAGACCCAGTTCATGGCGCTGTCGCGTGATCTCGGAAAGACGACCGTCTTCGTCACGCACGATGTCGACGAAGCCTTCCGCATCGCCGACCGCGTCGTTCTCATGCGGGCGGGCCGCATCGTGCAGACGGGTACGGCGGCGAACCTCGTGGCGCAGCCCGCGGACGACTATGTCCGCCGTTTCGTCCAGAACGCCCGCCTGCCGGCGCGCGCGCAAGACCCCATCGTGAAAGCAAGAGCCATCGCATGAGCGACCACACGGCGCGGGACGAGGCCATCGACCGCTTCGCCGCCATCAACAGCACCTATTATCGCCGGGCTTTCCGGCGGATCGGCGAGCGGCGCGGCTATGTGCCTTCCCTCAACATCGCCGCCGCCGTCCTCGGCCCCGTCTGGCTCGCCGGGCGGCGCCTCTGGTCAGCGTTCTGGCCATTCCTCATCGCCGACCTGCTCGCCGTGGTGCTGATCGCCTTCGCGCTTGGCGGCGGCGCCAGCGCCGGGCAGAGCGCGCGCGCCGACAGGCTCGAGACCCTCGCCGCGACGCGCCTTCTCGAAGCGAAGGCCGCGAACGCCCGGGACGCCGGTACGCCCATCGCAAAGTCGCTGACACGGTCCGCCGCGGCCCTGGAACAGGCGGCGAAGGATGCCCGGCAGGCGGCGGAAGACGCCAGGACCGGCGCGTGGCTGGTGGCCCTGCTCGGCACCGGCATGCTTGCCGCCTCCCGCCTGGTGGCGGGTGGGCTCGCCAATCATATCGCCGAACGCCGTTTCCGCGCCTGGCGGCTGGAAGGCGACGCGGGCAAGGCGGGGTTCAGCCATCTTCACGCCGCCGGCGCCGCGGCGCTGCTGGCCATCTTCGTTCCGATCGTCTTTCTTCATTTCAACGACCGCACGCTCTTCGACGCCTTCCCGAGCGATCCCGCCTGGAACTCGGGCGCCGCCGCGTGGCTGGACCGGTTCATCGCCACGATCAGCAGCGCGGTCTCGCCAGCGGCGGGCACCCTGACGAAGGCGATCAACGGCATGCTCGGCGTGATGGAGGGCATCCTCACACAGACGCCATGGCCGGTCGTGATAGCGATCATCCTCGCCATCGCCTGGCAGCTCGCAGGCTTTCGCGTCTTCCTGCTGACCTTCGTCGCGATCAGCTACCTCGCCATCCTCGGCTACTGGGAAAAGAGCATGCAGACCGTCGCCCTTCTCGGCACGGCGGCGCTCATTTCCATTGCGATCGGCATTCCCCTCGGCGTGCTGTGCGGCTACAACAGGCGCGTCGCGGCGATCGTGCGCCCGCTGCTCGATTTCATGCAGACCATGCCGGCCTTCGTCTATCTCATTCCGGTGATCGCGCTCTTCGGCATCGGCAAGCCGTCGGGCATCATCGCGACGATCATCTTCGGCATTCCGCCCGTCGTCCGGCTGACGGCGCTCGGCATCGCGTCCGTCCCGGCCTCCGTGCGCGAGGCCGCCGTCGCCTTCGGCGCATCCCGGACCTTCATCCTCTTCAAGGTCGACCTGCCGACGGCCGCGCCATCGATCATGGCCGGCGTCAGCCAGACGATCCTCATGTGCCTCTCCATGGTGGTGATCGCCGCGCTGATCGGCGCGAAGGGCCTGGGCGAGGATGTGCTGCATGCCCTGCAATATGCCGCGCAGGGCCAGGGCCTCCTTGCCGGGCTCGCCATATTGCTCTGCGCCATCGTTCTCGATCGCGTCGTGCAGGGGCGGCGGGGGCAATGACGTCCGCCGCCGAGGAAGCCTCCACCGCCCCGAAGCCACCGCCGCGCAGCAGCAACTTCATCGTCTTCGCCGTCGCCCAATGTGCTGGCTTCATGGGCGCCTGGGCGCAGAAGACGGCGGTCGGCTGGCTTGCCTGGGATCTTACCCATTCGCCCGCATGGGTCGGGGCGATCACGCTCAGCGACCTGATCGCCGCCCTCTGGGTGGCGCCGCTCGCCGGGGCCGTCGCGGACCGCGGCAACCCGTACCGGCTGATCCGGCTGACACAGGCCCTGACGGTGCTCAACTGCGGCGCCATCTGGCTGCTCCTGACGTCCGGCGGCATGATGCCGTGGCTGCTGCTGCTCTGGGCCGTCATCGATGCCACGCTGCAAGGCTTCAACAATCCGGCGCGGATGCTGGTGACGGGCATGCTGGCGCCCGAGGGGCGACTGTCGCAGGCCATCGCCACGAACTCCATCGCGGTCAACATCGCCCGCACGGCCGGGCCGGCCATCGCGGGGCTCCTGATCGTCAAGGCCGGCATCGAAAGCGTCTTCGTCTTCAACGCCGTTGCCCTCACCGCCACCTTCGCGGCGCTCGTACACGTTCGGCGCTGGATCGATCACGCGCCGCATGCGGCCCGCTCCGCACCGCTCGCCGGCGATATCCTGGCCGGCTTTCGCTACATCGCCGGCGAGCCGGCCATCGCCATGCTCTTCGTGCTGACGACGTCGTTCTCGCTGCTCGCCCGGCCCTTTACCGAGCTCTTCCCCGCCCTTGCCGGCGGTTCGTTCGAGGGCGGGCCGCAGATGCTCGCAATGCTGATGAGCGCGCAGGGCATCGGCGCCTTCGTGGGAGCGAGCTGGATGCTGCGGCGACAGAGCGCGCCCGCGCTGGTGCGCACGAGCTACGGCGCGGCGCTCGGCATTTGCCTTGCCCTGGTGGTCTTCGCCTTCAGCACCTCCGCCTTCCTCGCCCTGCCGGCCATCGCCGTGGCGGGCCTGTTCCACGTCGTCTGCAACATCGCGATGCAATCCATGGCGCAGACGCTCAGCCTGCCGGCGATGCGCGGTCGCGTACTGGCGCTCTATATGCTCGTCTTCCGCGCCGCTCCGGCGCTCGGCGCCTTTGCCCTCGGCGCCCTGGCCGAGTGGTTCGACCTTCAGACGATGATCGGCATCGCCGCGGCGCTGTTCGCCCTGATCGTGGCGGCCGCCTTGCCCGTCGCGCGCCGCATCTATTTTAGAACCGCAAGCACTCAGCGCGAAGACGCTGCGTCAGCCGTTGCGCGCGAGCCGGCGCTGGCCGGCCAGACCGAGAACGGCGCCCAGCGTGCAGAAGACGAGAAAGACCCAGCCCGAAACGGCGCCAGCCTGGATGCCGGAGAGGAGCACGCCGACAGTGCAGCCGAGGCCCGTCATCGCCCCCCACCCCATCAGCACGCCGCCGGCAAAGCGCGCGGCCAGGCCGCGCGGACCGGGCCATGAGGGGTCGAAGCGCCCCGCGAGGAGTGCCGAGGCGAAGCTCGACAGAACCAGCCCGATGACAAAGACGCCGTTCGGTGAAAGCAGCGCCGTCTTCACCGCGCTCACGCAGCCGCGAACCGTGTCCAGCCCGACGAGGGTCTCGGGAACGAGGTCCAGCGACAGGCCACCGGTGCGCACGAGACTGCCCAGTTCCGCCGTCACGCCGAGCGGCGCGACGCGCAGATAGGCGAAGGCGCCGATCGTCGCGACGAGGAGGCCTGCGACGACCGGAGGCCAGCGCCGGACGAAGACCGTTTCGAAGGACGAGGCAGGCTGGAGGCCGGCATCCTGCGGCGGGGCGGCGTTGTGAAGGACCAGCCATGCGAGCGCGCCGAGCGCGAGCAGTCCTGCAATCGTGGCGCCGGCATAACCCAATACACCGGGAAGCCAGACCGGCGGGTCGTCGAACACCGTCCAGGTATAGAGCGCGTTCCATGTCGAAAAGCCGAGCAGGAAGCCCGCGGCGGCGCCGAGCAGCGCGGCGAGCGAGCCAAAGGCCCCCTCGCCCAGCCGGTAGAGATGCGCCGAAAGGCAGGAGCCGGAGAGCGCCATGCCGAGGCCGAAGGTGAAGGCGGCAAATGCGAGCACCGGCCCGACCGGGCCGACATGGGCATTCGGCGGCAGGCGATCCGGTTGCGGCACCGGCACCCAGGCCCCGAGCACGGCCTGGTACAGAACGATGCCCGCGGCAAGCGCCACGAGAATGGCGATGACGCCGGATGCGTCCCGCCTTTCCACGAAGTCCCGCAGGTTGCACAGGAAGCAGAAACGGCCCCGTTGCAGGACGATGCCGAAGGCGCTGCCGGCGATCAGCGCGAAGGAAAGCACCCGTCCGGCAGCATCCTGCGCCAGCCAGACACTCCAGGCGGCAAGGAGGGCGAGCACCGAGACGGAAAGAGAGCGGGCGGCGATGGAAGACATGGCGATCCGGCGGCTGGACATGAAAATGCGGGTGGACCTGGGAGGATGTCCACCCGCGTCGGCATCCCGCGCGGCGTAAGGCGCCGCGCCTTCGGGAACCGCTGTTACTTGCCGGTCCAGATCGTGCCGGCGATATTGTTCACCGGCACGCCGACGGCATTGCCGTATTCGGTCCAGGAACCGTCATAGTTGCGCACGTCGTAGCCGAGGATCTTCTTCAGCGCGAACCAGGTGTGGCTCGATCGCTCGCCGATGCGGCAATAGGTGATGACAGGCGTCGAGCCGTCGACACCCTTTTCGGCATAGATCGCCCTGATCTCGTCGGCGGATTTGAACGTGCCATCCTCCTTGACGATCGTGCCCCACGGAACGTTGACGGCGCCGGGAATGTGGCCCGCGCGCACGGACAGTTCCTTCACGCCCTCCGGCGCGAAAATCTTGCCGGCATATTCGTCGGCCGAGCGGATATCGACGAGCTTGATATCGTTCTTGCCCTCCGCGACCGCGACGACATCGACGAAGCGGGCACGCACGGAATCATCCCGGTCGGCAAGCGCCAGGGTGGAATCGGCGTGATCGGGAACGGCCGTGTCGAGCGGCAGGCCCTGCGCTTCCCAGAGCTTGCGTCCGCCATCGAGCAGCTTGACCTGGCTGCCGAGGCCATAGACCTCGAACACCCACGCGCCCCAGGCCGCGAACCAGTTGTTGTTATCGCCGTAGAGGACGATCGTCGTATCCTTGTCGACGCCGGCATCGCGCAAGACCTTTTCGAAGGCCTCGCGGCTGGCAATGTCCCGCTTCTGGGGATCCACGAGGTCGGTATGCCAGTCGAGATGCGCCGCGCCGGGAATATGGCCGCGCTCATAGACGCCCGTATCGACGCTCACTTCGAAAATGCGGACCTTCGGGTTGGAAAGATTGTCCTGCAGCCATTTCGCATCGACCAGCGCGTCCGACGCCGATGCCGATCCTGCAAGAAAGGTCGTCGAAAGCGCGATGGCCGAAAGCGTATTGATGCCCCAAATACCCTTCATGTCGTTTTCCCCTGAGTTCGATAGCAACGGGAAAAGCATCGCCTGCTTCCGGAACGTTCGGAAGGGAGTATATTCTATAATTTATGTAGAATTTAAACTCCCCTGCTATCCGCCGGTTGCCGGCACCTTCCCGATCGATCGGTCCGAGGGCCCCACGGTCAACGAGTTCAACATGCGGCCGAATGGTTCATCGCGCTCGTCCTCGACTGAACCGGCTTGAATTGGACGGGACAGGGACTACGGTGCCCCAACCTTCATATTTTGCCAGGGCTTGCCATGTCATCCATCAACGACCGAATCCTCAGCGCCGTCGATCGGCTTTTCGACGATCAGGTTGCGTTCCTGGAAGCGCTGGTCCGATTCAAATCGCTGCGCAACGAGGAAGCCGCGGCGCAGGATTTCCTCGCGGCAGCGCTGAGGCAACGCGGTTTCGCGGTCGACCGCGTGCGCACGAATGCCTCCCAAATCGGCCGGCACCCGGCATTCTCGCCGGCAACGGTCGACTATGCGGAAAGCTGGAACGTCGTCGGCCGGAAGGCCGGGGCGGGCACCGGCGGCCGCTCGCTCGCTTTCAACTCGCATGTCGACGTGGTGCCGGCGGGAAGCCCCCACCGCTGGACCGCCCCGCCCTTCGAGCCTCGCCGGGATGGCGACTGGCTCTACGGGCGCGGCGCCGGCGACATGAAGGCCGGCCTCGTTGCCTCCATTTTCGCGCTCGACGCCATCGCGGCAGCCGGGCTTTCGCTTCGTGGCGACGTTCAGGTGCAGTCCGTCGTGGAGGAGGAAATCACCGGCAATGGCGCGGCGACGCTTTTCGCCGAAGGCTTCACCGCCGATGCGATCGTCAGTCCGGAACCGACCGACGAGCAGCTCGTGCGCGCCAATGCCGGCGTGATCAAGTTCCGGCTCGAGACGAAGGGGCGTCCGACCCATCCGCGTGAACCGGAATCGGGCCAGAGCGCCATCGACCTGATGATCCGCCTGATCGGGCACTTGAGGCGGCTGGAAGCCGAATGGATCGCCGAGCGGATCGGCAAGCCTCTGTTCGAGGATCTTCCCAACCCCGTCGCCCTGACGATCGGCACGATCACCGGCGGCGACTGGATCGCCTCCATCCCGAGCGATTGCGTCGCAGAGGGCCGGATCGGCTTTTACCCCGGCGAAGACCCGAGGATGCGCACGGCCGAAGTCGAAGCATTCATCGAGCGGATCGCGGCCGAAGATCCGGCTTTCGCCGGAGAAAACCTAGTCACGCTCACATGGGTCGGGGTCGTGCAGGCCGGCTACGAGCTGCCCGAAGGCACCGACGCGGAGACAAGCCTGCGCACCGCGCACGCCGCCGCCCATGCGGGCGCCGACCTCAGGTCCTATGTCATGGCCTGTTATCTGGATGCCACCATTTTCGCCGTGCACGGCAACATCCCGTCGCTCGTCTATGGTCCCATCGCGGAAAACATCCACGGCATCGACGAGCGGGTCAGCCTCTCCTCGCTGCGCCGTATCACCAAGACGCTGGCGCTCTTTGCGGCCGACTGGTGCGGCGTGCAGGAAGGCTGACGACGGTCTCCGGAATTGCCTAGTGCTTCAGAATCTGGCTGAGGAACAGCTTGGTTCGCTCATGTTGCGGATTGCCGAAGAAGTCATCCGGCTTGCCCTGTTCGATGATCTGGCCGGCATTCATGAAGATCACCCGGTCGGCCACCGCGCGGGCGAAGGCCATTTCGTGGGTGACGCAGACCATGGTCATGCCCTCGCGGGCAAGGCTCGTCATCGTCTCCAGCACCTCGGACACCATCTCCGGGTCGAGCGCCGAGGTCGGCTCGTCGAACAGCATGACCGCCGGCTGCATGCAGAGCGAACGGGCGATCGCCACGCGCTGCTGCTGGCCGCCGGAGAGCTGCACGGGGTATTTGTTCGCCTGCTCGGGAATGCGGACACGTTCGAGGAACTTCAGCGCGGTCTTGCGGGCCTCCGCCTCCGGCACGCCCTTGATCCACATCGGCCCGACCATGCAGTTCATCAGCACGGTCATGTGCGGGAAGAGATTGAAGTGCTGGAACACCATGCCGACATTCTTGCGCACCTCGGCGACGTCGCGCATCCTGTCGTGCAGCGTGATGCCGTTGACGACGATGTCGCCCTGCTGGTGCGCCTCCAGCCGGTTGAAGCAGCGGATCAGCGTCGATTTGCCGGAGCCGGACGGGCCGCAGATGACGATGCGTTCGCCCTTCTCCACCGTCAGGTTCACATCGGTCAGCACGCGGAAGGCGCCGTACCATTTGGAGACGTTGCGGACGTCGATGATCTTCTCGCTCATCGCACTTTGCTCCTGGCGTAGTGGCGTTCGATGCGGGACTGGATGAGTTCGAGGCAGATCGACACCACCCAGTAGAGCATGGCGGCGGAGATCAGCATCTCCATGTGCTGGAAGGTCTTCTGGCCGAGCGTGCGCGCCAGGAACATCAGCTCCCAGACGCCGATGACGGAAACGAGCGAACTGTCCTTCAGCATCGAGATGAACTGGTTGCCCGTCGGCGGAATGATGACGGGCAACGCCTGCGGCAGGATGATCTTGCGCATGGTAAGCCCGAAGCCGAAGCCGATGGAGCGCGAGGCCTCCCACTGGCCGCGGTCGATGCTCTGGATGCCCGAGCGGAAGATCTCCGTCATATAGGCGCCGTAGCACAGCGAGAGCGCGAGAATGCCGGCCGGCACCGCATCGATGATGAAACCGAGCTGCGGCAGGCCGAGATAGATGAGATAGACCTGCATCAGAAGCGGCAGGCCGCGGAAGAAGGAGGTGTAGAAGCTCGCGATCGCGTAGGCGAAGCCGTTCGTCGAAAGCTTGGCCACCGCGCCGAGAATGGCGATGACGGAGGCGATCGCGATCGAGATGGCCGAGACGTAGATCGTTGTGAACAGGCCCTGCGTGATCATGAAGGGCAGTTTTTCCGCGATGAACGGCAGGCTGAGATTGAAGGTCGTGAAGAAGGCGAGGAAGAGCAGGAGCAACTCGAACCAGACGATCGCCACCTGCACCCTCAGAGAGGCGAAGCCGATCAGCACGATGTTCAGGCAGAAGAGCACGGCGATGACGAGGCCGATGGCGAACCGGCCGTAGAAGCCGCTTTCGGCCGGCGCGCCGATCACCGGGCGCATCAGCTCGCCCATCGACGTTCCCGTGAGGTCGAAGGCGAGAAAGACGGCGAAGACCACCACGAAAAGGGTGGCGACGAACCAGGGCTTGTGGACGAGGACTTCCGATTCGACGGTATCGGGATACAGCATCTCCGCTCCTTGAAGATTGGTGCGGCCCGCAGGCCGGGCCGCACGCACCGGTGGGATGTTACTGCGTGACCGTGTAGTCGACACCGTACCACTTGACGGAAAGCTTGCTCAGCGTGCCGTCCGCCTGCATGGCCTTGACGGCTTCGGCGATCTTCGCGCTCAGTTCCGCATCGCCATGCTCGACGGCGACCGCCAGCGGCTCGAAGAAGACCGGCTTGCCGAGCTGCTTGATCGGGTATCCGGCCTTTTCGGCGTCGAGGATGCTCGGCAGCGAGGAGACGACGGCGTCGAGGCGCGTGCCGTCGCCGAGGCGCAGGTCGTCGAAGGCGGTCGTCGAATTGGCGTAGGATTTCACCTCGCCCGGCTTGAATTCGTAGGTGAAGGCCGGCGCGCCGGCGGCATCCAGCGTCAGGTCCTGGTTGGCGTAGGCCTCGAAGGTCGATGTCGCCGTCACGCCGACGCGCTTGCCTTCGAGATCGGCGAGCTTTTCGGCCTTGCTGTCCTTGTGCACGGCGACGGCCGCGGGCGTGTAATAGTAGACGGCGGGGAAGTCGAAGAGCGCCGCGCGCGCCTTGGTGGGCGTCATCGAGCCGACATGCATGTCCCAGCGGCCCTGCCACTTGCCGGCGGTGATGATGTCCCAGCCCGGCGTCACGAACTCGACGGAAACGCCGAGATGTTTGCCGATCTCCTTGGCGACGTCGATGTCGAAACCGTCCATCTCGTTGTTGTCGTTGACGAAGGACTGCGGCGCCCAGTTGGCGTCGGTCGCGACCTTCAGGTTCTTGGCCGCGAGCACGCGGTCGAGCACTTCGCCGGCCTGCGCCGGCGCGGCCGCCAGCGAGAGGGCGAGAGAGGCGGCGAGCGCCGCAAATATCGTGGTTCTGATCATGCCTTTGTTCCCTCTGTCCGTTGTCGTTTCCTTGACGGCGCGGGTTCCTCTCCCCGCCGTTGTGAGCCATCTTGAGGCCCGTCGCCTCCTGCGTCTTCCGGCGTTCCCAAGCAGCATGCGCCGCAAGGCTCCGCCGAAATGACGGAAATCAAATCGCGCCCTCCCCCGCCATCTCGGCGCGGACCGCGCGGGCGACGCGAAAGGCCTCCACGCCGGCCGGCACACCGCAATAGACCGCGATCTGGACAAGCGCCGCCTGAAGCTCCCTGTCCGTCAGGCCGTTGCGGATCGCGCCGCGGAAATGCAGGCCGAATTCATGCATGCGGTTGCTTGCCGCCAGCATGCCGAGGTTGAGAAGGCTGCGCTGCCTGAGGTCCAGACCGTCATCCGTCCAGGCCATGCCCCAGCAATATTCATTGAGCATATCCTGCAAGGGCTTCGAAAAGGCGTCTGCCGCGCCCATCGCGCGGTCGACATAGTCGTCGCCGAGCACATGCCGGCGCACGCCCTCGCCCTTTTTCCGCAAAGCCTCATCCATGGGCCGCCTCCGTACCTGTCAGGAAATCGCCCATGGCATCGGCGACGACGTCGGGCGCTTCGATGAGGATGGAATGGCGCAGGCCCGGGAAAAGGACGAGCCGTGATCCCGGGATGCGCTCGTGCATGTAGCGGGCCATGCGCGGGTTTGAGCCGACATCATCCTCGCCGGTGGCGATCAGCGTCGGGCAGCGGATCTGGTCGAGAAAACCGCCAAAATCCGTTTCGGCCAAGACCCGATAGGCCGAAGCGTAGCAGTCGGGGTCGTTTTCCGCATCGCGCGCTCTGAGCCAGGTGATGACGTCGGGGTTCTTCTCCTGAAACGCCTCCGTAAGCCAGCGCGAGAGCGAGGCATTGTGGTGATCGGCCGGGGTTCCCGCCTGAAGCGCGGCGAGCCGGGACAGCACCTGCTCGCGCTCTTGCGGCGTGCGGCCTGCGACGGTGGAGAGGAGCACGAGCCGGCGCAGACGCGGAAGGCGGGTCAGCGCGAGGCGCTGGGCGATCAGGCCGCCGAGCGAAAAGCCGGCGAGGTTGAAGGTCGAAAACCCGACCTTGTCGGCGAGCGCCAGCGTCTCGGTCACGAAATCGTCGATCTCGTAGCGGCCCTTGACGCGGCTCGACTTGCCGTGCCCCCGGAGGTCGAAGGTGAGGATGGTGAAGCGGTCCTTCAACCGCTCCACCACGCCCGACCAGGCCTCCAGATAGGAGCCGACCCCGTGGATGCAGACGAGCGGCTCGCCGCCATCGCCGTCGATGCGATAGTTGAGCGTGACCTCGCCGACCTTGTGCTCTTGCGTATCGTCCATGATCAGTGTCCCACGGCGGCCCGCTTGCGCTCGCTCTCGCGCGCGGCGAAGACGGGCATGACTTCCTTGACGAAGAGCTCGATCGAACGCTTCTGCAATTCGAAGGGCAGGTTGAAGGTCAGGCCGAGACAATACTGGTCGACGCCCGCGGCTTCATAGACCATCAGCTTTTCGATCACCTCGTCCGGCGTGCCGAACATCAGGTTCCTGCGGATATTGTCCGGATTGTAGTTCTCCTTGCCCTTCACCGCCTCGTAGGGCACGGCCTCGGGAAAACCGTCCTTCACGGTGCCGATGTTCTGCATCAGGTTCTCGAAGGCGCGGCCATAGTCCATGCTGTGCCGCACGGCGCGCTCCCAGCCATCCGGCCGGTCGTAGACGCAGGTGCGGCGCTGCATCATGAAACGCGGACGCGGGACTTCCGGATGGTCGGCCACGGCCTTCCCGAACTTGTCGGCAAGCACCTGGATTTCCGCGGCGGGGGCGGAAAGCGGCGTCGAGAGGATGGAGGCGCCGTTGGCGATCGCCCAGTCGAACGTGCCGGGATCGCGCGCGGCGACCCAGATGCGCGGATGCGGCGCCTGAAGCGGCTTCGGCACGGCGGCGGTGACCGGGAACTTCCAGTAGTGGCCCTCGTGGGCATAGTCGCCGGCCCACAGCTTCTTCACCGCGGGCACCAGCTCCTTCATGTAGGCCACGCCCTCCTGCTGCGGCATGCCGCCGGCCATGCGGTCGAACTCGTACTGATAGGAACCGCGGGCAATGCCGAATTCGAGGCGGCCGTTCGTCAGGTGGTCGCAGAGCGCGGATTCGCCGGCAAGCCGGATCGGGTTCCAGTAGGGCGCGACGAGCGTCGAGGTGCCGAGCCGGATGTTCTCGGTATGCTGCGCCAGCCAGACGAGCGTCTGGAACGGGTTCGGCGAGATGGTGCATTCGAGCGTGTGGTGCTCGGCCGTCCAGAGCATCTCGAAACCGCCCTCATCCGCCATGCGGGCCAGCGTCAGCAGATTGTTCTTCACCGTGGCCATCGGCACCTCGGGCGAAAAACGTTCCATCGTGAGCGAGACTGCGAACTTCATGGGATTCTGCCTTTCGATGCTTGTTATTTGAGGCGGATGACGAAGGGGTCCTGCATGGCGCCGGAATAGTCGATGATGACGTTCTTCAGCCGCGAGAACTCGTACATGACCTCGAAGCCGCCACGCCGGCCGTAGCCGCTTTCCTTGAAGCCGCCGTTCGCGGACATGAAGGAGGCGGAACGGTAGGTGTTGATCCAGACCGTGCCCGCATCGATGCGGCTGGCGAAGCGCAGCGCCCGGTCGATGTCCTTCGTCCAGATGCCGGAGGCGAGGCCGTAGCGCGTGTCGTTGGCGAGCTCGATCATTTCCTCCTCGTTACGGAAGGGCATGACGCCCACGACCGGCCCGAAGAGTTCGTCGCGCATGAAAGCCATGTCGTTCCCGGCATCCACCATGACGGTCGGCTCGAAATACCAGCCGCCCGGCGCAAGCTCCGCCTGCTGCGGCCGGCCGCCGCCGACGGCGACCTTCGCGCCTTCCCTGACGCCCGAGGCGACGTAGGATTCCACCTTGGAAAGCTGGTCGGCGAGTGCCAGCGGGCCGATATCGGTGTCGTCGACGGTCGGCAGGCCGACGCGGATGCGCCGGGTCCGCGCCACGAGCGCCTCGATGAACCGGTCATAGACACCGGCCTCGACGAAGCAGCGCGAGCCGGCCACGCAGGTCTGGCCCGCGGCGGCGAAGACGCCGGAGACGACGCCGTTCACCGCATGCTCGATATCGACATCGCCGAAGACGACATGGGGCGACTTGCCGCCAAGCTCCATCGAGCAGGGCACGAGGTTTTCAGCGGCATTGCCGGCGATGCGGCGGCCGGTCGCGGTGCTGCCGGTGAAGACGTATTTGGCGACGCCGGGATGACGCGTCAGCGCCTCGCCGGCGCTCCTGCCCGTACCGGTCACCACATTGACGACGCCGGCCGGGAAGCCCGCTTCATGGATGAGTTCGGCGAGCGCCAGCGTCGAGGCCGTGGCATGCTCGGAAGGCTTGATGACGACGGTGTTGCCGATGGCAAGGCACGGCGCGAGCGTGCCGGTGAGCAGCATCAGCGGCGAATTCCACGGCGTGATCATGCCGACCACGCCGAGCGGTTCACGCAGGTTGAGGTTCAGCGTGTCGAGCCGGTTGATCGGGATCGTGTCGCCCTGCAGCTTGTCGGCCATGCCGGCGAAATAGTGGTAGCTGTCCGGCATGGCGCGCATCTGGGCGCGGGTCTCTTTCAGGAGCTTGCCGTTGTCGCGCGTCTCGATCTCGGCGAGCGCATCGGCATTGGCGCGGACCAATTCGGCGAGGCGGCGGACCAGCGCACCGCGATCGGTCTGCGTCATGCGCCGCCAGGCGGGATCGCGGAAGGCGGCGGTGGCCGCAGCGACGGCGGCTTCGACGTCATCGGCGTCGGCCTCGGCGAATTCGTACCAGGGCTCTCCGGTCGTCGGATCGAAGCTCCGGATGTAGGTGCCGTTCTTCGGCGCGACGAACTCGCCGCCGATAAACAGCTGCTGGCGCGAACCTTCGATGGTGCTGACGGTCGTCTTCATGTCATTGTCCTTGGTCTTGGGAGGCCTGGAGCCAGGCGCGGGCTTGCCCGTCGATCATCGCGACGCGGCCGCCGTCGTGGGAATCCATGTAGATGCCGAAGCGGCCCGCCTGCCGTTCGCGCACATAGCGGCGCAGCATGGAGCGCAGTTCGTGGGTCGCGATCGCCGCGTAGGGCAGATCGTCGATCGGGAAGAAGCGAAGGCTTTCCGGGAGGCCGATCTCCGCCCCCTCGCCCGCCAGCCGGGCGCGGTAGACGAGATAGCCGGGATCGCTGTCGGCGACGTCGAAGACGGAATAGAGGAAGGTCTCCTCCGGCACGAGGCGGAGCGCATCGCCGCCATCCACCACGAGTTCGCTGTCGGCCTTGCGGCGGCGCGCGGAGGGCAGGACCCAGCCGCCCTTGCCGTCCGCCCGCAGCAGCAGGCCGTCGCCGGCCTCGATGAGATAGCCGATGATCATGCCGTGCGAGGCGAGCCAGCCCGTCGGCAGCGGATCCTTCACGCTGGCATAGCGTCCGCGGCAGAAACCGAGCGGGGCCGTCGGGCTGGTGCCGAAAGCCCGCACCCGGCCGATCAGGATCACATGATCGCCCGCGTCGACGGCGTTGTGCAGGCTGCAGTCGAACCAGGTGAGGCTGTCCGTCAGCACCGGCGCGCCGGTATGCGCCCGGTCGTGATTGACCGACAGGAACTTGTCCGGCGCCTTGGAAGCGAAGGTGGCGGAGACATCGACCTGGCCTTCATGCAGGATGTTGACCGCGAAACAGTCCGCCGCGGTGAAGGCCGCATAGCTGGAAGCGGACTTGGCGACGCAGACCAGCAGCAGCGGCGGATCGAGCGAGACGGAGGTGAAGGAATTGGCCGTCATGCCGCGTGGTGTGCCGTCGGCTTCAAGCGTGGTGATGACCGTGACGCCGGTGACGAAGGTACCGAAGGCCCGACGCAGCGCGACGGGATCGATCGGTGCGTCCAGTGCTGCCGCCTCTTTCACCATGCCCTCGTTCTCCTCCGCGGTTTGTTGGGAGGAAGCTAGCCGGGGTGGACCGGCGCTTCTTCCTGCCGGGCGGAGGAGATGGCAAAAGAGTTCTGCTACGGTTCGTAGGAGATCCGAACGGACCGATCAGCGCTCGCCGAGAGCATGATTGTCGATGACGCTGTGAAGGCGGAGGGCGAGCTCGACGGCAAAACGCCGTTCCGGCGTTTCCACGTCGATGCCGAAAAGCTCCTGGATGCGCGCCAGCCTGTAGCGCAGCGTCGTTACGTGCAGGCCAAGACGATCGGCACAGGCCTGGCTGCGGCAGCCCCCCTCCAGATAGGCGGAAAGCGTTTCGAGGTAGGGCGTTCCGTTTTCACGATCATGTTCGGCAATCGCGCCGATGCTGGCACGCACGAAATTGCGGACGTCGCCGACATCGGCGGCCGAAACGAGCATGGGCAGGGGTCCGAAATCCTGCGTCGAAAGCGCGCCCGTCAGCCCGAAGGAACGGCCGATGCGGATCATCCGATTGCACCGTTCCCAGGCCGTGGCGTAGTCGTCAAGACCGATGCAGCGGCTTCCGGCAACGACGATCGGCGCCTCGCCGAGATAGCGGCTGAGGTCGTCGGCGATACGCCGCATGAGTTTCGTCGAGCGCTCCTGCCGGGGCGATTCTTCATACGGCATCAGGCATACGAGCCCGCCATCGATTGCCACCAGCACGGCCTCGATAGAAGCCTGCTGCAGGACGCGCGACAATGTATGCTCCACGTCGATCGAGCCGCCGCCCAAGGCCTTGGCGCGCTCGGGAAAATCGACGACGATCATCTGCTGTGCGAGCGACAGATCGAGGCCGAGCCGGGCGGCGCGCTGGCCAATATCGGCTGCATCACGCCAGCGCCGCTCCACGATCTCGAAGAAGAGCTCGCTTTGCGTGCGTGTCTCAAAGCGGAAGCGCAGGAAGCTGCGCATCATCTGGACGCTGAGCGCGTATTTCGCGCTGTCGAGCATGAGCTGGTCCAGTTCGCCTTCAGCCGCCGCGGAGGGAAAGATGACGAGTGCGCCGACCTGCTGGCGATCCACCGTCAAGGGCTCCACGCGGGCAAAGACACGCAAACGCCGCGCGCCGTCCTCAAGAAAGATCGGCGCCGCAGCGGTGCTGCCGCGCTCCACCGCATCGCGCGCCGCCCGCATCAGCGCGCGCGCGAAAACCGTCGGCGCGGCCGATTGCCATGCCGCATCGTCGACATCCGCCAGGGGCGAGCGTCCCGCAATAAGCTGATTGACCGTGAAGTCCACGACGACCAGCGGATTGGGCAGCAGCCTTCCAACCATTGCAGCGAGCGAGGAGACGGAACCGTCGCTGAGCACATGCTCCAGCAGCGAGGTGTGGGCCGCAAGCGCCCGATCGAGCCGCTCCGACGCGCTTTTCTCCGCCGCGAGCCGATGCTGCTTTTCCAACGCGATCGCGCCGAGATGCAGGATGGTGCCGAGGAAGGCGAGATCATCCTCGGTCACGTCGGTCACGGTGCGCGCAATGACGCTCAGCACCATCGGGCGGCCCTCGGCATCGGCACAGTCCATAGGCATGACGAGGACGGTGCGATAGTCCCGCTCGAAAGCCTCCTTGCGATAGCCCGGGAACTCGGTGCTTTCGCGCGCATCGCGGATATAGACAGGCTCATTGCGCTGAAGCGCGATCAGCGACGGGCTGGTGGCAAGCTCCCAGCGATCGGGCAGGTCCCGCTGGATGAGCGTCGGATCGTGGCGGACGATGACATGGGCATAACCATGCGCGGCATCGATGCCCATGATCGAGCCGAGTGCCCAGTTGGCGTGCCGGCAGGCGGCCGCGACGAGGTGCTGCAACACGGTCGCAAGGTCGCCGCCGATGTTGATCTGGCTCGCCACGTCGCGCAGCGAGAGTATGCGAGATTTCTGATCCAACGCGCCACGCACTCCCGTCTTTCGGACCCGGATAATGCGATGCACCGCAGCTTAAATCTACTCGTTTTCATAGGAGGTGTTCGCCCCTTCCTCCTCCGAATGGCAGGAAGACCCTGCGCCGTCGCGCGCTAGGCTGGGGAGACATTCAATAGATGGTGGAAACGACATGGCACTCGGCATTCGAAAGATCTGCACCTTCCTGGAAGAAACCCATGTCGAAGGCGGCAAAGCGACGCCGCGGCCCGTCAGGATCGTCGTCGTGGCCGCCATCATCGAGAACCCATGGGCTGGCAAGGGCTTCGTGGAAAACCTGCGGCCGCAGATCGTCCGCATCGCCGGGCCGCTCAGCGAGGAAATGACGCGCCGGCTGCTCGCGCAAATGCCGGCCGAACAGATCGAGGCCTGCGGCAAGGCGGCCGTCGTGGGCATCAACGGCGAAATCGAGCATGCCTCGGCGATGATCCACACCCTGCGCTTCGGCAATCCTTTCCGCAACGCGATCGGCGGCACGAACTATCTCGAATTCGCCAATACACGCAACGCACCCGGCGCGCTGCTCTCGCTGCCGATGATGCACAAGAGCGAGACGGGCAAGCGGTCCCACTTCCTCACCGCCAATTTCCAGATTGCCGACGCGCCGCACCCGGACGAGATCGTCGTCTCCATCGCCGCCGCCGACGGCGGGCGCCCTCATGCGCGCATCGCCGACCGGTTCCAGGACATGGCGGAAATGGAGGATGCCGCCGCTACCTGACGCTTCCTCGCTTTGCGTTCCCTCGTCCTTTCGAAGAGCAGCCTTCCGGCTGGGGGCAGGATTCAGGCAAAGGCGTGGGCGGAGGCCGTGTCGAAGGTCAGCCAGGCCTTTTCGCCGCGCGCAAGGCTCGAAATCGCCTCGTGGCCGAACGGCAGGCGCACCGAAAGATCGGCACCGGCCGACGTCGCGGTGCTGACCTCGACATTGTTGCCGAGGAAGGTGATATCCCGCACCGTCACGGCAATGCCCGAGGGGACCGAGGCGCGTGACAGCGACAGGCGTTCCGGGCGCAGCATCAGCGATGCCTTGCCGCTTGCCGTCGACGCCCCGTGCAACGGCACATCTTCGACGACGGCGCCATCGCCCAGCGAAAGCTTCGCCTTGCCGGCATGGCTCGCCACGACGGTCGCATCGAGAAAATTGCTGTCGCCGATGAAGCCTGCAACGAAGCGGGTCGCCGGGTTGGAATAGAGTTCGGGACCTGTGCCGATCTGGTCGATCTCGCCCTGGCTGAAGACCGCGATGCGGTCGGACAGGCGCAACGCCTCCTCCTGGTCATGCGTGACATAGAGGATGGTGACGCCCGTCTCCTGGTGGATGCGGCGGATTTCGAACTGGATCTCCTCGCGCAGCTTCTTGTCGAGCGCCGAGAGCGGCTCGTCCATCAGCAGCACCGGCGGGTTGTAGACGAGCGCGCGGGCGAGTGCGACGCGCTGCTGCTGGCCGCCGGACATATTGGCCGGCATGCGATCCTCGACCCCCTCCAGGCGCACGAGCTTCAGGG
Source organism: Shinella sp. WSC3-e (assembly GCF_945994535.1). Taxonomy (NCBI): domain Bacteria; kingdom Pseudomonadati; phylum Pseudomonadota; class Alphaproteobacteria; order Hyphomicrobiales; family Rhizobiaceae; genus Shinella; species Shinella sp. WSC3-e. The sequence continues at coordinate 56,276 of NZ_OZ000531.1, forward strand.
CCGCCTTCACGCGCTCGGCGATCTCGGCCTGCGGGCGGCGGCGGATGCGCAACGGGAAGGCGACGTTCTCGCCGACGGACAGATGCGGGAAGAGCGTATAACGCTGGAACACCATGCCGATGTTGCGCTTGTGCGACGGCGTCGACAAGAGGCTCCGGCCCTTCAGCAGGATGTCGCCGTCCGTCGGATCCTGGAAGCCGGCAAGGATATAGAGGGTGGTCGACTTGCCGGACCCCGAAGGGCCGAGGAAGGTCATGAACTCGCCCTCGGCAATGTCCATGCCGACGCTCTTGACGGCCGTGACCGTGCCGTAGGTCTTGCGGATGCCGCGGATGCTGAGGAAGGGTTGGGTCATGCTTTTCGTCCCTTGCGGAAGAGTGCTGCGACGATCATCAGGAGGATCGTGAAGGCGATGAGCAATGTGGAGGCGGCGGCGATCACCGGCGTCAGGTCCTGCCGGAGCGTGGACCAGATCTTCACGGGCAGCGTCTGCAGGGTCGGGCTGGCCATGAAGATCGCCAGCACCACCTCGTCCCAGGAGGCGAGGAAGGAGAAGACGGCGGCGCCGAAGATGCCGTGGCTGACGGCCGGCACCGTCACGCGCAGCCGCGCCTCCCACGGGCTCGCCCCGCACAGGATGGCCGCGTCCTCGACCGAGCGGTCGAAGCCTTCCAGCGCATTGCCGATCGAGATGATCGAGAAGGGCAGCGCGATCAGGAGATGGGCGATGATGAAGGCAAGCGTCGTGCCGGCAAGGCCGAGCTTCAGGAAGAGCGCATAAAGCGCCACTGCCAGCACCACGACGGGCAGGATCATCGGCGTGAGGAACAGCGCCCGCAGGAAATCCCGGCCGGGAAAGCGGCCACGATTGAGGCCGAGGGCGGCAAGGAAGCCGATCACCACGGACAGCACCGTGACGATGGCCGCGATCTTCAGGCTCGTCAGCGCCGAATAGAGCCAGCGCGGATCGGCGAAAAGATCCTGATACCATCTGAAGGTCCAGGAGGGCGGCGGGAAGATCAGCCATTGCGAGGAGCCGAACGAGAGCGCGGCGATGAAGACGATGGGCAGGATCAGGAAGAGGCAGACCAGCGCGACGAGGGCGATGAGGGCGGTGCGCAGCCCGCCGAGCTTGTCGAAGTCGAGCAGCATGTCACGTCCCCCGGGCCGGATTGAAATAACGCAGCTGGACCGCGTAGAGCGCGAGGGTGACGACGAGCAGCACCAGCGCGGCCGCGCCCCCCATGCCCCAGTTCACCAGCGACTGCACGAACTGCGCGACGAGTTCGGCGAGCATCATGTTGGCGGTGCCGCCGAGGAGGGCGGGCGTCACGAAATAGCCGAGCGACATGACGAAGACCATCAGCGCGCCGGCGGCGATGCCCGGCAGCGACAGCGGCAGCAGCACGCGCCAGAAGCATTGCAGCCGGCCGGCGCCGCACAGCGCCGCAGCGCGCAGGATCGCCGGATCGATGGCGCGGATCACGCCCATCAGCGGCAGGATGACGAAGGGCAGCATGATATAGGTCATGCCGATGGTGACGCCGACGAGATTGTTGACGAGCGCCAGCGGCTGGTCGATGAGGCCAAGGCCCATCAGTGTCTTGTTGACGACGCCGGTACGCTGCAGCAGCACCATCCAGGCATAGGTGCGGGCGAGCAGGTTCGTCCACATAGACAGGATGATGATGGCCAGCACGATGCGCGACCACCGTTCCGGCATGATGGCGAGCAGCCAGGCGACCGGATAGCCGATGACGATCGAGACGAGCGTGACGACGCCGGCCACCATGAACGTGTTCAGGAAGACGCGCAGATAGGTCGTCGAACCGAGGAGAACCGCATAGTTCTGCAAACCGGGCTCCGGTTCCAGCACGCTGCGCACGAGCAGCATGAGCACCGGCACGATGAAGAAGAAGGCAATGAGCAGCAAGGCCGGCAGGAGATAGCCGAACGTGCCCTCGCGCTTCGTTTTGACGGCGCCTGTCGCTACCGTAACAGCCATGATCGATCATCCAGTGGATTGGGAAGCGGGCCGGCAGCTGCCGGCCCGCCATCGTCTTGGGAGATGGCCTTACTTCGCCTGCCAGGCGTACCAGCGGGTGCCGATCTCGTCGCGATGCTCGGCCCAGTAGCCCATGTCGGCGTTGACCTGGGTATCCGCCTGCATGTCCGGCAGCGAGTTGCGCAGTTCCGCGTCCATCAGGGTGCTGGCATCGAGGTTGATCGGCGCATAGCCGGTCGCGGTGGCGAACTGTGCCTGGGCCTGATCGCTGGTGGCCTGCGCGATGAACTTCATCGCCGCATCCTTGTTCTTCGCGCCCTTCGGTACGACCAGGGAATCGGCTGCCGTGATGTTGTTCGTCCAGGACGTCTCGACGGTGACGCCGGTTTCGGCGAGTGCCGTCAGGCGGCCGTTCCAGAACGAGCCGAACGGCGCCTCGGCGGAGGCGAGAAGCTGCTGCGACTGGGCGCCGCTGTCCCACCAGACGATATCCGCCTTGATCGTGTCGAGCTTCCTGAAGGCGCGGTCGAGATCGAGCGGATAGAGCTTGTCGGCGGCAACGCCGTCGGCCAGCAGCGCCGCCTCGATCACGCCCGGCGCGGACCACTTGTAGAAGGTGCGCTTGCCGGGGAATTTCTGGGTGTCGAACAGATCCGCCCAGGTCTTCGGGCAGGCCTCGACCGCGTCCTTGTTGCAGCCGATCACGAAGGAATAGTAGAAGCTGCCGACGGAATAGTCCGTCACGAAGCGCGGATCTAGCTTGGTCTTGTCGATGACGGAGAAGTCGAGCTTTTCGAGAAGGCCCGCGTTGCCGGCCTGGACCGCGTAGTCGCCCTCGACGTCCACGACGTCCCAGGTCACGTTGCCGGCTTCCACCATGGCCTTGATCTTGCCGTAGTCGGTCGGGCCGTCCTGCGTGACGGCGATGTTGCTCTCCGCGGTGAAGGCATCGGCCCAGTAGGTCTTCTGGGCGTCCTGCGTGGTCCCGCCCCAGCTCGTAAAGACCAGGTCCTCAGCCGCGGCGTTTCCCGCAAGCAAGAGCGTCGTCGAAAGAAGCGCGATTACCAGTCTGCTTTTCATGTTTCCATCCTCCCGGTTCGGTTGATATCGTCGTCAGGCCGGCACGCTGCCGCCAAGCGGCGAAAAGGCGGCCGGTGTCATGATCTTGTTGTCCGCGGTGACGATCAGGTCGCGGATCTTCGGCAGGAAGGCCTGCCAGTCTGGATCGGCGGCAAGGCGCGCGCGACGCGCCTGCCGGTCGTCCAGGCTCGCAAAGCTCCAGATGTGGACGATCTCGTTGACCGGTCCGATCTCCGAGGAGAAATAACCGACGAGATTGCCGAGATGCTTCTTCTGGATCGCGATGCCGGTTTCGCCGACCACCTTGAGGTATTCGGGAATGCCGCCGTTCTTCAGCCGGTAGGTGCGGATTTCGACAAACATCGCCGTCACCGCATCACGAAGGGATCGGGGATCGGATCGTCGGACGTCCGGAGCCACACGGTTTTCGTCTTCGTGTAGTCGAGCGCGGCGGCAAGCCCGCCCTCGCGCCCCTGCCCCGACTGGCCATATCCGCCGAAGGGCGCGATCGGCGAGACCGCGCGATAGGTGTTCACCCAGACGATGCCAGCGCGGATGCGCTTGATCATGCGGTGGGCGCGGGCAAGGTCGCGCGTGAACACGCCGGAGGCGAGCCCGTAGGGCGTGGCGTTCGCAAGCCGCACCGCCTCCTCCTCGCTCGTGAAGGAAAGCACGGAAAGCACCGGCCCGAAGAGCTCGGTCTCCACCGAGGCGGCGGACACGCCGTCGCAGTCGAGGATGGTGGGGACATAATAGAAGCCGCCGCCCTCTCCTGCCCGGCCACCGGTCACAAGTTTCGCACCCGCCTCCAGCGAGGCGGCGACGACCGCCGCGATATGGTCGCGCTGCCGGCGCGTGCACAGCGGCCCGACTTCCGTCGCCATGTCGAGCGGCGCGCCGATGCGGATGGCTTCCGCCTTCGCCTTCAGGATGTCGAGGAACCGGTCCTTCACCGAAGCCTCGACGATGAGGCGCGAGCCGGCGACGCAGCTCTGGCCCGTCGCGGCAAAAATCCCCGCGACCTGCGCGTTGGCCGCGCTGTCGAGATCCGCATCGGCAAAGACGATGAAGGGCGACTTGCCGCCGAGTTCGAGCGAGGTCGTGGCAAGGTTTTCCGCGGAATTGCGCACCACGGCCGCCGCCGTCGCCGGGCCTCCGGTGAAGGCGATGTGATCGACGCCGGGGTGACGGGTCAGCGCGCTGCCGCAGGTCGGGCCGAAGCCTGTCAGGATATTGACGACACCCGCCGGAAAGCCCGCCTCGTGCACGAGCCGCGCGAATTCGAGAAGCGGCGCGGGGCCCTCCTCCGAGGCCTTGACGACCAGCGTGCAGCCGACGGCGAGCGCCGGGCCGATCTTCACGGCCGAGAGGAAAAGCTGGCTGTTCCACGGCACGACCGCGGCCACGACGCCGATCGGCTCGCGCCGCGTCCAGACATCCATGTCCGCCTTGTCGATGGCGAGCGTCGCGCCCTCGATCTTGTCGGCAAGGCCGGCATAATAGCGGTAGTAATCCGCGACATAGGCGATCTGCGCGGAGGTCTCGCGGATGATCTTTCCGGTGTCGCGGGTCTCCAGTTCGGCGAGCGTGCGGGCATTGGCCTCGACGAGATCGGCAAGCCGGTAGAGCAGCTTGCCGCGGGCCGTCGCGGTCATGGCCGGCCAGGCTCCGTTCCAGAGTGCGCGCTGCGCGGCCTTCACGGCACGATCGACATCGTCTTCGCGCGCTTCGGGCATCGCCGCCCAGACCGTCCCGGTCGCCGGATCGATCGAGTCGAACCGTGCCGCGCCGTCTTCGAAGGTTCCGTCTATATATTGCTGGAAGCTCTGCATGGCGGCCTCACCGGAATGCCGGCATGACATCGGCGATGAAGCGTTCGAGCGACGCCTTCTTGCGTGCAAAGCTCATGCCCGTGTCGATCCAGAACGAATATTCGTCATAGCCGAGATCCTCGTAGACCTTCAGCCGCTTGATCACCTCGTCCGCCGTGCCGATCGGCATGTTCTCGCGCATCTTCTGCGGCGTGAGGTTGGGATTGGCGGCAAGCTCTTCCTCGCTCAGACGCTCGATGAGACCCTGGCTGATCGGCCGCTCGTTCTTGAACCAGGCGAAGAAGTAATTGTAGTAGGTGCTCACTTCATTCGCGGCCTGCGCGATATCGGCCTCGTCGGAGCCGACATAGGTGTGCAGCAGCAGCATGATCTTCGGGCGCGGCACGCCCGTCGCCTTCTCGCAGGCCGCATCGAAGCGCTCCATGAGGCTGGCGATTTCCGCCTCGCCATTGGCAAGCGGCGTGCACTGCACGTTGCAGCCGTTGGCGACGGCGAATTCGTGGCTGTTGGGATCGCGCGCCGCGACCCAGATCGGCGGGTGCGGCTGCTGCACCGGTTTCGGCGCGGAGGTCGTCTTCGGGAATTTCCAGAACTCCCCGTCGTGGGCATAGTCGCCCGCCCAGAGCCCCTTGACGGCCGGGATCAGCTCGCGCATCCGCTGGCCGGCGCCCCAGGCATCGAGGCCCGGCAGGAGCCGTTCGTATTCGAAGCTGTAGGCGCCGCGCGCGATGCCCACGTCGAGCCGGCCGCCAGCGATGATGTCGGTCATCGCCGCTTCGCCGGCAAGCTTGATGGGATGCCAGAACGGCGCGATCACCGTGCCCGTGCCGAGGCGCACATTCTTCGTGCGTCGCGCAAGGTCCGCGATGTTGACGAAGGGGTTCGGCGCGATGGTGAAGTCCATGGCGTGGTGCTCGCCGGTCCAGATGGCATGCATGCCGCCCTTGTCCGCGATCTCGCACAGCGCGATGAATTCCTCATAAAGGTCCTGATGGTTCTGGCTGGCATCCAGCCGTTCCATGTGAACGAACAGGGAGAATTTCATGGCTTACCCCTTTGCAGCCACGGCGTGCACGCGGCCCTTTTCCTGATTTCCGAAATAGACGCCGAAATTGCCGAGCGTGCTTTCCTGCGCAAAACGCGTGACGATGTCGCGCACCGCACCGTCGGCGATCTCGGCCACCGGCGGAGCCTGGACGGGAAAGAAGCGGCCGCTCCTTGCCGTCCCGTCTCCCAGTTCGGCGCGGTAGACGACATGTTGCTGGCCGGTTTTCGTGTCCTCGTAGACGGAGTAGAGAAGCCCGGTCATGAGCGTCAGACCCACCGTCTGCGCGATATGATGCTCCAGGGCCTCCATGCCGTCACCCTCGGCCTTTTCGACGAACGGCAGCGTCCAGCCCCCCTTGCCGTCATCGACCAGGAGGAGTTCACCGTTCCGCACGGCGACTGCGCCGAGAAGCAGGCTTTCGGCCGAGGCGAGCAGGCTCTTTTCAGCGAGCGCCGGCGTGAAATACCCGCCGCGCGCATAGCCGAGGCCGGTCTTGCCGCTGTTGTCGAAACCCTCGACCCGGCCGATCAGGATCACATGATCGCCGGCATCGACGACCTCATGCGTCGCGCAATCGAACCAGGCGGCAACATCGGCGAAGACGGGCGAACCGTGCGGGCCCGGCCTCCAGTCGACGGCCGCGAAACGGTCCTCGACGGGGCGGGCGAAGGTGTTGGAAACCTCCTTCTGCCCTTCCGAGAGGATGTTCACGCCAAACCCCTTCGCGCCGGTCAGCGTCGCGTAGTTACGCGAGGTCTTCGCCAGGCAGACGAGGAGCAGCGGCGGATCGAGCGAAACGCTGGTGAAGCTGTTGGCGGTGAAGCCGATCGGCGCGCCCGCATCGTCTACGGTCGTGACGACGGTGACACCGGTCAGGAATGCGCCGAAGGCGTCGCGCAGGGCTCTCGCGTCTGGTATCATGGTCTCCTCCCATGGTCCGTGAGGACCGAATGTTTCAGCTCGTCGCCAGCCAGTCCGCAAGCGCACGGTTCACCGCGTCGGGCGCCGTCAGGTTCACCATGTGACGGTGCCCCTCGATCACCACGGCCCGTCCCCGGCGGGCGGCAGCGGCCATGTCCCGCGTCATGCCGGCGGTCGAATTCAGGTCCCCGTCCCCCGTCAGAAAGAGCGCCGGGCATTCGACCCCGGGCCAGCAATCCGCATAGACCGTATCCCCGCCGGCAAAGGCCGCGTAGGCCGCGGCATAACCTGACGGGTCCACCGCCTGCAGCAGGTCGTGCACCAGGATGTAGGCGTCGGTTCCCGCCTCCTCCTCGGAAAACCAGCGGGCCAGCGGCGCCACCCGGTCGAAGTCGCCGGACCCGATTTCCCGCGCCCGCGCCTCCACAGCCTTCCGCGCGTCCGGCCCCCGCCGGTAGACGCCATTCAACAGCGCAACCCGCCGCACCCTCCCGGGCGCCGTCGCCACGATGCCGTTTGCGATCAGCGCGCCCATCGAATGGCCCGCGACATTGACCGGCCCGGCATCGACCTCCTCCAGGAAGCGCTGGAACCATGCCACATAACGGTGCAGGTCCGGCGCGCCATCGAGCGCATTCGAAAGGCCGTGACCGGGAAGATCGACCGCGATCACGCGATACCCTTCCGCCAGCCGCTCGATCTGCGGCCCCCAGGCCTCGATGCGCATGCCGACGCCGTGGATAAGGACGAGGGCCTCATCCCCCGCGCCCCGCTCCAGATAGGCCGCGCCCGAAGGCGTCTTAGACCGCGGCAGGATTTGCAACATCGTGGCCCAGCTCCTTGAGGTCCTGGTACCGGTCACCGATGCGGTGATGCGGGCGACCGCCAATGGAAGCGCCAAGCGCCAGCACGATCTCGTCGGCGGCCGGCGCGTCCGGGACCGCGCACTGAATGGTGAGGTAGTGCGACCGGCGGCCCTCGTCGTTCTTGTCCATCAGCGGGATCATGATCGGCGCATTCGCCGGGCCGCGCGTGTTGCAGAAGGCGAGATAGGACTTTGCGCCCACGGCGCTGCGGTAGTGGTTGCCGAAACGAAGCGTGTGGATAAGGGCGGACGCATGCTCTACCTCGCCGTCCAGGCCGACGACCGCCGACTTGCCATAGGCTTCGACGGCTTCGCCGGAACCGGCCTCATCGATGATCATCCCGGTCAGGAGCTCGCCGAGGACCGGAGCGACGGCATGGATTTCCGGTTTCAGGTCCTCGACGAAACCGCGGCCAGCCCATGGGTTTTTCACGACGGCCATGGCCGCGATCAGCTTGAGCGGCCGTGCGGCCTTTCTGCCGCCCTCCACGAACGTCGTCTCCACATGCAGCAGCGTTTTCCGGACCAGCGTCACCGAGGCATCCTCCTGTCTTTCATCTGCTCATATTTTGGTATACCATAAGACAAAGTGTCAAGCCATTGTCTCGAACTTTTTTTGCGGCTATGAGTCCAGCATGACAAAGAACGCCGAAAGCCTCGCGGCCCTCCGCATCGAAACCCCGCCGACAACGCTCCGGGAGATTGCGCTCGACCGCATGCGCCGCGCCATCATCGGCGGCCTCTTCGAGCCGGGCGAGCGGCTGGTCGAACGCACGCTCTGCGACCAGCTCGGCGTCTCGCGCTCCGTCATCCGTGAGGTCATTCGCCATCTCGAGGCGGAAGGGCTCGTCGAGATGCTCGCCAAGCAAGGACCGATCGTCGCAAAGCTCGATTGGGATGATGCGCGGCAGATCTACGAGATCCGGGCCGCGCTGGAATCAACCGCGGTCGCCGATTGCGCGCGCGTTGCCGGCCCCGACGTCAAGGCGCGGCTGCGGAAAGCGATGAACGAACTGGAAGAGACATCGAAGCAAAACTCTCCCGTCGGCGTGCTCGATGCCACCACGGAGTTCTACAAGGTCGTCTTCGAGGCTGGCGGCCACAACATCGCCTGGGAAATCGTCAGCCGCCTGAACAGCCGCATCTCGCGGCTGCGCGTCATGACGCTCTCGACATCGAACCGCATGGCGTCCGGCCCCTCGCAAATCCGGGAAATCTTCAAAGCGATCGACGCCAATGACCCCGCTGCCGCCGCCGCGGCCTGCCGCGCCCATGTTGGCGCAGCTTCGGCGATCGCGAAGACGATCCTCGCCTGATCATCCGAATAAAACGCGACCGCCGAAAATCGGCGGCCGTGTGCAGTCATGCCAAGGCTCGATGGTCATTAAAAGCACCGCCGACCGGCATCCCGTCAGCTCAGGAGGTCGGCCGCCGTCCTTGCCAGCGCCAGCGTTCCGAAGGCGATGGACCGCTCGTCCGGCTGATAATGCGGATTGTGCACCTTGTCTGATCGTCCCGGCTGGGAGGAACCGACAAGCAGCCGGAATGACGGAACGATTTCAGCGAAAAGCGCAAAATCCTCGCCGCCCATGCTCGGCTCGTAGTCGAAGGCGACGTCGCCGAGCTGCGCCCTGATCGCATTGACGGTGCGCTGGAGCATGCCCGCATCGTTGAAGATGGGCGGCGTGCCCCGTCTGTAGGTGAGCTCGCATCCTGCCCTGAAGCTCAAACCCACCCCCTCGCAGAGCCGGCGCAGGCCGACCTCCGCCGCGTCGCGCGCCTCCGGCTGCCGGCTGCGCACCGTTCCCTTCAGTTCGCACCGTTCGGGAATGATGTTTCTCGCCTCCCCCGCATGGATCGAGCCGACCGTCACCACGCAGGCGTCGAGCGCCCGCACGTCTCGCGACACGATGGTCTGCAGCTGGCCGATCAGCTGGGCCGCGATGACGATCGGATCGACGGCGGCGTAGGGACGGGCGGCATGTCCGCCCTTGCCCTGCACGGTGATGTCAAAGGAATCGACCGCGGCATTCGCATAGCCGTGCACGATACCGAACTGGCCGACCGGTATTTCAGGCCGGTTATGCAGGCTCAGCGCCATGTCGACGCCCTCCATGACCCCGTCGGCGATCATTTCCCTGGCACCGCCGATGGCCTCCTCCGCCGGCTGGAAGACCAGGCGAACGTCACCGGCCAACCGGTCCTCCAGGCGCTTCAGCACGGCGCCGACGGCCAGCACCGTCGCGGTGTGGAGATCGTGACCGCAGGCATGCATACGGTTCGGGACCTTGCTCGCATAGGCCAGCCCCGTCTCCTCCTGCATCGGCAGGGCGTCCATGTCCGCGCGGATCAGCAATGTGGGGCCGGGCCTCTTGCCGTGAATATGCCCGACGACGCCGGTGCGGCCGACGCCGGTCTGGTGGTCGATCCCGAGGCTCGCCAGGGTCTGCGCGACGAGGGCCGCGGTCCGGACCTCCTCGAAGGCGATTTCGGGATATTCGTGGATGCGCCTGCGGACATCGACGAAACGGGCCTCGTTTTCATTGACGATCGCGGCAATCAGCGACGCCACGTCGTTGACGCCGGAATGGGAAACCTTCTCAGCCACGGCTGACCTCCTGTTCTCGGATTTGAAATTACGGATGCGACCGGGCCCTGGTCGAACGCTCCAGGCGCTCCGTCAGCCGTTCAGATGGCAGGCCGACAGATGTCGCGGCGCCACCTCCTTGCGGATTGGCACCTCCACCCGGCAGCGCTCCATGGCGAACGGACAGCGGGGATGGAAATGGCACCCCTTCGGCGGATCGAGCGGGCTGGGCAGTTCGCCTTCCACGGCCTTGAAACGCCGCTTTCCGGTTTCGATCCGGGGAACTTCCGCAAGAAGGGCCTTCGTATAGGGGTGGTTAGGACGCCGGAAGACATCCTCGACGGGCGCTTCCTCGACGATGCGGCCGAGATACATGATCGCGACGCGGTCGGAAATGTGCTCCACCACCCCGAGGTCATGGCTGACGAAGAGATAGGTCAGGTCCAGCCGGTCCCTGAGGTCCATGAACAGGTTGATCACCTGGGCCTGGATGGAGACGTCGAGGGCGGCGACGCTTTCGTCGCAGACAAGGAATTGCGGCTGCACCGCCAATGCCCGCGCGATGTTGACGCGCTGGCGCTGACCGCCGGAGAACTGGTGCGGATAACGGGCCTTCATGGACGGGTCGAACCCGGCCAGCGTCAGGTAATTGTCCACGTAGGAGGCGCGTTCCGCCGAGGTCGCCAAGCCATGCGTCTTCGGCGCCTCCCAGATGATGTCCTCGATCGTCATGCGCGGATTGAGGGCGGCCATCGGGTTCTGGAAGATCATCTGCGTGGCAAGGCCGGCCTCTTTCTGCTCGGCGGCGGACATCGCCCGGCGATCCACGCCCTTCCACAGGACATTGCCGCCAGTCGGCGCGGCGATCCCGGCGATGACGCGGCCGAGGGTCGATTTTCCGCAGCCGCTCTCGCCGACGAGGCCGACGACCTCGCCGCTGCGGATGCTGAGGCTGACGCCATCCAGCGCATGGACGACCGGGGCGGGTTTCGCCAGCTTCAGGCTGAGCGCGATCTTCGCGGCAAGGTCCGGCCTGGCGCCGAAACGCTGCGTTATCGTCCTGGCCTCGATCAATGGGGTCTCGGCAGCCGTCATGATGCAGATACTTTCGTCACGGGATGGATGCAGCGGAAGGATCGCTCGCCCGCAAGCGCGAGCTCCGGCATGACAAGGCAGCCGTCGTCCGCCCGCTCGCAGCGCGTGCGAAAACTGCAGCCCTGCGGAAGACGGTTGAGGGCCGGCGTCATGCCGTTGATCTGGTGCAAGCGCTCCCCGCGGTGGTTCTGCGACGGCACGGAGGCGATCAGGCCTGCCGTATAGGGATGGCGGGGATCGTTCAGAACCCCGGAGACGGGGCCGGTCTCCACCAGCCGGCCGGCATACATCACGGCGATGTCGTCGGCCAGCCGCGAAACGATCGCGAGGTCGTGTGTGACCCAGATCACCGCGGTCCTTGCCTCTTCGGTGAGCTTCTGGAACTCCGCGATGATCTGGCTCTGGATCGTCACATCGAGCGCTGTCGTCGGTTCGTCGGCGATGATGAGGTCCGGCTTGTGCAGGAGCGCGATGGCGATGGCCACCCGCTGGCGCATGCCGCCGGAAAACTGGTGGGGATAGGCCGCAAGCCGCTCCTCGGGGCTCGGGATGCCGACGAGGCCGAGCGCATCGCGGGCGCGCTGCCGGGCGGCTTCCTTCGATACGCTCTCGTGGGCCAGCACGGCCTCGATCATCTGCGTGCCGACGGACAGGACTGGATTGAGCGTCATCGTGGGATCCTGGAACACCATCGCGATCCGCTTGCCGCGGAGGCGGCGCATCTCCTCCTCCGAATTCCGGCTGATATCGACGCCGTCGAAAAAGATCTCGCCCGCGGCGATGCGGCCGGGCCGTTCCAGAAGCCGGATGATCGAAAAGCCGGTGACCGACTTTCCGGAGCCGGACTCGCCCACAAGGCCAAGCACGCGGCCGCGCTCGACGGAGAAGGACACGTCGTTGACCGCCCGGGTGCCGGGCTGTCCCTTGCCGCCGCCGAACTCGGTGACCAGGTTGCGTACCTGCAAGAGCGCGCTCATGATGCATTCCTCGGATTGAGCACGTCGCGGAGGCGGTCGCCGACCAGGTTGATGGCGACGATGGTGACCAGGAGCGCGATGCCGGGAAAGAAGCTGATCCAGTAGAGGCCCGTCAGCAGATACTGGTACCCCGTCGAGATCAGCATGCCGAGCGAGGGTTCGGTGACGGAGGCGCCGAGGCCGAGGAAGGAAAGCGTCGCCTCCAGGCCGATGGCGCGCGCCACCTGCATCGTCGCGATCACGATGACGGGGGCGAGACAGTTCGGCAGCAGGTGCCGGAAGAGGATGCGCCAGCCCGGCAGGCGGAGCATGCGCGCCGCCTCGATATATTCCTTCTCGCGCTCGACGAGGGCGGTGGCGCGGACGGTGCGCGCATAGGTCGCCCATTCGGCGATGATCAGCGCGATGACGACATTCAGCACGCCCTTGCCGAGGATCGCCAGCATCATCAGCGCCATCAGGATCGTCGGGAAGGACAGCTGCAGGTCGACCAGGCGCATGATCACGGTTTCTGTCCGGCGCCCCATATAGGCGGCGAACAGCCCGGCCGTCGTGCCGATGATGGCGGCGGCGAAGGCGGAGAGCACGCCGACCAGCAGCGACGTGCGAAGGCCGTAGAGAATGCCGGACAGGATGTCCCGGCCCTGGCTGTCCGTGCCGAGGTGATAGACGAGGCCGGTCATGGATTCCGACCCCGGCGGCAGGCGCCCGTCCATAATGTCCAGCTGCATCAGGTCGTAGGGGTTCTGCGGCGATATCCAGGGCGCAAGGAGCGCCAGGCAACAGATGACGAGGAGGGTGACGAAACCGATCGCCGCCGCCGGCGAGGCGAAGAAATCGGCGAGATGCTTGGAAAGCCGGCCGGGTTCCGGAAGCGTCTCTTGCATATCGTGTTCGGCCATGGGTCTAAGCCTTTGAATCCAGCCGGACCCGCGGATCCAGGATGGTGTAACAGACGTCGATGATGAAGTTCAGGACGACGAAGAGCAGGACCATCATCATCAGGTAGGCGACGATGACGGGCCGATCGAGGAGATTGATCGAGTCGATGATGAGCTTGCCCATGCCGGGCCAGGCGAAGATGCTTTCGGTGACCACCGAAAAGGCGATGAGCGAGCCGAATTCGAGGCCGATGATCGTCACGACGGGGATCATCAGGTTCTTGAGCACATGCACTGCGATCACCCGGCGCTCGCGCAGGCCCTTCGCACGGGCGAACTTGACATAATCCTGGGGGAGCACCTCCTGCACGCCGGCGCGCGTCAGCCGCAGGATGAGGGAGGTCTTGAACAGAGCGAGATTGAAGGCGGGCAGGAGCAGGTGCCTCAGCCCCTCCCCGGTCAGGAACGACCATCGCACGCCGAACAGTTCCAGCGTCGGGCCGCGCCCGTTGGTCGGCAGCCAGCCCAGTTCGACCGAGAAGACCATGATCAGCATCAGCCCGACCCAGAATGTCGGGAGCGAAAATCCGAGAATGGAGCCGCTCATGATCAGCTTCGACGAGACCCGGTTCGGATAGAGCCCCGCGTAAAGCCCGAGCGGCAGGCCGAACACGAGCGCGATCGCCAATGCCGAGATCGCCAGTTCGAGCGTTGCCGGCAGGCGTTCCAGGATGAGTCCCATGGCGGGTCGGCCATAGACGAAGCTGTTGCCGAAATCGCCGTGAAGCAGACCTTGCAGGAACAGGAGATATTGGCGCCAGAGCGGCTGGTCGAGGCCGTAGTGGGCGATCACGCGCGCACGCTCGGCCTGGTTGGCATCCGGGTTGATCAGGATATCGACCGGATTGCCGATCACGTTCACGCCGATGAACACGATCACCGTCATCGCGACGACGACGAACACCGCCTGTATCAACCGCCTGATTATCGATGTGACCATTGACTGCTCCAGGGTCCTGTTTTCAGCGCATTGCCCGGCGCCAGGGCGTTTTCCGCTTCGGCCGGAAACACTTCTAGGCGACGGAGATCGCCATCCCGTCACGTTGCGGATCGGCGGCGCCCTTGGAGACCCCGTCCTCGATCCTGATCGCGTGGACCGCCGCGAATGCATAGGTCTGGGATGAGCGGGCCACCTGATACCCTTCGGCGCGCAGTTCGTCCTCCACCGAATGGCGGATGCGGTTGCAGATATCGATGGTGTTCGAGACACCGACGATCCGGGGCGCGACGACAGCCTCGAGCACGGACATGTCGAAGTCGATCATGTTCATGAGGCACTGGGCGACGGCGGGGGCGATGTAGCTCCCCCCTGGCGCACCGATCACGATGCTGGGTTCGTCATCCTTGAAGACGATGGTCGGGGCGGCCGAACTCGGCCGGCGCTTTCCGGGGGCGATGGAACCGGGCTTTCCCGGAACCGGATTGAAGCGGCTCATGGTGCCATTATACATGAAACCGAGGCCATCCGTGATCGCGCCGGAGGGGCTGCCCAGCGTATGGGTCATGGCGACGGCATTGCCTTCCCTGTCGATCACCGAGATATGGGTCGTATCGCGCTGCGACCGATCGAGGCGCGAGACATTGGCCCTCTCGCCGGCCTTGATCGACGCCGCCAGGGCGACGGCATGGTCGCGCGACAGCAGCTTCTCGTAGGGCACGTCGACATAGGCGGGATCGCCCATATGGGCGTCCTTGTCGATCGTCATCCGCTTCATGGCCTCGAACAGGATGCGGATGTGCTCGGCGCTGCCGTGTTGCATCGCGCCGACATCGAACTGCTGCATGACATGCAGGAGTTCGAGCAGCGGGAAGCCGGAACCCGGCGGAGGCGACGTGGCGATGCGGTGCCCGCGATATTCGCCCCAAACGGGCTTTACGCGCGACAGTTCGTAGCGGGCGAGATCCTGCTGGTCGATCAGGCCACCATTGGCCTTGAAATCCTCGGCGATCTGCTCGGCGATCTCGCCATGGTAGAAGATGTCGGATCCGCCGCTGCGTGCGATGCGCTCGAGCGTCTGCGCCATGTCCGTATTGACGAGCGTTTCCCCGACATTGCGGACGTTGCCGTCCTCATGGAAATAGACGCGCCGGCCGGTGGCGGAATAGCGCAGCTTTTCAAGCGTGTTGGCAAAGCCGTCGTTCGACTGGTCCTTGGTCCAGTACCAGTGCATATGGCTGCGGATCATGAAGCCGTCGCGGGCATAGCGGATCGCCGGCGCGATGAGGTCGGCCCAGTCGAACGTGCCGTAGTCCCTGAGGGCCGTCTCGTAGCCTTTGAGGGATCCGGGCGTGCAGACCGCAAGGTAGCCGATATCCGAGATATTGCCTTCCAGAACGTAACCGAAGCCGTCCCGGCTCTGGTGCTTGATCGCGCCCAGCCACATATCCGGCGTCGCCTTCAGCGGTGCGCGGGCGTAGAATTCCAGGATGTCGTGCACGCCCCTCTTCGGCATGTGCACATGCATGGAGCCGAACCCGCCGATGCCGGCCATCTGCGGGTCGACGACGCCCTGGACGAAGGCGCAGGCGAGCGCTGCGTCGATGGCGTTACCGCCGCGCTCCAGGACATGCGCGCCCGCTTCCACCGCCTCGGGCTGCGGCGCGACAATGGTTGCGTTTCTCATCTTGCGCGACGGTCCTTCAATACCTTTGCGAGGAAGGCCTTGACGTGGCCTAGCACCTTGATCCGGTCGTGGGAGACGCCCGGCACGCGCTCGAAGCTCACGTCGACGCCCGCATCGCGGAACGATTCCGCAAGCGCCGCCAGCCGTTCGGGGCGCGTCGCGCCGGCATCGTTCGCGCCTTCCATGTAGTATCGCCCGCCGGGCTGGTGGGTGATCTCCCAGGTCTCCAGGTCGGCATCGCCGACGACCATCTGGACCGGGACCTTTGCAAGCTCCTGCGGCTGGAACGGCCGGCCGAAACGGGCCTCCAGGTCGCGAATGCCGACCCACCAGTCGCGCGTCGGGTCGAGAAGCGTGACGGAACCCGGCGCGCCGATCGAGGCGGCCCAGAGCCTTTCCGGATGGAGGATGGCGAAACGGTGGGTGAAATGCCCGCCGCCGGAGAAGCCGAACATGGCGAAGGTCGACCAGTCCTGGCCGTATTTGGCGGCCACTTCCTCGACCATGGCGAGGACGACACGGTCATAGCGGATGTCGCCCTCCTCGATGAACTTGTAGCCGGAGCGCGCGCCGTCGCCGAGCACGCCGACGGGAAAGATCGGACACAGGATGGCGCAATCGTTGTAGAGGCCGAATTCGGCGAAACCGTCACGGAAGTCAATGGCCGACGTGCGGCCTGTGCCGTGCACGGCGACCAGAAGGTCGAGCTTGCGGCCATCGGCCGCCGTCGGCGGCACGTAGAGCAGCATGTGAAGGCGCGGATCGACCCGTGACGCGAAAATCGCCGTCTGGCCGTAGTCATAGATCGCCGTCGCCCGGGCGCTGGCGTCGCCCGTTCCGAGTTCCTGCATGATCGTCTCCTGGAAAGTCATGGATGGGGGCCGCCTCGCACGGCCCCCGGCCCGCCGTCAGTTTGCGGGCTTCACTTCATAGGCGAGCGTGTACTTGTCGCCACGCGGCGTGTAGGCGACCGACTTGCGGGCGCCGAGCACGACGTTTTCGTAATGCATGGGCAGGATCCACAGATTGTCGAAGGTCTGCTTCGACAGTTCCTCGAGCAGCGGAGCGCGCTCCGCCTCGTCGAGGGTCGAGCTCGCGCGGGCGAGCACCTCGTCGATCTTCGGATCCGAAACGCCGCCGCCATTGTAGCGCCCGGTTCCCTTCGCCTCGTCGCGCGTGGCGACCAGAGCGACCGTCGGATTGGTCGTCTCGCCGGTGTTGACGCCCCATGAACCAAGATAGGTGCTGTACTCGCCCTGCGCATAGGCTTCCGAATACATGGCCCAGGGCATCACCTCGACCTTGGACTGGATGCCGATGCGCGTGAACATCTGGCCGACGGCCTGGAGCACCTCGGCGTCCTTGACATAGCGGCCGGAAGGACCGTGCAGCGTCAGGCTGAAGCCGTCCGGATAACCCGCCTCGGCCAGGAGCGCCTTTGCGGCGGCCGGATCGTAAGCCACGCTCTCGACAGCGTCGCTATGGCCGGCATACCCCTCCGCCACGAACTGGTCGGCGACGGTGCCGTTCTTCTGCATGACGCGGTCGACGATGGCGGGTCGATTGATCGACATCAGCATTGCGCGGCGGACGCGAATGTCCTTGAGCGGGTTCTCGTCGAGGTTGGAACCGTCCGCGGCCTTGACGAAGGGCGACGCGTCGCGGCTGACTTCCATGCCGAGATAGACGAGGCGCGAGGACTGGCCGTTGATGACCTGCAGGCTGTCGCTTGCCTCGACCCGCGCCATGCCGTCGGCCGGAAGGGCCTCGATGATGTCGATCTCGTTCGACAGAAGCGACGCCAGCCGGGCGCCATCGTCGGGCAGGAAGCGCAAGGTGACGTTCGACCAGTGCGACGCGCCGGCGAAATAGTCCTCGTTCCGCTTCATCGTCAGCTCGCCGCCCGGCGTATAAGAGACGAAGGAATAGGCCCCTGTCCCGATCGCACACTTCCCGTTGTCGAAATCCTGGACCGGCGCGTCCTTGCAGTCGGCGCTGATGATGCGGATACGGCTGACCGAATTGAGGATGAGGGGATCGGGGACCTTCGTCTCCACGACGACGGTGAGCGGGTCCTTTGCGGTCACGTTCGCGATATTGCGGGTGTAGGAGGCAAAACCCTGGCTCGGCTTGTCGCGGGCCCGCAGCAGCGAGGCGACGACGTCATCGGCGTCGAATGCGCTTCCGTCGTGAAACTTCACACCCTCGCGCAGCTTGAATTCCCAGTGGGTGGCGTCGATGGCCTTCCACTCGGTAGCCAGTTCCGGGTCGTTGGCTGATGTGCCCGTGAGGTTGATGAGGCTGTCCCAGATATGCCGGGATGTCGCGTTGTTGGGCGCGGAGCTGTCCTCATGCGGATCGATGGTGGTGGGTGTTGTCGACATGCCGATCGTCAGCGGTGTCTCCTGCGCGGCGGCGAGTGCAGGAATAGCGATCGTGCCGAGCAGCGCGACGGCTGCCCGCGTCAATATCTTTGCGGTCATCTGATTAAATCCCAGTTGGAGTTTCCTGCCGGTCTAACGCCAGCCTGACGAGGGGTTCTGAGCCTCTCTTGAACAAAAACGTAAGTTCCCCGGACACCCATTGTCAAACGGAAAACCAGCATGTTACGCTGAACGTAATACACTGCCTTGAATGGCAACAGGATCATTCCTCTAAGGAAAATTCTCCATGAACGACGAGGAAAAAGAAGAGAAAAGATCGACTGTTCAATCGGTTGATGTCTGCATCGACGTGCTTCTGGATGTCGCGAAGAATCCGGACTGCAGGCTGGCCGACATCGCCAGGAACATTGGCGAGACCAAGCCAAGAATCTTGCGAATGTTACGCACAATGGAACGCCGTGGACTGGTCCGGAAGAGCAGCGGTGGGACCTATCGGCTCGGAAACACCGCCATCGTGCTCGGCACGGCCGCATCGACGCAGGTCGATCTGGTCAGAATAGCCAACCCGATCCTGGAAGAGCTCGGGCAGAAGGTGAATGAAACGACCCAGTTGAGGATCATCGACAACGGCGAATCTCTCTGCATCGCCAAGTTCGAACCGACACGGGACCTCCGGGTGCATTCCATGATCGGAAGGCGCCGGCCGCTTCATGCGGGTTCCTACAAGGTTCTGCTCGCCTACCTGCCGCCGCAGGTCCAGGCGCAGATGATTCCCGACAAGCTCGAGCGCTTCACCCCCCGGACCATCACGACCCGTGCGAGGCTGGAGGCAGAGCTGAAACGCGTTCGCGAGGCCGGCCACTGCGTCAGCCGCGGCGAGGTCAGCGATCAGCTTGTGTCGGTATCCGTCCCGGTGCTCGCCTTCGACGGCTCGGTCATCGCTGCCGTGAACATCGCCGCGCCGGCCTTTCGAACACAGGACAACGATATTCCGCGCTATATTGCCCTTCTGAAGGACGCCTCCAGGAAAATATCGGAGGGCCTCGGCTGGTAGAGGTACGGCCGGAGGGAGCGTCGGCAAGTCCGGCCGATGCCATCAGGAAACGGCACCCGTCAACTTCCGCCGCAGTCCGGGTCAAGGCACGCCAGTCGTCGAACAGCGACAGACGAGCGGACGAATCCGGTATAGCATCCGGCTCTTGGCGGTCTGACGGAGCACGGCTGCATGGAAAACGGCCTGATCGAGCGAATCTACGAGGCTGCTTTCCAGCCGCAGGGCTGGATGCGCGTGCTTGAGGACATCGGCGCGCTCGTCCGTTCGCCGGGCGGGGCCCTCTTCGTCTATGACGACGCCCGTCCCGTCCAGTACAGGGCCACGGACGAGGTGGCCGAGGTCGCCCACGAAAGCACGAAACAGTGGCGCGACAGTTCCCGCGTCGCATATGCCCAGAAGAGGCCGTTCTTTGGCTTCGCCATCCTCAACGACTACTTTCCGGCGGAGCTGATCGCGTGCGATCCGTGCCGCAAGAGGCTCGATGCATTGGGGCTGGGCAGCGAGGTCGCCGCCGCCGTGCCGCTTCCGACGGGCGAACTCGTGATCTACGATTTCACCAGGCGGAAGGCCGACGGCCCCCACTCCCGGGAAGACATAGCGACGCTTGACCGCCTTCTCCCGCATCTGGCGCGGGCCGGCCTGATGGCCGCCCATCTCGGGCTGGAGCGCGCGAAGGCGACGACATCGACGCTGCAGGCGATCGGCCTGCCCGCCGCCGTGCTGGGCGGCAACGGCCGGGTCCTGTCGGCCAATGCGCTGTTCGACGGTTTGACCGACCTTTTCATGCCTGTCGCCTTCGGGCGGCTGGCGATCGCGGACATCCCGGCAAACCGCCTGCTGCAACAGGTCATCGAGACGGGGCTAGCACCGGGCGAAAAGATCCAGTCCATAGCGATTGGCGCAAGGGAGGGCCGCGAGGCGTGCGTTATTCATGTCCTGCCGCTCCATCGCAGCGCCCACGACCTGTTTCCCGGAGGCGATCTGATCGTCGCGGTCACCGCATTGCGGAAGTCGTCGATCGTTCCCGCCCCGCAGGTCCTGATGGGTCTTTTCGACCTCACGCCTGCCGAAACACGCTTTGCAATCGAGCTTGCCGCCGGAAAGACCGTCAGATCGATCGCAAGGACCCTCGGGATCGCAGACCGGTCCGCCACCACCTACCTCACCCGCATATTCGAGAAAACCGGCACGCACCGCCAATCGGAACTCGTGTCCTTGCTGACGATGACCCAGCCGTTTCGGTGAGAGGCCCCGCTTCGGAACGGAGGCATGCCGGCTTGGTTGCGCGCGCAACCGGCAGGCGAGCGCCCTCTTCAAATTGACCAGGCTCCCAGGAGGAACAGATGAAACGTCTCGGACTGGCTTTCGCGCTTTCCGTCCTGCTGCTGCCGGTCGCGGCGGACGCCGACGAATTCTATACGATGAACAAGCTTTCCTTCTGCGGGAACGCCGATGCCGGAAGCGTCACCATATCCGCGACGGCCTTCAGCGAAGATGCGAGCCGTGTCGCCGTCGCCACCGAGGGACTTCTTGTCCGCATCTGCGATACGGCGAGCGGGAACGAGGTCGCGGCGCTGTCGGCCGCGACGGCGCTCGACAAGCCCGACGGCCTCCTGGGCTTCGTCGCCTTCAGCGCAGATGGCGCGCGTCTCGCGACAGCGTCCGGCGACAGGATCGTGCGCTTCTGGGATATCGCCAGCGGCCGCCAGCTCGGCGAGCTTGCGCATCCCTCGCCGGTCGTTGCCGTCGCCCTCAGCCCCAAGGGGGCAGGCGTCGCCACGGCGTCCGCCGAGGGGATGGTGCGTCTCTGGGATTCCACGAGCGGCAGCGCAATCGCGTCTCTGCAGCCGTCGCTGGACGTCACCTCCCTATCCTTCAGTCCTGACGGAAAGCAACTCGCCGCAACGAGCCGGGAGGGAACAGTGGACCTATGGGACGCGGCGTCAGGCGAAAAAATCGCGACACTGGAGGGGCATGCCGGCAAGGTTCTCCAGGCGCGCTACAGCTCGGACGGCGGAAAGATCGTCACGGCATCGGACGACAGGACTGCGCGGATATGGAATGCTGCAGATGGCGGCCAGCTGCTGGTTCTGCCCCACGCCTCCGAGGTCCATTCGGCGGCCTTCAGCAAGGACGGTACGCGGATCGTCACGGCATCGGCCAACGAAGCCCATATGTTCGATGCCGTGTCGGGAGGCGAAATCCATGTGCTGCGGGGACACGAAGGCGACGTGAACGACACGGCGTTCAGCCACGACGGCCTGCGCGTGGCCACGGCGGCGGAGGATCGCACCATCCGCGTCTGGGATGTGGAGAGCGGCGCCGGGACAGCCGTCCTGACGGGCCATCTCAACGCCCCCGGCTCCGTTGCCTTCAGTCCGGACGGGCAAAGGCTCCTCAGCACGAGCGGGGTCGAGCCGATCGCGTGGACACGAATGCCGGCGGGAGGCTTCCCCGACGGCTTTTCCGGGATATGGTTCAGCAAGTTCGACGGCATGGACGACTCCGCCGAATTCGCCAGAAGCATGTGTTTGATGAGTCCCATCAAAATCCACGGCAACGGTTTGATCGTCCTCTTCGACGGCATGGGCCAGGACCCGCCCCAGACAATCCTGCATTTGCGATGCGCATCAGACCGGAGCTGCCAGATGTTCGGGGGCGCGCCGGGCCAAAGCCTCGACGCGCAGGGCCAGGGAAATCTCGAGATTTCAGGAGACGACGGCAAGCTCTGCATCGCGGGAGAATGCCGCCCCATCGTCCGTTGCCCGGCTCTGATTTGGAACGACGAAGAGCGGAAGAGCGGCTTCGCCGAGCGTTGGGAAGCCGCAGTCAACGCGCAAGGACAGTGAAGGAGAGCCGTGCGGGAGCGACCGGTCCGGCGCACCATGCCCTATCGCGCCGGCACCACCCGCTGGCGCCGTTCGCCCAGCCGGTCTATTTCGCGAATCTGCCGATGGGCCGTCCGCTACGTAAAAGGATCCACAGCGCGACATGGTGCGGGTTCTGATGCCCGGCAGCAAAATCACCCGGAAGACCGCGATGAAGAACCTTCACCGCGGCCTATGGGAGAAAGCGTCTAGTAGAGGGTCAGAGCCGGAATGTAGCTCACCGCCAGAAGGAGCAGCATGGCCATCACGAAGAACGGCCAGAGTTCCCGTGTCGTGGCCCCCATCGACGCCTTGGCGATCGATGACGAGATGAACAGCGTCGTTCCGATCGGCGGCGTATAGAGGCCGATACCGAGGTTGATGACCATCATCAGGCCGAGCTGCACCCGATCGAGACCGATCACGTCGGCAAGCGGCACGAAGATCGGGCCAAGCAGCAGGATCGCCGGCGGCAGATCGAGCGGCATGCCGACGATCAGCATCAGCAGGTTCATCATGAGGATGATAACGATCGGATTCGACATGTTCTCGGCAACCCACCGCGCCACCATTTGCGGCGTCTGATCGAATGTCAGCACCCAGCCCACCGCTGCGCTGCCCATGATGACGAGCATGACGACACCGGTCGCGACCCCCGCTTCGACGACATTGTCGCAGAAGCGCCTGACGGTCAGGTCCCGGTAGAAGCCGAGGCTGAGGACCAGCGAATAGACGACCGACAGAACGGCCACTTCCGTCGGCGTCGCAAAGCCGAAACGCAGGCCGAGAATGATGAGCACCGGCAGAAGCAGCGCCGGCAGGCTCTTGCCCGCCATCATGGCGAGTTCGCGCTTGCGGACCCTCTCCTTCGCCACGGGATAGCCGCGGCGGACCGAAATGGCCCAGCAGACGAAGACGAAGCTTGCCGCCATGAGCAGGCCGGGCAGGATGCCGGCGATGAAGAGGTTCGCGATGCTGACACCGCTGACCAGCGAATAGAGGATCATGGGGATCGACGGCGGAATGAGCACGTCGATGACGGCAGAGGTGGCATTGTTGGCCGCGCACAGCGGCGCCGGATAGCCGTGGCGCTTCTGCCAGGGAATGAGGACCGAGCCGAGCGCACTGGCATTGGCGACGGCCGAGCCGGAGACGCCGCCGAAGACGACCGAGGACAGCACTGTCGTGGAAAGCGCGCCGCCGCGCCAGCGCTGCAGGGCCTTCGAGGCGAGCTCGAGCAGTTGCTGGCCCAGCTTGCCGCCGAGCATCAGGGTCCCGGCCAGCATGAAGAAGGGCAGCGCGAGCATCGGGAAGGACTGGGTCTGGTCGTAGACCTGCTGCGCAACGATCGAGAGCGGGACATGGTCGGTGGAAAGAATGGCGAGGCCGGCCGAAATGATCAGCGCATAGCCGACGGGAACCGCGAGCATCATCAGCACGCAGAAGGCGACGATCATCACAAGGGTCATCATAGCGGCATCTCCTCGGTTTCCGCCTGCGGGCGGGCATCCCAGCCGTTGACGAAGACGCGCAGGCACGCCGTCGCGGTGACAACCGCCACCAGCACGGCGCTGAGCGCGATGGAGTAGTAACCGATGCTGTTGGGCAACTGCAGGACGGGGCTGCGCTCGATGCTGGCGATGTCCGCGACCACCAGGGCCTGGCGCGCGAGCACGGCGAAGGACGCGACCGAGATCAGGTTGGCGATCATGAAGACGACGATCCGGCCCCGGTCCGCGAACTTCCCGTAGATCCATTCGACGGACATGTGGATGCCCATCTGCGCGGCAAGCACGATGCCGGCGACGATAAACCATGGGAAGATCAGCGTCGGCAGCTCCTGCGCGAAATTGAAGCCGCCGCCGGCAAAGGTGTAGCGGGCAGCGACATTGGCCGTCATGACGACCGTGAGAACGACTCCGGCAAGAATGATCGTGGCGCGACACAGCAGCGATATGGCCCTGTCGATCCGATCGGCGGCAGCCAGCAAGCCATCGGTCATCGGTGCTCCTCCCCAATATGCACGATGATGGATGAAGACCGCGCACCGGCCTGCGGCGCGCGGTGCGGCAGGATCAGCCCTTGGCGGCCGCGGCGATCTGCGCCACGAACTCGCCGAAAGGCTTCTGCTTCCAGGTCTCCAGGACGGAGGTCGTCGCGGCCGCGAAGGCGGCACGGTCGACCTCGGAGATCTCGATCGCCGGATTGGCCTTGAAGGCTTCGAGCGTTTCGGTGGCCTTCTGCGCCGACAGGTCGCGCTGCAGCGTGCCGGCCTCCAGGGCTGCCGCCTTCACGGCCTCCAGGTCGTCGCCAAGGCGTGCCTCGGACATCTTCGACATCAGGAAGGGCGTCGATTCCCACTTGTGCGCCGTCAGGCTGATGTACTTGTTGACCTCGTAGAGCTTGGAGCTCTCGATGTTGGCAAGCGGGTTCTCCTGCCCGTCGACGACGCCCTGCTGGAGCGCGATGTAAAGTTCGCCGAAAGCGATCTGCTCGGTGCTCGCGCCCAGCGCCTCGAAGATGTCGATGGTCATCGGGTCGGCCGGCGTGCGGATCTTCAGGCCCTTCACGTCGTCGGGCGTCTTGACCGCCAGCTTCGAGTTGGACAGGTGGCGGATGCCGTTGTCCCACCAGTCGAGGGTGACGAGGCCGACGGCATCGAAGCGCTCGGCAAGCGCCTTGCCGACATCGCCCTGCAGCACCTTGATCGCCTGCTCGGCCGTCTCGAACAGGAAAGGCAGGCCGAGGGCGGCGATCTCGGGGATGAGCGCGGAAACCGGCCCCTGGCTGTTGGCGGTGATGTCGAGCGCGCCGGTGCGCAGGCTCGTCAGCATGGCCGCGTCGCTGCCGAGCGTTTCGGAGCCGGCGACGTTGATCGTCACGCGACCCTCCGTCTTCGCCTTCACCAGCTCGGCGAACTTGTCGGCGGCGATAGTGCGCGGATTGCCGGGCGCGGCGCCGTGGCCGAGCGTCAGGGTCACGGCAGCGCGCGCCTCGCGGCCGAACGACAGGATGGCTGGCGCGGCAAGAACAGAGCCGCCCGCAGCCAGAAAGGCACGCCGCTTCATCAGAAAAGTCATTTTCAATCCTCCCAGTTGGCGCCCTCCGGCGCAGTGCATGGAACATCCGTGGCGGCCGGCTCCCGACGGCTGCTCACCTATCTGATTCAATCCTCTTCGAGCCACCCCTTCGTCCGTTCGACGATGCGATCCGTGGAAATGCCGTAGCGGTCGTGCAGCGTCGGCAGCGCGCCGGCATCGAGGAAGGCATCCGGCAGCGCGATGTGCCGGAAGCGTGGTGCACGCCCGTTGGCGAGCAGGGCCGTGGCGACCGCTTCGCCGAGCCCGCCGATGCGGGAATGGTTCTCGGCCACGACGACGAGCCGGCCGGCGCGATCGACCTCCGCGAGGATGGTCGCGACATCGAGCGGCTTGATCGTCGGCGAATGCAGGACAGCGGCCCGAATACCGTCCCCCTCGAGCGCGCGAGCCGCTTCCAGCGCGCGCATCGTCAGGATGCCGGACGAGATGAAGAGGACGTCGCCCCCCTCGCGCAGGACCTTCGCCTTGCCGAGTTCGAAACTGTAGTCGTAGGCGTCGAGCACCGCCGGCACCTGGCCGCGCAGCAGCCGCAGATAGACCGGCCCGTCATGGGCTGCGATCGCCGGTACCGCCTGCTCGATGTCGAGCGCGTCGCAGGGATCGACGATGGTGATGTCCGGCATCGCGCGGAAGATGGCGATGTCGTCCGTCGCCTGGTGGCTCGGGCCGTATCCGGTGGTCAGCCCCGGCAGTGCGCAGGCGATCTTCACCGGCAGCTTCTCCTCCGCGATCGCCATGGCGATGAAGTCGTAGGCCCGGCGCGCGGCGAAGACCGCATAGGTGGTGGCGAAGGGCACGAAGCCCTCGCGCGCCAGCCCCGCGGCCGTGCTCATCAGAAGCTGCTCGGCCATGCCCATCTGGTAGAAGCGGTCCGGAAAGGCCCGCGCGAAGATGTGCAGGTCGGTGTACTTGCCGAGGTCGGCGGTGAGGCCGACGATGCGCTCGTCGCGCTTGGCGAGCTCGACCAGGGCGTGGCCGAAGGGAGCAGGACGCGTCGCCTGCCCTTCCGCCGCGATCGAGGCGATCATGGCGGAGGTGGTGAGCCGCTTCTTCGCCGGCGCGGCGGCGGGTGCTTCCTTGCCTGTCGTGCTCATGCCGGCTGTCCCTGTTCCAGAGCTTGGAGCGCAAGCGCCCATTCGTTCGCCTCGACGCGGATGAAATGCGTCACCTCGCGGCTTTCGAGGAAGGGCACGCCCTTGCCCATCTTCGTGTCGAAGACGATGGCGCGGGGCCGGTCGTCCCTGACCGCCATGGCCGTGTCGAAGGCGGCGCGCACGGCCTCGACGTCGTTGCCGTCGACGCGCTGGACATGCCAGCCGAAGGCGGCGAACTTGTCCGCGACGGGCTCCGCCGACAGCATGTCGCGCGAGGGGCCGTCGGCCTGCTGGTTGTTGAAATCGACGAGGTTGACGAGGTTGCCGAGCCGGTGATGGGCCGCGCCCATCGCCGCTTCCCAGGTCGAGCCCTCGCCCAGTTCCCCGTCCGACATCAGGTTGAAGACGAAGCGGTCAGAGCCCTTGCGCTTCAGGCCGAGCGCCATGCCGACGGCGATGCCGAGGCCGTGGCCGAGCGAGCCGCCGGTGATCTCCATGCCCGGCGTGTAGGAGGCCATGCCGGACATGGGCAGCCGCGAATCGTCGCAGCCATAGGTCTCGAGCTCGTCCTCCGGCACGATGCCGGCCTCGATGAGCGCGGCATAGAGCGCGATCGCATAGTGCCCGATCGACAGGAGGAAGCGGTCGCGGCCCTCCCAGCGCGGATCGTCCGGCCGGTAGCGGAGCGCGTGGAAATAGGCGACGGCAAGCACATCGGCGATGCCGAGCGCCTGGCCGACATAGCCCTGCCCCTGGACCTCGCCCATCAGCACCGCATTGCGGCGGATGCGATAGGCCCGCTCGGCAAGCGAGACATTCGCCAGGAGGGCGGGATTTTCGGTTGCGGTTTCTGCCGTCATGGCGCCCCTCCGTCGGTCGATCCTCAGTGGATCAGCATGCCGCCGTTGACGTCGATGACGGCGCCTGTGACGTAGGACGACAGGTCGGAGGCGAGGAACAGGTAGATGTTCGCCACGTCCCGCGCGTCGCCCAGGCGGTTGAGCGGAATGCCCTTCAGGATGTCGGCGCGCATCGCGTCCGTCAGCTTGCCGCCGGTGATGTCGGTCTGGATCAGGCCGGGGGTGACGGAATTGACACGGATGCCGTCGACGCCGAACTCGCGGGCCATCGCCTTGGCGAGGCCCAGCACGCCGGCCTTGGCGGCCGAATAGTGCGGGCCGCCGAAAATGCCGCCGCCGCGCTGGGCAGAGACCGAGGACATGCAGGCGATCGAGCCGCCGCCATTGCCGCGCATGTGCGGAATGGTCGACTGGCTGAGGTTCAGCACGCCCGTCATGTTGACGGCGACGATGCGCTCCCAGTCCTCGCCGGTGATGTCGAGCGTCTTCACCGGCTGGGTGATGCCGGCATTGTTGATCAGGATGTCGATCTTGCCGAAGGCGTCGATGACCCGGGCGATCGCCGCATCGCAGGACGCCCTTGCGGTCACGTCGCAGGCCACGCCCAGATGAGCGCCGCCCTCGACGGCGGCGATCGAGGCGGCGGCTTCGGCGCTTGCCGCTTCGTCGAGATCGAGGATCGCGACGCGTGCGCCGTGTTCCGCGAAAAGTTCGGCCGTCGCCCGGCCGATGCCACGCTTGCTCGCCGCGCCGGAGATCACGGCGGTCTTGCCCTTCAGCAACATGTCAATTCTCCTCCCCGGACGCCGAACGGCTCCGGCCCATCGATAGGCGGCTCACCGTCTCTTGCGCAGCCGCTCCGCCTTGCCCGGCGGATGGCGGGGATATTGCAGAGGCCCGCCCCCGGCTTCAAACGCGAAGTTTACACCGGTAGGTGAATCTGTTTCACTAATCGAATGCTGAACGGAATTTCACTGTCCTCGATCCGCGCCTTCGAATCCGCCGCCCGGCTCGGCTCCTTCCGGGCGGCCGCCGACGAGCTGCATCTCTCCGCAAGCGCCGTCAGCCATGCCATCGTCAAGCTGGAGCGGGCGCTCGGCACGCCGCTCTTCGAACGCACCACGCGAACGGTGCGCCTGACCATCGACGGCCAGACGCTGCTCAGCCATGCGTCGAATGCCTTCGAGGAGCTGCGCTGCGGCATCGAGCTGGTTTCCTCGAACCGGTCGCATCTCCTGCGCCTCCATTGTGCGCCGAGTTTCGCCGCGCAGGTTCTCTCCCCGCGTCTGCCGCAGTTCCTCGCCGCCAATCCCGGCATCGAGGTCCGCCTCGCGGCGAGCACCACCTATGTGCGCTTCGTCGACGGGGAGTTCGATGCGGACATCATCTACGGCGAGCCGCAGGGCGACGATCTCGTGATCATCCCGCTCGGCACGGAGACGGTGACCCCGCTCTGCACGCCGGACCTCGCGCAAGGCATCCACACGCCGCGCGACCTCCTCTCGAAGGTCCTGATCCGCAGCGACAACAAGCGCCTGCGCTGGCCGGACTGGTTCGAGGCCAACGACCTCGGCACGCCGCCGATCCAGAGCGTCAGTTTCGACCGCTCGTTCCTGGCGATCGACGCCGCCGCCAACGGCCTCGGCGTGGCACTGGAATCGACCCGCCTTGCCCATCGCGAGCTGAAGAGCGGCAAGCTCGTCGCGCCGCTGACGGGTATCGCCAGGGACGTGCACTATATCGGTCATTATCTCGCCTTCCCGAAATCCGGCTCGCAGCGGCGGCTGGCGCGGCGTTTCGCCGAATGGCTCACGGCCGCGCTGGGCGAGGCGCAAGCCGGCGAGACGGGCGCCGCTCCCGCCATTGATGAAGCCAATTCACCGGTCCTTTAGTTCTTTCCGTTTGTCGATACGCCCGCGCCGTCGCATCTATCGGTGATGCGGGGGCGAGGAGTTCCCTTGCGGGATGCCGGCCGCGGGGCCGGCGCGGGAGGATGGAATGACAGAACGGATCGTGTCCGCATCCGGCGCGCCCTATGACGGGCACAGCCGCGAGAGGATGCTGGAGAGCTTGGCGCGTCTCGGTTTCACCCATGTCGAGCCGGCCTTCATCGTCGGCTACACGGAGCCCTTCGACGAGACCGCCTTCCTGCCGGCGGAGGCCGAAGCCTGGCGGCGGGCGATGGGCGCGGCGGGCCTTGCCTGCCATGCGATGTCCTCGCATATCGATCTCGGCCTCGACGACGCGGTCGAGGGCTTCACCGGGCGCATGGAGTTCGCCGCCGCACTCGGCGCGAAGGTCATCGCGACGAATGCCAGCGCCCGGGCGCGCGAAGCCGCATTCCGCCGCAACATCGACAGCCTGCTGAAGCGCGCCGAGCGACTCGGCCTCGTCATCGCGCTCGAAAATCCGGGCGACGGCAGCGACAACCTGATCAATACGGCGGCGGACGGCGTGGCGCTCGTCGCGGCATATGCCTCCCCCTGGCTCAGGCTCAACTACGATGCCGCCAACACGGCCTCGCACCGCCCGGATTTCGGCGATTTCGCGGGCGACGCCGTGCGCGCCCTGCCCGCGTCCGCCCACGCCCATATCAAGGATGTGCGCCGCACCGACCGGGGCTGGTTCTTCACGCCCGTCGGCGAAGGCGCGATCGGCTGCGCGCGCCTTCTTTCCGCCGTCGCCGCACTGCCCGATTTTCCGGTGAGCATCGAACTGCCGCTGCGGCTCCATCGCGATCCGGACGCCAGGCCCGTCCGCCAGGCCGGACCCGTCGCGCTCGAAACCATCGAGAACGCGCTCGCACGCTCGCTGCGGGCGGTGCGCGAGGCGCTGGCCGCCTGTGGCTGATTTTTCTGAAGGAGGAGTTACCATGCAGCGTTTCATCAACGACCCTGACCTTGTTGTCGAGGATACCGTCAAGGGTTTTGTGAAGGCGCATTCGGATATCGTGCGCCTTGCGGAGAACCCGCGCGTCGTCGTCGCCAGGGATGCCCCGTTTGCCGGCAAGGTCGGCGTTGTGACGGGCGGCGGCTCGGGCCATGAGCCGGCCTTCATCGGCTATGCCGGCAGGAACATGCTCGATGCGGTCGCCGTCGGCGAGCTCTTCTCCTCGCCGACCGCCAAGAGCTTCCACGACGCCATCCGTGAAGCCGACGGCGGCAAGGGCGTCGTCGTGCTCTACGGCAACTATGCCGGCGACAACATGAACGTGAAGATGGCGACGAAGCTCGCCGCCAAGGACGGCATCGAGGTCGCGACGGTGGTCGCCAACGACGACGTCTGCTCGGCCCCGATCGCGGAACGCGAGAAGCGCCGCGGCGTTGCCGGCGAGATCTTCATGTGGAAGATCGGCGGCGCGAAGGCCGCGACCGGCGCGAGCCTCGAGGAGGTGCGGGCCGCCGCGCAGAAGGCGATCGACAACTGCCGCTCGATCGGCGTCGGCCTCGGCCCCTGCACGCTGCCGGCCGTCGGCCATCCGAACTTCCAGATCGAGCCGGGCACGATGGAGGTCGGCATCGGCCATCACGGCGAGCCGGGCGTGCGCGTCGAGACGCTGAAGACGGCCGAGGCGGTCGCCAGGGACATGGTGAAGATCGTGCTCGACGATCACGACCTTCCCGAAGGCACCGAGGTCGCCGTGCTGGTCTCGGGCCTCGGCGCGACGCCGCTCAACGAGCTCTACATTCTCAACGACACGATCGAGAGCGAGATCTCGGCGCGCGGGCTGACGATCCGCAAGACCTGGATCGGCAACTACTTCACCTCGCTGGAAATGGTCGGCGCGACGCTGACCGTCATGGCGCTCGACGACGACCTGAAGACGCTGCTCGATGTCGAGACGCGTTGCACGATCATCCTGTGACGGGAGGAAGCCCCATGCAGACCTTCGACAATGCGTCTTCCGGCGCGATCGTCCTCTCGATGGCCGAGCGGATCGTCGAGAACCGGGCCTATCTCAGCGAGATCGACGGCAGGATCGGCGACGGCGACCATGGCGTGAACATGGCCAAGGGCTTCGGCATGGCCGCCGAGCGGCTGAAGGGCAAGGACGCGTCGCTCGCCCAGTCCCTCGACACGCTCGGCACGGTGCTGATGACGGAGATCGGCGGCTCGATGGGCCCGCTCTACGGCGTCATGTTCACGGAATTCGCCGAGACGATCCAAGGCGTGGAGACGATCGACGCGGCGGCCTACAGCAGGATGCTGCATGCCGGCCTTTCCGGCATCCGATCGATCGGCTCGGCCAAGGTCGGCGACAAGACGCTGCTCGACACGTTCGTTCCGGCGGTCGAGGCCTTCGACGCGGCGACGGCGGCGGGCAAATCCTTCGGCGAGGCGCTGGAAGCGCTCGTTGCGGCCGCCGAGGCCGGGCGCGATTCGACGATCGGCCTGGTGGCCAAGATCGGCCGCGCCAGCCGGCTCGGCGAGCGCTCGCTCGGCGTGCTGGATGCCGGCGCGACCTCCTGCGCCATCATCCTGAAGGAACTGTCCGACGGCGCACGCACCCGCCTCGGCTGAGGCAGCCCCCAACGGTCCTCCCAGGACGCGCGGCCCGTCCCTCGCGACGGGCCGCGCAACGCTTTTTTGTCAAACCATGTTGCAAAGCGGCGGCGTTGCTTCCATGGTCGCCGCCTGAAGGGAGACCCGCAAAACCGATGGCTTTGAAGACTTCCGCACCGCGCAAGGGCGGTATCAGCCGGGTGAACGGGCCCGAAGGCATCGATTCCATCCCGCTGCGCTATGGCGACGACCCCTATGTCTGGGCCTGCTGGCTCTATTATGAAGACGGCATGACGCAGGGCGAGATCGCCGAGGCGATGGGCGTCTCGCGCGCCACCGTCAACAGCTACCTCGCCGACGCCCGCGAAAAGGGCATCGTCAACATCTCCATCGAGCCCGCCCGCCTCGCCTCGCTCACCATCGCGCAGGAACTGAAGCGCCATTTCGGCCTCTCGGATTGCCTCGTCGTGCCGAACGACGACGACACGCGCCCGCTGATCGGACGACTGGGCGCGGCCGGCGCGCAGGCGCTCGCCAAGATGATCAAGTCCGGCGACACGCTCGCCGTCGCCTGGGGCCGCACCATCCTGTCGGTCGGCGAACATCTGGAAATGGCCTCCTTGCAGGACGTCACCGTCGTGCAGGCGACCGGCGGCACCACCGCCAGCTTCGCCTATACGCCGGAACTGACCACGGCCGCCGTCGCCCGCGCGATCTCCGCCCGCTGCGTCAACATCACCGCCCCCGCCATCGTCGCCTCCGCACAGATGCACGACATGCTGCTCGCCGAGCCGCTGATCCGCGAACAGTTCGACACGCTCGCACGCGCCAACCGCGTCGTCTTCGGCATCGCCTCGCTGCGCCCCAATTCGACGATCCACACCAGCGGCTTCTTCGAATCCGTGCCCCTCCAGCACTACCTCGCCAAGGGTGCGGCGGGCGTGCTTGCGGGACGCTTCATAGACGAGCGCGGCCGCCCCGTCGCCGGCCCGCTCGACGACCGCACGATCGGCATTTCGCTGGAGATGCTGCGCGGCATCGGCACCCGCGTCGCCGTCGCCGGCGGCTTCGACAAGGTGCCGGCCCTGCTGGCGGCACTGCGCGGCGGCTATGTCAACGTGCTGGTGACGGACGCGGCGACCGGCGCGGGCATCCTGCGCGCCGACGGCGTGACGAGCCTCGACGGAAAACTCTCGCAGCGCCAGAAGAGCACGCCGGTCGCCAACGCCTACCGCACGCACGTCAAGAAATTCCTCAACAATCCCAATGACGTTGTCGAGGAGATGCTGGATGGCCTGATCGCGGCGCACAAGCCCTATCTCCAGCCGATCGGCAATTCGCGCCGCGCCCTCGTCGCCCGCAACGGTCCGCGGCCCGGCAAGGTCGGCCTCGTCATCGGCGGCGGCACGGGGCACGAGCCCTGCTTCGTCGGCTACGTCGGCAAGGGGCTCGCCGATGCGGTGGCGATCGGCAACATCTTCTCCTCGCCGCCGCCGGACCCGATCGCCAAATGCGCCGTCGCGGCCTCCGGCGGCGCGGGCGTGCTCTTCGTCTACGGCAACTATGCCGGCGACGTGATGAACTTCGAGATGGCGGCCGAGATCGCCGAGGAGAAGGGCATCCCGATCCGCACGGTGCTGACCACCGACGACATCGTCTCCTCCCCGGTCGAGGACAAGGAAGGACGGCGCGGCGTCGCCGGCAATTTCTTCGTCTTCAAGGTGGCGGGCGCGGCCTGCGACCGCGGCATGACGCTCGACGAGTGCGAGGCCGTGACCCGCAAGGCAAACGACCGCACCTATACGGTCGGCGTCGCGCTCGAATCCTGCTCCATGCCGCAGACGCGGCGGCACAATTTCGAGATCGGCCCCGACGACATGGAGCTCGGCATGGGCATCCATGGCGAGCCCGGCGTCTCGCGCGAGCGCATCCGCACCGCCGACGAGATCGTCGATACGATCATGGACAACATCTTCAAAGAGATGAAGGCCGAACCCGGCGACCGGGTGGCGGTGCTCGTCAACTCGTTCGGCGCGACACCACAAATGGAGCTCTACATCCTGTTCCGCCGGGTGGAGCAGCGGCTTGCCGCCAAGAACATCGCGATCGAGGCCAACTGGGTGGGGCACTACTGCACCTCGCTCGACATGGTGGGCGCCTCCATCTCGATCCTGCATCTCGACCGCCAGCTGACCGAGCTGCTGCACCACCCGTGCCAGACGGCGGTCCTGACCATCAACACGCCTGAAACGCCCTGACGGGGAGGAAGACATGTCGGAAAGCGCGGCGCGGGCTCTCGCGAAAATGTTCGAGCGGATGGCCGAGGCGATCGAGGCGGAGAAAGACCATCTCTCCGAACTCGACGGTGCGATCGGCGACGGCGACCACGGCATCACCATGTCGATCGGCTTCAAGGCCGTGAACGCCGCCCTCTCCGCGCTCGACCTCGATGCGGCAAGCCCTTCCGAGGTGATGTCCACCGCCGCGACCGGCTTTCTCGATGCCGTAGGCGCCTCCACCGGCCCGCTCTATGCCACCGGTTTCCGCCGCGCCGCGCAAACGCTTGCCGGCCGCGAAAACCTCGACCTTCCCGCCTGCCGCGACATGCTCGCTGCCCTTTCCGAAGGGATCCGCGAGCGCGGCAAGGCGCAGCGCGGCGACAAGACCATGCTCGACGTCTGGCTGCCCGCGGCGCAGGCGGCCGCGACCGCCGTCGCCGAAGGCAGGTCGAAGCCGGATTTCTGGGCCGCCGTCACCGCCGCCGCCGACAACGGCGCGGCCGCGACCGCGACGATGGTCGCCGCCAAGGGCCGCGCCGCCCGCGTGCGCGAGCGTTCGCTCGGTCATCTCGATCCGGGCGCAACCTCCGCTGCGGCACTTGTCAGGGCGATGGCCGAGGCGCTTTAGCCCCGCATCCGCAAGGACTTGCAGGGCGTTTCTTTCAAATCAGATCAAAACCGTTGCGCAGATCCGCAGCACGGCACGAAGCGCATCCGAGGCGGTCGAGCGCCGTTGCGACGGTCTCGACAAGATCGGCGTTCGAGGCGGCAAGACTGCCGTCGGGCCGATGGAGGTTGTTCTCGAAGCCGACGCGAACATGGCCGCCGAGCAGGGCGCCGGCGGTGACGCAGGCCGCCTCGTGGCGTCCGAAGGCGCAGACGCTCCAGTTCGAAAAGCGCGGTGCCTCCGGTGCGAGGAAGGGCATGAGGTCGGCGGGCTGCGAGGTCTGGGACAGGGTATAGCGGCCGAGCACGTAGAGCACGGGGATAGCCGGCCAGGGCACGAGACCGCGGCGGATCATGCCTTCAAGGCGCACCGCCTCCGCCGGCTCGTAGAGGATGATCTGCGGCAGGACATTCTCCCGTTTCATCCAGAAGAGCGCCTCGGCGAAGGCGGGTTCGGCGGCCGCATCCGGCGCGAGTTCCCGCAGCGCCAGCGAGGCCGCCTCCGGCTTCACCGCCTTCAGCACGGCGACCTGCTCGGCCGGCGCGTAGAGGCCGAGCGCTTCCGTGGTGATCTGGATGACCAGGCGATCGCCCACCGCCGCGCGGATGGCCGCAATCGCCGCCCCATAGGCATCGGCATCGAGGAGATGACGGCCATCCGGTCGGCGCACATGGACGTGGATCATGGCGGCGCCCGCATCCAGGCATTCGGCTGCAGTACGCGCCAATTCGCCCGGCGTCAGGGGGATGGCGGGATGGTCCGCCTTGGTGCGGCGGCCGCCGTTCGGGGCCACGGCGATGGCCACGCGGCGCGGTTCGCGAGAATCTGTCATCGTGCATCCAGGATATGATTCATATGGATCATATATCTACATTAATGAAACAACTGTTGCAAAGAAATTTGGAAAGGTGTATTCGATCGCCATGCAAAACGGCCCTCTCG
The DNA here is from genome assembly GCF_945994535.1 of Shinella sp. WSC3-e. NCBI lineage: Bacteria > Pseudomonadati > Pseudomonadota > Alphaproteobacteria > Hyphomicrobiales > Rhizobiaceae > Shinella > Shinella sp. WSC3-e. The sequence continues at coordinate 92,002 of NZ_OZ000531.1, forward strand.
CAGACCAGATCGTCCATGCCTTCGACACGATGTCGGAGCAGCTCCGGGCCGCCGCGCGCTATGTGCTGAACCAGCCGCGCGAGGTCGCGCTGTTGTCCATGCGCGAGCAGGCACGGCAGGCGGGCGTGCAGCCCGCCACCATGACGCGGCTTGCCAAGCATCTCGGCCTTGCCGGCTACGAGGACATCCGCCAGCTCCATGCGGACGCCATGCGCGGCGACGTAACGGGCTTTGCCGGCCGCGTCGGAGCGCAGGCGAAGAGCCAGAAGCTGAAGGGCGACCAGGCGCTGGCAGCCGACATGCTGGGCGGCATCGCCGCGCAGGTCGGCCAGCTCTCGCAGCCCCAATCGCTGGAAATGCTGGTGGAAGCCGCCCGCCGGCTCGGCGCCGCGCGGCGCATCTATTGCCTCGGCCTGCGCTCCAGCCATTCGCCGGCCTGGCACCTGCACTACATCCTGTCGCTCGCGGGAAAACACTCGATCATGCTGGATGCCGTCGGCGGCATCGGCGCCGATGCGCTCGGCAGCGCGAGCGGCGAGGACGTGATGGTCGCGGTCAGCGTGCTGCCCTATACGCGCCAGACGATCGAGATTGCCGATTATGCCGGCGAGGCGGGCGTGCCGCTGATCGCCATCACCGACAGCCTCGTCGCCCCCCTCGCCCAGCTTGCCGCCTGCACGCTGGTCGTGCCGACCGAAAGCCCGTCATTCCTGCACGCCATGTCGCCGGCCTTCGTCGTCGCCGAGGTGCTGGGCGCGCTGGTCGCCGGCCAGGCGGGGGATGCGGCAGGCGCCGCGCTTGCCGCCGTCGACCGCCAGTCGGCCGCCCTCAACACCCATCTCAAGACGAGGATGAAGCGTCCGTGACCCGCCTTCTGCATCGCGCCATCCATTCCCGCATGCCGGTCGCCGTGGGCGGCAGGGGCATCGAATTGTTCGACGCCGAGGGCAAGGCCTATATCGACGCCTCGGGCGGCGCGGCCGTCTCCTGCCTCGGCCACGCCCATCCCGCCGTCCTTTCCGCCCTGCACGAACAGCTCGACCGGCTCGCCTATGCCCATACGGGCTTCTTCACCTCCGAGGCTGCCGAGGCGCTGGCGGAACTGCTGATCGCGGACGCGCCGGCAGGGTTGAGCCATGCCTATCTCGTCAGCGGCGGCTCGGAAGCGGTCGAGGCGGCGCTGAAGATGGCGCGGCAATATTTCGTCGAGAAGGGCGAGCCGCAGCGCCGCCACATCATCGCGCGCCGGCAGAGCTATCACGGCAACACGCTCGGGGCGCTTGCCGCGGGCGGCAACGAGTGGCGGCGCGCGCAGTTCAAGCCGCTGCTCGTCGAAACCCACCATATCGATCCATGCTACGCCTATCGCCTGCAGGAAAGCGGCGAGAGCGACGAGGCCTATGCCGCTCGCGCCGCGCAGCAGCTGGAAGACAAGATCCTCGAACTCGGCGCGGACGAGGTCATCGCCTTCGTCGCTGAGACGGTCGTCGGCGCCACGGCCGGCGCGGTCCCGCCCGTCGCCGACTATCTGAAGCGTATCCGCGCCATCTGCGACCGCTACGGCGTGCTGCTCATCCTCGACGAGGTGATGTGCGGCATGGGCCGCACCGGGACGCTGCATGCCTGCGAGCAGGACGGCGTCGCGCCCGACCTGATGACCATCGCCAAGGGGCTTGGCGGCGGCTACCAGCCGGTCGGCGCCGTGCTCCTCTCGGAGAAGATCTTCGAGGCCTTCGCCAGCGGCTCCGGCTTCTTCCAGCACGGACACACCTATATGGGCCATCCGATGGCCGCCGCCGCCGGCCTTGCGGTGCAGCAGGTCATCCGGCGCGAAAACCTTCTTGCCAACGTCGTTGCGATGGGCGCGGAACTGGAGCGCCAGCTCGTCGAGCGCCTCGGCAACCACCATCATGTCGGCGACATCCGCGGGCGCGGCCTGTTCCGCGGGGTTGAACTGGTGGCCGATCGCGCCGGCAAGCAGCCCTTCGACCCGAAATTCAAGCTCAACGTCCTGATCAAGAAGGAAGCCATGGCGCGCGGCCTGATGGTCTATCCGATGGGCGGCACGATCGACGGCCGGCAGGGCGATCATGTGCTGATCGCCCCGCCCTTCATCGTCGAGCGCGCGGATATCACGCGCATCGTCGAGCGGCTGGGCGATGCGATCGATGCCGCCGTCAGCACACTTCCACACGCATAACCAAGCAAAAGGGGAACGACCATGAAACTGCGTACCATTCTATTTGCCGCCTTCGCATCGGCCCTCGCCTTCGGCCAGGCCGCGCAAGCCGAGGACCTTGTGGTCGCCACCGACACGGCCTTCGTGCCCTTCGAATTCAAGGAAGGCGACAAATATGTCGGCTTCGACATAGACATGTGGGATGCCATCGCCAAGGAGATCGGCGTCACCTACACGCTGCAGCCGATGGACTTCAACGGCATCATCCCCGCGCTCCAGACCAAGCAGGTGGATGTCGCGCTCGCCGGCATCACCATCAAGGACGAGCGCAAGAAGGCGATCGATTTCTCCGACGGCTATTACGACAGCGGCTTCCTGCTGATGGTGCCGGCGGACAGCACGGTCCAGAGCGCCGAGGACCTGAAGGGCAAGATCCTCGCCACCAAGACCGGCACCTCGGCGACGGACTACGCCAAGGAGCACTTCAAGGAGACGGAGCTGCGCCAGTTCCCCAACATCGACAATGCCTATCTGGAACTGCAGACCGGCCGCGTCGACGCCGCCATGCACGATACGCCAAACGTGCTCTACTACGTGAAGACCGCCGGCGGCGGCAAGGTGAAGGCAGTCGGCGAGCAGATGATGGCCCATCAATACGGCATCGGCTTCCCGAAGGGCAGCGAGCTCGTCGCCAAGGTGAACGCCGCCCTCGCCAACATGAAGAAGGACGGCCGCTACACCGAGATCTACAAGAAGTGGTTCGGCACCGAGCCTAAGCTCTGATGCCTTAGTCCCGGGCGCGCCGGCAGGCTGGCGCGCCCTCCTCACGCCGGGGAGCCCTTCATGGAATTCGACTGGTCCGTTATCGGCGAGGCCATGCCCGCCCTGTTGAGCGGCGCACGCCTTACCATCCTCATCACCCTTGCCGGCCTCGTGGGCGGCCTTGCCGTGGGCTTCGTCGCGGGCCTGATGCGCGCCTATGGCAATGCGTTCCTGAACGCCGTCGCCTTTGCCTATATCGAGCTCATCCGCGGCACGCCGATCGTCGTGCAGGTGATGTTCATCTATTTCGCACTGCCGGTTCTCGCCGATATCCGCGTCAATCCGATGACCGCCGCCGTCACGGCGATCGTCGTCAATGCCGGCGCCTATATCGCGGAGATCGTGCGCGGCTCGTTCCTTTCCGTGCACCGGGGCCTGAAGGAGGCCGGCCTGGCGCTCGGCCTGCCGCTGTGGAAGGTGCTGGTCTACATCATCGGCCCCGTCGCCTTCCGGCGCATGATCCCGCCGCTCGGCAACCAGTTCATCGTCAGCCTCAAGGACACCTCGCTGTTCATCGTCATCGGCGTCGGCGAGCTCACCCGCCAGGGCCAGGAGATCATGGCCGCCAACTTCCGCGCGGTCGAGATCTGGAGCGCGGTGGCGATCCTCTACCTCCTGATGACCGGAACCCTGACGCTGATCCTGCGCGTCACCGAAAAGAGGATGCGAATCCTGTGAGCATCGTGGAATTTCGAAACGTCACCAAGACCTTCGGCCCCGTCGTGGTGCTGCGCGAGGTCGACCTCAACATCGACAAGGGCGAGGTGGTCGTGCTGATCGGCCCGTCCGGCTCGGGAAAGTCGACGCTGCTTCGCTGCATCAACGCGCTGGAGGAGATCAACGGTGGGGATCTCGTCGTCGACAATATCAGCGTCAAGGCCGGCCGCTCGCAGGTGCGGCTCATCCGCCAGGAGGCTGGCATGGTCTTCCAGCAGTTCAACCTCTTCCCGCAGATGACGGCGCTGGAGAACGTCGCCTTCGGCCCCCGGCGGGTGCGCGGCATCAGCCGTGCCGAGGCCGAGGAGCAGGCCAGGGCGCTGCTCGCCAAGGTGGGCCTTGCCGAGCGCGGCCACCACTATCCGGCCGAGCTTTCCGGCGGCCAGCAGCAGCGCGTGGCGATCGCCCGGGCGCTGGCCGTCAAGCCGAAGCTGATGCTGTTCGACGAGCCGACCTCCGCGCTCGACCCGGAGCTGCGCCACGAGGTGCTGCGCGTCATGCAGGCGCTCGCCGAGGAGGGCATGACGATGATCGTGGTCACGCATGAAATGGCCTTTGCCCGCCAGGTCGGCACGCGGCTGATCTTCATGGAGGACGGCAAGATCTCCGTCGACGGCAAGCCGGCCGACCTGCTCGCCAATCCGGAAAATCCACGCCTGCGGGAGTTCTTGCAGCATGTCCACTGAAAACCGGCTGGGTTTCATCGAGATCGCCGGCATGCCGCGGGAGATCGGCCTCCAGCTCGGCCGTTTCGGCCGCGATATCGCCCATCGCCACCTCGTGCACGGCCATGCCTGGGCTTCGGTCCTCGCCTTTCGCGCGGATCCGCGCGTTGCCGCGATGCGCCGGATGGTGGAGGCCCGCTTCCCCGCCTGTTGGGCGGAACTGCAGGGCCTCGCCCTCGGCCTCGATCTTCCCTTCGACGACGTCTTCCTGTGGAACTGCCGCGGCGACCTCTGGGCCTTCGCGCCGGACGGCTGCACGACGGTGCAGATACCGGGCGCCGAACCGCTGCTCGCCCACAACGAGGACGGCGATCCCGGCTTTCGCGGCCATTGCGCGCTCGCCCATATCCGCCCCGGGGGCGGCACGGCCTTCACCAGCTTCGTCTACCCGGCCTCGATCCCCGGCCATACCTTTGCGGTGACGGCGACAGGTCTCGTCCAGACCGTCAACAATATCCGCTCGCGCGGTGTCGGCGCCGGCCTGCCGCGCATGGTGCTCGGTCGCGCCCTGCTGGATTGCCCGTCGATCGACGCGGCTATCCACCTGCTGGAGAGCTCGGAACGCGCCGGCGCGTTCCACATGACGCTCGGGCAAAGGGGCGATCCGCGGCTTGTCGGCGTGGAATTCACCCACAAGCACTGCTCCGCCGTCACGCTCGACCGCCCGCAATGCCACGCCAACCACCTCGTTCATGCCGGCATGGCCGGCGAGCGGCAGGTGATCACCGGCTCCTCCCGGTCCCGGCAGCAACGCGGGGACCAACTCATCGCCGAGGGCGGAGAAGGCCTGCGGAATCCACGCGCCATCCTGTGGGACAAGGCCGTAGCGCCGCTGCCCATCTACCGTGCGCAGCCGGACGACCCGGACCACGAGAACACGCTGACGACCGCCGTGTTCCACATCGGCGCGAACGCCATCCGCTGGCAGGTTCACGACCGCCCGGAAGAGACGCCCCGCTTCGTGATGGACGGCACCCTCAAGCCCGTGTCCTGATATCCGCCTGTCGAAGGGGCGGCGGGGACAGCCGCCCGCGCCTCGTCACCCGAACGTATAGGCCGCGATCGACTCCGGCTTCATCTCGATGGAGAAACCCGGCCGCGCAGGCGGCATATAGGCGGCGTTCTCGATGCGGCAGGGATCGACGAAATGCTCGTGCAGGTGGTCGACATATTCGATCACTCTGCCCTCCTTCGTGCCGGAGACAGCGACGTAGTCGATCATCGAAAGATGCTGGACATATTCGCAAAGGCCGACGCCGCCGGCGTGCGGCCAGACCGGCAGGCCGTATTTCGCCGCCATCAGAAGCACGGCGAGCACTTCGTTGAGGCCGCCCATGCGGCAGCTGTCGATCTGCACGATGTCGATCGCGCCGCCGGCGATCATCTGCTTGAAGATGATGCGGTTCTGGCACATCTCGCCCGTCGCCACCTTGACCGGATGAATGGCCGCGCGGATCGCCTTGTGGCCGGCGATGTCGTCCGGGCTCGTCGGCTCCTCGATGAAGAAGGGCTTGTAGGGTTTCAGCTCCGACACCCAGTCGATCGCCTGCCCCACCTCCCAGATCTGGTTGGCGTCGATCATCATGGTGCGCTCGTCGCCGATCACCTCGCGGGCGATGCGCAGGCGCCGCTTGTCGTCTTCGAGGTCACGGCCGACCTTCATCTTGATATGGGTGAACCCCTGGTCGACGGCCTCCTGGCAGAGGCGGCGCAGCTTCTCGTCGTCATAGCCGAGCCAGCCGGCCGAGGTCGTGTAGCAGGGGTAACCTTCCTTCTCCAGCGTCGCGATGCGCTCCGCCTTGCCGGCTTCCGCCTTCTTCAGGATGGCCAGCGCCTCCTCCGGCGTCAGCGCATCCGTCAGGTAGCGGAAATCGACGATGGAGAGGATCTCCTCCGGGCTCATCTCGGCGACGAGCCGCCAGACGGGTTTGCCCGCCTGCTTGGCCAGGAGGTCCCAGACGGCATTCACCACGGCCCCGGTCGCCAGATGCATCGCGCCCTTGTCCGGGCCGATCCAGCGCAACTGGCTGTCGCTCGTGACATGACGCCAGAAGCGGCCGGGATTTTCGCGCACCCAGGCAAGGTCGAGGCCGACCACCAGATGCTTCATCGCCTCGATCGCCAGGCAGCAGATCTCGTTGCCGCGGCCGATGGTGAAGGTGAGGCCATGGCCTTCGAGGCCGGGCGCATCCGTGCCGAGCACCACATAGGCGGCCGAATAGTCCGGATCCGGGTTCATGGCGTCCGAGCCGTCGAGGCTCTGCGAGGTGGGAAAGCGCAGGTCGATCGAGCGAAGGCTGGTGATCTTGGTCATGGTGCGGCCCTTGCAATGGCCGGCGCTCTGCCGGCTAAAAAATGTCTCAGATGGTCCAGCCGCCGTCGATGGCGTAGGCCTGTCCGGTCGTGTAGGTGGCGCTCGCGAGATAGACGGCGAGGTCGGCGATCTCTTCCGGCGTTCCGATGCGGCCGATCGGCTGGCGGGCGATGAAGGCCGCGCGCGCCGTCTCGTAGTTGCCCTGCGCGCGCAGGCGATCCTGCAGCGAGGGGCTTTCCACCGTGCCGGGGCAGATGCAGTTGCAGCGGATGCCCTCAGCCACGTAGTCGGCCGCCACCGACTTGGTGAGCCCGACGACCGCCGCCTTGGTGATGGTGTAGGCCGCCCGGTTCGGCACGCCCTTCATGCTGGAGGCGACCGAGGCCATGTTGATGATCGCGCCGTCCTTCTTCTCCAGCATCGCTGGCAGCACGGCGCGGATGGTGCGCACCATGGCGCGGACATTGAGGTCGAAGGCAAAATCGAGGTCCTTGTCCGGCATGTCGAGGATCGTGCCGGCGTGCACGAAGCCGGCGCAGTTGAAGAGCACGTCGAACGGGCCGGTCGCCGAGACCACGCGGTTGACCGTCTCCTCGCTCAGGACGTCGAGCACATAGGTCTCGATACCCGCCTCGCCGGCAAGGCTTTTCAGCGCATCGGCATTGATGTCGGTCGCGACGACCTTGGCGCCCGCGCGGGCGAAGGCGATGGCGCTCGCCTTGCCGATGCCCTGGCCTGCGGCGGTGATGAGGACGCGCTTGTCTTGAAGGGAAAGGCTCATGATGGCTCCTTGTGGTGCGTCAGGCGCCCGGACGGCGCTCGACGACGTAGATATGGTCTGCGGCGAGAACGACCTCGCCCTTCTGGTTGACGACTTCCGTGCGCTCGATCACCCGGCCGAAGCCGGCGCGTTTCGGATCATCCTCCTTACCTGATATCGTCACGCGGGTGTGGATCGTATCACCGATGAAGACGGGCCTGATGAAGCGCATGCGATCATAACCGTAGGAAAATGCAACAGGATTGATGACGCTCGCCGTCAGTCCGACGCCAATCGCAAAGACCATGGTGCCATGGGCGATGCGCTGGCCGAAAGGCTGCGTCTTCATGAATTCGGCATCCATGTGGTGCGGGAAGAAATCGCCCGTGTGCCCGGCATGCACGACGAAATCGGTCTCCGTGATGGTGCGCCCGCTCGTCTTGCGCCCCTCGCCGATTTCATAGTCTTCGAAATACCTGACCTGTTCCATAGGCTGTTCCTGTCTAGGGCCGTGCGGCGAGCGGCGTCGCGGGCGCGGCGCTGGAGGCATAGGCCGCCTCGACGAGCGCCATGGTCATCCATGCATCCTCGACCGAGGAGACGAGTTCCGCGTCTTCGCCCGACATGAAGCGCTGAAGGTTCGCCATGCGGCCGACGAAGGCGTCCGGGAACCACGTTCCTTCCAACGGCACCGGCACCCAGCCCTCGCCGCCCTTGAGATGGATCTCCAGAATGTCGGGCTCGCCGCGCGGATAATCGAGATTGACGCCGAGCTGGAGATAGGCCGCGCCCTCGGTGCCCGAGACGCGGAATTCGCAGGCCTGATGCCTGCGGCCGAACCTGTGGTCGTGGTTGACCGAAAGGGCGCAGCGGACACGGTCGCCATAGTCGAGGATTGCCGTGGTGCGCGTTTGCGCCATCCCATGGTTCGGGTGGCCGATCGACTTGGCGTGCACGCCCCCGGGATCGCCCAGCACCTGGCGGATGACGTCGAGATAATGGATCGAGTGCATGGCGATCTCGATGCGCGGCAGGCCTTCGAGGAAGGACCAGAGCTGCCAGGGCGTATCGAGCGCCAGATGGACGTCGAAATCGACGACCTCGCCGAGAAGCCCCCTGGCGATGGCGTCCTTCAGCGCCAGCATCATCGGCGCGAAACGAAGCTGGAAATTGACGGCGGCCTTGAGCTTCCTGTCGCGGCAGATCGTCAGGATCTCCGTCGCAGCGGACAGGTCGGCCCCCATCGGCTTCTGGATCAGCACCGCCGCCCCCTCCGGCAGCGCCGCCAGCACCTTCGCATGTGCGGCCGGGGGCGTTGCGAGATCGAAGATGGCGCTCTCGACGGCAATGGCCTCCTCGACGGTGCGATAGGCCGTGACGCTCCACCTTTCGGCGAGCGCCTTCGCCTTGTCGTGGTCCGGATCATAGAGGCCGGCGATCGGGAAGCCGCCCTTGCGATAGGCCGGATAATGCGCGTCGCCGACGATCGAGCCGGCGCCGAAGGTGACGATGGGACGCGGGTTCGCCGGCAGCGGCCAGGATTGGGCTAGGGTTTGGGGGTCAAAGGACATGGCACACCTCTTGAAGATGAGGCGTAACCTTAGCCTCACCCCCCTCTGCCCTGCCGGGCATCTCCCCCTCAAGGGGGGAGATTGGATGGAGCACCGTCTCGCCTATCTCCAGCGTTTCCGATTGAGCACGGGTTTTGCCTCGTGCCGATCTCCCCCCTTGAGGGGGAGATGCCCGGCAGGGCAGAGGGGGGTGAACCACAACCTCACGCATGAAAGAACACCTCTTCCATGCCCACCCACCACTCGCCATCCTTCCGCGTCTCCAGCGGCGACTGGCAGGGCATGCAGACGGCCCACCATTCCTGCGTCTTCGCGTCGGCGGCCATCTTCGCCATGTCGGCGGCATAGTCGCTGCCGTGATATTCGAAGAAGGAGAACAGCAGGTTCTCCGGCTCCTTCAGGAAGATCGAATAGTTCCTCATATTGCAGGCGGAAATCATCGCCAGCACCTCCGGCCAGACGGCGGCGTGCAGGCGCTTGTAGTCTTCGATCTTCTCCGGCTTCACGCCGATCACCATGCCGATGCGCTGCATCTCCTAGACCCTTTTCCGGATTTCGCGCTCGAATTCGGCAATGGAGCGCGCGCGGATCGCATCCCAGTCCCAATCGATGCCGAGGCCCGGCGTCATGGGCGCGAGCGCCATGCCGTTCTCGATGGTCAAGCGCGAGGTGGTGATGTCGTCGAGTTGCGGAATGTATTCGAGATATTTGCCGTTCTGCACCGCACAGGTCAGGCTGACATGCAGCTCCATCAGGAAATGCGGGCAGACGGGCATGTCGAAGGCCTCCGCCGCATGCGCCACCTTCAGCCAGGGCGTGATGCCGCCGATGCGGCCGGCATCGACCTGCACGATGGAGCAGGCACCCTTCTGCATGTATTCGCGGAAATGGCGGATCGAATAGAGCGATTCGCCGACGGCGATGGGTGTCGCCGTCGCGCGGTTGAGGCGGACATGGCCGTCGATGTCGTCCGCCGGCAACGGTTCCTCGATCCAGCCGAGATCGAGGTCGCGCAGGCGCCCGGCCCGGCGGATCGCCTCGTCGACGGAAAAACCCTGGTTGGCGTCCGTCATGATCTCGTAGCCGTCGCCGACCGCCTTGCGCACGGCCGAGAGGCGCGCGAAATCCTCGGATCCATGCGGCTTGCCGATCTTCACCTTGGAGCCGGAAAAACCCTTCGCCTTGGCATCCAGCGCATCCTCGACGAGCGCCTCCACCGGAATGTGCAGCCAGCCGCCCTCGGTCGTGTAGAGCGGGCAGCGGCCCTTCGCCCCGCCGGCGAGCTTCCAGAGCGGCAGGTTCTGTTTTCGCGCGCGCAAATCCCAGAGCGCGGTGTCGATGGCGGCGAGCGCGATCGAGGTGATCGCGCCGATGGTCGTCGCATGGGTCGTAAATTCCAGCTCGTGCCAGATCGCCTCTATCCGGTCGGCGTCGCGGCCGAGAAGGCGCGGCGCGAGATGATCGGCAAGAAGCCGCATGACGGAGGAGCCGCCGGTACCGATCGTGTAGCTGTAGCCGGTGCCGACCGCCCCGTCGCTGTCGGTAACGGTGACGAGCGGCGTTTCCTGGGAAACGAAGCTCTGGATGGCGTCCGTGCGCTCGACCTTCGGGCGAAGGTCGACCATTTTCAGCTCGATGCGTTCGATCCTCGCCATGTCAGCCCCTGAGCGTCTTGCCGGTCTCACCGTCGAAGAGGTGAGCCTGGGAGAGGTCGAAGCAGAAGGGCAGCGCTTCGCCGGACACAAGTCGCCGCGGGTTCAGCATGCGGCCGACCCATTCCGCGCCGCCGAAATCGGAGAAGACGAGGGTCTCGTTGCCGAGCGGCTCGGTGAGGATGACGCGCAGGTCCTGCCTGTATACATCGGCATCCTCGCCGGAATGGATGCCGTGGCCGGCGGGATAAAGATCGTCCGGTCGCAGGCCGAAGGTCACCCTCTGGCCAGCCGTCACCCGATCCCGGAAGCGGGACGGCAGCGGCAGGCGGTCGCCACTGGAAAAGACCACATGGCCGTCGGCGATCTCGGCGTCCTTGAGGTTCATCGGCGGCGAGCCGATAAAGCCGGCGACGAATTTCGAGTTCGGCCGCTGGAAGACGTCCTCCGGCGTGCCGACCTGCTCGATATGACCGTCGCGCATGATGACGATGCGGTCGGCGAGCGTCATCGCCTCCACCTGGTCGTGCGTGACGTAGATTACCGTCGACTGCACCTTGGCATGCAGCTTCTTGATCTCGACGCGCATCTGCGTCCTCAGCTTCGCATCGAGGTTCGACAGCGGCTCGTCGAAGAGGAAGACTTCCGGCTGGCGCACGATGGCGCGGCCCATGGCGACGCGCTGGCGCTGGCCGCCGGAAAGCTGCGAGGGCCGCCGGTCGAGGAGATGCGCGAGGTCGAGCGTTTTTGCCGCCTCCTCCACGCGCGGGGCGATCTCCTCCGGCTTCTGGCCGGCGATCTTCAGCGAGAAGCCCATGTTCTCGCGCACCGTCATATGCGGATAGAGCGCGTAGGACTGGAAGACCATGGCAAGGTTGCGCGAGCGCGGCGGCAGGTCGTTGACGATCTTGCCGCCGATCCTGAGATTGCCGCCGGAGATCGGTTCCAGCCCGGCGATCATGCGCAGCGTCGTCGACTTGCCGCAGCCGGAGGGGCCGACGAGAGCAATGAACTCGCGGTCGGCCACCTCCAGGTCGATGCCATGGACCACTTCGACCGCACCGTAGCGCTTGACCAGCTTTTCGAGGGAAACGGTTGCCATGGATTATCCTTTGACTGCGCCGGAGGTGAGGCCGGACACCAGATGCTTCTGCACGACGAAGGTCAGCACGAGAGCGGGGATGATCATGATCACCGCCAGCGCGCACATGCCGCGCCAGTCGATGGTGAACTCCGCGGTATAGTCGAGCAGGCCGACGGGCAGCGTCTTGGAATTGACGGAACGGGTGAGCTGCGAGGCGAGCGCGAACTCGTTCCACGAGGTAAGGAAGGCGAAGATGCCGGCCGACGCGATTCCGGGGCCGGCGAGCGGGAACTCCACCTGCCAGAAGGCCTGCCAGCGCGTGCAGCCGTCGATCTGCGCGGCCTCGGCGAGATCCCGCGGCACCTGCCGGAAGAAGCCGTCGATCAGCCAGATCGTGAAGGGCACGTTGAGCGCCACATAGGCCATGATCAGCCCGAAATGCGTATCGATGATGCCGAGCTTCGAATAGACGAAGAACAGCGGCAGCGAGAGCGCGATGCCCGGCACCGTGCGCGTCAGCATCAGGCCGAGGAAGATCGAGGATTTCACCTTGAAGCGGAAACGCGCGAAGGCATAGCCGCCGGCCATGCCGATGGCGAGCGCGATCGCCGTCGAGGTGACGGAAACGATCAGCGAATTGCGGAAATACTCGATGACCGGAATGCCGCCCTGCCCGACGCCGGAGAACATCGCGACATAGGCATCGAAGGACAGGTCCTCGGGGATCCAGACTGGCGGCTTCGCCATGATCTCGACCGTCGGGCGGAAGGAGGCGAGCACGATCCACAGGCCCGGCAGGCAGATGACGGTCATCGCCAGGAAGAGGCCAATCTTGTGCGCGGCGGAGAGGAGAAGGCCGTTGAGGCGGGCTTTCGTGTTCTCGTTCATCTTTACCACTCCCCCCTTACCATTCGGCCGCGATCTGGGTCCGCGCCGCCGCAAGCTTGCGGAAGAAATAGACGGTGAAGAGGATGGAAAGCAGGATCGCGACATAGGCCATGGCATTGGCGAGACCCATGCGGGCATCGGCATAGGCGGTGCGCGAGACGAGCGTCCACAGCAGCTCGGTGCGCTTGGCCGGCCCGCCGTCCGTCATGATCTTCACGATGTCATAGGCTCGCGCGACATCGAGCGAGCGGATGGTCATGGCGATATAGGCAAACGGCATGATAAAGGGCCAGGTGACGTAGCGGAACGTCTGCCAGGGCGTGCAGCCGTCGACACGCGCCGCCTCGATCGGCTCCTTCGGCATGGCGAGCAGGCCCGCGAGGATGAGGATGGCGAAGACCGAGGTGGACGACCAGATTTCGGCGACAAGAATGGCGGTGAAGGCGAGCGAGCCGTCGATCAGCCACGGGATCGCCTGGTCCGTCAGGCCGAGCGATTGCAGGGCGTTGTTCACGAGGCCGATATTGTCGTTGAACATGAACTTGAACTGGAAGCCGACGAGGATCGGCGAGAACATCATGGGGAACATCATGATGGTTCTCAGCAGCCGCTGTCCGCTCGTCGCCTTCTCCACCAGCATGGCAAGGCCGAGGCCGAGCAGCATTTCGACATTCAGCGCGACGGTGAGCAGGAGCACGGTGCGGCCGAACGCCGTCCAGAATTCGCGGTCCGCCAGGATGCGCGCATAGTTGCGAAAGCCGATGAAGGTATAGAGCGAGGCGGGCTGCGTCAGCCGGAAGGGCGTGAAGCTCGAATAGAGCGACAGGATGAGCGGAACGATGACGACGGCCGCGAGCACCACGATGGCGGGCAGCAGAAGCAGAAACGGCGCCGGTGGCCTCCAGCCTTTCATGAATGCCTCTTGGATATGCTCCGGTCGGCCGCCCTTTCAGGGCGCCGGCCGTATTTCGAGAAGCGGCCGCTACGGACGGCCGCCGGTTCGCTTGTTTCGGGCGGTGCCCCACCCCCCACTCATCGCGGACGCATGGATCCTCGGGTCAAGCCCGAGGATGACGGAGGCGAGGGTGCCAATAGGCGCTGCCCCTCATCCGGCCTGCCGGCCACCTTCTCCCCGCAAGCGGGGCGAAGGAGATATGCCGCGCCGGTTTCCTAAACCAATGCCCGTTCGTGGGGCACGTCACTCTCCCCGCTTGCGGGGAAAGGGTCAGGGTGAGGGGCAAGCTTGCCTCAGAGCGCGCCCGCATCCTCAAGGATCTGCGTCGCCTTCTCGGCCGCCGCGTCCAGCGCCTCCTTTGAGGTCTTGTCGCCGAGGATGGCGGCCTGCAGCTCGGGATAGACGGCGTTGGAGATCTCGATCCAGGCCGGCGTCTGCGGCACGGCGAAGGCGTGCTTCGCCGCCTCCTGGAAGGCGGTCAGGACTTCCTTGCGGTACGCGTCGCTTTCCGCCTGCTGGATATTGTAGTCCCAGACGGCCGTGCGCGTCGGCAGCGGGCCGGCGGAGGATTCCAGCTTCTGGCTGTCCTCGTTGGTGAGGAACCAGACGAGCGAGGCGGCGGCGTCCTTGCTGGCGCAGCTTTCCGTCACGGAAAACCCGTGGTGGCCGGACCAGCCGGTGCGCTTGCCGGAGGAGCCGGCCGGCTGCACCTTCACGCCGACATTGCCGGCGACCTTCGAAGACTTCGGATCATTGAAGAAGCTCGCCCAGCCGGGCCAGTCGAGGTTGACGGCGATCGTGCCGGAAGCGAAACCCTGGCCGAGGTCGTCCCACAGATAGTTGGTCGTACCGACCGGCACGGCCTTCGCCTTGTAGAGGTTGACGAACCAGTCGAGGGCGCGAACGCCCGCGTCCGAGTTGAAGGCCGGCTTGCCGTCGGCGTCGAGATAGTCGCCGCCCTCGGCGACCAGCATTTCATAGAAGCGGCCGTTGATCGCCTCCTCCTTGCCGGCATATTGCGTACCGTAGAAATCCGGCGGGTTCGCGAAGAAGACCGCCTGGTCGGCGACCTGCCGCCAGGTGTCCGGCGGGGCGAGATCGTAGCCGTATTTCTCCTTGAACGCCGCCTTCTTCGCGTCGTCCTCATAAAGGCTCTTCTGGTAGTAGAGCGCGGAAACGTCGAACTGCGCGCGCGGCAGCATCACCAGCTTGCCGTCGAGCGTCGAGGAGGCGATGTTCGCCGGCACGAAGGCATCGATCTCCTCCTTCGGCAAGAGCGCAGAAAGATCGGTGTAGATGTCGGGATATTGCGGGGCGAAGGACGAATGGTTCGAGCCGACGCACCAGGTGATGTTGCCGGTCGCGATATCCGACTTGATCTCCTTGTCCAGCTCGAAATGGTTCTTCTTGGAAAGAACGTTCACCTTCGCGCCGGTCGCCTTCTCCCATTCGGCAATGCGCGCATAGAGCGCTTCATACTGCTGGCCGCCGATGAGCTTCGCATCGACGGTGACGCCCTCGAATTTTCCCGGCAGATCGGCGGCGAGCGCAGCGCCCGCCCACGCGCAGATCACGGCACCGGCGGCAACGCCGGCTAGAAATCTCGTCATCTTCTCCTCCCATTGGCTTCTCGCCAGCCCTTACCAATAAGAGCTTCATTCATATACAAACTTACTATTCACATATCGTCAAGCGCAAATCGGTATCCCGGGATTGTCACGCCTTATTTCTGCGTATATGAATCTACTCATTCACTGGAGGAATTCGGGTGTCGGACGAGGAAAACGATCGCTACAGGGCGCCGGCGCTCGACAAGGGCCTCGACATCCTGGAGCTCCTCGCCGGCGTCGACGGCGGCCTCACCCAGGCGGAGATCGCCAAGCGGCTCGATCGCAGCCCGAACGAATTCTACCGCATGCTCGACCGGCTGGTGAAACGCGGCTACGTCACCCGCATCGACGGCGACCGCTTCTCGCTGACCCTGAAACTCTTCGGCCTCGCGCAACTGCACGCGCCGGTGCGCCGGCTCGTCTCTTTCGCCGTGCCGCTGATGCGTGAACTGGCCGAAGCCTCGCGCCAGGCCAACCAGCTCGTCGTCTTCGACCGCGGCAATCCCGTCGTCATCGCCCAGCAGGAGGCACCCGGCTACTGGGGCATCTCGATCCGCGTCGGCTCGCGCATCGGCCTGTTCGACACGGGCTCCGGCCACGCGCTGCTCGCCTTCCGCTCGCCGGAAGAGCGCCTGCGCATGATCGCCGAGCATGTCGGCGACGGCGGCACGGACATGCGCGTCACGCCGGAATTCCTGGCGCGGCTCGATCTCATCCGCTCGCGCGGCTACGAAATGATGCCGAGCGCCCAGACGGCGGGCGTCATCAACCTCTCGGCGCCCGTGCTCGGCGCGGACGGCAGGGCGATCGCCGCCCTGACGATCCCCTACATTACCCTGATCAACGCGCCGGTCGCGCCGGATATCTCGACGACCATCCAGCTGCTCGGCGAGACGACGCGCAGGCTGTCGGAAATGGCAGGCGCCGGCTTCAACGCCGAGGAGCAACAGGCTTCGCATCTGAAGGCATGATTCGCCGGCGCGGCGAAGGCACGGCTCATCCGTCCCCCGCAAAACTTTTCAGGAAGAGCGCATTGAGGTCCGCAACGGCGTTTGACGCCGGCGCGCTACCCGTCACGGCCTGGTTGATGCGCTGCGAGGCGGCGTCCTGGAAGGGCATGTAGCCGGCATGCCGGGGGCGCAGCCAGGCGCCCTCCAGCGTCCGGCGCGTGTTGCGGTAGAAGCCGAGCGTCGCGGCATTGGCCGCCTCGTCCTCCCAGCCTGCCGCATGGCCGGGCTGGCCGCCGGCCTGCCAGTAGCGGCCCGCCTGCTGCGGCCCGGCCGCAACCCAATAGGCGAAATCCACGGCCGCCTCGCGCTGTGACGAGAAGGCGGAAACGGCGATGCCCGTGCCGCCAAGCGCAGAACCGACCGGCCCCGCATCGCCGGCAACCGGCATGTCGGCAAAGGCGATGCGGTTTGCCCGGAAGCCGGCGAGGGAGTAGCTGACATAACCGTAGATCAGCGGCGAGAGACTGTAGCGCGATCCCGCCTCGCCCATCCGGTCCAGCACGGCGATGGGGTCCATGCCGGTGCAGGCAGGGTCGGCGAGCGCGGCAAGCTCCCGGATCATCTCGATCGCCTGCACGCCGGTTTCGGCATCGACGAAGGGCCGGTCCCGTTCCACCGCGCAGGGCCGGCCGAGATTGCCGCAGAGCGTGAAGAGACACATCAGGGAATGCGGCGGGCGCAGCGGCAGCAGCATTTCGCCGGCCTTTGCCAGATCCAGCACCTCCGCCCATGTGCCCGGTGCCCTGCCCAGCCGATCCGGCCGGAAGGCGAGCACCTGGGTGGCCGCGTCGATCGGGAAGGCCCATTGGCGGCCCTGCCAGTTGTAGCTCGGGAAGGAGAGGCCGACGCTGCCGCCCGCAAGGGCCGCGAAGGCCGCCTCGCGGCCGGGCAGGTCCAGCGGCGTAAGGCAGCCTTCCGCCGTGATCTGCCCGACATGCGGATGGTCGATGACGATGAGGTCGTAGCGGCGGGCGAGGTCCTCGACCGGAAAGCTCTCGAAATCCTGCAGCGAGCGCTTGTCCCATTCGATGGAGACGCCGGTCCTGGCGCGCCAGTCCTGCGTGCAGGCCACCATCGGGTCGTAGCCGCGCGGATGGCTCCAGGTCATGCCCCTCAGCGTGATCGCGCCCATCACGAAAACTCCGCGCGGATCGCCGCCGAGTGCTCGCCGACGCGCGGCGCGGCGCGACGGCCGAGAGGACGCCGGCCGTCCACGCGCACGGGGCAGCGGGTCGTGCCGATCGAAACCGCATCCTCGCGCGTCACCGTCTGCAGCATGTCGAGGATGCGGAAACCGTCGCTGGCCAGAAGTTCCGGCCATTCCAGCACCTTCGAGCACCAGATGTCGGCGGGCTCCAGGATGGAGAGCCAATGCTCGACGGTCCGGGTCGCGATGCGGCCGGCGATGATCCGCTTGATCGCATCGCGCGCGGTGAACCAGGCCTTGCTGTCGTCGCGATAGGGCGCCAGCGCCTCGATCTGCAGCAGATCCTGCAGGCGGCCGAGCGGCGTCATGGCGATCGCGAGGTAACCGTCCTTTGCCGGATAGACGCCGTAGGGCGCGGAGAGATAGGCATGCGCGCTGCGGAAATCCGAGCGCTTCGGCTTGCGGCCGCCGTCGTTGAGATGGGTGGTCAGCACCTCGAACTGGAAATCGACAAGGCTTTCGAGCAGGCTCGTCTGGATATGGGCGCCCTTGCCGGACATGCCGCGGCGCACGAGGGCGGCGAGGATGCCCTGGCAGGCATTGGCACCGGCGAGCATGTCGGCGACCGCAAGGCCGAAGGGCACCGGCCCCTGCGCCTCGTCGCCGTTCAGCCACATCAGGCCGGAGCGTGCCTGCGCCAGGAGATCCTGCCCCGGGCGCATGACCCAGGGGCCATCCTCGCCATAGCCGCTGATCGAGGCATAGACGATCGCCGGGTTGATCGCCCTGACGGCCGCATGATCGAGCCCGAGGCGTTCGATGACACCCGGGCGGAAATTCTGGATGAGCACGTCGGCCTTGCCGAGAAGCCTGCGCAGGAAGGCGAGGTCGCCGGGGTCCTTCAGGTCGATGCCGAGGCTTTCCTTGCCGCGGTTGATGGCGTGGAAGAGCGTCGAATCGCCGCCGATCTCGGTGTCGCTGAGATAGAGCCGGCGGGAGAGATCGCCGCCATCCGGCCGCTCGATCTTGATGACGCGGGCGCCGAGATCGGCAAGCCGCAACGAACAATAGGGGCCGGAGAGGAACTGGCTCATATCGACCACGGTCAGGCCGGCCAGAAGTCCCGTCTCATCCTGCATGCGCATCTCCTCCTGCGCTCCCGAAGGCTACGCCAAATAAATTCTTATTTGAATTATTCTTTCATATATGGATTGCCGTTTCAAGCCTCGGAACCCCGTCAGACGCTACATGGACGGATGCTTCCCCCACCGCAGCCACGCGATCAGCCCCCCCGGCAACCATATGGGCTGCCAGGGTGCAGGTCGGGATATATTGCGGGGTCAGGCCGCTTTGTGCGGCGAAACGGCGACGCGGGTCCAGATGTCCAGCGTCTCGCCGGGAGAAAGCACCTTCAGGCCGTAGGCGTCCGGCCGGTCGGGCAGGTTGAAGGCATCGACGGGATGGCTCACCGGCTCGAAGCAGAAGAAGTCTGCATCGGCGGCGGGCGAGAAGACCACATATTGGCCCAGCGCCTCGCTTGCCTCGACCTCGGCCCGCAGCCCGCGCGCCGGCCAGTCGATACGCGCCTTGCCGTCCCAGCCGTCAAACCAGTTGTTGATCCAGCGCGGCGGCAGGGGCCGCGGCACGTTGAAATCCATATCCGGATGCGCTGCGACGGGCGCGTAGGCCTTCGGAAGATGGTCGTCGCGCTCCAGCCAGACGCCCTTCGACGGCGCGGCGAGCGTCGTATCCGCATCGCGCACGAACCAGGGATGGAAGCCGGCGCCGTAGGGCAGCCGCGTTTCGGCGCGGTTGACAAGGCTCAGTTCCATCACGAGACCGGCGCCTTCAAGGCGATAGGACATCGTCGCCTCGTAGCGGAACGGCCCCGGCCCGTCCGATGATAATGTCAAGGTGATGGAATCGTCGCTCCGGGAGACCTCCGTCCATGCGGCGGAAAAACCGTTGCCGTGGATCGGATAGGGCTCCGTCTCCATATTGCGCGGCAGGGCGTGAAAGGCACCGTCGAAGGTAAAGCCGCCGCCGGAGACCCGGCCGGAAAACGGCACGAGAAGGATGTTGGAAAGCGCGAAAGGATGGGCCGTGGCGGGATCGACCGTGCGGAAGACCGGCAGCCAGGCGCCGCCGTGCCGGACATCGAAGCATGTCAGGCCGGCGCCGAGATCGGGCCGCACGCGGATGCGCGCCGCCCCGTTATCGAGTTCGACCGCCATCACCAGCCGCCGTCGATCGCGATGTTCTGGCCGGAAATCATGTCGGAGGCCGGCGAGACGAGGAAGTGCACGAGATCGGCGACATCCGCCGGCTGGATGCGCGCCTTCAGCGACTGGTTTTCGAGGATCCAGTCATTGTACTGCTGCAGGCGATCGGCGAAGACGCGGGCCTCCGCCTCGGACACCACCGCGCCCGGCGAGACCGCGTTGACGCGCACGCCATGCGGCCCGAGCTCGCGCGCCAGCGATTTTGTCAGGCCCAGCATCGCGCCCTTCGAGGCGACATAGGGCACGTAACCGTCCCAGCGCCCGTTCAGGGTGACCGAGCAGAAATTGACGATCTTGCCGTAGCGCTTTTCCTTCATCGCCGGCGCGACCGCCCGGGCAAGCGCGAAGGCGGCGGAGGAATTGACGCGGACCTGGTCCTCGTATTCCTCCAGCGAAAAATCCTCGAACGGCTTGTTGATGATCAGCGCCGCATTGTTGATGAGGATATCGATGCCGCCATGCTCGCGCGAAAGCGATGCCGCCCGCCGTTCCGCCGCGGCAAGGTCGTTCAGGTCCTCGCCGACATAGGCTGCCTTCACATCATGTGTCGCGGCAATATCCGCCGCAAAGGCCTCGCCGCCTTGGGCGCCCGGCCGATCCAGCAGCAGGAGGCTGGCGCCGGCCCGGGCGAGCCGCGCGGCCTGGGCGCGGCCGAGCGTGCCGAGCGCGCCGGTGATGAGGACGGTCTTTCCCGAAAGCTCTGTCATGGTCTCCTCACAGAAGGGCGTGGACCTCGTCGATCGAGGTCGCAGCGGTCGGCTTGTCGAAGACGATCTCGCCGCGCGCCATGGCGACGATGCGGTCGCAGGACTGGAAGACGTGCTGCATGTTGTGCGAGATGAAGATGCCGGTGAGACCCTGCGCCTTCAGGCCGCGCACGAAGCCGATCACCTTGTCCGTCTCCTTGACGGAAAGATGGTTGGTCGGCTCGTCGAGGATCAGCACCTTCGACTTGAAATGCATGGCGCGGGCAATCGCCACGCCCTGCCGCTGGCCGCCGGACAGTTCGCCGACCAAGGCATCCGGCGAGCGCAGGTGCAGGTCGACATCGGCTATGGCCTGCACGCTTTCGGCGCGCATGCGCTTCTGGTCCATGAGGCCGAAGCCGAAGACCGACCATTTCAACGGCTCGCGGCCGATGAAGAGATTGCGGGCGATCGACATGGTCGGGACCATGGAATTGTACTGGTAGATCGTCTCCAGCCCGTGGCGCATCGCATCCTTCGGGCTGCGCAGGTCCACCCTCCTGCCCTCGATCAGCACCTCGCCGGAATCCTGGTGATGCACGCCGGAGAGGATCTTGATCAGCGTCGACTTGCCGGCGCCGTTATCGCCGACAAGGCCGACGGTCTCGCCGGGATGGATGATGAGGTTGACGTTCTTCAGCGCGTGTACGCCGCTGTACCATTTCTGCAGGTTGCGGCATTCGATGACCGGTGTCGTCACTTGTGCGCCTCCACCTTGATCTTGCGGGACATCTTCCCCATCCAGGCATTGGCGATCACCGCGAACATGGTGAGCACGCCGATGGCGAACTTGAACCAGTTGGCATCGACGCGCGACAGCACGAG
This sequence comes from Shinella sp. WSC3-e, assembly GCF_945994535.1. Taxonomy (NCBI): domain Bacteria; kingdom Pseudomonadati; phylum Pseudomonadota; class Alphaproteobacteria; order Hyphomicrobiales; family Rhizobiaceae; genus Shinella; species Shinella sp. WSC3-e. The sequence goes on from NZ_OZ000531.1 coordinate 113,289, forward strand.
GCCGTTGTCGATGGTGCGGATGAGCAGCGTGCCGATGATGGCGCCGAAGACCGTGCCGATACCGCCGGCAAGCGCCGTGCCGCCGATGACGGCGGCGGCAACCGCCTGCAACTCCAGCCCCTCGCCGATCGAGGGCAGCGGCGAGCCGAGGCGCAGCACCTGGAGCAGGCCCGCAAAGCCGGCAAGCACCGAGCAGAGCATGAAGCAGACGATCTTCACGCGCTTGACGGGAATGCCCATCGAGGCCGCCGCCTCGTTGAAGCCGCCGGTGGCGCGGATCCAGTTGCCGAAATTGGTAAGCGACAGGAGCGCCGCGGCAAGAACGGCGATGCCGACGAACCAGACGAAGGACATGCGGAAGAGCGCGCCCTGCCAGATATAGTCCGTGAAGAGCCAGGTCGGCAGGTCGGAGGGCAGGAGCGGCGGAAAGCCGCCGGATATGACGATGGTGAGCGAGCGGGCGATGAACAGCATGCCGAGCGTGGTGATGAAGCTCGGGATCGAGAATTGCAGCGTCACATAGCCGTTGATGAAGCCGATCACCGCGCAAATCGCAAGGCCGAGCAGCACGGCGGCGGTGAAGGGCACGCCTGAATTGAGGATCACCGCCATCGACATCGGCATCAGCGCGAAGACGGAGCCGACCGACAGGTCGAATTCGCCGCAGATCATCAGGATCGTCACGCCGATGGCGACGAGCGCCATTTCCGGCAGGAGGCCCATGACGCCGCGCACGTTCTCGAAGGAGAGAAGCACGCCGTTCGACTTCACCTGGAAGACGGCAAGGAGGACGATCAGGAGGGCAAGGCCCGCAAGCTCCGGCTTGTCGAGATAGATTTTCAGAAACCGCTTCATGGGCTCCACTCGTGCTTCGGTGCCCCGCCCGAGCGGCAAGGCACCGGTTTCCCATAGGAGCGCCGAATCAGCGCAGGCCCTGCTTTGCCATTTCCAGGATCGTCGGCACGTCCTTGGGCGTGACGATGCCCTGCCCCGTGTCGATGTCCGACGGCGTCAGGCCGGCAGTCTTCCACAGATAGGCCTGCATGACCGGCATGAAGCCCTGCATGTAGGGCTGCTGGTCGACCTGCACCTGCACATAGCCGGCCTCCATCTGCTGCAGGACCTCCGGCACGAGGTCGAAGCCGCCGAGCAGCACCTTGCCGGGCTCGATGCCGCGGTCCTTCAGCACCTTGGCGACGCCGGCATGCCAGTAGCCGGTGTCGAAATAGGCCGTGGTGTCCGGGTTGGCGTTGAGATAGGCGCCGATGCGGTCGGCGGTCAGCGCGAGATCGGTGGCCGAATCGATGCGCGTGATGGTGATCTCGCGGTCGGCATGCTCGGCCTTGTACTCTTCCAGGAACTTCATCACGCCGCCGGCGCGCTGCTCGGACCAGGTCTGGCCCGGCGCATTGACGCCGACCAGCAGGTTGAGCGGGCCTTCCTTGGGGAAATTCTCCGACTGCGCCTTGGCGAGCGAATAGCCGGCCGCGGTGAAGCCCTGGCCGATGAAGGCCTTGCGGGCGTTGCCGTTAGCGCCTTCGCTGTCGTCCACATTGACGGCGAGCACGAGAATGCCGGAATCGACGGCTTCCTTGATCACATTGTCATAGGCGTTGTTGTCGACGATCGCGACGAAGATCGCATCCGGCCTGGAGGCGATGGCCGCCTGAAGATTGGCGACGGCCTGCTCGACCGAGCCTTCGGTCTGCGTGAGGATCAGCTGGCACGAGGCCCCGACCTTCCCGCAGGCGTCGTCATAGCCCTTCTTGACCGATTGCCAGAAGGTGTTCGAGGCGGACGAGTGGCTGATGAAGGCGATATTGAGGCCTTCCGCGCTGGCGCCCGAGGCCATCAGCCCCAGCCCGAGGCCCGTTCCTGCAAGAAATTTCCGGATCATCATGATGCGTACCTCCCGTTGAACATCAATCGTTGTCGTCCCGGCGTCACGCCACGCCGTCGAAGAATTCCGTGCGCGCCCGGGCGATCTCGGGCAGCGATTTGAGGATCTCGCGCAGATGCGTGCGCAATGCCGTCTCGGCCTTGCCGACGTCGCCGGCGGCGATCGCATCGACGATGCGTTCGTGCTGGTCGATCAGCCGGCCGATCTGGATGTCGTCGACGCTGAGGAAGCGGACGCGGTCCATCTGCGCCTTGACGCTTTCGATGACGCTCCAGGCATAGGCGCGGCCCGCGGCCGCCGCGAGCGTGTGGTGGAAGAGTTCGTCGAGCCGCAGGAAGGCGGCGCGGTCGTCCTGCGGCACCTGCTTCTGCCTTGCGATCTGGTCGCGCAGCTCCCGCACGGTCCCGGCCGTGTGCTCGCCGGCGACCTGGCGCACGATATCGGCCTCGATCGCCTCGCGCACGAAGCGCACGTCCATCACGGAGGCGGTGGAGATCCGCGTCACATAGGTGCCGCGCTGCGGCAGGACCTGAACAAGGCCCTCCTCCGACAGCTTGATGAAGGCTTCGCGCACCGGCTGGCGGCTGATCGACAGGCTTTTGGCGATCTCGGCCTCGGAGATGCGCTCGCCCGGCGTCAGCTCGGCCTGAATGATCTGCTCGCGCAGGATGCGGTAGACCTGAGGTCCGACGGCTTCGGCGGCCGAAAGAACGCGCTGCGGTTTGATGTTCTGCATTCCGGCCTCCTCCATCCCGTTACAGGCTACTAGCCTACTACCATACAAGTCAAGTGGTCAGCGTTACGAGATCACTCCAGTGCCGAAGTCCGGCGCGAGACGTCGAATTTCCGGTCGAGATCCGGCGCGAGATCGACGCCGTGGCCCGGCCCGGGGGGAACGGTGATCATGCCGTTCGCCACGGTCGGCAGCTGCGTCGTCAGCTCGGCGTACCAGGTCTTGTAATAGGCGCGGACGCTTTCCTGCACGAGCGCGTTCGGCGCGTTCAGCGACAGGTGCGTCGAGGCGGCGAGCACGACGGGACCGGTGCAGTCATGCGGGGCGACCGGCAGATGCCAGGCCTCCGCCATGGTGGCGATCTTCTTGGCCTCGGAAAGGCCGCCGCACCAGGAAAGGTCGAGCATGACGACACCGGCGGCATCCGTCTCCATCAGGTCGCGGAAGGCCCAGCGGGTGGCGAGCGTCTCCGAGGCGCAGAGCGGCGCGCGGCTCGCCGCCGCATAGCGCTTGAGGCTGGAGAGCGAATCCATCTTGATCGGGTCCTCGTGCCAGAAAGTGGCGTAGGGCTCGAGCGCCCGGGCGATCTGGATGGCCGGGGTGAGTTGCCACATGGAGTGGAACTCGACCATGATGTCCATGCAGTCGCCGACGCGCTTGCGGATCTTCTCGAAGGGTTCGAGCGCCTTGCGCAGGTCCGGCCCGGAAATGTACTGGCCGCCGCTCTTTTCCGCCGCGATGTCGAACGGCCAGATCTTCATGGCCGTGATGCCCTCCGACAGGAGGTCTTCGGCAAGCTCGTCCGCCCGCTCCAGGAAGCCGTTGAGGTCGTCATGGTCGCGCCGCGGGCCGCCGATGCCGTAATTGCCGGTCTGCTGGCCCTTCGCCTCGCGCATGTAGGTATTGCCGGCGCAGGTGTTGTAGGTGCGGATCTCGCGCCGCGAGAAACCGCCGAGCAACTGGGCGATCGGCAGGTTCGTCGCCTTGCCGAAGAGGTCCCACAGGCCGATATCCACGGCTGAATTGCCGCGCATCTCCGCCCCCGTCGAGCGGAAGCCGAGATAGCCCGTCAGGTCCTTCGAGATGCGGTCGATCTCCAGGGGATCGCGGCCGAGCAGCTTCGGCGCCACGACCTCGTGGATGTAGGCCTCCACCGTCGCGGCCATGAAGAAGGTCTCGCCGAGCCCGACAAGGCCCTCGTCGGTGTGGATGCGCACCCAGAGGATGTTGGGAAAGTCGCGGGCGCGGACGGTTTCGAACGCGGTGATCTTCATGCTCAATACACTCCCGCCGCCAGCAGCGCCTTCACCGTCAGATCGAAATGCTCGACCATCGCCTGCTCGCCCGTCGTCGGGTCGCCATTGGCGATGGCCCGGGCGATGGTCATGTGGCCGTCGATGCTTTCCTGCCGCGTCTCGTTGCTGGCGCGGCTTGCCCAGCCGATCGGCCAGGTCTGGCGCGTCACCACATGGAACGAGCCGACGATCAGCGAGAACATCGGATTGCGCGACGCCGCGCCGATCGCCTCGTGGAAGGCGATGTCGTGCTCCATCACCTTTTGCGGCGCGTCGAAATCCCGCTGCATCGCCTCGGCCAGCGCGACGATCGCGGCGGCCTCGCGGTCCGTGCGGCGCATCGCGGCGAGCACGACCGTCCGGCGCTCCACCGTGCGGCGGACATCGAAAATCTGCTGGATCGTCACCTGGTCGGTGTGCACGGCATGGTCGGTGACCAGCGCCAGCACGTCCGCCCTCGGCGCGTCCACCCGCGGACGACGGCCGTTGCCGATATCGATCAGCGTCAGCGCGGACAGCGAACGATAGGCCTCGCGCACGATGCCGCGGGAAACGCCGAGCTTTTCCGCAAAGGCGCCCTCGCTCGGCAGCCAGTCGCCGACCTGCAGGCCGTTTTCGCGGATGTGGATCCGGACGGCATCCATGACGCCGCCAAGCAGACCTTCGCCACCCTTCTGCCCGCCGGCCGCATCCGGTTCCGACTTCGATTCCATCCCGTCGCCTCCTACCTATCATATAGGTACTTAGTGACCTTGAATTAGATTCACTCTCAGCTATTGTCAACGTGAATTTGGCGGATGCGGGAGGGCTGCGCGTGAAGGCAAGGATCGAATACGCCGCGGGCGACATCGTCGGCGAAAGCATCATCTGGTCCGGCGAGGAAGAGGCGCTCTACTGGGTGGATATCGGCGGCAAGCGCATCCACCGCCATGAGCCGCGCAGCGGCGAGCATGCCGCCTGGCCGGCGCCGGATTTCCCGACGTCGATCGGCCTTCGCGCCTCCGGCGGCTTCATCGTCGGGCTGCGCCGCGAGGTCGCCTTCTGGCGGCCGGGCGAAGCCTTCGAGACCTTTGCTGTGCCAGAGCCGGACCTTGCCGACAACCGGCTGAACGAAGGCCGCGTCGCGCCCGACGGCTCCTTCTGGGTCTCCACCATGCAGAACAATCTCAACCCGGACGGCTCGCCCCGGGCGATGGACCGCAAGTCCGGCGCCATCTACCGGATCGACCCCACAGGCACCGTCACGCAGCTCACGCCGCGCGAATACGGCATCACCAACACGATGGGCTGGACGCGCGACGGACGCTTCCTCTTCGCCGATACGCCGGAAAACGAAATCTACGCCTTCGCCTACGACCCCGCCGCAAGGACGATCAGCGACCGGCGCACCATCGTCAGCGGCTTCGAGCGCGGCCTGCCGGACGGCTCCTGCATGGATGCCGAGGACACGCTGTGGAACTGCCGCGTGGTCGGCGGCGCCTCGGTCGCACGCTTTACCGCCGATGGCGCGCTGCTGGCGCTGGCGGAACTGCCCGTCACCTGGCCGACGAGCTGCACCTTCGGCGGCCCGGACCTCTCCACCCTCTACGTCACCTCCGCCCGCTTCACGATGAGCGCCGAGCACCTTGCCGCAAATCCGGCGGAGGGCAGCCTCGTTGCGATTGACGGGGCCGGCGCCGGCGTTCCCGAACCGAGATTCGCCGGCTGACACTCGTCGAGAAATCCCGGTTGACAATCTGGTATGGTAGAATGTTAGTTAAGCCGAGCGGGAAGGAGAACGACCATGAGCGCGGATGAATTTTCCGGCAGGAGCATCATCGTGACCGGCGGCAGCCTCGGCATGGGCCGGGCCTGCGCGGAACGGTTCGCGGGTGCCGGCGGCAGGGTCCTCGTCGTCGCGAACGATGCCGCATCGGTGGACGAGGCCGTCGCGGCGATCGGGCCGAACGCCTCCGGCTTCGTCGGCGACGTGCGCCGGGCGGACGACATGGAGCGCGCCGTCGCCACGGCCGTGGCGCGCCATGGCGGCCTCGACGTGCTCGCCTGCTGCGCCGGCATCCAGCGCTACGGCACGGTCGTCGACACGCCGGAAGATGTCTGGGACGACGTCTTCGACATCAACCTGAAGGGCATCTACCTCGCCTCCCGCTTCGCCATCCCCGAAATGCGCAAGCGCGGCGGCGGGGCGATCGTCGCGATCTCCTCCGTGCAGGCCTATGCCTCGCAGGCGGGCGTCGCGGCCTATACGGCCAGCAAGGGCGCGATCAACGCCTTGGTGCGTGCGATGGCGCTCGACCATGCGGCGGAGAACATCACGGTCAACGCCGTCTGCCCCGCCTCCGTCGACACGCCGATGCTGCGCTGGGCGGCGGACCTGTGGAAGGGCGAGCACAGCCAGGACGAGACGATCGCGCTGTGGGGCAAGGGCCATCCGGTCGGCCGGGTGGGAAAACCCTCCGAGATCGCCGATCTCGTCGCCTTCCTCGCCAGCGACAAGGCCCGTTTCATCACGGGCGCGGACATCAAGATCGATGGCGGCACGATGGCCAAGCTCGGCATCGTCCTGCCCGAATGAACGAGAACCGGAGACCCGCCATGAAACGGCCCGTCATCACCGACATCCGCGCCACCACCGTGACGGTGCCGCTCGAGGCGCCGCTGCGCCATTCCAACGGCGCCCATTGGGGACGCTTCGTGCGCACCATCGTGGAGGTCGAGACCGATGTCGGCCTCGTCGGGCTCGGCGAGATGGGCGGCGGCGGCGAAAGCGCCGAGGCCGCCTTCCGGGCGCTGAAGCCCTATCTCGTCGGCCACGATCCGTTCGAGCTGGAGCAGCTCCGCTTCAAGATCTGCAATCCGACCGCCAGCCTCTACAACAACCGCACGCAGATGCATGCGGCCATCGAGTTCGCCTGCCTCGACATCATGGGCAAGTTCCTCGACGTGCCGGTCTACGATCTTCTCGGCGGCAGGATGCGCGATGCGGTGGGCTTTGCCAGCTACCTGTTCTTCCGCCTGCCGAACAAGGAGACGGGCGCGGGCGAGATCCGCACCGCCGACCAGCTCATCGACCAGGCGCTCAGCCTCAAGAAGACGCACGGCTTCACCGCCCACAAGCTGAAGAGCGGTGTCTTTCCACCGGATTACGAGCTGGAGGTCTACCGGGCGCTGGCCAAGGCCGTCGGCACCGACAGCGTGCGCTACGACCCCAATGCCGCCTTCACGGTGGAGGAGGCGATCCGTTTCGCCAAGGGCATCGAGGACCTCAACAACGACTATTACGAGGACCCGACCTGGGGCCTCAACGGCATGCGCCGCGTGCGCGAGAACACGCATATGCCGCTCGCCACCAACACGATCGTCGTCAATTTCGAGCAGCTTGCCACCAATGTCCTGGCGCCGGCCTGCGACGTCATCCTGCTCGACACGACCTTCTGGGGCGGCATCCGGCCCTGCATCAAGGCGGCCGCCGTCTGCGAGACCTTCCAGCTCGGCATCGCCGTGCACTCCTCCGGCGAGCTCGGCATCCAGCTCGCCACCATGCTGCATCTCGGCGCGGTGCTGCCGAACCTCGTCTTCACCGGCGATGCGCACTACCACCAGCTCGTCGACGACGTGATCGTCGGCGGCCCGATGCGCTATGTCGACGGCAAGATCGCCGTGCCCACCGCCCCCGGCCTCGGCATCACGCTCGACCGCGACAAGCTCGGCCAATATTCCGATCTCTACAAGTCGCTGGGCGGCTACGCCTATGACCGCGACCCCGCCCGCCCCGGCTGGTTCTCGACCGTGCCGAACACGCGCTGGGCCGACCCGGCCGACGACCGGATCGTGGATTACTGAGCCGGATCGTCCCCGAAACCGTCGAGCAGGCCGATATCGGCCGGCATGCCGGGCCGGAGGAAGCCGACGTTTTCCTCCAGTCCCATCAGGCGGCTCGGGTTTGCCGTCGCCATCCTCAACGCGTCTTCGAGGGAGATGACCACCGCATCTGCCGGTCGCCCTCGGCGGCAGCTGCGACAAGCGCGTCCGGAACGTATCGACGTCCCAAAGGTCGGCCTTCGGGGACCTCAATGGAAGTCGCGGGATTTGACGCGGATGGTCTGCACCGCCTCGCGGGCTTGCGGCTGCGCGGCATCGCCACGCCGGCCGATGGTGGCGAAGTCGGCCGAAAGATCGGTAAGGTGCTGCACGACGATATGCACCACCTCGCCCTCCCGCTGGATGTAACCTTTGACGCCGATCATTGGCGCGCCCATCACGATGGGGCGATAGGCGAGGAAGACCTTGCGCCAGACGACGAGGTTGGCGATGCCCGTCTCATCCTCGATCGTCACGAAGATGACACCCTTGGCCGAGCCCGGCTGCTGGCGGACGAGCACGATGCCGGCCGTCTCGACCTTCTGGCGATCGCGAAGCCGCGTCGCTTCGGCGCAGGAAAGCAGGCGGCGGCGGGCGAGGCCCTCCCGCAGGAAGCTCACCGGATGGGCCCGGAGCGTCAGGCCGACGCGGCCATAGTCCTCCACCACCTCGCCGCCCGTCGCCATGGGTCGCAATGCCACCACCGGTTCCGTCAATTCCGGCAGGGCCGCGGCCTCCCGCTCGGCCGCCGCGGAAAACAGCGGCAGCGGCTCGTCCCGCAAGCCGCGGATCGTCCACAAGGCCTCGCGCCGGGAAAGCCCGAGCGACGGCCGGAAGGCATCCGCCTCGGCAAGCCGCACCAGCGTGTCGGATGCGAGTTCCGTGCGGCGCCAGAGGTCATCGACCGAGGCAAACGGCGCCTCGCCCCTTGCTGCAAGAAAACCGCCCATCTCCTTGTTGTCGAGGCCCTTGACCATCCGCAGCCCGAGCCGCACGGCAAGCCGCCCCGCCTCGTCCGTCGGCTCCAGCGTGCAATCCCAGCGGCTGGCATTGATGCAGACCGGACGCACCTCCACCCCGTGCTCGCGCGCATCGCGCACGATCTGTGCCGGGGCGTAGAACCCCATCGGCTGGGAATTGAGCAGGGCGGCGCAGAAGACGTCCGGGTGATGGCATTTCATCCAGGCGGAGGCATAGGCGATGATCGCGAAACTGTAGGCGTGGCTTTCCGGGAAACCGTAGGAGCCGAACCCTTCGAGCTGGCGGCAGATACGTTCGGCGAAATCGCGGGCATAGTCGTTCCTGACCATGCCTTCGATCAGTTCCTCACGGAATTTGTCGACCCCTCCGGTCTGCTTGAAGGTCGCCATTGCCCGGCGCAACTGGTCGGCCCGTCCCGGCTCAAAACCCGCACAGTCGATCGCCACCTGCATCGCCTGCTCCTGGAACAGCGGCACGCCAAGGGTTCTTTTCAGGACCTTCTCGAAAGCAGGCTTGGGATATTCCACGCTCTCCAATCCCTGTCGCCGCCGCAGATAGGGGTGCACCATGTCTCCCTGGATCGGCCCCGGCCGCACGATAGCCACCTGGATGACGATGTCGTAAAATTCCTTCGGCCTGAGGCGCGGCAGCATGGACATCTGCGCCCGGCTCTCGATCTGGAAGGTGCCGATCGTGTCGGCCTTGGAGATCATCTCGTAGGTCGGCAGATCGTCCGCGGGGATGCTGGCAAGCGTACGGCTCTCTCCCTTGTGCTCCCGCAGGAAATCGAAGGCGCGGCGCATGCAGGTGAGCATGCCGAGCGCCAGCACGTCGACCTTCATGAAGTTCAGGTACTCGATGTCGTCCTTGTCCCACTCGATCACCTGACGCTTATCCATGGCAGCCGGCTCGATCGGCACGAGATCGTCCAGCCGGTCGCGCGTCAGCACGAAACCGCCGGGGTGCTGCGAGAGGTGGCGTGGCGCGTTGATCAACTGGCGGGCAAGCTCGAACAGCAGCCGGAGGCGGCGGTCATCCACATTGAGCCCGGCCGCGTTCGCATGGCTTTGCGGGACGTCGTTGGACCAGCCCCAGACCTGCGAGGACAGCGCCTTCAACACATCCTCCGGCATGCCGAGCGCACGTCCGACATCCCGCATGGCCGCGCGCGAGCGATAACGGATGACGGTGGCGCAGAGCGCCGAGCGATCCTTGCCGTAGGTCTCGTAGATCCACTGGATCACCTCCTCCCGGCGCTCATGCTCGAAATCCACGTCGATATCGGGCGGCTCGCCGCGCTGCTCCGAGACGAAGCGCTCGAAGAGGAGGCTGCCATTCTCCATCGGGTCGATCGCCGTGATCTCAAGGACAAAGCAGACGGCGCTGTTTGCAGCCGATCCCCTGCCCTGGCAGAGGATCGGGACAGGCAGGTTGCGGGCATGGCGGACGATGGAGTTCACGGTGAGGAAATACGGCGCGTATTTCATCTTCTCGATGAGCCGCAATTCGTAAACGAGCTTACTGCGCACCTCCTCGGGCACGCCGCCGGGATAGCGCCTGGCCGCTCCCTCCCACGTATATTTCTCCAGCGCCTCCTGTGGCGTGAGGTGCGCATACTCCTTCTCGTCCGGATACTGATACATCAATTCGTCCAGCGAGAACCGGCAGCGCTCGACGATCTCCAGCGTCCGCCGCAGCGCCTCCGGGTAACGCGCGAAGAGACGGTGCATTTCCTCCGGGGGCTTGAGGTAGCGGTCGGCGTGGCGTTCGCGCAGGAAGCCGGCAGTGTCGATGGCGACGTTGTGGCGGATGCAGGTGACGACGTCCTGCAGCATGCGCCGGGCGGGCGCGTGGTAGAGCACGTCGTTGGTGACGACGGTGGGCACGCCATGGCGGGCAGCGAGGTTGGAGAGGTCGAACAGCCGCAACTGGTCGTTCGGCCGGCGGCGGAGCGTGAGGGCGAGATAGCAGCGCTCCTTGAAATGCGTGTGCAGGCGGCGCAGCTGGAAGGCGGCGGTCTCGTCCGCCTCGTCCGGCACCAGCACGGCGAGGAGACCCTCGCTCCAGTCGACGACATCGGACCAGTCGAGATGGCACTTGCCCTTGCCGGCCCTCTCCTTGCCGATGGTGAGCAGGCGGCAGAGACGGCCATAGGCGGCGCGGTCGGTCGGATAGACGAGCAGCGACATGCCATCGACGAGGTCGAGCCGGCAGCCGACCACCAGCCGCACCGACGGGGCATCCTCCGGAAGCTCCCGCGACGCCTTGAAGGCCTGGACGACGCCGGCAAGGCTGTTGCGATCGACGACGGCAAGCGCCTCGATGCCAAGGGCGCTCGCCTGCGCGAACAGGTCCGCACAGCTGCTCGCCCCGCGCAGGAACGAGAAGTGGGACGTCACCTGAAGCTCGGCGTAGCGCGGATTCATGCGAAAATCCCGTGCAGGAACCAGCGACCGATGCCGCTTGCCACCTGCTCTTCGTTGCCGGAACGGAAGAGCCAGAAGCGCTCCCCCCCTGTGTCCTCGACCTGGAAATAATCCCGCACGGCCGCCAGCTCGGCATCGCGCTTCCACCATTCGCCGAAGATGCGCTCAGGCCCATCGGCCCGCTTGACCAGCCGCCGCACGCCGCGCCAGGTGAAGGAGGCGGGCGGATGGTCCGGCAGGAGCGCCATGACCTCCACCGGCTCCGGCAGGGCCAGGAGACGGGCGGGACGCGGCCAGCGGCTTGGCCAGGTCGTTCCCGTCTCGGGCGAAAGCGGCGGAATGCGGCGGAAGGAACGTTCCGGCACGTCGCTTTCGACCGGAGCGATGCGGTAGAGGCGCGCGGCACCGATGCGGTTGACGATCACGTCGACGAGGCCGGCAAGGTCCGCTTCCTCCGTCTCGATCAGGGAGGAGACGGCCTGTTGCAGGACGAGCGGTTCGGCCAGCGTCGCGGTCAGGTCCATGATCTCGATGCCGAAGCCGGGATCGATCGTCTCGATGCGGTCTGTCAGGAGCCGGATGAGCTGTCTTTCGTCGCGCGCGGGCCGCGCCGTGCCGATGCGGATCGCCTGCAGGGAATTGTCGACACGATGGAAGAGGAGATCGAGCCGGCGGGCGCCGAGGCCGCGTTTTTCCAGCGCCGCGCAGAGATCGCGCACGAGACCGGCCGTGTAGCGCGCGATGGTCTCGGGGGCGCCGATCGGCTCGCCGAAAACCTTGCGGACCGTGACGAGCTCCGGGTCGCGCAGCGGATCGACGGGTTCGGAAATCGTGCCCTGGAGCTGGTCGAGCCGGCGGCCGAGAAGCGGGCCGAAGCGCAGGACGAGCGGCGCGCGCGGCACGGCCAGCACATCCCCGATCGTGGAGAAGCCGAGCACATGAAGGCCCGTCACGGTTTCCGGCGGTATCCGCAATCCCGCGACCGGCAGGGGCGACACGGTCTCGCCGGCTTTGCCCGGCGGGAGGACGCATACGGGATCGGCGAGGAAGCGGGCGGCGGCATGGGCCGCACCCCAGCTGTCGGCGATGGCGGCACGGGCAAAGATGCCGGAGGCGGAGAGACGGTTGACGAGGCCGGTCAGCATGCGCGCCTCGCCGCCGTGCAGGTGATCGGCGCCGGTCGTGTCGATGACGAGGCCATCGGGCGGGTCCGGGGCGACGATGGGCGCATAGTGCTGCAGAGCCCAGAGCGCGAGGCGGCCCAGGGCGACGGCATCGGCCGCGGGATCGGCCGGCATGGTGGTAACGTCCGGCAGCAGCGCATGGGCCTTGGTGAGCGGCATGCCGACGCGCAGGCCCGCCTGCTCGGCCGGCCGGCTCACCGCCGTCAGGATGCGGCGCGCGCCGTCGCGGCCGACGAGCACGAGCCGGCTATCCGGCGGCGGCGCCGATGCGCCGAGCGCCCGTCGCAGGCGATCGATCGGCCAGCCGGGAAGAAAAAGCGATACGACCCTCGGCATCGGTGGCCTCCACGTCAAAGTCCGCCGCCTCGCCGGCCCGGCAGCGGGCCAGCTCCAGCAGCCATTGCGCCCGGCCGATGCCGGGCACGGGAAGGGGTGCGGAGGGCCGCACATGGACCCGCCAGCGCGTCACTGCGGCGGAGGGCTGCGCAAGGGCAGCCGCCTCCTTCCGGTGGCGGAAGCGGCGCAGGGCAAGGCCAAGCGTGCCGCCGGCCTCCGCGGCGAGCTGCAGGCGGCGCGAGGCGGACATCGACAGGCGCGCCACCTCGGCGACGACGGCGCCGAGCCCGCCATGGCGCAACCCCTCCTCGAAACAGAGCAGCAGGCTCTTCTCGTCGCCCGCCTCCACATAGAGGACGCGGCCGGGCGCAAGCCCCGCCTGCGCCAGCGCCGGCGCGAAAAGATCGGGCCGCGTGAGGCACCAGAGCACCTGCCCCTTCGTGCGCGCGGCGATGCCGGCGGCAAAGAGCATTGCGGCGCTGGCCTCGACGGCATCGTTGCCGCCGCCGCAGATCTCGTGCAGGCTGGCCAGCGCCAGCCCGCCGCCCGGCAGCCGCGCGTCGATCTCCGGCACGCCGAAGGGCAGCACCGCCCGGTCGCGCTGGGCGCGGCCGTCGAACTGCCGGATGCGGTCGCGCAGATCGGCGACAACGGCATGGACGGAGGCGGACATCGGCTTGGCGGGCTCCCGGCTGAAAGACAATATGTTCTCTATTTGTTCTCAAAACCCGCAAGAGTCAATCGCCCGGTCACGCCGGAAAGATCACAGTTTGAATCATCGTCGGGAACCAAGTGGCGCGGCAAAAGTTCTCCTTTCGCCATTCCATCAAATCCAGGAGACATGTCCATGGCTGACGAAAAGAGCACCGGCAAACGCACGCTCGGCGTCGTTGAGGGGCGCGACAACATTTCGGAAGACGCCCGTGCTGCTGCGGCCGAAGCAACGGTGAACGAACAGATCGAGGCGCTGAAGACGGAAATCAGCCGGCTGAAGGAATCCGCGGGGCTGATCGCCGAAGGCACCGGCCAGCTGGCGGTCGCCAAGGCGGAATCGCTGCGTGACGAGGTGCGCCAGACGATCCAGGCCAACCCGCTCGCCGCGCTGGCCGGCGCCGCCTTCATCGGCTATCTGTTCGGCCTTCGCCATCGGTGACATGCGTATCCCCGGGCCAGGCCCGGGGATACGGAGAAACCAAGGAAACCCGCGTCTTGCATCCGTTTCCTCACAGCATGAAAAAGCCCGGCGATGCCGGGCTTTCGTCTGTTCAGAACCAGCGCTGGCGGCGGGGCGGTTCGCTTTCGAGCGAGCCGAGCAGGTAACCGATGACGACGCCGGCAAGGCCTGCGGTCAGGACGACCGTCGAGAGCGCGGCCGGGTGTTCGCGCGCGGCCTGCGCGACGGCGGCGCCTTCGTTGCGTACATATTTCGTTGCCGAGCGGACGGCCGGTCGGGCAGCCTCCACGGCATTGCCGGCGCGATCGCGGATGGTCTCGTAGGCCTCGCTGCCGCGTTCGCCAAGGTCCTTCTGGAGCTGGGCGATCTCTGCGCGCAGGGCGGAAATCTGGGATTGGACGTCGTTGCTTGCCATTGCGGTCTCCTTGTCAGCAATGGAGACCGAACGGTTTTCGCGCGGCTTGGTTCCCGACGGCCGGGCGATTTGCCCTTCAGCCGGCCTGGCGGCGGCCGTCGCGGCGGATCTGCGAGGGCGTATCGCCGAAAGCGGCACGGAAGCGGCGGGTGAAGTGCGACAGGCTCTCGAAACCGGTCTCCAGCGCGATCTCGATCAGCGGCTTGTTGGTGCGCATCACCATGGTGAGCGCCGCGGCCATGCGGATCTTCATGTAGATCGCGCTCGGCGAGGCGCCCATGTCGCCCTCGAACAGTCGCTCGAGCTGGCGGCGGGAGACACCCGTCATGGTGGCAATGCTGTCGATCGACAGGAGGTCCTCGGTGTGCTGTTCCATCATCATGATGGCGAGGTGCACGCGGCGGTCGCGGGCCTCGAGGCCGAGCGGATTGCGCGGCTGCACGTCGGTCGCATCGCGCCGGTGGCGGATCTGCAGGATTTCCAGCGCGTTGCGCTCGGCCGCCTCGCCGACATGGTGGCGCACGAGCGTCGCGGCGAGATCGGCGACGCTGCTGCCGCCGGCACAGGTGGCAACCTTGCCGTCGAAACGGAAGATCTGTTCCGACGTCGCCTCGATATCGGGAAAACGGCCGCGGAAATCGCGGTGGTGCAGCCAGCTGACGCAGGCCGTGTGTCCCTTCAGAAGGCCCGCCTCGGCCAGGATGAAGCTGCCCGTACAGAGGCCGATCAGCCCGACGCCGGCCTGGGCGGCCTTGCGCAGATAGGCCTGGGCATAGCTGTCGATGGGTTCCTCCACCGACAGGAGGCCGCCGACGACAGCGATGTAGTCGAAACAGGCGGGATCGGCAAAGGGCGCGGTCGGGGCGACCTGGATGCCGCTCGACGAGGTGATGAAGTTGCGCGTGCTGCTCAGCACGTCCCAGTCGCAGTGGACGCGGCGCGAGCGGTCCTCGCTGTCGCTGGCCAGCCGCAGCGTATCGACGAACAGCGCGAAGGCCGACAGCGTGAAACTTTTCGACAGGATGAAGCCGACCCGCAGCGCCTTCGGCGCCAGGGCACCGTTCATCTCTTTCGACGTGCGAACATCTGCCGCCATCCAGCTCTCCCAGGCCGTTCCGCCGGACACTATCGTCGAAGGCACGAACCGCTGGCAAGAGCCATAGCAGATTTCGCGCGCCGTCTCCATTCCCCGAACGCCGCCGGCTGCCGGTCCTGCGCAGGCCGGCCGGAATTGCCTTACGCAAAACCGCTTCACACTTTTGCTGGAATTGCTTCAGCGGGCAAATTTGCGGGCGCCGGCCACACAAAGCACGATGGCGAGCGTCGTGGCCAGCATCAGCGGGCTCACGCGCTCATGCAGCAGGACGGCGGCGAGCAGCAGGCCGAAGAAGGGCTGTAGCAGTTGCAGCTGGCCCACCGCCGCGATGCCGCCGAGCGCCAGGCCCCGATACCAGAAGACGAAGCCGATCAGCATGCTGAAGACCGAGACATAGGCGAGCCCGGCCCAGGCGCCGCCATCGATGCCGGCGAAGGTCTTGGGCAGCGAGACGAGCGCGATGATCGCCATCAGCGGCAGGGAGAGGATCAGCGCCCAGGAAATGACCTGCCAGCCGCCGAGCGTGCGCGAGAGCTTGGCGCCTTCCGCATAACCAAGGCCGCAGGCGACGATGGCCGCGACCATCAGGAGATCGCCGACGAGCGAGACTTCGCCGCCCGAATTCAGCGCGAAGCCCACCACCGTCGCGCTGCCGATGCCGGAGAACAGCCAGAACAGCGGCTTCGGCCGCTCCCCGCCGCGCAGCACGCCGAAGATGGCGGTCGCCAGCGGCAGAAGGCCGACAAAGACGATGGAATGGGCCGAGGTGATATATTGCAGCGCCAGCGCCGTCAGCAGGGGAAAGCCGACGACGACGCCGAGCGCGACGATTGCCAGCGAAAGAAGCGTATCGCGCGACGGCCTCGGCTGGCGCAGGGCAAGGAGCAGCGCCGCGCCCAGCATTGCGGCAATGACCGCGCGGGCCGATGTCAGGAACAGCGGCGAGAAATCCGCCACCGCCACGCGGGTCGCCGGCAGCGAGCCGCTGAAGATGATGACGCCGGCAAGCCCGCTGCCCCAGCCTTCCATGGATGTTTTCATTGGTCCTCGCATTCATCCTTCTTTACGGCGGCAGGGCTGGCGAAGACAGGGAAGGAGCGATACAATCTAAAAGAACTGTACTGGTTCAATTAGCAATACAGAGGCGGCAATCCCTATGGCAAGGCGGCCGCCCTTCACCCTAACCCTCTCCCCGCAAGCGGGGAGAGGGGACGTGCCCCACGCGACGATGATCGGTCGGGAAACCGGCGCGGGCATATCCCTTCGCCCCGCTTGCGGGGAGAAGGTGCCGGCAGGCGGATGAGGGGGAGGACCAGCGCCTCATCCGCCTGCCGGCAAAGAAGAATCCTGGATGCGGAAAGAGAACATGACCGAAAGCACAAGCCGGACTTCCAAGGTCATGGCGGCGATCAACGACCGCATCGCCAGCCGCGCGCTCGCGCCGGGCGATCGGCTGCCCTCGATCCGCCGCTTCGCCGCCAAGATGGGCGTTTCGCCCTCCACCGTCGTGGAGGCCTATGACCGGCTTGCGGCGGAGGGGCTGATCCGGGCGCAACGCGGCTCCGGCTTCTATGTCTCGCAAACCGCCCTGCCCCCGCTGAAGCTTGCCGCGGCGGAGACGCCGAAGGCGCGGGCGGTCGATCCGTTCTGGGTGTCGCGCCAGTCGCTCGACGCCGATGCCGCGGTGCTGAAACCCGGCTGCGGCTGGCTGCCGGCGGACTGGATGCCGGACGCGGCGCTTCGCCGCGCGATGCGCAGCCTGGCGAAGAGCGACGGCGACCTCCTGTCCTATTACGGCAGCACGCGCGGCTCCTCGTTCCTGCGGCGGCTGCTGCTCGGGCGGCTCGCGGAGGAAGGCATTTCGGCCGGGCCGGAGCACCTGATGCTGACGAGCACGGGCACGCAGGCGCTCGACCTGATCGGCCGCTTCCTGCTGCGCCCCGGCGACACGGTGCTGGTGGACGATCCCTGCTACTTCAATTTCCAGGCGCTGCTGAAGGCGCATCAGGTGACGGTCGTCGGCGTGCCCTATACGCCGTCGGGCCCCGACATCGCGACCTTCGAGGCCGTGCTCGCGGCGGAGCGGCCGCGGCTCTACGTGACCAACTCGGCCATCCACAACCCGACGGGCGCGACCCTGTCGCCGCAGGTGGCGCACCGCCTGCTCAACGCGGCCACCGGCAGCGAGACGATCATCGTCGAGGACGACATCTTTGCCGATTTCGAGCCGGAGCCCTCCACCCGGCTTGCCGCGCTCGACGGGCTCGACCGCGTCATCCGCATCGGCAGCTTCTCCAAGACGCTCTCCGCCTCCGCGCGCTGCGGCTATATCGCGGCGCGGCCGGATTGGGTCGAGGGGCTGGTCGACCTGCAGATCGCCACCAATTTCGGCGGGCCGAGCCCGATCTCCAGCGAGATCATCGCCCATATGCTCGCCGGCGGCGGCTACCGCAAGCACATGGAAGAGCTGCGCCGCAAGCTGGTGCGCGCCCGGCGCGAGGTGGCGGAGCGGCTTTCGCGACTCGGCATCACGCCCTGGCTCCAGCCGCGCGGCGGCTTCAACCTCTGGTGCCGGCTGCCGGAGGGGCTCGATTCCGGCGAGGTCGCGCAGGCCGCCCTTGCCGAAGGCCTCGTGCTCGCCCCCGGCAACGTCTTCAGCGTGTCGCAGAGCGCCGCCGGATTCATGCGCTTCAACGTGGCGCACATGCTGGAACCGCGCGTCTACCAGGTCCTCGCCGATGCGCTGAAGCGAACGGCCTAGCGCCGCTTCGCCAGCATGGAGCGCGACAGCACCACGATGAGGCCGATCACGACGGTCGCGGCGATGAAGAGGAAGGCGGCGGCGGCGATGGCGGGGCTGATGTTCTCGCGGATGCTGGAGAACATCTGCCGGGCCAGCGTGCGCTGGTTGGGACCGGCGACGAAGAGCGTCAGCACCACCTCGTCGAGCGAGGTGGCGAAGGCGAGCACCGCGCCCGAGAGCACGCCCGGCATGGCGAGCGGCAGCGTCACGCGCCGGAAGACCGTGGCGGGCGATGCGCCCAGGCTTTGGGCCGCAAGCTCCACCCGCTCGTCGATGCCGGCGAGCGCGCCGGTGACGCTGACCACCACGAAGGGCACGGCGACGACCGTATGGGCGATGATCACGCCGGCATAACTGTTCGTCAGGCCGAAGCCGGCGAGCAGCACCTGCATGCCGACGCCGAGCACGACCGCCGGCACCACCATCGGCAGCAGGAAGAGCGTGCGCATGGAGCCGCGGAAGAAGAGGAGCCGGTTGCGAAGCCCCAGCGAGGCTGCCGTGCCGAGCACCGTGGCGAGCAGCGTCGTGCCGGTGCCGATGATCAGGCTGTTGACGATCGCCCGCCGCCAGGCATCGGCGGTGAACAGCTCCTCGAACCAGCGCAGCGACCAGGAGGGGACCGGATAGGTGAGGATGACGCTCGAGGTGAAGGCGAGCGGCAGGATGGCGATGAGCGGCGCGACGAGGAAGAGGATCGTCAGCGCGGCGAAAACGGACTTGGCGAGCTTCATCGGCATGGCCTATCGCCTCCCCGGTTCATCGGCGGAGAGCCGCGCATAGACGCTGTAGAGCAGCAGCGTCGCGACGAGCAGCACGACGCCGAGCGCGCCGGCCATGCCCCAGTTCGCCGAGCCCGTGGCGTAGAAGGCGATGATGGACGAGATCATCTGGTCGCCCGGCCCGCCGATCAGCGCCGGCGTGATGTAGTAGCCGATCGCCGAGATGAAGACGAGCAGGCTGCCGGAGGCGACGCCGCGCAGGCTGAGCGGCAGAAGCACGCGCAGGAACGCTCGCCAGGGCGGCGCGCCGAGCGAGGCGGCGGCCGGCATCAGGTTCTTCGGAATGGTGATCAGCACGGAATAGATCGGCAGCACCATGAAGGGCAGCAGCACATGGGTCATGGCGATGATGACGCCGGTGCGGTTGAAGATCAGCGGCAGCGGCGCGTCGATGATGCGCAGCCAGCGCAGGAGATCGTTGATGAGCCCCTGTTCCTGCAGGAGGATGAACCAGGCGGCGGTGCGCACCAGGAGCGAGGTCCAGAGCGGCAGCAGCACGGCGCCGAGCATCAGGTCGCGCTTCCAGCCGGTCAGCGAGGCGGCGATGATCGCGTAGGGAAAACCGATGCAGGCGCAGGCGAAGGTGACGAGCGCGGCGATCCAGAAGGTCCGCACGAGGATAACCCGGTTGACGGACTGGTCGGCCGGCAGATGCTCGATGCTGCCCGCGGCATTGCGGCCGAGATCGACGGCGGCGAGCAGGTTGCGGTCGGTATAGGGCGACAGCGCATCGGCGATCGCCAGCCAGAATTCCGGTCGTTCCCAGCGCTGGTCGATGGAGACGAGGTCGGCGGGCGGATTGGCCGTGTCGTCCAGCGCGCTCGTCGTCTTCGCCATCAGCGTGCGGAAGCCGGAGCGGGCGCTGTTGAGGCGGCGCACCATGTCGCCGAGCGCCTGGTCGTCGTCGACGGCCTTGAGGTCTTCCATCAGCGCCGCCTGCATGGGCATGGTCGGCGGCGAGGCGCGATCCCAGTCGGCCAGCACCTCGGCGCTGCGCGGCAGGAGGCGCAGCACGGCCGGATCCGACACGGCCTGCGACATCATGCTGATCAGCGGCCAGACGAAGAAGCCGACGAGGAAGAGAAGCAGCGGCGCCAGCAGGAGGAGCGACCGGCCGGTCCGGGAGGAGCCCGCGCTCATGGCGCGATAACCCGGCAGTCACCGGCCGAAAAGCCCGCATAGACCCGCGTGCCCGGCGGGAATTCACGCGACCGGCGGCCGAGCTTGGCGATCAGCGGATGGGCGGCGTTCTGCAATTGCACGCGCAGGTGATCGCCCTGATAGACGCTGTCGGTGACCTCCGTTTCCAGGCAGTTGCGCGCATCGCCCCGCGTCTCGCTGAGATCGACCCGCTCCGGCCGGATGGAAAGGAAGACGGGCTGGCCGGAGGAGACGCTGCCGGAAACCGCCGAGACGATCTGCGCCCCGGACGGCAGGCGCACGGTCGCCTCCTCCCCCTCGACCGCCTCGACGACGCCCTCGACCAGGTTGGTCTCGCCGATGAATTCGGCGACGAAGCGCGTCGCCGGCTCGTCATAGACCTGCCGGGGCGTGCCGATCTGCTCGATCCTGCCCTTGTTGAAGACGGCGACGCGGTCCGACATGGTCAGCGCCTCCGACTGGTCGTGCGTGACGAAGACGATCGTCAGGCCGAGGCGGCGGTGCAGGTCGCGGATATCGAGCTGCATCTGCTCGCGCAATTGCTTGTCGAGCGCGCCGAGCGGCTCGTCCATCAGCACGACGCGCGGCTCGAAGACCAGCGCGCGCGACAGCGCCACGCGCTGCTGCTGGCCGCCGGAAAGCTGCGAGGGGCGCCGGTCGGCGAAGGCCGAAAGCTGTACCATGTCCAGCGCCCGCTTGACGCGCCCCTCGATCTCCGCCCTGCCCACGCCGCGCATCTGCAGCGGAAAGGCGACGTTCTCGCCGACCGACATGTGCGGGAAGAGCGCGTAGCTCTGGAAGACGACGCCCATGTCCCGCCTGTGGGTCGGCACGTCGTTGATCGCGGTGCCATCGAGCAGGATGTTGCCCGATGTCGGCTGCTCGAAACCGGCGAGCATCATCAAAAGCGTCGTCTTGCCGGAACCGGACGGGCCGAGCAGGCTGACGAACTCGCCCTTGTCGATGCCGAGATCGAGATTTTCGACCACGCAGAGCGGGCCGTAGAATTTGGTGATGCGGTCGAAACGGATGAATTCGGCCAAGGTCATTCTCCATCGGAACGGTCGCTGGCGGGCAAGCACCCCTCATCCGCCTGCCGCGACCTTCTCCCCGCAAGCGGGGAGAGGGGGATGTTGCGCCGTTTTCCTCAACATATGCCTGCGCGCCTGTTTAGGCCCGAGCCTTGCCGCAATTGCCTTCTCCCCGCCTGCGGGGAGAAAGTCGCGGCAGCGGGATGAGGGGCATTTCCGCCCCGCAAGCAGCAGCCTTACTGCGCCAGCCAGGCGTTGAAGCGCTGGGTCAGCGTTTCCGCATTGTCGATCCAGAAATCGACATCGAGGGCGATCGAGTCCGTCATGTTGGCCGGATCGGTCGGCAGGTCCTTGGCGAACTCGGCCGGAACCTTGGCCGCCGCTTCCTTGACCGGCAGGCCGTAGGCCACGAATTCCGGCAGCTTCGCCTGGTTGTCGGGCTCGCTGGCAAAGGCGATGAAGTCCTGCGCGGCGTCCTTGTTCTCCGCATCCTTCAGCACGACCCAGCTGTCGACGGCGTAGATGCTGCCCGGGAAGACGACCTTGAAGTTCTTGCCTTCCGTGCGGTTGATGCCGGTGATGCGGCCGTTATAGGCCGACGTCATCGCCACTTCGCCGGAGGCGAGGAACTGCAGCGGCTGGGCGCCCGATTCCCACCAGACGATGTTCGCCTTCAATTCGTCGAGCTTCTTGAAGGCACGTTCGACGCCCTCTTCCGTGCCGAGCACGTCATAGAGCTCGTCCTTGGAGACACCATCGGCGAGCAGCGCGAATTCGAGCGTGTATTTCGGCCCCTTGCGCAGCGAGCGCTTGCCCGGGAACTTTTCGACGTTCCAGAAGTCCGCCCAGGAGGTCGGTCCTTCCGCCAGCTTGTCGCCGTCATAGGCGATCGCCGTGGACCAGACGATCGCGCCGACGCCACAGTCATTGACCGCGCTGTCGAGGAACCTGTCCTTGCCGCCCATCTTGTCCCAGTCGATCTTCTCGTAGAGGCCGTCGGCACAGCCGAGCGCCAGCTCTTCCGCCTCCACCTGCACGGCATCCCAGTTCGGCGCGCCGGCCTTGACCTTCGACTGGATGACGCCGATGCCGCCGTCCCAGGCTTCGTCGAGCACCGGCTTGCCGGACTTTTCGGCGAAGGGCTTGAAGTAGATGTCGCGCTGCGCGTCCTGGTAGTTGCCGCCCCAGGAGACGATGGTGAGGTCGCGCGCGAGCGACGGCGCGGCAAGGCCTGCCGACAGCACGATGGCCGCGGCCGTGAGCATTCCGGATTGAAAGACAGTCTTCATTGCACTCCCCTTTTCTTCGTTTGTGAAGGAACCGGATGGCCCGGCCCCGATGACGATCCTTTGTCGGACTGCCGGCGCGCCCCGGCCTTTGGCCTGTCGGCGGTGCTTGCAGCCTCTCCGGTCGTCGCGCCCTTTCCCCTGGGCGTTACGGCCGATTGATGCATTCCGGGTCTTCCTGGTCAACGGGATATTTTCCCCGCTTGACGGTCGTCAGACGTGCTGCCCTCCGTTGATGTGGATTTCCGCGCCGTTGATGTAGGAGGACGGCTCGGTGCAGAGGAAATAGATGGTTTCCGCGACTTCCCGCGGCTCGCCGAGCCGCCGCATCGGCACTTCCGCCGCCACCAGTTCGTCGGTTCCCGGCGAGAGGA
The DNA here is from genome assembly GCF_945994535.1 of Shinella sp. WSC3-e. NCBI lineage: Bacteria > Pseudomonadati > Pseudomonadota > Alphaproteobacteria > Hyphomicrobiales > Rhizobiaceae > Shinella > Shinella sp. WSC3-e. The sequence continues at coordinate 136,124 of NZ_OZ000531.1, forward strand.
TCGAGGTCTCGATCTCCCCCGGCGCAATCGCATTGGCCCGCACGCCGCGGCGGCCGAATTCATGCGCCATCTCGCGCGTCAGCGAGGCCAGCGCCGCCTTGGAGGCCGCATAGGCGACGCCCGCGAAGGGATGCACGCGGGAACCCGCGATCGACGTGACGTTGACGATCGAGCCCTTCGCCGCTTCCAGCTCCGGCATCAGCGCGCGGGCGATCAGCGCCGTCGAGACGAGGTTGACATTGAGCACCTGCGTCCAGACGTCGGCATCCGTATCGAGCACGCCGAGGCGGCTCCTGCCCGGCCCCTTCGGCGAAATGCCGGCATTGTTGACGAGCGCGTGCAGCCGGCCGTTCGGCAGCCGCTCGCGCACCGTGGCGGCCAGCCGGTCGATCTGCGAAAGGTCGGCAAGGTCCGCCTGGATATGGCTTTCACGGGCGGACGGCCAGGCGCATTCCTCGGAAAAGGGCTGGCGGGAGACGGTCAGGATACGCCAGCCCTTCGACTGGAAAAGCTTGACCGTCGCATGGCCGATGCCGCGGCTCGCTCCCGTCAGCAGCATGTAGCGGCGTTCTTCGGTCATAAGCGATCTCCATTGATGCTTGATACATCGTAATAGGCCATTTCCGAATTGCAAGCCCTCCCGCGTGAAAGGCTATGCCCGGCGCGCCTCCCGCGCCCCGACCCCTTCGATGCGCTCCAGGATCGGCTTGCCGCCGAGCAGGATATCGTCGACGATCGCCATCGAGGCCGCCGCCGGATCGTGGCGCTTCAGCGCTTCCACGACCGGATAGTGATGATCGATCATCGCCCGGCCGCCGGCGATGTAGGCGTCCGAAATGTGCGGCCCCATCTGCAGCCAGAGCCGCCGCAGGATGGTCGTCAGCACCGGAAGCCCGGCGATCTGCGGCAGCAGGAAGTGAAAGGCCTGGTTGAGCTGTGTGCCCTTCAACCGGTCCCCGGCCGCGATTGCCTGCTCGTTTTCCCGCAGGATCTGCTCCAGCGCCTGGATATCCGCGCTGGTCGCCACCTGCGCGGCGGTTTCCGCCGCCAGCCCCTCCAGCCGGATGCGGATCGCCCGGATTTCCCGGTAGCGGCTTTCGCTGAGGCCCGGAATGCGGATGTCGCGCGGCGAGCGGAAGGTGATCGCCTCGTCATTGGCCAGCCGCAGGATGGCGTCGCGGATCGGCGTGACGCTGGTGCCGAACTGTTCTGCGAGGTCCCGGATCTTCAGCCGGTCGCCGGGCTGGAACCGGCCCTGCATCAGCGCGTCGCACAGCGCGCCATAGACGACGCTGTTGAGGTTTTCGTGTTCCAGTGTCGTGAATTCAGCCATGGCACTGATCCGCAAAATCGAGTAACAAGATACTTGATGCATCTTTTTTGACGTGTTTCAAGTATCACCTGCCGCGTGCATCATCCGCCAAACGCCGTATGGAGGCAATGTCACCGGTGCCGCCATCGGCCACGCGACGCGGAAGGAGCGGCGAAACCAGCGGGAAACCGCGCCTGGAGCAATTCCAGCAAAAGTGCGAAGCGGTTTTGCGGCTGGAATTGCGTAAACAAACAGAGCGTTTTCGCGATTCGAAGAGAGGCGGAAATGCTCCAGGGAGCAAGCATGACGCAGCCAGCGCCGGCAACCAAGAAGACGGATTCGATGTCGGCAACCTGGAGCATAACGGCGCTCCCCGATGCCGAGGCCGCCGTCGCCGCGGTTTATGGCCTCTCCGGCGCAGTGAAACGGCTTTCCAGCGAACGGGACGAGACGTTCCTCTTCACAAGGTCGGACGGCACCGATTTCGTCCTGAAGATCGCCAACCCGGCGGAGGACCCCGCGGCGCTGGAATTCCAGGACGGCGCGCTGCTGCACCTTGCCGTCGCCGCCCCGGCCGTGCCCGTGCCGCGGCTCGTTCCGACGAAAGCGGGCGCGCCGAGCCATGCGCTTGCCACCGCCGACGGCCCGCGCATCATGCGCCTCCTCACCTTCCTCGACGGCGAATTGCAGTACCGCACGCCCGTCTCCGAGGCGCAGAGCCGCAATGTCGGCCGCGCGCTCGCCGAACTCGGCCTCGGCCTTGCGGACTACGACGGTCGCCCGCCGGCCGGAAAGCTGATGTGGGACATCTCCCACACGCTCGACCTTTGCGCGGTCGTCGACCATGTCGCGCCCGAGCGGCGGGCACAGGTGGAAACCGTGCTCGCCGAATTCGAGCGCGCCCTTCCCGCCATCACCGGCCTCACGCGGCGGCAGATCATCCACAACGACTTCAACCCGCACAACATCCTGCTCGATCCGACGGAGCCGACGCGGGTGGTGGGCATCATCGATTTCGGCGACATGGTGCATGCGCCGCTGGTCAACGACCTCGCCGTCGCCCTCTCCTACCATCTCGCGACGGACAACTGGGCGGCGCGCACCGGCGCCTTCCTCGCCGGTTTCCTGTCGGCGCGCGCGCTGGAGCCCGGCGAGATCGAACTGCTGCCGCTCCTGACGCGCTGCCGGCTGGCCATGTCGGTCATCATCGCCGAATGGCGCTCCGCCCGCTTCCCGGAAAACCGGGACTACATCATGCGCAACCACGCCACCGCCTGGCGCGGCCTGCAGAACATAGGCGATTTCACCCCCGCCGGGCTGAAGAGGCTCGTGCCCAACCTTTCCGAGGCCTGATCATGTCGATGGTGAATGCATTTTCGCGCGAGGATTTCGAACGGCTCAGCGAGGCCGAACGGGCGCTGATCGCCCGCCGGGAAAAGGTGCTCGGCCCCGCCTATCGCCTGTTCTACGAAAAGCCGCTGCACCTCGTGCGCGGCGAAGGCGTCTTCCTCTATGACGCTGCGGGCGAAAGATATCTCGACGCCTACAACAACGTCGCCTCGGTCGGCCATTGCCATCCGCGCGTCGTGGAGGCGATCACCCGCCAGACCGCCGTGCTCAACACCCATACGCGCTACCTGCACGAAGGCATCGTCGACTATGCCGAGGCGCTGACCGCCACCTTCCCCGGCGACCTCAGCCAGGCCATGTTCACCTGCACCGGCAGCGAGGCCAACGACCTTGCCGTGCGCATCGCCCGATTCGTCACCGGCGGCACCGGCATCATCGCGACGGAACTCGCCTATCACGGCCTGACGAGCGCGGTCGCCGAATTCTCCCCCTCGCTCGGCGAGGCGGTGACGCTCGGGACCCATGTGCGCACCGTGCCGGCGCCGGACAGCTACCGCCATTCGCCGGAAGAGATGATGGAGAAATTCGGCCGCGACGTCAGCGCCGCCATAGCCGACCTGAAGCGCCACGGCATCAAGCCGGCCATGCTGATCACCGACACGATCTTTTCCAGCGACGGCATCTTCGCCGGTCCGAAAGGCTTCCTGAAGCCGGCGGTGGATGCGATCCATGCCGCGGGCGGCCTCTTCGTCGCCGACGAGGTGCAGCCCGGCTTCGGCCGTACCGGCGAGGCCATGTGGGGCTTCGAGCGCCACGGCGTCTCCCCCGACATGGTGACGATCGGCAAGCCGATGGGCAACGGCTACCCGATGGCCGGCATCGTGCTGCGCCCGGACGTGGTCGCCGAGTTCGGTCCCCGCGCCCGCTACTTCAACACCTTCGGCGGCAATCCGGTCGCGGCCGCCGCCGGCAAGTCCGTGCTCGACACGATCCGGACGGAAGGCCTGCAGCAGAACGCGCTGGAGGTCGGCCAGTACCTGATGGACGGCCTGAAAGGCCTCGCCCGCCTCCACCCGGCCCTCGGCGACATCCGTGGCTCCGGCTTCTTCATCGGCGTCGAGATCGTCGCCGACCCCGCGACGAAACAGCCCGATGCCGCCCTGACGACCCGCATCGTCAACGGCCTGCGCGCCCGCCGCGTCCTGATCAGCGCCTCCGGCCCCAACGCCAACATCCTGAAAATCCGCCCGCCCCTCGTCTTCTCCCGCGAGAACGCCGACATGCTGGTGGACGCGCTAGCCGACGTGCTGAAGCCGGCCTGACGGCCGACACGCCGGAGCGCGCATCCGCCCGCTCCGGCCTAAAGGGCAGCCGCCTTCATCGGCGCACATTTCCGGCTCCGCCGTTTTCGGACAGCTCCAATACAGAGACGGCAGGAACCTCTACGCCAAATCCCGCTTCCTCGAGACGTTTCAATCCCTGCCCCTCCGCAAGGAGGCGATCTGTCGCTCGACGAGGCCTATCTCGACGTCACCCAGCTTCAATACACACCTCCTCAGGGAGATGCCCCCCGGCCGCTTTCGCCATCGCGTGACCTTCGTCGTTTCAATCCACACCTCCGCAGGGAGGTGACCTAGCCTCTTGTAAACCACGGATTTGTCTGAGCTGGAAGTCCTGGATGTGCGGGAAGGGTGACACCGGGCGGGATTGTCCGGACGTGTGTGGAGCATGGAGCGGAAGAACGTGGAATTTCAACGCCAAAGGGGTCGTGCGAACGTGGCGGGCTTTCGTGGCACGCTTGGGGTTCGCACCCGTAGACCGGGCGCGCCTGCTGGAGACCAGCGGGCGGTTGAGGTCGGTGGCGGGCCTGGCGCCGGTAGGGCGTAGCGTGGGTTGTCCACCGCCGGGGCGATGGTGCCCAGCCGCGCCTTCGGGCCAGTCCGTTGCCAGACCCCGGCTTGAAGAGCATCGTCAAAGTTGCAAGGGCCGCATGCGCGCGGCCCCCACGTCTTCACCCGCGAACGGGTCGCCGCGCGGTTCAGACGAGTGCGGTGACCTGGATTTCGACCAGCAGTTCCGGCGCGGCGAGGCGGGCCTCGACCGTTGCGCGGACCGGCAGGTTGTCCGGGTCGACCCACTGGTCCCAGACGTCGTTCATCTGGGCGAAATGGGCGATGTCGCGCAGCCAGATGTTGGCGCTGATCAGCTTGGCCTTGGAAGTACCGGCCTCGGCCAGAAGGCCGTCGATCGTGGCCAGGATGTCGCGGGTCTGGGCGGTCGTGTCGGCACCGCTGCCGGTGACGCCGGCCGTGGTGACGACGCCGTTGACGACGACGGCCTGGCAGAAGCGCTTGCCGGGCTTGATACGCTGGATCATGAAAAATCTCCCATGGTGTTGATCACAGATTGGTTTTGCCGAAAGCCGAGAGGATGAAACCGGCGCGTTCCGCGCCGATCGGCGATGGCAGCGCGGCATCAATGCCCGAAACGCCGGGCGAGCGCAACTTGCCGCCGAGCGCCGCCATTTCCACTGCCGGCCGGGGCTGGCGCGCCGTGCTGCCACCGATGCCGCCGGACATGTCGGTGGCCGCCGGCGCATGAAGGCTGCGCGTACCGGCTGAGCGCGACGTTTTCCCGCGGCCTCGGCGCCTCGGCCCGTCTCGGCAGGCTCCCGCCGATGGGCAGACGCCGCTGGTTACGTCCAGGCGTAACGCACGATGTGAAAGAAGACGGGGGCGGCGAAGACGAGGCTGTCGGCGCGGTCGAGCATGCCGCCATGGCCCTCGATCATGTGGCCCCAGTCCTTCACCCCGCGGTCGCGCTTGATGGCGGAGGCGACGAGGCCGCCGAAGAAGCCCATGATGCAGGCGAGCGCCGCGAGCCCGCCGGCTTCGAGCGGCGAGAACGGCGTCAGCCAGTAGAGCCCGGCACCGAGCAGCGAGGCGCTGGCAATGCCGCCGACCAGCCCTTCCCAGGTCTTCGACGGCGAAATGCTCGGCGCGACCTTGTGCCTGCCGAAGAGCTTTCCGAAAATGTACTGCAGCACGTCGCTGCCCTGCACGGTGGCGATGAGGAAGGCGATGAGCAGCAGGCCCCGCCCCTCGTTGCCGGGAATGGGCAGCGTGACCAGCGCCGGCACATGGCTGATGCAATAGACCGACAGCATGATGCCCCATTGCTGCTCGCTGACCCGTTCGAGGAAGCGGGACGTGTCGCCGCGCATGGCCGTCAGCGCCGGCATGGCGAGGAAGCAGTAGACGGGGATGAAGATCGAATAGAGCCCGTACCAGTCGATCCAGATCAGGTAGTACTGTGCCGGCACGATGATCAGGAACATGCCGAGCAGCGTCCAGCGGTCGGCGTGGCGCGTGTTGGTGAGGGTGACGTATTCGCGCAGCGCCGCGAAGGAGACGAAAGCGAAAAGCAGGATCACGCCGCCCGTGCCGAACAGGAAGGCGACACTGATGCCTGCCACCATGATCCACCAGGCCTTGATGCGGGCATTGAGGTTTTCGAGCGTCGCCGGCAGCGGTTTCTCGCTGCGCCAGGAAAGCACGCCGGCAACGAGGCTCGCGATGACGAGCACCGAGACGAGGCCGAGGAAAAGACGCGTGTCGTCGCTCATCAGCGGGTTCCATCCTTTCGGGGCGCAAGGGCAAGAAGCGCCGCGCGGGCGCGCTCGAGGAAGGCCTTCCGCTCCTCCCCGGCCTGAAGCACCAGCGGGGCGCCGAAGACGACGCGGCAGAGCAGCGGGACCGGCAGGAGCGCACCCTTCGGCAGGACGCGCGACATGTTCTCGATCCAGCAGGGCACCAGCTCGACATCCGGGCGAAGCGCCGCGAGATTGTAGAGGCCGGAGCGGAAGCGCAGGAGCGGCTCCTCCGTCATGTTGCGCGTGCCCTCGGGAAAGAAGATCAGGGACTGGCCCGCATCGAGCGCGGCGAGCATCACCTGCATCGGATCGGCGGTGCGCTCCACCCAGTTGCGCTCGACGAGCACCGTGCGCAGCATCCTGCCGGAAATGAAGCGGCGGATCGGGCCGGCATTCCAGTAGTCCGCCCCGGCGACGGCGGCCGTGCGGCGGCGTTCGGCAAAGGGCAGGCAGGTGGAGACCAGGATGAAATCGCCATGGCTCGCATGGTTGGCGAAATAGATGCGTTGCCGGCCGTAGGGCGCCGAGCCGGCCCAGATCGGCCGCACGCCGGTGACAGCGCGCGAAAGGCCGGCGAGCACCGCGCCGGATACCGTCTGCAACAGGGATGCGCCGTTCGCGCTCATGCCCCGCCTCCCTCCATCCCGTCAAGGAGCAGGATGAGGTAGAGCGCGACGGCGACCGCCAATGCGATCCGCTGCAGCCAGAGGAGCCGCCGGCATCCCCGGAGGCGCTCCGGCAGCGTTGCCGAAACGCCGCCCCGGGCGCGAAGCCCCATGCGCGCCAGAACGTCGTCGATGGCCGCAAGGCCCACCGCTTCCCCGTCATGGGAGGCGGCAAGCCGGAACAGCGCGGCATCGAACAGGAGATGCACCGAAAACGCCAGCGGCACGAGGCAGGAGGCGAGCAGCAGCCCCCAGGCGAGCGGCCCGGAAAAACCATGGGCGCCGGCCGTCGGCGGCGCGGCGGCGAGGATCAGCAGCGCCGCCGCGCCGCCGGCAAGGCCGTTGCGCCGGAGGCGCCGGATGGCATCCGCGACGATCGCCCGCCAGTCCGTCATCGCGCCGCCTCCTCGATCGCGGCATAGGTTTCCAGCGCAAGATGCACCGGCCGCCCCTTCGCCTTGATCTGGACGACGGCCGCGGCGGCGCTGGTGGCAAGCCCCGTCCGCATCAGGACGCAGGCGGCGACGAGCGCGCTGCGCTGGAAGCCGAGCGCGCAGCAGACGAGGACCGGCCCATGCCGCCCCGCCTCCTCCGCGGCGAGCGCCGCCTCGCGGATGCGGGCGGCGGAGAGGGGCAGCAGATCGAGCGCCGGGAAGGCGCGCCAGGAAAGGCCGGGAACGGCAAGGCCCGGCAGCTCTGCCGTCATGTCGATGACGGCGGCATAGGTCGAAAGGGCACGCCGCGTCGGCACCCGGCCGAGAAAGACGCCGTCGGCGATCTCGACGGCATCAGGCAGGCGCCGCGTCCACCACCAGGCATTCACCCGCGCCCCCAGCCTGTAGGGCATCAGCAGCCAGCGGCTTGCGAAGCTGATGCGGCCATCGCCCCTTTTCTGGAACACATCCGGCCCGGCGCCGGCATAGGCGAGCGCGACGATGGCGAGGGCAAGCGCCGGCCAGAGCAGCAGCAACCCCGCCCCGGAGCCGAACGTCGTCCACACCGCAAGGAACAGGAAGACCAGCGCACCGGCGCCATAACAGACGGCGAGCCGCCGCGCCTTCGGATCGACCGTCAGGCGAAACCCTGCCAGCGGCGACGGCCGGCCGGCCGGAAACAGCCAGAGGGCGAAGAGGCCGAGCAGCGCGCCGGTCGGGATATCGATGCTGTGATGCTGCCAGGTGGTGAGGACAGAGACGCCGATCAGAAAGCTCCAGGCATGCCAGACCGCCAGCGTCATTCCCCGCAGTCGCCCGCGCCAGTGATCCCAGATGATCACCAGCAGGGCGACATGCAGCGAGGGGGCCTGGTTGAACGGCTTGTCGAAGCCGCCGAGCACGTCGAACAGGAAGCCCGGCAGACCATGCGTCTCCGGCCGCACGAAGATCGCCTGCAGCGGAAAGGCGATGAAGCAGAGGACGGCGACGACCTGTGCCGTGAGGTAGCGCCGCGCCAGCCGGCCGACCTCCGCCGGCGTCTCGTTGACGAAGAGCGAGAGCGCATAGAAGGCGTTGATCGACCAGTAGGGCAGGATCGTCCAGGCGAGGAAGGGGATGTGCCGCTCCCAGCCGAACGCGACATTCGGCACGTCCGCCCGCTGCGCGGCCAGCCAGTTGGAAAAGCCGTAGGTCAGGTAGAAGAACGGCGCCAGGACGGCGAGCCAGAGCGCTGCCGCGCGAAAAACCGCGCGGCGATCGACGGCAAGGAAAGATGCGACGCCCTCCCCCATGGCCGCCTCAGATGCGCTCGGCCAGCGAGACGGTGAAGATGCCCCATTTGTCGATACGCTGCTCGACCTTGCGGAAGCCGGCGGCCGCCACGAGCTGGTCCATCTCCTGCTGGGTGCGCCGGCGCATGATCCAGGCCTCGCCGCCGCGATGCGAGGTCAGCGCCCGGGCGATCATCTCAAGCTGCGGATGCCAGGGCTGGCCGGTATAGAGGAGCAGCGCCCCCGGCTCCATCGCCCGCGCGAGGCCGGCCAGCGAGGCCTCGATCAGGGCATTGTCCGGGAAGAGTTCGTAGAGGCCGGAAACGATCGCAAGCGTCGGCCGCGGGGCGATCGCGGCAAGCCCTTCCGTGTCGAAGGCGTCCGCCCGGTGGAACTCCGCCACGTCCGAGAGGCCGCGATCAGTGATCAGCGCCGTGCCCTTCTCCACGTTGATCGGCGAATAGTCCTGCAGGCGGATGCTCTCCGGCTTTACCTCGGACGCCGCGACCGCATCGAGTACGTAGCGCCCGTGGCCGGCGGCGATGTCGAGCACGCGCAGAGGCCGCCCCTCGGCCTTCAGGCGCGCCAGCGCCTTGCCGATCAGCGCCTCCAGATGGACCTTGCGCTGGCGGATGCCGCGCCAGCCGATCGCATCGAGGAACTGCCGGTCGATCAGCCGCCCGCCGGGGCCAAGGCCCCGGGCCTCGTCCTCATAGACATAGTCGAGCGTGGAGCCGGAATCGAAGCCGGTGCGCAAACCCGTCTCGATGCCCCTGGAAAAGAGGCCGCCGAGGCGGATCGAGGCGCGCGTCAGCGCCCAGTAGAGCCCGCGCGGGGAAAACAGCGAGAGCGGCGTCGCCAGCCGGTCGGCCTCGTCGCGGGTATGGCCGGAAAGATGCGCGCGCCGCAGGTCGGCCACAACGGGCGGTTCGGCGAAACGCTGGAGGAGGAAGGTCCGCACCTTTTCGAGCGCCTTCGCCCGGTCCCGCTCGCCGAGCGTGTCGTGGTAGAAGCCGGGCAGCACATGGCGCTCCTTGATCGTGCTGCCGAGATTTTCGAAGAAGCGGTGCTGCGGTGCATGGCGCACGACGAAATCGCTGCCGGAGACGAGAAGCTGCGTCGGCACCGTGATGGCGCGCGCATCGGCGACCACCCGATCCGCCGCCTCGTAGAGTTCCAGGAGGATGTTGGAGGCGATGGGGCGGGTGATCAGCGGATCGGCCTCGAAGGAGGCGATGCGCTGCGGATCATGCGTCAGGAAACGGGCCTTGACGTAGGAATTGACGAAGAACGTGCCCTTGAGCTTTTGCGAGAGCGCGATGCCCTCCTTGGCGAAGGGTACGTAGAGCTTCACGTCGAAGGCCGGCGAGGCCAGCACCAGCGCACGGATATTAGGCGCATAGTCATGAACCCAGGTGGAGGCCAGCACGGCGCCGACGCTCTGGGCGACGACGGCGACCTGGTCCATGGAAAAGCCGCCGGTCTCGCTTATATGGCGGACGAAGCAATCGAGATCGCGCACCGAATGGGCGAAGGACGGCGAATGGCCGCGCTCGCCGGGCGACCGGCCATGGCCGCGCGCATCCCACGCGTAGAAGGCGAAGTCGTCGAGCCCGAGCTCCTCGACAATATGCGCCACCCGGCCGCTGTGCTCATGGCCGCGGTGCAGCAGAACGACCGCGCCCTTCGCCGCGCCGGACCGGGCGGGCCAGGCACGGTAGAAAAGCTCCACGCCGTCATGGCTCGCAAAGGCGGATTCGATCATGCTGTCATCTCTCCTGCGGAAACCTCAGCACCTATACGGATGAGGACGCATGTTTGCAGTTGATTTCATGCCGTTTGCATCCTCTTTTGTTGCACGCAATCGAGCGGATTCGAGCTGACATGTCGATCTATAAACTGAAATCATCCTTCCAGAACCTGCTTCGTCCCCTGGTGGGACGGCTTGCGGCCATGGGTGTCACGGCCAACCAGGTGACGCTGATCGCCGCGCTCGTCTCGGTGGGGATCGGCGCGCTGCTCCTCGTCAATCCGACGCCCGCCCTTTTCGCGCTCGTTCCCGTCTGGATGCTGCTGCGCATGGGGCTCAACGCCATCGACGGCATGCTCGCCCGCGAACACGGCCAGAAGAGCCCGCTCGGCGGCTATCTCAACGAGATCACCGATGTCGTCTCCGATGCCGCGCTCTACCTGCCCTTCGCGCTGGTGGCGCCGTTTTCCCTGCCGTGGTTCACGGCCATCGTCTTCCTTTCGGCGCTGACGGAGTTCGCCGGCGTGCTCGGCGTCGCCCATGGCAACGGCCGCAGCTACGAGGGGCCGATGGGCAAGAGCGACCGGGCCCTCCTCTTCGGCGCCCTCGGCGCGCTCGTCGCCGGTTTCGGCACGCTGCCGGCCTGGACATGGCACATCCAGCCGATGGCCTGTGTGCTGCTCGCCTGGACGGTCGTCAACCGCGTCCGGGCCGGCCTCACCGGACCTTAGCCGTTAGCGTTTCTCGCCGAAGCGGCGCGGCGTCGGCCGGCCGGTGATCTGGTCCCAATGCTCGTCGGCCCGCCGCTCGAAGGTCCCCGCCTCGCGGGCGTCGCTCTGGTAGAAGGCGCCGCGCGGAACGTCCGGCGCGTAGACCTGCTCGCTCCAGCCCCGTCCGTCGTCATGCGGGAAGGCATAACCGACATGGCCGAGCGCCGCCGCCCCTTTGTAATGCGCGTCGCGCAGATGCATCGGCACCGCCGACGGCGCCTCTTTCGCCACATGGGCGAGCGCAAGCGAAATGCCGCGGCAGGCGGAGTTCGACTTCGGCGCCCGGGCGACGTGCAGGGCGGCATGGGCGAGGATGATCTGCGCCTCGGGATAGCCGATCTTCTCCACCGCATGCAGCGCGGCCACCGCCGTCTGCAGTGCCGTGTTGTCGGCAAGGCCGACATCCTCGGACGCGTGGATCATGATGCGGCGCGCGATGTAGCGCGGGTCCTCGCCGCCATGGATCAGCCGGGCAAGCCAGTAGAGCGTCGCATCGGGATCGGAGCCGCGCATCGATTTCACGAAGGCCGAGACCACGTCGTAATGCGCATCGCCCGACCGGTCGTGGTTGACGGGCGCGGCGGCATAGGCCTCATCGACCATCGCCTCGGTGATGACGACGGGTTTTCCCGGCGCGTGCCCGACGGCAAGACTTTCAAGAACCGTCAGCGCGCGACGCGCATCGCCGCCGGAGCGGCCGGCGATGCGGCGCAGTTGGTCGGGTTCCAGCTCCACCGCGATGCCCCGCGCCGCAAGGTGGCGAAGCCCCCGCCGCACCACTTCCTCCATCTCCTCCAGCATCAGCGGCTCCAGCTTCAATATGGTGGAGCGGGAGATCAGCGCGGGCGTCAGCGTATGGTAGGGATTGCCGGTCGTCGCGCCGATGAAGTCGGCGACGCCCTCCTCGCAGAGCGCAAGGAGATGGTCCTGCTGCGTCGCGCTGAAGCGATGCACCTCGTCCGCGAAGAGCAGGGTCGGCCGCATGCGCGCCTCGTCGGCGATCTTGCGGATGTCGGCCACGTTGTTGTGCGCGGCATGCAGCGGGCGGAAGTTCTTGCCGAGCATGTTGCCGATGGCGCGCGCGATCGACGTCTTGCCGAGGCCGGGCGGGCCGTAGAGCACGATGCTGCCGAGCCTTCCGGCCGCGATGCGCCGGCGCAGCATGGTGCCCTCGCCGATGATCCTCTCCTGGCCGATCACGTCGTCCAGGCTCGCCGGGCGCAGCTCCGCGGCGAGCGGCATGGCGCCGGGGCGCGGCGCGGCGTCGAAAAGATCGGTCATGGCATCCTCCGGTCTCGAACGGTCCTGTCCAACCCGGCGGCCTGACGCAAAAGCCCGCCTGCCCGGCCGGATGACGTTCGTCTATCGGCCGGAGCAGGCGGGGTCAAAGGCAATCGTGCGCGATCGCGGTCAGTGCAGGCCGAAGAGGGTCAGCAGTTCCTCGCGATGGCGCACGAATTCCGGCGCGCTGCGGTCGCGCGGGCGCGGCAGGTCGATCTCGATCAACCGCGGCGCGGCGTTCTTCTCGCGCGGCAGGATGAGGATGCGGTCGGCAAGGTAGATCGCCTCCTCCAGGTCGTGCGTCACGAGGATGGTCGTCACGTCCTCGTCGCGCCAGATGCGCGTCAGCTCCTGCTGCATGCCGATCTTCGTCATGGCATCGAGCGCGCCGAGCGGTTCGTCGAGCAGCAGGATCTCCGGCTGGACGGCAAGCGCCCGGGCAATACCGACGCGCTGCGCCATGCCGCCGGAAAGCTGGCGCGGATAGGCGTTCTCGAAGGATTGCAGGCCAACGAGCTGGACATAGCGCCGCGCGCGGGCTTTCGCCTCCTCGCGGGAAACACCGCGCGTATCGAGGCCGAAGGCGACGTTTTCGAGCACCGTCAGCCAAGGCAGCAGGCGCGGCTCCTGGAAGATGACGGCGCGTTCCGCGCCGACGCCCGAGACGGCCTTGCCGTCGATCAGCACCTCGCCGCCGTCGGCATCCTCCAGCCCGGCGAGGATGCGCAGCAGCGTCGTCTTGCCGGAGCCGCTGGCGCCGACGATGGCGAGGCTCTCGCCCGAGCGGATCTTCAGGTTGATGTTGTCGAGAACCGGCAGCGGCCGGCCATCGAGGGTGTAGGATTTCGAGAGGTGGCGGATCGTCACCTCTCCACGGATCGCTGCGGGGGCAAGGCTCATGACGGACCTCAGTTCGTCGCCGCATCGGGCGAATAGAGCACGTCCTTGGCCGCGAGCTGGCCGTCCTCCAGCTTGCCCTCGCGCACCAGCACGTCGATCCAGAACTGTACGTCCCGCTCGACCGGAAGGCCGCCGGCACGAACGCCGTAACCGCGGAAATACTGTGCGATGTCAGGGTTCTCGCCGCGTTCCTGCAAGGCCTTTGCGAGGATCTTGCGGGTTTCCTCGGGATGTTCGCGGGCATAGTCGAGCGCGCGGGCGGACTGTTCCACGAAGGTCTTCGCCGCCTCGGGATGCGCCTTGACGAAATCGCGGCGCAGCACCACGAAGCCGCCGGCGATCTCGCCGAGCACGTCCGTGTCGCCGAAGATCGCGCGCAGGCCGCCGTTCTTGCTCGCCGCGCCCTCGAAGGTCGTCTGCCAGTAGCCGAAGGCCGAGATGTCGACCTGGCCGGAGCGCAGCACCTGCTCGAGCTGCGGGCCGGGCACGACGACCTGGTTGGCCGCATCCGTCGGCAGGCCGGCCGAATGCAGCGCCTCGCGGATCGTGTAGTCGAGATGGGCGCCGAGCGTGTTGACGGCGATGCTCTTGCCGGCAATGTCCTTGATCTCCCTGATCGGGCTGTCCTCCAGCACGTAGAAGATCGACTGGACCTCGGCATTGATGCCGTTCGAAGGATAGGCGGCGACGAAGTCGTTGCCGCTGATGATCGAGTTCAGCACGGCGGAGGTGGCCGCGCTGCCGAGCTCCACGTCGCCGGAAGCGAGCGCGATCAGCGAGGCCGGGCCGCCGGCGGCATAGCCGACATTCTCGATGGTGATGCCGGTTCCCTCGAAATAGCCGAGTTCGGCGGCAAGCTCATGGGCGGTCAGGCCGCCCTGGCTGGCGAGGTAACGCAGGTTGACGTCTTCCGCGGAAGCCGTGCCGGCAAGGCCGAGCGCGAAGGCGGCGGAGAGGAGAAGCTTCTTCGAATGGAAGGTCATGACGGTGTCCTTTGACAAAGAGGATGAGGAGTTCAGGCGTTCGGCTGCGACCAGCGGCAAAGCTTCTTCTGGAGGAGGACCAGCACCGCATTGGCGATGAGGCCGAGCAGGGCGAGAAGCAGGATGGCGGCGAACATCAGCGGGATCTGGAAATTGTACTGGGCGTTCATCACCTGAAAGCCGATGCCCTTGTTGGCACCGATCATCTCGGCGGCGATGAGCAGCAGCAGCGCCGTGGTGGCCGAGAGGCGCAGGCCCACGAAGATCGCGGGAACCGAGGCCGGCAGGATGACGCGGCGGAAGATCGTCAGGCGCCCTGCGCCATAGGTCCGCGCCATCTCGACAAGCTTGCCGTCGACCTCCTTCACGCCGCCGATCGTGGCGAGCAGGATCGGGAAGAGCGTCGCCCAGAAGATGACGAAGACCTTCGAGGTTTCGCCGAGCCCGAGCAACAGGATGAAGACGGGATAGAGCGCGAGCGCCGAGGTCTGGCGGAAGAACTGCAGCAGCGGATCGAGCGCCTGCTCGACGATCTTGGCCTGTCCCATGACGAGGCCGAGCGGGATGCCGATCGCGACGGCGGCAGCAAAGGCGATGCCGGAGCGCTGGAGGCTGATGGCGATGTCGTCGATGAGCGCGCCGCTGGCAAGGCTGTCCCAGAGGGCCGCGACGATGATGTGGAGCGGCGGGAAGACGGCGGGATTGACCCAGCCCTGCGTGCTCGAAATCTGCCAGAGCGCCAGGAAGGCCAGCACCAGGCCGTAGCGGGCGAGGAACGACGGCAAAAGCGCATTCAGCCGCGCCGTTACCCTGGGTGTCGCCGGTGGGCGGCTGGCCAGGCGAAAATCCGCGCCGAGGGTGGAGTTGACGTTCTCATAGGACATGGTCGTCTCCTATTCGGCGGCCTGGACGGCGGCGCGCGCGCCGGCCCAGCGGTTGACGGGGAAAGGCAGGCCGAGGTTTTCGCGCAGCGTCGTGCCCTCGTATTCGGTGCGGAACAGGCCGCGGCGCTGGAGCTCGGGGATGACCAGGTCGACGAAATCGTCGAGCGCGGTGGGCAGCCACGGCGGCAGGATGTTGAAGCCGTCGGCGGCCTCGTTCTCGAACCATTCCTGCAGGGTGTCGACGATCGTCTCGGGCGTGCCGACGATGGTGTAGTGGCCACGGGCGGAGGCGATCCACTGGTAGAGCTGGCGGATCGTGAAATTGTTCTCGTCGGCGATCTGGCGGATCAGCGCCTGGCGGCTCTTCATGCCCTCGGTCGGCGGGGCGGGCGGCAGCGGGCCGTCGAGGTCGTAGCCCCTGAGGTCCAGCGTGCCTCCGGTGAGCCCGTTGAGGAGACCGACACCGTCCTCTTCGACGATCAGCGCGGTCAGGCGGTCGTATTTCTCCCGCGCCTCCTCCAGCGTCCGGCCGACGAAGGGCGAGACGCCGGGCATGACGAGGATATGGTCCGGATTGCGGCCGAGGCCGCGGGCGCGCGCCTTGATGTCACGGTAGAATTCCTGCGCCGTCCCGATGTGCTGGTGGGCGGTGAAGATCACCTCCGCCGTGGCGGCGGCAAGCCCGCGGCCGTCATCCGACTGGCCGGCCTGCACGATGACGGGATGGCCCTGCGGCGAACGGGAGACGTTGAGCGGTCCGCGCACCTGGAAATGCTCGCCGCGATGGTCGCTCTCATGCAGCTTTTCCGGATCGTAGAAGACGCCGCGCTCCTTGTCGCGCAGGAAGGCGTCGTCCTCGAAACTGTCCCAGAGCTTCTTGACCACCTCGACATGCTCGGCGGCACGGCGGTAGCGCGCGGCATGAGGCAGCTGGGTCTCGCGGTTGAAGTTCTGCGCGGTCGGATCGCCCGTCGTGGTGACGACGTTCCAGCCGGCACGGCCGCCGGAAATGAGATCGAGCGAGGCGAATTTGCGCGCCGTGTTGTAGGGTTCCTCGTAGGTCGTCGAGGCGGTGGCGATGAAGCCGAGGTTCTTCGTGAAGGGCGCGAGGGCGGAGAAGAGCGTCACCGGCTCGAAGCCCGCAACGCGGGCATTGCCGCCTTCCCGCGCGCCGCCGAAACCGATGGCGAGGTTGTCCGCCAGGAAGTAGGCGTCGAACAGGCCGCGCTCGGCGGTCTGGGCAAGCTGCTTGTGGAATTCGAAGCTGGTGGCGCCGTCCGCCGGCTGGTCCGGGTGGCGCCAGGAAGCGACGTGCTGGCCGCCGCCGGGAAGGAAGGCGCCAAGCCTGATCTTGCGTGTCATCGTGTTTCCTTTCGTATCGTCTGGAAAGGGCCGCGTCGGCCACGGGGTCTCGATCCCGCCCGCGGCGGGGTATGGCAGTGCATGGATGGAGATGCCGGTGCGGCGGCGCCGCTCAGCAGGTTTCAGGACAGGGCATGGTAGCGGCCGTCCTGGTAGAGCAGCGAATGGCCGGCGCCGAGGCGGATCGCCAGAACCTTGCCGATGACGATGACGTGGCTGTGCCGTTCGATGGCTTCCTCGACGACGCAGTCGATCGCGGCGACGGCATCGACCAGCAGCGGCGCACCGCTGACGGCGGTGGTCCAGTCCGCCCCGCGATAGCGATCGGCGCCGCGCAGGCCGCCGCGGCCGGCGAACTGGTTGGCAAGGACCTCGTGAGTGCTGCCGACGATGTTGATGCCGAGATGGCCGTAGCGCTCGACGACGGGCCAGGTGGAGGAGGAGCGGTTGAGGGAAACCAGCATGCGTGCCGGCTCGACGGAAAGCGCCGTCGCCGAGGTGACGGTCGCGCCGGTGCGGGCCTCGCCCTCGCCGGCCGTGATGATGCTGACACCGCCGCCGAGCGTGCGCAGCGCCGCCTTCAACGCGTCGGCGTCGGCCGGCTGCTCGATCGCCGTGGTGCCGCGAATGTTGAAACGTGTGTTTTCGACATGGGCGTTCATCGTTCCCGCTCCGCTTGAGACCCCTGATGGTGATAGGGATAACAAGCGGAAGCCTGGGGCAGCAGGCACGCCATTTCTTATTTCACTATTTTTATAGAAAATATGAATTTCGATTGCGCGACGCCTGCGAGAGCGTTTGCCGCCGGGGAAAAGATGGGCCGAGCGCGCCAGGACCCAGGGTTCGGCACGATCTCAGGCGCGCCCGCGCCGCGCCGCCATCGCCGTCACCTCGACACGCATGCCGGGATCGGCGAGCGCGGCGACGCCCACGGCGCAGCGCACCGGATAGGGCTTCTTGAAATAGGCGCAGTAGACCTCGTTGAAGGCCGGGCGCTCGGTGATGTCGGTGAGGTAGATCGTCAAATGGACCACGTCGGCAAGGCTGCTGCCGGCCTTTTCCAGCGAGGCCTTCAGGCTTTCCAGCGTCGCCACGCTCTGCGTCGTGATATCGCCGGTCTCCAGCGATCCGTCGGCGCGCAGCGGGATATGCGTGGTGACGAGGAGGTCGCCGAGGCCGGCGGTGTCGGACGAGATCTCCGTCTCGTCGGTGTCCTCGATGAAGAAGGGGGCGTCGTTTTCAGCCATGGCCGATTCTCCTTGAATGCGTTTGCCGGTCAGCACGAGCGGCTTTGCCGCGTTCCGTCAACCGAAATCCGGGCTCACCAGACCGTGCCGCGCGCGGCGACCTCTTCAACCCTGGTGACGATGCCGCCGCGATGGAAGACCATGCGGTCGAACAGGTTGCTGACGACGCAGGTGTGGTTCGGCACGATGTGCACCACGCTGCCGATGGCGGGAAACGCGCCCCGGCAATCCTTGAGATCGACGACCGAATGCTCCTCCGAGAGGGAGACGATGCGCGCGCCCTCGTGGCCTTCGATCTCGCCGTAGTCGGCAAAGCCGAGCAGGTCGGAGGTCAGCGCCTTGGAACCGGCATCCAGCACCGCGCGGTCCTCCGCCGGGCGCGAGACGACGGTCGCAAGGATGTGCATGGCAAGGTCCTGCCGCTTGCAATGGCCGGCGCGCACCATGCTGCGGTCGTTGTAGACATAGGTTCCCGCGCGGTGTTCCGTGGCGGAGGGCACGAGATGGGCCTTCCAAAGGTCCGGCGAACCGCCGCTGGAGCGCACCGGGCAATCGAGGCCGCGGGCCGCAAGCAAGGTCATGGTTCTGGCGATGAAAGCCTCCACCGCGCTCGCCCCGCCGGTCGCCGGATAGGTGAGGATGCCGCCGAAGCGGAGGGCGGGCGCCGCGGCGATCCGGACCGCGAGGTCCGTCGCCGCCTCCGGCGTCTGCACGCCGCACCGGCGCCCGCCCGTATCGCATTCCACGAGCACGGTCAGCGGACGGGCGGCATCGAAGGCGCCGGCAAGGCCGTCCACGGTCGCGGCGCTGTCGGCGACCACTGCAAGGCGCGGCACCCGATCGTGCAGCGCGCGCAGGCGCCTGAGCTTCGCCGCGCCGAGAATGTTGTAGGTGATCAGGATGTCCTCAAAGCCGGCATCGGCGAAAACCTCGGCCTCGCTGATCTTCTGGCAGTTGAGCCCGACGGCGCCGGCCGCCCGCTGCGCCTCGGCGACCGCGATGATCTTGTGGGTCTTGATGTGCGGGCGGAAAGCCATGCCGTGCCCGTCGAAATAGGCCTGCGCGCGGGCGATGTTCGCCGCCAGCCGGTTCTCGTCGATGACGGGCATGGGGGTGGGGACGTCTTCGAGCGGCGTGCCGGCGTCGGGCCAGGGATAGGTCATGGAAAGCCTTCCAGTCTTGGCGCCCGCGGCGCCCGTTGGGTTGCGGTCACTATGGTATGAATGGCTTCGGGACGAAACAGAAATCCTCGCCCCCGTCTTGGGCGGGATTCAGGCCTTGCGCTCCTGGAGGATGTTGCCGCCATCGACCACCAGCACGGCGCCGTTGATATAGCTCGCCTTCGGAGAGGCGAGGAAGGCGACGGCGGCGGCCACCTCGTCCGGCCGGCCCGCGCGGCCGCAGGGCGTCGCCATGGCGGCGCGGCGCTCCTCCTCCGTGGAGGCGCCCGTGTCGATCCAGCCGGGCGCCACGGCATTGATCGTGACGCCATGCGGGCCGGCTTCAAGGGCGAGCGCATGCGTCAGGCCCACCATGCCGGCCTTGGCGGCGGAATAGGCCGTCTCGCCGGGATTGGCGACATAGGGTCCCGTCACCGACGCCACGTTGACGATGCGGCCGTAACCGTCCGCCAGCATGTCCGGCAGGTAGAGGCGGGTCGAAAGGAACGTCGTCTTGAGGGTGACGGAGATGCCGCGGTCCCAGTCCGCCTCCTCCAGCATGGCGAAATCCCGCTGCAGCGCCGGCTGTGCGAGGCTGCCCATGCCGGCATTGTTGAC
Source organism: Shinella sp. WSC3-e (assembly GCF_945994535.1). Lineage (NCBI taxonomy): Bacteria > Pseudomonadati > Pseudomonadota > Alphaproteobacteria > Hyphomicrobiales > Rhizobiaceae > Shinella > Shinella sp. WSC3-e. Next base: position 155,763 of record NZ_OZ000531.1, read on the forward strand.
GAGCACCGCGGCCGGCCCCGTCGCCCGCCGCAGCGTTTCGACCTCGGCCCTGACGGTGAGGTCGCAGACATGGCCGGTCGCGGAAAACCCGTCGCGCCGCAATTCCTCGGCGCGGGTCAAGATCCGCGCGCTGGTCGCCACGAGGTGGACGGCATAGCCCTCCTCCGCCAGGCTCCGTGCACAGGCGAAGCCGATGCCGTCCTCCGCCCCTGCCCCGGTGATGATCGCCGTCTTGCGCTGCATCCGCCCCTCCTCAGTAACCGGCCGTCACGCCGAAATCGATGGAAAGGGCGGCCCCCGTGATGGGCGCGGCGTCCGGCTCGCAGAGATAGGCGACCATGCGGGCGATCTCCTCCGGCCGGATGAAGCGCGCCGCCGTCTGCTGGGGGTAGTTGGACAGGAGCTTCGCCTTGTAGCCGTCCGGGTCGCCGCCGCCATAGCGTTCCGCCTGGAACTCGATCATCGGCGTCGCGACGTCGCCGGGGCAGACGGCATTGACGCGGATCCGGCGCGGCGCGAGTTCCAGCGCCAGCGCCTTGGTCAGCAGCACCAGCCCGCCCTTCGAGGCGCAGTAGATCGAAGCGCCGTTGTTGCCGACGAGACCGGCATCCGAGGCGATGTTGACGATGGAGGCGTCGTTCCCAAGATGCGGGATGGCGGCCTGGATGAGGAAGAACGCCCCCTTGAGGTTGACGTCGAGGACGATGTCCCAGTCCTCTTCCGTCATCGTCCCGGCCGCGCCCTCGCGCCAGACGCCGGCGGCATTGACGACGGCGTCGAGGCGTCCATGCCAGGCGAGCGCCGTCTCAACGGCGGAAGCGCAGGAGGCGACCTTGCGCATGTCGAGCGGCACCGCAAGCGCCGCACCGCCCCTGGCTCGTACCGCCTCCACCGCCGCCGTCAGGCGTTCGGATTCAAGGTCGGCAAGGACGACGGCATAACCATCGGCGGAAAGCCGCGCGGCGATCGCCGTCCCCATGCCGCCGGCCCCGCCGGCAATGAGCGCTACTCGGGTCTGGTCGGTCATGGTTTCCCCTGCCTCGATGCGATGTCCTTTCATGAAAAGGATGGCGCGCGACGGCGATAGTCAACACCGCAGTTCGGGCAACCCACCGCTCAGTGGCGGCCGCCTCAGGCGGCGCGCTCGCGCCACCGGTCCTGCACCTGCAGCTTCCAGTAGGTCAATTGCGCAACCGCCAGCCCCGCGAGGCCGCCGGCCCAGACCAGGCCGAAAGGCGCAAAGAGCCTGTAGCGCTCGCTTTCCCCCAGGATGCCCTCGGCGACGACCTTGCCGCCGATCGCCGTCGTGTTGAGGCCGTGGCCGCCGAAGGCGGTGCAGTGCCAGACGCCGGGGGCCATGCGCCCGATCTGGGGCATCAGGTGGCGGGCATAGGACATCAGGCCCGACCAGGCGAGCTCCGTCCTGAGGCCGGCAAGCTGCGGGTAGGTGCCGACCATCTCAGCGCGCAGTTCGCGCACCAGCCGCTCGGCCGAGGCGGCGCGGGTGGTGATGCGCCCGCCCCAGAGCAGCCTCCGGCCATCATCGACGAGGCGGTAATAGTCGCCCGCCCGGCGGTTGTCGCCGATGGCGTCGCCCGTGGCAATCGCCGCAGCGAGAAGGTCAGGCGCCTCCTCGCTGACCATCACATAGGTGGCGATCGGCAGGAAGGCGCGCCGGAGCCGCGCATTCAGCGCCCCGGTGTACCCGCCGGTGGCGAAGACGACGTCCCGCGCCGTCACCGTGCCGCCTGCCGTCTTCACCCGCTTCTCCGCGCCCTCCAGATCCGTCCCCGTTGCCGCGGACTGCTCGAAGATGCACCCGCCGAGGCGCTCGATTTCCCGGGCGATGCCGCACAGATAATTCAAGGGGTGCATGTGGAAGGCATCCCCGTGGCGTACCGCCTGATGGTAGCGGTCCGATTTCAGCACCGCGCGCACCGCATCGCGGTCCATGTAGCTGGCGTCTTCGCCATAGCGCCGGCGTGCGTCCTCCACGTCGGCCTTGAGGCGCGCGCCGTCATCGTAGCGCAGCACGCTCATCAGGCCCGGCCGGAGCTTTGCATCCTCAAGGCCAAGGGTCCGGATGTTGTCGCGGACGAACTCGACGCCCTCCATCGACAGGAGATGCAACTCGTGCGCCGACGCCGGGCCGGCCATGCGGGCGATATTGCCCTCCCCCGTCGCATAGCCGGCGCTGACGAAGCCGCCATTGCGCCCGGAGGCGCCGAAGCCGATGCTCTCCGCTTCCAGCACCGCCACGCTCCGGCCAGCCCGCGCGAGCTGAAGGGCCGTCGAGAGGCCGGCAAGGCCGCCGCCGATGATCACCGCGTCGCAGTCGACGGTGCCGGCGAGCGCGGGGCGCGCCGCCCGGTCCGTCATGGTGCGGCGGTAATAGGTATCCGGATAGACCATGCTGCTCCCCCTCGGCATGCGATGGGTGGACTGATGCGCATCCGCTCCCCGCTCGTCAATCGGCCTTAGAGCTGATGCAGCACGAAGGGCTTGCCCTCGATCGTCTCCACCCGCATGTTAAAGCCGAAGACGGCCTCCAGCGTTTCCGGCGTCAGGATTTCCGCCGGCGTGCCGTCCGCGACGATACGGCCGCCCTTCATCGCGACGATGCGGTCGGCGTGGGCGCTTGCCTGGTTGATGTCGTGCAGCACGATGACGACCGTCTTGCCCTTGCCGTCGGCGATGCTGCGCAGCGAGCGCATCAGTTCGCGGGCGTAATACATGTCGAGATTGTTCAGCGGCTCGTCGAGCAAGAGGTAATCCGTGCCCTGCGCGAAGGCCATGGCGACAAGCGCGCGCTGGCGCTGGCCGCCGGAGAGCGTCTCGATGAAGCGGTCGGCAAGGTCGGCGAGATCGAACCGGGCGATGGCCGCATCGATAATGGCGTGGTCGGCCGCGGTGAGGCGGCCGCGGCCATGGGGAAAACGGCCGAAGCCGACGAGCTCGCGCACCTTGAGGCGGCTTGCCACCGTGGTGTCCTGCCGCAGGATGGCAATGACGCGGGCGAGCTCCCGGCCGGGCGTGCTATCCACCGGCAGGCCGTCGATATCGATGGCGCCCGTCTGGAGCGGCTGCAGCCGCGCGACGAGCGAAAGAAGCGAGGACTTTCCCGCGCCGTTCGGCCCGATCAGCGCCACGACGCCGCCCTTCGGGATCGTCAGGCTGACATCCGTGAGGATCGGCGTCGTCCGGTGCTTGAAGGAGACGTTTTCTATCCGGATCATTTGCGGCTCCCGAGGACCAGCAGCAGGAGGAAGACGAGCCCGCCAACGAATTCGATGACGACGCCGAGCGCCGTCGCGTTGCCGAGCGCATGCTGGAACAGCGTCTGCCCGCCGACGAGCACGACGATGCCGGCAAGGGCGGCCGCCGGCAGCAGAACGCCGTGGCGGCGGGTATCGACGATGCGCTCGGCCAGCGCCGCCACCAGAAGCCCGAAGAAGGCGACCGGCCCGACGAGCGCCGTGGAGACGGCGACCAGCGCTGAGACGAGCAGCAGCAGGCCCGTCACCGTGCCCGTCCAGCCGACGCCGAGGCCCGTCGCGGTATCCGGCCCCAGCGAGATGACATCGAGCACGTGGCGCGCCCGCCAGGCGATCACGGCGGCGATGACCGTGACGATGGCGGCGAAGACCAGGAGGTCGGTGCGCACGGCATTGAAATTGGCGAAGCTCGCCGATTGCACGACGGAGAACTCGTTTGGGTCGATGAGGCGGGCGAGCAGCGAATGCAGGCTGCGGAACAGGACGCCGAAGACCACGCCGGCCAGCAGCATCAGGCCCATGTCGAGGCGGCTCCTCAGCATGGGCAGCAGCAGCGCCGAGGCGAGCGCCATCAGCACCAGCACCTCCAGGCCGAACTTCAGCTGCGGATCGAGCGCCACGTAGCCCACCCCGCCGAGCAGGAAGACCATCAGCATCTGGCCGAAGAGATAGAGCGCATCGAGCCCCATGATCGACGGCGTCAGGATGCGGTTGCCGGTGACGGTCTGGAAGATCACGGTGGAAATGGCGATCGCCACGCCCACCTGCACCAGCGCCGCAAGCTTCACGAGGCGCAGTTCCAGCACGAAGGCGATGTTGCCCTTGAGGCCGATCGCCAGGAACGCGACGGCGGCAGCAAGGGCCGCGGCGGCAAGGCCGAGAAGACGGCGGTCAGGCATGGGCGCCACGCCGGAAGAGCAGCCAGAGGAAGATCGCGCCGCCGACCACGCCCATCACCGTGCCGACGGGGATCTCGTAAGGATAGCGGATAAGGCGCCCGGCGATGTCGCAGGCGAGCACAAGCCCCGCCCCGCCGGCGGCGACCCAGCCCAGCGTGCCGCGCACATTGTCGCCCATCAGGCGCGAGACGATGTTGGGCACGGCAAGGCCGACGAAGGGGATCATGCCGACGACGGCGACGGCCAGCGCCGTGATGACGGAGACGAGGACGAGGCCGATCTGCATCATGCGGGCGTAGTCGATGCCGAGCCCGATGCTCGCCTCGCGCCCCAGCGCCATGATGGTCAGCCGGTCGGCGACGAACCAGGCGATGGCGACCATCACGGCGGCGATCCACAAGAGTTCGTAGCGCCCGCGCAGCACGCCGGAGAAGTCGCCGTTGGTCCAGACGGCGAGGAACTGCAGGAGATCCGCCTGCCAGGCCGCATAGGTCGCGGCCGCGCCGATGACCCCGCCATAGACGATGCCGAAGAGCGGCACGAGGAACGGCTGGGCGGGCGGCAGGCGATGGGCGGTCGCCAGGAAGATCGAGGTGCCGAGCAGGGCCGCGCCGCCGGCGACGAGCGTCTTCACCGGCAGGGCGGCGGCGGGAAAGAGCAGCGTGACGAGGAGGATGCCGAGTTCGGCGCTCTGCGCCGTGCCGGCGGTCGCGGGCTCGACGAAGCGGTTGCGGGCCAGCGTCTGCATGATGAGGCCGGCGATCGCCAGCCCGGCGCCGCTGAGGATCGCGGCAAGCGTGCGCGGCAGGCGGCTGACGAGGAGCAGCTGCAGCGCTTCGGGATCGCTCAGCACCCGGCCAAGCGGCATCGGGCTGACGCCGACGGCAAGGCTCAGCACAAAAAGGACCGCGAGCCCGAGGCCCGCGATCGTTCCGATCCGCAAGGAGGGGTGCAGGGCGCGGGCGCTCATTTCGCGGCGGCGAAGGCCTCCGTGATCGTCGCCAGCACGCGTTCGAGCGACTGCACGCCGCCGGCGGCGATGTAGAAATCCGGCGCCGGCAGGTAGACGACCTGGCCCTTCTTCCACGCCGTCGTTTCCGCCACGAGCTCGTTGTCGAGCGTCACCCTGGCGGCCTGCTCGTTGGAGCCGACGGCAGCGGCGCGGTCGAGCACCAGAAGCCAGTCGGGGTTCGCCTCGCGGATGAACTCGAAGGACACCGCCTCGCCATGCGTCGCCGTCTCGATCTCGGCGATCGCCGGCGGCAGGTCGAGCGCCGCATGCACCCAGCCGAAGCGCGAGCCGGGGCCATAGGTGGAGACCTTCGGCCCGTTGGTCATGACGATCAGCGCCTTGCCCTTGCCGGCAACGGCGGCCCTGGCGGCCGCGAGCTTCGCGTCCAGCTCACCGGCAATGGCCTTTGCCTCCGCCGCCTTGCCGAACAGCTCGCCATAGGTCTCAAGACGCAGCTTGGCCTGCCCGAAGAGATCGTCGCCATCGATCGTCATGTCGATGGTCGGCGCGACCTTGGCGGTGACGTCCGCCTTGGCGGCGGACCGGCTGCCGACGATGACGAGATCAGGACCGAGCGCGCTCAGCGCCTCGAGGTCGGGCTCGAAGAGCGTGCCGACCGCCGTCGCGCCCGCCTTGATCGGCTCCAGCGCGGGAACGTAGAGCTTGTCCGGCACGCCTGCCGGGCGGATGCCGAGGCGGTCGAGCGTGTCGAGCGCGGCCATGTCGTAGACGGCGATGGTCTTCGGCACGCCGTCCACCGCGACCGTTCCCCGCGCCGTCGTCACGTCCATGGCGCTGGCGGGCAGGATGGAAAGGGCAAGGGCGGCGAAGGCCGCAAGCGGGCGGAACTGTTTCATGGTCTACCTGTCATTCTGGATGGATGCGAACGCTCAGCCGGCCTTGTTCTGCCACTGCCAGTCGAGCGGTTGAAGCTCCTCACGGAAGGCGAAGCGCGCGAGATGCGATTCGATCACCGACTGGGTCTGGGCGAGGTCCTCGCCGTTTTCGGCCCGGGCGGTCATGCGCAGGCCATAGTCATCGGCATCGAGAATGCCGAGGCCGCAGGCAAAGTGACATTCGCCGTGGTTTTCCGAAGCGGTGACCTCGATCTTGTGCGCGAAATGCTTGCACAGCTGCGCCAGGTATTTCCGGCCGTGGGCGGTCTCCAGATAGGCGACGGATTCGAGCATGGCCTTCCCTTTCATCCTTGTCCGGCGGCCGGCTTGCCTGCCGGCAGCGCCGAAAACATAACGTCCTTACTCATGTTTTCCCGACAAGGGAAGCCGGCCGTCAGGGCCGATCCCCACCGAACAGCGCGATCAGCCCGTCCGAGATGACGCCCTGCCAGACGAGATAGTCGTGGCCGCCGGCATAGTCGCGATAGGTGACGGGAATGCCCTTGGCCTGCAGCACGTCCCGCAAATGCCGGCTGGTTTCGAGGATGCCGGCCGAGCCCTGCGCGCCCGTTTCGAAGAGGCCGGCCGAGAGGAAGAAGCGCAGCGGCAGCGCCGGGCCTGCGGCAATCAGCCCCGCCACATGCTCCTGCCGGTCCTCCGGCGTGCCCGGCGGGCTCCACCAGAAGGAACCGGACATGGAGAGCACGTTGCCGAAGACCTCCGGATGCCGCATGGCGACGGTGGCCGAGGCAAGGCCGCCATAGCTGGAGCCGGCCAGCACCGTGCGCGTGGCCGGGATCGCCAGCCCCGTTTCCCTTGCCACCCGCGGATAAAGCTCCGTGGCCATGAAATCCGCGAAGGCCGGATTGGCCGGAAGTTCGCGCGCCCGCGCCGCCCGGTCGGGATTGGCGACGAAGACGGCGACCACCGGCGGCACCGCGCCGGCGGCGATCATGTTGTCGAGGATGCGCGGCACCGGCACGCGGTCGAGATACTGGTCGGCGTCGAAGACGAAGAGCAGGACCGTGTCCTTGCGCGCCGGGTCGAAACCGGGCGGGTAGTAGAGCGTGATGTCGCGGCGGTTGCCGAGCAGCCGGCTTTCGATCGACAGCCGGCTCAACCGGCCCTGGGGATTGCCCTTCTCCGCCAGAAACGGCTGCGGCGGCGCACCGGCCAGTTCCAGCACGGACTCCTGATTATAGGCGTCCACCGCCTCCGCCGGCCAGCGGTGCCGGTTGAGCGGATCGGCCCTGGCCGTCGAAAGGATGGCGACGCGCCGGTCGCGCGCGGTGCCGGGCACGTCGGGCACGTCGAAGGCCAGCTGATAGGACAGCCGCGTGCCTTCCGGCACCTGAAAGCTCCTGAACCAGATGTCCGAATCGCCGAGACGCTGCAATTCCTCGTGGTCGCCGCTCGGTGCGCCGAACAGGCGGATGTTGCGCTTCGCGCCGCGCCCCAGGAAGGTGACGATCCTGTGCCCCGCCGGCCCGTCCTCGACGAGCGGCGTGCCGCGGTCCGCGACCATCGCCCAGAAGGCCTCCGTCGTTCCGCCCGCCGCGACCGCGGTGGCGATCCCGGCGATGGCGGGGCTCAGATAGGCGGTCGGCGCCGGCCGCTGCTCGGCAAGGCCGACCTTGCGCTCGATGCCGAGCACATAGGCGCCCGCGCGTGCGGCCGTGACGACCAGCCGCTCGCCGGAGCCTTCGGCAACGAACTGGAACTCCGCGACGCCCCCCGCCCCTTCGGCGAGCCGGCGCAGGTGCCGGCCCTCGCTGTCCACGAGATCAAGATCGAAGGTGCCGGCCTCGACGCGAAACGCCCCCTTGAAGTAGTCGCCGACGGCCGTCCGGGGATCGAAGGCCTCCCTTGCCCCGGCCGTCGCAGCCTTCCCCGTCACCGCCGTGCCGGCGGCGAGCGGCACGGCTTGCGTCGTCTCCGCCGCAGGCGCCGGCGTCATCGAGAGGATCAAGGCCATGACGCCCGATCCGATCATCCTGCGCATCACCATTCCTTCTTCAGCGTCGCGACGATGCTGCGGCCTTCGCCATAGAAGCAGGCATAGGCGCTGGCGCAGGAGGCGACGTAGCGCTCGTCGCCGATATTCTTGACGTTGAGCTGCAGGGACAGGCCCTTCAGCTCCGGGCTCTTCGCGCCGAAATCGTAGGAGGCCATGGCGTCGAACAGCGTGACGGCGCCGACCTTGAACGAATTGCCGCCATCGCCCCAGCTTGTGCCGATATAACGCAGGCCCCCGCCGACGGTCAGCCCCTCCAGCGCGCCCTCATCGGCCGTGTAGGTCGCCCAGAGCGAGGCCTGATGCTGCGGAATGCGGGCCGGCATCTTGCCGACTTCGCTCGTATTGACGGATTCCTTGACGATCGAGTCGATATAGCTGTAGCCGGCGATCAGCGAGAGGTTGTTCGTCACCTCCGCCCGGGCGGAAAGCTCGATGCCGCGGTTGTGGATCTTGCCGACCTGCGAATAGACCACCTGGCCGAGGTCCGGGTCCCAGGCGCCGGCCACCACGTCCTTCTGCCTCAGGTCGTAATAGGCGGCCGTCAGCAGCAGGCCGGAGCCTTCCGGGGCATATTTGACGCCGACCTCGAACTGCCCGGCCGTCGTGGGCGAGAAGGCCGGGCTGCCGGCCGGCGGCAGGTAGAGCGCCGGCTCGAAGGAGGTCGCATAGCTGACATAGGGCGACAGGCCGTTGTCGAAGGCGTAGAGCGCCCCGGCCCGCCAAGTGAAGGCGCCGTCGTCATAGGACTGGTCGTTGGTGCCCAGCCGGTCGTCTATCTCGGTCTTGGCCCGGTCGTAGCGGATACCGGCGAGAAGGTTCAAGGCGCCGATCTCCACCTGGTCCTGCAGGTAGACACCCACCTGGCGGGCCGTCAGGTCCTGAAGGTCGGTGGTTGCCAGCACCAGCGACGAGAAGTCGAAGTCGCCGTAGCGCGGGTCGGCAAGGTCGATGCTCGGCCCGGCGGCGCGGCCCCATTTGTAATCACGGGTGCGATACTGGTAGTCCACGCCGCCGAGCAGCGTGTGCTCGGCGGCGCCCGTCGAGAATGTCGCCTCGATCTGGTTGTCGATGGTGAACTGGTTCCAGGTGTCCGTGCCGCCGCTCGCCGAGCGGCTGACGATCGTGTTGTTCCCGGTCACCGGATCGGGGCTGGCGCTGCCATAGACCAGCGTATGGTGCAGCCAGTCGACATGGTGGTAGCGGGCATTCTGGCGGAAGGTGAGATTGTCGTTGAACTCGTGCCTGAACTCGTAGCCGATCCAGGCCTGCTTGCGTTCCGAACGCTCGAAATCCGGATCGGACACGAAGAAGTCACGCGGCACGAAGCCGAAGCCCGGGATCGGCGTGACGGTGCCGGCCGCATCGAGGAAGTTGCGGTAGCCTGCATCCGGTTCGTTCTGGTAGCCGCCGAGGATGGTCAGCGAGGTGCCCTCGTCCGGCGACCAGGTGAAGGACGGCGCGACGGCGAAGGAGCGGTTCTTCGCATGGTCCTCCTGCAGGTCGCGCCGGAGGCCCTTCGCCGCGATGCGGTAGCCGAAGACGTCGTCGAACGTGTCGGAGATGTCGAAGCCGGCGGAAAGGTACTTGTCCGTACCGACCGAAAGCTCCACCGCGCGCAGCGGCGTATCGGTCGGCTTCTTGCTGACCATGTTGACGATGCCGCCGGGATTGGCCTGGCCATAAAGGACCGAGGCGGGGCCCGAGATCAGCTCCACGCGCTCCAGGAGATAGGGATCGATCTTCGCATACGAGAGGTCGCCGCCGAGGAACAGGCCGTCGAGATATTTCGGCACGTAGTAGAAGCCGCGCACGAAAAGCTCGTCGCGCAGGTTGGAGGCGCCGCGGTACTCGGTGAGGACGCCCGGCGTATAGCGCAGCGCCTCGGCGACGGACTGGGCGCTCTGGTCCTCGATCTGCTCCCTGGAGACGACGCTGACGGTCTGCGGCGTTTTGGAAACCGGCGTATCCGTCTTGGTGCCGGCAAGGCTCTTCTTCGCGACGTAGCCGTCAACCGGCCCGTCGCCCCGCTCGCCGGCGCCGCCCTCAACGACGATCGCTTCCAGCGCCGTGCTGCCCTGGCCTGTCGCCTGGCCGGTCCCTTGTTCCTGCGCGACGGCCGCGTTCAGCGCCAGGACGCTGGCCGCGGCAAGCAGCATGATACGACGTTGTCCGATCGACGGCGAAAGAGTGCCCCACATTTCCTGAACCCACATACGACAAGGCCGGCGCGACGGCCGGCGATTAAACTTGATTAACGAAGTCAACTATGCCAGTAGCTTGGATCGGCTGTCGACCGCAAAGACTTTCGCGGAGACCGCAGAAAACTTTGCGGAAGCGGCAGCCGGGGTCAGTTCGCGCGGAAAAAGGCGATGCAAGAGGGCGGCGTCTTGAACATCAGGATCAAACCGGAAGTTCCCCAGCACCTGTTCGTCGGCGCCATGGATGGCCCGGCAAGCTGCACGCCGGACGACAATCTCTACGACGTCTGGCCGAAATTCCTGATCATGGTCCTCCTGCAGGGCCGGCAGCATTTCGTGATGGACGGGGAACATTTCCGCATCGATGCGGGCGATGCGGCAAACCCGGAGCCGACCGTCTTCATGCTGAATGTCGGGCGAGACTGCAAGCTGCAGTTCGTCAACGAAAGCACGACGCCGCTGCGCAAGGTGATGATCTCCGCGCCGCTGCCGTGGGTCGACCGGCTGATACGCTCGCAGCCGACGAGCATGCCGAAGCTGCGCGCCTTCTTCACCCGGCATCTCGCCGAATTCAGCTTCGCCCCGAACCGCCACCTCATCCAGATCGCCGAGCACATCCTCAAGCCGCCGGGCACGATGGCGGGCGAACTCCTGACGCTCTACCGCAATTCGCACGCCTTCGACATCATGTGCCAGGCCTGCTCGGTTCTCGTCGAGGCCGATGCGACCGAACCGCACCAGCCGACGGCGCTCAGTCGCCGGCAGGGCGAGAAGGTGCGCGACTATATCCTCGCCCATGTCTGCGAGGACCTGACGCTCGACCGCATCGCGCGGGAGGTCGGCATCAGCACCTCCTCCATCCAGCGCCATTTCAAGGAGCATTTCGGCACGACCGTGTCGGACTTCATCCGCCAGGAGCGGCTGGAAACGGCACGCGCCGCGCTGGAGCGGGACGGCATTCCGATCTCGCAGGCCGCCTACCTTGCCGGCTACCGCAACCCATCGAGCTTCACCACCGCCTTCAAGAAGGCCTATGGCGTAACGCCGAAGCATCGGCGGGCGTGACGGGCGGCCGCTTGCCGGCGATAAACTTGACCTGATAAATCAAGTTAAGCTATGTCTCATGGACACACGGCCGCCGCCCGGGGCGCGGCGATTCTGAAGGGTTGGCAATGGCGGCGACGCGCGGCGATGCCGGAAGGCGGACGGGAGAGGTTCTGGCGCGCAGCGTGACACGCCGGGCCGGCGTTCCGCCCACCGCCTCCCGCTGGAGCCGCATCGAAGAGGCCGCGCCGTGAAGGAGGGAGATGCCACCTCGCTGCTCTACGCCGCCCACCGCCCTGCCCTCGTCCGTTATGCGACGCGGATCCTCGGCTCGCGCGAGGCGGCGGAGGATATCGTGCAGGATGCCTTCCTGCGCTTTTCGCCGGCCAACACCTATGGCGCCTCCGCCGGCCAGACGCTCGCCTATCTCTACCGCATCGTGCGCAATCTCTGCCTCGACCTCATCAAGCGGCGCAGGATCGAGATGAGGGAACAGGACAACGAGCCGCCGTTCTGGTCCATGCCCCGCGCCGTCGAGACACCGGAGGAGACCATGCTCGTCTCCGACGAGGTGCGGGCGATCGCCGAGGTGCTCGACCGGTTTCCGCTGGACGTGCGCGTGGCGCTCGAGATGCACCGTTTCGGTGGCTATACGCTGGAGGAAGTCGCCGCCCATCTCGGCATCTCCGTCGCCACCGCCCACCGCCATGTCCGCGCCGCGCTGGTGGAGATCGCGCTTCGGCTCGGCAATGACGCCCCGTGAAAAAAATCCGCGCGCAAATCGTCCCTACGCAGCAATCTGATATTCGGCTAGAACGCCATGCGCGGCATGGGGAGCCGGGGCACGGGTAAGAACTTGATTCAGGACGACAGCGAAAAGCGCCGCGCGATCGAAGAGGCCATGGACTGGCTGCTGCGGCTGAAGGCCGATCCCGATTGTCCGCAGGCCGCCCGGGACGTGGAGGACTGGCTCGCGCGCGCGGAGATCAACCGCGCCGCCTGGCGCGACGCGCTGAAGGCATGGGACGCCCTCGGCGAGGTGCGGCCGCGCCATGTCGACCTGTGGCCGGCCCGCCCGGTCGCGACCCTGCCCCGCCGCAGCCGCAAGCCCCTTGCGGCGGGCATCGCCCTCGCCCTTGCCGCCGCGCTTCTCGTCGTGCTCGCCGCCCCTGCCCTGATGATCTGGCTGCAGGCCGATTTTCGCACCGGCACCGGCGAGAGCCGGATAGTGACGCTCGCCGACGGCAGCGCCGTGAACCTGTCCGCCGACAGTGCCATCGACGTCGAGCTGACGCCGGAGGGCCGCCATGTGCGCCTCCTTGCCGGTCAGGCCTTCTTCGACGTGGCGCATGACGGCAGGCGCCCCTTCACCGTGGAGGCCGGCAATGCCCGGGTCGTCGTGCTCGGCACGGCCTTCGACGTGGCGCTCGACGACGCCGCGACCACAGTGCAGCTCGCCCGCGGCGTGGTCGGCATTTCCGGCGAGGGCGAAACGCATGCCGTTGCCGAAATGGCGCCGGGCGACATGGCGACGGTCGATGGCGCGACCGGCGCGATCACCCGCGCGACGGTTCCGCTGGAGGAGATCGGCGCCTGGCGGAGCGGCCTGCTCTTCGTCAACGACGTTACCGTCGACAGCGTCGTCGCGCGCCTGCAACGCTACCATTCCGCCTGGATCAGCGTGCCGGACCGCACGCTCGGCCGCCAGCGCGTCACCGGCCTCTACGACCTCCGCGATCCCGACCGGGCGCTGAAGGCGCTGGTAAAACCCTATGGCGGCAAGGTGCGTTCCATCTCCCCCTATACCCGGATCGTCTCGCGCTACTGAGCCTTTCGGAAAGTTTTCCGAAAAATTCAGGAAATTTGCCGGAAGCGTGAAAAAGATTCCCGAGGCGATCGTCTCTGCACCGGGAATGCGCGCTTCAGGGGCGGCGCATCCCGAGGATATACCGGGGGTAAAATGCGTTTGCATATCGATCGATCGACCACGTCGCGCGCCGGGGCGCGCACGCGTACCGTCTTCATGGCCAGGCTGATGGTCTCCACCGCCGCCGCACTCGTCTTCAGCCTGCCGCAGGCGGTCCTGCAGCCGGCGGCCGCCCAGGCGAAATCCGCCCGCGTCGGCACCATGGCATTCGATATTCCCGCCCAGCCGCTGGCGGGCGCGCTCAACGCTTTCGGCCGGCAATCCGGCCTGCAGGTCTCGCTTGCCGCCGCCACCTCGCGCGGGCTGACATCCCGGCCGGTCAAGGGCGCGTTTACGCCGCAGGAGGCGCTTGCCCGGCTTCTCGAAGGCACAGACACGCGCCATTCGGTCACCACCGACGGCACCGCGATCGTCACCGCCGCGCATCTCTCCCCGCTCGTCACCGGTTCCGTGGAAGACGGATCGACGACGCTCGACCGGATCACGGTGGAGGGCGAAAAGGTCGGCCAGGGCGACGTCAGTGAACTGAACATTTCCGCCAGGGACCTCGAACGCAAGAACCCCGCCACCATCCAGGACGTCTTCCGCGAGGAGCCGAGCGTCAAGGTCGGCTCCTCGCTGCCCATGTCGCAGAAGGTCTATGTCAACGGCATAGAGGAAACCAACCTTGCGATCTCCATCGACGGCAGCCGCCAGAACAACAAGGTCTTCCACCACAATGCGACGACGCTGATAGACCCGACGCTGCTGAAGGCCGTCAGCGTCGACGAGGGCGTTGCGCCGGCCGATGCCGGCCCGGGCGCGCTTGCGGGCTCCATCGTCTACGAGACCAAGGATGTCGGCGATTTCCTCCAGGCCAACGGTTACGGCGGCTTCGTCCACTCCGGCTTCAACACCAACGGCAACATCTTCACCACGGGCCTTTCGACCTTCGGCAAGCAGGACGGTTTCGAATATCTCGGCTATTTCAACATCGGCCGCGGCCAGGAGTTTTCCGCCGGCAACGGCGACGAGGTGCTCGGCACGCGCACCCATTTCCAGAGCGGCATCGGCAAAATCGCCTATGAATTCGAAAGCGGCGACCGCGTCGAGCTCAGCCACGAGGCGATCAAGGACGAGGCGCCGCGCCCGTTCCGCGCCAATATGGGCACGACGACCGGGGCGAAGCCCTGGGAGCCGCTGGTGCGCGACTACGAATTCAACCGCACCAACACGGTCTTCACCTATACGGACACGACGTCCGAGGGCTGGTGGGATCCCAAGCTGGTGCTCGCCTATGGCCGGACGAAGGTCGGCACGACGGTTTTCCTGAGGCCGGGGACCAATCCGGAAACCTATCCGGTGGCCGGCGCGACGGACACGTTCAACGGCAAGTTCGAGAACCGCTTCCATTTCGATCTCGGCACCGTCACGGCGGGCATCGACTTCTATCGCGACAGGGCGGAACTCGAGGACATGTTCGAGCCGGCGACGGAAAAGGCGAGCAATCTCGGCGCCTATGTCCAGGCACGGCTGGAGCCCTTCGAACGTGCGCGCCTCTCCTTCGGCGGGCGGGCGGATCACCAGTGGTTCACCGGCACGGGCGGCCAGGAATTCGACAATTCCGGCCTCAGCGGCAATATTTCCGCTGAATACGACCTGATTGCGGACTTCCTGACGGCCAAGGCCGGCTATTCCCATGTCTGGGCCGGCATTCCGCTGGCGGAAAACTTCATCATGAACCCGGCCTGGACCTATCTCCCGGAGCCGGAGCCGACCACATCCGACAACTATACGGTCGGCCTTCTCGCGAAATATCAGGGCTTCAGCGTCGAAGGCTCCATCTTCCGCACGGAAATGGAGAATGCGCGCGCCGCCCGATACGCCTATGCCTATGCGGCACGGCAGGTCGAATCCGAAGGCTTCTCCATCGGTGCCGGCTATGACTGGACGGACGGCTACATCCGCGTGAAATATGCCAATATCGACACGCTGATCGACGGCAAGCCGGCCGATTCCGATACCGGCACCTACCTCACGACGCCGGTCGGCGAGATCATCACGGTCTCCGCCGCCCACACCTTCGCCGACTGGGGCCTCACCGTCGGCGGTGATATCGAGATCGCGCCGAAATACGACAAGGTTCCAGACGGCAGCCCGGCCTTCAAGGCCTACCAGGTCGTCAACAGCTTCGTCGAGTACAAGCCGCCGAGCCACCAGAACCTGACGCTGCGCGCCGAGGTGAAGAACATCTTCAACGAGACCTATACCGACCGCGCGACCTATGGCCAGGAATTCGGCGAGGTGAAGCCGCTCTACCAGCCGGGACGCGCGTTCCTCGTCAGCCTGCGCGCCACGTTCTGATGACATGGCCCCGGCCGACCGCCGGGGCCTTATCGGAGACAGACATGAAACGCCTGAAATCCCTTGCCCTCGCGGCCGTCCTGCTTGCCGCCGGCGTTGCCGGCGCCGCCGATGTGGAGATCGACACGGCCGCCGGCCGCAAGACCGTGGCAACGCCCGTCACCACCGTCGCCGTCTTCGACATCGCGGCCATCGACGCGCTGGACAAGCTCGGCGTGAAGCCGGCGGGCCTGCCGTCCAATCTCTATCTGAGGGAGCTGTCGCACCTGAAGGACGGCGCGAGCGCGGTCGGCGACATCTTCGAGCCGGACCTGGAGGCGCTGAGCGCGCTTGCCCCCGATCTCATCATCCTCGGCGGCCGTTCCTCCACCAAGGTGGAGGCCGCGGCCAAGGTGGCCCCGGCCATCGACATGACGATGGACGGCGACGACCTCGTCGACCAGGCGCGTGCGCGCATCGCCACCTACGGCCGCCTGTTCGGCAAGGAGGCCGAAGCCGAGGCCGCCCGCGAGGACCTGGACAACGCCATCGAAACGGCCCGCGCCGCGGTTGCCGGCAAGGGCAAGGCGCTGATCGTCATGACCAACGGGCCGAAGGTCACCGCCTACGGCCCCGGCTCGCGCTTCGGCTGGCTGCACCGCTCGCTCGACCTCCCGCCGGCGATCACCGAGGTGGAGGCGGCGACGCATGGCGAGGCGGTGTCGTTCGAGTTCATCCGCGAGGCGAACCCGGACTGGCTGATCGTGCTCGATCGCGCCGCCGCGATCGGCTCCAGCGAGCAGAATGCCAGGATCACGCTCGACAACGAGCTGGTCGCCGAGACGGTGGCGTGGAAGAAGGACCAGGTCGTCTACCTGCCGTCCGGCGACTTCTACATCGCCGCCGGCGGCGCGCAGGCGATGATCCGCGTCTATTCCGCCATCGCCGAGGCCTTTAGCGCGGCGAGATAACCGTCAGTTCAGGCGCTGCTCCGTCTCCGCGTCGAAGACGTGGAAGGCGGCGGGCGCAACGGCAAGGGCGATCTCGTCGCCAGCCGCGACGCGGGCGGTCGCCGGCAGGGCGGCCACGAGGCGCTGGTTGCCCATCGCCGCCGTGACGACCAGCTCCGGCCCGGTCAGCTCCGCGACCTCGCAGCGCGCCGTGAGCGGCACGCCCGCGCCCGACCGTTCCATCGCCTCCGGCCGGATGCCGAGGACGAGCCGGCGGCCCGGCGCGATACTTTCCAGGTCCGGCACGGGCACGGTGATATCCGTGCGGTCGATCCGCAAGCCGCCCTCGCCCGCCGTCGCGGCCAGAAGGTTCATTGGCGGTGCGCCGACGAAGGTTGCGACATAGAGCGTCGCCGGCCGGTTGTAGATGTTCTCCGGCGTGTCGAGCTGTTCGATCCGGCCGCCGCGCATGACGGCGATGCGGGTGGCGAGCGTCATCGCCTCGATCTGGTCATGCGTGACATAGACGACGGTCGTCCTCGTCATCTGGTGCAGGCGCTTCAGCTCGGTGCGCATCTCCATGCGCAGCTTCGCATCGAGGTTGGACAGCGGCTCGTCGAACAGGAAGATCTTCGGGTTGCGCACCAGCGCCCGGCCGATCGCCACGCGCTGGCGCTGGCCGCCGGAAAGCTGGCCGGGCTTGCGCTCCAGCAGGTTTTCGATCTGCAGGAGCTTCGCCGTCTCGCGCACGGCCCGGTCGCGTTCCGCCCTGTCCACCTTGCGCATTTCGAGGCCGAAACCGATGTTCCGGTGCACGGTGAGATTGGGATAGAGCGCATAGGACTGGAACACCATGGCGATGTCCCTGTCCTTTGGATGCACGCCGACAATGGAGCGGTCGTCGATGCGGATATCGCCGCTCGTCGGCTCGGCAAGGCCGGCGATGATGTTGAGCAGCGTGGACTTGCCGCAGCCGGAGGCGCCGAGCAGCACGAGGAACTCCCCGCTTTCGAGCGCGATGTCGATGCCCTTCAGCGTCTCGACGGCGCCGTAGCTCTTGCGGATGGCGTCAATGGTCAGCGTGCTCATGCCGGAACGTCCTGCGCGGTCGGTGCGTAGCTTCGGGGATGGGTGGAAATGGCGCGCGAGGCCACCGCCGTGCCGGCGGCAAGGCTCGCCTGCAGCGCCTCCCCGGCCGCATGCGCGGCGAGGAAGGCGGCGTTGAAGACGTCGCCCGCGCCGATCGTATCGACGACCCGCACGGAAGGCGCCGCAGCGCGGACAACCCGGTCGTCGGCATCCACGGCGATCGCACCCTTCGGGCCGCACTTGACGACGACGATGCCCCCGTCCGGCATGCCGTGCCGCAGGATGCGCCCGGCCGCGGCGGGATCGGCAACGCCGGCAAGGCTGGTCGTCTCCACCTCGTTGAACAGCGCGATCCGGCAGCGCGACAGCCAGCCTTTCGCCGCCCGCCTGTTGGCCTCCGTCCAGCCCTCCAGCGGCCAGCCGGTATCGAGGGCGACGGCAATGGCGTGGCGATCCGCCCAGTCGAAGAACCGGTCGTAATCCTCCACCAGCTTCTCCGTCAGGAAGGAGCCGCAGAGCAGCACGATGCCGCCGGCAAGCCGCGGCCCGTCGAGCACCGCGAAGACATCCTCCAGGCTGAACAGCGGCAGGTGCCCGCGCGTCGTGAAGAAGGTGCGCTCGCCGTCCGGATGGGTGATGCCGACGGAAAGCGTCGTGCTGTCGCCGTGCACCGGCCAGGTGCTTGCGCGCGCACCGAAACTTTCCGCCAGCCAGCGGCCGAACTGGTCGCGGCCGATGCTGGCGGCGATCTCGAAGGGCGTGCCGAGCGCCATCCAGGCGAGCGCGGCATTGCCCGCCGAACCGCCGACGCGCAGCTCGTCATGCTCGACGATGCTTTCCGTGCCCGGCTGCGGCCAGGGCGCGGCCGGCCCCATGATCAGGTCGACATTGACGTTTCCGACGACGGCAAGCGGCTTCACTCATTCACTCCGGGTAATCTTCGTCGAGCGCACCGGCGTGCCGGCATCGGCGACGCGCGCGGCGGCGAAGGCGATCATCAGCCGCTGCGCCGTCGGCAGCATGGCGAAGACGGCGGCAAGCCCGGTCAGCGGCGGAAAGGCGATCGTCGCCGCGCCCTCGACCGGCGGGCGGCCGGACGCGTCGAACATGACGAGCTTCGCACCCGCCTCGACCACGGAAGTCGCCATCGCCGTCACGAGATCCGTCGTCGCGTCGTCGCTGCGAAAGAGAACCACGCCCACATCGGGCGAGAGCATTTCCATCGGCCCATGGCGCAGCTGGCCGCCTTCCAGCGAGAAGCACGGCAGGCGCGACAGTTCCGTGAAGCCGAGCGCGATGGCCTCGGCGAGCCCCTGCAGCCGCCGCCCGGACGTCACGACGGAGCGCACGCCGGACAGTTCGGCCAGCGCCGCGTCGATGGCCGGTTCCCGCGGGTTCTCCAGGGCATGGACCGCCTGCGCGATATCTTCGCCGAGGGTGGCGAGGATCGCCAGATGCAGCGAGAAGCTCACTGTCAGGCTGCGTGTCGCGGCGAAGGCCTGCTCCGTGCCGCCATGGCCGACGAGGCAGGGCGCGGTGCGGGCGAGGAAGGAGCCGCCTTCGAGCGTGAAGCCGAAGGTTTCGTCATTGCCGCCGGTCTCCTCGAACCAGCGCAGCACCTCCGCGCTTTCCCCGGACTGCGAGGTGACGAAGACCGTGCGCCCGTCGATGGCGAGCGGCGCGCCAAGCTGCTCGGAAAGCGGCAGGGCGATCGCCTCGATGCCGAGGCGGCGGTAGAGCGGCTCGACGGCGCGGCCGACGGCCTGCGAGCCGCCCATGCCGAGAAGCAGCAGCCGGCCGGTGCGTTTCAGGCTGGCGGCGGCCCTTTCGGCCATCGCGCCGTTGTTGCGGAAGGAGGCGAGCGCATCGGCATGCTGGCGCGCCATTTCCCGATCGATCGCCTTGAGGCCTTCCGGCCGGGATGCAGTCGTGTTCATCGTCATCCTTTCACACCGCCGCTGGTAAGGCCCGAGATCAGGGCCCGTTGCATGATGAGGCCGACCAGGACCGGCGGCAGCGCGGCCAGGACTCCGGCCGTCGCGATCAGCCCGTAGTCGGAAACCCGGCCGCCCGCGAGGTCGGCTATTGCGACCGTCAGCGTGCGGGCGCGCTGGTCCGAGGTGAAGAGCAGCGCATAGAAGAACTCGTCCCAGCCGAGCAGGAAGGCGAAAAGCGCCGCGGTGGCGACGATCGGCATGGCGAGCGGCAGGGTGATGATGCGCAACGTCGCAAGAAGGCTCGCCCCGTCCATCATCGCCGCCTGCTCGATCTCGCGCGGAATGCCGTCGAAGCCGGACTTCATCAGCCAGGTGGTGAAGGGCGCGAGGATGGTGAGGTAGACGAGCGCCAGGCCGAAGACCGAATTGAGCAGCCCGAAGGTGGCGAGCGCCATGTAGAGCGGCACGGCAAGCGCGACCGGCGGCAGCATGTAGGTGGCGATGACCAGCGAGAGCGACCAGCCGACCGAGGGCGTGCGCGAGACCGCCCAGCCGGCCGGCACGGCAAGCACGACGGCGGCGACCGTCGCCATGCCCGCCACGAGGATGCTGTTGACAAGAGAGGCGACGAAATTGGCGCCCGCGCTGTTCGGGATGGTCGACAGCAGCGTGGCATAACGCGAGAAATCGACCGTGCCCGGCCACCAGCGCAGCGGGCGCGCCACGAGATCGGCCGCCGGCGAGATGCTCATCACGAAGAGCCAGAATATCGGCGCGACGATGACGGCGGCGAGCAGTAGCGCGGCGGCGTGGATGAGGATCGAGGCGAGAAGGCTGCGGCGTTCCATCAGGCGGCGCTCCCCGCCGTGCGCCGCACGAGCATGCCATAGCCGACCGCCAGCACCGTCACGATGAGGGTGACGACGAGGGCGAGCGAGGCGCCGGAGCCGGCGCGCTGGAAGGAGAAGGCCTCCTGGTAGACGAGGATCGACAGGGTGCGCGTCGAATTGGCCGGGCCGCCGCGCGTCATCACCCAGATGATGTCGAACACCTTGAAGGCCTCGATGGTGCGCAGCACCAGCGCCACCATCAGCGGGCCGGCAAGATAGGGCAGGATGACGAAACGGAAGCGCGCGAAGGGGCCGGCACCGTCAACGAGAGAGGCGGAGGTGATGTCGCGCGGCACGGCCTGGAGGGCGGCGAGCGCGATGAGGGCGACGAGCGGAAAATTCTTCCAGCAGTCGGCGACGATCAGCGCCGTCATGGCGGTGCCGGGCTCGCCGAGCCAGGAGCGATAGCCGTCGATGAGGCCGACCTGCGTCAGCGCCGCGTTCAGCGCGCCGTATTCCGGATTGTAGATGAGCCGCCAGAGCGTCGCGTTGACCACCGTCGGCAGCGCCCAGGGCAGAATCAGCAGCGCGCGCAGCACGGTGCGGCCATAGAACCGCTGGTTCAGCAGCAGGGCGGCCAGAACGCCGATCACCATCTCCGCCGTCACGGAGACCACGGCAAACCAGGTCGTGGCGTAGAGCGCCCGCTGAAAATTGCTGTTCGACAGCATTTTCAGATAGTTGTCGAAGCCGACGAAAGCGCCGCCGGAACCGATCAGCTTGGCGTCCGTAAAGGAAAGCCGCACGGTATCGACCATCGGCCAGCCGATCACGGCGAGCATGACCGCCAGCAGCGGCAGCATGAGAAGCCATGCCCGGGTCGTCATCCAGGTGCTGGACATAGCGTCCTCTTCGTCGATTTCAGGAAGGGCGAGTGTGCGGGCGGCCGGCGTCGCCCGCAAGGCCGAACCTCAAAGGCCGCTGTTGTCCGCCGCCGACTTCAGCGCGTCTTCCGGCGATGCCTGGTCGAGCAGGGCTTCCTGAATGGCCTGCTGGAGAGCGGTGGAGAGCTCCTGGTATTTCGGCGTGGTCGGCCGCGGATACATGGCGGCAAGGCCGAGCTTGGCGGCGGCGATCAGCTCTTCCTGGCCGGCGGTGACGGCGGCATCCTCGTAGGACGACGCCCAGATCGGCAGGCTGAGCTTGGCATAGGCGTTCTGCGTCTCCTGCGAGGTCATGTGCACGATATACTTCCAGGCCTCGTCCGGGCTCTTGCTGGTCGTGGTGATGCCGAGGCCCATCGAGCCGTTGACAGCCGAGACCTCGCTCTTGCCCTCAACGCCCGGCGCGGGCACGACGCCGACCTTGCCGGCGACCTTGCTGTCTTCCCCGCCATTGGCCATGTTGTACATGTAGGTCCAGTTGAGCGCGAAGGCTGCCTCGCCGTTCTGGAAGACGTTGCGCACGTCCTCTTCGAGGAACTCCTTGGAGTTCGGATTGGTGAGGCCGGACTTGTAGCTGTCGACCATGTATGTCAGCGCATCGAGACCGCCGCCCTCGGCAAAGGCCGGCTTGCCGTCCTTCAGGAATTCGCCGCCATAGGCGCTGACGAGCGTGGTGTAGTCGCAGATCGCCGCCTCGGCCTGCGACCAGCTCCAGGCGATCGGGGTGGCGAGCAGGCCCTTGTCCTTGATGATCCTGGCCTGCTCGTTCAGTTCGGCCCAGGTCTTCGGCGGCGCCGAAATGCCGGCCTTCTCGAGGATTTCCTTGTTGTAGAACAGGTATTTGGTGTCGAGGATCCACGGCATGCCGTAGGACTTGCCGTCATAGTCGACGGTCGTCCAGGCGCCCGGCAGCACGCCCTTCTTCATCTCGTCGGTGATGCGGGACGAGACGTCGACCAGCACGTTGTTCGTCGCATATTCGGCGGGCCAGATCACGT
Source organism: Shinella sp. WSC3-e (assembly GCF_945994535.1). Classification (NCBI taxonomy): domain Bacteria; kingdom Pseudomonadati; phylum Pseudomonadota; class Alphaproteobacteria; order Hyphomicrobiales; family Rhizobiaceae; genus Shinella; species Shinella sp. WSC3-e. The sequence goes on from NZ_OZ000531.1 coordinate 178,101, forward strand.
CGAAGAGCACGACGTCATAGCCGCTGCCGGAGCCCTGGGCGAGCACGGTCTTGTCGTGCAGGCCCTCGTAGGGAACGAATTCCAGGTTCACCTTGATGTCCGGGTTCGCCTTGGTGAAGGCGTCCGTCATGGCGCGCACGTCCGCCTCGCTATAGGCGGCCTGCGCCATGAAGAGCGCGTTGAGCGTCGTCTCCGCGAAGGCATGCGGGGCGGAAACGCCGGCAGCCAGCGCCGCGCCGAGCAAGGTCTTCTTCATCGATTTCAACATGATTGCGTCCTCCTGTTTGGTTCATGCATCCGAAGGCGCCCTGCAGGCACCCCGGTCGTTGCGGGTTCATCGCCGGATCATGGCGGGAGACCCGCCGCCGTTCCCCGGAGCTCTCCGGCTCCTTATTAAGTCAAACTTCTTGACTTAAATGTTCTGTATTATTCAAATGGTGTCAAGAGGGGATGTCGATGAACGAACTGCGGACGATCCGCGCCAAGAGCGGGACCAACCAGGAAGGCACCAGCGCCCATAACCGGCGCGTCATCATCGAGGCCATCCGGCTGAACGGACCGCTGTCGCGCGCCGATCTCGCCCGCGCCACGCGGCTGACCAAGCAGACCATTTCCAACCTTGTCGAAAACCTCGAGGCGGACGGTCTCGTCGCATCGGAAGAGGTGGTGCGCGGCGGGCGGGGCCAGCCCTCGACCCCCTACCGGCTCGTGCCGGAGGGCGCCTTCGCGCTCGGCGTGCAGATCGACCGGCACCTGACGCGTCTCGTCGCCGTCGACCTGATGGGACAGGAGGTCGCCCGGACGGTGGCCAACCTTCCGCCGGGCGGGCCGGTGGAGGGCTGCAAGCTGATCCTTCGCCTCATCGAGGCCATGCGCGCCGACCTCACGCGGCGCATTCCCGAATCGGCGCACCGGCTGGCCGGGCTGGGCCTTGCGATGCCCGGGCCTTTCGGCCTCGCGCCCTCCGACGACGAGACCTGGATGATGGCCGAGTGGCAGGCCTTTCCGCTCGTCGAAACGCTGGCCGCCGGCACGGGGCTGGCCACCAGCCTGCAGAACGACGCGACAGCCTGCGCGGCGGCGGAGCGCATGAACGGTTCGGCCGACGGCCTCGACCACGCCGTGTGCATCTATTTCGGCTACGGCATCGGCGCCGGCCTCATCCTCGGCGGGGAGCTTTATACCGGCAGCAACCGCAATGCCGGGGAGATCGGCATGGTGCTGTTCTCGCGCGGCGGAACCTGGTCGCCGCTGGAGCACCGGTCGTCGCTCGCCTCGCTGTTCCAGCATCTCGGCCTCGATTCGGCGACTACGGAAGCCTATGCCGAGGTCGAGCGGCGAACGCTTGCGGACGATCCGCGCATCCTCGCCTGGCTGGCGGATGCGGCGGCCGACATGCGCCAGGCCGTGCACATGGTCGAGACCATCTTCGACCCGCAGACCGTCATCCTCTCCGGCAGCGCGCCGGAACCGCTGGCCAAGCGGCTGTTCGACGCGATGTTCCCGCTCATCCCCTCCAATGCCGACCGGCCCGGCCGCACACTGCCGCGCCTGCAGCTCGGCATGATCGGTCCCTGGGCCGTCGCGCTGGGCGCGGCGGCCGAGCCGATCCGCCGCGCCTTCGACCCGCGCTTTTCCGCGATCCTGAAAACGGCCTCCTGAAGCCTGCCTGTTTCGCAGGCATTTTCCGGCCGCGCCGCGGCCAAAACGGCTGCATCTGCAGTTTATTTGCACGAGCGTACCGGAATCGCCGAATCAGACCTTCCCTGCGCTCCGGCAAAACCCTACTGGGGTATCACTCGCGCAACCCGCGAGCTTCCCCGCGTCATTGGGAGCCAACCGTGGCGCTCGCTGCCCCGCTTCGTGCGGGGCCTCTTTTTTTTCAGCTACCGAAAAATCCGCCCGCTCAGGGGTGATGCAGCACGCTCATCCCGCCATCCACCGTCAGGCAGGTGGCGTTCATGAAGGGGCATTCGTCCGAGATCATGAAGAGCGCGGCCTTGGCGATCTCCTCCGGCGAGGCGATGCGCCCGCCGGGATGCAGCGCCATCGTCTCCGCCTCGGCGGCGACCGGGTCGGGAAAGCTGTTCCAGTATTCCACGGCCTTCTGCGTGCGCACATAGCCGGGCGCCAGCGCGTTCACGCGCACGCCCCGCCCCGCATATTCGAGGCCGAGCGCCTTGGTCATGCCGAGCAGCGCATGTTTGGCGACGGGATAGGGAAAGGTGTGCGGGATGATGGTGAAGGCATGGGTCGAGGCGATGTTGAGGATCACCCCGCCGCCCTCTTCGATCATGCCAGGCAGCACGGCCTTGCTGCAGTTCCACGCACCCTTGAGGTTAATGTCGAAGCAGCGCTGCCAGTCGGCGTCCGAAAGCGTCAGCGGCTCGAAGAAGACGTTGACGCCGGCATTGTTGACGAGCGCGTTCGGCCGGCCGATCTCGACCGCCGCTGCGGCCACCGCCCGCGCGATGGCGTCGGCATCGGTGATATCGGCCGCGGCATGGCCGACCCGGCCGCCGCCGGCACGAAGCCGCCCGGCTTCGGCGGCGAGCAGGCCGCCGTCCCGGTCGATGAGGAAGAGGCTCGCCCCTTCGGCAAGGAAGCACTCGGCCATGGCAAGGCCGATGCCCTGCGCCGCGCCGGTGACGACGATCCGTTTTCCATCAAGGCGTCCGCCCATCTCCGCTCTCCTCACCACTCTGCCACGCTGCCGTCTTCATGGCGCCAGACGGGGTTGCGCCAGCGGTGGCCCTCCTTCGCCCGCTCGATGACGTATTGCTCGTCCACCTCCACCCCGAGGCCCGGCCCCTGCGGGATCGACACGAAGCCGTCGGCATAGTGGAACACCGCCTTGTTGGAGATGTAGTCGAGGATGTCGTTGCCCGTGTTGTAGTGGATGCCGAGGCTCTGCTCCTGGATGAAGGCATTGTGCGACACCGCATCCACCTGCAGGCAGGCCGCAAGCGCGATCGGGCCCAGCGGGCAATGCGGCGCCAGCGCCACGTCATAGGCCTCCGCCATCGCCGCGATCTTGCGGCATTCCGTGATGCCGCCCGCATGCGAAAGGTCCGGCTGGAGAATGTCGACATAACCGTCCGACAGCACCGACTTGAAGTCCCAGCGCGAATAGAGCCGCTCGCCGAGCGCGATCGGCGTCGCGCAATGGTTGGCGATCTCCTTCAGCGCCTCGCGGTTCTCCGACAGTACCGGCTCCTCGATGAACATCAGGTTGTAGGGCTGGAGCTCCTTCGCCAGCACCTTGGCCATCGGCCGGTGCACGCGGCCGTGGAAGTCGACGCCGATGCCGACATGCGGGCCGATCGCCTCGCGGATGACGGCGACGGTCTCCACCGCCTTCTCCACCTTGTCCCAGCTGTCGACGATCTGCATCTCCTCGCAGCCGTTGAGCTTGATCGCCTTGAAGCCGCGGGAAACGACTTCGCGGGCATTGTTGGCAACGTCCGAGGGCCGGTCGCCGCCGATCCAGGAATAGACCTTGATCCTGTCGCGCACCTGGCCGCCGAGCAGGGCATGGACGGGCTGGCCATAGGCCTTGCCCTTGATGTCCCAGAGCGCCTGGTCGATGCCGGCGAGCGCCGACATGTGCACGGCGCCGCCGCGATAGAAGCCGGCGCGATACATAACCTGCCAATGATCCTCGATCAAAAGCGGATCCTTGCCGACGAGATAGTCCGCAAGCTCGTGCACGGCCGCCTCCACCGTCAGCGCGCGGCCCTCCACCACCGGCTCGCCCCAGCCAACGATGCCCTCGTCCGTCTCAACCTTCAGGAACAGCCAGCGCGGCGGAACAATATAGGTCGTGAGCTTCGTGATCTTCATGGGACACTCGTCTGGGAACAGGAAAGGGAATGAGGTCAGGCGCCGGCCGGCGCCGGGTGGTTCTTGACGGCGATGGCAAGGTCGCGCGCGGCAAGATCGAGCATGCGGTGCGAACATTCGCGCGCCGCCGCCTTGTCGCGCATGCGCAGCGCGTCCACGAGGCGCTTGTGGATTTCCAGCGCCTCGTCCCGGGCATCCGCGGCTTCGGCGGAGGCATGCAGCGAGAATTCGAGCGCCGCCTGGATGATGCTGGCGAGCTGCATGAAGACCTGGTTGTGGCTGGCCTTCAGCAGGGCGGCATGGAAGGCGAAGTCCGCCTGCGAGAATGCATCGAGATCGCTCTCCGCGTCGCGCATGCGCTCCCAGGCCCGCTCGATTTCCGCCACGTCCTGCACGGTCGCGCGCTCGGCGGCGAATTCGGCGGCAAAGGGCTCGATGGCGCGGCGCGCATCGAGCACGCAGGTGAGAAGATCGAACTCGAAGATGCGCGGGCCGATCCATTCCAGCACCTGCTGGTCGAGGATGTTCCACTCCTCCTTGGGGCAGACAAGCGTGCCCACCCGGGAGCGCCCGCGCACCAGACCCTTGGATTCGAGAATCTTCAGCGATTCGCGGATGACGGTGCGGCTGACGCCGTAGCGCAGGCACAGCTCGTTTTCCGTCGGCAGGAAACCGCCGATGGGGAAGACGTCGGCGCAGATATCCGAGGCGATCGCCCGCGTGACGTTCTTCTGTACCCGGGGGCGCCGCACGCCGCCCTCGCCATCGACCACGCCCGCGCGCCCGTCCTGTTCCTGCACGATCATTCTCCACCCATTCCGTCCGCGATGCATAGCCCGTTTCGCGCCCGATGGCGACGGCCCGCTTCGCATCGTCCCGACGCTACTATCATACACTGATATTTCATTCATCATACAAAGACAATTGACGGATATGATGAAAGACACTACACCAAACCACACTGCAGGCGCAGTTAACTTGGGAGAGAGACATGGGCTTTATCAAAGCAGCCATCCTGGCTGGCACCGTCGCCGTATTCGCCGCAACCTCCGCCTTCGCCGCCGACGTGAAGATCGGCTTCATCGTGAAGCAGCCGGAAGAGCCGTGGTTCCAGGACGAATGGAAGTTCGCCGACGTCGCCGCCAAGGAGAAGGGCTTCACCCTCGTCAAGATCGGCGCCGAGGACGGCGAGAAGGTCCAGTCGGCCATCGACAATCTCGGCGCGCAGGGCGCCCAGGGCTTCATCATCTGCACACCCGACGTGAAGCTCGGCCCGGGCATCGTCGCCAAGGCGGCCGCCAACGACCTCAAGCTGATGACCGTCGACGACCGCCTGGTCAACGCCGATGGCAGCCCGATCGAAGACGTGCCGCATATGGGCATCTCGGCCACAAAGATCGGCGAGGCCGTCGGCGAGACCATCGTCGCGGAAATCAAGAAGCGTGGATGGGACATGAAGGACGTCGGCGCGATCCGCGTGTCCTACGACCAGCTGCCGACCGCCGTCGACCGCGTCGAAGGTGCGCTCTCCGTGCTGAAGGCCGCCGGCTTCCCGGAAGCCAACATCTTCGACGCCCCACAGGCCAAGACCGACACGGAAGCGGCGCTCAACGCCTCCACCGTCGTGCTCAACAAGAATGCCGGCATCAAGCACTGGGTCGCCGTCGGCCTCAATGACGAAGCCGTGCTCGGCGCGGTGCGCGCCACCGAAAGCGTCGGCATTGCCGCCGACAGCATGATCGGCGTCGGCATCGGCGGTGCGGATTCGGCGATCAACGAGTTCAAGAAGCCCGCGGCAACCGGCTTCTTCGGCACCGTGATCATCTCGCCGAAGCGCCATGGCTACGAGACCGCGCTCAACATGTTCGAGTGGGTCGCCAACGGCAAGGAACCGGAAAAGCTCATCCTGACGGCCGGCCAGGTCGCCCTGCGCGACAATTACGAGCAGGTACGCAAGGACCTCGGCATCGAATAATCATCCTCCCAGGATGACGTCAGCCCGGCGGCGCAGTTGAAGGCTTTGGGCCGCCGGGCCTTCTTTCGGGGTGGAGAGATGCAGGACTTTCTTCAATTCAACGCGATATCCAAGGGATATCCCGGCGTGCAGGCGCTGGCCGACGTTTCCTTCTGCGTGAAGAAGGGCGCCGTGCACGGCCTGATGGGTGAAAACGGCGCCGGCAAGTCGACCCTCATCCGCGTGCTCTCGGGCGACCAGTCCGCCGACACCGGCGAGATCCTGATCGACGGCAAGGCGCAGCACTATCGCTCGGTGCGCGACGCCTTCGAGGCGGGCGTCATCGTCATCCACCAGGAACTGCAGCTCGTGCCCGAGCTGACGGTCGCCGAGAACCTTTGGCTCGGCCGCTTCCCCGGCAAGGCCGGCATCATCGACCGCACGCGTCTCGTCGGCGTGGTGAAGCAAAAGCTTGACGATATCGGCATCGACATCGATCCGGCCGCCAAGGTCGCCTCGCTGTCGATCGGCGAGCGCCAGATGGTCGAGATCGCCAAGGCCGTGATGGCCGATGCGCGCGTCATCGCCCTCGACGAGCCGACCTCCTCGCTCTCCTCGCGCGAAAGCGAGATCCTTTTCGCGCTGATCGATCGCCTGCGCGCCGAAGGCAAGATCATCCTCTACGTCTCGCACCGCCTCGACGAGATTTTTCGCCTGTGCGACAGCCTCACCGTATTGCGCGACGGCAAGCTAGCCGCCCACCATCCTGATATATCCAAGGTGACGCGCGACCAGATCATTTCCGAAATGGTCGGTCGCGAGATCGCCAATATCTGGGGTTTCCGCCCCCGCGAGCGCGGCGCCGTGCGGCTGGAGGTGAAGGACCTCGCCGGCCGCAAGCTGCGCACACCGATCAGCTTTTCCGTGCGCCGGGGCGAGATCCTCGGCTTCTTCGGCCTCATCGGCGCCGGCCGCAGCGAGATGGCACGCCTCGTCTACGGCGCGGACAGCCGCTCGCAGGGCACGGTGAGCGTCGACGGCAAGGCCGTCGCCCCGGACAGCCCGCCGCAATCGATCCGCTCCGGCATCGTGCTCTGCCCGGAGGACCGCAAGTTCGACGGCATCGTGCAGGGCCGCAACATCGAGGAGAACATGGCGATCTCCTCGCGCCGGCATTTCTCCCCCTTCGGCATCCTCCAGCCGAAGAAGGAGGCCGAGCTTGCCGACCGCTTCATCGCCAGGCTGCGCGTGCGCACGCCCTCCCGCAAGCAGGAGATCGTCAACCTTTCCGGCGGCAACCAGCAGAAGGTCATTCTCGGCCGCTGGCTGTCCGAGCAGGGCGTCAAGGTCCTCATCATCGACGAGCCGACGCGCGGCATCGATGTCGGCGCCAAGTCGGAAATCTACGAGATCCTCTATGAACTCGCCGGACAGGGCATGGCGATCGTCGTCATCTCCAGCGAACTGCCCGAGGTGATGGGCATCACCGACCGCATCATGGTCATGTGCGAGGGCCGCGTCGCCGCGGATATCGAGCGGGCCGATTTCGACGAGCGCCGCATCCTCGCCGCCGCCCTTCCCGACGTTCCCAACCAGCAGGTCAAGTCCCGATGACGTCCTTGAAAAAACTCCTCCTCGGCGAACAGGGTCTGGTCGTCATCTTCGCCGTCGCCTTCGCCATCGTGGCCCTGACGGTGCCCAACTTCCTGACCGAGCGCAACATGCTCGGCCTCCTGCAGTCGGTCGTCACCATCGGCATCGTCGCCTGCACGATGATGTTCTGCCTCGCCTCGCGTGACTTCGACCTGTCGGTCGGCTCCACCGTCGCCTTTTCCGGCATGGTCGCCGTCATGGCGTCCAACGCCTCGGGCTCTATCCTCGTCGGCCTCATCGCGGCGCTGATCTGCGGCGGCGGCGTCGGCCTCGTCAACGGCGTGGTGATCGCCCGCTTCCGCATCAACGCGCTGATCACGACGCTCGCCACCATGCAGATCGTGCGCGGCTTCGCGCTGATCGCCTCGGACGGCCGCGCCGTCGGCATCAACGACTCGGGCTTCTACCAGCTCGCCTTGTCGAAATTCCTCGGCATCCCGACGCCGATCTGGGTCATGGCCGTCTTCTTCATCATCTTCGGCTTCGTGCTGAACCGCACCGTCTTCGGCAAGAACACGCTGGCGATCGGCGGCAATCCGGAAGCCTCGCGCCTTGCCGGCGTCAACGTCTCCAACATGCGCATCTGGATCTTCGCGCTGCAAGGCCTCGTCTGCGCCGTCGCCGGCGTGCTGCTGGCCTCGCGCATCACCTCCGGCCAGCCGAATGCCGCGACGGGCCTCGAGCTTTCGGTCATCTCGGCCTGCGTGCTCGGCGGCGTGTCGCTGGCCGGCGGGCGGGCGGCGATGACGGGCGTCATCGTCGGGGTGCTGATCATGGGCATCGCGGAGAACGTCATGAACCTCCTCAACATCCAGGCCTTCTACCAGTATGTTGTGCGCGGCCTGATCCTGCTGCTCGCCGTGCTGCTCGACAACCTGCGCTCGGCCGCCGCCGGCCGGCGCGCCTAGTCCGGGCAGGCCGCGAGCCGCCCGGGCGATTCGCGCGCCGGAGGGCGGCTTTGCGAACTGCAAACAGGCAAAACATCCGATCGAATGTTCGGCCGGACCGGCTTTGCCTGCCGACACGCCACATGGCCGTGCGAAAGACCCTGTTTTGGGCAGAGGAGATATTGACTTTGCCCGGCTTGTCGCTTTCCATGCAGACTTGCTAATTTCGGGTGGACACGGCCATGACTAGGTTCGTAGTAGCAAAGTGGACTTCCCTCGCGGCTCTCCTGTCGGCGGCTGTGTTACTGAGTGGCTGCGAGACGAGTTCAGGCAAGCCCACGGTCTGTACTGTCAAGGGCAAGCAAGTGCCCTGCAAGGTCGCCAAGAAGACGCAGGTCGATACGTCGAGCGCCACGCGCGGGGCCAGGAACAGGAACTATTGATCCTATCCCTGGATGCGGGACAGATCCGGTCTTCGGCCCGGTCCTCCGCTGCCGGAAGTCGCTATGCCGAGGCGGTCCTGCGGGTCGCCGGGGACATCCATGCCTCTCCCCTGCTTGAACTGGAGCGGGAAGACGGACGCGACGTCATCCTTCCGACGAGCCGCAAGCTGTTCGATCGCGTCGCGACGCTGGCCGTTGCCGATTGCCTGGTCGGCGGCAGTGCCTTTCGCCGGCGGGCGATCCGCGAGCTTCTGAACGCCGCCGCCTTTGCCGATTGGAACCCCTCGCATTTCCTCGACACCGCCGAGATGACGACCGGCATGGCGCTCGGCCTTTGCTGGACCCGCCCGCTGCTCGCCCGCACGGAGCACGACACGATCGCCGCGGCGATCGTCGAAAAGGGGCTTTCCCCCGGCCTTGCCGCCGCCGCGGCCGGCGTGCCCTGGATGACGGCCTGCAACAACTGGAACATCGTCTGCTGCACCGGCATGATCGCCGGCGCCGCCGCGATGGCCGGCACCGGCCATCCTCTCGCGCGCGACGCCCTGGCCTGTTTTGTACCCGCACTGCGGCACGGGCTTTCCGCCTTCGGCGTCGATGGCGGCTATGACGAGGGCCCGGACTACTGGGAATATGCCGTCCGCTACGCGGTGCTCGCCCACGCCCTTCTCGATGATATCGGGCCTGGGTCGGAGGTGCCCGCCGCGCTCGCGCGCACCTGGCGATACGGCCGCGACCTCACCGGCCCGAGCGGCCGCGTGTTCAATTTCGGCGATGCGACGGAACGGCCGCGCCGCGCGCCCGTGCTCGGCTGGCTCGCCGGCCGCGCGGGCGAGGCGGCGGCCATGGCCTGGCAGCACGCCGCGCCCGGCGACCCGCACCCTTTCGACCTCCTGTGGTGCGCGCCGGAGACGGAGCCGCCGCCGCCCGACGATGCACCGTCCGCCTATGAGCCGGCAGGCCTTGCCGTGCTGCGCGCGGGCACGACCTGGCTGGTGCTGAAGGGCGGGTGCAACGACGTCAACCACGCCCATCTCGACCTCGGCACCTTCGTGCTGGAAATGGCCGGCCGGCGTTTCGTCAGCGAGCTCGGCCGGGAAAACTACGCCCTCCCCGGCTATTTCGAGCCCGGGCGGCGGTTCGGCTACTTCCGCACGCAGGCCGCGGCCCACAGCACCCTGCTGATCGATGGCGCGCCGCAATCGACCGCAGCCTTTGCGAGGCTCCTCGGCACGGGACGGGAAGGCGACCGCCGTTTTGCCGCCTACGCGGTCAGCGATGACGGATGGCCGGTCGGCTGGCGCCGGGGCGCCGTTCTCGAGGGCACCGACACGGTCTTCATCGTCGACGAGCTGGGAGAGGAGGGCGCCGCCACCCCGGCGAGCACCTGGCAGCTCTACACCGAAGCCGCGGCGGCGCTCGACGGCCCCGGCGCCCTCCTCACCCTCGACGGCGCGGCGGTGACGGCGGAGATCCTGGCGCCGGACGGCCTCGCCTGGTTGTTCGAGCCCACCCCTTCCCCCGACGGCGAAAGCAGCAATGCCGCCTTCGGCCGGCTGTTCTTCTGCGTGCCCGCGGCCGCCGGAACGCAATTCGTCATCGTCCGGTTCGCCGCCGGCCGGCCTTCGCGATGGCGCCCCGCCGCCATTGCCGACTGGCCGCTCGACGCCTGATCCCTCGCCTCCCGCATTTTCCGCCCGCCCCTTCGTTGACAGTCCCCGATCCCGGCAATAGCCTTGATCCAAAGGCGCTTTCAGGCCCGCCCGGGGGATCGAGAGGGGAGGCGAAATGGGGATTTTCGGCTGGTTGCCGCAACGCGGCCCTAAGCCCGCCGCACCGGACGATGCGCCGGAGCAAACCCTCGCCATCTACGCCTCGCAACCCGCGCTTACCACGATCATCGTCACGCTCATCGGCATCGAGGCAGAGCAGATCGACGAGATCATCGACGTGACCGCCCGCCGCTTCGGCAAGAAGCACAGGATCGTCTATCTCACCGACAGCCTCGACTTCATGCGGTTCCGCGACAGGAACGCCATCTTCGAATACCTGCCCTCCGCCCTCGAGCAGAAGCTGCATGCCGCCGAGATCTCCTGGAACGCCTATCTCGCCAGGCGCTGGCGCCTCCTCGTGTCGAAATGGCAGCCGGTGCATGTCATCGGCTACGGCCAGAACATCGACGTCTTCCTTGCCGCAGCGCCCCCGATGACGGCGCGGACCGATCGATGAGCACGGCTCTCGACGTCCTCTTCGTCGCGGATGTGCGCTTCGAGGGAGGAACCTCGACGGCGCTCGCCGTGGAAATCCGCACGGCGGCGCGGGCGGGCCTGCGCACCGGGCTGCTCGCCATCAAGGGGCCGCTGCTCGGCCTGCCCTTCCCCATGCATCCGGACCTGCGGCGCCTGATCGACGAGGGGCTGACCGAGCGCATCGACCCCGACATGCGCCTTCATGCCCGCCTCGTGCTGATCCACCATCCGACGATCATCGAGAACCGCCCGACGCGCCCGCTGTCGATCACCGCCGACAGGCTGCTGGTCGTGCTGCACCACCCGATGTATGACGGATACGGCCGCCGGCAATACGATCTCGACCGCGTCGTCGCCCATGCCTGCGACGCCTTCGGCAGCGACGTGTTCCTGGCGCCGGTCAGCACCGTCGTGCGCGACAGCCTTCCACGCCGCCTGCCGCCCTATGCGCACATGCTGGAAGAGGACTGGGGCAATCTCATCGACCTCGACGACTGGGCGGCCAAACCGGCCCGCCAGCCCGCCTATCCCGTCGTCATCGGGCGGCATTCACGCCCCGACCCGCTGAAATGGCCGACCGCCGAGGAGGTGCTGCTCGCCTATCCGGCAGACGGCGCGCGGTTTCGCGTGCGCGCGCTCGGCGCCGATGCCTTCCTTGCGGAAAAATACGGCACGATCCCGCCCAACTGGGAGTTGGTGCCCTTCACCTGGGACGATGTCCCGGCCTTCCTCGGCACGCTCGATTTCTACGTCTATTTCCACGATCCGGCCTGGTCGGAGGCCTTCGGGCGGACGATCCTCGAAGCGCTCGCGACCGGCCTCGTCGTCATCCTGCCCCCACATTTCGCGCTGCTGTTCGGCAAGGCCGCGGTCTATGGCGAGCCGGCCGATGTCGAGCGCCTCATCGACGGCTTCGTGAGCGACCCGGAACGCTACCGGTCACAAAGCGAACAGGCCCGCCGCTTCGTCGAGAACAACCACGACGCGGCGATCTACGCCGATCGCCTCGCCCGCATCATGGCGGCACCGGACGAGGCGGTAGCGCCGCAGGGCCGGCTTTTCCCCGCCCTGCCGCAACGCAACGTGCTCTTCGCCTCCAGCAACGGCATCGGCGTCGGGCACCTCGCCCAGCAGCTCGCCATCGCGCAGCGGCTGCCGCCAGGCCTGACGCCGGTCTTCGCCACCATGTCCTATTCCATGAAGGCCGCCGTGCAGCAGGGCTACCAGGCGCATTTCCTGCCGCACCACCGCATCCTCGACGCCGACCCCGAGGACTGGAACACCTGCCTTGCCGAGGAGCTGTTCGAGCTCATCGCCCATCTGCGCCCCGCGGTCTTCGCCTATGATGCGACGGCGGTCTTCGAGGGTGTCACCCGGGCGCTCGGCGCGTTTCCCGATATCTTCAAGATCTGGGTGCGCCGGCCGCTCTGGCGGGAATGCCACCGGGTGTTCCTCGACTTCTCCGACCGCTTCGATGCGGTGATCGAACCCGGCGAATTGGCGGAGACCTTCGACCATGGCCCGACGGCGGCCTGCCGCAAGGAAACCTTCCTCGTGCCGCCCGTCCTGCATCTCGATCCGGCCGAGCGCATGGTGCGCGAAAGCGCGCGCGCCGCCCTCGACCTGCCCGAGGGCATGACCGTCGTCGCCTTCCAGCTCGGCTCGGGCGCCAATTTCGACATGCGGGAGGTGCGCGGCGCGCTGCTTGCCGAAGTGCTGCGCCGCCCCGACACGATCGCGCTCGAAATCCGCTCGCCGATCACGCCCGAGGCCGCCGGCCTCGAAAGGCTGGGCGAGCGGCACCGGGTCGTCGAGCTCTTCCCGAGCTTCCGCTTCAGCAACGCCTTCGACGCGGCGATCACGGCGGCGGGCTACAATACGTTCCACGAACAGGTGCTCGGCGCGATCCCGACGCTGTTCGTGCCCAACGAGGCCGACGAGATGGACCTGCAGGCGAGCCGCGCCCGCTGGGCGGAACTCACCGGCCGCGGCTGGCTGATGCGCCGCGACTACGACCTCGGCTTCGTCGCGGCCCATGTGGAGCGCCTGCTGGACCCCGTCGAGCGGGAGAGCGTCGTGCGCCGCTGCCGGTCGATCGCCTGGACCAATGGGGCGCGGGACATTGCCCGCTATGTCGAGGACCATGCCCGCATCGTCCGGACCGACTGGGACATCACCAAACTCGGCAGCCTGTGAGGACGACGGTGGCCCGGCCAACCTGCAACATCTGCGGCAGTTCGGTCTTCGGGGATACCTATGGCGAGAAGGACAGCGCCTTCCTGCGCCAGAACGTGCGCTGCGAGGGGTGCGGCTCGCTGGAGCGTCACCGGCTGATCTTCGAGGTGCTGCGCCTGCGGGGCCTCCTGTCGGGAAACCGCCGCATCCTGCACCTCGCCCCCGAGGAGTGCCTCGCCACCCTTTTCCGAAGCCGCTTCGGCAGCCGCTATCTCGGCGCCGACATCGACCCGGGCCAGTTCCCCTTCGCCGTCGCCCGCCTCGATCTCTGCCGCGATCTTCCGACCCTCGCGCCGGCCTCCTTCGACATCGTCCTGCACAACCATGTGCTCGAACATGTCGCCTGCGACTACCGCGCCGTCGCCGCCGGCCTCCACCGGCTGGTGAAGCCCGGCGGCCTGCACATCTTCAGCATCCCCTTCCTCGAAGGCGGCTTCCGCGAGGCGCTGGACGGACACACCGGCGCCGAGCGTGCGGCGCGCTTCGGCCAGTCGGATCACATGCGCATCTTCTCGCCGGAGGATCTTGCCGCCACGCTCGGCTCGGCCCTGCCGCTGCCGGCGGACTATGACGCGACCCGCCTCGTTCCGGCAGAGCGGCTCCTGGCCATCAACGTGCCGGAAGCGGCCTGGCGCGGCTTCAACAACAATGCCGTCTTCCTCATCGAAAGGCAGGGGGACGGGCAGGTCCTGGAGGCCCCGACCCCGGCAGCGCAACCCGCAAGCCCCGCCCCCCGTCCCCCTCGCCCCGACGGCGTCCTGTTCGTCTCGGCAAACGGCATCGGCCAGGGCCATCTCACGCGCCAGCTCGCTGTCGCGCGCCGGCTGAAGCACCGCCCGTCCGCCTTCCTGACCATGAGCTACAGTGCCGCAATCGTGCGCGATCTCGGCTTTCCCGTGCATTTCGTGCCGCACCACGGCCTGACGGGCGAGGAACCCGCCGCCTGGAACGACCGTCTCGCCGCGGAAATCGGCCTGCTGCTCGAAGCCTATCACGCGACCACCCTCGTCTACGACGTCAACTTCGTCTTCGACGGGGTGATCAAGGCCCTTGGCGAGCATAGCGGCGTGCAGGCCGTCTGGATCCGGCGCGGCATGTGGCCGGCCCACCATGCCGGCTATATCGGCGCCGGGGCACATTTCCCCATCGTCATCGAGCCGGGCGACTATGCCGGCGAATGCGACGGCGGGCCGACCGTGGCCGACCGGGCGAAGACCCGGCTGGTGCCGCCGATGCTGCTGATCGACCCGTCCGAGCGCACGGAACGGGCGGCGGCCCGCCAGGCGCTCGGCCTGCCGCAGGAGGCGACCGTCATCCTCCTCGACCTCTCCCGCTCCGCCAATCCCGACCTCATGCGCCTTCACGCCCGCCTGCTGGACGACCTCCTCGCCCGGCCGGACCTGCATGTGGTGGAGCTGCAGTCGCCGCTGACCGGAAGCGCCGCCCCTCGCCATCCCGCCCGGCACCACCGGGTCACGCTCCATCCGGCCTATGCCGCAAGCCTCGCCTGGGACGCGGCGATCGTGCGCGCGAGCTACAACACTTTCCACGAGACCATCGCCGGCGGCATCCCGACCCTTTTCGTGCCGGACGAAAGCCCGGACATGGACCGGCAGGTCGACCGGGCGCGCTGGGCACAGGCGCGCGGCGCCGCCCTCTTGCACCGGGTCGAAGACGGTGAGACGCAGCGTGCCGCCGCCCTCGACCGTTTGCTCCGCCCCGACATCCGCGCGGGCCTTACCGCCGCATGTGCCGCCATCGCCGGCGCCGATGGCGGCTGGCGGAACGGCGCGGAAACGCTGGCGCGCATGCTGGAAGGCAGTTTTGACGAAGGCGGCGCAGAATAACACCGGGCTATATCCCGTCTTGTCCAGGATCGGGCCGCGGGACTATGCTAGCGTCCCGCCGGGATCTTCATGGGGTGGCGATGCTCATGCAAAGATTGTTTCTCTTTCTCGCGCTTCTTCTGTCGATGACAGCCGCGGCGCTTGCCGCCGGCAACAATCGCGTCGCGCTGGTGATCGGCAACGGCAAATATGCCGACCTGCCGCACCTGCCCAATGCGCAGAGCGATGCGAAGCTGATGGAGAAGGCGCTCTCCGCGGCGGGCTTCAAGATCGTCTCGGTCATCGACGGCGACCGCCAGCAGATGGTCCGCGCGATGAAGAGCCTGGCCGAGGCGCTGACGCCGGACACCAATGTCGTCGTCTATTATGCCGGCCACGGCATCCAGTTCGCCGACGAGAACTACCTGATCCCGACGGACAGCCAGCTCACCTCCTCCTCCGACCTGCCGCTCGAAGCCTTCAGCCTGAAGATGATCACCGAGCAGATCGAGCGTGCGCGCCCGCGCATCGCCGTGTTCATCGTCGATGCCTGCCGCAACAACCCCCTGGAAACGAACCGTTCGGCCGGTGCGGCGGCCAATGACGGCGCCTCGCGCGGCCTTGCGCGCGCCACCGGCCCGCTCGGCACCTTCATCGCCTTCGCCACCGCGCCGGGAAAGGTCGCGACGGACGGCACGAAGGGCAACAGCCCCTTCACGCGGGCGCTTGCCGACTTCATCACCGCGCCGGGCCTGCCCATCGAGCAGGTCTTCAAGCGGGTGCGCGAGCGGGTGGTCGAGGAGACCGGCGGCGAGCAGGTGCCGTGGGACAATTCCTCGCTGACCAAGGACTTCTTCTTCACCGACGCCCTGCCGGAAGTGCCGAAATTCTCCGCGGAAGCGACGAAGGATGCGGAAGCCTGGCAGGCCGCCTCGGATGGCGACACGACAGAAAGCTACCGGTCCTACCTTGCTTCCTTCCCGCAAGGCCTCTTCGCCGACATCGCCGAAATGCGCGTCGAGGCGCTGGCCGAGGCGAACAGGCCGAAGGAGGAGAAGGAACAGGAGGTGGCGGCCCTGCCGGTCGACCGCAGCATCAATGCCGCCGAGGACCTCCTGATGTGGAACGGCATCCAGGCGAACGGCACCGCCGACCAGTATCGCGGCTATCTCGAAAAATTCCCCGAGGGCGTGTTCGCCAAGCTCGCCCGGTTGCGGCTGGAAGATGCGACGAAGGGCTCCGACGAGACCGTGCCGGCGATCTCCGGCCGCGTGACGGCGAACTACGAGGAATTCGCCCAGAACCCGCTCTACCCCGAGATCACCGATTGCGACCGCGAGGCCGGCCATGTGCAGGAGATCGCGGATCCCGCGGTCGGCGTCTATTTCAAGCAGATCAGGCCGGAGACCGCGGTCCCGGCCTGCATGACGGCACTGAAGCAGTTTCCCGACAGCCTGCGCATCCTGATGAACTACGGCCGCGCCATCGATGCCGCCGGCCGGCATGACGAGGCGCGGGAAATCTACCGCACCGGCGCCAGCGCCGGCTTTCCCATCGCCTACCGCTCGCTGGGCGACGTCTATCGCGACGGCCGCGGCATCGAGAAGAACCTGACGGAAGCCCGCTACTGGTATGTGCTGGGGGCGGCGAAGAAGAACGTCTTTGCCGAGTTCAACCTCGCCCTGATCTACGAGAACGGCCTCGGCGTGACGGCCGATCCGCAGAAGGCGGCCTACTGGCTCTGGCGCGCGGCCAAGCAGGGATTCGCGCCGGCCATGGAGAAGCTTTCGGCCTATTACCTCGAAGGCAAGGCCGTGCCGAAGGACGTCGCCCAGGCGGAGATCCTGCTGACGGGCGCGGCCGAGATGGGCCATATCTATGCCGAGCTCCGGCTCGGCGACCTCTATCTCGACGGCAGCGCCCTGAAGAAGGACCCCGCCACGGGCGCGCAGTGGATATCGAAGGCCGCCCGGCAGGGCTACAACGAGGCGCAGTTCCGGCTTGCCACGCTCTATCTCGACGGTATCGGCCTCAAGAAGGATGCCGGGCAGGCGCTCAACTGGTTCATGCTGGCAAAGGCCAACGGCGTCGAGCGGGCGGGCGAGATGGTGGCGACGCTCGGCGAAAAGCTCGGCGGCAAGGCCGTCAGGAACGCTGAAAAATTCGCTGCCGACTTCCAGCCCATCGCCGTCAAATAGGCGCCCGGGCAGAGAGGGTCTTCAGGGGTGCTTGCCCTACGAGGCGAGGGAGTAGCGGGTGCGCATCGTGCGCGCGTCCCGGCCGTCGATGCGGATCGCGCCTTGCTCTGCCAACGCGTTCAACTCCCGCAGCACGAGGGCATGGGCAAGGCCGAGGCGGCGGGCGAAGGTGCGGCTGTCGCTTGCGACGCCCGTGCGCACCGCCGCGACGAGCGCGGCCTGGATGCCCGTCAGCCGCGGATCCTCGCTTTGCAACCGTGCGACAAGTTCCAGGAAAATCCCGGCCTCCTCCGTTTCGCCGCTCACGCGGCCTCGCGCTTGCGGAACGAGACCATGATCGACTTGGAGGTCGGCGTGTCGCTTTGCTCGCCGGCGCTGGAAAGCGGCACCAGCACATTCAGCTCCGGATAGTAGCCGGCAATGCTGCCGCGCGGGACATCGTAGGGCACGAAACGGAAGTCGCGCGCCACGCGCTCGATTCCGTCGTCATGCGCGCCGACGACGTCCACCCGGTCGCCGGCCTCCGCCTCCATCGCCTTCAGGTCCTCGGGATGGATGAAGATGACCTGCCGTTCGCCGTAGACGCCGCGGTAGCGGTCATCGAGGCCGTAGACCGTCGTGTTGTACTGGTCGTGCGAGCGGAACGTCTGCAGCGCGAAACGCCCGCCGGCCTTGCGCGCCCGCTGGTGCACGGTCTCCTCCGGCAGCGGGCCGGAGAAGAAGGAGGCCTTGCCGGCCGGCGTATCCCATTCCCGGTGCGCGGCCGCATTGCGCAGGAGGAAGCCGCGCGGCTTGCGCAGCCGCGTGTTGTAATCCGCAAAGCCCGGAATGGTCGCCTCGATATGGTCGCGGATGCGGTCGTAGTCTTCCGCAAGCGCGTTCCAGCTGACGATGCCGCTGCCGACCGTCGCCTCGGCGATGCCGGCGATGATCGCCACTTCCGACCGCAGGTGCGGCGAGGCGGGCCGGTTGATGCCGGCCGAGCCATGCACCATGCTCATCGAATCCTCGACGCTGATCAGCTGCGAATTGCCGTTGGGCGCAAGGTCCATCTCCGTACGGCCGAGGCAGGGCAGGATGAAGGACACCTCCCCCGGCATCAGGTGCGAGTGGTTGGGCTTCGTGGCGATGTTCACCGTCAGCTTGAGGCGGCGCAGCGCCGTTTCCACCAGCGCGCTGTCCGGCGTCGCGCGGGCGAAATTGCCGCCGAGGCCGATGAAGGCTTCCGCCGAGCCGTCCAGCATGGCGCCGATGGCCGACAGTACATTGTGCCCATGCCTGCGCGGCGGGGAAAAGCCGAACTCGCGCTCCAGCGCATCGAGAAAGGCTTTCGACGGCTTCTCGTTGATGCCGACCGTGCGGTCGCCCTGCACGTTGGAATGGCCGCGCACCGGGCAGAGGCCCGCCCCCGGCCGGCCGATATTGCCGCGCAGGAACATGAAGCTGGCGATCTCGCGGATCGTCGCGACGGAATGCACATGCTGCGTCACGCCCATCGCCCAGGTGCAGATGACGCGCTCGGCCTGCATGTAGACCGCCGCCGCGCGCTCGATCTCGGCCCGCGTCAGGCCGGACTGGTCCTCGATCTCGGCCCAGCCGGTCGCCTCGACCGCGGCACGGTAGGCGGCGAAATCCACGCAATGTTCGGCAAGGAAGGCATGGTCGAGCACCGGCGGCAGGCCCGCCGCGACCGCCGCATCCTCCGCCGCGAGCACCGCCTTCGCCATGCCGCGCACGGCCGCCATGTCGCCGCCGAGCTGCGGCTGGAAATAGTGGCTGGCAATGTCGGTCGAGCCGCCGCGCAGCATCTCGATCTTGTCCTGCGGGTCGGAGAACCGCTCCAGGCCGCGCTCGCGGATCGGATTGAAGACGACGATGCGCGCGCCGCGCAATGCCGCCCGGCGCAGGTCGCCCAGCATGCGCGGGTGGTTGGTGCCGGGGTTCTGGCCGATCACGAAGATCGCATCCGCCGCCTCGAAGTCCTCGAGCAGCACCGTGCCCTTGCCGACGCCGATCGCCTGGCGCAGCGCAACGCCGCTCGCCTCGTGGCACATGTTCGAGCAATCGGGAAAATTGTTCGTGCCGTAGAGGCGCACGAAGAGCTGGTAGAGATAGGCCGCCTCGTTGCTGGCGCGGCCGGACGTGTAGAATTCGGCGCGGTCGGGATTGTCGAGGCTCTTCAGGATGTTGCCGATTTCCCTGAAAGCATCGTCCCAGGCGACGGGCAGGTAGCGGTCGCTCGCCGCGTCATAGCGCATCGGATGGGTGAGACGGCCATGGAGCTCCAGCTCGTAGTCGCTCAGCTCGCGCAGCTCCGAGACGGTATGCGCGGCGAAGAAGGCGGGCGAGGCGCGCTTTTCCGTCGCCTCCCAGGCAACCGCCTTCACGCCGTTCTCGCAGAATTCGAAGGAGGAGCCGTGCTCGGGGTCCCCCCAGGCGCAGCCCGGGCAATCGAACCCGTCCGGCTGGTTCGCCTTCAGCATGGTCATGGCGCCCGACAGCGGCGTGCCGCTCTCCAGAAGCCTTTTGCCACAGCTCTTCAAGGCCCCCCAGCCACCGGCCGCGGAGGATTTCTTTCCGATAAAACGAGTATCCATAGGTCAGGTATTTGCCATTCGTCAGGATTGATCAAGAGGCCAGTTCGAATGGCTTGATAGGGAATATCTATCACCGCCGGTCGTGCGGAATTTGGCGGTTTGCCTGAATCGCGGCGATTGACTACCAATCTGGTATGCGGAGCATCGAACCGGAGGGCCGGTCTTGGATTATCTCGTCAATCTCTCGCGTCTTTCCCCCGACGCAGCGCTCGATGCCCGGATGGCGGAGGCCGGCGTGACGATCCGCAGGGCGCTTGCCCCGGAAGCCCGGCTCGTCACCGACTGGGTGGCGGACACGTTCGGCAATGGCTGGGCCAGCGAGACCGCGATCGCGCTGACGCGCCAGCCGCCCACCGTCTTCATCGCGACGCGCGCGCGCCGGCTCGTCGGCTTCGCCTGCCATGAATCGATCGCCCGCGGCTTCTTCGGGCCAACGGGGGTGGAAGCGCAATCGCGCGGGCTCGGCATCGGCCACGCCCTGCTGCTCGCCTGCCTCTTCGATCTGAAGGCGATGGGCTACGGCTATGCGATCATCGGCGATGTCGGCCCCTCTGCCTTCTACGAGAAGACAGTCGGCGCCATGCCGATCCCCGGATCGGCGCCCGGCATCTATGCCGGCATGCTGGCCGTCCAGGGATAGCCGCCATGCCGATGCAGGACCTTCACGTCCCCACGCTCGAAACCGTCTGGATCCCGGCCACGGACGCGCATCCGATGGCCTACAGGCTCACACTGCGCAACGACGGGACGGCCCCCTTCTGCGATTTTCGCCTGTGCTTCAGCGGCCCCTGCCAGGTCGATGCCACGGCGACCGCCGAGGGCGGCCGTATCGGCCGACGGCTTTCCACCTTCACCGAACTGCTGCCGCCGGACGGGCTGGACCTTGCCCCCGGCGCAAGCTGGACCGTCACCATCCACGGCCTGAGCTGGCCGTTCCGGCACTGGACGGACGGCGCGCGGGGCGCCTATCTCCTCTTTCCCGATGGCAGCACGCGCAGGGTCGCCACCACGCCAACGAGGCGCATGGGCGACAATACAGCGCCGAAGCGGGGCGTGGAACCCTGCCCCGTGCCCACCAACCCGCCGGCACCGGTTTCGATCATCCCCTGGCCGAACCATGTCGCGCTCACCCGCCTCGGCCCCGCCCCTGCCGGCCTGACGCTCCTTGCGGAGGACGCCGCGGCAAGGGGGGCAACGGAGGCGTTCCGGCGGCTGGCCGAGGCGCTTTTCGCCGTCGAGGGCATCGTGCGGCCCGCCGAGGAAGGCGGGCTGCCGGTATATTTCCATGTCAGCGAGGATCTTGCGGCCGAGGCCCATGAACTCGTCTTCACGCCCGATTCCGTCTCCATCCGCGCCTGCGGGCAGGCCGGCTTCTTCTACGGGCTCGTCACGCTCGGCCAGATCTGGCGCGGCGCGCACCATTTTCCGCACGCCTACGGCTTTCCCACGGAGGGGCGGATCGCCGATGCGCCGGCGATGGGCTGGCGCGGGCTGCATCTCGACGTGGCGCGCCGGTTCTACGGCGCGGCGGAAATCCGGCGGCTGCTCGCGATCCTCGCCTGGAACAAGCTCAACCGCTTCCACTGGCACCTCTGCGACGACGAGGCCTGGCGGGTCGAGATCGATGCCTATCCGGCGCTGACGGAGATCGGCGCCTGGCGCGGCGAGGGCCTTGCCATTCCGCCCCTCCTGGGCTCCGGCGCGGAACGGAGCGGCGGCTACTACAGCAAGGCCGCCATCCGTGACATCGTCCGGCAGGCCCGCGATTTCGGCATCGAGATCGTGCCGGAAATCGACATGCCCGGCCACTGCCACGCCCTGCAAATGGCCATTCCCGAACTGCGCGATCCGCAGGAGCGGGGCAGCTATCATTCGGTCCAGGGGTTTGCCGACAATTGCCTCAACCCGGCACGCGAGGCGACCTACCGTGTGGTGGAGACGATCCTTGCCGAACTGATCGCGCTGTTTCCCTTCCGCACCATCCATATCGGCGCCGACGAAGTCCCGCTCGGCGCCTGGTCCGGCTCGCCGGAGGCGCTCGAAAAACTGTCCGAAATCGCCGGCAAGGACGCGGCCGAAGCCCATGCGAAGCGGCTCAACGTGATCACCAACACGCACGGCGCCGACGCCATCGAGGGCTCCGGCGCGGCGGCGCTGCAGGCGGTCTTCCTCAAGCGCGTCCAGGCATTCCTCGCCGCGCAGGGCTGCGTCACCGGCGGCTGGCAGGAAGCCGCACACGGCAACGTCATCGACAAGGACAAGGCCTATCTCTGCGGCTGGCGGGACGTTGCGGCCTCCGCGGCGCTTGCCGGCGAGGGCTACACCATGGTCGTCTGCCCCGGCCAGGCCTATTATCTCGACATGGCGCATACGGCCGACTGGGACGAGCCGGGGGCAAGCTGGGCCGGCGCCTCGACGCCCGAGATGACCTATGCCTTCGATCCCGTCGCCGGCTGGAGCGCGGCGCAGAAGGCGAAGCTGCTCGGCGTGCAGGCCTGCATCTGGTCCGAGCCTATGCTCGACCGCGCCGTCTTCGATCGCCTCGTCTTTCCCCGCCTTTCGGCCGTCGCCGAAACCGGCTGGACCCACCCGGAACACAAATCCTGGGCGCGGTTCAAGGCCTGCGCCGGCCTCATGCCCGTGCTCTACGCCTCCCTGTAGAACCGCGCGCGGCGGAGGCTCGCTCCTTCGCCTGCCACCCGCGGAAAAACCGCGCAACCCGCGGGAATTCCAGCCTTCGGGCGGGCAACCTTCAGGTACAGGTTCAGGCAAGCTCGTCGCTGTATCGAAATTCAGCAGAATGGTGCGTTTGCTGTTCTTTCGATTCCATATTTCAGGACTTTATCCATGACGTCGATCGTACCCTCCCTGAGCATCGCCCAGATCAAGCAGTTATCCGCTTCGGCGATTTCGGCCTGGACGACGGAGGACGTCGCCTCGCTTTCCACCAGCCAGCTCAACGCCTTTTCATCCAGGCAGCTTGCCGCACTGGAAGTGGAGGACATCGAGGTTCTCAACACCCGGCAGTTGAGCGCCATTTCACAAAGCGCCATCATCGGCCTGTCGCTCGACCAGCTCGGCGCGCTCGACAAATACGCCATCCAGAATCTGACGCCCTCCCAGGTCGGCGCCCTCACCGCGACCCAGGTGAAAGGCCTGTCGTCGGACCAGGCGGAGGCGCTGACGGCCTCGCAGGTCCGCATGCTGAGCGCGGCCCAACTCGCCGCCCTCGACCCGGAGGATCTTGCGACCTTTTCCACCGAGGACATGGCGGCCATCAGCTACAAGGCCGTGCAGCGCCTCGGTACCGCGGCCATCGCCGCCCTTTCCCCCGAACAGGTCGGCGCGCTGACGCCGCTCGCCGTCGCCGGCTTCACGCCCGCACAGACGGCCGCACTGACCCCGGAGCAGATCGAAGCACTGACCCCGGCGCAGGTCACCCTCCTCAAGCCGGCACAGATCGCCGCACTCAGCGCGGCCGCGATCGCCGCCTTCAGCGAGCCCCAGATCACCGCGCTCAGCACCAGCGCCCTGACGGGCCTCAAGCCGACGCAGATCCAGGCCATGAGCACGGCGCAGATGGAAGCGCTGACCCCGGCGCAGGTGCGCGCGCTGAGCGGCCAGCAGCTCACCGCGATGGGATCGACCGGCCTTGCCACCTTCTCCAGCCAGGACATCGCCGCAATCTCCAGCCGCGCGATCCCGGCCCTCGGCATCGGCATCATCACCACGCTCTCCGCCGAGCAGATCGAGGCGCTCAGCCCGGTCGCCGTCCAGGCCCTGACGGTGGCCCAGGTCAACGCCCTCAGCCCTGGCCAGATCGCGCTCTTCTCCCCCGCCCAGATGCGCGGGATGAACATGGCGCAGATCGCAGCGCTTGGGGGCGACGACATCGCGGCGCTCTCCAGCGACAGCCTTGCCGCCATCAACAACGCCGCGCTGAAGGGGCTCAACACCGCCGCCATCGCCGCGCTTTCGCAAGAGCAGATCGAGGCGTTGTCGACCGGCCAGATCAATACGCTGTCGGCACGGCAGATCACCGCCCTCGGCGCCGCGGGCATCGCGCTGTTCTCCACGCTGCAGATCGCCGCCGTCAACAGCAGCGCCATCCCCGGCCTGACGACCGCCCAGATCGCCGCGCTCGACCTCGACCAGGTCGAAGCGTTCTCGCCGCTGCAGGCCAAGGCGCTCACCGCGGCACAGATCGCAGCCCTCGATGCCGACGACATCGCGGTCTTCTCGACCGCCGACATCGCCGCCCTCTCGGTAAGCGCGGTGGCCGGCCTTACCACCGATACCGTCGCCAGCCTGTCCACCGACCAGATCGCCGCCTTCAACGTGAAATCGATCCCCGGCCTCACGTCCCAGCAGATCGCCACCCTCGACGCCGCACAGGCCGAGGCCCTCACCGCCGCGCAGGTCAAGGCGCTGACCGCCCGGCAGGTCGGCGCCCTCGGCCCCGAGGCCCTGGAAACCTTCTCGACCGCCGATATCGCCGCCCTTTCGGTCGGCGCGCTTTCCGGCCTTAGCAGTAGCGCCATCGCCAGCCTTTCGCCCGAGCAGATCGCGGCGCTCACCACGGCCCAGATCGCGGCCCTCAAGCCGGCGCAGCTTGCGGCGCTCACCACCGAGCAGGTCGAGGCCTTCATCCCCAACCAGGTCCGCTATTTCAGCGCCGCCCAGCTCGCGGCGCTGGCGCCCGACGCCGTCGCGACCTTCTCGACCGAGGACATGGCCGCCATCAGCAACCGGGGTGCGGCCGGCCTCAGCACCGCGGCGATCGCAAGCCTTTCCACCGAGCAGATCGCGGCCCTCAGCGGCGGTGCGCTCGGCGGCCTGACGGGCGCGCAGATCCGCGCCCTCGGCACGGAGCAGATCGAGGCGCTGTCCACCACCCAGATCGCCGCGCTGGGCGTGGCGCAGCTCGCCGCGCTCGGTTCCGAGGACATGGCGGTGCTCACCGAGGCGCATATCGCGGCGATCAACGCCAAGGCCATAGCGGGCCTCAGCAGCGACGCCATCGCCGCCCTTTCCACCGACCAGATCGCCGCCCTCGGCACGAACGCCATCGCGAGCCTGACATCCGTGCAGATCGCCGCCCTCTCCCCCGACCAGGTCGAGGCGCTTTCGCCCGCACAGGTCCGTGTGCTCAGCGCCCAGCAGATCGCGGCCCTCGGCGCGGACGATCTTGCCACCTTCTCCGCCGAGGACATGGCGGCGATCAACGCCAAGGCCATGCAGGGCATCACCTCCGATGCCTTTACCGGGCTTTCGGACGAGCAGGTCGGCGTGCTTTCCACCGCCCAGATCGCCGGTCTCACCGCCAAGCAGTTCGCCAGCATGGACGCCGCATTCCTCGCCTTGCTGACCACCGGCCAGGTCGCAGCCCTCGGCGCCAGCGTCGTCGCCGGCTTCACGCCCGACCAGATCGACGCGCTGAGCACGGAGCAGATCGAGGCTCTGACCCCGGCGCAGATCAGGGCAATGACCTTTTCCCAGCTTTCCACGCTGACCGCGGAAGACATCGCGACCTTCTCCACCGCGGACCTTGCGGCCATCAGCAGCAGGGCCATCGGGGGGCTTGATGCCGGTGTGCTGACCAGCCTTTCGCCGAGCCAGATCGCCGCCCTCGACCGCTATGCGATCGCCGGCATGAATGCCGGGCAGATCGAGACCCTCTCGTCCGCCCAGATCGCCGCGTTCACCACCGCGCAGATCGCCAGCCTCACCCCTGCGCAGGCCGGTGCCCTGGAGGCGGAAGACGTCCGTGCGCTTTCCACCGCACAGATCGCGGCCCTCCCCCTACGGGCGATCTCCGGCCTTGGCGCAGCAGCCATCGCGGCCCTGTCCTCCGACCAGATCGCGGCCCTCAGCCCGAACAGCATGACCGGCTTCACCAGCAGCCAGCTCGACGCGCTGACCTCCCAGCAGGTGAGCCAGCTTTCCGCCGCACAGCTCCGGGCCCTCAGCGCGGCGCAGCTCGGCGGCCTTTCCGACGATATCGAGGCGCTTTCAACCACGCAGATCGCCAGCCTCAATCCGACCGCCATCGGCGGCCTTACCACCGGCCAGATGGCAGCGCTGTCATCCGACCAGATCGCGGCCCTGACGACGGCGCATATCGCGGCGCTCAGTGCCGGACAGGTCGGCGCCCTCAGCACCGCCGACATCGCCGCCTTGACGACCGCGCAGATCAACGCCCTGAGCGGGACCGGCATTTCCGGCCTGACCGCAAGCCAGGTCGCAGCGCTCACCACCGCACAGATCAACGCCCTCAACAACCGCCAGATGGCGGCCCTCTCCTCCGCGCAGATCGCCGCGCTCGGCACCGACAAGGTCGCGGCGCTCACCACGGCGCAGATCGCCGCCCTCAATGCCGGCAGCATCGCGGGCTTTACGTCCCAGCAGCTCGCCACCCTCAGCACCGCGCAGGCCGAAGCGCTGACAAGCGCCCAGGTGGGCGTCCTCAACTCCGACCAGATCCACCAGCTCGGCACTGACGACATCGCCACCTTCTCGCCGAAGGATATCGGCATGATCAGCGCCAGCGCCGTCGCGGGTCTCTCGCCGGCAGCGCTTGCCGCGCTCTCGACGGCGCAGATCGCCGCCTTCAGCACCGCCGCCATCGGCGCGATGAGCGCCCAGCAGCTCGCGGCCCTTTCCACCGCCCAGGCCGAGGCCCTGACCAGCCAGCAGGTCGCCGCGCTGAGCTCGGCCCAGCTCGCGGCCTTCGGGGCCGATGACCTGGCGACCTTCTCCACCCGGGACATCGCCGCCATCGGTTCGGGCGCCATTGCCGGCATCGCCACCGATACGCTCGCAGCCCTTTCGACCGTCCAGATCGCCGCGCTGAGCGCAGCCGGCATCGGCGGCATGACGGCGCGGCAGTTCGAGGCGCTCAGCGTCGCCCAGGCCGAGGCGCTCACCAGCGCCCAGATCGGCGCGATGAACTCGGCACAGCTTGCCGCCCTCGGGACCGACGACATCGCCACCTTCTCGACGCGCGAGATCGCCGCCATCGGCGCGGGTGCCATCTCCGGACTTTCGTCGGCCGCGGTCGCCGCCCTCTCCACCGCGCAGGTCTCCGCCCTCTCCACCGCCGCCATCGGCGGCCTGGCGACACGCCAGATCCAGGCCCTTACCAACGCCCAGCTCGACGCCCTGTCGCCCGCCCAGGTCCGGGCGCTCGACGCCCGGCAGATCGCGACGCTCGGCACGGACTATATCGCCGCGCTTTCGACGGAACAGGTCGCCGCCCTCAGCACGGCCGCCATTGCCGGCCTTTCCACCGACCAGATCGCGGCGCTCTCCACCGCCCAGGCCGAAGCGCTCACCAGCAAGCAGGTCGCCGCCTTCACCTCGCGCCAGGTCGCCGCCCTCGGCCTCGACGACCTCGACACGTTCTCCGTCGCCGACATGGCGGCGATCAATTCCGGTGCCATGCCGGGCCTTTCGACCGACATGCTCGCCTCGCTGACCACGAGCCAGATCGCCGCCCTCAGCCCGGCCGGCCTCTCCGGCTTGACGAGCAGCCAGATCGCCGCGCTCACCAGCGACCAGGTCGGTGCGCTCACCACGGCGCAGATCGCCGCCCTCGGCTCCAGGCAGACTGCGGCGCTCGGCACGGACGATGTCGCCGCCCTGTCGCCGGCGCAGATCGCCGCCCTCGGCTCGGCCGGCGTCTCCGGCCTCACCACCGACCAGATCGCCGCGTTTTCCACCGGCCAGGCCGAGGCGCTGTCCAGCGCCCAGATCGCCGCACTGAGCTCCACGCAGGTCGCCGCCTTCAGCACCGACGCGATGGAGACCTTCACCACCGCCGAGATGGCCGCGATCACGTCCGGCGCGGTCTCCGGCCTGTCGCCGGCAACCATCGCCGCCCTGACGACGGGGCAGATCGCCGCGCTCAACGGCGCGGGCCTGACATCCGCGCAGGTCAACGCCCTCGACAGCGGCCAGCTGGAAGCGCTGACCAAGACCCAGCTCGCCGCCTTCGGCTCGGCGCAGATCGGCGCGCTCGGCACGGATGACATCGCCGTTCTCTCGCCCGAGCAGATCGCCGCCCTCGGCACCGCCGGCATCGCCGCCCTCTCCACCGCACAGGTCGCGGCGTTGTCCAGCAGCCAGGCCGAGGCCCTGACCAGCAGGCAGGTCGCCGCGTTGAACTCGCACCAGATCGCGGCGCTCGAGGCCGAAGACCTCGAACTGTTCTCGACCGCCGATCTCGCCGCGATCAATTCGCGGGCCATTTCGGGCCTGTCGACGGCAATGCTCGCCGCGCTCGGCCCCGGGCAGATCGCCGCCTTCAGCCCCTCCGGCATTTCCGGCCTGTCGAGCGCGCAGATCGGGGCGCTGACCGCCGACCAGGTCGAGGCCCTGACGAGCGCGCAGGTCGGCGCCCTGACATCGCAGCAGATCGCGGCGTTCGATGCCGACGATATCGCGCTGTTCTCGACGGCCGACATGGCGGCGATCGGTTCGAGCGCCATTGCCGGCCTGCCGCCGGCGGTGCTCGCCGGCTTCTCGGCCAGCCAGATCGCCGCGCTCAGCGCCGCGGGGATCGGCGGGCTCACCACCAGCCAGGTCGCCGCCCTGACATCCGCGCAGGTCGCCGGGCTCTCCACCCAGCAGCTCGGCGCGCTCAACTCGAAGCAGGTGGCCGCCCTCGATGCCATCGACGTCAGCGCGCTGACACCCGCCCAGATCGCCGCGCTCAGCACGAGCGGCGTTGCCGGCCTCACCGGCACGCAGACCGCGGGCCTTTCGCTGGAACAGGTCGAAGCTCTCACCACGAGCCAGATCGCGGCCCTCGGCTCGGCCGCCCTTTCCGGCCTTTCGACCGAAGCGCTCGACACGTTCTCGCCCGGCAAGCTCGCCGCCATCAGCGCCAGCGCGATCAAGGGCCTGCCGCCGGGCTACATGGCGACGCTCTCCGAGAGCGAGATCGCCGCCCTCGGCACCGCCGCGATCTCCGGCCTCAGCAGCGCCCAGATCGCCGCGCTCAGCACCGCGCAGGTGGAGGCCTTCTCGCTTGCCCAGATCGCCGCGCTGAGCCTGCCGGGCATTGCCGGCCTCACCTCCGCGCAGATGCAGACCATCTCCGCCGAGGAGCTGGCGGCCATCGGCACGGCAGCCATCCGCGGGCTTTCGAGCGGCACGATCGGTGCGCTGTCCACGGATTCGATTGCCGCTTTGTCGACGGCCCAGGTCGCCGCCCTCACCTATGGCCAGATGTCGGCGCTCGGCCCGCAGCAGGTCGGCGCGCTCTCGTCCGACCAGATCGGCGCCCTGACGGCGACGCAGGCCGCGGCCCTCGGTGCCGACGACCTCGCCTCCTTCTCGACCGAGGATATCCTCTCGCTGAGCTCGAGCGCGATTTCCGGCCTCAGCACGGCAACGCTCGCCGGCCTTTCCAGCGAGCAGGCCGCCGCCTTCACGCCCGGCCAGCTCGCCGCCATGACCTCGGCGCAGATCAACGCCCTGCCGCAGGCCGGCGGCGCGGGCGCGCAGAGCTTCACCTTCTTCACCATGAGCGACGAGCCCGTGGCGGAAGACGCCGGCACCGGAACAGGCGAGCCGCAGGCCGAGAGCGACCCGCAATCCGAGATCGCGTCGATCATCTCGTCCTACCTCGCGGTCTGACCGGCGGCAGGAGCCTGAAAACGCTTTCGCCCCGGCAAGCCGGGGCGAAATGCATTTCGATCGATTCTGCCCGGCGGCTACGGGGTGCCGTCTTCTCTCAGGGCCGCATCGGTGATCGTGTTGTCGAGATCGAGCGCGCGGTCCGGCTTCAGGCCGAGCCGCTGCAGGTCGCCGTGATAGCCGCGCACGGCTTCCGCCGGCGTCACGTTTCGGTCCGCGACGGCGCGCATCCATGTCGTCAGCGACAGCTGGTGTTCGGCAAGGTTGATCTTGCGGCCGAAGATGGCAAGGCGGGCGCCGCTCGCCTCGGCGCGGGCGACCATTTCCATCGCATCGCGATGCGTGCCGCTCGCCCCGCCCATCACGCCGACGACGACCGTGTCGTCATGGGCGACCAGTTCCTCCAGCGCACGGCGGCCGTTATAGACGATCTTCAGGAATTCCGGCCGCTCGGCGCGCGTGAGGCTCGCCAGCGCCCGCACGATGCAGTCGTTGACGAAGGCGCCGGTCCCCGCGACCCCGAAGCCGGTCGCGGCATTCGGGTTGAACACTTCGAGGAAATGACGCTTTCCGGCAGCGCGCGCCTCGATGCGGAAGGCGCGGTAGGCCTCCAGCATGGCGACGTCCGAGGCGGCGTCGTTGTTGAAGGTCATCGAGAACAGGCAGAGGTCGGCCCGCGCGCGCAGAAGATCGGCGCCGCGATAGGGCTGGGCCGGTGTCTCGCGGTAGCGGCCGCCGCGGATGTTGAGCCAGACGTCGGTCGTCTCGTTGGCGCGGAAGGCCGGCGTCACGGTGCTTTCCGCGAAGATGCCGCCCTCGACCAGCCGCTCGATGTTGCCTGCCGATCCCAGCATGACGTCGACGGCCCTTTCCGCCACGAGGGTTTCCATCTCGGCCAGGAATTCCCGGCGCGTGCGGCTGCCGGCGGCCGACCCGTCGGCGCCGCGGCGAAAACCCGTCGTCAGGATGCCGCCGGAAATGTCGGCATCCTTGGCGTCGACGAAGATGAAGTCACCCGATCGGTAGGCGCCGGCACGGATGCGCGCCATCTTCTCGTCGTAGCTCTTGGGGATCATGTCAGGTCGACTCCATGGAAGGTCTTCAGCCGCTCGCGGACGGCGGCGATTTCAGCGGCGCGGCGGGCCGCATCCCAGCCGAGCGTCTCGCCCGCCTGGAGGGCGAGCGCCTCGACCAGCCGGGCCGTCAGGCGGCCGGTCACGGCCAGCGTCGTGCGGCGGAAGGCAAGGTCCGCGAGGGAACCGACCTGCTCGTGCCGCAGCACGTAGTCCATCTCGCCGGTGCTGTAGTCCGCAGCGTCGGGAAGCGGCGCGTCGGCCGGAAACGCCGCGACATGCGCCGCAACGACCCGCGCCGCCGTGCCGTAGTGGGCGAAGAGCTCGCCGATACGCTTTTCCGCAAGCCCGGTTTCCCGCGCAAGATCGGCAATCCACGCCTGCCTTGCCGCCTCGGTCTTCGGGTAATCGCGCCCGCCGCCGATGGCGAGGTCGCGCGTGGACACCTTGCGGGTCGCGGACAGGCGCTTCAGCAGCATGTCCGCCACCTCTTCCGCATAGCCGCGGAAGGTCGTCCACTTGCCGCCGACGAGCGAATAGACCGGATAGGGCCGGCCGGCGACGGGTTCGAGGACCGGCGTCGCATGGTCGCGGGTGATGAGGCCCGGGTCCTTCGCATCGGAGGCCGGCAACGGGCGGATGCCGCTATAGACATAGACGATCTGTTCGCGGGAGAAGCGAAGCTTCGGCAGGAGCCTGCGCAGGCTTTCGAGGAGGTATTCCACCTCGTCTGGCTCGCAACGCACCGTGTCGGGATTGGCCGCCTTGATATCGGTGGAGCCGGCAAGGGCGCGGCCGAGATATTCGAAGACAAGGCAGATGCGCCCGTCATCCGCCTCGAAATAGATCATCCGGCCCTTCAATTCCTTCAGCAGGTCCGGATGGTCGAGCAGGATATGCGAGCCCTTGGTGCCGCCGATCATGCGCGAGGGCGCGCCGAGAATGGCATTCACCTCGTCGATCCAGGGGCCGGCCGCATTGACGACGATCTTCGGCCGCACGGCCGCAGCCGCCTCGCCGGCAAGGCTTCTCACCGTCAGAGCACCACCATCAGCGCGTTCCAGCCGGACATGGTTGAGGGCGGCGGATCGCGGGCTGTCGGCAAGGCCGTCGCGCACGAGTTCGAGGATCAGGCGCTCGGGATGGGTGACGGTGGCGTCGTAATAGGTGCCCGTCGCCACGATGTCGGGCGTCAGCGCCGGCAGGTCGCGCAGCGAGGCGGCCCGGCTCGCCGTCGAATGCCGCGGCATGACGCGGTGGCGCGCACCGTAGAAATCGTAGAGCATCAGGCCGATCTTGACGAGCAGCGCGCCGCGGCTGCGCGGGGCGCTCTTCGAGCCGAACAGCGTGCGCAGCGCCGCGCCGATGCCCTTCGTCCAGGAGAAGATCGGGATCAGCGTCGGCAGCGGCTTGACGTAATGCGGCGCGTTGGCGAGCAGCAGGTTGCGCTCCAGCGTCGACTGCGCGACGAGACGGAATTCGCCCGTCTCGAGATATTTCAGCCCGCCATGGATGAGGCGGGAAGGCGCGGCGCTGGTGCCGGCTGCGTAATCGTTCTTCTCGATCAGCAGGCAGTCCAGCCCCTGGGCCGTGAGGTCGCGGAAAAGGCCCGCACCGTTGACGCCCGCCCCGACGATGAGCACGTCGAGCGTGCCGCGCGCCTCCATCGCCGCCATTCGTTCGCCCATGCCGCCGGGAAAGGCGGCGGCGCCTGCCGCGTTCGCATTCATGTACTCTTGCCCATTTTCACGATTTCGAGATTGACGCCGGCTTCCTTCAGGCGTGCCCTGTCCGCTTCGCCGACCCGGTCCGTCGTCAGAACGACGTCGAAGGCGGTGAGGTCGCTCAGGACGTTGAGGGCGACCTTGCCGAATTTCGAGGAATCGACGAGCAGGATCTTGCGGCTCGACGAGGCCATCATCGCCTGCTTGACCTTGGTGACCTGCGCGTCCTGGATGAAGGCCGTCACGCCGTCGATTGCGGAGGCGGAACAGAAGAGGACGGTCGCCCGAAGGCTTGCCACCGCCTTCTCGCAGGTGATGCCGATATAGGCGTTGTAGTTGCGGTGGTACTTGCCGCCGAGGCTGATCAGCTCCACCTCCTCGGCCTCGATCAGCTTGCCGGCCGAGATGTAGCTGTTGGTGATGACCGTGAGCGGACGGGCTTCCGGCAGGAGGTCCGCGAGCGCGCAGGCCGTCGAGGAATCATCCAGCATCACCGCCTGCCCGGCCTCGACATAGGCCATGGCGGCGCGGGCGAGCGCCTCCTTCTCCGCCTTGCCGACCGTCTCGCGGTAGCGGAACGTGCTCTCGTAGAGGCCGGAGGGCTGGACGGTGACCATGCCGTGCAGCTTGCGCAGCACGCCCTGCTGGGCGAGCGCGTCGATATGCCGATGGATGGTCATGCGTGACACGCCGAAATGCTCGACGAGATCCTCGATGCGCGCCTGGCCGGCCCGCGTGATGTAGTCGGCGATCTCCTCGCGCCGTGCGTCCGCCTTCATCCGTCCACTCCCCTTGACCGTCTTGCGAGATCCTCGATGGCCCGCCAGTGCGGCGCCATCCCGTCCGCAAGCTGTCTATAGAGATTGTAGCGCTCGGCAAGCCGGGCGCTGCGCGCCGTATCCGGCCGGTAGGAACGCAGGATGCGGGTCGTCGTCGCCGCGCCGGCTTCCGGGCTCGCATAGAGCCCGACCGCGGCGCCGGCGACGAGCGCCGCCCCCCAGGCAGCAGCCTCGTCGGCGGAGGAGACATCGACGGCGAGCCCCGTCGCATCGGCGAACATCTGCGCCAGAACCGGGCTGCGCGCGCCG
Organism: Shinella sp. WSC3-e; assembly: GCF_945994535.1. Classification (NCBI taxonomy): domain Bacteria; kingdom Pseudomonadati; phylum Pseudomonadota; class Alphaproteobacteria; order Hyphomicrobiales; family Rhizobiaceae; genus Shinella; species Shinella sp. WSC3-e. The sequence continues at coordinate 211,513 of NZ_OZ000531.1, forward strand.
CCGCCGCTGATGCGCATGCGCTCCACCGGCACGCGCGACAGGAGGTCGTCGATATGGAGCTTGTGGTTGAAGACGATGCCTTCCAGCACGGCCTTCAGGAGGTCGCCCCGCTCGTGCCAGCCGTGCACGCCGAAGAAGCCGGCGCTCGCGCCGCTGCCGAAGGGCGAGCCGAAGAGGAAGGGATGGAAGACGATGTCCGAGGGCTTTTCCAGCGCGCGGTCGAGTTCCGGCCGCAGCAGCGCGTGAATGTCGCTCGCCTCGCTTTCGGCCTTCTCCGCCAGGTCACGGCAGAAATTGTCGAGGAACCAGTCATAGTTCGCGGTGGAGGCCGGAGAGATCGCCATGGCGTTCCACCAGCCCTTGCGGATGCCGTTGCGGCAGAACCAGCGCGGATCGGCCATCGGCTCCTCGGTGACCAGTTCGTTGATCGAATAGGTGCCGGCGACGACGGCAAGCAGGCCCGGCGCGTGGCCGCCGATGCCGAGGGCCGAGGCCGTCACGTCGTGCAGGCCCGCGGCAACGGGCGTACCCTCGACGAGGCCGGTCGCTGCCGCCGCGTCGCGCGTCACCGTGCCGATGATCTCGTCCGGTCGGGCGACGGGCGGAAGGGCCGGCCAGAGGTCGCCGAGGCCGAAGACCTCCAGCGCCGCCTTGTCGAAGGCCTGCGTGCGCACATTGGTGAAGCTCGTGCTCGCCTCGGTCAGATCCGTGCCGACGACGCCGGTCAGGCAGAAGCGCAGCCAGTCCTTGCAGGTGAAGACATGGCCGATGGCGCCGTAGCGCTCCGGCTCGTGCTGCCGGATATGGGCGAGCAGGGCCGAGGGCGCGGAGGCGTGGGCGGTCTGGCCGGTCAGGTCCAGCGCGCGCTGCGCCACGCCGTCCTTCTCCCATGCGTCGACGATCGCGCCGGCGCGGCTGTCGAGCGAGAGGATGCCGGCACCGAGCGGACGCTTGTCGCGGTCGAGCAGGTAGAGGCCGTCGCCATGGGCGGTCGCCGCGACGGCCTTGATGTCAGCCGCCGGCCGGCCGCTCCTTTCGATCGCCTCGCGGATCGCCTCGGCGGTTGCGGTCCACAGGCCCGCCATGTCGCGCTCGACATGGCGCGGCTCGGGGAAGGACTGCGGCACCCGCCGCCGCGCGACGGCGATCGGCGTGCCGTCCTGCTCGAAAATCACCGCCTTGGTGACCGTCAGGCCGTTATCGATGCCCAGAAGCAGCGCCATGGTTCTCTCTCCCGTCAGTTCCGGCTTGCACGCAGGGCGAAACGGTCCTGCAGGCTGGCAAGATAGATCGCGACGAGCAGCACGCAACCGAAGACCATCTGGCGGATCGAGGGCTCGATGCCGGTGAGGTTCATCAGGTTCTCGATGATGGCGATGACGATGACCGCGCCGAACACGCCGGAAAGCCGCCCGATCCCGCCATTGAGGCTGGTGCCGCCGAGAATGGTGCCGGCGAAGACCATGAGGATATCCCCCTCGCCGAGATCGGCGACGACCGATTGCAGGCGACCGACTTCCAGGAGACCGCCGATCGCGGCGGCAAGACCGGCAATGCCGAAGCAGAGGATCTTGGTGCGGTGCACCTTCACGCCGGCGAGGAAGGCGGCTTCCTCGTTGTTGCCGATGGCGTAGATCTCCTTGCCGATGCGATGGCGCTCCATGAAGATATAGGCGACGCCGTAGAGCACGAGCCAGACGAAGATCGCCACGGGAATGCCGAACCAGCGGGCCTCGCCGAGATAGGTGTATTCGGCCGGCAGGTAATAGACGCCCTCGGGAATGAGGAAGACGACGGCGCCGCGCATGACAAGCAGCGTCGCGAGCGTCACGAGGAAGGCATTGACACGCAGGTTCACCGCGAAGGCGCCCGCCGCAAGGCCGACCAGCAGGCCGACGACGGGCGTCAGGATGACGGCAAGCACGGGATGGACCACATCCGGCGCCCAGACCGTCATCGCCACGATGGCGACGGCCGGGGCGAAGGCGAAGCTCGATTCCAGAGAGAGATCGACCTCCTTGATGAGCAGGACGAGGAAGAGGCCGAGCACCATGCAGCCGAGGGGAGCGGCGGCCCAGAGCACGTTGGTGATGTTCTGCAGCGAGGCGAAGCCCGGAACGGTGAGCCCGACGGCGACGAGAACGGCGAGCAGCACCCAGATGAGGTGGCGCTCCATCAGACGAGAGAACAGCCGGACTGTGCTGGACATCGTTCAAACTCCTTGGATGGTCTTGTAGAGCGCGGAGACGGTGAAATTCTCCTCGCCGCGTTTGAGGACGGCGATGATGCGGCCGCGGAAGAAGACATAGATGCGGTCACAGACCGTGATCATCTCCTCCTCGCTCTCCGTCAGCACGATCACCGCGCTGTCGCGCGACAGGTCGGTGCGGATCGCCTTGAGGATTTCGGGTTTCGTCGCAAGGTCGACGCCGCGCGTCGGCTCGTTGAGGATGAGAAGGCGCGGCGCGTTCAGCGTCAGGCGCGCGATCAGCACCTTCTGCTTGTTGCCGCCGGAAAGGCCGCTCATGCCGATCTCCGGCCCCTTGGCCTTGACCTTGAACTCCACGATCTTGTCGGCGGTCACCTGGCGGGCGCGGCGGCTGTCGATCAGGCCGAGCGCCGTGGAGAACCGGCGATAGCTGGAGATCAGCGTGTTCTCGGCAATCGAGCGGCCCTGGATGACGGCCTGGCGCTCACGGTGTTTCGGCAGAAGCGCGATGCGGTGCTTCATCGCCTCGCCGGGCGATGCGAGATGCAGGACCTTGCCCTCCATCTCGAAGGTGCCGGCGTCGAGCTTGCCGAGGCCGAACAGGGCTTCGGCCGCCTCGTCCTTGCCGGAACCGTCGAGCCCGGCAAAACCGATGACATCGCCCGTGCCGAGCGACAGCGTGAGGTCCTCGAAGACGCCGCGGCGGGTGAGGCCGGAAATGCGGGCGATCGGGCGGGATTGTCCTTCCGGCACGGCGCGCGACAGGCCGTCGAGGCTCATCACGGGAATGTCGCCGACGATCCAGTTGGCAAGCTCCGCGCCGGTGGTCGCGGCGACATCGAGCGTGGCGACGGCGCGGGCATCGCGCATGACGGTGACGCGATCGCAGAATTCCATGATCTCGGAAACGTGGTGCGAGATCAGCGTGTAGGACCGGTCGGGATGGCGACGCACGAGATCGCGCAGCAGCGACAGCAGCATGGTCTTGCGCTCGCGCGACAGCGACGCGGTGATCTCGTCGAGCAGGATGACCTTCGCCTCGTCGATGAACTGCGCCTTGCCGAAGGCGAGCAATTGCTGGCTTTCGATGGGCAGCGTCAGCATCAGCGCGTCCGGGTCGACGATGAGCCCGACCGCCCCGGCGACCTCGACGGCCTTGCGCCGCATGTCGGCACGGCGGAGGAAGCCGAAGCTGCGGGTCAGCGGCTGGCCCATGAACATATTGTCGACGACGGACAGGCGCGGCGCGAATTTCGGCTCCTGCGGCACCAGCGAGACGCCGAGCCCGTGGGCGCGCACGGGATCGTAGTCGGCAATGGCGACGCTCTCGCCGCCGATTTCGATTGTGCCCGACGTCGCCTGCTGCGCGCCGGAAATCAGGCTCATCAGCACCGACTTGCCGGCGCCGTTGCGGCCGATGATGCCGTGGATCTCCCCGCGGCGCACGGAAAGATCGACATCCGCGACGGCGGTAAGGCCCGGGAAGGTCTTGGTCAGCCCGGCAAGGCGATAGGACGGCGCCTCGGTCGCCGGAAGGGCGGCGGATTGGATCATGGTCTTGCTCACGGCGGGAAAGAAGGCGGCGGCGGATATGCCGCCGCCCGTCGATCAGTTGGCGGCCTTCATCTGGTTCGCCCAGTTGCGGGCGTCGGCCGCCGGCACGTCCTCCGGCACGGAATAGGCCTGGATCTTGTACCAGTCGCCGTCGAAGGCGTCGGACGGCACGATCTCGACCGGCGCCCAGAGCTCCTCGCCCTCGATGGGGAAGGTACTGGCGGAAGCCGACTTGTCGAGGAGCTTGCCGCTCTTCATCATGTCGTAGAGCAGGCGCATGGAGACGATGCCCTCGCCCGTCGCCGGCTGCACGGAGACGTGGGTGAGATCGCCCTTCTCCACGGCGGCGAGTTCCGGCTGGGTGCCGTCGATCGTCGCGACCGGGATATGCGCCGGGTCGTCCGACTTCTTCAGCATGCCCTGCGCCCCGAAGGCCGGGATGGCGCCGCCGATGCCCATCGTGCCATCGATGCTGGCGACCGCGAGGATCTTGTCCTTGCCGTAGCGCGAGATCATGTCGTCGACGACCTTGCGGGCCTTGGAGCCGTCGCAGCCCGCCTCGTGGGATTCGACCTTGATGTTCGGGTTGTCCTTGACGATCGGATCGAAGGCCGCGTGATAGCCGGCGCTGCGGCCGATATCGAAGGACGCGGTGATGATGCAGCGCAGCTCGATGATCACGCCGTCCTGCTTGCGCCAGTCCTCGCCCCGGTTCTTGTCGAGCCAGTTCACGATCGCCTCGCCGCCCTTGCGGCCGGCCGTCTCGTTGTCGAAGGCGACGAAGGTCGACTTGGACTTCGGCACGAAGGCGTTCGTCACGACGACCGGGACGTTCTTGGCGGCCAGGTCCTCGACGACCTTGATCATCGCCTCGCCGCGCCAGGGAACCAGGAGCACGCCATCGACGCCGCGGGCGATCTGCGCGTCGAGCGCATTGCGCTGCGCGCTCACGTCATTGGCGCCGAACACCGTGAATTCGATCTTCACGCCGTCCTTTTCCTCGATGCGCTTCTTCTCGATCTCCTGACCGAGCTGTACGCCGTTGAAATAGATGTCGTTGGGCTCCCAGCGGATCACGGCGACACGGTAGCTGTCCTTCGCCACGGCAGCCGTCGACAGGGAAAGGGCAAGCGTCATCGCTGACAGGCCCGTCAGCAAAGTCCTGGTTTTCATGGATTCTCCTCCGAATGCGCCGCTTCGTCCAGCGCTGTTTGTAACGTATACATACGTTATAATATCGTCAATAGATGTTACAAATTTTCCAGGCGCCCATTTTCGGGCAAAGGAGTGCGTGCCCCGCTGAAGCCGCCGCCGGCAAGAGAAAATCGAGGAAAAACAATAGGGAAATACCGCCGAGCGGACGGCGGAAGGCCGCGATCGAGCCGATGGGCCGTGCGGCCGGCTGTTCAGGCCTTGAAGGATTTCAGGATGGGACAGGGGCCGGTCTTGCCGACCGCGCATTCCGAAACGAGCCTTTGCAGCGACAGGCGCGCCTCCTGCAGCTCCGCCATCCGGGCCTCGAGCTCGGCCAGCCGCTTCGTCGCCAGAAGACGCACCGCCGCCCGGTCCTCGCCGGAATCGAGCGCGAGAAGCTGGCGGATCTCCTCCAGCGTGAAGCCGGCGGCCTGCGCCTGGCGGATGAACCGCAGGCGGCTGACGTCGGCCGGCCCGTATCGGCGGATGCCGTCGAGGCGCCTTGGCGTCGCGAGCAATCCCCTGCGCTGGTAGAAGCGCACGGTCTCCACGCCGACATTGCCCGCCGCCGCGAGTTTTCCGATCGTCAGGTCGTCGGGCGCTTGACTCCGTACCATGGTACGGAACTTATAGTCCCGCCAACGATTTCACAAGACAGGAGACGTGAGATGTTGGACAGAAACAATCAGGCCGGCCGCACGGCCATCCTCTACCGCATGGTGATGCCGGGCCACATCTGCCCCTACGGGCTGAAGGCGAAGGACCTGCTCCGCCGCTCGGGCTACGCGGTCGACGACCGTCACCTGACGAGCCGCGCGGAGACCGACGCCTTCAAGGCGAAACACGACGTTCCCACCACCCCGCAGGTCTTCATCGACGGCGTGCGCGTCGGCGGCTACGACGACCTGAGGCGTTATCTCGGCGAGCCCGTCGCGGCCCCGAAGGCGACCACCTACCGCCCGGTCGTCGTGCTCTTCGCGCTCACGGCGCTGATGGCGATGGCCGCAAGCCATGCCGTCAGCGGCACGCCCTTCACCGTCAGGGCGGCGGAATGGTTCATCGCCTTCTCGATGGTCGCGCTCGCCATGCTGAAGCTGCAGAATGTCGAGAGCTTCGCGACCATGTTCCTCAACTACGACCTGCTCGCCAAGCGCTGGGTGCCCTACAGCTACATCTATCCCTATGCCGAGGGCCTTGCCGGCATCCTCATGGTGGCGGGCGCGCTCAACGGGCTGTCGATCCCGGTCGCCCTCTTCATCGGCACGGTCGGCGCCGTCTCGGTCTTCAAGGCGGTCTATATCGAGAAGCGCGCGCTGAAATGCGCCTGCGTCGGCGGCTCCAGCAACGTCCCCCTCGGCTTCATCTCGCTGACGGAGAACCTGATGATGATCGCCATGGCCGTCTGGATGGCGGCGGTCAGCCTCGGCTATGCCGGCGGACACGCCATGTAGCCACGCCATGGAGGGTCCGCTTCGTCTCGCGGCCCCTCCTCGCCCCACGCCGTCGCGCCGCAAGGCCTTCTTGACCTTTTCTTCACGCTCCTCGCGTAAGCAAAGCGGGGACGAGGCCCGGAATGGGACAGGGGCCGGATGGGTGTCGATGTCGAGCGTGCGTTCATTTGAAGCGGGGGATGTGGATGCGGTCGCGGACCTGTTCCAGCGCCTTCTGCGAAAGAGCGCCCAGCCGCCAAGCGACGACCTGAAAACCTATCTCCGCACCCTCTTCATCGATTTTCCCGCCGCCGAACCGGATTTGCGCTCGCGCGTGCATGTCCGCGCGGATGGCAGCGTTTCGGGCTTCCTCGGCGTGCTGCCGGTGGAGATGGAATTCGAGGGGCGGCGCCTGAAGGCCGCCAATTGCGGCACCTTCGCCTGTGACGACCGCGATGGCGACCCCTTCGCCGGTGCGCGCCTGCTGCGCGACGTGCTCTCCGGCCCGCAGGACCTGTCCTTCACCGAGACCTCGAACGATGTTTCGACGGACATGTGGCGCACGACGCGCGCCACCGTCCTCGGCCCCTACAGCCTCGAATGGCTGCGTGTGATAAGACCCTCCGCCTTCGCGCTGGAAGCCGCCGCCGGGCGCCTGTCCGCCTTGAGGCTGCTCAGCCCCATGACCCGGCCCATCGACGCGCTTCTCTGCCGACGCGGTGGGAAGCAGAGCTGGTCGCACTACGCGCCGCTTGCCGGCAAGGCCGACGCCTTCGTCGTCGACGCGGTGAGCGATACCGAATTTGCCCATCTGTGCCGCCAGTTCGTACGCCATTTCCCGCTGCGCCCCGCATGGGAGACACCGATGCTGGAGACCATGCTCGGGCACGCCACCCGCAAGGCGCTGCACGGCGAGCGCATCCAGCATGCCGTCAAGACGCGGTCCGGCAAGGCGATCGGCCTCTACCTCTACTACGGCGATCCCGGCGGCATCGGCCGCACGGTGCAGATCATGGCCGAGCCCGGCCAGGAGGCCATCGTCATCGACTGCCTGATACGCAACGCCCATGCCCGCGGTCTCGTCGGCATTCGCGGGCGCACGCAACCCGCCCTGCTGCAGGCGATGATCGGCAAGAAGTGCGCCTTCCTGCATACGTCCTCGACCATCGTGCACTCGCGCAATCCCGCGCTGCTGGAGGCGCTGACCAGCGGCCGGGCATTCCTCAACGGTCTTGCCGGCGAAGGCTGGACCCGCCTCATCGGCGATCGGTTCGGATAAGGCCATGTGCGGGATCGCCGGATATTGCGGGGGAAACATCGCACCGGAACGGGCGGCGGACCATCTGCGCCGCATGGTCGACGCGCTCCGCCATCGCGGACCGGACGGCGAAGGCATCCTGGTGCGCGGCGATGCGGGCCTTGCCCATACCCGCCTCTCCATCGTCGGCCTTGCCGACGGCGCCCAGCCGATGGCGACGGCGGACGGGGCGCTCGCTCTCACCTTCAACGGCGAAATCTTCAACTATGTGGAGCTGCGCGACGACCTGGCGGCCCGCGGCCACAGGTTCCGCACCACATCGGACACCGAGGTGCTGCTTGCGGCCTTCGCGGAAAAGGGCGCCGCCTGCCTGGAGGATTTCAACGGCGACTTCGCCTTTGCCCTGCACGATGCCAGGAACCGCCGGCTGGTGCTTGCCCGCGACCGGATGGGTGTGCGCCCGCTGTTCTACACCCAGCACGAGGGCGCCCTGTTCTTCGCCTCCGAGATCGGCGCGCTGCTGGCCCTGCCCGGCATGGTGGCCGAGATCGACCCCGTCTCGCTCGACCAGATCTTCACGCTCTGGTGCCCGATCCCGCCGCGCACCGCCTACCGCAACATCTTCGAACTGCCGCCGGGCCACGTGATGACCGTCGAGGACGGTCGCCGGACGGTCCGTCCCTGGTGGCAGCTCTCCTTCCCCGACCGGGGCGACGCCGAGCCGGCCGGCCGGTTCGAGAGCCGGGTCGAGGAACTGCGCGCCCTGCTCGCCGATGCGACCCGTCTTCGCCTGCGCGCGGACGTGCCCGTCGGCGCCTATCTCTCCGGCGGCATCGATTCCTCGGTCGTCGCCGCGCTTGCCGCACGCACCGTGACGCGCGGCCTGCGGACCTTCTCCCTGACCTTCCGCAGCGAGGAGCATGACGAAAGCGCCTGGCAGCGGCAGATGGCAGCAACGCTCGATGCGCAGGCCGACAGCGTCGAATGCACGACGGAGGCGATCGCCCGCCATCTGCCCGCGGTGATGGGCCATATCGAGCGGCCGATCCTGCGCACCGCGCCCGTGCCGCTGCACCTGCTCGCCGGAAGGGTGCGCGCGCGCGGCATGAAGGTGGTGCTGACCGGCGAGGGCGCAGACGAGATCTTTGCCGGCTACGACCTTTTCCGCGAGGCGCGCGTCCGGCGCTTCTGCGGCCGGCAGCCGGGCTCCGTCCACCGTTCCCGCCTCTTCCAGCGGCTCTATCCCTATCTTCCCGGCCTCAAGCAGCAGACGCCGGAATATCTCGCGCGCTTCTTCGCCTTCGGCTCGGAAGCCCTTGACGATCCGCTCTATTCCCACCGCCCGCGCTTCCGCTCCACGGCGGCGGCAAAACTGTTCTTCTCCGCCGGCCTCAAGGAGGCGCTCGGCGACTACGACGCCGCCGAGGACCTTGCAGCGCAATTGCCGGCCGATTTCCGCCGCTGGCATCCGCTGCACCAGGCGCAATATCTTGAAACCGCCTTCCTGCTGCCGGGCTACATCCTCTCCAGCCAGGGCGACCGGGTGATGATGGCCAATGCCGTGGAGGGGCGCTTCCCGTTCCTCGACCACCGGGTCGTCTCCTTCGCCGCCGGCCTTGCGCCGGATGCCAAGCTGCTCGGCCTTAGAGAGAAGCATATCCTCAAGGAAGCCGCCCGCGGCCTCGTGCCGGCGGCCATCATCGAGCGCCCGAAGCAGCCCTACCGCGCGCCGGACAGCGAGAGCTTCGCCGCCCCGCAGACACCCGCCTATTTCGACACGGTGCTGTCGCCGGACCGGCTCGCCGGGAGCGGACTGTTCAACGTCCAGGCCGTCAGCAAGCTGAAGGAGAAGGTCATCAGGGGGCAGGTCTCCGGCTTCCGCGACAACGCGGCCTTCATCGGCATCCTGTCGACCCAGCTCCTGCGCGGCACCGGCGCCGCACGATCCACAGAACCTGCATCCAGCATCGGGATAAGCTGACCATGTCCGACGAGACCAAAGCCGCCATTCGTACCTTCATCGTGGAAAACTTCCTGTTCGGCGACAACAGCCACCCGCTGCCCGCCGACCTGTCACTGATCGACAACGACCTCGTCGATTCCACCGGCATCCTCGAACTCGTCGGCTTTCTTGAAGAACGCTTCGACGTCCAGGTCGCTGACGCGGACATCGTGCCGGCCAATCTCGACACGATCGAACGCATCGCCGGCTTCATCACCCGCAAGCAGGCGGCCTGACAGCGGGCCGGCCATGCGGATCGAGCGATATCTTGAGGACAGCACAGCCCGCGACGGCGCCCGGACGGCGATCGTCTCGGGCGAGGTGCGGCTGAGCTACGCGCGCTTCCACGACCTCGCCGCCCGCATGGCAACCACGCTGCGCATGCGCGGCGTCAGGCGCGGCGACCGCGTTCTCGTCTTCCTCGACAATGGCTGGCAGGCCGCCGTCGCCGTCTTCGCCGCCTGGATCGCCGGCGCCGTCATCTGCCCCGTCAACCCGGCGACCAGGAGCGCGCGGCTCGCGCAGATCGTGCGCGACTGCACCCCTGGGCTGGTCTTCGTGGAGAGCCGCCTCGAACGGCTGCTCGATGAGATGATCGAGCTCGCCACCACACCACGCATCGTGACAGGCGGCAGCTTCGAGGCCGCGCTCGATGCAGCACCGCTCAAAGCCGGGCCCCTGCCCGATACCGACCTTGCCGCGCTGATCTACACGTCGGGCTCGACGGGCGAACCGAAGGGCGTGATGCTCGCCCATGAGAACGTGGACGCCGCCGCCCGCGCGATCACCGGCTATCTCGAAAACACCGAAGCCGACACGATCCTCGTCGTGCTGCCCATGTCCTTCGGCTACGGGCTCAACCAGCTCGTCACCGCCATGCGCTGCGGTGCGACGCTGGTCATCGAAAAGTCCTTCGCCTTTCCGCAGGCGATCTTCGAGAAGATCCGCGACGAGCGTGTCACCGGCTTTCCGCTCGTGCCGGCCATGGCGGCCATGATGATGCAGGCGCGCGACCTCGACGCCTCGCTCTTTGCGAGCCTGCGCTACATCACCAGCGCCGCCGCGCCCCTGCCGCTTCCCCATCTCGACTGGCTGCGCGCCTTCCTGCCGCAGGTAAAGCTCTATTCCATGTACGGCCAGACCGAATGCACCCGCGCCAGCTGGCTGCCGCCGGGCGAGGTGGACGCCCGGCGCGGTTCGGTCGGCATAAGCATACCGGGCGGGCGGGCCGAGGTCGTCGACGAGGCGGGCGAGCCGGTGGTGCCCGGCATGACCGGCGAATTGGTGATCAGCGGGCCGCATGTCATGCGCGGCTACTGGCAGAACGAGGCCGCGACGCGCCGCGCGCTGCGGCCCGATCCGCACACGGGGGGCCTGCGCCTCCATACCGGCGATCTCTTCACCGCGGATGCGGACGGCTATCTCACCTTCGTCTCCCGCATGGACGACATCATCAAGTCGCGCGGCGAGAAGGTCGCGCCCAAGGCCGTGGAGGACGTGCTCTGCCGCATGCCGGGCGTGGCGGAAGCGCTCGTCGCCGGCGTTCCCCATGAAGTGCTCGGACAGGCCGTCAAGGCCGTGATCGTCGCCTCGGACCCGGCCCTTACCGAACGGGACGTGCTGCGTTTCTGCGCCCGCCATCTGGAGGACCATATGGTCCCCAGGCAGGTCGAATTCCGGGATTTTCTCCCCAGGACCGATTCCGGCAAGGCAAGCCGCCGGCTTGCCGCCGACCCCGCCGGCACGTCCGGCCAAGATACAGGATCGCCCGCATGACCACGCCGAAGCCCCACACGCCCTCCTTCGCCCCGCTCGTGCTCGATCCCGCCGCGGAGGTGGAGCGCATCACCGGCTGGATGCGCGACCGGCTGCGCCTCGACCTGCGCAAGCGCGGCCTGGTGCTCGGCCTTTCCGGCGGCATCGATTCCAGCCTCTGCGCGGCGCTCGCCGTCAAGGCACTCGGCGCGAAGAACGTCTTCGCCCTCTTCATGCCGGAAAACGACTCCGACCCGGAAAGCCTGCGCCTCGGGCGCAGCGTCGCCGAGACCTTCGGCATAGAGGGCATCGTGGAGGATATCGGCCCGTCGCTTGCCGCCATGGGCTGCTACGAGCGCCGCGACGCCTTCATCCGCGAGGCCGTGCCGGAATACGAGGCCGGCTGGGCCTCCAAGATCGTCTTCGACAACCCGATGACGACGGGCGGCTACAACATTTCCTCGCTCGTCGTGCGTTCGCCGGACGGCGCGATGCGCAAGGTGCGGCTTTCGGCCGGAGCCTATCTCGGCATCGTCGCGGCGACCAACATGAAGCAGCGCACCCGCAAGCAGCTCGAATACTACCATGCCGACCGGCTGAACTTCGCCGTGCTCGGCACGCCGAACCGGCTGGAATACGACCAGGGCTTCTTCGTCAAGAACGGCGACGGCGCCGCCGACATCAAGCCGATCGCCCATCTCTACAAGTCGCAGGTCTTCCAGCTTGCCGCCCATCTCGGCGTGCCGGCCGACATCCTCTCGCGCCCGCCCACCACCGACACCTATTCCCTGCCGCAGACGCAGGAGGAATTCTACTTCGCCCTGCCCTACGACAAGATGGACATCTGCCTCTACGGGCTGGAGAACGCCGTGCCGCCGGTGGAGATCGCCGCGGCGACGGGCCTCGAGGCAAGCGACGTCGAGCTGGTCTGGGCCGATATCGCCGCCAAGCGCAAGGTCGCCCGCTACCTGCATTGCCCGCCGCTCGTCTTCGACGGAGCGAAGTAGCGCATTCCCAGCCGAAACGGCACCGGATAACGCAGTAGAAACAAGGATCAAGAGCAATTCCGGGATTTCACCGGGCCTGCCCTAGGTCCCGCAAAGCGCACGGGCGTTGAGCAGCCCCCAGCCGTAGACCGCATCCTTGCCGGGCTTGCCGATGTCCTCGGCGGATCTCATCAGCTCCGCCTTGAGCGCATCCGGCGAAAGGTCGGGCCTGGCGGAGAGGAGCACGGACACGGCGGCCGTGACGAAGGGGGCGGCGAACGAGGTGCCGGTCTTCTGCCGCGCACCGGAAATCGACGCCGCCGTCCACACGCCGACACCGGGCGCGGCGATGTCGATGTGATCGCCCCGCACCGCACGGCGATAGGGATTGCGGGCCTTGTCGACCGCCGTCACGGCGATCACGTCGTCATAGGCGGCGGGATAGACCGGCTCGGCATTCGGTCCGTCATTGCCGGCAGCCGCGACCAGGATCGTTCCCCGCCCGGCGGCGGCCGCCACGGCCCGCTCCAGCACCGCGTTGGCCGGGCCCGTGAGGCTCAGGTTGACGACCCGGATATCGCGCCGAACCAAGAGGTCGAGTGCGCGGACGAGGTCGTAGACATTGGCGATGTCGGCGGTCTTGCGGAAACGCTGGAAGGCATCGACGGCGACGACCTCTGCCTCCGGCAGGAGGCCCGGCACGCGGCTGCCGGGCGCGCCGACCAGAAGGGCGGCGACCGCCGTGCCGTGCTGCTCGCCCGATGCCGCGTCCTTCTCGTCGCCGAGGCTCAGCACCTCCAGCCGCGCCCGCGCCAGAACCGCATGGTCGGCGTTGATCGCCGTATCGATGAGGCCGATGCGCTGCGGCTTCAGGCAGGCCATGCCGCTGCCGTCGCCCCCGGTCGGCCAGCCGACCATATGGCGCACCAGGGTGCAGCTTTCGCCCCTGCAGACGGCCTTGTCCGCGGCCTGCGGCTGGTAGAAATGGTTGAAATCCACCGTCGCCGAGGCGCTGCGGGCCGAAACGGCCGCGCGTGCCGCCTCGAGCGTCAGGCCCTGCGGCACGATGAGGCGGACCATTTCGCCGCCGACGAGCGCGACCTCGACGCGGCCGTCGATGACGAAGCCGTCCTGCGTCAGGCCGGCAAGGGCGTTTTCGTCAAGGCCAGCGGCGACGATCTCGTTCGGCGCCTGCTCCGGCACCGCGACCGCGCGGCGCACGGGCGCACGGCGCACCGCGCGGGTCGACTGGCGGAACAGCGGGCGCAGGATGCGCTGCGGGTCTGCACGGCGATCGTCTCCGCCCCGCCCGCGACTGCCGCCGCGGTCGTCGTCGTCATCGTCATCGCCTCCGTCGTCGTCATCGGCGAGGGCCACGGCCATGCCGGGCGACAAACCACCCTGCGGCGCGGGCAGCGCGACGAGCCCCGCCATGGCGAGGGAAAGGAGGAGGGAAAGGCGCTTGGTTCTGTCTGCAAGGCGGCTCGGCATGGTCCGTCTCCCGTGGCGGCGGCCGTCCGTCGGGTGCGGCCTTCCGTTGATTGTCCTTCCTGGCATACGTTCGACTCGACAGCTTATTCCATGGCATGCCAAAGAAATCCCATGACGAACACCATGCCGACGGTACCGGAACGGCTTGTGGCCTTCCTGCCGAACCTCAGACGCTTCGCGATCTCGCTCTGCCGGTCGCGGGAGCTGGCCGACGACCTGGTGCAGGCGGCCTGCGAGCGGGCGATCCTCGCGGCTGACAGCTTCGCGCCCGACAGCCGCTTCGACGCCTGGATGTTCCGCATCCTGCGCAACCTGTGGATCGACCACCTGCGCCGCCAGAAGACCGCCGGCCCGCACGACGACATCGATGAGGCCCGCGACGTCTCCGTGCCGTCGGGCGAGGCGGCCGCTCATGCGCGGATGGATCTCGCCGGGGTGACCGCCGCCCTGCAGAGGCTGCCGACAGAGCAGCGTGAAGTGCTGGTCCTGGTCTGCGTCGAGGACATGAGCTACCGCGATGCCGCCGACGTGCTGGCCATTCCGATCGGCACGGTGATGAGCCGCCTTGCCCGCGCCCGGAAAAATTTGATGGAGCTCACGGGAATAAGTTTCGGCGAAGGGCGTTCGTCCGATACGAAAGGCGGCGTTCTATGAGCAAACAGGCATTCGACGACGAAACATTGATGGCCTTCGCCGACGGCGAACTGGACGAGGCGCGGAGCCTCGCGCTGGAAGAAGCGCTCGCCGACGACGAGGCCCTCGCCGAACGGCTCGCCGTCTTCCTCGACAGCCGCCGGCTGGTCGGCGATGCCCTCAAGCCGCTGATCGGCGAACCGGTGCCCGAAGCGCTCGCCGCCTCGGTGCGCCGCATGGTGCAGGAGGCCGGGGAGAAGACGGCGCCGCCGCAGGACAATGTCGTCTCCTTCCCCGCAAGGCCGCAGCCGGAGGCCGGCCGGGCGGCGGCACGGCGCTGGCTCATGCCGATCGCGGCAAGCCTCGTGGCATTGGTCACCGGCGTCGTCGGCTTCACGCTCGGACGCATGGGGCCATCCGTCACCGATGCCGGCGCAGAAATCGCCGCCGCCCTCGACCGCGAGGCGTCCGGCCGGGATGTGACGCTCGGCACCGCCGTGCTGCATGTCGTCGCCACCTTCCGCGACGAGCGGGGCGAGCTCTGCCGGGAATACCGGCTGACGCAGCCGGCAAGCAGCACGCAGACCGTCGCCTGCCGCCAGGACGGCGCCTGGACGACGCGGCTCGCGCTGACGACGCCGCTGGCCGAAGGCTATGTGCCCGCCTCCGCGCAGGAGACCGTCGACGCCTACCTCGCCTCCATCCAGGCCGGCGCGCCGCTGTCCGCCGAGGAGGAGCGCAAGGCGCTTTCCCCCTGAAACGAGGGACCTGCTGACGTCCCTTTCGGGCCCGGTGTGCAGAAGGCCATCGCCCTTCCCGTCCCCTATGGCAAGAGAATTCGACGTTGCCGTTCTCCCTTCTCCCCCGCGGGGAGAAGGTGGCCCGGAGGGTCGGATGAGGGGGTGGCTCCGCCGGATCGTCCGCGCTTCCGACCTCCCCCTCATCCGCCTGCCGGCCCCTTCTCCCCGCGGGGGAGAAGGAAGATGGGGCAACGATTTCCTATCTCGATGGCCTGCTCCCATGAGGAGGGCTCAGCCTGCGGGGCATCCTTGACGTCAAAAGACTGATTGATAGCCGGACCGCTGGCGGAGGAGACGCCCGCAGGCAGAGGGCGGCTTCCCATGTGATTGCGCGCCATTCGAAAAGGGCGTGCGGAACATCACATGGGTTGATATCAATCTACTATTGACACATACCGACCGTATGGTATGTTAACGACATGCCCCGACCAACCAAACACGCACCCGAACGCGGCAACGCACGAACCCGGCTCCTGGAGGCGGCGCGCGACATCATCCGTGAGAAGGGTTTTGCCGCAACCAGCGTCGAGGATCTCTGCAAGGCCGCCGATGTCACCAAGGGCGCCTTCTTCCATCACTTCGCCAGCAAGGAGGCGCTTGGCGTGGCGGTGGCCGAGTTCTGGGCGGAGACGACGACGGCCTACTTCGCCGCCGCGCCCTATCATGCACCGGACGACGCGTTGGCCCGGATCCTTGCCTATGTCGCCTTCCGCAAGGCGATCATCACGGGCGCGCTGAAGGATTTCACCTGCCTCGTCGGAACGATGGCGCAGGAAATCCATGCGAGCGCGCCCGACATTCGCGATGCCTGCGGCCGCAGCATCTTCGGCCATACGGCGACGCTGGAGGCCGATATCGAGACGGCGCGGCGGGAACGCGGCATCACGGCGGACTGGTCCGCCGAGAGCCTGGCGCGGCACATGCAGGCTGTCCTGCAGGGCGGTTTCGTCCTCGCCAAGGCCGGCAACGACCCTGTGCTCGCGCGCGAAAGCCTCGATCACCTGGAGCGATACATACGACACCTGTTCAACGCCATGGAGGATGACGCACATGATGAGAACGACCCGGATCGGCTGCGCCTGCGGACAGACGCGCCTTGAACTGCGGGGAAGCCCGATCCTCGTTTCCGAATGCCTGTGCAACAGTTGCCGGGCCGCCGCCGGCAGGCTCGCCGCCCTTCCCGGCGCGAGAAACACCCTGACCGCCTATCAAGCGACGCCCACGGCGGAGTACCGCAAGGACCGGGTGGAGATCCTCTCCGGCGCTGAAAACCTCCGGGAATTCCGCCTCTCCTCCACCGCCGGCTCGCGCCGGGTGATCGCGGCCTGCTGCAACACGCCGGTTTTCCTGGAGATGAAGGGCGCGCACTGGCTGAGCCTCTACCTGCATCTGTGGCCGGAGGAGATACGGCCGAAGGCGGCGTTCCGCACGATGACCGGCGACCTTGCCGACCCCTCCGGCCTGCCGGCCGACATGCCGAACCTCAAGACCCATACCGTCGCCTTCTATGCCAGGCTTCTGGCGGCATGGATCGCCATGGGCTTCCGCAATCCGAAAATCACCGTGGGAGGAACCATCGATGCCTGAGAAGATCGAAATCGAGAACGTCAACATTCCCGGCCGCACGGAGCGGGTGGACCGCACGAAATACACGGCGATGCGCAAGGCGCTGCTCGCCGCCCTGCCGCACACCGCGCCCGGCATGACCGTGGCCGAGGCCCAGGCGGCCCTCCTGCCCTTCCTCTCGGAAACGGACTTTCCGGAACGGCAGAAGGCGGGCTGGTGGATGAAGGCCGTGCAGCTCGACCTCGAGGCGAAGGGCCTCATCCGGCGCGCACCGCGCAAGCCGGTCCATCTCTACCGGATCGCTCCCGCCACCGCCGACTGAAGGCCGCGGCCGGGCGACGGCATGTCCCTACATTTTTCGAGATGCCGGGAATAGACCGCGCCCGGCGCCGTTCCTCCCCCATCGAACGATGAGGAGAACAGCGATGCCACTCGCCCTTCTGAAGAAGCCGCAGCCCCGGTTGACCTTCCTCTGCCGCAAGGAGGACGAGGGCGTCATCCCCGCCCCCGTGCGCGCCAAGACGGCCCTGCCCGACTGGTTCCGCAAGCTGCCGCCCGTCGATGCCGCCCATGTCTCGCCGAACAACAGCGGCCTGACGGTAAAACGCTGCATGCCCTTCCTCGACGCCATGGCGGCAGGCTGGGTCATCGGGCTTGCCGGCACCGTGCGCATGGAGATCTCCGACGGCGGGAGGACCGTGGATTGCGGCTGGGATTTCGATCGCACGCTGGTCAGCAACCATGCCAGCCACCAGGTCGCCGGCAATCCGCGCGAGCCCCTGCCGCCCTGCAAGTTCCACAACTACTGGACCATCCGCACGCCGCCCGGCTGGAGCTGCCTCTTCGTGCCGCCGCTCAACCGGCCGAACGGCGTCTTCGAGGTCGTTTCGGGCGTCGTCGATACCGACACCTACCAGTCGGAAATCCACTTTCCGTTCTTCGCCACCGGCGAGAACGGCCTGCATGTGCTGGAGCGCGGCACGCCCCTCGTGCAGGTCATCCCCTTCCGCCGCGAGACGTCAGACCTCGACGCCGACATCCGCGCCGAACGCGAGGCGGAAGGGGTCGTCCGCAAGACGATCCTGCGCAAGACGCTCGCCGCCGACGGCTGGTATCGCAAGTTCGCGCGCGCCCAGCGATAGGACCGAAGGGGGCGACCGCTCTTCCCACCGCCGCTGCCGCGCGCAGCGGCGGCGAAGCCGCATGGGTTTGAATGGTGCGCTATAGCATTGAAAAATAACTCATTTTTCATGGAATAGATGTCCTGGCCCACCGTTCCTCCTGTGCAGCCGGCAAGGCTGTCATTCAAAGGAGACATGCCATGAAGAAACTCATCGCAATCCTCGGTGCCCTGCTCGTGGCCGGTGCCGCCGCGCCGGCGCCGGCCGTCGCCGACGACCCGGTCCACCGCTTCCTGCAGAAGATGGTGCGCAGCAGCAAGGCGAGCCATGTCCGCTCCAGCCGCGACCGGGACGATGACCGCCGGGGCAGCTGGAATTCCAACCGCAACTCCAACAGCTCGTCGAATTCCTCGCGGAATTCCAACTCGAATTCGAGCTCCAACTCGTCGAGCAATTCCAACTCGAACAGCTCGTCGAACTCTTCCAGCAATTCGAGTTCGAACTCGTCGTCGAACTCCTCCTCCAACTCCTCGTCGAACTCGTCTTCCGACGACGATTGAGCACCAGCCTGAAGGACCGAAGGGAGGGCGGAGCCTGTGCTTCCGCAATCCCCCTTCCCGCACCCCACGCCGGCCGGCCGGCGTGGGGGACTTTTCCACCCCTGAAGCGTACCCGCCGGGCAGATCGCCGGCATGGTGGAAAGGGATCGCCACGCGCCTGCGCAGCCAGCTCCACGGGGCCGCAAGAGCCCTCGCCGCGGCACTCGCTCCGTTATTCACCATCGCCGTCCAAAGGACTTTTCGCCCGCTTTACTTTACCGACCAGACGGTATAGTAATTTTCCGTGCTCAACGCAGTGTGGGAGGAAACACGGTGCAGCTGGATGGATTTCTGAGAACGACGGCGCTGGTCGGCGCCGTCCTGTGGGGTGGCTCTGCAACAGCGGCGGAAGTGTCGATCTTCTGCAGCTCGGCCGGCGCCGAGCTCGAGCTTTGCCAGTCGGCCTCCGAGGCCTGGGCGAAGGAGACCGGCAATACGGTCAAGATCAACAAGATGCCGGCGAACTGGGGCGAGGCCCTGCCGCTCTACCAGCAGCTTCTCGCCGGCAAGTCGGGCGACATCGACGTGCTGACGCTCGACAACATCTGGGTCGGCGCGCTCGCCGCCCACCTCGTCGACCTCAAGGAGAAGGTCCCGGCGGAGGAGCTTTCGGCGCATTTCGAGGCGGCGCTCGCCGACAGCACCATCGAGGGCAAGCTGCTCGCCATGCCCTGGTTCGTCGATGCCGGCCTGATGTTCTACCGCAAGGACCTGCTTGAAAAATACGGCAAGGCCGAACCGAAGACCTGGGCGGAACTGACCGAGACGGCAAAGTCCATCCAGGAACAGGAACGCGCCGCCGGCAACAAGGACATGTGGGGCTATGTCTGGCAGGGCCGCGCCTATGAGGGGCTGACCTGCGATGCGCTCGAATGGGTCGCCTCCTATGGCGGCGGCACCTTCATCTCGCCGGACGGCGAGATCACCGCGAACAATCCGAAGGCCGTCGAGGCGCTGGAACTCGCCCGCACCTGGATCGGCGGCATCAGCCCGGAAGGCGTGCTCAACTATGACGAGGAAGGCTCGCGCGGCGTCTTCGAGGCCGGCAACTCCATCTTCCACCGCAACTGGGGTTATGTCTGGGGAACCAGCCAGGCGGAGGGCTCCTCGCTGCTCGGCAAGGTCGGCGTGATGGCGCTGCCGGTCGGGGCGGAAGGCGAGAAATCGAGCGGCTGCTACGGCGCCGGCCTTCTCGGCGTGTCGAAATATGCCGACGATGTCGATGCCGCCGTCAGCCTCGTGCAGTACCTCACCAGCGCCAGCGAGCAGAAACGCCGCGCCTTGCAGGGCTACAGCCCGACGCTGAAGGCGCTCTACCAGGACGCGGAGATCATCGAGAAGAATCCCTCGCTGCGTTTTGCCGAGAAGGCCTATGCGGAAAGCGCCTCGCGGCCGTCGCAGGTCACGGGCGCCTCCTACAACCGCGTCTCGCAGCGCATCTTCAACGGCGTGCACAACGTGCTGAGCGGCAAGGAAACCGCCGCCGACGCGCTCGCCAAGGTGAGCAGCGATCTGGAACGGCTGAAGAAGCGCGGCTGGTAACGGTCCGGACGCCTTTCCGGGGAAAGCCGGGAAGGCGCCGTCTTTCTGTTTTATGCGGTTCCGGAAGCGAGATCGCCGCCGGGACCGTTCTGGAAACCCAAGGAAAAGACAGTGAATATCGCGATCGCACCGTGCTGCTGGGGCGTCTACTGGCCCACCGGCAACGACCTCGGCTGGACCGATTACCTCGACCGCATCGTCGCGGCCGGATACCGGCATACCGAACTCGGCCCCTATGGCTACTTCTCCACCGATCCCGAGGTGCTTTCGCACGAACTGAACCGCCGTGGCCTCTCCGTGGTCGCGGCGGCCCATGTCCATACGCTGGCCGATGCCGCCACCGCGGACGCCCTCACGGAACGGACGCACCAGATCTGCACGCTGCTTTCGGCCGTCGGCGGCACGCATTTCATCCTGATGGACGAGTCGGAATTCTACCCGAAGGACCGGATGGGCATCGTCGGCGAGGACGGCTGGCGCGCCGTCGTCGAGCAGACCGTGCGTTCCGCCCGGATCGTGCGCGACCACGGCCTGCACTTCAGCTTCCACCCGCATGTCGGCACCTGCGTGGAGCATGAGGACCAGATCGAGCGACTTCTCGTGGAGACCGATCCCGGTCTCGTCGGCCTCTGCCTCGATACCGGCCACCACGCCTATTGGAAGGCCGATCCGAAGGCGTTCTTCCTGCGCCACAAGGCGCGCATCAACGCCATCCATCTCAAGAACGTCGACGGCGCCTTCCGCGAGAAGGTGCTGGCGCAGAACATCCATTGCGACCGTGCCTTCGAGGACGGCATCATGACCGATCTCGACCGCGGTGCGGTCGACATCGCCGATTTCATGCGGACGCTGCTGGCGAGCGGCTATGACGGCCCGCTGGTCGTCGAACAGGACCTTGCGCCGAACCATCCCGAGACGCCGGAGGCGATCGCCGCGCGGAACTTCGCCTTCGTCTCGGCTTTGCTTGCGGAGCGGACCGGCCGATGAAGACCATGATCCACGACACGCCCGAGGCGATCGGCGCGCATCTTTCGGCCCGCATCCTCGCGGAAATCTGCGCCGCCAATGCCGCCGGCCGGCCTTATGTGCTCGGCTGCCCGGGCGGGCGCAGCCCGATGCCGGTCTACCAGGCGCTGGAGCGCCAGCTGACCGCCGCCCCCGTAGATTGCTCCCGTCTCGTCATCGCGATGATGGACGAATACCTGTTGCCGGACGGCGATGGCCTCAGTCCGCCCGCCGCCTCCGCGCATTATTCCTGCCGCGGCTTCGGCGAGCGCGAGATCGTCGGGCGTATCAACCGGGCACTGCCGGACGCCCTGCGCATGCCCGAGACGAATTTCCGCATGCCCTCCCTCACCGATCCCGCGGCCTATGACGGCGAGCTCGCGGCCCTTGGCGGCATCGACCTGTTCCTGCTCGCGTCCGGCGCCGGCGACGGCCATATCGCCTTCAACCCGCCGGGTTCCGCCCGCAACAGCCGCACGCGCATCGTCACGCTCGCC
Organism: Shinella sp. WSC3-e; assembly: GCF_945994535.1. Lineage (NCBI taxonomy): Bacteria > Pseudomonadati > Pseudomonadota > Alphaproteobacteria > Hyphomicrobiales > Rhizobiaceae > Shinella > Shinella sp. WSC3-e. The sequence goes on from NZ_OZ000531.1 coordinate 233,155, forward strand.
GAGCAGACCCGGCGCGACAACCTCGCGACCTTCCCGGACTTCCGCGGGATCGAAGAGGTGCCGACCCACGGCCTCACCATCGGCATCGGCTCCATCGCCACGCTGTCGAAGGCCGTCGCGATGATCGTCTGGGGCGACGGCAAGCGCGCGGCCTTCCGCCGTCTTTCGGCCGCGACGGCCTACGATCCGTCCTGGCCGGCGACCATTCTTGCCGAATGCCGGAACGGCGAGCTCCATGCCGACGCGGCCGCCGGGGCGCGGCCATGACACGGCACGCGATCGGCATCGATGTCGGCGGCACCAAGACGAAGGCCTGCATCGTCCGGCTTTCGGACGGCGCGGTCGTCGCCGAGCGCACCGAGGCGACGCTTTGCCAGAACGGCGGCGCCGCCGTGCTCGACCTCGTCTGCGATCTCGCGGCGGCCATGCAGGATCGCGCGAACGCGCAAGACTTCGACATCGCGGCCCTCGGCATCTGCCTGCCGGAGCTCGTGACGCGGGACGGCGAGCCGGCCTCGGCCTGGAATTTCGACTGGCGCGGCCTCGATTACCGCGCCCGCCTTGGCGCCTTCGCCCCCTTGCACATCGACAGCGACGTGCGCGCCGCCGCCTTCGCCGAGGGCTGGATGGGTGCCGGCAGGGGCGTCGATCCCTTCGTCTACGCCACCATCTCCACCGGCCTTTCCCATTCGCTGGTCATCGGCGGCGCGCCCTATGAAGGCGCCCGCGGCTTCGCCATCCATTTCTCCGGCAGCGATATCGTCGCCTTCGACGGTGAGGGCCGCGCGGTGCGGCACAATCTGGAGCTCTTTGCCGGCGGCAAGGCGCTCGGCGAGCGCTACGGCGCGCTCACCGGCCGCCCCGACGCCTCGGCGCGCGCGCTGTTCGAGGCGGAGGCGACGGACCCGCGGGCGGCAGCGATGGTCGCCGATGCGCTCCTTTCGCTCGCCTCCTATCTCGGCCAGCTCGTCAACACGCTCGACCCCGCCATGCTCGTCCTCGGCGGCGGCATTGGCAGCGACCCCAAGGTGACGCCGCGGCTTGCGGCGCTGACGCGCGGCTTCATCTGGGCGGAGGGAGCGCGGGACATGCCGATCGTGCCGAGCCTCATCGGCGATACAGCCTGCGCCATCGGCGTTGCGGCGCTCGCGGCCCGGGCGAACGGCACGATCGCGGAAAAGACAATCAGCAAGATGGAACGGCCATGAGCGGTATAGATCTCATCAATGTCGTCAAACGGTTCGGCGCGCTGACGGTCATCGACGGCGTGGACCTTGCGATTGCCGAGGGCGAGTTCGTCGTCTTCGTCGGCCCTTCGGGCTGCGGCAAGTCCACGCTGCTGCGCATGATCGCGGGGCTGGAGGAGATCTCCGACGGCGAGCTGCGCATCGCCGGCAGCCGCATGAACGAGACGCCGCCGGCAAAACGCAACATCGCCATGGTCTTCCAGTCCTACGCGCTCTATCCGCACATGAATGTCGAGCGCAATCTCGGCTTCGCGCTGGAGACCGCCCGGCTTCCCGCCGCCGAAATCCGCGAGCGCGTGACGAAGGCGGCGAAATTCCTCAAGATAGACCACCTGCTCGACCGCCGTCCGGCGCAGCTTTCCGGTGGCCAGCAGCAGCGCGTCGCCATCGGCCGCGCCCTCGTGCGCCAGCAGAAGCTCTTCCTGTTCGACGAGCCGCTGTCCAACCTCGATGCGGACCTGCGCATGGAGATGCGCGTGGAGATCGCCCGCATCCACCGCGAGGTGAAGGCCACCACCGTCTACGTCACGCACGACCAGATGGAGGCGATGACGCTCGCCGACCGCATCGTCGTGCTGAAGGACGGCCGCATCGCGCAGGTCGGCACGCCCATGGAGCTCTACGAGCGCCCGGCAAACCGCTTCGTCGCGAGCTTCATCGGCTCGCCGCGCATGAACTTCCTGCCGGGCATGCTGGCGCGCGAGGGCGAAGAGAGCGTGCTGTCACATGCCGGCGGTCGCCATCGCCTCTCCGCCCAAGACTATGCGGGCGATGTCAGCCTCGGCATCCGGCCGGAAGACCTGATCCTCGGCGGGGGCGAAGCGACGCTGGAGGCCGAGGTCCTGCTCGTCGAGCCGCTGGGCGGCGAATCCCTCGTCCATCTCAATGTCGGCGACGGCCGCTCGATCGTCGCCAAGGCGCAGGGCAAGCCGGAGATCCGGCCGGGCGCCACCACGGTCGTCGGCTGGAACCACGCGCGCGCGCATCTCTTCGACAAGGACGAGCGCGCCCTCAACCCGAGGGATGCATGACATGGCGACGGGAGCGATACGCATCGGTCTCAATGCCAAGCGGGCGCGCACGGCCTGGCTGTTCCTCGCACCGAGCCTTCTCGTGCTCTTCGCCGTGGCGCTCTGGCCGCTCGGGCGGACCTTCCTCTTCTCCTTCACCGATGCCTTCCTCACCGAGCCCGACATCTACACCTATATCGGTCTCGAGAACTATTTCACGCTGTTCGAGGATCCGCTGTGGTGGCAGTCGGTCCGCAACACGCTCTATTTCACGGTCGTCTCGGTCTCTATCGAGACGGCACTGGGGCTTGCCATCGCGCTGCTGCTGAACGCCCACATGTCCGGCCGCGGTTTCATGCGCGCGGTCATTCTCATTCCCTGGTCCATTCCCGTCGTCGTCAGCGCGCGCATGTGGCAATGGATGCTGCACGACCAGTTCGGCATCCTCAACCATGTGCTGAAGCTCATGGGCGTCATCGACAACGGCATCGCCTGGACGGCCAATCCCGATCTCGTCATGCCCGTCATCATCGCCGTCGACGTCTGGATCACCACGCCCTTCATGGTGCTGCTCATCCTTGCCGGCCTGCAGATGCTGCCGAGGAGCATCTACGAGGCCGCCTCGATCGACGGCGTGTCGGAATGGCGGCAGTTCACCGCGCTCACCCTGCCGCTGCTTGCGCCCAGCATCGCCGTCGCCGTGCTTTTCCGGCTGCTCGATGCGCTGCGCATGTTCGACCTCAGCTTCGTGCTGTCCTCGAACAGCGACGACACGAAGACCGTGTCGATCTATGCCCGCGAGGTGCTGGTCAATTTCCAGGACATGGGCGTCGGCTCTGCGGCGAGCGCCGCGATCTTCCTGATGATCGCCGTGGTGACGGCGATCTACGTGACCGTCTTCCGGCTCAACCGCAAGCTCCTGGGGGTGTGACATGGTGCGCAGTGCAACGGGCAGGCGCCTTCACCGCATCGCGATCTACGGGCTCTTCGCCGTGGTCGCGCTCTACACGCTGTTTCCCTTCTACTGGATGATCGCCTCCTCGCTGAAATCCGGCCAGGCGATCTTCGACGTCACCTTCCTGCCGGACCTGAAGTTCAACAATTACGAGGCGATCCTGTCGGACGGCGTGTTCCTGCGCAGCCTCCTGAACTCCCTCATCGTCGCGGCTTCCGTCGTGGCGCTCTCGCTGGGGCTGGCGATCGCGGCGGCCTATGCGCTCGGCCGCATCGATTTCCGGGGCCGCTCGCCGATCATGTTCCTCTTCCTCGCCGTCTCGATGTTCCCGCAGATCGCGCTGCTCTCCGGCCTCTTCGAGATGATCCGCTGGCTCGGCCTCTACAACACGCTCGGCTCGCTGATCTTCGCCTACATGATCTTCACGCTGCCCTTCAACATCTGGGTGCTGACCACCTTCATGCGCAGCCTGCCGCGGCAGATCGAGGAAGCGGCGATCATGGATGGCTGCTCGCCGCTGCGCATCGTGCGCTGCATCTTCCTGCCGATGATGGGGCCGGCGCTGATCTCGACGGGCCTGCTCGCCTTCATCGCCTCGTGGAACGAGTTCCTCTTCGCGCTCACCTTCATCCTGACGGACGAGAACCGCACGGTGCCGGTCGCGATCGCCCTCATCTCCGGCTCCAGCCGCTATGAGTTCCCCTATGGCGCGATCATGGCCGCATCGACCATCGTCACCGTGCCGCTGATCGTGATGGCGCTGCTCTTCCAGAAATACATTGTCTCCGGCCTCACCGCCGGAGCGGTCAAGGGTTAGGCCCCTTGCGGGGCAGAAAGGTCTTTTCCATGCATATCGTCCGTGTCGGCCTCATCGGCCTTGGCGAGGTGAGCCAGCTCATGCACCTGCCGATCCTTGCCGATCACCGCCACCTCTTCGAGGTCGCCGGCGTCTTCGACGTCTCGCCGAGCCTCGCCGCCCATTGCGCCGGCCGCTATCCCGGAGCGCGCGCCTATGAGAGCGCCGAAGCGCTGCTCGCGGCATCCGACATCGACGCCGTCTTCATCCTGACGCCCGACCAGACGCACCGCCACTATCTCGACCTGGCGCTGAAGGCGGGCAAGGACGTCTTCCTTGAAAAGCCCGCCTGCCTGACGCTCGGCGAGATCGACGACGTCCTGCCGCTTGCCGAAAAATCCGGCCGCCTGGTCTTCGTCGCCTATATGCGGCGCTATTCGGCAACCTTCCTGAAGGCCAAGGAGATGATGCCGGCACAGGAGGCGCTGCGCTATGTGCGCGTGCGCGACCTCATCTGCGAAGGCCCGTTCTTCATCCGCCAGACGCGCAACATCTTCTATCCCGATGATCTCGACGGCGCCTTCCTCGCAAAGTCCCGCGCCGAGACCGAGGCGCTGCTGCGCGACGTCGCCGGCAAGAACGCCTCCCCCAGCCTGATGCGCGCCTACCAGGTGCTGACCGGCCTCTCCTCGCACAGCCTCTCGGCCATGCGCGAGCTGATCGGCCTGCCGCAGCGGGTCATCGCCGCCCACCACAAGCAGAACGGGGAGCAGATCGTCGCGCTTCTCGACTACGGCCATTTCACCGCGATCTACGAGGCGCTGATCGACAATGTCGCGCGCTTCGATGCCCGCATCGAGGTCTATTCCGACCGCCGCCGCCTCAGCTTCGGCTACGACACGCCTTACATCCGCAACCTGCCGACCACGCTGGAAGTCACGGACTCGACCGACACCGAGACCGAGACCCGCACCTTCGGTCCGAACTACACCGATCCCTTCGCCATCGAGCTGCGCGCCTTCCACGACCATCTGGTGAACGGCACGGCGCCGAAGACGACGCTCGACGACTCCCGCCAGGACCTCGCCCTGATGGCGCAAATCGTCGGTCGCCTGCGCGAAAGTTCGTCGCTATAGCGGGAAGACCAGCAACAGCATCGGGGTTCGACATGGCAAGACGTGGCACCGCACGGGAACGCATCCTCAGCGCCGCCGAGGAGATCGTCGTCAACGAGGGCGTCTCCTCGCTCACCTTCGACAAGGTGGCGGAGGTGACGGGGCTCTCCAAGGGCGGCATCCTCTACCACTTCGCCAGCAAGGATGCGCTGGTGCGCGCCATGGTCGAGCGCTTCGTCTATCGCTTCGAGACCGGTCTTTCCGGCATCGAGGGCGAGGACGAGGAGCCGCATGGCCGCTACACCCGCGCCTATGTGAAGGCGACGATGGGCGGGGCCGCCAGCACCGGCGACCAGTACGACCGGCTCGGCGCCAGCATCACGGCGGCGCTGTCGAACTTTCCCGACCTGCTCGAAATCGTCCACCAGCAGAACATCCGCTGCCAGGCCGCCGTCGAGACGGACGGCCTCGATCCCGTCGAAGCCACGATCATCCGCCTCGCCATCGAGGGCATGTGGATGGCCGAGGTGTTCAACGTCATGCATCTCGACCCCGCCATGAAGCAGGCCGTCATCGACCGGCTCATCGCGCGCACCCGTCCAGTGGGCGCCGCCCCCTAGCTTGCCACCATCTGAAAAGGAGTTTTCCATGGGCTACAAGCCGTCCCCCCGTCCCGTCTTCGACCGGCCGAGCCACATTCCCTATGCCGGCGTGACGCGCCATCTGTGGGGCGAGGAGAATGCCGGCCTCGTCGACGACTGGATCTATGCCTCCACGGAAAACATCCACCAGATCGTCTTCGGCATGCAGCCGGGCGGCTGCTTCAAGCACACCGATGCCTTCCGCACCATCTTCGGCGCGGACGAGCTGCTCTACGTGATCAGCGGCACGCTCGGCCTTGCCAATCCGGAAACGGGCGAGGTCTGCATCGCCAAGCCCGGCGAGGCGCTGTTCTTCCGCAAGGACACCTGGCACCACGGCTTCAACCTCGGCGAGGAGCAGGTGCGCGTGCTCGAATTCTTCGCCCCGCCGCCGGCAAAGGGCACGTCCGGCCCCTACGCCCGCACCAAGCCGCTGCTTTCGGAAAATCGCTACATCCAGGACGAATTCCTCGGCCGCTGGCCGATGGAGGCGGCGGCACAGGAGAAGTCCCGCACCATCCATCCCAAGCGCGATGCGGACATGCTCTGGAGCCTCGATGCCGAGACGCAGGGCGCCTATACCGGCTTCTACTGCGCGACAGACCAGCTGACGGTCGGCAAGACGACGGTGCTCGGCGGCAAGCGCACCCGCATCGAGCGTCACAGGGGCGACGAATGCCTCTATGTCGTCTCCGGCGTGCTCAACATCCACATCCCGGATGCCGAGGGCCAGGCCTGGTTCGAGCTCAATCCGCGCGACGGCTTCTACATCCCCACCGGCTTCGACCACCAGTATTTCAACATGTCGCACACGCCCTGCGAATTCGTCTTCGGCGTGGCGCCGGATTTTTGATTGGAAAGTGGGCTCTCGAAGACCGAGAGCCGTCAACTCGATGATAAGCATCACCCCAAGCACTCCGTCATCCTCGCGCTCGCCCCGAGGATCCACGCGGCACCCGCGGCTGTGGATGGTCGGGTCAAGCCCGACCATGGCGGAGGAGAGGTATGCGGGTTTTATCCCTGACAGGCTGCCGAAAACCGGGAGCCGGCATCCAATCAGCCTTCGAACACCATCAGCACGTCGCCGGCCTGGAGGTAGTCGCCTTCCTTCACGCGCAGCCTGAGCCGCCCAGCCTTCGGCGCGAGAACCTGCGTTTCCATCTTCATCGCCTCCATGACCGCCACGAGGTCGCCTTCCGCAACGGTGGAGCCATCGGCGATCTTGAAGGCCTGCAGCGTGCCGGAAACCGGGGCCGTTATGCCATCCTCGGCGGGCCGTCCGCCCTTGCCCGCGGCCGATGCGCTGCCCTGCCCCACCGCGCCGAGGCCGGCGAGCAGCAGGCTCGGCAGGGCGATCGACACGCGCCTGCCGTCGATTTCGAGATGGGTGCGGACCAGCGTCGGATCCTCGGCCGGCTCGGGCCGGGCCATGGCCTCGGGCATGGCGGCGAAATCGGTCTCGATCCAGCGGGTATGCACCTTGAAGCCGTCCGTGCCGATGAAATCCGCCGTATCGATGGCGGCCCGGTGGAACGGCAGGACCGTCGCGACGCCCTCTATGCGGAATTCCTTCAGCGCGCGGCGGGCGCGGCGCAGGGCCTCCTCGCGCGTCGCGCCGGTCACGATCAGCTTGGCGACCAGCGAATCGAAGACGCCGGGCACGGTGGAACCTGTAACGACGCCGCTGTCGAGGCGCACGCCCGGGCCGGAGGGCGGATCGAACACGGTGATGGCGCCGGGCGTCGGCAGGAAGCCGCGGCCGGGGTCTTCCGCATTGATGCGGAACTCGATGGAATGGCCGCGCGGTTCCGGCGTTTCCAGCACGCGCAGCGGCAGACCCTCGGCGATGCGGAACTGCTCGATGACGAGGTCTATGCCGGTCGTCTCCTCCGTGACGGGATGCTCGACCTGGAGGCGGGTGTTCACCTCCAAGAAGGAGATCGTGCCGTCGACGCCGAGCAGGAACTCCACCGTGCCGGCGCCCGAATAGCCGGCAGCCGCGCAGATGGCCTTGGCGGCGGCGTGGATCTTCTGGCGCTGCTCGTCGGAGAGGAAGGGCGCCGGGGCCTCCTCGATGAGCTTCTGGTTGCGGCGCTGGGCCGAGCAGTCGCGGGTGCCGAGCACCAGCACGTTGCCATGCTTGTCGGCAATGACCTGCGCCTCGATATGGCGCGGCCGGTCGAGGAAGCGTTCCAAGAAACATTCGCCGCGGCCGAAGGCCGCCGTCGCCTCGCGCACGGCAGATTCGTAGAGGTCCGCGACCTCCTCCATCTTCCAGGCCACCTTGAGGCCGCGCCCGCCGCCGCCATGCGCCGCCTTGATGGCGACCGGCAGGCCGTGCCGTTCCGCAAACGCGACGACCTCGGCCGCCGAGGACACCGGGCCGTCGCTGCCCGCGACCAGCGGCGCGCCGACGCCCTGCGCGATGCGCCGCGCCTCGACCTTGTCGCCGAGCGCTTCGATGACGGACGGATCGGGGCCTATCCAGATGAGGCCGGCGCCCTGCACGGCGCGCGCGAATTCGGCACGCTCGGAAAGGAAGCCGTAGCCCGGATGCACCGCATCCGCGCCGGCGCGCCTTGCGACCGCGATCAGCTTCTCGATATCGAGATAGGTTTCCACCGGGCGCACGCCGCCAAGGCCGTAGGCTTCGTCGGCGAGGCGCACGAACAGCGCGTCCGCATCAGGATCCGCATAGACGGCGACCGACTGGAGGCCGTAATCACGGCAGGCGCGCACGATGCGCACGGCGATCTCGCCACGATTGGCAATCAGCACTTTCTTCATGGCAGTCCTCCTAGCGGGTCGCGGCGATGTCGGCGAAGGGGCCGATCGGGCGGAAACGGATTTTTGCGTTGATCGGGATCTGGCCGGCAAGGTCCAGATGGTATTCGGCGACGGCGCCGATGACGGGATAGCCGCCGGTCAGCGGATGGTCGGCAAGGAAGAGCACCGGCTGGCCGCTGTGCGGCACCTGGATGGCGCCCGTCGCGGTGCCTTCGCTCGGCAGTTCCGCGCTGTCCTTGCGCTCCAGCGGCACCTCGCCGGCAAGGCGGATGCCGACGCGGCTCGATTGCGGCGTGACCTGCCAGAGCTGGCTCGTCAGCGTCTCGATGCCCTTCTGCGTGAACCAGTCCGTGCGGGGGCCGAGCACCACGTCGAGCGTCACCACGTCGCCGGCCGAGGGCAGGTCGAAGGCGGGGAGTTCATCCGGCGAGACGCTCGCAAGCCCCGCCTTGCGGCCGCTCAGCGCCAGCACCGTCCCGGCCGTGACCGGCTCGGGACCGACGACGGCCAGCGTATCGGTCGCCGCGCTGCCGAGGACCGGCGCGACATCGAAACCGCCGCGCACGGCGAGATAGGTGCGCATGCCCGCCTTCGGATGGCCGATCGTCACGACGTCGCCCGGCTCCAGCGCGATGGGCTGCAGGATCGAAAAGTCGTGGGCACGGCCGTCCGCATCACGAACCGTCACGGGACAGGCGGCGCCGGCAAGACCGATCACGGTGCGCACGTTGCTTTCGAAGGAGAAGCCGCCGAGCGTGAGTTCGAGCGCCGGCGTGTTGGCCGGATTGCCGACGATGCGGCCTGCGGCATTGAAGGCGGCGCGGTCCAGCGCGCCGGAGGCAGAAACGCCCTGCCCCGTCTGGCCGAAACGGCCGAGATCCTGGAAGACCGCCGGCATGGGCGCGGCCAGCACCTTGAACTGCGGCGCATCCGCCGCGACGACACGATCCGTCTTGACGGCCGGCTTGGGAATGCTGATCGTCCGGCCCGCGGCCTCCATGTCGAAGAAGCGCACGCGATAGCCGGGCTGGAACAGCGCGCCGGGCTCGCGGTCGATATCCCACATCCGGACCGGTGTCGTGCCGATGATCTGCCAGCCGCCGGGGCTCGCCTGCGGGTAGACGCCGCTGAAGGCGCCCGCAAGGGCGACGGAGCCGGCCGGAATGCGGGTGCGCGGGCTCTTGCGCCGCGGCACATGCAAGGCCGGATCGCCGCCGACGAGATAGCCGAAGCCGGGCGCAAAGCCGCAGAAGGCCACGGTGAATTCGCTTTCCGTATGCCGGCGCACGACCTCCTCGACGCTGAGGCCGGTCAGGTCGGCGACATCGCGCAGGTCCTCGCCGTCATAGCGCACGGGAATTTCGACCAGATGCTCCGACGGGGCGATCTTCGCCGAAAGGTCGCGGGTGCTGATCCGGGCCGAAAGATCCGCGGCCGTCACCTTTTCGGGACGGAAGCGGATCATCAGCGTGCGCGCGGCCGGCACCATCTCCTCGATGCCGTCGACGGGATCGGCCGTGAGCGCGGCGAAGAGGGCGAGCGTCTCGTCGAGATCGGCAAGCTCGACGAGGATGGTGGTCAGGCTGACGGGAAGAAAGCGCATCGAACCCTCACGCGTGATAGGCGGAATCGGGGATATCGGTGATGAACATGTGGCCCGGCGCATGGGTGATGGCGAAGGGCACGCCGGACGCCATCACGGCCGCCTGCGGGGTGACGCCGCAGGCCCAGAAGACCGGCACTTCGCCGGGCTCGATACGCACCGCATCGCCGAAATCAGGCTTCCCAAGGTCGGCGATGCCGATTTCCTCGGGCGCGCCAACGTGAACCGGCGCACCATGCACGGCCGGGAAGCGGCCGGAAATGGTGGCGGCGTCGGCGACGCGCGAGGCCGGGATCGGCCGCATGGAGACGACCATGTTCCCCTTGAGCCGGCCGGCGGGCCGGCAGGCCCTGTTGGTCAGGTACATCGGCACATTGGTCTTGTCCGTCATGTGGCGGATCTCGATGCCAGCCTCGACCATCGGCGTCTCGAAGGTGAAGGAGCAGCCGATGAGAAAGGCGACGAGATCGTCGCGCTCCGCCCAGGCGGCTGACGCGTCCGGCGTCTCCTCCGCGAGCCTGCCATCGCGCCAGATGCGGTAGAGCGGCAGGTCGGTGCGCAGGTCCGCGCCGGGCGCAAGCAGCGTCGTCGGCGAACCCGGATCGGAGACGTCGAGCACCGGGCAGGGCTTCGGGTTGCGCTGCGCATAGAGCAGGAAATCGAAGGCCCAGTCGCGCGGCAGCACGATCATGTTGGCCTGGGTGAAGCCCGGCGCGATGCCGGAGGTGGGCGCGACGAGCCCGCCTCGATAATCGGCCCGCGCCTTGCGGGCGGCCGTGGCGTCGGCATGGTCCAGGAAGGCGGTGGGGATCGTCATGGCCGCTCCTTACGACTTGTCGGCGAAGGAGCGGATGGCGATGCCTTCCGCCTCGAAGCGGCGGCGGATCCCCTCTGCGATGGCGACCGCGCCGGGACTGTCGCCGTGCACGCAGATCGACTGTGCCTCGATGCGGATCGTGCTGCCGTCGATGGCTTCGAGCGTCCCCTCGCGGGCGAGCTGCACCATGCGGTCGGCGATCGTCGCTTCGTCGTGCAGCACCGCGCCGGGCTCGCGGCGCGAGACGAGCTCGCCCTTCGGCGTATAGGCGCGGTCGGCGAAGGCCTCGGCGACGACGGCAAGGCCGGCCTTGCGGGCGAGGTCGAGGATCGGCGCATTGGCAAGGCCCATCAGGACCAGCGAGGGATCGACCGCCTTGATGCCGTCGATGACGGCCTGGCCCTGCCTGGCGTCATAGGCGATGCGATTGTAGAGCGCGCCGTGCGGCTTGACGTAGCGCACCGTCGTTCCCGCCGCGGCGGCAACGCCCTTGATCGCGCCGATCTGGTAGATCACGTCGGCGATCAGTTCCTCGGATGTTGCGTCCAGGTCGCGCCGGCCGAAGCCGACGCGGTCCGGATAGGAGACATGGGCGCCGATGACGACGCCGTTCTTCGCGGCCGCCTGCACCGTGCGGTAGATGCCGGCCGGATCGCCCGCATGGAAACCGCAGGCGATGTTGGCGGAGGAGACGACGGCGAGCATCGCCGCGTCGTCGCCCATGCGCCAGGCGCCGTAGCTTTCACCGAGATCGCTGTTGAGATCGATCGCTGCCATTGTTCCCTCCCCTTTTCCTTAGAGACCGAGCAGGCCGAAGATCGTGCCGGCCGACTTGTAGCCCATATACCATGTCAGCGCGCAGACCAGGACGCCAAGGGCGAGCAGCCAGCGCGGATAGCGATAGCCACCCATAAGGTCCTCGCGCTTCCAGGCGGCGAAGAGGAAGATGCTGAGGCCGATCGGCAGGATGAGACCGTTGAGACCGCCGACGAAGACCAGCATGGCGGCGGGCGGCGTGGTGATCAAAAGGTAGGAGACCAGCGAGATGGCGATGAAGACGACCGTCGCCATGTTGCGGGCGTGCTCGCTGATGTCCTGCTTGAAGACGGTGATGAAGGAGATCGACGTATAGGCCGCGCCGATGACGCTGGTGATGGCCGCCGCCCAGAAGATGATTCCGAAGAGGCGCAGGCCGACATCGCCGGCAGCGGCCTGGAAGGCCTGGGCGGCCGGGTTCGCCGCCTGGCTTGCGGTGTCGATGATGACGCCGCTGGCAACGACGCCGAGGATGGCGAGGAAGAGCACGTAGCGCATCAGGCCAGTCACGGCGATGCCGGTGAGCGCCGCGCGGGTGACGGCCGACAGGTGCTCCTGGCCGACCATGCCGCGGTCGAGCAGGCGGTGCGCGCCGGAATAGGTGATGTAACCGCCGACCGTGCCGCCGACGATGGTGGTGATTGTGGCGAAGTCGATCGTATCGGGCAGGACGGTCTGGAACAGCGCGTCACCCACCGGCGGGCCGGACACGAAGGCGACGTAAAGCGTCAGCACGATCATCAGGATGCCGGCGAAGACGATGAAGCGGTCGACCGCAAGGCCGGCGCGCTTCGACAGGAAGATGCCGATCGAGAACACCGCGCTGATCGCCCCGCCGATCTTCGGATCGAGGCCGAAGACCGCATTGAGGCCGAGGCCGGTGCCGCCGATATTGCCGATGTTGAAGAACAGGCCGCCGACGATGACAAGAATGGCCAGCAGATAACCCGAGCCGGGAATGGCGGCATTGGCGACATCGGAAGCGCGCATGCGCGTCAGCGTGACGATGCGCCAGATGTTCAGCTGAACGACGAAGTCGATGAGGATGGAGGCGAGGATGCCGAAGGCGAAGGCGGCGCCGAGCTTGGTGGTGAAGGTCGCCGTCTGCGTGATGAAGCCGGGGCCGATGGCGGAGGTCGCCATCAGGAAGATCGCGGCGACCAGCGCCGAACGACGGGATTTGACGGTGTGGATGCCCTGCGCGATCACGCCCGCGCCGGCAGGCGCAGCTGCATTCTGTTCCATGAGATTTCTCCGCTCTCACACACCCGCCCCTCGCGAGTGATGCATCGTCAAATGATGAACCGTCACACAAAAATGTCAATATTGTTCAACAATATTTCTATATCGTTCCTTATTATTGCCGTTTTACCAATCACATAGCACGGGATTCGCCGCACTTTTCAGCCCCATTGCTCACCCATTCGTGCTATGGCCAGCTTGGAAAGAGGGCGCCCGAGGAAACGGAATCGGGCCGGGGAGACGACGATGACGGACGACGGAGAAGGCCTGCCGCTGGCGGATCGATTGGCGCGGCGCATTCGCACGCTGCTGATCTCGGGGGAGCTTTCCCCCGGCCAGCGCCTGTCGGAAGCCGCCTTCAGCGACCGCTTCGACGTCTCGCGCAACTCGCTGCGCGAGGCCTTCCGCCTGCTCACCAAGGACGGGCTGCTGCGCCACGAGGCCAACCGCGGCGTCTTCGTCGCCGTGCCCTCCATGGCCTCGATCATCGACATCTACCGCGTGCGGCGCATGCTCGAATGCGGCTCACTGCGCCAGGCCTGGCAGCAGCACCCGGCGATCCGGGCGATGCGCGCGGCGGTGGAGATGGCGCGCGAGCGGCGTGCCGAAGGCGACTGGATCGGCGTCGGCAGCGCCAACATGATGTTCCATACCGCCGTCATCGACCTTTCCGACAGCGCGCGGCTCAACGAATTCTACGAGCGCATCTCGGCGGAACTACGCCTCTGCTTCGGGCTGCTCAACGACCCGGAGCACCTGCACTCCCCCTTCGTCGACATGAACGATGCCATCACGACGCTCGTCGAGACCAACCGGCCGCAGGAGGCCGCGGCACAGATGGAGACCTATCTCAACCTTGCCGAACGCACGATGCTGAAGGCGCTGGAGCGGGCCTCCGAACTGGCCTGACGAGATCCGGTCCACGCGACAGCAGCGCGGCGCTTCCTTGCGATTCACTTCGGTCGTCAGAATGCCCAGGGATCGACAAGTTCGACGCCGGTGCCGGTAAAGTCCCGGATGTTGCGCGTCGCAAGCCGGCCGCCGTTGACGCGGGCGATCGCGGCGATCATGCCGTCGGGTGCCGTCATCGGGCGGCCTTCCCGCACCGCCTGCCCCATGATCTCGCCATAGGCAAGGGCCGCCGCCTCCGTCAGTCCGAAGATCCGCCCGGCAAAGCGGCGGCGCCATTCGGCCAGCCCCTGTTCCAGCCGGTCTGCCCGCTCGTCCGGCCTGATCTTCCGGATGCCGAAGGCGATCTCGGCAATCGTCACCGTCGGCAACGCCAGTTCGGCGTCGAAACGCACGAGCCAGGCGAGCACGCTTTCCGATGGCGCCTTCTTCAAGGTCTCGGACACCACGTTCGTGTCGAGGAAGATCACAGGTCGAGCCCCTCGTGAGGCGTGCGATGTTCGCGGATCGCGGCTTCCAGATCGATCTCCGCGCCGAAATCGGCGGCAAGCCGCCGGTAGAAGCGGGCCGCCGGCTCGCTGCCGGTCTCCCGCACCGCATAGGCCTCCAGCGCCCGCTCGACGATATCGGCGATCGTGCGGTTTTCCCGCCGCGCGAGGCGGTGGGCGAGGTCGCGGGCGCGGGCGCTGCGGACGGAAAGCTGCGGTTCTGCCATGATGGCCTCCTTTGGCGGAAATATAGTGCCGCGCCGCCTTGCCATCAAGATGGCAAGCGATGGCAAACCATCAACTCGTTGCCAGGATCGCTTCCGCCGCCTTTTCCGCGATCATGATCACCGGCGAATTGGTGTTGCCGGAGACGATGCTCGGCATGATCGAGGCGTCGACGACGCGCAGCCGGTTCAGGCCGTGCACGGCGAGCTTCGTGTCCACCACCGCCATCGGGTCGCTGCCCATCTTGCAGGTGCCGACCGGGTGGAAGATGGTGGTGGCGATGTCGCCGGCCCGGCGGATCAGGTCCTCCTCGCTCTCGTATTCCCGGCCGGGCAGCATTTCCTGCGGGCGGAACGGCGCGATGGCCCTGGTCTGCATGAGGCTGCGGGCATGGCGGATGGATTTCGCCGCAAGCAGCCGGTCACCGGCCGTCGAGAGGTAGTTCGGGCGGATTTCCGGCGCCTCGGCAAGGTCGCGGGTCGTCACATGCACCGTGCCGCGGCTTTCCGGCCGGAGGTTGCAGACCGAGACGGTGACCGCCGGGTAGCGGTGCAAGGGCTCGCCGAGCCGATCGGTGCTGAGCGGCTGGACGTGATATTCGAGGTCGGGCGTCGCGACGGCGGGATCGCTCCTGGCGAAGATGCCGAGCTGGCTCGGCGCCATGGAGAGCGGGCCGGAGCGGGAAAACGCATATTGCAGCCCCATGCCGGCGCGGCTGAAGAGGTTGTGGTAGAGCTGGTTCAGCGTGCGCGCGCCCTCGATCCGGAAGACCGTGCGGATCTGCAGGTGGTCCTGCAGGTTCTCGCCGACGCCGTCCAGTTCATGGCGCACGGGAATGCCGAGGGCGGAAAGCAGGCCCGGCCGGCCGATGCCCGACAGTTCCAGAATTTTCGGCGAATTGATCGCGCCGGCCGACAGCACCACCTCGCGCGTGGCGCGGGCAAGACAGATGCGGCCCCGCAGGCGAAAGCGCACGCCGGTCGCCGTCCTGCCGTCGAATTCCACCCGCTCGGTCTCCGCCCCGGTCAGGATACGCAGGTTCGGCCGTTTCATCGCCGGCCGCAGGAAGGCCTTCGTGGTGTTCCAGCGCAGGCCGCCGCGCTGGTTGACCTCGAAATAGCCGGAGCCCTCGTTGTCGCCGTCGTTGAAATCGTCGGTCTTCGGAATGCCGAGTTCCTCGGCCGCATCGCGGAAGGCGTCGAGGATCGGCCAGGAGAGCCGCTGGCGCTCGACGCGCCATTCGCCGCCGGCCCCGTGCAGGGCGGATTTTCCGCGGTAATTGTCCTCCGACTTCAGGAAATAGGGCAGCACGTCGTCCCAGCCCCAGCCGGCATTGCCCGCCTGCCGCCAGCCGTCATAGTCGGCGGCCTGGCCGCGCATGTAGATCATGCCGTTGATCGACGAGCAGCCGCCGAGCACCTTTCCGCGCGGGTAGTTGAGCATACGGCCGTTGAGGCCGGCCTCCGCGGCCGTCTTCATCATCCAGTCCGTGCGCGGATTGCCCATGCAATAGAGGTAGCCGATCGGCACATGGACCCAGTGGTAGCGGTCCGAGCCGCCGGCCTCGATGAGCAGCACCCGGTTCTTCGGATCGGCCGAAAGCCGGTTCGCCAGAACGCAGCCGGCCGAGCCGGCGCCGACGACGATGAAGTCGTAGCTGCCCTCGTCCACCGGCATTTCCTCTCCATGGATGGTCACGCTGCAACTCCTGCTGCCATGTCCCGGGACGCCGTGAGCCGCCGCCACAGCGGCGTCATGGCCTCGCCGATGTCCCTGTAGAGGGCGTAGCGCCGGTCGTAATGGGCCGACAGCGCGCCGTTCGGCCTGTAGTGCCGGTCGGTCCGCACCATGGCATTGGCGCCGTCGGTGAAATCGGAAAAGAGGCCGACCCCGGTGCCCGCCGCGATCGCCGCGCCGAGCGCACCCGTCTCGCGCGAGACGGCGACGGAGACCGGCACGCCGAGCACGTCGGCGAAGATCTGCGGCCACAGCGTGCTGCGCGAGCCGCCGCCCGAAAGCACCGCCTCCTCGAAGGTCGCCCCGGCCTTGCGGATCGCCTCGACATGCTGGCGGTGGCCGAAGGCGACGCCTTCGAGCAGCGCGCGGACCAGATGCCCCTTGGTGTGCCAGCCGGCAATGCCGTAGAAGCCCGCCCGCGCATGGCCGTCCTGCTGGGCACCGTAGAGATAGGGGTGGTAGAGCGGATCGTCCGCCGCGGGGTCGACCGCCGCGGCATGCGCGCAGCACGCGTCGAAGGGCGAGATTTCCGCCGCGTGGTCGCCCTCGAAGAACTCCCGCACCAGCCATTCGAGATTGGCCGCCGAGGTGGCGCTGTTTTCCATCGCCATGTAGCGGGTCCGGTCGAAGGTCGAGGACATGAAGACGGGACCGTCGAGATCCGGGCCGTCGATGACGACCTGGTTGATGCTCCAGGTGCCGGCGATGATCGAGGCGCTGCCGGTGCGCGAGACGCCCGAACCGAGCGCCGAGGCGACGACGTCGAAGAGCCCGCCGATGACGGGCGTGCCGGCGGCAAGGCCGGTCTCTTCCGCCACCGCCGCCGTCACCCGCCCGGCAATGTCGGCGCTTTCGATGAGCGGCGGCAGGAGGTCCATGCAGTCGCCGAGGCCATAGGCCTCCATCAGCGCCCGGTCGTAGCGGCGGGCGGCAAGGTCGATGAGGCCGGCGCCGGACATGTCGGAGACCTCGCTGACGCGCTGGCCCGTCAGGCGGTTGACGACGAAATCCTTGGAGAAGAACACCGTGCCGATGCGCTGGAAGAGCTCCGGCCTGTAACGCTTCAGCCAGGCGAGCAGGGTCGGCGTCTGCGACGGCCAGGGGCGCTGGCGGGCGATCGGATAGGTCCGGTCGCCGACACCCTCGGCCAGCCACGCCTCGACGAGGCCGGTCGCCCGCGTGTCGAGCGACTGGATGCCGATGAGCGGCTCGCCCGCCCGGTCGAGCGCATAGAGCCCGTTGCCGTGGCCGGCGCAGCCGATGGCGGCGATGTCGCCGGCCGCAATGCCCGCCTTGTCGAGGCAGGTGTGGATGACGTGCCGCGCATTGGCCCAGAGTTCGCCGAGATCGCGCTCGACATGGCCGGGGCTCGGCATGCGGCTATGGCCCTCCTCGCCCGCATGCGCCAGCTCCCGGCCCGTCCGGTCGAAGATCACCGCCTTGATCACGGTGTTTCCGGCATCGAGCCCCAACAGATAATCCATCATGCTGAACCCCTCCCAAGGTTCGTTTCACCCTATCCCTGCCGGTAGAGCGCGAAAGCCTCTTCGCCGCTCGCATCCGCATGGATGATCGCCATCAGGCCCCGCACCACGGCGCTCGGATTGGCGTGCTGGTAGATGTTGCGTCCATAGACCATGCCCACCGCGCCCTGCCGCATCAAGGCCGCGGACTTGTCGAAGACCGCGCGAAGGTCCTCCTTGCCGCCGCCGCGCACGAGGACCGGGCAGCGCGCCGCCTCGACGACGCGGTGGAAATCCTCCGCATTGGTGGTCGGGTCCGCCTTGACGATGTCGGCGCCCATCTCGCGGGCAAGCCGCGTCAGGGTGACGATCTTCTCCGTATCGCCGTCGACCATGTAGCCGCCGCGCTCCGTGACGGGCTGCATGACGAGCGGCTCGATCATCAGCGGCATGCCGTATTTCTCGCAATCCGCCCGGACGCGCGCGATGTTCTGCACGCACTGGCGGAAGAGGTCGGGCTCGTCCGGCAGCATGAAGAGATTGACCACCACGCAGGCCGCATCCATCTCCAGCGCGCCGATAAGCGGTTCCGCCTCGTTCTGCAGCACGGCCCACATGTCGCGATGGCGGATGCGGTTATAGGGATTGCCCATGTCGATGCGCATGACGAGGGCGGGCTTGTCCTTGCCGGAAAGCCCCTGCAACAGGTCGGCCTGGCCGTAGTTCATCTGGATCGCGTCGGGCCTCGCATCGACCAGCGCCTTCACCACGGCCGGCATGTCCTCCAGCCCGTCGAGGAAGGACGGCTCGTTGCACACGCCGTGATCGATCGCCACGTCCAGGCAACGGCCGTTGCCGAACAGCCGGTTCATCCGGACCTTGCGGTTGTCTCGCATACATCACTCCTTTGTTCGTTCCGTGCGGAAAGGGTTTCCTCCGCGACGCCGTGGCGCTCGCGCAGGAGGGTCAGAAAACGGCACCGCTCCTCGGCCCTGCGCGCCGCGGGCCAGCCTTTTTCGGCAGCCAGCACGTCGAGCGCGGCCTCCATCATGGCGAGCGAAAGCTCGCCGGTAATGGCAAGCGCGGTGCGGCGCAGGAGCAAATCGTCCAGATGCTCGACCGCTTCGCAGCGGATGAGGCAGAGAAGTTCGCGGGCGCTGTAGGCCGGATGGGGCATGGGATGATCCGGCCCGGCGGCGATGAAAAGGGCGATGTCGCGCGCATCCGTGCCGTAGCGGGCAAACAGCGTCGCGGCCCGTTCCGGGGAAAGGCCCGTCGAGGCCGAGAGCGCCCGTGCCCAGCCGTCGCCGTCCTCCGGATAGTCCCGCCCGCCGCCGAGCGGACGATCCGCCGTGTCGATGCGGCGCGGCAGGCCGAGCCGGTCGAGCGCCATATCGGCGGAAAGTTCGCCGAAGGAGCGGAACGTCGTCCATTTGCCGCCGATCATGCACAGCACCGGCGGCCCGCCGTCGCGCCCTTCGAGAACGGTGCAGAAGTGGTCGCGCGGGATGCGGCCGGTAAAGCTGTCCTTGCTCGCCGGCAGCGGGCGCACGCCGGAAAACTGGAAAACGATCTCCTCCGGGCGGATGCGGATGCCCGGCAGCACGAAGGCGAGCGATTGCAGGATGTAGTCCCGCTCGTCCGCCTCGCAGCGCACCGTGCCGGGATCGTCGACGCGGATATCCGTCGAGCCGACCAGCACCTTGCCGAGATAGGGGAAGAGGATGCAGATGCGCCCGTCCTCGTTCTCGTAATAGATCATGTGGCCGTCGAGCATGTCGCGCAGCGCGGGATTGTCGATGATGAGATGCGAGCCCTTGGTGCCGCCCATCAGCGGTTCGGGCCGGCTGTCCGCGGGAAAGAGGCTGGCATTGGCGATGTCGACCCAGCCGCCGGTCGCGTTGACGATGAGCCGCGGCTGAAGGGCCAGCGCCTCGCCGGTGAGGCCGTCGTGCAGCCTGTAGCGCCCGCCGCCGGTCGCCTCGATCGTCGCATAGTTGAGCGCCCGGGCCTGCTCTCCGCCGGAAAGGCCGTCACGCAGCACCTCGATGCCGAGGCGCTCGGGATGGCTGACCCAGGCGTCGTAGTAGGTTGCCGAATTGCGGATCGCCGGGTTGAGCGCCGGCCATTTTTCGAGTGTCGCGCTACGGCTGCGGAACTGGTGCTTCGGCATCAGCGCCCGCTCGCGCGTCAGGAAATCATAGATGCCGAGCCCCGCCTTGATGGCGATCGCGCCGCGGCGGCTGGGGCGGCGGGTGAGGCCGAGGAAGCGGACGATGCCGTTGGCAAGGCCGGAGAAGATGCCGAAAATCGGCACCGCGGTCGGCAGCGGCGCGACATAGTGCGGCGCATTGCGCAAGAGACGGTCGCGCTCGACGAGGGATTCCCTGACGAGGCTGAACTCGCCGTTTTCGAGATAGCGCAGACCCCCGTGCACCATGCGCGAGAGGGCGGCGCTCGCACCGGAACAATAGTCGGCCTTCTCGACGAGGAGCACGTCGACGCCCTGCAGCGCCAGCTCGCGAAAGACGCTGAGCCCGTTGATGCCGCCGCCGAGGACGCATACGTCCACCTTCGGGCTCCGGCGCAGCCCGTCCAATGTCTGTTTCCGGTTCATGATGGCAGTCCGTTATCCGTCCATGGAGACGAGGTGCGCCGTAATGGCGGTGTCGATGGCCGCCAGATCGTCCGTCGCAAGCCGCAGCGTGCCGGCCCGCGCATTGTCGAGCGCCTGCGCCGGGTTCCTCGCGCCGCAGAGCGCGAAGGTCACGCCCTCCTGCGCCAGCGTCCAGGCGATCACGACCTGGGCGATGCTGGCCTCATGGCGCTCGGCGACGGGGCGGATGGCGTCGGAAAAGGCCTTGGCCTTCTGCCGGTTGGCGACGGAGAAGCGCGGATTGTCCTTGCGCTGGTCGTCGCCGGAGAACACGCGGTCCGGGCCGATCGTGCCGGAGAGCAGGCCGAGCGCCAGCGAGGAATAGCTGAGCGTCGCCACGCCGTTTCGAACGGTGAGCGGCAGCAGGTCCGCCTCGATCCTGCGGTCGATCATGCTGAACCGCTCCTGGATCGCGTCGAGCGATCCGGTCTCAATGTACTGTTCGAGCTCCGACCGGTTGACATTGCTCGCGCCGATGGCGCGGATCTTGCCGGCCGTCTTCAGCTCTTCCAGCACCGCAACCGTCTCGGCGATCGGCGTCGTCGCGTCCTGCCAGTGGGTGATGTAGAGGTCGATATAGTCCGTGCCGAGCCGGCGCAGGCTCTCCTCCACCTCGTGGACGATCGCGTCCCGGCCGAGATAGCGATGGACCGGCCTGCCGTCCTGGTCGAAGAAGTGGCTGCCCTTCTGCGTGTGCCAGACGAGGCCGCATTTCGTGGCGATGATGGCCTTGTCGCGGCGCCCGGCGATGGCCTTGCCGACGATCTCCTCCGCGCGGCCGAGGCCATAGGCGGGCGCCGTGTCGATGAGTGTCACGCCGGCGTCGAGCGAGGCCTCTATGGCGGCGATGGATTGCGCCTCGTCCGTGCCGCCCCACATCCAGCCGCCGATCGCCCAGGTGCCGAGGCCGACGGCCGAGGCCTTGACGCCGGAGCGCCCGATGTCGCGGATCAATTGTTCGCCGCTCATGCGGAAATCCCTTCTTCGGATGCCAGTTCAAGAATGCGCGCGCCGGTCGCCTCGTCGGTGACGAGCGTGTCGAGATGATCGCCGCGCAGGACGCTGAGGATGGAGCCGGCCTTGTTGAAGCCGCTCGCGACGCCGATCTTCGTCGGGATCGAGGCGAATTCCGGAAGCGTCAGCGAGACCAGCGCGCGGTTGAGGCTGTAGTCGCAGAGCCTGCCTTCGCCATCGAGCAGATGGGCGAGAAGTTCCGAGCTCGCGCCGGAATGCTCGATGGCCTTGCGGTCCTCGCTCGACGAGGGATGCAGGTCGTAATAGGTCGAGTCCGGGCTGAGGATCGAGCCGATGCCGACGACGGCCACCTTCGCCTCGCGGGCCCGCTGGAAGACGTCGGCGACGGAACGCATGTTCATCAGCATTTCCCGCTGCTCGGCATCGTCGGCAAAGAGCGGCGCGTGGATCTGGTAGGAGCGCCCGCCGAGCCGTTCGGCCATCAGCGTCGAGACATGGTTGACGTCCGTATAGTGTTTTCCCTGCACGCAGCCCGTCGCGGGGATGACCTCGACATCAAAGCGGCGCGGCGCCTGCAGGCCGGCGACGACGGCGCTGACGCCCTTGCCGCCGGTGATGCAGATCGTGTCGCCATCGGCGATCTCTTCGAGCAGCAGGCGGGCGGCGGCCTCCCCCACCGCCTGCAGGGCGGTCTGCGGATTGTCGGAGACGGTCGGCACCACGACGGCGCGGCTGATGCCGCCGAGCGCCAGAAGCCGCTCCTCCATGTCGACCAGCGGCTCGACCGGCGACTTGATCTTGATCTCGACGAGGCCGAGCTGGCGACCGCGCTTGATGAGGCGGTTGACGGTGGCGTGCGACAGGCCGAGCCGGTCGGCGATCTGCGCCTGCGTCAGGCCTTCCAGGAAGTGCAGCACGAGCGCCTGGTGCATCTGGCGGGCGATCACGATCTCTTCGCGCGGCGCCGTGGTCTTGGGTTTCAACTTGGCGATCGGCATGTCAGGCGGCCTTCCGCTTGTGCAGGAAATGGTCGATCGAGACGGCGGCGAGCAGGATGCAGCCCTTGATCATGTCCTGCCAGTAGACTGAGACATTGAGCAGGATCAGCGAGGAGGTGACGACCGAGAGCAGCGCGATGCCGAGGATGGCGCCGAGGATGGTGCCCGAACCGCCATTGAGCGAGGCCCCGCCGATCACCGCTGCCGCGATGATGTTGAGCTCCATGCCGACGCCGAAGGTGGGCGTCGCCGCGCCGAAGCGGGACATGTAGATGACGCCTGCGACACCGGCGAGCGTCGAGCACAGCACCGTCACCCAGAACTTCACCTGGTTGGTCTTGATGCCGGAATAGAGCGCGGCCTTCTCGTTGCTGCCGGTGTAGAAGACCTTGCGGAAGGCGGTCGCCCGGCGCAGCAGGAAATCGAACAGGATGACGACGGCGACGAAGATCAGGATGACATAGGGCACGCCGTGGAAGGTGCCCTGCCCCACCGCCTTGAAGCCGGCCGGCAGCGTGAAGAGCGAGAGCGGCGTGCCCTTGGTGATGATGAGGCAGAGGCCGCGCACGATCACCATGGCTGCCAGAGACGTGATGAAGTGGTTGAGGCCGACGACCGTCACGAAGAAGCCCATGGCGGCGCCGATGGCGCTCGAGGCGAGGATGCCGATCAGCGAGGCCGTCCACGGATCGAGCCCGGCCAGGAACAGCGAGCCGGACAGCACCATCGCGAAGCAGACGACGGAGCCGACCGCAAGGTCGATGCCGCCGACGATCAAGAGGATCGTCATGCCGACGACGACGATGCCTTCCACCGAGAAGCTCATCAGCATGGCGCGGAAGTTGCCGAGCGTCAGGAAGTGCGGCGAGGCGAAGCTCATGATCACGCAGAGCGCGAGGATGATCGCGATCAGCCCGGCCTCGCGCATGGTGCCGAGGCGCCTGAAGGACGATGTCTTCGGCGTGCCCGCCGCCATCGTGTCGATTGCCATTCCCGTCTCTCCCAGTTTCTTCTCACGCGGCATGGTTCGCCGCCCTTGCCGTGCCCAGGCCCGAAGCGAGCCGGATCACGGCCTCCTCCGTCATCTCCTTTGCGCCGAGTTCTCCCGCGATGCGTCCCTCCCGGACGACGAGCACGCGGTCGCAGAGCCCGAGCAGCTCCGGCATTTCCGATGATATGACGACGATGCCGATGCCCGCGCGCGCAAGCTCGCGCAGCAGGCGGTGAATTTCGGTCTTCGCGCCGACATCGATGCCGCGCGTCGGCTCGTCCATCAGGATAACCTTCGGCTTGACCGCGAGCTGCTTGGCGATGGCCACCTTCTGCTGGTTGCCGCCGGAGAGCGATTTTACCGGCGCGTCGATGCCGCCCATGCGCACGGCGAGGCGCTTCGCAAAGTCCTCCGCCAGCGCCGCCTGGGCGCGGCGGTCGAGCAGGCCGAGCGGACCCGTCAGCGATTTCAGGTCCAGGACGGAGATGTTCTGCGCGATGGAAAGGTCGAGGAAAACGCCCGATCCCTTGCGGTCCTCGGAGAGGTAGACGATGCCGGCCTTCACCGCATCCGCATAGGCGCGGATCGCCTGCGCCGCGCCATGCAGGCGCACCGTGCCGGCGGTGTGCGGCCGCAGCCCGCAGATACCCTCGGCGATCTCCGTACGGCCGGAGCCGATGAGGCCGCCGATGCCGAGGATCTCGCCCTTGCGCAGGGTGAAACCGACGTCGTGGAAACGGTCGCCGTCACCGAGGTCATCGACTTCGAGGATCGTTGCGCCCGGCTCCGTATCGAGTTTGTCCGGATAGAGCTGGGTGATCTCGCGTCCCACCATGCGGCGCACGACGTCATCCGGCGTGATGTCGGCGATTCGGTCGGTACAGACATAGCGCCCGTCGCGGAAAACGGTCACGCGGTCGCAGAGCGAGAAAATCTCGGCCATGCGGTGGCTGATATAGATGATCGAGATGCCGTTCGCCTTGAGGTCGCGGATGATGGAGAAGAGTTGCTGCGCCTCGGTTTCGGTGAGCGCGGCAGTGGGTTCGTCGAGGATCAGCACGCGGCAGTCGAGCGTCAGCGCCTTGGCGATCTCGACGAGCTGCTGGCTGGAAATCGGCAGGTCCGCCACCTTGCGGCGGACGTCGATGGCGGCAAGGCGGTTCATCACGGCCTGCGCATCGCGCTCCAGGGCGCGGTAATTCATGAAGGGCGAGCGACGGCGGTTGGTGGCGGCCATGAACATGTTTTCCGCCACGCTCGCATCCGGGCAGAGCGCGATCTCCTGGTGGACGAGGCCGATGCCGAGCGCCTGGGCGGCGGCAGGGGATGCGATGCGCACGGCCTTGCCGTCGACGCGGATCTCGCCCTCGGTCGGCTGCAGGACGCCGGCGATGATGTTCATCAGCGTCGACTTGCCGGCACCGTTCTCGCCGCAGAGCGCATGGACCTCGCCGCGTTCCAGTGTGAAGTCGACCTCGGTCAACGCCTTCACCGCCCCGAAATGCTTGGTCACGCCATGAATGGTGAGCACCGGCTCCGCCATCGTCTTTCCTTCCAGATCGTCGTCCATAGCTTCCCCCCTCTGCCCTGCCGGGCATCTCCACCTCAAGGGAGGAGATCAGATGGGGGGAAGCACTTTGCCCATCGTCGGCCGTTTCGATGTGAGCACCGCCCTCCGTCTTGCCGATCTCCCCCTTTGAGGGGGAGATGCCCGGCAGGGCAGAGGGGGGTGCCACGGTGGAAGCGGCCAAAGGCATGAGCCGCCGATACTACTCCTCGATACCCTTGGTGCCGCGACGCTTCAGGTACTTGTCCCAGTAGAAATCGTCGGCGTTTTCCGCCGTCACGATGGACAGGCCGTTGTCGACGACCGGGATGCTCATCGGGTTGAAGCCCGAGCGCTTGGCGTCGTTCATCGGGTCGATCAGTTCCGGATGCTTGGCGAGCCACAGCAGCATGAAGCCCATATAGCCCTGCATGCCCTGGTTCGGGTTGATCGAGCCGAACACCTCGCCGGCCTTGATCATGTCGAGGATGTTGGCGTTGACGTCCGCGCACATGACGAGAACCTTGCCGCCGGCTTCCTTGTTGGCCTGCGCCGCGCCGATGGCGGAATTGGCTTCCGGCATGAAGACCGCGCCGAGATTCGGGTTGGCCTGGATGATGCTGGAAAGACCCTGATAGGCCTTGGTCGGATCCTGGTTGGAGGCGGCGCGGCCGACGAGCTTCATGTCCGGCCACTTCTCCTCCATGCGGGCGATGAAGGCGGCGATGCGCTTGTCGTGGTTGTCCTGGCCGGGGTTTTCGAGCACCGCATACTCGCCCTTGCCGCCCATCTTCTCGGCGATCGCGTCGGCCGCATAGGTGCCTTCGCGGGTGTTGTCGGAGGTGATGAAGGACACGCGCTTGGAAAGCGGCGAGTCGGCGGCGAAGGTCACGACCGCCGTGCCCTGGTCGATGGCGCGGTTGATCGGCTCGATGAACGGGTCGGAGTTCATCGGGTGGACGAGAATGCCGGCCGGGTTCTGCGCCAACGCCTGGTCGAAGGTGGCGATCTGCTTGTTGACGTCATATTCCGGCGTGCCGGTATATTCCGTCTCGCAGCCGAGCTGCTGGCCGGCCTGCTTGAACATCTCATAGACCGGGAACCAGTATTCGACGCCCGAGACCATGACATTCATGACGTATTTCTCGCCCGGCTTGCAGCGGAACGGGTTCTCCGTCTCAGCCGCCGCGGAACCGGCAAAAAGCGTCGTCGCAAGGACCGCCAACGCGGTCGTCGTCAGAAAAGTGCGCAAGTATCCTCCTCCGGGGCGAAAGCCCCTCCCAAAAAGCCCGTGGGCGTCGTTCCGACGCCGCTATCTCGTGAAGACCGGAATTCCTCCTTGAAGTCCGGTATGGGCAGCTAATCGCAAAGCAAAGGGAGTGTCAATATAATTCAGATAATGAAATATATTTCATACCCAAATCATGAAATCAAGCCCGACGACTGAAATATCTTTCATCCCTTCGCGACGGCCGCCACCGACGCGGCAAAGACCGGATCGGCCATCAGCGCGCGGCAGCGGACAAAGCGTCCGTCCGCATAGGCCCGGAAATCGGCGGCCGGGTTGCCGTTCGCAAGCTGGATCAGCCCCCAGAGCGTCCAGAGCAGATCGCACATCGCCTTGTAGATGACGATGCGGCCGCGCTCGGCCGGTTTCGGCTCGCCGCCGAAATAGGCGCGGATCATCGCCTCCTCCTGCTGTCGGTCGAACTCCGCCTCGACAGAGAGATCGCCGAGGTCCCACATCGGGTCGTTCATGCCGGAATATTCCCAGTCGACGATCCACATGCGGTCTCCCGTATCGAGGAAGTTCTCGCAGAGCGGATCGCAATGGCAGGCGACGACGGGCAGCGGGTGGGCGGCGAGCGCGGCGCGCACCGTTTCCGCCTCGCGCAGCCCCTCGTGATAGCCTTCCGGCAGGGCGACATCCTTGGTGGAGAGCACGGCAAAGTACTCGTCGATCATGGCGAAGAGCTCGAAGCGCGCAGGGAAGATCGCGCCGCTGTCGTGCAGGCGCCGGAAGGCCTCGCCCGCCCGCGCCGGCGCGCCGGAAACGGCCTTGAAGCCCTCCGGCGTCATCGTCGTCGCGCCGGGAATGAAACGGGTGACCATCAATCCGGTCGCCGCATCCGCGTGAAAGACCTCCGGCCCCACGCCGACGCGCGCCGCTTCCCGCGCCGCAACGGCCTCGTTGCCGCGGTCGATATATTCCTCCGTGCCCCTGCCGGGCACGCGCAGGCACCAATCGCGGACGCGGAAGACGAGATTGGTGAGGCCGCCGAGCCGTTCCACCGGTCCGTCATAGCCTTCCAGAAGGGGAATTTTCGCGATTGCATCCAGGGCCTGCCGCTCTTCGCTCATGAACACCTCCTTTTGGCCGTCCGCGACGGTTTCACAGATTTCAGCCTTTCGCTATCATCATCAAAACATGAGGGAAGGCCATGGCAAACGGACATCATGAGGGTGCACTCGGCGCGGTCTACAATGCAAGCGGCACGGAGGAGGTCGCGGCCCTCTACGACGGCTGGGCGGAGACCTACGACGCCGACATGGCGAGCGCCGGCTACCGCCATCCATCGATCTGCCTCGCGCTCCTCACGCGCCACCTGCCGCGCGGCGCCGCGCCCCTGCTCGATGCAGGCGCCGGCACCGGGCTCATCGGCGAATGGCTGGCGATCCTCGGCTATGCCCATGTCGAGGGCCTCGACATTTCCGAGGGCATGCTCCAGCGGGCGGCGGCGAAGGCCGTCTATGCCGCCCTGCACCGCGCCGCCCTCGGCAATCCCCTGCCCTTCCCGGACGGGCACTTCGCCGGCATCGTCTCGGCCGGCGTGTTCACGTCGGGCCATGTCGGCGTCGAGGGCCTGCCGGAACTCATCCGCATCACGCGGCCGGGCGGCGTCCTCGTCCTGACGGTGAAGAACACGCTGTGGAACGACGGTTTTTCCGACCGGCTGGCGGCCCTGGAGCGCGAGGGCATCCTCGCGCGGACAGAGGAGACCGCGCCCTATGTCTCGATGCCCGGCGAGACGGGCACCGTGCCGAGCCGCGGCGTGGTGCTGAAGGTGCTGCGCCACGCCTGAGGCAGGGCCCCGGTCAGGCCGGCTGCACCTCGACCGTCACATGCGACAGCCCGCCGAGATGGGCAAGCCGCGCCTTGTAGTCGGACGGCGCCTTCGGGTGCGGGGATGAGAGCGAGACGATCGCCGCGTGATGGCCGGGGCCGACCTGCCAGACATGCAGGTCGGTGATGTGCTCGTCGCCGCGTTCCAGCACCGTGCGGATATCCTCCGCCAGCGCCCCGCCCTCCGGCACCACGTCGATCAGCACACCGCCCGCCTCGCGGATGAGGCTCCACGACCAGCGGACGATGACCAGCGCCCCGACGACGCCCATCACCGGATCGGCCCAGAGCCAGCCGTAGCTCCGGCCGAGCAGCAGCGCGACGATGGCAAGGATGGAGGTCAGCGCATCCGCCAGCACATGCAGGTAGGCGGCGCGAAGATTGTTGTCACGCGCCGAATGCGGGTGGTCGTGCGCATGGTGGTGATCGTGGCCGTCGTGGTGATGATCGTCATGGTGGTCATGATGATGGCCGCCATGGCCGTGACCGTGATGGCCGTGGTGGTGATGTGCATGGTCGTCCCGCAGCAGCCAGGCGCTGGCAAGGTTGACCGCAAGGCCGGCGACGGCCACGGCGATCGCCTGGCCGAAATGGATCTCGACCGGATCGGCAAGGCGCAGGACGCTTTCCCAGCCGATGAGCAGGGCGATGAAGGCGAGGACGATGGCGCTGGCAAAGCCCGCGAGATCGCCGAGCTTGCCCGTGCCGAAGGTGAAGCGCGGATCGCGCGCATGGCGCCGCGCATAGGAATAGGCGAGCGCCGCGATCAGCATGGCGCCGGCATGGGTGGACATGTGCCAGCCGTCCGCCACCAGCGCCATCGAGCCGTAGATCGTGCCCGCGACGATTTCCGCCACCATCATGCCGGCGGTCAGCGCGATGACGAGCCAGACCCTGCGCTCGTTGCGGCTGTGGTCGGCGCCGAGGAAGACGTGGTCGTGGGTTGGCCTTGCCGTCGTATCGTTTGCCATGGGACTCCCTTTCGTTGCGGCAGGCGGGGCCGAATACCCTCGGCAGCGCCCACGGCAAGGCTGCTTCGCCCTGCTGCGGGACCTGCGCTATTTCATGTAGGTCCGGATGACCCCGATCAGCTCCTCGCCGCCTTGAAGACAGTCCGCCTTCGTCTCGGCTTCCATCACGTGATGGCGCAGATGGTCCTCCATCACTTCCGCCGTCAGGCCGCCGAGCGCGCCGCGCACGGAGGCGAGCTGGCGCATGATCTCCGCACAGCCCGCCTCGCCTTCCAGCGCGCGTTCGATGCCCTCGATCTGGCCGCGGATGCGGCGCACCCGGGCGATCAGCTTGTCCTTCTGCTGGATGGTGTGGCTCATGCGGGATCGCCTTTCGAATCCATAATATAGGGGGGTATACTATGGATTCTTCGATCCGGAAAGCCCGGAGGCCTTCCCTGCCGCAGGATCAGGCTTTCACACGCGCACCGGCCGGGTCGTAGAGCGGTTCGAGGTGGATCTTCGCCGGCGTGCGTTCCATGGCGACGACGAGCTCGTAGTCGCCGCCCGTCAGGAAATCGTCGTCCACACCCTCGGCGCGGCGCACGTAGCCGTAGCCGACATTCTTGCCGAGCGTATAGCCATAGCCGCCGCTGGTGAGGTAGCCGACGGGCTCGCCGTTGCGCAGGATCGTCTCGCGGCCGACGAGCACGATGTCCGGATTGTCGACCGTGAAACCGGCCAGCGCCTTCTTGCGCTTTTCGCCCTGCAGGGCCTCCAGCGCCCGGCGGCCGAGGAAATCGGTGTTCTTGCGCAGCTTCACCGCCCAGCCGAGGCCGGCATCGAAGGGCGTGTCGTTCGGCGTGATGTCCGAACCCCAGGCGCGATACCCCTTTTCGAGGCGCAGCGATTCCAGCGCGCGATAACCGACCGGGCGGATACCGAACGGGGCGCCGGCCGTCATCAACGCATCGAAGACCGTGCCGATGGCCTCGATCGGCACATGCAGCTCCCAGCCGAGCTCGCCGACATAGGTGACACGCAGCGCCCGCACGACATGGCCGGCAAGCACGATCTCCCGCACATGGCCGAAGGGGAAGCCGGCATTGGAGACATCGGCATCGGCAAGCGCGGCCAGAACATCGCGCGCCTTCGGCCCCATCAGCGACAGCGTGCCGAAATCCTCAGTCACGTCGCTGAGCGTCACGTCGAGGCCGCCGGGAAGATGATCCGTGATCCAGCCGAGGTCATGGGTTCGGAAGCCCGTGCCGGTCACGATGTAGAATTTCTCCTCGGCGAGCCGCGCCACCGTCAGGTCCGCCTCGATGCCGCCGCGGCTGTTGAGAAGCTGCGTATAGGTCAACCGCCCCACTGGCTTGCCGACATCGTTGGCGCAGATCCAGTCGAGCGCCTTCAGCGCGTCCGGCCCCGTCATCTCGTATTTGGCGAAGGAGGACTGGTCGAAGATGCCGACGGCCTCGCGCACATGGCGGTGCTCGTCGCCGACCATCGAGAACCAGTTCTGCCTTCCCATCGAATAGACGTCCCGCGCCTCCATGCCCTTCGGCGCGAACCAGTTCGGCCGCTCCCAGCCGAGCTTGGAGCCGAACACCGCGCCATGCGCCTTCAGCCGCTCGTAGAGCGGCGAGACAACGCGCGGGCGGCCGCTCTCGTATTCCTCGTGCGGAAAGCCGATCGTGTAGTGCTTGCCGTAGGCCTCCAGCGTGCGGTCGAGCACCCATTGCCGGTCGCGATGCATGCCGGCAAAGCGGCGGATATCGACCACCCAGAGATCGAGCGGCGCCTCGCCGTCGATCACCCATTGCGCCAGCACCCAGCCCGCCCCGCCACCCGAGGCGATGCCGAAGGCGTTGAAGCCCGCGCCGACGAACATGTTGCTGCATTCCGGCGCCACGCCGAGGATGAAGTTGCCGTCGGGCGTAAAGCTCTCCGGCCCGTTGATCATCTGCTTGACGCCGACCTTCTCCAGCGCCGGCACGCGAGCGATCGCCTCCACCATATGCTGCTCGAAATGGTCGAAATCGTCGTCGAAGAGCCGGTAGGCCCACTCGTCCGGCACGTCGCCGGTCGTCCAGGGCTGCGGGTTCGGCTCGTAGCCGCCCATGACGAGCCCGCCGACCTCCTCCTTGAAATAGGTGCGGCGGTCGGGATCGCGGATCGTCGGCGCATCGGTGGCGAGCCCCGGCACGGTTTCCGTGATGATATACTGGTGCTTGACCGGCTGCAGCGGCACGTTGATGCCGGCCATCGCGCCCACCTGCCGCGCCCACTGGCCGGCGCAGTTGACCACCTTTTCGCAGGCGATGTCGCCGCGCGTCGTGCGCACGCGGCGGATACGGCCGTCCTCGATGTCGAAGCCCGTGACACGCACGTTCTCGACGATCGTCGCACCATGCATGCGCGCGCCCCTGGCGAGCGACTGGGTGATGTCCGAGGGGCTCGCCTGGCCGTCGGTCGGCAGCCAGCTTGCGCCGACGAGGTCGCCGACCTCCATCAGCGGCCACATGGCCTTGACCTCCTGCGGCGTCAGGAGGTGCATGTCCATGCCGAAGCTCTTGGCCGTGGTGGCGAGGCGGCGGAATTCCGTCCAGCGGTCCTGGTTGGTGGCAAGCCGCAGGCATCCCGTCATCTTCCAGCCGGTCGCAAGGCCCGTCTCGGCTTCGAGGCCCTTGTAGAGATCGACGGAATATTTCAGCACCCGGGTGATCGACGCCGAGGAGCGGAGCTGGCCGACGAGGCCGGCCGCATGCCAGGTCGAGCCCGAGGTCAGCGTGCCCTGCTCCAGGAGCATCACGTTCGCCTTGTGGTCGCGGGCGAGATGATAGGCCGTCGAGCAGCCGATGATGCCGCCGCCGATGACAACGATCTCAGCATGGGATGGCAGGGTCATTTGGCGTGTTTCCCGTATTTTGTTCTGTAATGGTCGAGCGCCCTGTCGAGACGATCGAGATTTTCGGCGGTGTAGCCGACATAGTCGGCGCCGGGCGCTGTCAGATGAAGTTCGGAGACCATGCTCCACATCGCCTCGCGCAGCAGCGAGGCGCATTGCATGGCGGCATGCGAGCGAAGGATCGCCGGGGCGGGCGCGCCGGCGAAATAGGCGGCGAGGAAATTCTCCGCCTCGTCGGGCGAAAGCCCGGCATTGGAGGTGGCGCCGGCAAGATCGAACATGGCGGTGGAGAAGCCGGCATATTCGAAGTCGATCAGCCAGAGCCTTGCGCCGTCGTCGAGGATGTTGGCCGGCAGCAGGTCGTTGTGCGCGAAGACGATCGGCAGCGGCGCCTGTGCCGCCTCCAGCTCCTCGGCGAGCGCGAGGTAACCCGGAAGGTGCGGCTTCATGCGGCTGCCGCCCTCCCGCAGCGTGCGGGCATAGTCGCGCACCACATGGAAGGGCCAGAAGAGGAAGGCGGCGCCGCTCACCTCCTGCGGCATCTCGTCGTGGAACCGGCGCAGCAGGTCCGCCACGCGCCGCCGCTCGGCGGCGACATCCGCGGCGCCGAATGTCTTCGCGCCGAGGAAGGCCGAGACCATGACACCGGGCTCGGCGTAGCGCACCTCCGGGCCGAAGCCGGCCGCATGGGCCGCCCGCGCCGTCATCAGCTCCCGCTCGCGGAAGACATGATGGAAAGGGTAGTCCCGGCCGAAGCGCACGACATGGCGCCCCGCCGCATCGCCGACGAGATAGCTCTCGTTGCTGATGCCGCCCTTCAGCGGCGCGATCTCGATGCGGCCCGCCCAGCAGGGCAGAGCGCGGATGCGATCCTCGACGGCGCGGCTGAGCTCGACATGGCCCTCCATCAGCTCATCCTCTCGCGGATGCGGTTCGCACCGGCGGAAATCAGCCGGTCGGCGATGATGGCGATGAAGGCGATCGAGAGGCCGGCGACGATACCGCGGCCCGTGTCGGCCTTGGTGAGCGCGATATAGACCTCCTGCCCGAGATCGCGCGTGCCGACCAGTGCGGTGATGACCAGCATGGAGAGGGCGAACATGATCGTCTGGTTGAGGCCGAGCAGGATTTCCGGCAGCGCCAGCTTCAGCTTGATCTTGGCGAGGATCTGTCCCTGTGTGCAGCCCATGGCGCGGCCCGCCTCCACCACGCGCGGATCGACGCGCTGGAGACCCAGCACCGTGTAGCGGATCGCCGGCACGACGGCATAGGCGACGACAGCGATCATCGCGGTGAAATCGCCGACGCGGAAGAGCATGACGACGGGCATGAGATAGACGAAGGACGGCAGCGTCTGCAGCGTGTCGATGACGAGCTGGAGCCAGCGCCACAACCGCGCGCGCTCGGCCGCCAGGATGCCGAGCGGCACGCCGATGAGGCAGGCGAAGACGACGGAGATGCCGCAGAGATAGACGGTGATCATCGCCTTCTCCCATTGCCCGGTCGCGGCGACCAGGAAGGAAAGCACGCCGACCAGCGCGGCAAGGCGCAGGCCGCCCAGCCGGTAGCCTGCCAGCGCCAGCAGCGCGACGACACCGGCCCAGGGCAGGTCGCCGAGCAGCCGCTTCAGGGGGACGAGGAGGTTCAGGAGGATGACGTTGCGGACCGCCTCCAGCGCGTCGAAGAAATTGACGTTGATCCAGCGCACCACCTCGGACCAGAAGGTGCCGGTGGAGACCTGCCAGCGTTCCGGAAAGCTCTGCAGTGCAGGCACGGCAAGCCCGGCGAGGAAGGTCGCGACGACGATCGCCAGTGCGGCGACGAGATAGGGATGGCGGGAGACGAAGCCGCCGCCCGCCGCGATCCCGGCCGCCGGCCGGCCGGCCTTTTCCGCATAGGCCTGGCTCAGCCGGTCGAGCGCCACGGCGAGCGCGACGATGGCGAGCCCCGCTTCGAGGCCTACGCCGATATCGAGGCGGCGGAGCGCGGCGAGCACGTCGAAGCCGAGGCCGCCGGCGCCGATCATCGAGGCGATGATGACCATGTTCAGCGAAAGCATGATGACCTGGTTGACGCCGACCATCAGGCTGTCCTTGGCAGACGGCACCATGACCTTCCAGGTCATCTGCCGCCGGCTGCAGCCGACCATGTTGCCGAGGTCGCGGATCTCCGCCGGCACGGAACGCATGGCGAGGATGGTAACGCGCGCCATCGGCGGCAGGGCATAGATCAGCGTCGCGACGATCGCCGCCGTCGGGCCGAAGCCGAAGAAGACGAGCACGGGCACGAGATAGGCGAAGACCGGGATCGTCTGCATGAGATCGAGAACGGGAACCAGCATCCGCTCGAAGAACGGCCAGCGCCAAGCGGCAAGGCCGAGCAGGAGGCCGGCCACCACGCCGATCGGCACGGCGACGACGATGGAGGCGAGCGTCACCATGGCGCTCGTCCACTGGCCGAAGATGACGAGGAAGCCGAAGCAGGCCGTGACGAGCGCGGCAAGCCGCGCGCCGCCGGCATGGTGGCCGATCAGCGCGACGATGGCGAGCACGGCGAGCCAGGAGAGCGGCGGCAGGTGCTGCACGGCGCTTGAGCCCTGCCCCGACAGGAGGCCGCTCGACAGGAGACCGAGCGCCACCCGGTAGGGAACGTCGATGATATCGGCGACGAAACGGGTAAGGTCCGTGAAGGTGAAGAGGCCGAAGCTCGCCTCGTCCACCAGCCATTTCGTCGCCCTGCCGATCCAGCGCGCCGCCGGGATCTCGAGGGCGCGCGGATAGGAGAAGGCCCATTTCGCAAAGCCCTCGCCGAACTGCCAGAAGAGGACGAAGAGGGCGAGCGCGAGCGGCCACAGCCAGCGCGCCCGCGCCGCACCGCGCGAGGCCGGGTTTTCCGGGATCGGCTCGGAGACGGGCTGGAGGACGGGGAAGGACGCGCCCATGTCGTCAGCCCCGCATCATCACGTCGACGACCGCCGCACGGTCGATGAGGCCGACGGGCGTTCCCGTCCCGTCGACGGCGGCAAGCGTCTCCGCGCCGCGCGAAAAGAGCGGCGCGGCCTCGGCCACCGGCGCATTCGCGCGGATCGAGGCCGGCGGCAGCGTGCCGTTCAGCGGCCGCATCAGGGCGGCCACCTTGACGACCTTGGCCCGGGCGACGCTGCGCGTAAACTCCGCCACATAGGGCGTCGCCGGGTTCAGCACGAGATCCTCGGGCGTGCCCGCCTGCACGATCTCGCCGTCCTTCATGATGGCGATGCGGTCGGCAAGGCGGATCGCCTCGTCGAAATCGTGGGTGATGAAGACGATGGTCTTCTTCAGCACCGATTGCAGGCGCAGGAACTCGTCCTGCATCTCGCGGCGGATCAGCGGGTCGAGCGCGGAAAAGGGCTCGTCGAGGAACCAGAGCTCCGGCTCGGCGGCGAGCGAGCGGGCAATGCCGACGCGCTGCTGCTGGCCGCCGGACAGCTCGCGCGGGAAGGCGTTCTCACGGCCGGTAAGGCCGACGAGGTCGATCATGCGCCGCGCCCGCTCCTCGCGCGCTGCCCGCTCGATGCCCTGGATCTCCAGCGGGAAGGCGACATTCGCCAGCACGGTGAGGTGCGGCAGCAGGGCGAAATGCTGGAAGACCATGCCCATCTGGTGGCGGCGGATCTCGATCATCCGCGCCTCGCTTGCCGCAAGCAGGTTCTCGCCGTTGAAGAGGATGTCGCCGGAGGTCGGCTCGATGAGGCGCGAGAGGCAGCGCACCAGCGTCGATTTGCCCGAGCCGGACAGGCCCATGATGACGAAGATCTCGCCCTCGCGCACCTCGATATTGACGTCGCGCACCGCGCCGACGGCGCCGGCGGCGCGCAGGTCCGCGCTCGTCAGCCGCGCGGCCGAAGGGCCGGCCAGGGATCTGCCGCCTGCGCCAAAGATCTTCCAGACGCCGCGGCAGACAAGTTTCGGTTCGCTAGAGGCCATCGTCATTCCGGTCGCGTGATCGAAACGCGGTCCCTACGGGACCGCACGAAAGGCGCCCGGCCTCCCCTGCTGGCGGAGGGCCGGGCCTTGCGCGCTACTTCTTGATCCAGCCGGACCAGCGCGCTTCGTTCGCCGCCATCCACTCGGCGACCACCTCGGAGACCTTCTTGCCGTCGAGGTCCACCTTGGTGATCATCGCCCCCATCTCGTCATTGTTGACGCTGAACGCCTTGATGGCGGCATAGGCGCCCGGCCACTTGTCCTTGACGCCGGACCAGCCGACCTTCCAGATCGGGCCGAAGGGCTTGCCGCAGTCGTAGGCGGCATCGGGGTTCACACCGGCCGCCGGGTCCTCGTAACATTCCTTCGAATAGGGCGGGAACTCGACCCACTCGCCCTGGTATTTGGCCGGCGCCCAGTGCGGCGCGTAGATCCACAGCAGGATCGGCGCCTGGCGCTGGTAGGCGCTTTCCAGCTCCGCGAAGAGCGCGGCGTCCGTGCCGGCATGGATCACCTCGAAGGGCAGGTCCAGCGCCTCGACGCGCTCGTCGTCGAAACCGCCCCAGGTGACGGGGCCGCCGAGATAACGGCCCTTCGGCGCGGTCTCGGGGATCGAGAAGGCTTCCGCGCAGGCTTCGCTCTTCAGCGCCTCCCAGTTCGGCAGGCCGGGGCATTTCTCCTTCATGTAGGCCGGATACCACCACTCTTCCTTGGCCTGCATGCCGGTCTCGCCGAAATTCTCGACCTTGCCGGTGGCCGTCGCGGCGTCCATCGCGTCACGGCCGGTGGTTTCCCACATCTCCATGGCGACGTGCAGGTCGCCGGTCTCCAGGCCCGCGAACTGCGCGAGATAGTCGGCCTGGACATATTCGACGGAATAGCCGGCCTTCTTCAGCACCTCGCCCATGATTTCCGTGGTGATGAGCTGGCCCGTCCAGTCGTGCAGCGTCAGCTTGATCGGATCGGTGGATTCCTGCGCCGCCGCGGGCGCAATCGTGAAGGCCGCGGACAGGCAAAGCGTCGCGGCGAACAGTCCTGGCAGGCGAATAGGTTGAAACATGCGTGATCTCCCGGTCGCACTTTGAAGTCGATGCTTTCTGATGCGCCGGATGCCGTTCCCCGTACTTTTGTATCTGTCGGCCTGCGCATAGTGTAGATCACACGCTGGATGAAAGCGGCTGTCAATCCTGAAATGTGGCTTTTTCTGCCTTTGTGACCGAATTTGCGGCTTTCTTGCCAGATGATCCGTCTAGGATTATGAAGCAGGAGAACGCATGCGGACATGACGACGATGAACCACTCCAAACGCCATAACGACATTCTGAGGCTGCTCCAGCAGGACGGCACGGTGACGATCGCCGACCTTGCCAGGAAACTCGACGTTTCGCTGGAAACCGTGCGGCGGGACATCAAGCCGCTGACGACGAACGGCACCGTGGTGAAGATGCACGGCGCCGTGGCGCTGCCCTCCGTGGTCGGCGAAGCGCCCTTCGAAAAGCGCATGCGCGAAAACAGCGAGGCGAAGAAGGCGATCGCCGTTGCCATGGCCGCGACGATCCGCGACGGTGATTCGATCATGCTCGATACGGGCACGACGACAAGCTACCTCGCCCGCGAGCTGCTCGGCCACCGGCGGCTGACGGTCGTGACCAACTCCTCCGACATCGCGCGCACGCTTTCGACGGTCAACGACAACCGGGTCTACATGGCGGGCGGCGAGCTGCGCAGCGACAATGGCGCGGCCTTCGGCGTCTCGGCGATCGAATTCATCAACCATTTCACCGTCGGCCATGCGGTCATTTCCACGGGCGCGATCGATGCCGCGATCGGCGTGATGGACTACGACCTGGAGGAAGCGGAATTCGCGCGCGCCGTGGTCACGCGCGGCAAGCGGGCCGTCGTCGTCACCGACCACACGAAGTTCGGCCGGCAGGGGCTGGTGCGCGTCTGCGAATTCAGCATGCTGACCGATCTCTTCACCGACAAGGCGCCGCCCCGCGATGTCTCCGCCGCGCTGAAGGCGGCCGGCGTCAACGTCGCGCTGGCGCGCTGACGGAAAAGCGGCCCGGCGAATATTTCGCCGAACCGCTTTGGATCCTGCCGAGAGGCGGGACGATCAGTTCATCGCCGACCACTGGCGCTCGACTTCCTGCGCGTCCTTGTTCAGATGCACATGGGCATCGACGTGGTCGACCCAGTCGAGGGGGATCAGGTGGTGCTGGCCGTCCTTCGAATCGCTCTTGGTGAGCTTGATGCGGCTGTCGCCTTCCATGTGGTCGACGGTGCCGACATGGCGGCCATCGGCGGCGCGGACTTCCATATGTTCACGAATTTCGCTTGCAGCGACCATGGAAATTCTCCTTTCAGGTCAAATTCACCCGAAAGGAACGCGGGGAGCCTTGCGTGGTTCCCCGCGCCGCAAAGCCTTGTGGCTAGTAGGCGCTTTCGTAGGCGGCGCAGATCTCGGCCTGCGTCTTGCCGGCAAGATAGGCGATCTCGCCCTCCTTGTGCTTGATGTAGACGTCGGCAAACCCTTCCGGAAACCAGCCGCAGACCGTCGCATTGCCGCGGAACCGCTGGAGCGCGGCCTCCAGCGTCTGCGGCAGGCGGACGTAACCGCGCGCGGCCAGCGCCTCGACGCCCAGCAGCGAAAGGTCCTCCTGCGTCGCCTCCGGCACGGCCAGCCCCTCCTCGATGCCCTGCACGCCGGCATGCACGATGGCGGCGAGCGCCAGATGCGGGTTGGCCGCACCGTCGGCGGCGCGGAACTCGAAGTTGAACTGGGCCGCACGGGCGATGTCGCTGATGTCGGAAACCGGGCAGATGCGCACCGAGGCCTCGCGATCACGGAAACCGAGATTGTTGAAGGCGGCGCTC
This sequence comes from Shinella sp. WSC3-e, assembly GCF_945994535.1. NCBI lineage: Bacteria > Pseudomonadati > Pseudomonadota > Alphaproteobacteria > Hyphomicrobiales > Rhizobiaceae > Shinella > Shinella sp. WSC3-e. The sequence goes on from NZ_OZ000531.1 coordinate 271,999, forward strand.
CAGCGATGCGGGGTGAGGCGCAGATAGGAGACGACGCTCGGCGCGGTGATGGCGATGATCGAATCGAGATATTTCAGGATGCCGGCGACGAATTTTCCGGCGACGCCGGAGAGCTCGTGCTTGCCGGCCGGATCGTGGGTGACGGGATTGCCGGCCGCATCCAGCATGCTCATATGCACATGCACGCCGTTGCCGACGCCCGCCGGATCGCGGATCGGCGTGAAGGTCGGGTCGTAGCCGAGCTCGCGGGCGACGAGGCCGACGAGTTCGCGGGTGATCAGCGAGTGGTCGGCGATGGTCACGCCCTTCTGCGGGCCCATCGTCACCTCGAACTGGCCGGCGCCGAATTCCTTGAGGATGGTGTCGGGCGTCACGCCCGCCTCCCGCATCGCCGCGATGATCGCCTCGCAGAAGTGCCGCTCCTCCTGGAACCCGCCGAGCGTGAAGGCCTTGCCGATATCGGAGACGAGGTGCTTGATCTGGAACTCGTGCTCGAAGGCGCCGTAGAGCGTGACGCCCGCCACCCTTTGCAGACGATCGAGCGCCGCCTCGAGGATCGAACGCGTGCAGAACTCCCACGGCCGGCCATCGGTATAGCGTATGTTGCCGATGACGAAATTCTCGTTCGGCGCCCCCTCCTCGCTCTCGATGCTGACGCGCGTCGCGGGATCGGGAATGAGCACGAGGTCGCCGAGCGAACCGAACGGGCTTTCGGCTATGTTGTCGAAGCAGGTGATCTGCACGTTGGTCGGCGTCCAGCCGACGCCACGCTTCAGGCGTTTGTCCATCTGCGCCAGCGGAAAGGCCTTGCCGCGCACCTTGCCCGAAAGGTCGCCGCAGCAGGCGACCATCATTTCCTCACGTTTCATCGGCGTCCCCGTTGATCTGGTCATAACCCGGCATCGAAAAGCGGATGCCGTCCCAATCCTTGATGCGTTTTTGCGTCGCCTCCCAGTCGGCCTCCGAGACGCGAACGATCAGCGCCTCGACGAGCGCCATGGCGGCGGCCACCGTATCCCAGGCAGTGCCGGCATCGATCGGCAGCGCGACGATATGGTCGGCGCTGCGCGCGGCTGGCGACATCCACTTGTCGGTGACGACGACGATGGTCGCGCCACGCTTCTTGGCGATCGTCTCGGCAAGGCGCGCGAGGCTGAGCTGGTAGCGCCGGAAATCGAACAGCAGTACGACGTCCTTCCGGCGCATGCGCAAGACGTGCTCCGGCCACATTTCCGGATTGTCGGACATGTGGTAGATGCCGCTGCGGATCTGTCGCAGGTGGATCGACAGGAACGCGGCGACATTGTCGCTGACGCGCCCGCCGAGCAGGAAGATGTTGCGCGCCGGATCGGCAAGCAGGTCGGCGAGAATGTCGAACTGCGCCTGCGACACCGTCGCCGTCATCTCCTGCATGACCGCCGAGACGCGCGCCACATATTCCGACAGGAATTCCGAATGGCCGACCGGCTTCTGGCTCGATTTCAGGTCGAGCGGCGAGCGCTGCCCTTCCTTCAGCTCGGTGATCAGCTGGCGCTGCAGGTCCTGGAAGCCGCCGCAGCCGATCTTGCTGACGAAGCGGGTGATCGAGGGCGCGCTGACCCCGGTCTTGGCCGCCAGCTCCTGGATGCTTTCGAGGCCCGTGAAGGGATAATCGGCAAGAATGGCATTGGCGATCTTGCGCTCGCTGGCGGTCAGCTGCGCTGCCGCATCGCGGATCCTCGTGCGGATCGTCGTCGACGACTTCCCATCGCTCATTGGCGTTCGTTCCCCTGGTTGGCACGAATATTCGCGCCATGAAAAAAATTAGTCAAATGGAAAAACTAGATTGACTATGATCTAAAAATTTCCTTGACTGCCCAACATGGAAGCCCGCATCGGCGGGCGCATGGCGGATCCCCATCTCATGCTCAGGTTCGCAGACCGCGATACGACCAGATTGCTGCAGGCGGGCGACCCGGAACCCGTGGAGTGGATCAATTCCGCCGGCGCCTCGTCGATCTTCCTGACCTGCGAACATGCCGGCCGTGTCATTCCGGCTGCCCTCGGCGACCTTGGCATTCCTCCCGCGGAGATGGACCGCCACATCGCCTATGACGTCGGCGCGGAGGGCGTCGCCCGCGGCCTTGCCGATCGCCTTAACGCCGCCCTCATCCTGCAGCGCTACAGCCGTCTCGTCATCGACTGCAACCGTCCCTTCGAGGCGAAGGATTGCGTCGTCGGGGAGAGCGACGGCACGCCGGTGCCGGCGAATGCCGATGTCACGGATCTCGACCGCCGCCGCCGCTATGTGGAAATCCACCAGCCGCTGCACGAGGCGATCGCCGTGGCTCTCGACCAGCGGCAGGCGACGGGAAAGCCGCTCGTCCTCGTCTCGGTGCACAGTTTCACGCCGGTCATGCGCGCGACGGGCGCGACGCGGGACTTCGAGCTCGGCCTGCTCTACAACCGCGATGCCCGCCTTGCCGAGCGGCTTGCGCAGACGTTCCGCGCCGCCAATCCGGACGTCACCGTCAAGCTCAACGCACCCTATCACGTCGACGACATCTCCGACTACACGATCCCGGTGCACGGCGAGCGGCGCGGCATAGCGCATGTGCTTCTGGAAGTGCGCAACGATCTCATCAACGATGTCCGCGGGCAGGAGGAATGGGCAGGCCGCCTCGCCGGCCCCCTCCGCCTTGCGGCAGACAGCCTCGAAGGAAACGCCTGATGGCCGCTGACCATCTGACCACCCGCGACGTGCCGCTCGATCCGGCCGCCTCCGCCATCCTCTTCATCGACGTGCAGAACTTTTCCGTGCGCCGCGAGGGCGGCGAGTTCAAGGACGTGTCCGACGCCGATATCGCGGGAAAATACGGCTATTATTTCAAGCGCATCCACGAGGTCGCGATCCCGAACATGCAGCGCCTGCTGGGAGGCTTCCGCAAGGCCGGCATCGAGGTGCTGCACACCACGATCGAAAGCCTCACCAGGGATGGCCGCGACCGCAGCCTCGACTACAAGATCACCGGCTTCAACGTGCCGAAGGGCTCGTGGGACGGCAAGGTCATCGACGAGCTGGAGCCGCTGGAGGACGAGATCGTCTTCCCGAAGAGCTCGTCCAGCGTCTTCGTCTCCACCCATATCGACTACATCCTGCGCAACCTCGGCGTAAAACAACTCGTGCTGTGTGGACTTCTGACCGACCAGTGCGTGGAATCGGCCGTGCGCGATGCCTGCGACCTCAACTATCTCGTGACGCTGGTGCCCGATGCCTGCGGCACCTATTCGCAGGAGCGCCACGACACCTCGCTGAGCGCCATCAAAGGCTATTGCCGGCAGGTCTCGACCGATGCGTTGCTGAAGGAGATCGGGCAGTAGGGCCCGCAGACGAACCGACGGGACGGAAACGAGGAGCATCCGAAAGCGGGCCGCAGAACACAACAAAAGGCCGGGCCGCGCGACACTTCACTGCCGAAAGGCATCAAAAAGGGGAACGACCATGATGAAGACTTCCAAACTGCTTCTGGCGGCCGCAAGCCTTGCGCTCGCCGCCTCCGCGGCCTTTGCCGAGGACGACAAGATCGTCATCGGCGGCGCGCTCTCGATGACGGGCATCCAGGCGCCGCTCGACACGCCCGGCTACAACGGCGCGCAGGTCGCGGTGAAATATCTCAACGACAATGGCGGCGTGCTCGGCAAGCAGGTCGAGTTCATTAACATCGACGGCAAATCCGATCCGGTGACAGTCGGCAACGTCGCCGTCGAGCTGATCGACAAGGGCGCCCAGGTCATCGTCGCGCCCTGCGATTTCGACTTCGGTTCGCCGGCGAGCCGCGAGGCGCAGTCGGCCGGCCTCGTCGGCATCTCGACCTGCGCCTCCGATCCGCTCTACTCTTCCTGGTCGCTCGGCGACAAGCAGTTCACGCTCTCCATGTGGAACACCACGATGGGCGCGACGGCAGCCGATTTCGCCTTCAAGGAGAAGGGCTGGAAGACGGCCTATGTCGTCACCGACCAGTTCATCGCCTACACCAAGTCGCTGTCGAAGTATTTCGTCGAGCAGTTCAAGGCCGATGGCGGCGAGATCATTCTCGAAGACACCTACACGAACGGCGACAACAACTTTTCCGCCCAGCTCGCGCGTCTCCAGGCGCTCGGCAAGAAGCCGGACGTGATCTTCGTCTCGTCCTACGGCACGGATATCGGCGTGATCATCCGCGCGCTGCGCGAAGTCGGCTATGACGCGCCGATCCTCGGCGGCGACGCCTATGACGACCCGGCCATGCACGAGGCGCTCGGCGAGAAGTTCGGCAACGACGTCTATTTCGTCACCCATACCTGGATGGGAACGGGAGCGGATCCGGAAATGGAGAAGTTCATCGGTCTCTACAAGGAGATGTTCGGCAAGGACCCGGACACGTCCTTCGTCTCGACGGGCTGGGACACGATCATGATGATCGCCGAGGCGATCAAGGCCGCCGGCACGACGGAAGGCGCCGCGCTCGCCAAGGCGCTGGAGGACGGTCAGTTCAAGCTCCTGACCGGCGACCTCGACTACGGCACGGCCGAAGAGGGCCACGTTCCGAACAAGGCGGCGGCGCTCATCGAGCTGAAGGGCGGCAAGCCGACCTTCGTGGGCTGGCGCAAGCCGGAATCCCTGCCGAAGCCCTGATCGTACTTTACGGGCCGGCCGCCAAAGCCGGCCCATCACCTTCGGAAAAGCCATGTCTGAAACGCGCCTCGCGGTAAACGACGTGTCGGTGGAATTCACCGGCCTCCGCGCCCTCGACCATGTGTCGCTCTCCGTCCTCACCGGCGAGGTCGTCGGCCTGATCGGCCCGAACGGCTCGGGCAAGACGACGCTCATCAACGCCATCACCGGCCAGGTGAAGCTGGCGGGCGGCACGATCACCGCCGGCGACACGACCCTTTCCGGCCTCTCGCCGCGCCAGATCGCCCTTGCCGGCGTCAGCCGCTCCTTCCAGATCGTGCGCCTTTTCAACACGATGACGGTGCTGGAGAATGTCGAGGCCGCAGCACTGGCGAAGGGCGCCTCCCGCGCCGTCGCCACCGAGCGCGCGAAAAACCTTCTCGACGAACTCGGCCTATCGGCGAAGGCGGACGAGCTGGGCGAAAGCCTCAGCTACGGCGACAAGCGCCGCGTCGAGATCGCACGGGCGCTCGCCGCCGAGCCGCGCTTCCTGCTGCTCGACGAGCCCGCCGCCGGCATGAACGACGCGGAGACGGAAACCCTCCTGCACACCCTCTCAGAACTGCCGAAGAAACGCGGCCTCGGCCTTCTCATCATCGATCACGACATGGGTCTCATCATGCGCCTCTGCCACCGGCTGCACGTGCTCGCCTCCGGCCGCACCATCGCGGAAGGGGACGCCGCCCATGTCCGCAGCCATCCGGCCGTCATCGAGGCCTATCTCGGCAAGGGGGCGGCCCATGCTTGAGATCACGGGCCTCTCCGTCAATTACGGCACGATCCGCGCGGTGCGCGGCATCAGCCTCACCGTCGCCAGGGGCGAGCTGGTCAGCCTGCTCGGCGCGAACGGCGCGGGCAAATCCTCGACCATCAAATGCATCGCCGGTGCGCTGAAGGCGGCGGGCGGTACGATCACGCTCGAAGGCCGCGACATCACCGCCGCCAATCCCGAACAGGTCATCCGCGCCGGCCTTGCCACCGTGCCGGAAACCCGCGACGTCTTCCCGGACCTGACGGTCGCCGAGAACCTCATGCTCGGCGCCTATATCCACCGCCGCGACCAGGCCGGCAACCGGCAGAACCTCGAAAGGCTGCACACGCTCTTCCCGCGCCTCGCGGAGCGGTCGAACCAGCCGGCCGGGACGCTTTCGGGCGGCGAGCAGCAGATGCTCGTCATCGCCCGCGCGCTGATGGCGCGCCCGCGCGTCCTCCTCCTCGACGAGCCCTCGCTGGGTCTTGCGCCCGCCATCGTCGAGCGCATCTTCGAGATGATCGAGACGCTGAAGAAATCCGGCCTCACCATCCTTCTCGTGGAGCAGAACGTGAACCAGGCGCTCTCCATCGCCGACCGCGCCTATGTCATGCGGCTCGGCGCCATCGTCGCATCCGGCACCGCCGAAGAGGTCCGCTCGGGAAGCGATCTCAGCGCACATTATCTGGGAGGCTGATTGCGATGGCTTTCACGATCCAGTTCGTCATCGACGTCCTCAGCCTCGGCGGGGCCTATGCCCTCATGGCGCTCGGCCTCGTCATCATCTACGGCATCCTGCGGCTGGTGAACTTCGCCTATGGCGAACTCATCATGGTCGCCGGCTACACCATGTATCTTTCCAGCGGCTCCGGCCTGCCCTGGCTCGTCATGGCAACGCTCGCCGTCGCCATGGCGGTGCTCTTCGGCATCCTCACCGACTATGCCGCCTTCCGCCCGGTGCGCGCCAAATCGGTGACGGCGGTGCTGATCACCTCCTTCGCCTTCTCCAACCTGTTGCAGAACGCCGCCCTCCTCTTCATCTCGCCGCGCCCGCGCAACGTTCCCCTGCCGGACATCTTCTCGCAGACCGTCTCGATTGGCGGCGCGATCACGCCGGTGCGCAACCTCATCACCATCGCCGCCTCCATCGTGCTGCTCGCCGCCGTCGCCTTCCTGATGCGCAGGACGACGCTCGGCATCGCCATGCGCGCGGCCGCCACCAACTTCACCATGGCCCGCATGCTCGGCGTACCGGCGAACCTCATCATCTCCTCGGCCTTCGCCCTCTCCGGCTTCCTCGCCGGCGTCGTCGGCATCCTGTGGATCGGGCGCATCGGCACGGTCGTGCCGGGCGTCGGCCTCGAACCGCTGCTCGTCGCCTTCATCGCCACCGTCATCGGCGGCATGCGCAGCCTTCCGGGCGCCGTCGTCGGCGGCTTCCTCCTGGCGCTGATCGATACGACGCTCAACTACACCCTGTCGCAGGATCTCCTGAAGTTCCGCGACGCCTTCACCTTCAGCCTCGTCATCCTGATCCTGCTCTGGCGCCCGCAGGGCCTCATCAAGGGCCCGGCGAGCGGGCAGCGGACCTGAGGAGCGGAGACCATGAAACATTCCTATCTCACCGCCCTCGTCCTCATCGCCGTCATCGCCGTAATCGCCATCGGCAGCCAGCTCATCGGCATCCGCCTCTACGACCGGATCGCGACCAACCTCCTGATCTCGCTGGTTCTCGTCGTCGGCCTGCAGACCTTCATGGGCAATTCGGGCCTGCTCTCCTTCGCCCATATCGGCTTCATGGGCCTTGGCGCCTACACCTCCGCCGTGCTGACCATACCTGCCCAGATGAAGGGCATGGCGCTGCCGGACCTCTACGACTTCATGAAGGTGGTGGAGATCTCGCCGCTGCTGGCCATGCTGGCTGCGGGCGTGCTCGCCGCGGTCGTGGCGGCCGTCGTCGCCTATCCGCTGATGCGGCTTTCGGATGCGGCCTCCGTCATCACCTCCTTCGCGCTGCTCGTGGTGCTCTACACCGTCATGAACAACTGGAGCGCCTTCACCAACGGCCCGCGCACGCTCTTCGGCCTGCCGAAGACGACGGACCTGCCGATCGCCGCCATCGTCGCGGCCGTCGTGGTGGTCGTTGCGCTGCTCTTCAAGGAATCGCGCACCGGCAAGCTGCTCCGCGCCTCCCGAGAGGACGAGGTCGCCGCCGCCGCGCTTGGCGCGAACATCCCGCACCTGCGCTGGCGGGCCTTCATCCTCGCCGCCTTCATCGCCGGCATCGGCGGCGCGCTCTGGGGCCACTTCATCACGTCGTTCGCGCCGAAGGCCTTCTACCTGAAGGAGACCTTCCTCATCATCACCATGCTGGTGATCGGCGGGGCGAACACGGTGACCGGTGCCGTCGCCGGCACCATCCTCATCACGTTTGCCTATGAGGGCCTGCGCGGCACCGAGGGCGCGCTGAACGCCACCGCCATCGGCGCGGGCCAGGTCGTCGGCCTCACCGAGATCGTGCTGGCGCTCGCCATGATCGCCGTGATGATCGTCAAGCCCGGCGGCCTCTTCCCGAACCGCGAGATCGGCCACATTCTCACCCGCGCCCGCCGCAAGAAGGAGACAGTTGCATGAGCTGGAAGACCGCCTACCGTTCCTTCTACTACGCCAATGCCGAGGCGCCGGACGACATCGTGCTCGATCCGCAGACGACCGCGCTGCTCGTCATCGACATCCAGAACACCTATCTCGACCCGAAGGACACGCCGGAAGAGACCGCCCGCTGGCAGCCCTTCTACGATCGCATGCGCAAAACGGTGATCCCGAACACCGCACGCCTCATCGAAGAGTGCCGCAAGCGCAAGGTGGAGGTCATCTTCGCCCGCATCGCCTGCCTGAAGCCGGACGGCCGCGACCGCTCGCTGAGCCAGAAGAAACCCGGCTTCAACTACCTGCTTTTGCCGAAGGACCTGCCCGAGGGCCAGGTCGTGCCGGAACTCGAACCGCGTCCCGACGAGATCGTCATCACCAAGACGACCGACAGCGCGCTGACCGGCACGAACCTCCGCCTGATCCTGCACAATATGGGCATCAAGGACGTCATCTGCTGCGGCATCTTCACCGACCAGTGCGTCTCCTCCACCGTGCGCAGCCTGGCAGATGAAAGCTTCGGCGTGGTCGTCGTCGACGATTGCGGCGCGGCGGCGACGGACGAACTGCACCGGCGGGAGCTGGAGATCATCAACATGATCTATTGCCACGTCGTCCAGCTCGACGAGGTCCTGACCTTCTTCAAGTAACGAGGAGAGCGACATGTCCGGCCTCTACGCCCGCGAAAGCCGATCGGTCTCGACGATGGCGCATCTGCGGTTCTTTCCGCAGTCGGTGGTCGGCGGAAGCGGTGCGTACCTCACCGGCGACGACGGGCGCAAACTCCTCGATTTCGCCGCCTCCTGGGGCGCGGCGAGCCTCGGCCATTCGCATCCCGCCCTCCGCGAGGCGGTGAACCGCGCGCTTTCCGACCAGGCGGGTGCAAGCTATCTCTCCACCGCCAACGAGCCCTCGGTGCTGCTCGCCGAAAAGCTGCTCTCCCTCGTGCCGGAACGCGCCCGCGGCCGCGTCTGGTTCGGCCATTCCGGCTCGGACGCCAACGAGACGGTCGCCCGCATGGTCGTCGCCGCCACCGGCCGGCCGCGCATCCTCGCCTTCAACGGCGCCTATCACGGCGGCACCGTCGGCTCCATGGCCGTCTCCGGCCATCCCGCCCAGCAGGGCGCGCGGGCAAAGGGCCTGACGCTCGTGCCCTACCCCAACAGCTACGCCGCCGGCAGCCCCGAAGCCGCGAAGGACGCCGCCCTCGCCCATCTCGAAACCCTTTTCGCCACCGAGATCCCGCCGCAAGAGGTCGCCGCCTTCTTCATAGAGCCGATCCAGTCGGACGGCGGCATGCTGGTGCCGCCGGACGGGTTTTTCAAGCACGTGGAAGCGCTCTGCCGCACACACGGCATCCTCATCGTCTCCGACGAGGTGAAGGTCGGTCTCGGCCGCAGCGGCCGCTTCAACGCCTTCGAGCATTGCGGCATCGAGCCCGACATCGTCGTCTTCGGCAAGGGCCTCGGCGGCGGGCTGCCGGTCTCGGCGGTGGTCGGACCGGAGGCGATCCTGAACCACGCCGTCGCCTTCTCGCTGCAGACCGTGCACGGCAATCCCGTCTGCGCCGCCGCGGCGCTCGCCGTGCTGCAGACCATCGAGCGCGACCATCTCGTCGCCAATGCGGAACGGACAGGACGCACGCTGCGCGAGGCGCTCGACCGCCTCGCCGCCCGCCATGCCCTGATCGGCGACGTGCGCGGCCGGGGCCTCGCCCTCGGCGTCGAGCTTGTGGCGGATGGCGCACCGGCCGCGCGGCAGACGGCGTTGACGGTCTACCGCGCCTTCCAGCTCGGCCTCGTTCTCTACTATGTCGGCGTCAACTCCAACGTGCTGGAATTCACGCCGCCGCTGACCTTGACGGAGGCGGAAGCCCAGGAGGGCGTCGCGATCCTCGACCAGGCGCTCGCCGATATCGCGGCGGGCCGGGTCGATGAAGCACTGCTCGCGGATTTCGCCGGCTGGTAGGTTTCAGGCGGCCGAAAGACGAAGCGCGACGCCCAGCAGGGTGCGCGCGCCGGCGATGATATGCGCGTCGGAAACGAACTCCGCCTCGTTGTGGCTGATGCCGTTGCGGCAGGGCACGAAGATCATCGCCGCCGGGGCGACCCGGCCCACGAACAACGCATCGTGAAAGGCACCCGACACCATCGGCCGGCAGCGGATGGCGAGCGCCCGGCACGTTTCCTCGATTGTCGCCGCCACCTCTGGGTCGAAGCGGCCGGGGGTCATGTCGACGCGCAGTTCTATGACCGTTCCGCAGTCCCATCGCGCGCCCGCGGCCTCGCATTCCTCACGCACACGCCGTTCCATGGCAGCGAGCGCGACCGCGTCCGGATGGCGGATATCGACGGTGAAGGAGACGCGGCTCGGGATGACGTTGATCGAGCCCGGCTCGGCGGCGATGCGGCCGACCGTCAGCCGCGCTGCGGGATCGGCCGGCATGATATCGCCCTGGATGCGCGCGATGGCGGCCGCCGCCGCACCCATCGGGTCCTTGCGGAATTCGAGCGGCGTGGTGCCGGCATGGGCCGCCTCGCCGGAAAAGGCGATCTCCAGCCATTTCGTGCCCTGAACGGCGGTGACCACGCCGATCGGCACGTCCTCGCGTTCGAGGACGGGACCTTGCTCGATATGCAGCTCGACGAAGGCGGAGACGGCGTGCCCGATGGGCCGCATGCGGGCTTCCGGCAGCGCTTGCAACGTCGCCGCCAGTTCGTCGGCAAGCAACGCGCCGTCCGTCGCCCGCGTCCTGCGCCAATCGGACATGTCACCTGCGCCGGCAAAGGCCATGGAGCCCATGCAGCCCGGCGAGAAGCGGCTGCCCTCCTCGTTGGTGAAGGCGACGACCTCGATGGCGCGGTCGGTCTCGACGCCCGCATCGGCGAGCGCTTCCAGTACCTCGAAGGCGGTGAGCGTGCCGAGCGCGCCGTCGAAGCGGCCGCCGGTCGGCTGGCTGTCGAGATGGCTGCCGATGAGGAGCGGCGGCAGCGTCGCATCCCGGCCGTCGCGGCGGAGGAAAAGATTGGCCGCCTCGTCCTGGAAGACGGTGAAGCCGCGGGCGAGCGCGCGCTCGGCCAGCAAGCGGCGGGCGGCACGGTCTTCGACGCTCAGGGCCTGCCGGTTGACGCCGCCGGCGGGCGTCGCGCCGATGGCCGCGAAGTCGGCGAGGGATGTAAGGAGGCGCGCGGGATTGACCTCCGGCATTCTGCTCATCGGCCGAGGCCTGCGATGAAGCGCTTCACCCGGTCCGGATCGACCGCATTCCACCAGACCCCGTCATATTTGAGGGCACTGGCGATGATCACGCCGTCGGCGACGGCAAGGATGTCGTTGGCATTGTCATGGGTGACGCCGCTGCCGACCAGCGTCGGCAGCGAGGCGGCCTGCTTGATCATGCGGATATAGCCAAGATCGGCCGTATGGCCGGTGCGCTGGCCGGTGGCGATGACGACGTCGGCGTCGAAGAAGACGAGGTCCTTGACCTGCTCCTCGACCGGCCGGTCGGCGACGATGGCGTGCGCGCCGTGCTTGACATGGGCGTCGGCGAAGATGCGGATGCCCCGGGCACGCAGTTGCGCGCGGTAGCGCATGGCTCGGGCGGATTCGCCCTCCACGAAGCCCTCGTTGGCGACATAGGCATTGGCCCACTGGTTGACGCGGATGAAGGAGGCCGAGGAGGCCGAGGCGATGGCAAGCGCCGGGATCGCCGCATTGGCGAGCACGTTGATGCCGATCGGGCGGCCGAGCTCGCGGCGGATGCGGTCGGCGATGACGGCCATGTGGGCGGAGGTCTCGTGGCCGATCTGGTCCGGCTTCGAGAACGGCACGTCGCCGTGGTTCTCGACGATCAGCGCATCGCAGCCGCCGGAAAGATAGGCGCGCGCATCCGAAAGGCCGCGCTCGTAGATCGCCTCCACGCCCTCGTCGTCATAACGCGGCGCGCCCGGCAGCGGGAGCAGGTGCACCACGCCGATCACCGGCTTGTCACGCCCGAAAAGCGTCTTCAGCGTATCCTTGTCCTGCCGTCCGATGGGGTTGCTCATGGCGATCACACGTTTTCCAGTTTCAGTGTCTTGGTGAGGGCGGCGATTTCCGCCGGCGTGGGGAAGGAGGCGAGCGTGCCGGGACGACCGACGGCGATGGCGGCCGCCCGGGTTGCCAGCCGCGCGGCATCCCGGAGCGGTGCCCCCTGCGCCAGCAGGCCGGCAAGCGTGCCGGCGAAACAATCGCCCGCGCCGCTGGCATCGACGGCCTCCACATCCGAGGGTGGGAGACGAAGGACGGACGAAGCCCCTGCCTCAAGAAGCAGGGCGCCCGCGCTGCCGAGCGTGACGATGGCGCTATCTGCACCCATCGCCAGCAAGCGGCGCGCTGCGCGCTCGGCATCGGCCTCGCCGCTCAGGGCCTCCGCCTCCGGCCGGTTGACGACGATGAGCGACACGGCTGCAAGGTCGAGCGGATCGGCGGAGAGCGGGCTCGGATTGAGCACCGTGACGAGGCCCGCCGCGCACGCCGCCTTGAGGCAGGCCATCGTCGCGGCCGTCGGGAGGTTCCCCTGCATCAGCAGCATGTCGCCGGCGGCCCACGTGTCGCCGAGGGCGGTCATGGCGAGCGGGTCGAAGGCCTCCGCGCAGGCCGCGGCGGTGATGATGACATTCTCGCCGGCGCGGTCGATCATGATCACCGAACGGTCGCAGGGCAGGTCGAGATGCACGAGGCGGAGATCCGGGATCTCGGCGGCGATCGCCCCCTCAACCCAGTCGCTCGCCGCATCCCGGCCGACCGGCGCCCAGAGCGTCACCGCGGCCCCCGTACGGCCCGCGGCCACCGCCTGGTTGGCGCCCTTTCCGCCCGGACCGTCGCCGGCAGCGGCCGCATTCAGCGTTTCGCCGGGCAGCGGCAGCCGCTCCAGGCGAAAGCTCGTATCGACGCAGATATTGCCGACGACATGGATGGTCATGGGGCTGCTTCCTGGAACCTCCGGTTCAGTCCGTCGCCCAGGCGAGCATCTGCTCGAACAGCGTCTTGTAGCCGGGCCAGGCGATGAATTCCGGCGGCAGCCAGTGCGGGCCGACATCCGAGGTCCAGACCACCGTGCGGCCCTCGCCATAGGTGCCGGTGACGAGCAGCGGCAGCGAGCCATATTCGGAGGAGACCGTCATCAGCTGGTTGGCGCCGTCCTTCAGCGTCACCTCGTTGAAGCCGAGCAGGTAGGGGAATTCGCCGGAAATACCCGACAGGATCGGGTGCGACGCGTCGCCCGAGACGACGGGCGTAAAGCCTTCCGGCACTTCCACGCGGTCGTCGACCGAGAGGCAGGCAACGGGCAGGACCTCTTCCACGGCCGTGTTGCGGAAGCGCGCGCCGCCGTTGATGCCCTGGAAGGAGTAGTAGCCGCCGAACATCAGGAGCGCGCCGCCCTTGGCGACATAGTCGCGCAGCAGCTTCAGGCGGTTCGGCGTGCGGCGGGAGTGGATCCAGGTGTCGGGATGCAGCAGCAACGTGTTGGCGCCGATATCCGAGAGCACGATGGCGTCATAGGCCTGAAGGCCTTCCAGCGTGCTCGGAAACTCCTTCTGCGCCTCGTGCGCCGGCATGAAGGTGACGTCGAAGGGGCTGTCCTTCAGCGCCTTCAGGAGTTCGTCGGCGCCGGTGTGGTAGGTGACGGTCGGGAACTGGTCGAAACCCTTGATGTGGGTCGCGGTCGAAACCCAGGATTCGCCGGCCAGCAGCACTTTCTTCTTGGTCATGGTAACTCCTTGAACGGTTGGCCGGCGCTCAGTGCGCGGCGGAGAAGACGGATTTCGGATTGTCGATCAGCATGCGGTCGATGGCCGCCTGCTCGACGCCGTGCCGCTTCAGGCGCGGCAGGAAATGCTTGAGGATGTAGCCGTAGCCGAAGCCGCCGTAGCGGGTGAGCATGATCTTGAGGAACACGTCCTGCGACAGCAGCAGCCGATCGACGAAACCCTTGTCGACAAGGGCCGCGATGGCGCGGGCGTTCTCCTCGTCGGACGGCGACTGGGCGTCCTGGTCGGCATAATAATAGTCCATGCCGATCATGTCGTATTCCAGGAAGGCGCCGCGCCTTGCGAGCGCCATCTGGTAGTCGGGATCGCTGTGGCTCGGGTTCATGTGGCAGAGCACGGTGTGCGCCGGATCGGCGCCCTCCTCCTCCACCACGTCGAGCACGCGGTGGGCGAGGCGTTCCCAGCCGGGCAGGTGGATGGAGAGCGGCAGGCCGGTGATGCGCGCCGCCCGCGCCGATGCGCGCAGCGACTTTTCCTCTTCAGTGGTGAAGTTGCGGCTGACGCCGACCTCGCCGATGATACCCGCCATGATCTCCGGCTGGCTCTCGCCGCCGCCGACATCCTCGACGATGAACTGCGTCACCTCTTCCACATCCATCGCCTTCAGCCAGTCGGGATGGGTGTGCTCGAGATAGAAGCCGGTGCCCATGATGATCCGGAGCCCCGACATGCGGGCGATGCGGGCAAGGCCGGCCGCATCGCGGCCGATGCCGAAATTCGTCGTCTCCACCACGGTGCAGCCGCCCAGCGCCTGGAAGCGCTTCAACTCGCTGAGCGCCAGGTCTCCGTCGTCGAGCGAGACGTTGTCCCGGTTCATGTAGGGGTTCATCCGCAGCTCGCCGACGATCTCGATATTGACCTTCTGCTCGGCGATCGCCTTCTCGTCGGGATGGCAGGGGCAGATCCAGCTGCGCGCACCATCGAGGAAGATGTGCTCGTGCATCAGCGTCACGCCGAGGTCTTCGACCGGGACCGGTCCGGTCACGGTCATCGCGGTGCCGGACGTCACGCCGATCGGATGGCGTTTCCGCGGCTCCTCGGCAAAGAGGTGGTCGAGCATGTCAGCGCCCCCTCGCTCCGCCCCTGAAGAGGCGGAAGTTGAGCCAGATCGCGACCAGGATGATCAAGCCGGTGACGATGGGCGTGAAGAAGGGCGAGAGATGCGACAGGATGAGGCCGTTCGCCAGCACCGCGACCGTCAGCGCCCCGAGGATCGTGCCGACGAGCGAGCCGCGCCCGCCGAAGAGACTGGTACCGCCGAGCACCACGGCCGCGATGACGTCGAGCTCGAACCCCTGCCCCGCATTCGAGGAGCCGGAACCGAGGCGGGCGGAGAGGATGACGCCGGCCGCCGCCGAGGCCGTGCCCGAAAGGATGTAGACCCACAGGATGATGCGCCGCGTGTTGACGCCTGCCCGGCGCGTGGCCTCCGCATTGGCGCCGACGCCGGTGACGTAGCGGCCGAAATGGGTCTCGTTGAAGGCGAGGTAGGCGACGATCAGCACGACGATGGCGATGAGCGCCGGGGCCGGAATGCCGAGGACCCAGGCCCGGCCGATCGTGACGAACGGGCTCGTCGGCTCGATCGGGATCGAATAGCCGCCGGTGATCAGAAGCGCGAAGCCGCGGATGACGGAAAGGCCGGCCAGCGTGACGATGAAGGCGGGAATGCGCTCATAGGCGATGAAATAGCCCTGGATCAGTCCCACCACGCCGCCGAGCGCGAGCATCAGCAGGATGGCGAGCGGCCAGGGAACACCGGCCTGCAGGGCGGTTGCGGAGAGCGTCGCGGTCAGCGCCAGGACGGAGCCGACGGAAAGGTCGATGCCGCCCGTCGTGATGACGAAGGTCATGGCGGCCGCGACGATCAAGAGCGGCGCGGACTGGCGGATGATGTTCAGGAGGTTCGGCGCCGTGAGGAAGGCATCCGTCGTCACCGCGAAAAACAGGCAGCAGACGATGAAGAACAGCGCGATCGACATGACGCCGCCATTGGCGACGACCTTGTCGAGGATGGTCGCATCCCGCAGGCGCGGCGGATGGCTGGAATAGGCGTTGGGCTCGGAGCTCATGCGGAGGCGCCTCGTTCCTGATGGTTGTGGCCGGCGGAACGGGCGGTGAACTTCCGCCCGACGATGAGATTGACGACGTCCTCGATATTGGTGTCCTCGATGCGCCGCTCGGCGACGTTGCGGCCCTCGTACATCACCTGGATGCGGTCGCAGACGAGGAAGAGGTCCTGCAGCCGGTGCGTGATGAGGATGACGGAGACCCCGCGCTTCGAGACGGTGCGGATGAGTTCGAGCACGGCCTCCACCTCGGCGACCGCAAGGGCGGCCGTCGGCTCGTCCATGATCAGAACGGAGGGATTGAAGGACGCGGCGCGGCCGATCGCGATCGACTGGCGCTGGCCGCCGGAAAGGTTCTCCACCTTCATGCGCGTATCGGGAATGACGATGCCGAGATTGGAGAGCATGTCGCGCGCCCGCTCGTGCATCGTCTTCTTGTCGAGCATCGGCACGCCGGCGATGCGCCGCTTCGGCTCGCGGCCGAGGAAGAGGTTGCCGGCGACGTCGATCGTGTCGCAGAGGGCGAGGTCCTGGTAGACCATCTCGATGCGCGCGGCGCGCGCCTCCGCCGGCGAAGTGAAGGACACCGGCCGGCCGTCGATCTCGATCGTGCCGGCGTCGGGGATGACGGCGCCCGAGAGCACCTTGCTGATGGTGGATTTTCCCGCGCCGTTGTCGCCCACCAGCCCGAGCACTTCGCCCGGCATGAGGTTGAGCGAGGCGTTGTCGAGCGATTGCAGAGCGCCATAGCGCTTGGATATGCCGGTCATCCGGACGCGGCTGACGTCAGTGTCGGTCATGTTCGATGGCCCCTGGAGGAGGTTCCGGCTGCCCGGCCCGCTTGCGTGGACCGGGCAGCGGCGGTTCGGCTTACTTGAACATGTCGCGATACTGGTCGACGTTCTCCTTGGTGACGATCGTCACCGGCACGTTGATGATCGGGTCGATCGTCTCGCCCTTCTTCACCTTGACGAGCGCCTCGACGGCGGCCTTGCCTTCACCGGCCGGGTCCTGCTGGATGACGGCGGTGACAAAACCCTGGTCGATGCCGTCGATGGCGGATTTCGTCAGGTCCCAGCCAAAGACCTTGATGCTGTCGCCGCGACCCTGGCTGGCGACGGCCGAGACCGCGCCGAGCAGCGCCGGTTCGCCGGTGGCGTAGAGCGCCGTCATGTCCGGATTGGCGGTCATCAGGTTTTCCGCCGCGGCGAGCGCGACGTCCTGCACGTTCTGGCCATCGACGGTGTTGAGGAATTCGACGTTCTGGCCGCCCTCGGCAACCGCCGCCTTGAAGCCGTCGAGGCGCTGGTTCTGGATGAAGGAGTTGAGCGCGCCGACGACGCCGACCTTGGCGGTGCCGCCCATGTCGCTCTTCACATAGTCGGAGAAGAACTTGCCGATCTCGCCGCCCGCCGCCGTGTTGTCGACGCCGACGAAGGCGATGTTGTCGCCGTCCGGGATCTGCGCGTCGATGGCGATGACGGGAATGCCGGCATTCTTGGCGGCGGTGATGGCGGGCTTCACGCCGTTGACATCGATGGCGACCAGAATGATGCCGTCGACCTTCTGGGTGATGTAGGTCTCGATCGCGTCGTTCTGGGCAGAGGGCACGTTGTTGGCGTTGAAGATGACGAGCTCGGCGCCGGCCTCCTTGGCCGCCGCGCTGGCGCCGTCATTGATCTGGTTGAAGAAGAGCGCCTGTTGGTTGATGGTGACGAGCGCGAACGTATCGGCAAAGGCGTTTGCGGCGCCCATGGACAGCGTCATGGCAACGGCTGCGGCGCAGCCGAGGAGATATTTGGTCCGACCCATTTTGATGTTCCCCTTGTTTGATGCCGTTGGCGGCAACCGGAATTTACGGAAGGCATTATTCAAGTAGCTTGAATTCTTGTCAAGATACTTGAATGGCGCGTGCGCCTAATCCGCTGGGGAGGCTTTTCAAGAAAGATGTCAGAAGGTTGGCGGCGTATTCACCCAGAAGATGGAGGCGCGCTCGGTCCCGACATTGCGATACCAGTGTGCAAGCTCGGAATTGAACACGAAAGTATCGCCGGCCGAAAGCCGGAAGGTCTTGTCGTCGATCATCAGCTCGATCTCCCCGACCAGCACATAGCCCACCTCTTCGCCGACATGCTGGATCGGTCCGGCGCTCTGGCCGCCGGCATCGATGTGGTGGATGTTGCACTGGAGAAGGTGGCCTGCCGAATAGGGAATGACGCGTTCGAGCGAGATGCCCTCGCCGCGCCGGAGGGGATCGAGCGTGATGAGCGGGCGGGTCCCGGCACGGAACACCACGCCTTCCTCGCCGTCGGTCTCCTCGAACATCCAGCCGATATTGGAATCGAGCGCCCGCACCAGCCGATGCAGCATGGGCAGCGAGGGCGAGGCCTTGCCGTTCTCGATCTTGGAAAGCAGGCTTTCGGAACATTCCGCCGCCTGCGCCAGCGCCTTCAGGGTCAACCCGCGCGTCTGGCGGGCAAGCTTCAGGCGTGCGCCGAGCCGCACCGGATTCGAGTGGATCCTGTCCTCCCGGCTGCTGTCAGACGGCGAAGGCGGCTTGAGCATGTTCATGATATGAGTATCGCATTGATCGAGACCGCAATCATAAATCCTTCAAACGACGGCTGTCCAGAGACCACCGCAAGCCCATCTGGCGCCACTTACGCGACGCAGGCGGCGCGGACACGGCTTGATGTCATCAAGCCCAATCGTCAGCAGTCTTCCAGCCAATCGGCAATGCTCTGTGCGAAAGTACGAGGCACGACGAATGTCCCGTGCTCCGTCGATCCGCGGGTAAACATCACCGGAACGCGATGCAGCGGCGCAAACACCGCTCGATCCTGCGTTCGGTCCCAGTCGACGGCGAGGCATTGGGCCAGCACGTTGCGCAATGCGGGTGTCCGTATGTCGATGCGCTCCCGGCCTTCGCCAAGATCCAGTTCGGCGCCGAGAGTCCCTGGAAGGCCGCGCGGCACTGCGTCAGGATCGCTCGCCAGCAGCCAGAAGCGGCGGGGCGCGATCTTCACGGCCGTCACACCATCCGATTTGACGATCTGCCCCACCTCTGCCGGCAAGGAGGCCCCCAGGCGTCCCGCGGCGAAACGGGCAAAACCATCGTCGTCATCGCCCCACGCCTGCCATTGAACCAGCGGGCAGCGGGACCGCGTGATCGTGATCCCTTGGATTGCTGTCGGATCAGCCATGCATGCGTTCTCCCATGGGATCGAGGAAGACCGGCGAAACGACCCGCGCGCGGACCACCTCGTTCTTCATCGGATAGACGGCCACGACCTCGTCGCCGGCAAAGTCGGCGGCCAGCAGCCCGAGCCCGATGGACTTGCCGATGTCGGGGCTGAACGTGGTGGACGTGACGCGGCCGCGGCCGTGTCCCTGCCATGCCTCGTCGGGCGCGAAGAGGATCGCACCGCCCCGCAGCCGCTTGCCGCTCTCCGCGCATTCGAGCCCCACCACCCGCTGGCGGTCAGGCGCGAGGAACGCCGGCCGCTGCCCCAGGACCGCGCCGATGTAGCCGGAGCGTTTCGCCACCATGCGCGCCATGCCGAGATCGGCGAGCGTGGTGCGGCCATCGATCTCCGGCCCGGCGACATGGCCTTTCTCGATGCGCAGCGCGCCCAGCGCCTCGACGCCGTAGGGCCGCAGATCGGAATCCTTGCCCATCGCCAGCAGGCGTTCCCAGGCGGCAAGTCCCTGCGAGGCGCCGACATAGATTTCGTAGGCCCGTTCGCCGGAATAGCTGAGGCGGACGATCCGCAGCCGGCTGCCCCGGAAGGTTCCCTCGACGAGGCCCATATGCGGCAGCGCCTCGTTCGAGACGTCGATTGCCGGGAAAGCCGCGGCCAGCACGGCGCGGCTCTTCGGCCCCGCGACCGACATGCCCGCCCATTCGTCGGTCACGGATGTCACGGATACGCGCAGCTCCGGCCAGGCGACATCGAGCAGGAACTCCAGCCAGGACATCACATCGGCCGCCTTGGCCGTCGACGTGGTCATGAAATAGCAGTTCTCGGCGATCCGTGTCGTCGTGCCGTCGTCCAGCACGATCCCGTCGTCGCGCAGCATGACGCCGTAGCGCGCGCGGCCGACCTTCAGGCTGGCGAAGCCGTTCGCATAGACGCGGTCGAGGAAGGTCGCGGCATCCGGTCCTTCGACGGCGATCTTGCCCAGCGTGGAAATGTCCATGAGGCCGGCGGCCGAGCGGACATGCCGCATCTCGGCGACATAGGCTTCGTCGACATCCGCGCCGAAGGACAGGAAGTACCACGGCCGCATCCAAAGCCCGACCTCCAGCATGTCCGCGCCGTTGGCGACATGCCAGTCGTGCATCGGCGTCCGCCGGAAGGGGCGGAAGTGGCGCCCCTTCGCCCGGCCTGCAATGGCGCCGACGGCGACGGGCGCATAGGGCGGGCGAAACGTCGTGGTGCCGGCCGCCTCCATCGGCGTGCCCCGCAGCGCCGCCATGGCGCGGACGGCGTTGACGTTGCTCGTCTTGCCCTGGTCGGTGCCCATGCCGAGCGTCGTATAACGCTTGAGGTGCTCGACGGATTCATAGCCCTCGCGCTGCGCAAGCGCGATATCGTCGAGGCTCACGTCCATCTGGAAATCGACGAACGCCTTCTTCCGGCCGAAGGGAAGCGCCTGCACGGCATGAGGCCGGCCGGATTCCTCGAAGGCGGGCAGCACGGCGGCGTCCACCTTCCGATCGTATCCCGCGGCGACGGCTGCGGCAGAGCCGGCCCGATGCCCCTGCCGCACGGCCTCGGCAGCCGTTGCCGCACCGGTCATCGCTCCGGCCGCAAACTGGCCGGCCGGCAGGTCGCCCGGGACGAAAGCGTGGATGTCCTGCCGGTACTGCGGCTTGACGCCGAGATGCGAGGTGAGATGCAGGACGGGCGTCCAGCCGCCGGCCATGCCGATGAGATCGCAGTCACGCCGGAACGGCCCGGACCGGCCTTCCAGCTCGACGGCGCGCAGGCCCCGCGCGCCCGCGGCCTTTACGATCCGCGTTCCGGCATGCACCTCGACGCCGCTCCGGGCCGCCTGTCCGAGAAGCTGCGGGTCGATCTCGGCGCGGCTGTCGGCCAGCACGACCTCGGCGCCGGTCGCCGCAAGGTCGAAGGCCGTGCGGTAGGCGCTGTCCGCCGCTGCGCCGATCACGACCTTGCGCCCCGGCAGCACCGCGAAACGATTGAGATAGGTGCGGATCGCCGATGCGAGCATGACGCCCGGCCGGTCGTTGTTCGAAAAGACCATCGGCCGCTCGACGGCGCCGGTGGCGAACACGATGCTGCCGGCCCGAAGCAGGGTGAAGACCTGGCGTGCCGCCGCCTTCGCGCCGGGATCGGCATGGCTGAGCAGGCCAAGCGTGTTGCCGTCATAGAGGCCGAAAGCGGTCGTGCGCCGCATCAACCGCAACCCGGGCATGGAGCCGAGCTCGGCCAGCATGCCGGCAAGCCAGTCCTGTCCCTGGGGCTCGGCCAGCATCTGGCCGCCCAGCTCGAAATCCTGCTCGACCAGCAGAACGCGCGCGCCTGCCTGAGCGGCAGCGCGGGCCGCCGCAAGCCCTGCCGGCCCGGCGCCGACCACGACGACATCGGCAAAATCGTGCCGCGTCTCGTAACGGTCCGGGTCCGCCTCCATGGTCGCTCGTCCGAGGCCCGCGGCCTTGCGGATGAAATGCTCATAGACCATCCAAGCCTTGCGGCCCGGCCCCATGAAGGTCTTGTAGTAGAAGCCGGAGGCGAGCAGCGGCGCGAACAGCCCGTTGATGCCCTGCAGGTCGAAGCCGAGCGACGGCCAGCGGTTCTGGCTCTCGGCCGTAAGGCCCGGCGAGAGTTCGACCATCGTCGCCGGAACATTGGGCTCGCGCCGGCCGCCGGCGCCGAGCGTCACCAGGGCATTGGGCTCCTCGATGCCGGCAGAGAGAATGCCGCGCGGCCGGTGATACTTGAAGCTGCGGCCGACGAGCGTCACGCCGTTCGCCAGGAGCGCCGAGGCCAGCGTATCGCCCTTGAAGCCGGCATAGCTGCGGCCGTCGAAGCGGAAGTCCACCGGCAGCGACCGGTCTATGCGGCCGCCGGAGGGAAGACGGTTGTCTGTCATGATGCCTGCTGCCTTGCAAAATGGACCGAATGAATGGTGTGCGTGGCCGTGTCGCGTCCCACCACCAGCCATTGCCGGCAGCCGTGGACGTGTTGCCAATATTCGCGATGCGGACCCTTGGGGTTGGGGCGCACATAGACGTAGCCGTACCAGGCCTCGAAATCCGGATCCTCATGGGCCGGACGAGCGACCGACGCATCGCCGGCATAGCGGAACTCGTCATGATCGCGCGGGCCGCAGCACGGGCAATGGATACGCAGCATGTCCGCCTCCTACTGCAGCCAGGCGAAGGGACCGGCCCCCGCCTCGTCGAGACTGTGGCCGGTGCGGAAACGGTCGAGCCCGTAGCCGCGCGTCAGCGGATGAACCTCGCCCGTCGCCAGCATGTGCGCGAAGCACCAGCCCGATGCGGGCGTCGCCTTGAAGCCGCCGTAGCACCAGCCCCCGTTGAGGTAGAGGCCCGGGACGGGCGTGAGCGAAATGATCGGGCTTGCATCCGGGGTCATGTCCATGATGCCGCCCCAATGGCGCAGGAGCCTCAGCCGGGAAATGTTCGGCATCAGGGCGACGGCGGCCTCGCAGACCTCCTGCAGCACGCCGGCATTGCCGCGCTGGGCATAGGAATTGTAGCCGTCGAGGTTCCCGCCGAAGACGAGGCCGCCCTTGTCGGACTGGCTGACATAGAAATGGTCCGCACCATAGGCGACGACGTGATCAACCAGCGGTTTCACCGGCTCGGTCACGAAGGCTTGCAGGACATGGCTTTCGATCGGCAGCTCCAGCCCGGCCTTCCGGCCGAGAACGGACGTATGCCCGGCGACCGCGAGCCCGACCCGCTCAGCGCCTATGCGCCCGCGCGTCGTCTCCACGCCGACGATCCTGTCGCCCTTGCGCAGGAAATCGACCACCTCGCAATTCTCGATGATGTCGACGCCATGGCCGCTCGCTGCCCGCGCATACCCCCATGCAACCGCATCATGCCGGGCCGTGCCGGCGCGCGCCTGAAGGATGGCCCCGTGAATGGGAAAGCGGGCCGTATCGGAGAAATCGAGATAGGGCACCAGCCGGCGCACCTCGTCCCGGCCGAGGATCTCGGCATCGATGCCGTTGAGGCGCATGATGTTGGCGCGGTGGCCGAAGGCGTCCATCTGGTCCGCCGAATGCGCCGTGACGATCTGCCCGCGCTGGGAGAACATGACGTTGAAGTTCAGCGCGGCCGACAGGCCTTCCCAGAGCTTCATCGAGAATTCGTAGAACTGGGTGTTGCCGTCGAGCAGGTAGTTGGACCGGATGACCGTGGTGTTGCGCCCCACATTGCCGCCGCCGATATAACCCTTCTCGATCACCGCGACATTGCGGATGCCGTGGTTCTCCGCAAGGTAGAACGCCGTGGCCAGTCCGTGGCCGCCGCCACCGACGACGATGACATCGTAGGAGGGCTTCGGCGAAGCGGCGCGCCAATGACGCTGCCAGTGACGGTTTCCGCCGATGGCATGCCGGAGGAGGGAGAATGCGGAAAAGCTGCCCATCACGAATTCACCGAAGGATCGGCCCCATTGGTGTGCGTGTCAGGACTTCCGGACCGTCGTCCGTCAGCAACACGGTGTTGGAAATGAAATCGTCGCCCCGGCCGGTGCCCATCAGCCAGGAGAGGATGTGGAAGCTCATGCCGGTGCGGATCGCGAGATCGGAATCGTGCCGAAGGCCGGTGACGGAATTCCCGCCGGTCCAGGACGGGGGCTGGCCGATGCCGACGCAATAGCCGCAATGATGCCGGCGATAGTGCGAAAGCCCCCGTTCATCGGCAACGCTCTGCCAGGCGGCATAGACGTCGCGGGCATGCGCGCCGGGCCTCAGCGCATCGACCACCGCGCGGAAGGCCTCGGCGGCAATCTCCGCCATGCGCGCATCTGCATCGCTGATCCCGCCAAGGCGCACCAGCCTGCCGAGCGGGGCGTGATAGCGCGAAACGCAGCCGGACAGCTCGATGAACACCGGCTCGCCCTTGCGATACCGTGCCGAACCCCACGTCGTGTGCTCTTCGCCGAGCCGCGAGAACGGCCGGATGAACGGGCCGAAGCCGGGGACATGGCCGCCTGCGCGCGTCATCGCCGCGAGGCATTCGGCCGCGACGTCACGCTCCGCCGCGCCGTCATGGACGGCGTCGATCGCGGCCTGCGCGGCGATGTCGGTGATCGCGGCCGCCTTGCGCATGAGCGCCTGTTCTTCGAGGCTCTTCACCAGCCGCAACCGGTCGACGAGGTTGGAGACGTCCGTCCATTCGGCCTCCACCAGCGCCTCCAGCCGCCGGGCAAGGCCGTGGCTGAGGCCCGCGGTCCAGAATTCCAGCCCGAGCCGCCGTGACGAAAGCCCCCGCTCGGCAAGGATGCGCGCGGCGAGATCGGCGGCGGTTTCGCTGTCGGAATGGCCGCGGAACTCGGCGGATCGGACATGGTTCTCGATCGTCACGCGCTCCATCGCCCGTGTGACGAGCACCGGCCGGCCTTCGACGGGCACGATCAACAGATGCGGCGCGAAATAGCCCCAGTGATCGAGGCCCGTCAGATAGAAGACGTTTTCCGGCGATGCGAAGACGGCGGCGTCGAGCCCGCAAACGGCGATCTCATGCCGCACGATATCGAGCCGCCGCGCGATCTCCTCTGCGCTGAAGGGATTGCCATCCATAGTTCATGCCTCGTGAATTTTCGGGGTTTTCTGTCAGTCGACGACGATGAGCTGCCGGGGCGCGGCGCAGAGCTTCTCGCCGCCCGTGTCGGTTACGACGAAGGATTCGGATATCGCCAGGCCGAAGTCCTCAAGCCAGACGCCGGCCATCATGTGGAAGCACATGCCGGGTGCAAGCTCGGTCCTGTCGCCGGGGCGCAGGCTGGCGGTGCGCTCGCCCCAATCCGGCGGATAGGCAAGCCCGATGGGATATCCGACGCGGCTTTCCTTCTTCAGGCCGTTGCGGCGCAACTCCGCCTGCCATGCCGCCTCCACCTCCTCCGCCACATTGCCGGACCGCGCCTTTTCGAGCCCGGCATCGACGGCATCCACGATCACCCTGGCAATGTCCTGGTAACGTTGCGGCGGCTTGCCGAAATGGACGGTCCGCGTCAGCGCGACATGGTAGCGGGAGCGGACACCGGCGATCTCGAGGATCGCAAGTCCGCTGTCCGGCAGTGGGTCGTCGCTCCACGTCAGATGGGGCGTCGCCGTCCCCTCCCCGACCGGCATCAGCGGGCAGATGGCCGCGTAATCGCCGCCCATGCCGTCCACCCCCATGATCTGGGCGTGATACAGTTCCGCGATCACCGCGTTCTGCGGCACGCCGGGTCGCATGCGCTCGACGGCGCGGCTCATGGCATGCGTGCAGATCCGGCCCGCCTGGCGCATCAGCGTGAGCTCCGGCTCGGACTTCACGAGCCTGGCCCAGTTCACGAGGTCGCGATTGTTGGAGAAAGCCGCGTCCGGCAGGCCGGCGGCGAGGTGTGCGTGGCAGCGCGCCGTATAGTAGTGCGCGTCCATCTCGACCCCGATGCGGGCGCCCGCCCATCCGCGCGAGCGGATGAGATCGGCCAGTTCGTCATAGGAATGCCCGTCCGGGTTCTGAACGAGATGTTCGGAAAAGGCGACGACGTTTGCCTCCGGCAAGCCGGTCGTCATGAGCGCGCTCTTGCGATCCTGGGCACGGCCGAACCAGATCGGCAGATCCTCGTCCAAATGCACGAGCACGCATTGCGGCACGTAGAACGACCAGCCGTCATAGCCGGTCAGCCAGTTCATGTTGGCCGGATCCTGGCAGACGACGAGGTCCAGCCCGGCGGCGGCCATACGGTGCTTCACCTCCCGCAGCCGGCGCGAATATTCCTCGCCCGTGAAGATCTGCTGTCGCGACATCCCGCCCTCCAACACTGAACCAACGATGACAAGATGTGTACATCAATTCTCAGTCCGCGCAATATATCGCCTGAAAACTTTTTATTTATCCGAAACCTTGCAAATTTTATCAACAAGACGTATACATCTTTAGGTGCTCGGCCACGGGCGCCGCTCTTTGAGACTCCTGACAAAAACACAAGGGGAACCCATGTCTCGATTTCTCTTCTCTCGCCGAAATGCCATGAAAGCCGCCGTGCTGGCATTTGCCGCCGCCTCGGTCGCAGGCCCCTCGCTCGCCGAGACCACCCTCGAAAAGGCGAAGGCCGCAGGCTACATCCGCATCGGCTTTGCCAACGAAGCCCCCTTCGGTTTCGCCACGCCCGACGGCAAGCTGACGGGCGAAGCGCCCGAGGTCGCCAAGGCGGTGCTCGCAAAAATGGGCATTCCGGAGGTCGACGGCGTGCTGACCGAATTCGGCTCGCTGATCCCCGGCCTCAAGGCCGGACGTTTCGACATCATCGCCGCCGGCATGTTCATCAACCCGAAACGCTGCGCCGAGATCGGCTTCTCGGAGCCGTCATACGGCATCGGCCAGGCCATGCTGGTGCCGGCCGGCAATGCCAAGAAGATCGCCGATTATTCCAGCTTCGCCGACAACAAGGATCTCAAGCTCGCCGTGATGGCCGGCGCCGTCGAGGCGGGCTATGCGAGGGATGCCGGCGTTGCCGAGGAGCAGATCGTGACCTTGCCGGACCAGTCGAGCCTCGTTGCCGCCGTCCAGTCGGGCCGCGCCGACGGCGCGGCGCTGACCGCCCTTTCCATCGCGGACATGGCGAAGAAGGCGGAAGGCGTGGAATCGACCACGCCCTTCGGCGAAGTCGCCGGCAAGTCGGTCAAGGGTCACGGCGGGTTCGGCTTCCGCAAGGAAGACACGGACCTGCAGGAGGCCTTCAACAAGGAACTGGCTGCCTTCCTCGGCTCGCCGGAGCATCTCGCCCTTGTCGAGCCCCTCGGCTTCGGCAAGGATTACCTTCCGAACAAGACGACCGCCGAACTCTGCCAAGGCGATTAAGCTTGTCGCGCGGGCGGCAATACCAGGCCGTCCGCGTCTTCGCCTATGACGGGGATTTCCGATGTGGATACGCGTGCTCGCCGCCATGCTGGCGGCTACCCTGACGGCCATCGTCATCCTGTCCTTCCAGGACGGTTTCAAGGTCTTCGTGCCCGGCCTGCTCCAAGGTGCCTGGCTAACGGTCCAGATCGCCGTTCTCGGCGCCTTGCTGGCCGTCGTCATGGCGCTGACGGCAGCGCTCGCCAAGCTCTATGGCCCGCTGCCGTTGCGATGGCTGGCGGTGACCTATATCGAGATATTCCGCGGCACGTCCGCGCTCGTGCAGCTCTTCTGGCTGTATTTCGTGTTGCCGCAGTTCGGGCTCTTCATGGATGCGTTTCCCGTCGCCGTGCTGGCGCTCGGGCTGAACATCGGTGCCTACGGTGCCGAGGTCGTGCGCGGCGCCATCCGGGCCGTCCCGAAAGGCCAGTGGGAAGCCTCCACGGCGCTGAACATGACGCGGGCGCAAATGCTCCGGCGCATCATCCTGCCGCAGGCTTTCGTGGCGATGATCCCGCCCTGGGGCAATCTTTTCATCGAGCTCGTCAAGTCGACCTCGCTCGTCTCCCTGATCACGCTCGCCGATCTCACCTTCAAGGCACAGCAGATGAACCAGGCAACGCTGCAGACCGTACCGATCTTCACCCTCGTCCTGCTCCTCTATCTCGCGATCTCGCTGACGATCACGATCTGCATGCGCTTCACCGAGGGATGGGCGGCCAAGGGCGTGCTGCACGGAAAGGCCTCGTGATGTGGGACTGGGCCTTCACCATCGACATCCTGCCCGTGCTGGCACGGGCCGCGGTCATCACCGTCCAGGCGACGGCGATCGGCTTCGTCATTGCGGCGCTCCTCGGCCTCGCCCTGGCATCGATACGGCTCTCCTCCCCGGCGGCGGGCCTTGTCGTCGCGATCCTGGTCGAGCTCGTCCGCTCGACGCCGCTCCTCATTCAGATCTTCTTCCTGTTCTTCGTTTTGCCCAAGGTCGGCATCGTGTTGGATGCCTTCACGGCGGGCGTGCTCGCGATCGGCCTGCACTACGCGGCCTATTGCTCGGAGGTCTACAGGGCCGGCTTCGAGAACGTTCCCCGCGGCCAGTGGGAGGCATCGATCGCGCTCAACCTCTCCCCCTGGACCACCTTCAAGGACATCATCCTGCCGCAGGCGCTGCCGCCGGTGGTGCCGGCGCTCGGCAACTATCTGATAGCGCTGTTCAAGGAGACACCCCTGCTTTCGGCGATCGCCGTCGTCGAGCTCATGCAACGCGCCAAGATCATCGGCTCGGAGACCTTCCGCTACACCGAACCGGTGACGCTCGTCGGGCTTTTCTTTCTGGTGATGAGCCTCCTGTCCGCGGGACTGGTCCGCGTCTTGGACGGCTGGCTTTCAAGGAGATACGGATGACCGAAATGCCCATGGTCCGCTATGAGAACGTGTCCAAGCGTTACGGCGCCTTCACCGTTCTCGACAATCTCAACCTCGACGTCGCGCGCGGCGAGAAGGTCTCGATCATCGGCCCGTCCGGATCCGGCAAGACGACCGTGCTGCGCATGCTGATGACGCTGGAAAGCATCAATGGCGGCACGCTGTGGGTCGATGGCGAGCCGATGACCCACATGCCTAAGAACGGACGGCTGGTGCCCGCGGATGCGAAGCATATCCGCCGTATCCGCGCGAAGATCGGCATGGTGTTCCAGTCCTTCAACCTCTTCCCGCACATGACCGCCCTCGGCAACTGCATAGAGGCGCCGATCACCGTCCTTGGAATGGGAAGGAAGGAAGCGGAGGAGCGCGCCGCCGAGCTGCTCGACATGGTCGGCCTGTCGGCCAAGAAGGATCACTATCCGGGCCAGCTTTCCGGAGGCCAGCAGCAGCGCGTGGCGATCGCCCGGGCCCTGGCCATGCGGCCAAAGATCATGCTTTTCGACGAGGTCACCTCCGCGCTCGACCCGGAGCTCGTGGGCGAGGTGCTTCAGGTCATCCGCAGGATCGGCGCCGAGCACGATCTGACGATGCTCATGGTGACCCACCAGATGGGGTTCGCCAAGGAATTCTCCGATAGGGTTTGCTTTTTCTATCAGGGGAAAATATGCGAACAGGGACCGCCCGCGCAGATCTTCGGCAACCCGCAGAACGAGCGGACGCGGCAATTCCTGAACGCTGTCCTGGAAGCTGGTTGATGGCACAGACCGACAATTCCGGTGCAAAGGAGCAATCCGCCCCTCTCGTCGGCGCGAAAGAGCGTTTCGACCGCATCTACAACACGATCCGCGACCAGATCTGCCTTCTGGAATATGCACCGGGCACCCGGCTTTCGGAGGAGGAGCTGGCAAAGCAGTTCGATACGAGCCGGACCCCCGTCCGTCGCGTCCTTGCACGGCTGGAAGCGGAAGGGCTCGTCGCCTCCGTGCACGGGGTCGGCACGATCGTCACGGATCCCGATCTCGACGAGATCTTCCAGATCTACCGTCTCCGGCTGGAGCTTGCCGAACTGGTCGGCAAGCTCGATCCGCTCCCGCGTACCCCGGACGATCTCGACAGGATCCGCGCGCTCATCAAGCGCTGCGACGACGAGATGCAGGAACCGTCCCAGCGCGCCTTCCTGCGCCTCAACATGGACTTCTACTGGGAGATATCGGCATTCACCGGCAATGCGGCGCTGCGCGAGGTCAATGAACGGCTGTATCTCAAGATCGTCCGCGTCGTCCTGAAGATGATGCCCAAGCTCGGGCTTGTCGAGGAATACCGGGCATTTCGCGAGGAAATGCAGGCCGTCTTGAACGCCGCCGAGATCGGGGATTGGGAAGCCATCGGCTACATCCGCCGGGCCCATCTCTCGATGAGCTACAATCGCATCAAGAATTATGCGAGATGATTTGACATCGACGGGCAAGAGCTGACGGCCCCGCTCGACGGATGCGGCAAACGCGTCTACGCAGCCCTCGGCCTGCCCCTTCCGGCCACGATCACGAAGAGCAGCGGCACGAAGAAGACACCGAGCACGGTCGCTGCGATCATGCCGCCCATCACGCCGATGCCGATGGCGTTCTGCGCGGCCGAGCTTGCCCCCGTCGCGAAGGCGAGCGGCAGGACGCCGAGGATGAAGGCGAGCGAGGTCATGACGATCGGCCTGAGGCGCATGCGGGCAGCCTCCAGCACGGCGTCGACGACGCTTTTGCCCTGATCGCGCAGGTCCTTGGCGAATTCGACGATCAGGATGGCGTTCTTGGCGGTAAGGCCGATCGTCGTCAGCAGGCCGACCTTGAAATAGACATCGTTCGATTGACCGAATATCCAGGCGGCGACGAGCGCGCCAAGCACGCCGACCGGCACCGCAAGGATGACGGAAAGCGGGATGGACCAGCTTTCGTAGAGCGCGGCAAGGCAGAGGAAGACGACGAGCAGGGAGACGGCGTAGAGCATCGCCTCCTGCGAACCGGCAAGCCGCTCCTGGTAGGACAGGCCGGACCAGGCCGCGCTGTAGCCGCCGTCGAGACCGGCGACGAGCGCCTCCATGCGGTCCATCGCATCGCCGGAGCTGGCGCCGGCCTGTGCCGCACCGTTCATGGAGATGGCCGCCGTGCCGTTGAAGCGGGCGAGCGAGGGCGAGCCCTGGATCCATGTCGTCGTCGCGAAGGCGGAGAACGGCACCATCTCGCCATCGCCATTGCGCGCGTACCAGCGGTTGACGTCCTCCGGCTGCATGCGGAAGGGCGCGTCCGCCTGCACATAGACGGGCTTGATCTCGCCGTTATAGACGAAGTCGTTGACGTTGCTGCCGGCAAAGGCCGTGGAGATCAGCCCGTTGATGCCGCTGAGATCGACGCCGAGCGCACCTGCCTTCTCCTGGTCGATCTCGATCTTCAGCTGGCTTTCCAAGGTGCGGGTATTGCCGCGTACATTGCCGACCGTGTCGTCCTGCTGGGCGAGGTCGGCAAGCAGGTTGCTGGCCGCCGTCAGCGCGTCGCGGCCGCGGTTGCCGGTGTCTTCCAGATACATGGAAAAGCCGTTGCTCTGCCCCAGCCCCTGGATGGCGGGCGGCGCCAGCACGAAGACCTCCGCGTCGCGGATCTTGCGGAAATGCGCCGAGGCGCGCTGCGAGATAGCGGAAGCCGAGAGCGACGTATCCGTGCGCGCGTCGAAATCCTTGAGACGCACGAAGGCCATGGCGGCGTTTTCGCCGCTGCCGCCGAAGCCGAAGCCGAGCGTCATGAAGACGCTCTGCACGGCGTCCTTCTCCTCCGTGAGGAAATAGTTCTCGACCATGTCGATGACGGCCTGCGTGCGGGCGGCATTGGCGCCGGCCGGCAGGGTGATCTGCGTCATCAGAACGCCCTGGTCCTCTTCCGGCAGGAAGGAGGTCGGCAGCTGCGTATAGACCCACCAGGCGCCGCCGAGGAGCGCGGCGAAGAGCACGAGCATGCGCAGCGGCCGCACAAGCATGCCGCCGACGGCGCTCACATAACCGCGCGTCGTCTTCTCGAAACCACGGTTGAAGCCACCGAAGATGCGCGCCGCCAGCCCGCCATGCGTGGGCTTCAGCAGCATGGCGCAGAGCGCCGGCGTCAGGATGACCGCGACGAGGACGGAGAGCAGCATGGCGCTGGCGATGGTGACGGAGAACTGCCGGTAGATGACGCCGACCGAGCCCGAGAAGAAGGCCATGGGAATGAAGACGGCGGTGAGGACGAGCGCGACGCCGACGAGCGCGCCGGTGATCTCGCCCATCGACTTCTCCGTCGCCTCGCGGGCGGAGAGCCCCTCCTCCGACATGACGCGCTCGACATTCTCTACCACGACGATCGCATCGTCGACGAGAAGACCGATGGCGAGCACCATGGCGAACATGGTCAGCATGTTGATGGAATAGCCGAGCGCCGCAAGCACGCCGAACGTTCCGAGCAGCACGACGGGCACGGCGATCATCGGAATGATCGTCGCGCGCAGGTTCTGCAGGAAGAGCAGAAGCACGAGGAAGACCAGCACGATCGCCTCGATCAGCGTCTCCACGACCTTCTCGATGGACAGTTCGACGAAGGGCGTCGTTTCGTAGGAATAGGCGATCTCGACGCCCTCGGGCAGCGAACCGGCGAGGCTGTCGAGTTCGGCATGCACGGCCTCGGCCGTCGTGATGGCATTCGCGCCGCTCGCCAGCTGCACGCCGAAGCCGGCGGCAGGCATGTCGTTGAAGGTCGAGCTCTGGCCGTAGCTTTCAAGCCCGATCTCGACGCGCGCGACATCGCCGAGGCGCACGACGGAACCGTCCGTCGCCGTCTTGAGGATGATCTTCTTGAACTCGTCGGCCGAGGTCATCTGCGTCTGCGCGACGATGCTCGCCTTCAGCTGCTGGCCGCGCACGACGGGCGTCGCGCCGATGGAGCCGGCGGCGACCTGCGCATTCTGCGCCTGAATGGCCGTGGTGACGTCGGAGGGAACCAGCTGGTACTTCTGCATCTGATCGGGATCGAGCCAGATGCGCATGGCATAGCCGCTGCCGAAGGCCTGCACGGAACCGACGCCGTCGAGCCGTTCGATGCGCTCCTCGATGCTGCTCGACATGATGTCGGAAAGCTCCGAGGAGGTGTAGCGGCCGTCGCGCGAGATGATGTTGCCGATCATCAGGATGCCGGAGGGCGAGCGGGAGACGGAGACGCCGGCGTCCTGCACGGCCTCGGGAAGCTGGGATTCGACGCGCGACAGCTTGTTCTGCACCTCGACCTGCGCCAGTTCCGGATCCGTGCCGCTGGCGAAGGTGAGCGAGATGGAGGCCGAGCCGGTGTTCGACGTGGATTCCATGTAGAGCAGGCCATCGAGGCCGGTCATCGCGCCCTCGATCTTCGTCGTGACCGAGTTCTCGACCGCTTCCGCCGTGGCACCGGAATAGGTCGCGCCGATACGGACCGTGACGGGCGCGACATCGGGATATTGCGAGATCGACAGCGAGTAGATGCCCATGACGCCGGAAAGCAGCGTGGCGATCGCGAGCACGATGGCAAAGACGGGGCGGGCGATGAAGAAGCTCGCCAGGGCATTGCGCCGGAAGGCTTCGGTCATTGGGCGGCCTCCGACGCTTCGCCCGCACCGGCGGGGCTGGCGAGGGACTGCTTGACCACGCCGTCCTCATCGATCGTCGCTTCCACGGCCGTCACGGCAGCGCCGGCGGAAATCTTCTGGAAGCCATCGACGATCAGGCGCTCGCCGTCCTTCAGGCCGTCGGTCACGATCCAGTTGTTGCCGCTCGTGCCCTCGGTCGCAAGCTTGCGCTGCTCCACCTTGCTGTCGGCCGAGACGACATAGGCGATGGGATCGCCCGTGCCGCTGCGCTGGACGGCGCGCTGCGGGACGAGGAAGGCGTTCGGCATGGTGCCGAGATCGACGGAGGCGCGCACGAACATGCCCGGCAGCAGGATGCGCTCCGGATTGGGGAAGCTTGCGCGCAGGGTGAAGGTGCCCGTGCTCTCGCTGACATTGACCGTCGCCAGCGAGATCGTGCCGATGGTCTTGTAGTCCTCGCCGTTCTCGAGCGTCAGCCTGACGCTCGGCGCCCCCGCGCCGTCGCGGCCGAGGCGCCCCGCCTCGACATCCTGCCGGATCCGCAAAAGGTTGGCGCTGGTATCGACGAGGTCGACATTGACCGGATCGATCTGGCGGATCGTCGCCAGCGCATCCGTCTGGTTCTGCGTGACCAGCGAGCCGGCGCTGACGCCGGCCGTGCCGATGATGCCCGATATCGGCGCCTTGATCGTGGTGTTGTCGAGATCGATGCGCGCCGTCTCAAGGCTGGCCTTGGCCGATTCCACATCCGCCTTCGCCTGCAGCAGCGCTGCCGTCGCCTCGTCCAGCGCCTGCTGGCTCACGGCGCTCTGCGATTGCAGCCGCTGGTTCCGGTCGAAAGCCGACTGCGCCGACTGCTGCGTCGCCTCGGCGCGCGACAGCGTGGCCGCCGCCGCCGCATAGGCCGCGCTGAACTTCGCATCGCGCACCTTGAAGAGGATGTCACCGGCCTTCACCTGCCGGCCCTCGCGAAAGTCGATGCTCTCGATGATGCCGTCGATCTGCGGGCGGATCTCCGCCGTGGCGTGCGCCACCACGCGGCCGGAGAGCTGGGTATAACGCGGAACGGACTGCGCCTTCAGCACCACGAAGCCCACCTCGGCCGCGGGCAAGGCCCCTGCGCCGGGCGGAGCATTTCCACCGCTCTGGTCCGAGCAGGCGGCCAGGAACAGGCCGGCGGCAACGAGGCCGATCCGCAGGATTTTCTCGCGCATCATGCACCTTTTCTTCGGAGCGGCGGATCATGCCGCACGCTTGCCATATTTACAAAACTCATCAGTACCATTAATATCCGGATACCGACATTGTCAATGGCCCGCCTCTGGATAACCTCCATGACCGAAACAACCGCCACAACTCTCCCGGCCAAGCGCCGGAAACGCGGCCGCCCCAGACTCGCGACGCCGGCCGAACAGAGGGCCAAGATCGTCGAGGCGACGCGCAAGCTGTTCCTGGCCGAAGGCTACGGCAGGACGACGATGAGCGAGGTTGCCGCCCACTGCCATATCTCCAAGCGCACGCTCTACGAACTCTTCCCCTCCAAGACCGATCTGCTCGCCGCGATCATCGAGCAGCACCGCACCAGCATGCTTGCGCTTCCCGGCGACTATGCGGGCCTGAGCCTCTCGGACGCCCTCGAACGCATCTTCCAGATCGATATCAGCGCGGAAGAGGATAGCGCGCGCGCGGCCTTCCTCAACCTCACCATCGTGGAAGCCGCGCGCTATCCAGAAGTCGGCGAGATGATGAAGAGGCTCGGCGGCCAGCGGGCCCATGCGCTGCTTGCCGAATGGATGGAAGGGGAAAAGCGGGCCGGAAGGCTCTTCGTCGACGACACGACGAGCGCCGCGACGATCCTCATGGACATGATGTTCGGCGCCGTCGTCACGAAGACGGGCACGGGCGCCGAATGGCCGGGCTTCGACGCACGCAAGGACTACATGCGGCGCTGCATCCGCATCTTCGTCCACGGCACCGGAAAATCGCCCGCTATCTAGAGTATCCGTTTTGGTCAAGGAAATGATTTTGTCCATTTCCGACGGTCCTTGAGCAGGGCGTTTGCCAGCACGATGAGCTTTCGCATGATGGCTGTTATTGCGAGCTTCGAGGCTTTGCCGCCCGCTTTGAGCTGGTGGTACTTTGCCCTGAGTTCCGGATTGAAGCGCATGGCGACGAGGGCCGGCATGTAGAGCGCCTGGCGGACGTTGGCGCGGCCGCCGCGGATGAAGGCGCGTGCGGCCCGGTTGCCGGACTGGCGTGCGACGGGGGCGAGGCCGGCGAGAGAGGCGGCCGCGCCGTTTTCGAGCATTCCGAGCTCGGGCATGTCGATGATCAGGGCGAAGGCGGTTATGGTCGAGACGCCCGGGATCGAGACGAGGATGTCGAAGCGGCCGGCGAGGTCCGGATCGGCCTTGACGATCGCCATGATCTCGCTCTCGATGGCGGCGATCTGGCGTCCGATCTGCCTGAGCTGCTCCGCGTTGTGACGCTTGAGGATGGCAAGGGTCAGCGTCTTGGCCCTGTTCCTGGCGGCCGTGCGGTTCTTCACCAGCGCCTCGCGGGCCATGTGCAGGTCCTTGAGATCGTTGAGGACCGGACGACGCACCGGCCGCGCGTCGAGGTCGAGTACAGCACCCATGCGCGCCAGCATGGCAGCGTCGAGCCGGTCGGTCTTGGCGAGCTTTCCCGTGGCTTCGGCGAACCGCCTTGCCTGGCGTGGGTTGACCTTGACCAGCGCACAGCCCACATCCGCCAGCCTTCTCTCGAAGGCCCGGTGATAGGGACCGGTCGGCTCGTAGACGATGTGCGCGTCGGGCTGGCTCAGCCAGTCCAGGAAGGCCCGATGGCCGGCGGTGTCGTTGGCAAAACGCCGGCTTTTGCCGTCGCTCGTCCTGTAGGCGTCGAGATGGTCTTTCGAGATGTCGACCCCGATGGTATCCTTTGTCATCTTTCGCTTGTCCTGTGCTTGTCGTCCGCAGCCGAGCTGCGGGTATCCGTTCAGGCCTCAAGAGAAAGACGAGGGCGATCAAACTCTAGCTCGACCCGTCAAACGGTCTGCATTTCAACGATCCGACCCTCGCCGCTGAGGGAGGGCGGCTACCCTCTCACAGCGGACCCTTCTTCGCCCATTCGGCAGCGAAAGTCATAAGACAAGCATTTCCAGAAAAAGTGCGACGCGGCTCTGCATCCGAAACGCGCAAAGACAATTGAACCTGCTCAGACGTATATTTCCCGCTCGCCAAAGGGATCGCCATCCTCGAAATTGCGCGTGCCGATGCGCGAGGTGCTTTCACTCTCGGCGGTCTGCCGCTGCGCCGAACCCGCCTCCTTCGCCTTCAGCGCAGCGATCTCGCCCTTGAGGCTGGCGATCGCTTCCTTGAGTTCGGCCTGGGCCTCCTCGTCCATCGCTTCGGCAAGCTCGCTCTCCTTGGCCGAGAGCTGCGCTTGAAGCGCGGAAAGGCTGGTGCCGCCGGACGAGGACGTGAGTGTCACGGTTGCCGATGTCGTCGAGGAGACTGCTCCGACCATGTCTATCCACCAGATCGCTTTCGATAGGCCGGAGCGTAGCTGGAACCTATTGAGGTACTCTCAGCGCGCGTTTTGTACCTCCGCGTCCCGCCTTCTCTACCCAGGTCCCTGTGGCGTTCATCTGGCGCACGATGTCTTCCGCCACGAAGACCGCATGATCCGTCACCTGGGGCAGGCCCATCAACTCGCCGAACGTGCCGCGGGCCAACGGGCCAGCGATGTAGAGGCTATTCAGCGCCTGCCCATCGGTTCCGATGGCGCGGCTTCGCTCGTCGACCGCGATGCCAAGACCGACGGCATCCGGTTGCAACTCGCCCGCGGTGGCGAGACCCGCGAGGAATGGCTGGCTTGAAAGCACCGACGCATGCCCCGGGCCTGTCGTCACGATCAGGCTGCCATACGTTTCCTGGAACGGCTCCCGCCCATGGCGCGGGCGAAAATCCACGGCAATCCCGCCCTCTGCGGGGCAGGTCACACCGGCGATGGCCGCAGCATGAAAGGAAAGCGTGCCAGCGGCCAGGCGCCGGTCGATGACCGCCTCCACCTGGGGCGCGATACGGAAACGGTGCACGTCCCAGTAGGGTCGCAGGAAGCGTGCGACGCGCCGGCGCTCGGCGACTGGCAGAGAGCGCCAGATATCGCCGCCCTGGCCGCGAACCCGGTCGAAAACCGCATGCCAGCTGAGCCCCGCAGCATCGGCCTGGACAAGGCCCTCCCGGATCCGCCGCAGCAAGGCCCGCGCCGTGCGGGATGGCGGATCGGCAAACTCGCCGAAGGGCTCTTGAGCGGAAAGGTTATGCCCGCGCGAGCGAAGGCCGCGGCGCGAGACGGCCGTGATCCTGCCGCGATGCCCCGCGGCATCGAGTGTCGCGATGACGTCCGCTGCGGTGAGCCCCGTGCCCACGACCAGCACCCGGTCGTCCGGGGCGATGCCGGAGAGGGCGCCGGGCACCGTGGCATCCGGAATGTAGCCGGCGCGGCCGGAAAGGGCGCGGTGGAGGGTTGCGGGCGGCTGCGGGCTTGGATGCGTCGTCGCGGCGACCACGATATCGGCCTCCAGCGCCGGGCCGTCCCCGGCCTCGACATGCCAGCGCCCCGAGCGCGCCGCCGTCACCGCACGGACGCGGCTGCGGCGATGCTCGATCGCTCCGCTCGCGACCAAGGGGGCAAGGTTGCCGGAAACATAACGGCCGAAGGCGGAACGGCGCGCGAAGGCGTGTCCCTCCGGCGTGATGGCCTCCGGATCGTCCGCAAGGGTCCCGCTGCGGACGAGCCAGCGCTGGAAATGATCGCCGTCGTCGGGAAGGAGCGACATGCGCGTCGCGGGCACATTGATGCGGTGCGTCGCCTCGTCCGTATCATAGGCAAGGCCGCCCCCGAGCATCGCCCGGGGCTCGAAGACGACGATCCTCGCGGCGCCGACGGGAAGCCGCCGCACGAGATGATAGGCGCAGGCGGCACCGGTGAAGCCGCCCCCGATGATCGCCACGACTGGCCTTGCCGGCATCCGTTTCACCTCCGCGCCACGCAGCGGCATCACCGCGTCACGCGCCGACCGATTTCAGCGCCGGGAGCTCGGCGTCGCGCCGCTTCACGGCCTCGATATCCCTGTAGCCGTCGGCCGGATGGGTTTTCGGCAGGTATGGTCCCTCGCCGAACAGCTTCTCCCGCAAGGTACCCTCCCTGTAGGCCGTCGGGTAGGCGCCGCGCTTCTGCAGCTCCGGCACGATATGGGCGACGACATCCTCGAAGCTGTCGGGGGTCACCGCATAGGCGAGGTTGAAGCCGTCGACATCCGTATCGGCCACCCATTCCTGAAGGATGTCGGCAATGCGCTCCGGAGAGCCGACGAAGACCGGTCCCATGCCGCCGATGCCGCCGAACCGGGCAAGCTCGTCGATGGTCCACGACTTGTCGCCGCCGGCAATGTGCTCGACGAAGGAGTGGATGGCGTTGGTCTCGATCTTCTCCACCACATCCGTCGGCGCATACTGGCCGAAATCGATGCCGCTCCAGCCGGACATGAAGGTCAGCGAGCCGTCATAGGAAACGTAGCTCTTGTAGTCCTCGAATTTCTTCTGCGCCTTCTCCTCGGTCTCGTCGGTGATGATGGTGACGAGCGTGTAGATATAGACCTTTCTGGGGTCGCGGCCGGCAGCGGCGATGCGCTGGCGGATATCGGCGACATAGGCCTTGAGAACCGACTTCGTCGGCGCGGCGACGAAGATGCACTCGGCGTGCGCGGCGGCGAACGCCTTGCCCGGCCCGGAGGCGCCGGCCTGGTAGAGAACCGGCGTGCGCTGCGGCGAGGGCTCGGTGAGGCCGTAACCCGGCACCTCGAAATACTTGCCCTTGTGGCCGATCTCGTGGACCTTTTCGGGATGGGTGAAGATGCGCCTGTCGCCGTCGCGCACCACCGCACCCTCCTCCCAGGAGCCTTCCAGCAGCTTGTAGAGCACTTCCACATATTCGGCGGCGACCTCGTAGCGGTTGTCGTGCCGGCGAAGGCCGCCCTGCCCGACATTCTTCGCGCCGCTCTCCAGATAGGAGGTGACGATGTTCCAGCCGACGCGGCCCTTGGAATGATGGTCGGCCGTCGCGAGGCGGCGGGCGAAGGTATAGGGATGCTCGAAGGAGGTGGACGCCGTGATGCCGATGCCGAGATGCTCGGTGGCGAGCGCGATGGGGGCTGCAAGTTGCAGCGGATCGTTCACCGGAATCTGCGCGGCCTGGTGGATGGCGTGGTAGTTCGAGCCCTTGTAGACATCGTAGTAGCCGATGACGTCGGCGATGAAGATGCCGTCGAAGACGCCGCGTTCCAGCGTGCGGGCGAGATCCTGCCAATAGTCCAGGTCCTTGTATTTCCAGGACCTGTCGCGCGGATGCGCCCACAGGCCGGGGGACTGGTGGCCCACGCAGTTCATGTCGAAGGCGTTGAAGCGGATATGGCGTGCCATCGGTCTCTCCAGGGTATCGGGCCAGGCTATCGAGAATGCCTGGCGGCATTGGCCGGGGCGAAGATAGCGCCTTCTTCCATTAAATACAGAAATTCTATCTTTTATATGTATTAATTTCGGAAACGGCTTTTCTGGCTGCCGTCCGGGGACTCTGGGAAGATGCGCAGAGCGGCGGAAAACCGTGCGCACCCTTTCACCCACTCCGACCGCGGCGACCTGCCCGGGATCGGCCGGAGAGCAGGAGACCGACCATGACCGCCCTACACCTTGTCAAGGAGTCCGACCTTCAGGACGATCGGGCCCGCCTCTTCGCGAAGGCCGAGGAGATTTCCGCCGACCTTGCCCGCCGCGGGGCGCAGCTCGATGCCGACGGCAAGCCGCCGTTCGCGGAAATCGAGCGGCTGAAGACGGAGGGCCTCCTGACCGCGCTGCACCCGGTCGAGATCGGCGGCGGCGGTCTCGACTGGGTGGACGGGCTGCGGCTCGTGCGCATCCTCGCGCGCGGCGAAAGCTCGATCGGCCAGTTGCTCGGCTATCATTTCGTCAACAGCCAGTACGTCCACTGGGCGGCCGACGACCCGGACAAGGCCTGGGACCTCGGCGTCGAGACGGTCGCAAAGAGGCTCTACTGGGGCGCCGCCGTCAACCCGCGCGATCCCGGCCTCACGCTGACCCGCAGCGGCGACCACTACCTGCTCAACGGCCGCAAGACGTTCTCGACCGGCGCGCATGTCTCCGACCGCATCAATGCCAATGCGGCCTTCGACGACGAGATCGCCAATATCGTGCTGCCGACCGACCGGCCCGGCTAC
This sequence comes from Shinella sp. WSC3-e, assembly GCF_945994535.1. NCBI lineage: Bacteria > Pseudomonadati > Pseudomonadota > Alphaproteobacteria > Hyphomicrobiales > Rhizobiaceae > Shinella > Shinella sp. WSC3-e. Next base: position 312,438 of record NZ_OZ000531.1, read on the forward strand.
ATCGCCAATGACGACTGGGACAATATCGGCCAGCGGCTCTCCGACAGCGGCAGCGTGGAATTCCGGGATTTCCCGGTCTACGAAAGCGACTTCCTGCTGCCGCTTGCGAGGAAGGATGACGCCCCGCCCGTGCAGGCGACGTTCAACACGCCGCTGATCCAGCTCGTCTTCGTCAACTTCTACCTCGGCACGGCGGAAGGCGCGCTGGCGGCAGCCACCGACTATGTGCGCACCACGACGCGCCCCTGGGTCACGTCCGGCCTCGAAAAGGCGAGCGAGGATCCGTATATCCTGGAACGCATCGGCGAGTTCCGCGCAGCGCTGAAGGCATCCGCCGCGCTTGCCGATGCGGCCGCCGCCGTCGTCCAGTCGTCGCTTGCGCGCGGCCGGGGCGTCACCGCACGCGAACGCGGCGAAGCGGCGATCGAGGCCTACGCCGCAAAGGTCAACGCCACCCATGTGGCGCTCGACGTCACTTCGCGCATCTTCGAGCTGACCGGCGCCCGCTCGACGGCATCGCACCACCGTTTCGACCGCTACTGGAGGAACGTGCGTACCCACACGCTGCACGACCCGGTCTTCTACAAGGCCCGCGAAGTCGGCGACTTTGCCCTCAACGGCCGCGTGCCGGAGCCGAGCCTCTATAGCTGAGGCGAGGATCGGCAGACGAAACGAAGGCGGCCGACGGCCGCTTTCTGTTTTTTGGCAGGCACCCTTCCTGCAAGCTTCGCCGTCCTCGGGCAAAAAAAGACCGCAACCCCGAAGGATTGCGGCCAGGTGACCACCCCCACCACGAGGGTTGGATTTCAGAGCGCGCCGTTCTTCGGCGGCGTGACGCCGTTGAGGTGATAGTTGCCGACGACGTGGTACTTCCAGCGCACCGGATCGTGCAGCGTATGGGTGCGGGCATTGCGCCAATGGCGTTCGAGGTTCAGGCCGCGCCTGGTGGCGGACGTGCCGGCCAGCTCGAAGAGCACGTTGGTCGCGTCGATGGCGAGCTCCGTCGTCAGCACCTTGGCGGCGGCCACCGCCAGCGTCGCGGCCACGGCATTCTCCGCATTGAGGTTGACCTGCGCCTGGTCGACCTTGCGCCCGGCCCGCTCCAGCGTCGCCTCGGCCGCCTCGACGCGGATGGCGAGCTCGCCGATGCGGGCGATGGTCAGCGGATCGTCCGCGGCGCGCTCGACACCGCTGTCCGTCCAGGGCCGCGCGGTGTCGCGCACGTAGCCGATCGTCTCCTTCAGCGCCGCGCGGGCGATACCGAGATCGACGCCGGCATGGATGATCTGGCCGACCGAGCCGATCGTGCCGGGGCGCTCGAACCCCTTCTGGTGCGGCACGACGGCCTCGGCCGGCACGTAGACGTCGCGCAAGATCGTCGTGCCGCTGCCCGTCGTGCGCTGGCCGAAGCCGTCCCAGTCATCGACGATCTCGATGCCTTCCGTCTCGCGCGGGGCAAACGACATGGTGAGGCGGTCCTCGTCGTCGAGCGCGAAGATCGCCACCCAGTGGGCGAAGAGCACACCCGTCGAATAGAACTTCCGCCCGTTGATGCGGAAACCCGCGCCATCGGGCGTAATCCGCGTGTTGTAGTCACCGACCGTCTTGGTGCCGACCTCGGAAAGGGCGTTGCCGAAGCGGTCGCCGGCGAGAGCCCGGCTGAAGTAGAAGCGCTTCTGCGCCTCGCTGCCGTCGTGGCGGAGCGCCTCGAGAATGTAGAAATGGTTCTGCGGGATCTGGCCGATCGAGCTGTCGGCCTCGGAGAGGATCGCCGTGACCTCGGCGAGCACCGCATTGGAGACGTCGATGCCGCCATATTCGGCGGGAACGGTGATGGAGAGGAGGCCGGAGGCGGAAAGCCGGTCCAGCTCCTCGTACGGCAGCGCCCGCTCGTAATCCCGCCGGCTCGCGCCGCCGGCGAATTCGCCGGCAAGCGTGCGGGCAACGGCAAGCGCCTCGTCCTCGCTGGCGATGCGATGGGCGGTGTCCTGGGGGTTGGCGAGCCGGGTGACGCTGCTCATGAGAAATCCTTTCGAGATATCCGGATTCAGGCCCGGGCAGCCGCCTTGCGATTGGCGAAGCCGATGGCGAGGACGGAGAAGATGAGCAGGCCGGTGCCGACCTGCTGCCAGTAGAAATTGAGGCCCGACAGCAGGAGGCCATTGGCGACGATACCGAGCAGCAGCACGCCAAGCACGGTGCCCGGCACGTTCGGCCGGCCGTGCGGGTCGAACGTGGTGCCGATGAAGGTCGCGCCGATGGCGTTCAGGAGGAACGCGTTGCCCGAGGACGGAATGTAGACCGTGACCGTCGAGGTGAGGATGAGCCCGACCACGGCGGCAATCGTCGAGACGAGCACATAGGTCAGGGCGGTGACGCGCGACAGGCGGAGGCCCGAATAACGCACGACGCTCGCCTGGATGCCGATGGCGAGCGTCACCCGGCCGAAGCGGGTGCGCGAGAGCACGAGCCAGGCACCGGCGACGACGAGCGCGGTGACGAGGAGCGGCACGGGAATGCCGGCGACCGTGCCATGGCCGAGGAAACGGAAGGCTTCCGGCACGCCGGCCGGCGGCAGGTAGACCGGATTGCCGCCATTCGTGAGCAATTGCTGCGCGCTGCGGCCGACGAAGAGCGTGCCGAGCGTGGCGAGAAAGGGCGAGATGCCGATACCGGCGATGAGCACGGCATTGAAGACGCCGACAAGCGCTCCGCCGGCAAGCCCGCCGAGGGCGGCAAGCGCAATCGGCTGTCCGGCGAGCACGAGGGAAACGAAGGCGAAGCTCGCGAAATCGACAGCCGTGCCGACCGAGAGATCGATGCCGCCCGCCGAGACGGCGAAGGTCATGGCGATGGCGACGATGGCGAGCAGGGCGAAATTGTTCACAAGCACGCTGAGGAGGTTCGCACCCGAGAGGAAGCCCGGCGCGAGCGCTGCGAAGAGGGCGAAGACGGCGGCGAGCGCCGCGACCAGCGCATAGCGGGCGACGCCGCGGGTGAAGGAGGAGAGAGCGGTCGTCGCCATGTCAGGCGTTCTCCTTGCGGCCGAGCAGCGTGGTGGCGGAAACGACGAGCAGGATCAGCAGCCCCTGCACGCCGCTCACCAGCGTGCTGGAAATGTTGAGGAGCTGGAAGCCGTTGATGAGGAAGCCGACGAAGAGCGCCGACAGCAGCGTGCCGGTCACGGTCGGCGCCAGCCGGCGGGAGAAGACCGTGCCCAGCAGGGCGGTGACGACGACCGGCAGCAGCATGTCGCCGGCCCCGGTGGTGCTGCCCGAGAGATAGGAGACCGACAGGATGCCGGCGAGCCCGCCGCACAGGCCGCTCGCCAGGAACGAGCCGGCGACGAAGGACTTGACGGGCAGGCCCGCCGCCCGCGCCGCATCCGGAAACGCGCCGACCGCATAGAGGCGAAGGCCCAGCGGCGTATATTGCACGACGGCCGCGACGACCAGCGTGAAGCCGAGGAGGACATAGGCGAGAACCGGGATGCCGAACGGGCCGCCGGCGGAAAGCGCCGAGAGGAATTCGCTCGAGGCCGGGACGACGGTGTTCTGCGTCAGCACCAGCTCGAGGCCGGCGACGACATTCATGACGGCGAGCGTCGCGAGCAGCGGCACGATGCCGGCGAGCGTGACGGCGGCGGCGTTGACCGCGCCGATGGCGAGCCCCGTGCCGAGCGCGCCTGCAATGGCGACGCCGTCGCCATGCCCCGCCTGTGCCAGCGAGGCGTAGACGGCGGCGCTGAGCCCCATATTCGCGGCGAGCGACAGGTCGATCCCGCCCGTCACCACGTTCGAGCCGCCCGCGATGATGACGATGGTGAGCCCGATCGCCAGAACGCCGGCAATGGCCGACTGGCCGAGCACGTTGCCGATATTGCCGATGGTGAGGAAGAAGGGCGCGGTGACGGAGAAGACGACAAGGACGCCGACGAAGACGGCAAGCGCCCCGCCCCGCAGCGCCAGCGTGGCGAGGCGGCGGCCGAAGGCGGGGCCGGGCCTTCCCGGCTCGACAGCCTTCTGCGCCTCGATTTCGAGAGCGGAGGCCGGAATATAGGGGGCGTCAACCAGCATGGCGAAGCGTCTCGTGGGCACCCGTCACATCCGCAAGGACTTGGTTCGGGCTCGTTTCGGAGGAGATGAACTGCCGCGTCACACGGCCGCGGAAAAAGACGAGAAGGCGATCGGTGACGCCGAGCAGTTCCTCGATGTCGGAGGAGAGCACGAGCACAGCCGCGCCGCGTTCGGCAAGCTCGCCGATCAGCCGGTAGATCTCCACCTTGGCGGCGATGTCGACGCCGACCGTGGGCTCGTCGAGCAGGTAGATTTCCGACTGGCGGCTCAGCCATTTGGCGATCGCCACCTTCTGCTGGTTACCACCCGAGAGCGTCTTCACCAGGGCATCGACGCCGTCGGTCTTGATCTGCAGCCGTTTGACGAGGTCTTTCGTCTGGCGCCGCTCCGCGCCGCGGTCGATGAGGCCGCGGGAGAAACGGCCGAGGCTGGCGAGCGTGGTGTTTTCGGTGACCGAGAGGTCCAGCGCGACGCCGTCGCGGCGGCGGTCCTCCGGCACCAGCGCCAGGCGGCGGTCGGTGGCCGCGGCGGGATCGGCGGAGAACACGGCCTCGCCCTTGACGGAGACCGTACCGCCGGTCGGCCGGTCGAGGCCGAAGAGCGTGCGCACCACCTCCTTGGCGCCCGAGCCGACGAGACCGGTAAGACCCAGGACCTCGCCCTTGCGCAGCGTGAAGGAAACGGCATCGAAGCGGCCGGCAAGCGCCAGGTTCTCCACCTCCAGCACCACCTCGCCGGGCGCGACGTCGGGCTTGGGATAGAGCTCGCCGATATCGCGATTGACCATCAGGGCGCCGATCTCGGCCGCCGAGGTTCCGGCGACCGGCAGGGTCGCGACGTCGCGGCCGTTGCGCAGCACCGTCACCGTATCGCAGAGGTCGACGATCTCGCCGAGATAGTGCGAGATGTAGAGGATGGTGACGCCCTCCGCGCTGAGGCGGCGGATGAGCTGGAAGAGCAGGTCCGCCTCGCGCCGGACGAGCGCCGCGGTCGGCTCGTCGAAGACCAGCACCTTGGGACTGGCGATGAGCGCGCGGGTGATCTGCACGATCTGCTTTTCCGCCGCCGAGAGATCGGCGATCAGCGCGGAATGGGGCAGCGCGAGACCGAAATAGCGCTCGAGGATCTCGGCGGACCTCCGCCGCATCGCCGCGCGGTCGAGGAAGGGCGTTCCGAGAAACCGCAGCTCGCGGCCGAGGAACAGCGCCTCGCCCACCGTGAAGGTCGGGACGAGCAGGCGATCCTGGTGGATGAAATGGATGCCGAGCTCTTCCGCGAGATGCGGCGTCAGCCGGTCATAGACCTTGCCGTCGATCTCGACCATACCTTCGTCCTCCCGGTGAAGCCCGGCGATGAGCTTGATCAGCGTCGACTTGCCGGCGCCGTTCTGGCCGACGAGGCCATGCACCGAACCGCGCTCGACGGTGAGCGACGCACCCGAAAGCGCCTCGGCGCCGCCGAAGCGCTTGACGATGTTTTCGAGCCGGACGATCGCCGCGCCGCGCCCTGCCGTGTCCGCCATGGCCGCATTCCCCGTTGAAAGAAAGAGACCGCGGCGAGGCCGCCGCGGTCCGCGCCGGATTTCAGCCGATGCCGAGCTTCTTGGAGACCTCGCCGACATTCTGCTTGTTGGCGAGCAGCGCCGGCACATAGGTCTCGCGCGGCAGCGTCTCGCCGGCGAGGTAGCGGGCGACGTTCCGGATCGCGACGCGTCCGAGCTCGGCGGGCTGCTGGGCAACGTCGGCGGCGGCCGGCGAATTCGGATCGGCGACGAGCTGGAGCACTTCCGGGCTGCCGTCGACGCCATAGGTCCTGATCTCCGTGCGGCCGGCGGCGGCGAGCGCCTGCGTCGCGCCGAGCTGCGGGATGTCCCAGGCCGACCAGATGGCCTTGATCGATCCCTTTTCCGGATATTTGGCGAGGATCGCGGTGATCTGGGTGAAGGCATCCTGAACGGTGTTCGGGATCACGTCGCGCAGCTCCGGCTGCACGATCTGCACCTTCGGGAAATATTTGACCACGTTGACGAGCTGGTCGTAGCGGATGGCGCAGGGCGTGACGCCGTAAAAGCCGTTGAAGACGACGATATTGCCCTCGCCGCCGATATCGGAGACGAGCTGGAGGGCGAGATCCTTGCCGATGCCCCAGTTGTCCGAGGTGGAATTGTTGATCGAGTTGACCGAGCCGACATCGATGGTGAAGACCGGAATATCGGCCTCGCGCGCCTTCTTCAGCCAGGGATCGATGACGCTGAGCGTGCCGAGAAGCTGGACGATGGCGTCCGGCTTCTGGGCGATGAGCGTCTGGAGCTGGGAGACAAGCTTGCCGTCATTGCGGCTGGCATCCACGGCGATCGGCTCGCCGCCGAGACGCTTCACCTCCTCGATCTGGGCGTTGTAGGCCTGGAGATCGAAGAAATGATCGGTGCCGGCGGTGCTGATGCCGATGCGCTTGCCCTTGAGCGAAAGCCCGTCCTCGGCCGCGGCGGTGCGCGCCGCAAGAAGGCCCGTTCCCGCCACCACGCCGGCCACTGCGGTGAGCTTGAGGAGATTGCGGCGGTTGACGCCGGAGCGGATGTCGTCGGTCATGATGTCCCCGTCAGATCAATAATGATATAATCTATAAATTAAATATACTAACGAGCGGCGACAGGCAGGAATTTCCAAAATACGGGCGCCTTGGGAAAAGATTCGGCGCGGCGGACCGAAGGGACGCCGGCGCCATGTCCATTCCATGCCCGCCCCTCACTCCGCGCCCTCCGCCCGCGCGCGAAACGCGCCGGCAGGATGGCGGTCCGGCAGGCGGTCGCCTTCGCCGAAAAGGCGGTTGCGAAGGCTGCCCGCGCCGTAGGCTGTCTTGTAGCGCCCCCGCTCCTGCAGAATCGGAATGACGAGATCGATGAAGTCCTCGTAGCTTTCCGGCGCGACGGTGCGGGCGAGATTGAAGCCATCCACCTCGCCCTCGGCGATCCACTCCTCCAGTGCATCGGCAACCTGAGCGGGATCGCCCACGATCAGCGGATAACGCCCGCCGAGCGCCATGCCGGAGAGGATGGAGCGCTTCGTCCAGCCGCGCGCGCGGGCGAGATCGACGGAGGTCTGCACGAAATTGCCCTTGCCGTAGGCGATCGGCTCGTCGAGATCGTATTGCGAGAAATCGATGCCCGTGCCGGCGGAGAAATGCGCAAGGCCCGCCTCGGGGCTGGCATAGCGGGCGTAATCCTCGAACTTCTCCTTCGCCTTCTTTTCCGTACGGTCGACGACGACGGTGAGGCCGGCGAAGATGCGCACGTCCTCCGCCCGCCGGCCCGCTTCCACCGCGCCCTGGCGGATGGCGCGCGACGCCGTGCGGGCGACGCCGGTGTCGGGCGGCGAGATGAAGACGCATTCGGCGTGGCGGGCGGCGAACATCCGGCCGCGACCGGAGGTGCCGGCCTGGTAGAGCACCGGCGTGCGCTGGCGCGAAGGCTCGCTCAGATGATAGGCCTCGGCGCGGTAGAATTTTCCCTCGTGCCGGATTTTTCGCACCCGGGCCGGGTCCGAATAGACACGGGCGCGGCGATCGCGGATGACGGCGGCGTCGTCCCAGCTTCCTTCCCAGAACCGGTAGAGGAGATCGAGGAATTCGTCGGCCCGGTCGTAGCGCCGGTCGTGTTCGCCGAGCGCGGTTTCGCCCATCGCCCGCGCTGCGCTGTCGAGATAGCCGGTGACGATGTTCCAGCCGATGCGGCCTTCCGTCAGGTGGTCGAGCGTCGAGATACGGCGCGCGAAGATGGCGGGCGCCTCCGCATTGACGTTGACCGTAACGCCGAAGCCGAGCCCCTTCGTCACCGCCGCCATGGCGGAGACCAGCATCAGCGGATCATTGACCGGAAGCTGGATGGATTCGCGCAAGGTCAGGTCGACGGACTGCTGATAGACATCGTAGACCCCGACGATGTCGGCGAGGAACACGCCGTCGAACAGGCCGCGCTCCAGCGTCGCCGCCAGGTCCGTCCAGTAGCCGAGCCTGGTATAGCGGTGAGACTGGTCGCGCGGATGGGTCCAAAGCCCATGGTTGATATGGCCGGCGCAGTTCATCGTGAAGGCGTTGAGGAGGATTTCTTTTCGCATGTCTTCTTGCGGAAGGCGGCACGCGCCCTCCCCGTTCAAATCCACGAATGCAGCGGCGGCTGCACGCCGTTGAGGTAATACTGGCCGACCGCATGGAACTTCCAGCGCACCGGATCGTGCAGCGTGTGGGTGCGTGCGTCGCGCCAGAAACGGTCGAGATTGTGCGCGCCGAGCGTGGAACGCGTGCCGGCAAGCTCGAAAAGCTTGTTGGATGCGGCGAGCGCCACTTCCGTCGTCAGCACCTTGGCTTCCGCGACGGCGATCTTCGCCCTGCCGATCGTCTCCTCGGTGACGTCGGCGATGGTCTCGTCGAGCTGGCGGCCGGCCCGCTCCAAGAGCGCCTCGGCGGCGTGCAGGCGGATCTTGAGGTCGCCGATCGCCGCGATCGTGTAGGGATCGTCCGACGCCGTGTCGGAACCGCTGTCGATCCACGGGCGGGCGTGGTTGCGCACGAGGTCGATGGTCGCCTCGATGGCCCCGCGCGCGATGCCGGCGTCGATCGCCGCATGGATGAGCTGGCTCTGCGGGCCGACGGCGCTCTGGTTCTCGTAGACGATATGGGCGGGCAGAACGCGGGCTTCCGGGATCGCCACCTCGTCGAGGATCACCGTGCCGCTTGCCGTGGTGCGCTGGCCGAAGGCCGACCAGTCGTTGACGACCTCCAGCCCCGCCGCGCCCCGGTCGGCGACGGCGACGACGACATGGCCTGCCTCATCCAGCGCGACGATGGGCACGAGATGGGCGAAGAGCGCGCCGGTGGCGTAGAACTTCCGGCCCGAGACCACGAAATGATCGCCCTTGCGGACAAGCTTCGTCTCGAAGGCCTCGACGTTCTTGCCGCCGAACTCGGAAAACGCGTTGCCGAGCCGCTTGCCGGCCAGCACCGCGCCGAACAGCTCGTGCTTCTGCGCCTCGCTCCCCGTCTGGCGGATGACATCGATGATCTCGAAACTGTTCTGGGCGATCTGGGTCAGCGAGGGATCGCCCGCCGCAAGCGTCGCGAAAACTCTTGCAAGCGTAACCTGCGAGACGCCGGCCCCGCCATATTCCTTCGGGATGGTGATGCCCCACAGGCCGCTTTCGGAGAAGAGGTCGACCTCCGCGAAGGGGAGACGCCGCTCCCGGTCGCGCTCCTTCGCCTCGGCGGCGAACAGCGGCTTCAGCCGTTCCGCGACGGCGATCGCCTCCGCGTCGTCGCGGATGACATGGGCAGGCCTTTCCGGCGGGGCGGGCAGCCAGCCGGGGTCGCCGGGCGCGGGATCGGCGGGGGTTTGTCGGGCGGTGGCTTGGGTCGGGGTCATCGGTCTCGGCCGTCATTTCAGAAAGGGATTGCCGGGCTGCGATAGGGCGCAGCCCGGCGGCGAGGGACGAAAAATCAGAAGGCGGCGACCACCTGTCCCTTGTAGCGCTCCTCGATGAATTTCCGCGTCTCCTCGCTGTTCAGCGCCTTGGCGAGCTTGGCGACGCGCGCGTCGTCCTTGGTCTCGGGGCGGGTGACGAGATATTCGCTCCAGACATTGTGGCCGTCCTGGCCGCGGTCGATCAGCAGCGCCTTGGAGATGTCGAGCTTGGCCTCGAAGACGTAGTTGCCGTTGAGCGCGGCGAGATCGACCTCGCCGAGCGCGCGCGGCAGGAGCGCGGATTCCAGCTCGACGATCTTGAGGTTCTTCGGATTCTCGACCACGTCCTTGATGGTCGGCAGCGGGTCTTCCGGCGAGGTCAGCTCCGGCTTGCCGGAGACTTTGATGAGGCCGAGCTTCTGGAGCAGCAGCAGGCCGCGCCCGCCATTGACCGGATCGTTCGGGATCGCGACGGTCGCGCCGTCCCCGATCTTCCCAACCGAATCGATCTTCGTCGAATAGGCGACGAAGGGCTCGATATGCACGGGCACGATGGGCACCAGCTCCGTGCCGCGCTCCCGGTTGTAGTCGTTGAGGAACGGCCGGTACTGGTAATAGTTGGCGTCGAGTTCGCCGGAGACGAGCTGGGCGTTCGGCTGGATGTAGTCCGTGAAGACGCGGATATCGAGGTCGAGGCCGTCCCTGGCGAGGATCGGCTTGACGAATTCGAGGATCTCGGCGTGCGGAATGGCGGTGGCGCCGACGACGAGCGTCTCGTTCGCCCTGGCGGAGCCGAAGACGGCGAAGGCGAGGCTGGCGGCGATGGTGAGCGATTTCAGGATGCGCATGTGGGTCCTCCTGGCGCGGGTCATTTACGGGAGAAGTGGGCGACGAGACGGTTGCCGCTCGCCTGGATGAGCTGGACGAAGACGATGAGGATCGCCACGCAGACCAGCATGATTTCGGTCTGGAACCGGTGGTAGCCGTAGCGGATGGCGAGGTCGCCGAGCCCTCCGCCGCCGATCGCGCCGGACATCGCCGTATAGTCGACGAGCACGATCGCCGTGACGGTGACGGCCGCCAGCAGGCTCGGCAGCGCTTCGGGCAGCACGGCGCGCAGGATCGTCTGGCGCGTCGAGGCGCCCATGGCCAGGCTCGCCTCGATGACGCCGCGATCCACCTCGCGCAGCGCCGTCTCCACCAGCCGCGCGAAGAAGGGCGCTGTGCCGACGACGAGCGGGAAGATGATGCCGCGGATGCCGAGCGACGTGCCCGTAACGATGACGGTGACCGGCATCAGCACGATGAGCAGGATGATGAAGGGCACCGAGCGGATGATGTTCAGAACGAAGGAGAGGCCGCCATAGGCGACCGGCGCCTGGAAGAGCTGCTGCCGCCCGGTGAGAAACAGCAGGATGCCGAGCGGCAGGCCGACGATGACGGTGAGCAGCAGCGCACCGCCGACCATGGCGAGCGTCTGGCCGAGCGCCGCGCCGATATCGCCCCAGTAGATGTTCTCAAACGACATGGCGGGGCCTTTCCTCCGGCAGTGCGAGCAGCGCGCCGCCCTGCAGCTCCACGTCGACGCCGCTCGCCCGAAGGCCCGCGATCGCCCCTGCCACGTCCCGCCCGGAGAGCGAGACGATGAACTGCGCATAGGGCGTCTCGCGGATATGGCCGACTCGGCCGGCGAGGATGGCGTAGTCGACGAGGTTTTCCCGGGCGATGCGGCCGAGGATGGGCTTGTGCGCGGCAGGCCCCGTGAAGGTGAGGCGCACCGTGCGCCCGCCGAGATCGGCCCCTGCGACGGCGTCGAGCGAGCCGCCGTCCGGCTCGGCCTCGCGCACCAGCCGCAGCGTCGCGGGGTGGCGCGGGTGCAGGAAGACGTCCGTCACCGGCCCCTCCTCGACCACGCGGCCGCGATCGAGCACGGCAACGCGGTCGCAGGTGCGGCGGATCACGTCCATCTCATGGGTGATGAGCACGATGGTGACGCCGAGGTCGCGGTTGATCTGGCGCAGGAGATCGAGCACCGCACCCGTCGTCTGCGGATCGAGCGCGCTCGTCGCCTCGTCGCAGAGAAGGACCGAAGGCTCGCAGGCGAGCGCCCGTGCGATGCCGACGCGCTGCTTCTGCCCGCCCGAAAGCTGGCGCGGATATTTCCCGGCGTGTTCGGAAAGGCCGACGCGGGCAAGCAGCGCGGCGACCCGCCCGGAAATCTCGGCCTTGCCGTATTCGCCGGTCAGCTCCAGCGGATAGGCGACATTGCCGGCGACCGTGCGGGCGCTGAGCAGGTTGAAATGCTGGAAGACCATGCCGATCGACCGGCGAAGGGCGCGCAGACGCTCGCCGCGGGCCTCCGTCACCCGCTCGCCGGCGACGAAGACGTCGCCGCCGCTCGGGCGCTCCAGGAGGTTGATGAGCCGCACCAGCGTCGACTTCCCCGCGCCGGAGGAGCCGATGACGCCGAAAATCTCGCCCTTGGCGACGGAGAGATCGACGCCGTCGAGCGCGGCGGCCGCGCCTTCCCTGCCGGAAAAACTCTTGGTGACGCGTTCAAGCCTTATCATCGCCGTCAGCCCGCGCTTGCGCCGATGCGCCACTGATAGGGCGGTGGCGTGCCATTGACGGCGAAATCGCCGATGATGCGGTGCTTGTAGATGCGCGGATTGTGCGAGGCGAGCGTGCGGGCGTTGCGCCAGTGCCGGTCGAGGCCGGCGGACTTCTTCGTCGCGGAGGCGCCGAGCGCATCGAAGAGCAGCGTCGCGGCTTCGAGGATGAGGTCGGAGACGACCGTCTGGGCCTGCGCGGCTTCAAGCTCGGCAATGGCATTGGCCTTTTCCTCCGCCTCCGCATCGTCGACGAAATGCGCTTCGAAGGCGCGCTGGACGCCGTTGGCCGCCTGGAGGGTGATCGCCCCCGCCGCATAGGCCGCGGCGCGGATGCGCCCGACGACCTGCAGGACCTGCGGATCCTCGCTGGGGCGCGCGGCCGCGGCGTGGGTATAGGTGCGCCGGCGCTCCACCACGGCTTTCGCGACGTCGGCAGCGATCGCCCGGCCGATGCCGGCGAGCGTGGCGAGGTGCACGAGCTGGTAGAAGGCGGCCGAATATTTGAAGCGCTCGTCGTCGACGACGATGTCCCCGGGCTCGACCACGACGTCGCGGAAGATGGCCGTGCCGCTCGCCGTCAGCGTCTGGCCGAAACCGTCCCAGTCGTCAATGACCGCGACGCCGGCGGCCTCGCGCCGCACCGCGACGGCGATCCCCTCGCCCGCCGCGTCGCTCGCGCCGACATCGATCCAGTCGGCGAAGAGCGAGCCGGTCGTGTAGTATTTCTCGCCGTTGAGGACGAGCCGGCCATCCTTCTCCGCGACGGTCGTGGAGAAGCGGTCGAGCGCCGCGCCTGCGCCGATCTCGCTCCAGGCGCTGCCGGCGGTCTCGCCCCGCGCGATGCGGGCGACCCACAGGGCGCGGCGTGCGGCATCCTTCGTGTTCAGGATATCCTCGGTGAAGCCGAAATGGGCGCGCAGGGTCTGCGTGACATTGGAATCGGCTGCGGAAAGCTCGATCAGCAGATTGAAGAACTGCGGCAGGCTCGCCCCCTTGCCGCCCGCCTCCACCGGCAGGCGGACCGCGCCGAAACCGGCCTCCTTCAAGCGGCGGATCGCCTCGTATGGCAGATCGCGCCCCAGGTCGCGCGCGGTCGCCTGCGCGGCTATCTCCGCGAAAATCGGCCGGAACGGCGCGGCCAGCGCCTCATATCGTTCACCGGGGCCGGCGCCCCAGGCATTATCGATCTGCGTCATGCATCCTGCTCATCGTCGCTGCCGTGCCGGCCTTGGAACCGGTCACGCTTGGAATTGACGAGGAGAGTAGCCTTCGCCGCAGATAAATACAGAAATTCTATCTTTTTTATATATTATAAAGCGAAACGCTGTTCCCCTCGCTGCCGGAGCGCACGCAGCGCAAGGAAAACCCCGGCGCGAGGAGGAAGCGCCGGGGTCACACGCCGATCGGGGTGGCCGGCCTCAGGCCAGCGCGATGGCTCGTTCCAGATCGGCGATCAGGTCGTCGGGATGTTCGAGGCCGATGGAAAGGCGCACATAGCCGGGCGTGACGCCGGTCGCGAGCTGGTCTTCCAGCGAGAGCTGCGAATGGGTCGTCGTCGACGGGTGGATCGCCAGCGACCGGGCATCGCCGATATTGGCGAGGTGATAGAAAAGCTGGAGGCTGTCGATGAAGCGGCGCCCCGCCTCGCGCCCGCCCTCCAGCTCGAAGCCCACCAGCGCGCCGAAATAACCCGGCTTGAAATATGTGTCCGCCCGCGCCTTCGCCTCGCCGTCCTGGAATTTCGGGAAGATGACACGTTTCACCTTGGCATGGCCCTTGAGATATTCGGCGACCTTCACCGCGTTCTCGTTGTGCTGGCGAAGGCGAAGCGGCAGGGTCTCGAGGCCCTGGATGAACTGGAAGGCGTTCTGCGGGCTGATCGCCGCGCCGAGATCGCGCAGCAGTACGGCGCGGGCGCGCAGGATATAGGGATGGAAGGCGATGGCCTCGGCCTTCTCGATCCACGTCTTGCCCTGGTAGCTTGCATCCGGCTCGGTGAGGTTCGGCTGGCGCGCGGCATGCTCCGCCCAGGGGAAATTGCCGCCGTCGACGATCGCGCCGCCGATGGAGGTGCCGTGGCCACCGATATATTTCGTGGTCGAGTAGACGACGACCGCCGCGCCGTGCTCCAGCGGCCGGATGATCAGGGGCGCTGCCGTGTTGTCGACGATCAGCGGAATGCCGTGCCGGCGGCCGATGGCCGCGACCTCGGATATCGGGAAGACTTCCAGCTTCGGGTTCGGCAGGGATTCGGCGTAGTAGGCGCGTGTACGCTCGTCGGTCGCCGCCTCGAAGGCCTGCGGGTCCGACACATCGACGAAACGGGTCTCGATGCCGAAGCTTTTCAGGGTCGCGGCGAAGAGCGCCCAGGTGCCGCCGTAGAGACCGGCGGCGCTGACGATGTTGTCGCCGGCCCGGGCGACGTTGAGGATCGCGAAAGCCGAGGCCGCCTGGCCGGAGGAGAGCGCCAGCGCGGCCGCGCCGCCTTCAAGCTCGGCCAGGCGCTGCTCGAAGGCGTCCTGTGTCGGGTTGGAGACGCGGGTGTAGAGATGGCCGGGCGCTTCGAGGGCGAAGAGCCTGTCGGCGCCGTCCGTGCCGGGCAGCTGGAAGGACGTCGTCTGGTAGATAGGCACGGCGACCGCGCCGCTTGCCGGATCGAAGCGGAAGCTGCCGCCGTGCAGCGCGATCGTCTCGGGATGGCGGCTCTTGAAGGTCGCGGCTCCGGCCGGGACCTCGACGATATCCTGTTCGGCGACCTCGGGGGCTTGATGGATCGTCATGGCACTTCTCCTTTGCTGCGGCGCATTCAGGCGCGCGAGGGACGGACGGACAGGATGGCGCCCGCAACGAGAATGCTCGCCGCGGCCCAGAAGGCTTCCGGCGCATACCAGCGGATGCCGTAGAGATGATCGTTGGTGCACAGTGCCTGGGCGAGCGTGCAGAGGTCGCTCGCGCCGGCAAGGCACGTGACGGCCTGGCGGACGGTGAGGTAGTCGTTCTCGACGACCTTGCCGAAGATCAGCCACCACCAGCCGACGGCAAGGACAGCGAGGACACCGCCGGCAAGCGCGACGGCGTGGTGGGCGAGCCGCGCGCTAGACGTCATGGGAGATCCCCAGCTTTTCGAGCAGCGACCGGCGCAGCGCGACGAGGTTCGCATCGTCCCGGCGGCGCGGATGCGGCTGGCCGACGCGCACCTCCGCGACGATGGAAGCGGGCCGGTCGGAGAGCACGATGACGCGGTCGGCGAGCAGCAGGGCCTCCTCGACATCGTGCGTGACGAGCAGTGCGGTGAAGCCGGCGCTCTTCCACAGATCGAGGAGCTCGTTCTGCATCCTGAGCCGCGTCAGCGAATCGAGCTTGCCGAAGGGTTCGTCGAGCAGCAGCAGCTTGGGATCGTTGACGAGCGCGCGGGCGAGCGCGGCGCGCTGCGCCATGCCGCCGGAAAGCTGGTGCGGGTAGAAATCGGAAAAGCCTTCCAGCTTCACCAGCGTCAGCACCTCGTCGATGCGGTGTCCCCGCTCGCGGACGAGGCCGCGCGCCTCGAGGCCCGTCGCGACGTTGCCGCGCACGGTGCGCCAGGGAAACAGCGTCGCATCCTGGAAGACGAGGATGCGGTCGGGGTTCGGCGCGGTGATCGGCCGGCCGTTTTCCAGCACCTTGCCGGCGGTCGGCGTCTCCAGCCCGGCGGCAAGGCGCAGCAGCGTGGACTTGCCGCAGCCGGACGGTCCCAGCAGGGCGACGAATTCGCCCGGCGCGATCGTCAGGCTCACATCGTCGAGAACCTGCAGGTCCTTGCCGTCGAGCTCGTAGCGATGGGAAACGCCTTCCACGTCGAGCGCGATGCTGTCGGCAGCGGTTTCCGCAAGAGCCAGCGCCATCAGAGAATCCCCTTCTGCCAGCCGAGCAGGCGGTCGCGCACGACGAACAGGAGGCGCACGAGCCCGGCGCAGATCAGCGCCATGACGATGAGGGCGGCATAGACATTGGCATAGGCCGAATAGGCCGTGTTGAACTGGAGATACCAGCCGAGGCCGAACTTGGCGCCAAGCATTTCGGCGACGACCAGCACGGCGAAGGAATAGTAGAGCCCCATGAAGAGGCCGACGAAGACGTTCGGCAGCGAAGCGGGAATCGCGACCTTGAAGATGAGGAAGCGGTTGTCCGCGCCCAGCGTGCGGGCGACGTCGTAGAAGGACCGGTTGACCTGGCTGACGCCCGCCGCCGTGAGGATCGCGACCGGGATGCCCGAAGCGAGCGCCACGAGGAAGATCGAGGCGTGGAAGGTGGACGGGAAGATGAAGAAGGTGCAGGGAATCCAGGCGCTTGCCGGCACAGGCCCGATCAGCTTGAGAAGCGGCATGCCCCAATAGGCGAAACGCTTCGACCAGCCGAGCGCGACGCCGCCTGCAAAGCCGACGAGGACGCCGGAAAAGAAGCCGAGCCCCCAGAGCCGGCCGGTATAGGCGACGCAGATCAGCAGGCGGTCCCAGTCCGTGACATAGACATGCAGCAGGCCCTGCGGCGGCGAGAAGAACGGCTTCGGCAGCCAGCCGAGCTTGGCGGTCAGCACTTCCCAGACCGCAAGCCAGAGGCCGAGCACGATGAACCAGGGCCCGTAATGGACGAGCGTGCGGCCAAGGCCGCCGAGCCGGTGGACCGTGACCGACAGCGCAAGGAAAATCCCCGCCCCGGCCAGCGCGAGGAGGGCGAAGAGCTGCGTCGCGCCCCAGGTGATGACATCGGGCAGAACATAGGTCAGCGCCGCGGCGAGAAACCACGTGCCGGCCGCAAACAGCCCGTTGCGCCAGATGCCGGGAAGAGAGGGGGCGAAGGTGCGCCGCCCTGCCCCGCCGAATGTGTCCTCGACCGCCGCGCTCATGGCATCACGCGAAGATGTCGATGGTGATGCGGCTCGCGATCTCCTCGGGATCGGTGGAGGCGTCGATGACACCGGTCAGCTTCAGGTCCTCGTAGCCGATCCGCACCTCCTTCAGCAGGTCCTTGCCGAACCAGTGGTCGTGGTAGGTGAAGGCGGCAAGCACCTCCGTCAGGTCCTCCAGCGAGAGGCCCGGCTTCAAGGTGTCGAAATACCACTTGGCCACCTCGTCCGGGTGCTTGGCCGTGTACTGGTGGATTTCGAGGTTGGCGGCGGCGACGCGCTTGATGGCGTCCCTATTGGCTTCGTAGTAGTCGCCATTGACGCCGAGCACGCAGCAGACGCGGTCCTTGAAGCTGCCGGTCTGCGTGTCGGCGACGCGGCGGAAGCCGTGCTGCTTCTCATAGGAATAGGCCCAGGGGTCCATGTGCGCGACGGCATCCGCCTCCCCCTTCAGCACGCCCTCGGCCACGAGGTCGAAGGGGAAGACCTTCCAGGTGACGTCGGTTTCCGGATTAAGCCCCGCCTTGGCGAGCGCGACCGAGAAGGCGACGCGCGAGGGCGACATGACGTCGAACGTTCCGATCGTCTTGCCCTTGAGGTCCGTCAGCGTCGTGATGTCGCTCTCCGGCTTGACGAGGATGCTCTGGCAGCCGCCGTGCGAGCCGGCGAAGAGCCGCACGTCGAAGCCCTGCTCGATCGGCTTCAGCCAGTCGTAGAGCAGGCCGGGGCCGGCCTCGGCCTTGCGGGTGGCGAGCGCCTGGATGAGCGTCTGGCCGCTCGCCCCTTGGTAGAACAGTTCCACATCGAGGCCGTGCTTGGCATAGATGCCCTTGGCAAGGCCGAAGCCGACGGGAGAATGGCAGGCGGCGACCTCGGTCCATTCCAGCTTGATCGGGATGAGGTTGCCGGCAATGGCATAGCGCGTCGAGCGCGCGCCGATGACGCCTGCCGTGGCGGCAACGGCCGTGACGCCGGCCGCCTTGATCAGGCCGCGGCGCGACAGGCCCCTGGAAAGCATGGTTTCGGATTGCTGGCTCATCGGATGTCCCCTCGCGAAGTGATGCGGCCAGCGTAGCAAAATCACATTTAGTTTATAGATTTTATAGATTATTTCGAAAGGCTATCGGGGAATATTCTTTTGCCGTTCGCCCGCGCGACGGATTTGCCGTTCCTTCGCGCACGGCAACAGGCGCTTCCATGGACTATTGTCACCGCAAGCGGCCTGGCCTGAGCATATCGTCCGCGGCTTCTTCGGCCGGCCTCTTCGAGAAACACCCAAGCCTCCCAGGTTACAGGCAGCCCCCACACTTCGCAGATCGAAACCGGCCATCAAGCGCTGTCCCCGGAAAGCTGCAGCGCGCGGCAGGACGAGATCCGGCTCCACCAACGGTGCTCCACCGGCGCCGCGCAAGGATTAATTCGCGGGCGGGCGGTACAAGAGAATATAATTTCTTACTCAAACTATAGAATTTATTATCTTACGAGGCATCCCGTTCCTCAATCCGGAAGACAGCGCATGAGCAAATCCGACCAGCCCCTCGATTTCCTCTGGTTCATCCCAAGTTCCGGCGACGGTTCCTATCTCGGCTCGGACGAGCTCAGCCGCCCGCCGGACCCGGGCTATTTCCGGGAGATCGCGGTTGCGGCCGACCGGCTGGGCTATTCCGGCGTGCTCATTCCCGTCGGCGCGGCGTGCGAGGAATCCTTCGTGCTCGCCGCCGATCTCGCCGCCCGGACCGAGAAGCTGAAATTCCTCGTGGCCATCCGCCCCGGCACGGCGACGCCCGCCTACTACGCCCGCCTCGCCTCCACGCTCGACCGCGTGTCGAACGGCCGCCTGCTGCTCAACATCGTGGTCGGCGGCAGCGCGCAAGAGCTTGCCGGCGACGGCATCTTCCTGCCGCATGACGAGCGCTACGACCACGCGGCCGAATTCATCCAGGTCTTCAACGAGCTGATCGAGACCGGCCGTTCCACCCTCGACGGCAAGTATATAAAGGCAATCGACGCGAAGCTCGGCCTGCCACCGGTGCAGCAGCCGCGCCCGCCGATCTATTTCGGCGGGTCGTCCGATGCGGCGATCGATTTCGCCGGCGGCATCGTCGACAAATACCTCACCTGGGGCGAGCCGCCGGCGCAGGTCGCCGAGAAGATCGCCCATGCCCGCAAGGCCGCCGCCGCGAAGGGCCGCGAGGCGACCTTCGGCATCCGCCTGCATTTCATCGTCCGCGAGACGGACGAAGAGGCATGGGAGGCCGCCGACCGGCTGATCTCCAAGCTCTCGGACGAGGCCATCGCCTCGGCTCAGGCGGTGCTGACGAAGAACTCCGATTCCGTCGGCCAGGCCCGCATGGTGGCCCTGCACAACGGCCGGCGCGACAAGCTGGAGGTCTCGCCGAACCTGTGGGCCGGCATCGGCCTCGTGCGCTCGGGCGCCGGCACAGCCCTCGTCGGCTCGCCGAAGACCGTCGCCGCCCGGCTTCGCGAGTACCAGGCGCTCGGCATCGACACGGTCATCGCCTCGGGCTATCCGCATGTCGAGGAGGCCTATCGCGTCTCCGAGCTCCTCTTCCCGGAACTCGGCCTGCCCGGCCCCCGGGGCCAGCTGCGCTCGTCCTTCGGCGGCCATCAGGTCTTCGGCGGCGGCGGCCACGGCGGCAACGTCAAGCTGACGTCGGCATCCTAGCCGCAATCAATCCCGCCTCCCCGGGTGGGCCACCCGGCGGCAAACACGGGCCTTCTCAGATCATGTATTCCGGCTCGCTGAGGCTCTGGTCCATGGTCACGCCCGGCAGGACCGTATGGGGCCTGCCCACCGGTCGCGCCGGAACGCCGACGACAGACGTGTAGGGCGCGACCGGCCCGACGACGACGCTGCCGGCCCCGATCTTCGCGCCGATGCCCACCTCGATGTTCCCGAGGATCTTCGCGCCCGCTCCGATCAGCACGCCGCGGCGCACCTTCGGATGCCGGTCGCCCGTTTCCTTGCCGGTCCCGCCGAGCGTCACGTTCTGCAGGATGGAGACGTCATCCTCCACCACTGCCGTCTCGCCGATGACGAGGCCGCTGCCGTGATCCAGCATGATGCCGCGTCCCATCACCGCGGCTGGATGGATGTCGATCGCGAAGGTCTCCGAAATCCGGCTCTGGATGTGGCGGGCAAGGTGCCGCCGGCCCGTCGCCCAGAGCCAATGGCCGACACGGTAGGCCTGCAATGCGGAAAAGCCCTTGAAATAGAGGAAGGGCGTCAGCGCCTCGCTGTTCGAGGGATCACGGTCCTTCACCGCCTGGAGGTCCGCGGCCGCCGCCCCGAGCAGGCCCGGCCTGTCGGTATAGGCGCCGTAAATGAGCGCGAGCAGCTCGTCGCGGTCGACGTCGTGGTCGGCCAGCTTGATCGCCAGCCGGTGCGAGAGCGCATGGCCGAAACTCGCATGCATCAGCACGGCCGAGTTCATCGCCCGCGCCAGCGCCTGGTCGCGCTGGGCTGCCGCGGCTGCTTCCTCCCGCAGGGCTTGCCAAAGCGTGGCGACCACGCCGCGGGCCGCGTCCTCGACGGGAAGGAAAACGACGTTGCTCTCGTGTCCGGGCATGGCCCGATCTCCTCGGACTGGGACGGGAAAGGACTTCACGCCTTTGCCGGCTTCTCCAACAGGTGCAGCAGGTCCGGATGGTGCTTTGCCGCGACATCCGGATGGGACCTGAGGCGGCTCTTCAGGTGGTTTATGCCGACCTCGCGGAAGATCGGGTTGAGCGGATCGACCGTCACGCCGCGCTCGCCGCGCTTCAACGCCTCCGCGAGGGGAATGACGGGGATGGTCGCGTCGTAGCGCGCGCCGAGGAAGAGGGCGACGGAGAAGCGCTCCGTGCCGGCGGGCGGCGTGACGACATCGTGCACGTCGGCGCGCACGAAACCGTTGGTCGCAAGCTCCAAGAGCTCGCCGCTGTTGATGACGAAGGTGCCCGGCACCGGCGGCGCCTCGATCCAGACGCCCTCCTCCGTGCGGATACGCAGGCCCGGCGTCGTATCCTGCAGCAGTACCGTGACGAAACCGCCGTCCTTGTGCGCGCCGACGCCCTGGTCGCTGCCGGCGGCCTCGCGGCCGGGATAGCGGATGATCTTCAGAAGCTGCGAGGGCGACGGCTCGTAGATTTCGGCAAAGGCGTTTTCCGGCTGGCCGAGCGAAAGTGCGATGGCTTTCAGCACATCGATGCCGATGCGGGTGACCTCGGCCTGATAGCGCAGCAGCAGCGGCCTCAGGTCCGGCAGGGCTTCAGGCCACTGGTTGGGGCCGTAGAGGCGGTTCCAGGGCGTGTCCGGTCCATCCTCGACCGGCGTGCCTTCCGTGTTGAT
Source organism: Shinella sp. WSC3-e (assembly GCF_945994535.1). Lineage (NCBI taxonomy): Bacteria > Pseudomonadati > Pseudomonadota > Alphaproteobacteria > Hyphomicrobiales > Rhizobiaceae > Shinella > Shinella sp. WSC3-e. Next base: position 333,811 of record NZ_OZ000531.1, read on the forward strand.
GTCGAGCTGCTCGCGCCAGTCCTGCTCGCCGCGGGTGCGCTCGTAACCGGCCCGGTTGTAGCCGCGGAAATGCGGCGACTTCACCATCTCGATCGACAGCTTGTCCGCTTCCGGCAGGGCGAAGAACCGCTTTGATGCGGCCAGCACGTCATCGATCAGGCTCTGCGGCACGCCATGGCCGGTGAGATAGAAAAAGCCGTGATCGTGCAGGATGCGCGTCAGTTCCCGGATGAAACCCGCGCGCTCTTCGGGGCTGCCGTAGAAGCGGGAAAAGTCGATGGTCGGCAGATGGACGGGTTTGGCATGGATGGTCATGGGGGCCTCATAAGGATGACTTCCGGCCGGCGCCGCGGCAGGATGGTTCTACACGGCGTCCAGGATCTGCCTTTGCAGATCGACGGCCCGCGGGTCGGCAAGCTCCTGCCGGGGACGGTCGAGATCGATGTCGATATCGAGGGCGATGGCACCCTCGCGCAGCACGACGACGCGATCGGCCAGCGCCACGGCTTCCGCGACGTCGTGGGTGATCAGCACCGTGGTGAAGCGGCGATCCGTCCAAATCCGCTCCAGCAGGCGGTGCATCTCGATGCGCGTCAGCGCGTCCAGCGCGCCGAAGGGCTCGTCGAGCAGCAGGATCTGCGGCTCGCTGACCAGCGCCCGGGCAAGCGCCACGCGCTGCCGCTGGCCACCGGAAAGCACGCTCGGCCAGTCGTTCTCGCGGCCTTCGAGCCCGACATCGACAAGCGTACGCCTCGCCTTCTCCTGCCAGTTCGCACCGCGGGCGATGCCGACATTCTCGACGACGCGCTGCCACGGCACCAGGCGCGCCTCCTGGAAGAGAAGGCGGACGGAGGGATGCAGGCGCTCGACCTTGCCCCCGCCGATGCCGACGCGGCCACTGTCAGGCGTGTCGAGGCCGGCGACAAGACGCATCAGCGTCGACTTCCCGCCGCCCGACCGGCCGACGACGGCAAGGAACTTGCCCGCCGGAATCTCCAGGTTGAAGTTCGCGAGCACATTCAGCCTGCCGAAGGACTTCTCCACCCGCGACAGCGAGATCGGCAGGCCCGCCGCGGCATCCGGCATATCGAAAGCGGCGGTGCTCATCGCTCTCCTCCCTGCCGTGCCTGATAGGCGGGGTGCCAGACCAGCACGCGCTTTTCGATCGCGCGGGTCGCCACATCCGCAAGCTTGCCGAGAAGGGCGTAGACGATGATGCCGAGCAGGACGATGTCCGTCTGCAGGAATTCCCGCGCGTTCATCGTCATGTAGCCGATGCCGCTGGTGGCGGAGATCGTCTCGGCGACGATGAGCGTCAGCCACATGAAGCCGAGGGCATAGCGCAGGCCGACGAGAATGGAGGGCAATGCGCCGGGCAGGATGATGCGCGTGATCAGCGCCTTGCGGTCGAGCCCGTAGACGGAAGCCATCTCGACAAGCTGCGGATCGATGGTGCGCACGCCGTAGAAGGTGTTGATGTAGATCGGGAAGAAGACGCCGATCGAGACGAGGAAGATCTTCGCCGTCTCGTCGATGCCGAACCAGAGGATGACGAGGGGGATGAGCGCCAGATGCGGGATGTTGCGCACCATCTGCAGCGTGCTGTCGAATGCCGTCTCGGCCGGCTTCCACAATCCGTTGACGACACCCGCGACGAAGCCGAGCCCGCCGCCGATGGCAAGGCCGATCAGCGCGCGCTGCGTGGAGGCGAGCGTGTGGACGAGAAGCGAACCGTCCAGCAGCGACCGCCAGAACGCGGCGGCGACGGTCGTCGGCGCCGGCATGAGGCGGGCGGTCACGAGGCCCGTCCGCGCCGCGATCTCCCAGACGATGAGGAGAACGACGGGAAGGGCCCAGGGCGCCAGCGCGCTCCCCAGGCCCTTGAGGTTGAGCTTGCGGGTTTCGCCGGCAGCATAACCGGCCGCCGACGTCTCCGCCATCAGGCACCACCCTTGCGCACGACATCCGCGATCGAGATCTTCTCGGGGATCAGGCCGAGGTCGAAGAAGGTATCGGCGATCGACTGCTGCTGCCTGATGACGCTCTCGTCGATCGCCTTGACGCCATAGGACTGGCGCTCGAGCGCGATGGCGAGCACATCCTGCGGAATGCCGACGGAGGGCGCAAGCTCCGCCGCGGCCGCGGCGGTATTGGCCTTCGCCCATTCGTCGATCTCGGCAACGGCCTCAATGACCACGTCAACCGCCTCGGGATTGTTCTCCACGAAGCTCTTCGCACCGAGATAGAACTGATGGTTCGGCACGATGCCTTCGCCGTTGCGCAGCTCGCGTGCCTCGATCGCCACTTCCGCGGCCGCCTGGAAGGGATCCCAGATCACCCATGCATCGACCGCCCCCTGCTCGAAGGCGGCGCGGGCATCGGCCGGCGGCAGGAAGGAGGTCTTGATGTCGCTATATTTCAGGCCCGCCTCCTCCAGCGCCTTGACGAGCAGGTAGTGCACATTCGATCCCTTGTTGAGCGTGACCGTCTTGCCCTTGAGGTCCGCCACCGTCTTGATGGGGCTGTCCTTGGGCACGAGGATCGCCTCGCCGCGCGCGGCCGGCGGTTCGTGGGCGATGTAGATGAGCGGCGCGCCGGCGGCCTGTGCGAAAATCGGCGGCGTTTCGCCGGTCGTGCCGAAATCGACGGCGCCGACATTGAGCGCCTCCAGCAGCTGCGGGCCGGCGGGAAACTCCGTCCAGGTCACCGTATAGCCGATCCTCTCCAGCTTTTCCTCAAGGAGGCCCTTGCCCTTGAGCAGAACGAGCGTACCGTATTTCTGGTAGCCGATGCGGACCGTCTTGTCGGAAGCGTATGCCGGCCCGCCGCCGAGAAGCGGCAGGGCGAGCAGGGCAGCGAGAGCCGTCGAGAAAAAGCGGCGTGAAATCTTCATGGCATTCCCCTGGGTCAAGATCAATTAGATTATATAATCTATAGAATATAATTGATTTCGAGGGCGCCCATTCCAACCTTTCCCGGGCCCGTAGTTTTTTCTCCTATGCCGTCCCCTTTCGTCGGGCATCGACGCCGCAGCCATGGCAGAAAAATGCCCGGCCGCTTGCGCCGGCCCGGCATCGCAGAAACACCCTGGCGCCTCGCCTCCCGTTTCGCGCCGAGCCCGGCAAAGGAAAAACTTTTCCTGCCACGCCACCCCTTTTGAGTGGGCCTGCCTTTCATGCCGGGGAGAAACACATAATTCTTATAGACAATCACGCCGGGGGACATTCATGGCAGCCGAAAGTGCGAAGATCGTTGATTTCCAGGCCTATCGCGACGCACGCCGCAAGGCCTCCGCGCCGTCTCTTCCAGCGCAGGCCGCAATACAGCCGACCGGCATGCAGCCGATGATGATGTGGGTTCCTGTCTGGACGTTCTTCCCGGTCGTCGCGAGCCCGTGGGCCTATGCGCGGTGAAGTCGCCGTGCTCGACCGGGAAACTGCACCGGCGCCGTCGGACGCGATCTGCATCCGGACCGGCCAGCACCTGCGCCGGCTGAGAACGCAGCGCGGCTATTCGCTCGACCGGCTCGCCAAGGTTTCCGGCGTCAGCCGGGCCATGCTGGGGCAGATCGAAACGGGCAAGAGCAGCCCGACGCTCAGCATCCTCGCCAAGATCGCCGCGGCCCTCGACGTCACCTGCGGCTCTCTGATCATCGAGGCGGAAGAGCCGGCGACGGTGCTGCTCACCCGCTCGGCCTCCAAGACCCTGTCGTCGAGCGACGGGAAATTCGAGACCCGCGCACTCTTTCCTTATGACGGTGACCGCACCGTGGAATTCTACGAATTGCGGCTGGCGCCGCACCATGCCGAGCGGGCCGAGGCCCACCGCAACGGCACCGTGGAAAACCTCGTCGTCGCGCAAGGCACGGTCGAAGTGATCGTCGGCAAGCAGCCCTATATTCTCGGTGAAGGCGACGCCCTCGTCTTCGAGGCGGACGTGCCGCACGTCTACCGCAACATGACCGGCAGCCCCGCGACCGTCTATCTCGTCTCGACATACCGGGACGTCATCCACATATGAGGGGCCTCCCCAAGGAAGGCCCGGCCCATATGAAAAGGCCTCCCGAAGGGGAGGCCTTATAGCTTTGCGGTGCGATGCGCCTCAGGCGGCCATCGAGCAGCACATCATCATGCCGCCGCACATCATCATCGTCGGCATGCCGCCGTTCATCATGGCCATCATGCGCTTGCAGCATTCCATGAACATCGCCGGGTCCATGCCGTCCATCGGCTTCATCTCGCAGACCATGCCGGCGTCGGTCATCTTGCAGGACATCGTGCTCATCATCATCGGCATGGGCATCGGCATCATCATGGGCATGCCGCCCATCATCGGCATCATGCCGTTCATCATCATCGGCGACATCATCGGCTGGCCCATGCCACCCATCATGGCGTTCATCATCGGCATCATGTTCATCGCAGTGTTCATCAAGGTCTCCCGGCCCGCGGCCCGTGTTTCGCGTTTCAATGACCGGATGGGTAATAAATGCGCGAAACACGCTCAAGGAGATAATTCTTTCCAAGAATCTTTCCTCCAATGGAACGAACGCCCCATCCGCTGCGAATGCAAAACCGTTCGATATCACGGAAAATCCTCCGTTATCTGAGAGACGGGAAAGCTCCGGAAAAGCAGGAGCGGCGCGCGATACGCCCGCCGGGGCCTGGGAGGCACCGGATGCGTGGGCGATCTTTCCTCCAGACGAGCCGAAAATAGCGCGCTTTTCCTTTAATCTATAATTTTTATAGAGAATCATGGATTAAAATGGAGAACGCCATGTCGATACCGAGGCTCGTCAGCATAACAGGCAGCTACAACAGACCGTCGAAAACCCAGGCGCTTACCGGGCACATCGCCTCGCTGATCCAGGCCCGCTACGCGGTGGAGACATCGTCCTACGACCTCAATGACGTCGGCCCTTCGCTCGGCCGCGCGCTCTGGCGCAAGGACCTCGACCATCAGGCCCGGCAAGTCGTCGCCGATATCGTCGCGGCAGACCTGCTGCTGGTCGGCTCGCCTACGTACAAGGGCTCCTATCCCGGTCTCTTCAAGCACCTATTCGACCTGATCGACCCTCTCGAACTGCGCGGGAAACCCGTCATCCTCACGGCGACCGGCGGCGGCGACCGGCATGCGCTGGTGGTCGAGCATCAGCTGCGTCCCCTCTTCGGCTTCTTCAGCGCCCGGACACTCCCGACGGCGATCTATGCATCCGATGTCGATTTCAAGGACCACAGGGTTGCATCGGCCCGCCTTGCGGCGCGCTTCGACGACCTCCTGTCGGATCTGTCCGGCCTTCTTCCGGCTGTCGACAAGGATGTCCATCATGCGGCGTGACATCGGCCGCGGGCCGGTCTTGAGGCCTTCAAGCGAACTGGGCTGGTTTTTCGTCGGGGTGGCGGCAGCCGTGGCGCTCGTTGCCGCCGCCCTGTGGCTCAGCGTGTCTGTGCGGCCCCTGGGCTTTTCCTGAAGCCCGAAAGACAACGCGCCTTCGCCAGAACGACAAAGGAAGGACAGGCATGGACATCCGCAAGATCAACGAGGACTACTCGGTTTCACCGCAGATCGAGGCTGAAGATGTCGACATCGTCAGCCTGCTGGGGTTCCGCTCCATCGTCTGCCACCGGCCCGACCGGGAGCAAGCCGACCAGCCCGCATTCTCGTCGATTGCCGGCCGCGCGGCCCAGCTCGGGATCGAGGTCCGGCATATCCCCGTGCTTTCCACGGGACTGACGGACGAGGCCGTGGGCAGCATGGTCCAGGCGCTGGACGATCTTCCCCGGCCGATCCTGGCTTATTGCCGTTCCGGCGCCCGTTCGACGAAGATCTACGAACAGGCGCTGCTGCCCCGCTGATCCGCGCACCTGTCGCGCCCTCTCGGGACTGGCCTGACCCGGCCGGCGGCCGGGCCGGCGTCTTTCTAGCGCGTGCGAGACTCCGCGGCTTTGCTGCTCGCGGCTTCCGCAAGCCAAGCCCCGAGGGCGTCGGCTGCCGCGTGAGCCTGAACGACGATCTGCGGCACGAGGTCGATATCCGGCAGGCTTCCAAGACCCAGCGGCCCCATCGCGAAGAGCCCCTCGAATGCCCCCGTTTGCGAAAAGACCCGGCCGTCACCGTCGACGAGGATGCCGAGGTCGAGCTCGTCCCGCCGCGCAAGCTGCGCCGACAGGAGCGAGCGGAAGAGCGGGGAATCGAGATCGGTCGGGCGGACACGACAATCGATCGTCCGGTCCGCCGGCAGAACCTGCAGTCCCCCCGCGCCCGAGAGCAGCACGCCATTGGTCGCGATGCGCTCGACCTTGCCCTTGCGCACCGTGATTGCCCCGCTGTCGATTGCCCGGCGCAGCCGCTCATAGTGGCCGAGCGGAAGACGGTTGCGGTGGCTGTCGTAGATCGGCTTGACATGGCGCTTGAAGCGGCGCCGCTCCTCCGGCGTCAGGCCCTGCCAGAGCTCGCGGGCGCGCAGGCGGAAATCGTTCATGATGCCCTGCCAGCCAGTCCCCTCCAGTGCCGCCCGGTTCGCGGCCTCGCGCAGATGGCGGAAGGCGCCGCGGAGCGTGTTCGGGAACGGACGATCGGACGACACGGCGCCGACGGCCGACGGCGCATGCGGCTGCGGCAGGAAACCGGACGCGGAAATGAGCGTGACATGGGACGCCTCCCCTGCCGCAAGCAGGCGCAGCGCACGGTCGACGGCATGAACGCCGCCGCCGATGACCTGCACCTCCCTTGCGCCGGTCGGGCCGGCATTGCCTTCGGCGATTTCGCGCAGGCCATAGCCCGTCGCCAGGAAGACGGCATCGAAGCGCGCCTGATCGCCCTCGCCCGAAAGAACGGAAAGACCGCCCCGCGGGTGGCGCCCGATGGCCGCGACACTCTCGGCACGCACCTGAACCATCACATCGGCCCGTTCGCGCAGCGCTTCGGAGAAACGCTGATAGGCATAGGCGCTGAACACCTCCCCGGGCACGAAGGCATGATCGACATTGCCGGACACCGCCTGGTCGCGGTCACGCCAGTCGTCATTGGCCTCCAGCCAATGACGAAAATCGTCGCGGGCCGCCGGATCGACCGAGAGATCGCGGACGCGGCTGTTCAGGAGCCCGGACGCCGGGCGGCCGATGCTCTCCCCGCCGTCGATTTTTGGATAGGGGTCGAACATCACGAGATGGAACGGCCTGTGGACGGCCTTCAAGAGCGCGATCGCCGTCATGAGGCCGGTGAAGCCACGACCGATGATGGCGATCCGTGCAAGGGTATCGGCGTCCTGCGATTGCGGAAGGAGTTGGGCGGGCGCAAGCGTCATCGATGGGTTCCTTTCCTGCACGGCGTGAGGCGGTTTCCAGGAACTCGTCCTGTCCGACGAGTGGGTGACACGGCATTCTCTACTAAAACAATAGAATACTTCCCGTAAAATCAAGCCCTCCCGAGCGCGCCCGCGCTCACCCAGCGGCAGGGGTGCCACGGGACAGCACGCCGCCGGTCCGAGCCGGATCTTCATCCGCGCGCAGATTCCGGGGATCAGCGAGTGTAATGAATCGCTCGGGCTTGCGCCCGCCTGACAGCAGGGCGCCTCGCCGGGCCACCCAATCGGCGTCAGGCTTTACAGCGCCCTCTCGATGTCGAACCCCTAGTAATGGACGGACAAAGAATCGATCGGAGCGACTTTCGGCGGAGCGAACTTTGTCAGGTCTATTCCGTCGACGGCAGCCCGGTACTCTTCCATGCTCGGCGTGCGTCCGAGGATCGCCGACAACACCACGACCGGGGTCGAGGCCAGCAGCGATTCACCCTTCTTCTCGGTGGTGTCTTCCACGACGCGGCCCTGGAACAGGCGGGTCGAGGTCGCCAGGACGGTATCGCCCTTCTCCGCCTTTTCCTGGTTGCCCATGCACAGGTTGCAGCCCGGACGCTCGAGATAGAGGATGTTCTCGTATTCGGTCCGCGCTTTGCTCTTCGGCATCAGGTCGTCGAACTCGAAGCCCGAATACTTCTGCAGGATTTCCCAATCCCCTTCGGCCTTCAGTTCGTCGATGATGTTGTAGGTCGGGGCGGCGACGACGAGCGGCGCCTTGAACTCGACCTTGCCCTCGGCCTTCTCGATGTTCTTCAGCATCTGCGCGACGATCTTCATGTCGCCCTTGTGCACCATGCACGAGCCCACGAAGCCCAGGTCGACCTTCTTGGCGCCGCCGTAATAGGACACCGGACGGATCGTGTCGTGGGTGTAACGCTTGGACACATCGGCATTGTTCACGTCGGGATCGGCAATCATCGGCTCGTCGATCACGTCCAGATCGACGACGACTTCGGCGAAGTATTTCGCATTGTCGTCGGGCGCGAGCGCAGGCTTTTCGCCCGAGCGGATCTCGGCGATGCGCCTGTCCGCCTTGGCGATCAAGCCGTGCAGGGTCCGTGCCGCGTTTTCCATGCCCTTGTCGATCATGATCTGGATGCGCGACTTGGCGATTTCCAGCGACTCGATCAACGTCTCGTCCTGCGAGATGCAGATCGACGCCTTGGCCTTCATCTCGGCCGTCCAGTCGGTGAAGGTGAAGGCCTGGTCGGCCAGAAGCGTGCCGATATGGACCTCGATCACCCGGCCCTGGAACACGTTGTCCCCACACTGCTTGAGCATCTGCGACTGGGTCGCATGCACCACGTCGCGGAAGTCCATATAGGGCTTCATCGTTCCCTTGAAGGTCACCTTGACCGACTGCGGGATCGGCATGGTCGCCTCGCCGGTGGCCAGCGCCAGCGCCACGGTGCCCGAATCGGCGCCGAAGGCCACGCCCTTGGACATGCGGGTGTGGCTGTCGCCGCCGATGATGATCGCCCAGTCATCCACGGTGATGTCGTTCAGCACCTTGTGGATCACGTCCGTCATCGAATGATAGACGCCCTTCGGGTCGCGGGCGGTGATCAGGCCGAAGTTGTTCATGAAGGCCATGAGTTTCGGAATGTTCGCCTGCGCCTTCTTGTCCCAGACGGATGCCGTGTGACAACCCGACTGGTAGGCGCCGTCCACGAGCGGCGAGATGACGGTGGCCGCCATCGCCTCGAGTTCCTGCGCGGTCATCAGGCCGGTGGTGTCCTGCGAGCCGACGATGTTCACCTTGACCCGCACATCCGAGCCCGCGTGCAGCACCTTGCCCGGCGTCACGCCGACGGCGTTGCGGTTGAAGATCTTCTCGACCGCGGTCAGGCCCTGGCCCTCGACGGTGATTTCCTTGTTCGGGGCGAAGACCGGGGTCGGCTCGACCCCGAGCGTCTGGGCGGCAAAGGTCTGGAGTTTCTTGCCGAAGACGATGGCATAGGAGCTGCCGGCCTTCATGAACTCCATCTTCTGGGGCGTGAAGGCGGCGGCGACGTCGACCAGCTCCTTGCCGTTCTCGTCGCGGAGCTTCTTGTTCTTCGTGTCGATCTTCAGGACTGTCCCGGTCTCGACCGAGAATTGCTGCTCGAGGACCGGGTTGCCGTCGTTGTTGAGGATCGGCTTGCCGTCCTCGCCGGTCTTCCTGGTCCAGTTCTTCAGGTTGATTCCGATGCCGCCGGTCACGTCCACGGTGGTCGCGAAGATCGGCGAGATGCCGTTGGTGCCCGCGACGACCGGCGCGTAATTGACGAAGGGCACATAGGGGCTGGCCTGCTTGCCGGTCCAGAGCGCCACATTGTTCACGCCGGACATCCGCGACGAGCCCACGCCCATCGTGCCCTTCTCGGCGATCATCATCACGCGCTTGTCCGGGTGCTGCTTCTTCAGCGCCACGATTTCCTGCTGCGCCTCGGGCGTGATCATGCACTGGCCGTGCAGCTCGCGGTCCGAGCGCGAATGCGCCTGGTTGCCGGGCGACAGCAGGTCGGTCGAAATATCGCCTTCGGCGGCGATGAAGGTCACGACCTTGATCTCGTCCTCGACAGCCGGGAGCTTGGTGAAGAATTCGGCCTTGGCATAGCTCTCCAGAACGCCCTTCGCGATGGCATTGCCCGCCTTGAAGGCATCGCGCAGCCGGAACATGTCGGCATCGTAGAGGAAGACCTGCGTCTTCAGCACCTCGCCGGCCTGCCCGGCGATCGCGGCGTCATCGCCAAGCGCGATGTCGAGCAGCACGTCGATCGAAGGGCCGCCTTTCATATGCGACAACAGTTCGAGGGCGAATTCGGGGGTGATCTCCGGGACGATCGTTTCGCCGAGGATGATCTTCTTCAGGAACGCGGCCTTGACGCCAGCCGCACTGGTCGTGCCCGGCAGCGTATTGTAGATGAAGAAATTCAGGGCATCGGCCCGATGCTCGTTACCGGCATCCTGGATGATTGCAATGATTTCGCCGGTCAATCCGCCGTCGTCGATCGGCTTGGGGGCGAGCCCTTGCGCTTCTCTGCTTTTGATCTCAGCCAGGTAATCCAGGTAAAGGTTCATCGCTATCCCACGTCATGAACTGCATGGCGCGGAAACGTAGCGCCACCGAGCGGTTTGTTGCTTGGCCCACAGGGCTCTGTGGGTTTCGAGTACGTCAACCAGGACCGCGTGACAAGATACCGCATTTCATTAAAAAGTGGTGTTTCGAAATCAACTTTAATCAGCTAAAGAAGGCCTCCGCGTGCCGCTCGGACTGGATTTATGGAAACCATCAATTTTACCCCGCTTGGCTTTTCCGATCTGACCAGTGATGAAGCATTCGTCGTTTCGGTTTTCCGGCACTGGCAATCTTGCGGCTCGACATGCAAGGAGGCCGAAGGCAGCCTGACCGAAATGCTGAAGAATGACCGCCTGCATGAGGGCCTCCTGTCGCTGTTTGACCTTTTTGGAACGCTTCCGGACCAGAATAGGCGACGAACAAAAAATGACAGTTCCGTTCTGACCTCGGTTGAGGAGGCGCTGCTCGACGAGATCGGCTCGCTCGACACCATGCCAAGAGGATGCGTCAAAGCGTTCCAGCAGGTTCTGGAAGAAGCAGGCACGACAATTCGTCCTGCATCGGAGATCCCTCGGTCCGGTTACGATCACCTTGCGGAGGCGGTTGACCGGAAAACCGCGAAGGTATTCGACGTGCTTTACCCTGGATTCTCGGGGTCGCTCAGTTACCAAAGCTGATTTCCGGTCATTGTCGTTACGCGCTGATCTCTGCCGTTATTCTCCCAAAACGCTCGGCGAAGGCGATCGACACGCCGTGTGCCTTCGAGCGGATTGCCAAATCCTCGATCATCCTCGCTGCCAGCCCTTCCGGGGCAGGGACCGGAACGATCCGTTCGTGATAATTGTCAGCGTCCAGATTCTCGCCGCCGATGACGACAGGATGAAGGTCGATCGACCGGAGCCTCGCGTCGGCATCAAAACGGCATGTCGCCACCACGCTTTTCCAGACATCCGGTGCGCTCCATACGACCTCCCCCTCATCGAGATGGAAGAGAAAATTACCGAGCCCGAAGAAGATCGGCGCGCGGCGATAGATTTCGATGGGCTGCAGGACCGGCGCGCCATGACTGACGAACATCCCCGCGCCGGCATCGATACAAGCCCGTGCGAACGCCTGAACCCAGGAAGGCACCTCCCGCCAGTTCGGCTCCCAATGATGATGGTGGAGGTAGGCGATGACGAAGGCGCCTTCCGCGGCAGCGTGGCGGATCGCCGACAGATGACGCTGCAGGCTCGCCTCGTCCACCAGGATCCGGCGCCGGTTCTCCGGGGCGCGGCAAAAGACCGTTCCGTAAAAATCGATCTCATCGGCCGATTGCAGGTCCGGCGGATCGTGCGGCTGGGCGTAGTTGCCCCGTTCCATCGGACTGCTCTGGAAGATGTCCTGAATGCCGGAGAGGCTCGCGAATACCGCGGGCTCGACCGCAAAACGCCTCGACACGTCGAGCCCATTCACGCCCGGCCTTGCAGGACGCCGGTCCGTCGCGTCGGCCGCATACATGGTCGCCGGGCCGGGGCCGGCGTCCATGGCAACGAGCGCCACCCGCCTTGTGCCGAAGGTTTTCATTCCCGGCCGGCCCGCGTCTGTGGCATCGACACCGATACCGGCGTGAAGGAACCCCCTCTCCGCCACTTCCTCCAGCGTCGACAGAACGCCCGGAGGGCCGAGGTCGAAGGCGTGGTTGTTGGAGAGCGCCAGGGTGTTGAAGCCGATGTCCTTCAGCGCATCCAGCACAAACGGCGCCGAACATCCGAAATAGGACCCCTTCATCGGCCACCCGCCATGCCGGCCGAACACCGTCGTCTCGAAATTCGTAAAAGCGATATCGGCCTGCTTGATCAGTGCCTTGATTGCGGCAAATCCATCGTCCCGGACCTGCCGGACATCATGATGAATGAGAGATTGCCCGGTGACGGCGAGCGTGAACGGTGAAGACATGGCGATGTACCTTGGAGAAGAATTCAGGAGGAGGCGGCCCGAGGGCCGCCGATAGTCGCAGGGGGACAGTCAGTTCGCGAGCTGCGGAGCAATATCCACGCCGAACCACTTTTGGCTGATCTTCCCGAGCGCGCCGTCCCGGGTGCTCGCTTCGATGGCCTTGTCGAAGGCCTCGGCAAGATCGGCATCCTCCTTGCGAAGACCGACACCGACGCCGGGGCCCCAGGTGCCTCCCGAAAGTTCAGGGCCGAAGAATTCCACCGCCTTGCCCTCCGGCGTGTCGAGGAACTGCTTCCAGACCAGGCGATCGCCGAGGCCGCCGTCGATACGCTCCGATGTCAGGTCGAGCTTCAGGTTTTCCTGGCTGTCATAGCTGCGCACCTCCGCAATGTCGCCGAAGAGTTCCTGCACGACCGCCTCCGAGTTGGAGGAGCGAAGGACACCGAGGGTCCTGCCCTTCAGGCTTTCCCTCAGCTTGTCGATGGTCTCCTTCTTCGCCGCGTCGATATCCGTGAGGTTCAGCTTCGCCTCGATATCCCCGGGCGGCAGGCCGAGCGCCCGGCGCATGACGATCTGGTTCGGCGCCACCGCATAGGGAACGGAGAAGGCGATTGATTTCTTGCGCTTTTCGGTGATCGACATGCCGGCCATGATCGCATCGTACTTCTTCACCAGAAGGCCGGGGATGATGCCGTCCCAGTCCTGCGCGACGAAGGTGCATTGCAGCTTCATCCGGGTGCAGAGCTCGTTGCCGACGTCGATGTCGAAACCGACGAGCGCGCCGTTCTCGTCGATATAGTCCCACGGCGGCGAGGCGCCTTCCGAGGCGATGGTGATGGCCGTGCGCTCCGCGCCATGGGCAAGGCCGGCAGCCAGCAGGAGCGCCGCGAGGGCGCAGGTCAGTTGTCGTTTCATGTCATTCCCCTTCTTCTTGGTTCGGTTTCGATCGTGGTGCGGCGTCTATCCGCCGCAGGCTCTCCCTGAGGCCGCAGCCGACGCCTGTTTCATCGGTGTTCCAGGCTTCGGCGAGTTGCGGCAGCGTGATGCGGTCCGCACCGGAAGAGCCGAGCAGGACCGCCTCATCCCCGAGCACCGCTTCGGGAATATCCGTGACGTCGATGCGAAGATGTTCGAGATGGACGGGCGGCACGACGGGCGCACGCCGCCCCCGGACGAGCACCGAGGCCGAGGAGCCGAGGTCTCGCGGCACCCCGTGCCCCCAGCCGATCCCCAGCACGGCAAGGCGCATCGCCGGGTGGTAGCCCGGCAGGCCCGGCGGCCTTCCCATGCTGTCGTGGCACGTCTTGAGCGCCACGATGCGCGCCTTGATCGCCGACAGGGCCGGCCGGATTGAGAGGGTCCGACGCCCGGCCCCGGAACGGGCCAATCCGAAGAGGAGGGCACCGGGATCGACCGCGTCCATGTCGAATTCCGGGTGCTGAAGCAGGCTTTCGCTGCTTGAAACCATGACGGTTGCGGGAAGCCGCCCCTCCGCCTTCAGCGCGTCAAGAAGCGGCGTCAGGCGTGCGACCTGCGCCGGCGCAGAAGACCCGGCGTCGCCGAACTCACTGAGATGGGCATAAAGGCCGTCAACGGCGAGATTGCTTTGCGAGGCGCACAGTTTCACCAAGCGCCGGAGGCTGGCGGGCACCACGCCGGCGCGCCAAAAGCCGAGATCCACCTTCACGAAAACCTTGAGCGGCACGCCGGTCGCAAGCCAGCCCTTCAGGTCCTCCTCGCCGGAAACTGAAATCGTCAGGTCGAGGTCCCTGATAAGGTCGACGGCATCCGGACCGATGCCCGGATACATGAGGATCGGCGTTCCGGGCGCCGCCCGCCGCACGGCGATCGCATCGGCGATGGACACGACGCCGAAGGCATCGGTGCCGGCCGCGGACAGGAGAGAGGCTACCTTCCCCGCCCCGCATCCATAGGCGTCCTGCTTCAGGCAGGCGAAGATCTTTGTCCCGGGACCGATCGCCGCCCGTATGGCGCGGTAGTTGGAAACAATCGCCGACGGATCGATCTCGCGCCACGCGCTCTCCCGGAGCGGCAGCAGGTCTTGACGGGCGTTACTGTTCATGGGGCACCTGCCGCAGGATGACCCGGCGCGGATTTCTCCTTGCCTGGGGCGCCGCGTTCAACCGGGCCTCCAGCACGTTGAAGAAACCGGTCAGGAGGAAGGTCAGGCCGAGATAGAGCACGCCCGCGGCGATGAAGATCTCGTAGGGTGCGAAGGTCTCCGACACCAGTTTTCGCGAAAGGCCGGTGATCTCCAGCAAGGTCACGGTGCTGGCGAGCGACGTCGCCTTCACCAGGCTGATGACCTCGTTGGCATAGGACGGAAGCACGCTTCTGAAGGCGATCGGAAAGATGATCCGGCGCTTGATCTGCAACGGCGACATGCCGACCGCCTGCGCCGCCTCGATCATGCCGGTCGCCACGGCCTGGATCCCGCCGCGAAAGATCTCCGTCGTGTAGGCGGCGCCGTTCAGGGAGAACGCCAGCAGGCAGCACCAGAAGGGATCGCGCAGCAGGACCCAGAGCACGCTCGAGCGAATGGCGCCGACCTGACCGAGGCCGTAATAGATGATGAAAAGCTGGACGAGCAGCGGCGTGCCGCGAAACACGTATGTATAGGCGAGCACTGGTAGGGAAAGCCACTTGCGCGGCGACGCCCGCATGAAGGCAAGGGGCACGGCGAGGACGAAACCCGCCAGGAGCGATGCGAATGTCAGGAGAAGCGTCAGCGGAATGCCGCCGGTAAGCGTGACCGTGCTGGTGAGGAGGAGCATGATATCCATGGCGCGGCACCTCACCGCCCGGGAACGGCGAAACGCCGTTCGAGGAGATTGAAGATCACCAGCGCCAGGCTGGTCAGCGCGAGATAGAGCGCCGATGCCGCGAGATAGAATGTCAGCGGCGCCCGCAGCGACCCCGCGCCGATGGCGGCGACCCGCATGATATCGGTCAGCCCGACGATCGAGATCAGCGACGTTTCCTTGACAAGGGAGATCCACTGGTTCGCAAGCGCCGGCAGGGCGATGCGCAGCATTTGCGGAAGGATGACGAGCAGCCAGGTCTGCCAGGGATGCAGCCCGAGCGAGCGGGCCGCCTCGATCTGCCCTGCCGGTATGCTGAGCACCGCCCCTCGGAAGATTTCCGCCGTATAGGCGCCGAAGACGACGGTGAGGGAAACGACCCCGGCGAGGAACGCGTTGACCTCGACATAACGTCCGAAGAAGGCGCTGATGGCGACAGTTCCGCCGAAATAGATCAGCAGGATGATGATGAGTTCGGGCACGCCCCGAATGATCGTCGTGTAGAAGCCGACCGCGGCGCTTACCGCCCTCCACCGCGACAGCCGCCCCGCCGCAGCAAGCAATCCGAGCGCCATGCCGAGCGCGCCGCTGACAAGCGCCAGCAGTACCGTCGTCTTCAGTCCGTTGACGAACTGCACCACGAAACCGTCCATGCGCGAGGTCCTCCTATCGATGGGAAGCGAGAAAGCCGCGAAGACGGCCTGAGACGGGAGAGGAGAAGAATTCCTGCGGCGGGCTTTCCTCTTCGATCAGCCCGCCGTGCATGAAGGCGGCCCGCGTCGAGACCTCGCGCGCGAAAGCAAGTTCGTGGGTGACGATCACCATGGTCCGCCCCTCCCCGGCAAGCGCCGCCATGACACGCAGCACTTCGCCCACCAGTTCCGGGTCCAGCGCCGAGGTCGGCTCGTCGAAAAGCAGCACCTGCGGCTCCATCGCCAGCGCCCGGGCGATCGCCACGCGCTGCTGCTGGCCGCCGGACAAATGGCGCGGATAGGCATCCGCCTTGTCCGAGAGCCCTACCTTGGCGAGGTAGTGGCGGCCGAGCTCGGCGGCGGCGCCGCGCCGGATCCCCTTGACGAGAACCGGCCCCTCCGTGACGTTCTCGAGCGCCGTCTTGTGCGGCCAGAGATTGAAGTTCTGGAAAACCATGCCCATGGAAGCCCGCACCCTTCGGACCTGCCGGTGATCGAGGATGCCGGCAGGTCCGCCGTGCGGCGATGCGGCGCGGATCGCCAGCTTCTCGCCGTGCACCCAGATGTCTCCGCGATCGGGAATGGTCAGGAGATTGAGGCACCTGAGCAGCGTGCTCTTGCCCGAACCGCTGCTGCCGAGGATCGAGAGGATCTCGCCGGGACGGACGATAAGCTCGACACCCCGCAGGACATCGTTGCCGCCGAGCCGCTTTTCGATCCGCTCGGCGCGGATACCGGGTTCCGCGGCCGGTTCACCGACGCCGAATGCAGGATACGACAAAGCCTTTGCTGCGCGCATGAAGCGGCACCACCCTTTCGCTTTCGATTTTCGATGTAGCGGAACCCCTTGTGTTCCGTCGGCGCCGGCTGTCCGTCACGGCGGCGTTACGGACATAGAATTGCCTGTCGCGCCCATAGGGTCAATTTATAAGCAGGATTATTTTTAGATAAGCCTGGCTTATATGAAGAAGAGCCATCCGGCTCGGAGGTGGCGGCTCCACGCGAGAGGGTATAAGTTGGTCTTTGCATTTGCAGAGCTACGAACCGCGCACGCAGGAACGCACCATCATGGTCGAAATCGCAGGGACGGGCGTCACGCTTCGCCAGCTTCAGATTCTGCGCGAGGTCGTCAGGACCGGTTCCGAGAGGGCGGCGGCAAAGGCCCTCGACATCACCCAACCCGCCGTCAGCCAGCAGATCAAGCAGCTGGAAACCCTGCTCGGCGTACAGCTGTTCATGCGCGACAAGGGGCGGCTCGTTCCAACGGCGCAGACGATGACCCTCTTTCGCGACGCCGATGCGACCTTCGTGCAGATGGAAAGGATCGCCCGGACCGTCTCCTCGCTGAAGGGCATCGACAGCGACACGATCGGCATCGCCGCGCCGCACGTCTTCTCGCTCCGGCTACTTCCCGATGCCATCCGCATGCTGCGGTCGCGCCAGCCGGTCGCGGCGGTCCACATCAAATCCGGCACCTACCGGGAGGTGACGGACCATGTGCTCGAAGGGCGGGCGGATCTCGGACTTGGCCGCCTGCCGCTCGACGAAAACGTCTTCGACTGGCGCCCGATGACGACGGCGACCAATGTATGCATCTTCCATCCGGAGCACCGGTTTGCCCGGAAGGACTTGATCCGGCCGGAGGATCTGGTCGGCGAGCCGCTTGCGGATATCGAACCGCAGATGCAATCCCACCTCATGAGCGAGAATGCCATTCGCTACATGGGAGCGGAGCCGCACCTCGCCATCCAGGTGGATGTCATCGGCCAGGAGGTCAGTTTCGTCGCCGCCGGCCTCGGCATTTCAAGCAGCAATACCTTCGCCGCCCGGCAGGCTGCGTGCTTCAACGTCGAGATCCGCCCCTTCGAGCCAAGCGCGCTCTATCACTACGTCGTGTTCTGGCAGAAAGGCCGATATCTGGGCCCCATGTTGCAGGAAGCCGTGAACGTACTCGTCGCGTGCGCGCAAGACACCGATCTGCCAGCGGGCGCAAAAGCACCCGATGGCTAGGGATCTTGAAGGACGCCAGCCGGCGGCCCGGCACGCGAATGTCCGTCGGCGCCCTCCTCCTGCTTCTTCACAAAACTTAATATGACGCGTGGATGGGAGAAACACGCGGACATCATCTTCTCCTTGTCGCGGCGATGAGAGGCCGTGCAAGACGAGGAGAAGCAACATGGAAGACAGCAGCAAGAAAGGCCGCCTGCGCAAGTATCTGGTAGGCGGGATGACCGCGGTTCTGGCGCTCGGCGCGCTCGCAGTCACCGGCGTGGTTCAGGCGAACGGCTTTCGCGGCCATGGATTCGGCGGCCCCTTCGGCGGCTTCGGCCTGGAACGCGCGCTGAAATCGGTGGACACGACCAAAGAGCAGCGCCAGAGAATCTGGGCCATCGTCGATGCCGCCCGGACGGAAATCCGCCCCATGATCAGCGATCTGGACGATAGGCGTGACCGCCTGGCCGCCCTCGTGAGGGCCGAGACGCTGGACCGCGCCGCGATCGAAACCCTGCGGAAGGAAGCCCTTGCCACCGCGGACGCCGTCTCGGCCCGGGCGCTCGAGGCCTTCATCCAGGCAGCCGAGGTCCTGACGCCCGAACAGCGGACGGAACTGCTGGAGAAGCGCCGCTCTTTCGGTCCCGGCTTCAGGCCGGGCCGTGAATGAAGGCGCGTGGTTCGGCCGGGGCGGCCACGCCCCGGCTCCCCGACCCGATATCCAATCAGGAGTTCCGATCATGATGAAGAGCAGCGCAGATCGCTACGGCAGCGTTGCCGTGACAATCCACTGGCTCAGCGCCGCCGCGATTCTCGTCCTCCTGGGAACCGGCTTTCGAGCCGCCGCCTCGAGCGATCCGGCGATGTTCCTGCGCGTGCATGTGCCGCTCGGCATCGCCACCCTTGCGCTGACGATCCTGCGCGTGGCGTGGTGGCTGGTCTTCGACCGCAAGCCGGCGCCCATGGCAAATACGCCGCCCTGGCAGGAACGTCTGGCGCGAGGGGTTCATGCCGCCTTCTATATCGTCCTCTTCGGCATGTTCGGCAGCGGCATCGCGCTGATGGCGATGAGCGGGGCCGGAGCCATCCTGTTCGGCGGGACCGGGTCGTTGCCGGATTTCGCGGCCTATGCGCCGCGCGGCCCGCACGGGATCGGCGCGATGGCTCTTATCGGCCTCCTGGTTGCCCATGTCGGGGCCGCGCTCTATCACGCCTTCGTCCGGCGTGAGGCGATCTTCACGCGTTTGTGGTATGGCAAGGACAGCGCGGTGCGCTGAGGAACGGGCATGGCGGAACATCTCCTGATCATCGACGACGACACGAGGCTTTCCGCCATGCTGAACGACTACCTGTCCGCCAATGGCTATCGGGTGCGATCGGCGCCCACGGCCACGGCGGGACTGGCCGATCTCAGCCGCAGCCCTGCCGAAGCGGTGATCCTCGACGTCATGCTGCCCGACCTCGACGGCTTCGAGGTGCTGAAGCGCATCCGCGCCGGATCGGACGTCCCGGTCCTGATGCTGACCGCCAGGGGAGACGAGACCGATCGCATCGTCGGGCTCGAGATCGGCGCCGACGACTATCTGCCCAAACCCTTCAGCCCCCGCGAGCTGCTGGCCCGGCTGCGCGCAATCCTGCGCCGCCGCGGCGCCTCTCCGGTGGCGGGCATCCTTCGCTTCGGGCGGCTGGAGATCGACCCCGGCTCCCGCAGCGCGCGGCTCGACGGGCAGGTCTGCGACATGACCGGCCACCAGTTCGACATCCTTCTGGCCCTTGCCGAAAGCGCCGGGCGGATTCTCACGCGCGAGCAGTTGCTTGATCGCGTGAAGGGGATCGAAGCCGATGCGTTCGACCGGTCGGTCGATGTCCATGTCTCCCGTATCCGGGCGGCGATCGAGGACGATCCCCGGCACCCTCGCCGCATCGTCACCGTGCGCGGCGCGGGCTATGTCTTCGCACGACGCCAGGACGACAAGGACTGACATGCGCGGGCGGCTGTTTCTCAAGATCTATCTGACGGTTCTGGCCGGCATCGCGATCCTCGCGATTGCGGGGATCGTCATGGTGGCGCTGTTCGTGGATCGCGAGGATCGCGGCTGGGTCAACCAGCGTGCCGAGCTGCTGGCAGCCATGCTGTCCGGTCCCGAGGAGCCGCAGGCCGTGCTGAACCGCATCGGCCCGGCAAGCCATGCGGAGATCGAACTGCGCGATGCGGCGGGAACCCTCGTCGCGGCCTATCAGCCCGCCGAACGGGATGGCATCACCACCTTCGCTCCCGTCACCGTTGCGGTGCGGGACGGCGGAACATTGACCGCGCGTTTCACCCTGCCGTTCCGGCCGCGCGGCAATCCGTTGCTGCTTCTGGCGCTCGTTGCCGGCTTGACGGCGCTCGCGGCCTGGCCGGTCGTGCGCAACCTTACGCGCCGGCTGGAGCGTCTGCGCCACGGTGTCGAGAGCTGGGGAAAGGGCAACCTGTCCCTGCGCGTCGCCGTCGAGGGGCGCGACGAGGTCGCGAGCGTCGCCGACAGTTTCAACCGGGCCGCTGCGCAGGTCGAGGCGCTGGTCAATTCGAACCGTTCGCTCCTGGCCAATGCCAGCCACGAGTTGCGCTCCCCGCTTGCCCGCCTGCGCATGGCCGTGCATCTCCATGAGGACAACCCCACACAGACGCAGCGCGAGGAGATCGCGCGGAACCTGGGCGAACTGGACGACCTTGTCGGCGAAATCCTGCTTTCCAGCCGGCTGACCCATGGCGAGCGGACCGAAGCGTTCCAGCCGCTCGACCTTCTGGCGCTTGCCGCGGAAGAGGCCGCGCGGGCGGGGCTGGACGCCTCCGGAACGCCGGCGGAGGTCGTGGGCGATGCGCGGCTCCTGTCCCGGGCGATCCGCAACCTGATACAGAACGCGGTTCGTCATGGCGCGGCGCCCATCACGATCAGCGTCAGGTCCACGGGCGCCATGACCGAACCGTCGGTCCGCGACCATGGTGCCGGTATCCCTACGGGAGAAGGCGAACGTGTCTTCGAACCCTTTTACCGCCCGGGCGGCCACGGCGAGGCTGCCGGAGGATGGGGCCTCGGCCTTTCCCTCGTGCGCCAGATCGCACAGCTGCATGGAGGAACGGTGCTGCACGACCCGCCCAGGGATGGAGGCACACGGTTTATACTGCGGCTGCCACGATTGGATACGCCCTGAGCCCCGCGGCCGCCATACATGCATGCTGAGCAGAACGCTATCGGGCGCGCGGCAAGGCAGCCCCGCACAATGTCAGGACGAGCAGAGAACAGGGCGTCTCTGCCTCCATAGGGTTGAAGTTTCGAGGAGCGTAGCGACCTGGAAAAGCGTGGCCTCGCCGAAGGGTCGGCCGCCGATCTGCACGGAGAGCGGCAGGCCTTTCGGCCCAAACCCCATGCAGACCGCGATGGCAGGATAGCCGGTCAAATTCCAAGGCAATGCAAAACTCGGCTTTTCAAGGCCGTCCCAGAAGGGGACGTCCTCGATGAGCGGCGCCTCGGAAGCCGAAGCTGCGGTTATGAGGACATCGACCGTTTCCATAGCCCGTGCGAACTCGTTACACAATTCGCGCCTGCGCCGTTGCGCCTGGATGTAGTCGTTGCTTGTCATGAAGGATGCCAGCAGCAACCTGTGCCGTAGACGCTCACCGAAATCGCGGAAGCGGCTCCTCAGCGTCTGCTCGTGATATGCGGCGGCCTCCGCGTTCATTATCACGCGGTTTGCCGAGGAATATTCCGCCAGGGACGACAGCTTGACATCGGAAACGACAGCGCCGCCGTCCCGCAGGATCTCGATGGCCTGCGATACCGCGACTGCCGTCTCCTCGCTGACGGGATTGTCTCTTTCATGGAAGTGAGCGACAACGCCAACTTTCAAACCCCGCAGGCTCTTGCCGATCTCACCTGAAAAATCGGGAACGGGAACGTCGGCGCTCGCCCGATCCGAGGGGTCGAAGCCGGCCATCTCCTGAAGCAGGAGGGCACAATCCTGCGCCGTCCACGCCATGGGCCCGATGTGGTCGAGCGTATGGGCAAGGGGAATCACGCCGGATCGGCTGCAGCGGCCGAATGTGGGCTTGATGCCGGAAACACCGCACATGGCGGCCGGTCCCCTGATGGAGCCGCCGGTATCGGTGGCGGTCCCGCCAAGAGCCATGCCGCAAGCCACCGCCGCGGCCGTTCCACTGCTCGAGCCAGAGGTGAAGTAATCGGGATTCCAGGGGTTCCGGGCGGGAGGCCAGGGTAAATCGAACGAAGGCCCGGCAAGAGCGAATTCCAGCGTGGCGAGCTTGCCGAGCATGACGGTCCCCGCGTCCGCCAGGCGGCGCACAACGGTGGCATCGGACGAAGGAACATTATCCTGCAAGATCCGGGAATGCGCAGACGTCAGAATTCCCGCCGTTTCAAAAAGATCCTTGTGGGCGATGGGAATGCCGTCCAGCGGCGTTCGCCTCCGGTCCTTCATCATCCGCTCTTCAGCCGCCCGGGCATCGGCAAGCGCTCGTTCGCCCGTCACCGTGATGAACGCTGCGAGCGTCGGATTGAGAGCTTCGATCCGATCGAGGCATTCGCGGGTAAGCTCGACAGGCGACACTGTTTTTGCGGCAAGCTTCCTGCCCGCTTCAGCGATCGTCAACGGGCTCATTCGACGGGTTCCGGCTGAAAGCCGACGGCAAGGCCGGTCGTGAGGTCCGACGGCCGGCGGAGCGAGGCGATCATGCCTTGAAGCTTGAGATAACCATCAAACAGCAGCTCAAGGTCGACGTCGTCATGAGGCAGTCCACTCCGACGGACAAGGACGATGAAATCTTCAAAAGTTGTCTCAGCCATAACACGCCCTTCGAGAGGCCCCTTGCGCTATTCCCCGCGGAATGCCGCGGACCGTTTTTCGATAAAGGCAGCGCGCCCTTCGGCGACGTCAACCGAGTTGCGCTGAAGCAGATTGTTCAGCAGCTGCTCGATCCGCAGCCCGTCCTGGAGGCTCATGTCACGCGCGCGCATTGCCAATTCCTTCGTCGCCTGAACGGCGAGCGGTGCATTGCGGGCCATGGTGTCCGCATAGCGCCTCGCCACGGCCATCAATTCGCCCGCGGGCGCGACACGATTTATGAGGCCGCGCCGTTCCGCCGTTTCCGCATCGATGGTGTCTCCGGTCAAGAGCATTTCCATCGCGTGCGCATGGGCCAGTTGCCGCACCAGCCGTTGTGTTCCGCCGAGACCGGCAACGATGCCGCGCTTGACTTCCGCGACGCCGAATGCGGCATTCGGCGAGGCGACCCTGATATCGGTGGCGAGAAGCAACGTCATGCCCCCTCCGAGACAATGGCCGTTGACCGCCGCGATCACCGGCTTCCACAGTTCAAGGCCACGGTTCAGCAACGGCATTTCCTGCGTCTGCCAGAGGTTCCGCAGTTCTTCCCTCGCGCCGATGACATCCTTGATGTCCGCGCCCGCGCAGAACGATTTCTCGCCCGCCCCCGTCACGATGGCGCACCGGATTTTCGGGTCGTCCCGCACCTCCACCCACGCCCTGGAAAGCTCGGCGTAGTGAGCGCGGTCGAGGGCATTCAAGCGTTCCGGCCGATTGATCGTGATCGTGGCAATTCCATTCTCATCAGCGAGAAAATCTATCGACATCAGGTTTCCTCAAACAGCCTGCTCCTGCAGGTAAATGCGGTTGATCGCGTTTGCCTCAAGGATCGTGAGGCCCTCGGACGTTTTGAGACGGTGCGCGTAAACGACATGGATCGTCCCCGGTTCGAGCAGCTTCACGTCGATGATCCTAAGGAAAAGGCGGATCATGACGGGAGCCGGCACCGGATCGGAAAAGCGAACGTCGTCGAAGCCGTAGAGGAGGTTCATCCGGCTGGGAAACTCGAAACGCAGATCCTCGATGCTCGCCCGCAATCGCCCGAGAAGGGAGAGAAGCAGTGCCCCGTCAACAAGCGCTGGCCGGGATTTCGTGCATCTCCTCCCGGTGTCGTGCGGTCCGGCACGCCGGGCCGCCTCGAAGCGTCGAGCTTGTTCTTCGCTGATCTGCGACCATGCGCCTGGGCCAAGGTCCTTCGCGAGGACGGCTTGGAGGTCGGCGCAGGTCGAAATGACGCGCAAGCGCATGGTCGGCCTCCGGATCGAAGGCCGGCCCGATGGAATCGGGCCGGTCCCGTCTGTGCTCCAGGTCAGCGCACGATCTCGGGCTCGATGGCAAGCTGCGGGTCGATCCCATATTTCTCAAGGATTTTCGCAACCGTGCCGTTCCGATAGATCTCCTGCATCCCGTTCAGATAGGCGTCGAGAATCTCGTTGTTGTCATTCTTGGCGGCAAAGCCGACCTTCACGTCACGCGCCTGGGTGAAGGCGATCTCCAGCGTCTCCGGATCGTCCTTCACCCGCACGACGGCGGCGCCCGCATTGTCGAGCAGAAAGTCGATGCGCTTGTTCAATATCCCGCGCACGGCCGCATCCGTTTCGGTCGCGACCACGATATTGATCGCGGGCTTGCCCGCCGCCTCGCACGTCTTCGACTGCTCCTCCAGCGCCTTCTGCGAGAAGGTGCCGATGACCGCACTTGTCGTGAGGCCGCAGAGGTCGTCCATCGACTTGATACCGTGCTCGTTCCCTTTCGGCACCACCAGGGCGCTGCCGGCCTTCATGTAGACGACAAAATCGACGTTCTGCGCACGCTCCTCGTTGTAGAAGAGGTTTGCGTTCATGATGTCGGTCTGGCCGTTCAGCACGGTCGGAAGCAAGCTGGTGAAGACGCCCTTCACATATTCCGGTTTGAGGCCGACGCATTCCAGGGCCGCTTCGCCGATCTCGACGTCACTCCCGATGAGCTTGTCGGAGCCCTCCTCGGCATAGGCGAACGGCGCGTAAAGCGGCGATATGGCGATCTTCACGGACTTTCCAGCGAAGGTCGGGTACTTCTCGGCGGCCTTGTCGGGCTCACATGCCGCGCTCGCCGCGGCAGTCATGAAGCCAAGCCCAGCGATGGCAACCAGAAAACGCATTGCTCGTCTGCTCATTTGAATTCCCCTGATTATGACCTGAAAGGACGCACCCGGCTTGCCTTGTCCGGCCGCAATAAAAGAGTGCACCAGTACACTGTGCGACTATTTTACTTTTTCGTCAATTGCCGGATGTGTGTTTTTCTCGTGCCCGATATGGGCAGCGGAATCTGCCAGAATCCGCGAAGATCGGTTGACAAGCAAAAGCGATATTAGGTATACCGGGCAAATAGTATACTTATTTGTGCAGGAGGCACGCATGTTCATAAGGTCTGTCGGCAGCGACAACCGCTTGAATGCATTCCGCGAGGAGGTCCGCCAATTCTGCCGCGAAAAGATCCCTGCGGAAATCCGGCGAAAGCAGGAGAAGTCACAGCACCTCGAAAAAGCGGAATATGATGCCTGGCTGAAACTGCTCGGCGAAAAAGGCTGGCTTACCGGCAAGTGGCCGAAGGAGCATGGCGGCCTCGGATGGGAGCCCGAACAGTTCCTCGTGTTCGAGGAAGAGCTCGGCAAGGCGGGGGCACCGCCCCTGATCAATTTCGGCATCAATCTGGCCGGTCCCGTCATCTTCACCTTCGGAAACGACGAGCAGAAGAAGAAGTACCTCGCCGATATCGCCAAGAACAACACCTGGTGGTGTCAGGGCTATTCGGAACCGGGCGCAGGCTCCGATCTTGCAAGCCTCAAGACCCGCGCTGTCCGCGACGGGGATCACTACGTCGTCAACGGCCAGAAGACCTGGACCTCGTGGGCTCACTGGGCCGACATGATCTTCGTCCTGGTGCGGACGGATGCGACCGTCAAGAAGCAGGCCGGGATCTCGTTCCTGCTGATCGATATGAACACCCCGGGCATCACCGTCCGCCCCATCATCGGCATCACGCGGCACCACCACCTCAACGAAGTCTTCTTCGACAATGTCCGCGTGCCTGTCGAGAACCGCATCGGCGAAGAGAACCAGGGGTGGACCTATGCCAAGTTCCTCCTTGCCAACGAGCGGCTGCACAGTCTGAGCTTCGCGAAGTTCGAAGCCTATCTGGCGAAGATCCGCAAAGCGCTCGACGTCGTCAAGGATGGCGGGCGCCCCCTGTCGGAAGATCCCACCTATCGGCGGAAGCTCGCGGAACTCGACGTCAGGATGGCGACGGCAAAAGCGCTGATGGCCGATCAGCTGGCCGCCGCGCGGACGACCGGCTCTCCGCCGATGATGGGCGCCGCGGCATTGAAGCTTCGCGGGACCGAACTCCAGCAAAGCATTCTCCAGATGGGACTGGAAGTGCTCGGCCGGAACGGGCCCGTTTATCAGGACCTGGCGCTGGAACAGAACTGGGACGGGGAATTTGTCGGCCCGGACGTCTCCGCGGGCCTGATCTACGAGCACCTCTATCGCCGGGCGGCGACGATCTACAGCGGCTCGAACGAGGTGCAACGGAACATCATCGCCAAGGGCGCCTTGGGGCTTTGAGGATCGATCCATGACCAGTTTCTCCGCTGACGAACGCCAGCTTCTCGACGAAAGCCTGCAGAACTTCCTCTCGGAAAAATACGGCTTTGAACGGTGGCAGCAGCGTTCGGGTCCGTCCGGCGATCAATATGGTTCAAATGAATGGCGCCAGTTTGCGGATCTCGGATGGCTCGGCGTTGCGATACCCGAGGAATTCGGAGGCACCGGCGGAGGGCTGACGGAACTTGCCATCGTCATGGCGGCGGCCGGCCGGCACATGGTTCTCGAAGGGCTGCTCGGCACCGTCGTTCTTGGAGCCGGCGCCATCGAACTGGCCGGTACGCAAGCGCAAAAGGGCGACCTGCTTCCGAAAATCGCTGCCGGAGAGCTGCGTCTCGCCTTCTGTCATTCCGAACAGGACGCCGGATATGCGCGCGACTACGTCACCACGATCGCCCGTCCGGTCGACGGCGGCTACGCCCTGGAAGGCCGCAAGGCCTTCACGCTCGGCGCACAGGCGGCAGACTTGCTGGTCGTTTCGGCGCGCTTGGGCGCGGCCGATGGCCCTGTCGGCCTGTTCCTCGTACCGCGCGAAACGGACGGCGTTTCTCTCAACATAGCCCCTGCCCTCGATGCGCGGCTTGGCGCTGAAGTCCGCCTGTCGGCCCGGGTTCCGGGTTCCGCGCTGCTCGGCCGTGCCGATGCCGACCGGACCGCCTCGATCGACCATCTCATCGACCGGGCCGCGATCGCGGTTTGTGCCGAGGCCTGCGGGGCCATGGCCGAGGCCACCCAAAACACGATCGAATACCTGAAGGTCCGCGAGCAGTTCGGCCAGCCTCTTGCCAAATTCCAGGTTCTCCAGCACCGCCTGGTGGATATGAGCCTTGCCTGCGAGGAGGCGCGCGCGATCGTTCATGCCGCGCTTGAAGCGCTCGACGTCGGCGCAGCGTCGGCGCAGCGCACCGTTTGGCACGCAAAGGTACAGACCGCCCAGTCCGCGCGCTTCGTCGGGACCCAGAGCCTTCAGCTCCATGGCGGCATCGGCATGACGGACGAGTTGAAAGCCGGCCATCTCTACAAGCGGCTGTGCGTCTGCGAAGCGATGTTCGGCGATGCCGACTGGTACCTGAAGAAACTCGGTCAGACTTTGCCCGAACATATCCGCGCGCGGACGCAGGACGATCGGATGAAGCCGTCCGAGGTGGCATAGCCGACACGCCCGAGGACTTGGGCACGCAGGAACGACAGGAAAGGGAACGGAAATGAAGTTGCTGGACGGAAAAGTCGCGCTCGTCACCGGCGGAGGGCGCGGGATCGGTCGCGGGATCGCGCTGTCCCTGGCGGCCAATGGTGCGAAAGTCGTCATCAACGATCTGGGTGCGGGACTGGCAGGAGACGGCACCGACGCCGGACCGGCGCAAGAAACGCAAGCCGCCATCGAGGCGCTCGGCGGTAAAGCCGTCATCAACGGCAGTTCGGTCGCCGACCATGCCGCCGCCCAGGGAATGGTCGAACAGGCGGTCGACACCTTCGGTCGCCTCGATATCGTCGTCCACGCGGCGGGCGTCCTGCGCGACCGCATGATCTTCAACATGACGGAGGAGGAATGGGACGTCGTGGTCGCCGTTCACCTCAAGGGGCTGTTCAACGTTCTGCGCCCGGCAACGGCCCTGATGCGCCAGCAGAAGGGCGGCCGCATCATTTCGCTGGCGTCAGGCTCGGCCTATGGCGATGCGGGACAGCCGAACTACTCCGCCGCCAAGGCCGGCATCATCGGGCTCAGCTATTCCACGGCCAATGCGATGGCGAAATACGGCGTCACCTCGAACGTCGTCCTGCCGACCGGTACGACGCGCATGATCGACTCGAAGCCGGAATCGCGGAAGATCTTCGAGGAAACCGGAAAATGGCCGAGCGAGCACGCCAGAGGCACGCCCAAGGATCCCGACAATGTCGCGCCGCTGGTCTCCTTCCTTGCTTCCGATCGCGCCGCGAACGTCAACGGCCAGGTCTTCCATTCCTACGGTTTCGGCTACACGCTCGTCGAGCCTCCGCGCACGCTGGCGCGGCTGGAAGGCGATCATGCCTGGACGGCCGAGAGCCTGGCAGATGCCTTCGACACATACATGGAACCCGACATGAAGCCCCGTCCCGCAATGCCGTTCGGCCGCGACGTCGACAACCTGGGCGACGATGACTGGCACGCGATCGGCGAGGGACGCCGCTATTGGGTGCGCAAAGAGGAGAGCAGGTAATGCCAACCAGACAAGCCGCCGTCGTCGGCGTTGCCGAATCCGACGAGATCGGCGTTGTTCCGAACAAATCCACGCTTCAACTCCAGGGTGAAGCCGTGCTCAATGCGCTCGACGATGCCGGCCTTGCGCTCCGCGACGTGGATGGACTGTTCACGGCGGGGTTCCGCACGACCGAGGTGGCCGAATATCTGGGCATCCACCCCCGCTATTACGACGGAACGCATGTCGGCGGCTCGTCCTTCGTCGTGCATCTCGGCCATGCCGCAGCGGCGATCGCCTCGGGGAGGATCGAGGTGGCCCTGATCGTCCACGGCGAAAGCGGCAGGTCTCGTATCGGCCTGCCCGCTTCCGCCAGCAGCGCGCAGGGAATGGAAGGCCAGTTCGAAAACCCTTACGGCATGCCCGGCGCGCCGGGCGCGTATTCCATGGCCTGCGCGCGCCATATGCACCAGTACGGCACGACCGACCGCCAGCTTGCGGAAATCGCCGTTGCGGCGCGCCAATGGGCGCGACTGAACCCCAGGGCGTTCAAGCGCGATCCGCTGACGATCGAGGAGGTCCTCGCCTCCCCCTATGTCAGTTGGCCGTTCCGCAAGCTGGACTGCTGCCTCGTGACCGATGCAGCAGGCGCCGTCGTCGTCACCAGCGTCGAACGCGCAAGGGACTTGAAGAAGGCACCGGTGCGCGTGCTCGGCTGGGGCGAAGGCCACGATCACCAGATCATCAGCCAGATGCCGGACGTCACATCGGGTCCCGGCCGGATTTCGGGCCCCGACGCTTTCGCGATGGCTGGCGTCAAGCACGCGGACATCGATGTTGCCGAGGTCTACGATTCCTTCACCTACACGGTTCTGACATCGCTGGAAGATCTCGGCTTCTGCAGGAAGGGCGAAGGCGGCGATTTCGTCTCGGGCGGCCGGATCGCGCCCGGTGGCGATTTCCCGCTGAATACGAGCGGCGGCGGCCTCTCCTATACCCATCCCGGGATGTTCGGCATCTTCACCATCATCGAATGCGTCCGCCAGCTTCGTGGAGATTTCCGCGGACAGGGCCTGCGCCAGGTCGCCGACGCGAAGATCGGCCTGGTCCATGGCACGGGCGGCAAGCTTTCAGCAACGGGGACCGCCATTCTGGCGGCAGATTGAACCATGACCGAATACACGAAGCCGCTTCCGAAAGCCGACCCCGTCACGGCGCCCTTCTGGGAAAGCCTCAAGCGGGAGAAAATCGAGGTTCAGCGTTGCGACGATTGCGAAGCCCACATTTTCTATCCCCGCGCGCTCTGCCCCCATTGCAGTTCGCGCCGGCTGAAATGGACCCCGGTCTCCGGACGCGGCCGGATCTACACGTTCACGATCGTCCACAAGGCGCCGGGGCCGGCCTTCAAGGCCGATGCGCCCTACGTCGTCGCGCTCGTCGAACTCGACGAAGGCTGCCGCATGATGACGAACATCGTCGACGTCCTTGCGGATCCCGATCATGTCAGGATCGGCATGCCCGTCGAGA
The DNA here is from genome assembly GCF_945994535.1 of Shinella sp. WSC3-e. Classification (NCBI taxonomy): domain Bacteria; kingdom Pseudomonadati; phylum Pseudomonadota; class Alphaproteobacteria; order Hyphomicrobiales; family Rhizobiaceae; genus Shinella; species Shinella sp. WSC3-e. The sequence goes on from NZ_OZ000531.1 coordinate 363,905, forward strand.
TCGTCTACCACCATGTCACGGACGACGTGACGCTGCCGAAGTTCCGTCCGGTCGTGCGTGCCGAGGCTTAGGCCCGGCACACGCCAAAAAAGCGCACCTCCTCAACCCAGGAGAAAACCAATGAGCACCCCGGCTCTCCGCCAGTCGAGCGACGACGGTCGAACCAACGGCCATTCCGCCGGCCTCTCCCTGAACGGCTTTTTCTCACCGCGCAGCATCGCGGTCGTCGGCGCGTCCGAAACGTCCTATTGGGGCCGGAATATCTTCCGCAACCTCAAAGCGCAGGGCTTCGAGGGCCGCATCGTGCCGGTCAATCCCAAGCGCCGGACGATCTTCGGCATTCCCTGCCTCGCCAGCCTCCGCGATCTCAAGGAGCCGGTGGACCTCGTCTATATCGCGACTCCGACCGATTTCGTGGGGTCTGTCCTGGACGATGCTTCCAGCGTCGGGATCCGCAACGCGGTGATCATCGCCGCAGGCTTCGGCGAATCCGGCGCGCATGATCGCCAGCGCGAGCTGCAGGACAAGGCCGCCGCGCACGGCATCACGATCCTTGGACCGAACTGCCCGGGCTTCGTGAACATCGCGGAGGGTGTTTCCGCCTATGGCCAGGAAATCCCGGCCGGGATGAAAAGCGGCAACGTTTCCATCGTCCTTCAGAGCGGCGCGCTTGCCACCGTCATCATGAGGCTCGCCCGGACCCATGGCATCGGCGTTTCCAAGCTCATCTGCATGGGCAACGAAGCCATCGTCGATACGGCGGATGTGATCGAGCATTTGATCGCCGATGGCGAGACCCGGGTGATCGCGATCTTCGCCGAGCAATTCCGCAACGGGCGCCGCTTCCTCGATCTCGCGCGCCAGGCTCTCGTCGCAGGCAAGGCGATCGTCGTGCTCAAGGCCGGGCGCACGCCGGAAGGTCAGAAAGCCGCGCTTGCCCATACCGGCGCGGTCGCCGGCGACGAAGCCGTGGTCGATGCGGCCCTTCGCCAGGTGGGCGTTGCGCGCGTGCGCAGCCTGGAGGAATTGCTGATCACCGCCGGCCTCTTCGCGAGCGGCGTACACATCAAGGGCGCACGCATGGGCGCCGTCACCGCGTCGGGCGGCGCCTGCGACATCATTGCCGACCGCGCATCCGACGAGGGTCTGGAGCTTCCCGGCTTCAGCCCCGAGACAAGGAAGGCGCTCGCGGACTATCTCCCCTCATTCGCCACGGTGCAGAATCCCCTGGACACGGCTGCCGTCGATACCCTGCGTGAAACGGGCACGGCCGCCGTTCCGATGGATGTCGTTGCGGAAATCGTCAGCCGTGACCCGAACATCGACTTCGTCCTCTATCTCGGTTTCAACGTGGTTCCGCAGACCCGTCCCGACGATGCCGCGGCGGAAAAGGAAGCGGCCCGAATGGCCTATGTTCGGGACATGCTGGACAAATCCCCTGTCGCGATCGTTCCGGTCAGCCTGAGTTGCATGGAAGTGGGTCCGTTTGCGCGGGAGCTCTACGATGCAAACCGCATCTTCATGCTCGGCGGCATCGAGTTCGGCATGACGGCCCTCGGGCATTGCGTCCGGTGGCAAAAGGCCCGCAGCGCGGCCCTCGCCGCAGGCAAAGCCGAAACCCCGGCGCCGGCGATCACGCGTCACGATTCCCGCAAAGGCCCCTGGTCGGAATATGCCGGCCGCAAGCTTCTCGAAGCGAGCGGCGTGCCGCTTGTTCCGGCGGAACTGGTGAACGACGCGCAGGAAGCCGTCAGCACCGCGGAAAAGCTCGGATATCCGGTCGTCCTGAAAATCTGCGCCGCCGAGATCGCGCACAAGTCCGACATCGGTGGCGTAGCCCTCGATCTCCAGACGGCCGAGGCGGTGCGCGAAGCCTACGAGCGCGTCGCCGCGGCGGGGCGTCGTGTCGCGGGCGCCAATGTCGAGGGTGTCCTTGTGAGCCCGATGCGCCCTCGTGGGGTGGAACTTTTCGCCGGCGTCACGATCGATCCATCCTTCGGCCCCACGCTCGCGGTCGGACTTGGGGGGATCTGGATCGAAACCCTGAAGGACGTGAGCCTGCGCGTCCTTCCTGTGACGCAGGACGATATCCAGACGATGCTCCGCTCTCTGCGCGCAAGCCCGCTGTTGAACGGCGCTCGGGGCGGCCCGAAAGTGGATATCGCAAAGGCCGCGGCGGCAATCCACCGGATCACGCAGGCGAGCCTGTCGCTCGGCGATCAGGTGCAGGCGTTCGAAATCAACCCCCTATGGTGTCTTGAGGACAAGGTCGAGGCACTCGACGTCCTCATCGTCACCGAGGGATGATCGGACCATCCAGCGGAATGGGCGCCTCGACCGGCGAAAGCACGATCGAGGCGCCCTGATTTTTCCGCCAGGCGGCACCGGGAACGAACGCCGGCCATGCCGGATCGGAAGTCTCCCCTCGCACGGCAAGCGGAAGACCGCCTAGAGCATTTCCGGTGAACTCCGGTTCACCGGAAATGCTCTAGGTTCTTGTTTTTACCGCATTATCCGACGCCGAAGCGATCCCGCTCCGGCTGGAAATGCTCTAGTTTGACCATCCCTCGCCCAGCCGGATGCAGAGTTCGCCGTCGGGGAGCGGGCGTCCGGACAGAAACAGCTCGATATTCGCCAGGCCGCGTTCATAGATCTTCACGAAATTCTCCAGTGTCGCGCCCGCCAGATGGGGCGTCACCACAACATCGTCGCGCGTAAACAGCGGCGATTCGTGCAGAGGTTCGACGTCGAACGTATCGAGACCCGCCGCGAAGATCCCCTTGCGATCGAGTGCGAGTGCCAATGCCGCTTCGTCTATCAAGCCCCCTCGGGCGCAATTGACGATCGTGGCGCCCGGCTTCAGCATCCTGATGCGTCTTTCATCGAGCATGTTCCGGGTCTGCGCCGTGAGCGGGACATGCAGGCTGACCACGTCGCAGCAGGTGAGCAGCTCCTCGTATTCGCAAAAGCGGATCGCCAGTCTTGCCTCGGTATCCTCGTCCGGCCGTCTGATATCGTAATAGACGACATCGACGTCAAAACCGGCAAGACGGCGCGCAACCTCGCGCCCTATCGCGCCGAGACCGACGATCCCGACCGTCTTGCCGGCTAATTGCCGCTGAGTCGCCCGACCTTCCGCCCGCAACCACTGTCCGGCCCGTGTCCGACGATCGAAATAGGGTAACCGGCGGAGTGCCGCCAGCATCAACAGGACGGTATGCTCGGCGACCTGCCCCGCATTCCCGGCCTGAAGACGCGCGAGCCCTACATTGTGCCGCTGGCACGCCTGGGGGTCCACATTGTCGACACCCGCACCGAGCTTCTGGACAAACTTCAGATTCGGCGCTGCCTCCAGGAGCGCAGCATCGATCCCCGTTCCGATTATCATCGCCACGTCAGCACCTGCGGCAGCCACCTGCCGGTCGCGTCCATCGTTGGAAGGGGTGCACGATACCTGCCAGCCGAAGGGAAGAAGCCTGCCGATCTCTTCCCGAATCCTCGGATCCACGGCATCCAGAAACGCCAAATGCACCATGACGGTTTCACCTCCCTCAGCACGATTATATGATACCAGTACACCCAATAATGCAGTTTCGCAATGGAACCTCCTCAGTCGGCTGCCATCGATGGAGACCGGGTTCCTGCCGCCTCGAATGTTTGTTCCGTTCACTGGACTTACCCTTCATGGCAGGATATATAGTATACTAGTTTTATGAATGTGAGGTCAAAATGATTGATCTACGCGTCGCCCCCGTAAAGCGCGGACAACCGTTCGACATTTCCGTGAACGGAATGCCGGTTCGCGCATATCCCGGCGAGACGGTGGCCGGTGTCCTCCTCGCCGCGGGCATGAACGTTTTCAGGAAAACCCGCGAAACGGGCCGCGAACGCGGCCAGTTCTGCGGGATGGGCGTCTGCTACGACTGTCTTGTCGACGTGGACGGCCAGCGGTCCCAGCGAGCGTGCATGACGGCTGTTGCGCCGGGCATGAAGATCGAGGTTCCCGCCTTGTCGAAGGATCGTGCGGAATGACGACGCAGCAACGCCCTCCAGCCAGCACGGACGTCCTGGTCATCGGTGCCGGTCCGGCCGGCCTTTCGGCTGCCGCGCTCCTCAGCGATGCGGGTGTGAACGTCGTCGTTCTCGACGAGAATGCGCGTCCCGGCGGCCAGTACTACCGTCAGAGCAGGCTGGCCGGCTCCCTGCCCGAAACGATCGTCGGCCCCTCGCAGGAGGCGGGTCGCGACCTGATTGGCAAGGTCAAGGCCGATCACGCAACCATCTCCACCGACACCCTCGTTTGGGGCGTCGAGGACAGCAAGACCATCCTTTACACGCAGGGCGGACATTCGGGGCGCATATCGGCGGGAGCGATCATTCTGGCCACCGGCGCCCATGAACGGGTTATCCCGTTTCCCGGATGGACTCTGCCCGGTGTCATGACGGCCGGGGCCGCCCAGACCCTCTTGAAAGCCCAGGGGATTCTTCCCGGAAAACAGGTCGTGATTGCCGGCACAGGCCCCTTTCTGTATCCCGTGTCGACCCAGCTGGCGGCTGCAGGCGCCGAACTGGCGGCAATCTGCGAACTGTCGCGGGATCGCTTCTGGCCGCTCCGTGTCAAGCAGCCCTACAGGCATTTTCATATCTATCGGGAAGCGCTCGGGTACCTGGCCAGGATGCGGCGACTGGGCCTTCACGTCTCCATGGGAACCAGCGTCGTGGAAGCTGTTGGCGATGTCGCTCTGCGTGCGGTCGTGGTCGCCGAATTCGACGCTGCGCACAGCGAAATTCCCGGAACGCGCCGAACGATACCCGCCGATACGTTGCTGACCAGTTTCAGCTTCGTGCCGAATGTTCAGATAGCCCGGCTTCTGGGATGCGAGCTGCGCTGGGATCCGGTTCAGCAGGCGCACTTCGTCAAAGCCGACGGTCAGCTCCAAACCTCGCGTGACGGCGTTTATCTTGCCGGTGAAATCGCCGGAATTGGCGGGCACCGCGTGGCGAAGGCCGAGGGCATCCTTGCCGCCGCAAGCGTTCTCGAGCACCTGGGCCACAGGCTTGCTCCAGGAGCGGTCCAAAAGCGGGAGGCAGCGTCGCGAACCAGGTCGGCCGGCCGGCAGTTCGCTCACCACATGCTGAAGTCCTTCGCGCTGAAGCCGAAGATCTTCGATCTCACGAAGCCGGACACGATCGTCTGCCGATGCGAGTCCGTCCCTCGCGGGGAAATCGACTACCATGCCGAGATGTGGGACGGGGCCCAGCGAGCGGTGAAGCAATGCACGCGTGCCGGTATGGGAAGATGCCAGGGGCGGATGTGCGGCTTTGCCGTCGCGCAACTCGTCCGCCGGCATTGCGCTGCCGCCGACAGCATCCCGGCGCCCGACACGGCACGAATGCCCGTCAAACCCTTGGCCCTGCGTGAAGTCGCGCCATGGAACGATCCGACGCAAGGAGCGCCGCGGCCGACAGATCAAACGCCCTGAGGGCGTATGATAGACATGCAAAGACGGATTGGGTATGAGTAGAATAGTAACCCCGATAGACAGATATCGAGAAACAGCGCGAGGCCTTAGTCTGGTGGATACTCAGCAAGACACATCGCAGGCGGCGACCAGGAAGATGTTTGATTCAGCCAATCCCGGAAAAGCATCTCAGGTGATCGTCTCTCAGATTCGAGAGGCGGTCGATGCCGGCAAGCTGCGCGTCGGCGACCGCCTGCCGCAGGAGAAGGATCTGATCGAGCAGTTCGGCTTCAGCCGCGCGGTCATCCGCGAGGCCTTGCGAACGCTGGAAGCGGAAGGCCTCATCCGCCTCGTCTCCGGACGAAACGGCGGCGCGGAGATCTGCGAGCCTGATCCGCTGAAGTTCGTGCCGGCGATCACAACGCTCATGCGGCTGCAGAACACCTCGATCGATCAGGTCCACGAGACGCTCGAACACATCGAGCCGATCATAGCCGAGTTGGCGACACAGCGGCACACGAAGGAAGACATCGACGCCCTCCAGGAGTCGATCGATATCATGCTCGCCAACACCACGGACCGCGTGCTTTGCCAAACCCAGGCAAACCGCTTCCATGTGTTGTTGGCGCGCGCCACCAAGAACCAGATGCTGATCTTCCTCAGCACGATGATCCGGCAGGTGATCGTCCGCCTGGACTATCAGGGCGTGGGCGAACGGCCGCTGAAAGTCGCGGAAGAACACCAGCGTATCGTCGATGCGATCAAGAAGGGCGATGCCGAAGCGGCTCGTGAGGCAACGCTCGATCACGCGCATCAGTGCGAGTTCGCGGTTCGGTCCTCGCAAACCGGCTACAAACTCAGAAACGACGCCACAAGCGAGCAGATGACGAGAAACCTGCTTCGATAGGTCGAAGCAGGTCACGAGGCGTTCCGGCCTTCTCAGTCCAGGAACTTGCGGTTGATGGCCTCGACGATGAGCGCCGGGCGCTCCTTGCCCTCGACCTCGACGGTCTCCTTGAACTGCATTTCGAAAACCCCCGGCTTGACCAGTTTTGCATCGGCCAGGGTCTGCCGCAGGCGGATCCTCGATCCCACGGGGACGGGCGAGACGAAACGCACCTTGTTGTAGCCGTAGAGCACGCCCATCTTCGCGTTCAGCTCGATCCGCATTCCGCGCAGGTCTTCGCGCAGGGTCGAGACCAGCGACAATGTGAGGGCGCCATGGGCGATCGTACCGCCGAACGCACTCTCCTTCGCGGCCCGTGCGGGGTCGCAATGGATCCATTGAAAATCTCCGACGACAGCCGCGAAGGCGTCGACGCGTGACTGCTCGATCAGCAGCCATTCGCTTACGCCGATTTCCCTGCCGATCGCGGCGAGAACCGCATCGATTGTCGACAAGATCCGTGTATCCATCGCGCCCTCCTCGTCCATACCGCCTGTCATACCGCCGTCAGCCACGCGTGATCCGGGTTCGTGCGACCGAACGCGAGATCGAAATACGTGGCCTGCAGTGCCCTGGTCAGCTCGCCGGGCGTGCCGGCGCCGATAGCGTCGCCGTCGACATCGATGATCGGCGTGATCTCGGCCCCGGTCCCGCAGAAAAACGCCTCGCTCGCATCGAAGAATTCACTGCGATCGACGTCCCGTTCCTGCACCTCGATACCTTTCTCGCGAAGCAGGCGAATGACGGTGTCACGGGTAATGCTCTCGAGGATGTCGCTCGTTGCCGAGGGCGTCACCGCAACACCGTTGCGAACGAGGAAGAGGCACATTGCCTGACCTTCCGACAGCTTGCCACGGCTGTTGAGGAAAATCGCCGCATCGTAGCCGTCCTTGGCGGCCTGCAGGCCGGCATAACGGGAATTGTTATAATTGCCGTTCGCCTTGGCGCGCGCCGGCATGACGTTATCCGAGATGCGCTGCCAGGACGAGATTTGAGCGCGCACGCCACGTTCCACCTTCTTGGGCGTATCGCGCGCGATTGCCGTTATGAACGTGCCGATCGGGGTCTGCGCATTGCTCTCGCCGGCGCCGGCGACATAGACCGTCGGGCGAATGTGGACCGCCGCACGGAACGCATTCCTGCGAATGAGATCGACAGTCGCCTCCATCATGGTTTCAGCCGGGACGATCCGGCCGAAGCGCATGATCCGCTGGCTGAGCTCCAGGCGTCGCATATGCTCTTCGAGCCGGAAGAGATACATCTTTTCCGTGTCGGCATTCCAATATCCACGAATGCCCTCGAACACGGCGGCGCCGTATTTGACCGCCGGAGTGAAAACGTGGATCCTGGCGTCGTTCCACGCGACGAATTCTCCGTCGAGATAGACCAGAAGATTTGAGTAGTCGGACATGGCGGATGGTTCCTATTTCTCTTCGACGGGAAGGGTGTAGTTGAGACCGGACCGGCCGCCGTCGATGTAGAGGGTCTCGCCGGTGATGTAGCCGGCATCGTCACTGGCCAGGAACAGCACGACATTGGCGACGTCGCGCCCCTCGCCAAATCGCATCAGCGGGATGCGCGACAGGACTTCCCGGCGCTTCTCCACATCCTTGAGGAGATTGTCCTTGTTGAGCTCGGTGTAGATCGTGCCCGGACCGACGGCGTTCACACGGATGCCGTGCGGAGCCAGCGACAGCGACATGGCCGTCGTGAGCGCCGAAATGCCCCCTTTCGACGCGGCATAGGGTGCAATCGTCGGCATGGTCATCCTGACCGAGGAGGACGACATATTGACGATCGCCCCTCCTCCGCCGCGCTCGACCATATGCCTGGCGACCTTCTGGCCAACCAGATACATCGACTTCAGATTGATCCGGATGACATCGTCCCAGTCTTCCTCGGTGAGCTCGAGGAAGTCGGCACGGCGCGTGATGCCGGCATTGGAAAAAAGGATGTCGATGGCGCCCAAGTCCCCGATGACCCGGTCGATGGTGCTGTCCACCGACGATTTCGTGCCGACGTCGCATTCATAGAAACGGCAATCGACGCCGTATTGCCTGGCGATCTCCGCCGCGGTTGTCCCGCCCCGGTCGGCAAGAACATCGAGGATGGCGACATCCGCGCCTTCCTCGGCGAAGCGTTCGGCGCAGGCGCGTCCGATCGAACGCGCGCCTCCCGTGACGACAACACGTTTTCCCTTCATACGCATTTCGATGCCCCTTAAAGCTCACGCAGAGCGTTGAACTGATCCACGTAGCACGAGCCATCGATGCGAACGGCGATGACGGTCGTATTGCCGGACTTCACCGCTGCCTGAAGGGCGTCGGTCAGCTGGCCTTCCGTCTCGACGACGACACCATCGGCACCAAAGCCCTGCGCGAGACTGACCCAGTCCAGACCGCCCAGTTCGATGCCGAACCGCTTGATCTTCTTGAGTTCCTGCTTGATGCGGATCAGTGCGATCTCGCGGTCGTCGAAGACCATGACGATGATCGGAAGCTTTTCCTTCACCGCCGTGTGCAGATCGCCGACAGCCATGAGGAAACCGCCGTCGCCGGCGAAAGCGATGACAGGGCGGCCCGGATGGGCAAGGCGCGCGGCAAGCGCGCCCGGGATCGCGTAGCCCATCGTACCGAGGCCGTTCGACGTCAGGAACTCGCGGGGACCGTAGGATTCCCACTTCTGCACGACGAGCAGTCGGCTTGCACCGGCATCGCACGTCGCGATCGTGTCGCGCGGAAGCGCTGCGCGCGCGACTTCCATCGCGCGGTGAGGCGAAAGCCCCTTGGTCGGCACGTTCAGGGCGTCGATGACCGCGGTGCGGAATGTGGCGGCGGCCTTCTCGCCCCATTCCCCCTGGCCGCCGATGCCGGCGCGCAGCCCCTTGAGGAGACCATTGATCTCACCGAGGATTTCGAGCGTCGCGGGGACGAGCGCATCGAGCGTCGGGGTGTTCGCAAGGCTCAGGAGCGGCGTGCCATAGGGCCACGCCTTCGGCTGAAGCTCCACGGCGTCAAGGCCGACGGTGATGATGAGATCCGCCTGGCTGACGAGATCGCGCTCGATCAGGCCGCCGATGATGCAGCCGGCCCGGAGCGGATGGTCCTCGGGAATGACGCCCTTGCACTTCGACGTCGTCAGAACCGGTGCACCAAGTGCCTCGGCGAAGCCGACGAACTCGGCCGATGCCCGGTCCCACAGCACGCCGAGACCCGCAAGAAGGATCGGCCGCTTCGCCCGGCGGATCATATCGAGCGCCGGCGTCAGCGTTTCCTCGACCGGGATCGTCGACAGCGTGTTTTGCCGCAGATCCGGCGGGAACTTCATCTCCGGGGCTTCGGCGGTCGTTTCCCCCGCCGGAACGTCGATATGAACAGGCCCCGGCGTCGGAGCGGTGGCGGTCCTCAGAGCACGGCGGATCTGTTGCTGCGCGCTCTTCGCATAGAGCGTCGTGCTCCATTTGGTGATCGGATCGTAGATCGCCCGATGATTGATCACCTGGCGCTGGCCGGTTTCCAGGGTCGCGCCCGGATACTGATCGGTGAGGGCGATGAGCGGCGCGCGGTCGAGCCAGGCATAGGCGACCCCATTGACCATGTTCGTGGCGCCCGGCCCGCGGGTCGACGTGCAGACGCCCGGACTGCCGGTGATCTCGCCCCATGTCGCGGCGAGGATCGCGCCGGCCGTCTCCTGCTTCATCAGGATATAGCGCATGTCGCGCTGGCTGGCCGCATCCATCAGCTCGACGGTCTCGCCGCCCGGATGGCCGACGATAAAGGGCGTGCCGCTTTCCTTGATGGCGTCGGCCAAAACTTCGACTGTGCTAGCCATTAGACGAGGTCTCCTCTGGTATCTTGAATGTCGACGATCAGGTTCAGGTGCTGATCGACGCTGACCGTGGCGTCGGGGCCGACAACGGCGGTGGATTCGCGCTCCTCGATCACCGCCGGCCCCTTGAAGGTCGTCCCGGCCGTCAGGCCGTAGCGGTTGTAGACCTGCGCCTCGACGAAGCCGGACTGGCCGAAATGCACGCGGCGCGTTCCCTTGCGCGCTTCGCGCCGGTCGATCTGCCGGCCCTCGAACCGCAGTTTGATTTCCGGGCGCGGGCAGCTCGCCGTGAGGCGCCAGGAGACGATCTCGATCGGCACATCGGTGATGTGGCGGCCAAACAGGAGTTCGTATTTCTCTTCGAACCGCGCCGTCAGCCCCGCACGGAAGTCCGCTTCGAGGAAATCGGCCGGAAGCTCCACTTCGATATCGAAGCCCTGCCCCCGATAGCGAATGTCGACGGACGACTTCATCGTCACCTCGTCCCGGTTCGCACCGGCCGCCGTCAGCTGCGCGACTGCGTTTTCCCGCATCTGTCCGTAGAGACCCGCCGCGACCTCCGGCGTTGCCTGATCGAGCAGGACGATCTGGCTGCGCACGTCATTGACCGCCGGGGCTGCAAGCAGGAAACCAAGGGCCGAGCTGACGCCGGCACCGAACGGGATGATCAGGCGGCTGATCTTGAGTTCCTTGGCGAGCCCGTATGCATGGACCGGTCCGGCGCCGCCCGTCGCGATCAGCGTGTACTTGCGGGGATCGCGCCCCTTCTCGGCGATGTAGCGCCGGGTGGCGGCCGCCATGTTGTTGTTGACGACGGCATGGATGCCGGCAGCGCTTTCGATCGTCTCCAGCCCGGCATCGTCCGCGAGCTTCCTTTTCAGGGCGGCCTCGACGGCGCTGGTGTCGAGTTCCAGCTCCCCGCCCAGGAAGTATTCGGGCGAGAGATAGCCGAGCATGAGGTCCGCATCGGTAACGGTCGGGTTTTCTCCCCCCTTGCGGTAGCAGACCGGCCCGGGCTCGGAACTCGCGCTGTCCGGGCCGACCTTCAGGAGGCCCATACGGTCGAGCCGCGCGATCGAGCCGCCGCCGGCGCCGATCTCGATGAGATCGATGACCGGGACCTTCAGCGGGATGCCGGAGCCCTGTCGGAAACGGCGAACGCGGCCGGCTTCGAAGGTCTGCGAATGTTCGGGCTGGCCCTTCTCGATCAGACACATCTTCGCTGTCGTGCCGCCCATGTCGAAGGCGACCGCATGATCGGTGTCGCTGAGGCCGGCGTAGTGGGCGCCCGATATCGCGCCGGCGGCGGGACCGGACTCGATCATCTGGATCGGCGCATCCTCGGCAACGCCGAGCGCGGCCGTGCCGCCGTTGGAAAGCATCACGCTCAACGTTCCGCGGAAGCCGAGGTCCTGAAGCTTCTGGCGCAGGACCTTGATGTAGCGGCGCATCTGCGGGAGCACATAAGCATTGGCAGCGGCCGTGCAGGTCCGCTCGTATTCCCGGATTTCCGGGGCGACGCCGACGGACGTCGTGACGGGGATGTCCGGATAGGCCCCGGCGATCAGTTCCGCGGCCCGCGTTTCATGCGAGGGGTTGGCGAAGGCATTGAGGAAGCTGACGGCGATCGCATCGACCCCGGCCTCGACCAGCTGCCTCGCCACCGCCAGGACCTCCTCTTCGTCAAGGGGTTCGAGAACCTCGCCCTTTGCCGACATGCGTTCGGTCACGGTCAGGCGAAGCGGCCGAGGGACGAGCGGCTCCGGCTTTTCCATGAAGAGGTCGTAGAGGTCGTAGCGCATCTCGTGGCCGACCTCCAGGACATCGCGGAACCCCTTCGTGGTCACAAGACCGACGCGCGATCCGTTCCGTTCGATCAGGGTGTTCGTCACCAGCGTCGTGCCGTGGACGATGCCGTCGACCTGATCGATCGTGAGCCCCGATTCCCGAACGATCCGCGCGATGCCTTCGCAGATCGCCTGCGAGGGGTCCTGGTGCGTGGTGAGCTGCTTTCCGGTGTAGATCACACCACGACGGTCATCGACGAGAACGAGATCGGTAAATGTCCCGCCGACGTCGACACCGATCCTGACACGGAGATTAGCGGTCATTTCGCACCCCATAGAGCTTCTCGGCCGCATCCTGCGACACGTATCCAAATTCGATGTCCCGCTTGATCGCGGCGGGGTCTCTGTCGGCCGGCGGGCCGAAGCCACCGCCGCCCGGGAAATGAATGTGCAGGGTTTCGCCCGGCTGCAGGACGCTGCGCGACTTGGGGTGCAGGCGCGTCCCGTCCGACAGGGCCACGATCGATTTCGAGCCGGGTCGGCCGCCGAGCAGACCTTGCGGCGGGTATTTGTGGCGGTCCGAAAGGAGCGAGATATTGACCGGGCTGTCGGACTGGATCTCCAGCACGACGTCCTGGCCCAGGCCGCCCCGGAACCTGCCCGCGCCGCCGGAATCCTGCGCCAGCTCCTTGTGGCGCACGAGCAAGGGCGAGACGCTTTCCAGCACCTCGATACTGCCGGCGCCGGTGTTCGAGGGGAAAGCCGTGCAGCCGTAGCCATCCATCCTGCTGCTGGCGCCGAGACCACCCGAGGCGAACAGAACCTGGTTGAAGGCCTGGCCATCCCGCGTGCGGCCACCGAAGACGGTGCGCAGCGTCGGGGCGCTGCCGGATTCCGCGACGACCAGCTCGGGAACGACCTGCGCCAGGCATCCATAGATCGCGCCGGTAAGAAGGTGCCCCGTCAGCTGGCGCGCGGCGACAGGTGCCGGGAAGATCGGATTGAGGATGGAACCGACCGGCGCCTTCACCGAAACCGGCTGGAACGAACCTTCGTTGCGGGGGCTTTCCGGGTCGAGGGCGCATTTGATGGGATAGGTGGCGTATGCCGTCGTGTATTTGAGCACCGAGTTGATGCCGCGATTGATCTGCGGCGAGGTTCCTTCGAAATCGATCTCGAGATCCGAACCGCGAATGGTCAGCCGGCAGTTGATGAAGGTCTCGTCGGCGTCGAAGCCGTCGGCGCGCACGCTCGATGTCCAGGAGCCGTCAGGCAGCGCCTCGATCGCCTTGCGCATGGCGGCTTCCGCGCGGGCGCGAAGTTCGGCGGACAGCAGGACGAGATCGTCCATGCCGGTGTCTTCCAGAAACTGCCGGACGCCGGCGGCGCAGACCCGCTGGGCGGAGACCTGGGCGTAGATGTCGCCGATGACCTGGTCGGGAGCGCGGACATTGTGACGGATAAGCTGGGTCACATAGGTGTTTTCGCGCCCCTCGCTGATGAACTTCACCGGCATGAGGCGAAGTCCTTCCTCGACCAGCTCGCGGCAGTCCCCTGCCCAGCCGGCGCCGCCGATGTCAGGCAGGTGCGCGATCGAACCTGAGAAGCCGACCAGGCGATCCTTGTAGAAGATCGGCGCGGCCATCGTGATGTCCGGCAGGTGCCCCGAGCCGATTTCCGGATCATTGGTGATGATGCAGTCGCCGGGCCGCCATTCCTCGCGCGGAATATGCTGAAGGAACGAGCGGACCGCGCTCGGCAACATGCCGACGAAGGACGGGATGCCGGCGGTGTTTTCCGAGAGGCAGTTGCAATCCGCATCCATGAGAACGGTGGTGAAGTCATTGGATTCACGGACCACCGTCGAGAACGCCGTGCGCAGCAGGGCAGCCGCGGACTCGTCGGCGATCGAGATCAATCGAGACCAATAGATCTCAAGGGAAATGGGGTCGAACACATCGCTCATGAACCGCTCCTGGGGGCCGCCCCAGCCGTTGGCCGGCTTAAAGGCTTTTCAAATTACTAGTATACTGGTATAAGTAATGTCAACGGAATTTTGGAACTTGCCAGCGATTAATGAGTGCACTAGTATCATATACAACATTGGAATGACAGGCCCACCGGCGACCTCCAGAGGAAATCACTTCATGGCAACTCGACCATTCTTCTCAGCAGGCGTGTGGACCGAGGGCCGCGGCGTACCGCTCGAAAGCAGAAACCCGGCAACGGGGGATGTCATCGAGGTCCTGTCGTCCGCTTCGGCGGAAGACCTCGACGAAACGGTACGGGCGGCCCGCGAGGCTGTCGCCGCACCGTCCTGGGCGGGCCTGGCGCCGCATCTGCGCGCCCGCATGCTGCACAAGATGGGTGAGCTCATCGATCGTGATCGCGAGCGGCTTGCCCATGTTCAGATGGTGGACAACGGCAAGACGCTCGCGGAATGTCGCGCCCTTCTGGAAAGTGCCGCGAACACCTTTCGCTATTACGCGGCCGCCTGCGAGACCATGGAGGGCACGGTTCCTCCTTCCCGGGGCGCCTATCTCAATATCGCGGTCGATGTTCCCGTCGGTGTGGTCGGCGCCATAACGCCCTGGAATTCGCCGGCCACGCTGGAGGCGCAGAAACTGGCTCCGATCCTGGCTGCCGGCAATGCCGTCATACTGAAGCCGTCGGAGGTGACGCCGCTCATCGGGCTGGAATATGCGTCCCTGGCCAGGGAGGCCGGTTTCCCCGACGGTATCGTATCGGTCCTGACCGGCGGGATCGAGCTCGGTCGCGCGATGGTGTCCCATCCCGGTATCGACATGATCAGCTTCACCGGCGGCACGGCCGGCGGGCGGCACATCGCAGCGGAGGCCGCGCGCCAGCTCAAGCCCGTCGTTCTCGAACTCGGCGGCAAGTCCCCGCATATCGTCTGCGCCGACGCGGATCTGGAAAAGGCGGCCAACGCCGTCGCGATGGGCATCTTTTCCGGCGCGGGCCAGAGCTGTGTCGCGGGATCGCGGATCTTCATCGAAAGGCGGATCGCGAGCGCGTTCACCGCAACGCTCGTGGGCATCGCCCGATCCCTACGGCTCGGATCCCCCGCGGACACCGGTACGCATCTCGGCCCCTTGGTGAGCTTCGCCCATCGAGACACCGTTCACGCCCATGTCAGCCGTGCCGTGGCCGCCGGCGCAAATCTGCTGACCGGCGGCGCCCTGCCGACCGACGAGGAACTCGCCGCCGGCGCCTATTATCCGCCGACCCTCCTGAACGGCCTTTCGAACCGTTCGGACATTGCGCAACAGGAGGTTTTCGGGCCCGTCGGCGTCATTCTCACCTTCGAGAACGACGAGGACTTGATCGCGCAGGCCAATGACAGCGCGTTCGGACTGGCAGCCGGCCTGTGGACACGGGACATCGAACGCGCCTGGAAGATCGCCACCAGGCTTCAAACCGGCACGCTCTGGCTCAACTCGTACAAGAACCTCTCGATTTCCACGCCGTTCCAAGGCCACAAGCAAAGCGGCCTCGGGCGTGAAAAGGGTCTGGACGGCCTGCGGCAGTATCTCCAGTCAAAGGCGATCTTCTGGCCCGTGTGACCGTCGCGGGCACGGCGTTCTTAACACTATTCTCGCAAACAGGCGCATGACTTGAATGGCGCGCCGACGGAGACCGAGAAGGAAATGTCGAACTCACCCAATCTCAAGAGCGCTGACTTCGTGGTCATAGGGGGTGGCATCATCGGTTGCTGGACCGCCCTGCACCTCGCCCGTGCAGGCAAACAGGTTTGCGTCGTCGAAAAGGCCGAGATCGCGCATAACGGCTCAGGCCGAAACCGCGGAAACGTGCGTGTCCAGCTGCGCGAAGCCGTCGAGCGCGATCTCATCAACCGGTCGCTTGTCCTTTGGCAGGACTTCGAAGAAAGCGCCCGGACGACGGTCGAGTACAGAGTGACCGGCAACCTGCTGGTGAGTTATGACGAGACCCTCACCGCCGATTTCCAGATCGAAGTCGACCGCCATAGGGCGATCGGTCTCGATGCGCATATCGTCGAGGGCGCTGCCCTTCGCGAACTCGTTCCCCATATTTCGCCGGACATCGTCGCCGGTTTCCTGACGACACAGGACGGGCACGTCAACGGGCAGCTGGCCACATGGGAGGCCGCCCGGCAAGCCAAGCTCGCCGGTGTCCGCTTCCTTCGCGGAACTGCCGCGGACCTGATCGAATACGACGACGGCAAGGTTACGGCCGTTCAAACCAGTGCCGGCCGGATAGCGACGGAGAGCATTCTCGTCGCGGCTGCCGGCGACAGTGTCCGCCTCCTCGAACCGCTTGGAATCAAGACTCCGATCAGCCTCGCGCTCCACCAGATCCTGGTGACGGAGAAGCTGCCCTTCGTAACCGGGCCCTACCTTCGCTGCGCCTCGCCACGAATAAGCTTCTGTCAAACCGCCAGCGGAACGCTGCTGCTCGGCCTCGGCCCGGCCAGCGACATCGCTCCGGATGCGCCGCAACGCGTCGAACCGAGCAAGATCGAAGCGATCTCCAGGGAGACGATACGGCTGGTGCCGGCCCTCAAGGACGCGCATATCGTGCGCAGCTGGAGCGGGCTCTTCGACCTCACGCCCGACGGCCGCGCCATGATCGGACCGGCCGAGCATGTCTCCGGCCTGTGGATTGCGACTGGTTTCAACGGCCACGGCATGGCGATCGCGCCGTCGGTAACCGAGAGCCTGGCGCAGGCGATTCTCGGCGAAACCCCGACGGTCAGCCTCGATCCATTCGCGCCCGTCCGGTTTGAACGGCCACTCGACATCGAAGCGTCCGACGAGCCGGTGAGCCGTGTCGGCCATCTTGGCAATCTCGTGGCGCCGCCCATTCAATAGGAGATCAAATGGTACTGATTTTGGACAAGGCCGCCACGCTCGATTGCCTTGAGCTGGACAAGCTGGTCGACGAGATTGGCGACGGGATGGCCGCGTTGAGCAGGGGCGAGGCGGTGCAGCCGCTGAGGACCCGGGTTTTTTCCAGCAGGACAGGCGGCCTTCTGGCGAGCCTTCCCTGCTATCTCTCCGGTGAAGAACTGTTCAGTGCAAAGCTCGGTTTCAGTCATCCCACGCTCCGGGACGTGGATGGCACCCGTCACCTGACGCAGATCATCGCCCTCGGCGACACGGAAGGGCGGCTTCTGGCGGTCATGCACGGAACCCTGCTCGGGATGTATCGTACCGCTGCCTGCTCCGCGCTCGCCGCGAAGTTCCTTTCCTCACCGAAGGCTTCGCACCTTGCGGTGCTCGGCTGCGGACCGATGGGTCAGGCGGAAGCGGAAGTCATGGCCGCAGTCCGTCCGTTGTCGCGGATCACGGTCCATGATCCGAACCGGGAAGCTGCGGAACGGTTTCGCGGGGTCGTGGAGCGGAAAACCGGCATCACCGTGACGATCTGCGCATCGAACGAAGAGGCGGTAAGCGGCGCGGACCTCGTGTCGCTGGCAACTACGTCCCACGATCCGGTGATCAAACGCGAATGGCTGACCGCAAACTGTCATGTTTCCGCGCTCGGAGCGCATCGCAAGGATCAGCGAGAGGTGGACAGCGCGACCATGGCCGCGGCCGCGATCTTCATCGAGAGCAAGGACGCGCTGATGGCCGAAGCCGGCGACTATCTCATTCCCATTTCCGAGGGCCTCTACGATGCCGATCACTTTGTCGCCGAGATCGGCGACCTTGCGGACGGCAAGCTCGACCACAGGACCTTTGCAGACAGGTTGACCGTGTTCAAGTCCACGGGCGTGGGCGTGCAGGATCTGGTCATCGCCCGCCATGTCTACCGGCGGGCCCTGGAAAAGGGCGCGGGCGTGGTTGTCGACTTCTAGACCTGCGGGGTCTCAATCGCTCATCCGGGTTGCGCATGCCCGGCACCTCGCAATGTCTCGATCATAATCCCGATTGACAAGGATATTAGTTATACTAGTATCCTTAATAACGATAAGGGAACATGTCATGGAAATCGTGAAATACCTCACAAGCGTGAACCTGCTGACGGGCCTTTGGATCGCTATCCAGATTACCGCGCTTGCCATGGTGTGCGGCCTGGCGCTGGGCCTGGCCCTCGCATTGATGAGGATGTCGAAGAATCCGGCCATCAGCGGCGTGGCGTGGGTGTATATCTGGATCATGCGCGGTACGCCGATCCTGCTGCAGCTGATCTTTATCTTCGATGCGTTGCCCCGGCTGGGAATCCGGCTGGATCCGTTCACGACGGCGGTCATCGGTTTCGCCCTGAACGAAGCGGCCTTTGCGGCGGAGTTTATCCGTGGCGGGCTCCTGTCGGTGAAGCGAAACCAGTCCGTGGCTGCCTCGGCGCTCGGCATGGGCCCGTTCATAACGCTGCGCAGGATCATCATTCCCCAGGCGCTCCGGTCGATCACCCCGCAGATATCCAACGCGACGATATCGATGCTGAAGGGAACATCGCTCGCCTCGGTCGTCTTCGTGAACGAGTTGACGTTCCGCGCACAGCAGATCGTCGCGACAAACTTCGACTTCTTCACGGTTTTCATCGCTGCCGCATCGCTCTATCTCTTCACGACGACGCTGATATCGCTCGGCCAGCTCGTCATCGAGCGCCGGCTCGATCCGGAGCTGCGCAGCCTCAGCAAACAGCCGTCCATCTGGGAGCGCTGGGTCACCGGCGTGCGCACCCAGCACTACGAGGTCGTCGATGCAGACGATGGCGGAGCGGCAGGCGGCGCCGGAACCATGGCCGCCGACAGTTCGAAACCCGCGCCCGCCAAGCCCGACGACAACTCCATCATCAAGGTGCTCGCGGCCAGTGCGTCAAGGAGCGCACGCGAGACGGCCGATACACCCTTCGTCATCTGCAAGAACGTGCACAAGGCGTATCACCTGCGCGGAAGGGGTGACCTCGAAGTTCTCAAAGGCGTCGACTTCGAGGTCCATCCGGGCGAGGTCGTCGCCATCCTCGGCGCCAGCGGCTCCGGCAAGAGCACGCTTCTGCGCCTGATCAATCACCTCGAAGTCCTGAACGACGGCGAAATCCTGGTCGAAGGCAAGCATGTCGGCTACGAGCGCAAACGCGGCAAGCTCGTGCCCACCAAGCACCTGGCCAAGGCCCGGGCGGATGCGAAGATCGGCATGGTTTTCCAGAGCTTCGATCTCTTCGACCACAAGACGGCGCTCGAGAACATCATGGAAGCGCCGATCCAGGTCTACGGGATGAAGCCCCAGGCGGCCCGCGAACGCGCGATGCAGTTGCTGAAGGGCGTCGGCCTCGAAGAGCATGCGGACCACTTGCCGATGCGCCTTTCCGGCGGCCAGCAGCAACGCGTTGCGATTGCCCGTGCGCTCGCCACGGAACCCAAGCTCATGCTGTTCGACGAACCGACCTCGGCACTCGATCCCGAGCTCGTCGGCGAGGTCCTTGCCGTCATGCGCAGCCTTGCCGAAGCAGGAATGACGATGATCGTCGTGACCCATGAAATCAACTTTGCCCGCGACGTCGCCGATCGGGTGGTGTTCATGGACAAGGGCGTGATCGTCGAGGACGGCCCGGCCCGCGAGGTGCTGACCAACCCGAAAGAGGAACGCACGAAGCAGTTCCTGCGCATGGTCGACCGGCGCGACTGACACAGGACCGCCGGGCAGACGGTCCGCTCCGCCGTGCAGGGAGCAGGCACACCCCCGGGAGGGGTCCTCTCAAACTGCCGACTGTGAATGGTCTCGTTCCTTGGACATCCAAGGGCGGCCGATGACCCGTGCCCTCGAATGGGAGGTTCCGGGTAACACGAAGTGAGGATTTCATCGTGATTGACGTATTGGTCATCGGAGGCGGCAATGCGGCATTGTGTGCGGCGCTGATGGCGCGCGAGGCGGGCGCCTCGGTGCTGATGCTCGAAGCCTCGCCGAAGGAGTGGCGCGGCGGCAACTCCCAGCATACCCGCAACCTGCGTTGCATGCACGACGCGCCGCAGGACGTCCTTGTCGAGGCATATCCGGAAGAGGAATACTGGCAGGACCTGCTGAAGGTGACGGGAGGCGAGACCAGCGAACATCTCGCCCGTCTTGTTATCCGCGCCTCCTCGAATTGCCGGGACTGGATGCGCCGCCACGGCGTGCGCTTTCAGCCGCCGCTATCGGGCGCGCTGCATGTTGCCCGGACGAACGCATTTTTCATGGGCGGCGGCAAGGCGCTCGTCAATGCCTATTATCGAAGCGCCCAGGCCCTTGGTGTCCGTGTTCGCTACGAAACGCCGGTGGCCGGGATCGTGCTCGACGGCGATCGCTTCGTCGGCGCTCGCACGGAAAGCGGGGAACTGATCACCGCCAGGGCCTGCGTGCTGGCCGCCGGCGGCTTCGAATCGAACCGGGAATGGCTGCGGGAGGCCTGGGGCCGCAATGATCGCGGCGAATGGCCGGCCGACAACTTCCTGATCCGCGGGACCCGCTTCAATCAGGGGGTCCTCCTCAAAGACATGATGCGGGCCGGAGCCGACATGATCGGCGATCCGTCGCAGGGCCACTGCGTCGCGATCGATGCGCGCGCGCCACTCTATGACGGAGGCATCTGCACCCGCATCGACTGCGTCTCGCTCGGCGTGGTCGTCAATCGCGATGGTGAACGCTTCTACGATGAAGGCGAGGACTTCTGGCCAAAACGATATGCGATCTGGGGACGTCTCGTTGCCCAGCAACCAGGCCAGATCGGCTATTCGATCATCGACAGGAAGGTGATCGGACGCTTCATGCCTCCGGTATTCCCGGGGATCACAGCCAACAGCCTGCCTGAACTGGCGACCAGGCTCGGCGTGCCGGTCGAGGTCTTCATGCGCACGCTGGACAGCTACAATGCAGCCTGCCGGCCGGGTACGTTCAATCACACGATCCTCGACGACTGCCGGACGGAGGGCGTCGTACCCGCAAAGACCCACTGGGCTCTGCCGATCGATACGCCACCCTTCTACGGGTATGCCCTGCGGCCGGGGATCACCTTCACCTACCTTTCGCTGAAAGTGGATGACACGGCCGCGGTGCGGTTCGGCAACAAGCCGAGCTCCAACCTCTTCGTCGCCGGCGAGATGATGGCCGGTAATGTG
The DNA here is from genome assembly GCF_945994535.1 of Shinella sp. WSC3-e. Taxonomy (NCBI): domain Bacteria; kingdom Pseudomonadati; phylum Pseudomonadota; class Alphaproteobacteria; order Hyphomicrobiales; family Rhizobiaceae; genus Shinella; species Shinella sp. WSC3-e. The sequence goes on from NZ_OZ000531.1 coordinate 385,028, forward strand.
CTCGGAAAAGGCTACACCGCCGGGGTCGGCATGAGCATAGGCACGGCCTTCGGGCGGATCGCCGGAACCCGGGCCGCGGCCGCCGCGCTCGGCAGGCCGGCATAATGGAGGGCGTTCGAAATGGCCGCAATTGAAGACCTGGAAAGGCTCGCATCGGATGCCGAGCGCGAACTCGAGACGAACGCCGCGGAGGTCGACCGCATCCTGCATATCTGCAATGCCTGCCGCTACTGCGAAAGCTTCTGCGCAGTGTTTCCAGCCATGACACGCCGGCTCGACTTCAACGTGGCCGATGCGCACTACCTGGCCAATCTATGCCACAACTGCTCCGCCTGCCTCTATGCATGCCAGTACGCGCCTCCGCATGAGTTCGGCGTCAACGTGCCGAAGACACTGGCGCAGGTACGGCGCGACACCTATGTCGAATATGCCTTCCCGAAATCCCTCGGCGTGCTCTACCGCCGCAACGGACTGACCGTCGCCATGGCTGTCAGCCTTGGCGTCGCGGCGTTCCTTGTCGGTGCGATCCTGATGCAGGGCAGCCTGTTCGTGCATGGCCTCGAGGGGCAATTCTACGCGATCTTCCCCCACAACCTCCTCGCCGTCCTCTTTGGTGCCGCCTTCGGCTTTTCTGTTCTGGCGCTGGCGATCGGGGTCATCCGGTTCTGGAGGCAGGTATCCGAGCCGGGAAAGCCCGTGCCCCTTCCAAACGCTGCAGGAGAAGCGGCCCGGGCTGTCCTGACGCTTCAGTATCTCGACGGGGGCCACCGTGACGGCTGCAACAATGAAGACGACGCGTTCACGCTCTGGCGGCGCCGCTTTCACCATTTTACGTTCTACGGGTTCATGCTCTGCTTTGCCTCGACGTCGGTCGCGACCCTGTACCACTACCTGTTCGCCATGGAGGCACCCTACCCGATCCTCAGCCTGCCGGTCCTCCTCGGCACCGCCGGCGGCATCGGCCTCCTGATCGGCCCCGCGGGGCTGTTCTGGCTCAATATCCGGCGTAATCCGATGCAGGCCGATGAGACGCAGAAAACGATGGATCGAGGTTTCATAGCGCTTCTGTTCTTCGTGAGCCTGACAGGGCTCGCGCTCCTGGCATGGAGAGACACCGCCGCAATGCCGCTGCTTCTCGCCGTCCATCTCGGGTTCGTCATGGGCTTCTTCCTCACATTGCCCTACGGCAAGTTCGCCCACGGCATCTTCCGCAGCGCGGCTCTCTTGAAATACGCGATCGAGAAGCGTCGGCCCAATCCGGTTCAGGCAGGCGGCGGCGAGTGATCCGCCGCAACGGCTTTTCCGTTCGCAACAGCCGAAAATCACTTTCCACGGCCGCCTCGCTTGACATCGCGTTACCATTAAACCAGTATACTAGTTATAGAAAAAAGGGGAGAATGTCATGAAACGTATGTTGTTGCCATTTGCATGCCTAGCATTCTTCGGCACCGCGATCTCCGCTGCAAGCGCCGCTCAGTGCGAACCCGGGAAAGTCGCTGAGAAGTACCCCGGTTTCGCGGGCAAAGTCGTGAAAATCGCCGCGTCGCCGGCGCAGCCGCCGTTCGCCTATTCCGACCCCGACAACCCGGACGAGATGATCGGCTTCGAAGCCGAACTGATTCAGAACGTCATGGACTGTGCCGGCCTCAAGTATGAATACTACAAAGGCGCATGGTCCGGCCTGCTCCCGACGCTGTTTGCCGGCTCGACCGATCTTATGATCGGCTCGGTCAACTACCGCCCCGAGCGCGCCGAGAAGGCTGACTTCGTTCTCTACGCGCGTGCCGGCCAGAGCGTGATCGTGCCGAAGGGCAATCCGAAAAAGATCGCGAAGCTCGACGACGTGTGCGGCCTCGTCGGTTCGGCAAACATGAGCGGTTCGTCCGCGCAATCCCTTCAGCGCCAAAGCCAGAAATGCGTCGAGAATGGATTGACCGCAATCGACTACCGGCCCGCCGATTCCGCTGAATCCGCCTATCGCCAGATCCTGACCGGCCGCATGGACTTCGTAATGGATGACGCGGTCGCGGCAAACGCACGAATCCAGAAGGAAGCGTCGATGGAAATCGTCCAAACCGTCATTACGGACATCTATACCGGGATGGTCGTCGCCAAGGGCAACAAGGAAATGCTCCAGGTCATCGCCGACGGGTTGGCGGTCCAGCAACAGGACGGCCGCTTCAAGGCATTGGCCGAGAAATATGGGCTGCCTGCCGAGATCCTCATTCCCATCGAGACACGACAGTAAAGAAGTCGATCCAGGACGAATGATGACGAGCCATCGGCATAGCGCCGATGGCTCGTCGGTCAGCAGGCCCGCAACTGCCGATGCGCAGTCGCCCGCTCACTATCTGCCACCCTGTAGCCAACGCCATCCAGGACACGCCGGATGTGATATAGTGCTCGCGCTCGACCCCGCGCTGGCGAAAGTCTGCCGGACACCGAAACATAGGGGCAGGAAAGATGATCCTCAGAAAATGGTCGGCTCGCATCCGCACCGCGCAGGCGGAAGAATACGTCCAGTACGTGGAGAAGACGGGCGCTGGTCATTATGCCGAGACCGAGGGCAACCTTGGCTACCAGATCGTGTTGCGCGAGCTCGGCGATGGCACCAGCGAGATTTCGACCATCAGCTGGTGGACGGATCTCGACGCCGTCCGCCGCTTTGCCGGCCATGACTATGGCGTCGCGCGTTACTATCCCGAGGATGACCAGTATCTGCTCGATCGGCCGGAATTCGTCGAGCATCATGAGGTGCGGGTTTCCGATCTGACCCGGCTCACCGGCTAGTGGAGAAGGCCGTGAACGGCAACCTCATCGAGCCGAACCTGAAATCGACCGCATGACACGCGAACCGAGGGATGATGCAGGCTTTACACCAAGACTTCTGCAGGAGCTCCACAACGGGACAGGAAGGCAGGCTCGCGCTCGATGGCGCTCCTATCGGGCCGCCAAAAAAGCTATTCTTCGTACGCTGATCCCACGGGAGCCGTCACGATGGTTGTTCTGTTGCGCATGGCGCTGATCGCGCTGGCGATCTCATGGGCGCCGGCTGATCGCGCGTTCGCCGAACCGGCGTCGTTTCCCGATCTCGCGGATTCGGTCGCCGGCAGGAAGGATGTGACCTTTGCCGACCTCATCCGGCTCGTCGTGCCCCGGATCGCCGCAAACGGCGAGGCGTCTTCCGGCGACGAGGCAATCGACGTCCGCCACATTGGCGGCGAAGCGTGGAGCAGTGCCGGACCAGAGGCGACGGAACTTCTGAAGCTTGCGGCTCTTCCGGCGCGCTCCGGTGGTCTGGATCGGATGGTGCTGCTTCTGGATTTCGGCCAGGCGCGGGACAGCGCCTCCGGTTTTGCCGTACTTGCCCTCTTCGACGTCACGGGCGAGCCGAGGCTTCTCGACGCCGCCGATGTCGCCTTCGACCGCTGGACATCCTTTGCCGAACCGGGTCGGCTTGCGGTCGGCGAAGGTGACGATCTGCTGGTCACCCGCAGCACCCATTTCAATTCCAGCCAGGGCTATGCGACCACGGCCCTGGTACTCCTGCGCGAAGACCGCTTCGAACTCATCGACAGGATTTCCACGCTGGACGACAGGGCATGCGCCTTCGAGCGCACGCAGCGGCTCGACATCCGGCAGGGGACGGGAGCGCCGTTCGCGGATATGGAGGCCACCGTGACCGAACGCACGGTAGGCTCCGGAGAGCAATGCGGCGATGCAACCGCTCCAGAACCGGGAACACGCACCATCGCCGTGACCTATCGCTGGGACGACGCCGGGCAGCGGTACATTGCCGATTCGGATGCATTCGCAGCACTGGCGCGCGAGAACGAGGAGCGGTTCTGACGATAGCAGGAAATGTTCGACGGCTGCCTTTGTCCAGGGAAAGCGCTGCCGCAGGACCACCCCGGACGTCGCCGCAAAAATGGTCTGCGGCGACGATACCAGGGTTTCACGCGACGACGGCGGCGAGGACGCTGACGCAGTCGCCGGGCTTGACCAGGCCGGGGAAATGGCGGGCGGCGAGGATGCCGTCCATCCTTGCCTTCACCTCCAGCGGCTCCACGCCGGTACGGCCGACGGGATGGATACGGGCGACGACGGCGCCGGCCTGCACCATGTCCCCAAGGTCGTAAAGCGGCTCGATGAGGCCGCCGTCCTCGGCGAAGGAGAAGCAGTTGCCGTCCGGCATGTCGAGCCAGGTCGTCCCGGACGCCTCGACGGCGCCCTTGAGGATGCCCGCCGCCTTCAGCACGTTCGCCACACCCTTCTTGGCGATGCCGGCGCTTCTCGCCGTCGCCGTGCCGCCGCCGCCAAGTTCGGTGGTGATGAAGACCTTACCCATCTCCTCGGCCGCCGTGTCGTACATCCCGACCGCATCGATCTCCAGCATCTTCATCGACCAGGGCGCACCGAAGGCACGCACCAGCGCGAAGGCCTTCGCCTCCTGCGCCTTGTCCGGCAGGATGTGGGCGGCGCAGAAGGGCAGGAAGTCGAGCGTCTTGCCGCCGGAATGGAAGTCCAGCACGATATCGGCGAGCGGCAATAGCATGCGCTGGAAGTAGTCGGCGATCTTCGGCGTGACCGTGCCGTCCGGCGCGCCCGGAAAGCTGCGGTTCATGTTGCCCTTGTCGATCGGCGAGGTGCGCGTGCCGGCCAGGAAGGCCGGGTAGTTCATCGCCGGCACGATGATCACGCGGCCGGTCACATCCTCCGCCTTCAGCGTGCGGGCGAGGTCGAAGAGCGCGATCGGCCCCTCGTATTCGTCGCCATGGTTGCCGCCGGTGAGGAGCGCCGTCGGCCCCTCCCCGTTCTTGATTGTCGTCACCGGGATCATCACCGAGCCCCAGGCGGAATCGTCCCGGCTGTAGGGCAGGCGCAGGAAACCGTGCTGCACGCCCTCGGCCGAGAAATCGACGGTGGGGCTGATCGGCGACGGACGAAGCGTGCGGTCCGCCATGGTTCAATCCTTCACGAGAAGCTTGCGTGGCACGTCGGCGAGGCATTCGACGCCGGTCTCGGTGATGAGGATGCTCTCCGTCGTCTCGAAGCCCATGTCCTCGAGCCAGAGGCCCGTCATGAAGTGGAAGGTCATGCCGGGTTTGAGTTCGCTCCGGTCGCCGGAGCGCAGGCTCATGGTGCGCTCGCCCCAGTCCGGCGGATAGGAGACGCCGATGCCGTAGCCGGTGCGGTTGTCCTTGACGATGCCGTATTTCTTGAGCACCGCGAAGAAGGCATTGGCGATATCCTCGCAGGTATTGCCGGGTTTCGCCACCGCAAGGCCCGCCTCCATGCCCTCCAGCGTCGCCTTCTCCGCATCGAGGAAGGCCTGCGTCGGCTTGCCGAGGAAGACGGTGCGCGAGAGCGGCACATGGTAGCGGTTGTAGCAGCCGGCGATCTCGAAGAAGGTGCCCTCGCCCGATTTCATCGGCCGGTCGTCCCAGGTGAGATGCGGCGCGGAGGCCTCGACGCCCGAGGGGAGCAGCGGCACGATGGCCGGATAATCGCCGCCGATGCCGTCCGTGCCGCGGATGCCGGCGTCGTAGATCTCGGCCACGAGATCGCATTTGCGCATGCCGACCTCGATCCTGTCGAAGATGCGCTGGTGCATCTTTTCCACGATGCGCGCGGCATTGCGCATGTACTTGATTTCCGTCTCGCTCTTCACCGCACGCTGCCAGTTGACGAGCGCGGTGGCGTCGACGAAGCGGGCATTCGGCAGGTGTTTTTGCAGCGAGGCGAAGGCGGCGGCGGAGAACCAGTAATTGTCCATCTCGACGCCGATGGTCAGTTTGTCGAGGCCGCGCTCGGCGAGCTTGGCCGAGAGATAGTCCATCGGGTGGCGCTCGGTGGACTGCACGTAGTTGTCGGGATAGCCGATGATGTTCTCGTGCTTCAGATAGGCGGTGAACTTCGCCCCGTTGGCATCCTGTCCGCGGCCGTACCAGATCGGCTCGCCCGTCGGCGGCACGACGACGCACTGGTGCACGTAGAAGGACCAGCCGTCATAGCCCGTTAGCCAGTTCATGTTGGAAGGATCGCTGCATATCAGGACGTCGATGCCCCTGGCTTCCATGGCCCTGCGCGTTTTCTCAAGGCGCGCCTCATACTCCGGAAGTGAGAACTTCAGGTTCGCTTGTTTCATCGGTTTTTCCTCTATACCCGGCGAAAAGCCGGTCTCAACTCTCGAAGGCCGTGCCGGCGCCCGCCGCTACCGCGCGGGCGGCAGCAAGCGTTGCGATAGCCGTGTCCTGAATGCCCGTGCCGGTCAGGTCCGCCACGGTGATCTCTTCGGGGCCGCTGCGGCCCGGTTTGCGCCCGGCGATGATCTCGCCGAGTTCGGGGAAGCCCGCGCCCTCCGTCACGAGCCCCGCCGCGATGGCGTGGTGCAGTTCGCCGAGCCGGCGCGTCTGCTTGAGGCTGTCGGCGACATAGAGGCCGGCGCCCGTGATGACGGCCGGCTCGATCTCGTTCTTGTGCTCGGCATCCGAGCCCATGGCCGTGACATGCTGGCCGGGCTGGAGCCATTCGGCCTTGAGGACAGGGGTTTCCGAGGGCGTGGTGGTGACGATGATATCCGCACCATCGACCGCCGCCCGGCCATCGGCCTCGGCGCGGACGGGAAGGCCGAGCCTTGCCGTCAGTTCCAACGCAGCCGCCTCCGCCTTCTTTCCGTCGCGCGCCCAGAGGCGGGCCTCCCGGATCGGCCGGACGAGGCACAAGGCCTCCAGTTGCAGCTTCGCCTGCATGCCGGCACCGAAGATGACGGCGACCGTCGCATCCGGACGCGAGAGGTGCCGGGCGGCGACGGCACCGGCTGCGGCGGTACGCACATCCGTCAGGTAGCCGTTGTCGAGCAGCACCGCCTCGACGAGGCCGGTCGTCGCCGAGAACAGCACCATCAGGCCGTTGGTGCTCGGCAGGCCGATCTTCGGATTGTCGAAGAAGCCGGGGCTGATCTTGATGGCGAACCCGGAGAGGCCGGGCACATAGGCGGTCTTCACGTCCACCTCGCCGCGGTGCTCGGGAATGTCGAGCCGAAGGATCGGCGGCATGGCGACGGCCTTGGTGGCGAGCGCATGGAAGGCGTCCTCCACGCAGGCGATGGCTTCAAGGTCGAGCGGAACGATGCGCCGCAGCTCCGCTTCCGTCAGTATCTTCATCCGCGTCACGTTCTGTCCTCCGTAAAGGGATCGGCCACGCCGTCAAGGACCCGCTTGTGCAGGCCCATGTCCACGTTCCGGCCGGAAAGGATGACGGCCACCGGGCCATCCAGCCGGCCAAGTCGGCCGGAAAGCAGTGCCGCGATGCCGACCGCCGCCGCTCCTTCGATCACCTCGCGCTCCTCGCCATAGGCATGGCGCATGCCGGCCGCGATCTCCGCTTCCGACAGGAGGATAACCTCGTCGAGCAGCGCGCGGCACATTTGAAAGGTCACGGCATTGTCGAGGCCGATGCCGCCGCCGAGCGAATCGGCAAGGCTCGCCACCTCCTCGACCGCGACCGGCCGCCCCGCATCGAGGCTCGCCTTCATCGCCGCGCCGCGCTCCATGGTGAGGCCGATGACGCGCGCCTTCGGCACGCGTCCCTTCACCGCCGCGGCAACGCCCGCCGCCAGCCCGCCGCCCGACAGCGGCACGAGAACGGTCGCGACATCCGGCATCGCCTCGACGATCTCGAGGCCGAGTGTGCCCTGCCCCGCCACGACCGCCGCATTGTCGAAAGGCGGGACCATGACCAGGTCGGCCTCGGTGACCAGCCGGTCCACCTCGACCTGCGCCTCGTCCTGCGACCGGCCGACAATGCGCACGTCCGCGCCGAGCCGGCGGATCTCCGCGACCTTGTTCTCCGGCACGAGCCGCGACATGCAGATCGTCGCGACCGATCCCTCGGCCTTCGCGGCATAGGCAAGCGCCCGCCCATGATTACCCGTCGAGGCGGCCACGACGCCGCGCGCCCGCTGGTCCGCCGAAAGCGACAGCACGGCATTCGTCGCCCCGCGCAGCTTGAAGCTGCCCGTCGTCTGATGGTGTTCGAGCTTCAGGCCGACCGGCACGCCGCAGCGTTCGGTCAGCGACGCCGACGGGACGAAGGGCGTGCGCAGCACGCGGCCGTCGATACGCCGGGCAGCCAGTTCGATATCCGCCAATGTCACGGGAAGGTCTGTCTTCGTCATGCGTCACCGTCCCGGATAGGCGCGCGTCATCAGCCGGCCGAGCGCCGGCCGAGCCGTTTCGTCGCCGCAAAGGCGCAGGCACGCCCAGGCGGTGGCGAGGTTGCTTGTGACGACCGGCCTGCCGATGGCCGCCTCGATCTGCGCCGCCACGCCCGCCGCGCGCACGGCGGTGCAGGAGATGAAAAGCGCATCGCAATCCGGCGCCGTCGCCTCCTTCGCGAAGGCGACGATCTCTTCCGGGGAAATCCGTGCCATGTCCCGATCGTCGGAAAGGCCGAGGCAGGTGAATCGGGCGATGTCGAAGCCGAGCGCCAGGAAATAGTCGGCCATCGGCCGGCTTGTTTCGAGCGTATAGGGCGTCAGGACGGAAATCCGCTTCGCGCCGAGCGTCTTCAGGCCGGAAACCGCGGCAGCGGTCGGCGTCACCACCGTGGCGGTGGGCTTGGCCGCCTTGATCGCCGCCTTCACTGCCGCGTCGCCGATGACGACCGAGGCCGAGGTGCAGGAATACATCACGACATCCAGCGGTTCATCCGGCAGGATGAGCGCCGCGCCCGCCGTCAGCGAGGGCTGCATGGCGGCGAGGTTCTCCGGCGTCACCGGATTGGCGTAGGGAATGCGCGTCGCATAGACGCCGATCCGTCCGTTTGCCACCATGCGCTGGAAATCCACCTCCGTCGTGTGGTCGGTCGCCAGGATGATCAGGCCGACGCGTTTTTCCAACGGGCGATCGTCGAGTTTCGGCGCGCGGGAGGCCAGCGAGAGATCAAGGGTCTGCATCAGCGTTCCTCCACCCGGGCGTAGCGCTCTTCCAGCCAGCGCAGGAAGACGACGGAGATCAGGCTCATGATCAGGAAGAACACGCCGACCAGCGTCATCGGCTCGATGTAGCGATAGCTGCTGTTGGCGACGCTCTTGGCCTGGTTCATCAGCTCCAGCACCGTGATGGCGGAGAGCAGCGGCGTCTCCTTGAACATGGCGATCAGGTAGTTTGCAAGCGCCGGGATCATCGGCGGGATTGCCTGCGGCAGGACGACGTGGATCCAGGTCTGGCGGCTGGTGAGGTTCGTCGCCTTCGCCGCCTCCCACTGCCCGCGCGGCACGTTCTCGATGCCGGCGCGATAGACCTCCGCCGCGTAGGTGCCGTAGTGCAGGCCGAGGCCGATGACGCCGGCGAGCAGCGCCGGCAGGCGGATGCCGATATCGGGCAGCACGTAGAAGATGAAATAGAGCTGCACGAGCAGCGGCGTGCCGCGGATGAATTCCACGACGAAACCCGTGGCCCTGGCGATCGGCTTCGGTGCCGTCATGCGCAGGATCGCGAAGACGAGGCCGATCACGGCGGCCACGGCGGCGCCGAGCACGGTCGCCAGCAAGGTGATCTTCAGGCCCTGGAGCAGGGTCGGCATGATCTCCCAGACGAAATTCCAGTCCCATTCCATCGTCAGGTCCTCACACCATCGAGGCCGCGGGTGACGCGCCGTTCCAGCCAGCGCATGGCGGTGGAGATGGCGAGCGCCATCAGGAAGTAGAGCACGAGGATGGTGGCGAAGGGGATCAGCGTGTTGCCGGTCTGCGCGCGCACCACCTGGGCCTGGAAGGTCATGTCGGTGAGCGAGATCAGCGAGACGACGGCCGTGCCCTTCAGGAGCTCGATCGCATTGTTGCAGAAGGTCGGCAGCATCAGGGGCAGCGCCTGCGGCAGAATGACGTGGCGCATCGCCTGGCCGCGCGTCAGGTTGAGCGCGATGCAGGCCTCGCGCTGCTCGCGCCCGATCGCCTTGACCGCGCCGCGCACCACCTCCGCCCCGTAGGCCCCGACATTGAGGCCGAGCGCCAGGACGCCCGCCTGCAGCGGCGAGAGCGTGACGCCGGCAAAGGGCAGCACGAAATAGACCCAGAAGAGCTGCACGAAGATCGAGGTGCCGCGGAAGAACTCGATATAGGTGGTGGCGAGCGCCCGGACCGCCATGAAGCGGCTGACGCGCCCGAGCCCGGCGACGAAGGCCATGACGAGGGCGAGTGCCGAACCCATCACGGTGAGCTGAAGCGTCACCAGCGCGCCTTGCAGGATCAAGCCTATATAGCCGGACCAGTCGGTCATGGTGTGTTCCACGTTAACGTCAACGGAGCATCGCCCCTCATCCGCCTGCCGGCACCTTCTCCCCGCAAGCGGGGAGAAGTCAGAACAGGAGCCGGCTCCCCGCCCACCAAAGCACGCGATGACGGGAAAGCCTGGCCACCAGCCCCTTCTCCCCGTCTACGGGGAGAAGGTCGCGGCAGCGGGATGAGGGGCAGATCCACCATTCTTACTGCGCCGCGCAGAGCTTTTCGCGCGTCGTCGACATGGCCGCTGCGGCGGAGAAGCCGTAGGGCTCGATGATCTTGGCGAATTCACCGGATTCCTTCAGCTTGGCGAGCTCGACGTCGAAGGCATCGCGCAGCGCCTCGTCGCCCTTGCGGAAGGCCGCGCCGTCGCAATAGACCGGGGCGCCCTCGACCGGCGCGACGACCTCGATGTTCGGATCGTTCGCCTTGGAGACGAGGTCGTTGATCGACAGGACCGGCAGCGAATAGACGTCGATGCGGCCGTCCTGCAGCATCTTCAGGCCGCTCTGGCCATCCGGCACGACGATGACACGGTCACGCGGCACGCCGGCTTCGAGCGCCAGCTTCTCTTCCGTGCCGCCGCCCGGCGCACCGATCTTGGCATCCGGATTGTCGGCGATGTCCTTGTAGCTCTTGAGGCCGAGCGGATTGCCCTTCTTCAGCGCGAAGGCCTCGGCATCGCACAGGATCGGCTCGGAATAGGCGACGGCGGCGCAACGCTCCGGCTTCATGAATAGGCCGGCGGTGATGACGTCGTGGCGGCCGGCCTGCAGGCCCGGGATCATCGCGCCATATTCCGAGATCGAGGCGACGATGTCGCCGACGCCGAGGCGCTTGAACACCTCGCGGGCGACGTCGGGCGCCGCGCCCGAAACCTTGCCGTCGGCGGCGACCGCCGTGAACGGCGGCTCGTTGGCGATGGCGACGCGGGCAAAGCCCTGTCCCTTCAGTTCCTCCAGCTTACCGTCATCGGCCGTAGCGGGGGAAGCGGCGGCGATGGCGACGAGCGCGCTTGCGCCGGCGGCCATGGTCAAAAACGTCCTGATGCTCATTGTTCCGAACTCCTCTGGCTGTCTCTAGTTGTTGCTTGGAGCCTTGTTTCCGAGGAAGATCCTCAGACGCGGTGCCCTGCCGCGATGATCTTGCGCAGGAAGGTCTGCGTGCGTTCCTGCCTGGGATTGCGGAAAATCTCGTCCGGCTTGCCCTCCTCGACGATCTTGCCGCGATCGAAGAAGAGGATGCGGTCGGCGAAATCGTGGGCGAAGCCCATCTCGTGGGTGACGAGCAGCATGGTCATGTCGGTCTCGGAGGCGAGCTTGCGCATGACGTTCAGAACCTCCTCGACCAGTTCCGGGTCGAGCGCCGAGGTCACCTCGTCGAACAGCATGATCTTCGGCGAGAGCGCCAGGGCGCGGGCGATGGCGACACGCTGCTTCTGTCCGCCGGACAGTTGGGCGGGCATGTTCCTCGCCTTGTCGGCAAGGCCCACCATGTCGAGAAGCTCCATCGCCCGCTTCTCGGCCGCGGCTTTCGCCGCGCCCTTGGTCAGCATTGGCGCCAGCGTGACATTGTCGAGCACACATTTGTGCGGGAAGAGATTGAAGTGCTGGAAGACCATGCCGATCTTCTCGCGCATCCTGTGCAGGTGGCGATCGTCCGCCGGCACGAGGCCGCCGTTCTTCGGCATGTGGTAGAGCTGGTCGCCGTCGACCTCGATATGGCCGTCGCTGATCGTCTCCAGCGTCATCAGGATGCGCAGGATCGTCGTCTTGCCGGAGCCGGAGGGGCCGATGAGGGCGAGCTTCTCGCCCGGCAGCACCTCCATCGACAACCCGTCGAGCACGGTCAAGGGACCGTAGCGCTTCACGATATTGTCGATGCGGATGATGGGTGCGGCCATGCATGTCTCTCCCTGTCGAGACCGTGTTGGCCTAACGATGCGCGGCGATCGAAATCATGTCAATGTAGATAATAATCTCATGACAATTATTGTTTCACCGCCCATTTCGCGGGCATCCGCACTCAAATCGCGAGCAGCAGCGCCTCCGGGTTCCCGCTGGCCAGCGAAGCCAGGATGCCGAGGCCCGTGCGAAGTTCCTGCTCCGTCGTCGAGCCGAGGGAGATGCGCACGGCGGGCTGCCAGCCCTGGTCGGCGGTGCGGAAGGAGGAGCCGGGCGCGATGGCGACGCCGCGCAGGCGGGCCTGCGAGACGAAACCCTCCTCCGTATGCCCTTCCGGCAGCGGCAGCCAGACATGCAGGCTCTGCGGATGCGAGCGATAGGGCAGGCCCGCGAAGATCTCCTCCGCGATGGCGTGGCGCGCCGCCAGCGCCCGGCGCTGCCAGGTGACGAGTTCCATCGCCGTGCCGTCGCCGACCCAGCGCGTGGCGATCTCGGCGATCGAGGGCGTCGCCATCCAGTTCGAGACGAGGTGCCGGTTGGCGACGGCCGCGACATAGCGGTCGGGCGCGGCGAGATAGCCGATGCGCAGGCCCGGCACCGTGATCTTGGTGAAGCTCGTCACGTAGAGCGTGCGCTCCGGCGCGTAGGCGGCGAGCGGCGGCGCCCTCTCCTCGACGAGCGGCCCCAGAATGTCGTTCTCGATGATCGCGATATCGTGGCGCCGCGCCACCTCGGCCAGCGCCTGCCGGCGCTCTCCGCTCATCAGCGTCGCGGCCGGGTTGATGACGGAGGGCTGCAGGAACACGGCACGAATGACGCCCTTGCGGCAGGCCTCGTCCAGCGCCTCGGGGATCATGCCGTCGCGGTCGATCGGCAGGCCTTCGAGATGGAGGCCGAGATAGGTGGAAAGCGGCACCAGCGTGTGGTGACTGATCGCCTCCGTGGCAACGGTCGCGCCGGGCGGGGCGACGCTCATCAGCGCCACCGTCATGCCCGACGTCGCGCCGTTGGTGAGGCTGATGTTGAGCGGCGAGATGTCGAGCCCGCAGCGCGCCAGCCATTCGGCCGCGACGGTCCGGTGGCGCGGGAAGACCATGTTGGGGCGGAAGGAGAGCGCCGAGCTCGACGGCAGGTTTTCCGCGAGCCATCCGAAGGCCTCACGCATGCGCTCCAGGTGGATCTGCTCGCAGACGGGTTTCAGGATCGACAGGTCGACCAGCTCGCCGAGCCGCTCGGGCAGGTAGGGCGGTTCCGGCTCCTTCGGCCGCGTCTGCACGAAGGAGCCGCGGCCGATCTCGCCGGAGATCAGGCCGCGGCGGATCAGCTCGTCATAGGCGCGGCTGACGGTCTGCACGGAAAGTTTCAGGTCGTCGGCAAGCTTGCGGTGTGGCAGAAGGCGTGTACCGTTGGGCAGCAGCCCTTCCTGGATGGCGCGGGCGATCTGCTCGGCGAGAGAAAGGTAGGCCGGCCGGCGCAATTGGGATATATCGGGTCGCCAATTTGTCATGATTTCAACAGTGCTCAAATTCAGTTCAATTGACAACGCCAAAATGCCTTTCCATGGTCTTTTTCTCGGCTTTGACATGATATCCGCCCGGAGGGCGACCGCATGAAACTCGACGCCATCGACCTGCGCATCCTGGAGGCGATCCAGGAGAACGGGCGCATCACCAAGCTGGCGCTGGCGGAAAAGGCGGGCCTATCCCCGACGCCCTGCTGGCTGCGGCTGCGCAAGCTGGAAAAGGCGGGCATCGTCACGGGCTATCATGCGCGCGTCGCGGTGCGGCGCCTGGCGCCGGTCGCCAGCGTCATGATGGAGGTGACGCTGGCCAACCACCGGCAGGCCGATTTCGACCGCTTCGAGCGCGCGGTGGCGGCAACACCGGAGATCGTCGCCTGCTGGTCCGTCGGCGGCGGCGTCGATTACATCCTGAAGATCATGGCCCCCGACATCGACGCCTACCAGCGCCTCGTCGACGACCTGCTCGACCGCGAACTCGGCATCGACCGCTACTTCACCTACATCGTCACCAAGACTGTGAAGGAGGAGACCGCGCTGCCGCTGACGACGCTGCTGCCGGCCCCGGACTGATATCGACGTAGAGAGATTGTCTATGGCCGGCGGTCGGTTTGGTCAAAGTCTCTGCGGCCGAGCCCGGCAATAGACAATCTGTCGCCGCGCCTCTGGCAGACTCACCGTCGACACAGCCAGAGGAGGCCGACATGACCGCCCTATTCGCCCGGACCGTTTTCCACGAAGCGCTCGCCCGCCTGGGCGATCCTCACCTGCTGCGCGAACTCTCCTATGTCGGCGGCCGCTGGGTGGCCGGCCGCGACGGCGACAGCTTCGCCGTGACGGACCCCGCCTCCGGCGCGACGCTCGCCTGGGTCGCCGCGCTCGATGCCGGCCAGACGTCGGAGGCGGTCTCGGCCGCGGCGCAGGCCTTCCCCGCCTGGCGGGACCTGCTGGCGCAGCAGCGCGCCGCGATCCTGCGCAAATGGCACGGGCTGATCCTCGAAGCGCGCGAGGACCTCGCGCTGCTGATGACGCTGGAACAGGGCAAGCCGCTCGCCGAATCCCGCGGCGAGATCGACTATGCCGCCTCCTTCATCGAGTGGTATGCCGAGGAGGGCAAGCGCCTCAATGCCGAGAGCGTGACGAGCCACCTGCCCGGCGCCGAGATGATCGTGCGCCGCGAGGCGCTCGGCGTCGTCGGCATCGTGACGCCGTGGAACTTCCCCTCCGCCATGATCACCCGCAAGGCCGCCGCCGCGCTTGCCGCCGGCTGCACCGTGGTCGCCCACCCTTCCAGCGAGACGCCGCTTTCCGCCCTCGCGCTTGCCGAACTCGGCGAACGGGCCGGCCTTCCGGTAGGCGTCTTCAATGTCGTGACGGGCGATGCCGCCACCATCGTCGGCTGCATGAACGCCGACGCCCGCGTGCGCGCCATGAGCTTCACCGGTTCGACGGAGATCGGCAAGCTGATCGCCGGCCAGTGCGCGCCGACCATGAAGCGCCTCGTCATGGAACTCGGCGGCCATGCGCCCCTGATCGTCTTTGCCGACGCCGATATCGAGAAGGCGGCCGACATCGCCGTCAACGCCAAGTTCGCCACATCGGGACAGGATTGCCTTGCCGCCAACCGCATCTATGTCGAGCGCCCCGTCCTTGCCGCCTTCACCAAGGCCTTCAAGGCCCGCATCGCGGCGCTGAAGGTCGGCGCCGGGCTGGAGGCGGATGTCGAGATCGGCCCGCTGATGCACGAGCGCGCCATCGCCAAGGTGGAGGAGCAGGTGGCCGACGCCGTGAAACACGGCGCGAAGGTCCTCACCGGCGGCAGGCGCCACAAGGCCGGCCCGCTGTTCTACGAACCGACGCTTCTGACCGAGGTTTCCGACGATGCGCTAATCATGCGCGAGGAAACCTTCGGCCCCGTCGCCGCCGTCACCGCCTTCGACAGCGAGGCGGAAGTGATCGCCCGCGCCAACGACACCGAATACGGCCTCGTCGCCTATGTGGTCACCGAGAACGGCGCGCGCCAGATGCGGCTTGCCCGCGCGCTGGAATACGGCATGGTGGCGGTCAACCGCGTGAAGATCACCGGCGGGCCGATCCCCTTCGGCGGCTGGAAACAATCCGGTGTCGGCCGCGAAGGTTCGCGCCACGGCATGGAGGCCTTCACGGAACTGAAATATCTCTGCATCGACACCGCTGCTTGAGCGCGGGCGCGTCTCCACCGGCTTGATTCCGGGCACCTGCTCCGGGCGCCCGCCCCCGAGGTGCCCAACCTCTCGATCGTCATCCTCGGGCTTGACCCGAGGATCCATGTGCTACCGAGATTGTGGATCCTCGGGTCAAGCCCGAGGATGACGGAGGGAGAGTGAGGATGACGATGGGAAAAAGGGAATGACGGTGAAAATATCGGACAACCGCGCCCCAGAACTCTAAAAACAACCGACTTCGAAAGGAAAAGACCATGCTCGACCGACGCAACGAACTCACCGCCTGGGACCGCGACCACTTCTTCCACCCCTCCACCCATATGGGCATGCACGCCCGCGGCGAGACGCCGACGCGCGTGATCGGCGGCGGCGAAGGCGTCTACATCACCGACACGAACGGCAAGACGAGCCTCGACGCCTTTGCCGGCCTCTATTGCGTCAATGTCGGCTACGGCCGCACGAAGATCGCCGACGCCATCGCAGAGCAGGCGAAGAACCTCGCCTACTACCACGCCTATGTCGGCCACGGCACGGAAGCCTCGATCACGCTGTCCAAGATGATCATCGACCGCGCGCCCGAGGGCATGAGCCGCGTCTATTTCGGCCTGTCCGGCTCGGATGCCAACGAGACCAACATCAAGCTCGTCTGGTACTACAACAACATCCTCGGCCGGCCGGAGAAGAAGAAGATCATCTCGCGCTGGCGCGGCTACCACGGCTCCGGCGTCATGACCGGCTCGCTGACCGGCCTCCATCTCTTCCACAATGCCTTCGACCTGCCGCGCGCGCCGATCCTCCACACGGAGGCCCCCTATTTCTTCCGCCGGCCGGACCGGTCGATGGACGAGGAACAGTTCGCGCAATATTGCGCCGACAAGCTGGAGGAGATGATCCTTGCCGAGGGCCCGGACACCGTCGCCGCCTTCATCGGCGAGCCGATCCTCGGCACCGGCGGCATCGTGCCGCCGCCGAAGGGTTACTGGCAGAAGATCCAGGCCGTGCTCGACAAGTACGACATCCTGCTGATCGCCGACGAGGTCGTCACCGGCTTCGGCCGCCTCGGCACGATGTTCGGCTCCGACCACTACGGCATGAAGCCCGCCCTCATCACCATCGCCAAGGGCCTCACCTCGGCCTATGCGCCGCTCTCCGGCACCATCGTCTCGGACAAGGTCTGGGAGGTGCTGGTGAAGGGCTCGGATGAACTCGGCCCCATCGGCCACGGCTGGACCTATTCCTCGCACCCGATCTGCGCCGCCGCCGGCGTCGCCAATCTCGAACTCATCGACGAGCTCGGCCTTGTGGAAAATGCCGGCTCCACCGGCGCCTATTTCCGCAGCGAACTCGCCAAGGCCGTCGGCGACCACAAGCATGTCGGCGAGGTTCGCGGCGACGGCCTGATGGCGGCGGTCGAATTCGTCGAGGACAAGGACGACCGCGCCTTCTTCGATCCGGGCAAAAAGATCGGCCCGCAGGTCTCCGCCGCCCTCCTGGAACGCGGCGTCATCGGCCGCGCCATGCCGCAGGGCGACATTCTGGGCTTCGCCCCGCCGCTGTGCCTGACCAGGGAAGAAGCGGACATCGTCGTGAAGGCGACGGCCGATGCGGTGAAGGCGGTTCTCGGCTAAGCCGGCCGGCAATCCACACCGGCACGAACCCATCGAGGGCGGGCGGCGCAACGCCGCCCGCCCTCGGCGCGCCGGCCTACTTCCGGTGATGCACCGGTTGGAGGGCGTAGACCGGCGTCGGGATGCCTTCCATGCGCGCCTTCAGCTGCAGGGCGAGATATTGCGAATAGTGGCGCGACTGGTGCAGGTTGCCGCCATGGAACCACAGCGCCTCCTGCTGCGTCGGCTTCCACATGTTGCGCTGCTCGCCCTCCCAGGGGCCCGGATCCTTCGGCGTATCCGAACCGAGACCCCAGACCTTGCCGACCTTGTCGGCGGTCTCCTGGTCGATGAGATCGGCGACCCAGCCGTTCATCGAGCCGTAGCCCGTCGCATAGACGATGACGTCGGCGGGGATTTCCTTGCCATCGGAAAGCCTGATGGCGTTTTCCGTGATCTCCTCCACCTGCCCCGCGGCAAGCTTCACCTTGCCGTCGATGATGAGCTGCGAGGCGCCGATGTCGATATAGTAGCCGGAGCCGCGGCGCAGGTACTTCATGAAGAGGCCCGAGCCGTCCGCGCCCCAGTCGAGCTGGAACCCGGCCTTTTCCAGCGCCGCGTAGAAATCGGCGTCGCGCTCGCGCATCTTGTCGTAGAGCGGGATCTGGAACTCGTGCATGATGCGGTAGGGCAGCGAGGCGAAGATGAGGTCGGCTTTCGCCGTCGTCACGCCGTTCGCCAGCGCCTGCTCCGAATAGAGCGAACCGAGGCCGATATCCATAAGCGTGTCGGAGCGCACGATATGGGTCGTCGAGCGCTGGATCATGGTGACGTCGACGCCGGCCTCGTAGAGCGCGGCACAGATGTCATGCGCCGAATTGTTCGAGCCGATGACCACGACCTTCCTGCCCTTGTAACCGTCCGGCCCCGGATGCTGCGAGGAATGGTGCTGCTCGCCCTTGAACCGCTCGCGGCCCTTGAAATCCGGGATGTTCGCCTTGCCGGACATGCCGGTCGCAAAGACCAGCTGCTTCGGCCGCAGCACCACCTCCTCGCCGTCGCGGTCGACGACGACTGTCCATTCCCTGGCGGCCTCGTCCCATTTGGCGGATTTGGCGGCGGAGCGCGTCCAGTAGTTCAGCTCCATGACCTTGGTGTAGAACTCCAGCCAGTCGCCGATCTTGTCCTTCGGCGCGAAGACCGGCCAGTTCTTCGGGAAATCGATATAGGGCAAGTGGTCGTACCAGACGGGATCGTGCAGGCAGAGCGACTTGTAGCGCTTGCGCCAGCTGTCGCCGGGCCGGTCGTTCTTTTCCAGGATGATCGTCGGCACGCCGAGCTGGCGCAGCCGCGCGCCGAGCGCGATGCCGCCCTGCCCGCCGCCGATGATGACGGTATAGGGCTGCTTTTCGTAGCCGAGCGTGCGTTCCTCTTCCTCGCGCTCCTCCTTCCAGGTCTTGGCGCCGACATTCTGGCCATGCCTGGCACCGAGCGGGCGCGTGAAGCCGGATTTCTCCTCGTGGCCCTTCAGTTCGGACAGCACCGTCAGCAGCGTCCAGATGAGGCCGTTCTTGAAGCGCACGAGGCCATAACCGCGCCCGACCGCCGTCTCGAACGAGATCCAGCTTTCCAGGACCCCATCCGCCTCCGTCGCCTCCTCGCCGTCGGCGACGCGCCAGTTGGAAGGCCTGGCGGTGGAGAGCTGCGATTGCAGCATGTCGCGCACCTGATCGTGCCCCTCGACGGTCTTGAGGTTCCAGGTGAAGGCGACGAGGTCGCGCCAGTAGCATTCCTCGGCGAAGAGGGCGACGGCATCGTCGATCCGGCCGGCTTCAAGGGCCGCGCCGAACGTATCGAGAAGCGTCTGGACGCGGGTGGTGGGGGTTTTGTCGAGCATATGTTTCTCCTCCTACTCAGGTGAAAGACGGGGCGGCTCCTCAACCGCCCCGCAAGACGGACCGGCCTAGCGGGACAGGTCGATCAGGATCTTCAGGTGCTTGCCGGCCGGGTCGAGCAACTGGTCGAACCCTTCCGAAACGGCCTCGCGGAGCGAGACATATTTCGTGACGATGCGGCTTGCCGGGATCTGGCCGCTGGCGATCAGCCGGGCGACGCGCGGCCAATAGTGGGTCGGATAGGCCCAGGAGCCGCGGATATCGATGTCCTTGAAGGTGACGTCGAACCAGTTCAGCGGGTTCTCGCCGGGGTGAAGCCCGGTCTGCACGACGACGCCCTGCTTGCGCACCGCATCGGCGCAGTTCTTCAGCGCGTGCTCGTTGCCGACGCATTCGATGGCGACATCGCAGCCGACGCCGCCCTCCGTCTCGGCGCGGATGACGTCGCCCACCTTTTCCGTCTTCGGATTGATGGTGCGCACCGTGCCCAGCGCCTCGCGCGCCAGCGCCAGCCGCGTATCGTTGAGATCGGAGAGGAAAATCTGCGAGGCGCCCGCGGCACGCGCCGCCATGGCGACGAGAATGCCGATCGGACCGGCGCCGGTGACGAGCACGCTGTTGCCGGCCGTCACGCCGCCGCGATCGCAGGCATAGACCGCGACCGCCGTCGGCTCGATGAGCGCGGCCTCCTCATCGCTCAGGGCGTCCGGAATGGGCTGGACATTGTAGTCGTTGAGAAGGGCGGCCTCGGCCATGCCGCCGGAATGCCAGGAAAGGCCGGCAAGCGCGAGGTTGCCGCTGAGATGAAAGAGGCCGCGATCGGCGTAGTAGTCGCCCTGGCGGGGCATGATGAGCGGCTGGATCGACACCCGGTCGCCGGGCCTCACATGCGCGACGCCCGCGCCGACCGCCTTGACGACGCCACCGAATTCGTGGCCGAGGATCTGCGGCCCGTGCGCGCCGGTGAAGGGATGCGGCTCCTTCGGCACGAAGATCGGGCCATAGGCATATTCATGCAGGTCCGTGCCGCAGATGCCGCAGAAGCGGTTCTCGACCAGCACCTCGCCCGGGCCGGGCGACGGCGGGGCATCGACCTCCTCGATGCGCAGATCCTTGGCGGCGTGAAAGCGCAGAGCTTTCATTGTGTTTCCTCCTGTTGTTCTTGCACAGGAAGGTCAGCAAGCGCCGTGCCAGACTGGCGGAGCGCCCGATTTCAATGCCTTTTCAAACGATTGCGAGGAAGAGGATTCCGCCGCCGGGCGAAATGCAACAGGTGGCGTGCAACAGGTGTTGCAGGCGCCGCGTCAGTTGAGACGCTTCAGGCGGCGGTGGATGGTCGAGCGGTTGACGCCGAGTTTGCGGGCGAGCGCGGAGACATTGTTGCCGCAATCGCTGAGCGCCTGGCGCAGTTCGCCGTCATCGTCGGACGGGGCGGCAACAGGCCCGGCGAAGAGATGGTCCGGCAGGCAGTCGACATCGATGACGCCGCCCTCGGAGAGCGCCGCGGCGACGCGCAGCGCATTGGAAAGTTCGCGCAGATTGCCCGGCCAGGCATGGGCCAGCAGGGCGGCCTGCGCCGCCTTGTCGATGCGGTAGGTCTCGCCGTTCTCCTTTTCGACGCGGGCGAGAAGCTGGTCGATCAGCCAGCCGAGATCCTGCCGTTCGCGCAAGGCCGGCAGGCTGAGCATCGCCGCATTCAGGCGATAGTAGAGATCCTGCCGGAAGCGGCCCTCCTTCACCAGGTCGGCAAGGTCGCGGTGCGAGGCGGAGAGCACGCGCAGGCGCACCGGGCGCGCCTTCAGCGCGCCGACCGGCTGCACCTCGTTTTCCGAAAGCACGCGCAGCAGCCGGCTTTGCAGCATAAGCGGCATGTCGCCGATCTCGTCGAGGAAGAGCGTTCCGCCGTTCGCCTCCTCGATCAGGCCGCGCTTGCCCTTCTGGCTGGCGCCGGTGAAAGCACCGGGCGTGTAGCCGAACAGTTCGGATTCGATGAGGTGTTCGGGGATCGCCGCACAATTGACGGCGACGAAATTGCCGCTGCCGCCGCAGCTGTCATGGATCGCGCGGGCGAGGAACTCCTTGCCGCTGCCGGTCTCGCCCTGGATGAGGATCGGGATGTCGCGCGCCGCAAGCTTCGCCGCCCGCGCCTGCACCCGCTCCATAGCAGTGTCGCCCTGGCTGAGGTCGCGCAACGCCCGCGGCAGACGCGGCGCCGGCATGTTCGGCGCGCGCAGGCTGACGGCGGGCGCGATGGCGCTGGCGAAGAGCACGAGGCCGTTTTTCGCGCGCAGCAGGCGTTCGCCGTTCGGCCGGCCGCGCATGAAACGCGGCAGGTCATCCACATCCATGTCGAAGACCTCGGAGATCGGCAGGCCGAGGAAATCGCGCGTCGCCAGGCCGCGCATGTTCATCGAGCGGGCGAGCGCGCCGAAACCGCCATGGGTCATGCCGGTGATGCGGCCGGAACCGTCGAGCGCGATGGCGGCGTCCGGATCGACGTCCAGGAATTCCGGCGAACGGGCAAGGCGCAGCACCCAGTCGTTGCGGGTGCGGGTCATGAGGTTGGCAAGCTCGATGCGCCGCGCGGTGGAGGTGGCAAGATGCAGCGCCAGCTGCTGGCTGGCCTTGGCGGTCGGCGAGCGGAGCTGGGAAATGTCGAGCACGGCGGTGAGGTCGCCCAAGGTGTCGAAGACCGGCGCGGCCGTGCAGGTCAGCCCGATATGGCTGGCATCGAAATGATCGTCCTGGTGGATGATGACCGGCTCGCCGGAGACGATGCAGGCACCGACGGCGCAGGTGCCCGCGCGGTTTTCCGACCATTCCGAGCCGAGATAGAGCCCCGCCTTGCGCAGCTGGTTGTCGAAGGTCGGATCGCCCATGAAATCGACGGTGACGCCGCGCGCATCGGACAGCAGCAGCACATAGTTCTGCCCGGCGACCTGGTTGAACAGGCCTTCGAGGCCGGAGCGGCCGATGCGGATCAGTTCCTCCGCCTGCTCGCGGTGCTCGCGCAGCTTCAGTTCGGGAACGATATAGGCTTCCTGGGCGATGGTCGGGTCGAGCTTGTAATCGTTGAGGCAGCGCAGCCAGGATTTGACGACGGGCGCATCGCGCGGGCTGACGGCGCCCATGCCGACGCGTTCGATCTCCCGTATGTGCGACAGCGTCGACACCATAAGACATCCTCCCGCCCGCATGGTGGCACAGGAGCCGCCGCGGGACAATCGCCCATAGGTCGGATGTAAAATGCCCTTGCGGGCGGTCAAGCCGTCGATGCCAGCCGCACGCGATGGCCGGGGGCGATCTCGGTGAGCGCGGAGGGCACCGGCGGCGTGAAGACATCCGGCGCCGCGCTGCCATCGGACACGAAGCGGCGCCCATCGGGCAGGGTCGCATCCGTCGCGAAAGCGGCCGCGCCCGGGTTCAGCGCCACATCCGGATCGGGAATGGCGGCGATCAGCCGGCGGGTATAGGGATGGGTCGGCGTCTCGAAGATCTGCCGCCAGCCGCCCTCCTCCACCACCTCGCCGAAGAACATCACCAGCACCCGGTCGCTCATGTGCTCGACGACGCTGAGGTCGTGGCTGATCATGATGTAGGAGAGGCCGAGCTTTTCCTGCAGATCGAGCAGCAGGTTGATGATCTGGGCGCGGATCGAGACGTCGAGGGCGGAGACCGGCTCGTCGAGCACGACGATCTCCGGTTCGAGGATGAGCGCGCGGGCGATGCCGATGCGCTGGCGCTGTCCGCCGGAGAACTCGTGCGGATAGCGGCGCGCCTGCTCGGGCGTCAGGCCGACATTCTTCAGCATGGCCTCGATTCGGCCCTCGATTTCCGACGCCGCGGTGACGCCGTGCAGCTTCAACGGCGCGGCAAGCGAGGTGCGCACGGACTGGCGCGGGTTCAGCGAGGCATAGGGGTCCTGGAAGACCATCTGCACCGCTTTGGCGCGCTGCATGCGGCCCGGCGCGCCGGGACCGGCAAGCGGCTGACCGCGATAGCGGATCGTGCCTTCCGTCGGCTCCTGGAGGCCGAGGATGGAGAGGGCCGTGGTGGATTTTCCGCAGCCGGATTCGCCGACGATCGACAGGCATTCGCCCTTGGCGAGGTCGAAGCTGATGCCGTTGACGGCGTGCAGCATGCGCCGTCCCGTGCCGAACAGGCCGCCGCCGGAAATCGGGAAGCGGACATGAAGATCGTCCACCTGCAGCAATGGCGCTGTCATAGCTGGCCCCTTTCCGCCCCGCGCGGCGCGATGAAACGCGTTTCCGTCAGCGTCGAGCGGTCGGCGATGATGCTGTCGATATCGACGAGACGCTGGCGGCCGTGCGCGCTGCGGCTGCCGAGGCGCGGCAGGGCGCCGAGCAGGCCGCGCGTATAGGCGTGGCGGGGATTTTCGAAGAGCGCCCGCGTCTCGTTCTCTTCCACGAGGCAGCCGGCATACATGACGCCGACGCGCTGGCAGATGCTGGCGATGACGCCGAGATCGTGGCTGATGAAGAGCACGGCCGTACCCCGCGCGGCGCAAAGCTCCTTGATCAACCGCAGCACCTCGGCCTGCACAGTGACGTCGAGCGCTGTCGTCGGCTCGTCGGCGATGAGGAGGTCGGGGTTGCAGGCGA
Organism: Shinella sp. WSC3-e; assembly: GCF_945994535.1. Classification (NCBI taxonomy): domain Bacteria; kingdom Pseudomonadati; phylum Pseudomonadota; class Alphaproteobacteria; order Hyphomicrobiales; family Rhizobiaceae; genus Shinella; species Shinella sp. WSC3-e. The sequence goes on from NZ_OZ000531.1 coordinate 409,064, forward strand.
GCGCCATGGCGATCATCACGCGCTGGCGCAGGCCGCCGGACATCTGGTGCGGATAGTTCTTCGCGCGGCGGTCGGGATTGGGCACGCGCACATTGCCCAGCGCCTCGACGGCAAGCTTTTCCGCCTCGCCCCAGCTCTTGCCCTGGTGCAGCACGAACATCTCGGCGATCTGCCGGCCGACCGTGGACAGCGGGTTCAGCGCCGTCATCGGCTCCTGGAAGATCATGGCGATGCGGTTGCCGCGCAGGCGCCGCATCTCGCGCTTCGGCAGGGAAAGCAGGTTCTGGCCCTTGAACAGGATCTCGCCGCCGAAGACGGCGAGCGGTTTCTTCAAAAGCCCCATGACGGCCAGCGAGGTGATCGACTTGCCGGAACCGGATTCGCCGACGAGCCCGTAGGCTTCGCCCGGCATGATCTGGAAGGTGACGTCTTTCAGAAGCGGATGGTGGGCGGAGCGGCCGAGGGCGACGCCGAGGCGAAGGTTCCGGATGTCAAGAAGCGGCGCGGTCATGGCTTGCGCGTCCTCATATGCGGGTCGAGGCTGTCGCGCAGGCCGTCACCCAGAAGGTTGAAGCCGAGCACGGAGAGGAAGATGGCAAGGCCGGGGAAGATCGCCACCCAGGGCGCAAGCTGGATGAGCTGGCGCGCATCCGTCAGCATCGAGCCCCAGCTCGGGAACGGCGGCTGGATGCCGAGACCGAGAAAGGAGAGCGCGGCCTCGGAAAGGACGGCCGAGCCCATGCCGAGCGTCGCCATGACGAGGATCGGCCCCATCATGTTGGGCAATATCTGCGTGAACATGATGCGCAGGTCCCCGTAGCCGAGCGTCTGCGCTGCCTGCACATAGCCCTGCGATTTCAGCGACAGCGTCGAGGAGCGGGCGATGCGGCAGGTCCAGCTCCAGTTGGTGAGGCCGAGCGCGATCAAAAGCGACGGCAGGCCGGGGCCGAGCACCGCCATGACGGCGAGCGCGAAGATCAGCGAGGGGATGGCGAGCATGACGTTGGTGAGGCCGTTCACCAGGTCGTCCCACCAGCCGCCCCAGTAGCCGGCGGTCATGCCGAGCGTGACGCCGATGACCGAGTTGATCACCTGCGAGACGATGCCGACCGTCAGCGAGATCTGCGCGCCGTAGAGGATGCGGGTATAGACGTCACGCCCCTGCCCGTCCGTGCCGAACCAGAAGGTGGCGTCGGGCGGCAGTTCGGAACTCATCAGGTCCGCGTCGAGCACCGGATCGAAGGGCGCGATCCACGGGGCGAGCACGCCGGCGAGGATGACCAGCGCCGTCAGGCTCGCGCCGAGCCAGAAGTTGAAGCCGAGGCGCATTCCCGTCACTCCTGCTTGATGCGCGGATCGATCGCGGCATAGATCAGATCGACGGCGGTGTTGATGACGAGGAACCACAGCACGATGACGAGGATCGTGCCCTGCACCACGGGAATGTCGCGGATCGCCACGCTGTCGACCAGCAGGGAGCCGATGCCGGGCCAGGCGAACAGCTTCTCGATGACGACGGCCTGGCCGATCAGCGAGCCGAACTGCAGGCCGACCGTGGTGACGATCAGCACCAAGGCGTTCCGCGCCACATGCCAGCGCACGACCTTCGCCTCGCTCATGCCCTTGGAATGGGCGGTGCGGATGAAATCGGCGTTGAGCACATCGAGCACGCCCGCCCGCGTGGTGCGCGCAAGAAGCGCCAGCGGCGTGACGCCGAGGGTGACGGCGGGCAGGATGAGGTTGCGGAACGAGCCGTCGCCATAGCCGAAGCTCGGCAGCCAGTTCAGTTGCAGGGCGAAGAGATACATCATCAGGAGGCCCAGCCAGAACTGCGGCATGGACAGGCCCGAGACCGCGCCGATCATCGTCACCGTGTCGAGCACGGAGCCCGGCCGGAGCGCCGCGAGGAAGCCGAGCGGCACGCCGACGACGAGGGCGAAGACCATGGCGGCGATGGCGAGTTGCAGCGAGGCCCACATGCGGTCGTTGATGAGGTCGATCACTGGCTGGCGCGTGCGGAAACTGGTGCCGAGGTCGAACTGCGCAAGATCCGTGACATACGTCGTGAAGCGCTCGATCAGCGGCTTGTTGAGGCCGAACTCCTCGTTGAGGCGGGCGGTCATCTGCGGATCGGCGGCGCGCTTGCCATCGGCGAAGAGGCTGGCGGCGAAGGTTCCGGGCACGACGGAGAAGATGACGAAGATCAGCAGCGCCACCACGACGACCGTCGGAATGATCTGGAAGATGCGGCGCAGGGTGAAGCGAAGCATGAGCGGTTCCGTTTTGGCCGCCCGGACGGGCGCGACAATCGATGCGGGGGCGACATCGATGCCGCCCCCGAACCCCTCAAGGCTTATTTGCGCGAATCCGGCGCGGTCTCGTCGATCCAGATCTCGTCATAGGGCTGGACCGCCAGTTCCGTCGCGTTGGGAACGAGGCCGTGGATCCACGGCTGGTAGGCCATGACTGCCTTGTTGTAGTTGAAGAACCAGACGGGCGCGTCGTCCTGCACGATGTTGTTGGCCTGGCGCAGGAGGTCGTTCTGCTTGGCGGGGTCCCGCTCCTGCTGGGCCGCGTCATAGAGCTTGTCGAACTCGGCGCTCGCATAGCTCGTATAGTTGCAGGCCGATTGCGCCGTCTTGGAGTGGTAGCAGCGCAGCGCATTCAGCGGGTCGGGACCGGAGAGATTCGACCAGATGAAGGCCTGGAAGTTGTTGGTCGTCACCGCCTCGCCGAGCGCCGAGCTTTCCACCGGCTTCGGCTTCACGGTGATGCCCACCTTCTGCAGCATCGGCAGGATGGCCTCGACGATCGGCACGCCCCAGCTTTCGTTCGGGCTCGCCGTTACCTCGAATTCGAAGCCGTCGGCATAACCCGCTTCCGCCAGCAGGGCCTTGGCCTTTTCCGGATCGAAGGCATAGGCCGGCTTGTCCTTGTCGAAGGCCGGCGAGGAGATCGGCAGCCAGCCGGAAGCCGGATAGGCCTTGTTCTTGACGAGGCGCTCGATGATCAGCGGTGCGTTGATGGCATGGTTGATCGCCTGGCGCACCCGCTTGTCCTTGAAGGGCTCGAAGGCCGGGTTGAAGCCGATGTTGCGGGTATAGACCTCGGCGACCTCCAGCAGTTGCCCCTTCAGCGCGTCCTCGCCCTGATAGGCCTGGTACTGCGTGGGGCCGAGGATGGAGACGTCGATCTCCTTGTTGCGGAAGGCAACGTCGCGCGCGGCATCCTCGGCCATCAGCACGATGTTGATGCGGTCGAGATAGGGCTTGCCCTCCTCGTAATACTTGTCGAACTTCTCGACGACGATCTGCGAGCCCGGAACATGCTCCTTGAAGGTGAAGGCGCCGAGGCCGACGGGGGACTTGCCGAAGCTCGATTCGTCCTCGACATTCGACGGATAGATGACCGTCGTGTTCTGCATCAGCGGGAAACCGGGATTGATCGGGCCGGTATAGGTGATCTCCAGCGTGTTGTCGTCGATCTTCTTCAGGCCGGAAATCTCCTCGGCCTTGCCGGCGATATAGTCGTCCGCACCCTTGATATTGGCGATGAAACTCGCCCCCGGGAAGGCATTCTTCGGATTGGCGATGCGCTTGTAGCTGTAGATGAAGTCATCCGCCGTCAGCGGCTTGCCGTTGTGGAAGACGGCATTCTTGCGCAGGTGATAGGTATGGACCGTGCCGTCCTCGGAAACATCCTCGGAATCCGCCAGTTCCAGCACCGGCTTGTTCTGGATCGAGTCCCAGCTGTAGAGCGCGCGGTGGATCGCCTGGGTGATGAACTCTTCCTGCGTGTTGGGGCTCGCCTGCACGTCGAGCGTGGCGAAGCTCGATCCGTAGGGTGCGGTGAAGACGAGCGTCCCGCCCTGGCGTTCGCCCGCGGCGAGCGCCCCGGAAGCCACGCCGAGGCTGAGCATTGCGGCCAGTGTCAGTGTCTTGAGCATGTCGTTCTCCCTCTCGTGCCGTTTTCGGCATCGTTTCAGTTCAGTCCGGCAGGCGTTTACCGCGCATCATGCACGACACGGCCTGCAAGCAGGGTCAGCAGGCAGCGCGTGCCTGAGAGAATGGTTTTCGGCTCCGCGGCGAGAAGATCGTTGTCGAAGACCGCGATATCCGCCCATTGGCCGGGTATGAGCCGGCCCTTTACGCCCTCGGCCTTCTGGGAATAGGCGCCGTGTTCCGTATAGGCCTGCAGCGCCTCCTCCGGGCTCAGCCGCTCGGACGCGTCCATCACCGTGCCCTTGCCGGTCTGGCGCGTGATCATCGCGTGAAGGTTCGGGAAGGGATCGGGCGAGCAGACCGGCGAATCCGAACCGGTCGAGGGGTTGAGGCCCATGCGCATCCAGGTGCCGATCGGATAGGACGGCTTGCCGCGCGCCTCGCCGAGCACGGAAATGTAGCTGTCGCCGAAATCGTGGATGAAGGCCATCTGCGGCGCGGGCAGGATGCCGGCGGCCTGCATGCGCGCATGCTGTTCTGGCGTGGAGAAGCCGCAATGCTCGATGCGGTGGCGGCGGTCGGGATCCGGGTTGGCGGCGAGCGCCTTCTCATAGGCCGTGATCAGCTGTTCGATCGCCCCGTCGCCGATGGCATGGCAGACCATCTGGTAGCCGCGATCGTGGCAATCGCGAACGACCGCCTCGACCGTCTCGTCCGGCAGCATCTGCACGCCGATATTGTCGGGTTCGCCCTCATAGGGCTTCGTCATCCAGGCGGTGCGCCCGCCGGCCGAGCCGTCGAGGAAGACCTTCACGCCGCCGACGCGCAGCATGTCGTCGCCGGCACCCGACAGCAGCCCGGCGCGCCAGGCGTCCTCGACGATGGACACGCCGGGATCGCCGAGCAGCGTCAGCCAGACGCGCACCGGCAGGCGGCCGGACAGTTTTGCCATCTCATAGGCCTGGATCTCGGCGAACCCGGCGACATGGCCGACCGCCGCATCCATGCAGCTGGTGATGCCGAAGGAAAGCAGATGCCGGCCGGCCCGCTCGATGCCGTCGATCAGCTCCTCGGTGGTCGCCGGCGGCATGACGGCCTTGACGAGGTTCTGGGCGTTCTCCGCGAGAAAGCCGTTGAGCTTCCCGTCGGTGATGCCGATCACGCCACCATCGGGCACCGGCGTCGCCTCGCTGATGCCGGCAAGCTCCAGCGCGCGGGAATTGGCGATGGAGACATGGCCGCAGGCGCGCGTCAGCAGGACCGGGTGATCGGGCGCGGCGCGGTCGAGATCGTCCCGCGTCGGGTGGCGGCCGGTGTCGAGCTTGACCTGGTCATAGCCGCGGGCGCGCACCCAGCCGCCCTCCGGCGTCGAAGCCGCGCGCTCGGCAATGCCCTTCATCAGGGTTGCAAGCGTCGGCGCGGCTGCGGGCGTCGCATCGACGAAGCCCATGGCGATGCCGGTCGCGATGAGATGCAGGTGGTTGTCGATGAGGCCGGGCGTCGCAAAACGGCCCTCGAGGTCGATCACTTCGGTCGCCGCCCCCTTCAGGCTCAGCATGTCGGCCGTGCTGCCGGTTGCCAGAACCTTGCCCTGCCAAATGGCCAGGGCCTCGCAGATGCCTTCCTCCCGCCCCCGCCAGATGCGGCCATTGATGAGGACAAGATCGGCTTCAATTCCGAATGCCATGCACAGCTCCCCCTGTCGGCACCGGCGAACCAGCGCCCATTTCCTCCACGCGCAAACTGAAAGGTTGCGGCGGGCTTGGCCAATTCGCTTTTGGCACGATCCTATGCGAAATCGGCATACCCATTTCGATTGAATGACTTATGATCGCCTTCGCCGCACAGAAGGCACCGGGGGACGCGCAAATGGAGATCAAGTGGCTGGAGGACTTCGTGACGCTGGCCGACACGTCCAGCTTTTCGCGCGCCGCCGACTTGCGCAATGTCACCCAGCCGGCCTTCAGCCGCCGGATCAAGCAGCTGGAAGGCTGGCTCGGCGCCACGCTGATCAGCCGCGCCACCATGCCGGCCGAATTGACGCCCGCGGGCCGCAGTTTCCTGCCCGTCGCGCAGGAGGCGATCCGCACCTTCTATGCGGCGCGGGAAGCGCTGCGCCCTGCGCATGAGCCTGGCCTCATCCGCTTTGCCGCCCTGCACACGCTGACGGTCACCTTCTTCCCGCGCTGGCTAAAGACACTGGAAGGCGCGGGGGGCGCCTTCAGCACCTCGCTCATCCCCGATCGCGGCGGCATCGAGGCCAATCTCGACGCGCTGGTCGGCGACGAGGCGGATTTCTTCCTCACCTATGCCCATCCGGAGGTGCCGTTCCATCTCGACCGCGGGCAGTTCGCCTCGCTGACGGTCGGGCGCGACCGGTTGATGCCGCTGGTATCGGCGGAGATCGCGATTTCGGGCCAGCTGCAGCCCGGACGCAATCTCCTCGACCGCGCCGTCGCGCAGCCGCGGCTCGCCATTCCCTATCTCAGCTACGGCTTCAATTCGTTCTTCGGCGTCGCCCTGTCGCGCCTCCTCCTGCGCCGCCCGCCCTTCCGCCGGCGCACGACGCATGAAAACACCATCAGCGCCGGGCTGATGAACATGGCGGTGACGGGCGCGGGCGTCTGCTGGCTACCGGAGAGCCTGGCGCGCGAGGAGATGGAGGCGGGCCGCCTCGTGCCGGCCTCCGTGGACGAGGGCTGGAACCTCGACCTCGAAGTCCGCCTCTACCGCCATGCGGCGAGCCGGACCGGCAAGGTCGAGGATTTCTGGCGCACGGCGCGGCAGCTTCTCGAACGCGGGCCGCCGGACATCAGACCTTCAGGAAGAGCAGCGCCCTGAGGATTTCGGAGAAATCCCTGTGCTCGAAGGCGACGGCGCGGGGACCATGCGCCTTCGCACCTGGATACCATGCGGCCCTGTAGGCCTCGGTCGGCGTGCTGAACTCGATCACCACTTCGTAGTGATCCGCCTTTGCGGGCAGCGCCTGCGCGAAGTCGCCCGACAGCGCCGCCGCCACGCCTTCGCGGATAAGGCGGCGCGACCAGGCCGGCGAGATGGATGTCGAGGCGCGGCCCCGGCCATCCAGCGTTTCCACCGTCGCAAGGCCGGGCACCATGGCCCGCGCCTCCGCGCAGATGCCCACGTCCCCGGCGAGGAAGACGGACGGTACGCCGTAGCCGGCCGCGCAGAGCGCGTTGAAGGTGAACTCGGACGCCACCTCGCCGTTCATCAGGAGCCGCGAGATGCGCAGGTTGGAGGTGTGCGCGAGCGGATTGCCCTCCGTGCCGGCCTTGGAATGGTAGCCCGTATAGATCGCGGCGGCAAAGCCGGCGTCGATGCCGAACATCATCTCGTCCGGATGGCCGGACCAGCCGCGCACGATGCGGGCGTAGTCGGGCAGGCGGTCGAGGATGAGGTTGCGGCCGCTGTCATGGGCATCCTTGATCACCACTTCCGTGGCGCCGGCGGCGCGCGCGCCTTCGCAGGCGGCGACAACCTCGCCCGTCATCAGCGCGCGGAATTCGGCCCAGTCCGGGTGGGTGCGCTCCGCCTCGTTCCAATGGGCGATGCCGGCCGTGCCTTCGATGTCGGCGGAGATGAAGACTTTCATGGGGCGGAGCTCTCTTTCAGCCAGTCCGTGAGGGCGGGATAGATGCGGCCGCTGCGCCCCGGCATGGCGGAGGCCACGCAGAGCGCGTTCAGCACCGCCTCCTGCGTGGTTTCCGCGGCAGCGCGGAAGGCGACGTCGATATAGCTGTCGGACAGCCGCTGCTGCATGGCGACGGGCGCCGCCGGATCGTGCTCCACCGGATCGGCCGTGGTGAAACAGAGGACGACATCGCCGCTGCCATGGCCCCAGAAGGCGCCAAGCCTTGCAAGCCCCGCGCCGCCGCGCCGGGCGACGCGCTGCAATTGCCGGTCCCCCAGCGGCAGGTCCGTCGCCATGACGACGATGACCGAGCCGCGCTCGGGGCTTGCCGGCACCCGCGGATCGGGCCGGCGGCCGTCCGGCAGGACGAGATCGCCCGCCGCGCCGAAATTGGCGAGCACCAGCGTACCGAGCGTGAAGTCGCGCTTGCCGATGCGCATCAGCCGCGAGGCGGTGCCGATGCCGGCCTTGAAGCCGAAGGCGGTCATGCCGGATCCGGCACCGACCGCGCCCTGTTCGACCGGCCCCGGCCGCGCCGCATCGAGGGCCGCCTCTGCATCCGCGGGCGTCACGCCGAGCGCTTGGATATCGTTGATGCTGCCGTCGTTGCATTCGCAGACCAGCGCGTTGACCGTCGAGGTCTTGCGGCCGATCGCCGGATTGGCGGCGATGGCGCGGCGGATCAGCGCCTCGGTGCAGGCGGCGACGCCGAACGTGTTGGTGAGCAGGATCGGCGTCTCGATCGTGCCGAGCTCGGCCACCTGCATCAGCCCGGCCGACTTGCCGAAACCGTTGACGACCTCGACCGCCGCCCGCGGCTTGACGCGGAAGAGATCGCCGGGATGCGGCACGATGGCCGTCACGCCGGTGAAGAGGCCTTCGCCGCGCAGCGAGCGATGGCCGACGGCGACCCCGGGAACATCGGTGATGGCATTGCCCGGCCCCGGCTCCAGCCGCCCCTCAGGGATCAGGCCCAGTTCACGCGCCGTCTTCATGTCCGCCCCTCCCGGCCTTCCAATCCTTGAAAGGATGACCTTTTTCCGAGCGAGCCGCCTCGTCGGAAATGCTCTGGATTCCTGCTTTTACCGCATTATCCGACGCCGAAGCGACTTCGCTTCGGCGGGAAATGCTCTAGACCGAAACGCCGGCCGCTTCCAGATAGAGCTCCTGCAGCGCCCGCGTCCGCGGCCCTGGTTTTCCGTCGCCGATCACCCGGTCGCCGATGCGCACGACGGGCGTGACCAGGCTGGAAGCGGAGGTCTGGAAGGCCTCTGCCGCGCCCTGCGCCTCCTCGGGCGTGAAGGCGCGCTCCTCGATGTGCAGGCCGTCGGCGGCACAGAGCCGCGCAAGGGCGCGCTGGGTGCAGCCCGGCAGCGTGGCCTGCGAGGCGGCGCGGGTGAGGATGCGGCCATCGGCGGTGATGAGGTGGGCGGTCGAGGAGGCCCCCTCCGTCACCAGCCCGTCCTCCACCAGCCAGACATCGTCGAAACCGCGGGCGCGCGCCGCCTGCTTGGCCATCACCTGGCCGAGCAGCATGGCGGTCTTGATGTCGCGCCGCTGCCAGCGCGGATCGGCGGCAAGGTCGACCGAAATGCCGTTCTGCTGCGCCTTGGTGCCGGTGAGGGTCTTGGCCTGCGTGAAGCCGACGAGCCGCGGCGCCAGCGTGGCGGGGTAGAAGAAGTCGCGGTCCGCCTCGCCGCGCGAGACCTGCAGATAGACCGTGCCGTCCTGCAGGGCGTTGCGGGTTATCAGCTCCGTCTGGACGGCCACGATGTCCGGCCGGCCGAGCGTCAGGGGAATATCCAGCTCCTTCAGCGAACGTTCGAGCCGGGCGAGATGCAGGTCGTTGTCGATCATCCGCCCGGCGATCACCGCCGTCACCTCGTAGACGGCATCGCCGAACAGGAAGCCGCGATCGAACAGCCCGATCCTGGCCTCCTCCTCCGGCACGAATTGACCGTGGACGTAGACGATCCTGCCCATCTGTTCCCCTTGCTGCGCCTGTGGCTCTTCGCGCCGAACATTGGTGCGACTTGCCGCGGCTGACCAATTCAATTTGGGCAGCATCCTATGCAAAAATCGCCTGAGCCATTGTTTCGCAATGACTTAGGTATTGTCACGTGCATCGGGCATAGCGGATTCCTCGGGCCAGCCAGCAGCCGAGCGTCAGGCCGGTGATGTGTCCGGCCGCATCGCGCTCGGCCAACAGCGTCCAGTCCCCCGGAGCGGGCGCGTCCATCGAGCGGCGCGTCACGACGATCCAGATATCGGGCCCGGCCGGCTGGACGATCTCGGGCCGGCCCGTGCCGAGGAAACCCTCCGCCCAGAGATAGGTCCCCCCGTCGCGGCATTCGATGACGATATCCGCCTCCAGCTCGGCGGAGCGGTAGCGGCCCGCAAGGCGCCTGTCTCCGAACGCCGGCACCGGGGCGACCGGCGCCAGCCTCTCGGCGTAATTTTCCTGCGCGCGCTGCATCAGGAGGTCCTCGCCCGCGCGGGCGACCGTGACGGACGAGGAGGCAAGGCCGCCGTCCTCCGTCTGCGAAAGGCTTTCCGGCGACGTGCCGAACCGCAGGGTCGCCGCGTCGAGGCCCGGCTCCAGCCGCGCGAGAAGACCGGTCTCGCGGCTCATCCACTGCCCGCCCCAGCGCTCGTCGAGCGGCTGGGGGACGGGGTGCGGCAGGCCGAGCGCGGTGCGCAGCAGCCGGTGCGCCGCCCCATGCGCATCGCCGTGATGGTTGAACATCACCACGACCGAGAGCCGCGCTTCGGCCGAATGGGCCCGGTAGGCCCGGAAGCCGCGCAGGGCGCCGCTATGGCCGGTGAAGGCGACATCGCCGACGCGCGAATGCTGCAGGCCGAAGCCATAGGCGGCGACCGTACCGTCACGGAAGATCTGCGGCACCGCGATCTGCCGGTAGAGGCTGTCCGGATCCCCGCGCGTGGCATCGATCCAGCGCTCATAGGCGATCATGTCGTCGAGCGAGGCGGAAATGCCGGCATCGCCCCGCCAGTAGATGCCGTTGTCCGCCGGCAGATAGCCGGTGGCGTCGCTGCCCTCGTAGCCCACCACGCCGTCCTCCGGCTGGCGGGTATCGGCGGTCAGCACCGCGCCGGTCATGCCGGCCGGCTCCCAGATGTGTCGCGCATAGAGCGCCTCGAGCGTTTCGCCGGAGAACTCCTCGAGAAGATCGGAGACGAGGCGGAAATTGCCGTTGCTGTAGGAATAGCGCGTGCCGGGCGCAAAGTGCCCGCTGCGCATGCGCTTGAACACCGCTGCCGCGTCATCGCGCGAAAAGGTCTGCTCGGCCCTGGCGCCGTGCAGCACGGTCAGTGCCCAGTAGTCGCGCAGGCCCGACTGGTTGTTGCAGAGGTCCCGCACGCGCGGCAGCGGGCCTTCGAAACTCGGCAGGTGCGCGGCAAGCCGGCCATCGAGTGCCTCCGGCGCGCCACAGGCGGCGAGCATGGCCGCGCAGGTGAACTGCTTGGAGACCGAGCAGATCGGCAGCCGCGTCCCCGCCGTCATGGCCCGAGGCGTGTCGAGATCGGAGAACCCCCAGGCACGAAGGGCGACGACCCGCCCTTCGCTGACCACGCCGGCGACGCCGCCCGGCCCGGGGAACCGCACGGGAAGCGCATCCATCTCCGCTTCGAGCCGCTTGCCGTCGATCATGCCCTGCCTGCCTTCCGTCCTTGCCCCGCCGGCATCTGCCCTGCGGGGATCGCTGCGAATCTCACCGGCGGCCATTGTTGCCATCCGTGGTCGCTTCGCAACTCGGCAAATCTGGCCGGCAAGGCATGCGCCGGTCAGTCGATGCCGTTTGCCCGTTGCAGCTCGCGCACATAGGCGATGACGTTCCGGAGGTCGGCCCGCGTCATCGCCGGCTGGGGCGGCATGTCGCCGAATGTCCAGTGATGCGCGCGCACACCGTTGGCGACGGCCACCGCGAAGGCTTGGTCGCCGTGGTGCGAGGGCTCGTAGATCTCATGCACCAGCGGCGGCCCGGCCTCGGTTCCCGCGGCATTGGCGCCGTGGCAGGCGGCACAGACGGCGTTGAACGCCTTCTCCCCCATCTTCGCCGCCTCCGAGAGGGTGGCGGGAACGGTGACCGCGACCATGGAACCTTTGCCGGTCGCTGCTCCGGTCGCCGGCGCCTCCGCGCCCCGACGCGCCCAGAGGGCGACGGCGGCAATGCCCGCCGCGACGATGGCGATGACGGCAATCTTCCCCTTGTTCATGCTGCCGGCCGACGCCGGCTTTTCCGGTGCGCCGAGCGCAGTCTTCGAATGCCCGGGCTGTTGATCGTTTCGTGTCATGGTTCCTGTCCTGATAGGAAGCCGGTCGCAGCGATCGCGCCCGGCAAGGAGCGGTTTCCAGAAAGGGCCGCGGGACAGGCGGGGCGGCCACCGGGCCGCCTCGCCTGCAATCCATGCCGCCTTCACGCCTCGACCCGGAACTCGGTCATCATGCCGGTCGCAAGATGCGGCATGTGATGGCAATGCAGCATCCAGCGGGCGGCCTCCCCCGCATCCAGCGCCACCGCGACCATGGACATCGGCGGCACGTAGACCGTGTCGCGCCGCGCGCCGGCAAAGCGGCGGGCATTGATCCCGACCACCTGGAAGGCATGGCCGTGCAGGTGCATCGGATGGCCCATCACCGACATGTTGTGGAAGGCGAGTTCCACCCGCTCGCCGCTTTTTGCGGCGATGGGGCGATGCTTGCCCCAGACCGCCCCGTCGATGGTCCAGGCATAGGGCTGCATCGCGCCGCCCAGCATGATCATGTGGCGGCGCTCCACCGGCCTTTCGGGCAAGGCGTCGATGCCGACAAGGGTCGCCTCCTGCGCAAGGTCGGTATCGAAGGCCGGCGCTGCCCTCTCGGTGAGGGTGTCGAGCCTGGCGACCGCCGCACCGGGCGTGGCAAGGACGATGCCGGTCCGCTCGCGCGCGCCCTCGCGAAGGGCGAGCACCGGCCATGCGCCGCCCTCGTTCGGCAGGTCGATCTCGATGTCGAGGCGCTGCCCCATGGCGACCCCGAAACGGGAACCCGCAAGCGGGCGCACCGGGTGTCCGTCCACCGCGACGAGCTGCCCTTCCACCGTGCCGGTATCGATCCAGAAGACCGTCGCGGCGGCGGCATTGATGATACGCAGCCGGACCCGCCCGCCGCGCTCGACCGGCACGACCTCGGGATCAGAGAGCGTGCGGTCATTGGCGAGATAGGCATCCCAATCGTAGTCGTTGAGGTCCATGGCCATGCCGCCCATGGTCCCCATGTCCATCGGCATCGCCATCGATCCCGCGGTTCCGGCGCCGGCATGCATGCCGCCGTGGCCCATGCCCTGCATCGTGCCGGAAGCTGTGGCGCCGTGTCCGCCGGTGATCTCCGCCAGCACCTCTTCCGGCGCCTTGAAGGAGAAATCATGCAGGAAGAGCACAACCTCCTGCCGGTCGGCGGCGACGTCCTCCGGCCGGCGCACGATCAGCGGGGCGGCAAGCAGTTGCATTTCCTGGATGGGAACGTGGCTGTGCATCCAGTGCGTGCCGGAAAGCGGGACGAAATCGAAGCTGCGCGTCTCGCCGGGCGCAAGCAGCGGCTGCGGCAGGTCGGGCACGCCGTCCTGCGCGTTCGGCGGGATCTGGCCGTGCCAGTGCACGATGGTCGGAACGGGCAGGTCGTTGTCGAGGGTCACCCGGAAGCGCTGGCCGGGATCGAGCACGAGGCCTTGCCCGCCTGGGCCGGCAAGGCCGAAGACGGTGGCGGCGCGGCCGTCGATATCGAGCGTGCGGCGCGTGGCGGCAAGCCGCAGCGGCGCGGCCGCCTGGCCGAAGGCGCGGACGGGGAACTGGGTTGCAGCGAGCGTCGCTGCGCCGGCGGCCAGGAAGCCGCGTCGGGAAAAGGATCTCATGGCATCACCTCGGGACGGACGTCCCGCTCAAAAAATCTGGAGGAATACGGCAGGCGCGGCCTGCCGCGGCTTCAGAGGCGATGCGCTATGGGAGGCCGGTCGTTAAGGGCCGGCGGGGTCGAGACAAGGGCGGCGTCGGGATGGCGGGTATAGGTTTCACGCGGCATGGCGAGGCCTGCGGACAGCCGCCCCGCCGGCAGGAACACGCCGACACCCGTGCAGACGAGATCGCACAGGCCGGGATCCATCGTGCAGGTCCCGTGGTCGCTACAGGACGCCTTTGCCATGGAAGCATGCTCCATCGGCTGCATGCGGCCGGCCAGTTCCGTCGAGACGATCATGCCGGTCTCGTGCGCCGCGGCCGTGAAGGACACGACCGCGAACAGACACGCCGAAACGACAAGCATCAGGAACCGCAGCATGGAGCGAAAGTAGGAGCCCGGCCCGGCTTTGTCCATCGGCAAGGCCATGGGCAAAGTGCCGCGCGGCCTCCGATCCGGCCACGGCGATGGATTTACAGGCAAAAGGCCTTTAATCCTCGCAGGCGACGGCCCGAGGCCGTGCGTTCCGACAGCCGCGCCTTGCCGCTCGTCCGGATCGAGAATGGACCTATCGAGGCCAGGGCAGGGAGTGCGCAGATGCTCGTCGGAATTACGATCTTGCTTGTTTTCCAGTTGATCGGCGAAGTGACCGCCTATTTTCTCGGCGGCTTCGTGCCGGGGCCGGTCATCGGCATGGCGATGATCGCCGTGGTCCTCACGCTGACCGGCGGCAAACCGCTCCTCGAATCCGCCCACCGGCAGACGCTCGACACCTCCAGGGCGATCCTCGCCAATCTCGGCATCCTCTTCGTGCCGGCCGGGGTCGGCATCATCCAGCACCTCGACCTCATCCGCGACCGCGGCCTGGCGCTGCTCGCCATCGTGCTGCTCTCGACCGTCATCACGCTCGCCGTCACCGTCTGGGTCTTCATCCTGGTGAAGCGGCTTTCCGGAGGCTATGCCGATGACTGACGGGCTCTGGGTCTATCTCGCCACCTCGCCCCTGCTCTGGCTCGCCGCCACGCTGGCCGTCTGGCTGGCCGCCACCGGCCTTGCCGGGCTCAGCCCGGGAAATCCCCTGCTGAACCCGATCCTCTTCTCCATCGCCGCGATCGCGACCGTGCTCTGCGTCGGCGGGATCGACTACGCCGCCTATTTCGAGGGCGCGCAGTTCATCCACTTCCTGCTGGGCCCGGCGACCGTGGCGCTCGGCATCCCGCTCTACGAGAAACTGTCGCTGGTGAAGAGCAACCTCCTGCCGCTGCTCGCCGCCCTCTTCGTCGGTAGCCTCACGGCGGTCGGCTCGACTGTATTCTTCAGCCGGCTGTTCGGCTTCACGCCCGAGGTCGTCGCCTCGCTCGCCCCGAAATCCACGACCGCGGCGGTCGCCATGGCCATTTCGTCGGGCCTTGCGGGTGACCCGGCCCTCACCGCGGCCGTCGTCGTCCTCACCGGCATCTGCGGCGCGATCGTCGTGACGCCGATGATGAACGCCATGCGCATCAAGGACTACAGCGCGCGCGGCTTTGCCGTGGGCCTCGCCTCGCACGGCATCGGCACGGCGCGCGCCTATTCCGTGGATCCGGTCGCAGGCCTGTTTTCGGGAATCGCGATGGGGCTGAACGCGGTGCTCACGTCGCTCATCGTGCATCTCTTCCTGTGACCGCTCACGCGATGGCGATGATCTCGATCTCCTGCTCGCCGACGGTCACGAGATCGCCGACGGCCTTGCCCATGAGAATGCGGGCCACCGGCGCCACATAGGAGATCGAGCCGGCCTTGGGGTCGGCTTCGTCCTCGCCGACGATGCGATAGGTCTGCACCCGCCCGTCGTCGCGGCTGAAGGTGACGGTGCTGCCGAAGGAAACGACATCGTTCGAAGCCGGGGCGGCAACAAGCTCGGCGGTGCGGACCCTCTCGGCGAGATAACGCAGATCCCGCCCGGGGCCGGCCGCCTGCCGCCGGCGCTCGTTGACGTCCTCGATGGCATTCGCCGCCGCATAGGCCTCGCGGGCCTCCTGAAGCTGCGCCTCCAGCGCCTTCAGCCCGGCCTCCGTGACGAGGTTCGGGTGCGGGGAAATCGCCCGTTCGGGCAGCAGGGTTTCCGCTGCCGTCTCGGCGCTTTCTTCCTTCATGAAGGCAACGCTCACGCTCGAACTCCATTCCTGGCGCGGCGGGCCCATGGCCCGCGGGAACGGTAACCGTATCCCATCGCGAAAGGACGGGTCAATTCCTCGGCGGCGGAGCGCCGGCGGTCAGGCGTTCGGCGCCGGCATCGCGACGCCCAGCCGCTCCGCATTCCGGGCGAGCTTCGCCCAGACCGCATCGCCGACGGGAACGCCGCCCGACAGCGCCGCCTGCCGCTTGCGGGCCGCGCTGTCGCCAGGCATGCGCACGGGACCGTCGTTCCAAGGGGCCGGCGGATTGTCCCGGCAGGCGGCGGCCGTCCAGTCCGCCTGGGTGGTGAAGGCGTCGAGCCCGGCGAAGAAGGCCGGATCCATCACCTGCAGGAAGGCGCTCTGCGCGAAGGTGCCGGGCGCCGTGTTCGCCCGGCCCTTGCCGGAAAGGCCCTGCCCCATGAGATCGACCATGAGGGCGAGGCCGAAGCCCTTGTGCCCCTTGGCCACGCCGCCGAGCGGCATCATGGAGCCGCCGCGCTCGGTGATGTCGCGCGGGTCGCGGGTCGGCTCTCCCGCGGCCGTCAGGCCCCAGTCCTCCGGAAAGTCCTCGCCGCGCTTGGCGAGCGTCTGCGTCATCGTGGTCGTCGTGATCGAGCAGGAGACGTCGATCAGAATCGGATCGCCGGACGTCGGATAGCCCGCCGCCGTCGGATTGGGCGTCAGCAGCGGCCGGGTGCCGCCATAGGGCGCGACGCGCGACGCGCCCGGATTGGAAACGGAGATCTGCACGATATAGCCGCGCTCGGTCACGCGGCGCATGAAGGCCGACAGCGCACAGGTATGGTGGCAGTTGC
This sequence comes from Shinella sp. WSC3-e, assembly GCF_945994535.1. Lineage (NCBI taxonomy): Bacteria > Pseudomonadati > Pseudomonadota > Alphaproteobacteria > Hyphomicrobiales > Rhizobiaceae > Shinella > Shinella sp. WSC3-e. The sequence goes on from NZ_OZ000531.1 coordinate 425,584, forward strand.
GGATGGCCGCCGCGACGATGCCATGATCGGCGACGCGTTCGCAGGCCTGGTCGAGCGCCCTGGTCAGCAGCCAGGCGCCCGGCAGCAGATTGCCGTCCCAGACGAAGGTGCTGCCCCGGTCGGCCACCACATCGTAGCGGCCGGCCTTGGCCAGCGATCCGTCCTCGAGCGCCTCGAGATACCAGTGCAGCAGGCCCACCCCGTGCGTGTCATGGCCGATCATGTCCCCTTCGACGAGGATGGCGGCGGTGGCTTCGGCCTTGTCGGCCTCCATGCCGGCCTTGGCCAGCATGCGTTCGACGAAAGCGGTCAGGGCACGGTGGTCGACATGGGGCATCGGGCTATCCATCCATCGCTTGGCAGACGATGCGGGCCGGTCGGACCGGCCCGCACGACAGGCTTACTTGAACTTGATCTGGGAGAGCTGGAGCTCGGAATTCGTCGCGATCGTCGGCTTGAAATCCAGCCGGGGCGAGACGCGGGTGAAGCCGACCATGTGGAACATCGGGATATCGGCGATGATCTCCGCGTTCACCTTGGCGAACAGCTCCTTCCACAGCTTGGTGCGCTCGTCGCCCGTCGCCGTCGTCGCCTTTTCGATCAGCGCATCCACGGCCGGATCCCGCACCATCGAATGCGCGCCCGTCGAGGCATATTTGACGAAGGCGGTGAAGACCGGGTCGCCGGTGGCGTTGTCATGCTGCGACTGGGTCAGCGTCGGGCCGGAATCGGCCACATAGGGCGAGACGAAGTAGTTGTTCCAGACCGACACGTCGTACATGTCGAGCTTCACGTTGAGGCCGACCTCCTGGAGCATCGCCATGATGGCTTCCATCGCCTCGGTGGCGTTCGGATACTGGCCATTGCGGCCGATGATGCGGACCACCTTGTCGACCGGTACGCCGTCGGCCTTCGCCTCCTCGACCAGCTTCCTGGCCTTTTCGGGATCATAGGGCCAGACGGGGATGTCGGCATTGTAGCCGATGGTCGTCGGCACGACGAGCTGGGTGGCGATCTGCGCCTGCTGGGGGAACAGCGTTCCGAGCATGGCCTGCCGGTCGATGGCAAGGTTCATCGCCTCGCGGATGCGCCGGTCGTCAAGCGGCGCCTCGCGCGTGTCGATGCGCAGGGACGTCGTCTCGGAATTCGGATAGGCGAAGTCCGTTTCCTTGTTCGTGGCATCCTGCAAGGCGACGGACGGCACGATATCCGCCTCGCCGGCCTCGACCATGGCCGCCGCCACGGCACTGTCGGAGCGGAACAGATAGGTGGCCTGCTCCACGGCGGGCTGCTCGCCCCAGTAGTTCGGGTTGCGCTTGAGGACGATCGACTGGCCGACCTCCCACTTGTCGAAGACATAGGCGCCGGTGCCGACGGGGTTGCGGGTGAATTCGTCGGCCGGCGTCGCCTCGGCGGATTCGACCGGCATGACGGTCATCAGCAGCGGAAGGATCGGCTGTGCCGGCTTGGTGGTGATGCGGATCGTATGAGCATCGGGGCTCTCGAAGCTGAATTCGGTGCCGCCGAAATACTTGCCGCCCACCTCGCAGCTGAATTTGGGATTCTTGTTGCGCTCGATGGTGAACTGCACATCCTTGGCCGTGAAGTCCTTGCCGTCGTGCCACTTGACGCCCGGCCGAAGCTTGAATTCCCAGGTATCTGCGTCGACCTGCGACCATTCCGTGGCAAGGCGCGGCTTCAGCCCGCCATTCACATAGTCGAACTCGACGAGCATCTCGTTGACATTCTCGGAAATGACGCGGCCGACATCCTGGCGGGCCGCCATGCAGGGCTCGACCACGTCGACGGTTTCGGCAAGCACGATCGTCACGTTCCTGTTCGCGTCCTGCGCGGTGGCGTGGCCGGCGCCCAGCGCCAGCATCGTGGTGGAAAAACAGACAGCTGCCATGCGGCGTTTCATTTCGGTCTCCTCCCTCGGCATCCGGCAGGACGCCTCTTTTCTTTGATGAAATCCAGACCTGTGGGTCGCGATGGTGATCCGGGCAATTCCCCTCCGAATTGCGGATCAACTAATGCACATGCACACTAATATTCCAGTTTACCTCCTATTTCAAGCTTGGATGAGTCGGTTTGCGACGAGGAACTGCCGCAGGATGGCCTGCTGGTCGGACGAAAGCGGCCAGGCCGCGGGCGGGCGCGTCGAGCCGCAGTCGCAGCCCATCGCCGCAAGCGCCGCCTTCACGCCGGTGACATTGGCCCCGTTCAGCTCCATGGCGCGAACCGCCTCGAAAGGCGCCATATCCGCGATCAGGCCGCGCGCGGCGGCATAGTCGCCGGTTTCGAGCGCCGCATGGATGGCGATGGAGCGCTCCGGCCAGATGTTGATGAGGCCGGAGGTGAAGCCCCGCGCGCCGACGGCATAGAGCGCCGGCGCCCAGACCTCGGCGAGCCCGCCCACCCAGAGGATGCCGGGATCGCAGGCCGCGATCGCCTCGGCGAGCTTCAGCGGGTTCGGCGTCGCCCATTTCACCCCGATGACGCCGGGAATGGCGCAGAGCCGGGCGATGGCCGCGGTGCCGATGGCGTCGTTGCGCAGATAAAGCACCAGAGGCAGTCCCGCGCCGGCCTCCGCCACCCGCTCGACATAGTCCACGACGCCGCGCGGGGCGGCGAAGGGATCGGGCGGCTGGTGCACCATGAGGCCCGCCGCGCCGGCGCGGCGGGCCGCGGTCGCCAGCCGGCAGGCGTCCTTCACCGACCGTCCCACGCCGGCGACAACAGGCGCGCGGCCGTCGACGAGCCCACAGACCGCGATGGTCATCGCCTCGGCCTCCTCGACGGTCAGGGCGTAGAACTCGCCGGTATTGCCGTTCACCACGGGCACATGCAGGCCCGCGGCGAGCGCCCGGTCGAGGATCGGGCGCAAGCGGTCCGGCGCGATCCGGTCCTCGGCATCGAACGGGGTGACGAGGATGCCGGAAATGCCGCCCAGCGCCTTTCTCAGATCACCCGCCATCATTTTGCCGACGCGATGAGGTCGCGCATCATCGCGATCTCCTCCTCGGAAAGGTCCGTCAGCGGCGCGCGCACCGGGCCGGCATCGAAGCCGCGCAGACGCACGCCCGCCTTGACGGCGGAGACGGCATAGCCGCTCTTGCGGTCCCGGATCCGGGCGAAGGGATAGTAGAAGCCGCGCAGCATCTGCTCGCAGGTCGCATCGTCGCCGGCAAGAAAGGCCCCGTGGAACCTCAGGGCCGTCTCGGGAACGAAATTGAAGACCGCCGAGGAATAGGTCGGCATGCCGGCGCCGCGATAGGCCTGGGCGAAGAGCTCGTGCGTCGGCATGCCGCCGATATAGGACAGGCGATCGCCGAGCATCACCGTCACCCGCCGGACGGTGTCTATGTCGCCCGTGCCGTCCTTGAAGCCGATGAGGTTGGGGCATTCCTCGGCCAGTTTCGCCAGTTGCTCGGCGGAAACGCGGGCCTGGCCGCGGTTGTAGACGATGACGGCCATGCGGGTCGCCTTGCACACGGCGCGGATGCGGGCGGCAATGCCCTCCGGCGGCGCTTCGGTGAGGTAGTGCGGCAAAAGCAGGATGCCGTCGCCGCCGGCCGCTTCGATCTCGCGCGCCATGTCGCAGGCGATCCGCGTGCCGTAGCCGCAGCCGGCGATGACGGGCGCATCCCCCGCCACCATGCGTGCCGTCTTCACGACCTCGACCACCTCGCCCGGCGCCAGCGAGAAGAGCTCACCCGTGCCGCCCGCGACGATGAGGCCCGCCACCGGGTAGGACGAAAGCCATTCGAGATGCGCAGCAAAGGGTTTCGCCGCAAAATTGTCCTCGGCATCGAAGGGCGTGACCGGGAAGGACAGGAGGCCGTTGCGAATGATCTCGCGCAGGTCGGTCGGGTGGATCATGCTATTCTCCTCAGTTCGGTTGCGCCGCTCTTCCGGAAGAGCGGCGGGAAATTCCGATGGCCGTGCCGGGCGCGCGCGTCCTCTCGGCCGGAACGGACACCCCGGCCTTGTTATGCTGTCGTGCCTTGAGGGCGGAGGGCCTAGCGGCCGTTCGCCGCCCGCCAATCGGCAAAGAGCGCGAGATTGGCCTCGTCGGTCGCCGGGTAGAGCCCGATGATCGTGTGCCCCGCCTTCACCCGCTCGACGACGAAGTCCTCGTAGGCGGTCATCTCGACAGCCTCGTCGGCGATCTCGTCGGCGATCTCCGCCGGGATGACGATGACGCTGTCGTCATCGCCGACCACCACGTCGCCGGGGAAGACCGCGACATCGCCGCAGCCGATCGGCACGTTGATGTCGATCGCCTCGTGCAGCGTCAGGTTCGTCGGGCTGGAGGGCCGATTGTGGTAAGCGGGGATGTCGAGCGCGCCGATCACCATGGAATCGCGAAAACCGCCGTCGGTCACCACCCCTGCCCCGCCGCGCGCCATCAGCCGCGTGATCAGGATGTCGCCGGCCGAGGCCGCGCGCGGATCCTTGCGGCTGTCCATGACGAGCACATGCCCCTCGGGGCAGGTCTCGATGGCGAGGCGCTGGGGATGTTTGGGATCGCGGAAGACGGACATCGGATTGCGATCCTCGCGGGCCGGCATGTAGCGCAGCGTGAAGGCCGGCCCGACCATGTTGCGCCCCTTGGCGCGGACGGGGCGCACATCCTGGATCGTCTGGTTCCGGAGGCCGCGCTTGTAGAGCGCCGAGCACAGGGTCGCGACGGAAACGCCCTGCAGCTTCTCATGGGTTTCGGGTTTCATCTGTCCTCCTCAATCGCCGAAACGGCGGGTTTCAACAGTCCAGTCACGCGCCCTGCCGGCAAGGCCGCAGCCCACCGGGCATGGCGCGCCTCGTCAGTTGATGACCGGTTCCGGCGTCTTGCCGCCGAATTCGGTGCGCAGGAAATCGAAGTCGCAGCCCTTGTCGGCCTGCTCGATATGCCGGGTGAACATGAAGCCGTAGCCGCGCTCGTAACGGGGCTCCGGCGGTCGCCAGGCCGCGCGGCGCGCGGCAAGCTCCGCCTCGGGAACGAGCATGTTGAGGCTGCGCGCCGGGATGTCGAGCTCGACGATGTCGCCGGTCCTCAGCAGCGCGAGCGGGCCGCCGACGAAGGCCTCGGGCGAGACATGCAGCACGCAGGCGCCGAAACTCGTGCCCGACATGCGCGCATCCGACAGGCGCACCATGTCGCGCAGGCCGAGCTTCAGGAGCGCCTTGGGCATCGGGATCATGCCCCATTCCGGCATGCCGGGCCCGCCCTGCGGCCCGGCATTGCGCAGGACGAGCACCGTCTCCGGCGTCAGCGGGTAGTCCGGATCGTCGATGATCGCCTTCAGGTCGGGGTAACTGTCGGCCACGAGCGCCGGGCCACGGTGACGGTGGAACCTGGGATCGCAGGCCGCCGGCTTGATGACCGCGCCATCGGGCGCGAGATTGCCCTTCAACACGGCCAGCGACCCCTCGTGGTAGACCGGATCGGAGAGCGGCCGGATCACGTCGTCGTTCCAGACCTTAACGGCATCGAGCCCCTCGACCAGCGGCTGGCCGGTCACGGTGATCGCGGTCGGGTCGAGCTTGTCGCCGAGCTGCTTCATCAGCGCGCGCAGGCCCCCGGCATAGAAGAAATCCTCCATGAGATAGGTCGAGCCCGACGGGCGGATATTGGCGATCACCGGCGTCGTGCGGCCGATGCGGTCGAGATCGTCCAGCTCCAGCGGAACGCCCGCCCGGCGGGCCATGGCGATAAGGTGGATGATGGCATTGGTCGAACAGCCCGTCGCCATCGCCACCGTGACGGCATTGTTCACCGCGGCGGGCGTGATGATCCGGTCCGGCGTCAGGTCTTCCCAGACCATGTCGACGATGCGCCGGCCGCAGGCGGCCGACATGCGCTGGTGGTTGGCATCGGCGGCCGGGATCGAGGAGGCACCCGGCAGCGTCAACCCCATCGCCTCGGCGATCGCCGTCATGGTGGAGGCCGTGCCCATGGTCATGCAATGGCCGTAGCTGCGGGCGATGCCGCCCTCGATGCCCTGCCACTCCTCCCTGGAGATCGTCCCGGCCCGGCGCTCGTCCCAATATTTGAAGCCGTCCGTGCCGGAGCCCAGCGTCTTGCCGGCATAGTTGCCGCGCAGCATGGGGCCGGCCGGCAGGTAGATGAAGGGGACGCCCATGGAGACCGCGCCCATAACCAAAGCGGGCGTGGTCTTGTCGCAGCCGCCCATCAGCACCGCGCCGTCGATCGGGTGGGAGCGCAGCAGCTCCTCGGTCTCCATGGCAAGGAGGTTGCGGTAGAGCATGGTCGTCGGCTTGACGAAATTCTCAGAGAGCGACAATGCCGGCAGCTCCATCGGAAAGCCGCCCGCCTGCAGGATGCCGCGCTTCACCCATTCGGCCCGCTCGCGGAAATGCATGTGGCAGGGCTGGGCGTCCGACCAGGTGTTGATGATCGCGATGATCGGCTTGCCCTGCCAGTCCTCCGGCGCGTAGCCCATCTGCATCGTCCGCGACCGGTGCCCGAACGACCGCTGATCGTCCGGCATCATCCAGCGGGCCGAACGCAGCTCTTCGTAGGTCTTCCTCCCGGCCATTTCCGTCTCCTTCCGCAGCCGCCTCCCGGCTGCGCTTCAACATCGATACTAATATTTTAGTTTTACATCTATATCAACATCTATATTTCTATTCTTGTGTATGAGCGGCACGCCGGATAACACTGCGGGAAAAAGGACCACCACGATGACCACATCGCTTGCCCAGACGTTCGGCCTTTCGTCACCCGGTTTCCCCGCCATCGCGGGAAGCACCGTGCAGCGCGTCTACGACGACCTGCGCAAACGCATCATCACGATCCAGCTGCCGCCGGACACCACGCTGTCGCGCACCGAGCTGACCGAGACCTACGAGGTCAGCCAGACCCCCATCCGCGAGGCGATGCAGCTCCTCAAGCAGGAGGGCCTCGTGCGCATCTATCCGCAGTCGCGCACCGTCGTGACGCGCATCGACGTGCCGCAGATCTACGAGGCGCATTTCCTGCGCGTGGCGCTGGAGACCGAGGTCTGCCGCCGCCTGGCGCAGGAGCCGGATCCCTCCACCGTCACGCGGGCCCGCTCCATCATCAAGATGCAGGAGGCCGTCGCCGACGATCCCGAGCAGATGGTCATCTTCCAGGAACTGGACGAGCTGTTCCACCAGACGCTGTTTGCCGGCGTCAAGCGCAGCGGCCTGCACCAGTTGATCCGCGAGCGCTCTGGGCATCTGGAGCGCATCCGCCGCCTGCACCTTCCGGAGAAGGGCAAGGTGGTGAACATCCTCGAGGGCCACCGCGCGATCGTCGAGGCGATCGCGGCCGGCGACGAGCATGCCGCCATCGCCGCCATCCGCGATCATCTCAGCCGCACCGTCGCCAAGGTCGAGGAGCTGCGCAACGAGTTTCCGCACTACTTCGCCTGACGCGCTGCCTTTGCTCCGTTCACCGGCGTCAGGAGCGGCTTTCCGGCGAAGAAGGCCGCAAGGTTGTCGATGACGAGCTGTGCCATGCGGTCGCGCGTCTCTTCCGTGCCGCTGGCGTGATGCGGGTAGAGCACGACATTGTCGAGCGCGGCGAAGGCCGGGTCCGGATTGGGCTCGTTGTAATAGACATCCAGCCCGGCCGAGGCGATCCTCCCCTCGCTGAGCGCGCGGATCAGCGCCGGCTCGTCCACCACCGAGCCGCGCGCGATGTTGACGAGGCTGCCGGCCGGGCCGAGGGCGTCGAGCACCGAGGCCGAGATCAGCCCCTCGGTTTCCGCCCCGCCGGGCGTTGAGACCAGCAGGATGTCGGCCCATTCGGCCAGCTTCACCGGATCGTCGAAATAGGCATAGTCGTTGCCGGTCTTCCGCGACCGGCCGTAGTAGCCGATGGTCAGCCCGACGGCCTCGCAGCGCCGGGCGATGGCAAGGCCGATCCGGCCGAGCCCGACGATGCCCGCCCTCTTCCCGGCGGTCGACGTCGTCAGCGGCATCATGCCCTGCCGCCCCCAGTCGCCCGAGCGGACATAGCGGTCGCCGACAACGAGCCGGCGCCGGGCGGCCAGCATCAGGAGCAGCGCCATGTCGGCGACATCGTCGAGCAGCACGTCGGAGGTGTTGGTGAGGGTGACGCCGCGCCGGGTCATCGCTGCGACGTCCATCTGGTCGTAGCCGGCGGAGGAGCAGGCGGCGAGCTTCAGGGCCGGCAGCCGCGCCAGGAACGCGTCGTCGATCGCCACATGGCCGTTGACCACCATGGCGGTGCAGCGCGGGCCGGCTTCCGCCAGCATCGCCTCGCGGTCATCGCCCTTCAGGAGATCGAGGCGGTGCACCGTATAGGCCTCTTCGAGCAGGGCCATCTGGCGCGGGCGGAGCGGATAGGCAACCAGAACATCGGGCTTCATGCGGTGACACGTCCTTCTTCGAGGTTTCGGGCGGCGCGGCGGGCGGCCTGGATATCGGGATCCGGATCGAGGCTCGCGGCGAGCAGCGCACGCGTATAGGGATGCTGCGGGGCATCGAAGATCTGCCGCACCGGGCCTTCCTCGACGATCTCGCCGGCCTTCATGACGATGACGCGGTCGGCGAAATCGCGCACGACCGGCAGGTCATGGGCGATGAACAGGTAGGAGAGGCCGAATTCGCGCCGGAGCCCGTCGAGCAGCGCGATGACCTGCGCCTGGATCGACACGTCGAGGGCGGACACCGCCTCGTCGCAGACGATCAGCTTCGGCTCCATCGCCAGCGCCCGGGCAATGGCGATGCGCTGCCGCTGGCCGCCGGAAAACTGGTGCGGATAACGGCCGGCCATGTCCGGCTTCAGCCCGACCTTGACCAGCAGTTCGGCGACCTTCTCCTTCCAGCGCGCCTTCGGCAGGATATCCGGATGGATCACCCAGGCCTCGGAGATGAGCTGGAACACCGTCATGCGCGGATTGAGCGATTGCGTGGGATCCTGGAACACCATCTGCAGGTCGCGCCGCAGCCCGAACAATTCGCGCGGGGTCATCGCCAGAAGGTCCCTGCACCGATAGAAGATCTCTCCCCCGTCGGGATCGTCGAGCCGCAGCATGGCGCGGGCGAGTGTTGACTTGCCCGAGCCGCTCTCCCCCACCACGGCGACCGTCTCGCCGGGCATGATCGCAAGGTCGATGCCCTTGAGCGCATGGAAGAGGCCGTAGTGCTTGTGCAGGCCGACCGCCTTGACGAGCGGTTCGCCCCGGCGCTCGCGCCCCTCGGGCATCGCCCCCTTCCCGGGCGCCGCGTCGATCAGCTTGCGCGTATAGGGATGCTGCGGGTTCTGGTAGACGGCCGCGGCCTTGCCGGTCTCCACGATGGAGCCGCCGTTCATCACCACGACCCGGTCGGCGATCTCGGCCACGACGCCGAGGTCATGCGTGATGAGGAGGAGGCCCATGCCGGTCTCCTGCTGCAACGCCTTCAGAAGCTCCAGCACCTGGGCCTGCACCGTCACGTCGAGGGCCGTGGTCGGCTCGTCTGCGATGAGGATGTCCGGCTTGCAGGCGAGCGCCATGGCGATCATCAGCCGCTGCCGCTGGCCGCCGGAGAACTGGAACGGATATTTGCGCATGGCCGCTTCCGGCTGCGGGATGCCGACGCGCTCGAGGAGGTCCAGCGCGCGCCGTCGCGCCTCCGCCCCGGGGGTGCCGTGCGTCGTCATCATCTCGCAGATCTGCCAGCCGACGGCATAGACGGGATTGAGATGGGCGAGCGGATCCTGGAAGATCATGGCGATCTTCGCACCGTTGATCGCCCGGCGTTCTTCGGCATCCATGGCCAGCATGTCCCTTCCGTTGAAGAGAATGGTGCCGGCGGTGATCCTGCCGGGCGGCATGTCGATGAGGTTCATGATCGCCGAGGCGGAGACGGACTTGCCCGAGCCGCTTTCGCCGAGGATGGCCAGCGTCTCGCCGCGATCGAGATGCCAGCTGACGTCCTGCACGGCATTGACCGTGCCGGCAGCGGTGTGGAACTCGACCGACAGGCCGCGGACCTCCAGCAGGTGTTCAGCCATTCCTGCGGCCTCCCATTTCAAGGCGCCAGCGCTGCGTCGGATCGAGCGCGATGCGCATCCAGTTCGAAAGAAGATTGAGCGACAGGGTCGTCAGGATGATCGCAAGGCCCGGCCAGAAGGACAGCCACCAGGCATTGGTGAGATAGGGCCGCCCCTGGCTGACCATGAGGCCCCAGGTGATCTCCGGCGCCTGGATGCCGATGCCGAGGAAGGAGAGCGAGGATTCGGCCAGCATGACGAAGGCGAAATCCAGCGTCGCGATCGTCACCAGCGTCGGCAGGATCACCGGCAGGATATGACGGAAGACGATGCGCCGGTGCGAGGCGCCCATCACGGTCGCGGCCTGCACGAACATGCGCTCGCGCACCTCCAGCACCTCGGCGCGCGTCGTGCGCAGGTAGATCGGGATGCGCGTGACGGCGAGCACCAGCACGATGTTGGCGACGGAGGGCTCGAGCATGTAGAGCACGATGACGGCGAGCAGCAGCGAGGGAAAGGACATGATGACGTCGCCGAGCCGCATGATCCACTGGCTGGCGGATCGCCGGCTGTAGCCGGCCACCAGCCCCAGCGTGCCGCCGACGAGCGAGGAGGCCAGCACCGCCGCGCCCGCGACGAGCATCGTGTTCTGCGCCGCCACGACGATGCGGGCCAGCAGCGGCCGGCCGAGCGCGTCGGCGCCGAGAATGTAGATCCAGCCGCGCGCCAGGTCGAAGGGCGGCGCGTTGCGCCCGCGCAGGTTCTGCTTCGTGGCGACCGCCTCCAGGAGGAGGGGGCCGAAGAGCGCACAGAGCAGCGCCAGCAGCAGGAAGAGCGCCGCGAAGAAGGCGAACTTGTCCGCCCACAGCATGGAGAACCAGCGGGCCAGCGCACCGCCCGGCTTTCGTCCGGAGAGAGTTTGCGTGTCGGTCATGGTCATCGCTCAATACCGGATACGGGGATCGAGCAGCGCATAGGCGAGGTCGATCAGGAGGTTCATGAGGAAGATCGCCAGCGCGGAGACCATGATCACGGCGAGCACAACGGCGAAATCGCGCAGCAGGATGGAATCGATCATCAGCTTGCCGATGCCGGGAAAGCCGAAGACCGTCTCGACCACGACGGCGCCGTTGAGGATCGCCGCCGCCTGGTCGCCGATCACGGTGATGACCGGCAGCATGGCGTTGCGCAGGCCGTGCACGAAGATGATGCGCGGCGTGCGCACGCCTTTCGCCCGAGCGGTCTTCACATAGGCCGAGGAGAGCACGTTGATCATCGAGCCGCGCACCACCTGCAGGATCAGGCCGAAGGGGCGGATGAAGAGCACGCTGACCGGCAGGATCCAGTGCAGCGCCGTCCCCGTTCCCGAGGTCGGCAGCCAGTGCAGGTTGACCGCGAAGATGACGATGGCGACGATGGCGAGCCAGAAATCCGGGGCGGAGGCGCCGATCAGCGAGAAGAAGGTGGCGATCCGGTCGAAGATGCCGCCGACGCGGAAGGCGGCGAGCGACCCGATGACGATCGCCGCCACCGTCACGCAGCTCATGGTGATGACGGCGAGCCGGAGCGTCCAGGAGAAGGCCTCCAGCACCACCTCCATCGCCGGCCGCGCCTGGCGCAGCGAATGGCCGAAGTCAAGCTGCACGAGATCGGCGACATAGCGGCCGAACTGCACGATCAGCGGATCGTTGAAACCGTGCATCTGGCGGAACTGCTCGCGCATCTCCACGGACGCATCGAGCGGCAGGTAAAGGTCGGTGGGGTCTCCCGTCAGCCTCGACAGGAAGAACACAAGGACGACGAGCCCCACCAGCGAAACACCGCTGGCAATGGCCCGCTTGCCGATGAATGATTTCATGCCACTCCTCCCGAGCGAGAATTTCATGGGTCCGGTCCTGCGCGCGGCCGTCTTGCAGGAGGCCGCCCTCCCGGCTCCTGCAGGCCCCTGCGGACCAATCGACGGCACGTCGCCTGAACCCACCGTAAGTAATATATTAGTACATCTGAGATTTTTGTGAACCTTTTTTTCACGTTCGGCGAAATCAGTCGCCGCCCTCGGCGCGGTGACGCCGCCACCGCGCCCCGCCGGCCGCCAGGAGCGCTGCGCCGAAGATGATCGCGGCACCGATCCACGTCGCCACCGGCGCGATCTCGCCGAAGAACAGGAAGGCGAGCGCCGCCACGACCGGCAGGCGCAGGAAATCGAGCGGGGCGAGGAACGACGCGCTCGCCATAGCGAAGGCGCGCGTGATGAGCGCCATGTTGAGCGCCCCCAGCCCACCCTGCAACGCCAGCAGGCCGATCTGCGCCGGGCTCGGCGCCGCCCAGACCGGAAGGGCGGCGAGAAGGCCCAGCGGTGCCATCGCCAGCAGGTTCCAGGCGACGAGGCGATCGGTCGTGTCACGCAGCGCCATGCGCCGCAGGATCAGCTGGCTGATCGCCGTCAGGATCGCGCCGGCAAGAGCAAAGAGCAGCCAGGGATCGAACGCGCCGGCGCCGGGCCGTATGATGATGACGATGCCGATGAATCCGGCCAGCACGCCGAAGACCACGGACAGCGCGACCTTCTCCTTGAGGAAGATCCAGGCGCCGAGCGTGAGGAAGATCGGCATGGTGAAGTTGATCGCCGTGGCATCGGCGAGCGGGGCATGCCCGAAGGCGATGAACAGGGCGACGAGCGAGGCGAACTTCAGGCCCGCGCGCACGACGTGCAGCGCGCGATAGGGGGACGCCATGATCTCGACCCGCCGCAACAGGAAGGGCAGCACGGCGAGAAGGCCGAACAGCGCCCGGAAGAACCCGATGATCAGCGGATGGACGCCGCCCGCCAGCATGCGCACGATCACCGCGTCGAGCCCGGCCAGCACGGCCGCACACACCATGATGAGCACGGCCGCGCCTGCCCGCGGCCCCGGCACCGCCGCCCTCACGCAAAACCGCCCGCGACCGGCCCGGATATGATGTGGAACGCCATGACCTTCCTCCGCGCACGCCCCTCTTCCTGCGCGCGAACTTACGGCATGGCGATGCGGCGATCCATACTAAAATATAAGAATATTAGTACCGAAGGCGAGAGCGCGCACAGCGGCGTAGCCGCCGCCACGGGCACCAGCGGCACGGTTGAGAAGCGAATGTAGCTTATCTACATTTTCTTTGACAAATGTAGATTTCTTCATTATACCCATGCTCACCCACGGCGGTGAGACGCGAAGGCCCGACCGGTCTTTGCAGGAGGCCGTGGCGTCACCTGGAGGAAATCGATATGTCACGCCGTTTCGCGCTGGCCTCAGCGCTCGTAGTCCTGTGCTCGCACGTCTTGTCGGCCGGTAGCGCCGATGCTGCGGAAATGACCGTCTATTGCCCGATGTCGGAAGACGATTGCGGCGCCGTGCTGAAGGCCTTCAAGGACGATACCGGCATCGAGGCGCAGTTCGTGCGCATCGGCGCCGGCGAGATCCTCGCCCGCATCCGCGCCGAAAAGGCCAATCCGCAAGCCGGCCTCTGGCTGGCAGGCGCGGCGGACAACTTCATCCAGGCGGCCGGCGAGGGCCTGCTTGCCGCGCACAAGGCCGTTGGCATCGACAAGGTCGATCCGCGCTACACCGACAAGGAAGCCCGCTGGACGCCGATCTCGCTGTCGCCCATCGTCTTCGCCTACAGCCAGCAGGTGCTCGACGAAATCGGCGCCAAGCCGCCGACGAGCTGGAAGGCCTTCGCCGATCCGGCCTTCAAGGACAGCGTGGCGCTCGCCCATCCGGCCTCGTCCGGCACGGCCTATGTCGCGCTCGCCTCGACCGTCCAGCTGCTCGGCGAGGAGCCGGCCTTCACGCTTATGAAGGAGATCGACAAGAACGTCGTGCAGTACACCCGCTCCGGCATCGCCCCCTCCCGCATGGTCGCCAACAACGAGATCGCGCTCGCCATGGCCTATACGCAGGACATCGAGGCGGCGCTCGCCCAGGGTTATCCGGTCGGCTATTCCTTCCCGGAGGAAGGCACCGGCTTCGAGGTGAATGCCGCCGCGGCCATCGCCAATGCGCCGGAGGAGCAGGCCAAGGGCGCCAGCGCCTTCCTCGACTGGGTGCTGACGGAAAAGGGCCAGGCCGCCATCGGCGCCACCTTCCGCGGCCCGATCGTGCCTGGCTACAAGAACCCGGATGCCAGGATCGACCTGTCGAACGTCAAGATGATCGACTACGACTTCACCTGGGCCGGCGAGAACCGCGCGCGCCTGCTGGAGCGCTACGAGAACGACGTCCGCCACAAGGCCGACGCCAAGTAAGCCACCCCGACCACTGACCGGCCGCCGCCTCCCCTCTCCCAGCCGGCTGCCCTTTCTTCCCGGCGGGGAGAAAGGGCAGCCCCTGGCAAGGGGCTTGTCAGCAGGCGAAAGGCTCGCTCTCTTTGTCTTCATGCGGTTCCGCGCGGACCGCTCAAGGAGCCCCATCATGACCCTCGCCTCGCAAGCGACGCCGTCCGGGCGGACGGCGGCAGCGCCGGCCTTCCTGCGCAACATCGTCGTCGATCCCTGGCTGTTCGGCATTTTCGCCGTCACCACGCTTTCGGTGCTGGTCTTCGCCGCCCTGCCGATCTTCACCGTCCTGAAACAGGCGGTCGTCACCGAGCACGGCTTCGACATCGCCGTCCTCATCAGCACGCTGTCGCAGTCCTTCGTCTGGGAATCGCTCGCCAACACGCTGCTGCTCGGCGCCACCTCGGCGCTGATCGCCACGGCCGCCGGCTTCCTGCTCGCCTTCTCCGCGACACGCACCACGATGCCGGGCAAGATCTTCGTGCATGGCGTGGCGCTCCTGCCGATCATCTCGCCGCCCTTCGTCATGGCGCTGGCGGTGGTCATCCTGTTCGGCCGCTCAGGCCTCATCACCCGCGAACTGCTCGGCATCCGCAACGCCAATGTCTACGGCTTCCATAGCCTCGTGCTGATCCAGTCGCTTGCCTTCACGCCCATCGCCTATCTCAACATCCGCGGCATGCTGCAATCGATCGACAGCGCGCTGGAGGACGCCTCCGCCTCGCTCGGCGCCTCGCGCTGGACGACCTTTTCGCGCGTCACGCTGCCGCTGGTGACGCCGGCCATCCTCTCCTCCACGCTGCTCGTCTTCGTGAAGTCGGTCGAGGATTTCGGCAATCCGATGCTGATCGGCGGCAATTTCAACACGCTTGCCGTCGAGGCCTATTCGCAGATGGTGGGCTACTTCAACCTGCAGGCCGGCGCGCTGCTCGCCAGCCTCATGCTGGTGCCCTCGATGACCGCCTTCCTCATCCACCGCTACTGGGTGAGCAAGCGCAGCTATGTCACGGTCACGGGCAAGCCCTCCGCCCAGACGATCCGCATTTCCGGCGCGGTCGTCGTGCCGCTCACCATCGCCTGCTACGCCATCGTGCTTGCCATCCTGCTCTTCTACCTGACGGTGATCTACGTCTCCTTCACCAGGCTGCCGGGCGTCGACAACACGCTGACCACGGCGCACTACGTCACCGTCTTCACCGCCGGCTTCCACACGCTCAGCAACTCGCTGCTGCTCGCGGGCATCGCAACGCCCGTCACCGCCATCGCCGGCATGCTGATCGCCTATCTCCTGATCCGCAAGGCCTTCCCGGGCAGCTTCCTGCTGCGCTGGGGCACGCTCCTCTCCTTCGCGGCGCCCGGCACCATCCTCGGCATCGGCTATGTCAGCACCTTCAACGCCCCGCCGCTGCTCCTGACCGGCACCGCCTTCATCGTCATTGCCGCCATGGTCGTGAAGAACCTGCAGGTCGGCATCGAGGCCGGCTCCAACCAGCTGCGCCAGATCGACAAGTCCATCGAGGAAGCCTCCACCATCCTCGGCGCCTCCAACACGCGGACCTTCTTCCAGATCACCCTGCCGCTCCTGAAGCCCGCGCTGTTCACCTCGCTCTCCTATGCCTTCACACGCTCGCTGACGACGCTGTCGGCGGTGATCTTCCTCGTCTCGGCCAACTGGACGCTGATCACCGTCACCATCCTGTCGCAGGTGGAAACGCTGAAGCTCGGCGTCGCGGCGGCCTATTGCAGTATCCTCGTCTTCGTCGTGCTCGCCATCCTGGCGCTCATGCAGCTCGTTCTCAATTCGACATCGAAGAGGTAAGCCCCATGTCGAAAGTCATCTTCTCCAACATCACCAAGCGCTTTCCCGGCGTTGCCGGCGCGACCGCCGTCGACCGGCTGAACCTCACCATCGAGGAAGGCACGCTCGTCACCCTGCTCGGCCCCTCCGGCTGCGGCAAGACGACGACGCTGCGCATGCTCGCCGGCTTCGAGACGCCGACGGACGGCACGATCACCATAGGCGGGCGCGATGTCACCAACGTGCCGGTCAACGCCCGCAATGTCGGCATGGTGTTCCAGAGCTACGCCCTCTTCCCGCACATGACGGTGCGCGAGAACGTCGAATACGGCGTGCGCCTTCTGCCCCTGGCCAAGGGCGAGATGAAGGACCGGGTCGATTCCATCCTAGAGACCATGGCGCTCGCGCAATATGCCGACCGCGCGCCCGCACGGCTCTCCGGCGGCCAGCAGCAGCGCGTGGCGCTCGCCCGCGCCGTCGTCACCCAGCCGAAGGTGCTGCTCTTCGACGAACCGCTCTCCAACCTCGACGCGCAGCTGCGTGAGCGCATGCGCGACGAGCTGCGCGCCATCCAGCTGCGCCTCGGCATCACCAGCCTCTATGTCACCCACGACCAGAGCGAGGCCATGGCGATCTCCGACCGCGTGGTGGTGATGCGCGGCGGCGTCATCGAGCAGGACGACACGCCGCTCAACGTCTATTCCCGCCCCGGCACCGGCTTCGTCGCCGAATTCATGGGCAAGGCGAACATTCTCCGCGGCACGGTCGAGACCGTGGACGAGACAACGGTGCGCGTGCGCATCAGCACGACGGTCGCCTTCACGCTGGCGCGCGGCCCCCGCGCCTTCAGGCCGGGTGAGGCGGTGCGCTGCGTCGTGCGGCCGGAGCATATCCGGGTCGATCCCGACGGCGCGATGGAGGCGAAGGTGCGCCGCGTGGTCTTCCAGGGCGCCCATGTCGAGTACCTTACCGAGATCGAAGGCCAGGAATGCGTCTTCCTCGACAGCGACTATTACCGGACGGGCGTTGCCGAGGTCGGCCAGACGCTGCGCCTTTCCATCGACAGCCGGCCGGTCTGGATCCTGCCGGAAACCGAAACAGCCAGCATGGGAAAAGCCGCATGACCCTCAACCAGCCCCTCACCGGGGATCTTCATGATATGATCGCGACCGTGGCCTGCGAAGCCGCACTGGCCGCCGGCATCGTCGCGCACCGGGGCTTCGTCAATGCCAGCCCGGAAACCCTGCAGACCCAGCAGAAGGCCGGCTTCTTCGACATCGTGACCGCCTCGGACAAGGCGGCGGAACGGGCCGCGTGCGACACGATCTGGTCGCGCCTGCCGGCCTCGCGCATCCTCGGCGAGGAAGGCGGCTGGCAGGGCGAAGGCGAGACGACGTGGATCATCGACCCGATCGACGGCACCAGCAATTTCGCCTCGGGCCTGCCCTTCTTCTGTGTCTCGATCGCCGCCTATCACGCCGGCAAGGCGGTCTGCGGCGTCGTCTACGATCCGGTCCGCGAGGAGCTGTTCATGGCCGCGCACGGCCGGCTGACGCTGAACGGCGAGCCGATAAAACCCTTCCTGCGCGGACGCACGGACCGCGAGGTGGAAGTGCTGACGAATGCGCCCTACGAGGGCGAGCGCCCTTCCCGCGCCGCCCAGGAAGCCCATGCCGACCTCGTCAACGCGTTCCGCGCCGTGCGCCGGCTCGGCTCCTGCGCGCTGCATCTTGCCTATGTCGCCGTCGGCCGCGTGGCGGTCTGCTACGAATCGAAGTTCAATGCCTGGGACATCGCGGCCGGAATCCAGCTGGTCGAGGCGGCCGGCGGGCAGGTTGTCGCCGCGGACGCGGAGGGGCGGCGCATCGAGCCGAACGAGGATGCGCTGGCATCGGTCAAAAGGCTCGTTGTGGCGCAGGCCGGTTTTGACTATCAATCGTCCTGCCTGTCGGCGGTGATGGCCGGCGGCACACTGTGACCGTCACCCGCAAGACCATCGTCCCGCCGGCACAAAGGGTTCCATGCTCGACCTGATCAGGCAATCGCTGTCGCAGTTCACGCCCGCCGAGCGCAGGATCGCCGAGGCGATCCTCGACACGCCGAGCACGGCGATCACCTGGTCGATCACCGATGCCGCACGCATCGCCAAGGTCAGCGAGCCGTCGATCATCCGCTTCTGCCGGCGGCTCGACTGCGACGGCTTTCCGGATTTCCGGCTGAAGCTCGCCCAGCAGCTGGCCGTGCGCCAGGCGCCGGCGAGCACGGCGGAAAGCGGCGCGGATCCCTTCACCGGCCTCGTCGACGACGTCTTCAACCGCGCGGCGGAATCCCTGCGCGAGGCGCGGCACGATCTCGACCTCGACTCGCTCCGGCGCGCCGTGGACCTGCTCGCCGGCGCCCGCCGCATCGACGTCTACGGCTATGGCGGATCCGGCTTCCTGGCGGGCGAGGCACAGCACCGCCTCGCCTCGCTCGGCATAGCGAGCGTCGCCTATGCCGACCCGACGCTGCAGATGGTCTCCGCCCCGCGGCTGACGGCGCAGGACGTGCTCTTCGTGCTCTCCTTCTCCGGCCGCACGAGCTACCTGATCGCCAATATGGAGATCGCCAAGAAGGCCGGCGCGCGCATCCTGTCGATCTCGCCCGGCGGCTCGGTCGTCGCCTCGCTCGCCGAGGAGAACATCAATCTCAACGCCTACCGCGCCTCCGGCCGTCCGCTCATCGTGCCGACGGGCCGCGCGCCGATGTATGTGATGCTCGACGTGCTCTTTGCCCTGCTCGCCCGCAAGCGGGAGGCCGGGCCGCCTGCCTGAGCCGGCCGCCTTGCGGTTTCAGGGCGCCTCGAACTTCACCATCGTGCCGCCGCCGGTCGCCTGGTCGGTCGGGAAGACCTCGACGCGGGCGACATCGACATGGGCGGGCAGAGCGATCACGTCGTGGACAATCTGCGCGATGTTTTCCGGCTGGATGGGCCGGTAGCCGTCATAGAGCACGGCATTCGCCTGGTCGCCGGGGAGCGAGGTGCGGTAGAGCGCCGTCTGGACGCGGCCGGGCACGACCTCGCTCACCCGCACGCCGGTGCCGAGGAGGTCGCAGCGCAGGTTGTCGCAAAAGAGGCTGAGACCCGCCTTCGAGGCACCATAGGCTCCCATGTTCGGATAGGGCGCCTGGCCGCCGCTGGAACCGACATAGAGGAGATGGCCGCGCTTGCGCGCCACCATGCCGGGCAGGAAGGCCCGTGTCAGGTGCATCGGCGCCTTGAGATTGACGTCGATCATCGCGTCGATCTCGGCGGGGTCGATGTCCTGGAAAGCCGCACGGGTCGACAGGATGCCGGCATTGTTGACGAGGATGTCGACCGCGACGCCCGCCAGCGCCTCGGCGATGCGCGCCGTATCGCGCACGTCCGCCTCGACGGGGATCGCCCCGCAGCGTTCCGCCAGCCCGGCAAGCGCCGCCGCGTTGCGGCCGACGGCGTAGACCGCCAGTCCCCGCCCCCGCAGCATCGGCACGATGGCCTCGCCGATGCCGCTGGTAGCCCCCGTGACGACGGCGACGCGATTTGCGTCAGACATAGATGTAGCCCCCGCTGACCACGACATTCTCGCCCGTCGCATAGGTGTTGCGGCTGGAAGCCATCATGACGATCCACTCGGCCATTTCCACCGGTTCAGCCGCCCGGCCGAGCGCGCTTGCCCTGGCAAGCTCGGGCAGGAAGCCGAGTTCCCTGGCGCGGTCCGTGGCAAAGCCGGCCGGCGCGACCGAGTTCACGAGGATCTGGTCCTTGGCACATTCCTGGGCGAAGGACTTGGTGAGGCTGACGACCGCGGCCTTGGTGGCGGCATAGTGGGCGTTCTGCGGATGCGCCTTGAAGGCATCGACCGAGGTGACGTTGACGATGCGGCCGGTCACCTCCGGCAGGGTCACGAAACGGCGCATGTGGCGCACCGCCGCCACCATCATGTGATAGGTGCCCTTGATGTTGATGGCGTTCTCCAGGTCCCAGTCCTCGTCCGTGATGTCGAGGATCGGCTTGCGCGGATAGATGGCGGCGCTGTTGACGAGGGCATGGACGCGGCCGAGCTTTTCCGCAACCGCGGCGAACCCGCCATGGGCCGTCTCGGCGCGGGAAATGTCGGCAACGGCGGTCGCCACCTCGGCGCCCATCGCGGACAGCGCCGCCGCGGAGGAAGCGAGCAGCGCCTCGTTGCGGTCGATAAGGCCGATCTTCGCAGCGCCCCGTTCCACCATCAGCCGGGCCGTGGCGAGACCGAGCCCCGAAGCGCCGCCGACGATGACAACAGACTGGTCCTGCATGCTCCATCTCCTCCGCGATTTTCGCGGCAACGCCATATTGGTATGTTATCACTTATATGCTAACTTTGCCGAAAAGCAAGCTGCTTCCCGAAGGCCGCCCGCCGGCGTCCTTCCTCTGGAGAAGCCGGCTGTGTATGATATGTGATAAATGAAAACCCGGGAAAGGCTGGATCGGCATGTCGATCATCACGCAGCGCGGCAACCTCGCGGAGATCGTCGTCGCCAGGCTCGCCGAGCGGATCGACTCGGGCCTCTATCCACCCGGCGAGAAGATCCCTTCGAGCGCCCAGCTGTGCGAGGAATTCGGCGTCTCCCGCACCGTCATCCGCGAGGCACTGGCCTCGCTCAAGGTCGCCGGCCGCGTCATCGCGCGGCAGGGCGCGGGCGTCTATGTCACGGAGAAGGATGCGCGGGCGCTGAACTTCGAGATCAGCCGCATCGACGACATCCGCTCGGCCATGCAGATCCTCGAACTGCGGCTCGGCGTCGAAATGCAGGCCGTGGCGCTGGCCGCCCAGCGCCGCACCCCGGAAGCCCTCGCCGAGATCGCCCGGGCCTTCGACCATATCGAGACGCTCGACACGAACAATGCCGAGATCGAGGCACACGCCGATTTCGAGTTCCACCTCGCCATCGCCAAGGCGACGCGCAACCCGCATTTCCCGCGCTTCCTCGAGGCCGTGATGGGCGAGATCAATCTCGACCTGGTTCTCAAGCACCGCCAGTCCGGCCCCGCCTCGAAGGCGTACCTGAAGAAGATCAACCGCGAGCACGCCGCCATCCTCGCCGCCATCACCCAGGGCGAACCGAAAGCCGCCAAGCAGGCGCTGGCCGCCCATCTGGAGGAAAGCCTGGACCGCTACCGCACCCTCCTGGACGAGCCGGCGGGCAGCGAATGGGACGATTGAGGGGCCGGCGCACGCGCCGTCAGATGACGGCATCCTCCAGGAAGGGCCGGTTTGCGACAACACGCTCGTAGCCGAAGGGCGAGAGGTCGAGCGTGCGGAAGCTTCCATAGGTGATCAGTTCGCAAAGCCCGCGCCCCATGGCCGGCGACTGCTGCAGCCCGTGGCCGGAAAAGCCGTTGGCGAAGAGGAAATTCCGCACCTCGCTGTGCGGGCCGAGGATGACGTTGTGGTCGAGCGTGCAGTAATCGTAGTGCCCCGCCCAGCTGTTGACGACCTTGATCGCCTCGAAGGCCGGCACGCGGTTCGCCAGCGTCGGCCAGATCTCCTCCTCGAACTCGTCGTGCATGACAGCGAAATCGTTCGGGTCGACCTCCGGGTCGTGCTTGGGATAGGTGCCCATCAGGTAGAACTTGCCCTCCGGGCGGAAGAACACGCCGGTCGGGTCGATGGTGAGGCCGACGCCGGGGCCGAGCGGCTCGCGGCAATCGACCACGAAGAGCGAGCGGCGGCGCGGCTCGACGGGAATGTCGAGGCCCGCCATGCGCGCCATGACCTTGCCGTTGGTGCCCGACGTGTTGACCAGCGTGCCGCAGGCAATCGTCTGCCCGCCCTTCGTCATCACGGAGACGATACGGTCGCCCTCGCGGTCGATCGCCACCACCTCGTCCTCGATATATTCGACGCCGAGCGCGCGGGCCTTCTTGCGGAAGCCCTGCAGCAGGCCGACGCTGTCGAACCAGCCCTCGCCGCGCTCGCCGGTGCTGCCGAGCATCAGGCCTTCCGTGTTGAGCCAGGGAAAGCGCCGGGCGAGCCCCTCCGGGTCGAGCAGCGAAACCTCAGCGCCGCAGGAGACCTGCGTTTCATGGTTGCGGCGCAGCACCTCCGCACCGCGTTCGTCGCCGGCGAGGAAGAGATAGCCGTTCTCATGGAAGCCGATCTCCGGCGTGTCGTCGTCGACAGCGACGTTCTCCTTGAAATTGCGGATGAACTCGGTGCCGAACTGCGAGACCTGAACGTTGATGGCGTTGGAGAACTGGTGGCGGATGGAGCTGGAGGAGAGCGCGGTCGCCGATCGCTGGTAGGTCCAGTCCTTCTCGATCACCAGCACGGAGCCGGTAAAATCCGGATTGGTCGCCAGGAAATAGGCCGCCGCACTGCCGACCACCGCGCCGCCGACGATCACCACATCATAGGATGTCCGCGAAGCCTGCATCATTTATCCTCGAAATGGCCGGCCGCGCAGAAGCTGCCGCCCTGGTAGCGCACCGCCGGATCGTTCGGGTCACCCTGCCTGGTCGCGGCGAAAACCTTGTCCGCATAGTCATCGGCGCTGTCTTGCGGCCTGTAGCCGAGCGAGGCCGCCGTGCGGTTGTCCCAGAAGGCGCGGCTGTTGTTCGACATGCCATAGGCGACCATGAAGCCGACGCGCTCCGCCGACAGGCATTTTTCGACGAGCTGGCGGCAATCGCGGTAGGAGAGCCAGGTGATGAGATGGCGCCGGTCGGTCGGCTCCGGGAAGCAGGAGCCGATGCGGATGCTGACGCTCTCGATGCCGAACTTGTCGAAATAGTAGCGGCCGAGATTTTCGACAAAGGTCTTCGAAACGCCGTAGAGGCTGTCCGGCCGCGTCGGCACGTTGCCGTCGATCGTCTCCGTGCGCTCGTAATAGCCGATGGCATGGACGGAGCTGGCATAGACGATGCGCTTGACGCCGTGGCGGCGTGCGGCCTCGTAGATGTGGTAACCGCCTGAAATGTTGCTGTCGAGGATCGTCTTCCATTCGGCCTCGAGCGGCTGGCCGCCGAGATGCACGATGGCATCGCAGCCGTTCACCGCCGCGCAGACCGCATCGAAATCGGCAAGATCGAGCGTGAAATCCTCCTCGTGCGGCGCGAGGTTTTCGCAGGGCCGGCGGTCGGAAAGCCGCACGACCTTGCCGAGCCGCATGCCCGACTGGCGTAGCGCCGTGCCGACGCCGCCGGCCGCCCCCGTCAACAGAACCCTTTGAAAATGCGACATGATCTTTCCTTCAGCAAAACCGGCCGGTCCACGGGCGATGCGCCCGATGGCCGGCATGAGCGTATCATACGAGGGAGGGGACGGCCCGTGGCCGGACTTCCGCGATTGTCTACGGGACGCATCGTCTCATGCTTTCCCTTCCGCCTTGCCGTAGAGCACGGCCTGCTCGCCGGTGATATAGCCGTGCCTGACGTCATAGGCGACGGCCTCCGCCGGACGCGCGGCCGGATCGCCGTATCCACCGCCACCCGGCAGCGAGAGCACGAGGCGGCGCCCCTCCGGCACGAACTGCAGCCCCTTGCCCTTCAGCACCGTACCGTCGTCCAGCGCAACGCCGCCGGGGGCGCCGTCGAGGCCACCGTCGCGGCCGCGGGCCGGATGGTTCAAGCGATCGAACATGGCGGAGAAGCGAAATGAATACCCCTCGGCCGCCTCGATCTCTATCATCTGGCCGAGGCCGCCGCGCTGGGCGCCCGCCCCGCCGGAACCTTCGCGCAATTCCTTGCGCCAGACGATAACCGGGCCGACATTCTCCGTCGCCTCGATCGGCATGGTGTGCACGCCGCTCGGGAAGGCCGTCGCGTTGAGGCCATCCAGCGAAGCGCGTGCGCCGGTACCGCCGGAGTTGAACATCAGGATTTCCGCGCCCTTGCCGCCGATCTGGTCGGAAACCGGGCGCACGCTCATATGCAGGTTCCAGAGCGCGCTCGCCCCTTCCGCCGGCACCTGGCCGGGCAGCGCCTGGTGCAGCGCGCCGAGCACGAGGTCCGGCACGAAATGGCCGAGCACATGGCGCACCGCGACCGGGGCCGGCCGCTTGGCATTGAGGATGCAGCCTTCCGGCGCGGCGACGTCGAACGGCGCAAGCGAGGCGGCATTGTTCGGGATCTCGGGTGCGACGACGCATTTGATGCCGTAGCAGGCATAGGCCTTCGCATAGACCAGCGGCACGTTGATGCCGAACTTGCTCATGCCCGAGGTGCCGTCGAAATCGACCAGCACGCCATCCGGCCCGATGCTCAGCGTTGCGGCGAGATGCACCGGCTCGTCATAGCCGTCGAGATCGAGGCTATAGGACCAGCTGCCGTGCGGCAGGTTTTTGAGGCGCTCCAGCGTCGCTTCGCGGCTGTGCTTGAGGATGAAGCCGCCGATCATCGACAGGTCTTCGAGGCTGAACTCCGTCAGCATGTCGACGAGACGGCGGTGGCCGGTCTCGTTGCAGGCGGCGAGCGCGTGGAAATCGCCGACCACCTTGTCGCTCTCGCGCACATTGTTGCGCACGATATGGATGAGCGTGCGGTTCAAGTCGCCGCGCTCGAAGAACTTCATGATCGGGATGAAGAGGCCTTCTTCATAGACCTCGCGCGCATCCGGCCCGAAGCCGCGTCCGCCGATATCCACCACATGGGCGGTGGAGGCGAAATAGCCGACCAGCCTGCCATGGTGGAAGGAGGGCGTGACGACGGTGATGTCGTGCAGGTGGCCGGTGCCCTTCCACGGGTCGTTGGTGATGTAGACGTCGCCTTCGAAGATGTTCTCCGGGCCGATGTCGCGGATGAAATGGGCGACGGATTCGGCCATGGCATTGACATGACCCGGCGTGCCGGTGACGGCCTGCGCCAGCATGCGGCCTTCGAGGTCGAAGACGCCAGCGGAAAGATCACCCGCCTCGCGCACCGAGGTGGAGAAGGCCGTGCGGATCAGCGTCTGTGCCTGCTCCTCGACGACGGAGATCAGGCGGTTCCACATGACCTGCATGTGAATATCGATCATCGACTGGTTCATGCCTTCGATCCTCGATCAGGTCCGGGTGACGAGCAGGCAGCCGTCGTTTTGCACGACGGCCCTGAATGCGGCGGTGAGCATGGTGGAGGTCTCGCGCTCGACGATGACGGCAGGGCCCTTGACGACATCACCCGGCTTGAGACCATCGCGCTCATGGATGCCGGCGTCGAGGAAAGCGCCTTGGGCGGCCTCGAACAGGCGGCGGGTTTTTGCGGGCGTCACCGCCGCGCCTTCCGCGATGGCGGCGACGCGCGTGACCGGCGGCAGCGGAGAGCTTGCCTTGACCGACCAGCTGACGATCTCGATGTCCAGCCCCTCGATGGCGCGGCCGAAAAAGCGCTCATATTCCATTTCGAACAGCGCGGCGATCTTCTGCGCGCTTCCCGCATCGAAGCGGCTGGCGGCGAGCGGCACGGGAATGTCCCAGCCCTGCCCGGCATAGCGCATGAAGAGCGTGCGTTCGATGACGGGTTCGCCGGTGTCCAACCCGCCCTCGACGAAGCCGAGCGCTTCCACCTCCATGGATTCCACCAGCCGGTTCGCCTCCGCTACGTCGAAGCCCGCGAGGCTGAAGACCGCGCTGCGCACGGATTCGTAGCCGAAAGGCGCGCGCAAGAAACCGATGGCGGATCCGACGCCGGCGCCCGGCGGAACGAGGAAGGTGGAGATGCCCATCTTCTCGCAGAGCCGCGCGGCATGCAGCGGGCCGGCGCCGCCGAAGGTGATCATGGTGAAATCGGCGATGTTCTTGCCGTTCTCGACGGTGTGAACGCGGCCGGCATTGGCCATGTTCTCGTCCACCATCTCGCAGGTGCCGAAGGCGGCAGCCTCCGGATCGAGGCCGATGACGGCACCGATATCGTCGGCCATGGCCTTCCGGCTCGCCTCCAGCGAAAGCGGGATGGCGCCGCCGGCGAAATTGTCGGGATCGAGCTTGCCGAGGATGAGGTCGGCATCCGTCACGGTCGGGTTCCTGCCGCCGCGCTGGTAACAGGCGGGGCCGGGCTCGGAGGCGGCGGAATGCGGCCCGACGCGGATCTGGCGCATGCCGTCGACCGAGGCTATGGAGCCGCCGCCGGCGCCGATCTCCACCATCTCGACGACCGGAATGGAGATCGGCATGCCGGAACCCTTGCGGAACCGGTAGGTGCGGGCGACCTCGAAGGTCTTCGCGGTCTTCGGCACCTGGTTCTCGATCAGGCAGATTTTTGCCGTCGTGCCGCCCATGTCGAAGGAGAGCACCGTGTCGAGGCCATGGCGGCGGGCAATGTCGGCGGCGAAGATCGCCCCGCCGGCGGGGCCGGATTCGACGAGGCGGACGGGGAATTCCGCGGCGCTTTCGACCGAAACGATGCCGCCGCCGGAATGGATCATGAAGACCGGGCAGGAAACGCCGATCTCCTTCAGCGAGACGACGAGACGGTCGAGATAGGATTTGATCGCCGGCTTCACATAGGCATTGGCGCAGACCGTGTTGAAGCGCTCGAATTCGCGCATCTGCGGCGAGACCTCCGAGGAGATCGACACGGAAAGATGCGGCAGGCGCGCGAGGATCGCCGCGCGCACGGCCGCCTCATGCGCGCCGTTGGCATAGGCGTGGATGAAGCCGATGGCAACGCTCTCATAGCCGCCCGCAGCAAGCGCCTGGACGACGGCGGAAACCGAGGCCTCGTCGAGCGGCAACAGAACCTTGCCGGCTGCGTTCATGCGCTCGCGCACCACGAAACGATCGGCGCGGGGTATAAGGGCCGGCGGCAGGGTGATGTTGAGGTCGTACTGCTCGAAGCGGTTTTCCGTGCGCATTTCCAGCACGTCGCGAAAGCCTTCCGTCGTGACGAAGGCGGTCTTCGCGCCGCGCCGCTCGATCAGCGCATTGGTGGCGAGCGTCGTGCCGTGGATCAGCAGGTCGATCTCGGAAAGGGCGATGCCGGCAAGATCCGCGACGGCGGCGACCCCCTTCAGGATCGCCCGCTCGGGCGCAGCATAATCGGTCAGCACCTTCGTCGAATGGAGGACGCCGTCGACATCGAGCGCGATGTCGGTGAACGTGCCGCCGATATCGACGCCGACCCGGCAGTTCCGCGACCTGTCCTTCATCATCGCATTCTCCACCGACGATATCCTCGCAACGCCGCCCTCGCCGCCCGCCGGCCTCCCCGGCCGCGTACGGGATCATTCCCAGGCAAAAATGGATATATCACTTATCATACATGTGTCAACTTGTAGAGACCTCGCCATCCCGCCTCCTCTGCGCGCAACCAGCGGCGATACAGGTGCAGGACCGGAGCGACAGCCACTTTCGTATCGAACACGAGCGTCGCCGGCGGCAAGCCCGGCCGGCACCCGGCGCGGCGTGGTGCGACGCCCCGCGAAAAACTCATGCGGGACGGCGAAATCCCCGCTTCCCGATGCAGAGCGCGGGATTTCGTGCACGCCTCACGCTGCCGATGTGCTTTCGCGCTCGCTGGGCGGTGACTTGACGACCGCGAGCATGATGCCGCCTGCGGCGACGATTGCCGACCCTGCGACGACACCCAGTGTCGGCTGTTCGCCAAAAAACAGAAAGCCGATCAGGCCCGCGAAGATCAACCATGTATAGTCGACGGGACCGACGACCGACAGAGACGCAAGGCGGTAGCCCTGGACGATGCAATATTGCGCCGTCACCGCAAGCGGCCCGAGCAGCACGAATGGCAGAGCACCTTCGAGCGTGAGCGGCACCCACTGCATGGCAGCGGGAACGGCCATCAGCAGGAGGCCGAACGTATTGACATAGAACAGCACCGTCATCGTGCGGTCGGCGTGCGAAAGCACCTTGATCATCAGCCCTTCCACGGCCAGCAGCGCCGCACCGAGAACCGCGATACAGGCCGGCAGGACATAAGCCGGCTGGAATTCGGTGAAGGCGCCGCGCGAGGCCATGATGATCGCCGCGCCGGCGCAGCATATCGTGATCGCGCCAAGCTGCTGCCGGCCAAGCCGTTCCTTCAGAACCAGCACCCCGAGAGGAACGACGAACACGACATAGAGAAGGCCGATGGCCGTGGCATCCACGATCGGCATGTTTGCCGATGCGTAGATCAGCGCGCCCCCGCCCGAAGCACCGAAGACGGCCCGCATGAAATGGGAGAGCGGTTTCGGGCTTCGATAGGCGGACAGCCTTTCCCGCCGCGCCACCACGACCAGCAGCAGCGTTGCCAAGCCGCCTATGTAGCGGAGGAACAGGATCTGCAGCGGGGTTGCGCTTCCATCGGCGAATTTGCCCGATGCGAAGATCAAGGAAAATAATGCTGTCCCGACCGTGACCCATGCAATGGCTCTGGTGTTGGTATAGAACTGGCGTGGGCGCATTGCACATCCATGAGGTTTTTGCCCTTGCCTTGTGCCGGATTTCCGTTTTCTGCTCAAACGAGGATTTTGAGGGGAGCCTGAGGAAAATTCATGCAGATCGGCCGCCGCGTCTCTCTCAATGCCATCCGGGTGTTCGTCACCGCCGCACGCACCGCGAGCCTGACGGCCGCAGGCACAGAGCTCGGCGTCACCTCCGGCGCGGTGAGCCACCAGATCAAGAAGCTCGAGGACGAGCTCGGCGTGAGCTTCTTCCGTCGCGGACACAATTCCGTTTCGCTGACCGATGCCGGCGAACGGTTCTATCAGGAGGTCGCGCCGGCAGTCGCGCTCATCGAGCGGTCGGCCGATGCGCTGTACAGGGACGAAAACGAGATCAGCGTTCTGGCGTCGATGTCGTTTGCCGTGCGGTGGCTCATTCCGTCGCTGGACCGTTTCCGCTCTCTATGCCCCGAAGCGCGCGTGCGGGTGGAAACAAGTGCCTATCTCACCTTCCCGGCCGCGCCGGCGTCCGACGTGAGCATCCGCTATGTCCGGGCCGGTGACGCGGTTGACGGCTGGGAGCACCTGTGCCGCGACTTCAGCCGCCCCGTCGTCTCGCCGGGCCTGCTGGCGAGGGGCGCCACGGGCCGGGAGATCACCGTTTCGGATGTGCCCGCGCTTCGATGCGCAGCCGGCAACTGGGATTGGAAGCTCTGGTGCAAGACCTTCGATATTCCCATAACGGCCCTGACCTTCGCCCATGAATTCGACACGGACGACGCAGCTCTTCACGCCTGTGTTGCCGGCCTTGGCATGGTGCTCGCGCCCCCCATCCTTACAGCCAGGGAAACACGATCCGGCGCATTGGTGGCCCTGCCCGGATATGAGCCGGTCGAGATCGGGGCATATCGTTACCAGCGCCGCTCGGAATCGAGAGTGGTCCGGCAATTCTGCAACTGGATGAACGCCGAAATGCGGGGCCTTGAGTAGCGGATGGCGATTTCAGCGGCCGAACGGTGCCACGAAAGCGACAAATCCGACTGGCCGGAAGGCCTCCCCGCGAGACTCGCACGCGGCGCATGCTCCACCTCGGCGGACGGGCGGCTGCTTTACGATGCCAGCGGACGGGTGTAATCTGGCGGCCTATCATCTGGAGCCTCAGCCATGCGTCTTGGAGTGCTCGTACCCGGCCTCGCCGTGGCCCTGATTCCCACATTGGCGGATGCCCACAACTGCAAATGCCGCAATCGCGGCGTCATGTTCGAACTCGGCGAGACATCCTGTCTGAGGGTCGATGGCGGTTCCTATCTCGCGCGCTGCGAGATGAAGCTCAATGTCTCGTCCTGGACCAAGATCCAGGAAGGCTGCCCCGTGACGGAACGGACCTTGCCGCGGCCGACGCTGGTTAACTGACCCCTTCGCAAGGGGACGCCGAGCTAAGACGTGGGATGAAAACACCTAGTGCTTCAACACGCGTGCGAGGAAGGCGCGGGCGCGTTCATTCCGCGGGTTGTCGAAGAATGCGTCCGGCTTGCCGACCTCCAGGATCGCGCCCTGGTCGATATAGACGATCCGGTCGGCCACTTCGCGGGCAAAGCCCATTTCGTGCGTCACGATCATCATCGTCATGCCGTCGGCGGCCAGTTCGCGCATCACGTCGAGCACCTCGCCGATCATTTCCGGATCGAGCGCCGAGGTCGGCTCGTCGAACAGCATCAGGTGCGGCTCCATCGCCAGCGAACGGGCGATCGCCACGCGCTGCTGCTGGCCGCCGGAGAGCTGGCCGGGATATTTGTGCGCATGCGCCTTCAGGCCGACGCGGTCGAGCAGCCTGAGCGCGGTCGCCTCGGCCTCGGCCTTCGACTTGCGGTGCACGCGCATCGGCGCGATGGTGATATTCTCCACCACCGTCTTGTGCGGGAAGAGGTTGAACTGCTGGAACACCATGCCGACGCCCTTGCGGATGGCGGCAAGCTCGCTTTCGCCGCCGAGAAGGCGATCCTCCTCCACGGGCATCGGGTAGCCGTCCACCAGGAGGCTGCCGTTCTGGTACATTTCCAGCCCGTTGACGCAGCGGATGAGCGTCGACTTGCCCGAGCCGCTCGCGCCGATCACCACCACCACCTCGCCGCGCGCCACGGAAAGGTCGATGTTCTTCAGGACGTGATGGCTTCCGTAGAACTTGTTGAGGGTCTTCATTTCGACGATGGTGCTCATGGAGCGGCCTCCGATGGTGTTCGCGTCGCTCATCGGCTGCCCCGCGCAAGATGCTTTTCGAGCTTGCGGGCGACGAAGGTGATCAGGGATCCGACGAGGAAATAGGTCAGGAACAGAAACGAGTAGACTTCATAGGTGCGGTCGCCATATTGCGGATTGGCGAGGATCATCTGGCCGGCGCGCAGGAAATCGGTGAGGCCGATGATGAAGACCAGCGAGGCCGTGTTGAAGATGTCGAGCACGTTGCCGACGAGCGGCGGCACCACCACGCGAAGGGCCTGCGGCAGGACGATCGAGCGGTTGATGTCGAACTCGCTCATGCCGAGCGACCGGGCGGCTTCCGTCTGCCCGCGCGGCACGGCCTGCAGGCCGCTGCGGACATATTCGGCGACATAGGCGGAATAGAACAGCGTGAAGCCGATCATGCCGCGCACCACATCCGCCAGATTGAGCTGCGGCGTCAGCACGGGCATCAGGATCCAGATCCAGTAGACGACCATGATCAGCGGCACCGAGCGCATCACCTCGATATAGGCGGTGCAGATCCAGCGCACGCTGGAAAAGCGGCTGCGGCGGCCGAAGGCGAGCAGGATGCCGATCGGCAGGGTGACGACCGCGGTGACGAGCGTCAGGAGGATGCTGAGCAGCAGGCCGCCCCAAAGACCGGCGCCGGGCGGCGCCATCACGGCGAAGATCGCGATCAGCCCGACGAAACTTGCCGGCACGAGCCCTTTGCGCACCGCCGGAACGCGGGAAATCAGCGCCCAGGACAGCCCGAAGAGAACGACCAGGGCCGCAACAAGCAGGATGTTCGCAAGGTCGTTCGTGCCCGTCAGGACCAGCACAACCGCCACCACGAGGAGGAGAGCGCCGGCATGACGCCCGCGGAACGCGAAGACGCAGCCCAGCGCCGCGCCGAGCAGGGCGGCGATAATCATCGCCGCGACCCAGGTCCGCCACACCTGGTCGACCGGGAAGATGCCGATCATCAGGACGCGCAGGCTTTGCGGAATGATGTCCCATTGCGCCACCGTCAGCGCCCAGCCGGCGATCTGCCAGATGAGCCAGAGCACGCCGGGAATGACCGTGAGGGACAGGAGGATGTCGAACGGCTTGGCGAACAGGTTGTGCCGCGACCATTTCAGCGATCTAGCGATCATCGCGACGCTCCGTGTCTTGTCATGCGGCGGTCGGCCCAGCCGACGGCGGCGCTGATGGCCCAGCTGAGGATGAGGTAGGAGGCCATCACGATGACGATGCCTTCGAGGCTGTGGCCGGTCTGGTTCGCGATGGTGCCGTAGATGTTGAACAGTTCGGGATATCCGATGGCGATGCCGAGGGCGGTGTTCTTCGTCAGGCTGATATACTGGTTGCCGAAGGACGGGAGGACGACGCGGAAGACCTGCGGCAGGATGATGTCGTTGACGGTGTCGCGGCGGGTGAGGCCGAGGGAAGCGGCCGCCTCCCATTGCCCCTTCGGCAGCGCGTCGATGGCGCCGCGCACGATTTCCGCGATGTAGGACGCGCTGTTGACGACGATGGCAAGCAGCAGCGCGGCCATTTCCGGGCTCATGCTGGTTCCGCCGCGCGCCTGGAATTTCGAGGCGACGGGAACGTCGAGGCCGACGATGCCGGTTGCGAACATCATGCCGCCAAGCAGGAGGACGGCGCCGGCGCAGATCCACCGGACCGTGCCGTGACGATCGAAGAGCACGCCGAGGATGGCGACCCAGAATGCCGTTGCGGCTCCGACAGCGAGGAGCGAGTCACCGCCCTGCCAGGTGGGAACAGGAAAATAGAGGCCCTGCTGGCTGATCACGACGCCATAGAATTTCGCGGCCGCGGCGATCGGCGGAAAATGCAGGACGACGGCGAAATACCAGAAGACGAGCTGGATCAGGAGCGGCGTGTTGCGCACGAACTCCACGCACCAGAAGGAGAGGTTGCGCACCACCCAGTTGGTCGAGAGCCGGCCGACGCCGAGCAGCGTTCCCAGCACGGTGCTGAGAAGGATGGCGAGGACGGCCACCTTGATCGTGTTGAAGATGCCGGTGACGAAGGCCTGGGCGATCAGGTGATCCGACGTGAAGTTCAGCAAGGCCGGCCAGACGCCGTCCTTAAGGGTGACCGTCTTGCCTTCGCTGATGTCGAAGCCCGCGGCATCCCGCAGGAAGGAGAAGCTGAACCTGATCCCGTGCCGGGCCAGCCCCTCCTTCACGGCGAAGGCGAAGAGGACCACGAGGACGATGGCAGCCGCGACGATGGCGGACTGGGTGGCGTTGTGCCGAATCCGGTTGCGGCGGCGGCGAGCCGGAAGGTCGTCGTCGGCCATGTTACCGGCCACGTTCGCTTGGGTTTGCACAGTCATGTCGGAATACCAGAACCGATGGGGGGACCGGGGCGCGATGCCGCCCCGGTCCGGTCAGGAGGGGATCAGTTCCAGAGGGGCGAATAGATGGCGCCGCCCTCGGTCCACAGGGCATTCGGCGTGCCCTTGCGGTCAAGGAACATCCGGGTGTCCGGGCCGAGATTGCGCGCATAGATCTCGCCGTAATTGCCGGTGGCCTTGATCACCTGCGCGACGAAATCGTCCGGCAGGCCGAAATCCTTGCCGTAGCCGCCGCCGACGCCGAGGAACTTCTGGACGAACGGATCCTCGCTCTTCTGCTTCTCTTCGAGATTGGCCTGCGTGATGCCGGATTCCTCCGCCTGGAACAGCCCGTAGGTGACCCAGCGCAGCGCGTTGCGCCACTTGGAATCATTGGCCGCGACGAAGCCGCCGAAGGGCGACTTGTCGAGCGTGTCGGGCAGGATCAGATAGTCGGCCGGCTTCGGCGAGTTGCCGGCCCAGGCGGCCAGCGCGGACTTGTCCGTGCTCATCGCGTTGCAGCGGCCGGAATTGAGGGCGGCGAAGAGCTTTTCGAGGTTTTCGTAGGTCAGGACCTTGGAGCCTTCCCAGCCGCGCGCCTTGAAGGCGCTGGTGAGGACCGTCTCGGTCACCGAACCCTGCGTCGTGCAGAAGGTCGCGCCGTCGAGGTCGGCGAATTCCTTCACGCCCGTCTCCGTCTTCACCATGACGCCCGTGCCGTCGTAGAAATTGACCGGCAGGAAATCGATGGCGATGGAGGATTCGCGCGCCGGCTTGATGGTGGTGTGCGCGAAGACGACGTCGACCTGGTTGGTGAGGACCGCATCGAAGCGGCTCTTGTCGGTGACCGTTACGAACTTGACCTTCGACGCATCGCCGAGCACCGCGGCAGCGACCGCGCGGCAGAAGTCGACATCGAGGCCTTCCATCTGGCCCGTCGTCGTATTGAGGTAGCCGAAACCGGGCGCGGTGTTGTCCGTGCCGCAGTTCAGCGTGCCGCGCTGCTTGACCGTGTCGAGGACGGAGGCCGACGCGTGACCTGCGGTAACGGCGAGGCCGGCAAACACGCCGGCCGTGAGAAGCTTGATCAGTTTCATTGCAGTCCCCTGTGAATATCGCGAGCGCCCTGCACGCTGGTGCAGAGCCCGGTTCTCATGCCGAGAGCTGATTTGGGCGATAGGGCAACAGCGGCTCTTGCCGTTCTGTAGCGATTGTTCCCGCCATTGGCCTAAGTCCGCCGTTTGGTAGCCAAGCCGCGAACCCATATCAATCGACAGGGGGACGATAGGAACACGATTTGTTCAGGTCTACTTAATTCTGCTTTACGTACTATTTAGCAAAACTGTTTTATTTTAACCGTCGGCATTGCCTGCGGAAGCCGCATCGGGCGGGAGCCGCGCCTCGCCCTTGCCCGTGGGCAAGCGGCGGCGGGAGCCGATCCGCGCGTTGATCTGCGCGATGAAGGCCTGGACGGCGGGGCTGCGTTTCTCCCCCTTCCGAAAGGCCAGCGAGATCTTGCGGCGGATCTCCGGCTCGACCTTGCAGACCCAGACGTCCTCGAGGTCGTAGCTCGCCCGAAGGCCCGGCAGGATCGAGATGCCATATCCCTCCCGGATCAGCGCGATCGTCACCTCGAAGCCCTTGCAGCGGGCGACGATGTTGGGGGTGAAGCCGGCCTCCTGGCACGCATCGGTGATCATGCGGTTGTAGGTCGAGGAGGCGGTATCGAGCGCCCAGCGCTCGTCGCGCAGCTGATGCAGCATGACGGTCGGCTGCTCGGCCAACGGATGGGTCTGGGACACCATCACATTGAAGACGTCCTCCATCAGCGGGATCGTCTCGATGTTCGGATCGACGGCACCGGCAGGCACGTTGAGGTCGTCGATGATCGCGATGTCCGTCTGCCAGCTGCGCAGGGCGGCAAGGCTTTCGGCGGGCTCCATCTCGTCGAACTGCACCGTGAGGTGCGGATGGAGGCGATAAAGGCTCTGGATCGCTCCCGCCACCACCGCCGCGGCAACGGAGGGAAAGGCCGCCACCCGCAGCTCGCCGGCAATGACCTTTTTCAATTCGGCGATGTCCGCGCGGGCCGATTCCAGCTCGATGAGGATCCGCTCCGCCCGCTCGACGAGCTGCTTTCCGGCCGGCGTCAGCTCCACGCCGCGGCCGCGACGCTCGATGAGGTCGATGCCGACCTCCTGTTCCAGCAGCGCGATCTGCTGCGAGACGGCGGATGGGGAAACGTATAGCGCCTCGGCCACCGCGGCCATGGTCTTGCGGATCGACAGTTCGCGCAGCGCGCGCAAGCGGGCAAGGTCCATTCTTTCCTCCTGGAGCAGCACGAAGAATGATTAGCAAATCAGAACGCATGTGCAAATATTATTAACTTTTTCTGGATCGAAGCCGTGACTAGCCTTTCTCCACGCCCTCATACCCCTTGCGGAGACTGGTCATGACCGAACAGACGAAAGCCTATTTCAACGCCCCCGTTCACGAGCGCGACCCGCTCGTCGCCGGCGCCATCGACAACGAGCGCAAGCGCCAGCAGGACCAGATCGAGCTCATCGCATCCGAGAACATCGTCAGCCGCGCCGTGCTCGACGCGCTCGGCCACGAGATGACCAACAAGACGCTGGAGGGCTATCCGGGCAACCGTTTCCACGGCGGCGGCCAGTTTGTCGACATCGTCGAGCAGGCGGCGATCGACCGCGCCAAGCAGCTCTTCGGCTGTGCCTATGCCAACGTCCAGCCCCATTCCGGCACGCAGGCTAACCTCGCCGTCTTCTTCCTGCTGCTGAAGCCGGGCGACAAGGTCCTCTCGCTCGATCTGGCCGCCGGCGGCCACCTATCGCACGGCATGAAGGGCAACCTGTCGGGCCGCTGGTTCGAATCGCACAACTACAATGTGGACCCGCAAACCGAGGTCATCGACTATGACGCGCTGGAGCGCATCGCCGAGGAGGTTCGCCCGACGCTGCTGATCACCGGCGGCTCGGCCTATCCGCGCGAACTCGACTTCGAGCGCATGGGCAGGATCGCGAAGAAGGTCGGCGCCTGGTTCCTCGTCGACATGGCGCATATCGCCGGCCTCGTCGCGGGCGGCGCCCACCCCTCGCCCTTCCCGCATGCCGACATCGTCACCTGCACCACGACCAAGACGCTGCGCGGCCCGCGCGGCGGCCTGATCCTCACCAACAACGAGGCCTGGTTCAAGAAGCTGCAGGCCGCCGTCTTCCCGGGCGTCCAGGGCTCGCTGCACAGCAACGTGCTCGCCGCCAAGGCCGTCTGCCTCGGCGAAGCGCTGCAGGATGACTTCAAGGTCTACGCCGCGCAGGTCAAGGCCAATGCCCGCGCCCTTGCCGAGACCCTGATCGACCGCGGCGTGCGCATCGTCTCCGGCGGCACGGACACCCACATCGTGCTGGTCGACCTGTCGAGCAAGGGCCTGATCGGCAAGCAGGCGGAAGACCTTCTGGCGCGCGCCAACATCACCGCCAACAAGAACCCGATCCCGGGCGACAGCCCGCGCCCGCCGGAATGGGTCGGCATGCGCCTCGGTGTCTCCGCCGCCACCACGCGCGGCATGAAGGAAGAGGAGTTCCGCACGCTCGGCACCATCATCGCCGACCTCATCGAGGCGGAAGCCGGCGGCACGGCGGACGACGTCGTCGACGGCGCGAAGGCCAAGGTGGCCAGGCTGACGGCGGCTTTCCCGGTCTACGCGCACTGAGCGCGAGAGATCCGGACCGACAGAAGAGAGCCGTGCCGCACGCGGCTCTCGTTCCGGCCCGTGGCCGGGCCTTGGATGATGCGAAAGGGAACGTCATGGGAATGGACAGGGTTGCCGGCGGTGCGATCATCGACGGCAGGATGTTCGCGGCCGGCCTGCTGGACGATGTCGCGGTGAAGGTCGCAAGGCTGAAGACCGCGACCGGCGCCGTGCCGGGCCTCGCCGTGGTCCTCGTCGGCAGCGATCCCGCCAGCGCCGTCTATGTCGGCTCGAAGCATCGCCAGACGGCCGCCGCCGGCATGAATTCCTTCAAGCACGAGCTTGCGGCCGACACGACGC
This sequence comes from Shinella sp. WSC3-e, assembly GCF_945994535.1. Lineage (NCBI taxonomy): Bacteria > Pseudomonadati > Pseudomonadota > Alphaproteobacteria > Hyphomicrobiales > Rhizobiaceae > Shinella > Shinella sp. WSC3-e. Next base: position 462,701 of record NZ_OZ000531.1, read on the forward strand.
AGGACGACCTGATGGCGCTGATCGGCCGGCTCAACGGCGATCCCGCGGTGCACGGCATCCTCGTCCAGCTGCCCCTGCCGCCTCATCTCGACGCCAGTGCCGTCATCCAGGGCATCGATCCCGACAAGGATGTCGACGGCTTCCACGTTTCCAATGCCGGGCGCCTCTCCACCGGCCAGCCGGCGCTGGTGCCCTGCACGCCGCTCGGCTGCCTGATGCTGCTGAAGCACCGGCTCGGCGGCGATCTTTCCGGCCTGCACGCCGTGGTGGTCGGCAAGTCGAACATCGTCGGCAAGCCGATGGCGCAGCTGCTGCTTTCGGAAAACTGCACGGTGACCATCGCCCATTCGCGCACGCGCAACACGCCGGAACTCTGCCGCGCCGCCGATATTCTCGTCGTCGCGGTCGGGCGACCGGGCCTCGTGCGTGGCGACTGGATCAAGCCGGGCGCCACCGTCATCGACGTCGGCATCAACCGGGTGGAGATCGACGGCAAGCCGCGCATCGTCGGCGACGTCGCCTTCGAGGAAGCCCGCCATGTGGCCGGCGCGATCACGCCCGTTCCGGGCGGCGTCGGCCCCATGACGATCGCCTGCCTGCTCTCCAACACGCTCACGGCCTTCGGCCGCCAGCATTCCATCCCTATCGACTGATCGACCCGAAAGGATCGCCAATGTCCGCCCTTTCCAACCGCTATGCCCTGCGCGTCGCCTGCCCCTCGATCCGGGGCGTCACGGCCGCGATCGCCACCTACCTCTCCGCCAACGGCTGCAACATCTCCGACAGCGCCCAGTTCGACGACAAGAGCACCGGCCGCTACTTCATGCGCGTCAGCTTCCAGTCCGAGGAGGGCCGCACGCTGGAAGCGCTGCGCGAGGGCTTTGCCGAGATCGCCGCGACCTATCAGGCGGATGCCGAATTCTTCGACGAGACGACCAAGCGCAAGGTCATCCTCATGGTCTCGCGCTTCGGCCATTGCCTCAACGACCTGCTCTATCGCTGGCGCATCGGCGCCCTGCCGATCGACATCGTCGGCGTCATCTCCAACCATTTCGATTACCAGAAGGTGGTCGTGAACCACGACATCCCCTTCCACCACATCAAGGTGACGAAGGAGAACAAGCCGGAGGCGGAGGCCGAGCAGATGCGCATCGTCGAGGAGACGGGCGCCGAGCTCATCGTGCTCGCCCGCTACATGCAGGTGCTCTCCGACGAGATGTGCCGGACGATGTCGGGCCGGATCATCAACATCCACCATTCCTTCCTGCCGTCCTTCAAGGGCGCCAATCCCTACAAGCAGGCCTTCGAGCGCGGCGTGAAACTGATCGGCGCGACCTCGCACTACGTGACCGCCGACCTCGACGAGGGCCCGATCATCGAGCAGGACACGGTGCGCGTGACGCACGCCCAGAGCGCCGAAGACTATGTCAGCCTCGGCCGCGACGTGGAGAGCCAGGTGCTCGCCCGCGCCATCCACGCCCATATCCACGGCCGCGTCTTCCTCAACGGCAACCGGACCATCGTCTTCCCGCCCTCGCCCGGCTCCTATGCCTCCGAACGCATGGGATAGGCCCCGCCCGCCGCGAGACCCGTGAAAGGCGTCATTCCCGGCACGCGCCTTGCCAGGTCGAGATCGCCGCGGCTATCGCTACCCCCTGAAGACCGGCACGCCGCCGCCAATGGCGCGGCGTGCGCCTCCCACCCGAAGCAGGATCACGACATGGCCATCCATCTCCCCGACAATCCCGCCCGCTCCGATGTGCTGGCGGCGCGCCCGACGCTCTGGACGAACCCGCACTACACGGAAAACGCCATCGCGGACGCGACGCTTCCCGTGCGGCCGTCGGATGTGGGCGAGGCGCAGGAGAACTGGCGGCATCTCGCGCCCTTGCTGGAAGCCTGTTTCCCCGAACTGCAAGCCACGAACGGCGAAATCCGCTCCGACCTCGTGCCGCTGGAGGCCATGCGCAAGGCGCTGGGCTATGACGGCGCCGAATTCGGCACCCTTCTCGTCAAGGCGGACAACGCCCTCCCCGTCGCCGGGTCGATCAAGGCGCGCGGCGGCGTCTACGAGGTCTTCCTGTTCGCCGAACGGCTGGCCCGGCGCGAGGGCCTGCTGAAAGCGGGCGAGGACATCCGGCGCCTCGCCGGACCGGACGCGAAAGACTTCTTCTCCCGCTACACCATCGCCGTCGGCAGCACCGGCAATCTGGGGCTCAGCGTGGGCGTCGCGGCCCGCGCGCTCGGCTTCCGGGCGACGGTCCACATGTCCGCCGACGCCAAGGCGTGGAAGGTGGAGCGGCTGACGCGGCTCGGCGTCGCGGTCGTCAGGCACGACGCCGACTATACGACGGCGGTGGAAAATGCCCGCATCGCCGCCGAGAGCGATCCGGCGATCTACTTCGTCGACGACGAGCAATCCCGGCAGCTTTTCCTCGGCTACAGCGTCGCAGCGCTGGAGCTTGCTGGGCAGCTCCAGGCCCGCGGCATCGTCGTCGATGCCGGACATCCGCTGTTCCTCTACCTGCCCTGCGGCATCGGCGGCGCGCCGGGCGGCGTCGCCTATGGCGCGAAGACGGTCTTCGGGGACAATGTGCATTGCTTCTTCGTGGAGCCGCTTCAGTCGCCCTGCGCGCTGGTCCATCTCATGAGCGGTTCGGCGGATCTCGTCTCCGTTTACGATGTCGGCCTGACCAACCGCACGGAGGCGGACGGCATGGCCGTCGCCCGCATGTCGGCCTTCGTCGCCACCGTCATGCGCCGCATGCTGGCCGGCGTCTTCACCGTCGACGACCCGTCCCTCTTCCGCTGGCTCCTGAGCGCCCACCAGAGCCAGAACCTGCGCCTCGAACCCTCCGCCGCCGCCGGCTTCGCCGGCCCGGACTTCCTCGTGAAGCACCCGGCGGGCAAGGAATTCTGCGCGCATCGGCAGATCGGCGACCGGCTCGCCCAGGCAACCCACGTCATCTGGACCACCGGTGGCGCCTTCGTGCCGGAGGACCAGTTCCAGGCATTCCTGCGCACGGCGAGCGAGATCGGCGGGACGAACTGACGGTTGGCGACACGTCTTGCCTGGATCCACGCGGCCATATCCCGGCGCCTATGCGCCGGGATATGGCCCCTGGCCGGACAACTACGCGGCCACCGCAGGCGTATCGTCGCGGCCGGCGGCGATGTAGGCGATGAGGTCCTCGATGCTGATCAGCGGCAGCCGATGGGTTACCGCAAAGTCGATCAATTCGGGCAACCGGGCCATCGTGCCGTCATCGTTGGCGACCTCGCAGATCACGCCCGATGCGGTCCTGCCTGCAAGGCGCGCAAGATCGACGGCGGCTTCCGTATGGCCCGGGCGACCGCGCACGCCACGCGGATGGGCGCGCAGGGGGAAGATATGGCCCGGGCGGGCGAAGTCTTCCGGCCGGCTCGCGGGGTCCATGAGCGCCTTGACGGTTGCGGCGCGGTCGGCTGCGGAAATGCCGGTTGTCGTGCCGGGAAGGTAATCGACGGAGACGGTGAAGGCCGTATGGAGATATTCCGTGTTCTGCGGAACCATCAGCGGGACGTCGAGCGCATCGAGCCGCTCGCCTTCCATCGCCACGCAGATGAGGCCGCGGGCGTGTTTCATCATGAAGGCGATCGCCTCCGGCGTCACCGCATCCGAGGCCACGATGATATCGCCCTCGTTTTCCCGGTTTTCGTCATCGACGACGACGATCATGCCGCCGCGCACAAGGGCAGCGATTGCGTCTTCAATTTTCGAGAGTGCCATTTCATTGCCTTTCAAGGGTTGCCGATGCCGGCGTTTCAATCCCTTGGGCGAACAGGCCCGCGACCGCCCGGGAAAGGGCGGTTTTGCAGACATGTCCTCTTCCATCCGGACTGTGACCGTCGGCTCCGGCATCGCACCGGATCTGCTGACCTTCCGCGTCAACGGAAGCGCTCGCGGGCTCCCGGATCGCTCCGGATACCGCCGGTGGGGAATTTCACCCCGCCCTGAGAACAGGCGTAAATAAGGAATTTTCGCCGGGGGATGCAAGAGGCCTCGTGCGGCCGGCCCCGGGAAAATCACCAGCAGCAGAAGCCGCCATCAACGAGAAGGTCGACGCCGGTGACGAAACTCGCCGCATCCGAGAGCAGGAAGACGGCGGGGCCGACCATCTCGTCGACGCTGGCCATGCGCTGCATCGGCGTCTGCTCCTCGAAAAGCTTCGTCTGGTGCACCATTTCGGGCCGGGTGTTCATCGGCGTCGCGGTATAGCCGGGGCTGATCGTGTTGACGCGGATGCCGCGGCCGACCCACTCCATCGCCATCGACTTGGTCATGTGGATGACGCCCGCCTTGGAGGCGTTGTAGTGGCACTGGCTGAGGCCGCGGTTGACGATGACGCCGGACATGGAGGCAATGTTGACGATGGCGCCGCGGCCGGTCTTCAGCATGGCGCGCGCTTCGGCCTGGCAGGAGAGGAAAACGCCCTTCAGGTTGATGTCCATCATCGTCTGGAACTGGCTTTCCTCCATCGTCTCCGCCGGATTGGCATTGGCGATGCCGGCCGCGTTGACGGCGAGCGAGAGGGCGCCGAGCTCCGCCTCGGTGCGGGCGACGGCCTCGGCGAGCGCCGCGCCGCTGGTGACGTCGGCAGCGACCTGGATGCTGCGGCGCCCGGCCCGCGCGATGAAATCGGCCGTCCGGGCAAGCCCGTCGTCCGTGCGCCGGTCGAGCAGCGCGACATCGGCGCCGCACTGGGCAAGGCCGATGGCGATGCGCTGGCCGATGCCGCTGCCGGCGCCCGTGACGAAGGCGACATTGCCCGAGAGATCGAACATTTTCGGCGCGTTGAGCGTGATGTCGGACATGATTTCTTCCTTGTTCAGATCGTTGCCAGTTCCATGACCGAGACGTCGTTGGCGTCCTCGCGGTTCAGGATGCCGGCCTGCTTGCCCTGGGCCATGACCATGATGCGGCTGGAGACGCCGAGCACCTCCTCGAGGTCGGAGCTGACCACGATGACGGCGACGCCCTGGCGCGCCAGGTCCATGATGAGATCGTAGATCGACGAACGGGCACCGACGTCGATGCCGCGCGTCGGCTCGTCCAGCACCACGACCTGCGGCTTGCGCGCCAGCCATTTGGCAAGCACCACCTTCTGCTGGTTGCCGCCGGAGAGCTCGCCGGCATTCTGCCCGCCGCGGCCCTTCACGCCGAATTTCCTGATGTAGTCCTCGGCGAATTCGCGGATGCGGCGGGTGGAGAGCCAGCCGTTGCGGGCGATTTCCCCGAGATTGGCATAGCCGATGTTTTCCGCGATCGAATGGTCGAGCACCACGCCCTGGAGCTTGCGATCCTCGGGCACGAGGACGATGCCGTTGCGGATCGCATCGATCGGCGAACGCGGCGTGACGGGTTTTCCGTGCAAAAGCACTTCGCCGGCGGAAATCGGGTCCGCGCCGGTGATGGCGCGGACAAGCTCCGTGCGGCCGGCGCCCATCAGGCCGGCAATGCCGAAGACCTCGCCCTTGCGGACGGAGAAGGTGATGTCGCGAAACGCCTTCGACGGCGAGGAAAGGCCGCGCACCTCCAGCGCCACCTCCTGCGTCGGGACGGGGAGCGCGGGGAACATGCGTTCGAGCGAACGACCGACCATGGCCTCGACGATGGTGCGGATCGGCACGTCGCCACGGTCGAACTCCTGCACCTTGGCGCCGTCGCGCATGACGACGATGCGGTCCGTGATCTGGCGGATCTCTTCCAGCCGGTGCGAGATGTAGATGATGCCGACGCCTTCGGATTTCAGACGCTCGATCTGGCGGAACAGCGCCTGCGTCTCCTCGCCGCCGAGCGCGGCGGTCGGCTCGTCGAGGATGAGCAGGCGCGCGTTGAGCGTCAGCGCCTTCGCGATTTCGATGAGCTGCTGCTTTCCCGTCGAAAGCCCTTCGACGGGGCGGTCGGGCGCGACGTCGAGCCCGAGGCGCTGGAGGCCGGCGCGTGCCTTGTCCTCCATCGTCTTGCGGTCGAGCCGGCCGGATTTCATGGGATAGCGGCCGACGAAGACGTTTTCGGCAATCGAAAGCTTCGGCAGCAGTTTGAGTTCCTGGTGGATCATGCCGACCCCCTCGTCCATGGCGGCGCGGGGATTGGCGGGGGCGTAGGGCTTGCCGAGCCAGGTCATTTCTCCGGCGGAGGGCTGGACGGTGCCGGAAATGATGTTCGACAGGGTCGATTTCCCGGCACCGTTTTCGCCGAGCAGCGCCACGACCTCTCCCGGATGGATGTCGAGATCGACACCGTGGAGGACCTTGATCGGACCGTAGGATTTCTGGATCCCGCGGAGCGACAGGATGGGAGAGCGGTTCGTCATGGCGCTGCTGCCTTCGTGCTGTTACGGGTGGACCTTGACGAATTCCGGCGCGTTCTCGCAGGTCGTCAGCACGGCGTTCGGCGTCTGGCGCTCCTCGACCTTCTCGCCGGCAGCGACGGCGAGCGCGGATTCGACGGCGAGAACGCCCATCTTCTGCGTGCTCTGCGTGGCGGTGGCGATGAACGGGCCCGTGCACTTGGCGAGGTATTCGAGCGCCGAGACATCGCCGTCATAGCCGCCGATGATCACCTTGTCGGAGAGGTTGGCGACGTCGACCGCCTTGGCCGCGCCCATCGCGAGGCCGTCAGCCTGGCCGAAGATGATCGTGATGTCGGGATTCGCCTGCAGCATGTTCTGGGCGATCGTGAAACCTTCGTCGGCCGACCACATGTTGCTCCATTGCTGGTCGACCAGCTCGACGCCCTGGTTCTCGTCGATGGCGCGCTTGCAGCCGGTGAAGCGGTCGACTTCCGGCGTCGTGCCCTTCTGGCCGTGGATGATCGCCATCTTGCCCGAACCGCCCGCCTTGCCGATGATGTACTTGCAGACTTCATAGGCGGATTCGACGCTCTCGCCGGCGATGAACGTGTCGCCCGGGGCACCCTCGGGCGTGCGGTCGACGTTGATGACGGGAATGCCGGCCTCGCGGGCAAGGCGGGTCGGCACGGCAGCGGCGGCGGCACCGGCCGGGATGTAGATGAAGGCGTCGATGTCCTGCGTCATCAGGTCCTGAACCTGGCTGACCTGGGTGTTGGTGTCGTTCTTGGCATCGACCACGACCACCTCGATGCCCTTTTCCTTGGCATGCTTCTCGACGCCGAGCTTGATCTGGTTGAAGAAGTCGGCCTGCAGGTTCGGCACCGCGAGGCCGATCTTCTTGACCTCGGCGGCGGATGCGGGAAGCGCGAGGACGGACGCGGCGCTTGCCGCGATCAGCAGTCTGGACAGTTTCATGGTTTCTCCTCCGGTTTGCCCGGCAGCCCCCGCCCCTGCAGGAAGCCGCCTTCCTTTTGCCGGCCCGCACCATTGCGGGCCGTTTTCGCCACCCCGCCGGCGGCGGGGGTGAACGGGGTTACTTGCGCTTGCGGTAGGTCTCCGCCGTCACGGCGAGCACGATGACCGCGCCGATGATGACCTGCTGCATGAAGGGCGAGACGCTGAGCAGGTTGAGGCCGTTGCGCAGCACGCCGATGATGAGGACGCCGATGATCGTGCCGCCGATGCCGCCCGTGCCGCCCGAAAGCGAGGTGCCGCCGATGACGACCGCCGCGATGGCGTCGAGCTCGTAGGAGACGCCCGAGGACGGCTGGACGGAGTCGAGGCGGGCGGCGAGCACCATGCCGGAAAGGCCGGCAAGGAAGCTGCACACGACATAGACGAGCACGGTGGCGCGCTGGACGTTGATGCCGGCAAGGCGCGCGACCTCGGCATTGCCGCCGATGGCATAGAGCACGCGCCCGCCATGGCGGTAGCGCTGATAGAGCAGGCCGACGATGAAGACGACGATCATCACGGCGACGGTCAGCGTCAGGAAGCCGCCGAAGCGCACGATGGCCATCATGTTGAACCAGGCCGGAAAGCCGATGATCTGCTGGCCGTCGGTGATCATGTTCGCAAGGCCGCGCGTGATCGACATCATGGCAAGCGTCGCGATGAAGGCCGGCACGTTGAAGCGCGTGATCAGAAGACCCGCGACGAGCCCGTTGAGGGCGGCGACGAAGAGGGCGAGCGGAATGGCGATCCCCATCGGCAAGCCGGCGACGACGTTGAGATAGCCCAGCACCATCATGGCCAGCGCCATGACCGAGCCGACCGCAAGGTCAATGCCGCCGATCAGGATGACCATCGTCATGCCCACAGCCATGACGCCGAGCACCGTGATCTGGTCGAGCACGTTGAGGAAGTTGCGCACCGACAGGAACTTGTCCGTCGCAAAGGTGAGAAAGAGGCACAGCACGATGAGGCCGATCAGCGGCCCCGTGGCGCCGCGCAGCGAGGGCAGCGCAATACCGGCCACCCCGCGTCTTTCCTTCACATCCGCCACCATGAGCACTCCTCCCGACCGGTCTCCGCCTCGCGTTTCGCTTAACGCATAAATATTCATTAGTGTGTGTAAATTCGTAACGCATCCAAGCGGAGTGTGTCAAGGCGCCACTTCCGAATTCTTTAGCGGCTACTGATGGTATTTTCGCTTGACTTGTCCGGCGCCCATGCAAATATATGTATAACTGTATATTTATTCACAACGAGGGTTTCATGCAGCCGAACGATCTCGACCGCATCGCTCGCCAGATCCGCCTTCGCGATCTGCAAGCGGTTTTTGAAGCTGGCGCAGGCCATATCGGCGGGGAAATGTCCGCCATCGACATCCTGACGGCGCTCTACTTCCGCGTCCTCGACATCTCCCCCGAGGCGCCGAGACGGCCGGATCGCGACCGCTTCGTGCTGTCCAAGGGGCATGTGGCACTGGCGCTCTACGTGACGCTCGCTAGGCGCGGCTTCATTCCGGAAGAGGAGATCGCGACCTTCCTGAAGCCCCATTCGCGGCTCAACGGCCACCCGAACTGCAACAAGGTGCCGGGTGTCGAGACCAATACCGGCCCGCTCGGCCATGGCCTGCCGGTCGCGGTCGGCATGGCGAAGGCCGCCAAGCTGACCGGCGCGACCTACCGCGTCTACGTGCTGACGGGCGACGGCGAGATGCAGGAAGGCTCGAACTGGGAGGCGATCGCCTCGGCCGCACAGTTCGGCCTCGACAACCTGACGCTGATCATCGACCACAACCGCTTCCAGCAGGGTGCCTCGCTGAAGGACACCAACAACCTCGCGCCCTTCCCCGCCAAGCTTGAAGCCTTCGGCTGGGATGTCACCGAGATCAACGGCAATGCCATGGACGAGATCGTTCCGGCGCTGGAAAAGCGTGGGCGCCGCCCGCACTGCATCGTCGCCCACACCAACAAGGGCCACGGCATTTCCTTCATGCAGGACAAGGTCGACTGGCACCACAAGGTGCCCAATGCCGAACAATACGAAATTGCCGTGGCTGAGCTTTCGGAGGCCCTTTGATGAACGCCGTGACCCCTTCCGCCAAGCTTCACGATTGCCGCGACGCCTTCGTCGCCGTGCTGGAGCGCCTCGGCGCCGACAATCCCAAGGTCGTGGCCGTCTGCAACGATTCCGTCGGCTCCTCCAAGCTCGGCGGCTTCAAGGCCAAATGGCCCGAACGCCTCGTCAATGTCGGCATCGCCGAGCAGAACCTCGTCGGCGTCGGCGCCGGCCTTGCCAATGGCGGGCTGCTGCCTTTCGTCTGCGCAGCCGCCTGCTTCCTGACCGGCCGGTCGCTGGAGCAGATCAAGGCCGACATCGCCTATTCCAACGCCAATGTGAAACTCGTCGGCATCTCCTCCGGCATGGCCTATGGCGAGCTCGGCCCGACGCACCATTCCATCGAGGATTTCGCCTGGACGCGCGTCCTGCCGAACCTGCCGGTCATCGCGCCCTGCGATTCCATCGAGACGGCCGCCGCCGTGGAATGGGCCGCCAGGTATGACGGCCCGGTCTTCCTGCGCCTCTCGCGCGTCGGCGTGCCGGACCTGCTGCCGGCCGGCCACACCTTCGCGCCGGGCAAAGCCAACCTGCTGCGCGACGGCGATGCCGTCACCCTCATCGCCAACGGCACGCTGACCCACCGTATAGTGAAGGCCGCCGCCATCCTCGCCGAGAAGGGCATCGAGGCGCGCGTCCTCAACATGGCGACCGTCCGGCCGATCGACGTCGAGGCCGTGGTGGCCGCGGCACGCGAGACCGGCGCCATCCTGACCGCGGAGGAGCACTCCACCTTCGGCGGCCTCGGCTCCGCCATCGCGGAGGTCGTCGTGGCGGAAGCCCCCGTGCCGATGAAGATCCTCGGCGTGCCCGGCATTTTCGCCCCCACCGGCTCAGCCGAATTCCTGCTCGACGAGTTCGGCATGTCGCCCGCCGCCATCGCCGAGGCGGCCATCGCCCTGATCGCGCGAAAATCTTCCCGCACGTGATTGTGCGGGGCTAGATTTCGTGCCGGGGCGCGGCAAGACCTCCCTTTCGCCGCGCCCTCCAACTCCTGTTCACCGGAGCCGCCATGACGACCGCCATCCTCGCCATCGACCAGGGCACCACGAATTCGAAGGCCGTGCTCGTCTCCACGGACGGCGCGATCCTGGCCCGCGGCGCATCTCCCGTCGGCATCGAGCATCCGCAGCCGGGCTGGGTGGAGCAAAACCCGCAACGCCTTTGGGAATCCGTACAGGAGGCCATCGCCGCCTGCCTTGCGGCAGGTCCTGCGGTAAATATCCTCGGCATCGCCATCTCCAATCAGCGCGAATCCGTCACCATCTGGGATGCGGAGACCGGAAGACCGCTCGGCCCGGTCGTGAGCTGGCAGTGCCGCCGCAGCGCGCCGGCCTGCGCCGACCTGATCGCGGCGGGCCATGCGCCGCGCGTCCAGGCGCTGACCGGCCTTCCCATCGATCCGATGTTCCCCGGCCCCAAGATGAAATGGCTGCTCGACCGCGTGCCCGAGGGACGTCCCGTCCGGCTCGGCACGATCGACGCCTGGCTCATCCACTGCTTCACGGATGGCGCGGTCCATGCCTGCGACGCCGCCAACGCCGCGCGCAGCCAGCTCTACGACCTCAACCGACGGGAATGGAGCGACGAGCTCTGCGCCCTCTTCGGCGTCGAAAAGGCCGCCCTGCCAGAGGTGCGCGACAGCGCGGCCCGTTTCGGCGTGACGAGGAACGTGCCGGGCCTTGCCGACGGCATCCCGATCGCCTCGGCCATCGGCGACAGCCATGCCGCCCTCTTCGGCCACGGCGCCTTCAATCCCGGCGACGGCAAGGTGACCTTCGGCACCGGCTCGTCGATCATGACCACCCTGCCGCGCTTCATCGCGCCGGAACAGGGCATCACCACGACCATCGCCTGGTCGATCGGCGGCAAGCCGACCTACGCTTTCGAGGGCAATATCCTGGTCTCGGCCGCCTCGCTGCCCTGGATGGCCGAGATGCTCGGCCTGCCGGACGTGCAGGCCCTGACCGAGCTTGCCGCCACCGCCGAGCCCGGCGGACCCGGCTTCGTGCCCGCCTTCGTCGGCCTCGGCGCACCCTATTGGCGCTCCGATGCGCGGGCACTGTTCTGCGGCATCACCTTCAACACCAGCCGCGCCCAGATGGCCCGCGCGGTGACCGACAGCATCGCCTTCCAGGTGCACGACGTCTTCAAGGCGATGTCCGCGCAATCGCCGGTGCCGCTCGGCCGGCTCCATGCCGATGGCGGCCCGAGCAGGAACACCTTCCTCATGCAATGCGTCGCCGATACGCTGGGCCACGCCGTCATCCAGTGCGATGCGCCCGAGGCCTCCGCGCTCGGCGCGGCCTATCTCGCCGGCCTCTCGCTCGGCGTCTGGCCGGATCTCCCCGCCATCGCCGCCCTGCCGCGCGCCGCCAATGCCATCGCCCCGCGTGCTTCCGACGCCACACGACGACTTGCGGTCTGGAAAGACGCGATCTGCCGCTCGACCCTAACGGGTCCATCCACTATGAGTGAATAAAAATTCACTCATGGAGAACCCTATGGGAAGGCTCAACGAGCTGCGACTGATCGCCCGCGTTGCCCAGATGTACCATATCGAAGGCAAGCGGCAGGCGGAGATCGCCGAGATCATGCACATGTCGCAGGCGACCGTCTCGCGCATGCTGAAGCGCGCGGAGCAGGAAGACATCGTGCGAACGACGGTCATCCCGCCCGCCGGCACCTTCGCCGAACTCGAATTGGCCCTGCGCGAGCGCTACAGCCTGACCGAAGCCATCGTCATCGACTGTTCGGAGGACCGCGACGGCGCGATCATGGCCCGCATCGGCGAGGCTGCCGCCCATTTCCTCGAAGTCACCCTGCAGCAGGACGAGATCATCGGCGTCTCGAGCTGGAGCCAGACCATCCTGCGCATGGTGGACAACATCCACCCGCTGAAGAACGCCAAGGCAAAGTACATCGTGCAGATCCTTGGCGGCATGGGCGATGCCTCGGTGCAGATGCACGCCACGCAGCTGACGGCGCGCCTTGCCAAGCTCACCGGCGGCGAGCCGCGGCTCCTGCTCGTCCAGGGCATCACCTCCTCGCGCGAGGCGAAACTCGTCATGCTCGCCGATCCGGCCGTGCGCGAGACGATGGACCTCTTCGGCCGCCTCAGCCTCGCCATCGTCGGCATCGGCGCGGTGGAGCCGTCCGAAATGCTGGCCCGGTCCGGCAACACCTTCTCCCGCCAGGAAATGGCGATGCTGCACGAGGCCGGCGCCGTCGGCGAGATTTCCTACCGTTTCTACGACCGGGACGGAAAACCGGTGGAAACCCCGCTCAACGACCGCGTCATCGGCATCTCGCTGGAGGACCTGCGCAGGACCAACCGCGTCATGGCCCTTGCGGGCGGAGAATCGAAGACCGAGGCCATCGCCGGCGCCCTGAAGCTGGGCGTCATCGATGTGCTCGTCACCGACAAGTTCACTGCGGCACGGCTCACGGCCTGATCCATCCCGGACCAGTCCACGGCCTGCTGCGCATTATGGAGAGAAGACCATGAGACGTTTCGCAGGCCAGACGGTATTCGTCACCGGGGGCAACAAGGGCATCGGCCGCGGCATCGCCAAGCGCTTTGCCGAGGAAGGCGCGAGGGTCGCCATCGCGGCGATCGAGAAGGACACGGCCGCGGCCGCCGAGGCGCTGGCCGCGGAAACCGGCGCCGAGGTGATCGGCCTTGCGCTCGACGTGACCGACGCGAAAGCCGTGCAGGACGCCTATGGCGAGGCCGAGGGGAAGCTCGGCGCGATCTCCGTTTCCGTGCAGAATGCCGGCGTCATCACCATCGCCAAGGTGGAGAACCTCACCGAGCGCGAATGGGACCTCAACCTCGACGTCAACACCAAGGGCGTGTTCCTGTGCTGCCAGGAGGCGATCCGCCGCTTCCGCACCAGCGGCACGAAGGGCCGCCTGATCAACACCGCCTCCGGCCAAGCCCGCCAGGGCTTCATCTACACCCCGCACTATGCCGCCTCGAAATTCGGCGTCGTCGGCCTGACGCAGAGCCTCGCCAAGGAGCTGGCGCGCGAAGGCATCACCGCCAATGCCATCTGCCCCGGCATCATCCACACCGAGATGTGGGACTACAACGACCGTGTCTGGGGCAAGATGCTCGGCGAATACGGCCCGGGCGAGCTGATGGCCGAATGGGTCGAGGGCATCCCGATGGGCCGCGCCGGCACCCCCGCCGAAGTCGCCGCCCTCGTCGCCTTCCTCGCCTCCGAGGACGCCGCCTACATCACCGGCCAGACGATCAATGTCGACGGCGGACTGATCATGTCGTGACGCCGCAGCCGTCCGGCGGCTGTTTGGAGCATTTCCGCTTTCTCCCAAATCGCGGAAATGCTCCGTCGCCGCCGCCCTTGCAGGCCCGGCATCGGTCTATGGACGCTGAATCTTGAACGTCTTGACTTCATTGCCCCGCTCGATCGAGCGGTTGGCGATGAAGCGTTCCGATTTTGCCGCGTCCGTCTTCCTGTCCTCCAGATGCTGCAGCATGGCTGCGAGCCGCTTGACCGCCAGCGCCTTGTTGCGATGCTGGGATCGCTCGTTGCGGGCGATGACGCGCAGCCCGGTTGGAATGTGAATGGCCCGGACGGCGCTGTCCGTGGTGTTCTGGTGCTGGCCGCCGGGTCCGCCGGCCCGCAGGGTTTCGAACCGGATGTCGCGCGGATCGATCGCCACGTCCTCACCGCCGGAAAGGTCGACGCGCTGTACGCAGACGAACCAGTTCTGCCGCTTGTGGCCCGGACGCACCGGGCTCTTGAACAGGAACTTCACGGTGCCGCAGAACTCTGCGGCCATGCACGGTGCCGCTTCGCCCTCCAGGCTGACGAGGGCGGATTTCGGGCCGTGACGGTCCGGCATAGGCCCCGTGCTGACCTCGAAGAGGCAGCCACGCGCCGCCGCTTCCTTTTCCAAGATATCGAGACACGCCCTGACGGCGATGCGGCATTCGGCAGGACCGTTGCCGGCGGTGATCAGCAGATCAAGAGCGGTCATGCTTGCGCCTCCCCGTCTGGCGGTGATCCGGTTTGTCCGGGCGGCGGGCACGCCCCTCCTCGTCGACCGCCTTCTTGTAGGTGACGAGCGGCCGCATGGCGGCCAGGCTTTCGACGAGGCCCGCCGCCACGAGATCGGCAACCACCCGCCCTGCATCCTTGTAGGCGGAGGGCGCCTCTTCGATGACGAGCGCGCGGTCGTCGCATATGGCGATGCCACCCCAGGCATTGCGCAGGAGGTCGTCCCGTTCGGAGCGGGTCCGGCCGACGCGGCCGTGCATGGTGGCACGGTCGTATTTGCGCCCCGCACCGTGCGATATGCCGCCCAGCGAACCGGCGACCTTTTCCGTGGCCCGCACGATGTAGCTCAGCGTCGCGCGCGACCCTGCGAGCGGGGCGATCATGCCGGGATCGACGGCCGCCGCGCCCTTGTGGTGGACATAGCCCTTCCCGCTCCGGCGAACGAGATTATGCGGCACGTCGGTCACCGGGCGACAATCGGCGCCAAGCGCCGAGGCCGCCTTCTCGGCGATGAGGATGCGGTTGAGCGAGGCCCAGGCAACACACTGATCATGCCTGCCGAGCCAATGGAGGCCGGCCGGAGACGAGGCATCGAGCCCCAACATCAGGTCCGGTTCGGCCGAGAGACTGTCGGACAGGACAGTTGCTCCGAAGCCGCGGGAACCCGAATGGACGAGCAGGTAAAGTCCCTGGCGGTCGATGCCGGATACCGGCGAGGAGAAGCTCTCCACCGCCTGCAGCTCGCAGAAGTGATTGCCGCCGCCGATCGTTCCCAGCGCGTCCGCGAAGAGATCGCCCGGAAGGCCGACACCGTCGAGGCGCCCGGCAGCATCGTCGACCGCAAGCGCGTCGAACCGCCGGAGACGGCTTGCCGCCCTGTCGAGCTTCAGCTTCCGCAATGGAAGATCGAGCTCGAACAGGGACATGCCGCAGCCGATGTCGTTGCCGACGAGCAGCGGATGCAGCCTGTCCGACAGGAGCGCGACACCTGTCGCACCGTATTTGCCCGGATGGAGATCCGGGAAGGCCGCGATGCTTCTGACGCCCGGAAGGCGCGCCATCCTGTCGAGTTGGTCGAGCGCGGCGCCCTCGATCCAGCTTTCGGCCGAGAAATAGTGATGGATAGTCGCCGGCGTGCATGCCGGCTGGGTGGAGACAGACGTGTCCCCGAAAAAAGTGCCCATGATAGAACTCTGGATAGGTGCTCGTGTCCGCCGTCGAAGACGGCAGGTCGAACGATCCTCCTCAGCCAGGCTGAGTCAGACCGGAACCCCGATGGGGCGTGAGGAGATGTTCTGCATCGATCCGCTCCCTTTCCAGAAACACATTGACGGCGCTTATACGCGAATTCCGTCCCGTTTCAACCGTCATCGCACCGGCCGCCGCCACAAGGGCGACGGCCGGCGCGTCGTCACTTAACGCCTTTCCCGCCTCTTCCGCCACGGCGCGTCCCTTTGCCAGTCCCCGGCCATGATGCTCCCGAAGGGCACGACCTCGTCGACCACCTCGGCCAGGCCATAGTGCTCGATCTGGGCGCGGACATTGGCGGCGGACTTGTAGGCGCTGGGCAGCTCCGAAGCATCCGCGAAGCCGGAGAAGAAGCGGACGTCCAGCCCCGCCGTCTCCTTCTTCAGAATATCCGCCAGGTTGTTCGGGCTCAGGCCGCGGGCATCGGCGCCGTATTCTTCCGCAAGGCGCCGCATATGGGCGCTGCGGGAAAAATTGCGGCCGGCGCCATGCGGCGAGAATCCGAGGCCATGGGCGGCATTGGAGCCGCGAACGATCAGGATCGGCTCCACCATGTTGAGCGGAATGATCGTCAGGTCTGTCGCATCCTCGGCCCACTTGTCGAAGGCGGGCGTCGCTCCCTTGCCGTGGTAGAAGAGCCCGTCGGACTTGCGGAAGACGAAGTTGTGCTCGTTCCAGAAGCGGTCGGCCACCTTGGCCGAGAGCCTTTCCGCCGCCATATCGTGCAGGACGTAATGATTCTCCTTCGTCCACTGGCGGATCGTCTGGAGCGCCGACCAGTAGAGGTCGCCCTCCTCGGTATCGGCGGGAATCCAGGCGTTTTCCCGATGCGTCTGCGGCGACAGCTGCTCGCGGAAGCGATTGGCGACCTTCATGCCCTTGTCGTAGAGGCGCGCACCCGGTGCCCGCGACCCGTGATGGGTGACGAGCGCCGTTTCACCCGTCGATTTCATCGTCCCGACATAGGCGAAGTGGTTGCCGTCGCCCTGCGTCGCGAAGTGCTCGATACCGGCGCTGAGGGCGCCGTCCCGCAGGTAGGGGTTCTGCTGGAAGGCGGACAGCGTCGCCTGCGAGGGCTTGAACTGCGCACCGCGCGGGCGCCCGCCCGGACCGAAATGCGTCACCGCATGAACGGCGTCGAGCAGGGCCTTCCGATCGACATCGGGGAAGATGGAGATCGCCATCGAGCAGCAGATATCGGCCGAATGCATGCCGGGGTGAATCGCCTCGGATGCGACGACGCCGCCGACCGGGATCGTCCCGATCGGGCCTGCCGGGCAGGCGTCGGGCATGATCGCCGCCGAGCGCACCACGGGCGTGCGCACCAGCGCCCGCATCGTCGCATTGACCTTCTCCACATTGTCCTGCTCGAAGGCGTTTTCCGCGCGGATGTTGGAATAGATCTCGATATCGTTGTCCGCCCTCAGCGCAAGCGTCGGGCCCGGCTGGAAGGCGCGTGCCGCTTCCAGCGCGCCCTCCATCGAACCGCCTTCGCTCAAGACCGTGTTGGCGGCGTCCAGCGCATCGCGGAACCACTTGCCCTGGGGCATGCCCGCATCGATCAGATCCTGTCCGCTTACTACCTGTTTCATCGCTTCTTCTGCTTCTGCAGTCCTTCTGGTCCTTCGAGTTTCCTGTCCCCGGGCGACAAATTCAGGCGGAAGACGTTTCCGCACGCATTCCATTTGCATGGCGCGATGCGGCCCATGTAGTCTTCCGCAGCATTCGCCCGGGGCCTCTTGCCATCCCGGCGACGAACCTTGGCGGGACGGTTTCTGAGCTACGCACATCCTGACGAACATGCGGGATGGATCGAACATCCGACCTGCACACCGGATATCCGGCGAGCCGCTCTTACCTGTAGTCCCACCGGCATTCGCCGGGCATTCCCTATGCAAGCCCTTGCAGCGGCGACGAGGATGAACGAAACCGGATGGCCCCGCTCGTGCCAGAGAGCGTATGCCCAGGAGGAGTCGAACCTGCCAGACCATCCAACGGTGGTGGCTGTAGTTCCGTCCGGCATTCGCCGCTGCAAGTCTTCCATGGGCAATAGCCTTCTTGCCCATGTCGTTCGTCCGTGACGACGAGGTGTGGTGAAACGACCCGCTCTATCCGCTGAGCTACGGGTCCATGGTTGGGGGACCCGGCGGGATTCGAACCCGCGACCTGGAGGTTAACAGCCTGTAGTTTCATCCGGCATTCGTCACGGTCCCCGTGCCGTTCACGGGCGGCACGGGGGTATTGCTTCATGTCAGAGCTCGATCGCCTCGATTGCCCTCACCCAGCCGTCGGCGCCCTTGCTGTCGGCGGCGAAAGCGGTGATGACCCCATAGACGGCATCCGAGAAGCCGCCGATGTTGAGCACGTCGTTCCGGGTCGGCGCCTGCGTGGTGGCGTGGGGCTGGAGATCGAGGCAGACCAGCTTTGCAGCCGGGTTGACGCGCTTGATCCGTGCCCATTCCGTCATCACGCCCGTCGGCTGACCGGCCTTGCGCGCATCCACCCAGGATTCGTTGTCCGAGATGAACACGACGAGATCGACCCTGGCCTTCTCGTCCGCGAGCTTGCGCAGCGGTGCGGAGCAGTTCGTTCCCCCGCCGCCGATGGCCGCCAGCTTGCCGGCATTGGTCATCACCGAATCCCGCCGGTTGAGCGCGACGTTCACCACGCCGGTCTCGAACGGCAGCACCCGTGCCTTCGGGTTGCGCTGCAGGAAGGCCGCCGTCATCAGGCCGGCGACATCGATGCAGCGGACCGCCGACGTTGCCCCCTTGCGGTATCCGGTCACCGGCGACGCCATGGATCCGGAAACGTCGGGGCACAGCACCACATTGCCGCCGAACGACGGCACGTTGGCGATCGCGATATCCATCGCGTCCCGCAAGGCATCGCGCACGACATCCGGAACCTGGCCGTCGACCATCTTCCACGCCATCATCAGCTGATAGGGGAAGACCCTGGCCTTGCGGACCTCGTCCGGATCGGCCAGCCGTGCAGCCAGCGCCTCGGCAAAACCCTCGACCTCGAACACGCCGTTGCGCGCGAAGGTGTTGAGGTTCTGCCGCACCATCTGCCAGCCGCCCTTGCGGGCGATCTCGACCCAGTGCTCGCGCGTCAGCGGCAGCGAGGTCAGCATCTGGAACGGCACGTCCGGCACCGGCCGCGTCTGGTCGCGCCGGAAGGCTTCCAGCGCCTTGACGAGGTCCGGCAGCGCCGCAACGTCGTGCGGCTTGCCGATCGCCCAGGCATAGAGCGCCCTGCGTTCCTCCGACACCGGCTTCGGATGCACCATGCGGATGACATCGGCCAGCGACGGGTCGTTGCCGACCATGGCACGCAGGATCTGCTCGGTGCTTGCCCGTTCCAGCCATGCCTGCACGGCCTTCTTCGGCCGCGTGCCGAGCGACTTGCGCCCCGTCGCGCCGGAGCGCATCACCTGGACGAAGCCGCGCAGCATCTTGCCGCTCTTGACGACGCGCGGAAAGGCGCGGGCGAAAGCATCGCTCTCAAGGCTGGACAGCATGGCCAGCAGGGTGACCGGCATGTCCTTCATGTGCCCCTTCCCGGCCGCGTGGATGGCCACCTTGGCAAGGAATTCCGGCTCGACCTCGAGGGCCAGCGCCTTCACCGCCTCCAGCTGCTCGGCACCGTCGGCGTAGAACGTACCGTTGAACGTGCCGGTCACGGCATACTGCGCCAGCGCCTCGCGCGGCGTCAGCCTGTAGGCCGGCGCGGCTTCGTGGTTTTTCGTGTCCGTGCCGGGAAGCAGCTTTCCGAGATAGGTTTTGAAGATCGCCTTGTTGACCATGACGGCACCTCTTGTTTGGTTCGTGCCAGATACATTTCAAGCGGCGTGCCAGTTTGACGAAATAATCTCTCAGAAGCGGAAATTTTCTTCTATCTCGCTGTAATTAATATCTAAAAATTATTCCTGCCCATACACCGGCCCAAATTGCCAAAATTCGACGCTCCCATTATCCTATCCAAAAATATCCATCCTTATAAAATTGGATAAGACATGAAGCGGCGTGTCGCCATCAGTATCCTGGGAACCACCCTCGACATGGGGAAATGGGACAATCGCTGGAGCCGCTGGCGGCCCAATGTCGGGCTCTGCCAGCAAGCCGGCCTGTTCATCGACCGGCTGGAACTCATCCATGACAACCACGCGAGCGCCCTCGCCACGCGGATCATCGCCGACATCGAGACCGTGTCACCGGCCACCGAGGTGCGCAGCAATGTCATCAATTTCCGCGACCCGTGGGATTTTTCGGAGGTTTACACGAACCTCCGGGACTTTGCGCGCGGCTACCCGTTCGACCCCGATACCGAGGATTATCTCGTCAACATCACCACCGGAACGCATGTCGCGCAGATCTGCTGGTTCCTGCTGACCGAGGCCCGCATCATCCCCGGCCGGCTGCTGCAGCTCTCGCCGCCGCGCGATCGCGATCCGGGTGCGGACTTCGCCGGCACGCACCGGATCATCGACCTCGACCTCTCCCGCTACGACGAGATCGCCAAGCGCTTTGCCTCCGAGCGCGAGGAGGCCGCCTCCTTCCTGAAATCGGGGATCTCCACGCGCAACACCGCATTCAACCGGATGATCGACGAGATCGAGCGCGTGGTGATCCGCTCGGCGGCACCGGTCCTGCTGACGGGACCGACCGGCGCCGGCAAATCCCAGCTCGCCAGGCGCATCTACGAACTCAAGAAAGCGCAGCGGAAGGTCAGCGGTCCCTTCGTCGAGGTCAACTGCGCGACATTGCGGGGAGACCAGGCAATGTCGGCGCTGTTCGGCCATGTCAAGGGCGCCTTCACGGGGGCCGCCGGCGAGCGCGCGGGCCTCCTGCGCTCTGCGGATAAGGGCGTGCTCTTCCTGGACGAGATCGGCGAGCTCGGCCTCGATGAACAGGCCATGTGCCTGCGCGCCATCGAGGAAAAACGCTTCCTCCCCGTGGGCGCCGACACCGAGGTCTCCGCCGATTTCCAGCTTCTCGCCGGCACCAACCGCGACCTCGCCGAGGCCGTGCGCCTCGGAAGGTTCCGCGAGGATCTCTTCGCCCGCCTGAACCTCTGGACGTTCCGGCTGCCGGCACTTCGCGAGCGCACGGAGGACATCGAACCCAATCTCGATTTCGAGCTGCGCCGCTTCCTGGAGCGCGAGGGCCAGAACGTGACCTTCAACAAGGAGGCGCGCGAACGCTATCTCGCCTTCGCCACCGGCCCTGACGCCGCATGGAACGCCAATTTCCGCGACCTTTCCGCATCCGTCACCCGCATGGCCACGCTCGCCCCGCTCGGCCGCATCACCATCGAGGTCGTCGACGACGAGATCCGGCGGCTGAACACGGCCTGGCACGGTGCTTCACGGCAGACGGTATCCGACGACATCCTTGTCGAGCATCTGGGCGAGGATGCCGCGGCGCAGCTGGACCGGTTCGAAGCCGTGCAGCTCGCCGCCGTGCTGCAGACCTGCCGCAAACATGCCAGCGCCAGCGCGGCGGGCCGGGCGCTGTTCGCAAGCTCGCGCCTGGAAAAGAAAAGCAGCAACGACGCCGACCGCCTGTCGAAATATCTCGCGCGATTTGGCCTGAGGTTCAATGATGTGAGCATGCTGCGCTAGGTTGCCGATCTCCATCGAGACACCGGCTGGATTCGAATCTGCGGCGTGGCGTCATGCCGGGCCGCGTCAGTTTGCCCTCTTTCCGGCGCCTCGCATGAACAGCTCCCAAGCCTGCTCGAAATAGGCATCGCGCGCTTCGGTGGAGGCGAAGGCGGCGCTTCCGAGCATGGCATAGGTGATCGGCTTCACCGTCAGCGAATAGATGAGTTGGTCGGCGATGAAGGCCGCCTCTCCTTTCGCAAGGTCACCGCTTGCCTGCGCGGCCTCGATCAGCTCGATCAGACAGCGGACGGTCGGGTCGCTGCTCGCCCCGTCGGCAAGGCTCTGCCTGAACATCGCGGCTTCGCTCAGGGTGATGCGTTTCATGGCGATTTGCTGCGGCTCGAGATGGGCGGTCAGGAACCAGTGGCCGGCCACCTTGAGCCGCTCCAGCGGCGCGCCCGCGGGTGGAACGGTCATTTCGAGGCTGCGCAACGCGCTTGCGCGGATGCGCTCTATAACGCCGCGGAACAGCGCTTCCTTCGATGGGAAGCGCCTGTAGACCGTGTCCTTGCCGGCACCGCAGGCAGCCGCGATCTTCTCCATCGAGGTGCCTGCATAGCCCTGCGCCGCGAACATGCCGGTCGCGACATCGAGAATCCTGGCCGTCAGCTCTTCGGATTTCTGCCGCGACGGCCGGCCGGTTTTCGAAGCACGGGCCTGTTCGTCGGGGCCTGATGCACCTTCGACACCGATTTCCGCGGCCGATCGCCGAACGCCATCCGCCATGCTCCGCTCCGACATCGCTGAATTTCCCATCATGCTCGTTTGCGCCCTTCCTTAGCAGATCCCACCGCTCCCGCCCAACCCTTGGCCGACCGCGGGCGTCGGGCAAGGCGGCGCCCCAAAATATGAGTTTCAAGCTCATATAATTAACTGGACACTACCGTCCCGTTTGATTAATAGACGACTCCGACCGACGGGGCAAATGCCTGCCGCCGTGATGGTGTCCGAGGGTCGGACAAGGGGCTGGGGATACACAATGGGACGCAAGCTGACCTACCTTCTCGCAACTGCCAGCCTCCTGCTCTTGCAGGTTGCCGGCGCGCACGCTCAGGACGCCGCGACCCGGCTCGAGACGATCGTCGTCGAGGGTGAAAGCGAAACCCCGCGGAAGGGCGATCGTTATGTCGTCAATCGGACGACCACCGCGACCAAGGGCGCGACGCCGGTCGAGAGCACGCCCCAATCGACGACGACCGTCAGCCGCAAGCAGATGGATGACCAGAACGCCCAGACGGTGCAGAGCGCGCTGAACTATACGGCAGGCGTTCTTTCGAACGTCGATGAGAACAGCCGCTTCGACAGCCTCTCGATTCGCGGTTTCGGCGGCTTCTTCAGCGCCATGCGGACCGTCGATTATCTTGATGGCTTGAAGCTTCCGCGCGGCCAGGCATGGGGCATACCGCAGATCGACCCCTTCCTGCTCGACCGGATCGACGTGCTCAAGGGTCCGTCGGCGGTTCTCTACGGCCAGGGAAGCCCCGGCGGGCTCGTCAACCAGATCAGCAACATGCCGAGTGCCGATCCGTCCCACGAGCTGCGCCTTGAGACCGGCAGCCATGGCCGGGTCCAGGCAGGCGTCAGGAGCCGCGGCGCGCTGAGCGAGGACGGCGTCCCGCAATATTCGTTCAGCGCGATCGGCCGCCAATCCGGCACGCGCCATGACGACGTGGACGAACAGCGCCTTGCGGTCGCGCCGGCGCTGACATGGCAGCCGGACGAGGACACGAGCCTGACGCTGCTCGGCTTCTACCAGAAGGACCCCGAAGGCGGCTACTTCAACCACATCTATCCGCGTTTTCTGGCGCCGGCCGCATACCGCCCCTACCTGACCGGCGGCCTCAATGTCGGCGACCCCTCGTATGACAGCTACGACCGTGACCAGTTCGGCATCGGTTACATCTTCGAACACCGCTTCAACGACGCGGTGAAAGTGGGTTCGCGCCTACGCTATGGCGGCCTTGATTCGACATTCCGGACCCTTCAGATCTCAGGGCCGCTCACTCCCGACGGCCTGCTGCCGCGCTGGGCGGCGCACTCGGCGGAAAACGTGCGCGGCGTGAGTGCCGACAACAGCGTGGAACTGAGCTTCGCGACGGCGGCCCTGGAGCATAAGGTCCTCGTCGGCGTCGACGTCCAGCGCTCGACGAGCGATTTCCTGTTCCTGCTCGGCGGCGCCCAGTCGCTCGACGTGACAAATCCGCAGTACGGCCTACCCGTCGGGCCGTTCGCCACCTTCACGGATGCAAAGCAGGATTTGCGGCAGACCGGGATATATCTCCAGGATCAGATGACCCTCGGCAATCTGCATATTCTGCTGGGCGGCCGCTACGACTGGTCCCGGGAAGGCTCGCTCAACCGTCTCACGGGCGTTCGGCGCAACCAGACGGAACGCGCGGCCAGCTACCGGGCGGGCCTGCTCTACGAGTTCGACAACGGCATCGCCCCCTATCTCAGCTATTCGACATCCTTCGAGCCCGTCGTCGGCGTCGGATCGGACGGCCGGCCTTTCGTTCCCACGGAGGCCGAGCAGTTCGAGATAGGCGTCAAATATTCGCCCGAAAGCCTCGATGCCATCTTCACCCTCGCCGCCTTCGACATCAAGCAGAAGAATGTCCTCACGCCCGGCCCCGTGCCTGGCTTCAGCATCCAGCAGGGCGGGGTCCGTTCCCGCGGCATCGAGTTCGAAGCACGTGGGAACGTGACCGACAATCTCGAACTGATCACAGCCGTCACGCTGCTCGAAACCGAGATCTCCCGATCGAACGTCGTTCCGTCGATCGTCGGCAACCGGCCGCAGGGCGTGCCGCGGTATTTCGGCTCACTCTGGGCGAACTACACCTTCGATGACGACGTGTTCGACGGCCTTTCGGTCGGGGCCGGGGTGCGGATCGTCGGCAGCAGCTACGCGGACGATGCAAACGCCGTCCGCACGCCGGGTTACGCCCTGGTGGACGCGGCCCTGCGCTATGATCTCGGCGCGGCCAATCCGGCCTTCAAGGGAGCGGAGGCGACCCTCAACGTCACGAACCTTTTCGACAGGGACTACTATTCGGGTTGCAGCAACGGCTTCTACTGCCAGGTCGGAAAGGGCCGCGAAGTCGTGGCCGGCCTTCGCTATCGCTGGTAACGGGCATGCGGATGAACCGAAGACGTTTCCTGACGCTTGCCGCCGCAGCCCTCTCCGGCCCGGCTTTCGGTGCCGGTCCGCGGGCGATCACGGTAACGGACATGGCAGGACGCACCGTGGAGCTTGCGGCGCCACCGCAACGCATCGTGCTTCTGGAGGCGCGCGACATCCTCACCATGTCCATGCTGCATCCCGACCCGGCACGGCTCGTCGTCGGCTGGGCCGCGGTCGAGCGCATGGACAGTGACGATCTCCATTCCGCCTACAGCACGGGTTTCGACATAGCCCTGGTCGGCCGGCAGACGCCGGAAACCGTCTCGCTGGAGGGTCTGATATCCCTGCAACCCGATCTCGTCGTCGCCACCGCCTACATGGCGCCCGGAAACGGCGCCGACGCCCTGTCCGAACGGCTTGCGGAGCTTGGCATTCCCGTCCTGTTCAGCAGCAGCTTCAGCAATGACGCGGCAGGTGAGGCGCCCTCGCCGCTCGAGGAACTGCCGCGCCTGATGCACATGTGGGGCGCGATCCTGGACCGCCGCCGGGAGGCCGCGGCCTTCCTGACCTTCCATCAGCAGAAAATCGAGCGGCTGCAAAAACGCCTGGCGGGCGTGGCACCGCGCAAGACCTATTTCGAAATCGGCTCGCTCTACGATGATTGTTGCTGGGCCGTTGGCCGGGACATCTGGGGCACGCTTCTTGAAGCGGCCGGCGGCCGCGGGCTTGATGCCGCGTCCTCCCCGTGGGCCGCAAAGATCCAGCTCGAGCAGCTGCTTGCGGAAGGCGTCGACGTCTACATCGCGACGGGCGGCGGCTATGCGAATGCCACGAGACCCGCGATCGGCCCCGGCCTTCCCGAAGCCGAAGCGCGCGCCGGGCTGGAGCGCCTCACAGGCCGGCCCGGCCTTCACCTCTTGAAGGCTGTGGAGCGAAAGCAGGTGCACGGCATCTGGACAGGGCTGATCACCGCCCAGCCGCTCAACCTCCTCTTCCTGGAAGTCGCCGCCAAATGGCTGCATCCCGACCGCTGCCACGATATCGATCCGCACGAAACATTGGCGGAATTGAACCGGCGCTTCCTGGCAAGACCGATCGCCGGCCCATGCTGGGTCAGCCTCTGACAGCCCCGGAAATCCCAGGAATTTGGCCATGTCGAGCCTAAAGGCGCACACCACGATCACATTTTCCGATCTGACGCGATATCTGGACAAGATCCTCATCTTGCTCGGCGATCACGACATGCAGGTTCGTTTTGCGGACGGCATCCATGTCGCGACGTCGCCCTATGGCACCGTTCGCGTGCGGCCCGCCGGCCAGACGCTCCACATCGCGGTGGAAGCCAAGAATGGCGCATCCCTCAACCGCCTGAAGAACGCCCTTACCGGCCTGGTCGATTTCGTCGCACGGGCCGAGGACCCCGACATCGTCTGGACCGGCGACAAGGCCGGCGACACATGGCCACCGGACTTTCGGGTCCTGACGGTGCGCGCCGTGCGCGACCTGACACCGCGGATGCGCCGCGTCCGCTTCGTCGGGGAAAATCTCGCTCACTACGACGTGCCCGATCAGATCCATTGTCGCCTGCTGTTCCAGCCGCATGGCGAGCCCAATCCCGAATGGCCGAGGCTCGGCGACAATGGACGGCTGGTCTGGCCGAAGGGCGGGCAACAGCTCGCGTCGCGCATCTACACGATGCGGACCGTCGATGCGGCAACGGGAATGCTGGAGGTCGATTTCTATCTGCACGATGCCGGCGGTGCCGGCGTCGAATGGGCCCGCAAGTCGGCACCGGGCGCGCTCGTCGGCCTGCTCGGCCCGGGCGCTCACGGGCCCAAGCCCGCGAGATGGAACGTCTATGTCGGCGACGAGACGGGCCTGCCAGGCATAGCCCGCATGATCGAGGCGTTGCCGCGGGATGCGAAGGGCGTCGCTCTCATCGAGGTGGCCGAACAGGCCGAGGAACAACCGATCGCCGCGCCAGGCGGCGTCGACATACGCTGGCTTCACCGGCACGGCCGGCCGCCGGGCACTCCGGATCCCTTGGCGCAGGCGGTTCGATCCCTCGACTGGCCCGCGGACAAGGAAGACACCTTCTTCTGGTGTGGCTGCGAATACTCGACCTTCCGGGAAATCCGTCAGTTCCTGCGCGAGACGGTCAAGCTGCCGAACCACCGGCAGGTCGCCTTCTCCCATTGGCGTCGCGGCCTGAGCAATGATGAAATCATCGAGGCCGGCGGCGATGTCGTCGCCGGTTGATGCCCGCACACTATGCGCCCCCCGCGCTTACTGCGCCGCTGGCGGCTGGCGCACGATACGGATAAGGTATGACGCTCACGGTTCGACGGTTGGGGCGCGAAACCAGGAGGCCGGCGGATGCCTGTCACCGAACCCGACCCCATGTCACGAACGAAGGCCGGCGCCTATGCGATAGGCCTGCCTGCGGCGCTGCTGGCTTTGGTCTTCCTGCCGGCCGGGCGCCTCGGCTGGATGCCCGGCTGGATCTTCATCGGCTTCCTCGTCGCCGCCTTCGCGGTCTCGGCCCTGATCCTGCAGCGCGTCAACCCGGCGATCTATCGGGCTCGCAGCCGCTTCCAGCCAGGAACGGAACGCTGGGACCGGATCTTGCTGTTGCTGATGCTGCCGGCGATGGTGGCCGAAGTGCCGCTCGCCACGCTGGATGCCGGCAGGATGTCCTGGTCGAGCGTGCCCCCGGCCTTCATCGTCCTCGGCTACGCGCTTCTCGCCGCCGGCATCGCGATCACCACCTGGGCGCAGGGGGTCAACCGCTTCTTCGAGCCCGGCGTGCGTCTTCAACGCGAACGCGGCCAGCGCGTCATCACCTCCGGCCCCTATGCCTTCGTCCGTCATCCCGGCTATGTCGGCGCGCTGATGATGTTCGCCGGCCTGCCGCCGGCGCTCGGTTCCTGGTGGGCGCTCGTGCCGGCGGCGGTCGCCGGTACGGTGCTTGTCCTGCGCACGCATTGGGAGGACGCCCTTCTCCAATCCGGGCTGGAGGGCTATGCCGACTATGCGCGCCGCGTCCGGTTCCGGCTCGTTCCGGGCCTCTGGTAGCTCGGCACCGGCGCAGGCGGACGGCGCGTCATGCGCGCGCCGGAACGGCCCCCAGGATCACGGGCGCGATCAGCGAGACGCCGGACAGCAACAGCAGCCCGAAGGCTGCGAAACGGAGCGTGCGCGCAGAAAGCGCCGGGGGCCAGCGGCGCGCCAGATAAGTCGAAACCAGGACGGCCGGCAGGCCGGCAAGCGCCCATAAAAGCGCGTGATGCTGCCAGTCGCCGGCTGCCGAGACGAGGCCGAGACGGAACACCGAGTTGAGCGCGAAGATCGCCACGAGCGTCTCGCGGACGACCCGATGCGGCAGGGGCTGGCGGTAGAACTGGAAGACCAGCGGCGGCCCCGCGGTGGAGAAGAGCCCGCCCATCAGGCCGCCAAGCGCACCGAAGAACAGGAAGGCAGGCCCGCCCGACTGCCGCGCCAGCGGCGACGGCCGCCGGATCAGCTGGAGGCTCGACACGATGATGGCGAACCCGAGGATGAGGCGCAGCGCCGACAGCGACGAGGCCGCCAGAAGCGTCAGCACGCCGTAGCCGGCGGCGACCATGGGCAGGGCGCCGGCAAGCGACAGAAGGAACGGTTTCACGGCGATATCCCGCCAGCCGCGCGCCAGCACCATCACGGCATTGGCGAGCGTCAGCAGGCTGACGACGATGGCAGCCTCCGGCAGCGGGACAAGGCCGGTCAGCGCCAGGACGCCCATCAGCAACAGGCCGAAGGCGAAACCCGTCAGGGTCTGCACATAGGCCGCCACGAAGGCGAGCGCGGCGAAGAGGACAAGTTCGCTCGTGCCGATCATGCCGCGGGGCCGGCCGCCAGGGCGAGGGTGCGGAAGGGTTCGAGCCGGTCGAGGTCCGGCACCGTTCCGAGGCCCGGCCCTTGCGGCAGCACGACGACGCCCTTCTCCACCACGGGCCATGCGGGCGCGACCGCGTCGCGCAGCGGATTCGGATTGACGTCGATTTCGAGCAGCCCGTCCCCGCCGGCTGCCGCCAGGACATGCGCCGAGGCGGCAAGGCCGATGCCGGCGCCGAGGAAATGCGGGCAGTAGCGCCGGCCGGCGGCGATTGCGGCCCGGGCCACCGCGCGGCAGCCTGTCGGTCCGCCCCATTTTGCCGCATCGGGCTGGATGACGGAGAGATGGCCGGCGCCGATCGCCGACCGGAAGGCCCGCAGGCCGGCAAGGTTCTCCCCTCCGGCCAGCGGCGTTGCGGTCAGCCGCGCAAGCTCGCCCCAGACGGCCGGGCCGGCATCCACACGCACCGGCTCCTCCACCCAGCCGAGCCCAAGATCGGCCGTCGCCAACAGGAAGCCCCGCGCCGCTTCCGGGGAAAACGCCTGGTTGGCGTCCGCATGCAGCGTTTCCCCGGGCTGCAGGCTCCCGGCGAGCGCGCGGATCAGCGCCAGGTCGCGATCGAAGTCGAAACCGACCTTGACCTTGAAGTCGCGGTAGCCGGCCGCGCGGGATTGCGCCACGACCTTTTCGGCGTCGCGGATATGAATGCCGCTGGCATAGGCGCGCACCGCGCCCGCCGCATTGGGCGACAGCGCCACGGCAAGCGGCACGCCGCGGCGGCGGGCGGCAAGGTCCCAATAGGCCATGTCGAAGCCGGCGATCACCTGTGCATAGGGGCCGGCCTCCCCGGTCTGCAGCACGAGTATGTGCGTTGCCGCGGTCAATTCCTTCCAAAGATCCGCCGAATCGGGCAACGGCCTGTCGAGGATGCGCGGCGCGATATCCGAGACGAGCAGGCGGGCGCGATGCTCCGCGCCGCAGGCCGGCCAGTTGCACCAGATCTCTCCCCAGCCGATCAGGCCCGCATCATCCTCCAGCCGCACCAGCACGGCCGGCCGGTCCCTCATCGTGCCGAAGGACGTCGAGACAGGCTTTTCGAGCGGCACACGGAAGACATGCGCCTCGACGGACCTGATCACATGGGAACGGGTGGAGCCTGCCTTGCTCATGGCATCCTCACCCTGCAAGGAAGCCGCCGTCGACGGCATAGACCGTACCGGTGGCATAGCGTGCAGCCGGCATGGTGAGGAAAACCACGGCGCCCGCCACCTCCTCCGGCTGGCCCCAGCGCTTCAGCGCCGTGCGCGCGGCGATCCGGTCGCGATGCGCGATGTCCTTGCGCCCCTCGCTGTTGATCGCCGTCTCGATATAGCCGGGCGCGACGGCGTTGACCCGGATCCCTTCCTCCGCCCAGGCGAGCGCGAGGGCCTTGGTCAGCATCACGACACCGCCCTTGCTGGCGCAATAGGCCGGAAGGCGGGGCAAGGCGGCGAAGGCGTTCATGGAGGCGATGTTGACGATCGAGCCGCGGCTTGCGGCAAGATGCGGGCGAAAGGCCGTGGAGGTCCGGAAGGTGCCGGTCAGGTTGACGTCGAGCACGCGCTGGAAGGTCTCTATCCGGAACTCCTCGTCGCGGGCGAGGATGCCCGCGCAATTGACGAGCGCATCGACCCGCTCGAAGCGGGCGGCGAACGCCGCCACGGCCTCGTCGGAGGTGACGTCCAGGACGTCGAGATCGACAGCCTGAAGGCTCGACAGGGCGGAGCGGTCGAGCGCGGCGCGGTCGTGGCCGGTCGCCACGACCTTCGCGCCGCGGGCGTGGAACAGCGCGGCAATCGCCGAGCCGATATCCCCCGCGCCGCCGACAACGACGACCTGGAAGCCGGGCGGAAAGGCAAAAGGATCCGTCATCTCGCCCATCAGATGCCTGCCACGGCGACATATTTCAGTTCGAGGAAACCCTCGATGCCATAGGAGGAGCCTTCCCGCCCCATGCCCGACTGCTTGACGCCGCCGAACGGTGCCATCTCGTTGGCCAGCATGCCGGTGTTGACGCCGACCATGCCCGCCTCCAGCGCTTCGGCGACCCGCCAGACGCGGCCGAGGTCACGCGCGTAGAAATAGGAGGCGAGACCGAACTCGCTGTCGTTCGCCATGGCGATGACCTCGTCCTCGTCGCGGAAGGTGATGATGGGGGCGAGCGGCGCGAAGGTCTCCTCCTTCGCCACTTTCATGTCCTGCGTGATGCCGCTCATGACGGTCGGCTCGAAGAAGGTGCCGCCGAGCGCGCTGCGCTTGCCGCCGACGAGGATCCTGCCGCCCTTGGCGAGCGCGTCGCTGACATGCTCCTCCATCTTGGTGACGGCCCTGTCGTCGATCAGCGGCCCCTGGCTAACGCCCGCCTGCGTGCCGCGGCCGAGCGTGATCGCCGAGACCTTTTCCAGGAGCCTGGCAGTGAACGCCTCCGCGACGGTCTCCTGGACATAGATGCGGTTGGCGCACACGCAGGTCTGGCCGGCATTGCGGAACTTGGAGATCATCGCCCCCTCGACCGCCGCGTCGATGTCGGCGTCGTCGAACACGATGAAGGGCGCATTGCCGCCAAGTTCGAGCGACAGGCGCTTGATGCCGTCCGCCGCCTCCTTCATCAGCCAGCGCCCGACGCCGGTCGAGCCCGTGAAGGTGATCTTCGCGACCTTCGGATTGTGGCAGAACTCCATGCCGATCGGCCGTGCCTCGCCGGTGATGACGGAGAAGACCCCCGCCGGCACGCCCGCACGCTCCGCCAGAACGGCGAGCGCGAAGGCCGAGAGCGGCGTCTGAGCGGCGGGCTTCAGGATCATGGAGCATCCGGCGGCAAGGGCGGGCCCGGCCTTGCGCGTGATCATCCCGTTCGGGAAGTTCCAGGGCGTGATGGCCGCGCAGACGCCCACGGGCTGCTTGAGCACCATGATGCGCTGGTTGCGGTTCGGGCCAGGAATGATGTCGCCGTCGATGCGCTTGGCCTCTTCCCCGAACCATTCGAGATAGGCGGCATTGGAGAGGATCTCGCCTTTCGCCTCACCGAGGGGCTTGCCCTGCTCGGCGGTGAGGATCTGGGCGAGGTCGTCCGCATTCTCGACGATGAGCTCGTACCAGCGCCGCAGGACGGCGGCCCGCTCCTTGGCGGACCGCCGTGCCCATTCGGCCTGCGCGAGGGCTGCCGCGTCGATCGCCTGGCGAACCACCTCCACGCCGAGATCCGGGACACGGGCGATGACCGATCCGTCGAACGGATCCGTGACCGTGATGGTCCTGCCGTCCACCGCGCCCAGCCAGCGGCCGGCCACATAGGCCTTGTCGGTCAGGAGGGACCGGTCCTTCAGGGCCGGCACCGGCTGCGTCGATCGATCGTCCATGGTCGTTCCTTCCGTCAATGGGCCGTGTCAGGCAGCGGCATAGCTCTTGGCGAAGTCGCCTTCATTGTGGATCTCCTGGAAGGCGGGCGCCGGCGGGGTCCAGCGCGGGGCCTTGGCGGCGGTGAGTGCGCTCAGGCGCTCCACCACGGACACGCCTTCTTCCGTAAGCGCCTTGGCGACGGCAGCGGTATCCGGGAAATGCGAGCGGATCGCATTGAGCCAGATGGTGCGGCCCGCCAGGAACCCGCCGGCACCGGCGGCATAGGCGTAATCGAGCACGCGTTCGAACTTTTCCGTCGCCGCGCCGCCCGACAGCAGCACCCACGGAATGCCCGCATCGGCGCAGATCCTGCCGATCGCATCGAATTCCCGCTGGGCGGCAAGGGCAGCCGCGCTGCCGTCGCGCGGCGGCAGGCTGTTTGCGGCGAGCGGGCTTTCGAGCTTCAGGAGATCGACGCCGTATTCGGGCTTTGCGAATTCGCGCACGCTCTCGATCACGAGTTCCGGCAGCTTGGTCGGCGATTCGACATAATCCGCCGTATGGCCCGCGGTGCCGAGGAACGGGAACACGAGCAGTTCGAGCACATAGGCGATGTCGTGGCGACGGCAATCCTCGCCGATCTTGCGCACGAACGCCTTCTGGTGCTCCAGAACGTCGGCCGCGGCGTCCGGCCGGTACCATGCGAGCACCTTGACCGCATCGCCGCCGAGACGGCGGATCTTCTCGACGCTCCAGTCGGCGATGACCTTGGACTTGCGGCCGCCCTCGGTCTCCTCGGTGCGGTGATCCTCCAGGGTGACGATCAGGCCGCAGTCCGGCGGCAGCACGTCGATGGCGGCGGGAATGGCATAGTTCGGATCGAACAGCATGGAGCTGCAATGCGGGGCGAGATTTTCGACCAGAAGCCGCTTTGCCGTGATCATGTCGGAGAAGGTGACGTCCGACTTGTCGATGCCGCGCGCCGCCGCGAGCGCTTCGAAGAGCGGCGGACGCTGGTCGAGCGCCACCATGCAGAAGTGGCCGTCCTTGTTGGCGAGA
This sequence comes from Shinella sp. WSC3-e, assembly GCF_945994535.1. NCBI lineage: Bacteria > Pseudomonadati > Pseudomonadota > Alphaproteobacteria > Hyphomicrobiales > Rhizobiaceae > Shinella > Shinella sp. WSC3-e. The sequence goes on from NZ_OZ000531.1 coordinate 495,540, forward strand.
CGGGCAAGGCCGCGGGTTTTTCCGAGTGTGAGCATGACGTTTCCTTTCAGGATGACTTCAGATCGTCGAGGGAGGGAATGGCGGCACGGCCGCCGGGCCGTGTGCATTTCAGGGCGGCGACCGCGCTGGCGAAGGCGAGTGCATCGGCAATGCCGAAGTTCGCCCCGATCGCGAAGGCATAGGCGCCGTGGAAGACATCGCCGGCGGCCGTGGTGTCGACGGCTTGGACGGCCGGTGCCGGCATGTCGTGCCTGCCGGAAGCGTCCTGCCAGACGAGGCCGTCGCCACCGCGGGTGACCGCGACCATGCGGCAGCCGAAGCCCGCCGCCAGCGCCAGCGCCGCGTCCAGGTCCTCTCCGCCGAAGCCGCGCAGGCCCGGCTCGGAGAAGACGGCGTGGTCGGTCAACGGAAGCAGGCGTTCGAAGATATCGGCGTCGGCCACGTCACCGTCGAGAACCGTCGGGATACCGCGGCGCCGCGCCTCGGTGAAAAGCGCCTCCGCGCCCTCCGGCCAGCGCGGATCCGCCAGCACGCAATCGGCAGAAAGGCCGGCAAGCGAAAGCCAGGCGGGATCGACCGGATAGCGGCCGCGGAAATTGACGATCTGCCGCTCGCCGCGCGCATCGACGATGATGCCCGAGACGGACGATGCCCCGCCCTCGAAGAGCCGGAACTGGCCGATATCGACACCCTCGGCAGCAAAGGCCTCCGCCATGAGGCGGCCTGCATCGTCGTCGCCCGCCCTGCCCCAGAACGAAGCCCGGCCACCAAGCCTTGCGACGGTCACCGCGGCATTCGCCGCCATGCCGCCTGCTTCGGTCAGGTGCTCGCCCGCGCGGATCTTTTCGCTGCCGCCGGTGAACGGCGTCTCTACCCGCCAGATGCGGTCGAGCGCGGACAGCCCGAGGCAGATGATCGATGGTGCAGCCCCCTCGGGTATGATCGGCGGGCGGATCATCGGATGGCCTTTCCATCCGCGCTGTCGAAGAGATGCGCCTTGCCGGCCTGCGCGGCGAAGGCCAGCCTGTCTCCGACCTTCGGTCTCATTTCGGGGTTGACCCGGGCAACGGTCCGTACGCCCGCAAGATCGAAATGCGTGAGCGTGTCGGAGCCAAGCGGCTCGACGAGGTCGATCGTGACGGGCAGCGCGCCGGCGACGTCGTCGGCAGGAACGAGATGTTCCGGCCGGATGCCGAGCACCGCCTCGCTCCTGCCACCGAGCGCGGTGTTCAGCGCGGCCGGCACGGGGGCGGCCAGATGCGGCGCGCCTTCGAAGACGAAGGCATCGCCCGCACGCCGGATCGGGAAGAAGTTCATCGCCGGGGAGCCGATGAAGCCGGCGACGAACTGGTTCGCGGGCGTCTCGTAGACGTCTTCCGGCCGGCCGAACTGCTGGATCTCGCCGCCTTTCAGGACCACGATGCGATCCGCCATCGTCATCGCCTCCACCTGGTCGTGGGTGACGAAGATCATGGTGGTCTTCAGCTCCTGCGACAGCGCCTTGATCTCGGTGCGCACCTGGCCGCGCAGCTTGGCGTCGAGGTTGGAGAGCGGCTCGTCGAACAGGAAGACCTTCGGGTCGCGGACGATCGCCCGCCCCATGGCGACACGCTGGCGCTGGCCGCCGGACAGCGCCTTCGGCTTGCGCTCCAGGAAGGGTTCGATATGCAGGAGGCCGGCCGCACGGCGCACGCGCTGGTCGATCTCCGCCTTGCTCATGCCGCGCAATTCCAGCGCGAAGGCCATGTTGTCGTAGACGGTCATGTGCGGGTAGAGCGCATAGTCCTGGAAGACCATGGCGATGTCGCGCTTGGAGGCCGGCACGTCGTTGACCTTCGTCTCGCCGATGAAGAGCTCGCCCGAGGTGCACGGTTCGAGCCCGGCGATGATGCGCAGCAGCGTGGACTTGCCGCAGCCGGACGGCCCGACGAAGACGACGAACTCCTCGTCGGCGATCTCCAGGTCGAGGCCGGGGATGATGGTGAGCTCGCCGAACTTCTTGGCGATGTTCCTGATCGTGATCGAGGCCATGGTGTCACCCAAACGAAAGGACGGGCTTGATGAGCTTGCCTTCGGCGAAGCGGGCGAAATTCTCCGGCAGGTCGTCGAGACCGAAGGCGGCATCGACGAGCCGGCGATAGCGCTCCTTGTTGGCGCGCAGCAGTTCGACATTCGGCGCGAAGTCGCCGACCGGGAAATAGAAGGTGCGGATCATGTAGAAGTCCTTGCGGCGGAAGATCTTGCCTTCCTCGATGGTCCAGGGCGCGGCGTTCTCCCCGACCAGCATCAGGGCCCCGCGCGGCAGGACCAGCTCTATGCCGAGATTGCGCGCCACATGCGCGCCGGAGCACTCGAAGATCAGCTTGAAGCGCTTGTCGCGCGCGCCGACGGGATGGGCCTTCGCACCGAAGGAAACGGCGATCGCCAGCCGCTCCTCGTTCGGATCGCTGACATGGATATCCTCATAGCCAAGGCTCGATAGCGCCAGCACCACGCCGAGCCCGACCGGGCCTGCACCGGTCACGAGGACCGGCACAGACCCTTCGGGAGGAACCAGCGGCATGGCGAAGCGAACGGCGTGGGCGGACGTCCCGATCGTGTCGAGCAGCAGCGGCGCGAGGTCGTCCTCGATGTCGTCGGGGACGGGCAACAGGCAGTTTTCCGGAACTGGCACATATTCGGCATAGCCGCCCGGCCGGTTCCAACCGATCAGGCTCGATACTTCCAGGCACATCTGCGTGTCGCCCGCACGGCAGGCATCGCAATGGCCGCAATGCACCGGGATATAGACTGCGCAGCGCTGTCCGTGGCGCGGATGGCCCGGCTGTTCGACGACGCCGAAGATCTCGTGGCCGGCGGTGAACTCCGCCCCCTTGTACCAGAGCTTGAAGTCCGAGCCGCAGAGCGCGGTGCGCAGCACCTTGACCAGCACCTCGCCCTGCCCGACGGGCGGCAGGTCCCGGGTTTCGATGGTGATCCTGCGGTCGCCGTGGAAGACGGAGGCACGCATGCGGGCATTCTTTCTGTCTGTCATCCTGATCATCCCTTGACGGCACCGAGGGTCAGCCCTGCGACGAGCCAACGCTGGACAAGGATCGCGAGCGCGAGCGGCGGCAGCGCGATGAGCGTGGCGGCCGCCATCAGCGAGCCCCACTGGGTGGAACCTTCGCCGACGAAGTTGAAGGCAGCGGCAATCAGCGTCTTCGTGTCGGAATTCGACAGGATCAGCGAGAAGAGGAAGAAGTTCCACGAGAAGACGAAGGCGAGGATCGAGGCGACCGCGACGCCGGAGCCGACAAGCGGCAGGGCGATCCGCCAGAGAATGCGGGTCACCGAGCAGCCGTCCATCTGCGCCGCCTCGAAGACGCTGCGCGGAATGTTGTCGAAGAAGGGAAGCAGCACCCAGATGACGATCGGCATGGTGATCACCGCGTGGCTGAGGATCAGCGCCGTGTAGGAGCCGATCAGCCCGACCTCGCGGAACATGATGTACCAGGGCAGCAGGAACAGCGTGCCCGGCGCCATCCGCGCGGCAAGCGTCAGGACGGCCGGCCAGGTGATGCGCGACCAGGAGACGGCGAAGGCGGCCGGGATGCCGAAGGCAAGGCCAAGCAGCGTCGAGCCGATGGTCACCACGAAGCTGTTGACCGCATAGGACAGGAACGGCGTCGTCTGCCACAGCGTAACGTAGTTCTCGAAGGTCGGCTGGAAGAACAGCGTCGGCGGATAGGCCGTCACCTCGAAGGACGGCTTGAAGGACGAAAGCACCATCCAGACGGTCGGCGCCAGGATAAGGATGCCCGCGACGGTCAGCTGCAGCGTGTTCAGCCAGTGGACCCAGCGGGGGCTCGAATGGTCGTTCATCGTCGTCTCCTTACCAGGCGACCGCGTTGCGCAGGCGGTTGAGCACGAGCACGGCGGCCAGCACGATGGCCGAGAGCGTGATCATGAGCGCGCTGGCATAGCCGATGTTGAAGAACTCGAAGCCGACCCGGAACCCGTAGATGTTGAGCGTGTTCGAGGCATTGCCCGGCCCGCCCTGGGTGGTGATGTAGATGATGTCGAAGAAGCGCAGCAGATCGACGCTCCGCAGCACGGCAGCCGTGACAATGGTCGGCAGCAGCAGCGGCAGGGTGATGCGCCGGAAGATGCGGAACGGAGAGGCGCCGTCGATCTGGGCGGCCTCGTAGACGCTGGGCGGCAAGGACTGCAGCCCGCCGAGAACGATCAGCGCGACATAGGGCGCCCATTGCCAGGTATCGATCAGGGCGATGGTCGGGATCACCCAGGTCGGAGAGGCCAGCCATTCGGAGGCCGGAAGACCGAGCGACACCAGGATGTAGTTGGCCGCGCCCAGCGACGGATCGAGAATGACGAGCCACATCATGCCGGCCACCACGGGCGGCATCATGAAGGGCGAGATCAGGAGCGAACGCAAGAGGCCGGACAAGCGCTTGGAATGAAACAGCAGCATGGCGAGATAGATGCCGGCGACGAGCTGCAGGACCATGGACAGGGCATAGAGCGCGAAGGTGACGTAGAGGCCGTTCCAGAACTCGCCGTCGGCAACGAGCGCCGCATAGTTGGCTCCGCCTGCAAAGCTTGCCTCCCCCGTCGACGAGAACGCGTGGAAGCCGAGCCAGATCGTGTAGACCACCGGAAAGGCGATCATGGCGACGGTGAAGAGGACCGCCGGTGCGGAGAGCGCGGCAAGCTGCCGTCCCTGGCTGTTGGTCGAGCCTGGAATCATTGTCCGGTCCTTCCAGTGGGCGATTTGCGTCGGATACCGGGTCCCGCCGAGGCAGGACCCGGCAGATGCGCTACTTGCGGGCGATCAGGCCGTCGAGCGCGCTGTCGGCGGCGGCGCACGCCTCCTCGACCGACCGCTGCCCGAGAAGCACGTCCTGCACGGCCTGGCCGATATAGTCCCGCGATTCCGGATTGGCGATGATGGGGTAGCCGACTTCGGAAGACCCGTCGGACGCCAGCACGCCGAGCGCCGCCTGCCAGCTCGCCCGCACGGGCGCCTCGGCGATCCAGGCCTTGTACTCCTCATCGGCGGCGACGGAGGCGCGCGGCGAGGCGACGCCCTGAAGCGCCAGGCGTTTCTGCATTTCCGGGCTGGAGGCCCACTGCACGAAGTACCAGGCCGCATCCTTCCTGGCGCTGCGGCTGGAAATCGCAAGGCCCCAGCCGATCGCCGTCGGGACGGTTCCCGCCTCGCCGGCCGGCAGCGGAATCACATCCGTATCGTTCAGGCGCTCGCCGCCCTCCATGATGGTGCGCAGTTCGTTGGAGGATTCGAAGGCCATCGCCGCACGGCCGCTGCGATAGAGCGCGGAAATCTGGTAGAAGCTGTAGTTCGCCGCGCCGGGCGGCCCGTATTCGCGCATCAGGTCGCCGTACCAGGCGATGGCCTTCTGGCCCGCCGGGGCGCAGAGCGCCGACTTGCCGTCGACGATGTAGGTGCCGCCCATATTGTGCAGGACGTTGCTGAACGTGTAGGCGATCGCCGGCTTCAGGCCGCGCGAGGCGAAGGGCGTGACGCTGGCGTCGCATGCCTTGATCTTCTCGGCCGCAGCCCGCACGTCGTCGAGCGAAGCCGGCTTGGCAAGGCCGCATTTCTCGAAGATATCCGTCCGGTAGTAGAGCAGCGGGCCTTCGAGGTTGAGCGGGATGCTGGTCAGCTTGCCATCGAATGTCGCAGCCTTCACGAGAGCGGGGCTCACGCCTGAAAAATCGTATTCCGGAGCCACCGAGCCCTGCGTATAGGCCGAAAGGTCGGCATACCAGCCGGAGGCCGCGAACTGCTGCCCTTCGCGGGAGGCGAGGGTCATGAACACATCGATCTCGTCGCTGCCGGAGTTGAGCACCGTGACGAGGCGCTGGCGCATCTGCTGCTCCTGGTAGGAGTCAACCCGCAGGTTGATGCCGGTCAGCGCGGTGAATTCATCCTTGTAGGACAAGACCGCCTGGGACCAGGGATTGTTGTTGGCCAGGAATGAAACCGTTTCACCTTCATGCGCCTTCCAGTCGAAGGCAAAGGCGGAGGTCGCCGTTCCGGCCAGGAGCACAGACAGGACAACAGCAGGGATAGAACGATTTTTCAGCATATCTTCCTCCACAAGGCCGCTCTCCGGCGGCAGACCGAGCGCTTCTCCCGAGCGCAATCTCTATGTAACCGGTTACATATTATGTTGCGGGTATGGCTGTCAACACTCGACTGGCATGAAAATAATGCTGCATTGCAAGGCTATTTCCATTTGACATTCGCAAGCTGATCGTCACACAACAATGTAACGTTACATAATCCAGGCGGCTGCATGACCAGTGAGAAGGAAAAGACAGGCATCCGGGCGGTCGCGAAGCTTTCGGGCGTCTCGACGGCAACGGTCTCGCGCGCCCTCAACAATCCGCAGAGCGTGAGCGAAGACCTGCGCGCCCGCATCCAGCGGGTGATAGACGAGACAGGCTACGTGCCGCACGGCATGGCACGGGCTTTGTCCAGCAACAGGACGCGCACGATCGGCGCCATCATCCCCACCATCGACAATGCCATGTTCGCCCGCGGGATCGAATCGCTGCAGAAGTTCCTCTCCTCGCGCGGCTACATGCTCATTCTCTCGACGAACGGCTACGACATCGATGTGGAGCTGGAGCAGGCACGCAACCTGATCAGCCGCGGCGTCGACGGGCTCATCCTGCGCGGCGACTGTCACCATCAGGCGCTGCGCGACCTGCTGGCGGCCCGCGACGTGCCCTTCATTAATGTCGGCATCTACAATCCGAGCCAGCCGCATCCAAGCATCGGCGTCGACAACGAGGCGGCCGCGCACCGCGCCATGATGCACCTCATCGAGATCGGCCACCGCCGCATCGGCGTGGTCAGCGCGCTCCAGCGCAACAACGACCGCGCCAGCGCGCGAATAAGGGGGTTCCGCCGTGCCCTTGCCGAACACGGGCTGGACCTGCCGGAGGCGTGGCACGTCGAGGTGCGATACACGCTGGACGATGCGCGGGAAGCCGCGCGGCAGATCCTCATGGGCTCGAGCGTCCCGACGGCCATCGCCTGCGGCAATGACGTACTCGCTTACGGCGTCATGCTGGAAGCGGAGCGTAGAGGCCTGAAGATCCCCGCCGACCTTTCGGTCGTCGGCTTCGACGACCTCGAATGGAGCCGCCACCTGCGTCCCGCCCTGACGACGCTCCACGTTCCGACGGACCTGACCTGGAAGGGCGCCGGCGAATATATCCTCGCCCGCCTCGACGGCCACAAGGTTCCCACGCACTACGAGGTGGATTACGCGCTCGTCGTGCGCGAATCGACCGCCCCGCCGGCGAGCACCGCATAGGGTTGCTGGCGGGAGCCCCCCGTATCCGGCATGTTCCGGAACGCGCGCAAATGTATCGAAACGTAGCGGCCCGACGTCGCCGTGCTTTTCAGGGCAGCACGATCTCGGCCGCAAGCCCGCCGCCTGGGCGGTTGGAGAGAGCCGACAGGACCATATGGCGTGAGGTGGAAAGCCCAGCACATGGCCGGGCTTTCCGTTTTCGCCTCTTACTTCGCGATCGGCGCGTAGCTGCCGTTGCTCCAGCGGTTGATGTCGTAGCTGGCGTCCTTCAGGTCGCCCTTCTCGTCGAAGGTAACGGTTCCGACGACCGTGTCGATCGGCTGGCCGTTCTTCAGCGCTTCGGCAACCTTGGCCGGATCATCCGAGCCGGCGCGCTCGATGCCCTGCGCGAAGGCCTGGATCACGGCATAGGAAAAGAGCGTGAAGCCTTCCGGCTTGAAGCCGCCGGCCTGAATCTTCTCGACGGCCTCCTTCGCCTCGGGCTTGGCCTGCGGATCGGACGGGAAGACGAACATCGTGCCTTCACCGGCGGGACCGGCGACCTGCCAGAATTCCGGCGAGGCGATGGAATCGGGCATGATCAGCTGGAACTTGTAGTCCTGCTCGGCGGCCTGGCGCAGGATGAGGCCCGCCTCCGGGTGATAGCCGCCGAAATAGACGACATCCACCTTGGCATCCTTCAACTTCGTCACGAGCGCGTTATAGTCCTTCTCGCCGGCATTGATGCCTTCGGAAAGCACCTCGTTGAGGCCGTTTGCGTTCATCGTCGTGCGCACCGCGTCGGCGACGCCCTGGCCGTAGGCCGTCTTGTCATGCAGCACCGCGACATTCTTGCCGGCATATTCCTTGGCGATCCAAGGACCGATGAAGGCCCCCTGTGCGTCGTCGCGCGTGTAGAGGCGCATGATGTTCGTCCAGCCCTTGGCGGCGGCATCGTCCGTCATGACCGGGTTCGACGAGGCCGGGCTCATCATCAGCGTGCCGTTTTCGGCATAGACCGCCGAGGCCGGTATGCTGGAGCCGGAGCAGGCATGGCCATCGACGAACCGGATGCCGCTTGCGGCAATGCGGTTGGCGACGGAGACGGCCTGCTTCGGATCGCACTGGTCGTCCTCGAACTGCAGCTTGATCTGGCGTCCCATCACACCGCCCTTGGCGTTGATGGCGTCGGCCGCCGCCTGCGCGCCCTGCTTGAACTGGTCGCCGATCGTGGCGAGCGGACCGGTCAGCGGACCGGCGACGGCGAAGGTCAGGTCTTCCGCCTGCGCGGCGGTGCCCATGAGCAGGCCGAGCGCCGTGCCGAGGATCAGGATTTTTCGCATTGTCTCAACTCCCTTTTGTGCCCGCACCAGCGCGGGTCGCTCCTTCCAGAAATGAAGTTTTATGCTTGCAGAAAGAGTGGCTGGCATTCGAACCACTCCCAGAGGTAGGCGGCAAGCCCCCTGTCGACATGGATGCGCAGCGTTTCGGCGTCGGCGTGCCGGTATACCGTGCCCATCACCCCGCCGAACGGCATCGCAGCACAGGGTCCCGGATTGTCCGGATCGATCGTCGTCGCCCGGGCGAGGAGATCGCGGATGCCCTCTCCCTTCACCTCGAAGACACGCAAGGCGGAATCGACGCTCGAGACCGCATAGCCCTCCTCATGCCATCCGTCGGGCAGATCGGCGGATGAAAGCCCGATGACGAGCAGCCGGTCGCGGGCAACACGCACCGCATAGCGCGCGCCGAGGGCAAGCCCAAGCGCGCCGACGTCCTTACCGAGGCCGTAGCGGGCGAGGAAGCGCCCGGCATCGCCGCTGACGAGGCGCTGCGTCACCCCCATGATCGCCCCGACCTCGATGGTCCGGCCCTTCAGGCGGGCGTTCGCCCAATCCGGCTCGGGCCGCCATTTGCGCGCGACATCAAGCATGGAGACGCGCTCCTTCCTCGTCGAAAGCACAGGACGGGACGATGCGCGCTTGCCTCACGTCTCTGAGGTGCTGCAGCTCGATGATGTCGCCCATGCGGGAAAGGCCACGTTCAATCAGCCCGAGCGCGATCGGCTTTCGCAGCACCGGGCTGAAATAGCTGGACGTGACATAGCCGAGGCTGCGCGTGGCACCGGCCTTGCGCTCGATGCCGTGCGCCCCCGTCGGCAGCACGCCCTTGCCGTCAACCGCTTCGAGCCCGACGAACTGGCGGCGGTCCGGCGCGGCCGCATCCTCCGTGATCAGCGAGCGACGGCCGATGAACGCGACCTTCTTGCGCTCCAGCGGCGCGGTCAGGCCGAAATCCATCGGGCGGCTCGTGCCGTCCGTATCCTTGCCGATGACAATATAACCTTTTTCCGCGCGAAGGATCATCAAGGCCTCAAGGCCGAGCAGCGTTGCGCCGCACGCCTCGCCCGCCTGCCGCAGCCGTGCCCAGAGCGCCCGGGCCTGGTCGGCCGATACGGAGATTTCGTAGGAGCGATCGCCGGTGAAGCTGACACGGGCGATCCGCACCGCAATGCCGTCGAACAGGCCGGACACCACGGCCATATGCGGCAATGCCGCATCGTCGAGCGCGATGGAAAGGCCAGCGCTTTCGACAAGCGCCCGCGCCCTCGGGCCTGTGACGGTCAGCGTTGCCATCTCGGCCGTCACATTGTGGATGAAGACGCGCCGCTTGTCGAAACGGTCCTGCCGCCATTCCTCCAGAAGTCCGTGCACGCCCGCCACATGCGAAGACGAGCACGAGACGACGAAGCGGTTCTCATCGAGCCGCATCAGCACGCCGTCATCGTAGATGTTGCCCGCCTCCGTGAGGATGAAGCCGTAGCGGCAGCGTCCGGGCGCCAGCGTCGACACGGTGTTGTAATAGATGAAATCGAGGAACGGCGCGGCATCCGGCCCCATCACCTCGATCTTGCCGAGCGGGGAACCGTCGAAGAGCGCAACGCCCTCGCGCGCGGCCTGCGCTTCCGCCTGGATGCGCTCCTCCGGTGCACCGGCGCCATAGAAGGCCGGGCGCAACCAGCCGCCATATTCGCGGAACACCGCGCCGTCGGCCCGGTGCTGTGCTTCCAGCGGCAGGCGGCGGAGCGGGTTCATGCGCGTGCCGGAGCGGGCACCGGCGAAAGAGGCGAGCGGCACCGGCGTGAAGGGCGGGCGATAGGTCGTCGTACCGACCTCGGGAATGCGACGCCCGGTGAGCTCCGCCATCAGCGCAAGTCCGTTGACGTTCGAGGTCTTGCCCTGATCGGTCGCCATGCCGAGCGTGGTGTAGCGCTTGAGATGTTCGACGGAGACAAAGTTCTCCCGCACGGCCAGTTCCACGTCCTTGGCCGTGACATCGTTCTGGAGGTCGATCCAGACCCGCTCCCTTGCACCGGGCTTCGGCCAGGCTGCAACGATGCGGAAGTCCCGCTCCGACCCTCCCGCAAGCTCGGCCGGAAGGCCGAAATTGCCCGCGGCAGCGCCGACCACCTCCACGCCGTCGACCGCCCGGCCGGGAACAAAGGCGAGGATATCGTCGCGCCAGTCGAGCTTGCCCTGCGCCTGGCAATAGAGATGCACCGTCGGCGTGAAGCCGCCGGAGGCGAGCAGCGCGTCTGCTTCCAGCACCGTGCCGTCGGAAAGCTTGACGGCGGTCACGGCGCTGCGGCCGACCGCGGTCACGACGGCTAGGCCCTTCAGCACGCGCAGCCCGGAGGGCGATGCGGCATCGGCGCGATAGTCGACGACGGTGACATCCGCACCGGCCGCCGCCAAGGCTTCCGCCGTCTCATAGGCAAGCCCGTTGTTCGCTGCGATGACGACCTTGCGGCCCGCGGCAACGCCGAAGCGGCGAAGGTAGACCAACGCGGCCTCGGCGGACATGACGCCCGGCAGGTCGTTGTTGCCGAAGGGCAGTGGCCGTTCGATGGCACCGGCGGCAAGGACGATCGACCCGGCACGGATGCGCCACAACCGGTCCGGCGCGCCGTCCGCGGCTTTCTGGTGGAGGCCGACGAGATGGTGGTCGTAGATGCCGAAAGCCGTGGTCCCGGTCAGGACACGCACGCCGGCCCGTTCCAGCTCCGCGGCGACGTCCGCCGCCCATTCGGCACCGGGTTTTCCCTCGATGGCCGCCGCCCGGAAAAGCAGGCTGCCGCCGACCTGCCGGCCATCGTCGCAGAGCACGACACGTTTGCCGGCGCGGGCCGCCTTGCGCGCGGCAAGCAGGCCGGAAGGCCCTGCGCCGACCACCAGCACGTCGCAATGCTGGTTCACCTGCTCCGCGAAGGCAGGTCCTTTCGTCGCTTCATCCAATGTTCCGAGGCCGGCCATCTGCCGGATCCGCGGCTCGAAGAGATGCCAGTCCGGGAACATGAAGGTCTTGTAGTAGAAGGCGGCCGGGATGAAACGCGAAAAGGCGTCAAGGAAGGCATGGCGATCCTTCTCCGCGTTCGGCTCGGCATTGACGCTGCGCACGACAAGGCCGTCGGCTGCAGGCACCTGCGTGGCGCGCGTGTTCGGCAGGCCGCCGGCAATGTCGACCAGCGCGTTCGGCTCCTCGACGCCCGCGCCCCAGAGGCCCCGCGGCCGGTGATACTTGAAGCTGCGGGCAAGTACGGAAACGCCGCCGGCAAGCAGTGCCGAGGCGACTGTGTCGCCGGCAAAGCCGTCGATCGCCTTGCCGTCGAAGGTGAAGGCAAGGGGACGTGACCGGTCGATGGCCGTGCCGCCTTCAGTGCGCCATGCCGTCATTGCCGCCTCCTTCCCCGAGCGTGACGGACTGCGCCACGCGGTGGTTCACGGTGTCGCGCTCCATGCGGAAGACCTCGCCGCAGGCCATGTGCATCCAGATTTCGCTTGCCGCCCCGCACCGGTTGTTGCGCTCGTAGAGATAAGCGGCCCATACGCCGTCCGTCACATCGCGAAATCCTTCCGGGCGATGGTTGCCGGCTTCACCCGCGAAATGGAACTCGCTCTCGCTTCTCGGACCGCAGAAGGGGCATGGGAAAAGCTGCATGGAGACCTCCTAGTGGGCGATGCCGGAGCCGGCTGCCTCGTCGATCAACCGCCCGCGCGCAAAACGGTCGAGATCGAAGGGGCGGCTGATATCGTGGTGCTTGCCGGTCGCCAGCAGATGGGCGAGCAGCGTGCCGCCGGCGGGAATGGCCTTGAAGCCGCCCGTTCCCCAGCCGCAGTTGAGGAAAAGGCCCGGCAGCGGGCTTTCCCCGAGGATCGGCGAGGAGTCCGGTGTCACGTCGACGATGCCGGCCCATTGCCGCATCAGCCGAAGCTGGCGGAAGGACGGGAACATTTCGAGAAGGCCGGCGACGACGCCTTCCAGCACCGGCAGGTTGCCGCGCTGGCCATAGGAGGGAACGCGGTCGAGCGCACCGCCGATGACGAGCTCGCCCTTGTCCGACTGGCTGGCATAGGTGCTCGTGCCAGGCGACAGCACGACGGTATCGAGCACCGGCTTGATCGGCTCGGAAACGCAGGCCTGCAGGGCGTAGGAGGTGATCGGCAGGCGGAAGCCGGCCTTGGCAGCGAGATGGGAGGAATGGCCGGCGACGACCATGCCCGTCCGCTCGGCGCGGATCTCGCCACGGCTGGTCTTCACGCCGCGGCAGCGTCCGCCCTCGACCAGGAAGTCCTCCACCTCGTAGGACTGGATGATATCGACGCCCAGCCGGTCGGCGGCGCGGGCATAGCCCCAGGCCACCGCATCGTGTCGTGCCGTGCCGGCCCTTCCCTGCCAGACGCCGCCGAACACCGGATACCGCGCCTCCGGCGAGACATCGAGGAGCGGCAGGACGCGGCGAACATCCTCGGGGCCGAAGAGTTCGGCATCCGTGCCGTTGATCTGCATGGCGTTGACGGTCCGCGCCGCCATTTCCATCTCGGCCTCGCTGTGGGCGAGCGTGACGATACCGCGCTGGGAGAGCATGATGTTGTAGTTGAGGTCCCGGCCGAGCGTCTCGTAGAGGCGGAGCGCCAGATCGTAGAGCGCCGTGCTCTCGGGAAAGAAGTAGTTGGAACGCACGACGGTCGTGTTGCGCCCGGTATTGCCGCCCCCGAGCCAACCCTTCTCGATGACCGCGATGTTGCGGATATCGTGCACCTTGGCAAGGTAGTAGGCCGTCGCCAGGCCATGGCCGCCGCCGCCGATGACGAGGATGTCGTAGCGCGGCTTCGGCTCGGGCGAGCGCCAAGCGAGCTGCCAGCCCTTCTGGCCCCTGAGGCCCTCCTTGAGGAGGGAGAAGGCAGAATAGTGCCGCGTCATCGCGACGTCCTCCTGCGCGTGCCCGCGCCGCGGTGAAATGGCAAAGCTGAATGCTGCTTCATGCGCCGCCCATGAATGGAGGAACCCGCCGAACAGGCACATTGCGCCCGTTCGGGACCATCCGTATTCCTTCTGGACATTAATGTCCAGAAAATTGCATGGAAACACACTGAATGTTGGAGAACCTGCGAGGTTACCCCTTAAATTTCAGGAATTCCAAAACGTACAGACATGCCCATTATTCAGCCATCCGGCTGAACACGCCGCATCAATGTCTCGAATGCCTCGACCTCGCCGTCGGTGGCGTGACGCCCGGTGAAACCGAGGAGATAGGGGCGCAGGAGGCGCAGCCGCATTTCCCGGTCGTCGCGCATGCCGAGCGTGAAGTGGCCGATCTGCGTGAAGTAGAGAATCCGCGCACGGATGAAGGCCTCCGCCTCCGGATAGTCGTAGCGCAGGAACATGCGCGTGATCGCATCGACGCGCTGGTCATCCGCCTGGTCGACAACGCCGCGCACGGCAGCGTCCACCTGCCCCCAGGACCGCACCGCCGCATCGAGACGCGGATCGAACAGGGCCGGATCCACCCAGCATTCGAAGATATGGCACACGGCCTTTGTCACGGTCGGCGCAGGACGGAGGGCGCGCTCGATGATCGGGCTCGTATTCTTGCAAAGCCAATGGTCGAGCAGCTCGCGGTGCAGGTCCTGAAGGTCGGCAAAGAACCAGTAGAAACTGGAGCGCGACACCGCGAGCGCCTTGGCCATGACCTGGATCTTCACATTGGCGATGCCCTCTTCGACAAGCGCGGCGATGCCCGCCTCGATCCAGGCCTCCCGCGTCATGCGACCCGTGGGCTGCCTTGAAGAACCGTGTTTCGCCCGAAGGGGTTTCATCGCACTCACTTGCGCTCCAAAGGCGGACCTGCTCGTCACCGATCTAGAAAATGATCATGTGGCTGAAAGAGAGGCCGATCGCAAGCGCCGCAACGACGCGAGGCGGCACCGTAGCCCGCGAGAGCCACCGGCGCCTGCCTTCGAGCGGACGGAATTCAGGCATGCCCCCGCGACCACGCGTCGCGAACAGCCCACTTCCCTTCCTCACCAGCGATACGTCAAGGTCGCCGTGACGGAGCGATCCGGCCCGTAGTAGCAAACCTCGCCCGCGCAGTTCGAGACGAATTCCTTGCCGAGAAGATTGCTGGCATTCACGTTGAGGACCCACGATCCTGCCCATGGAAACCCCTCTACGCTACAAATGCGTAGGAGCGTCGCGCCCGCCGCCACCGGCAGGCCCCGCATCCCCTCACAGCCAAGGACGTCGCGGCATTTCCGATCTTGCAGCGGGACGCTCAAAAAAGATGACTTGCCGGCTCGATTGAAGCCGGCGCCCATCGGAGGATCGTAACAAGCGGCAGACGAATGGCGCGGACCGGCAGCCCGGCCTTGCCGAAAGCGGGTGCTCTATCGGGAGATTCCGGAAAGGAAGGCGGCCAGCGTTCCGGCGAGGAATGGCGAGACATAACCCCCTTCCTGAACGATGACGGTCGGGATCCGCAGATCCGAGATGTCCTCCGCGATGCGGGCAAAGTCCTCGTCGTTCACCGTCATGCAGGCGAAAGGATCGTTCACGGACGCATCGAGGCCGAGGGCAAGGACCAGGAAGTCGGCGCCGAACCGTCGAACTTCGTCACAGGCCGCCCGCACCGCCGCCCGGTACGCCACGCCGTCGCTGCCGAGCGGAAGGGGGAAATTGCGGTTCCTTCCCGCCCCCGCGCCGGTCCCGGCCTCGTCGGCATAACCGGCATAGTAGGGATAGAGATATGCAGGATCGCCATGCACCGACAGCGTCAGCACGTCACCGCGATCGTAGAACATCGTCTGCGTCCCGTTGCCGTGGTGCACATCGATGTCGAGGATCGCGACGCGCCGCCCCGCCAGGGCCGCCCGTTCGGCGGCAAGGGCGGAATTGTTGAGGTAGCAGAAGCCGCCGGCCTTGTCGCGATACGCATGGTGGCCGGGCGGCCGGCACAGGGCATAGACCATGCCTTCGCCTTCAAGCACGCGCGCCGCGGCATCGAGCGCCGTCAGCGCGCTCGCCCGGGCGGCCTGCCAGGTTCCTTCCACCAGAACGCAGCCCGCATCGGCCTGGTAGAAGCCGGCGCGGCCGAGAAGATCGTCGGGACGCCGGTTCATGTAGATGTTCGGATGGATGCTGGACCGCAGCTCCGGGCCATTGCCCGGGATGGCGCGCCAGGCGGCAAAGCCGTTCTCGAGGAAATCGAGATAGCCGGGATCATGCAAAACACGGATCAGGCCCTCGTCGTCGCCGGCGGGCGCGACGACATCGATACCGGCCAGTGCCAACCCCTCGCGCAGCAGCGCTATGCGCTCGGGAACCTCGAGATTGGGTTTCAGCACGCCGCCCGCAATGCGCGTCAGCGGCCGGTGCAGCGCCTGCCGTTCGTCATGGATCGCCAGCACGATGGCCTCCCCTCATTCGCCGAGCCGGCCGCCGCCGGCAAGGTAGGCATCGAGAGACCTGTCGAGAGCGTCGCGGAACCGCGAGACGACCGCGTCGATCTGCTCCGGCGTGCTGATGAGCGGCGGCGCGAAGGCGATCGCCGTGCCGAGCGAACGGCAGACCAGCCCGTTCTCGAAGGCGCGGTTCTGGATGCCGATGCCGAACTGCATGTCGGCGGGGAAGGCTTCGCGCGTCCGCTTGTCGCGGACGATCTCGACGCCCCACATCAGGCCGACGCCGCGCACCTCGCCGACGAGCGGATGCTCGGCAAGCGGCATCATGCCCTCGGCCATGCGCTCCCCGAGCGCTGCGACACCATCGATGATGCCGTCCTCCTCGTAGATCCTCAGCGCCTCGACACCGACGGCGCAGGCGACAGGATGCGCGCCGTAGGTATAACCATGGCCGAAGACGCCGATCTTCTCGCTTTGCACCTTCATGCCGGCATAAAGCCGCTCGGAAAGCAGCACTGCCGAGAGCGGCATATAGGCGGCGGTCAGCGCCTTGGCGCAGGTGATCATGTCCGGCTCCAGCCCGAAGGTCTGGCTTCCCCACCAGGCGCCGGTGCGCCCGAAGCCGGTGATGACCTCGTCGGCCACGAGCAGGACGTCGTGCTTCTTCAGAACCTTCTGGATCTTCTCGAAATAGGTTTTCGGCGGAATGACGACGCCACCCGTCCCCATGGCCGGCTCGGCGAAGAAGGCCGCAACCGTGTCCGGCCCCTCCGCCACGATCAGCGCATCCAGCTCCTCAGCAAGACGCGTGGCAAAATCCTCCTCCATCTCCCCCGTCCGGCCCTCGCGATAGAAATGCGGGCATGTGACGTGCAGGAAGCCCGGCAGCGGCAGGTTGAACTCCCGGTGCAGGTGCGGCAGGCCGGTAATGCTGGCCGAACCGATCGAGGTTCCGTGATAGCCGCGGTTGCGCGCGATGATCTTCTTCTTTTCCGGCTTGCCCTGGGCGTGGAAATAGTACCAGGCGAGCTTGACGGCGGTGTCGTTCGCCTCCGAGCCGGAGCTCTGGAAGAGCACCTTGGACATCGGCACCGGCGCGATCTTCAGGAGGCGCTCCGAAAGCTCGATCGCCGGCTCCGTCGCGCGATGGGCGAAGTTCTGGTAATAGGGCAAGGTATTGAGCTGGCGCGTCGCCGCATCGACCAGCCGCTTCTCGCTCATGCCGAGCGCCGCGCACCAGAGGCCGGACATGCCCTCGATATATTGCTTGCCGTCGTCGTCATAAACATAGGCGCCCTCGCCGCGGGCCATGATCGTCGGCCCGACGGTCTCGTGGGCGGCAAGATTGGTCTGCGGGTGGATCTGGGACGCGATGTCGCGCATGCGCAGCGAATTGTACATGGTTTCCTCCTGAAATGGGATGCGGGGCGTATCGGACGGCCGTCACGCGTCCTTGCGCTTCACGAACTGGGCGGCGATCAGGACGACGATCGACAGGGCCACCAGCATGGACGAGATGGCGGCGACGGTCGGATCGACCTGGTCGCGGATATTGGCGAACATGCGCTTGGTCAGCGTGGAGTTCGCGCCGCTCGACACGAACAGCGAGACGACGACCTCGTCGAAGGACGTGACGAAGGCGAACAGCATGCCGGAGAAGACCGAGATGCGGATCTGCGGCAGCGTGACGGTGAGAAAGGCCGTCACGGGCGAGGCCCCGAGGCTGCGGGCGGCACGTTCGAGGTTGGGGTCGAAACTCTTCAGCCCGTTGCCGACGGCGATCATGACGAAGGGGATGGCGAGCGTGGTATGCGCCAGGACGAGGCCGGTGATGGTGTTGTTGAGCCCGAAGCGGGCGTAGACGAAGAACACGCCGATAGCGACGAAGATCAGCGGGATCATCATCGGCAGCATCAAGAGGCCCCGGGTAATCGGCGTGAAGAGGCTGGTCGCCTTGTAGAGCCCGTAGGAGGCCAGCGTGCCGAGCACGGTGGCCAGCATCGTCGTGAGGCCCGCGACCTTGAGCGAGACCACCGCGGACTGGATCCATTCCGGCGAGGTGAAGAAGGCTTCGTACCAGCGCAGGCTGAGGCTGCGTGGCGGAAACTCGAGATATTGCGAGTCCGAGAACGACATGGGGATGACGAGGATGCAGGGAATAACCAGGAAGGCCATGACGAGCGCAACCGTCGCATAGAGCCAGAGGCGCTGGCCGTGCGTGACCTGGGTGGAGGTGGCCGGCGTGTTCAGCATCATGGTTTCCCCGCGGAAAAGCTCAAGGCGTCGGTCAGCCTGCGCACGCCCCACAGAACGACGGCCGTCACCACCAGCAGCGCCACGCTGAGGGCGCTTGCCGCGCCCCAGTTGGAGAATTTCGAAACGGCATCGGCGATCTGCGTGGACCACATGGCGACACGGCCGCCGCCGAGAAGGGCCGGCGTCAGATAGAAGCCGAGGCAAAGCACGAAGGTCAGCGCGATGCCCGAGGCAAGGCCGGGCATCGACAACGGCAGGAAGACCTGTCGAAACGCCTGGCTCGGCGAGGCGCCGCAATTGGCCGCCGCGCGCAAAAGCACCGGGTCGATCGCCTTCATGGACGCATAGAGCGGCAGGATCAGGAAGGGCAGCATCACATGCACCATGCCGATGATCGTGCCTGTCAGGTTGTGCACCAGCGCGAGCGGCTCGTCGATCACGCCCATCGAAAGCAGCCAGTCGTTGATGACGCCGTTGCGCTGCAACAGGACCAGCCAGGCATAGGTGCGCACCAGCACCGACGTCCAGAACGGCAGGATGACGAACACCAGGAGGATCTGCGCGGCACGCGCGGAAAGCTGCGACAGGAGATAGGCCACCGGATAGCCGAAGACCACGCACAGCGCCGTCACCAGCCCCGCGACCTTGAAGGTGGTGAGGAAGCTGCCGACATAGGCGGGCCGCAGCAGCCGGGCATAGTTCTGGGTCGAGAGATCGCCGGCGGCATCGAACAGCGACAGCCAGGCAAGCCAGGCGAAGGGGATGAGAAGGATGCAGGCGACGAGGACCAGCGCCGGCAGGGCAAGCCCGCTGAAAATGCGCCGCTCCCGGCGCCTTGCGCTCTTGAGCATGGCGCGATTGAGCGGCATGCCCGGGGCTCCGTCCATGGCGAGCGTCATGGCGCGGCGCTCCCGATGACGAGGCTCGCTTCCGCCGGCAGCCACAGGGCAAGGGTATCGCCGGGCTGCGGCAAGGGTTGCCGTTCCGCCCCCGCATGGCGGATGGCGACCTCATGCCCGCCGGGCAGCGAGACGGAAACCTGGTTGCAATCCCCCCGATAGACGACATCGAGCACCCTGCCCTCGATACGGTTGTCGTGGTCGGCATCGCCCTGCCAGCGCAGCCGCTCCGGGCGGACCATGAGCCAGGCCTCCCCCGTCGATGAGGCGGCCCTCGTATCGGCAAGCCGGAGCGGCCGTCCATCGAGGACATAGGACTGGTCGCGGCGCTCGACGGGCAGGAAGCGGGTCTCGCCCATGAAGCCGGCGACGAACTTGCAGTTCGGGCGGTCGTAGACCGTCGCGGGCACGTCGAGCTGGATGATCCTTCCCTTGTCGAGAACCGCGATGCGGTCCGACATGGTCAGGGCCTCCTGCTGGTCGTGCGTGACATAGATCGTCGTCATGCCGAGCTGCCTGTGCAGCCGCTTGAGCTCGATCTGCATGTGCTCGCGCAGGTTCTTGTCGAGCGCGGAGAGCGGCTCGTCCATCAGCAGCAGGCGCGGTTCGAAGACGAAGGCGCGCGCCAGCGCCACACGCTGGCGCTGGCCGCCCGACAGCGCGGTGATGCGCCGATCGGCAAGGTGCTGCATGTGCACGATCTCCAGCGCATCC
Organism: Shinella sp. WSC3-e; assembly: GCF_945994535.1. Classification (NCBI taxonomy): domain Bacteria; kingdom Pseudomonadati; phylum Pseudomonadota; class Alphaproteobacteria; order Hyphomicrobiales; family Rhizobiaceae; genus Shinella; species Shinella sp. WSC3-e. The sequence goes on from NZ_OZ000531.1 coordinate 515,478, forward strand.
ATCACCCGCCTGCGGATGGAGGGCCTGTCCACCTTCCGCAGCTTGAGCGGATAGGCAACGTTCGAGAAGACGTCCATGTGAGGGAACAGCGCATAGTTCTGGAACACCATGCCAAGGTCGCGCTTGTGCGGCGGACGCGTAATGAACTCGACGTCATCGACCAGCAAGCTGCCGAGATCGGGCCGCTCGAAGCCGGCGATGACGTTGAGAAGCGTGGTCTTTCCCGAGCCGGAAGGACCGAGAAGCGTCAGGAACTCCCCCGCCTTGATATCCAGGGAAACGCCGTCGAGCGCCCTGAAGCTGCCATAGGCCTTGTGGACCTCGCGAAGGTTGACTCTGCCCGAGCGCATCCTGTCCTCCCGGCTCGTTCGATCAGTTCGACATCAGCAGGCTGTAGTCCTCGCGAACCAGCTCGTTGTTGTCGCGCCACCAGTTGGCATCGAGGAAGGTCTGCTTCTTGACGTTTTCCGGCGACATGTTGGATTGCGCCAGCACCTCCGGCGAAAACGCCTTCACCTCGAAGGCCAGGCTGTTGGTCGGGCCATAATAGGGCATCATTTCCGGAATGCGCGCCTGCACGTCGGGCGACACGACGCCGGCGATGAACTTCTGGGCGCTCGCCGCGTGCGGCGCGCCCTTGAGGATCGCCAGGCAGCCGTAGCCGAGGATCGCATCCTGGTAGGTGAACTTGACGGGTGCCCCGTCCGTGATCACCGACGCCACGCGGCTGCCCCAGATCGCCATCATGTCGACCTCGCCATCCTTGAGGAGCTGGGCGGACTGCGCTCCGGACGACCACCAGACGCCGACATTGGCCTTGATCTTCTCGAGGGCCGCGAGCGCCCGCTCGGTGTCGAGCGGATAGAGGCTGTCCTTGTCGACGCCGTCGGCAATGAGCGCGATCTCCATCATTTCCTGCGGATAGGTGCTGAGCGCGCGACGGCCGGGAAAGGCCTCCACGTTCCAGAAATCCTGCCAGCTTGCCGGCGCCTTGTCCTTGTAGACATCGGTACGCCAGGCCAGGACGACGGAATAGGTGTTCGTCGCGATCCAGTGCTCGCCGTATCCGCGCGCGTCAAAACCCTTCGTGCTGATCGTGCCGTAGTCGAGCGGCTCGAAAAGCCCTTCCTTGCCGCCGACCGCGCATTCGTCCGCGCCGAGATGCACGACATCCCAGGTCGGGGAGCCGGACTGGACCTGCACCCGCACGGCGGCGAGCCCGTCTTGGGTTTCCTCGCGCAGTTCGACGCCTGCGGCATCGGCCGCGGGCTGCCAGATCGTCTTGCGCAGGTCTGTCTGAAGGTTGCCGCCGAAGCCGGCGACGGTGAGGACGTCCTGCGCCGCGGCGACGCCGGCGAAGGAGAGCACGCCCGCTGTCGCGGCGATGGTCAAGAATGCGCGATTACACGATGCCATTACCAAGTTCCTCCTCTGGTGATGCCCGGCCGGAGCCATCCTCCACGGCCCGAATGCATGATCGACATTCCGTTCCCTGCGTGCCAATCTAGTTAATGAGATGAACTATATTGTTCACCTTGTCAACTAAATTTCTGCGCATAAAATGACCCGGCGGGAACCGTGAGGAGCAACCATTTGAATAAGAAAGTCGAAAACATGACGGACCGCTCCGACGGCAGTTTCTTTCGCGGACACCTGGCGCCCCAGAAGAGCGAACCGGACATACGGGACCTGTTCTCCTTCGAGCTGCAGCGGCTGGCCGGGCTTTCCACCCGCATCGCGGCCCTTTCGATCCGGCCGAAATACGGCATCACCGCGCGCGAATGGCGCGCGCTCGCCGTTCTCAAATATCTCGGCGAAGTGCCGCTCCAGGAGCTGGCGAAACACAGCGGACTGCTGAAAAGCCAGATGAGCCGGACGGTTTCTTCGATGATCGAGCGCGGCTACATCCTGAAGACCGCCAATCCCGAGGACGGGCGCAGCATCCTGCTCAAGCTCAGCCCGGAGGGGCTGGACCTGTCGCAGGCGATCCTGGCCGACGCCTTCGAGCGCAACGAAAACATGCTCTCGACCCTCAGCCACGCCGAACGACAGATCCTGATCGAACTGCTGCAGCGGGTGGGACGCAACAGCGCGCACTATTTCCACGACCTGAAAACCAGGGCATCCCAGGAGGATTTGCGCGAACTGGACGAGGAGTGAACATGCATCGCCAGAATTATAGTTGACAATATGAACTAAATTTCGCATCACTACCTCCAAGGAAACCGGGAGGATCGAGATGTCGGAGGCGCTGACAATCTGCGAGTGCTTTGCAAGGGACGGCTTGCAGCACGAAACGACGGACCTTTCCACGCAAACCAAGATTGCCCTGATCGACGCCATTTCCGAAGCCGGCTTCCCGCGCGTGGAAGCGACGAGCTACAGCAGCCCCCGCCATGTGCCGGTTTTCGCCGATGCCAGCGACGTGCTGGCCGGCATCCGCCGCCGGCCGGGCACGGCCTACAAGGCGACCTGTCCCAACCTTCATGCCGTCAGACGGGCGATCGGGGATCGCGAAGCCGGCCATGGACCGGAGGAGATAAGCCTGCTCGTGTCGGCGACACAGGCGCACACCGAGAAGAACTTGCGCACGACGCGCGAGCAGCAATGGCGCAACATTGCCGAGATGGTCGCGCTGGCGGATGGCGGGTTCCGCCTGATCGGCGTGATCTCCATGGCGCTCGGCTGCCCCTTCGAAGGCCGGGTCGACCCGGCATCCGTCATCGGCGACCTGAAGGCCTTCTCCGACCTCGGCGTGCGCCACGTCTCCATCTGCGACACGACCGGCCACGGCACGCCCGGCAGCGTGCGCCGCCTCTTTGCCCGCGCCATGGCCGAGGTGCCCGACGTCACGCCCATCGCCCATTTCCACGACACGCGCGGCACCGGCATCGCCAATTGCATGGCCGCCTACGAGGTCGGCTGCCGCTGGTTCGACAGCGCGATCGGCGGCGTCGGCGGCCATCCCGCCCAGATCCGCTATGGCGGCGGTTATACCGGCAATGTGGCGACGGAAGATCTCGTCAATCTCTTCGAGGCCGAGGGCATTGCGACCGGCATCGACATCGACAGGCTCCAGGCCGCCTCGCTGCAATGCGAGCAGGCGCTTGGGCGCGAGTTGCAGAGCAAGGTGGCGCGCACCGGTTTCGGCCATCTGGCAGCGTAGGATTTCTCATGACACAGACTGACGCTTCACCGATCCTCATCAGCGAAGACCGCGGCCCGGTCCGCATCCTCTCGCTCAACCGGCCCGACAAGCTGAATGCCCTCGACACGGCCCTGACGCAGGCGCTGCATGACGCGCTGCTCGCCGCGGACGCCGACGAGGCCGTGCGGGCGATCGTGCTGACGGGGACGGGACGGGCCTTTTGCGCGGGAGCGGACCTTGCGGAGTTCTCCACCCTGACGCCGGCCAACCAGGACCTCGTGGAAAAGCGCGCCGACCTCACCTGCCGGACCCAGGCGATGATGCAGCGCCTTTCCAAACCGGTCGTTTCGGCCGTGCGCGGCGCGGCCGTCGGCGGCGGCGCCGGACTGGCGATCGGTTGCGACATGATGGTCGCCGGCACCGACCTGAAATTCGGCTATCCCGAGCTGAAGCATTCCATCGTGCCGGCATTGGTGATGACCGGCCTGCAACGCTCGCTCGGCCGCAAGGCGGCCTTCGAGATGGTCAGCCTCGGCCGCCTCATCGAGGCCGAGGAGGCACGCGCCCTCGGCCTCGTCAACCGGATCGTCGCGCCGGAGGCGGTCGTCGAGGCGGCGCTGGAGATCGCCGGTCAATGGGTGGCCGCGCATCCGAAGGCGATGGCCGCCGTCAAGTCGCTGTACTATCGCGTCGCCGACCTCCCCTTTGACGAGGCGATGGCGGCCGGGCGCACCGTCAACACGCAGATGCGCAGCTTCCGGGAGGAGTGCTGATGAAGCCGCTGGAAGGCATCCGCATCCTCGACTTTTCCCGCGTGCTCGCCGGCCCCATGGCGACGCAGATCCTCGCCGAGCTCGGCGCGGAGGTGACGAAGGTCGAGCGGCCGGGCACGGGCGATGAATCCCGCCTGTTCGAGCCCCGGCTGCCCCGCGGCGAAAGCGCCTATTTCTTCGCGTTCAACCGCGCCAAGCGCTCCATGACGCTGAACCTGAAATCGCCGGAAGGACAGGAGATCGCCGCCAGGCTGGCGGAGACGCACGACGTCGTTGTGGAGAACTTCCTGCCCGGCGAGATGGACCGCTTCAATCTCGGCTACGACGTGCTCTCCCGCCGCAATCCCGGCCTCGTCTATGTCTCCAATACCGGCTTCGGGCAGACCGGACCCTATCGCCTGCGCAATGGCTACGACACGATCTTCCAGGCGCTCTCCGGTATCATGCATCTCACCGGCCATCCCGACGCGCCGCCCGCCAAGGCCGGCATTCCGGTCTCGGACATGACCTCCGGCCTGTGGATCGCGATCGCGATCCTTACGGGACTGGTCGGGCGCGGGCGCAGCGGCCGGGGATGCCATGTCGACCTGTCTATGATGGATGTCCAGACGAGCCTCCTGGCGCTTGCCGCCGCCCGCCTCTTCGCGCTGGGCGAGGATATCGGCCGCTCGGGAACGGAGCATCCGGGCCGTGTTCCCTCCGCGGCGTTCCAGTGCGCCGACGGCACATGGCTGCATATCAGCGGCAGCGACCAGCACTGGGACGATATCTGCGGGGTCCTCGGCCTCGACGATCTTTCCGCCGACGCGGCCTTGAAGAAGAACGCCGCCCGCGTCGACGCCCGCGAACGGGTGATGGCGGGCATGCGGCAGGCGATCGCGCAGTGCGAACGCGGACCGCTCGCCGAGGCGCTGAGAGACCGCGGCGTGCCGGCCGGCGAGGTGAACACGGTCCGCGAGATCCTGAGCGATCCCCACAGCGAGGCCCGCGGCGTGGTCGGCACGTTCGACCACCCGGAGGAGGGCACCGTCCGCGCCTTGCGCACGCCGCTGCGCTTTGCGGGTTACGAGGATCCCGCCATCGGCTGCCCGCCGCCGCTCGGTGCGGACACGGCGGCGCTGCTTGCCGGGGAACTGGGCATGCCGGCCGAGACCATAGACCGGCTGAGGAATGAGGGAGTGATCTGATGAGCAAAGCGAAACCCCCGGTTCTCCTGCGGCGCGAGGAGGGTGTCGCCCATGTGGTCCTCGACCGCGCGGAAGCGCGCAACGCCCTCAACCTGCCGATGTGCCTTGCCCTGAAGGAGATTTTCGAGGCGCTCGATGCCGATGCCGATATCCGCGCCGTCGTGCTTTCGGCAAACGGTCCCGTCTTCTGCGCCGGAGCGGACCTGAAGGAGCGCAACGGCCGGGACGAGGCCTGGGTGATCGCCCGGCGGCGCGCCTCCTTCGCCGCCTACGACGCCATTGCCCGCTGCCGCAAGCCGGTGGTCGCGGCAACGCAGGGACCCGTGGTCGGCTCCGGCGGCGAGATCCTGATGAGCTGCGACTTCGTCATCGCATCGGACAGGACGACCTTCCGCTTCCCCGAGCCGCAATGGGGCACGGTCGGCGCAACGCAGCGCCTGCAACGCACGATCGGCAAGATGCGGGCCAAGGAACTCCTGTTCACCGGCCGCACCATGCCGGTCGAGGAGGCCTACCAGCTTGGCCTCGTCGCCCGCATCGTGCCGGCGGAAGCCCTGGCCGAAACCATCGCCGGCATCGCCGAGGCGATCGCCGCCGCGCCGCCGCTTGCCATGGCGCTGACCAAGCAGGCGGTGGATCTCGGCAGCGAAACCGACCTCAACAACGGCATCCGCGTCGAAATGGCCGCGATCGAGCGTTGCCTGGCGGACGGCGGCTGGCGCGACGGCCTGAACCGCTTCGCAAACAGCGTCGGAGGCAAGGAAAACCATGATCTCTGACCATGCCGCGCCCTTCGACATCGACGCGCTCTGCGCAACGACGATCTCCGCCGCACTGGCACGGGCCGCAACGCTTGCCGGCGATGTCGAGGCCGTCGTGGCGGCGGACGGGCGGCTGACCTATGCCGCGCTCGCCGCGGAGGTCGCACGCATCCGCGACGGACTGGCGGCGCAGGGCGTGAGGAAGGGCGAGCACATCGGCCTTTGCCTCGGCAATTCCACGCGCTGGGTGGCGATCTTTCTGGCGATCGGCTCGCTCGGCGCGGTGACCGTGCCGATCAACACCCGTTTCGTCGCCGCCGAGATGGCCTATGCGCTTTCCCAGTCGAAGGTCTCGCGCCTCATCCTGTGCGACCGGTTCCTCAAGATCGATTTCATCGGCCTGCTGCGGCAGATCGACCCCGCGCTCACCGACCGGCTGCCCGCCCCCGCCCTTCCGGATCTCAGGCAACTGATCGTCATCGGAGACAACGTGCCGCCCGCGGCCCTCGCCTGGGAGGCCCTGCTTGCAAGCGGCGCCTCGCCCGCGCAGGCACAGGGCGAGGCCAACGACCCGCTGCTCATCCAGTATACGTCCGGCACCACATCCTTTCCGAAAGGCGTTCTCCTGACCCAGCGCAGCATGCTGGGCAACGCCTTCGTCTCCGGTCATCGCATGGGCCTTCGCGTCGGCGACCGGTTCCATAGCGCCCGGCCGTTCTTCCACGTCGCGGGCACGACGCTCTCCATCCTCTCCTGCCTCCAGCACATGGCGACGCTCGTCTCCATGGACCGGTTCGAACCGGGTGAGGCGCTGCGCCTCATGGAGGCCGAGCGCTGCACGCATTTTTCCGGCAACGACACGATGGCGCTGATGCTGCTCAGCCATCCCGAGCGCCAGGCGCGCCGCCTCGTTCTGCGCGGCGCCTGGCTCGCCGCCTCGCCGACCATCGTCGCCCGCGTCATCGACGAGCTCGGCGCAGGCGAATGCGTCATCGGCTACGGGCTTTCGGAAGCCGCACCGAACGTCGCGCAATCCTCCTGGTGGGAGCCGGAGGCCGTCCGCATATCCGCCGCCATGCGGCCGCAACCGGGCATCGACGTCCGCATCCTGAAGGAAGACGGCGAGGATGCCGCCTGCGGCGAATCGGGGGAAATCCTCGTGCGCGGCTGGAGTGTCATGCGGGAGTATTTCGACAAGCCCGCCGAAACGCGGGCCGCGCTCTCGGCCGACGGCTGGCTGTCCACCGGCGATCTCGGCGCGCTGGACGAGAACGGCAGGCTGACCTTCCTCGGCCGCGCCAAGGAGATCGTACGCGTCGGCGGCGAGAACGTTTCGCCGGCCGACGTGGAGAACGTCCTGCATCGCCATGCGGCGATCCGCCAGGCGGCGGTGGTCGGCGTGCCGGACGAACGCCTCGTCGAGGTGACCGGTGCCTTCGTCATCCTGAAGGAGGGCGCCAAGGCCGAACCGGCGGAGATCATGGACTGGGCGAAGGCCAACATGGCCGGCTTCAAGGTGCCGCGCCATGTCTGGATCGTCGAGAGCTTCGAAGCGATCGGCATGACGGCGAGTTCCAAGATCCAGAAGAAGCAGCTTGCCGAACATGCGCGCAAGCTGATCGGAGCGTGACCCCATGCGGATCGAAACCCCCATGCGGATCGAAACCGATGTGACGCGGCTCCTCGGCATCGACCTGCCGATCATCCAGGCCGGCATGTCATGGGCATCGTCCAACGCGGCCCTGCCGCTTGCCGTTTCGGCCGCCGGCGGTCTCGGCGTGATCGCCGCAGGTCCCATGTATGCACACGACCTCGCCGCGGCGATCGATGCGGTGCGGGCGGGCACGGACAGGCCGTTCGCCGTCAACCTGCCGCTCTATCGCAAGGGCGCCGACGAGATCATGGACCTCCTCGTCGAAAAGCGGGTGCCCGTGCTCATCGCCTCCCAGGGCGGGCCGAAGCGCTACCTCGAGCGGTTCAAGGCCATCGGCACTGTCTGCCTGCATGTGGTCGCCGGTGCGGAGCACGCGGCCAAGGCAGCGGCGGTCGGTGTCGACGGCCTGATCGCCGTCGGCGGGGAAGCCGGCGGCCATCCTCCGCCGGATCTCGTCTCCACGCTCGTTCTCGGCCGTGCGATCGTAAGGGCCGTGCCCGGCGTGCCGCTCATCCTCAGCGGCGGCTTTGCCGATGGATACGGCCTTGCCGCCGCCCTGGCGCTGGGGGCCGGCGCGGCGCAGTTCGGCACGCGCTTCATGCTGTCCTGCGAGGCACGCCTGCACGCCGCCTACAGCCGGCGCCTGCTGTCCGCCTCCGTCACCGACACGATGGTGGTCGGCCATGGCATCGGCATGATCCGCATCCTGCGCAACGACTTTGGCGAACGGATGGGGGCGGCGGAAGCGGAAGGACGGCAATTGGAGGAGCGCAAGGCGCTCTTCGCCGCCGCCTCGCTCAAGGCCGCGGCCTTCGACGGCGATGTCGAGAACGGCAAGGTCGAGGCCGGCCAGAGCGCAGGCCTCGTCAACGACATCCTACCGGCGGCGGACATCGTCGCCGCCATCGCGCGGGACTATGCGGCGGCGCTCGCCGCCCTGCCCCGCCCCATGACACGCTCTCATGAAGGACTGAGCCATGCTGGATAAACCGCTTCTCATCAACGGCGAATGGCGCGCGCCCGCCGGCAACCGATCGGCCGGGGTTCACAATCCGGCAACCGGCGAGCTGATCGCGCAACTGGCCTTGTGCGAACGCGCCGATCTCGACGCGGCGCTGGAAGCGGCGCAGCAGGGTTTCGAAACCTGGCGCAGGACCACCGCCCTCGACCGCGCGAAGATCCTGCACAAGGCGGCCGCCCTCGTGCGAGAGCGTGCCGAAACCATGGCGCAGCTCATGTCCCGGGAGCAGGGAAAGCCGATCGCCGAGGCGCGCGGCGAGGCGAATGCCGCCGCCGAGCACATCGAATGGCATGCCGAGGAGGGCCGGCGCGCCTATGGCCGCGTCATCCCCGCGCGCGTGCCGGGCGCACGCCAGGTCGTCCTGCGCGAGCCCGTGGGCCCGGTCGCCGCGTTCACCCCCTGGAACTTCCCGATCAACCAGCTCGTGCGCAAGGTCTCCGCCGCGCTCGCCAGCGGGTGCTCGATCATCGCCAAGCCGCCGGAGGAGGCGCCGTCCGCCTGTATCGCGCTTGCCCGCGCCTTCCAGGATGCCGGCCTGCCGCCGGGCGTGCTCGGCATCGTCTTCGGCCCGGCCGCCGAGGTTTCCGAGCACCTCATCGCCTCGCCGGTCATCCGCAAGATCTCGTTCACCGGTTCCGTTCCGGTCGGCAAGAAGCTCGGGGCGATGGCCGCGGCCGGGGTCAAGCGCGCGACGATGGAGCTCGGCGGCCATGCGCCCTACATCGTCGCGAAGGACGCGGATGTCGAGGCCGCCGTCAAGCTCGGCCTGATGCTGAAATACCGCAATGCCGGCCAGGTCTGCGCCGCGCCCACCCGCTTCTATATCGAGGAAGACGTCTACGACGCCTTCCGGTCGGGCTTCATGGCCGGTGCGCGCGCCATCAAGGTCGGCGACGGCCTGTCGGACGGCGTGCAGATGGGCCCGCTCACGCACGCCCGGCGGCTCGATGCGATGGCGCGCTTCGTGGACGACGCCGTCTCGCATGGCGCCCGGCTGGACTGCGGCGGCAAGCGCATCGGCAACAGCGGCTATTTCTTCGAGCCGACGGTGCTCGGCGACGTACCGGAAGACGCAGCGGTCATGAATGACGAGCCGTTCGGTCCGCTTGCGGCGCTCGTGCCCGTCTCCGACATCGACGAGGCGATCCGGCGCTCCAACCGCCTGCCCTTCGGCCTCGCCGCCTTCGGCTTCACGCGCTCGCTGGCGACGGCCGACCGGTTTTCGACCGAGCTTGAAGCCGGCATGGTCTCGATCAACCATTTCGGCATCGCCGCCGCGGAAACGCCCTTCGGTGGCCTCAAGGAGAGCGGCTACGGCAGCGAGGGCGGCAGCGAAACGCTCGACGCCTACCTGACGACGAAGTTCGTCAGCCATATTGGCCTGTGAGCGCCCGATGAAAAGCTACGACTACATCATCGCCGGCGGCGGCTCGTCCGGCTGCGTTCTCGCAAACCGGCTCGTGACGGCAGGCAAGAGCGTCCTGCTTCTCGAAGCCGGGCCTGCCGACAACACCCCCTATATCCACATCCCCGCCACCTTCGTGAAGGTTCTCGGCACCCGGCGGACTTTTATGTACGCCACCGAGCCGGAGCCGGGCGCCAACAACCGGGTCCTGCTCGTGCCGCAAGGCAGGACGCTTGGCGGCGGCTCGTCCGTCAACGCGATGATCTACATTCGCGGCCAGGCCGAGGACTATGACACCTGGCGGGACCTCGGCTGCGAGGGCTGGGGATACGAGGATGTCCTGCCGGTCTTCCGCCGTTCGGAGGACAACGAGGTTCTCGCCGACGATTATCACGGCACCGGCGGTCCCCTGAAGGTCTCAGAGCCCCGCTTTCGCCACCCGATCAGCGCGGCCTTCGTCCGGGCCGCGCAGCAGGTCGGCCTTGCCTATTCGCACGATTTCAACGGCGCCCGGCAGGACGGCGTCGGCTTCTACCAGACGACGACGGTGAATGCCCGGCGCGGTTCCACGGCGGTGACCTACCTGAAGGCGGTGCGCCGCTCCCCTCTCCTGGAGATCAGCACGGAGAGCATCGCAACGAAGATCATCCTGGAGAACGGCGCGGCGGCCGGCCTTGCCTATCGCCGGCGGGACGGCAGCATTTTCGAGGCTCGGGCGAGAGAAGAGGTCATCCTTTGCGCCGGGGCGCTCGCCACGCCGAAAATCCTGATGCTGTCCGGCATCGGCCCGGGCGAGATGCTCGCGCGGCATGGCATCCCGGTCGTCCGCGACCTTCCGGGGGTCGGCGAGAACTTCCAGGACCATATCGCCGTCTCCGTCTACGGCATCACCGATCGGCCGATCTCGCTGAAGGACCAGGACAAGGGCCTCAAGGCCGTCGCAAACGGGCTTCGCTATCTGTTCGGGCGGTCCGGACTCTTGTCGTCGAATGTGGTGGAAAGCGGCGGTTTCATCGACACGGGGAGCTGCGGGCGGCCCGACATCCAGATCCACGTCACGCCGACCCTCGTGGGCGATGCCACCCGCGGCCAGATGGAGGGCCATGGCGTCTCGATCAATCCCTGCATCCTGCGTCCCGTCTCGCGCGGCAAGGTTTCGCTGCGCAGCAACCGGGTCGAGGATCCGATCCATTTCGTCGGCAACAACCTGGTCGCCCGGGAAGACGTCGATACCCTGGTGCGCGGCATCAGGCTCTCGCGCGAGATTCTCGCCGCTCCCGCCATGAAGGCCCTCGGCTTCCGGGAACTGGCACCCGGGGACGAGAAGTCGTCCGATGCGGATTTCGAGGCGCATGCGCGGGCCAATGCCAAGACCGTCTACCACCCGGCCGGCACCTGCAGGATGGGCCGCGACCGGCTGTCGGTCGTCGACAACCGGCTGCGGGTGCAGGGTATCCCGCGCCTGCGCATCGCCGACGCCTCGATCATGCCGACACTCGTGAGCGGCAACACGAATGCCCCCTGCATCATGATCGCGGAGCGCTGCGCCGACTTCCTGCTTTCAACGTGAAGAAAACCGCACCTATGGCAGCAGGAGGCCACCGTCGACATGCATGCTTTGCCCGGTGATGTGGCGGGCGTGGGGGGACAGGAGGAATGCGACAAGCGCGGCGATATCGGCATGTTCGCCGAGCGTTCCGTTGGGTGTCACGGCGCGCGCGCTTTCCATGGAGGCGGGGGTGATGGCCCTGTGGCCATCCCTCGCCTTGCGGACGAATCCCGGCACGACGCAGTTCACCGTCACGCCGTCCGGGGCGAGCTGCACGGCCAGCGACTTGGCAAGCGCCTCCAGCGCCGCCTTCGCCGCGCCGGTGGCCGGAAAGTGCATGCCGTTGGTGCCGAAGGCATGGGCAACGAAGGAGCTGATCGCCACGACACGGCCTTGCGGCGAGGCGCGCAGGTCCGCAAGGCCCGCCTTCACGAGATGGAAGAACGCCATCGGCATGGTCGCGAAGGCGGCCTGCAGGTCGTCCGCCTCCAGCGTCTCGAAGCGCGCCTGATGCGCCCGTCCGGCGTTGGAGACGATCTGGTCGAGCCTACCGAAGGCGCCGCGCGCGGCGTCCACCAGCCGCGCCGGCACGGCGGGATCACCGAGATCGCCCGTCTCCACGGCCACCCTCGCGCCCCTGCCGCGCGCCTCGTCGGCCACGGCCTGCAATCCTTCCCTATTGGTGCCCGTATGCAGCAGCAGCGCCACGCCCGGCCCGGCGATGTGCCGGACGATTTCCGCTCCGATACCGCCGGCCGCGCCCGTCACGAGGATTGTCGGTCCCTTTGCCATGGTGATCTCCCGTCGTTCGATTTTCCCTCAGGCGTAGCGGACGTCTTCCGCCTCGATGCTGAGCGGATCCTTGCCGCGCTTGGCCAGCCACGAATAGACCGGCGGAACGCGGTCGGCGATGGATTCGACATGGATGTCGATCAGGCAGGGACCATCCTTATAGGCGAAGGCCTCCGCAAGTGCCGCGTCGAGTTCGCGCGAATTCGTCGCGGTCCAGGCCTTGACGTCGAAGGCCTCGGCGATCGCTTGGCCGCGCGGCGGCAGGAAGTCGACGCCGAAGCACTGGTTGTGCCCCCTGAGGCGATGAAGGCCCTTGATCCAGCCGAAGGTGCCGTTGTTGAACAGCAGCAGGATCGCCGGCACCTGGAGACGGACCAGCGTTTCCAGCTCGCCCACGGACATGCCGAAGGAGCCGTCGCCGAACATGCCGATCGGCCGGCGCTCCTTGTCGGCGAACCACGCGCCGATGGTGGCCGGCAGCGCCGAGCCGAGGCCGCCGAAGGCACGCGGAATGGCAAAGCGGGTGCGCCGGTCCTTCAGCTTGAGGAAACGCGTCATATGCGGCGTCGGCGTGCCGGCGTCGGAATAGATGTGCGCCGGCTTGCCATAGGCCTCCAGCGCCTCGTTGAAGCAGCGCACGGCCCGTTCGGGGCGCAGCGGCGCGGCTTCCGAGCCGAGCAGGGTCTCGGCATTCTCCCAGAAGTCCGCCCGCAGCGCATTGAGTTCGTTCACCCAGTCCTGCGTACGCGCCGCGTCGTTGTCGGCGGGCGCCATGTCGATCAGCCGTTGCAGGACGAGCCGCGCGTCGCCCTGTACGGAGACGGCGTTCTCGTAGTTGTTCGCCATGATCTCCGGATCGATGTCGATCTGGGCGACGCGCTTGTTGAGCGTGATCTTCGGGAAGGTCCAGCCGATCGTCACGACCGAGCCCATGCGCGAGCCGACGAAGAGCACGAAATCCGCGTGTTCCAGCGCCCAGTTGGCATGGGGATGGAAGCCGTTGTCGCCGATGACGCCGACCGCGAGGCGGTGATCGTCCGGCATCGTGCCCTGCCCCGTCATCGTCGTGCAGACGGGGATGTTGAGGCGCTCGGCAAGGGCGGTGACTTCCGGGCCCGCGCAGGAGCGGTTGACGCCGCCGCCGGACACGATGAGCGGACGCTTGCTGGTCATGAGCAGCGACAGCACGCTGTCGAGCTTGTCGGCGGGCGGCAGGGTCGGATAGGCCGGGAAGGTCGCGCATTCGGTTTCCACATGCAGGGAAACGCGTGCCGGATCGACCTCGGCGAGCAGCATGTCTTCCGGGATCTGCAGATGGACCGCGCCGGGCTTGCCCGAGCAGGCGGCGCGGAAGGCGCGGCGGATGATCTCGGGCAGCTTTTCCGGCGACTTCACCTGCACGGACATCTTGGTGACCGGATCGAAGAGCCGGGCGCAATCCAGCTCCGTCAACACGCCGCGCCCTTCGCCGGGCAGCGGAATGTCGATCGTCAGGAGGATGACCGGCACCGAGGACATGTTGGATTCGGCAACCGGGGGCAGGGAATACATGGCGCCCGCGCCCGACGGGCACTCGAAGACGCCCGGCCGGTTGGTGAAGCGCCCGTAGGCATCCGCCATGTAGCCGGCGGACCGCTCGTCGCGGGCCATGACATGGCGGATACTGCCCTCGCGCTGCTGCAACGCTTCGTAGAAGGGAACGTTGGTGTCTCCGGGCACGCCGAAGACGACCTCGACGCCATAGCCTATGAGCATGTCCACAAGGATGTCTGCTCCGCGCATTGCTTTCTCCTGTACTCGTCTGTTCGAAATCGTCGATCTAAGCCCGGCCGAAGCGCCGGGGCGAAAAGGGGGCGAGGTCTCGGCAGCAGGGCCTGCCGCCGATCTGGTCCGCGATCATGCGGCCGGTGACGGGGCCGCTGGCAAAGCCCACATGGCCGTGGCCGAAGGCATGAAGGACATCCGGCGAACGGGTGGACGGGCCGATCACCGGCAGGCCGTCCGGCGTGGAGGGCCGATGCCCCATCCACCGGTCGAGGACGACATCCTCGCGGCCCTTGAGGGACGGATAGGTATGGCGCGCATGCGCGACGAGAATGTCGACGCGGCTCCAGTTCGGCGGCGTGTCGAGCGCGGCAAGCTCCACTTGGCCGGACAGGCGCAACCCGGCGAGCGTCGGCGTGTTGGCCATCTTGCCATCGCTCGGCATGATCGGATGGCGCGGCCCCGCCTGGTCCGATGCGACGATGCCGTGATAGCCGCGCTCGGTCTCGAGCGGAACGCGGTCACCCACCATGCGCGCAAGCGTTTTCGACCATGCCCCGCAGGCGATGACGGCGCGCTCGCAGGCGATCGCCCCGGCCTCCGTCCGTACGGCGGCGAGCCGCCCGCCCTCGACATCGAAGCCCGTCGCCTTCGCCCGGACGAGGCTTGCGCCGCGGCTCACGGTCAGCGCGACGATGGCGGCGACATAGGCGCCGGGATCGATGCAATGGGCCCCGTCTTCCGCCAGGACGCCGAACTGGTAATGAGGCGACAATCCGGGCTCGCGCGCTTCGAGTGCGCTCCGGTCGAGCTCCCGCCATGTGAGGCCCGTCATCCGGCGCAGGCGCCAGGCGAGCGCCTCGGCCTCGAAGGCTGCCCTGTCCGGATAGGCGTAGAGCAGGCCCTCCTGGAGAACGAGGTCGGGCCGGCCGATTTCGCCGGCCAGCGCACCGTGCCGCGAAGGGCTGTCCTTCAGGAGGGTTGCGAGCGCACGCGCCGTGCGCTCCACCCGCGTCACCGTCGCGCCGGCCAGCAGGAAGCGGGCGAGCCACGGCAGGAGCTTGAGGATGTACCGCCAGCGAATGACGAGCGGGCCGCACGGATTGAGGAGATAGCCGGGCACCTTCCTCCACAGGCCGGGCATCGACATCGGCACCACGGAGCCGGGGCTGATCCAGCATCCGTGGCCGTAGCTCGCCGCCTGCCGGCCGCCCGGCTCGCCGGCATCGACGATCGTCACCCGATGGCCGTCGCGGACGAGCTCGAGCGCGCAGCAGGCACCGACGATGCCCGCCCCGATCACGACCACATGCTTGGCAACTCCGCTTGGCATTTCCCGTCCTCGACAATCTGCACGACGCTCCCGCCACCGGCGCGCGATGCCGCGCCGGAAAGGAACGTCTCCGAATGATGTTTCGTGTTGCCCGCTATCGCTCGCAGAGGATGCGCGCGTTCTCGCGCAGCGATGCCTGCGAGACGATGACGCCGAGACCCGGCCCGTCCGGGACGACGACCTCGCCGTTGCGGTTCTCGATCTTCGCCTCCAGCACGTCCTCCGTGAGCACGTGATGGGGCATGTAGAATTCGCAGCCGAGCGAGACACCGGGCGTGGCGGCGATGAACTGGGTTCCGGCGGCAAGCGCCACGCCCCCTTCCCAGAGCGTGCCGCCGTAGCCCGGCACATGCGCCAGGTCGGCGAGTGCCATCAGGGCCTGCGCGTTGAACAGGCCGCCGACCTTCATCAGCTTGACGGAAATCGCATCGGCGGCCTGAAGCCTGACGATCTCCATCAGGTCGCGGGCATCGAAGCAGCTTTCGTCGGCAAGGATCGGCGTGTCGAGATCGGCGGCGAAGGAGGCCATGGCCGCAAGGCATTCGCGCGGCACCGGCTGTTCGATGAAGGTGGGGCGGAACCGGTCGACGTCCCGCAGGACGGCGATGGCGCCGAAGGGTTCGAGCGCCTGGTTGTAGTCGAGGCGCAGGTCCACCGCGTCGCCGAAGGCGTTGCGGATCGCCTCCAGATGCCTGAGGTCGTCCCGGTGGGATTTCACCCCGGTCTTGACCTTGAAGAGCCGGTGCCCGTTCGGCACCATCTCCTTCATGCGCTCCATGTCCGCCTCGAAGCTCGGATCGGCGATCGAGAAGGAGAGCGGGATGGTGTCGCGCACGCGCCCGCCGAGGAGATCGGCGATCGACAGGCCGCAGGACTTGCCGAGGATGTCGAACACCGCGGTCTCGATGGCGAGCTTGGCCTCGCCATGGCCGACCAGCGCCTTCTTCATCTTCAGGCTGAGGGCGCGGATGCGGTCGACCGGGGCGCCGATCACCAGCGGCCGGAGATAGACGTCGATGGCGGCGAAGGCGGCTTCGGCCGTGCCGGTGAAGACCTCCCACGGCGCCGCCTCGCCCCAGCCGACGATGCCGGACGAGGAGGTGAGCTCCACCAGGACGCGCTTGACCGTTCCCTTGACGTCGCCGACACCCTGCTGCCGGGCCATCTTGATCGGGCTTTCGATCAGGAAGACCCGAAGTGCGCTGATTGTTTCCATGACCTGTGCCTCGTGCGGGTTGCGCTAGATCGCACCCTTGTGGAAGTGGCTGAGGAAGGTTTTCGTCGCCTCCATCCTCGGTGTATTGATGACCTCGCCCGCCGGCCCCTCCTCGACCACGTATCCGTCGCGCATGAAGACCACCCGGTCGGCGACGTCGCGGGCGAAGGCGATCTCATGGGTGACGATCACCATGGTCATGCCGTCGGCCGCCAGTTGCTGCATGGTCTGCAGCACCTCGCCGACGAGCTCGGGGTCGAGCGCGGAGGTGGCCTCGTCGAACAGCATGACGCTCGGCTCCATCGCCAGCGCCCGGGCGATCGCCACCCGCTGCTTCTGGCCGCCCGAAAGCGTCTGCGGGCGCTGGCTCGCCCGGTCGGCGAGGCCGACCTTCTCGAGCTGCGACATGCCGAGGTCGATCGCGGTCTTGCGGTCGAGCCTGCGTACATGGATGGGCGCTTCGATCACGTTCTCCAGAACCGTCATGTGCGGGAAGAGGTTGAAGTTCTGGAACACCATGCCGGTGCGCGAGCGGAAGGCGGCAAGCGGTTTCGTCCTGGGCCGTTCGGTCGACGCGCCGAACTGGAACGTGGTGTCCCCGACGCGGATGCGGCCGGCATCGGGCACGACCAGGAGGTTCATGCAGCGCAGCAGCGTCGATTTTCCCGATCCCGAGGGACCGAGGAGCGCGACCACGCCACCCGCCTTCACCTGGAGATTGATGTCCTTCAGCACCTCCAGGGGGCCGAAGGATTTGCGCAGGCCCGTGATGTCGATCATGGCGGTTTGGGAGGTCGTCATGTCTCTTCGCTCCTGCGCTCGCGCCAGCGGACGAACAAGGTCAGCGGGAAAAGGATGGCGAAATAGGCCGCGGCCACCGCCGTATAGGTCTCCAGCGGCCGGAAGCTGTCATGCGCCGCCATCTGCCCCTGATAGACGAGATCGGGAACCGCCAGAACGGAGACGAGCGAGGTGTTCTTGAACTGGAGGATCGACTGGTTCATCAGCGGCGGCACCATGCGCCGCAGCGCCTGCGGCAGGATGATCCGCCGCATGGCGAGCGCCGGCGTCATGCCCAGCGCCGAGGCGGCCTCGGACTGTCCGGCATCGATGGAGACGATGCCGCCGCGGATGATCTCCGCATAGAAGGCGCCGCCATAACACGACAGGGCGAGGAGCGAAGCCGTCACGGGCGTCATTTCGACGCCTGCCAGCATCGGCAGGGCATAGTAGCACCAGATCAGTTGCACGAGCACGGGCGTGCAGCGGAAGATTTCGATGAAGCCCAGCGAGATGCCACGCAATATGGCGAAGCGCGACAGGAGGCCGATCGCCGCCGCCAGGCCGACGATCAGGCCGCCGGCGATGATGGCGAGCGTGAAACTCACGGTGACGCCGAGACCCTGCAGGAAAATCCAGCGATAGTCCCACAGGATGGAAAAATCCCATTGATACATGATGCGAACCCGATCTTCGAAAATCCGATGCCGGCGAAGCCGAAGCTTCGCCGGATGAGGGAGGATCAGATCTCGAAATTGGGCGGGAAGTCGCTTTCCTTGACGCCGACGAGGCCCATGTTGCGCACGATCGCATCGCGGACGAAACCGCTCTCGCGGTTGGCGGTGATCCACTGGTCGACGAATTCCTTCCAGGAGCCGTCTTCTTCCCGGCGGAAGCCGGCATTGGAGGTGGTGAAGTCGGGCGGGGTCGGCATGACCAGATCACCGATCGCCGTATTTTTCGCACGCAGCGTCAGAGCCAGGATCAGGACGAGGCATTGCGCGTCGGCGCGGCCGGCCTGAAGGGCGGCCGTGGCGTCGCTCGCCGTCTTCAGCCGGGCGACCTCCGCCTTGGCGGCATGGCGCGAGACCGCCGCATCATGGGAGGAGCCGGCATCGACGGCGATGCGCATCTCGGGCTTGTCGAAGTCCTCCCAGGTCTTCGCCTCCAGCCCCTTGCGCGTGACCATGGTGAAGGCGTTGCGGAAGACGGGGCCGGAGAAATCGATCACCTTCTGGCGCTCGGGCGTGGGGTTCAGGCCGAAGAACACGTCCACCTTGTCGGCCTGCAGGTCGAGGACGGAGTTGCCCCAGGTGGTTTCGAGGATCGACAGCTTCAGGCCGAGGTCGTCCGCCAGCTTCTGGCAGATATCGACATAGAACCCGCGCCAGGAACCGTCCGCCAAACTCTTCTGGTAATAGGGCGCGCCGTCCGCGACGCCGCCGATGCGCAGGACGCCCGATGCCTTGACCCGCTCGAACGAGGTGTTCGCGCTGGCGCGCAGGGCGGGCAGCGAGGCCGCCGCGGAAATCGCGGCCAGCCCCAGGAATTTGTTGAAGTGTCTTCTGTTGATCATGGCATTCCCCTTTTTATGGAGTTTCAGCCGGCCCGTCCGGTTCGCACGGGCCACCTTGAACTTCCTGTTTGGATTATTCTGGAAAGAACCTGACGCATCCCGGGTCGGATGAAAATCATGGAAAAATTCTCTCTTGCATGAGTTTTAGTCATGATTGATAAAACGGGGCATGCGACGCTACCTCCCCTCCCTCTCCGCGCTCCACGCCTTCGAGGCGGCCGCGCGCTACATGAGCTTCACGCGGGCGGCGGAGGATCTCGGGCTGACCCAGAGCGGGATCAGCCGGCAGATCAGGAACCTGGAGAATTTTCTCGGGGTGCCGCTTTTCCACCGCTCCGGGCCGCGGCTGGTCCTGACCGAGGTGGGGGCCACCTACTATCGCGACCTTGCGCTGTCGCTCGACAGGCTGCAGGAAATCTCGATCGACGCGGTGCGGGGACGCAGCGTGGATTCCTCGCTGATGATCGGCACGCACTATACCTTGGCGTCTCGCTGGCTTCCCGAACGGCTGGGCTCCTTCATCGCGGCCCATCCGGACATACCGCTCGAGATCGCGCCGGCCCTTCCGAGCGTCGACTTCGAAACGACACGGCTCGATATCGCCATATTGCGCGGCGCGGGCACGTGGCTTCATGCGCGCGCCATCGAGCTGTTCACGGAGAAGCTTGCCGTCGTTTCCTCTCCCGGCCTGATCCCGCCGGGGACACGGCTCGATCCGCTCGAATTCTCGAAATTCCCGATGCTGCAGAATGCCAGTCGACCCAGCCTTTGGCTGCACTGGCTGCGGGTCGCCGGGCTCAGCTATAGCGGACGGATCCAGGGAACGCGGTTTTCCCATAACGACATGCTCATCAATGCCGCCGTCCATGGTGTCGGGATCGCGGTGATCCCGATCTCGTTCATCGAGCCTGAACTTGCCCAAGGCAAGCTGCATATGCCTTTCGGCGACGCCATCCCCTCGGGCGACTCGTACTTCGTGGTCTACCCGGAACGCAAAGCCCACCAGCCGAGCATCATTCTGTTTCGGGACTGGCTGGTGCGGCAGACACGAAAGTATGACCGGTATGGAGCATCGCGGAAATAGGGCGTTGCGCGAAGCCGCCGATCCGTCCGCCCCCATGGTCAGCCTGATGCTTGAGGCCCGGTCCGGAACGAGAGCGGCAAGGTCTTACCCCGGATCCTCACCGGCATAGACCTCCGCCAGAGTGCCGACGATCTCCGCCATTTTGGCGCGAAGCTCCGGCGGCCCGATCACTTCTGCGTCCGCTCCAAAGCGCAGGATCTCCATCGCGGCGTGAGCGATGGAACCGACCGAAAGGGTTACCCGTCGCCAGCCCCGCGCGTCGGCCTCCTCGGAAACAACGGCGCCGGTGCGGACATAGGGAGGCAGAAGCTCCTCCATCATGCCCATGGCCCAGGGCGACAGCCGGATTTCAGCGCGATTGGGATGAAGGTCCATCTCGTAACGCCTGATGCTCTCGGTCCAATATGCTTCGAGGTCGAACCCTTCCGGATAGTCAAAGCGTTCATCAAGCACCTCCATCTTCCCGACCCGGGAGAGGCGGAAGGTGCGGAAAGCGTTGTCGGCGCGAGCGGCCAGATACCAGGCGCCGCCTTTCAGGACGATTCCAAGAGGCTCGACGCGCCGCTCCCTGTCAGCCTTCCGGCTTTGGTAGCGCATGCGGATAGGACGCTGGTTCCACACGGCATCGGCAACGGCGGGCAGGTGGTCCAGGGCCTCGGCCTCGGCGAACCAGGCCGGCGCATCGAAGTGGAAACGCGCCCTCATCGCCCCGGATCGCATGTTCTCCGGCAAGGCGGCCAGAAGCTTTGTGCGCGCGCTCGCCGCAACGGCGCCCAACCCCAGATCAGCCGCCTGGCGCGTAAGGCCGGCCAGGAACAGCGCCTCGGCTTCGGTCGAGGACAAGCCGTTCAGGCGGACCCGGTAGCCCTCGAGCAGCCGATAGCCTCCGCTGCTGCCCTGCACGCTGTACACCGGAATTCCCGCTGCGCTGAGCGCATCCACATCTCGATAGATCGTGCGCAGCGAAACCTCGCACTCGGCGGCCAGCGCCTGGGCGGTGACATGTCCCTTCGCTTGCAGGGTCGTCAGAATGGACAGAAGGCGGCTTGCACGCATCGAAAAAGCGTAATCCAACCTGACAGAAATTGACAGGTATGGCCGCATAGAATGCGTCGTCGGCCACGAGCAGGCGACATGCCGATGCTCGCTCCGACCTGTCTTAGACCCCAAGGACCAAAATCATGCCACGTGCAACCAAGCATCTGCTCATTGGAGGGCTCATCATCATGGCAACCGGAATCTCCGCTGCGTCGGCCGCGAACGAGCTGACCATCGTCAACCCGCCGACCCTCGGCGACCCGACGCCGAACGGCTACAGCACGGCGGTCATCGTCCCTGCAGGCGCCAGGCTTGCCTATGTCTCCGGACAGGGCGGCCAGGACAGCACGGGGGCCTTGTCGCCCGACTTCGCGGCCCAGGTGAAACAAGCCTACGCAAATTTGCGCGCTGCCCTCGATGCGCTCGGGGCAAGGCCGGATCAGGTCGCCAAGCTCACCGTATTCGTGGTCGATCACGACATGGCGAAGCTTGGGGTGCTGACCCAGAGCGTTAAGGAAATGTTCGGTGAAGCGCTGCCGGCGCAGACCCTCGTTCCCGTTCCCAGGCTTGCGATCGACCCCATGCTTTTCGAGGTGGAAGCCGTGGTCGTCATGAACTAGCGGTCCTGCCGCGGGGCCGCGCAAGCGGCCCAAGCGGAGGGTTGATCGTCGCCTTCATCATACGCCGGTGCTGAAAGAGGGGCCGTCCTCCAGCAGCGCGAAAGTCGAGCGATCGGCGTCGCGGGCGGCAACGACCTGCAGGCTGCCGCCTGCGGCCGGCAGAGCCGCGGCGGGGTGGCCCGTGTGGTCGAAGAGGCAGGTCAGCCGCACCAATCCATAGGTGAAATCCCGTTCCGTCCCCCCGACCGTAAGGCTTTGCGCGTCTTTCGGCGCACGCGCCACCGCGGTCGTCGGGCTCACGATCACCGTGCCGTCCGCAAGGATTGCATCGACGGCGGCCCGCATCTGCTGGCGATCGCGGCAGGCAGCCAGATAAGCCGCCATGGTGATCGAATCCGCATGGTTGACGGCACCTTGCCCCTCGCGCGGCAGCTCGACGCCGGGCGCGACGACGCTGCGATAGAAGGCGGCCGTCTCGACGCAGAAGATCGTGCCGTGCACCGCCGCCACCCGATCGAGCGCGGGCAGGCGCGCCTCGGACACCGCGACACCCTTGCGCGTCAGCGCCGTCAGCGTCTGCCCGAAGGCTGCCTGCACGTCGCCATCGCACTCGGCGATCCAGGCCGGGTCGAAAGCGACACGGCGCGCGGCCGGGCGTGCCGGCATGTCGGGGTCTAGGGCCTCTGCCAGGAGCAGCAGGTCCTCGCCCGTGCGCGCCATCGGTCCGACGTGATCGAGCGAGGGCACGAGCGGCCATACGCCCGAAAGGGACCATCGGCCGGCGCTCGGCTTCAGGCCCGCCACGCCGCACAGCGCGGCCGGCACCCGGATGGAGCCTCCGGTATCGGTGCCGATCGCCGCATGGCAAAGCCCCGCCGCCAGCGCGGCACCCGAGCCGCCCGAAGAACCGCCGACGGAGAGCGCCGGGTCCGCAGGATGCACCACCTCGGCGGTCCGCACCCCGAAGGCGCCCGGATCGCTGATCGTCGTGCCGACGATCGTCGCGCCGAGCGCACGCAATCTCGCGGTGATCCAGCTGTCCTTTACCGCTCTCCGGTCGCGAAGGAAGCGCATGCCGGCACTCGCCAGTGCCGGCACGGTATCGATGTTTTCCTTCACCGCCACGCAGAGCCCGGCAAGCGGCCCGGGATCGCGGCCCGCCATCCTGGCGGCATCCGCGGCACGCGCCTCGGCGAGCGCCGTGCTTTCCAGCGCCTCGCGATAGGCATTGAGGCGGGGATTGTCCCGGGCGATGCCCGCCAGCATCGCCCGGGCCATCTCCTCGGCGCCTGCCGTGCCGGACAGGAAAGCGGCACGTGCCGCTTTCGCCGAGGTGAGGATGTCGTTCAAAGGGTGCATCCAGGCACGTCCGGGTCGATCTGGCCGAAGTTCTCGACGGTTTCCCAATGGCCGTCCGGCGTGCCGCGAGCGAGGATGGAGTTGGTGCGCAGGCAATTGTTGGCGGCGAAGTTGACCTTGCCCTGCGGCGCATCGAACTCCACCTCGCGCAATGCCTTGATGACCGCGTCGCTTTCCGTCGATCCGGCTTTCTCCACGGCGGCGGCATAGAGATGGACGCCGTCATAGGCCGCCTCGCCGATGGCGTTGATGGGCTTGTCCGCGCCGTACTTCTTCGCGAAGGCCTCCGTGAAGGTCTTGTTCCGCGGCGTGTCCAGCTTCATGAAGTAGGCCTGGTTGGACAGCGTGCCGGCCGTCAGTTCCGGATGCGCGAAGGAGAACAGCTCGTCCAGCGCATTCGAGAAGAGCTGCTGCTTGAAGCCGAAGGACTGGTACTGCTTCAGGGCCGTGATGACGTCGGCGCCCGCCACCATCATCCAGATGAAATCCGGATTGGCCGCCCGCGCACGGTCGAAGATCGGCGCGAAGTCCTGCGTGCCGAACGGGGCGAATTCCGCGCCGAGCAGCTTGCCGCCGAGCTTTTCGATCTCCGTTTTGATGACTTCCGTCGAGGCGCGCGGCCAGATGTAGTCGGAGCCGATGACATAGACGGTCTTGCCGGTGTTCTTCGTCAGCCAGCCGAGCGAGGGCACGATCTGCTGGTTCGGCACCTGCCCGGTCGAGAAGAAGCTCTTCTCGCAGACCCCGCCCTCGTAATAGGTCGAGTACATCAGGATATGGTTCGCCGGGCTGGTAACGGAGCGGGCGGCGACGTGCTCTAGCGAAGCGATCATGCCCATGGTCGCGACGACCTCGTCCTCGAACACCAGCTTGCGCGCCTTTTCGATGGCGCCGCGGGTGGTCGTCTGGTCGTCCTCGACGACATATTCGATCTTGCGGCCGCCGATGCCGTTGGCCGCGTTCAGCTCTTCCACCGCAAGCTCGAAGCAGTGGAGTTGCGTTTCGCCGAGAATGGTTTCAAGGCCGGTGAGGCCCGACAGGAAGCCGAGCTTGATCGTGTCGGCTGCACGCAGGATGGACGGCGCGCCGAGCGCCGAGACGGCGGCAATGCCGGCAAGGCCCTGGAGCGTGCGGCGGCGGGTGATAAGCGTCATTTCAGTTCCCCTTTTGGTTCGCCTTGATGCAATCCCGGCCATCCGGGCGTGTTCAGATGGCCAGGTACCGGTGAAGCGTCTCCTCTTCGAGCGTCCGGGGCGTGCTTTCGTGAACGATGCGCCCCTTCTCCATGAACAGCACCCGATCGGCCGCCGAGAGGCCGAGGTCGAGGTTCTGTTCCACCAGGAGCACGCCCAGGCCCTTTTCGGCCGCGAGCTTGCGCAGGATGTCGCCGATCATCTGGACGATGTTCGGCTGGATGCCCTCGGAGGGCTCGTCGAGCAGCAGGAAATCCGGTGCCGAGGCGAGCGCCCGGCCAAGCGCCAGCTGTTGCTGCTGCCCGCCTGAAAGCGTTCCGCCCAGCTGGTGGCGACGCTCGGCAAGGATCGGGAACATTTCGAAGATCTCGGCTGGAATCGTCGCGCTGCCGTCGCGGCGCGCACGCGTGCCCATGGTCAGGTTCTCGATGACGGAGAGCTTGTGGAAGATGCCCCGTCCCTGCGGCACATAGGCAAGGCCCGCCCGCGCGATCCTTTCCGGCGGCAGGCCCGCGGCGGCCTTGCCGTTCAGCGCGACTTGCCCGGCCCAGGGCCTGATGAGGCCGATCAGCGCCTTCATCAGCGTCGTCTTTCCGACGCCGTTGCGGCCGAGGATCGACACGACCTCGCCCTTTCGGACCGACAGGGTGACGCCTTGCAGGACCTCGGTGCTGCTATAACCTGCGCGCAGATCGTTCACGTCCAGCATCACGCCCGCCCCAGATAGATGTCGCGCACCATCGGGTCGCGCTCGATGGCCGAAAAATCGCCTTCCGCAACGAGCCGGCCCTGGTGCATCACCACGGTGCGGGCGGAAAGCGCCCGCACGAAATGCATGTCGTGGTCGATCACCACCACCGTGCATGTGCCGCGCAGCGACAGGAGGAGATCGGCCACCGCCTGGGTCTCCTCCGGCGAGAGGCCGGCCGTCGGCTCGTCGAGCAGCAGGAGGCGTGGCCTGCGGATCAGCCCCATGGCGATTTCCAGCCATTGCTTCTTGCCGTGGGCCAGCACGTCGGCGCGGGTATGGCGCTCGGCCGCAAGTCCGGTGCGCGCCATCACCGCCTCCGCATCGCCGCCGCCCGCCACCACCAGGTTTTCCGCAACCGTCAGCGAACCGAAGACGGAGGGGACCTGGAACTTGCGGGCGATGCCGGCACGGGCGATCGCGTGGCGCGAGAGGCCTTCGACAGGCTTGCCGTCGAACAGGATCCGGCCGGCGCTCGGCGCTATGGCGCCGCAGATCATGTTGAGAAGCGTCGATTTGCCGGCGCCGTTCGGCCCGATCACGCAGGAGACCTCCCCCGCCGCAAAGGTCACGCTGACATCCTCGACGGCAACCAATCCGCCGAAACGACGGCCGAGGCCTTCCGTGCGCAGTTCGCCGCCCGTCATGCCGCGCCCCCTTCCTTCACGCCCTTCCAGCGCGTCCAGAGCTTCTGCGCGGCGGCCGGCAGGCCGTCAGGGAAGAAGAACACCATGGCGAGGAAGAAAGCGCCGATGAACAGCGGCCAGGCCGAAGCGCTGAGCGTGGAAACCTCCTGCTGCAGCCGCCAGACGATCATCGTGCCCGCGACCGCGCCGATGAGCGAGCCGCGCCCGCCGACCGCGACCCACATGATGACCTCGGTGGAGAGCAGGAGCGCGATCATGTCCGGCGCGACGAAACCCGTTCCGGTCACATAGAGCGCGCCGGCGAGCCCCGCGATCAGGCCGGAAAGCACGAAGACGGCGAGCAGGTGAAGCGGCGTGTTGTAGCCGAGCGTCTGGGCCTTGCGCTCGTCGTCCTCGATTGCCCGAAGGA
The DNA here is from genome assembly GCF_945994535.1 of Shinella sp. WSC3-e. NCBI lineage: Bacteria > Pseudomonadati > Pseudomonadota > Alphaproteobacteria > Hyphomicrobiales > Rhizobiaceae > Shinella > Shinella sp. WSC3-e. The sequence continues at coordinate 541,535 of NZ_OZ000531.1, forward strand.
CGAGGCCCCGCTGGCCGCGCAGGCCCGCCCAGAGCGCGAGCACGATGCCGAACAGCACGGCGACCACGAGATAATAGAAGACCTTGCCGGTGATCGAGAGGCCGAGCGTGAGCGGCGGAACGCCGATCAGGCCCGCATCCCCGCCGGTGACCGAGGACCAGCCGATGGCGATCTGCTGCGCGATCAGGGTCAAGGCCAGGGTGACGATGGTGAAATAGGCCCCGCGCACGCCGCCGAAGATCACGAAATAGCCGACCGCAAGGGCGATCACGCCGGCAAGGCCGACACCGAAGGCAAGCCCCGCGAGGCTGCTCCAGGCGGCGCCCGGCGCCAGGTGGATCGTCATCACCGCCATGCCGTAGGCACCGGCACCGAAGAAGGTGGCGTGGCCGAAGGAGAGGATGCCGGTGCGTCCCCAGAAGAGATCGAGCGAGACGGCGAAGAGCGCGAAAAGCAGGATGTCGCGAAGGCCGGAGACGCCGGAATAGGAGCCGAAGGCCGGATAGAGGGCGAGCGCCGCCAGGATGGCGAGGGTGATGAAAAGCCAGGTCTTCTCCCGTTGCGTCATGCCGGCACCAGCCCCTGCGGACGGAACCGCACGATGACGACCGCGAGGATCAGCACGCTGGCCTGCGCCACGGTGATCGGCACGGTGGTGGAGAGCAACGATTCCAGCCCGCCCACGAAGGCCGAGCCGGCGACGACGCCGGGGATGGAACCCGCGCCGCCGACGAGGACGACGAAAAAGGAGCGCGCCAGATAGTTGACGCCCATCAGCGCCGTCACGGCGACGAGCGGCGCGATGAGGACGCCGGCGAGGGCGGCGAGCGCCGCGCCGCTGGCGAACGCCCGGCGATAGACCCTTTCGGCATTCACGCCGAGCGCCCGCGCCATGCCCGCATTCTGGATCACCGCCCTGACATCGAGCCCGAACGGCGTCTTGCGGAAGACCAGCACGCAGCCGGCCATCACGGCGAAGGCAAAGACGATCAGGAAGAGCCGATAGGCCGGATATGTGATGCCGAGCACCTGAACAGACGCCTCGAACGGCGCCGTCACCGGCCGCGGCGCGGCGCCATAGGCCAGGATGATCGCCTGCTGCAGGATGAGGCTGAGCCCCCAGGTGGCGAGGATGGTGGAGATGGGCCTGTCGTAGAGGCGCCGGATCACCGTGATTTCAAGCACCGTGCCCAGGAGATAGCCGACGACCGGCGCCACGACGAGCGCCAGCCAGAACGAGCCGCCGGCCGCCTGTACCGTGAACAGCGTATAGGCGCCGATGGTGACGAACTCGCCATGGCTGAGATTGATGATGCCCATCAATCCGTAGATGATCGCAAGACCCAGCGCGACGAGCATGAGAATGCTCATCAGCGTCAGCGCATTGAGGGAAAGGGAGACGATATCCGGCATCACGGCGCTCCCAGCAAGCGGTCGACCGCCTCGGCGGCATCGAGCACGAAGCCGTCTTCCCCACGCGGGCCGACGATCTGCAAGCCGACCGGCAAGCCGTCGGCCAGGCCGCAGAACAGGGTGCAGGCCGGCTGCTGTGACAGGTTGATCGGATAGCTGAACCCGGCCCATTCGGTCCAGCGCGACAGGCTGGAGCCCTCTGGCACCTCCCGTCCGGCCGCAAACGGCAGGCAGGCGGTGGCGGGAGAAAGAAGGAGATCATAGTCCGCAAGCAACTGGTCCATTGCGGCGCCGAAGCGGGCACGGGCCTGTTGCGCCGAGATATAGTCCATCAGGCTGAAGCGGCTCCCCTCCCCGGCCGCATCGATGAAGCCGGGATCCATCGCTTCGCGTGCCGACGGGGGGACGGACGAAAGGCGGCTTGCGGCTCCGGTCATCCAGTGGGCGCAGAACAGGTCGTGCAGGCGTTCGCCGGGCAGCTGGATCGCTTCAACGCGCGCGCCCGCCGCCTCGATCCGGCGGGCCGCATCCAACACCGCGCGCTCGATCGCCGGGTCGAGCGAACCCGTCGGCGGCGACATCCAAAGACCGACCTTGCGCCCCTTCCAGCCGAAGGGCTGCGCATCGAGCGCCGACGCCGCCCCCCATGGCTGGCTCCAGTCCCGAAGGCTCCGCCCGCCCATCGCGGCGAGCATCGCCCGTGCGTCGGCCGGGCTGCGGGTCATCGGGCCGATATGGGCAACCGTGCCGAAGACGCTCGGCGGATCGGCCGGGACACGACCGAAGGTCGGCTTCAGGCCGAAGGTCCCGGTGAAGGCGGCAGGGATCCGGATCGATCCGCCGCCATCGGTGCCGAGATGAAGAACGCCCGCGCCGGTGGCCGAGGCGACCGCTGCCCCGCCCGAAGAGCCGCCGGGCGTGCGGTCCGGGTTCCATGGATTGCGGGTGATGCCGAAGGCGGGGCTGTCCGTCACCGCCTTCCAGCCGAACTCCGGCGTCGTGGTCTGGCCGATGAAGACTGCGCCGGCAGCGCGAAGGCCCGCGACGGCGGGCGCGTCCTGCTTCATCGGCGCGGCATCGGTGACCCGGCTTCCGTAGCGCACGGTCCAGCCCTCGACATGCACGATGTCCTTGAGGGTCGCGGGCACGCCGTCGATCGCCGAGAGCGCCGAGCCCGCCCGCCAGCGCGCCTCGGCGGCGCGCGCCGCCTCCAGCGCGCCGGCGTGATCGATGAAGGTGAAGGCGTTGAAACGCGGCTGGACGGCCTCGGCGCGATCAAGTGCCGCCTGGACGGCCTCCACCGGAGAAAGCGCGCCGGACCGGAAGGCCGCGGTGAGGGCCGCGACATCCATGCGGCACAGGTCCGGCGCATCGGAGATTGGCGAGATGGACTGGCGGCTGTCGTTCACGGCGTCTTCCCACTGCTGAAAACCAGTGAAGACAGCATCGCGCAAACGTTGAATTATATAAAATGCAAAATATGATGCTGCTTGTTACATGGAATAGATGAATGAATCTGACCCTTCGCCAGCTTCGTTACCTCGTGCTCGTCGCAGAGACGGGATCGATATCGGCTGCGGCGCGCACGTGCCGCATCGCGCAATCCTCCATTCTGGCCGCGATGGGCCAGGCGGAAGGCGAGATGCATTCCAGGCTCTTCGAGCGCCGGCCGTCCAAGGGCGTCACGCTTACGCCGGCAGGCGAGCGGTTCGTCGCGTCGGCCCGCCGCCTGCTCGCGGCGGAGGCCGAGTTCGAGCGCACGATGGACAAGTTCACCGCCGGCATGCCCCCGGTCCTGAAGATCGGCTGCTTCGAGCCGTTCGGCGCCCTGTTCATGCCGGAACTCCTGCACCGGTTCGTTGCAGCGAGCGGCACCGAGATCCAGCTCTTCGAGGGCGAGCAACCACAACTGCTGACATGGCTGGAATCGAACATGGTCGATGCGATCGTGGCCTATGACATCGGCCCGGGCCTTCCCTCGGATGCCGTGACCCTCGCCCATGTGCCGGCACATGCGCTGCTTCATGCGAACGATCCGCTTGCGCAAAAGCAATGCCTCAGCCTCGCGGAGCTGGTGACGCGGCCGCTGGTGCTGCTCGACCTGCCGCAGACCTCGGGCTACCTGGTCACGCTTTTCGATCTCGCGGGCCAGCGACCGAAAATCTCGTTCCGGACGCGGGGCTACGATACCGTTCGCGCCGCGGTGGCCTGCGGCTTCGGCATGTCGATCCTCAACATGCGCCCCATCGGGCTTGGAAGCCCGGACAGCGATCGTCTGGTGCGCCGCCCCCTGCTCGAAATCCTGCCGACACCCCGCCTGATGATCGCCGACCGGTACGGAAGCGCAAAACCGGCCTTCCTGCGGCGTTTCATCGAGGTGGCGCGGGAATTTTTCGCGGAGATCGGGCCGGAGCGATTTGCGGTTGCCTTGCCGGAACGGCATGCAAGCCTGGTCGCCGTCTAGCCGGACGCAGATCCCAAGATGCTCAGACCTCGCTGAACGGGATGGAAATGGCGGGATTTTCGCTCGCGTCGAGGAATTCGCGCACCGTCGGGGGAAGCTGCCGCGAGCCTGGCGGCAACACGCCGCAGCGGGACAGCAGCTGGCGCCGGTCGGTATCCGTGCCGAGATGGCGCCAGATGACGCGCGAGGCATAGGGGAGGTTCTGCTTCCGCCAGGAAACACCCATCGTCATGCCCCTCAGATAAATGCGCTGGTGCGTTTCGAAGGGCGTCAGGATCGTCTGCGCGATCATCGGTTCAGGCCCGGTGCTGCGCTCGACGACGAAGATGCGGTTGCGGAGAAACGAGGCGAGGCCGACATATTTCGAGAACTGGCGGATTTCATGCGGCCGGTCCTGGATGCGTTCGATGGATTTCACGCGCACCGCACCTTCGTGCTCGTCCAGCCGGGCACAGGAGCAGACGATCATGCCCGGCCACGAGAGCGAGACATGGTAGGTCTGGTAATAGCCGAGATGCCGGCGAAGCGACGGCAGGTTGCCGGGAAAGCAGGTATGCAGCACGTCCGTGCCGAAGGCTCCGCCGGCCGCGCTCACGAGGCGCAGCTCGAACAGGGCCGGGTCGAGCGAGAAGTCGGCGGGCCTGACGCCGAAGAAGGCCGCGATCCGCGCCAGATTGTGCGGCGAGGGGACCGCCTCGCCGTTCACATAGCGGTTGAACTGCTGGCGGTTGACGCCGAGCTGGCGGCAGATTTCCGACACCGACTTGCGGGTGCTGCAGGCATGCCGGAGATTGATCGGGAAAGACGTCGGCTGCATGGTTCACTCCAGGGAACAGGAGCGTAAAGCAGCGTAAAATCGCGTCAAGTCGTGAAATTCTCTCCCGCCCCCATGTTCGCTACGATTTCCTCGAAAGCTCCGGTGGATGTCCGGAGCCCGCACAAATGGGGAACCGACGACATGACGCGCATCTGGAAGCCTGATGTAAATTCCACCGGCAGCCTCAAACGCCGCGAGTTCCTCGGCGGCGCAGCCGCCCTCGGCGTGCTCGCCGCAACGGCGACAGGCTTTGCGCCGGGGCGCGCGCTCGCGCAGGAGCCGAAGCGCGGCGGGCACCTGAAGCTCGGCCTGAAGGGCGGCGCTGCGACGGATACGCTTGATCCGGCAGGCTACAGCGCCGGCGTCGCCTTCGTGACGGGCCGCTGCTGGGGAGATACGCTGGTCGAATCCCATCCCGATACCGGCGTCGCCGTCCCGGCCCTTGCCGAATCCTGGGAAGCCTCCGCCGATGCCGCGACCTGGACCTTCAAGATCCGCAAGGGCGTCACGTTCCACGACGGCAGCCCGATGACCATCGCCGACGTGCTCGCCACGCTGAAGCGGCACTCCGATGCCGGCTCCAAGTCGGGCGCGCTCGGGCTTCTCGGCTCGATCAGGTCCTTCGAGGACAAGGCCGGCGACCTGGTGATCACGCTCGCCGAAGGGAACGCGGACCTGCCGCTGATCCTCTCGGACTACCACCTGATCATCCAGCCGGGCGGCGGCGTGGAAAACCCCGATGCGGCGGTCGGCACCGGCCCCTACAAGCTGGTCTCCTTCGAGGCGGGCGTGCGCACGACCTTCGAGAAGAACGCGAACGACTGGCGCTCCGACCGCGGCTTCGTCGACAGCGTCGAGATCATCGTCATGAACGACACCACTGCGCGCATTGCGGCGCTGTCCTCCGGCCAAGTCCACTTCATCAGCGCGGTAGAGCCCAAGACCGTCGAACTCCTGAAGCGCGCGCCGATCGTCGAGATCCTCCAGACCGGCGGCAAGGGCTTCTACAGCTTCCTGATGCATTGCGACACGGCACCGTTCGACAACAACGATCTGCGCCTCGCGCTCAAATACGCCATCGACCGCCAGGAGATCCTCGACCGGGTGCTCAGCGGCTACGGCACCCTCGGCAACGACTATCCGGTCAACATGGCCTATGCCCTCGCCCCGGACGGTATCGAGCAGCGCGCCTTCGACCCGGACAAGGCCGCCTTCCACTACAAGAAATCCGGCCATTCCGGCCCGGTTCTCCTGCGCACTGCCGAAGCCGCCTTCCCCGGCGCGGTCGATGCCGCCGTGCTCTTCCAGGAGAGCGCCAAGAAGGCGGGCATCGCCATCGACGTCAAGCGCGAGCCGGATGACGGCTACTGGACGAACGTCTGGAACGTCCAGCCCTTCTCCGCATCCTACTGGGGCGGGCGCCCGACGCAGGATTCGCGCTATTCCACCTCCTATGTCTCCAACGCCGAATGGAACGACACGCGCTTCAAGCGGCCGGATTTCGACAAGCTGGTTCTCCAGGCAAGGGCCGAGCTCGACGAAACCAAGCGCCGCGCGCTCTACAAGACCATGGCGCTCATCGTGCGCGACGAGGGCGGCCTGATCCTGCCGGTCTTCAACGACTACCTCAATGCCTGCTCCAAGCAGGTGAAGGGCTATGTCCACGACATCGGCAACGACGTCTCCAACGGCTATGTCGCAAGCCGGGTCTGGCTCGACGCCTGACGTTATGCCTCTATATCCATGACCGGATGCAGCGCCGCGCGCTGCATCCGGTCAGTCAAATCCGCCTCTCCCGCCAAACGGACGCCCGCCATGCCTCGCCCCTTCACCGTCATCGAAAACCAGTGGATCACGCTTGCCGACGGCACGTGGCTTGCCGCGCGCATCTGGATGCCGGACGGGGCCGAGGCGGACCCCGTGCCCGCCGTCTTCGAATTCCTGCCCTACCGCAAGCGCGACGGCACGTGCATGCGCGATGAATCGACCTATCCCGTCTTCGCCGCCGCCGGCATTGCCGGCGTGCGTGTCGATATCCGCGGCTCGGGCGAATCCGACGGCGTCATCGACGGGGAATATACGCCGCTGGAGCTGGCGAACGCCTGCGAGCTCATCGCCTGGATCGCGGCACAGCCCTGGTCGAACGGCGCGGTCGGGATGATGGGCATCTCCTGGGGCGGCTTCAACTGCCTGCAGGTCGCCGCGCTGAAGCCGCCGGCGCTGAAGGCCGTCATCTCCATCGCCTCCACCGTCGACCGGTACAACGACGACATCCACTACAAGAACGGCACCCATCTTTCCGCCCAGTTGTCCTGGGCCGCCACCATGCTCGCCTATCAGTCACGCTCGCCCGACCCCGACATCGTCGGCGAGCGCTGGAAGGCGATGTGGCTGGAGCGGCTGGAAAACGAGCCCTTCTTCATGGAGGAATGGCTGCAGCACCAGCGCCGCGACGCCTTCTGGAAACACGGTTCCATCTGCGAGGATTTCGCCGGCTTCCCCGTCCCCGCCCTCGTCATCGCCGGCTGGGCGGACGGTTATCGCAGCACGCCGCTCAAGGCCGTCGAAGGCCTTGGCGACAAGGCGAAGGCGCTGATCGGCCCCTGGGTTCACAAATACCCGCATTTCGCCTGGCCGAAGCCGCGCATGGATTTCCACACGGAAGCCATCGCCTGGTGGAACCGCTGGCTGCGCGGTGAGGAGAATGGCGCGGAGAAGACGCCGCAGGTGCGCGCCTATATCCAGGACGCCGCCCGCCCGGCGCTGCGCCGCGAGGCCGATCCCGGCTTCTGGGTCGCCAAGGATCGCTGGGAGGCGCCCGACATGGCGACCTTCTACGTCGAGCAATACGGCACGCTGGCGCCCGGCATGCCGATTGCCGGCGCCACCGGGCACGACCGCACCCTGAAGTCGCCGCTCGACACCGGCATCATGGCCGGCGAGTGGTTCACGCTGAAGCCGGACGCGGAAATGGCGCTCGACCAGCGCCTCGACGATGCCGGCTCGCTTGTCATCGAGACGCCGCCGCTCTCGGAAGCCCAGGACTTCCTCGGCCAGCCGGTGCTGGAGCTCGACCTCTCGACGGAGGCCGATATCGCCAATCTCTGCGCCCGCCTCGTCGATATCCATCCCGATGGCACGGCGACCCGCGTGACCTTCGGCGTCCTCAACCTCGCCCATCGCGACGGCAATGCCGAACCGAAGGCGATGCCCAGAGGGGAGAAGGTCCGTGTCCGCCTCGTGCTCGATGCCATGGGCTATCGCTTCCGCGCCGGCCACCGCATCCGCCTGTCGCTCTCGACATCCTACTGGCCGATGGTGCTGCCGCCGCCGGTGGATGCCGGCGTGACGGTCGATCTCGCCTCGCTCGGCCTTTCCCTGCCGAAACTCGGCGCGCACCGGGTCGTCTCTCTTCCCGAGCCGGCCAATCCCGACCCGTTGCCGAAATATACGGAGCTCGCTCCGGGCGAAACGGCGCGCGGCGTGGAACGGGACCTGACGAACGGCCTGACCGAATATTCGATCTACGAGGATACCGGCCTCAACGAGCATCCCGGCACGGGCCTCGCCACCCGCCAGGTCCGCGACGAACTCTGGTCGATCGCCGAAAACGACCCGCTCTCGATGACGGGCACGGCCGTCTGGACCTGCGACATGCAGCGCCCCGGCTGGTTCGTACGCACCGTCTCGACCGCCACCATCGCCTGCACCGCGACGCACTGGCTGATCTCGGCCAATGTCCGCGCCTTCGAGGGCGAAACGAAGATCTTCGAGAAGACGTTCGAAAAAGCGGTTCCGCGCGACTTCATGTAGCCTTCCAGCCGCATTCCGATCGCCCGCAGGCCGCTGGTTGCCTCTTTGCCGCTTTTCGGTTTGAATGAAACCAATTCTGGTGAACGGGCGACGAACGGCGGGAATAGAACGTCCGCGATGTTCATGCGTGCAAGGCGGAGTTGAGGCATGCGGGCTGTTCCTGGAAGAAATGCAATCCGGCATTTTCTCGCCGCGCTCGTCTGCCTGCTTTTCCTTCCTGCCGGATCGCCGGCCATGGCACAGGTGTCAGCATCGCACGGTGCCTTCGACGGGGTTGCCCTGGTGATCGGAAACGCGGACTACCGGTCGGTGGCCCGGCTCGCCAATCCGGCGAACGATGCGCGGGCCATGGCGGAAAAACTGGGCGGCCTCGGCTTTCGCCTCCATGTCGCCATCGACCAGCCGACAAGCGCCTTGCAGGAGACGATCCGGCGGTTCGCCGGCGACGTGTCCGGTGCGGACGTGATCTTCGTCTTCTATGCAGGCCACGGCCTTCAGCTCGACGGCCGCAACTTCCTCGTTCCGGTCGATCTTGCGAAAGGCGGGCAGCGGGACGACCTGATCGCGGTCGACCTGATCCTTTCGGCCATCGAGGAGAAGGCCAAGCCGGATGCCGCCAAGATCATCGTGCTCGATGCCTGCCGGAACAATCCGTTCAGCGACCTCTTCCACGGCGCGGACGGATCGCGCGGTCTTGCGCGCATCGACCTGCCCAAGCCGGCCGGCGCTGAGGCGAGTGCCGGTTATTATCGCCTGGTCGCCTTCGCCACGGCTGCCGGCCAAGTGGCATCCGATGGCGAAAGGGAGCACAGCCCCTATACGGAAAGCCTGCTGCGCTTCATCGATCAGCCCGGGCTCGAAGTGTCCGAAATGTTTCGCCTTGCGGCAGGCGACGTGCTTGCCAGCACGAACGGCATGCAGAAGCCCGAATATCTGGTTCAGACGAGTCGCACGCTCTTCTTTCGTCCACCCAACATAACCGAATGCGACCGGCTCGCCGTCGACGCGCGTAATTTCATCGGCGTGAAGGGCATCGCCTTCGAGGACATCGACGCCGTGAAGGCCGTGCCCGCCTGCCTTGATGCCGTCGCGGCCGAGCCGGAAAGCGCCCGGCTCAAGCACAACCTTGCCCGCAGCCTCGAAAAGGCCGAGCGGCTTTCCGAGGCGCTGGAACAATACCAGGCGGCGGCGGACAAAGGGCATCCGGCCGCTATCAATGCGCTCGGCATCATGTATCTGGCCGGATGCGGCATGGCCAGGCCCGATATCGCCCGCGCGCTGCAGCTCATCTCGCGGGCGCGCGATCTCGGCGATCTCGAAGCGGCATCCACGCTTACCGCCCACGACTTGCTGCCCTACCTTTCGGACGGCGGCAAGGCAACGCTGGCCCAGGCACTTGGACAAGCGGGCGTGACCGTCCGCGGCCCGGACGGGCTTTCGGCCGCGGTCGGCGCGTTTCAGCAGCAGGCCCGGCTGAAGGCCGGCGGACTGACGCTCGAGACGGTCCATGCCCTGAAAATCTACGATACCGTGCCGGCGGGCTTCCGCTGCCACTGACGGCATCACGGGAAGGGAAGAGGATGAAACGCCTTTTTATCGCTGCGCTGCTGGGCATCCTGCCGGAAACGGCGGCTGCCGGCGGGATCGTCGAGAATTTCGAGACGCCGGCCGAATGCACGGACAGGGGTGACCTGAAGATCGAAGCCTGCCTCGCAGCCCTTGGCGGAGGGCTGGACGGCGAGGTGGAAAGCCGGCTTGCGGCCGTGCTGGCCGCCTCCGCGCAGCCTGATGCGGTGCGCGCCGCCCAGGACGCCTGGCTTTCCTATCGCAAAGCGACCTGCGATTATTTTGCCGGGCAGGAGGGCATCGTCGGCGTCATCCAGGGCCTTCAATGCCTGCGCTGGACATCGTGGCGCCGGATGAAGGAACTCGACGCGCTGCTGGGCGTCGCTCCATCGGAGGACGGCGACGAAAGCCAGGCCGAGGGCGGGCTCGAACCGGACTTCAACACGCTCGCCGATTCGCACTATTCCATGCGCGCCTTCGCCTTCGGCGATTACAGCTGGTACATCAAGAAGCGCTATGGCGCCGCCCTGATCGAGAAGGCGCTGGCGGCACGCGGCTTCGAGGCGGAAACGGCAAAGGCCATTTCGGCGGATTGGGACGCCTGGCGATATCACCCGGAAAACGGCCAGCCCCTGCTGGAGAGCGCGCCCATGAGCGCCAGCGATGCCGACATGCAGTTGCTTGCGGCCCGTTTTCCTGCCTGCATGCGCGATCTCGGCACGGCGAATTGCCGCATGGCCTATTCGATCGAACTCGGCTGCCGGCTCGACCCGCCTGTCGCGAAGGCATGCCAGGGCGTCTTCGATGTCAGCCGGTCCATCGCTGCCGGCTATCGGCGCGACGGCCGCACCGCCTCGCCTTTTTCCGGTTTCCAGGGCAATTCGGTATACGCCATGGCCGGCTGCATCGCGGAAGGCGGCAAGGGGGCGGGCCTCGCGGTCTTCGCCCCGGACAATGCCGAGACCGTCACCAAGCTCACCTTTATCGCACAGCCGGCAGGCGGCAGCGCCGTCGCCCAACCGGTCGACATCGAGACGCTTCCCGAGCGGCAGGCGGAGCTTTGCAGCGCGCTCATCGGCTGGACGTTCGACGAGAGCGGCAATCCGATCGCTGCGGGCGGCACGATCGAGCTTTATGCCGTTTCCCCCGAAAGCGTGTTCGCGCAATATCGGGAGGATGCGCAGGCGGCCGACCCGGCACGCGATCCCGACTACGCCGACCACCTGCGACGCGTGGCCAACGCACTCGATGAGGCCGCACAATGAGCCGTCTTGCATTAAGTCTCCTCTCCGTGGCCGTCTTGTCGGGCACGGCGACATTCGCCGAAGCACAGGACCAAGCCGACTGCGCGCGAAACGCGCTGACGCCCGGCCTCTGCCAGGCATGGCGGATCGCGGTGCAAACGGAATCGCTTTCGCAAACCCTCCGGCTGCTCGACGGCGAGATCGAGGCCCGCGCCGCCGCAGGCGGGATCGCGCAGGAGAAGGCGGCGGACCAGCAGGCACGGCTTGCCGCATCGCAAGCCGCCTGGGAGACCTTCCGCGATCACCAATGCGCCCTTGCCGGCGCCCACCCGGACGGTACCGAGGCATGCCGCCGGTCGATGGCGGAGGAGCGGCTCGCCGAGCTGCAGAACCCCGACATTGCGGAAGCGGGCGCGGAGGGCGAGAGCTGGTCCGAACGGCGGGTCAGTCAAAGTCCCTTCCACACGGATGCCTGGGTCATGCTGCGGCTCGGCGGGCCGCCAATGCGCACCATTGCTGATCGCGTCGCTCTCGCGACCGGGCCGCGCCAGGCGCAGGACTGGAGCTTTCGCAAATGGGTCAGCGATTTCCAGGCGAAGATCCGTGCGGCAAGCGGCTACGGCCCGCTGACCTCCGGCTTCGTCGCCGCCGAATGGGACATGCTGCGCTATGATCCCGAAAGCGGCGTGCGGCTGCATGCGGCGCCGGAAACGATTGCGGGCAGCCCCGCCGACAACAGCTGGGACAAGGACGAGGCCGGAGCCTTTGCCGCGCGCCTGCCCTCCTGCCTGAAGAACCTCGCGGATCCTCAATGCCGCGTGCAGTATTCCACCGAACTGGGTTGCCGCTATGACGCCGACATGGCGGCGTTCTGCCAGCAAAAACTCGATGGATTGCGCGGCGTCTTCCAATCCTATGCCCTGGACGATCCGCAGCACCGGGACGATTTCTACAAGGCGGTCGCCTGCCTGACGCCGGTTCCCATCGACACCACTTTCTCCCAGACCTTCCTTGCCGGCAGGAACCTGGCCTCGAACCCCGCAGGTGCCGAAGGCAGGCCCTGTTCGGAGCTGGGCTTTACGGCCGACGGCAAAGGCTGGTCCGCCCGGGACGTGCCGCTTTTCGGCACGAGGATGGATCTGGAAATTCGCTAGACATGTCGTTCCAGCGGCAACACCGCATCCATTCATCCTGAACCTCGGGAAGAGGATGCCCGGTCGGCCTACAGCCTGCCGCCGGCGGCGCTCATGGTCATCGACCATCCTCCGCGCCGGCTGGCCGGGCGCCAATGCGCATCGACGCATGCGCCGCCTCCTGTAGAGCACGCTCCAATCGTCCGACAGAGGGGCGTTGCGGCCTGTCCTGTGGCTGTTCGAGATAGTAGTTTCCCGGACCCGGCGTTCTCGGCACGAACGGGCAAACGACGAGGCCGAGGGCGGCGGCAATCGGGCCGCAAACCGGCAGGTGGCCGATCGCAAGGCCAAGCCCCTGGCTGACCATCATCAGGGACAGCGGCGTCGTGTCAACGGTTTCGAGCTTGAGGTGCCGGCCCGGCTGCGGGCCGAAATTGTGATTGAGAAGGGCAGTCCAGCCAATGGCGTGGGACGCCACGTCATAGAGGCGAAACGACAGCAGGTCCTCCAGGCTGCCGATGCGCGCCGTGTCCTCCTTCCGGCACATGACGACATGGGACATGCCCATCAGCCAGGTAGGGTGCCGCACGAGGTGCGGCTCCTCTCCGAACCGGATCACCAGGTCCGGATCCACCTTGCGCTGCGTGCCCTCCACCAGAAGGTCGACGCGGATCGCCGGGTTCGCCGCTTCGAAATCCGCCAGCACGCGCGGCAGCCAGCTCATCGCCATCAACTGGCTCGCCAACAGCGTAACGCGGTCGATCCGCTGCCGCGCGAAGAGGGACTCGGCCTTGCTTTCGATCGCCCCGAGGGACGCCTGGACCGTCGGAAGGAAATCGCCTCCTTCCGACGTCAGGTTGATCCGGTTTGCGGCGCGTTCGAACAGCGGACGTCCCAGATGTGTCTCGAGCGCAAGGATCTGCTGACTGACGGCGGCAGCGGACATGCTTAGTTCTTTTCCGGCCCGGGCGAAGCTCTGGTGCCGCGCGGCTGCCTCGAACACGCGGAGCCAGTTCAACGAGGGGATTTTCGCGATACGCATTGCATCAGGCTAAGTCCAGCTTAGCCTCAGGTCAATCAGATACCGTATCCAAACATGCTTCGCTCTTTGGCATAGTCGCATGACGGGTTGCTCAAAACCCGATGAACAACACCAAGGGAACGAAGATATGCTCAGACGCCATATGCTGCTTGCTCTCGCCCTGACGCCGCTTCTGGCTGGCGCGGCGACCGCTCAGAACCTGCCCGACCACATCACCGTCGCGACCGAGGGCGCCTATCCTCCGTGGAATTTCAGCAATGCCGATGGCTCCCTCGGCGGCTATGAAATCGAGCTGACGCAGGCGCTCTGTGAGCGCATGAAGATCAAATGCGATCTCATCGCCCAGGAGTGGAACGGCATCATCCCGGGCCTCACGGTCGGCAAGTATGATGCCATCATCGCGTCGATGGGCGTGACTGAAGAGCGCAAGAAAGTCATCGGCTTCTCGAAGCCCTATGCGAAGGCGCCCAACGGGTTCCTCACGGCGGGCGACAACGCGCTCAAGGATCTTCCGGAAGCCGGCCGCTCCTTCGACCTCGCAAAGGCTCCGCAGGAGTCCGAGGCGGCGCTCGCAGCCCTGAAGGAAAAGCTCTCCGGCAAGACCATCGGCGTTCAGACCGGTTCCACCGCGGCCACCTTCGCCGGCGAATACTTCAACGGCCTCGATATCCGCGAATATCCCTCCTTCGAACAGCTCGGCCTGGAGCTCACCGCCGGGCGCATCGACCTCGCCGTGGCCAATGTGACGGCCTTCAAGGCGGTGATCGACGCGAACCCGGCAGGGACGCTGGTCTTTACCGGCCCCACCTTCGCCGGCGGCGTGCTTGGGCTCGGCACCATCAATGTCGCCCTGCGTCCGGGCGACGAGGCGCTGCGGGCAGCCTTTGACGCAGCCATCACGGACATCAACAGGGACGGGACCAACAAGGCCCTGACCGAAAAGTGGTTCGGCGTGGATATCTCCATCCATGAATAGCCCGCTCCCCCTCCCTCGTCGGGAGGGGGCGATCGCCGCGCGGCCCTCCTCCCGAACCAGCCGTTTCAACGATGCACAGGTAGCACCATGTTCGCGCCCATCGGCTCCACCGAGGCAACGATGACCATTTATCTGGATGGCCGGGCGATACCGGCGCGGGCCGGCGAAACCATCGCGGCCTGCCTTCTGCGCGCCGGTGTCGGCCACTTCCGCACGACGCCGGTCAGCGGCGCGAGACGACTGCCCTATTGCATGATCGGACACTGTTTCGACTGCCTGATCGAGATCGACGGCGTCGGAAGCCGCCAGGCCTGCCTGAGCGAGGTCGAGGATGGCATGAGGCTTCACACCCAGGATGGGCCTGCCGCCATCGCCGGCATGGAATTCCAATGACCCCGGCCCCCGATGCAGACGTGATCGTCATAGGGGCAGGTCCTGCCGGAATGTCGTCCGCAATCGAGCTGGCGTCTGCGGGATGCAGGGTAATCGTGCTCGACATGCAGCCCTTACCCGGCGGGCAGATCTTTCGTTCGCTGGAAGCCAACATGCAGGCACGCCCCCGGACGGACGCGCTGCTCTCCGCCCTCGGGCCGGCCTACAGGGCCGGCCTTGCCCTGATCGAGCGGTTTCGGGCAACGCCCGGCATCGATTTCCGGCCCGGCACCACGGTCTGGGATCTGCGGGCAGACGGTACGGTCGGCTGGCTCAGGGGCAACGCGGCCGGCTACCTGCGTGCGCCGCATGTCGTGCTCGCCAGCGGCGCGGTGGAGCGCCCGACGCCGTTTCCGGGATGGACGCTGCCCGGCGTGATGACCGCCGGGGCGGTTCAGACCCTGATGAAGGCCGGACGCCTCAAGCCGGAGGGAAGGATCGTCCTGGCCGGAACCGGCCCGCTGATCTTTCTGCTTGCCGACCAGCTGCGGCGTCTCGGCGTCAAGCCGGTGTTGATTGCCCGCACGGACCGGCTCGGGGACAAGCTTGCCGCTCTCAAACGGGTTCGACCGGCCGGGATCCCGGCCCTCGCCAAGGGGGTGGGCTGGCTTGCCCGGTTGCGGCTTGCGGGCATCCCGATGCGGACCGGCATATCCGGGCTTCAGGCGCTGGGCGGCGAACATCTCGAATCCGTCCGCCTGCTTGCCGGCGGAAAAACCATGGATATTCCCTGCGACCTCCTCCTGGTGCACGACGGCATCGTACCGTCAACGGACCTGGCGCATGCCGCCGGGCTTGCTCTCGAGTGGAAACGGGACGATGCGAGCTGGCGCCCCAGGACGGCGCACGATGGTCGGGCGCGGATGGCGCCCTGCCCATCGTTCACGACGGGCCCCTGCAGGATACGGATCACAGGCGACGCACGCCGGATCGGCGGCGCCGACGCCGCGGCCGCGCACGGGCGTCATGCCGCGCGAGCCATCCTCGCCGACTTCGGCCGCATCACCGGGAGACAGGGGGGGCCGGATCGGACCGAAGCCGAGGTGCTACGCACCCTGGCAGCACGCCCCTTCCTCGACGCAGCGTTTCCGCCCGGCCTGGCGGCACGGCTGCCCGATGACGCGACCATCGTCTGTCGCTGCGAAGAAATCACGGCGGGTTCGCTACGTGTCGCGATCCGGAACGGGGCTGCCGACATGAATCTGATCCGCGGGCTCCTGCGCTGCGGCATGGGGCCTTGCCAAGGCCGAAACTGCGCGGCGACGCTGGCCCGGCTTCTCGCGGAAGCAGAGCCCGGCCGACCGATGCCGCCGAGCCCGTTCCGCGCAAGGCCACCGCTGCGGCCTCTTCCGCTCGGCGCGCTGGCCGGCATGACGGGGCTCGATCCGGCGCTGGCGCAGGTCGAGTCGCTGGACGACAAGCCGGAAGAGATCACCGGAGACGACGTCCATGCATAGGAACGGCTGCGATGCCCTCATTATCGGCGGCGGCTTGCAGGGATGCTCGATTGCCCTGTTTCTCGCGCGTGCCGGTTGGCAGGTCACCCTGGTCGAGAAGAACCTGGCGGGGCGGCATGCCTCGGGTGTCAATGCGGGTGGCCTTCGGTCACTGATGCGCGATATCCGTGAATATCCGCTTTCCCTGCGGGCCATGGACATGTGGGCCAATCTTGCGGACTTCGTGGGGAAGGACGCGGCCGAAGCCTGCGAGGTCCGGCTCGGCACATCGCAGATTGCGCTGGCGATGGATGCGGCCGAGCTGCAATGGTGCGGGGCACGGGCGCGGACGATGCGCGGCCGTGGAATAGATTCCGAAGAGCTGATCGCGCCCGACGAGCTTCACCGGCTCCTGCCCGGCCTTGCCGGCTCCGCACATGGTGGCCTGATTTCCCGGCGCGACGGGCACGCAAACCCCGCCAATTCCGCACGCGCTTTCCGCAAGGCTGCGGAAGGTGCCGGCGTCCGGATTCTTGAGCGGTGCACCGTGCGCGACCTCTCCGCCAAACCCCTCGGCGGATGGCGCGTCGACACGGATGCGGGCAGGATCGAGGCGGAGTGGGTGCTCAACTGCGCCGGCGCCTGGGGATCGGACATCGCGGCACGCCTCGGCGAGACGCTGCCGATCACGGTCCTGGCCCTTTCCATGATGGTGACGGCGCGGGTGAAACCATTCATCGCCCCTGTCGTCATCGGCATCGACCAGCCCCTCTCCTTCAAGCAGAGCGCGGTCGGCTCGCTGGTCATCGGCGGCGGGATACTCGGCAAGCCCTGCCTGAGCGAAGACACCTCGTTCACCGTCATGGACCGGATGGCATCGAGCGCCGCGGCCACGGTTGCGGCCTTTCCGGGCCTGGCGGGCGTGCCCGTCGTGCGGACCTGGACCGGCCTCGAAGGGGCGACCGACGACGGAATACCCTTCATCGGTCCCAGCCGCCTGCATCCCGGCCTCTGGCATGTGTTTGGCTTCTGCGGCCACGGTTTCCAGCTTGCCCCCGCCGTTGGGGAAGCGGTGGCGCGTTCGCTTGTCTCCGGAAGCCTGGAGGCGACGCTCGCTCCCTTCGCGGTCGACCGCTTGCACCGGCCGCAGCGCAAAGACGAGGCTGTTCCATGATGTCGAGCATATTCGAATTGCTGGGCTTCGGGCCGCAAGGCTGGGGATTGCCGCTGCTCAAGGCCGCAGGCGTCACGATCGCCGCTGCCCTTTGCGGCTTCCTGCTGGGAAGCGTTTTCGGAATTGGCGGGGCGACCCTCAAGCTCGCCCGGCCGCGCGCCCTGCGCCTGATCGGCCAGGCCTATACCACGGTCTTCCGAGGCGTGCCCGAGATCCTCGTGGTGTATCTCTTCTATTTCGGCGGCAGCGTCATCCTGACGACGCTCATGAACACGGGAGGATTTCCCGGCTTCTATTCTCTGCCGTCCTTCGTCATCGGCGTCCTTGCGATCGGGATCGTATCCGGTGCCTACCAGACGGAAGCCTATCGGTCCGCATATCTTCGGCTGGACCGCGGCCAGATCGAGGCGGGCACCGCGTGCGGCATGTCGAAACTCCTGCTCCTGCGCCGCATCGTCGCTCCCCAGACGCTGCGTTTCGCCCTGCCTGCGCTCGGCAACATCTGGCAGTCCGCGCTCAAGGAAACATCGCTCCTGTCGGTCATCGGGCTGACGGAGCTGCTGCGCCAGGCCGGTACCGCCGCGGGTTCGACCCGCCAGCCTCTCCTGTTCTACGCCATTGCGGCCGCGGTGTTCCTGGTCATCGGGCGCGCCACGGGCGCCGGGCTGAACCGGATGGAAAGCCACCTCGCCAAACCCTGGAGACGCTGATGCTGGATTGGCCCTTTCTGACGGATGTCCTCGGCCAGCTGCTGTCGGGTTTGCCGCTGACGCTCCAGCTTGCGGCACTGTCCCTCTCGATCGGCTTCGCCCTCGCCGTCTTCGCCGCTGGCGCCGCCGGCAGCGCCTTCTCGCCGCTGCGATGGGCCGCGAAGGCCCATGTCGAACTCTTTCGTGGAACCCCTCTCCTGCTGCAGATCTTCCTGATCTACTACGGCCTGGGTCAGATCGCCCCGCTGCGCCACTCGGCCCTCTGGCCCTTCCTTCGCGAACCCTACTGGTGCGCCATCCTCGCCCTTGCGCTCAACACCTCGGCCTATACGGCCGAGATCATCCGCGGCGCGATCCAGGCCGTGCCGGCACAC
Source organism: Shinella sp. WSC3-e (assembly GCF_945994535.1). NCBI lineage: Bacteria > Pseudomonadati > Pseudomonadota > Alphaproteobacteria > Hyphomicrobiales > Rhizobiaceae > Shinella > Shinella sp. WSC3-e. The sequence goes on from NZ_OZ000531.1 coordinate 560,129, forward strand.
GAGATCGAGGCGGGGCGCGCCTGCGGCATGTCGGGCCTCCTGCTGCGCCGTCGCATCATCTGGCCCATCGCCCTCCGCCAGGGCCTGGCCGTCTACGGCAGCGAAGCCATCCTGATGATCAAGGCGACCTCGCTGGCAAGCATCATCACCCTGACGGAGCTGACCGGCATCGCGCACAAGCTGATTTCCTCGACCTATCGCATCTTCGAGATCTTCATCGTCACCGGAGCGATCTATCTCGCCCTGACCTTCCTGATGAGCGCGGCCTTCGCGCTTCTCGAACGGCAACTCCAGGCCCACCACGCCCATCGTCGCGCCTGACCTCGTCCACACGGAGAAACCAGATGGCTTCCGCCTCCCGCCCGGCTGCTGCCGACAATGCTTCCACGGCTCCCGCCATCGCGGTCGATGGCCTCCACAAGCGCTATGGCGCGATCGAGGTGCTGAAAGGCATCGACTTCCGCGCCCATGAGGGCGAGGTCATCTCCATCCTGGGTGCATCCGGCTCGGGCAAGTCGACCTTCCTGCGCTGTCTCAACCTCCTGGAGCTTCCGTCAGCGGGGCGGCTGCAGATCTTCGGCGAACAGGTCGATCTGCGGCAAAGCGGCGACGCCCTCCATATCGGCAATCGCAGGCAGGTGGATCGCCTGCGAACCCAGGTGGCGATGGTGTTCCAGAATTTCTGCCTCTGGAGCCACATGACCGTGCTCGAAAACCTGATGGAGGCGCCCCTCCATGTCCAACGGCGCGGTCGCGGCGAGGTGCGCGAGGAGGCGGAAGCCATGTTGCGGCGCGTCGGCTTGATCGATCGGGCAAAAGCCTATCCGGCCCAGCTGTCCGGCGGCCAGCAGCAGAGGGCGGCCATAGCGCGCGCCCTGGTCATGAAGCCCCGGGGCCTCCTCTTCGACGAACCCACCTCCGCGCTCGATCCCGAGCTCGTTGGCGAAGTGCTGAAGGTCATGCGGGATCTGGCGGCGGAAGGACGCACGATGCTGATCGTGACGCACGAAATGGCCTTCGCCCGAGACGTATCGAGCCGGATCATGTTCCTGGAGCAGGGCCGGATCAAAGCCGAAGGCCCGCCGCTGGACTTGTTCCGCGGCGGCGTCAATGAGCGCTTTGATCAATTCATCTCGCGGTTCAACCAGGCTTGAGGAATGCACGCGGCCGGGTATAGCCCGGCCTGCAGCCGCTCGATCCCGCTCACGCCTCGACGGTCAGGCCCTTGGCCTTCAGCACGGCTTCGAGCTTGCTGACCTCGATGACCGACTTGCCGGCCTTGTAGTCGGCGATGTATCCGGCTTCGGCGTCTTCGCGGGCCTGCGAGAGCCTCGCCACCTCAAGCGCCTCCCTGCGGCGCACGACGACCAGGCCGTCGGCGTCGCCGACGATGATGTCGCCGGGATGAATGAGTTCGCCGCCGACGACGATCGGGTCGTTGGTGGAGGTCAGCGTCTCCTTGACGGTGCCCTTGATGCAGACGCTGAGCGAGAATACCGGGAAGCCCAGCTCGCGCAGCTGCAGCGAGTCGCGCACGCCGCTGTCGGTCACAAGGCCGCCGATGCCCTTGGCGAGGCAGGCATTGGCGAGCACGTCGCCGAAGGAGCCGGCCTCCTCGTATTCGCCGCCCGAAACCACGATGATATCGCCGGGCTGAGCGTAGTTGATCGCGAGCTGCAGCATGATGTTGTCACGCGGCGCGCAGCGCACGGTAAAGGCCGGGCCGCAAAGCTTCATGCGGTAGTCGACCGGCTTGATGCGCGAGGAAAGCGCCCCGCGGCGACCCTGCGCCTCGTGAATGGTCGCCGGCGAGAATTTCGCAAGCGCCTCGATCTCGGCGGCGCTCGGACGAACGGGCATTTTCTTGATATGCGTCATGATTTTTCCCATGGGTAATCGTTGCGGCGGGCGCGGCGCCCGCCGCCGGGTTGCTCGATTCATGCCGGAAAGGAGGCCGCTTGCGCGCGAACCCTTACGGGATCTGGTCGAACTTCAGTTCGGAAAGCGGCACGACCTTGTCGGTGCGGGTCATCTTGTATTCGGTGTCCGGGCCGAGCCACTTGTCCCAGATCTTGTTGAGCTCGCCGCTTTCGTCCAGCTTGCGCAGGACCTCGTTGATCTTGGCCGTCAGCGCCGGCTGGTCCTGCTGCATGCCGATGCCGATCGGCTGGAACAGCATGGGCTCTTCGATCATGCGCATCTCGCGGCCCTTGGTCTTGGACTCGTTGACCAGCTTGGTCGTCGTCATGGTGTTGGCGACCATGCCGCGCGCCTTGCCCTGCTGGGCGGCGAGATAGGCGGATGCCGTGTCCTGGAACGTCAGCGGCTCGGACTTGTTGAGCTTGATCGACATTTCCGAGGTCGAGCCCTTGGTGGAGGCGATGCGCTGGCCGACATAGTCGGCTTTCGACGTGCCGGGATCATCGGCCGGAACGATCAGCATTTCCTTGGCGAGGTAATAGGGATCGCTGAACTGGATCTGCTCGGCACGGCTCTGGGTATAGGCGAGGTTCGCAACGGTGATGTCGACGCGGCCGAGCTTGACCTCCGGCACGCGGGCCTCCACCGAAACCGGCTTGATCTCGGCCTTCACGCCGAGTTCACGGGCAATGGCGCCGCACAGGTCGACGTCGAAGCCGACCATTTCGCGGGTCTGCGTATCCGGCGCGGCAAAAGGCGGCACGTCGGCGAAGGTCGCGCAGCGCAGCGTCTTGTTGGCGAGGATGTCGTCGAGCTGATCGGCCCTGGCAGGGCCGGCAAGCGCGGCGGCCGCGACGGTCGCTGCGAGGATGAGATGCTGATACGTCATTGGCTGTTCTCCTTCGTTGCTTGGTATTAGTGGCGCAGGTCCGCGAGGAAGCGCTGCGCGCGGGGATGCTTCGGGTTCTTGAAGAATTCGTCCGGCGTCGCCGTCTCGATGATCCGGCCGCCGTCGATGAACCAGATGCGGTCGGCGACGTCGCGGGCAAAGCCCATTTCGTGCGTCACGCACATCATGGTCATGCCTTCCGCCGCCAGCGACTTCATGACGCTCAGCACCTCGCCGACCATTTCCGGATCGAGCGCGCTGGTCGGCTCGTCGAAGAGCATGACGGGCGGCTCCATGGCGAGCGCCCGGGCGATGGCGACGCGCTGCTGCTGGCCGCCGGAAAGCTGCGCGGGATAGGAATTGGCCTTTTCGCGCAGGCCCACCCGGTCGAGCAGCTTCAACGCCTTCTCATGCGCCTCGGCCGCGGGCACGCCCTTCACCCGGATCGGCGACATGGCGACATTGTCGACCGCCGACAGGTGCGGGAAGAGGTTGAAGCTCTGGAAGACGAAGCCGATACGGCTGCGCAGGCGGTTCAGCTCGCGGCCCTTGAGCGGCGCGTGGATATCCTGGCCCTCGAAGAAGATCGAGCCGCTGTTGATCTCCTCCAGCCGGTTGACGGTGCGGATGAGCGTCGATTTTCCCGAGCCGGAGGGGCCGCAGATGACGACCACCTCGCCGCGCGAGACCGTGGCGTCGATGCCCTTCAGCACGTCGAAGTCTCCATAGCTCTTGCGGACATCGGCAAGCCGGATCGTCTGATCCTTCGCGGGGGCGGATACTGAAGCGGTCATGGCTGCTCCGTGGCGTTGGTGGTCAGGGAAAGCTGGCGCCGCGGGGCGGCGAGGCCGGCGCGGCGGCGGGTGATGCGCCGCTCCACGACATTGGTGAGCGCGGTCAGCGACCAGCAGATCACGTAGTAGGTGAGCGCGAGGATCAGGAAGACCTGGAAGGGCTGGGTGAGCAGTTGGTTGTTGACCTGGCTGGCGGCGAAGGTGAGGTCCGGCACGTTGATGACATAGCCGAGCGTCGTGTCCTTGATGGTCGCGACGAAGGTCGACAGCATGCTCGGGATCATGTTGTAGAGCGCCTGCGGCAGGATGACGTAGCGCATGGCGCCGAACCAGCCGTGGCCGAGGGCACGGGCCGCATCCATCTGCCCCGGTCCGAGCGCCACGATGCCGGCGCGGATGATCTCGCTGAGGAACGCCCCCTGGTAGACGACCAGCGTCGTCAGCATGGTCAGGAAGCTCGGCACGTCCGCGCCGGTCAGCAGCGGCACGAGGAAATAGCTCCACAGCACCAGCATCAGCAGCGGCACGCCGCGCGTCACATAGACCAGGACCGTGACCGGCCAGTGCAGCACGCGGTATTTCGAAAGCCGCGCAAAGGCGAGCAGGATGGCGAAGGGGAAGGCGATGACGATGCTGAGCGCCGAGAGGATCAGCGTGTTGGCAAGGCCGCCGAGCGGACCGTTCGGATATTGGCCGATGAGGAGCAGCAGCCAGTATTCGTCGATGATGGCTATGATGTCGTGGATCATCGTGCGGCTCCGTTCAGCGGGTCTGCGCGCCAGGTGAGCCAGGCTCCCCCGGCCATGATGATCAGGGAGAAGACGAGGTAGAGGACCGTGCCGATCAGGTAGATCTCGAAGGTGCGGAAGGAGAGGTTCTCGATCTCCTTGACCGCATGGCTGAGCTCCGGCGCGCCGATGACGATCGCAAGGCTCGAATTCTTGAACAGCGAGACACTGTGGTTGACGAGCGCCGGCAGCGCGTTGCGCCCCCCCTGCGGGATCAGCACGTTACGCATGGCCGAGATATAGCCGTGGCCGAGCGCGCGGGCCGCTTCCATCTGGCCGGGGCTGATCGAGCGCAGGCCGGAGCGCAGGTCCTCGCTGAAATAGGCCGCCTGGCAGAGGCCGAGGCCGACGATCGCGAAGATCATTTCCGCCGAATGGGCCGTCAGCCAGTCGGACAAGGCCGAGGGCAGGATCGTGAAAATGCCGAAATACCAGAGCATGAGCTGCACCAGCGTCGGCACGTTGCGGTGATAGGAAACGTAAGCCGCCACGATCGAATTGCCGATGCGGCCCGGCGAGAAGCGGATAGCGAGCAGCACGAGCGCAAGGCTCATCGCCAGCAGCCACGAGCAGATCGCGATGATGAAGGTCATCTCGATGCCGTGCGCCAGCATGGCCATGTATTCGGGGTTGCCGAGGATGGCGGTGAGGTCGAAGCCCTTCACGGCTGGCGCTCCTGCGGGCGGGCTGTCTGGAGTCCCCCCATCACCTGGAGCGTCGGGGTGATTTCCATATGGCCGATATTGACGGCGACGGGGGCGGCGATGGCGAAGGCGATGGCATCGGCGATGTCGGAAGCCTGGGGCAGCTCGAAGCCGTCGATGAAGCGCTCGCGGATCGACGGATCGTCGCCATGCACATGGTTGAAGATGTCGGTCGCCACACGGCCGGGGCAGATCTCCGTCACCCGCACGCGCTTGCCGAAGGTGTCGAGGCGCAGCTGGTTGGAGAGCATGGCGACGCCGGCCTTGGTGGCGTGATAGATGGAATTGCCGCCGAAATTGTAGTTGCCGGCGATCGAGGTGATGTTGACGACATGGCCGCGGTCGCGCGCCGCCATGCCGGGAGCGATCAGCCGGCAGAGGTGGAGGACGGCACGCAGGTTGACGTCGACGAGAAGGTCGATGTCGCCATCCTCCGCCTCCAGGAATTTCTTCGGCCGGTCGACGCCGGCATTGTTGACGAGGATGTCGAACTCGACCTCGCCGCAGAGCCTTGCGAGCGCCGCGCGGTCCGTGACGTCGATGGCATGGGAAATGCAGCCCGTGCGCGCGGCAAGGTCCTGCAGGGCACCCGCGCTGCGGGCGACGGCATGCACTTCGAGGCCCTCGCGACGGAGCCGTTCGACGACCGCAGCGCCGATCCCGGAGGAAGCACCGGTCACGAGCGCGGTTCTGTAGTCGGAAAAGGACATTGTGGTTCCCCTGTTGTTGAAAGCGAGAGTAGCGAAGCTTTCCGGCTCTGGATAAGACCGTTTGAATCTGGATGGATAAGGAAGCCTTATGGGCTTGCTCCCGCCCCTCGGGCCTGTAACATGCGGCACCATTCGTCACAGGCTCGGCATATGGATATCAGGCGTCTCAGATCCTTCATTGTCATCGTCGATACCGGCAGCATCACGCGCGCCGCCGACGTGCTGCACATCGCCCAACCCGCGCTCAGCCAGCAGCTTGCCGCGCTGGAGGATCATTTCCGCCAGAAGCTCCTGATCCGCAGCCAGCAGGGCGTCTCCATGACGGAGGCGGGCAAGGCGGTCTATCGCCATGCCCAGATCATCCTGCGCCAGATGGACCAGGCGCAGGCGGACGTGACGGCGGCCGGCTCCACGCTGGTCGGGCGCGTCTCGGTCGGCCTGGTGCCGTTTTCGAGCGCGGCGACGCTCTCCGTCGATCTTCTCACCGAAACGCGCAAACGCCATCCCGGCATCCTCCTGCACCTTACCGAAAGCGTCGGCCAGACCTACAGCCAGATGATCATGAACGGCCGGCTGGAAATGGCGTTGATCCACGGCACCGGGCCGATCAAGGGCGTGCGTTTCGAGCCGGTCTTCACGGAGGAATTCCATCTCGTCGCCCACAGCGATTTCGGCATGGAACCGGGCGAAACGCCGCTGCCGGTGAGCGCGCTGAACGACCTCCCCCTCCTTCTGCCGCCGCCCTACAATTTCGTGCGCCGCGCCATCGACCTCGCCTTCACCCGCGGCCGCCTGTCGCTGAACGTCGTGGCGGAAGTGGAGATCGTGCGCACGCTGGGCCGTGCCGTCAGCCGGGGCGTCGGGGCAACGATCATGCCGCGCGCCATTGCCGAGCGCATCGTCGCCGAATCCTCCGAGCCGATCGTCTCGCGCGTGTTGACGCCGCGGATTGAGGAGACGCTTTCCCTGTGCGTTTCCGACCAGAGCGAACTCTCCGAGCCCGCCCTGGCGGTGCGGTCGATCCTCATGGAGCTGACCGCACGCCTCAAGAGCCAGGGTTAGCGCAGACCCCTGCAGAATTCCGCGATGCGCCCGCAGGCCTCGTCGAGCTGCTCCATGCCGGTGGCATAGGAGATGCGGAAGAACGGGCTCATGCCATAGGCCGCGCCCTGCACGGTCGTGACGTGGTGCTCGTCGAGCAGGGCCAGCACGAAATCCGTGTCCGTCTCGATCCTGCGCCCGCCCTTGCTCGTCCTGCCGATGAGTTCGGCGATGTTCGGGAAGACGTAGAAGGCCCCTTCCGGCTTGTGGCAGCGGATGCCCTCGATCTCGCCGAGCCGTTCCACGACGAAGTCGCGCCGTGTCTTGTAGATCGCCGCCCGCTCCTTCAGGAGATCCTGCGGCCCGTCGAGCACGGCCGCGACGGCAGCCTGCGTGATGGTCGAGGTGCCGCCGCTGTTCTGGCCGTTGACATTGCTGATCGCCCTGATGAGATCCTTCGGCCCGCCGCAGAAGCCGAGGCGCCAGCCGGTCATCGCATAGGCCTTGGACGCGCCGTTGACCGTCAGCACGCGATCCTTCAGCAGCGGCTCCACCTCGGCGATGGTGCAGAACTCGAAGCCGTCATAGATCAGGTGCTCGTACATGTCGTCGGTCATGATCCAGACATGCGGGTGCTTCAGCATCACCTCGGCGATGGCCTTCATTTCCGCCCGCGAGCAGGCGGCGCCCGTCGGATTGTTCGGAAAATTGAGGAACAGCCATTTGGTGCGCGGCGTGATCGCGGCGTCAAGGTCCTCGGCGCGCAGCTTGAAGCCGTTCTGCTGCGGGCAGTCGACCGGCACCGGCACGCCGCCGGAAAATTTCACGATATCCGCGTAGCTAATCCAGGAGGGCGACGGGATGACGACTTCGTCACCCGGATTGCAGGTGGCCATGACGGCGTTGAAGATGATCTGCTTGCCGCCGCCGGCAACGACGATCTCCGAGGGGTCGTAGTCGAGATTGTTGTCCCGCTTGAACTTGCGGGAAATCGCCTGGCGCAGCGCCGGCGTGCCGTCGAGCGGCGGGTACTTCGTATCGCCGGCCAGCGCCGCGGCATGGCCCGCCTCGATGGCGTTGGCGGGGGTCGCGAAATCTGGCTCGCCGGAGGACAGGCTGATGACCCTGACACCCTTGGCCGCGAGGTCGCGGGCGCGCTGGGTCATGGCGGCGGAGGCGGAGACGGAAACGTTCTTCAGACGGTCGGCAATGGCGGGCATGGCAGTTGCTTTCGATGGAGCGGAGAAAAGATCAGCGCAGAAGCTTCGAGACGGGCGTTATAGTGCCGCCGGCCGCCTCGATTTCGCTGCGCACGGTGCGGGCAAGCTCGAGCGAGCCGGGCGTATCGCTGTGGACGAGGATGGACCGCGCCCGCATGGGGATGACGGTCCCGTCGATGGCCGTGACGGTGCCATGAAGGAGGAATTGCCGCACGCGGGCGCGAACCGAAGCCTCGTCCTTGACGAGCGCGCCGGGCTGGCCGCGCGGCACGAGTGCGCCTTTCGCGTCATAGGCGCGGTCGGCGAGGAAGAGGGTCAGCGTCTTCAGCCCGGCCTCGATGGCCGCGCCCTCGATCACGCTGCCCGCCGTGGCGAAGACGATGAGGTCGTCATCGACCATGCGGATCGCCTGCATCATCGCGGCGGCGAGCGCCGGGTCGCGGTTGACCATGTTTCCCATGGCCGCATGGAAGCTGACATGGGAGACCGTGACGCCCTCGGCCTTGGCGATCGCGGTCAGCGCACCGAGCTGATAGAGCATCTGCTGGCGCAGCTCGTCCGGCCCGAAAGGCAGTTCCCGGCGGCCGAATCCCTGGCGATCCGGCAGGCCGGGATGGGCACCGACATCGACGCCCCTTTCCCGTGCCAGACGAACCATGCGCACCATCGTGTCGGGATCGCCGGCATGGAAGCCGCAGGCGATGTTGGCGGAGGTGACGACACCCATCATCGCCGCGTCGTCGCAGAGCCGGTAGGGGCCGAAGCCCTCGCCCATGTCGGAATTGAGGTCGACCTGCATGTTTATCTCCTAAGCCATGCCTGCAAGCGCCTGGCGCACCAGCCGGGCAGTCTTGTGCACATCTGCGATATAGGCCGCGAGCGCCCGTTCCGCGGCCCTTGCTTCCGCATGCGTCGCCGGGACGAAGCGCAGCAGCGAGCCGATGCGCGCCTGCCCGAGCCGCCACAGGTCGGCTTCGATGACGCCCGCGATCTTGGGATAGCCGCCCGCCGTGTTGGCGTCGCTCATCTGGACGATGGGTTCGCCCGCCGGCGGCACCTGGATGACGCCGGGCACGACGCCGTGCGAGCGCATCTCCACCACCTCGGTGGGATGGATCGGGTCGCCGCTCAGCCGATAGCCGGTGCGGTCGCTGCGCGCGGAAATCTTCCACACCTGGCGCCAGAAGCGCTGCGCGTCCGCGCCGAACAGATCATGCTCGCCGGCAGGCAACGCACGAATGAGCAATGCACCGCCCTCCGCGACGGGGAAGGCATCCTTCAGCGCCACTGCCGGCGGCACGACCCCGAAGCCGCCCTTGGGCAGGAAGCCATCGGCGGCCCTGTCCGTCGCGACATGGTCGCCCGTTGCAAGCACCCGGCCCTGAAGCCCGCCGAAGCCGCCGCGCAGCGACGTGCTGCGCGAGCCCATGACCGGTGCCACAGCCACCCCGCCGGCAAGGCAGAGATAGGCCCGCGCATCCTTCAGCGGCGGGAAGAGCTCCAGCATCTGGCCCGGCGCCGCCCCGGCCGTCCACCAGGGCGGCAGCGGCACGCCATCGAGCGTCGCGCGGCAGTCCGCGCCGGTGATGGCAAAAGCACCGCCCTCCGAAAAGCGCACCCGGAAGGGAAAGGTCTGCACTTCGATGCCGGCTGCGCCGGGCGCGTTGCCGAGAAGCACATTGCCGATCCTGAGCGCGAGCGGGTCCATTGCACCTGAGGCCGTGACGCCGATGTTGCGGTAACCGGGCCGGCCGAGGTCCTGGACCGTGTTCAACGGTCCCGTTGCGACGATCTCGATCACAGCTCGATCCTTTCGGGGCGGAAACGCACGGTATCGCCGGGGGCCATGACCGCCGGGGCCGCGGCCATGGGATCGAACATCTGGAGCTCGGCAAAGCCGATGGAATTCCAGCCGTTCGGCCCGGTCAGCACGGCAACGCCCGTCTGCATGCCGCCGATGGTCACCGAGCCGCGCGCCATGTGGAGCGATGGCACGGTCTTGCGCGGCATGTGGATGCGCGGATCGAGCCCGTGCAGGTAGCCGAAGCCCGGCGCGCTGCCGAGCGCGAAGACACGGTAGGTACCCTCATGGTGGATGCGCACCACCTCCCGGTCGGAAAGGCCCGAAAGGTCGCACAAGGCCGGCAGGTCGCCCGCATGCTCGCCGCCATAAGTGACGGCGATCTCGATTTCGCGGCCCGCAAGATCGACGCCCCGCGCACGCCGCCATTCCTCCTGCAACGCATGGACGACCGCCTCCGGCGTTTCCGGCGTCTCCTTGAGGATGACCAGCAGGTTCGTCATGCCCGGCACGATCTCGGCTACCTCCGGACGGGTTTCGAGCGCATGGGAGAGCGCCCAGATGCGCCGCTGGGTCGGCAGGTCGAAGGCGCCGGGCGCCTCGATGAGGAAGGCGCGCGTGCCGATGAAGGAGATTCTTGCCAGTTCGTCCGTATCCGGCACGATGGACGCGGGTGCGGCTTGCTGAAAGCTCATCGGGAAGGCTCCATCGTCAGGACGGCGTCGCCGTAGCCGATCAGGCCGTCGGCACGGGCATGGATTTCGCCGACCATCCCGGCCTTGGAGGCGATCACCGGCAACAATACCGGGCCGACCTCGACAAAGCCGGCAATGGCGCCGGCTTCGAGCGCCCTGCCCGCGCCGGCAAGCGGCCCGGTCTCCATAGCGGCGGGATGCCTGTCGCGGAAGAGGCCCGCCATCGGCGCCCTGACGGCATGGCCTTCCGGGCGAACCGCCGGCGCTTCGGGCACAGTTTCGGCGATGCGCACGGCGCGCGCGCCGGCAGCAAGAACGATCTTCAGCCCGCCGCCATCCGGCGTGACGATTTCAAGCGCGTTCGCGCCGGAGCCTTCCAGCCAGCCGGCCAAGGTGGAGATAAGGGCGGGATCGGAGAGATCGCCGATCGTGTTCCGACCCGTCGAGCGGTCACGCCTCGCCACGGGGTTCCTCCCTCAGCCGCTTTTCAAGATGATGGATATCGACGCAGCCGCGCACGAAATCGGGATCGGCAAAGATCCGTTCGTGCAGCGGAAGATTGGTCGCGATGCCTTCGATGCGGGTCTGGGACAGGGCCACCTGCATGCGGCGGACGGCATCTTCACGGGTCGGCGCATGGACGATCACCTTGGCGATCAGCGAATCGTAATAGGGCGAAACGCGATATCCTGCGGAGACATGCGTATCGACGCGGATGCCCGGACCGCTCGGGAAGCGCACCGCGGTGATGCGCCCCGGCGCGGCGACGAAGGTTTCGGGGTCCTCGGCATTGACGCGGCACTCGAAGGCATGGCCGCGCGCCGTGCCGGCAAAGCGGCTTGCCTCCAGCACCGCGCCCTGCGCCACGCGCAGCTGCTCGTGCACGAGATCGACGCCCGCCGTCATCTCGGTGACGGGATGTTCGACCTGCAGGCGGGTGTTCATCTCGATGAAATAGAACTCGCCGTTCTCGTAGAGGAACTCGAAGGTGCCGACGCCGCGATAGCCGATCTGCCGGCAGGCCTCCGCGCAGCGCGCGCCGATCCGCTCGGCAAGCTCGGGCGCGATGCCCGGCGCCGGCGCTTCCTCCACCACCTTCTGGTGGCGGCGCTGGACGGAGCAGTCGCGATGGCCGACCCAGACGGCATTGCCGTGATTGTCGCAGAGCACCTGGAATTCGACGTGGCGCGGATGCTCCAGGAATTTCTCCATGTAGAGCTCGGGCCTGCCGAAGGCGCGCCGCGCTTCCTCGCGGGTGATGGCGACGGCATCGGCCACCTCGGCGCTCTCGCGCACGACGCGCATGCCCCGTCCGCCTCCCCCGCCGGCAGCCTTGATGATGACCGGATAGCCGATCTCCCCGGCAATCGCCCGCACCGCCTCGACACGCTCCGGCAACGGTTCGCCCGGCCCCGGCACGCAGGGCACGCCGGCCGCCATCATCGCCCGCTTGGCGGCGATCTTGTCGCCCATGATGCGGATCGCGGAAGCCGGCGGGCCGATGAAGATGAGCCCCGCCGCTTCCACCGCCTCGGCGAAGTCGGCATTTTCCGACAGGAACCCGTAGCCCGGATGGACCGCCTCGGCGCCTGTCACACGGGCTGCGAGCAGAATCGCCGCCTGGTTGAGATAGCTGCGCGACGGCGCGGAGGGCCCGATGGCCAGCGGCCCGCCCTCGTCCGGCCTGGCGCGGCCCGCCCTGTCCGCCTCGGAAGCGATGAGGACCGGCCGCAGCCCGAGCTCCAGGCAGGCACGCTCGACGCGTACGGCGATCTCGCCGCGATTGGCGATGAGAACGGAGGTGAAGGGCGCGCCCATCAGACGATCTCCACGAGCGGATCGCCGAAGCCGACATCCTGCCCGTCTTCGAAAAAGATGCGCTTGACCTTTCCTCCGAAGGGCGCACTCACCGTGGTGAAGACCTTCATCGCCTCGACGATACAGAGCGGCTGGCCCGCCCCGACCGCGTCGCCGACGGCGATCAGCGGCGCAGCACCGGGATTCGCGGCCTGATGGAGGACGCCGGCCATGGCCGAACGCACGATCCGCGCATCCTCCTCATCGTTTTTCTCGGCCGGCTCTGCCGAGGTGGAGGCGGACGAAGCCTGCGGTTCCAGCACCCCAGGCACACGATCGGCCGCCGCCGTCTGCGAAGCGTTCCGAATGACGACCGTCGTGCCTGCTTCACTGACCGTCAGTTCCGAGATACGCGAGCGACCGACGAAATCGAGAAGCGTCTTGATCTTTTCAAGATCCATGGTTTTCCCCAGGGCACGGCAGAACCGGCACATGGCCACAGCGGCCAACCCTCCGGTCCGATTGGGAAAACCTTACACAGCATCGCGATTGATGGGGGCAGACAAACTTTCAATATCGATGCGAATGAACTCGACCGCCGCACCGGCATCCACAACCGGGCGCACAAGGCGCAAGGCAAATGGGCCAGCGTCATGGCCCACCTCAAATTTGCGCTGCCGTTGCGGATGGTTCACCCGGCCGGGCATCGTCATTGCCCGCCCCTGCATTCTGCTCTAAGCATGTTTCAAGCGCGCAAACGGCTTTGGCAGCCCGACCGCTGCCTTGGCGTCTTGCCCTGCCAAAAAAACATGATAGTTTTAATCATCTTTTTTAAGGGGCATAGCGCGCCCAGCAGCGGGGTCGTCGCGCTCCGCCTGACCCAAACGCATGGAGACATGCGAGGACTGCTCGAACATGGGTGGCTTTGAACGGTGAACTACCAGCACGCAATGACCTGCCATACAGAAGGCATCAAGGTGCTCGCGCCGGTGAAATGGCGCAGCCTCGATGGGCTGGTGGGCGTCTTCTGGGATGCGGAGGGCTATTCCGGCGCGCGAGGCTACTACCTTTCGCCCGATCCGCGCATCGTGATCTTCTTCAACGACGTGTCGCCGCACATCAAGATGACCAACCGCGAAGGCGGCATGATCGAGCATTCCCGCCCGATGACCCGGGCCGTCTACGTGCCGGCCGGCGTGCCGCTCTGGACGAGCTTCACCTCCGCGCACCGCTTCTCCCATCTCGACCTGCACCTCCACAAGGACCGCATGCTGCGCTTCCTGTCGCCCGCGGTCGGCACGTCGGCGGCACTCGCCGCCTTGCGCCGGCCGGTGGAGATCCAGGATGTCGGGGCGATCGAGACGCTGGCAGGCCTCCTGGTCGACGAAGTGTCGAACCCGGCGAAACACGCGCTCTATGCCGAGAGCCTGGTCGGCACGATCGTCAGCGGCCTGCTCGACATCCAGGACCTCGGCGGCGAGCTGCAGAACGGCCGGCTCACCCAGGCGCAGATGAACCGGCTGGTCGCCCGCGTCAACGCCCGCAGCGACGGCCGGCTGACCGTCGCGGAAATGGCCGAGACGGTCGGCCTCTCGGAGAGCTGGTTCGCCAATGTCTTCAAGCAGACGACCGGCAAGACGCCGCTGCAGTGGCAGCTCGGCAAGCGCATCGACCTTGCGCAGAAACTGCTGGTCGAAAGCGAGCTGACCATCGCCGACATCGCCGCCCAGCTCGGCTTTTCCGATCAGGCGCACCTCACCAAGGCTTTCCGGCAGATCGCCGGCGAGACACCCGCCGCCTGGCGGCGGGTGCAGCAGGGCCGCTGACCTGTTTCACCAGGTCTGGCGCAGCGTCGCCGAGATCGAGCGGCCCGGATTGTAGAAGTCTGCGCCGAAGCCGCCGTAATCGACATGCTTGCGGTCGAAGAGGTTGGAGACGTTCACTTCGAGGGAGGTGTTCTCGAACACCTTGTAGGTGAAGGCCGCGTCGACGACGAAGTTGCTGCCCGTCTTCACCGTGTTCGCGTCGTTGAAGTAGTAGGAACCGGTATAGCGGCCTCCGAGGCCGAAGGTCATGTCGCCGCGCTTGCCGTCGCCTTCGAGCAGGTAGTTGACCCAGAGCGAGGCGGTATGCTTGGGCACATGGTAGGGCCGGTTGCCTTCGTTGCCGGCCGTGCCGTTCTCGACGATCTCGGCGTCGAGATAGGAGTAGCCGGCCGTCAGGCTCCAGTTCGGCGTCAGCTCCGCCTTCGCCTCAAGATCGAAGCCCCGCACCCGCACCTCGCCGATCGTCTCCTGCAGGTTCGTCGCCGGGTTGGTGCGCGTGATGTTGTTCTTCGTCAGGTCGTAGATCGAGGCCGTGATGAGCGCCGGGAAGGCGTTCGGCTGGTATTTCACCCCAAGCTCGATCTGTTCGCCGCGCTCCGGCTCGATGCCAATGGAGGGCGCCGCGACGGATTCGGCATAGCTGACGAAGGGCGCGATCTCGTCGGTGACGCGATAGGTGAGGCCGATGCGCTTCGTCAGCTCGCTGAAGTCGCCCTCGCTCTCCACGCCCGTCAGCCTGTTCGTCTCGCTGAGGTCGAGCCAGTCGTTTCGAAGGCCCGCCGTGACGATGAACTTGTCCCAGAAGGTCAGTTCCTGCTGGATATAGAGCGCCTTGCCCGTCTGGTCGCTGCGCGTGCTGGCGATCAGCGGCAGGTCGGTGGGCCGACCCGTATAGGTCGGGTTCGTCCAGTCGATGCCGGGCGCCGGCCCCCACCAGGTGCCGTTGTCGCCCTTCATGTCGTTGTATTCGACGCCGACCAGGGTGCGGCTGCCCACCGCGTCGAAACTCGCCTCGTATTGCAGATGCGCGTCGATGATGAACTGCCGGTTCGTGGCCTCGTTGCCGAAGAAGGCACGCGACGCCGTCGTCGAGCCGTCCGTCGGCGTCGCGGAAATATAGGCGTAGCCGAAATCGGTGTCGGACTTGCTGTAGCGTGCATTCGCGCCGAAGGTCAGGCCCGAGCCGAAATCATGATCGAACATCACGCTGACCGTGTCGCGGTTCGTACCGCGATAATTGTAGTCCGGTTCGCCGAAGAAGCGGCTGCGGTCGAAATCCGTGCCGACCGGATGGCCGCCGCTGCCGGGCACGCCGTCCTTGTTCAGATGATCGTAGACGATGGTGAGGCTGGTCGCGTCCGTCGGACGCCAGGTGAGCCCGCCCATGAAGAACTTCTCGTCGTCCCGCGAGTGGTCGTATTCCGCGTCCGCATCGCGCAGCTTGCCGGTGAAGCGATAGGAAAGCGTGTCGTCGGCCGTCAGGTTATCGCCGAAGTCGAAGCCCACTTCCTTGCGGCCGAACGAGCCGCCGGTGACATAGGCCTCGCCGAATTTCTCGCTTCTCGGACGCTTCGTCACATAGTTCACGGCGCCGCCGGGATCGGAGACGCCGAAGGTCGTGGAGTTCGCGCCCTTCAGCACCTCGACCCGTTCGAAGGCATAGGCCTCCTCCCGCACGCCGCCGAAGGGACGGCCGAGAATGAGCCCGTCGCGGTAGGTCGTCGCGTCGAAGCCGCGGATCTTGAAGAAATCGTAGCGGTCATCCGAACCATAGAAGTCCGTGGTGACGCCGGCCGTATATTGCAGCACTTCCTCGACGGTCTCGGCGCCGCGCAGCTGGATTTCCTTGGCCGTGATGACGGAAACCGTCGCCGGCGTGTTCAGGATCTCCGTCGCCATCCGCCCGCCCGCGGTCGTCTTCTTCGCGACGATCGACTTGGCATCATTGTCGACGCCCGCGGCGGAGCCGTCGCCATCGACGGTGATCGTCTCGAGAACCGTGGTGGAGCCCGCCTCCGCCTGCTGGGCTAACGAAACGGAAGGCGCAAGGGCGACGAGCGCGGTGCAGCCAAGAAGGACCGCGGTCCTCAAGCGGGTGAGAGGCTGTCGATTGGCGGCGCCGGTCGTCTTGATGTCCATCATCGTGTTCCAGAAATTGAAGTTGCGCTCGCCGGCGCACGGCAGGCCATGCCGGACACCAGCCGGAACAAGGATAAACCCCGCGCATCCAGAACCCCCTCAGGTCGATGCGACTGTCCCTTGGAAATCGGCAATAACTTGAGACGTATTATCCAGTATTGTAGATTTCCATGGTTTTGTACGAAACCCCGGAAACTTCGCCGCTCTCCCGCCGCAAGGTACGCGTTCGCCTTGACGCCGCCCGATGAACCTGAAACGGAAACTCCACTTTAAACGCCCTGGAGGGTTTCGCCAATGTCGCGGCTTTCGCGCTTTCCCCTGATCCTTCTCGCCGCCTGCCTCTGGATCGTGACGACAGTGCGGGCCGCGGACGAAACCACCTATCCGATCGTCATAGAACATGCCTTCGGAACGACGACGATCGCCAGGAAGCCGGAGCGCGTGGCGACGGTCGCCTGGGCGAACCATGAAGTGCCGCTGGCGCTCGGCGTCGTGCCTGTCGGCTTTGCCGCGGCCAATTTCGGCGACGACGACGGCGACGGCCTGCTGCCCTGGGTGGCGGAGAAGCTGAAGGAACTCGGCGGCGAAAAACCCGTCCTGTTCGACGAAGGCGACGGCATCGATTTCGAGGCTGTCGCCGCCACAAGGCCGGACGTCATCCTTGCCGCCTATTCCGGCCTCAGCCAGGCGGATTACGAGACGCTGAGCCAGATCGCCCCCGTCGTCGCCTATCCGCAATCGGCCTGGTCGACCGACTGGCGCGAGATGATCCGGCTCAACAGCACCGGGCTCGGCATGGCGAAGGACGGCGAGGCGCTGATCGTGCGCATCGAGAAGGAGATCGCCGATACGGTCGCGGGCTACCCGGTCCTCAAGGGCAAGTCGGCGATCTTCGTCACGCATCTCGATGCGACCGACCTCAGCACCGTGAATTTCTACACCGCCAACGACACGCGCATAAAATTCTTCGGCGATCTCGGGCTCATCTCCCCGAAAAGCGTGCTGGCTGCAACGAAGCCGGGGCAGTTCGCCGCCAGCGTCAGCGCCGAACAGGTCGACGCCTTCGACGATGTCGATATCGTGGTTAGCTATGGCGGCATGCCGCTGCTCGACGCCGTGAAGGCCGATCTCCTGCTCTCGCGCATGCCGGCCGTCAGCAAGGATGCGCTCGTCATGCTCGGCCGCGACCCGGTCGGCACCGCGGCCAACCCGACGCCGCTGTCGATCTCCTGGGTGCTGAAGGACTATGTCGCGCTTCTTGCCGAAGCCGCCGGGAAGGCGAAATGAGGCCTGACGCCGCCACGGCGCGCAGCGTGCCGGCGCCCGCCGGGCGCCTCCGCCGGCTGCGCTCCCTGTGGCTACTGCTGGTCGCCGCCGCACTCCTCGTGCTCGTCGCGCTGTCCGTCGCGATCGGCACGCGGGACGTTGGCCTCGGCGATATTACCTCGGCGCTCGGCGGCAAGGTCGAGACGATCGGCGAGGCGGCAGTGGCGATGCGCATTCCCCGCACGTTCCTGGCGCTTCTCGCCGGGGCGGCGCTCGGCCTCGCCGGCGCGATCATGCAAGGCGTCACGCGCAATCCGCTTGCCGATCCCGGTATCCTGGGCGTCAACATGGGCGCATCGCTCGCGGTGGTGGTCGGCGTCGCGTGGTTCCACATCGAAACCGCCCATGCCTATATCGTCACCGCCATCCTCGGCGCGGGGGCGGCAGCGATCTTCGTCTACGTCATCGGCTCGCTCGGACGCGGCGGCGCGACGCCGCTGAAACTGGCGCTTGCCGGCGCCGCGACGTCCGTCGCCTTCTCCTCGCTGGTCATCGCGGTCGTGCTGCCGCGAGCCGACATCGCCGGCGGCGTGCGTGCCTGGCAGATCGGCGGCGTCGGCGGAGCGACCTTCGAGCGGATCTATCCGATCCTGCCGTTCCTTGCGGCCGGCTTCGTCATCAGCCTCCTCTCCGCCCGCAAGCTGAACGCGCTCGCGCTCGGCGACGAGCTCGCCGCCGGCCTCGGCGAACACGTCGCAACGACCCGCGCCGTCGCCGCCTTCGGCGCGATCCTGCTGTGCGGCGCGACGACGGCGGTCTGCGGGCCGATCGGCTTCCTCGGCCTTGTCGTACCGCATCTCGCCCGTCTTCTGACCGGCAGCGACCATCGCTGGCTGCTGCCCTTTTCCGCCCTCGGCGGTGCCTGCCTGCTGATCGCCGCCGATATCGTCGGGCGCATCGTGGCGCGGCCGGCCGAACTCGACGTCGGCATCGTGACGGCCCTTCTCGGCGCGCCGTTCTTCATCTGGATCGTTCGCCGCCAGCGGGTGCGGGACCTTTGACCATGCTTGCGCCCCTCGTCGATTCCATCGTCCTGAACCGCCGCCGCCGCGCCCGACGGCATCGGCTCGTCATCGGCCTCCTCCTTGTGCTGGTCGCCGCGACCTTCGTGCTGACCCTGCTGCTCGGCCAGTCCTTCACCCCGCCGCGGGACATTCTTCGCACGCTGATGGGCGAGGACGTGCCGGGCGTCGCCTTCACGGTCGGCCAGCTCCGGCTGCCGCGCGCCATCCTCGCCATCCTCGCCGGCCTCAGCTTCGGCCTCGGCGGCGTCGCCTTCCAGATCATGCTGCGCAACCCGCTGGCCAGCCCCGACATCATCGGCATCAGCTGGGGCGCGAGCGCCGCGGCGGTGTTCGCGATCGTCGTGCTCGGCCTCTCGGGGCCGATCGTGTCGATCCTCGCCGTTTCCGCCGGGCTCGGCGTGGCGCTCCTGGTCTACGCCCTCTCCTTCCGCAACGGCGTTGCCGGCACGCGGCTCATCCTCGTCGGCATCGGCGTCTCGGCCATGCTGGAGAGCGTCATCGCCTACATCCTCTCCACCGCCCCCGCCTGGACCCTGCAGGAAGCCCTGCGCTGGCTGACCGGCAGCGTCAACGGCGCGCAGCTCGGCCAGACCCTGCCGCTCCTCGTCGCGCTCGCCCTCTTCGGCGGCCTGCTGCTCTCCCGCGCCCGCGATCTCGAAGCCCTGCGGCTCGGCGACGACACGGCCGCCGCGCTCGGCGTCCGGGTCGGCCGCACCCGCGTGCTGATCATCATCGCCGCCGTCGGCATGATCGCAAGCGCCACCGCCATTTCGGGGCCGATCGCCTTCGTCGCCTTCCTCTCCGGGCCGATCGCCGCCCGTATCGTCGGCAACAACGGTTCGCTGCTCGTTCCCGCCGCGCTCACCGGCGCGGCGCTGGTGCTGGTCGGGGATTACTGCGGCCAGTTCCTGCTGCCGAGCCGCTATCCCGTCGGCGTCGTCACCGGCGCGCTCGGCGCGCCCTACCTGATTTTCCTGATCGTGCGCGTCAACCGGTCCGGAGGTTCCCTATGAAACCGCACACCCTCCTCGCCAGCGGCCTTTCGGCCGGCTATGGCGAAACCCTCATCCTCGACGGGCTGGATCTTGCCGTGCCGCCGGGCAGGATCACCGTCATCGTCGGGGCGAACGCCTGCGGCAAGTCCACGCTGCTGCGCACCCTGTCGCGCCTGCTGCCGGCCAGGAAGGGCCAGGTGCTGCTCGACGGCAAGTCGATCCACCGCATCCCCTCGCGTGACCTTGCCCGCACGCTCGGCCTCCTGCCGCAATCGCCGATCGCGCCAGAGGGCATCACCGTCGCCGACCTCGTCAGCCGCGGGCGGCATCCGCACCAGGGCGTCTTCTCCCGCTGGACGCGCGAGGACGACGAAGCGGTGGCCGCCGCGCTTGCGGCAACGAAGACCGACGATCTTTCGGAACGGCCGATCGACGAGCTTTCCGGCGGCCAGCGCCAGCGCGTCTGGATCGCCATGGCGCTCGCCCAGCAGACGGACCTCCTGTTGCTCGACGAACCGACCACCTTCCTCGACATCAGCCACCAGATCGAGGTGCTGGACCTTTTGACCGATCTCAACCAGACGCGCGGCACGACCATCGTCATGGTGCTGCACGACCTCAACCTCGCCGCCCGCTACGCCGACCATCTCGTCGCGATGGCGAAGGGCCGGCTGCATGTCGCCGGCCCGCCGGAGGCCGTGCTGACCGAAGACCATGTGCGGCAGGTTTTCGGCCTCGAAAGCCGCATCATCACCGACCCGACCTCGGGCCGCCCGACCATGCTGCCGATCGGCCGTCACCGCATGATCGCCCCAGCCATCAAGGAGCCCCTATGAACGCCCTCCCGGAATTCAAGCTCACCGGTGTCGCGCTGCCGAAGGATGCGCCCAAGATGCTCGACGAGGTGTGCGAACATTTCGTCGAACATGCCGAGGTGCGACGCACGGAAAACGCCGCGACGCTGACAAGCGAGATCGGCGTCGCCCATATGCGCCTCGACGGCGGCCGGCTCTTCATCGACCTCGCCTGCCCGAGCGACGGGGCGCTCCAGATGAGCCGCACGGTCATCGCCGAGCATCTCTTCTATTTCGCCGGCGAGGACCCGCTGGAGCTCACCTGGTCCGAGCCGGCGACGCGCACGCGGCTCGCCAATCTCCATGAGGTGACGGTCGTCTCCGCCGAGGACGTGACGCCGCATATGCGGCGCGTCGTCTTCGCCTGCGCGGACGTCAACCCCTTCATCGGCGGCGGCATGCATGTGCGCCTGCTCGTTCCGCCGAAAGGCCGGGCGCCGGTCTGGCCGGGATTGCGCGACGACGGCCGCATCGCCTGGCCGGAAGGCGAGGACGCGCTTCTCGTGCGCGTCTACACGATCCACGCCGTCGACGCCGAGCGCGGCGAACTCTGGATCGACTTTCTCCAGCATCCCGTGCCCGGCGTTCCGACGCCCGGCGCCGATTTCGCCCGCGATGCGCAGCCGGGGGACAGGCTCGCCCTGCTCGGCCCCGGCGGCGGTGACCTGCCGCAGGCCGGGACCATCTTCCTTGCCGGCGACGAAAGCGCCCTGCCCGCCATCGCCCGCATCGCCGCCGAAGTTCCGGCAGGCACCCGCATGCAGGCGATCATCGAGGTGGCGGATGCCGCGGAGGAACAGCCGCTGCCCACCGCCGGAACGCTCGACGTGCGCTGGCTGCATCGCACGACCTATGCCGCGGGCGCCAGAAACGTGCTCGCGCGGACGACGATAGAAGCACTTTCCGCCGTCGACGGCGACACCTTCGTATGGGTCGCCTGCGAGCGGGAGGACGTCCGGCTCGTCCGCGCCTTCCTCAAGGGCCGCGAACACGACCGCAAGCGCATCTACGCCGCATGGTACTGGGAGCGCGAAAACACCTGACGGCGGGCCTTCTTCCCGCCGGCCACGCTATTCGTCTTCCTCCTCCTCGTCGGAAGACAGCAGATCGACGAGCATGGCCACCCTGCCCGACGGCAGATGCCGGCCCTCTCCCATGAAGGCCTCGTCATTGTTGATCCACGCCCATGCCTCGGCAAGCTCGGCTTGCGTGGCTCCCGTCGCAACGACCTCGGTCACGAGCGTTTGATCGACCGGACCAAGGACGGCGGCGACGTCCTGCGAAGTCATCGTCATTTCCCGTTCTCCCTTGTAGCATCCGCGATACCTGTCGAATATGGCGCCGCCAGCCCGAAAGTCCATTTTCTCGCGCCTGGAAATTCGGCCGCGACGCCGAGCGCTGCGGTCGGCTCGTCGATGAGGGTCAGCGTAATGGCGACGCGCTGGGACGAAGGCATCCGCCCGGCGCGTCACGGGCTGGAACCGGCCTGCACCACCGTGACGGCGATCATGTGGAAGACGTCGTCGGCATTGCAGCCGCGCGAGAGGTCGTTGGCGGGCTTGGCAAGGCCCTGCAGGATCGGGCCGATGGCGGTGGCACCGCCGATGCGCTGGGCGATCTTGTAGCCAATATTGGCGGCATCGAGGTTCGGGAAGACGAAGACATTGGCCCCGCCGTTGAGGGCCGACCGCGGCGCCTTGGCGGCGCTGACGGCCTCGACGAAGGCGGTATCGAACTGCAATTCGCCGTCGATGACGAGGCCGGGCGCGGTTTCCTGCGCGAGCCGCGTTGCCTCCACCACCTTGGAGACGCGCTCATGCGCGGCGCTGCCGGCCGTCGAGAAGGAAAGCATCGCCACCTTCGCCGGCTTGCCGGCCAGCGCCTCGAAGGAGCGCGCCGAGCTGACGGCGATATCGGCAAGGCCCGCGGCATCGGGATCGACTACGAGGCCGCAATCGGCAAAGACGAAAGCACCCTTCTTCACATGGTGCGAGGCGCACAGCATCATCAGGAAGAAACTCGACACCAGGCCGACACCGGGCGCGCGGCCGATGGTCTGGAGCGCGGCACGCACCGTATCGGCGGTGGTCGCGACCGCCCCGCCCACCGTGCCGTCCGCCTCATCCTCGCGCACCATCATGGCGGCGAAGACGAGTGGCGTGCGCACCGCCGCGGCCGCCGCCGCTTCGTCCACGCCCTTGCTCCTGCGGAGCGCGTGATAGGCGGCGGCAAGACGCGGCGTGAGCGCGGACGATGCCGGGTCCTCGATGCGGATCTCCTCCGTCCCGGCGCCGGCCGCCGCCAGCCGCTCTTCGACGGTTTTCCGATTGCCGACGAGCGTGATCGCGGCAATGCCGGCGCGCACGGCGCGCAAGGCCGCCTCGACGACGCGCGGATCCTCCCCCTCGGCGAGCACGATGTGGCGCGGCGCGGCTTTCGCGGCTTCGAGAATGCGGTCGAGCGGTTTCATCAGGCGTGTCCCAGATAGTGAATGCCGACGAGGATGAAGAGGGCGATGAAGACGGTCTCGGCAACGATGAGCGCGACGGCATCGCCGCCGACATCCAGCACCCGGCGCAGCGACGTGCGCATGCCGACGGCGACGATGCCGGCAAGCAGCGCCCAGCGCGAGGTCTCCATGCCGGCCGTCGCGACCAGTTCGGGAACGAGGCCGAAGGAGTTGAGCGCGGCGAAGACCAGGAAGGCGACGACGAAGCCGGGCAAGAGCGGCGGGCGTTTTCCCGCCTCGCCTTCCAGCTGCGGCACGCTGCGCAGCGAGAGCGAATAGAACAGCACGACCGGCGCCAGCATGGTGACGCGGATCAGCTTGACCAGCGTCGCCGTCTCCCCCGCTTCCGGCGAGACGGAAAAGCCGGCACCGACGACCTGCGCCACGTCATGGATCGTGCCACCGAAGAAGATGCCGGTCGCCCGCGCGTCGAGCCCCATGGTCTGGGCGATGATCGGATAGGCGATCATGGCGAGCGTCGAGAGCACGGTGACGGAGAGCACGGTGAAGATCAGGTTGCGCTCGGAGAACTCGTTCTTCGGCAGCACGGCGGCGATCGCCATCGCCGCGGAAGCGCCGCAAATCGCGACGGATCCGCTGGTGAGCAAGGCAAGCCGCCAGCCGCGGCCGAGCAATTTCGCCGCAAGCAGGCCGAAGCCGATGGTGGCGACGAGCGCCGAGACGAGCAGCAGGATGGTGCCGGCGCCGAGTCCGATCAGGAGATCGACGCTGATGCGCATGCCGAGCAGCGCGACGCCGATGCGCAGCACATGCTTGGCGCAAAAATCGATGCCGGCGACGCAGCGCCCCTCTTCCGAGAGGAAATGGAAGGCAATGCCGAGCAGGAGCGCCATCAGCATGGCCGGTGCGCCGTAGTGATCGGAGAGGAACTGCGCGGCGACGGCCACGGCAGCG
Organism: Shinella sp. WSC3-e; assembly: GCF_945994535.1. Lineage (NCBI taxonomy): Bacteria > Pseudomonadati > Pseudomonadota > Alphaproteobacteria > Hyphomicrobiales > Rhizobiaceae > Shinella > Shinella sp. WSC3-e. The sequence goes on from NZ_OZ000531.1 coordinate 584,077, forward strand.
GTGACGGCAAAGCCCGGCCAGTAGGCGGCAAAGCCGGAGGGCATGCCGCGGAAACGGTCTTGGACGGAGGCGGCGAAGGTCATGATGTCGTTCCGTTCGCTTGCGGAAACCTCACCCGCCCGGATTTCCCGGGCGGGACATGGATCATGGGGCGATCAGGCCCGCTTCTGCGGGCGCATGTCGGCGCGGTCGATGCCGGCGACCGGCACCGGCTTCTTCATGGCGTCGCGGCGGAAGGGTTCGCCGAGTTCCTGGTTGAGGATGACCTCGACGAAGGTCGTCACGCCGTTCTTCTGGTCGGCGATGGCATTCGCCAGCGCCTCGGTGAGGGCCGCCGGCGTATCGACGGCGACGCCCTTCAGCCCGCAGCCCTCGGCCACCTTGGCGTAGCTGAGATTGGGGTTGAGCTCCGTGCCGACGAAGTTGTTGGCGTACCACAGCGTCGTGTTGCGCTTTTCCGCGCCCCACTGGTAGTTGCGGAAGATCACCATGGTGATCGCCGGCCAGCCCTCGCGGCCGATCGAGCCCATCTCGTTCATCGAGATGCCGAAGGCGCCGTCGCCGGCGAAGCCGACGACCGGCACGTCCGGGCAGCCGATCTTGGCGCCGACGATCGACGGGAAACCGTAGCCGCAGGGGCCGAACATCCCGGGCGCGAGATATTTCCGTCCCTGTTCGAAGGTCGGATAGGCATTGCCGATCGCGCAATTGTTGCCGATGTCGGTGGAGATGATCGCCTCCTTCGGCAGCGCCGCCTGGATCGCCCGCCAGGCCTGGCGCGGCGACATGCGGTTCGGCTCGCGGTTGCGGGCGCTCTCGTTCCATTCCGTGCCGACATCGTCGTCCTCGTGGTCCATCGAGGAGAGCTGCTGCTGCCAGGCCGAGCGGGTCTGGTGGATCGCCGCCTTGCGTTCCTCACGGCCGGCATCGCCGGCGGAGGGGGAGAGCTGTTCCAAGATCTGGCCGGCGACCTGTTTCGCGTCGCCGCAGATGCCGACCGTCACCTTCTTGGTGAGGCCGATGCGGTCGGCGTTGATGTCGACCTGGATGATCGCGGCATCCTTCGGCCAGTAGTCGATGCCGTAGCCCGGCAGGGTGGAGAAGGGATTGAGGCGCGTGCCGAGCGCCAGCACGACGTCGGCCTTCGAGATCAGTTCCATCGCCGCCTTCGAGCCGTTGTAGCCGAGCGGGCCGACCGCGAGGCGATGGCTACCCGGGAAGGCGTCGTTGTGCTGGTAGCCGCAGCAGACCGGCGCATCGAGCCGTTCGGCGAGCTTCATCGACGCGCCGATCGCCCCGCCGATGACGACGCCTGCCCCGTTGAGGATGACCGGGAACTTCGCCTCCGACAGCAACCTTGCCGCTTCGGCGATCGCCTGCGGGCCGCCGGCCGGGCGCTCGAAGCGCACGATGGCCGGCAGATCGACGTCGATCACCTGGGTCCAGTAGTCGCGCGGGATGTTGATCTGCGCCGGGGCACAGCCGCGCCAGGCCTTCTCGATGACGCGGTTCAGCACTTCGGGAATGCGCGAGGGATCACGCACCTCCTCCTGGTAGCAGACCATCTCCTTGAACATCGCCATCTGGTCGACTTCCTGGAAGCCGCCCTGGCCGATCGTCTTGTTGGCGGCCTGGGGCGTCACCATCAGCAACGGCGTGTGGTTCCAGTAGGCGGTCTTGATGGCCGTGATGAAGCCGGTGACGCCGGGGCCGTTCTGGCCGATGGCGATCGACATGGTGCCCGTCGCGCGGCTGAAGCCATCGGCCATCATGCCGGCATTGGTCTCGTGCGCGCAGTCCCAGAATGTGATGCCGGCCTTGGGAAACAGGTCCGACACCGGCATCATGGCCGAGCCGATGATGCCGAAGGCATGTTCGAGCCCATGCATCTGGAGGACTTTGACGAAGGCTTCCTCGGTGGTCATTTTCATGGCTGCTTCCTTTCCTTCGGAATTGGTTTCAATGGGTTAGAGGATTTCGTCGCGCAGGTAGTACCAGCGGTACATGCCCCACTGGCCGAGCCTACGGAACGGCGTCAGGAGCCCGTGGCTCGGCAGCGGCGAGGTGAAGATGGGAAGGTCGAGGCCGGCACCCTTGCCGGCGACCATTTGCGCCATGCGGCGTCCGGCCTGCGCCGAATACATGACGCCGTTGCCGCCATAGCCCATGGCGTAGAACAGTTTCTGCGCGGGGTCCGGCTGGAAGATGCGGGGCATCATGTCGTGGCTGACATCCACCCAGCCCCACCAGGAATAATCGATCCCGATGCCGCGCAGGATCGGGAACTTGCGGTAGAGCCCGTCGAGCAGCAGCGCGAGGTGTTTCGGGTTTGCAGCGTCGCGCCCGGTGATGGCGCTGCGGCTGCCGATCTGCACCCGGCCGTCCGGCAGCATGCGGTAATAGTGGCGGAGCGTGCGCGTGTCGGTGAGCGGAATGCGCGCCCTGAAGTTCAGCGCCTGCTGCTCGCTCTCCGTCAGCGGCCGGGTGACGACCGAGTTCGACAGGATCGGCATCAGTCGGCGCCGGGTCAGCACGTTCATGCCGGGGGACGTGTAGCCGGCCGTGGCGATGCAGACGGCGCGGGCGCGCACCGTGCCACCGGGCGTGCGAAGATAATGCACGCCGCCCTTCACCGTGCAGTCGAGCACCGGGCTCGACGTGTGCACCCTCGCGCCGAGCCGCCGCGCCAGGCGGAGATAGCCGAAGGCCAGCTTTGCGGCGTGGATGCCCATGCCGTCCGGCTCGTACATGGCGCCGCGCGCCTCCGCATCGCGCACGAAATCGCTGTGGATCTCCCCGCGCGAGACCATGCGGGCGCGATAGCCGAAGGTCTCGTTGAGGACGCGGACCTCGCTTTCCAGCGCCGGCAGCACCTTGTCGCGATGGGCGATATAGAGATGGCCGCCGTCCTGCGGGTCGCAGTCGATCCCGGGTTCACGGACCAGCGACCGGAACAGGTCGAACCCCTCGGCGATTTCCGCATGCATCCTGCGGGCGACGTCGACGCCCCAGCGGGCGATCCATTGCGAGCGCTTCAGGCGGCCGGCGGAAATCTGCGCCTGCCCGCCATTGCGGGTGCTGCATCCCCAGGCAACCCCGTTGGCCTCCAGCACCGTCGCCTTGATGCCGTGCTCGCGGGCGAGATGGATGGCGCAGGAAAGGCCGGTATAGCCGGAGCCGATGATCGCGACATCGACGTCCATGTCGCGCGTGACGGGGCCGTCGTCCTCCGGCTCGGGGCCGGCCGTGCCGATCCAGTAGGTCGGCGCGTAGTCCTTGCCGGTGCCCGGGGTCGGAGCCGTTTCCGGATCATAGGCGGGATCGAACGGCGCCCTGCCGGTCTTGGGAGGAATGGTGCGCAATTGCATGGCCGTGCTCCGAGCGTTCAGTACCGGGGTTGCAGGACCGGCCGGTTCTTCCGGAAAGCCTGCTTGCGGACGATCTTGCCGTTCGCGAAGGTGAAGAGGTCGCAGCCTTCCGCCTCGATGCGGCTGCCGTCGGCCGCCGTGCCGCGGAAGGTCCATTCGGAGACACCCCGGTCGCCGGCCGTAAAATGGCTGTGACCGGCCCATTCGGCATCCGGCATCGCCGTCCAGACGCCGCTGAAAGCGTCGGCGATCGCCCTGGCGCCCTCGATGCGGTTGCCGTGGACGTCCGGGCCACCGACCGCGTTGAACACGCAGTCCTCGGCGAAGAAGTGCATGACCCCATCGATGTCATGCCGGTTGAAGGCGTCGAACAGGGTTTTGAGATCGGTTGCGCTGAGTGTCATTGGGCAGTCCTCTGGCTTGTCGCAAGGCATGGCTCCGCCGGAGACGGGAAAGACCGTCTTCAAGGGCCGTCGGGGCCGGGTCGTTGGAGTGTCGGGCTGTCCGCCGCCGGTTAGATGCGCCCCTTCCAGGGGATCAGTGTCTTTTTGAGGTAGCGGATCAGGAGATCGAAGGCGAAGGCGAAGAGGCCGATGATGAAGATGCCCATGATCACCGTATCGCTTTCGAGGTTTTCGGCGGCGTTCAGCACCATGAAGCCGAGACCGCGGTTCGCGGCGACCATTTCGGCGGCCACCAGCGTCGTCCAGCCGACGCCGATGCCGATGCGCATGCCGGTGAAGATCTCCGGCAGGGCCGCCTTCATGATCACCTGGCCGATGACCTGGCCGCGGGTGGCGCCCATCGCATAGGCGGCGTGGATTTGCTCCGTCGAGACCGAACGCACCCCGGCCCTCGCGGCGATCGCCATCGGCGCGAAGATCGCCAGATAGATCAGAAACACCTTCGGGAACTCGCCGATGCCGAGCCAGATGATGACGAGCGGCAGGTAGGCGAGCGGCGGCAGCGGGCGGTAGAACTCGATGATGGGATCGAAGAGGCCGCGCACGAAGCGGTTGACGCCCATCAGGATGCCGATCGGCACCGCCGTGACCAGGGCCAGCAGGAAGGCGCCGAAGACGCGGCCGATACTGGCCATCGTGTGCTGCATCAGCGTGGAGTTCGAGACCCCTTCCGTCATCGCCAGCCAGAACTTCTCCCAGACCGAGAGCGGCGAGGGCAGGAAGAGCGGCTTGACCCAGCCGGATTCCGTCACGAGGAACCACAGTGCGACGAGCACGGCCGCCGTCACGAAGCTGATCAGGCCGCTGCTGCCATCGCCCGGGGCGCCGAAGATCTTGCCGGCCTTGGCGGGCTTGGCGCGTGTCACTCTGTCAAGCATGGGCCACCTCCGGGTTGCCGGACGCACGTTCGTCGCCGTAGATGATGCCGAGCACTTCCTCGCGCATGCGGATGAATTCCGGGCTCGACTTGATCGCGCGGGCATTGCCTTCGGCAAGGAAGCGGCGGTTGAAGTCGAGTTCGTAGGTATGGGTGATGCGGCCGGGGCGCGGCGACATGACGATCAGCCGCGAGCCGAGGAACAGCGCCTCCTCGACGCTGTGCGTGATGAAGAAGAACATCTTGTTGGTGAGTTGCCAGACCTCCAGCAGGAGTTCCTGGATAGTTTCGCGCGTCAGCGCGTCGAGTGCCGCCATCGGCTCGTCCATCAGAAGCATGGCGGGGTCGCAGGTCAGCGCCCGCGCGATGCCGACGCGCTGCTGCATGCCGCCCGACAGGTGATAGATCATGTGGCGGTGGAAATCCTGCAGGCCGACGAGGGCAAGGTTCTTGGTCGCGATCTCCCGCCGCGTCGCCTTGTCGACGCCGCGCAGCTTCAGGCCGAATTCGGTGTTCTCGATGACGTTGAGCCAGGGCAGCAGCGCATGCTTCTGGAAGACCACGCCGCGCTCGGCGCCCGGCCCGTTGACCCGGTGGTTGCCGAGCGAGATATCGCCTTCCGAGGGGGCCATGAAGCCCGCCATGAGGTTGAGCAGCGTGGTCTTCCCGCAGCCCGAAGCGCCGAGCGCGACGACGAAATCTCCGCTCTTGATGGTAAGGTTGACGTCTTTCAGGGCGATCACCGCCTGGTCCGAGTACAAGCCCGGATAGGTCAGACTGATGTTCCTGACGCTGAGTGTTTCCATGAGAAATGCCTCCCTGCACCTCGGTCACGGGTCTGGTGGACACACCGGCCGCGAAAGGCGGCCGGTGCAAGCGGCAAGACTATGCTATTTCGCAGCCGCCTCGGCGAAGCTCCCATTCACGTAGGGCGCATAGTCGTCCAGCGACTTGCCGATCTGCTTCTGCTCGACGAGGAACTTCGCGCTCTCGGTAAGCGCGCGGGTCGCCCCGCCGCCGAGCCATGTGTCCGAGGCCTGCTCGTCCGCGTTCGGGAAGGAGAGCAGCTCCAGCGCCTCCACCGTGCTCGGACCGTCGCCGCCGATGAGCTTGACGATACCCTGCACCTGCGGCGAATCCACCGTCCAGGCGGCCTTGTTGGCATTGTAGTCGGCGTAGGATTCGGCAAGAACCCTGGTGAAGGCCTCCATCAGCTTGGGGTTCTCCGCGGCCCAGGCCTTATCGACCACCAGCCCGTCGAAGGTCGGCACGCTGGCAGCGCCGATGACCTCGGAATCGGAGATCACCTTGCCGGTCTTCAGGATTTCCGACAGGGCCGGCGGCCAGACATAGGCGGCGTCGATATCGCCGCGCTGCCAGGCCGCGACGATCTGCGGCGGCTTCAGGTTGAGGATCTCCACCTCGCGCGGATCGATGTTCCACACCTTGTTCATGCCGACGAGCAGGTGGAAATGCGAGGTCGAGACGAAGGGCACGGCGACCTTCTTGCCCTTGAGATCCGCCGGCGTCTCGATGCCCGAGCCGTCACGGGCGACCAGCGCCTCGGACTTGCCGATATTGTCGAGGATCCAGAAAAGCTGGAGCTCGACGCCGCGCGTGGCCGCCGCCGCCGTGCCGGTCGAGCCGATCACGCCGATCGGCACGTCGCCCGAGGCGAGCGCCGTCGTGATGTCACCGGCCGACGAGAACTGGCGCCAGTCGATCGTATAACCCGCCTCCTTGGCGGCCGCGTCGAAGCGGCCATCGGCGATGGCGGCGACGAACGGGCCGACGATCTGCTGATAGCCGACGACCAGACTGGTTTGTGCGTAAGCGGCGCCTGACGCAAGAAGGCCTGCCAGAAGGCCGGCAGTGGTGGCCAGGCGATTGAAATTCTTGAAAAGCATCATCGTTCTCCTCATCGATTGGTGCTTGAGCCGGTTGCCCCGGTCTTCTTGACAAAAGTGATAAATGCGGCACCCCGCTTGCGTTATATCCAGTTTGGAAGTTGAATAAATCCAGATTGCCTCCCCGCAGCACGGACGCCATGCGCACCAACGTTTCCGAGACGATCTTCTTCATCGACCGGGAGAGCGGGCTGGGCCTGCAGGCACAGTTGCGGGAAACCGTGGTCTCCGCCGTGCTTGCGGGCCGCGTCCAGCCCGGCGCGCACCTGCCCTCGACCCGCAAGCTCGCCGACTACCTCCATATCTCGCGCATCACGATAACGCTCGCCTATCAGGAGCTGGTGTCGCAGGGCTATGTGGAGGCCGCGAACCGCAGCTCCTACCGCATCGCGAGCAATCCGCCGGGCAAGGGCCTGGAAAACGACCGTCCGTCGTCCGGTTCAGCCCCGGTGGACTGGGCGGGGAAGATGAAGATGGGGTTTGCGGTCGTACGCCAGGTGTCGAAACCGCTCGACTGGCGGCGCTACCCCTATCCCTTCCTCTATGGCCAGATGGACCCGTCGCTGTTCGACCTCAACGCCTGGCGCGATTGCGCCCGCCGGGCGCTGGCGCGCGAGGATTTCATCCTGATGGCAAGCGATTTCGCCGCTGCCGACGATGTCAGGCTCGTCAACTACATCTGCTCGCGCACCCTGCCCCGGCGGGGCATCCATGCGAACCCGGACGAGGTCCTCATCACCGTCGGCGCGCAGAACGCCTTGTGGATCGTCACCCGCCTGATCCTGGACAAGGGGTCCAGGGCGGTCTGCGAAAACCCCTGCCACCCCGATATCAGCGCCTCGCTGCTGCTCAGCGGCGCCAGGGTCACGACCGTCGACGTCGACGGCGAGGGCCTGCCGCCGGACGACCTGCCGGAGGATACCGACGCGGTCTTCGTCACGCCGAGCCACCATTCGCCAACGGGCGCGACCATGCCGATCGACCGGCGCACGCGGCTGCTGCAGGCCGCGGCGGAAAAGGACTTCGTCATCGTCGAGGACGACTACGAGTTCGAGATCAGCTATCTTGCCCCGCCCTCGCCGGCGCTGAAGGCCTTCGATTCCACCGGGCGCGTGCTCTATATCGGCAGCTTCTCGAAATCGCTGTTTCCCGGCCTGCGGCTGGGCTACCTCGTCGCGCCCGCCTCGTTCATCCGCGAGGCGCGCGCGCTCCGCTCCCTGATGCTGCGCCATCCGCCCGGCCACCTGCAACGCACCAGCGCCTATTTCCTCGCGCTCGGCCATTACGACGCCGTGCTGCACCGCATGCGCACGGAATACCACAAGCGCCACGTCCTCATGGCCGAGGCGCTGCGGCGGGAGGGACTGACGATCGCCGGGTCCTCCGCCTTCGGCGGCACGTCCTTCTGGATGGAGGGGCCGGAAGGGCTGGACGCCGACCGGCTGGTGCACGAACTGCGCCAGGACGGCGTGCTCGTCGAATCCGGCTCGCCGTTCTTTCCGGAGAGCGACAGGCCCTGCCGCTATTTCCGCATGGGCTATTCCTCGATCCCGCGCGCCAACATCGTCGAGGGCGTTTCGCGCGTACGGGCCTGCATCGACCGCCTTGCAGGCGGGTAAGCCGCCGGCCCGGCAGACGCTTGCCCACCGGGTTCCTATGAAAGCGCGGACTTGGCCGGCCCCGCGGCACCCTGCTGGCCGGCCCGGGCCTTCTCGCGGAATTCGCCCGGCGGCACGCCGAACTCGGCCTTGAAGACGCGGGAGAACTGCGTCTGGTCGCCGAAACCCCAGCGATAGGCGATCTCCGCAGCCGTCTGGAAATTGCCCGGATCTTCCAGCGCTTCCCGGCAAGCCATCAGCCTCTGGTCGCGGATCCAGCTGCGAACCGTCTGGCCCGTATCGCGGAACAGTTCGTGCAGGTAGCGGGTGGAAATGCCGCAGGCCCGCGCGATGCGCTCCGGGTCGAGGCGGAAATCCTGGAGATTGGCGCGCATATAGGCCTCGATGCGGGCGAGATGCGCGCCGCGCACGGTGGAATTGCCCGAAGTCAGCACCCGGTCGTCCGCCTTGATCGCCAGCACGAGCAGATCGACGAGCTGGCGGCCGACGGTCACGCGCGCCTCCTGCGTCATGCCGTCGAAACGGGCGGGCAGGAGATGCAGCATGTCGGTGAAGAGGCCGCCGGCCCCGTTGTTCGCCTCGAATTGCAGGGTGCAGAAGCGGTCCGGCGCGCGCATGCGGCCGGCCAGCGCATCGGCCTCCACCTTCAGCACCCACATGTCCGCCGGCTCGGCATGGCTGAACTGGTAGGGCTCGCTGCTGCGCTCCAGGAAGAAGCCGCCGGGCGGGCACTTGATGTCCTTGCCGCACTGGGAAAAGAACACTTCCGCCTTGGCCGGCACCGTGACCAGGAATTCCTCGTCGCGCGCGGCGCGGAAGTGATGCGGCAGGCGATGGTACTGCAAGGCGTCTGATGTGAGGCGCGAGATCGAGACGTCGCCGAACTGCCAGGTCGTCAGGTCGCCGGAAAACCGGTCGGCGTCACGAAAGCGCAGGTCGAGCGGAAAATAGGCCGAGGCGATGGCCTCGTGCCAGTGGCGGCTGCGGTCCGGCGCGCGTGTCGCGCTTGTGGTGATGCTCGTCTTCATGCGGCTTGCCCTCTTCGAACAAAGGTACGCACATGATTTTCGCCAGGCAACGAAAATGACAGCTTGTGCGCCCGCGCGCAATTCGTCGTTCCCGCGCTGCAAAGACCGGAGCGGAAAACTCTGCCTAGATTGACCCCGGCTTCAACGGTGCGACAGATACCGGCGGCTCAAGGGAACAGTCACATCAGCACTTCCAACGGTTTCCAGGCCGTCGGTTCTCGCCCTCAACCAGCGTGAACACGATGAACCATACCCAGACTTCAAAGGTAGACCCGATCACCCTTTCGGTCGTGCGCGGCATGCTCGAGACGACCCAGCGCGAAATGACGCTCGCGCTCGAAAAGACGGCGCGCTCGTCGGTCTTCAACCTGGCGCACGATTATTCGACGGCGCTGTTCAACGCCCGGCCGGAGATGATCCTGCAGGGCCAGGACATCCCGATCCATCTCGGCTCGCTCATCCCCGCCATGAAGGCGGTCGCCGCCTTCTTCGGCGACGACATCCACGAGGGCGACCTGTTCCTGCACAACGACCCGGCCTTCGGCGGCAGCCACGCCATCGACACCTGCATGTACAAGCCGGTCTTCTACAAGGGCGAGCTCGTCTACTGGACCGTCTGCAAGGGGCATCTCACCGACATCGGCGGGCCTGTTCCCGCCGGCTACAACCCCAACGCCACCGAGATCTACGCCGAGTGCCTGCGCATTCCGCCGGTCAAGATCTGGGACCGCGGCACGCCGCGCAACGACGTGCTCAACATGATCCTCACCAACATGCGCGCCCGCCGCGACCAGGAGGGCGACTTCCGGGCGCTGATCGGCGCCTGCCAGGTCGGCGAGCGCAACCTCATCGCCATGCTCGACAAATACGGCAAGGAGCAGGTCGACGCCTGCGTCGACACCTTGCTCGACATGGCCGACCGGCACATGCGCGCGCTGATCGCGACCGTGCCCGACGGCACCTACGAGGGCTCAGCCATCCTGGAGGATGCCGGCCACGGTTTCGGGGATTTCGAGATCAAGGCGACGGTGACGGTCACGGGCGACAGCTGCCACATCGCGATCGCCAGCCCGCCGCAGGTCCCCTATTTCATCAATTCCTACGAAGGCAACTCCCATTCCGGCGTCTATCTCGGCCTGATGATGTTCGCCGCCCTGCCACCACCCTACAACGAAGGCCTCTATCGCTGCGTCAGCCTCGATTTCGGGCCGAAGGGCACGCTCTGCAATGCGCAGGAACCCGCCCCGCACATGAACTGCACGACGACGCCGATGGAGACGCTGACCGACGCCGTGCGCCTCGCCTTCGAAAAGGCCATGCCTTCGAAGGTCTCCGCCTCCTGGGGCCACGCCAACGGCCTCAACATCGCCGGCCGCGATTCCCGCACCAACGAGGAATTCGTCACCATGGTGCTCGCCACCATCATCTCCGGCGGCGGCGCGACGCCCAAGCAGGACGGCTGGCATGCCGTCGGCCCGGAATGCTGCTTCGGTGCGCTCACCTCCGGCGACGTCGAACTGCTGGAATATTCCTACCCCATCGTCATCCACCGCTATTCGCTGATGACCGATTCCGGCGGAGCGGGAAAATTCCGCGGCGGCTCCGGCACCGCCTGGGAGGTGGAACCGCTCAACGGCGACATGCTGTGCATCGGTTTCGGCGAAGGCCGGCGCATTCCGGCGATGGGCGCGGCCGGCGCAAGATCGGCGATGCTCGACACCAAGGTCGGCCGCGTGGAGCTGCGCCGCGGCGGCAAGGTCGAGGTGGAGCGCAAGAACATCATTGAGACCATCAAGCCGGGCGAGACCATCACCAACCTCAACCCGGGCGGCGGAGGCTACGGCAATCCCTTCGAGCGGCCGGTTGAGAAGGTCGTGTGGGACGTGCGCAACGGCCTCGTCTCCATCGAAGGCGCGCGCGCCGATTACGGCGTCGCCATCGCCAACCCGCAAACCCTCGCCGTCGACGTCGCCGAGACCGCGCGGCTGCGCGCCAGTGAATAAAGGAAGACCAGACATGACCATGCATTCCTACCGTCTCGGTATCGACGCCGGCGGCACCTTCACCGACTTCGTCATCGCCGACCGCGCCAGCGGGGAGGTCAAGCTGTTCAAGGCGCTCTCCACGCCCACCGACCCGACGAAGGCCATCGAGAACGGCCTCGGCCTCATCGCCGCCGATCTCAGGAAGCCGATCGAGGAGATCATTGCGAGCTGCGACCTCTGCATCAACGGCACGACCGTCGGCCTGAACGCGCTGATCACCCATCGCGGCGGCAAGACGGGGCTGATCTGCACCGCCGGCCATGAGGATTCCATCGAGATCCGCAACGGCCACAAGGAGGACGGTTTCCGATACGACCCGGATTATCCGGCCGCGACCATGCTCGTGCCGCGCTATCTCCGACGCGGCGTGCGCGAGCGCATCCTGTCCGACGGCTCGGTACGCACCCCGCTGCACGAGGAGGACGTACGCGAGGCCTGCCGCCTGTTCCTGAAGGAGGGTGTCGAGACCGTCGCCATTTCCTTCGTCTGGTCGGTGCTCGACCCGAGCCACGAACGGCGCGCGGCGGAAATCGTGCGCGAAATGATGCCGGAGGCCATCCTCACCGTCGGCGGCGAGCTTTACCCGCAGGTGCGCGAATACACCCGCACCTCCACAGCCGTCACCAACGCCTATCTCGCCCCCGTCATGCGCCGCTACGTCGCCGCCGTCGACGCCTATTTCCGCACGCTCGGCGCCAAGCAGCCGGTGCGCTACTTCCAGTCGAACGGAGGGCTTGCGGTCGGCCAGGTGATGACCGACCGCTCCGTCTACGCCATCAATTCCGGCCCGGCCTCCGCGCCGCAGGCGGGGCTCTATGCCGGTGCGCCCTTCGACCACAAGAACGTCATCACCGTCGACATGGGCGGCACCTCCTTCGACATCACGCTCACCCGCAACGGCCAGACCAACCTCAACAAGAACATCGACTTCCTGCGCTACCGCATCGGCGTGCCGATGATCCAGGTCGAGACGCTGGGCGCAGGCGGCGGCTCCATCGGCTGGATCGATCCGCTCGGCCTCTTGCAGGTCGGTCCGCAATCGGCAGGCTCCGAGCCCGGCCCCGCCTGCTACGGCCGCGGCGGCACGGAGCCGACCACCTCGGATGCCAATCTCGTGCTCGGCTACCTCAACCCGGAGGGCCTGCTCGGCGGCAAGCTGCCGCTCGATATCGAGAAGGCGCGCGCGGCGGTGGCGCGCGTTGCAGAACCGCTCGGCATCTCCGTCGAGCAGGCGGCCTACGGCATGTTCGCCATCATCAACAACAGCATGGTCAACGGCATCCGCCGCGTCTCCGTCGAGCGCGGCTATGATCCGCGCGATTTCGTGCTGGTCGGCGCGGGCGGGGCGACGGCGGCGCATATCACGGCGCTGGCGGGCGAGATGGGCATCGACACGATCATCCTGCCGAAACTTGCCTCCGGCCTCTGCGCCTTCGGCCAGATCATCTCCGACGTCAAATACAACTACATGGCTCCCGCCCCGGTGCGCCTCGACAATGCGAGCGCCTACCCGCGCATCGACAGCCTGTTCCGCGAGATCGAGGAGAAGGGCGTCGCGCATCTGAAGGCGGACGGTTTTGCCGACGACGCGATCGCCATCAAGCGCTCCATCGACATGCGCTATGTCGGCCAGGTGCATGAATGCACGGTCGATATCGGCACGTTCCCGATCGACGAGACGACCATCGAAAAGGTCAAGGACGCCTTCCACGCCCGCCACGAGGAACTCTACACCTATGCCGAACGCCACAGCGCGGTCGAGGTCGTGAACCTCGAATCCACCGTCTACGGCCTCATCGAGAAGGTCCGCCCGCCGAAACTCGCCGAAGGCGGCGATGCGAAGGCGGCGCTCAAGGGCTACCGCGAGGCGATCTTCGACCAGTCCGGCAAGGCGATCTCCACGCCGATCTATGACGGCGCGAAACTTGGCGCGGGCGCCCGCATCGCGGGGCCGGCGATCATCGAGGAGGTGACGACGACCATCGTCATCGAGCCCGGCTGGACGAGCGTGCTGCATGAAAGCGGCAGCTACCTGCTGACGCGCACCTGAGCCAATGGCCCCGCCGCCACCGGCAGGGCCGCATCACCTGCAACAATCGAGGGGAACAAGATGGCAGGCAACCTATCGGCCACCGAAGCCGACAATTCGGATTTTTCCAACGTGGCGGTGCCGCCGCATGCCCGTATGCCCAGGGGCGCCTTGACCATGGCCTGGTGGGCGGTGTGCAGCGCCGTCTTCTATATCGTCGTCGGCGCGGCGATGGCGCTGAATTTCGGCACGCGCAACGCCATCATCGGCATCGTGCTGTCGGTCGTCGCCTATGGCGTCGTCAATGCGGTGCTGAGCCGCTTCGCCATCCGCACGGGGCTTTCCGTGGCGCTGTTCTCGCGCGTCCTCTTCGGCAATGTCGGGGCGGGGCTGGCAACGCTGATCTTCTGCGCCACGGCGATCTACTACGCCGTCTTCGAGGGCTCGGTCATCGCCGTCGGCATCAACACCGTGCTGCCGTCGATCTCCTATCCGCTCGCAGCCCTGATCGTCGTGCTCTACAGCGTGCCTCTGATCTTCGGCAGCATCCAGACCTGGCTCGACAAGTTCAACGGCGTGCTGCTGCCCTTCTACATCCTCGGCCTGATCGTCGCCGTCGCGCTCGCCATCGGCGAATACGGCTACAGCGACAAGTGGCTGAACCTCGGCCCGGAAACCGGCGCGCCGGCCGGCGGCTGGTGGTCCTGCTTCGTCTATTACATGGGCGTCTGGGTGCTGATGATGTTCACCTTCGACTATGCCCGCTTCGGCCGGCAGGAGGACGCCGGCTATCATGCCTGGTTCAACTTCGGCACGCCCTTCTATGCCGTCGCCTTCCTGGTCAGCGGGCTTTTCGGCATGTTCATGATCGGCACCGTGCCGGATCTCGGCGCACTCTCGGAGGTCAGCGTGCTGCTGGCGCTCCTGAAGCTCATGGGCATCTGGGGCCTCGCCTTCGTCTGGGTCACCCAGACGCGCATCAACACGGCGAACTACTACCTTGCCGCCGTCAACCTCGAAGCGCTGGTGCAACTCTTCGGCCGCCTGCCCTTCGGACGCGTTGGCTGGGCGATCGCGGTCGGCGTCATCGTCTATCTCCTGATGCTGGCCGACGTCTTCGCCTACCTGCTCCAGGCCCTCGCCTACCAGGGCATCTTCGTCGTCGCCTGGGTCGCCGTCGCCATGGCGCATATCCTGATCGACCGCTACAGCACGCTGGTGGGGCCTGCCATCGAATACCGCTCCAGCCATGTGCCGGCCTTCAACCCGCTCGGCATCAGCGCCTGGTTCATCGCCGCAGCGGTCGGCATCGCGCTGCATGTCTGGGGTGGCACCTATGCGGAGCTCTCGGCGCCGGCGACCGCGGTCCTCGCCTTCTCCATCTATGCCGCGGGGCTAATGCAGGCGCGTCGCTCCTGGTTCCTAGTGGCGGGCTGAGCCCAACGGCCGTGCCCCATTTGCGGGGCACGGTCCCTTATTCGCCCCGTCCGGCTGCCGGGCGCTGATGCGACATGCTACCGGCCGCCCTGCGTCCCCAGCAGCCGCTGTGCGACGCCCGCGAACAGCGCCACGCCGGTTTCCAGCGACGCCTCGTCGATATCGAAATCGGCGGCGTGGTGCACGGCAGGAATGTCGCTGCCGATGATGCAATAGGCGGCCGAACCGCCGTTCTCCCGCACGCGGCGGATCATCAGGCAGGCATCGTCGCCGCCGCCGATCGACCATTCCGGCAGCACCTCGGTTACGCCGGGCAGGCCCCGGGCGACCGCGGCGATGAGCTCGGCGGCGTCCCGGCTGTTCTCGTTGCCGGGCATATGGCTCTTGCGCACGATCTCCACGTCGCACTGCTGCATGGCGGCGGCACCCTCGATGACCGCGTGCAGCCGCTCGACCATGTAGTCATGCGCCGCACGGTCGTCGGCCCGCACCTCCACCAGCATCTCGCAGGTATCGGCAACGATGTTGAAGGCCGTGCCGGCGGTGAGCATACCGACATTGACGAAGGTCTCTGCACCGGCAAAACGCGAAACGCCGTGCAGGCCAAGCGCTGCCGCGGCGCCCGCCAGCAGCGCGTTGCGCCCCTCCTGCGGGCCCATCGCCGCATGGGCAACGGCGCCGCGGAACGTGACGACGAAGCGGCTCGAGAACAGGAAGCCGACGGCGCTGGCGCCGATCTTGCCGGAGGGCAGCAGGCAGCCGAGATGACCGACGAAGAGATGATCGACCCCTTCGACCGCGCCGCCCGCCACCATGGGCGCGGCGCCGCGCGCACTCTCCTCGGCCGGCTGGAAGATCAGGCGCAGGGTGCCGGAAAGCCCCTTTTCCCGGCTGAGCCGTCGGGCAAGGGCAAGGCCGATGCCGACATGCCCGTCATGGCCGCAGGCATGCATGCGCCCGGCAAAGCGGGAACGGTAGTCCTCCGCGTTCGGCCGGTGCTCCGCCGCCTCGGTCTCGCTGACCGGCAGGGCATCCATGTCGAAGCGGAAGGCGACGACGGGACCTTCGCCAAAACGGTAGTCGGCGACGACGCCCGTCAGGCCGTCCGGCATGCGCTCCATCCAGGCGGGGTCCCCGCCCGCGGCAAGCGCCGCCCGCCTCGCATCCGCCACCTGCCCGGCCGACGGCGGATCGATGACCGCGTCGTAGTCCATCACCTCGCGGCCGGTGCGCACGGCAAAACCGAGATGATCGAGATAGGCAGCGATGCGCGAGGCCGTGCGGTATTCGAGGAAGGCGGTTTCCGGATGGCGATGCAGGTCGCGGCGCACGAGCACGGCGGGCGCATTGCTGGCGGCGATCATCTCGGCAAGGGTCATGGTGGTTCCTGTCGGTTTAGCCGCGGCTGGCGAGGGAGACGCCGAGCGTCGCGATGGAAAGACCGGCGATCTGGACGATGGTCAGGCTTTCGCCGAAACCGATCCAGGCCATCAGGGCCGAGACGCCGGGCACGAGGAAGAAGAGCGAGGACACTTTCGACAGCGCCCCGCGGCGGATCATGTGCAGGAGCAGGAGGATCGCCCCGAGCGACATGCCGAAGACCGACCAGGCAAGGCCGATCCACAATGGCACCGCCGTCGCATCGAAGCCCGGGCCGCCGACGAAGGGCACGAGGACGGCCGTCGGAACCAGCGCGCCGATATATTGCACGGCCGTGTTGGTCAGCGGATCGGCGGTGATCTTCGTGCGTTTCACCAGAATGGAGCCGGTGGTGATGGCAAGAACCCCGGCAAGGCAGACGAGAAGCGGCACGAGGGGGATGCCGCCGGCATCCGTCGCGCCGAGCTTCGGCGCCAGCGTGACCAGCGTGCCGACGGCACCGATGACGATGCCGATGGCGCCGCGCCGCGACATGCGCTCGCCGAGCACCCGCCCCGCAAGAAGCGTCACGAGCAGCGGCTGCATGCCCGCCATCAGCGCAGAGATCGCCGTCGGCAGGCCGTTCGCCACCGACCAGAAGACACCGCCGAGATAGACGCCGTGGATCAGCACGCCGGCCATCAGCGCCTGCCGCCATTCAAGACGCGAGCGCGGCCAGGCCGCGCCCTTCCAGAGCGCGATGGCGGCAAGCGCCAGGAAGGCGAGAAAGAAGCGCACGGCAAGGAAGGTCAGCGGCTCCGCATGGGGCGCGACGAGCCGCGCCAGCACGAAGCCGCTCGACCAGAGCGGCACGAAGACCGCCGGCAGCAGCAGGCCGGTGCTGGCCGATGGGACGATGGCGTTGGCAGGCGTGCTCACGAGAGGCCCCGGATGCTCAGGACCGGGCTTTCGAGCAGCGCGCCGGTCGTGCCGTCGGCAATGCCGCGGTCGGTCTGGTGCGGGCCGGCATTGCAGGCGAGCGTCGCGCCGAAGACGGCCTTGAACACCAGATAGGGCGGCTGCCAGTCGACGATGCCGTCTGCCGCGGCGCGCAGCGCCGAGAAGGCGCCGGCCACATCCTCGAGCGGCGCATCCGAGATCAGGCCGGAAAGCGGCAGCGCGAGCAGCGCCAAAACCCTCCCATCGGCCGCGACGGCCATGCCGCCACCAGCCGCGATCACCGCATTGGCGGCGACGGCCATGTCCCGCGCATTGCCGCCGAAGACCGTAAGGTTGTGGCTGTCATGCGAGACGGTGGTGGCAAGCGCGCCGCGCCATTCGCCCCAGCCCGAGAGGAAGCCGACACGCGGGCGCGCATCCGCCTTGCCGTGCCGGTGCGCCACGGCGATGAGCGTGGTGCCGACGGGGGGGACGACGAAACCGTTCTCGACCCGTGCGACGGCCTCGGCCCATTCGGTGAAGCGCGGTCTTGCGATGACGGCGACGGTCGCCTCGCTGCCCGCGCAGGGAATGCGGAAATCATTTTCCGCAAGCGGCGAGAGATGCATGGAGCCGCGGAGCGGCGCCGCATCGACTTCCTCCGCCGCTTCGATGAGCGCACCATCGCGGGCGACGAGACGGCCGCTGCAAAAGACCAGTTTCGCGTGGAAATCGGCAAGGTCCCGGAAAAGCACGATGTCGGCGCGGCGGCCGGGGGCGATGAGGCCGAGGTCGGTGCGGCCGATGCGGCGGGCGGCGTTCAGCGTTGCGGCCTGCAGAGCCGATTCCGGCTTCATTCCGTAGCGCACGAGGCGGCGCACCACGTCGTCGAGGCCGCCGGCATGGAAAAGATCGTCCGGGAAGACGTCGTCGGTGCACAGCGTCACCGTCTGCGGGAATTGCGGCAGCACATTGAGGGCGGCGACGCATTCGGGCAGCAGGTGATCGTGCGAGCCGCGCAGCTCGATGGTGAGGCCGGCACGCAGCTTCTGCAGGAGGTCCTCGCCCGAGACGATCTCGTGATCGGAGCTGATGCCCGACGTGACGAAGGCCTGCAGGTCGGCGCCTTCCAGGCTGCGGGCATGGCCGTGGATCGGCTTGCCGGAGCGGCGGCCGGCGGCGAGGATGGCGCTCATGCGCGCCCGCCCCTCGATGACGGCGCGCATGTCCATGACCTCGGCGATGCCGCCGATCTCCGGGCGGGCGAGCAGCGCGGCGATGGTTTCGGCCGGAAGATCGGCGCCGGCCAGTTCCAGGCCCGGCGCCGACGGCACGCAGGAGGGCGCGAGCAGCACATGGCGCTGCGCCAGCACGCGCGCCGCCTCCGCCGCCCAGTCGACGCCGGCGACGCCGTGCACATTGCCGAGCTCGTGCGGATCCCAGACGAGCGTCGTGACGCCGCGCGGCAGGATCGCCGCGGCATAGCGGGCGGGCGTGATCATCGAGCTTTCGACATGCATATGCGTGTCGATGAGGCCGGGCGAGACGAAAAGCCCGACGGCATCGATCGTTTCCGCGGCATCCCGGCGGGCATCCGGCGCATGGACGCTGGCGATCAGCGGGCCGACGAGACCGATATCGGCGGGACGTTGCTCGCCCGTCACCATGTCGACCAGCATGCCGCCACGGATAAGGATGTCGAAGGGGCGGTCGCCACGGGCGGCCGCGACGGCGTTTTCCCTCAAGGTTTCGTCGTCGAGATCGCGGGCGTCGGTCCGGCCGGTCATCGCCGCGCCTCCGCGATCAGCGCGCCGAGGATGAGGGCACGGGCAGCGTCCACGTCGATATCGGAGGCGAAGGCGGCGTTGCGCCTTTCCTCGGGTGCACGGACATCCACCACGGTGCGGCCCCGGGTCAGCGCGCCGGAAAGCTCCGCGTCGATGCGGGCCGCGGTGAAGGTCACGGCCTCCGGCCGCACGAAAACGACAGCGGCGCACGGATCGTAGATCGCCATGCCGGGGCGGCCGCGGCTCGTCCCTATGGAGATGTATCCGGCGAGAAGGTCGGCCAGCAGCTCGGCATTCCGGCCACCCGCGGCACGGACGGGCGCGACGTCGTCCAGATAGGCGATGACCTTGCGGCAGAGGTCGAGATCGACCATGCGGAGCGGCAGGCCATGGGCGAGCACGATGGCGAGCGCTTCCGGGTCGGCGAACGCATTGAATTCGGCAGAGGCCGTGTGGTTGCCGGCGGTGACGCCGCCGCCCATCCAGGTGAGATCGCCGATCTTCTTCGCAAGGTCCGGCCGCGCGAGCGCCAGGGCGGCGATGTTGGTGAGCGGGCCGAGGGCGAGGATGCGGCGCGGGCTTTGCGCCGTCTCCAGCCAATGGCAGAGGGCGGTGAAGGCATCGCTTTCCGGCAACAACGGGGCGGCGGGCAGGCTGCGGCCGGCGGTCAGCATGCCGGCTTCGGAGAGGATGTTTTCCGCGGTTTCGAGACGGCCCAGGACCGGTAGGGCGCGGCCGTCGTGGATGGGAAAGGTCCAGCCGAAGGCGGCGGCCGCCGAGGCCGCGTTCTGGCGCACCCGCGCAAAACCGGAATTGCCGAAGACCAGCGAAACGCCGTCGATGGGCTCCTTCGCGTGCGCCACCACGAGGATGGCGGCGATGTCGTCGAAACCCATATCCGTATCGATCCAGACGCCCATGGCGGTCACGCGAAGCGCTGGAGCGGCGCGGCCGCCTTCAGCGGCAGGTCGAAGGAAAGTTCCGTGCCGAGTTCATGGACCGGCAGCGCGGCGCTGACCTCGGCGGTGATGGGTCCGAGCGGCGTGTCGAGCAGGTATTCGCGCAGATTCCCGGTGAAGGAGACGCTCTTCACCCGGCCCTTGAACGGGCCCGTATCCAGCGCCACGCCGGCGGGACGCCAGGCGAAGCCGGCGGCGTTCCGGGGCAGTGTCTCGTGGAGGGCGACCGCGCCGGCGGGGGTGGCGAGCTTGCCGTCCTTCAGCGCGAACACGTTCTCGAAGCCGACGAAATCGGCGACGAAGGAGGAGACGGGAGTGTTGTAGATCTCCTCCGGCGTGCCGATCTGCTCGATCAGGCCCTCGCGCATGACCACGATGCGGTCGGCGAGCGACAGGGCCTCGGCCTGGTCGTGGGTGACGAAGATCATGGTGACGCCGGTCTCCTTCTGCACGCGCTGCAGTTCGGCGCGCATCTCGACGCGCAGGCGCGCATCGAGGTTGGAGAGCGGTTCGTCGAGCAAGAGCACCTTCGGCTCCATCACCATGGAGCGGGCGAGCGCCACGCGCTGCTGCTGGCCGCCGGAGAGTTCGGCGGGCTTGCGGCCGGAGAAGGCGGAAAGGCCGACGGATTTCAAGCCGGCGGTGACGCGCGCCTCGATATCGGCGGCCGGCATGCGCTTCAAACGCAGGCCGAAGGCGACGTTCTCGAAGACCGTCAGGTGCGGGAAGAGCGCGTAGGACTGGAAGACCAGCCCGACATTGCGCTTGTTGGCGGAGACGCGGGTGATGTCCGTGCCGTCGAGCGTGATGCGGCCGGAGGTCGGCGTGAGAAGGCCGGCGATCGAGCGCATGGTCGTCGTCTTGCCGCAGCCGGAGGGGCCGAGGAAGGCGACGAGCTCGCCCTTTCTGATATCCAGGTTGAATTTATCGACGGCGATCGAGTTGCCGTAGGAGAGCGTCAGGTTTTCAAGCGAGAGGAAGGCGCGATCAGACATAGCGGGAGAATCCAAGGAAGCGTTCTGCGAGGAAGACGATGCCGATCGACATCAGGGCGAGAAGCGCCGACAGCGCAGCAACGGAGGGATCGTAGGTGGTTTCCATGTAGGAGAGCATGTCGATGGGCAGCGTGCGCACGCCGGGCCCCGAGAGGAACAGCGAGACGGGCACCTGGTTGAAGCTCGTCACGAAGCCGAGGATGAAGGCGGCAAGGATGCCCGCCCGGATATTCGGCAGCACCACCATGAAGAACGCGCCGAGACGGGTGGCGCCGAGCAGCACCGCCGCCTCCTCCATGTCGGAGCGCAGGTTGTTGAAGGAAGAGGAGACGACGCGCACCGTATAGGGCAGCACGAGGGCCGTATGGGCAAGGAACAGCGCGACCCCGATCGAGAAGCTGAAGGGCACGACGAGGTAGCGCAGGAGCGCGAGGCCCACGATGATGCCCGGCACGATGATCGGCAGGGTGACGACGGTGCTCACCACCTCGCCGAAGGGCAGCTTGTAGCGCGACAGCGCATAGGCCGCCGGCACGCCGAGCAGGAGCGCGACGAAGGTGCCGCCGACCGCAAGGATCATCGACATGATGAAGCTGTCGCGGAAGCTCTCGACGGTGAAGACCTTGACGATCCATCGCAGCGACAGGCCCTGCGGCGGGAAGGCGAGCGTATCGCCGGCCGAAAGCGAGGCGGCGACGATGATCAGGAACGGGCCGATCAGGAAGACGATCAGCGCGGTGAGGATGGAGAAGGAAAGCGTGCGGTTCATCGCTTGTTCCTCGCGGTGGCGAGCCGTTTCAGGAGAAGGTTCGCGGCAAAGCACATGGCGATCAGGATGAAGGCGATGACGCTTGCGGAGACGAAATCGTTGGCGACGGTGACGCGCTGGAAGAGCAGCGTCTCCAGCATCAGCACCTTGGAGCCGCCGAGGATGGCAGGCGTGATATAGGCCGTCAGCGAGCCGGTGAAGACCAGGGTGCCGCCGACGACGAGGCCTTCGCGCGTCAAGGGCAGGATGACCTTCCAGAACACCTGGAACCAGTTGGCGCCGAGCACACGGGCGGCGAGGATGGCATCCTTCGGCATGTTTTCCAGCGCGCTGATCAGCGACAGGATCATCAGCGGCAGGAAGAGCTGCAGGAGGCCGATGAAGACCGCCGTCTCGGTGAAGAGCAGGCGGATCGGCTCGTCGCTGAGGCCGACGGCCTGCAGCGCCTGGTTGACGATGCCGGTGCGGCCGAGGATGACGATCCAGGCATAGGTGCGCGCGACCGGCGAGATCATCAGCGGCAGCGAGATGAGGCCGATCATGCGGCCCTTGCCGGACGCGCTGAGATTGACGATGGCGAAGGCGGCGGCATAGCCGATGATGGCGGACACCACGGTCACAGCGATGCCGAGCTTGAACGTGCGCACCAGCACGAGCCGGTTCAGCGGCTCGGAGAAGAAGTTGGTGTAGGCGGAAAGCGTCCAGCCGGCCGGGCTGCGGAAGCCCTCTGCCAGCACGATGACGACCGGCACCAGGAAGATGACGGTGGCGAAGACGGCGGCCGGCAAGGCCAGCGCCAGGGCTTCAGCGCGATTTTGAAACATGCGTGCTCCTGCCGAAAGGGGGCAGCGTTCGGGGTGGTGGGAAGCGCAGGAACGATCGCATGTGGAGATTGCCCCTCATCCGGCCTGCCGGTCACCTTCTCCCCGCAGGCGGGGCGAAGGAGATATGCCGTACCGGTTTCCCCAGTTCCTCAACGGTTCGTGGGGCAAGTCCCCTCTCCCCGCTTGCGGGGAGAGGGTTAGGGTGAGGGGCAATTTAATGCGATCGCCTTCGGTTCAGGACGCCTTTACTGCGCGACCGCCGTGTTCCACTCGGCGAGCCACTTCTCGCGGTAGTCGAGGGTCGTCGCGGCCGGCAGGAAGGTCAGCTTGTTGGCGACGTCGGCGCCGTAGGTAAGCTTCTCGGCGATTTCCGGCGCGACCACGACTTCCTTGTTCGCCGGGCTGTCGATCAGCATTTCGGCGATCTTCGTCTGCATCGGCGTCGAGAGCCAGAAGTCCATGAACTTCAGCGCCAGTTCCTGGTTCTTCGAGCCCTTGACGAGCACCATGGCGTTCATGTCGCCCGCGTCGCCTTCCTTGGTGGCGGCCCAGCCGATCGGCAGGTCCAGCTTGGAAATGCCGGCCCAGGAGAAGTGGCCCATCGGCGCGGCCCAGATCTCTTCCTGCTGCATGAGCTGCACGAGCTGCGAGCTCTTGACGTAGAAGGTGACGAACGCGTCGCGCTTCTCGCCGACGGCGGCCATGGCGTCCTTGAGGTCGGGCGAGTCCTTGCTGAGCGCCTTGCCGATCATGTTCAGCACCGGCCCGCCCTGGTTGGTGGTGATGTTCGGCAGGGCGACGTGATCGGCATATTCGTCCTTCAGCAGGTCCGCCCAGGATTCGACCGTCATCTTGTCGGTGCGATAGGCGATGCCGGTCTTGTAGATGGTGTAGCCGACGCTCATGCCGTCGCCGTTCGGGTCCTTGGCGAAATCGTAGAGCTTGTCGTAGTTGGAGAGCTTCGCCGTATCGATCTTGTCGGTCAGGCCCTTGCGCGCGGCGGAAAGCGCGTCGGCGAGCGAGAAGACGGCCATGTCGATGACCGGGGCATCCTTGTTGGCTTCGAGCTTGGCAAGGCGTTCGATGCTGTTGCCGGTTTCCACGACCAGCTTGCAGCCGCATTCCGCCTCGAAGGGCTTGTAGAGCGCTTCGGTGAATTCCTCCTGGACGAAGCCATAGACGGAAATGGTCAGCGTCTGCTCCTCGGCGGATGCGAGCGCACCGCTCATGAGCCAGAAGACGCTGGCGGCCAGTACTTTCTTATGCATGCTTGGACTCCTCCTGGGAAAAACCGGCAGATGGCGCGGGACCACTGGAACGGCGGATGACAAGCTCCATCGGCACGGCGGCCTTTCGAGCGGTGACGGGCGGGCTCGGCGTGTCGTCCGAGGTCTCGCGGGACTGGATCGCCTCGACCAGCGCATCGAGCGCCAGCGTCGCGATTTCCGGCATGTTCATCTTCACGGTCGTCAGCGGCGGCGAGATGAAGGACGACCATTGCAGATTGTCGAATCCGGTGATGCTGGCCGCCGCCGGAATGGCGATGCCGGCCGATTGCAGCTCCGTGAGCGCGCGCAGCGCATGGGGATCGGAAACGCAGGCGAAGGCGGTAAAGCCGCGCTTGCGCCAGTCCGCGAGCCCGAGCGCGCAGCCCTTGCCGTGCCGGGCCTCGAGTTCGACGATCCAGATGGTTTCCGTCTCGACGCCCGACAGCTTCGAGTGCATGCCGCTGATGCGGGCGTTCTGCACATTCGAGCTCGGATCGTCGCCGATCAGAAGGACCTTGCCGTGCCCGAGCGCCGCAAGGTGGCCGGCGACCTCGGCGCCGCCGGCGAAATGGTCCGCCGAGACGGTGTTGCGCGGCGTCGTCGGCGTGTCGATGATGGCGATGGGGCAGCGCGTTTCCGGCACCGTCGTGCCGCGGCGGGGAACGATGACGATGCCGTCGACGCCGCGCTCGATGAGCTGGAAGATCGCCTTGTCCTGCGCGGCGATCTCGTCGCGCGAATTGGCGATCAGCACGCCGTAGCCCGCCCCCGTCGCCACGCGCTCGATTTCCTGCGCGATCTCCGGATAGAGCGGATTGCCGATATCGGGCAGGACGAGGCCGAGCACGCCGCTGCGGCCGGTGCGTAGCGCCCTGCCCGCCTGACTCGGCACATAGCCGAGCTTATCCGCCGCATCGCGGATGCGCCTTGCGAGTTCCGGCGACAGGCGCCCCTTGCCCGACAGTGCATTCGATACCGTCGCGATCGACACCCCGAGGTGGCGCGCCAGTTCCGAAAGGTTGGGTCGCGAAGGCTTCACGGCTGCTCACCGATGTGATTAAACGTTTAATCACATTAGCACAGTTTAAAACATTGTCAATTGCCGCTGTTTCCTGCCGGTGGAAAACAGTCTTCGCTTGCACCCCAGCCGACGCGGGCCACCGGCGGATGGCCGGGGGCTCAGATTGTCCCCGTCACCGCAAGGCCTTCAGAATCCAGCGGAAAAACCGGACGGCGAAGACGCGTATAGGTCCGGCGTGCAAGATCCGGCGAACTCAGCCCGCCGGCATCCGTCACGATCATGCGCGCGGCGATCGGCCCGAACGCGCCCTTGAAGTGCTGCATGGATTTCACCGCGAGGATCGCCCTTTCGGTCGGCTCGATGCCGACGGCGCGGAAGATGTTCTTGTCCAGCATCTGCATGCGCTCGGAAACGATCATGATGTCGAGCCCGCCGACGCGCAGGCAAACGCTCCTGCCGCAGGTGCCGGGCAGGCCGGTGAACATCGGCCCCTCGAAGACGAACCTGCCGTCGGTAACCGCCATCACCGTGCCGGTCACCGTCAGGGGACCGCCGCCGACCGCCGGATCCGTGCGCCCGCCGATCGTCACCGTGACCTCGGCCCCGACGCCGGCCGCCGCGATCTCGCGCACCGCTTCCGGATCGAGCAGCGCCCCGGCCGCGGCATTGGTGAGCCGCGCCTCCAGCATGGCGGCGATCAGCGCCGTGCAGTCGCTGTAGGCGCCCGACCCGGGATTGTCGGAAAAATCCGCCACCACGACGATGCCGTCCCTGGGATCGGCGGCCTTCAGCGCCGCGATGCATTCGGCCAGCGGCACCGGCTGCGTCCATTCGTTGCGGAAGGACCAGATGGCCGCGCAGAGCCTTTCGCCGACGCCCTCGGCCGCCGTATCGGGCACAATGGCGCTGTCATAGGTGACGACGACGCTCGGCCCGGCGGCCCAGACATCGGCATCGGTGAAGCCGGCATTGATCGAGACGGCGAGCATGCCCGGCGCGGCCGCTTCCGCCGCGGCCCTTTCCAGGAGGCGGCACATCGGCCCGTTGTCCGTCGTGCGCCCGTCGTCGCAGCCGAGCAGCATGGGCGGGCGGCGGATGGCGAGCTTCGGCGCGATCTCGCCGGCCATCGCCCGGTGCAGCAGGTCGCAGGCCTCGACGCCGACCTCCCGCATGTCGATATGCGGATAGGTGCGGAAGGAGACGGAGATCTGCGCGAGATCGGCCAGCTCGTCGAAGACATTGGCGTGCAGGTCCAGCGTGATGGCGACCGGCACCGCATACCCGGCCACCGCACGGATTTCGCGCAGGAACTGGCAGTCGCCGTCCTCGTCCGTCTCCGTCACCATCGCACCGTGCAGCGCCACGAAGATCCCGTCGAACGGTCCGCTTTCCTTCAGCCGGCGCAGGCATTCCTGCGTGATCTCCGCCCGTGCCGCTTCAAGGATGATGCCGTTCGGCTCGGCATGGGCGGCGACGATGTAGACCGGCGTCCAGCCCCTCGCACGCGCAACCTCGATCGCCCCGCCCACTTCCGATCCCGTACCCTCGAAATTCAGCGGGATCTCGCCGCCCTTGAAATAATGCGAGGCATGGAAATCGTCGATCCCGGTCCGCTTCCGCGTGAAGGTGTTGGATTCGTTGATGAACTCGATGATGGCGACACGATAGGACATGAATATCCTTCCCGCCCTCGCCGGGCGGGCAATGAAAGAGATAAGAGAGCGGATCGTGCCCCGATCCGGGCAGGCAGCGACGGCGGACGAGGCCCGCTGGCGGACCTCGTCCCGTCAGAGCCGGTTATCCGCCGAAGAGCGCGCTCGCATTCTTCGGCTTCTCGCGGATGTCGAAGTCGAAATACGTCTTGCGGATCGTCTCATAGGTGCCGTTGCGCACCAGTTCGGCAAGGGCGGCATTCACCCGCTCGCGCAGGGCATCGTCATCCTTGCGGAAGGCGAGGCCCGCACCGAGCGTACCGTCCTGCAGGAACTCCTCCCCGACGAAGACACAACAATCCTCGCCATCAGCCAGCCAGTCGGCGATGGCGATCTTCGATTCGACCAGGAGATCGAGGCGGCTGGTCTTCATGTCGAGGAAGGCTTCGCCGAGCGTCGGATAAAGCTTGACCTCGTTGTCCGGGAAGAAGTCCTTCAGCATGTCGGTGGCGATCGAGCCGGATTGCGTGCCGATCACCAGGTCCTTGACGGCATCGGGCTTGACCTCATGGAGGTTCAGCTCCTTCAGGGCGACGAAACGCATGGCGTTGAAATAGTAGGGATCGGAAAAGCTCACCTGCTCCATGCGCGCCTTGGTGATCGCCATGGAGGAGGCGATGATATCGAACTTGCCGGCCTGGAGCGCCGGTATGATGCCGTCCCACTCGTTGGTGCTCCATTCGCATTCGGCCTTCAGCTCGGCGCAGATCGCATTGCCGATATCGATGTCGAAGCCCTTGAGCTGGCCGTCCTCGGCGACGTAGTTGAAGGGCGGATAGGCCCCCTCCGCGCCCATGCGGATCGTCTCGGCCGCGGCCGACGCCACTCCCGACAGGATGATCGCGGCCGCCGTGCACGCATGGAGCGCCATTTTTCTCATCATCGTTCCCTCATCGTGTTTGTGTCGCCGGCTTGCCTCGCCCACAGCCCCGCCCTCCGGCGCAAAACGCCAAGGCAAAAGAAATAACCTGAATTTCCTGGGTCTTGGTGAACGATGCATCCGGTCGGTTTCGTTCTGCCCGTGTAGGATTACCGTTGAGCCGGCGGCGCAACAATGCAAAAGATATATTCCCAATCATTAGTTTTCCTCATGGTTCGATGACAGACCGGCACCATCGGCGACACTTGGCCAATCTGCGCGCGCTGCGCGCCTTCGAGGCCGTGGGCCATCACCGGAGCTTCACGGCGGCGGCGAGCGAGCTCTCCGTCAGCCAGGGCGCCGTCAGCCATCAGGTCAAGCAGCTCGAGGAACGGCTCGGCCGGCGCCTCTTGGAGCGCAATTCGCGCGGCGTCAGCCTCACCGCGGAAGGCAGCCTGCTGCTCGACGCCTGCGCCCGCGCCTTCGATGATGTCGCCAATGTGCTCTCGCTCATCGGCCAGGAGACGGAGACGAAGGTCCTGCGCATCCGCACCGGCCCCTTCTTCGCCATGGAGGTGCTGGTGCCCCGCATGGCCGGCTTCCTGGAGCAGAATCCCGGCATCCAGCTCCATCTCAGCAATCTGGAGGCGCGCAGCGGCGCGGTCGAGCGCGAGGACGCACAGATCAAGTACTGCATCCATCCGCCGGCGGGAGACTACGCCGTCGAGGTGCTGCGCGAGCGCCTCGTCCCGGTGTGCAGCCCGGCGATGCTCGCCAGCGTGAAACAGGCCAGCGACCTGCTCTTCAGCCGCAGCGTCGCGCGCCTGCACTATCGCAATGCCGATGACTGGAAGAACTGGCTGACCCACAACAACCTGCAGGAAACGCAGACGAACGCCAACCTGTTCTTCGACGACCAGCACACGCTGCTTGCCGCCGCGCGCTCCGGCCATGGCATCGGCTTCTCGCACCGCGCCTTCGTCGAGGCGGACATTGCGCGTGGCACCCTGTGCGTGCTTTCGGAAGAAACCTTCCAGCCGGAGGAATCCTACAAGTTCATCTGCCCGAAGGAGAGCATGGAGGCAAACCCCGCCCTCGCCCGGTTCCGCGACTGGCTGCTCCGGGAAATCGAAACCGTGCGCTGACGTCAAAAGCTGGGCGGGCTGATCGCCCAGAGCACGACGGCATCGCGGCTTCCCGGATTGCGATAGCGATGCGGCTCGCCGGCGGAGTAGGAGAAGCTGTCGCCCTCGCGCAGGTGGAAGTGCCGCGCGCCCACCCATATTTCCAGCTCGCCGGCCATGACGATCCCCACGGCATCGCCGGCATGGCTATAGCTCTCCGCGCTCTCGCTGCCCGACGGCAGGCGCGTGTGGATCATCTCGACCTGAAGGCTCATCTTCGGCGTCAGCAGCTCGTCGACGATGCCGCCGTCATACTGGATGCGCAGGCGATTGCCGTGGCGGATGACATAGCCCTGCTCGGCCTGCGGCACCGGCGCCGCGCCGCCGAAGAACCACTGCACGGTGACTCCCAGGCTGCGGGCGATGCCGACCAGCGCGGGAATGGACGGATAGGCAAGGTTGCGTTCGATCTGGCTGATATAGCCGGTCGAGAGGTCGCAGCTTTCGGCCAGCTGGGCGAGCGTCATCCCGCGCCGCTTGCGCAGGCCGCGGATGCGCTCGCCGAGCACCGGATCCTCGCCGGCCGCGGCCCCGCCGCCATGCGCCCCCGAAACGTTCTCGTCCACCATCGCCGCCTTCCTTCCCGCGCCGCGCCGGCGCATCGGCTCACAAGGTTGTCCAGAATGCGCCTCATGGCAACATATTTTGCCTTCAGTAAAAAAATTCGTCGATTTTTTACTTTGAATAAAATATAAGCACCTCGTTTCGCTCGCTCGGGATGGGAGGACTGAATGATCGGGATCGTGCATACCATGCGCCACTGTCGCAACACCGGGAGCGCCGCATGAGCGCGCCCGCCGCCTTCCCGCACCTGTTCCAGCCCCTCACGATCCGCGGCGTGCGGCTGAAGAACCGCATCATGTCGACCGGCCACGACACGACGCTGCCGACGGACGGGCGCGTCAACGAGGCCCTTATCGCCTATCACGCGGCGCGGGCGAAGGGCGGCGTCGGCCTCATCGTCAGCCAGGTGGCCGGCGTGCACGAGACGGCCCGCTACACCTCGCATATGCTGATGGCGACGGACGACGGCTGCATCGACGGCTACCGCAGGCTGGCGGAGACCTGCCATGCCCATGGCTGTGCGCTCTTCTCGCAGCTCTTCCATCCGGGCCGGGAGATCATGGAAGGCGGCGACGGGCTGCTGACGGTCGCCTATGCGCCCTCCGTCACGCCCAACGAGCGGTTTCGCGTGATGCCGCGCGCGCTCGACCAGGCGATGATCGACGAGATCGTCGCCGGCTACGGCGCGGCGGCCCGGCGCATGCATGAAGCCGGTGTCGACGGCGTGGAACTGGTGGCGAGCCACGGCTACCTGCCGGCCCAGTTCCTGAACCCGCGCGTCAACCGGCGGACGGACGGCTATGGCGGATCGCTGGAGAACCGGCTGCGTTTTGCCGCGGAAGCGCTGAAGGCGATCCGTGCGGCGACATCGGAGGATTTCGTCGTCGGCCTGCGCATCAGTGCCGGGGACCGCGACGAGAACGGCCTGACGCCCGATGAGGCGCTGGAGGGCTGTCGCCTGCTCGAACCGCTGGTCGACTATGTCAACGTCACGGCCGGCACCTCCGCCTCGCTCGGCGGCGCGGTGCATATCGTGCCGCCCATGGCCTATCGCAACGCCTACCTTTCCAGCGACGCCGCCCGCTTCCGCCAAGCGCTGAAGGTGCCGGTCTTCGTCGCCGGCCGCATCAACCAGCCGCACGAGGCCGAGGCGGTCATCGCCGCGGGCGCGGCCGATGTCTGCGGCATGACGCGCGCGCTGATCTGCGATCCCGAGATGCCGGCAAAGGCCGAGGAGGGCCGCACCGACGACATCCGCGCCTGCATCGCCTGCAACCAGGCCTGCATCGGCCACTTTCACCGCGGCGTGCCGATCTCCTGCATCCAGCACCCGGAGACCGGCCGCGAGCTGGCCTTCGGCACGCTGGTGTCGGCGGCCGCACCGAAGAAGGTCATGGTGATCGGCGGCGGGCCGGGCGGCATGAAGGCGGCCGCGATCGCCGCCGCCCGCGGCCATCAGGTCACGCTCTATGAAGCCGCGAACCAGCTCGGCGGCCAGGCGCTGCTCGCCCAGCAATTGCCGCGCCGCGCCGAATTCGGCGGCATCATCACCAATCTTTCGCGTGAACTGGAACTGGCGCAGGTGCGCGTGGTCAAGGGCGTTCGCGTCGATGCGGCCTTGGTCGAGCGCGAAAAGCCCGATGCCGTCGTGCTCGCGACCGGTGCCACGCCCTACATGCCCGAAATCCCCGCCGACGACAGCGTCCAGGTGGTCGATGCCTGGCAGGTGCTGCGCCGGGAGGTCAAGACCGGCGGCCGCGTCGTCGTCGCCGACTGGCGCTGCGACTGGATCGGCCCCGGCATCGCCGAGTTGCTCGTCGACAACGGCTGCAGCGTCGAGCTCGCCGTCAACGGCACCCATCCCGGCGAGCTGCTGCCGCTCTACGTGCGCGACAACATCGCCGCCGAACTGCACAGGAAGGGTGTCGGCATCACGCCCTATGCCCGGCTCTACGGCTGCGACAGCGGCACCGTCTACCTGCAACACACCGTCAGCGAGCAGCCGATCGTCTTCGAAGGCATCGATACGCTCGTGCTCTGTCTCGGGCATACGCCGGCGGACGAACTGCGGGCGATGCTTGCCGGGCTGGTGCCGGAGGTTCATCTCATCGGCGACTGTCTGGCGCCACGCACCGCGGAAGAAGCGGTCTATGACGGGCTGAAGGTGGGCACCGCCCTGTAAGGCGCCCTCAGCTTGCCGGAGACGGATCCGGCACGGCCACAGAAAAATCGTCGCCCGTCGATTTTAGCGGTTGCCAAAATGTCGTTCACTTAATACCTTGTTAAGTGAGGGAGCGAGGCCATGGACGACATCGCGGTTGCGACGAAGAATCAGGCTGCCGTCGGCGAGAAGGTGAAGGCCTTCCGCACCGCCCGCCGCATGTCTTTGCGCACGCTGGGCGAGGCCACCGGCACGACCGCAAGCTTCCTGAGCCAGCTGGAACGCGGGCTCAGCGGGGTCAATATCAGCACGCTGATGCGCATTGCCGGCGCGCTCGGCATCAGCCTGACGGACCTCTTCGAGGAAGCGGCCCCGCCTGTCGGACGCGTGCTGCGCAAGCATGAACGCCCGGCGCTGCCGCCGGCCGAGGGCTATCGAAAGATGCTGTTGTCGCGGCGGCCGATCCGCGACATGGAAGTCTATATCGGCGAATTCGATCCGGGCGGCTCGACGGGGGAAAAACCCTACAGCCACGGGGATTCGCATGAACTCTTCTTCGTCCTGCGCGGTGAGGTGGAACTCACGCTCGGCGAGGAGCGCCATGTGCTGTCGGCCGGCGACAGCATCGAATATCCGACCTCGGTTCCGCACAAGACCGTGAATATCGGCGCGGAACCGGCCGAAGTCCTGTGGATGATCGCGCCGCCGACCAGCGTCGCCGACGACCTCGACAAATACCTGCCACGGGCGGGCTCGTAACCGCGGCAGGAACAACGCACGCGAGCGCTACTGGGAGTATCGATGATGAAAAAATTTGCGGGGGCTTTCGCCCTGACGATGACGTGCGCCCTGGCCTTGCCGGTATTCGCACAGGAAAAGCCGGTCGCCGGCGCGGTGGAGGAAGGCTCGCTCAAGGGCAAGACGCTGACCTTCGTCTCCTACGGCGGCATCTACCAGGACGGCCAGGTGGCCGCCCTCCAGGAATTCGTGGAGAAATCCGGCGTGACGCTGCTCAATGACGGCCCGACGGAGATCGCCAAGCTGAAGGCGCAGGTCGATGCCGGCAACGTCACCTGGGATGTGGTCGACACCGCCGACCTGCCGCCCTACGTCCATTGCGGCACGCTGTTCCAGAAGCTCGACTTCTCCAAGCTCGACGTCTCGAAAATCCCGCCCGGACAGGTCGGCGAGTGCTCGGTCCCGGCAATGAACTATGGCGTCATCTTCATGTACAAGACCGAGACCTACAAGGACAATCCGCCGCAGAACTGGGTGGACTTCTTCGATACGGAGAAATTCCCGGGCTCGCGCGCCATCGACGGCAGCGGCGATCCGACCGGCGGCCTGATCGAGCAGGCCTTCAAGGCGACGGGCGGCGACCCGAAGGCGATGACGCCGGACGACATCGAGAAGGGCATCCAGAAGCTGCGCGACCTCGGCCCCGACACGATCTACTGGAAGACCGGCGCCGAATCCCAGCAGCTCGCCGAATCCGGCGAGGCCGAC
Organism: Shinella sp. WSC3-e; assembly: GCF_945994535.1. Taxonomy (NCBI): domain Bacteria; kingdom Pseudomonadati; phylum Pseudomonadota; class Alphaproteobacteria; order Hyphomicrobiales; family Rhizobiaceae; genus Shinella; species Shinella sp. WSC3-e. Next base: position 616,758 of record NZ_OZ000531.1, read on the forward strand.
ATGATCATGATGTGGACCGGCCGCGCGATGACCGCCGCGAAGAACGGCGCGGCCTATACCCCCGTCTGGCAGGACTGGCTGGTCGTCATGGACCAGATGACCATCCCGGTCGGCGTCAAGGACACGGATGCGGCCTATGCGCTGCTCAACGCCTATCTCGGCCAGCGTTCGCAGGAGATCCTGACCGAGAAGACCTCCTACACGCCGATCCACATGGACGCCAAACCGCAGGTCGACGAGATCACCGCGTCGTTCCTCACCTCGACGCCCGAGCGCATCGCGCAGGGCTACCAGCAGAACATCCCGTTCTGGGTGAAGAATTTCGACCTCGCCGCCGAGAAGTGGAACGCACTGCTTTCCGGCAATTGAGGCGTCTTCCGAAAAGGGGAAGGGAAGGCAAGACGTCGCCTTCCTGTCCCTTTCCCCTCTGGTCTCCCGCCGTAGGCTAGGGCAACCGCATATGAAATTCGACGTCGCCGTTTCTCCCTTCTCCCCCGCGGGGAGAAGGTGGCCCGAAGGGTCGGATGAGGGGGTTGTGCGGATAGATCATTTCGATCTTTTGCGCCTTCGACCTCCCCCTCATCCGCCTGCCGGCACCTTCTCCCCGCGGGGGAGAAGGGAACGTGGCAACGGCGAATTCCAAATGCGACGCCCTGCGCAAATGCCAGAACCCAACCGAACCACAGGAGACGACCGTGACCGACATGCCTGACAGGCCCGCTCTCCTCACGCGATGGCGACCTCGCGGTGCGGTTTGGCTCGCCGCTCCCGCCGTGCTGGTGCTGCTCCTCGCGCTTGCCTATCCGCTGGCGATCGTCGTGGTGCGCAGCTTCACCGATCCCGCCCCCGGCCTCGACAACTACGTCTGGTTCTTCCAGTCCGCGGTAAACCGCACCGTCCTGCAACGCACCTTCGTCGTCGCCGCCTGGGTGACGCTCGTCTCGCTCATCTGCGCCTACCCCTACGCCTATGCCATGACCATCGTCGGCAGGAACCTGCGGCTGGCGCTCATCCTTTGCGTTCTCGTGCCCTTCTGGCTGAGCGGCGTGGTGCGCACGCTCGCCTGGGTCATCCTGCTGCAGGATTCCGGCGTCATCAACTCGTTCCTGCGCGGCCTCGGCCTCCCCCCGGTCAAGCTGATCCGCACGCTCCCCGGCGTCGTCATCGGCATGACGCAGGTGCTGCTGCCCTTCATGATCCTGCCGATCTATTCCGTGATGAAGGGCATCGACACGCGCCTGCTCCAGGCCGCCCGCAGCCTCGGCGCGAAACCCTGGAGAGCCTTCCTGCAGATCTACGTGCCGCTGTCGCTGCCCGGCGTCTATGCCGGCGCGATCATCGTCTTCATCCTGTCGCTCGGCTTCTACATCACGCCGGCCCTGCTCGGCGGGCCGCGCAGCATCCTGCTCTCCTCGCTGGTGCAGAACCAGGTGCTGAGCCTGCTCAACTGGGGCCGCGGCGGCGCGATGGGCGTCGTTCTCCTCGTCGCAACCTTCGTGCTTCTCGCCATCGCCGCCCCGCTGATGCGCCAGAAACATTCCTCGACCCGCAGGGAGGCGTAAAAATGCCCTCCTTCCCCCGCGTCGTCCTCGGCCTGTTCTGCCTGCTCGTCGCGGTGCTGCTCTTAGCGCCGACACTGGTCGTCATCCCGATGTCGTTCAACGGCAACAAGTCGCTCGCCTTCCCGCCGGTCGGCTTCTCCTGGCAATGGTACGACAACTTCTTCCGCAATCCCGACTGGACGACGAGCTTTTCCAATTCGCTGATCATCGCGCTGATCGTCGCGGTGGTGGCGACGGTGGTCGGCACGCTCGCCGCCTTCGGCGTCTCCCGCGCGGCGGCGCGCACCGGCGGCCTGCTGCGCGCCCTCCTCATCACGCCGATGGTCGTGCCGGGCGTGGTGCTGGCGATCGGCATCTACGCGGTCTACCTCGATACGCATCTGGTGGGCACGGTCACCGGCTTCGTGCTGGCGCACACCATGCTCGCCATTCCCTTCGTGCTGATCGCCGTGCAGGCAAGCCTCGAAGTCTTCGACCGGCGGCTCGAAACCGCCGCCGCCAGCCTCGGCGCCGGCCGGCTGACCGTCTTCCGCACCGTGACGCTGCCGCTCATCCTGCCCGGCATCCTCTCCGGCGCACTCTTCGCCTTCATCACCTCGTTCGACGAGATCATCGTGGCGCTGTTCATCACCAGCCCCTATCTCAAGACGCTGCCGGTGCAGATCTACACCTCTATCACCCGCGACGCCGACCCGACCGTCGCGGCCGTCGGCACGCTGCTCTTCCTCGCGACCTCGCTCATCATCATCGCCGGCCTGCTTCTCGGCATGCGCCGCGCAAGGACCTGACCCATGACCGCATCCGCTGGCGCCGCCATCGAAATCCGCAAGGCATCGAAACGCTACGGCGCGTTCACCGCCCTCAACGACATCGACCTCCATATCCGCCCCGGCGAGTTCATGACGCTGCTCGGCCCCTCCGGCTCCGGCAAGACGACGACGCTGAACCTCATCGCCGGCTTCACCGACATCAGCTCCGGCACGCTCGAAATCGGCGGCAGGAGCGTCACCGGCCTGCCCTCGCACAAGCGCAACATCGGCGTCGTCTTCCAGCACTACGCCCTCTTCCCGCACATGACGGTCGGCAGGAACGTCGCCTATCCGCTGACGCTGCGCGGCATAAGGGGCGAGGAACGCGACCGCCGGGTGAAACGCGCCCTCGACATGGTGAAGATGGCCGATTTCGCCCATCGCTACCCGAACGAACTCTCCGGCGGCCAGCAGCAGCGCGTGGCGCTCGCCCGCGCCCTCGTCTTCGATCCGCCGCTGCTCCTGATGGACGAACCGCTCGGCGCGCTCGACAAGAAGCTGCGCGAATGGCTGCAACTCGAAATCAAGCGCATCCACCGCGAGCTCGGCACCACCTTCGTCTACGTCACCCACGACCAGGAGGAAGCGCTCGTCCTCTCCGACCGCATCGCCGTCTTCAACGGCGGGCGCATCGAGCAGATCGGCACGGGCCGCGAACTCTACGATCATCCCGCGACGCTCTTCGTCGGCCGCTTCATCGGCGAATCCACCGTCCTGCGCGGCAAGGCCGAAACCGCCGGCGACGGCACGACGATGACCATCGGCGGCCAGAGGATCTTCGCCCAGGGCCGCCTTCCCGGCGAGGCCCGCCCGGTCATCCTGCTCCGGCCTGAGCGCGTGGGGCTGAAGCGCCCCGGCGCGGACGCCGCGACGGGCGAAAACCGCCTTTCCGGCACGGTCACCGAGGCGATCTATCTCGGCTCCGGCTCGAAATACGAGGTGCGGCTGGCGGACGGAACGGTCGCCGTGGTGCGCAGCCCCCTCGGCGCGGCCGATTTTGCCATCGGCGATACCGTCGACATCGCCTTCCTGCCCACCGACCTCACCCTTCTCCCCGATGATGCCAGCGCCGACGTGACGCTGACCTGAACCCCGAAAGCCTTTCCCATGGACGTCAAGACCAACGGTGACATTTCCTTCTGGTATGCCGATATCGGCGGCATCCCGCAAAAGCGCCCTCCCCTGCCCGGCGACCGCGAGGCCGATGTCTGCATCATCGGCGCGGGCTATACCGGCCTGTGGACGGCCTACTACCTGAAGAAGGCCGACCCCTCGCTCAACATCGTCGTGCTCGAACGGGAGTTCGCCGGCTTCGGCGCCTCCGGGCGCAACGGCGGCTGGCTTTCCGGCGGCTTCAGCTGGTCGCGGGAAAAATACGAGAAGACCTCCAGCCGCGGCGCGGTCGTCGATCTGCAGAACGCCATGGCGGGCACGGTCGACGAGGTCGAGCGCGTCACCAAGGCCGAAGGCATCGACGCGGACCTCATCCGCGTCGACAAGCTCGTCGTCGCCACCAATGCGGCCCAGCTCGAACGGGTGCGCGAGGAATACCGGTTCGGCCTCGACTGGCAGATCCCGCCGGAGCGCCTGCAGCTGCTCTCGGCGGAGGATGCCGCAAAGCGCATCCGCATCGCCGATCTCAAGGGCGCCGTGCTCTACCGCAACATGGCGCGCGTGCAGCCGGCCAAGCTGGTACGCGGCCTCGCCAGGGTGGTCGAGGGCCTCGGCGTGTCGATCTGCGAGGGCACGACCGTCACCCGCTTCGAACAGGGCCGCGTTACGACCGACCGCGGCACGGTGCGTGCGCCAAAAATCATCCGCGCCACGGAGGGGTTTTCCGCCGGCCTGCCCGGCTTCGAGCGCACCTGGCTGGCACTGAACAGCGCGCAGATCGTCACCGAGCCCGTGCCGGACGCATTGTGGAAGGAGATCGGCTGGGAAGGCCATGAACTGCTCGGCGATGCGGCGCATGCCTATTGCTACGCCCAGCGCACCCGCGAGGGCCGCATCACCATGGGCGGACGCGGCGTGCCCTATCGCTACGGCTCGGCGACCGACGTCAACGGCCAGACGCAGCAGGCGACGATCGATGCGCTCCATGCCATCCTGACCCGCCTCCTGCCGCAGACGAAAGCGCTGAAGATCGACCATGCCTGGTGCGGCGTGCTCGGCGTGCCGCGCGACTGGTGCACGACGGCGGGCTTCGACCGAACGACGGGCATCGGCTGGGCCGGCGGCTATGTCGGCCTCGGCGTCTCCAGCTCGAACCTGGCCGGCCGCACGCTCTGCGACCTGGTGCTGGACCGCAAGACGGAACTGACCGGCCTGCCCTGGGTCAACCGCACGGTGCGCAAATGGGAGCCGGAGCCCTTCCGCTGGCTCGGCGTGCATTCGATGTACCAGCTCTACCGCATGGCGGACGACCGGGAGTTTTCCGGCCTCTCGCGCACCTCCAAACTCGCGGCGCTCGCCGACAGCATCACCGGCCACTGAGCCAGATACGGGACAGACCATGATCAGCTTCGAAAACTTCGGCGACCTCCTCCAGCGCGACATCGGCGCCTTCGCGCCCAAGCCGACCTCCATCGAGGGCGAGCAGCAGGAGGCCACCCTGCCCCTCTGGACGAGCCCGGACGGCAAGATGGAAACCGGCATATGGGAATGCACGCCCGGCCGCTTCACCGCCGACCGCAGCGAGATCGCGGAGATCTGCCATATCCTTTCTGGCCGCGTGACGCTGCACAACGGCGACGGCACGAGCCGTCAGATCGGCCCGGGCGAGATGTTCGTCCTGCCGCTCGGCTGGCGCGGCGAATGGACGATCCACGAGCGGACCCGCAAGATCTATACGATGGTGGCAAGGGGCGTCTGAAGGCGCCTGCCCTGAATTTTCACTGTAGTATCCCCTTAGTACCCGCTCGCATGCCGTCCTTGCTAAACTCCTCCCATTGGTTTTGGGAGGAACAGATGCCAGCTTCGAAAATTCTGATGATCACCGGCGACTTCACCGAGGACTATGAAACCATGGTCCCGTTCCAGACGCTGCTTGCCTGCGGCTATACCGTGCATGCCGCCTGCCCCGGCAAGAATGCAGGCCAGACGGTCGCGACCGCCATCCATGATTTCGAGGGCGACCAGACCTATTCCGAAAAGCGCGGCCACAATTTCACGCTCAACGCCACCTTCTCCAGCATCCGCGCCGAGGACTACGACGCGCTTGTCATCCCCGGCGGCCGGGCGCCCGAATATCTGCGCCTCAACCCTGATGTCATCAAGGCCGTGCGGCACTTCTTCGAGGCCGGCAAGCCGGTGGCGGCCATCTGCCACGGCGCGCAGCTTCTCGCGGCGGCCGGCGTCCTCACGGGCCGCACCTGCTCGGCCTATCCCGCCTGCCGCCCGGAAGTGGAGCTTGCCGGCGGCATCTATGCGGATATCGCGATCGATGACGCGGTCTCGGACGGCAATCTCGTCACCGCGCCCGCATGGCCGGCGCACCCCTCCTGGCTGCGCCAGTTCATGGCTGTGCTGAACGCCGCGTCCCTGCTACAAACGGACGCCGCCTGAGGAGACAGGCAAGGGAGGCCGGGATGTGTGAACTGTTCATCAAGGCGGATGCGAGGCTCTGGGAGAGCACCACGCGTTCGCTGCGGATCGACGGCATGGTGACGAGCGTGCGGCTGGAGAATTTCTTCTGGTCGAAGCTCGAGGAGATCGCGCGCCGCGATCGCATGAACGTCACGCAGCTGATCACCAGGCTGCATCATGAATCGATCGACGCAGGCCACGACCTCGGCAACTTCACGTCCTTCCTGCGGGTGTGCTGCGCGCGTTATCTCGATCTCCAGCTGACCGGCGACATCCCGGCGGACGTCAACCAACCGATCGCCGGGCTGAACGCACCGGCGATCCTCGTGCGCGAGCGGGAAAAGTACCACTGACGCCCCTTCCCGTTCACGCGGTAATTTCACCCGCCATGCCCTCGATTGCATCCGCCCGGCCGCGTGAAGAGAGCCGGGACATGGGGCGCCACAAGGAGCGGCTCCCAACCATCACGGATCCGCCAGCGTGCGGTTATATACCCATACGATCAAAAAACCGCACAGGGCGCAGAGAGTTTCTTTGGAATGCCGAGGGCAAGGCTATCCTTCCTGAAATCCAAATAACCGTCCGTGCAAGCGACAGGGCATAGCGCGCCGCAGCCTCGACCGGCGTGAAAGCGCCAAACGGTGAACGCTGCGTTCTCGTTCCACACCTTTCCAAGCCCTGTCCGATACCCCATCTTCGCCGGCGACACCCATCCCAACGGACGCCCCGGCGTCGAGGTAAAGATCCATGAAGAAAATCGGTTTCCTTTCCTTCGGGCATTGGACCCCCTCCCCGCAATCCGAGACCCGCTCGGCCGGCGATACGCTGCTCCAGTCGATCGACCTTGCCGTCGCGGCCGAAGAGCTCGGCGCCGACGGCGCCTATTTCCGGGTGCATCATTTCGCCCGGCAGCTCGCCTCCCCCTTCCCGCTTCTCGCCGCCACCGGCGCCAAGACGAAGACGATCGAGATCGGCACGGCCGTCATCGACATGCGCTACGAGAACCCGCTCTACATGGCCGAGGATGCCGGCGCCGCGGACCTCATTTCCGGCGGGCGCCTGCAGCTCGGCATCAGCCGCGGCTCGCCCGAGCAGGTCATCGACGGCTGGCGCTACTTCGGCTACCAGCCGCAGGAGGGCATGAACGACGCCGACATGGGCCGAAGGCATGCCGAGGTGTTCCTGGACATCCTGAAGGGCGAAGGCTTCGCACAACCGAACCCGCGACCGATGTTCCCCAACCCGCCCGGCCTCCTGCGCCTCGAACCTCATTCGGAGGGCCTGCGCGAGCGCATCTGGTGGGGCGCGAGCTCGAATGCCACGGCCGTCTGGGCCGCGAAGCTCGGCATGAACCTGCAGAGCTCGACGCTGAAGAACGACGAGACGGGCGAGCCGTTCCATATCCAGCAGGCCGCGCAGATCCGCGCCTACCGCGAGGCCTGGAAGGAGGCCGGCCACAGCCGCACGCCGCGTGTTTCGGTCAGCCGCAGCATCTTCGCGCTCGTCGACGATCGCGACCGGGCCTATTTCGGCCGCGGCGGCAAGGAAGCGGATTCGATCGGCTTCATCGACGACAGAACGCGGGCGATCTTCGGCCGTTCCTATGCCGACGAGCCGGACAAGCTCATCGAGCAGCTTGCCGCCGACGAGGCGATCCGGGAGGCCGATACGCTGCTTCTGACCGTACCGAACCAGCTGGGCGTCGAATACAACGCCCATGTCATCGAGGCGATCCTGAAACACGTCGCACCTGCCCTGGGCTGGCGCTAGGCGCGCTTTCCATTGTGAGCGCCACGGATATACCACATAAAATGAGGAAAGCGCGCCAGGGACGCCCTGACGCGCTTTTTGTCTTTGTTCCTCAGGCAGGATCAAAAGGACGTGCTTGCCTTCAGCATGAACGTGCGCCCCGCGCCGTAGCCGCAGGAGTTCGCGCCCTGGCAGGTCGCAACATATTCCTTGTCGAACAGGTTGGAGACGTTCAGCGCGACACCCCAGTTGTCCTTCTCGTAGCGGATGGCCGCATCGACCAGCGTGGCGGAAGGAACGCGGAGCGTGTTCTCGCGGTCCGCCCAGGACTTGCCGATGTGGCGTACGCCCGCTGCAACGCTCACGCCCTGAAGCATATCGTTCTGGAACGAATAGTCCGCCCAGAGCGAAGCCGTCAGTTCCGGAACCTGGATCGGCGTGTTGCCGGCAGGCGTGCCGTCGAATGCGCCGCCGGTCGCCTTGGTGACTTCCATGTCGAGATAGGTCAGCGCACCGATGAGCTTCAGCCCCTCCGTGACATTTGCCTGGATCGACGTTTCGAAGCCGCGGGCCTCCACCTCGCCGATGGCGGCCGTCTGGGGAATGCCGTTGACCGTGATCGTGCTGGGCACGTTCTCGCGCGTGATGTCGAAATAGGCGGCCGTGATGAGGGCATCCATGAAGTCCGGCTGATACTTGACGCCGACTTCCCACTGCTTTGCCGTTTCCGACTTCAAGAGGTTGCCGTCATTGTCCGTCGAGGTCGTCGGATTGAACGAGGTCGAATAACTGACATAGGGCGTCAGGCCGTTTGCGAATTCATAGGCGAGTGCCGCGCGCCAGGTGAATTCGCCTTCGTCGCTCTCGGTGGAGTTGGCAGCGTTGATATTGTCGTCAAGCTCGGTCTTCACGAAGTCGTAACGGCCGTTGAGCGTGGCGATCCACCCGCCGCCGAACTTGATCTGGTCCTGCGCATAAATGCCGAGCTGGTCGCGGCGCAGGTTCTGATCCAGATACGGATTTCCGAGCGCCGGAATATCGACACCGTAAACCGGGTTAAGCGGATCGAGATCCAGGTTGCCGAAGCCGACGGCCTGGGCCTGGTCGATCGAGTAGTACCGGTAGTCCAGTCCAAGAAGAAGATTGTGATCCAGCGCCCCTGTCGCAAATTCCCCTTCGAGCTGGTTGTCGACCGTGAAGATATCGACATCCGTGTCATGCGCGAAGCGATAACGGGCCAGCTTCGTGGGATCGGCCAGCGACCACCCGTTGGCATAGAGCGCGTCTTCCTTGAGCGAGACGCTTGCGTAGCGCAGGTTCTGGCGAACCGTCCAGTTGTTGTCGAACGTATGTTCGAACTCGTAGCCGATCATGGCTTGCTGGCGATCGTATTCGTCAAGGCTCTTATCGCCGTAGAACAGGTCGGTCGGGATCCGTCCCACGCCGGGCGCATCGACGACCGTGCCGAGATACGGCAGGAAACCCGTGCTGGTGTGCGTCAGGTCGATATGCTGGTAGGAGCTGAGGAAGGTAAGGCTCGTTCCCTCATCCGGCTTCCATGTGAAGCTGGGCGCGATCGTGCCGCGGAAATCCTCCGACTTGTCCGTCTCCCAGCCGCCGCCGGAGATCTTCCCGGTCAGGCGGTAGCGCAGGACGTCGTCGCTGCCGAGCTTGTCGCTGAAATCCACGCCCAGATAGCCGTTGCCGAAGCTGTTGATGCCCGTCTCGACGTAACGCAGCGGCTCATCGGTGGGGCGCTTGCTGACGAAATTGACGAAGCCGCCCGGATTGGCGCCACCGTAGAGCGCGGAGCTCGGTCCCTTGATGACTTCGATGCGCTCCAGGAAGAACGGATCGACGAGGAACGTCCCGAAGCCGGTCTGGAACAGCGAAAGCCCGTCGAGGAAGACGCCGGTCTGCTCGGCCTGGAAGCCGCGGATGAAGAGCCAGTCGGTGTCGGAATCGGTTCCGTAGGTGGATGCATTCACCCCGGCGACGTAGCGCAGCGCCTCATCGATCTTCTGGGGGCTCTGATCGTCCATCTGCTCGCGCCCGACGACGGAGACCGACTGCGGGATCTCGTTGAGGTCCGTCGCCGCCTTGCTGCCGGTACGCGTCGATTTTGCGACGATGCCGCGTACGGGTTCGACACCGGTGTCAGCGACCGCGTTGGGATCGCCCTGCTCGACCCGGACCTCTTCCAGCCGTGTCGTGCCTTCCGCGTCCTGTGCGAACGTGGAAAGCGGCGCCAACAGGCCGATTGCCGCCGTGCCGCACGCAAGCGTCAACCTCAGCCGCCGCTGGTTCTTCGACTTCATCATCATCTGCGCATACCCCACTCGTCCCGCTCGCCTGCCTGAGCGGCCTTCCAACAATAAGATGAGTGCTTAACTCAGTTTTAACGATCGGGCTTGTCGCATTCCGCGAAAATTGTACGTTCTTGGGCAATTTTCCGTGCGATGAACAATCGCCCGTTCGCCGGCGTCAGGCGAGCTGCGCCTTCTGCCAATGGGCGGGCGTCGTGCCGAAATTCTTGCGGAAGACGCGGGTGAAATGCGCCTGGTCGGCAAATCCGGTCTCGGCGGCGATCTCGGTCAGAGGATGGTTGCCCTGCAAAAGCAATTGCTTGGCACGACGCAGGCGGGCATTCACCTGCCATTGATGGGGCGCGACGCCGGTCGAGGCCTTGAAGGCGTGGCTGAAATGGGATTGCGACAGGCCGATAAGGTTGGCAAGCTCCTCGAGGCGGATGTTGCGCAAGCAGTTTTCTTCAATGAAATCGGTCGCGCGGCGCAACTGCCAGGCGGCCAGCTTGCCGCGCTTGCGGCCCGGCGCCTTGCCGAGCTTCATGACGTCGATGATCAGCGCCAGCGCCAGCCCGTCGCCATAGAGATCGTGCAGCGGCTGCGGATTGGTGCACTCGGCGGCGATCAGCTGCGCCAGCGAGAGCAGGCGGCTATCGGAGAAGAACAGCTGCGGGGTGGCAAGCCGCTCCGGGTCGAGGTCCTCCGCCAGCCGCCGGCTGACCGTCTCCACGTCGAAATGCAGATCGAGATGGCGCAGGAACTGATGATCGGCCAGGTCCGCCCAGAGCTCGAAATTCGCGGGGATATAGGCAATCGGGCAATGCCGCCAGTCCTCGACGGACTCCGCCCCGCCCGGTGCCAGGCGGATGCGGGAATCGCCCGGTCCCCGCTTGTCGAGCAGGATGAAGAGCCGCGGGTCCCGCCCGACATAATAACCGCCGGCACGGGCCGCGCATTCCACGTCCCAGACATCGGCGACAATGCCGTTCCAGTGCCGGCGGTTGAGACCGCCGACGACGGAGAAGCCCTCGATCCTGTTCTGCATGCGCGGCTGGAACGTCATCTTGCCCTGCGACTATTCCTTCTATTTTTTGTCAAGTTTTACCCCGATTTCCGCCGCAATGCAACATCACTAAAATAAAGGGAGGAGCAGTTCGTCGCCGCTCCTCCCCTCCCCCGCAGGTTTTCCTGTTTTCAGTCTTCTTCTTGGAAAACCTCTTCACGCTTCTTCTTGACCGAAGGCAGGAAGACGATGATGAGGACCGCCAGCGCCAGTGCCAGCAGGAACGCGCTGATCGGACGCGTGACGAAGGTGCTCGGATCGCCGCGCGACAGGATCATGGCGCGGCGCAGGTTCTCCTCCAGCAGCGGCCCGAGCACGAAGCCGAGCAGCAGCGGCGCCGGCTCGCAGCGCAGCTTCACCAGCAGGTAACCGCCGAGGCCGAACAGCGCGACCGCATAGAGGTCGTAGACATTCGAGTTCACGCTGTAGACGCCGATCGAGCAGAAGGCCATGATGATCGGGAAAAGCACGTAATAGGGCACCGTCAGCAGCTTCACCCAGAGGCCGATCAGCGGCAGGTTCAGCACAACGAGCATCAGGTTGCCGATCCACATCGAGGCGATGATGCCCCAGAACAGCGTCGGCTGTTCGGTCGCGACATTCGGCCCGGGCACGATGCCCTGGATGATCATCGCCCCCACCATCAGCGCCATGACCGGATTGGCCGGGATGCCGAGCGTCAACAGCGGGATGAACGAGGTCTGCGCGCCCGCATTGTTGGCCGATTCCGGCCCCGCGACACCGGCGACCGCACCCTGGCCGAACTCCCGGGGGTTATCCGAGACACGCTTCTCCACCGTGTAGGAGGCGAAGGCGGCAAGGATAGCCCCTCCCCCCGGCAGGATGCCGAGCGCCGAGCCGATGGCCGTGCCGCGCAGCACCGGTCCCATCATGCGCCGGAAATCGTCCTTCGTCGGCCAAAGGCCGGAGACCTTGGCCATCAGCAGGCTGCGCGTCTTCTCGCCTTCGAGGTTGCGCAGGATCTCGGCGATGCCGAAGACGCCGACGGCGACCGCGACGAAGTTGAGCCCGTCGGCATATTCGCGGATGCCGAGGGTGAAGCGCGGCGTACCGGTATAGATGTCCGTGCCGACGAGGCCGAGCAAAAGCCCCAGCGCCACCATGGCCAGCGCCTTGACGATCGAGCCATGCGCCAGCGCGATGGACGAGACGAGGCCGACGACCATCAGCGAGAAATATTCGGCGGCGCCGAATTCGAGCGCGATGGCCGTCAGGGGAATGGCGAAGATCGCGACGAGGAAGGTCGAGACCGTGCCGGCGAAGAAGGAGCCGAGCGCGGCAATGGAAAGCGCCGCCCCCGCCCTGCCCTTGCGCGCCATCTGGTAGCCGTCGATGGCGGTCACGGCGGACGAGGATTCGCCCGGCATGTTGATCAGGATCGCCGTGGTCGAGCCGCCATATTGCGCGCCGTAATAGATGCCGGCGAGCATGATCAGCGAGGAGACCGGCTCCAGCTTGAAAGTGATCGGCAGGAGCATGGCGATGGTTGCCGTCGCGCCGATGCCGGGCAGAACGCCGATCAGCGTTCCGAGCAGCACGCCGATGAGGCAGAAGGCAAGGTTCTCCGGCGAGAGCGCCGTGGAGAAGCCGAGCGCAAGATTGCTGACAAGATCCATGCGCGCCTCCTAAAGCCGGGTCCAGGGGCCGAAGCGCTCGAACGGCAGCCCGAGGGCGTAGCTGAACACCAGGACGGAAAAGAGCGTGATCGCCCCGGCCAGCAGCACCGCCAAGAGCGGCTTCATGCGCGAGGAGGCGAAAGCGGCGATGAGCGCGGCGAAGAACAGCGACGGCACGAAGCCGAGGCCGCGCACCGTCAGCCCGAAGAAGACGGGAGCCGGCAGGATGAACAGCATGCCGCGCAGCGCCAGCGGCCCCATGGGCTCGCCCTGCACCCGCGTCGCCTGCACCAGCACGACGACGCCGAGCAGCGTCAGGATCGCGGCGAGGATCAGCGGGAAATAGCCCGGCCCCATGCGGAAGGCCGTGCCGAGGTCGAGATCAAGGCATTGATAGATAAAGAAGCCGCCGAGCGCGATAAAGGTCAGGCCGCAGATCGCATTGGTGCTGTCGAACTGTAGTTGTTTCATGGGTTCCCCTCTTCCAGCGGCCGGAACGGCCGCGCGGGCGGTCAGGGCACATGGCGGCAGCCGATGCCGCCATGTGCCGGTCCGTGCGCCGGCAGGCCGCTTCCGCCGTTATCGACGGAAACGCCGTGCGGCATTTACGGGTTGACCTCAGTCAGCGTACTGGCCGGCGGCCTCGATGACGGGCTTCCAGCGCGTGATCTCGCCTTCGAGCTTCGCCTTGAGGGCGGCCGGCGTCGCCTCCTCTTCCGCTGACGGCGCCGTGCCGAGCTCGGCAAAGCGGGCGACGACGTTGGGATCCTTCAGGGCGACCTGCAGCGACTTGGAAAGCCGCTCCGTCACGTCTGCCGGCGTGCCCTTCGGCGCATAGATGCCGTGCCAGATGCCGACCTGGAAGCCGGACAGGCCGGCTTCTTCCGCCGTCGGAACGTCCGGCAGGTTGTCGAGGCGGGCAGGGGACGTCACCGCATAGGCCTTGATCGTGCCGCCCTGGATCTGCTTCGTCGTGTTGGTCGTCTGGTCGCACATGACGTCGACCTGTCCGCCGAGCAGGTCGGTCATCGCCGGGCCGGTGCCCTTGTAGGGAACGGTGACGAACTGCGTCTCCATGGCGCTCATCAAGAGCATGCCGCACAGATGCGAGGCCGCGCCGATGCCGGCATTGGCCACGGTCACCGTGTCCTTGTTCGCCTTCATGTAGTCGATCAGGCCCTTGAGGTCCGTCGGCTCGAGGTCCTTGCGGGCGACGATGGTCATCGGCACGTCGGTGACGAGGCCGACATATTCGAAGGCATTCAGCGTGTCATAGGCGAGCTTGCGATAGAGCGTCGCGCTGGTCGCCATGCCGATATGGTGGAGCAGCAGCGTGTAGCCGTCCGGGTCGGCGCTCGCCACGCGGCCTGCGCCGAGCGTGCCGCCGGCGCCGCCGACATTCTCGACGACGATCTGCTGGCCGAGATTCTTCGACATGGCTTCGGCGACGAGGCGGGTCACCGTATCGGTCGGGCCGCCGGCGGAGAAGGGCACCACCATGGTGATGGTGCGCTCCGGATAGGTCTGGCCGAGCGCAGACGTGGCGAGCAGCGATACGGCGAGTGCGGCCGAAACGCCGAACAGGGCTTTCAAGGTGTTCATCAAATCCTCCCGATGAGATGCCCGGCCGGCGTGGCTCCTCCCGCGCCGGTCCTGGATGGCCTAGAAGGGCCTCCGCGACCGCGAGTCGGCAAGCGGCGAGGGGACTTTCCGGGCGAGTTTACGGCGGTAAACTCGGTTCGATGGGTGGAGACGGGAACAAAGTGGCGCAGCGATGGGTGGAATTCCACCCATCTGCCCCTCAAAAGTCGTCCTGAAGCAGGCTGGAACCCAGGTTTTTATCCAGTCCGTACTTCTGCATCTTCTCGTAAAGCGTCTTGCGGGAGACGCCAAGCTGCTCGTAAACCGGCTTCAAGCTACCGCCGTGGGCTGCCAGCGCCGAGGCGATCAGCCCCCGCTCATAGGCCGCGACCTTGTCCGCGAGGCGTTGCGGGCCGGCTTCAGGAGCGGCTTCATCCGGCGCCGTGTCCAGCCCCAGCACGAGGCGATCGGCGAAATTGCGCAGCTCCCGCACATTGCCCGGCCAGCTCCGGCCGGCAATGTCCGCCGTCAACTCCGGCGGCACGTCGATATCGCTGCGGCCGTAACGCGCCGCCGCCTCGCGCACAAGCTGGAGGAAGAGCAGGGGGATGTCGGCCCGGCGCTGCGCCAGCGAAGGCACATGCAGCGTCGCGACATTGAGCCTGTAGAGGAGGTCCGCCCGGAAGCGCCCGGCCGCCACCTCCGCCGCCAGGTCCACCTTGCTGGTCGCGATGAAGCGAACATCGAGCGGCACGGGCTCGTTGGAGCCGAGGCGGGTGATGACGCGTTCCTGCAGCACGCGCAGGAACTTCGCCTGCAGGTCGAAGGGCATGGAGCCGATCTCGTCCAGCAGGATCGTGCCGCCGCGCCCGTGCTCGAACTTGCCGAACCGCGGCCGCAGGGCGCCGGGAAATGCCCCCGCCTCATGGCCGAAAAGCTCGCTCTCGATCAGGTTCTCCGGCAGGGCCGCGCAGTTGATGGCGATGAAGGGACGGTTCGCCCGGGCGCTGATATCGTGCAGCGCGCGCGCCACCACCTCCTTGCCCACGCCGGTCTCGCCGATGATGAGCGTGTCGGCATCCGTCGCGCCGATCGCCCGCAGCCTGTAGCGCAGGTCCACCATGACCTGCGTCCGCCCCGGCAGCCGGGCCTCGATATCGTCCCGCTTGCCGGCGACCGCGCGCAGGCGGCGGTTCTCCAGCACCAGGCTGCGGCGGTCCATCGCACGGCGGATGATGCCGGCGAGGTGCTGCGCCGTGAACGGCTTTTCCAGGAAGTCGTAGACGCCGGCCCGCATGGCGCTGACCGCGAGCTGCACATCCGCATGCCCGGTCACCAGAATGACCGGCACCTCCGGGTCCACCTCGCGGATGCGCTGCAGCAGCGTCATGCCGTCCATGCCCGGCATGCGGATATCGCTGACCACCACGCCATCGAAAGCATAGCCGATGAGCTCCAGCACCGGCTCCGCACTGGCGAAGGTATCCACCGTCAGGTCGAACAGCTCCAGGGCCTGCGCCGAGGACCGCCGCATCTCCTCTTCGTCGTCGATCAGCAGGATGCGCGGCCCGCTCATTCGGCCGCCTCCTGCGCACGGGCCGCCACGTCGAGCACGATGCGGAAGACGGCGCCACCGTCAGGATGGTTCGTGACGGAGAGGTTTCCGCCGAAGTCCTTGATAATATTGTAGGAAATCGAAAGGCCCAAGCCGAGTCCCTTGCCCACGCCCTTGGTCGTGAAGAAGGGATCGAAGATGCGGTCGGCGATTGCGGCCGGGACGCCGGGCCCGTGATCACGCACCTCGATGACGACCAGGTCGCCCTCCCGCCGCGCGGAAAGCCGGATCCGCCGGTCATCCAGCCCCTCGACGGCGTCGGCCGCGTTGCTGATGATGTTGACAAGCACCTGCTGCAGGCGGACCGGGCCGGCACGGACGATGAAGGCCTGTTCGTCGAGCTCGATCGCCAGATCCGCATCCGCCGCCTTCAGCCGCGGAGTGACGATCTCCATCGTGTCCGCGATGACGTCGGGCAGGGGGACCGCTCCGAGTTTCTCATTCGGCTTGCGGGCGAAATTGCGTAAGTGGCGGCTTATGGAAGCCATGCGGTCGACGAGGGCGGAGATGCGGCGCACATTGTCCTGCGCCTCCGGCACGCGGCCGCGATCGATCAGCAGGGCCGCGCTGTCCGCATAGGTTTTCGCCGCGGCGAGCGGCTGGTTGAATTCGTGGGAGAGGGCGGCCGACATCTGGCCGAGGCCGGCAAGCTTTCCGGCCTGGATGAGGTCGGCCTGGGTCTTGCGCAGTTCCTGCTCGGTCAGCCGCCGCTCGGCGATTTCGAGCTCGATCTGTTCATTGACGCGGGCGAGGTCGGCGGTGCGCTCCGCGACGCGATGCTCCAGCTCGTTGCGGGCTTCCTCCTGCAGGCGCAGCCGCTCCACGACGCGGGCGCGGCGCTGCCAGAGCACGGCAAGCCCCAGGCCGGCAAGGCAAATGAACAGCAGGATGGCGATGAGGGTGGTGCGGGCCTGCGCGCGCACCGAGGCCGTGTCGAGCAGCACGTTCACGGTCCAATCCGCCTCGGGCATGTAGTGCGAGAGCCGGAGATATTCCCGCGTCGCGCCTTCGCTGGCGATCCGCATCAGATGTTGACCGTAGTAAACACTTTCGGCAACGGGCAGCGGCTTCAATTCGGCCTCGGCATAGCGGCGGGAGGCCTGGGTGCGGGCGAGGCGAGGGGCATCGAGCGGGAGAATGCCGTTATAGAGCCATGTCTCGTTCCCCGTCATGAAGATGATGCCCTCGGGATCGGCGACGAAGATCTCGTATTCACCGCCGCGCCATGAGGCCTCGATGGTGTCGATGTCGACCTTGAAGACGATGACGCCAAGGATCGTGCCGCCGACTTCCACCGGCGAGGAGAAATAGTAGCCCCGCTTCAGCGATGTCGTGCCGAGCGCGTAGAACCGCGCCTGCTGGCCGGCGATCGCCTCCTGGAAATAAGGACGATAGTCGAAATTCTGGCCGATGAAGGTGCCGGGCGCTTCGTAATTGCTGGCGGCGATCGTATTGCCGTCCGGTGTCATGACATAGATGTCGGACGACTCCAGCAGGCCATTGATCTCCTTGAGATATTGGTTGGCAGTTCGGTGCAGGTCCGGGTCGGCCGGCGATTGGAGCAAGGCTTCGATATCGTCGTGATCGGCGATCAGCGCGGGCAGGGGCTCGTAGCGGCTGAGGTGCCCGCCGAGCGCTGCAACCGCAAGACGAAGCGTCGTGCCGGCCTGCAAGGAGGCTTCGTTCATATAGCTGCGGGTCAGCAGCGCGCCGCCTTGCAGGATGGTGAGCACCACGAGGATCGGCAGGATCACGAAGGCCAGGGCATGACGCAATTTCACGGAACGACGGCTCCTCTCCGCTTCCCTGCGGCCGAATGGCCGCGGCCCATCCTACTGAGCCGGGCGCGTCTTTCCTAGAGGGGAGGGGAGGGGTCGCTAGTCCGGCAACCGGCTGTCGCCAAGGTCGATGTTCAGGAAGCCGGCGATCGCATCGGTGACGATGGCATGATCGATGCGCTGCGGCACGCCGGAGACGGTGACCGCGCCGACGCAGCCGAGATCGGCGACGAAGATCGGAAAGCCGCCGCCATGCACCGCGAAGTCGGCGAGGGAAAGATTGTGCGCATCCCCCTGGTCCCGTCCGGACAGGGCCAGCCGCCGGCCGACGAGATAGGAGGAATGCCAGAGCCGCAGCACGGTGTTGCGCTTGCGACGGATCCACTCGGCGTTATCTGTCGAGGTGCCGGGGAGGGCGCAATGGAACAGCGCCCGGTCACGCAGGGAAATGTCGATAGCGATGCCGGCGCCGCGCGCAAGCGCCGTTTCGCGCAGCCGGTTGCCGAGCGCCCAGGCGTCGTCCGGGCTGAACCGGCTGAACCGAAGAAGACGTTCCTGCTCCTCCAGCCGGCGAATGTCGTCCGCGATCGTCTCCGTCATCGTCCTCTCCCTCACATGGTTGAGGGACGATCCTTACCCGGACTTCGTCCGCCGGGAAAGATGCCCCGCTCTTGACGGAGATCAAGGCCGCGGTGCAGGAAGACCCTAGGGTGGAACCGACCAGACCATTCCTGCCCGTGGGATTCTCATGCCGGACAGCTTTTTCGTCTTCGCCATTCTCGCGCTCCTGCTCACGCCCGGGCCGACCAATACATTGCTGACGGTCGGCGCCGCCGCCCGGGGGTTCCGGTCAAGCCTTCCGCTGCTCGTCGGGGAGCTTGCGGGCTATCTCGTGGTCGTCGTGCCGCTGGCGACCATTGCCGCTTCGCTCCTGGAGGGAAGGCCGGCTCTTGCCAATGCTCTCCGCCTTGCGGCCGCTTTGTGGGTGCTGTTCCTCGCCGTCCGGCTTTGGCGCGTTTCGGCTGTTCAGGAGAACAGCAACACGTCGTCACCGGTGACGGTCGGCCAGGTTTTCCTGACGACGGTTCTCAATCCGAAGGCGCCGATCATCGGTCTCGTCATCATGCCGCATGGTACGCTCGCGCAGATCGCGCCGGCCATCGGGCTGTTCAGCCTCCTGGTTGCCGGCGCCGGCACGAGCTTCCTCGTTCTCGGCAGTCTTATCGGCCGCGCGCCGGTCCTCTCGCCGCAGCTGGTCTACCGCGTTGCGGCGGTCTGCCTCGGCGTCTTCTCGCTCGGCCTTGCCGGAACGGCTTCCGGGCTTATCTGAAATCAGGCCTCGTCGGCCTGGTGCAGGCGCATGAGTTCCTGCTGCACCTCGTCCTGGAAGGCGAAGACGGCGGCCCGGGCCTGGTTTTCGCTCGATCCGAGCTTCTGCAGTTCGACCGCAAGTTCACGGCATACCTTCAGCCAATAGAGCCGTGCCTCCTCGCCATGCAGGCCGTCCAGTTCTCCGGCGCAGCGGCGAACATGCGCCGTACGGCGTTCGGCAGGAAACGGGACGACCGGTCCATTCTCGTTGGCAACGGAACGGCGGCGCGGCTGGATCGCGGCAACTGGGGGCATTGATTCGGGCTTCCTTGTCTTTCCCCCATGATTAGGGAGGCCATGGTTAATGCCCGGTTTCCAAAGTGAATTTCCTGTGCCGCCATGACATCGTCACCCCACCTGCCGCGCCGGTTTCTCATTTGCCCGGACGAGCGCCATCAGCATCGGCCCGAGCGAAAACTCGCCGCGTTCCGCCCGGCGGGTGAGGTCGCGCAGATAACCGCCCGCCGAGTTGATATGCCCGGCCCGCTCGAGAATGCAGGCGATGACCGTCGCCGCATTCTCCGGCCCGAGGATCGCGCAGGCATTCTCATAGGCCGAGGCGCTGACCGCCAGCATCGAGCGCACCACCACGGCCGCCGTCATCAGATCGCGCCAGCTTGAAATCGCGCCGCCCGGGCCGAAAGCCACGATTTCCGGGCAGGCTTGCAGCACAAGGCCCAGCGGATAGGGTTTGAGCGCATCCGAAATATTCGCCGGCTGTGGATGAACCCCTTTTGCCGGGGTCGGCAGGTCCACGGGCCATTGCGAATAGCGCCCGTTCCTCTTTTCATCCCCACTGCCGTCGTCCCCAGCCAGCTCTTCCCGTCTGGTCTCGCCATCGCGACCCTGCTTCGTTTCGAAGCTAGGTTCAAAGTCAGAAGATGAGTCGGGTTTTGAATTCTGTTTGTGCCGCTCAGTTTGGCCGGCATTGCCCGCCGGTTTTTGCAGAATAATCTGTTGTTCCAGATGCTTGACGATTTCCGCACGCAGCGCTTCGAGGGAAGAAAGGGCCGGTGTCAGATTTTCCGGCGTCGGCACGCGCGGCAGGGCGGTGACAAGCACGCGGAAATCCGTCTCATACCGCATCCAGTCGCCTGGAAGGCTGTCTTCCAGCGCAGTCTCGATCAGCTTGGCAATGTCTCGGCGCATGAGCGTCACGCGTTCGCGCAGCCGTTGCAGCAACAGGCGGTCGGCGACCACCTCGGCGGCAAGCTGCTCGATTTCCTCGGCACGGGCGAGCAGCGGGGCCAGCGAAAAGCCGAAGGCCTCGTCGATCGACCCCTGCTGGTCGCGCCGCACGTAGCGCTTGCCGTTCGGGCTGTCGCGTCGCGTGAGGAGGCCGCTTTCCACGAGCGCGGCGAGATGCCGGCGCAGCGTCGTCTCCGCCATGCCATGCGTGCGCAGCGAGAGCTGGGCGTTGGAGGGAAACACCACCAGCCCGTCGCTGCCGAGGAGATCGGCCTTCGGGTAGAAGCTCATCAGCGCATTCAGCACCGAAAGCGCCCGGTCGCTGATGCCCAGCTTCGGCCGCGCTTCGCAAAGCCAGCGGTACAGTTTCCACTTGTCCACGCTCGCATCCGGCGGGACTGTCTTTGCGATCGCCTGGCTTGCGAGCATGCCAAGCGTCATCGCCCGCCGCCCGAAGGGCGTCGTTATGCCGTCCGTCTCCATGTCTCTTCACCTTTCAACAGGCAAAAGAGACCCCATCACCGGAACCGGCGCCAAAAAGGCTTGACTGTGATTCGGGGAAGTGCGATTCTCAGGCTGCTAAACGATGAGAAGGGCTTCCGCGACGGTAACGTTGAGGGGGCCTTTTTCTTTTGCGGATCAATCTCCTGATTTCTGTGCATTTTCCGTCCGGAACGCCTCGTAGAGACGGTCCAGGTTCTGGGTTATGTAGGCGCCGAATGCCGCGGCGTCCGCGGATTTCAGCGCAATCGTGTACTGGCGGCCGGTGGTCTTGATGCTGGCGCGCACGGGGCCATCCTTGCGCACCCACTCGGCCGGCGCAGGCCTGGCAACGGCCTCCGGCGCCTCCTTGCGGGCAAGATGGCTGCTGACGAGGTTGAAGCGATCCTCCGGCGCCCGGGTCTTCACCCGCTCGCGTGCCAGGAATTCCACCGCCTTGTCCTCGTTTTCGGGCGCGTCGAAGCGGGTTGCCAGTTCGTGCCAGCGGTCGCGGCCGATGGCGAGCGCCGGGCCGATGCCGGCCCGCACCGCCTTGGGAATGCGGTTCACCACCGAGAGCATCTTGGACACGGTCGTCTTGTCGGCGCTCAGCGCCGCCATGATCGTCTCGCGGTCGAAGCCGCGCGCCTCCAGTTCGCCGGCAAAGGTCGCCCGTTCGAGGAAGGAAAGATCGGCGCGCGCACTGTTTTCCTGGCCCTGCGCGATGACATGGTCGCGGTCGGTGAGTGCCTTGACGACAGCGCGGACGGGCCGCCCGAGCAGGCGGGCGGCCTTGGCGCGGCGGTGGCCGAAGGCGATCTGGTAGATGCCGCTCTTCGTCGGGTGCGGACGCACGAGGATCGGCGAATCCTGCCCGCGCACGCGCATCGCCTCGACCAGTTCGCGGAACTGCTCGTCCGAATGAACGAGACGGTCGGAGATGAAGGATTCCTCGATCTGGTCCGGCTCGAGCTCGATGACGACCTCGCCGGCCGTCAGCTTCGCCTCGATTTCCTTCGCCGCATCCGCCTTGGCGGCCAGCGCATCGATGCTGCGCGTGACGGCGCCGAGCGCGCCGATGCCCTTGTAGGTCACGTGCTGGCGCGGCTCGTCATTGACGGGGTTTACCGGCGTCAACTTTTCCGAGGCCGGCGACATCAGGTTGGAAAGAACGTTCTTGCGCGCCATGGTCAACGCCCCCATGCCTTGTGGATCAGTTCGACGATCTCCGCATTGACCGCCTCCAGGGATTCGAGCGCTCGGTCATAGGTGGCACGCGTGAACTGGCTCCGGTCGACCTCGTAGAGCGTCTGGTTGGTCAGCGCCGCATCGGCGATGGCGACGCTTCGCACCATCGGATTGGTCAGGACATGCTGCTTGAACAGCGAGCGCATGAAGGCGACCATCTGGGTCTGCGGCCCGTCGGCCGGGTCATAGCGGGTGACGAGGTAGCGCAGCCAGTCGAGGTTCATGTTGCCGCCCGCGCTCTTCAGCGTGTTCAGTACCTCGCCCAGCATCTGCAGGAACTGGCACATGGACATGACGTCCAGCATCTGCGGGTGCACCGTGATCAGGACCGCCGTCGCGCCGCAGATCGCGCTCATCGTCAGGAAGCCGAGCTGCGGCGGGCAGTCGATCACCACCACGTCATAGTCGTCGGCCACGGACGACAACGCCTCGTCGAGCCGCGCGAAGAAGATGCGGCCGTAGTCGCTCCGGTCACCCTGCGCCAGGACACGCGGCGTATCGTGCTCGAACTCCATGAGCTCGAGATTGCCCGGCACGATGTCGAGCCCCGGGAAGTTCGTCTTGCGGATGATCTCCTTCAGCGGCCGCCGCTGGTCGTCGTAGCGGATGGCGCCATAGAGCGTCTCGTTCTCGTTGACGTCGAATTCCGGCTGGAAGCCGTGCACCGCAGAAAGGCTCGCCTGCGGGTCGAGATCGACCGCGAGGACCCGGTGCCCGGTGAGCGCGAGATGCTGGGCAAGGTGCGCCGTCGTCGTCGTCTTGCCGGAGCCGCCCTTGAAGTTGACGACGGCGATGACCTGAAGGTGCTCGCCGCCGCGCCGGCGCGGCACGTAACGCTGGCCGCCGCGCCCGTTCTGCTCCAGATATTCGCGCATCTCCTGCAACTGCTCGGCCGAATAGGACCGGCGGCCGGAGGGCGTGACCTGCGGCAAAGGCCCCTTGGATTCCAGCGAGAGATTGCGCAGGTAGCCGCTGGTGACGCCCAGGAACCGGGCGGCCTCGCTCAGCTGGAACTGGCGCAGGCTCTTCTGTGCGACGGGAGGAAACATCTCCAGCCGGTGCTGCTTCAGCTTGTCTGACAGTTCGTGCGCCTGTCCGATGATCAGTTGATCGACCTCGGAAATTGCCCGTCCGAACGTTGCGGCCATATTCATATCGAGAATCTCAAAATGCGATTTCAAACCCATTTGCAGGTTTAAAACGCATTTAGACGCGATTCTGATTCGAGGGCAAGGCAAAAAGGGTTAACGCGCCAGCCGCGGGACGGGGCTGGCACCACATAAACCGGACTTTACCCTATTGACCATTTGCCGGCTATCGGCGTCACTCGATTCGGCTGGGGAAAACCCAAGAAAGTTCATTCTTTTGCGTGCTGCTTTGCCGAACCGTGCCGGTTACGCCTCGACGTAGCCCCGCTTGCGCCGAAGCGCGACCTGCCGGGCAAGCATCGTCTCCGCCTCCACCAGGGTGGGATAGAGGCTCAGCGCCTGCCGGCCGCGGCTGCCGATGCGCCCCCAATGACACAGCACCGCGACTTCCCCGAAAAGCGTCGGCTCCAGCGACAGCATGTAGAAGCGTGCCATGTTGCGCGCTGCATCGATGCGGCGAAAACGATAGGTGGGCAGCAGGGCAGGGGGTATCTTCGGCATGGAAGGAGTCTGCCGAAGCCGCGAATCCTCGTCCAACGAAAGATATGAATCGATCCTGCCCGATCGTTTCACGGGATTGATGGATCGTCAGTCCTTTGGCGCGCGGCGGCGTGCCGGTACCGCCAGCTTCGCCTCGATGGCCGCAAGGCCCGCCTCCAGTTGCCGCAGGCCGCCGGCTCCCAGAAGCCCGACAAGGTCCCGCTCGTAGTCGTGCGCCAGCACGACCATCTCGCCATAGATGCGCCGTCCCGCCGGCGTCAGCTCCAGATGCTCGATCCGGCGGTCGTCCAGGTCCTCGCTGCGCTTCAGCCAGCGCTTTTCCTCCAGCGCCCGTACGGCCCGCGACACCTTCGTCTTGTGCATGCTGGAATTGGCGCCGATCTCCGTCGCCGTCATGCGCCCGTAGGAGCCGAGCGCGGCGAGCGCCCGCCATTCCGGCCGCGTCATGCGATAGCGCGCGCGGTATTGCGCGGCAAAGCGCTGGCTGACCAGCTCGGCCGCGAGGTTGAGCCGGTAGGGCAGGAATGTTTCGAGCTTGAAGTCCATGGCATGCCTTGATGGTTACAAAATGGACAGTTACATCTGCAACCACTTGAGGACAAGCGCCTTGCAGGAGGAGGATTAGCCATGCCGGATCACGCCGCCAACAGCCTGAAATACATGCCGGGCTTCGGCAACGACTTCGAGACGGAAGCGCTCCCCGGTGCCCTGCCGCAGGGCCAGAACAGCCCCCAGAAATGCGAATACGGCCTTTATGCCGAGCAGCTTTCCGGCTCGCCCTTCACCGCCCCGCGCGGCACCAACGAACGCTCCTGGCTCTACCGCATCCGCCCGAGCGTGCGCCACACCCGTCGCTTCTCCAATGCCAGCTACCCGCACTGGAAGACGGCGCCCTGCCTAGACGACCATTCCCTGCCGCTCGGCCAGCTGCGCTGGAATCCGCTGCCGGCACCGGCCGAGACGCAGAACTTCCTTGAGGGGATCCGCACCATGACGACGGCCGGCGACGTGCTGACCCAGGTCGGCATGGCCGCGCATGCCTATACGTTCAATGCCGACATGGTGGACGACTACTTCTTCAATGCCGACGGCGAGCTCCTGGTCGTGCCGCAGCTCGGCGCCGTCCGCATCTTCACCGAGATGGGCATCATGGATGTCGAGCCGCTGGAGATCTGCCTCATCCCGCGCGGCATGATGTTCAAGGTCTCGCGCATCGGCGAGGGCGACATCTGGCGCGGCTATGTCTGCGAGAACTACGGCGCGAAATTCACCCTGCCGGACCGCGGGCCGATCGGCGCCAACTGCCTTGCCAACCCGCGCGACTTCAAGACGCCCGTCGCCGCCTACGAGGACAAGGAGACGCCCTGCCGGGTCAACGTCAAATGGTGCGGCAAGTTCTATGTCACCGAGATCGGCCATTCCCCGCTCGACGTCGTCGCCTGGCACGGCAACTACACGCCGTTCAAATACGACCTCAGGACCTATTCGCCGGTCGGCGCGATCCTCTTCGACCATCCCGACCCGTCGATCTTCACCGTGCTGACGGCCCCGACCGAGGAGGCCGGCACGGCGAACATCGATTTCGTCATCTTCCCGCCGCGCTGGATGGTGGCCGAACACACCTTCCGCCCGCCGTGGTATCACCGCAATATCATGAGCGAATTCATGGGGTTGATCCATGGTCAATACGACGCCAAGGAAGAGGGCTTCGTGCCCGGCGGCATGAGCCTGCACAACATGATGCTGCCGCACGGGCCGGATGCGACGGGCTTCGAAAAGGCCTCGAACAGCGAGCTGAAGCCCGTGAAGCTCGACCACACCATGGCCTTCATGTTCGAGACGCGCTTTCCCCAGCAGCTCACGAGATTCGCGGCCGAGCTGGAGACCCTGCAGGACAACTATCTCGAATGCTGGGATGGGCTGGAGCGCAGGTTCGACGGCACGCCTGGCATCAAATGACGTCACCCGCCCTGCCAGGCCTTCACCGCCTCCAGCGGCCAGACGAGCATCAGGATGTTGAGCGCCAGGCCATCGCGGATGAGCCAGGTGGTTGTCGCCTCGAAGACGATGATGATCGCGACGCTGGCCCAGACGGGCAGGCGCGCGGCGAGGAAGAAGCCGACCACCATGGCGAGGATGTCCGCGCTCGAATTGATCACGCTGTCGCCGAAATAGTCGAGCGAGATCGTCGATTCGCGATAGCGATTGATGATCATGTCGGTGTTTTCGAGAATCTCCCAGGCGCATTCCAGCACCAGCGAAAGGGCAAGCCGGAGGTTGAGGCTCGCCTTCCTCAGGATCAGCGTGAAGAGGCCGAAGAACAGGATGCCGTGGATAATATGGCTCGGCGTGTACCAGTCGGACAGATGCTGCGAGTTTTCCGAAGAAATCACCACGCCATGCCAGAGTTTGACATATCCGCACTTGCAGATGAGCGGCTGACCCATCGTATAAAGGATGATGGCCGTCGCGCCGATGAAGCCGGCGGCCAGCAGCAGGGAATTCAGCACCGTACGGTTCAAGACGGGATTTCCTCGGAAATGCGATGCGCCGGCACGACCGGCGCACGAGGGTGGAGACAGGCGGCCGGTAGATGACACGATCGCACGGCCGGAAACAAGATCGGGAGTAGGACGCATGAAGCTTGCGACACTGAAAAATTCCACCCGCGACGGCCGTCTGGTCGTCGTCTCGCGCGACCTGACGCGCTGCTCGGAAGTGGGGCACATCGCCCGCACCCTGCAGGATGCGCTGGATGACTGGGAACACGTCGCGCCGCGGCTGGAAAGGGTCGCCGAGGGGCTTGAGACCGGCTCGCAGCCGACCGCCCGCTTCCACGAGCACGACGCCGCCTCGCCGCTGCCGCGCGCCTACCAGTGGGCGGACGGCTCGGCCTATGTCAACCATGTCGAACTGGTGCGCAAGGCGCGCAATGCCGAGATGCCGGAAAGCTTCTGGACCGATCCGCTGATGTACCAGGGCGGCTCCGACAGCTTCCTCGGACCGCGGGACCCGATCCTTGCGGCGGACGAAGCCTTCGGCATCGACATGGAGGGCGAGATCGCCGTCATCGTTGACGACGTGCCGATGGGAGCGAGCGTCGAGGAGGCGCGGCAGGCGATCAAGCTCGTCATGCTCGTCAACGACGTCTCGCTGCGCGGCCTCATCCCGGGCGAGCTCGCCAAGGGATTCGGCTTCTTCCAGTCCAAACCCTCCTCGGCCTTCTCGCCGGTCGCGGTCACGCCCGACGAACTGGGCGAGGCCTGGGACGGCGGCCGGCTGCACCTGCCGCTCCTCGTCTCGCTGAACGGCAAGCCTTTCGGCAGGGCCGATGCCGGCGTCGACATGACCTTCGATTTCGCCGAGCTCGTTGCCCATGCCGCCAGGACCCGGCCGCTCGTCGCCGGCTCGATCATCGGTTCCGGCACCGTTTCCAACAAGCTCGACGGCGGCCCCGGCAAGCCGGTCGCCGAAGGCGGGGCGGGCTATTCCTGCATCGCCGAAATCCGCACCATCGAGACGATCACGTCCGGCGCGCCCAAGACCCCCTTCATGAAGTTCGGCGACACCGTGCGCATCGAGATGAAGGACAAGGCGGGCCATTCGATCTTCGGCGCGATCGAGCAGACCGTCGAACGGTACGAGAAGGACTGAGCCGGTGCAGGACGAGATCATCCTCTACGACTACTGGCGGTCCTCCGCCAGCTATCGCGTGCGCATCGCGCTGGAAAGCCTCGGTCTTGCCTATCGGCGCAAGTCCATCGACCTTCTGGCCGGACAGCAACGGTCGCCGGAGCACCGCGCCCGCAACCCGCAGGGCCTCGTGCCGGCGCTGTCGATCGACGGGCACACGCTGACGCAGTCGCTGGCGATCATCGAATACCTCGCCGAAACGCGCCCCGAGGCGCGTTTCCTGCCCGCCGATCCGCTCGGCCGGCAGCGGGTGCGCACGCTCTCCTATGCCATCGCCATGGAAATCCACGCCGTCTGCAACACGGGTGTCATCGGCCATGTCATGACGCTCACGGGGGGAGGGGAGGAGACCCGCGTCGACTGGATGAAGAAATTCATCGGCGAGGGTCTTCTCGCTGTCGAGAAACTCCTCGACGCCCCGGCAACCGGCGCCTTCTGCCATGGCGACACGCTCACCATGGCGGATTTCTGCCTCGTCCCGCAGGTCTACAATGCCGAGCGCTGGGGCGTCGACCTGTCGGGTCTCGAACGGGTGCGGCGCATCGCCGAAACCTGCCGCGCCCTCCCGGCCTTCCAGGCCGCGCATCCTGACGCGGTGAAGCCGGCCTGATCTTTCAGGCAAGGTGCCGGCGTGGTATATATACCTTCGAACGAGGAAGGATATACCATGCCGCTCTATGTCAAGGACCAGGAGGTCGTCCGGCTTGCCGAACGGCTGTCCACGCTGCGCAAGGTCAGCAAGACCGAGGCGGTGCGGCAGGCGCTGGTGCATGAATTGCAGCGCGCGGAAAGCGAGCCGACGCTGGTCGAGAAGGCCAAGGCCTTCGTTCGCGACCTGGATGCGAAATATCCCAAGAAAGGGCCGCCCGCGGACAAGGCCTTCATCGACAGTCTCTATGAGGACAATTGATGTTCGTCGATGCGTCGGCGCTCGTTGCGATCCTGGCTTCAGAAGAGGGTGCCGATGCACTTCTGGCGCGGCTTCAACAGGCAGACATCCGGTACACATCACCCATGGCGGTTTGGGAGACGTCCCTCGCGCTGGCCCGTGAACGTCAGATAGCGCCGACCGACGCGCTTCAGCTCGTCACAGATTTCCTCACGCTGCTTTCCATCGCGGTCGAGCCAATCGATCGACGCGTGGGGGATCTGGCGGTCATCGTCCATCAACGTTTCGGCAAGGGCCGCCATCCCGCAAGCCTCAACTTCGGCGACTGCTTTGCCTATGCCTGCGCAAGACAGTTCGACGTCCCGCTGCTCTACAAGGGCGACGACTTTCCGCAGACGGATATCGAGACCGCATGAGGACCGCCCCGCTGACGCGGGGCGATCCGGTGTCATCAGGCGACGTCGCCCATGCAGACATATTTCAGTTCGAGATAATCGTCGGCGCCATGGGCGGAGCCCTCGCGGCCGAGACCGGACTGCTTGATGCCGCCGAAGGGCGCGGCCTCGGAGGAGATGAGGCCGGTATTGACGCCGACCATGCCGTATTCCAGCGCTTCCGCCACCTTCCAGACCTTCTTGAGGTCACCGGCGAAGAAGTAGGCGGCAAGGCCGAATTCGGTGTCGTTCGCCTGCTCGATCACGTCCTCGACGGTATCGAAGCGGAAGAGCGGGGCGACCGGACCGAAGGTCTCCTCGCGGGCGACCGTCATGCCGCGGGCGACGTTCTTCAGCACGGTCGGCTGGAAGAATGTGCCCTTGCCCTCGACGCGCTTGCCGCCGGCCACCACCGAGGCGCCCTTGGAGACGGCATCGGCGATGTGCGCCTCGACCTTGTCGATCGCGGCTTCCTCGATCAGCGGGCCGATGGTCGTGCCCTTGTCGAAGCCGTCGCCGACCGAAAGCTCGGCGACCTTCTTCGCCAGCTTCTCGGCAAAGACGTCATAGACGTTCGACTGCACATAGAGACGGTTGGCGCACACGCAGGTCTGGCCCGCATTGCGATATTTCGAGGCCATGGCCCCTTCCACGGCCGCGTCGATATTCGCGTCGTCGAAGACGATGAAGGGCGCATTGCCGCCGAGTTCCAGGCTCACCTTCTTGATCTGGTCGGAGCACTGGCGCATCAGGATGCGGCCGACCTCCGTCGAGCCCGTGAAGGAGATTTTCCGGACCTTCGGATTGTAGCAGAGCTCCTTGCCGATCGCCGGGCCGTCCGTGCCGAGGATGATGTTGAAGACGCCTGCGGGAAGGCCGGCCTTTTCGGCGAGCACGGCAAGGGCGATGGCGGAAAGCGGCGTCTGCTCGGCCGGCTTGGAGACCACCGTGCAGCCGACGGCGAGCGCCGGCGCCACCTTGCGGGCGATCATCGCGGCCGGGAAGTTCCACGGCGTGATCGTGCCGACGACGCCGACCGGCTGCTTGATGACCAGCATGCGCTTGTCGATCGACGGGGCGGGGATCGTCTCGCCGTTGATGCGCTTAGCCTCTTCCGCATACCATTCGACATAGGAGGCGGCGTAGAGGATTTCGCCCTTGGCTTCCGGCAGCGGCTTGCCCATTTCGGCGGTGAGGATCGCGGCCAGCTCGTCCGCGTTCGCGACGATCAGGTCGTTCCACTTGCGCAGGAGGGTGCTGCGGTCCTTGGCCGGGCGGGCGGCCCAGGCCTGCTGCGCCGCATGGGCGGCGTCGATGGCCGCGGCCGTTTCGCCGGCGCCCATTTCCGGCAGCGTCGCGAGTTTCTCGCCGGTGGCCGGGTTGAAGACGTCGAAGGTCGCGGCGCCGTTGCCGCCGATCCAGTTGCCGTTGACATAGCCGGCATCGCGCAGGAATTCGGTCGACTTCAGGTGCCGGGTGAGCGCATCGTAGAAAGCCATGGTGTCCTTCCTTTCGGACATGGAAGGCCGTTCACCCGGAGCTGAGCTCCGGGTGTCGCCTTGGGAGGATGTGTATCGGTGTTGCGCGACGCCGGTCAGGCGGCGCGGGCTTCGATCATCGCGCTTTCGAGAATGTCGAGCGCTTCGGCGAACACCTCGTCCTGGATGGTGATCGGCGCGAGGAAGCGGATGACATTGCCGTGCACGCCGCAGGTCAAGAGGATCAGGCCTTTTTCGAGGGCCTTCAGGCGTACCTTGTTGGCGAACTCGGCGCTCGGCTGCTTCGTCGAAACGTCGTTGAACTCGACGGCGTTCATGAAGCCCGGGCCGCGGATGTCGACGATCTCGGGAACCTTGTCCTGCAGCGAGGCGAGGCGCTGCTTGAGGCGGGCACCGAGGTTTTCGGCGCGGTTGCAGAGGTCCTCGTCCTTGATGACGTCGAGAACGGCATGAGCCGCCGCAACGCCGATCGGGCTGCCGGCATAGGTGCCGCCGAGGCCGCCCGGGCCGGGCGCGTCCATGATCTCCGCGCGGCCGGTGACGGCCGCGATCGGGAAGCCGCCGCCGAGGCCCTTGGCCATGGTCATGATGTCGGCCGCGATGCCGTAGTGCTCCATGGCGAACAGCTTGCCGGTGCGGGCAAAGCCGGTCTGCACCTCATCGGCGATGAGCAGGATGCCGTGCTGGTCGCAGATCTCGCGCAGCGCCTTCATGAAATTGACGGGAACCGGATAGAAGCCGCCTTCGCCCTGCACCGGCTCGACGATGATCGCCGCGACGCGGTTCGGATCGACATCGGCGGCAAAGAGCTTCTTCAGCACGCCGAGCGACTGCTCGACGGTCGTGCCGTGCATCTCGACCGGGAAGGGCGCATGGAAGACGTCGCCCGGCATGGCGCCGAAGCCGACCTTGTAGGGCACGACCTTGCCGGTCAGCGCCATGCCCATGAAGGTGCGTCCGTGGAAGCCGCCGGAAAAGGCGATGACGGCCTGCCGGCCGGTGGCGGCGCGGGCGATCTTCACGGCGTTCTCGACAGCTTCCGCGCCGGTCGTGACGAAGATCGTCTTCTTGGCGAAGTT
Organism: Shinella sp. WSC3-e; assembly: GCF_945994535.1. Classification (NCBI taxonomy): domain Bacteria; kingdom Pseudomonadati; phylum Pseudomonadota; class Alphaproteobacteria; order Hyphomicrobiales; family Rhizobiaceae; genus Shinella; species Shinella sp. WSC3-e. The sequence goes on from NZ_OZ000531.1 coordinate 647,973, forward strand.
GCCGGGGGTGATGGCGTTCAGGCGCTCGGCGAGCTCGACATAGTTCTCGTAGGGCACGACCTGGTGGCAGGTGTGGGTGAAACGGTCGAGCTGGTTCTTGACGGCCTCGATGACGCGCGGATGGCGGTGGCCGGTGTTGACGACGGCGATGCCGGCGGCAAAGTCGATATAGCGATTGCCTTCCTTGTCCCAGATCTCCGCATTCTCCGCACGGTCGGCGTAGATCTGCGTGGTCATGCCGACGCCGCGCGAGATGGCGGCGTTCTTGCGGTCTGTGAGGGGCGTTGCGGTCATGGCGCTATCCTGAATCTGGAGGCTTCTGATAATGGAGCTTTCACGCAGTTCCGGACGCTCGCACTTTGCCGGAACCGCATTAACTTGCATTTTTTCTGCAAGTCTCAAGTGGAATTCCTACATTTTTTCTGCAAGAATGCAACGGGCATTTTACGGCGGCGACGCGACGGTTTTTCGAGCCGGCCACCGTCGTCGGAATGCTATAGAGAACACTACACAGAATCAGGGATTGGCGCGATGGGTTCGCAAGAACCGGTGCACTACAAGGTGGCGGAGGCCGCGCGGCTTGCCGGCGTTTCGGCCTCCACGCTCAGGCTTTGGGAAACGCAGGGCCTCGTCGTTCCGGGGCGCTCCGAAACCGGCCATCGCCAGTACAGCGCCGACGACGTCGCGCGGCTGAAGCGCATTGCCTGGTACAGGACCGAGCGCGGCCTCAACCCGGCCGCCATCCGCGAGGCGCTCGAGGCAGAGGAACCCGCCAACGATACTCCGTCCTCCGAGGGCGAGGCGCACCAGGGCGTCGGGCGCAAGCTGCGGAGCCTGCGCCATGCCGCCGGCAAGACGCTCGACCAGGTGGCGGGCGATATCGGCGTCGCGACGTCGGTGCTCTCCACCTTCGAGCGCACCTCGCAGGGCGTGACCTTTCGCGTGCTGCACGACCTTGCCGACTATTACGGCACGACCGTCTCGAAACTTTCCGGCGAGGAGGAACAGGAAAACCGTTCGGTCGTGCGGGCAGGGGAGTGGAAGTTCTGGCCCGAGACCTCTCCCGGCGTCACCATCCAGGTGCTGGCCGACGGGCGCAACATGATGGACTGCCACCGCTTCGTGCTCGCGCCCGGCGCCTCCTCCGACGGCGCCTACAAGCATGAGGGCGAGGAATTCGTCCACGTCCTCTCCGGCCGCATCGAAATGGTCCTCGACGGCCACGAATTCCACGATCTAGGTCCCGGTGACAGCCTCTATTTCGAAAGCTGCCGCCGCCACGCCTGGCGCAACCGCCACGACGGCGAAACCGTGCTGATCTGGATCAACACGCCGCCGACCTTCTAGGCTGCGTTGGGCATCCGGCATAGTTCACAATTTCAGTAGAAAATATTTTCCGCCTCGCCTCGATTTCCCGGAGCGAAAATTTCCGTTTCCGCCTGCCCAACAAACCGCCATTCGTTGTCCACAAAAGCGGCATTTGCGATTTTACGGGCAGAAACAGCGATGTTTCGCAGCCGATCCTCCCAATCGCGAAAGCAGGCCAGCATGTCGAAAACCAACAAGAAACTTCTCGCAAGCACTCTCTTCACCCGCCGCGCCGCCCTTGCGGCCCTTGCGGTGGCAGCCGCCGCCGTCTCCACCTTCTCGCTTCCCGCACCCGGCCTTGCCGAGGACAAGAAGGAGCTGAAGGTCGGCATCATCTCCGGCGAGGACGAGGATGTCTGGCGCGTCGTGATCGCGGAAGCCGCCAAGAAGGGCCTCACCATCGAGGCGGTCGTCTTCAACGACTATACCCAGCCGAACGAGGCGCTTGCCCGCGGCGAGATCGATGCCAACGCCTTCCAGCATCTTCCCTATCTGGAAAACCAGGTCCAGCAGCACGGCTACAAGATCGTTCCGGTCGGCTACACGGCCGTCTGGCCGATCGGCCTCTACTCCAAGAAGCACGCCAAGGTCGCCGACCTTCCGGACGGCGCCGCCATCGGCGTGCCGAACGACCCGTCCAACGAGGGCCGGGCGCTGCGCGTTCTCCAGAACGAAGGCCTGATCAAGCTGAAGGACGGCACCGGCATCCTCGCCACGATCGCCGACATCGCCGAAAACCCGAAGAACCTCGAGATCAAGGAACTCGATGCCGGCATCGTCGGTCGCTCGGTCGATGACCTCGACGCGGCGATCGTCAACACCGACTGGGCGCTGAAGAGCGGTCTCACCCCGGAAAACCGCATCGCGCAGGAGCCGGTCGACGATAACCCGTACCGCAACTTCATCGCCGTGCGCGAGGAATCGAAGGACGAGCCCTGGGTCAAGCCGCTGGTCGAAGCCTACCAGAACGATGTCGTGAAGGCGGAGTTCGACCGGGTCTACAAGGGCACGGGCATCAGCGCCTACTAAGGCCGCCATCCAACCAGCAAGACAGCTCGCGATGCGCCTCCGGCCGCCGCGGGCTGTCTCGCCGTTTCCGGAATGGAACCGCAAATGAACACCCATGTGACAAGACAGCTGGCCGAGGCCGCCGCGCGGGAAGACGATGTCGTCCGTCTTGCCGACGTGCGCCGCCGCTTCGGCGCGACCGCGGCGCTGGACGGCGTTTCGCTCACGGTGCGCCGCGGCGAGATCCTCGGCATCATCGGCCGCAGCGGCGCGGGCAAGTCGACGCTCATCCGCTGCCTCAACGGCCTCGAACGGCCGGACAGCGGCAGCATCGCGATCGAAGGCCGCGAGATCACCGGCCTTGGCGAGGCCGAGCTGCAGCCGCTGCGCCGCCGCATCGGCATGATCTTCCAGCATTTCAACCTGCTCTCGGCCAAGACCGTCGAGGAGAATGTCGCCCTGCCGCTGAAGATCGAGGGCTGGACGAAGGCGAAGCGTCTGGCGCGCGCGGCCGAACTCATCGACCTCGTCGGCCTCAAGGGCAAGGCGAAGGCCTATCCGTCGGAGCTATCCGGCGGCCAGAAGCAGCGCGTCGGCATTGCCCGGGCGCTCGCCGCAAGCCCGGCGCTGCTGCTTTCCGACGAGGCGACCTCGGCCCTCGACCCGGAAACGACCCGCGCGATCCTCACGCTGCTGAAGGACATCAACCGCAAGCTCGGTCTCACCATCCTGCTCATCACCCACGAGATGGAGGTGGTGCGCTCCATCGCCGACCGCGTGACGGTGCTCGATGCCGGCCGCATCGTCGAGGAGGGGCCGGTCTGGCAGGTCTTCGCGATGCCGCAGGCGCAGACGACGAAGAGCCTGCTCAGCGGCATTCGCCCGCAGCTGCCCACCCATATCACCCGTAAGCTTGTCGCGGACGTAACAGGCGAGGCCATCCTTGGCGTCGACATTGCCGGCCCCGCGGCCACCGGCCCGCTCTTCCAGCAGCTTTCCGCCGAACTTCCGGATGGCTACCGGCTGGTCCATGGCGGCGTCGACCATATCCAGGAACAGGCGGTCGGCCGTTTCTTCATCGCCGTGCCGGCCGAGGCCGCCGCGCGTTTCACAACCCTGGCAGAGCGCTTCGGCGCGCAGGTGGAGGTCCTCGGCCATGTCGCCGGTCATGCTTGAACTTCTCGTCCGCTCGCTGTGGGAAACCGTCGTCATGACGGCCGCCTCCGGCGTCATCTCGCTCGTCTTCGGCCTGCCGCTCGGCCTTGCGCTGGTCGCCACCGCGCGCGGCGGCATTGCGGAAAACCTCTGGATCAACCGTGTGCTGGGCGCCGTCATCAACGGTTTCCGTTCCGTGCCCTTCATCATCCTGCTGGTGGCGCTCATTCCGGTCACGCGTTTTATCGTCGGCACGTCGATCGGCACCTGGGCGGCCATCGTGCCGCTCGCCATCGCCGCGACGCCCTACTATGCGCGCATCGCCGAGGTTTCCCTGCGTGAAGTCGATCGCGGCCTGATCGAGGCGGTGCGGGCGATGGGCGGCAACCGCTGGACCATCGTGCGCGAGGTGCTGATCCCCGAAGCGCTGCCCGGCATCGTCGCGGGCTTCACCGTCACGCTCGTCACGCTGATCGGCGCCTCCGCCATGGCCGGCGCCATCGGCGCGGGCGGCCTCGGCGACCTGGCCATCCGCTACGGCTACCAGCGCTTCGAGACCTCGGTGATGGTGGCTGTGGTCGCCGTGCTGATCGTGCTCGTCTGCGGCATCCAGTGGCTGGGCGACCGCCTGACGGCCCGTCTCGATCATCGCGGATGAGGCCAGAGGGCGGCCAAGTCCTCCTCCGTCATCCTCGGGCTTGACCCGAGGAGCCATGCCACAAACTCAACATGTACCGTGACGCGTGGATCCTCGGGTCAAGCCCGAGGATGACGATTGGCGGATGGGGCGATGCATGTCACCAAACCGGCGGCACCCCTTCCAAATCACGAAGCGGCCGTCTCGATTTCGTGCCTCGCCCGATCCCTCAACGATGCGCCGCCCAGGGCACCAGGCGCCGCTCGATCTGCCGGGCGACATATTCCAGCAGGATGGCGATCAGCGCGATGACGACGATGCCGGCGATCACGATGTCGGTAACGAGGAACTGCGCCGCCGACTGGATCATGAAGCCGATGCCGCTCGTCGCGGCCACCAGTTCGGCCGCCACCAGCGTCGTCCAGCCCGCGCCGAGCGCGATGCGCACGCCGGTGAGGATCGACGGCACGGCGCTCGGCAGCACCACCTCGCGCAGCACCTGCCGCCGGCTCGCCCCGAGCGAACGGGCGGCATTGACATGGTCCTTCGAGACCCCGCGCACGCCGGCTGAGGTCGACAGGATGATCGAGGGCAGCATGGAAAGCGCGATCACCGTGATCTTCGAGGCTTCGCCGATGCCGACCCAGATGATGATCAGCGGCAGGTAGGCGAGGGGCGGCAGCGGCCGCAGGAATTCCACGATCGGGTCGAGAATGCCGCGGCCGAGACGGCTTGTGCCGATGGCGATGCCGGCAGGAATGCCGATGAGGATGGAGGCGATGAGGGCGCCGAAGATGCGATAGAGGCTGGCGCCGACATGCTCGGCCAGCGTCGCATCGACGAAGCCCGTGACGACGAGATTGTAGAGGGCGAGCACGACCTGGCGCGGCGAGGGCAGGAAGACCGGCGAGACGAGGGCATAGGCGGAGGCGAGCCCCCAGGCGGCGATGATCACGCCGATGGTGATGGCCGAGATGACGGCGACCGGCAGCGGCCGCGCTTTCAGCGGGCGTTCCGCCTCCCCCTTTTCCGCCACCTGCGGCAGGGTCTCGATGTCGGTCGAAAGTGTCATGCGGCGATCTCCTCTTCCGCGGAGGCGTGGATAAGGCCGGTCAGGCCGGCATGCATGCGCTTGAAGATCGGCGAGGCCTTCACGGCGGCGACCGAGGCGCCGTTCAACACTTCGGCATTGAAGTCCGCCTCGATCTCGGCGGTCAGGCGGCCCGGATTGGGCGACAGCACGACGATGCGCGTGCCGAGCAGCAGCGCCTCCTCGATGCTGTGCGTGATGAGCAGCGCGCCCGCCCCGCTTTCCGCCTTGATGCGCAGCAGGAACTCCTGCATGCGCGTGCGGGTGAGGGCGTCGAGCGCGCCGAGCGGCTCGTCGAGCAACAGGAAACGCGGTTCGGCGGCCAGCGCCCGCGCAATGCCGACCCGCTGGCGCATGCCGCCGGAGAGCTCCCAGATGCGCCGGTCGCCGGCATCCGCAAGGCCGACGCGGGCGAGAAGCTGCTCCGCCCGCGCGCGGCGCTCGGCAAGCGGCACGCCCTTCAGCTTGAAGGGAAGGGCGATATTGTCCCTGGCGTCGAGCCAGGGATAGAGCGCATCGTCCTGGAAGACGACCGCGCGGTCGGCGCTCGGCCCGTCGACGGGCACGCCGTCCACGGTAATGGTGCCGGCGGTCGGTTCCAGGAAACCGGCGGCGAGATTGAGCAGGCTCGTCTTGCCGGAGCCGGAGCGCCCGATGACGGCGACCAGCTCGTGCGAGGCGACCTGCAGGTTGATGCCGTCGAGGACCAGTTTTTCGCCGGCGCCGGCGCGGCCCGCCCTCGGCGGATAACGCAGCGAAACATTGCGGAATGTCAGCGTGCTCATGAAACCTCCAGGAGCGTGGAGCCACTTGGAACGTTCCGCTTCCCGAAGCGCGAAAACACTCCAACCTTTTGTTTTTCCGCAATTCCGGGTGCAAAACCGCTTCGCACTTCTGCTGGAATTGCTCTGGCGGGCAATGGCCCGACAGCGCGGATCACGCTGCCGGGCCCTTCCGCCGCAGGATTGTTTCGCCCGATCAGTAGGCGAGCTTCGTCGCGTCCGTCACCCAGCGGGTGGAGACGTAGGGCGTGTAGTCGGAGAGCGCGGCCGGGATCTTGCCCTGCTCCAGCAGGAAGGCCGACGTATCGGCCACCGCCTTCACCGTGCCGCCGCCGAGCAGCGCCTCGCCGGCCTGCTCTTCCAGCGTCGGGAAGATGTAGCCCTTGAGGAGCGCCGGCACCTCGTCCTGCTTGGCCCCGGTCAGGCGCGCGATCTTCTCGGCTTCCGGCGAGGCGGCGTTCCAGTCCTCGGGATTGGCGCGATAGGCCGCCGTCGCATCGCCCGTCACCTTCACGAAGGCCGTCACGACATCCGGATGCGCCTCGGCGAATGTCTTGCTGACGATCCAGGCGTCGAAGGTCGGGCCGCCCCATTCGGCGACGTCCGCCGAGGTGGCGAGCACCGTGCCGCTCTTCTTCAGCTGCGCCAGCACCGGATCCCAGACATAGGCGCCGTCGATGTCGCCGCGCTCCCAGGCGGCCGCGATTTCCGGCGGACGCAGGTTGAGGATTTCCACCGACTTGGGATCGACCTTCCAGTGCTTCAGCGCCGTCAGCAGGCTGTAATGCGCGGTGGAGACGAAAGGCGTCGCAATCTTCTTGCCGGCAAGATCCTCCGGCTTCTCGATGGATTTCACGGCAAGCGCCTCGGCCTCGCTGATGAGGCCGACGACGAAGATCGTCTCGATCGGCAGCTCGCGGCTGGAGGCGGCGGCCAGCGGCGAGGAGCCGACATAGCCGATATCCAGCGAGCCCGACGCGATGGCGGCGATCACGTCGGCGCCGCCGTCGAATTTCTGCCAGTTGATCTTGGCGCCCGTCACCTTCTCGTAGGTGCCGTCGGCCTGCGGCACGCGGGAGGGCTCTACGATCGGCTGGTAGCCGATGTTCAGCGTCACCTCCTCGGCAAAAGCGGTGGTGAAGGATGCGGCAAGGGCAAGGGCGGCCGTCGCGGCAAGCAGGGTTCTGCGGGTCGTGCTCATGGGTCTCTCCTCAAAAATCCGTCGCCCGGGATCTGCCGCGGGCCGATGATTCAAGGCTATATATTCAATAAATTTAGTAGAGAAATATTCGCCTCAATTTGGCGGCGTCTTTGCGATTGGTTTTGCGTTTTCCGGCAGTGTGATTGAAACGAGTCGCATGCCCGCCGAAAGTCAGCGCAAGGCTCCGCAAAACGAAGGACGGGCAGAAAAGGCCCATCGAAGCAAAAAATGGTGCCAAATGGGCACGCCCGGGCGGAAAAACCGCATAAGCGCTTGGCAAAAATACCCAATTTCCTTGCCGTAACGCTGATAAATAAATTACATTGTTTTTATATGTTTTTCGCACTTCGGTGCCAAGAATGAGCCAGAATCACCCGTCATGGGTGAACCGATCGATCTTCCCGAGGACGACGGACGGAAACCGAGCGGGACGCGATGCGCGTTCGCGCAGCCGGGCATATCCGGTGATGCACATATGCTGATGGAAAGCAGGCCGACATGCTGACGAAAAAGGGAAAATATGGACTGAAGGCCCTGGTGGACCTGGCCCGGCTGGCGCCTGGCCAAACCGCTTTCGTCAGCGAGATCGCGCTTCGCAACAACATTCCGAAGAAGTTCCTCGACACGATCCTCCTGGAACTGCGCAATGCCGGCATGCTTCGCTCCAAGAAGGGGCCGGGCGGCGGCTATTCGCTCTCGCATCCCGCGTCGGAGATCCGCATCGGCCACGCCATCCGCGTGCTCGACGGTCCCTTGGCGCCGATCCGTTGCGCGAGCCGCACGGCCTATGAAGCCTGCGAGGACTGCGCCGATCCGGAAGCCTGTCAGGTCCGCCGCGCCATGACCGACGTGCGCGACGCCATCGCCGCCATCCTCGACACGATGACCCTCGAACAGTTCGTCGCCGTGCCCGGTGCCAGCGCGATGATCGAAGAGGAAGAGCTGGAAAAGCGCGTCGGATAAACCGCGCGCTTTCACCGCCCTCGACCGGACCGGGCTGCAGCGGCAGGGCGGGGAACTTTTTCCTCGCGGCGCTCGCATCGACGGTGAACCTTCCGCCAGATCGTGCCAAGCCATCGGGCGCCCATTCAGACGATACCGAAACGGTAGCCTTTCGCATCGCGCGGGCGACGTCCCTCGATCCGTGAGGGCAATCGCATATGGAATTCAACTTTGCCGCTCCTTCCTTCTCCCCCGCGGGGAGAAGGTGGCCCGAAGGGTCGGATGAGGGGGTGGCTCGGACGGTTCGGTTGCGCCTTCAGCCCCCCCTTCATCCGCCTGCCGGCACCTTCTCCTCGCAGGGGAGAAGGGGATGGGGCAGCGCTTTCCCTCCATAGGCGATGGACGTCTCGCGATTCATGGGGAGCCGCGAGCACACGGAGGGGCTGCTGCAAAACCGCCGCACGCCGTTCCGCAACGTGCCTCAGCCTTCCTGCTCCGGCGGATGCGGATGCCCCTGGCGCCGCAGCCTGCCGCTTTCCCGCAGGGCGGCGGCCAGAGACGGCGGCAAGTCTGCCGGCTGCGCGTTCCGGTCCGCCGCCATGCGCACATGGCCCGCGGCCTCGTGCGCCACGGCGAGGGCGGCGGTGGCGGCGAGGAAGGCGTTCGTCCGGTGCTGGTCCGCAAGGCCGATCTGGGCCGCGTCGATGGCGCGACCGGCTTCGGCCATCATGGCCTGCGCGGCGGCGAGACGGGCGGACAGCAGCCCGATATCGCGGGTATCGTCGTGGTCTGAGGCCAGCCGGCGCTCGAATGCACGCCGGCCGCCGCCGAGCTGCCGGGCGGCTTCGAGAAGAAGCTCGAGCGACTGCGGCACCGCCGCCTCGACGGGCGGATGCAGCACCGCGTCCGCATCGACGGCAACGTCCTTGAAGAGAACGTGCTCGGCGGAGGGGGCGGCCCTGTCCACCGGCTCGCAACTGTTGGCGACATAGTGCAGGCCCTCGATGCGCGTCGCCAGCAGGACGCCCGCCATCCGGCCGCCGTCGCTACGCGCCGGCACGAGCAGCCAGTCCGCATGGCGGGTGCAGGGCGTACAGAGCGCTTCGCCGCTCAGACGCCAGGCAAGGCCGCTTGCGGCAAGCGGCAGGGCGTCGGCATCCTGCCCGTTGCGCCGGGCTGTCGCCCGGCAGAGCCGGGCACCGGCAAGGGCGGCGGAAAACACCACGGAGCGGTGGCCGTCCGTGCCGTAGCTGCGCAGCTGCTCCAGCGCCACGAAATGGGCGGCCAGGATATCGGCCAGCGTTGTCGACTGCGCGGCGGCGGCGGCACAGACATCCGCGAGCACGGTGTTGGAAACGTCGATGCCGCCGTGCTCGGTCGGCACGGAGATGCCGAACAGGCCGGAACGGGAGAGGAGATCGAGACGGGCCTGCGCTGTCTGCGCCGCATCCCCGTTCGCGAAAATGCCGGCAATCGTGCCGGCAACGGTCAACGCCTCGTCTTCGCTGCCGATGACGGCGGCGGTTCGCGACGGACGGTCGAGCGCTGATGAAATCATACCCATGTCGTCTGCTCCTCGCGGATTGGCGTTTCAGGGCGCACAGGCTTAACCGGTCAAAAAGATCACATTCTATAGAGATTGTATAGATTGATTTTCACGCGACGATCCCGTCGGCGGACCGTACGGTATCACGAACCAAGGCGATCGCCTCCCGAAAATTTCGCCGTGCCGCCGCACGCTTTCGGCAAGGACCGCGCCGTCGCTCAACGATGAATGGCCGCTCCGAAAAAGCCGAGGGCGGCCTCCTTGACCGCCTCGCTGTGCGTCGGGTGGGCGTGGCAGGTATAGGCGATATCCTCCGCCGTCGCGCCGAACTCCATCGCCTGGGCGACCTCGGCGATCATCGTGCCGGCCATCGTCCCGACCATATGGGCGCCGAGCACGACGCCGCTCGCCTCCTCTGCCAGCAGCTTGACGAACCCCTCCGTGCCGCCGCTCGCCTTCGCCCGGCTGTTGGCGCTCATCGGGAAGGTCGAGGCGTGATAGGCGATCCCCTCCGCCGTCAGCATCTGCTCGGTCCGGCCGACGGAAGCCACCTCCGGATCGGTGTAGACGACCACCGGGACGATGGCGGGATTGACCATGCCGGGCCGGCCGGCGAGCCGCTCGGCAACGGCGATGCCCTCGTCCTCCGCCCGGTGGGCCAGCATGGGCCCGCGCGTCACGTCGCCGATCGCGTGGATCCCGTCCGCTCCCGTCCGCCCACACGCATCGACCGGTATGAAACCGCCCGCATCCGGGGTGATGCCGACCGTCTCCAGCCCGAGATCGCCCGTGTTCGGCCGCCGCCCCGTGGCGACCAGCACGACGTCGGCCGCCAGCGCCGACGCCTTGCCGTCCGCCCCCTTCAGCTGCAGGGTGGCGCCGTCCTCGCGGATATCGGCACTGGCAACGGCGGTCGAGGCGAGGATCGTCATGCCCTGGCGCGCCAGGAGCTGCGTCATCGTCGCGCGGATATCGGCATCCATGCCGGGCAGGATGCCGTCGGCCACTTCCACGATCGTCACTTGAGCGCCAAGACGCCGCCAGACCGAGCCCAGCTCAAGGCCGATCACCCCGCCGCCGATGACGGCGAGCCGTTCGGGTATGCGGGGGAGGGACAGCGCGCCGGACGAATCGACCACGACCCCGGCTTCGTTGTCCGCCGGCACGCCGGCCAGCGCCGCCGGCAGCGAGCCCGTGGCAATGACGATCGCCGACGCGGCGAACATCCTGCCGTCGATATCGACGCGCCCCGGCCCGGCAAGGCGCGCGCGCCCCGGCAGGCGGGCGACGCCGTTCTTGCGGAACAGGAAATCGATGCCGCCCGCCAGCGAGGCGACGGTCGCCTCCTTGCGCGCCATCAGCCGTGCGAGGTCGATGGAGACCGGCCCGGTGTCGATGCCGAAGCCGGCCATATGGCCATCGCGGGCGAGCTCCAGCAGATGCGTCGCATGCAGCAGCGTCTTGGAGGGAATGCAGCCGACATTGAGGCAGGTGCCGCCGAGCGTCGGCCGCGCCTCGACGCAGGCCGCCTTCAGGCCGAGTTGCGCAGCGCGGATCGCACAGGCATAGCCGCCGGGACCGCCGCCGATCACCAGCACGTCATAGTCGCCGGAAACATTCATTGCGGCCAGCCTTCCAGCGCCGCGACGAAGCGGGTGAGCCATGTATTGGTCTGGTGGCCGTCGAGCGCGCGGTGGTCGATGGTCAGCGAGACATAGGCCATGGGCCGGATCTGGATCGTATCGATGCCGTCGACCTCGCGCACCACCACGCGCTTTTCCAGCTTGCCGACGCCGAGGATCGCCGATTGCGGCTGGTTGATGATGATGGGCGTGGCGAGAAGCGAGCCGGAGACACCGTGGTTGGAGATGGTGAAGGTGCCGCCGCGCATGTCGGCCGGCGTCAGCGTCTTCGCCCGGGCGCGGGCCGTGAGGTCCTGCAAGCGCGCCGCGATGCCTGAAAGCGAAAGGTCCTGCGCCGCGCGGATGACGGGCACCACCAGCCCGTCATTGCCGAGCGCCGTGCCGATGCCGATATTGACGTCGTCGAACACCTCAAGGCGGTCATCGAACCAGCGGCTGTTGACCTCCGGCACCGCCTTCATCGCCGCCACGCAGGCCGAGACGATGTAGGCCGTGTAGGAGAGCGGCACGCCGGACGCGGCAAAGGCCTGCCGGTTCATCTCGCGGTGCCGCATGACGGCGGTGAAATCCGCCTCGAACACCGCCGTGACATGCGGCGTGGTGGAGACGGACATCTGCATGTGCTCGGCGATGGCAAGCCGCATCGGCGAATGCCGGATCGCCCGCGAGCCTCCTTCGACAGGCGTCGTCTCCGGCCTGGATGGCGTGACGGGCTCCGGCGAAGGCCGCGCCCCGCGCGCCGCCTCGTGCGCGGCATCCATGTCGGCCCGCGTCACCCGCCCGCCCTTGCCGGAGCCGTCTACCGTCGCGGGGTCGATGCCGTATTCCTCCGCCGCACGCCGCACGGCCGGTGAATAATGGGCCGCGGCCGCCGGCATCCTCCTGGGTTCCGGCCGGGCGGCAGCGACAACGGGCTCGGAGGCTGCAGCCTCTTCCTGCCGGATCCGGCCGAGCACGGCGCCGGGTTCGGCCTTTTCGCCGCCCTGCATCAGGATCTCGCTAAGGATGCCGGCGACGGGGGCGGGGATCTCCTGCGTCACCTTGTCGGTTTCGAGCTCCACGAGCGGATCGTCGGGCGCCACCCTCTCGCCCACCGCCTTCAGCCAGTTGCGCACGACCGCCTTGGTGCCCTCCTGCTCGACAGGCGCGAGAACGTCGATCATCACCCCCGCCATCGTTCAGAACTCCAGCAGGGCATCGATCTTGGCCCGGATCCGCCCCGCCGAGGGCACCGCCCAGTCGAGCAGGACCGGATTGTGCGGGCTCGGAATGTCGGGCATCGTCAGCCGCGAGACGGGCGCATCGAGATCCATGAAGGCCTCGTCGGCAACGACGGCGGCGATCTCCGCGCCGAAGCCGGCGGTGCCGAGATCCTCGTGCACGATGAGGCAGCGGCGCGTGCGCCGGACGGAGGACAGCACCGCCTCCCTGTCCCAAGGCATCAGGGTGCGCAGGTCGATGACATCGGCGGAAACACCCTCCGCCGCGTCCTCGCAGCGATGCACCATGGCGCCCCAGGTGACAAGCGTGATCGCCTCGCCGCGGCGCGTGAAACTCGCCTTGCCGAAGGGCAACGCGAAATCGTCGCCCGGATAGGGCCGCCGCGCCCAGGCATGATCCAGCATGGCGCGGTGCTCGAAGAAGATCACCGGATCGTTGCCGCGAAGGCCGGTGCGCAGCAGCCCGACCGCATCGGCGGCATTGGAGGGGACGGCCACCTTCCAGCCGGGCTGGTGCACGAAGGCCACCTCGTTCGTCTGGCTGTGCCAGGGGTCGCCGCATTTGAAATAGCCGCCGGGCATGCGCAGCACCATCGGCGCGGCAAAGCGGTTGTTGGTGCGCCAGCGGATCGTGCCGCAATCGTTGATCTGCTCGGTGGCGGGCTCGGCATATTTGCGGAACTGGATCTCCGGCACCGGCATCAGCCCCGCCAGCGCCATGCCCACCGCCCGGCCGACAATGCCTTCCTCCGAGAGCGACGTATCGAACACCCGCGCGCGGCCGAACTTTTCCTGGAGGCCGAGCGTGACCGCATGCACGCCCCCCTTGAGGCCGATATCCTCGCCGAACAGCACGACGCGCTCGTTGATCGAAAGCTCGTGGTCGAGCGTGCGGCGGATGGCGGTGACCATGTTGATGCGCTGGCCTTCAGATGCCGCCACCGTGGTGGTTTGCGGCGGCGTGTAGCCATGGCACACCTGCCCGCCCATCACCTGCACCTCGCCCTCGAAGAAGACATGCCGCGTCACCGTCTCGGGAACGGCGGCCGGGCGGGCCTCGGCAGCAATGCGCGCGGTTTCCGCCGCCTTTCTTGCATCCGCATCGGCCGCCACCCATTCCGCCTCGCTGAGCACGGCCGGCACGACATAGTCCTTCAGGCGCGGCAGCGGGTCCCGCGCCCATTCGCTGCGCACGACCGCCTCGCTCTTGTAGGCCTGCGTATCCTGGAAACTGTGGCCCTGAAGGCGCGGCACGGTAAGGCGCAGCAGCGCCGGCGCGCGCGCCTCGCGCACATGCTCGACCGCAGCGGCGGTCAGCCGGGCGGCAGCGGCCGGATCGGTGCCGTCGCCCTCGAAGATCGTCAGGTTCTGCCAGCCGGAAAGGTTGGCCGCGATATTGCCGCCGGGCGTCTGGATCGTCGAGGGAACGGAGATGCCGTAGCCGTTGTCCTCGATGTAGAACAGCATCGGCAGGGTCTGCGTGGTGGCGATGGTCAGCGCCGACCAGAAGCCGTTCGAGGCGACCGAGCCGTCGCCGCCGAGCACCACGGCGATGCTCCGTTCGTAGTCCGTCTTGCCCAGCGTCTCGGCATAATATTTCACCGCCTGTGCCCAGCCGGCCGTCGGCGTATACTGCGCCCCGACGCCGCCGCACATCGGCAGGGCGGAGGCGCCGTCGCGGTTCGGATGGTTGAAGACGACGCCGATGTCGCGCCCGTCGGAATAGCCGCCGGCCCGGCCCATGGCGGAACCGAGCGCATCCGCGGGATCGACGCCGAGCGAAAGCAGCAGCGGGCGGGAGCGGTAATAGCCGCAGGTCGCGTCATGCCGGTCGGTCAGCAGGCAGCCGAGCATGATCTGCGCCATGTCGTGGCCGCGCGCGGAAAACTGGTAGAGCACCTTCTTTTCCGGCACGAGACGGGTTTCCTCCATCTCGTCCAGCGCGCGCGACAGATGCAAGAGATAGGCGACGCGCTTCCAGTCGACGGTATCGTCCGGCGCATTCCTGGCAGCGGACCTGACGACGGTTTTGAGTGCGACCTGCGCCATGGTTTCCTCCCGCAGATATACAATGGTGGAAAGTATAGGCCGCTTCAGCCGAAAAATCGTTTCAAACAGGTGGTTTTTTGCGATAGAAATGAAACATACCCATCACATTCATGGGATTTCCGATGAGTTCCATTCAGCTTGACGCCATCGACAAGAAGATCCTGAAGGTGCTGCAGCGGCGGGGCGACATCAGCCATGCGGCGCTCGCCGAAGAGGTGGGCGCTTCCAGCGCCTCCTGCTGGCGGCGCATCAAGGCGCTGGAGGAGGCTGGCGTGCTCGGCCCGACCGTGCGGCTGCTCGATCCCGACCGCATCGGCCGCGGCCTCAACGTCTTCTGCCAGGTGCGCATGAAATCGCACGATCCGGGGGCCCGGCGCGATTTCGAGCGTTTCGTGCAGACCCATGAGGAGGTGCTGGAATGCTATTCCATGTCCGGCGAATGGGATTACCTGATCCGCGTCGTGGTCAAGGACGTGCGGGATTACGAACAATTGCTGATGCAGGCGATCCTGACGCATGAGGCGGTGGCAAACTCCTCCTCGCATTTCGCGCTGAAGAGCGTGAAATACACAACGGAACTGCCGCTGTGACGGGTCGGCCGCTCAGGCGCGGCCGCGGCGCTTCAGATGCTGCTCGCGGAAGAAGATGAAGAGGCCGGAGGCGACGATGAAGCCGGCGCCGACCAGCATGGCCGGGCGCGGCGCGTCGCCGAAGAACATCCAGCCGAAGATGACGGCCCAGAGCAGCAGCGAATATTGCAGCGGCACGACGGTCGCCGCATCCGCCAGCTTCAGCGAGCGGTTGACCAGCATGTGCGCGCTCATCGCCACGATGCCGAGCAGGCTGAGGAGGCCGAAATCGACGCCGCTGACCGGCGCCCAGCCGGTCGGGTCGGCAAGGCACCAGACGCCGGCGAAGATCGCCGCGCCCGCCACCTGCCAGAAGACCAGCGTCGTGTCCGGCGCCGCGCGCAGCGTGCGGCCGAGCACCATGGCGAAGCTGAAGGCGAGGCTGCCGGCAAGCGCGATGAGGGCCGGCAGGGTGAACGTGTCCTTCGACGGCTCCAGCGCGATCACCACGCCGACGAAGCCGACGATGATCGCCGTCCAGCGCCGCCAGCCCACCTTTTCGCCGAGCAGAAGCGGCGACATGGCGGCGACGTAGATCGGCGCGGCGAGCCAGTAGGTCATGGCGTCGGCAAGCGGCATGTAGGCGACGGCGAAGTAGAAGCCGGAGGCCTCGAAGGCGAAGAGGCCGGACCGCAGGAGATGCAGCTTCGGCCGCTCTACGTCCACTAGCCGGCGCCAGCCGACCTTCCAGAAGAACGGCGCGAGCACCACCATCGCGGCGAGGCTGCGGATCAGCATGAGCTGGCCGACGGAATAGGTCGCGACGAGCCATTTGCCGAGCACGTCGTTCAGCGAGAACATCACCATGCCGAGCAGCATCAGGAGCACGCCGAGGCGGGCGGTGCCCGTAGCGGGGGAGGAGGCGGTGATGTCGGTCATGACGGGAACCCGGGAACTGAGATGGAAGGGCTGTGACACATTCCGCCCGGCCGATCCAGTCAGCAATATTGATAGCTGCATAAAGCAACGCACTGCATCGCCGGCCGGTTGATTGCACGAGGCGGCGGTGGAAGAGTGCGCCTCGATATTCTTGGCGAGGTTCATTTCATGACGGACGAAAAGATGGGCAAACGGCGGCTGCGCTCTCAGGACTGGTTCGACAACCGCGAGCATGTCGACATGGCGGCACTCTATCTCGAGCGCTTCATGAACTACGGCATCACGCCGGAGGAGCTGCGGTCCGGCAAGCCGGTGATCGGCATCGCCCAGAGCGGCAGCGACCTGACCCCCTGCAACCGCCACCATGTCGAGCTCGCCCGGCGCGTGCGCGACGGCATCCGCGATGCCGGCGGCATCCCGATCGAATTCCCGACCCACCCGATCTTCGAGAACTGCAAGCGGCCGACGGCGGCGCTCGACCGCAACCTCGCCTATCTCGGCCTCGTCGAGATCCTCTACGGCTACCCGCTCGACGGCGTCGTCCTGACGACGGGCTGCGACAAGACCACGCCCTCGGCGCTGATGGCCGCCTCCACGGTCGATATTCCCGCGATCGTGCTCTCCGGCGGACCGATGCTCGACGGCTGGCACGAGGGCGACCTCGTCGGCTCCGGCACGGTGATCTGGCGCGCGCGCCGCAAGCTCGCCGCCGGCACGATCGACGAGGAGGAATTCCTGCAGTCGGCAATGGACTCGGCACCCTCCATCGGCCATTGCAACACGATGGGCACCGCCTCGACGATGAACGCACTCGCCGAGGCGCTCGGCATGTCGCTGACCGGCTGCGCGGCCATCCCCGCCGCGTACCGCGAACGCGGCCAGATGGCCTATCGCACCGGCCGGCGCGCGGTGGAGCTGGTGCTGGAGGATATCCGCCCCTCGTCGATCCTGACGCGGAAGGCCTTCCTCAACGCGATCCGCGTCAACTCGGCCATCGGCGGCTCGACCAACGCCCAGCCGCATCTGATGGCGATGGCGAAACATGCCGGCGTGGAGCTGGAACCCGAGGACTGGCAGGTGCACGGCTACGACATCCCGCTGCTTGCCGACGTGCAGCCGGCCGGCCGTTTCCTCGGCGAACGCTTCCACCGGGCCGGCGGCGTGCCGGCGATCATGCGCGAGCTGCTCGATGCGGGAAAGCTCGACGGCGACTGTCCGACCGTGACGGGGCGCAGCATGGCGGAAAACCTCGAAGGGCGCGCGGCCAGCGACCGCGAGGTCATCCGCCCCTATGGCGAGCCGCTGAGGGAGCGGGCGGGATTCCTCGTCCTGAAGGGCAACCTCTTCGACTTCGCCATCATGAAGACCTCGGTCATCTCGCAGGAATTCCGCGCGCGCTACCTGAGCGAGCCGGGCCGCGAGGGCATCTTCGAGGGGAGGGCGGTTGTCTTCGACGGCTCGGAGGACTACCACAGGCGCATCAACGATCCGGCGCTCGGCATTGACGAGCGCACCATCCTCGTCATCCGCGGCGCGGGGCCGCTCGGCTGGCCGGGCTCGGCCGAGGTGGTCAACATGCAGCCGCCGGACCATCTGCTCAAGCGCGGCATCACCAGCCTGCCGACGATCGGCGACGGGCGCCAGTCCGGTACGGCGGACAGCCCGTCGATCCTCAACGCCTCGCCGGAAAGCGCCGCCGGCGGCGGTCTCGCCTTCCTGCGCACCGGCGACGTCATCCGCATCGACCTCACGCAGGGGCGGTGCGACATGCTGGTGGAGGCGGCGGAGATCGAACGGCGCAAGGCGGACGGCATTCCGCCGGTGCCGGCCGATGCGACGCCCTGGCAGCGGATCTACCGCAGGACCGTCACCCAGCTCTCGGACGGCGCGGTCATCGACGGCGCGGCCGATTTCCGCGGGATCGCCCAGACGCCGCCGCGGCACAATCACTAACCATATCCGGTCGCCGGACAGGCCGGAGGCCGAACGCTATCCGCGGCGGGCGACGAGGATGCCGGCAAGCACGATCGCCCCGCCGACCGCCTGCATCGCACCGACGGGCTCGGCGAGCACGATCCAGGCGAGGATGGCGGCGACGACCGGCTGCAGCAGCAGCGTCAGCGAGGAGAAGGCCGTCGGCAGATAGGCGAGCGCATAGGTGACGAGGCCCTGCCCGCCGACATGGCTGATGAAGGCAAGGCCGAACAGCATGGCCCAGCCGAAGAGCGTGGCGGGCACCATGTCGACCTCGAAGAACAATGCGACAGGCAGGATGCAGATGACCGCGGAAAGGGTCGTCCAGACCATGATGCGCAGCGTGGAGAACCGCGAGCGGACATGGCCGAGCGACAGCATGTAGCAGGCGTAGAAGAAGGCCGCGACGATGGACGTCGCATCGCCGGCGAGTTGCCCGCCGCCGAGCGCCGACGGCCCGCCCTTCAGGACGAGCACGCCGATCAGCGCCAGCCCGAGGCCCGCCAGGAAGACCGGCGTGATGCGCGTGCGAAAGAGCAGCCAGGAGCCGAGCGTCACGAAGACCGGCGCCAGATTGGCCAGGAGCGTCGCATTGGCGACGGAGGTCATGTGCAGCGACAGGTGCCAGGCGGCAAGGTCGGCGGCGAGGAACACGCCCGGCAGCAGCAGGAAGAGGTGGTCGCGCGGCCCCGCCGGCCGCTCCTCGCCCTGCTTCGTCGCCCGCCAGAGCAGCACGAACGGCAGCAGGGCCAGCGCGACGCGCCAGAAGGCCGTCGCCATCGGCCCGATTTCGGAGAGGCGCACGAAGATCGGCGAACCGCCGATGGCGACCCCGCCGGCGAGGAGGGCGATCAGGGCAAGGCGGCTTTTCGGGGAGGCGGTAATCGGCGACAAGGCGGCGGTCCGGATATCAGTCGTGGCAGCGAGCTATCAGACCGCCTCCGCTTCAACCAGACGGGCAGCGCTAATTTAGAGGAAAAGTTTGGGGCATGTGAAAAGACGGCGCCCTTTCGGCACCCCGCAATGCCAAAGCCCACCCGCTTTCTCAGCCGGCAATACTCACCCAGCCTCTCCTCCGTCATGGTCGGGCTTGACCCGACCATCCACGCTCCGGTCACGCCGGTGGATCCTCGGGTCAAGCCCGAGGATGACGTCTTTCTTTGTGGGCGCCGCCGCGCGCCTCAGGCCGCGTCCGGCCGGTGCACCGTCTTCACCTCGAGGAAATCCTCCAGGCCGAAGAGACCGCCCTCGCGGCCGTTACCGGACTGCTTGTAGCCGCCGAACGGGCTGCCGTAGCGGTGCGGCCCCCCGTTGATGTGCACCATGCCGGCGCGAAGGCGGGCGGCGACGCGCTCGGCGCGCTCCGGATCGCCGGTCTGGAGATAGGCGGCAAGGCCGTAGGCGGTGTCGTTGGCGATCGCGATCGCCTCTTCTTCCGTGTCGAAGGGCATGATCGAGAGCACCGGGCCGAACACTTCCTCGCGCGCGATGCGCATGTCGTTGTTGACGTCGGCGAAGATCGTCGGCTTGACGAAGTAGCCGGTCTCGAAGCCCTCCGGCTTGCCCGGGCCGCCGACCAGCACGCGCGCGCCCTCGGCAACGCCCGCCTCGATCAGCGCCTGCACGCGGCCGAACTGGATGTGCGAGACGAGCGGGCCGATATGCTCGCCTTCCTCCTCCGGATTGCCGACCTTGGCTTCCTTCCCCGTACGCTCGGCGATCTCGACCACCTTGTCATAGACCGAGCGCTCGACCAGCATGCGGGTCGGCGCATCGCAGGACTGGCCGGAATTGTTGAAGCACTCGCGCACGCTGCCGGCGACGCGGTCTTCGAGGTCCGCATCGGCGAAGACGAGGTTCGGCGACTTGCCGCCGAGCTCCAGCGTCACGCGCTTGACCGTATCGGCCGCGTCCTTGCTGACGGCGATGCCGGCACGGGTGGAGCCGGTAAAGGACATCATGTCGACGTCCCTGTGCCTGGAAAGCGCCGCGCCGCATTCGGGACCGTCGCCGTTGACGAGGTTGAACGTGCCGGCCGGGAAGCCTGCCTCATGCACCATCTCCGCATAGAGAAGGGCGTTGAGCGGGGTGAATTCGGACGGCTTCAGCACGCAGGTCGAGCCCGTCGCCAGCGCCGGAACCACCTTCAGCGCGATCTGGTTGATCGGCCAGTTCCAGGGCGTGATGAGGCCGCAGACGCCGATCGGCTCGCGGCGCACCACGTCGCCGTTCGCCAGCACCTCGCGGCTCTTCAGCCGCTTCAGCCCGTCGATGAAGCCCTGCAGGTGGCCGACGCCGACATCTGCCTGCTGCTCGGTGCTCATGGTGATCGGCGCGCCGAGCTCCTGCGTGATGGTGCGCGCCATCTCCTCATAGCGGCGCTTGTAGATCTCGAGCAGCTTTTCGAGCAGCGCCAGGCGCTCCTCGACGCTGGTCTGGCTGTAGGTCGCGAAAGCCTTCTTGGCAGCGGCAACGGCGCGGTCGATATCGGCGGCGGTGCCCATGGAGATGACCGCGATCGGCTGTTCCGTCGCCGGGTTGATCACCGGAAGGTCGTTGGGCTTCAGCGGGTCCACCCACTGGCCGTCGATGTAGAACTTGCGCTTGTCGAGCATGCTTTTCTCCCGTCACTTCTGTTTTTCATCGAGCCAGCCCCGGATGAGCTGGCGGTAGCGATCGCCACCGAAACTTGGAAAATGGCCGCCATGCACCAGCCGCACCGGCAGGGTCAGGAGGCGCTCCATCGAGGCGAGATAGTCCGCCGCGTCGGAATGGTAGGTATCCTCGATCAGCGGGCCATCGTAGACGATGTCGCCCGAGAAGAGAATTTCGGTCGCCTTCTCGTGGAGCGCAATACCCCCCGGGGAGTGGCCCGGCGTGTGGATGACCTCGAACCGCCGGTCGCCGAGATCGATGACGTCGCCGTCCTCCAGGATCCGCGTCGCCGGCGCCTTCTTCACCGCATAGCACTTCGAGCAATAGGGCTCGGGCGGCAGCGCATCGAAGATTTCGTCGGTGACATAGGGGTCTGCGAGCGTGTTCTGTCGTGTCGGGCTGGCGAGGAGATCGGCCTCGGCGGCGTGCACGGCCCGGCACTCGAATTCGTGATGGCAGCCGATATGGTCGAAATGCGTATGGCTCGCCACGGCGATCAGGTCGCGCTCGGTGACGAGCGGCACCCATTCGCGCAAGGAGACGACGCCCATGCCGCTGTCGACCAGCATGTCCCGGTCGCGGCCGCGCACATGCCAGACATTGCAGCGGTAGAATTCCTGGATATAGGGCTCGCTTATAGCGGTCACGCCGTCGTCGAGGCGACGCACGCTGTACCAATCCTCCGGGCGGATGCGCTGCATGTGACCCTCAAACTCCCGCTCCGTCCTGAAGCACGACGATGCTATCCGCCTTCAGCCGAAGGTCAAGCTCCGTGCCGACCTCCGGATTGTCGGTCTGCGGCAGGTGGGCGGTGAGCACCGTGCCGTCCGCCGCGACATGGCAGCGGTGATGCGTGCCGAAGAAGGCGCTGCCGGTGATGCGGCCGCGCCCGAGCGAGACGGTCGGCACCGACGCACCGGCACCGCGGAAATGTTCCGGGCGGATGCAGAGCGTGACGTCGCGGCCCGCAGCCGGCACGCCGGACACGAAGGCGGACGCGGGCAGGGCGACCCGGCCGAGGGCGGTTTCCACTTCCGCCTCGTTGGCCGCCGCGCCGCGCATCCTGGCGGGCAGGAAATTCACCTCGCCCATGAAGCCGGCGGAAAACAGCGAGCGCGGCCGCATGTAGATCGAGGCGGGCGTGCCGACATCCTCGATGCGGCCCTTGTTCATCACGACGATGCGGTCGGCGATCGCCATCGCCTCCTCCTGGTCGTGGGTGACGTGCACGAAGGTCGTGCCGACGCGCTTCTGGATGGCCTTCAGCTCGTCCTGCATCTGGCGGCGCAGCTTCAGGTCGAGCGCCCCGAGCGGCTCGTCGAGCAGCAGCACGTCGGGATCGACCGCCAGCGCCCGGGCAAGCGCTACACGCTGCCGCTGGCCGCCCGACAGTTCGTGCGGCTTCTTCGCCGAGGAGGCCCTGAGACCGACGAGATCGAGATAGGAAAACGCCTTCTCGTAGCGTTCCGCCTTGCCCATGCCGCGCATGCGCAACCCGAAGCCGACATTGTCGCGCAGGCACATATGCGGGAAGAGCGCATAGTCCTGGAACATCGTGGTCGTCGGCCGTTTCGCGGGGGAGACGTGCGTCATGTCGCGCCCGCCGATCGCGATCGTGCCCGAGGTCGGTTCGACGAAGCCGCCGAGGATGGAGAGCAGGGTGGTCTTGCCGCAGCCGGAGGGGCCGAGCAGCACGATGAACTCGCCCGCGGCGATATCGAGCGAGACGTCGTCGAGCGCCCGGAAAGCACCGAAGACCTTCGTGGCATTGCGGATGGAGACGTCGGCGGTCATGAGGATTTCCCGGTTTTGCGGAAGACGGCGAGTTCCATGACGATGAGGAACGCGACCGAGATGAGGAAGACGACGGAGCCGATGGCATTGGTCCTGGGATCGAGGCCGGAGCGCAGCATGCTCCAGATCTCGACCGGCAGCGTCACGTCGAAGCGCGACAGGAGGAAGGCGACGATGAACTCGTCCCAGCTGAAGGTGACGGAGAGGAAGAAGGCCGCAAGGATCGACGGCAGCAGCATGGGGGCCGTGACGAGCAGCATGACCTGCCAGTCCCTCGCGCCGAGATCGCGCGCCGCCCGCTCGATGTTCACCTGGTGCCCGCCCATCGAGGCATAGATGATGGCAAAGCAGAGCGGCAGGTTGATCACCACATGGCCGATGCCGACCGTGACGAGCGAGAGGCGCAGGCCCGTGAGGTTCAGCACCGAAAGCAGGCCGAGGCCGATGATCAGCGTGCTCACTGTCATCGGCGCGACGATGAGGCCGCGCAGGAGGGCGGAGGCGGGGAGCGTGTAGCGCGCGAAGGCATAGGCGGCGAGGAAGCCGAGCAGGCAGGCGATCGCCGAGGAGACGACGGCGACGACGAGCGAGTTGCCGAGGGCGGCCATCAGCTTGCCGTCGGAAAAGACCGCCTCGTACCAGCGCAGCGTCAGGCCGTTCAGCGGCGGCACGGGCAGCGTGCCGTCCTGGAAAGAAAAGAGCACGAGCACGACGACGGGCAGGAAGATGAAGAGATAGAGAAGGCCGGCATAGAGCGCGGCAAGCGCCGTAGTGAGATGCCGCATGGTCAGGTCCTCTCCATCTTCAGCCAGCGCGCGCAGGCGATGTAGGCGAGCGTGACGACGACCATCAGCACCAGCGAGAGCGCGGCCGCCATCGGGAAATCCGCCCGCCGGCCGAGCTGCAGCATGATGACCTGCGGCAGGACCAGCTCGTTGTTGCCGCCGAGGATCTGCGGCGTGATGTAGTCGCCGATGCACAGGACGAAGGTCAGGAACGCGCCGACCATGATGCCGGGCAGCGTCAGCGGCAGCACGACATGCCAGAATGTCTGGAAGGCGTTCGCGCCAAGGTCTGCCGCCGCGCGGCGATAGTTCGGCGAAAGCTGGATGAGGTTGGCATAGATCGTCAGCGTCAGCAGCATGACGAAGAAATGCACGAAGCCGATGATCGTGCCGGTACGGTTTGCCGACAGTTCCAGCGGCTCGGCGATGATGCCGAGGGCGAGAAGCGCCTGGTTGACGACACCGCCCTTGGAGAGCACCAGCAGCCAGGAATAGGAGCGCACGACATAGGAGGTCCAGAAAGGCAGGATCGCCATGACGAGGGCAAAACGCTGCCATTTCTTCGGCACCCGCTCGGCGATGATCCAGGCGAGCGGATAGGCGAGCAGCACGGAGATGACGGTGACGGCCGCCGTGATCTCCAGCGAGACGACCAGCCCCTTGAAGAGATGCGCCTTCTCGAAGAAGGCGATGTAGTTGTCCAGCGTCCAGGTCGCGACGATCTCCCGCCCCTGCCGCGTCCAGAAGCTGATCGCGGCCATGTAGGCGAAGGGCACGAGGAAGAAGAAGCCCGTCCAGAGAAGCGCCGGCAGGGCAAAGACCCAGGCCTTGCGGCGCTCCGCGCGTTCGAGGGCAGAGGCGGTCATGGGGTCGGTCTCCGTTCGCGCTCTCTATATTGGGCGAGGCGCTCGTTGCCTGCCCCTCATCCGCCTGCCGGCACCTTCTCCCCGCAAGCGGGGCGAAGGGGATATGCCTCGCTGGCTTCCTCAACCAATGACCGGTTCGTGGGGCAAGTCCCCTCTCCCCGCTTGCGGGGAGAGGGTTAGGGTGAGGGGCGAACCTAATGCAATCGCCCAGAGGGCGCGGACGACTGCGCTCCATCAAGCCCTTACTGCTGCAGCATCTCCGTCCAGACATCCTGCATCGCCGCATCCATGTCGGCGTCCGCCACCGGATAGAGCTGCGAGTTCTTCAGGTAGTCCGGCTGCCTGTCCCAGCGCAGCGCCGTCTTCTGCTGGTCGGTCAGGTGCTCGCCCGCCTTGGCGTTCGCCGGCATCGCCCAGTAGCAGGAGGAGGTAGCAAGCCGGGCCTGCCCCTCGGGGCTGACGATGTACTGCACGAATTTCAGCGCGAGATCCTGCTTTTCGGAATCCTTGAAGACGCCGATCGACTGCGCCCAGCGCAGCGCGCCCTGCTTCGGGATCGTCCAGTCGAGGTTCGGCTTTTCCGCCGAAAGGCCGGCCGTCAGCCATTCGCCGCCCCCGACGACGATGTCCACCTCGCCGGTCGCCAGCGCCGTCTGCGAGGCGACGACGTCGCTCACCTGGCGGGCGACCTTCTTCATCTCGAACAGCTTTTCCTTGATCGCCGGCAGGTCGCCCTGCGTCAGGTCCGCCGTCTTCTTGCCGATGCCGACGCCGGTGAGGCCAACCATCGGCAGGTAGTAGTCATAGAGCGCGATGCGGCCCTTGTACTTCTCCGACCAGATGACCGAGAGATCGTCCATGTCGGCGGGATCGACCTTCGTCTTGTCGTAGGAGATCGTGTTGTAGCCGAACTTTTCCGTGACGGCGTAGACCTTGCCGTCCTTGGTGGTCGTTTCCTCCATGCGCACTTCAGGGAAGAGGTCGCCGAGCGGCAGTTGATCGGCCGGCATCTCGCCGAGGATCTCCATGTCGATGGCGCGCGGCACGTCGACGGCGTCGATGACCAGCACGTCCCAGTCGCCCGGACGGGACTGCTCGATGATCGAGATCGCCGCGCCCGTGCCCTCGTATTCCTTGAGGTTGACCTTGACATTGTTGGCTTTCTCGAACGGCTCGACCAGCGCGGGGTCGGTGTGGTCGCACCAGACGAGCGCGTTCAGCTCGTCCTGCGCCAGGGCGCCGGCCGGCGACAGCGTGATGGCGGCTGCGGTGGCAAGGAGCATGCGGCGGACGAGCCCGCCCGAAACGGTTGTCTTCATCGTCTTTCCCTCTGGCTGCAGGCTTTCGGCCTGGCGGATGACACTCATTGGCGGTGCCTTGAGAAAAAGATTGAACGAGTTCATTTTTTAAGTCAATCTCATTTTTGAGGAGATTCCAACGGAGGTTCCATGGCCGGATTGCGCGCGAAACAGAAGGCGGACAGGACACGCCGCATCCTCGAAGCCGCGACCACGCTGTTCCGCCGCGAGGGCTACGACAGCGCGCGCATCGAGGACATCGCCGAGATGGCGGAGGTCTCCGTCGGCACACTCTACAACTATTACCAGAACAAGGGCGACATCCTCGTCGCCACCGTCGCCATGGAGGTGACGGAGGTGCTGGAGGGCGGCGCGCGCATCGTCGCCAACCCGCCGCTGAACGTGGCCGAGGCGCTGCGCACGCTGATCGAGCAGTATTATGACCACTCGCTCTACTATCTCTCCAAGGAGATGTGGCGCACCGCCATGGCGATCTCCATCCAGCAGCCCGACACGCCGCTCTCCCGGCGCTATACCGAGCTCGACGGCCAGCTCTGCGCACAGGTCATCCGCCTGGTGGAGACATTGCAGGCCCGCGGCGTCGTCCAGGCCGGCGTCGACGCCAAGGCGATGGGCGAGGTGTTCTTCAACAATCTCAACATGATGTTCATCGAGTTCTGCAAGGTGGACGCCATGCCGCTGGAAGAGCTGAAGGCGCGCGTCAACGCCCAGCACGAGCCCATCGCCGCCCTCATCAGCAGCATCAAGATCGTCTGAGCGACAGGAAGCCTCCCGCATGACCGAACCGCAATCCGCCGTCCTCGCCGCCGCCGACGCGCTGGTCGCCGCCTTCGCGCGGCATGACCGCACGGCCTATTTCGCCGCCTTCGCCGAGGAGGCGAGCTTCCTCTTCTACAATCTCGACCGCCGCCTCGAAAGCCGCGCCGCCTACGAAGCCGAATGGACGCTGTGGGAGGAGCGCGACGGTTTCCGCGTGCTCGCCTGCCGCTCGACGGACCGCAACGTGCAGTTCGCCGGCGATGCCGCGATCTTCACCCACGCCGTCGAGACCGACCTTTCCATCGGCGGCGAAACGGTGACGAACAACGAGCGCGAGACCATCGTCTTCTCCCGCGACCCCTCCGGCCGCTGGCTCGCCGTCCACGAGCACCTGTCGCCCGCGGCCTGAATCAGCAACATTTCTCCTCGGCCATGCCGGTCGCAAGCTGTTCGAGGATCGGGCAGTCCGGCCGGTCGTCGCCGTGGCAATGGGCGGAAAGGTGTTCCAGCGTGTGCACCATCTCCTGCAGCAGGCGCATCTTTTCCTTCATTTCCGCGACATGCTCGCTGGCGATGCGCTTGACGTCGCCGGAGGCGCGCGCGCGGTCCTGCCAGAGCGCCAGGAGGTCGCGGATCTGGGCGATGGAGAAGCCGAGGTCGCGCGCCCGGCGGATGAAGGAGAGCGTCGAGAGGTCCTTCGGGCCATAGACGCGGTAGCCGGAGCCCGTGCGGCCGGCGGCGCGGATGAGGCCGATCTGCTCGTAGTGCCGGATCATCTTGGCGGTGACGCCCGTCGCCTCCGCCGCTTCGCCGATGTTCATGCGCGATCTCCCTTGCCGAACGCGGGACGGAAGCGCTTCAGCCGCAGCGCATTCGAGACGACGAACACGCTGGAAAGCGCCATGGCGCCGGCGGCGAGCGCCGGCGAAAGCTGGATGCCGAAGGCCGGATAGAGCAGGCCCGCGGCGACCGGAATGAGCGCGATATTGTAGCCGAAGGCCCAGAACAGGTTTTCGCGGATGTTGCGCATCGTCGCCCGCGAGATCGCAATGCCCGCCGCCACCCCGCGCATGTCGCCGGCCATCAGCACCACGTCGGCGCTTTCGATGGCGACATCCGTGCCCGTGCCGATCGCGATGCCCGTGTCGGCCGCGGCAAGGGCCGGCGCGTCGTTGATGCCGTCGCCGACGAAGGCGACCTTCCTGCCGCCGTCGGCCGAAAGCGCGCGCACGGCGGCCACCTTGCCGTCCGGCAGCACCTCGGCCATCACCCGGTCGATGCCGAGCTTCTCCGCCACGGCCTCGGCGGTGCGGCGGTTGTCGCCGGTGATCATCGCCACCTCGATGCCGAGCTGCTTCAGCGCGGCGATCGCCTCCTTCGTCGTCGGCTTGACCGGGTCGGTGACGGCGAAAAGGGCGGCCAGCCGGCCGTCGATGGCGGCGTAGAGCGGCGAGGCGCCGTCGGCGGCCAGCCGCTCGGCATGGGCGGCGAAGGGGGCGACGTCGAGCCCGAGCGAGCGCATGAAGCCGACGGAGCCCGCCTCCACCGTGCGGCCGGAGACCGTGGCGGAGAAGCCCTGGCCGGAAATCGCCACGAAGCCGCTGGCCGCCGCAAGGTCGATGCCCTCGACCACCGCCCCCTCATGGATGGCCGCGGCGATGGGATGCTCCGAATGCACCTCCGCGGCCGCGACCAGGGCCAGCACCTCCTCGCGGACGAACCCGTCCGCCGGCACGATCTCCGTCAGCGTCGGATGGCCGAGCGTCAGCGTCCCGGTCTTGTCGACGGCGACGATGTCGGTGCCTTCGAGCGTCTGCAAGGCCGTGCCCTGCCGGAAGAGCACGCCGAGTTCGGCGGCACGCCCCGTGCCGGTGATGATGGAGGTCGGCGTCGCGAGCCCCATGGCGCAGGGGCAGGCGATGATCAGCACCGCGACGGCATTGACCAGCGCATGGGCGAGAACGGGGCTCGGGCCGAGGGCGAGCCAGAGGCCGAAGGTCAGGAGCGCGATGGCCATGACGGCCGGCACGAACCATTGCGTCACGCGGTCGACGAGCGCCTGGATCGGCAGTTTCGCCGCCTGCGCATCCTCGACCATGCGGATGATCTGCGAGAGCACCGTATCGGCACCGACGCGGGTGGCGCGGAAGGTCAGCGAACCGGTCGTGTTGACCGTGCCGCCGGTCACCGTGTCGCCGGTCGTGCGGGCGACGGGCATCGGCTCGCCGGTGATCATGGATTCGTCGATATAGGACAGCCCCTCCGTCACCTTGCCGTCGACCGGCACCTTCTCGCCCGGCCGCACCAGCACGATATCGCCGGGAACGACGTCCCCCAGCGGCACGTCCTCGGCCTTGCCGTCGCGCAGCACGCGCGCCGACGTGGCGCGCAGCCCGGCAAGGTGCCGGATGGCCTCGCCCGTGCGCCCCTTGGCCCGCGCTTCCAGATATCGGCCGGCGAGGATGAGGGTCACGATGACGGCGGCGGCCTCGAAATAGACATTGGCCGTGCCGCCCGGCAGGAGGCCGGGGGCGAAGGTCGCGACGGTGGAAAAGCTCCAGGCGGCGGCGGTGCCGATGACGACGAGCGAGTTCATGTCCGGCGCCAGGCGCAGGAGGCTCGGAATGCCCTTGCGGAAGAAGCGCAGCCCCGGCCCGGCAAGCACCAGCGTCGCCAGCACGAACTGGATGACGCGGCTCGTCTGCATGCCGAGCGTTTCGTGGATGGTGTGGCCGAAGGCGGGGATGGCGTGCGCGCCCATCTCCATGACGAAGAGCGGCGCCGTCAGGACCGCGGCGATCACGAGGTCGCGCCGCAGGATTTTCGCCTCGGCGGCCCGGCGGTCTTCCTCCGCGGGCGTTTCGGCCGTTTCGCGCACCGCCTTGTAGCCCGCCCGGTCGATGGCGGCGGCAAGGTCCTCGAAGGCGACGGCCCCCTTGAGGAACCGGACGCGGACGCGCTCCTGCGCAAGGTTCGCCGTCGCCTCCAGGACGCCCGGGACAGCCTTCAGCGCCCGTTCCACCCGGCCGATGCAGGAGGCGCAGGTCATGCCCTCGACGGGAAATTCCAGCACCTCTTCCGAAACGCCGTATCCCGCCTTGCGCACCGCCTCGGCCACCGCGGCCGCATCCGGCGGGCCGGTGAAGGTCACGTCGGCCTTCTCCGTCGCAAGGTTGACGGCGGCGCCGGACACGCCCGGCACCTTCTCGATGGCCTTTTCGACCCGGCGCACGCAGGACGCGCACGTCATGTCCGAGATGGAAAGCTTGATCGTCTGCCGGTCTGCCGTGGTGAGCATGGTGCACCTTTCATCCTATGTCGGACAGATCGTGCACCTTCCCATCATGTCAAGGTCAAGCGGCTTTTTGTCGCTCAGGCGGCATCGACCGGCGAATAGCCTTCCGCCGCGATGAGGGCGGCGACGGCAGCCCGGTCGCCGGCATTTTCCACCGAAACGCGCCTTGCACCGAGGTCGATCTCGACCTTGGCGGCCGGATAGGCCGCAAGGACGGCGCCGGTGATCGTCCGGACGCAGTGACCGCAGGTCATGTCCGAAACGGTGAAGGCGAGGGGGGCATCGTCATTCATGAAGGGTCTCCTGATTTGCCTTCGCATGCTGGGACGTTCCCACATGGCAAGGTCAAGCCGCATTTTTGCGGGCGGTGCTCAACCTCAAAGGGGCGAAAGAGCGGGCCGCTCCTTCAATCCAGGGCGAATCGCGCCAGGCGGTCCTTCAGCAAGGTGATCGTCGCCACATCCGCATTGGCGAAGGCGAAGCGGAGATATCCGTCCTGCCCCGCGCCGAAATAGCTTCCGGGCAGGCAGAGGATGCCGGCCTCCTTGGCAAGCTTCTCCGCCACGCGGGCGGAAGGCGTATCGCCGAAGGGATGGCCGATGAAGGCGAAATAGGCGCCGACCGCGCCGACGCGCCAGGCCGGGACCTCGGCCATCGTGGAAAGCAGCCCCTCGACCCGCCGGGCGATTTCCTGGCGGTTCTCCTCGCGCCAGCCTGCCAGAAGCGGCAGGGCCGTGGCGACCGCGGCCTGGGCGGAGCGCGGCGGGCAGATCTGCAGGTTGTCCATGATCTTCGCCACCTGCTCGACCACGCCGGCACCCGCCGTGATCGCACCGAGGCGATGGCCGGGAATGCAGAAGGATTTCGAGAAGCTGTAGAGGCCGATCAGCGTGTCTTCCCAGCCCGGCCGGTCGAACAGGGCGTGCGGCCGCCCGGCGCCCAACGGCAGGAAGTCGCGATAGGTCTCGTCGAGGATGAGCCAGATGCCGCGCGCGGCACAGAGGTCGTAGATCTTCGCCAGCAGGTCCGCCGGATAGACCGCGCCGGTCGGGTTGTTCGGCGAGACGAGCGCGACGGCGCGCACGTCCGGCGTGATGGCGGAAGCCAGCGCCTCGACATCCGGCAGGAACCCGTTGGCGGGATCGCAGGCGGCAAACCGGGTCTTGATGCCCAGCATGGCGAGCGTCGTTTCCTGGTTGAAATAGTAGGGATCGGTCATCAGCACGGCATCGCCCGCGCCGGCGATCGCCATGGCCGCACAGATGAAGGCCTGGTTGCAGCCGGCGGTGACATGGATGTTGCCGGCGGTGATCGCGGCGCCGTAGGTTTCCGCCACATGCTGCGCATAGGCCTTCCGCAGACTGTCCTCGCCCTCGATCGGCCCATAGCCCGTATAGGCGCGCGAGGCGGCATATTCGCCGAGCAGGCGCAGCATGTCGGGATGCGGCGGATAGCCGGGCACGGCCTGCGACAGGTCGATCATCGGGCCGCTGCGGCCGTCATAGGCATTGCCCCAGGCGAAGACGGACGGGATCGGCGGGGCGGCGAGGGTTTCGACGAGCGGGTTGAAGCGGGGCATGGTCTTTCCGTAGAGGTCAGGCGCGGGTCTTGCGCTGGGGGTTGGAGGCGGAGCGGCGCTTGGCCGGAGCCGCGATCGGGTGATGGAGGTCCGCCGCGCGGCCGCCACGGCCGCGCAGGATCATGCGGGCGGAGGTCTGCGGCTCGGGCAGGCTCTCCTCGAGCGAGGCGAAGAGCCAGTCGATGAACACCTTGACGATCGGCGCCTGGCGCACCGACTGCCGGCAGGCGACATAGAAGGCGTCGTTCGCCGGCACCGTCAGGTCGAAGGGCACGACGAGTTCGCCGCGGGCGATCAGGTTGCTGGCGGTGATCGTGTCGCCGAGGGCGACGCCCTGGCCGTGCAGCGCCGCCTCGGTGGAAAGGCGGGCATCGCTCATGAAATGCTGGCGCCCGCGCACAACGTCGACCGCATCCGCCGCCGCCAGCCAGGTGCTCCATTCGCGCCCGTCGTCGCCGTGGAACAGCGTGTGGTCGGAAAGGTCGCGCACCGAGCGCAACGGCCGGCTGTTGAGCAGGGTGGGGCTGGCGATGGGAAAGAGCTTGAGGTGCGACCAGAGCCGTGTCCAGCAGTCCGGCCAGTTGCCGTCGCCGTAAAGCACGCTGACATCCGTATCGAGCGAACGCAGATTGTCCGGATCGTTGGAGGCGATCAGCGTGACGCGCACGCCGGGAAACTGGTCGGTGAAGGTATTGAGGCGCGGGATGAGCCAGAGCGAAAGCAAGGCCGGCACGCAGGTCACGGTGAGGTCGCCGCGGGTTTCCGGCTGCTTCATCAGGGCTGTTGCCGCGGCGATCTCGCCGAAGGCGTTGGTGACGGCCGGCAGCAGCAGCGCGCCCTGCGGCGTCAGCTTCAGCCGCTTGCCGCCGCGCTCGAAAAGCGCGGTGCCGAGCGAATCCTCCAGCGCCCGGATCTGATGGCTGACCGCGCCATGGGTGACGTTCAGTTCCCGCGCGGCAGCCGAAACCGCGCCCCGGCGGGCGGTCGCCTCGAAGGCGCGGAGCGGATTGAGCGGCGGCAGGCGCGAGGCCATGAGGAGCGGTTCCAGTATGTGAGTTTTTCTCACGCAAACTGCTATAACAATGTCAATTGCTTTTCCAGTCGTTTTGTTACGATACTATGAAGAACGAGGGCAAAGCCCCGGGGGAACATCACTTGGCTCGCATCTGCTCCGGCCCCCCGGTCTGCCCGCATTTCCGAAAGGTGAGGTAGAGACCATGGCCGACAGCAAACTCGACGAACTCAAGGCAAAATACGGCGCAAGCCACGGCGGCGAACTGTTCGACCCCGCCTTCCGCAAGGTTGCCGACAAGATCTTCACCAAGAGCGGTTCGCGCCTTGCGCCCTATGCCGGCGTGCCGACCTTCCTCTCCGCGCCCTACATGCCGGTCGATGCGGAGAACCCGGATTTCGGCAACCTCCAGGTCGCCATCACCGGCGTGCCGATGGATCTCGGCGTCACCAACCGCCCCGGCTCGCGCTTCGGGCCGCGCGCCATGCGCGCCATCGAGCGCATCGGCCCCTACAACCACGTCCTCGACTGCGCCCCGGTGCAGGAGCTGCGCGTGGCCGATATCGGCGACGTGCCCTTCCAGAGCCGCTACCGCCTCGAACTCAGCCATGACGACATCGAGAAGCGCTTCAACCAGATCGTCGATGCCGGCGTGATCCCGCTCGCCGTCGGCGGCGATCACTCGATCACCCATCCGATCATGAAGGCCGTCGGGAAGAAGCAGCCGGTCGGCATGATCCATATCGACGCCCATTGCGACACGGGCGGCGCCTTCGACCAGACGAAGTTCCACCATGGCGGCCCGTTCCGCAACGCCGTGCTCGACGGCGTGCTCGACCCGACGCGCACGATCCAGATCGGCATCCGCGGCTCGTCGGAATATCTCTGGGAGTTCTCCTACGAATCCGGCATGACCGTCATCCATGCCGAAGAGGTGAGCGGCCTCGGCATCCCGGCCATCATCGAGAAGGCGAAGGAAATCGTCGGCGACGGGCCGACCTATCTCTCCTTCGACATCGACAGCCTCGACCCGAGCTTCGCGCCCGGCACCGGCACGCCGGAGATCGGCGGCCTGACGAGCCGCGAGGTGCTGGAGCTGATCCGCGGCCTCAAGGGCATCAATCTCGTCGGCGGCGACGTCGTGGAGGTCGCCCCGCAATACGACGCGACGACCAATACCGCCCATGCCGGCGCACAGGTACTGTTCGAAATTCTGAGCCTGATGGTTTTCAGCCCTTCCGTGGCCCGGACCGCCTGACATACAATAGCAACAACGGGAACGCACCGGCCGGACCGATCGGCCGGCCTAACAGGAGAAAGATGACGATGCGTGACATCCTCAAGACCAATGTCAGCCGCCGCGCGGTGCTGGGCGCCGGCGTCGCCGGCGCCTCGCTGCTCGCCATGCCGGCCGTGCTGCGCGCCCAGGACAAGTCGCTGAAGGTCGGCGTCTATGGCGGCTACTTCAAGGATTCCTTCGACAAGAACATCTTTGCCGATTTCACCAAGGAAACGGGCATCGCCATCGAATCGGTCGCCGAGCCGACCGGCGAAGCCTGGCTCGTGCAGCTCGAACAGGCCGCCAAGGCGGGCCAGGCGCCGGCCGACGTCTCGATGATGTCGCAGGTCGCCATGCTGAAGGGCCAGTCGACCGAGCTCTGGGCCGCCCTCGACACGGCCAAGATCCCGAACGCGACGAACCTCATCGACCATTTCGTCAACAAGTATCCGGATGGCCGCGTCGCCGGCATCGGCGCCGTCGCCTGGTACATCACGCTCGTCACCAACACGGACGTCTACAAGGAAGCCCCGACCTCCTGGAACGCGCTGTGGGATCCGGCGAACGCCGACAAGCTCGGCCTGCTCGCGCTCGTCTCCAACTCCTTCCTGCTCGAAGTGACGGCCAAGACCCATTTCGGCGGCACCAACGCGCTCGACACCGAGGAAGGCCTCGTCAAGGCCTTCGAGAAGCTCGCCGAGGTCAAGCCGAACGTGCGCCTGTGGTATCGCGACGAGGCGCAGTTCGAGCAGTCGCTGAAGTCGGGCGAAATCCCGATGGGCCAGTATTACCACGACGTGACGGGCCTTGCCGCCGCAGACGGCCAGCCGGTCCGCTCCACCTTCCCGCAGGAAGGCGGCATCATGGATTCCGGCTGCTGGGCGCTGTCGCGCGCCTCGGAGAAGGTCGAGGAGGCCCATACCTTCATCAACTACATGTGCCAGCCGCAGATCCAGTCGCTGCTGTCGCGCAAGGTCGGCACCGCCCCGACCGTCAAGCGCGACCTTCTCGACCTGACGGTCGAGGAATTCGCCGCGGTCTCCTCGGACATCGAGCCGATCATCCCGCGCTACGACCTCTACACGTCCAAGGCCGACTGGCTGAACCAGAAATGGACGGAAATGATCGCCGGCTGAGCCGCGCCGTCCACAATTCGACCGGCCGGCTGAAGCATCAGCCGGCCGGCCCCAAACCGTAAGCCGAGCGGAGCCCCAATGTCCGGATTGACCCTCCAGAATATCGTCAAGCAGTTCGGCACCTTCACCGCCGTCAAGAATGTCGAGCTGACCGTGCCGCACGGCACCTTCGTCTGCCTCCTCGGCCCTTCCGGCTGCGGCAAGACGACCTTGATGCGCATGGTCGCCGGCCTCGACCTTCCGACCAGCGGCGCGATCAGGCTCGACGGCAAGGACATCACCAATGTTCCCACCCACAAGCGCGATCTCGGCATGGTCTTCCAGTCGCTGGCGCTCTTCCCGCACCTGACGGTCGGCGAGAACATCGCCTATTCGCTGCGCATCCGCGGCGCGAGCAAGGAAGAACAGAAGAAGCGCGTCGACGAGCTGCTCGCGATGATCCACCTTGCTGGCTACGCCGACCGGCCGGTCGCAAAGCTCTCCGGCGGCCAGCGCCAGCGCGTCGCCATCGCCCGCGCGCTCGCCATCTCGCCGAAACTCTTCCTGCTCGACGAACCGCTTTCCGCGCTCGACGCCAAGCTGCGCGAGGCCATGCAGGTGGAGCTGCGCCAGCTCCAGCAGCGCCTCGGCATCACCACCATCGTCGTCACCCACGACCAGCGCGAGGCGATGACCATGGCCGACACGGTCGTCGTGATGAACGGCGGCGAGATCCGCCAGGCCGCCCCGCCGGTGGAGATCTACCGCCGTCCGGCCGACACCTTCGTCGCCGATTTCATCGGCATGACGAACCTCATCGATTTTTCCGCGGACGGCACCGGCGCCAGCGTGCTCGGCGCCTCGATCCCCGGCCTTGCCATCCCGGTGGGCCTTGAATCCGGCATCCTCTCGGTGCGCCCGGAGGACGTGCACCTCACCGCGCCCGGCAATGCGCCGATCTCCGGCACCGTCACCTTCGTGCGCGATCTCGGCGGCACGATCGAGACCTTCGTGGAAGCCGCCGGCAAGCAGGTCGTCGCCGTCTCCATGCCGAATGCGCGGCCGGATGTCGCCGTCGGCCAGACCGTCGGCCTGAAGCTCAACCCGGCCGATTGCGTGGTGCTGAAGTCATGAGACGCGAGCCTCCGCAAAAACTCGCCGACTACGGCCCGCTGTTCTTCCCCGCGGGCATGCTGATCGTCTTCTTCGTCGTGCCCTTCGCGACGATGATCGCCGTCTCCTTCTTCCGCCGCGATCCGGCGGGCTTCTATTCGCCCGATTTCGTCTTCGACAACTATGCCCGCTTCCTGAGCCTGTTCTTCGGCAAGGTGCTCGGCTTCTCGCTGTTCCTGGCGGTGATGGTCGCCATCTGCTGCGTCGTGCTCGCCGTGCCCTTCACCTATCTCCTCTCGCGCGCCAAGCGGAAGACCCAGGTGCTCTGGCTGGTGGCGCTGCTGTCCATCCTGTCGCTGTCGGAAGTCATCATCGGCTTTGCCTGGTCGACGCTGTTCTCGCGCACCGCCGGCATCACCAATCTCCTCGTCATGCTCGGCATCATGAACGAGGCGGTGGCGCTCAATCCGAGCTTCGGCGCGGTGCTGACCGCCATGGTCTACCAGGCGCTGCCCTATACGGTGCTGGTGCTCTATCCCGCCCTCGTCCGTCTTGACCCGACCCTGACGGAGGCGGCGCGCACGCTCGGCGCCTCGCCGATGAAATCCTTCTTCACCGTCGTCGTGCCGGCACTGCGCAACACCATCGTCGCCACGCTGATCATGGTCTTCATCTTCGCGCTCGGCTCCTACCTGCTGCCGCAGATCCTCGGCCGGCCGCAGCACTGGACCCTCTCTGTGCTGATCACCGACCAGGCGATCTACCAGTCGAACATGCCGTTCGCCGCCGCCATGGCCGTGTTCCTGGTGCTCGTCACGCTCGGCCTCGTCGCACTCACGGTCTATGCCGGCCGCAAGGGAGAAGCCGCATGAACGCGCTGCTGCAGAAGGTCTATTTCGGCCTCGTCGGCCTCTTCCTCTCGCTGCCGATCATCGTGGTCGCCGGCGTCTCGGTCAACGAGAAGCAGACGCTGGCCTTCCCGCCGCAGGGCTTTTCGCTCGGCTGGTACGGCGAGATCTTCACCAACAGCGAATGGCGCAGCGCCCTCTTCGCCTCGATCACGCTGGCCGCCCTCTCGGCGGCGGTGGCGCTTCTCATCGCCCTGCCGCTCGCCTGGTTCCTCTGGCGGCGCCATGCCCCCTGGGCGAACATCTTCCAGCTGCTCGGCATCGCGCCCTTCACGCTGCCGCCGGTCATCACGGCGCTCGGCCTGCTCACCTTCTGGGCGACGACCGGGTTCTACGGCCAACCGGCGACCGCGGTGATCAGCCATGCGATCTTCTTCGTGACGCTGCCGCTGGTGACGCTGTCGCTCGGCTTCTCTTCCATCGACCGCTCGCTGGTGGAAGCGGCCGCCACGATGGGCGCCGACGACCGCACGATCTTCCGCACGGTGGTCCTGCCGCTGATCCTGCCCTATCTGATCTCCGGCTATGCCTTCGCCTTCGTCCTGTCGCTCAACGAATATATCGTTGCCTACATGACGATCGGCTTCACGATGGAGACGCTGCCGATCAAGATCTTCAACGCCTTGCGCTACGGCTATACGCCGACCATGGCCTCGGTCACGATCCTCTTCGTCGCCATCGCCGCCACCATCTTCGGCCTCGTCGCGCGCTTCGGCGACCTGCCGAAGCTGCTCGGCGCCATGTCGTCGCGGGATTAGCAGCCGGTCCGGCGAAGGTGTACTATAGCCGAGCGGAACGGCACAGAACCAGACAGGAGCCCGCATGCGGATCGCCGCCCTTCAGATGCACGCCATTGCCGGCGACGGCGAGGCCAATATCGAGCGCATCGCGGCAGCGGCCGCGGATGCGGCGGCGGGTGGCGCCAAGCTGCTCGTCGTGCCGGAGCTTGCCGTCACCGGCTACGGGGCAGGGGAGGCGGCCTTCGCCCGGCTGGCCTCGCCTGCGACGGGCGACGTGGCGAGGCGGCTCGGCGCCATCGCGCGGGACAACGGGCTGGCCATCGTCACGGGCTTTGCCGAACAGGAAGGAGCGCATGTCTACAACAGCGCGCTCTTCACCGATGGCATCGGCACCAATGCCGTCTATCGCAAGTCCCATCTCTATGGCGAGTACGAACGCGGCGTCTTCCGCCCGGCCGCGCCGGCCTCCGTCATGGTGGAGCTCGGCGGCATCCGGCTCGGCATGCTGATCTGCTACGACGTCGAGTTTCCCGAGAACGTGCGGCGGCTCGCGCTGGCCGGCGCCGATCTCGTCATCGTGCCCACGGCGCTGCCGAAGGGCTCGTCCGGCACCTTCATCGCCAGCCACATGATCCAGGTGCGCGCCTTCGAGAACCAGGTCTTCGTCGCTTACATCAACCATTGCGGCGCCGACGACCGTTTCACCTATGCCGGCCTGTCGCGCATCGCGGCGCCCGACGGCAAGCTGCTCGCCGAAGCTTCGGCAGAGGGCGAAACCCTGCTCTTCGCGGAAATCCGCCCCGAGGATTACGCGAAGTCGCGGTCGGAAAACACCTATCTCGTGGATCTCGCCCGGCAGGGTTGACGGTGCCCGAGTGGATCCTCGGGTCAAGCCCGAGGATGACGGTGGGGAGGAGAGGTTGCCCCAGCCATTGATGGCGCGGCATTCGGCACCCTCGTTTCAGCCTCAAACCTCTCTTTTGTTGTCATCCTCGGGCTCGACCCGAGGATCCACCTTCACGGCACGCCTCACCAAAGTTCCAGGTACAAATCCCGCCAATCCGGATTCATCGCCTCGATCAATTCGACTTTCCATTGCCGATACCAGCGTTTCAGCGATTTCTCCCGCTGAATGGCCGTGCCGATGCTGTCATGCTCTTCATACCAGACCAGGCGAACGCAATCATATTTCGAGGAGAATCCAGGCGTGACCTTCTCCCGGTGTTCATGAATGCGCCGTTCAAGGTCGGCCGTCACGCCGATATAGAGCGTGCCGTTCCTTTGGTTGGTGACGATATAGACATATCCCGTCATACGGGAAATGTCGGCGATTATGGATCCTCGGGTCAAGCCCGAGGATGACGAAAGAAGAGAGGATTAGGGCTGAAGCAAGGGAGCCGGATGCCGCACCGGCCAAGGGGCTGGCAACCTCTCCTCCTCTCCGTCATCCTCGGGCTTGACCCGAGGACCCACGCCCCACCGCACGTCCTCGCCGCCAAAAAACACGTCCCGCATTTTCCCCACCCCTCAACCCCGTGCCTACAATCTCCCATCCCGCCGCGGATACACCGCAAGGCGTTGCGGCGAGGCGGGGTCGGCGCGGGGCGTGAGGGGGCGACGCACACCTTGACGCACCGGGCGCGCGGAAAATGGTCTCCCTCCGGCGAAACGGGGGAAATGGCGGGGCGTCGGACCGGACCGCCGTTTTGCCCCGATCACGTCGCCGGGCGTGCCTGTGTGGCACACAACATGGCGGCTGCACCATGCGGCGTCCGGGGGCTTCCCCGCTCGCATGGCGCAGTGGAAGACGGTGCCGACCGGCAGTCGTGGCTGCGGCACCGTGACCCTGAGGGCGTGCATGACCCATTCTTCGGAAGGGCGCGCCACCGTTCCCACGCACCCCGCCATCGCAGAGAGGCCGAAGTCGCGGGCAAAAACCGCCGAACGGGGCGCTGGACGGTGCCGCATACAAACATTCAGTCGAGGCAGCCTCCAGCGCCCCGTCCGAATGCTCCTTGACAAAGCCACGGGCGGAAATTCCGCCGCGTGGGTTGCTCTGTTGCCCTTATCGCGGCCTCGGCCCGACCACCTTCAGGCCTGATAGGTGATGCGGCCGTCGCACATAGTCGTGACGGGCCGGATCGCGGCGAGGTTCGCATGGTCCGCGGCCTCGACATTGCCGGACAGCACGACGATATCCGCGAGATACCCCGGCTTCAACATGCCCTTGCGGTCTTCCATGAACTCGACCCAGGCACCGTTCTTGGTATAGGCGGCCAGCGTCTCGGCAAGCGAAAGCCGCTGGTCCTTCAGGCCCTCCTTCCACAGGCCGCGCGTCATGGCGCATTCGATGCAGTGCATCGGATCGAGCGGGGAGACCGGCCAGTCCGTGGCGAAGACGATCTCAGCCCCGGCATCGACCAGCGTGCGCCAGGCAAAGGCATGGGGCCAGCGGTCCTCGCCGATATAGGAGAGGTAGGGCTCGACCGGCAGGTCGGCGCTGCCCGGCGGATGGGTCGGCTGCATCGAGGCGACGGTGCCCAGTTCCTTGAAGCGGGGAATATCGTCGGGATGCACGACCTCGATATGCTCGATGCGGTTGCGGCTGTCGCGCTTTCCGTTCGCCTTGATGGCGGCCTCGTAGCCGTTCAGCACCATGCGCACGGCGCCGTCGCCGATGGCGTGCACCGCGACCGGCAGGCCGAGCCTGTCGGCGGCGATGGCGATGCTGTCGAAATGGTCCTGCGAGAACAGCGGCTCGCCCTTCCAGCCCGGCTGGTGCGTGTAGTCGTCGATGAAGACGGCAGTGCCCGATTCCGTCACGCCGTCCATGAAGAGCTTGACGAAATCGCAGCGCAGGCGGTCCGTGTTGAAACGCTCGCGCCAGGCGGCGGCCTTCGTCTCGAGGTCCGAGAGCGGCATGAAGTTCTTCATGTGGAAGGGCATGCGCACGCGCACCGGCAGGCCCACCGTGCGCTCGATCTCGTCGAGCATTTCGAGCTGGTAGAGGCTGCCGTCCATGTTCTGCAGCGAGGTGATGCCGAGCGAGGCGACATAGGCAAGGCCCCGCTTGATGACCTCGATGTCGCCCGCGCGCTCTTCCGCCGTCACGTGCTCCGGGTCGCCACCGGTGCCGACGCCGAGCATTTCCCGCCCGCCGGTCTCGCCGAAGGCGGAAATGGGGCGGATTGCGTTGCTCTCGCGCAGCTCCCCGCTCGCAAGGCCGTCCTCGCCCATGACGATCTCGTTGCCGACGCCGACGTCCCGGCCCTCCAGGATGCCGCCCATCGTGAGGGCCGTCGTGTTGGCCCAGGCCGTGTGGTGGTCGGGCGCGACGATCAGCAGCGCCCGATCCGGCAGGATGCGGTCGAGATGATGGCGCGTCATGCGCTCGTCGTCGGACAGGATCGTGTAATCGGCCTGCTGCGCGATGAGGAGCCGGCGCTCGGGATGTTCGGCCGCATAGGCCTTCACCGCCTTCTCCAGCGCGTCAAACCCCTTGACGCCGGCCAGCGACAGTTCGCTGAGCTCGGCCGAACCGCCGAAGATGTGCATATGCGCTTCGTTGAAGCCGGGCAGCACCGTGCCGCCCCCGGCGTCGATCACATGGGTGTCGGGTCCGGAAAAGGCGTCGATCTCGGCTTCCGGGCCGACGGCCAGGATGCGGTTTCCGGCAATGGCAACCGCGTTCGCCCGCGGGTTCGCCGCGTCCATCGTCAGCACCCGCGCATTGCGGATGATGAAGCTCGCTTCCGTCTGCATGGCGTGTCCTCGAATCGCGTTCAGATTGCCCGGCGGCAGAGCGCCCGGAAGAAGGTGAAGATGTCCTGGTTCTCCTCGTCGCCCAGCGGTTCCGGCTGGGAGGAGAGTTTGACGATGACGGTCTCGGTGCTCGGATCGACATAGAGCCACTGGCCATGGATGCCGATCGCGCAGAAGGCGCCGTCGGCCTCGCCCGACTGATACCATTGGCTGCGGTAGCGCCCGTTCGGCAGGTCGACATTGCGGCCCTCTCGCCAGGCTTCGCGGTCGCCGTTCTCCTGCATGTCGCGGATCCAGCCTTCCGGCACGATCTGCCGGCCGTTGCGCACGCCGTGGTTCCGCAGCAGTTCGCCGAGGCGGGCAAGGTCGCGCGCCGTCATGGAGACACCGCCCGCGGTGCGCGGCGTGCCGATCGCGTCCACCGTGATATCGGCATTGCCCTTCGCGCCCATCGGCTTCCAGAGGAGATCGGAGGCGAGGTCGGCAAAACGCGCGCCCGTGACGCGCTCGATGACGACGCCGAGCAGGTCGGCATTCGGCGAGGCATAGTAGAACGGCCCGCCATGCGGCCGCTCGGCCTTCTGCAGGGTGATGAGGAAAGAGGCGAGCGTCTCCGGCGCGATGTCCGGTTCCGGCGGGTTCCACAGCATGGCGCGGCGATAGCGCGCGAAGGCGCCGTGCGGGTCGAGATAGGCTTCCTCGAAATCGAGGCTGACGCGCATGTCGAGCACGTCGCGATAGGTGCAGTCGCCATAGACGCTGCCCTTGGCCTCCGGCAGATAGTCCGTCACCGGGCGGTCGGGATCGATCAGCCCCTCGGCCTCCAGGATGCCGGAGATGACGGCCGTCAGCGACTTC
Organism: Shinella sp. WSC3-e; assembly: GCF_945994535.1. NCBI lineage: Bacteria > Pseudomonadati > Pseudomonadota > Alphaproteobacteria > Hyphomicrobiales > Rhizobiaceae > Shinella > Shinella sp. WSC3-e. The sequence continues at coordinate 689,935 of NZ_OZ000531.1, forward strand.
GAGATGGAGAAGACGAGATGCGGCGCATCCGGGTCGGCATGCGGGGCATAATATTCCGCGACGACCTCGCCCCGGCGCATCATCACGAAGGCGTCCGTATGGGCGAAGTCGAGGAAGGCGCGGGCGCTCGGGGCGCCTGCAAGGCCGGTCTCCATCGCCGCATCGAGAAAGGCGTCGCTGGCGAGCGGCACTTCGGCGGCCGGCACCTCGGCCGCGATCACCGCCGTCGGCACGAGATCGCGGACATTCTGGAAGGTCCAGCGGCTATAGGGCGCGGTGCGCCAGTTGGCGAGCGTGATGTCCGCACGGGCAAAGCCGTGCCTGTCCTTGAATGTCTTGATCATGGCATATCCGACCGAAGCGCGGGAAGGCGCCAGGCCCTCCCGCGTACGGCCGTCCTCGTTTCCTTGCGGCCTTGCCGCTTACTTCTGCAGTTCGGTCCAGATCCTGGTATAAAGCTGCTGCACGTCCGGCTCGCAGCTGGCGAGGAACTCGCCCGCGGGCTGGAATTCAGCCGGCACGACCAGTTCCGGCGCATCCTGCATTTCCGCCGGCAGGAACTTTTCCGAACCCTTGATGCCGTTGGAATACTTGGCGAAGGCGGAGATCAGGGCCGCATTCTCCGGATCCATGATGAAGTTCATGAACAGCTTGGCGTTCTCGGCGTTCTTCGCGTCCTTGAGGAGCGCGACGCTGTCCATGAAGTAGGGGAAACCCTCCTTCGGATAGCCGAACTTGATGTCCGCGTTCTTGATGCGCGAGCGCATGATGGCGCCGTTCCAGTAGTAGACGGCCGCATAGTCGCCGGCCGGCAGCTTCTCCGTCACGCTGTAGTCCATGGCGAGCCATTTGGTCTTCGCCTCGACGAGCTTGTCGCGGACCTTGCGCAGGACGTCCTTGTCCGTCGTGCACCAGTCGCCGCCGAAATACTTGATGGTGGCGAAGAGGACGTCGTTCATCTCCGGCGCCACGTTGATCTTGCCGGCCAGCTCCTCCGGCGGATCGAGGAAGATCGCCGAGGTGTTGATGTCGCCCTTGTAGACCGAGGTGTTGACGCCGATGCCGGTCAGACCCCACTGCCACGGAACGGTATAGTGGCGGCCCGGATCCCACGGCACGTCGACCCAGCGCTCGTCGACATTCTTGAAGTTCTCCATCTGGTCCGGCCGGGCTTCCTGCAGCAGGCCTTCCTTGATCCAGATCTGCACGTAGTTCGCCGAGGGCACGACGACATCGAAGCCGTGGCCGCCGGCGCGGACCTTGGCGAGCGCCGTGTCGTTCGAATCGTAGTCGGTGACCGTGACCTTGACGTCGAACTTCTCCTCGAACTTCTTGATCAGTTCCGGATTGGTGTAGTCGCCCCAGTTGTAGATGTTGAGCTGGCCGGCCGCCGAAGCGGCATTCGCCGCGAACAGCATGGCAATCGCCGCCGTCGCTGTCGTCGTCATCCAATTCGTTTTCATTCTCTGTTCCTCTCTGTCGTTGTTCGTCGAGATGATCACTGTTTTTTCCGGTTGATGAAGAAGAAGACCACGACGAGCGCCGTCGAAAGCGCCAGGAAGACCGTGGCGATGGCATTGATCTCGGGTGTCGTCTCGCGCCGGAGCTGTCCCAGCATATAGGTCGGCAGGGTGTCCTGTCCGCCGGATTTCACGAATTCCGTGATGACGACGTCGTCCAGCGAGATGACGAAAGCCAGCATGAAGCCGGCGATGACCGCCGGGCGCAGCAGGGGCAGGGTCACGTGCCGGAAGGTCTGCCAGCGCGTGGCGTAGAGGTCGGCCGCCGCCCGCTCCAGCGTCAGGTCCATGCTCTCCAGCCGGGCGCGGATGGGCAGGTAGGCGAAGGGGATGCAGAAGGCGGTGTGCGCGACGACCAGGTAGCCGAGGCCCGAATAGCCGGTCCAGACCTTGATGCGCGAGAAGACGATGAGCAGCGCCACGGCCGTGACGATCTCCGGCACCATGAGCGGCTGGTTGATCAGCGCATATTTGAAGGTGAGGCCGCGATAGGGCGTCGTGCGTGTCGTCGCAAGGGCCGCCATGGTGGCGGCGATCGTGGCGAGGAAGGCCGCCCAGATCGCGATGATCAGCGACCGGATGGCCGCGTCCTGAACGGCCGCGTTCTGCCAGGCCGCAACGAACCAGCGCGCGGAGAACCCATCCCAGCGCGACAGGGATTCCGCGCCGTTGAAGGAGTAGATGACCAGCGCGGCGATCGGCAGGTAGAGCGCGAAGAAGGTGAAGAGGGTGATGAACCCGAAGCCGGGCTGCGAGCGGATGTCGAAATGCGACTTAAACATGGCTCGAACCTCCGCGCGAGGCGTTGCGCACGTAGAAGATCAGCGCGACCATCACCAGGGCCATCAGGGTGATCGACATGGCGGCGCCGAGCGGCCAGTTGCGGCCCGAGCCGAACTGCATCTCGATGAGGTTGCCGAGCATCATGTTCTTGCCGCCGCCAAGCACGCGCGGAATGACATAGGCGCCGAGCGACGGGATGAAGACGAGGATGGAGCCGGCGATGATGCCGGGCTTGACCAGCGGGATCACGATGCGGCGCAGGACCTGCAGGCGGCTCGCATAGAGATCGTATCCCGCCTCCACCAGCCGGAAGTCGAGCTTCTCGATCGAGGCATAGAGCGGCAGCACCATGAGCGGCAGGTAGACATAGGTCATGCCGAGCAGGTTGGCCGTGTCCGTATACATGATCTGCAGGGGCGAATCGATCACGCCGAGCCAGATCAGGGCATTGTTCAGGAGGCCCTCGTTGCGGATGACCTGCTGCATGGCGAAGGTGCGGATCAGGAGGTTGGTCCAGAACGGGATCGTGACGAGGAAGACCCAGATCTCGCGGGTGTGCGGCGGACGCGTCGCGATGAAATAGGCGGTCGGAAAACCGAGGATCAGGGTGAGGAGCGTCGTGAAGAACGACAGCTGGAGCGAGCGCCAGATGATCGACAGATGCGCATCCGCAAGGCCGAGCGTATCGTCGAATATGTCGCGCTGGAAGAAGACCGAGACCCAGCCCTCGAGCGAGAACTCCCCGAACCTGACGTCGCCGTAGTCGCCCTTCGCCATGAAGGAGTAGAGCAGCATCACGAGCAGCGGGCCGACGGCCGCAAAGAAGATGATGAGCAGGGCCGGCGCGCTGAGCAGCCAGCGGGAGCGGATATCCTGTTTCTGCGCCGCCAGAGCGGCTTCCTGTGCGCCGCTCATCGTCAGTCCCTCAGGATCTGGGCGACGTCGTCGCTGAGGTTGATGCCGACCGCTTCGTCCTTGGAAAAGCCACAGGACCCGCTGCGGGCATTCTGCTGGCGCACGGTGAAGGTCGTGCCGTCCTCGAGGCGGATGTGGAAATGCGTGTCCGTGCCGAGATAGACGATCTCGCGGATGATGCCGCGCAGCACCGAGGCGGGCGAGGGGGCTCCGACCTGGGCATGTTCGGGACGGATGACGACCGTCACCTTGCCGCCCGGCGTCACGTCCGCCGGGAAGGTCGCCGGGATCTCCGTGCCGGAGGAGAGCCGCACGCGCGCCCGGTCGCCGGAAACCGCGACGACCTCGGCTTCCAGAAAATTCGTCTCGCCGATGAAGTCGGCCACGAAACGCTCGGCCGGGCGGTCGTAGATGTCCCAGGGCGAGCCCACCTGGCGCACCGTGCCCGTCGACATGACGGCGATGCGGTCGGACATGGTGAGCGCTTCCTCCTGGTCGTGCGTGACGAAGACGAAGGTGATGCCGGTTTCGGTCTGGAGGCGCTTCAACTCCATCTGCATGGACTTGCGCAATTTCAGGTCGAGCGCGGAAAGCGGCTCGTCGAGCAGGAGTACCTTCGGCCGCGGCGCCAGTGCCCTGGCGAGCGCCACGCGCTGCTGCTGGCCGCCGGAAAGCTGCGTGACCGGGTTGCCGCCGCGTCCTTCCAGATGAACAAGCTTCAGCATGTCATTGACGACGCTGTCGATTTCCGACCGGGGCTTGCCGAGCATCTTGAGGCCGAAGCCGATGTTCTCGGCCACCGTCAGGTGCGGGAAGAGAGCGTAATTCTGGAAGACCGTGTTGACCGGCCGCTGGTTCGGCAGAAGGCTGGAAATGTCCACCCCGTCGAGCAGGACCTGTCCTTCGGTCGGCAGCTCGAAGCCGGCGATCATGCGCAGGAGCGTGGTCTTGCCGCAGCCGGACGGGCCGAGAAGGGTGAAGAACTCGTTCGACCGGATATCCAGCGTCACGTCGTCGACGGCCTGGAAATTGCCGAACCATTTCTTGATGCCATGCATGCCGATGGCGCCGCCATGGGCCGCGGTCGTTCGGGTCTCAGTCATCGGTTCCCCGTTTATCGTCCGGCGTCCCGAGCTTCCTCCGCCCAGAGCGCCGGCTGTCCTCTGTCCGGCCGCTGATCACGGCTCTTATGTGATAGGCTTGACTTGCTTATGATCACAACAAATCATAATTTGATCAAATCTGTAAAGGGCCATTTTGAGCTTTGCGACTTTATCCGCCCTGCGTGCAAGGGCCGCAAAATTCAGCCCGGAGACGATAAGCCGGCATAGACCGGGTCGACAGACGGGAGGGTTTCAGCATGCTGGTTGCAGCCGGTCGCGAAGCGTCCGAATCCGCCAAGCAATGGGTCTACCGCGTGCTGCGGCGGGCCGTGATGACGGGCCAGTTCGAGCCGGGCGATCCGGTGACGATCAACGGGCTGGCCGAAACCCTCGGCGTCAGCGCCATGCCGGTGCGCGAGGCGCTGCACAGGCTGGTCGCCGACGGGGCGCTGGAACTGCTCGACAATCGCCGCGTCCGCGTGCCGGATCTCGATCCGCAGCGCTTCGAGGAGGTGCTGGAGGCGCGGATCGCGCTCGAAACCCGGGCCGCCGAACGCGCCATGCCCTTCATCGACGAGGCGCGGCTCGCCCGCCTCCGCGCCTTCGACCAGCAGGCCGACGAGGCGCTGGCGCGGCGCGATTTCGGCCGCCTCGTAGAGGCGAATTTCGACTTCCACCGCTGCCTCTACGAGGCACGGCCCGGCACGGTGATGCTGCCGCTGATCGAATCCCTCTGGCTGCGCCTTGCCCCCTTCATGCGCCGGGCGGGCGAGACCCTGTCGACCACCTACCAGATCGACCGCCACGCCGAGGCGCTCGCCGCCATCGTCGCGCGCAACCCCGAGGCGCTCAAGGCCGCGATCGCCGCGGACATCCGCGACGGCACGGGCCATCTCGGCCACAAGCATTTCGAGCAGATGGGCGTCGGGGGAAGGGCGGTGTGACCCCGCCGGACGACCCCATCCATGATCTTCCTCGGGGGCGCTTGCCGAAAGGGGCAAATCGCCGGTAAAGCTCTCGGCGACCGCCACGCCTGCGCACCGGAGGATGCCATGAACGAGAACAATGTTCTGAAATTCGAACGCCGGAAGCCGCAGCAGGACGACAAGAACAAGCCGAAGGCGCCGCCACCGAAGAAGGGCCTGATCTGGATCGCCGTCCTCGTCGCAGTCGCGCTCGTCTGGGCCTACTACCAGTTCATCGCCCCGCAGTCCGTCTAGCATTTCCGCTTTTTTCCACTCGGCCGCGCCATTCTCGATCCCGCCCGGCAGCATATGGAAGTCGCATAAGCTGAATTATGGAACCATCGGTGCACATCCTTGGCCTCCGCGGCAACATGACCGGACGCTTGAGGAAGAGAGGCGGCGAACGATGCCGCCAAGGCCATCGTTCGCCGCCTCTCATGCCGCTAGAAGCTGGCGCCGACCAGCTTTTCCGTCAGCGCGTTGCGATCCTCGATGGATTGCAGGCGCACCGTCAGGGCCGTGCTCTTCACCGGAACCTGCGGCGGCAGGGAGAAGGCGATGCCCGGCAGGTTCTCGGCCGCCCATTGCTTGAAACGGGGCAGCTTGTTCGGGCCACTGATGGGGAATGTATGGCTGTATCGAAAGCGCATGTCTGGCTCTTTCCGAATAGGAGCAGGCGGCGGCGCAGGGATGCGGCCGGCCTTGCTCGACAGGTTTTCATCTTGGGTCGGGAGGCGACATCCTGGCGCCGCTCTTGCATTCGCAGTCAGCAGCGCCAGGCCGTCAGCAGTCGGCGGCGGTCCTGCGGAAAGGACGTCGCGCAACGCGGCGGGCCGGGCGTGGCGAAACCATCGCGCTACCTCACCGTCTACCGGCCCGCGGTTCGCCGGGCGAATCTTTCCGCCCGCCAAACGAGCCGAACGGTCGCAGCGCCTCCGGCGCGCCATCGAGCGTCCTCACGAAGGCGGCAAGCTCCGCGTCGCCGAGCCGGTCGGCCGCCGCGGCGAGGGAGAACCAGCGGCGCTGCCTTTGCCCCTTCTCGCGCCAATGGCTCAGCGTGCCGCGCACCTTCATGCCGAACACCGTGACGTGGCAGGGAACTTCCGAGCCGTCGTCCAGCGCCTTCATGTAGCGGTAGAAGGTCACGGGCGAAGGCGAGATATCGCCGATGACGCCGGCCTCCTCGAAGGCCTCCCGGGACGCCGCAGCGACCGCCGAACGCCCCCGCATCGGCCATCCCTTGGGCACGATCCATCGCCCTCGCCTGCGCGAGGTGATGAGCAATATCTTCGGCTCGCCGTCGCGTCGAAGACGCCAGGGAAGCACCCCGACCTGCTGCAATTCGTCGGGACCGCCGGCCTGCGCGGCAGGGGCGCTGGTACACGTTGCGCCGCTCATCATCCCCTCCCCCCGCCGGGCCGCAAGAACGCTGCCGTGCGGCGGACGCCGGAGGCGGCACGCACGAGAACGGGCGCCCTGCACCAGGGGCAGCGGCTGGCCGCGCGCGGGAGATGCCGGTCGCAGGTGAGGCAGATTCTGGGGGCGTGAGGCAAGGACATGGATATGCTCCATCGGAACGCCGCAAGGGCGAGACGATATGAACCGCACTGTTGGATCGTGTGGGTTCCCGGAGCGGCGGGATCTGCGGCGGCGTTACAGGGTCAAGACAGCCGGCTCCGGGTCAGGGAGCGCGCTTGATCGCGAAGCCTCGAAATTCTGACGGACGTTTCCATGCACATGACCTGCAATTGGCCGTTCAATGCGGCAATTTCAAGAGGGTGCGTCCTTCTGCTGCATGGTGCCGTTCGAGGCGCGGACGCTCCTGTCACCATGACAAGAACGGACATTCTCAAGCGTGCGGCGGCATTCTATGAAACGGGTACCGCATCAGCCGAAAGCCCGCTCCATGACATCCATCGAAATGATCGTCGCCGCCAGATCCCGCCTGCAGGGCCATGCCCGGCGGACGCCGCTCTTGTCCTCGCCCTTCCTGGAGGAGATGGCGGGGCGGCGCGTCCTCGTGAAGGCGGAATGCCTGCAGCACACCGGCTCCTTCAAGTTCCGTGGCGGCTGGTCCGCCCTTTCGGGGCTGGTGCCGGAGGTGCGCAAGCGCGGCGTGATCGCCTTCTCGTCGGGGAATCATGCCCAGGGCGTTGCCCTCGCCGCCACGCGGCACGGCGTTCCGTCCGTCATCATCATGCCCTCCGACGCGCCGAAGCTGAAAATCGAGAACACCCGCGCCTTCGGGGCCGAGGTCGTTCTCTACGACCGCGGCACGGAAGACCGGGACGCCATCGGCGCGCGGCTGTCCGAAGAGCGCGGCCTGACGCTGATCCGGCCCTTCGACGAGCCGCTGGTCATCGCCGGCCAGGGCACGACCGGCCTCGAAATCGCGGAGCAGACGGAAGAGGAAGGCATAACGACAGCCGAGGTGCTGGTGCCCTGCGGCGGCGGCGGGCTCAGTTCGGGCATCGCCCTTGCCCTCGAGGCCACCGCGCCGGGCTTCACCGTGCGCCCCTGCGAGCCGGAAGGTTTCGACGACACCACGCGCTCGCTGGCGGCCGGAAAGATCGTGCGGAACGCCACGATGACGGGCTCGATCTGCGACGCGATCGTCACGCCGGAACCGGGCAGGATCACCTTTCCCATTCTGCAGCGCCTGGCCGGGTCCGGCATCGCCGTGACGGAGGAGGAGGTGCTGCGCGCCATGGCGCTCGCCTTCAAGCGGCTGAAGATCGTCGTGGAACCCGGCGGAGCCGTCGCCCTTGCGGCGGCGCTGTTCCACGGCGCCGCGATCGAAGGCGATGCCGTGATTGCCGTGACCTCCGGCGGCAATGTCGATACGGACCTGTTCGCCGCGGCGCTCCGGCGCTTCGGCTGAGGGCGCGGCCGTCCTTCAGCTATACGCCGTCAGGGCCATCCCTATCCGTCTCGGCAAGGGGGCGAACCCCGCTCAGAAGCACCTCCGGCAGGGGGCGGGCCTCCCGTCGCGCGAGGTCGAAATAGACCGAGACGGCGACAAGCTCGGCATAAAGCTGGTCGTCCGCCTTGTTCGTCAGCCGGTGGCGGGTGGTGAGCGAGGTGCGCCCGACCTTCACGACGGCGCTGCGGACCTCGAACAGGCTGCCGACCGGCAGCTCCCGGCGGAAGTCGATCTCGTAGCGGCGGTCCGCCCAGCCCTCCTGCCGCTCGGCAATCCACGTCGCCGAATAGCCGGCCGCGGCGATGAGATGCCAGAACGCCTGGTCGAAGGCCGCGATGTAATATTGCACGTTCATATGCCCCATCGCATCGCACTGCGCGGGATAGACGACGCCCTGATAGGTCAGAAGCGGCATGGCGGATCTCCTTTGTCCGGTTGAACCCTTTGACGCCCGATAGGCCCATGCAATAGTTGCCGCCCGAAGCATAACTCCGGGAAATGCACATGGCGCGGCAAAGACGGCGTTTCGTCTGGGAAATCGACTGGAACCTGCTCAGGACCTTCATGGTCATCGTGCAGGAGCGCGGACTGACGGCGGCGGGCGAAAAGCTCTCCCTGAAACAGCCGACCGTCAGCAATGCGCTGAAGCGGCTGGAGACCCATATGGGCTGCCGGCTCGTCGAGCGGAACGCCTCGCATTTCGCCGTCACACCGGCCGGGCAGCGGCTGTTCAGCGAATGCATCGCGCTGTTCGAGATCGTTTCCGGGCTGCCGCAGCAGATGGAGGAGCAGCCCGGCGACCTTACCGGCCATATCGAGATCGCGCTGGCAAGCCATGTCGTCTGCCCGTTCCTCGACGAGGTGCTGGCCGGCTTCCATACGACCTTTCCGCAGGTCACGCTGTCGCTCTCCGTCGCCTCCAGCCAGGAGGTGATGGCCGCCGTACTCAACCGCGATGCCGGTTTCGGCGTCTGCCTGATGCAGGAGCGGCATCCGAAGCTCGAATACGACGTGCTCTACCGGGAGAGTTTCGGCTATTTCTGCGGCGCGCGGCATCCGCTGTTCGGCGTGGCGGACCTGCCGCTGCAGGCGCTGCGCCAGGAGCCCTACGTCTCCTTCAAGACGGACCAGATGTCCGGCGCGCTCTGGCCCGTCGCGCTGCTGCGCCAGCAGGAGGGGTTCGAGGGCCAGACCGTCGGCACTTCCTCGCATCTGGAGGAGGTCAAGCGGCTGATCATCGCCGGCTTCGGCTTCGGGCCGCTGCCGATCCATGTGGTGGTGGAGGACGTGCGCGCCGGCCGCCTCTGGCGCCTGCCGCCCTATGAGGATCCGCCGGTCATCGACGTGCACCTCGTCTATGACGGCACGGCCCGCCGCAGCCGCGCCGAGACGATCCTGCTTGCCGAACTGCGCCAGGCGATCGCCACGATACCCTTCGCGCAAAGGACCTATCCCGCATAGAGCATTTCCGCTTTTCCCCGAATCGAGAAAACGCTCTATCTGTTTGTTTTCACGCAATTCCGGACGCAAAACCGCTTCGCACTTCTGCTGGAATTGCCCTAGCCGTTTCTCGCACCGAAACCGGCAAGGAAGGCCGTCAGGTTGTCGCCAAGCGCGTCGCAGAGATAACCGCCCTCCTGCACGATGACCGTCGGCAGGCGCAGCGCCCCGATCACTTCCGCGATGCGCGCAAAACCCGGCGTCGAGACCGAGAGGCCACCGAACGGATCCTTTTCGAAGGCATCCAGGCCGAGCGCCACGACGAGCGCGTCGGGCGAGAAGGCCTCGACCCGGCGGATGGCGGCGGCCAGCGCCTCCAGATAGACGTCGTCGCCGGATCTGCGCGGCAGCGGCAGGTTGAGATTGTAGCCGAGGCCAAGCCCCTCCCCCCGCTCGTCGGCATGGCCCCAGAAGAAGGGGTAGAAGCGCACCGGATCGGCATGGATCGAGACCGTCAGCACGTCGGCGCGCTCGTAGAACATGCCCTGCGTGCCGTTGCCGTGGTGCAGGTCGACATCGAGGATGGCGACGCGTTTTGCCTGCCGCAGCAGGTGCTGGGCGGCGATGCCGGAATTGTTGAAGAAGCAGAAGCCGCCGGCGACATCCCGGAAGGCGTGGTGGCCCGGCGGGCGGCAGAGGGCATAGGACCACCTCTCGCCGGCCATGACGGCCTCGGCGGCGGAAACGGCGGTGGAGGCGCTCCAGCGCGCGCTCTCGAAGGTATGCTCGGAGATCGGGCAGGACGTATCGGCCATGTGATAGCCGGCCTGTCCGACCGCCGAGGCGGGGTAACTGCCGGTGCGGGCGATCGGGTGGATGTTGGGGATGACCTCGGCCGAGGCGCCCTCGATGCGCTGCCAGCGCTCGTGGATGCGGCCCAGGAAATCGATGTATTCCGGCGTGTGCACGGCGGAGACCGGCGCGAGGCCGTGGTCCTTCGGCCGCACGATCGCCATGCCCGCCGCCCGCGCGCCGGCCAGCAGGCGCTCGACGCGTTCCGGCTGCTCCGGGTTCGGTTGCGGCGCGCCGCTGGAGAGGAAGAAGCTCGGATCGTGGCGTTTCTGTTCTTCGGCAAAAAAGGTCTTCATGGCTCTCCCTCGGCGAATGCGTCGAAATCCGCGCCCTTGATCATGTGGATCTGCTCGCTGCGGGAATGGCGGATCCCGAGGCGATCGTAGAGGCCCTGCGCGCGGAGATTGTCCACATCGACCGACAGGCGCATGTAATGGGCGCCGCGCGCCCAGCCGCGCCGCGCGGTGGCGCGCAAAAGCCGCTCGGCGATCCGCCGTCCGCGAAAGGCATCGGCGACGAAGAGGTCCTGAACATAGAGGCCGGGCTCGCCCATCCAGGTGGAAAAGCTCGGAAAGCTCAGGCACAGGCCGGCAAACGCCGCCCCCGCCTCGGCGATCAGCACCTCGAAGGCCGGCGTTTCGCCAAAGCCGTGGCGGCGCACGTCCTCGACGGTGGAGACGAACTTCGCCTCGGCGCCCATGTCCACGGCCATCGTCTTCAGGGCCGCGTGGATGGTCTCCGCGTCATCCGCGACGGCCGGCCGGATCGTGATGTCGTCCTGCATGTCCCCTCCTCAGAATGCGACGCGATCGCCGCCCTTGAGGCCGAGCATGGCGCGCGCCTCGTCCGGCGTCGCGACCTCCAGCGAAAGGCCCTCGAGGATCGCACGGATGCGTCGTACCTGATCGGCATTCGAGGCCGCAAGCGCGCGGCCGTCGAAAAGGCTGTCCTCCAGGCCGACGCGCACGCTGCCGCCCATGGTCGCCGCCATGGTGATCATCGGCATCTGCCTGCGCCCGGCGGCAAGCACCGAGAAGCGGTAATCCTCGCCGAACAGCTTGTCGGCGATGCGCTTCATATGGACGAGGTTTTCCGGATCCGCGCCGATGCCGCCGAGCACGCCGAAGACGAACTGCATGAAGGGCGTGCCGGGAACGAGCCCGCGGTCGCGGAAATGGGCGAGCGTGTAGAGATGCCCGACATCGTAGCATTCGAACTCGAAACGCGTGCCGCAGCCTTCGCCGAGGCGTTTGAGGACCGTCTCGATATCGGCGAAGGTGTTGCGGAAGATCGTGCCGCGCGTCGCCTCCAGGAGCTCGGGCTCCCAGGCATGTTTCCATGCCCGCGGCCGGTCGAGCATCGGGTAGAGGCCGAAATTCATCGAGCCCATGTTGAGCGAGCACATTTCCGGCTCGGCGGCGAGCGCCGCCGCCAGCCGGTCCTCCAGCGTCATGACGGAGGAGCCGCCGGTGGTGATGTTGATCACCGCATCGCTCGCCTGCTTGATGACCGGCAGGAAGCGCATGAAAACCTTCGGGTCGGCCGTCGGGCGACCGTCTTCCGGGTCGCGGGCGTGCAGGTGCAGGATAGAGGCGCCCGCCTCCGCCGCCGCGATCGCCTCGGACGCGATGTCCTCGGGCTTGTAGGGCAGATGGGGCGACATGGAGGGCGTGTGCACCGAGCCCGTCACCGCGCAGGTGATGATAACCTTGTTCGATTTCATGGCCGGCTCCTATCTGCCGACCGGCAGCGAAAGCTCGCCGGCAAGCTGCGCCAGCGTCGCATCGAGGATCGTCACGATCTCGCCGACCTGAGCCTCGGTGGTGATCATCGGCGGGCAGACGAGGAAATGGTCGCCCTCGACGCCGCCGCGCGTGCGGCGCGAATAGATGATGAGGCCGCGCTCATAGGCGATGTCGACGACGCGCTGGTGCGCCTCCAATGCCTTGGGCAACGGCGTCATGGTCTTGCGGTCGGAGACGAATTCGGCCGCGAGCAGCAGGCCCTTGCCGCGCACGTCGCCGATGAACGGGTAGCGTTCGGCAAGGCCCTCCAGTTCGGCCTTCAGAAGCGCGCCGATGCGGGTGGCGTTGCCGAGCAGATCCTGCCGCTCGATCTCTTCGAGCACGGCAAGGCCGGCGGCGCAGGCAAGCGGGTTGCCGGCATAGGTGTAGCCATGGGCGAAGCCGCCGCGGTCGAGCACCGGCTTCACCAGCCGCGAATGGGCGATCATCGCGCCGAGCGGGCAATAGCCGGCGCCGAGGCCCTTGGAGAGGGCGACGATATCGGGCCGGCAATTCCAATGGTCGCCGCCGAGATAGCGGCCGGTGCGGCCGGCCCCGCTCATCACCTCGTCGTGGACCAGCAGGATGCCGTACTTGTCACAGATCTCGCGGATGCGCGGATAGTAGCTGTCGGGCGCGACGAGCGCACCGGTGGAAGCGCCGCCGATCGGCTCCATGATGAAGGCGAGCACGCTTTCCGCCCCCTCCTCCAGGATCTTCTCCTCCAGCATGTCGGCATAGCGGATGCCGCGCTCCTCCATCGAGAAGTTGTCGCGGTCGAGATAGGCGGTGGGTGCCTTGATGTGCGGCATGTCGCGCAGCATCGGCAGGAAGGGTTTCTTCAGCGCGTCATAACCGGTGACGGCGAGCGCGCCGAGGGTCGAGCCGTGATAGGAGGGGAAGCGCGAGATCACCTTCCAGCGCTCCGGCTGGTCGGTGGCGAGCGCCCATTGCCGGGCGAGCTTCAGGCAGGATTCCACCGCCTCCGAGCCGCCGGAAACGAAGAACACCCGGTCGAGGCCCTCCGGCATGTAGCCGGAAAGGCGGCGTGCCAGGTCTTCCGCCGGCTGGTTCTCGAAATGCAGGCGGTAGGCGAAGGTCGCCTTGTCCATCTGGCGCTTCATGGCGTCGAGCACGTTGCGGTTGGAATGGCCGATATTGACGACCATCGCCCCGCTGGACCCGTCGATGACCTTCCGGCCATGTTCGTCCCAGATGTAGATGCCCTCTGCCCGGTCGGCGAGCGGCCGACGCATGCGGGACTGGTAGAAGAGGTGGGATGCCGGGCGTTCGCCCGTCGCGGTCAGGTGCTGGCTCATGATCGATCCATGACAGGAGGATGCGGTTTTCAGCGGCCGGGAAATCCTAGCCGTTGAGGAATTTCTTCAGGAAGCTGCGGGTGCGCTCCTGCTTCGGATTGCGGAAGAGCTCGGCCGGGCTGCCCTCCTCCACCACGGCGCCGTCTGCCATGAAGATCACCCGGTCGGCGACTTCGGCGGCAAAACGCATCTCGTGCGTGACGATGACCATGGTCATGTGCTCGCTCGCAAGCTGCTTCATGACGAGGTTGACCTCGTCCACCAGCTCCGGGTCAAGCGCCGAGGTCGCCTCGTCGAAGAGCATGACCTTCGGCTGCATGGCGAGCGCCCGCGCGATCGCAACGCGCTGCTTCTGCCCGCCCGAAAGGCGCGCCGGGAAGGCGTCGATCTTGTCGGCAAGGCCCACCTTGTCGAGCATCTTCAGGGCGAGCGCCCGCGCCTCGGCCTTCGCCATGCCCTTCAGCTTGATCGGGGCGATGGTGATGTTTTCCGCGACGCTCAGGTGCGGGAAGAGGTTGAAGTGCTGGAACACCATGCCCATCTGCTGGCGCACGCCGTTGATGTGCCGCTCGAAGAAACGGCGGTCAAGCTTTTGATTTACCTGCACGCCATCGAGCCATACCTCGCCGCCGTCGAGCGTTTCGAGATGGTTGATCGAGCGCAGCAGCGTGCTCTTGCCCGAACCGCTCGGGCCGATGACCGCGACGATCTGGCCGCGCGCCACGCTGAAATCGATGCCCTTCAGCACCTCCAGCGGCCCGAAGAACTTTCTGGCGCCGCGCACCTCGATCATCGGACGGGTATCGTTCATCGCGAAAGCTCCACTTTCCGTTCGATCCCCCTGAGGACCGCTTCGAGGATGAGATTGAGACCATAATAGAGGGCGGCGGCCGTCAGGTAGAATTCGAAGGGCCGGTAGGTCTCGCTGATGACGAGCTGGGCGCTGTGCACCAGTTCGGCGATGCCGATCATCGAGACGATGGAGGATTGCTTCAGGAGCGCGATCATCATGTTGCCGACGGCGGGCACCGTATTGCGCACTGCCTGCGGCACGACGATGTAGATCCGCGTCCGCCAGGCGCCGAAGCCGAGCGAGCGCGCCGCCTCCGTCTGCCCCCTGTCGAGCGAGGCGATACCGGCGCGAAAGATGTCGGCATTGTAGACGGCGAAATGCAGGCTGAGGGCGACGATGCCCGACCAGATGGCCGGAATGTCGATGCCGATCTGCACGAGGCCGAAATAGATGAGGAAGAGCTGCAGGAGCAGCGGCGTGCCCATGAAGAGCCACATGAAGAGGCGCACCGGATAGCGCACGACCGGCGAAGCATAGAGCACGAGAAGGGCAAAGCCGATGCCGGCGAGAACGCTGAGCACGGCGGAGGCGGTGGAGATGACGACGGTCCACCACAGGCCCTTGCCGATCAGCGGCCAGTATTCGGGGACGATGCTGAAATCGAGACCCTGCATCTTCACGCCTCCCCGGCATAGGCGCGGTCGAGACGGTCGACGAGGAGCGTCAGGCCGTAGACCATGATCATGTAGAGCACCGCCGTCACCGCGAAGATCTCGAACGGCTTGTAGGTGGAGCCGATGAAGCGCTGCGCCGTATAGGTGAGCTCCACCACCGAGATGGTGGCGACGAGCGCCGTGCCCTTGACCAGCGCCACGGCATTGACGCCGAGCGGGCGGATCATCAGCTTGGCGGCCTGCGGCAGCACGATCCAGCGCATGGACTGGCCCTCGCCGAAACCGAGCGAGCGCGCCGCCTCCATCTGCCCGCGATCGACCGAGAGCACGCCGCCGCGGATCGACTCGGCCATATAGGCCGCGATGTTGAGGCCGAGCGCGATGGCGCCCGCGGCGAAGGGGTCGAGCTGGATGCCGACCTGCGGTCCGCCGAAATAGAGCAGGAAGATCTGGATGAGCGCCGGCGTGCCGCGAAAGACGCTGACATAGGCCGCGCCGGCAAAGCGCAGGGCCGCGACATGCGAGAGGCGGAGCATAGCGACAAGCGCCGCCACGGCAAGGCCGAGGGTAAGCGACAGCAGTGAGAGCTCGACGGTCGTCCAGGCCGCCTGGACGAAGACTGGGAAAATGCGGCCGATGAGTGCGATATCCATTGCCGGATCCTCGACGATCGGTCAGCCGGCCGGCAGTCTCCTGCCGGGCCGGCCCTTTCATGGGCGGGGAGAGATCAGCGGATGTCCGCGCCGACCCACTTCATGGCGATGGCCTCGTAGGTGCCGTCGGCCATCATGTCGTCGAGCGCCTTCTGCATGGCGGCCTTCAGCTCCGGATTGCCCTTGCGGATGGCGATGCCGATCTTGTCCTCGGTCCCGGCGAATTCCGGCACGTCGAGCTTGGCGACCTTCTCGCCCGTCTCCTTGACGGCGATTGACACCGGCACGGCATCGACGATCATCGCCTGGATGCGGCCGGCCTTCAATTCGAGGAAGAGTTCCGGCAGGCCCTTGTAGGTGCGGATCTCCCAGCCGCCGCGCTCGCGCGCCCATTTCTCGTGGGTCTCGCCGAGCGTCACGCCGATGGTCTTGTCCTTGAGGTCGTCGATCGACCTGATCTCGGACCCCTCGGTGACGAAGACGCCGCGGCCCGACTTGTAATAGGGACCGACGAAATCGACGGCCTTTTCGCGCTCCGGGGTGATGGTCATGCTGCCGATGACGGAATCGTACTTGCCGGCAAGCAGGCCGGCGATGATGCCGTCCCAGGCGGTACTGACGCCGGCGCCCTTCACGCCAAGGCGCTTGGCGATCTCGTTGCCGATATCGACGTCGAAGCCGACTGTCTGGTTGCTGTCGTCGACGAAGCTGAAGGGCGGATAGGCGCCGCTGTTGGCGAACTTGAATTCGCCCGCGGCCTTGATGGTCTCGAGATCGTCGGCGCTCGCGGCAAGCGGCGTCCCGAGAACGGAAAAGGCAAGGCCCGTGGCCACGGCATAGGACAGGATGGTCTTCAACATGATTGTTCCCCTTGTTGGTGCAGGATCACCGCCGGAGCAATGACGCCCTCAAGGAAAATATGCCGGCAAGCCGATGCATTTCGCAAATAGATATATGAAATGCACTTCATAGAAACCAAGAATGATTCGATCGGCATGCCGGTCGCGATAGCCTTGGCGCGGGCGCGCAGCAGGAACGGCCGCCCGTTCGAAGGCTCAGATGGATATGACGGCCTCGGCGCCGATGCCGCGGACAGTGCCGTTCGGCCGCGCCAGGGGGTCGGTGCCGGCGCAAGGCAGAAGACGGACGCTTCTCACGCCGCCCGGCGCCAGATGGAACCAGTTGTCGGCCGGCAGGAAGCCGTCGATCTCGATGGCGACCGACTGGGCGAAGCGGTCGGCCGAGAGGTCGAGCAGCCAGCCTTCCGCATCCTGCCGGAGGACTGCCGTCAGGACGGCGGGAGAGATCGCCTCCGCGCGGCCGCGGGGAAAATGGAAGGCTTCCGCGACGGTGGTCCCGCCCGCATCGACGAGCCGTCCGACCGTCACGTCATGGGATGGCGGGCCGAAGCGGAAGGCGTAGGTCGTGTCGAGGAAGGCGCCGAAGAGCGCGGTTGCCGGCAGCGTCTCGGCGGAATGCGGGGAAAGCGTCATCTCCCTGCGGCCGGAGACGACCGGCTGCCGGCCGTGGCGCAGGCAGGAAAGCTCCAGCACCAGCTGCCGTTCGTCCGGCCCGTCGTTCAGCACGTGTATGTCGAGCCCGTTCGTGCCTTCGTCGCTGAGCGTGATCTGCAATGGCCGGAAGGCGCGGCGCAGCGCGTGCCAGACGGATTTCGGCAGGCCCGTCGCGTCGACGATGCCCCAGCCGGCGCCGGGCAGGAGATCCTGGAAGGTCCAGACCAGCGCGCCGTTGCATGGGCTTTCCGCGCGGCGCCATTCGGCAAAGGTCGCCTCCATCACCTCGCCGACGACGGCGCGCGAAAGATCGAGGTAACGGGCCGGATTCTCGCGGCGCAGCCGCGCCGGTTCAAGGCCGTAGAGCAGGCCGAGATAGTGATCGCGCACATCCTCGAAATCCCAGGAGGCGCCGCGATCTCTCGGCACACGGGCTTTCCAGCGCGGGTCATGCACGGCGGGCACCGGCAGGTGTGCGTCGAGCGTCGCCTGTTCCGGCACATTGGCGAAGGCGAGGCTTTCGGCGGAAAAACGGACCGCCGCGCGGCGCGCGTCCTCCAGAGGCCGGCAATAGGCGCCGACGCCATAGTAGTGCGTGACGCCGGCATTCGGCGAGAAGGGCATGGCGCCGCCGCCCGGGGAGTTCTCCACATAAGGCACATCGGGCCGACAGGCCGCGGCGACGGAGGGCAGGATCTCCCGGGTCAGCGGCCCGGCCCAGGCCGCTTCCGGCAGGCCGAGCATCGCCGCCTGCTGGTCGATCTCGCTGCCGCCGCACAGAACGGCAAGCGACGGCGAGGCGGCTGTCGCCTCGAGGAACTGGACGGCTTCCTTCCGCACCTTGTCGGCAAAGGCCGGATCGCTCACCGGGTAATCGAAATTGGCGAACTGGAAATCCTGCCAGACCATCAGGCCGAGTTCGTCGCAAAGCGCGAAGAAATCCGGCGTCTCATAAGCCATGGTGCCGCCGATGCGCAGCATGTTCATGCCAGCCTCGGCCGCCAGCCGCAACAGCGGCGCGTATCGTGCGCGATCGCCCGGCAGGTCGACGATGTCGGCACTGGTCCACACCGCACCGCGGCAGAAAATCTTCACGCCGTTGACGGAGAGCGCGAAATCCCGGCCATCCGCGCCACGATCGATCGTGATGCGGCGGAAGCCGGTGCGGCCGACCGCATGGCGCTGTCCGCCCGCAATCAAGGCCACCTCATGCAGCGCCGGCCGGCCATGACTGCGCGGCCACCAGGCCTCGACACGGGGAATGGCAAGGCTTGCGCGGAACCGGCCCTCGCCGTCGGGCACGGCCACGGCGGTGACCCCGGCGCATTCGAGGATGGGCGGAGCCGTTCCGTCGAGAGAAAAACGCACATCGAGCCGGCCGGCGCCGTCTTCGTCGAGGCGGGCGGCCAGCTGGACGTCGCCCGGCAAGGCCGGCATGGGCCGCGAGAGGCGGACGGGCCGCCAGGGGCCGGCGGCGTGGACTTCGGGGCACCAGCCCGGCATGCGGCCGAGCAGGGTGGTGCGCACGAGGCGCAGGCCCTGCGGCGTGATCATCTGCGGCCGCCAGCGCGCACGCGGACCGCGTTTCTCCAGATGCGGCTTCAGCGCGCGGAAGCAGAGCGCGAGGCGGTCGTTGCCGGCGAGCATGACAGGGAGGTTGTGGCGCACGAACATGCTGTCGGAGGACAGGACGAGCGCGCCGTTCCACCAGACTTCGGCGATCGTGGCGAGACCGTCGAAATGCAGCACGGCGTCGCCCGGCGCCTCGCCGGCGAGGTCGAGCACGTACCAGGCATCGAGATGGTCGAGCGGGTCAGGCGCCGTGCGGTCGAAGCGGCCGGCGCGCTCCAGCGCCCCGGCGACCGTGCCCGGCACGGGAGCCTCGATGAAACCGGAAAGGCTTTCGAGCGCCGCCGGGTCCGCGGCGGCGCCGGCCGGCGTCAGCACCATGCGCCAGCCGCCGGAGAGGGGCCTTCCGATCGCAGGCATCCGGTCCTCCATCAGCCGATGCGGGCGGCGAGTGTTGCCATCAGCCGGTCCCAGGCCTCGACAGCCGGATCGAGCGCGCTCGCCAGCGGATCGAACCTGCGGCGCGTCACGGCGCGGGCGAGCTGGAACTGCACGGACTTCGCCGTCTCGGAGATTTTCCGGGCGGCATCGGCGGCCTCCGCGAGCCTGCCGTCCGGGGCGATCCAGTCGAGATGGCTGCCGGCAAGCTCGAAATTGGCGCCGAGCTGGCGCAGCGTGTTGAAGGCATATTTGTGGAAGAAACCGAAGGGACGATCGGCCACCGCTTCCACCTGGCTCGGAAAGAGCGTCGCGAAGGCGGCCACCGGGTTTTCCGCCGGGCGGCGGGCGAAATGCGCGGCAAGCAGGCGTTTCGCCTCGCGGCGCAGATGGATTTCGTCCGGCCGCTTTTCCGGGAACTTGGCGAATTCCGCATAGGGCAGGAAAGGCAGGTCGTCGGGGCCGTCATTGAGATGGAACAGGCCGTCGAAGTCTTCCCCCTCCAGCCGGAAGAAGCCGGCATTGTGGAAATAATCGAGCCGCTTTCCTTCAGGGTCCAGCCGGTTGATCGCCACCGTCGTCTTGCCATGCTCCTGGCCATAGGCGACGCCGCGGGTGTCCGGCATGTAAAAGCTGTCCATCTCGACGAGGCAGAGGCGGCCGCGCGCGATCTGCGTTGCGACATGGGTCTCAACCCTGTCGAAGATGGCGAGTTCCGTGCAGCGGATGCCGTACAGGCTTTCGAGGTCTTCCAGCGGGACCTTGAAGAAGGTGAACTGGTCGCTCTCGAAATCCTGGGTCAGGGAGAAGCCGAGCATCGCCTCGGGTGCGGCGCCGAAGGCGTTCAGCACCTCGATCCAGAGGTCGACGTAGCAATTCGTCTCCGGCCACATGCGCTCCGCGTCGTGCAGCGCGTGCGGCCGCCAGGTCTCGGGGTCGGCCCCGGGGAAGACGGCGGCCATGCTCAGTCCCGATATCCGAGCGTCTTGCGGACGGCTTCCGGCCAGGCGGCGATGTCGAGGCCGTGGCGGGCGAAGAGGGCGAGCGCGATGCGCTCCAGGCCGAAGCCGACGCAGGCGGTGTGCGCGACGTCGCCGTTCTCGAGATTGAGGCCCCATTTCGCGCCGAAGGCGTCCTGATGGTAGTTGAAGCTCATGCAGGCGGTCGGCTTGGCGGCCGAGGTCACCGGAATGAGCAGCTCGAACTTGAGGTTCTGGTCGCGCTGGTTGTTGGCGAGCATGCGGCCGGCGCGGCCGAAGAACGGGTCGTTGGCCACGTCGATCGTGACATCGAGGCCGACCTTTTCCATCATTTCGAGGCCACGGTCCATCCAGGTCTGGCGGAAGGTCGTCACATGTTCCTGCGTGCCCATGCAGACATATTCGCGCATGCGGAAGAGCTGCTGACGGGCCGGGTCGTTCGAGGGCTCATGGCGGAAGCAGTAGGACTGGAGATCGTAGAGCCCGCCCTTGGCCGGCAGGCGGCCGCGCTTGGCGATCGTCGGATAGAGCGGATAGCACGCGGCCGGCGTCAGCACGATGTCGGTCGCCTTCTGGTCCTTCGTCCAGTCGCCGCCGACCTCCATGCATTGCAGGAGGCTCATATGGTCGAGTTCGCCGCCGCAGAAGCTGTGCACGGTGCCGGCGAGCTGCGGAAAGCTCTTCATGTAGCCGGAGGTCTCGAAATGCGCACGGTTCATGCCCGGCGGAAAGCGCATCGCTTCCGCGCCGTCGGCGCCGCCATAGGCGTCGATCAGCCGCTCGAAGCGGGCGATGACGTCCTCGAAGGCCCCGCTGCGGCCATAGAGGCCTTCGACGCCGGTATCGATGAGCAGGCCCGAATCGAAGAGCCGGTCGAGAAGAGAAGTCTGCATATCCATGGTGTCACCCGATCAGGCTGGTGTCCTGCTTGTGCACAAGCAGGAGGTTCGACGTGTTGCCGAGGATGCGGTCGTTGGAGATCATCAGCTGGGCGGAATGCGCGTCGCGCAGGTGCCGGCCGAGGCTGAAGGGCGTGCCGTTCTTGTAGCCCATGATGCCGCAGATCAGCATGGCCTGGTTGATGATCGCGAGGATCGTCTCGGAGGAGGCGATCTTCACATTGTTCATCGCGACGGCGAAGCCCATGGAGGAGAGCCGGTCCGGATCCGCCTTGGCGGCTTCGTATTCCTTGAGGCCGGCGATCGTGTTGGATTTCACGAGCTGGAGAAGGTTGGAGGCCTCCGCAAGACGCAGCGCGCCGGGCGGCGTCACGCCGGGGCTCTTGCGGGCGGCGGCGCGGACGAAGGCCTGCGCGCGGGCGACGGCGTTGACGGCGATGCCGTACCAGACGGCGCTCCAGAGAAGGTGCGAGGTTGCGAGCATCGACTGCGCGGCGATCTCGGCGAACGGCTTGGGCAGGATCTGCGCCTTCGGCGCCTCCCCCTTGAAGAGCCAGCCGTCCGAGCAGGTGCCGCGCATGCCGAGTGTGTCCCATACATGGGTCTGCTCCAGCGTGTACTGGTCCCTGGTGAAGACGGTCATGACCTGGTCGGTCGAGGCGGCGTCCGCATGGGCACGCGAGGTGATGAGGATCGCGTCTGCATGCGCGCCGTAGGAGATGACGGTCGCGTCCTTGGTGAGGCGGCAGGTGTCGCCGTCGATCTCGATGGCGCAGATGCTGTTGCGCAGGTTCCCGCCGATGCCGCCCTCGGTCGTCGCGGAGGCAAGGAGAAGCTGCTCGTCGCAAATGCGGCGCATGAAGGCGCTGTGCCAGGCATCGCCGGCGCCGTGCGAGACGAGGCTCGACAGCTTGATGTGGTGCATGGCGAAGACCATGGCGGCGGCCGAGCAGGCCTGGCCGAGCACCGAACAGACCTCGGCGATCTCCGAGATCGAAGCATCCTCGCCGCCGAGCGCGACGGGCACCTGGATGGAGAGCAGCCGTTCGGCGATCATCGCCTCGACGGCCTCCCGCGGGAAGCGGCCCTTGGCGTCCACGTCGTCGGCATGCGCTGCGGCCACGGCGGAGACGCGCTCGGCGCGCTCCGCGAGCCCCTTCCCGACGGTGACGGTCATTCGGCCGCCTCCGCATTGCCGACAAGGCCGGCCACCGCCCGCGTGATCGCGTCGATGCTCTGGAAGGACTTGCGATTCAGCAGATTGTCGGGGAATTCGACGTCGAAGGCATCCTCGATGCCGAGCATCACCTGCACGGAGGCGAAGGAGGAGAGACCGGCCGCGTAGAGATCGGCATCATCCGCGAGCTGGTCGACCGGCGTCGGCAGGCCGCCGTGTTTCGTCAGGATATCACGAATCTTCTGCTTCATGGTCTTCTCCGTCGTTTTCAATGCCGGCCGGACAGCGGGCTCTTGGCTTATCGTTCCGAAGAGGCATAACCGACGGTTGATAAGATCGACTGAAAGGACATGGATAAGATTTCGTGAAGCCGGCGAGATGCATGGATCGAGACGGGACGTGCCATTGCGGCGCTTCATGAACAAGGCGAGAATAAGCCCGGTTTCTCAAGGCATTGCGGACAGATCCGGGTGTTTCGAAATGGTGCGTCCGGGCGCCGTAAAAGCTCCGCTAACCATAAACGCAGAACGTGCAGCCAAGAATGCCGAAGGAACCGAAAACATGCCGGAAGCACAGCCCGACGCCGGGCGTTGCCGGCAGGATCGTGCGGATGCGATGATGCCAAACGTCTTCGGCAACGCGTCCTCCGCCCGACATCGCGCAATCACGTTTTGGACCGCCCTATCAAGCACCAAGCACAAGATGCCCCTGCCACCAATCATGCGTTGCAGACGGGGTGTGATCCCCTCCCCGCACATCGGCAGCGACACCATCAGGTTCGGCCCGCCAAACGACAGGCGCTTTCCGAGGAGGTCGCGGGTGGGCTATACCCGTGTCCAGCATCGTTCAGGAGGAGCCGGATGGCCGTCACCGATTTCGCGACCCGCACCTACGACCACAATTTCCGGCTCGATCCCATCGTGCGCAGCCTGCTCGACACGGATTTCTACAAGCTGCTGATGCTGCAGATGATCCGCCACCTGCATCCGGATGTCGAGGCGACCTTCTCGCTGATCAACCGGACGAAGACCGTGCGACTCGCCGAGATCATCGACGAGGAGGAACTGCGGGCGCAACTCGACCATGCCCGCAGCCTGCGTTTCACCAAGAAGGAACTGATCTGGCTGGCAGGCAACAGTTTTTACGGCAAGGCGCGCATGTTCGGGCCGGATTTCATCGCCTGGCTCGCCGCCTTCCGCCTGCCCGACTACGATCTGCGCAAGGTGGACGGGCAGTATGAGCTGCATTTCGAGGGACCGTGGACGCACACCACCATGTGGGAGATTCCGGCGCTCGTCATCATCAACGAGCTGAAATCGCGCGCGGCAATGCGCGACAAGGGGCTTTTTGCGCTCGACGTGCTCTATGCCCGCGCCAAGGCCCGCCTGTGGGAGAAGGTGGAGCGGCTGCGGCACCTGCCGGATCTCGTCATCTCCGATTTCGGCACCCGCCGCCGGCATGGTTTCCTCTGGCAGCGCTGGTGCGTGGAAGCGCTGAAGGAAGGGCTCGGCGAGCGCTTCATCGGCACCTCCAACGTGCTGCTCGCCATGGATGCCGATCTCGAGGCGATCGGCACCAACGCGCACGAGCTGCCGATGGTCGCCGCCGCGCTGGCCGAGGGCGATACGGCGCTCGCCGCCGCGCCCTACCAGGTGCTGGAGGAATGGCGGCAGCATTATAACGGCAATCTCCTCATCGCCCTGCCCGACGCCTTCGGCACCACCGCCTTCCTCGCCGAGGCGCCGGACTGGGTGGCGGACTGGACCGGTTTCCGCCCGGATAGCGCCCCGCCGATCGCCGGCGGCGAGCAGATCATCCGCTGGTGGCAGGACAAGGGCCGCGATCCGCGGGAAAAGCTGCTGATCTTCTCCGACGGCATGGATGTCGACACGATCGAGGAAACGTACCGGCACTTCCACGGCCGCGTGCGCATGAGCTTCGGCTGGGGCACCAACCTCACCAACGATTTCCGCGGCTGCGATCCGGATGGCGGGACGGGGCTCGACCCGATCTCGCTCGTCTGCAAGGTGACGAGCGCCAATGGCCGGCCGGCGGTCAAGCTTTCGGACAATCCCCTGAAAGCAACCGGCGATCCCGCCGAAATCGAGCGGTATCGCCGGGTTTTCGGTACGAAGGCCGAGCATGCCCGGCCGGTCGAGGTCTAGGGTTCAACGCAATTCCGGACGCAAAACCGCTGTGCAATTTTGCTGGAATGGATTCAGCTTTCCATCGCCTGCGGCGCGTCGCCGGCCTTGCCGATGAGTCCGATGATGCGTTCCACCGCCGAGGGGATCGGCCCGAGCACGGGCTGGTCGAAGCGCGGGCGGAGCTTTTCGGCCGCCTGGCCGAGCGGGCCGCCGCCGATGATGACGGCTTCGGCGCCGTCCTCCTCGATGCAGGCCCGTACCGCCCCGGCCAGCGACTCGCTGAGAAGCGCCGGATCGGCGGCAAGGGCGACGGGGTCGCCCTCGGTGCAGCGGATGCCCCGGTAGAGATGGGCAAGGCCGAGATCGTGCGCCCGCTGGTCGATGGCCTCGACCAGGTCGGGCGTCGAAGTGGCGACGGAAAAGGCGCGGCCGCCCTGCGAGGCCTCGATCATCGAGGCCTCGCAGATGCCGACCACGGGGACGGCGACCTTGCGGCGAAGCTCGGCAAGGCCGGGATCGCCGAAGGCGCTGACGATGATCCCCGCGCAATCCCGCCCGTGCGCGGTGCCGAGCTCCACCACTTCGGCGGCGGAGGCGGCCAGCTGCCCGGGGGTGACGATCATGCCCGGGGCGCGGCGCGCGGTGACGGTCTTCACCACCAGCCGCCCCGCCGCGGAGGCCAGCGCGATGGCGTGCATCATCTCGCTTGTGGCCTCGGAGCTGTTGGGATTGATCAACAGGATATGCGGGGTCATGCTCTCTTCAAGCTCCTGCTTTGGCGGGCTCTGCGACGAGGTTGTCGCTTGCCGTGGCGGTGTCCGCCCGCTGCGTGATGTCTTCCATCGACATGCCGTAGGTTTCCGGCCCGAGGCGGATGCAGATGGCGAAGATGGCGTACATGGCCGCGGCAAGGCCGAACACGCCGCCCATGCCGTAGCTGTCGAACAGGGCACCCGAAATGGTCGGCACGAAGGACCCGGCGGCCGAACCCGTCGCCAGGATGAAGGCGACACCGAAGGCGCGGATGCGGGTCGGGAAGAGTTCCGGCGCATAGATCCAGATCGACGTGTTCAAGAGAAGCACGAAGAACTGGAAGAGCGCGCCGAAGAACAGCACCAGATGGATGGTGGTGCCGAGATACATGATGGCGAGCGCGGCAAGGCAGGCGCAGATGGCACCGACGGTCAGGACGCGCTTGCGCGGGAAGTAGTAGCCGAACATCGAGGCCGCGATGGCGCCGAGCACGCTGCCGCTCTGGATGATCATGCTGTAGAGCAGGCTGCCCTGCAGCGTGTAGCCCATCGAGACGAAGATGACCGGCATCAGCGTCAGGACGGAAAGCTGCGCGCCGTAGCTCATCAGGATGGCGATGGACACCGGCACGATGCGGCCGAGGAACGGCGCGCGGAACAGCTCCTTCCAGGCGCCCTTGGCGCGGGGCGCATCCTGTTCGTTCTCCTTCGAGAGATATTCGCGCACCACGAGGTTCTTCGGCCGGAGCGAGCCGGATTCCAGCACCGAGAGCACCTTGTTCGCCTCGTCGATCCGGCCCTGCGCGGCAAGGAAACGCGGCGTTTCCGGCACGTAGCGACGATAGAAGACGACCAGCAGCGCCGGCAGCGCCAGCGAGGCGAAGAGCCAGCGCCAGCTGTCCTCGCCCGGGAAGATGCTGAAGATCATCAGGCCGTAGACGGGGGCAAGGAAGTTGCCGAAACCGCCCGCGCCGACATTGACGAGCCCGGCCGCCGTTCCGCGGAACTTCGGCGAGCAGAATTCCGACAGCATGGTGACGGCGGTGGAAATCTCGCCGCCGACGCCGAAGCCGACAATGGCGCGGGCGATGCACAGGAACATGAAGTCCGGCGCCAGCGCGCAGGCCGCCGAACCCAGCGAGAACAGCAGCAGGTTGACGGTCAGCATGACACGGCGGCCGTAGCGGTCGCCGAGGATGCCCGAAAGCAGCCGGCCGATGGCCGCACTGCCGAACGTGATCGTGTTCAGGAGGCCGATATCCGTGCCCGTCAGGCCCCAGTGCTCCCTCAGGAGCGGGCCGGACACGCCGATCGTGTTCTGTTCGAAACTGTCGAACAGGCAGCCGATCAGCACCAGCGCGATGATCTGCTTGTGCGCGCGCGTCACCCCGATGCGGGTGAGCGCGCCCTCCAGTTGCCGGATGGCCGGCGATGACGTGCCGGACTGCACCATACCTTCTGCTGCCATAGTCTCCTCCTCTTGGCATCAGCATGAAAATCAATTTTCTTATAATACACATATGAAATCTGTTTTTCAAGAAACTTTGCGCCGCATCCCGCACGGCATTCTTGCGAAGTCCGGCAAGTGCGTTACAAGCTTGATTTCGAAGTGAAAGGGATGGCTCAGATGAGCTCTACGGATCGTTCGTTCCTGTTTCGCGTGCGTGACGCGCTCGATGGCCTGCACCCGGCCGAACGGCGGCTCGGCGAATTCGTCTGCGACTTCCCCGGCGAGCTCGCCAGCTATTCCGCCTCGGAACTGGCCAAGCTCGCGCAGGTCTCCAATGCAACCGTGACGCGTTTCGTCCGCCGCCTCGGCTATGAGAGCTACGAGGAGGCGCGCCGCCATGCGCGCGACGAGCGGGAGACCGGCTCGCGCCTGTTCCTGTCCACCTCCTCGGATGCCGCCGGCGCCCAATCCGTCGGCGCCCATGTCGCGCAGGGCATCGCCAATCTCGAAGGCACGTTTTCCACGATCACCGACGCGCAGGTGGATGCGATCGCCGACGCGATCCTTGGCGCACGCAAGACCTGGGTGCTGGGCTTTCGCAGCAGCCACGCCTTTGCCGAATACCTGCAATGGCAGATGACGCAGGTGGTGGAGAACATCGTCGCCATTCCCGGTGCGGGCCAAACGCTCGGCGAACATCTCGTCAGCGTGACCGACCGGGACGTGGCGATCGTCTTCGGCCTGCGCCGCCGCGTGGCGCAGATGGAGACGATCCTGTCGGCGATCGAGAAGAGCGGCGCGAAGCTGCTCTACCTGACGGACGAAGGCGTCACCCACCGGGCGAGCGCCACCTGGCACTTCCGATGTCAGACGCTGGCGCCCGGGCCGCTGTTCAACCACGTCTCGGTCATGGCGGTCTGCCACCTGATCACGACGCGCGCCATCGAACGCGCCGGCGCTGCCGGCCGCACGCGCCTGCGCGGCATCGAGCGCTTCGGCGATACGCTGGAAGAGCTATAGGCGGCTGGAGCGCGCCGCGCAAAAGTGCAGTGGTTTTGCGATAGCGGCCTGCGAAAAACAAAGAGTCGACGTGCGGGAAGCGAAGCCGGAAGGTCGTAACGCTTCAGACCTTCAGCAGCACGCGTTCGGAATAGAGCTCGTTGATGACCCGCTCGTCCCATTCGCCCTTGACCTGGTAACAAAGGCCACGTTTCCAGACCCAGGCGTGCGGGATGTGCCTGTCCTTTTCCACCTGCAGCGCCAGCAAGGGCACGCCGCGCAGAACCAGCAGGCGCGCAAGCGCGGCCAGGTTGTTGGCGACGAGGTCCATGCTTTCGGCAAAGACGACGCGCGCGAGGGGAACGCGCTTGCGCACGGTCACGTCGAGGACCACCGGATGATAGCGTCCGCCGGCCTCGATCGTCGTCACGATGCAGCCGAGATCGCGGTGCTTGCGCATATCCGGCATCAGCGCCTCGGCGATGGCGCCGGGCGGCACCGCCTCGAACGGGACGAGCCTGTCGCGCTTCCGGCCGACGATGGCAGTCCACGGCAGGGCAAGGAGAAGCACCTTGATATCGAACGAGCGAAAGCCGAGGCGAGCGTTGACATCGGCGGCCACGTCGGTCGGCGTCAGGTCCGTGTAGATCGCCTGCTTGTCCGCGAGCGCCGCGACGATCAGGCGCACGGCGGACCAGCGGTGACTTTCCTCCACATACCAGCTCGAGAGATTGACGATCCGGCGCCCCGTCAGCGTATCGTGCCGGGGGATGGTCAGCAGAATGCCGACGGGCCTTTCCTCCGCCATCAGGAAGGTGCCGACCGAAGGCTGGCCCATGGTCCTGTTGTGGGCGGCCAGCCTGCGCAGCCCGTGCTGCCAGAAGGCGAGCGAACGGGAAGGAAACCCCTTCACCAGAAGTTTCGCGGCGGCCTCCAGCCGGCCCTCATCTATGGCGCGAAGCTTCAACATGTCCTGTATTGGCAACCGGTTCCATACAAGACGGTTCTAGAGGCGATACCTTCTGAAAGCGTAAACCCGGCCAGCACAGCCGGGGTTTATCCGGCTGATGACGACAATGTGAACGCGAATAGGGCAGGCCGGCTGGAGGGCCTGGGCTAACGCTTGGGATGGCCGGTCGATACCTTTGGAGAACCGGAATAGACGATGCGCCGCCTCGGGACCGCCTGGAACACGTCCGCGGGCTTGAGATCGTCCGCCGCCGCGCTTTCGCTGGCAGGAACCTCGCTGTCGACTACCGGGGCGGGCGCCGAATACCGGACGCGAAGCTGGCGCCAGACTTCAGCGACCACGACCAGCAGGACGCCCAGCGCACAGCCGACGAATCCGGCCAGAGCGAGCAGGATCTTCTTTCGCGGCCAGGACGGATATTCGGGCGGCTGCGCCTGACTGATGATACGGGCGACAGGCATGGTGATCTGCTCCAGATTGGCCACCTCCTTCGCCCGGCCCAGCACGTTCTCATAGACCGCACGGGTGGATTTCGCCTCCGTCTCCAGCTCCCGCAGGACGATCAGGTCCTGATCGCTGACATTGGAGGATGTCCGCAGCGTTTCCATCTGGCGCTCGAGATTGGCGACGCGCTGGCGGGCGACGTCCAGCTCCACCTTCTTGCCCTCGCCGATCGCCTGGATCTCGCTGCGGACCAGCGACGAGATACGGGCCACCTCGGCCTTGGCCCGCAGCAGCGAGGGATGTTGCGGCAACAGCGCCGCGGCAAGCGACGCCTCGCTGCGCACGGCGCGGGAATATTCCTCGAGCAACTGCGTGACACGCGGAGAATTGACGACCTCGCCGAGGGCCGTCGGTGCCACCTCCCGCTTGAAGTAGCGCTGGATCTCCTCATTGGCCGCCGTGGCGCTGGCAAGCGCACTGCGGGCCTCGACGAGCTGCGTGTTCAGGCCGCCGAGTTCCTGGCCGACGAGCAGGGTTCCGTCCACCGCGCTTTGCAGCCGCTTTTCGGCGCGAAACTGCTGCACCTTTTCCTCCGCCTCCCGCACGCGCTCGCGCAGGCCGATCAGGCGGCTGTCGATCTGCTCCGCAAGCTGCCGGGAGGAATTCAACTGGAACTGCTGCTGTTCGCGCAGGTAGGATTTTGCCACGGCCTGCGAGAGGTCGGCGGATTTCTGCGCGCTTTGCGATTTGACCCCGATCGAGATGATGTAGGTCGCGCCCTCGCGCGAGACGGTCATGGCTTTTGCAAGCGCTTCCGTGACCTTGCCCACGCGCCGCTCGGGCGTGTCCGCAGCCGCCTCCTTCGCGAATTCGGGGTCCTCGACGAGCTTGTACTCGGTCACCACGGGCTCCAGCACCGCGGCGGACGAGACGATCAGGAGCTGGGTGTCGAGGCCGAGCGCCTCGCTTCCGACCAGCGAAGGCGCGTTGGCGTCCTCGAAAGGCTTGCGGCTGCTCGGATCCACGACGATCCGCGTCCAGGCCGTGTAGATCGGCGGGACGGTGAAGACATAGGCGGCCGTCAGCCCCACGGCGAGGATCGCGACGAGCGCGATGACGGGCAGGCGCTGATACAGTTTGCGCGCAATCGCCCAGGGGTCGATCATCCCGTCGCCGTCTCGGTTTTCAATGGAGGCGTTCGTCATCGACCCGCTCGGTTGAGGTTATGCCGCACCACGCCGTTCCGGCGGCGCACGCGCGAATTTCTTCCTGACTTAATTCATTATGGTTAACGAAGCTTCAAAATCCGGACCGGCGGCTCCCCCTCGCCCCGGCGGCCGGCCTGCGCCCAAGCGCCCACGAGCAGAAAGAGCATCCACACGACGGAATAACCGCGAAACCAGCTGCTCTCCAGAAGGTTGTGGCACAGGGTGACGATCACGATCGACATGAAGAGCCAGGCTTCCGCGATACCGGAGCGCCGGTCGTTGGGCGCACGGCAGACATTGTAGAGAACGCAGGCAAGGAAGGCGACCAGCACCAGCAGCCCCGCCAGGCCGAGCTCCACCGTGACATCGACATAGCCGTTGTGCCCTTGCAACAGGACGGCGACGAAACCCGGGGCTTCGGTCAGAACGATCGATCCCGGGCCGATATCCCAGAACGAACCGTAGCCCTGCCCGAGCACCGGCCTGCGGCTGATCACGTCGCCGAGGAAATCCCAGATGATGGTGCGTCCGGTGAAGGTCGTGTCGTCAAAGAGCAGCATGGAGAGATCGGCGAAGCTGAAATCCACCAGGTTGGTGACGAACAGGCCGACGAAGAGGCAGGCGAGCAGGCCGAAGAAAAGCGGAAACAGCGCGTTGATGCGCAGGAACCGGCTGGCCGCCACCACCGCGAGGGCAAGGAGCGGGATGAGGAGCGCAAGGCCGAGCGAGGTCTTGGACTTGCTGACGACGAGTTCCAGCACGGCGGCCGCCGCCAGGCCGGCCGCGACGAACCGGCCGAGGCCGCCGAGCCGCATCATGCCATAAAGGCAAAAGATGAACCCGTAGGCGACGATGAGGCCGAGTTCGTTCTTGTGCGTGTAGATGCCCTGATGGCCGAGCCTGCCCGCCGGCAGCAGCAGCACGGCGACGAGATTGAGGGCGATGGTGACGAAGAAGACCGCCATGAGGCGGTCGATCTGGGCCCTGCGATCCTCCACGAGGAAGGCCGGGAGCACGAGGGCGGCGACCACGATGAACTGCAGCGTGGCCCGGCGGAACGCGATGGATGGCACCGGCGACCAGAGGATACTGGCGAAGGCGAGCACCATATAGAGGCCGACGATCACCACGAGCGGCTGTTTCAGGGCCTCCTCCAGCCGCGCGAGCCGGTGACGGAAGGCCACCGCGATCGAGCCGAGAAGGAGGAGCCAGAAGACCTGGTTCAGGAGGTTGGAGCTCGACGCCGCAGCCGTCGCCGGGTCATCGACGGCGGGCGCCGTGCGGAACACGAGAAGGGGCATGAGGATCGTTGCATAGCCGACCGCGATCGCCGGGACCCAGCCGAGCAGGCCATCGGAACGCGACCGCTCGCGCGTGACGGCTATCCCGTTTTCCACCACTTCGCTCAACCTGACCCTCGCGCGTTGCGGAGCGTGCCACCCGGACGCGAAAGTGCCGAACGCGCTTTTGCCGGAATGGCTCTAGTTGTGCAGTCCGCTTCGGTCGAGGCCGAGCGCCTGTATCACATCCGGATCGATCTTGCGTGATTCATTGTCAAAAACCAACCCGAAACCGGGATAGCCGTCGCCCGCGTTGTAGTCCCAAAGGGCCCAGCCGAAGCCGTTCGCTTCGGCGGCCTTGCGGACATGCTCCAGCCAGAGGATACGGCCCGGGATTTCCGGCAGGCCCTCCGGCTGGCGGGCGACCCCGAATTCGCCGATGATCAGCCGCGACGGCGCGATCTTCTGCGCGTCGACCCATTGCCGCATGGCGGCAAAATGGCCCTGGACATAGGCGTCGTCCACCAGCGGCGGATCGTCATAATAGTTCGCGATCACGCCCCTCGCCTGCTTGAGCGTGTCGTCCGGCACATCGACGCCGGCGCGCTGGCGCGCCGCGATGAGCTGTTTCGTGCGGGCAAGCGCAACGGCCTTGTCGGCGCCGACGCCGGGATAGGCGAGACCGGACATGTGGCGCAGCGGCGCATTGGCGAAGGGAAGGCCCTGGTGCGTGAAGGGATAGGGTCGATAATAGTGCACGTCGACCAGCGTATTGGCGTCATACGGCTCCATCTCCAGATGGGGCAGTGCGTCGGGCGAGGACCAGCATCCCGTCGTCAGGACCAGCGCGAGATCCGGCGCGATCTCGCGAACGGCCGCATAGAGCAATGGTTGCATCCGCGTCCATTCGTTGGCTGTCGTCAGCCGGCAGTCTTCCTGGGGCTCGTTCATCAACCCGAGTGCCGTCTTGTCCGCCGGCAGGTCGCGCAGATAGCGGGCGAGTTGCTTCAGCCATTCGCCATAGGCGCGGAACGCCGCGCCGTCGGCATCCGCAAGGATCCTCGGCGCCGACCAGTTCGGATCGAAATGATTGGGATGCGCATCGACGAGGACGCCGAAACCGGCGGCCTGCAACCGCCGCACCGTATCGTAGAGCGCGTCGATGAGCAGGCGCCGTTCGGCTTCCGTCACGGCAAGGAAAGGGGCGGGTGCCACCGGCAGGCGGACGAAATCGAAACCGACGGCCCGCAGGCGATGGAGCTCCGCATCGTCGATCCGGGCAAGCGGCCCCTGGAAGGGCGGCCAGAGGAACGCCCCGGGAACCTCAGGATCGTCCATCGGCAGGCTGTGCAGCCGGGCGAGATTGATCCCCCGCCGAAAGGCCGGCGCATCCGCCGCCAGCGTCGCGGTTGCCGCGCCGAAAAGCAGGACGGCCAGCAGGGCGAGAGAGCAAAGACGTTTCACAGCAGCCTCATTTCCGTGCGCATCGTTCCGCCGGGCGGCGCCGAACCGCGGAACACCAGTTGGGCGGAGGGCACCTTCACGCCGAAGCACGGCGAACGCCAGCCGAGCCGCCCGGCCTCCCGTCCGCTCTCCAGCGTGGCCGCCCAGCCTTGCGGCCCGGCAAGCCGCATCAGCGGCAGGCCGTCGGCCACGAAGTCGAAGGTGCCGGGCCGGTCGGTCGCCCGGATGTCGATGCCCTCCCCCGACAGGAAGGAAATCGCGACGGTCTCGGTCGGCGCCGCCGCACCGTCGAGCCGGTCCTCGATATGGAACGTGTCGGCGGAGAGGCGCCGCAGCAGGCGGGCATGCGCAACGCCGAAGCGCGCGCGGTAGCCGTCATGGGCGGCGGCGCAGGAAAAGGCATCGAGGCGCTCGTCGACCGCAAGCCCGCGGGCCTGCGCCTTGGTCTTCCAGTTGAAGGCGCCCGAGACCAGGCTGGAGCTTTCGCCGCCGATCGACAGCGTGTTGTGCAGGGGCGTACCCCGGAAGGCATCGCGCCAGGCGCCGCCGGCGTGATAAAGATAGGTTCCGGCATCCGCAAGCAGCGCCTTGCCGCCGTAGTCGAGCCAGACGGCCAGCGTATCGGCATGGCCGTGCGCGGCGATCGACAGGAAGCCGAGCGGCCCGTGATCCATGGCAAGAACCAGCTGCCGCCCGTGCACCCGGTCGCGCAGCACCGTGTAGCCGCCCTCCGGGAAGGTGCGCACGCCCACGCCCTTCACCGGCGCCAGGCGGCGACCGAAGACGAGATCGCGCAGGTGCGGCGGCGCGGCCGGCGGGGCGATGTCCGGCCGATCGCAGACCGCCGCCGCCGCCGAGACGACGGAGGCGACATAGTGCCGGTCCGCCTCGGGATCGCTGACGATCACGCGGCCCTCGTCGTCGTCGCCGATGCGCGGCACCGCGCCGTTTTCGTCCATGAACCAGGTGAGCGCCTCGCCGACGGCGGCGAGCTTTTGCAGCACGGCCTGCGGCAGCGGATCGTCCGCGGCCTGCCCCACGCGCGCGGCCGTCAGGTAGAGCTCCAGCGTGAAGGCGGTGTAGGTCGGCGATTGCTCGGCGCCGATGCCATCGGCATGGAACTGGCGGTCGGCCTCCTCCGCCAGCACGCGGCGGGCATAGGCGCGCCAGCTCTTCGCCGCCGGCAGGTCGGGGCACGCCGTGGCGATGACATAGAGGCCGACGGCCTCCGCGATCAGGTGGTTGTTTGCCGAGGAGAACCGGGACGGATAGCGCCGGAGCCAGGCGCCGGTCGCGGCGAGGAAGGCGCGGATGGAACGGCGGGCGGCCGGGGAAAAGGCGTCGTCGCCGACCAGCCGTGTCGCGACAAGCACGCTGATGGCGCGCAGGGCCAGCTCGATGCCGGACGGCCAGTTGATGCCGTGGAAGGGCGGATTGTCGGCGATCCAGCCCGCGATCTCGTCCGACACGAACGCGCCGAGCTCCGCCCGGCCCGTGCGCGCGGCAAGCGCTGCGATCGGCTGCAGATATTGCAGCCGGTTGATCTCCCAGACATATTTCACATCGCCATAGACATCGCTATGCCGGTAGTTGATGTCGAAGCAATAGCGGTCCCTCGGCCATTCCCGGCGCGAGCACGGATCGAAATGCCAGAGCGAGGCTTCGCCTGCCGGCGGCCATTCCCGCCCGAGGAAAGGGTGCCGCCGGGCCATCGCCAGCTCCGCGACACGGTCCCAGCGCGCAAGCAGATCAGCATCGGCCAAGGCGGGATCGATGGCGACGGGAAAGACGGGGAGCGGCCCGTCCCCCACATCGAAGCGCGCCCAGCCCGGTTGCGCCAGCCGGGCGGACCGTTTCCTCGCCAGCTCGCCGACCCGGTGCGCCACTTCCGCCGTGGACATGGCGGACAGGCGCCGGGCATACCAGGCGAGGCGGCTCGAAAGGCGGCCGGCCGTCATCGCCCGGCCTTCGCGCCGATCTTCTCGAACAGGCGCTCGTAGGCGGCGAGCAGCACCGGCGCCGAATGCTCCCAGGAGAAGGAGGTGAGGATGCGCTTGCGCCCGAGTTCGCCCATGGCCTCGCGCCGTCCGGGATCGTCGAGCAGCGCCACGATCCTTTCGCCGAAGTCCCGCACGTCGTCGGGCTTCGCATAGAGCGAGGATTCGCCCGCCGACACCCGCCCTTCCCGCGTCTCGAACTGCACGATGGGCTTTTTCAGCGCCATGTATTCGAGGATCTTGTTCATGGTGGAAAGGTCGTTCATCGGCGTGACGCGGTCGGGATTGATGCAGACGTCCGCGGTGTTCAGCATGTCGAGCATGATGTCGTCGGGCGCGCGGCCCGTGAAGGTGAAATAGCGCGACAGGCCGCGTTTCTCCACGGCCTCGATGATCGTCGGCAGCTCCGGGCCGCCGCCGACGATGCCGAAATGGATGTCCGTGCGGTGCAGCGTGTTGACGATGTGGTCGACGGCCTCGACGAGCAGATCCATGCCCTCCTGCTGCCCGATGACCCCGACATAGCCGACGAGAAAAGCAAAGCCCTTCTTCAGTTCCTCTTTCGGCGGACGGATCTGGAGCTTTTCCATCTTCGGCCCCGAGCGCACCACGAACACGTCGTCCGCCGCCATCCCGCCCCGCCGCATGGCGATCTCGCGGTAGGATTCGTTGGTGGCGATGGAGACCGTGGCCGAGCGGAAGGTCAGCCGTTCGAAGAAGCGCGTCACGCGGTGCAGGAAGCCGCGCTTGCCGAACTTCGCCTCGAAGAGTTCCGGGCAGATGTCGTGATGGTCGAACAGGAACTTCACGCCGAACGGCCGGAAGAGCCAGGCGATGAGGAAGATCAGGTCCGGCGGGTTGCAGCCGTGGATCACATGGAACCCGTGCCGGCGGCGGATCTTGAAGGCCAGTCGCGCTTCATGGAAAAGCGCGGAGGAATATTCCCGCAGGTAGCCGAGCGCGCCACGCGCGTCGATCGGCAGCGGGTGGCGATAGATGTGGACGCCCTCCCGCTCCTCGTAAAGCGCCTCGAAACCCTTGCCGGTGGGGCAGATGACCGAAACCGCGTAGCCGGCGGCGCGAAGCGTCGTCGCCTCCGACCAGACGCGGCGGTCGAAGGGCACGGGCAGGTTTTCCACGATGATGAGCACGCGCCGGTCGAACGGCCGGTCGACCGCGGCCTCGACCTCCTTACCAGTTAACACCTTCATAGCGGTCCTCCAGCTCGTTCACATTCTTCAGTCGCACGAGGTCGTAGAGCCGCTGGTCGGGGCGCATTCGTGCAGGAAGGCTCTCGAATTCCGGATCGGCGTTGCCGACGATCAGCACGTCGCCGTGCGCCGCGACCCGGTCGAAATCATCGACGAGGATCGACGAGATATGCGGGATGACGTTCAGGATGTGATCGCGGTTGGCGCCGTAGAGCCGGGCGAAATTGACGAAGCGGTCATAGATGAGGATATCCATCCCCTTGCCGAGCAGGCGCTCCACCAGCGTCACCAGCGGGCTTTCGCGCAGGTCGTCCGTGCCGGATTTGAAGCTGATGCCGAAGATGGAGATCTTGCGCCGGCCATGGGCCATGATCTCGTTGAAGGCGCGGGTGACCTGTTCGTCGTTCGAGCGCAGCAGGCTGTTGAGCAGCGGCAGCTCCAGGTCCAGCTCGCGGCCCTTGTAGGAGAGCGCCCTAACGTCCTTCGGCAGGCACGACCCGCCGAAGGCGAAGCCCGGCATCAGGTAGCGCGGCGAGATGTTGAGCTTCTCGTCCTTGCAGAAGATCTTCATGACCTCGTGGCTGTCGACGCCGACGGCCTTGCCGATATTGCCGATCTCGTTGCCGAAGGCCACCTTGACGGCGTGCCAGGCATTGTCGGCATATTTGACCAGCTCGGCCACGTCGACGGAGGTCAGGAAGCGGGGCGCCTCGATGCCGTCATAGATCGAGGCGATCGTTGCCGCCACGGCTTCGGTCTCGCCGCCGGCGACGATCTTCGGCGGGTTGTCGTAGTCGAAGACCGCGCTGGCCTCACGCAGGAATTCCGGGTTGTTGCCGATGGAGAGCGCGGCATCCTCGCCGGCATGCTGGCGCAGGGTCGGGATGATGAGGTTGCGCATCGTGCCCGGCAGGACCGTTGAGCGGATGACGACCGTATGCGGGCGCTTCTTGCGCGCGACGGCGGCGCCGATCTCCTGGCAGACGCGCACGACGATATCGGTGTCGAGCGAGCCGTTCTTGCGGCTCGGCGTGCCGACGCAGATCAGCGACATGTCCGTGGCGCGCACCGCCTCGTCGACATCGGTGGTCGCGCGCAGCCGGCCGTTCTCGATGCCGGCGCGGATCAGTTCGCCGACGCCCTCCTCGACGACGGGCGAGTTGCCGCTGTTGATGATATCGACCTTGAGCTGCTGGTTGTCGACGCCGATGACGTCATGTCCGTCCCGCGAAAGGCAGGCTGCCGTCACGGCTCCGACATAACCAAGGCCAAATAGCGAAATCTTCATGCGAACCTCTGAAATGGTGCCGTTTGCCGGCGTGATGACGAACGCCGCTGCCGGACCTGCGTCCTAGCGGCAAAACCTTTCGGATACCCTATCCCGGCGCGTGAAGGCCGGCTTCACGCACCACGAGCGGCATTTTCCCGCTTTTCTCCCGCGCGATCGCCTCGCAGAAGCGGATTTCCACCCGCATCGTCCCGGGCAGGCGCGGCGCGAACTTCGCGGCGATCGCCGCCTTCAGCGTCTCGTCCGCAGGCCCCTCGGCAACGGCGAGAACCAGCACGCGGTCCGGGTCGGTCTGGCGCAGCTGCATCTGCACGAGGCCGTCGATGGAGCGCGGAATGTGGTTCATGCCGATCAGCCGGCTGCCGTCGGGGGCGATCAGATAGTCGCTTTCGCGCCCCTCGATGCGGGCGAAGGGCCGCATGCCGAGCGCCACCCCTTCGGCGCCCTGCGCGTCGGCGGCGTCCGCAGCGATCGCGATGTCCCCGGTGTCGTAGCGCAGCAGCGGCTGCGCTTCGTTGCGCAGATTGGTCGCGACGATGCGAAAGCGTCCGCCGCCCTCGCCTTCCGCCGGCTGCAGTTCCACGCGGCCATAGGCCGGCATAAACCGGTAGGCCGACGCCTTCAACGCATAGGCGAAGCAGACCCGCTCGGCCTGGCCGTAATAATCGGCGACGCAGGCGCCGAAGAGCCGTTCCGCCCGCGCGCGCAGCTCGTCCGTCAGCACCTCGGAAGAGGTCAGCACGACCGGCACGTCGAGCCGCCAGCCCCGGCGCTCCATGCAGGCGGCAAGCATGTCGAGCGCCGAGGGATAGGCCCAGATGACGCTCGGCGAAAATTCCTTCAGC
This sequence comes from Shinella sp. WSC3-e, assembly GCF_945994535.1. NCBI lineage: Bacteria > Pseudomonadati > Pseudomonadota > Alphaproteobacteria > Hyphomicrobiales > Rhizobiaceae > Shinella > Shinella sp. WSC3-e. The sequence goes on from NZ_OZ000531.1 coordinate 728,291, forward strand.
GCGGCAAAGAAGGTTTCCGCCGTGGCGGTGTTCAGATGGGCGACGGAGAAGTTCAGGATCCGCCCGCCGCGCTCCACGCGCCAGTAGGGCGGCGTCCGGTCGGACGGGTCCTTGATGGCCTCGCCGCGCAGCACGGCGATCCTGTCGCGCCGGAAGTCGCCGCCGGCGAGCGCGACCACATGGTCGATCGCCGCCTGCTCGAACACGACGGAGGCGAAACTGCGCTTGATGGCGAGCGGAATGCCGGACGAGCCGCTGGTCGCCGCCGCCGTGGTCAGGAAACCGGACGAGGAGCGGTAGCGGTTGGGACCCGAGCGCAGCATCTCCTTCGTCAGGAGGGGATGGGCATCGAGGGATTTGCCCCGCCAGGCCGCATAACCGGGCAGGCCGGAGGCAGCCGCGAGGGTCCGCTCCACGAGGCGCTGCTGGAGCGCCCTGCGGCCGTCGATATCGCTGTCGTCGAAAGCGGCAAGCTCCCGCCGATAGGCGTGATAGAGCGGCGGGAAGCGGCGAACCAATGCATCCCCGAGGGACGCCATCCTGAGCTTGGCGATCGCGTTCGTCATCGGCCGTTGTCCGCGTTCGCCACGACACGGCTTATGAAATCGTCATAGGCCTTGACCATGTAGTCCATCCTCAGGGTTTCGCGCCGGGCGGCGGCGTTTGCCGCAAGGCGTTGCTGTTCCTCCGGCGCGGCAAGGAAAGCCGCGAGCCCCTTGTGGAAATCGGCCTCGTCGCCGGCGATCAGCAGGCTGTCCTCGCCCTCCGTCAGATATTCGATCTCGGGGCTGTGGAAGTCGTGCTTGCGCGTGATGATGGGGCGGCCATGGGCGAAGGCATGGTTGATGGCAAGGCCGAGATAACCGGGGATGACGACCGCGCGGCAGAGCTTCATGGCCTTGGCGATGCGCAGGTCGGACGGGTCGATCGCCCCGGCGAAGCGGATGTTGCGCGCCCCGCCGGCAAGCGCCTCGAGCCTGGCGCGCTCCTCGCCGTCGCCGATCACCAGCACGTCCACCGGCCGCCCGTCCACCTCGGGAGAGGCGACGGCGAAACGCACCAGGCTGTCCACCTCCTTGCGTGGCACGAGACGGCCGACATAGAGCAGCACGTCGGAACCCGGCCGCAGGCCGAACTCGGCGCGGATCCCGGCGTCGTCGCACGCTGCGGCCCTGTCGGCGAGCACGATCTGCTCTTCGACGTCGATCGTGTTGCGCACGACCTGGATCCGGTCGGCGGGCACGCCGATCGACAGGAGATGTTCACGCCCCTTCTCGGTATAGGCGAGGTAGCCGTCGCCAAGCCGCGCGAGGCGGTCGGCGGCCCAGCGGGCGATCCGGTCCTTGAGCGGAGGCCGCGCGCCGCCCTCCTCCCACGAGCCGTAGGCCTTGCGGTAGCCGAAGCCCCACCAGAAGACCGGCCGCCTGCGCAGCTTGGCAAGCGCGAGGATGGCGAAGCTCGACAGGAACTTGAACTCGTGGCCGATGACGACGCCGTCGAACCGCCCCTTCACATAGCGCGAGACCGCCGCCTGCCAGATCAGCAGCGCCTTTTTCAGCCGCAGCTCCACGGTGCCGACTTCGACATTGGCGAAGGGAAACGGCGGCTTGGCCACTTGCAGCGAGGTGTTGGACGGCGGCTTGCCGTGGAAGACGACATACTGGTTGCGGGAGGTCTCGGCCAGCCGCACGTAGAAGCCCCGCCGGTAGACGGGAACGCAGCCCTGGTGGAAGATCGCCACGCGATAGGGTTTTGCGGGTTTCTGCAGCATCACGTCCCCCCTCCGCTCCGTCCGTAATAGCCGGCCCTCTGCCAGAACGTCAGCTTGCCCAGCGCCGACATGACCTGCATGGCGTTGCGTGCATAGAACTGGCGGCTGAACGGATAGCTCGCCGCCGCGAGCGGCGAAAAGACGACGAGCTGGGCAAGCGCCTTCACCGCAACCGCGAGGAAGGTCGACACCGGCCGCGGCGCCCAGGCGATCCTCACATGGGTCGTGTTGCGCGCGGTGACGAGCTTGCGGCGCAGGAACGCCGGCAGCGACGCCTTCGACTGCGGCCAGAACTCGTGCACGGTCGCATCCGCCACCCAGATGATCTTGCGCCCCTTGCGGTAGAGGCCATGGGTGAATTCCGTGTCCTCGCCGCCGGACCGGCCGAGGCGCGGGTCGAAGGGCGGGGTGCCGTCGAAGCAGGTGGCGACGCGCAGCATGATGTTGCCCGTGCGCGCGGCCTGCAGCTGGCCGCCGGTCGCCATGGCCTCGCGCTTTCCGAAGAAGAAGGGCGTGGGGTCCCAGCCGAGCGCCGGCTTGTTCTCGAAGACCGGCAGGACGGGCCCGGTGCCCATGTCGGCCTCATGGGCGAGCAGCGCGCGGTGGAGGTTCGCCAGCCAGTCGGGCTCGGCGGTCTCGTCGTCGTCGATGAAGGCGATGAACTGGCCCTTCGCGGCGGCCACCCCGGCGTTTCGCGCATGGGAAATGCCGCTTCGTGCCTCGTGGACGTAGCGCAACGGCGGTTCGAGGCCCGACAGGCTCTCCACCCAGGCTCGCGCGTTCGCGTCCGGCGTGTTGTCGACGACGATCATCTCGAAGGCGTGCCCGTCGGCAAGGCGCTGGGCGTAGACGGATGCGATCGTCCGCCGCGCCATCACCTCCCTGTCAAAGGTGCACATGACTACCGAAATCAAGGTCAAGCGCTCCATCCTTCCTGCCGGCCCGTTGGGGCTGCGGTTTCCGGCGCCTTCGCAACCGACAATCGCATACGCCGTTCCCCAAGCTGATGACGGTTCGTGTCTAACACGGCGTTAATTTCGGCCGTCCAGTTCCCTTTCGGTGCAGGTTTCGTGGTTGCTTGGTTAATGTGCGCGAAACGAAAACGATCAAATGCGAAGGAGGTCGGCTACCAGCGATAGCGCAACCGACGCGCGATCCGATAGGCGAGGCCCCGGGCCTTCGCGCCGGGGCGCGCGAGCGGCAGGAGGCCGCTCCGGGGATCGAAGGTTTCGGTCAGCGACCGGCGCGGGCAGAACCAGACATCGCGATAGGCAAGGCCCGTGGAGCTCGTGAAGACGCGGTCGTAGCGTTCCGCCTTCAGCCGCCGCAAGACCGAGCGGTCAAACCCGCCGAAGGGGATCGAGGCATAGGCGACCGGCGCGCCGAGCACATCCTCGATCTTCCTGCGGGCATCCACAAGTTCGCGGCGATATCCCGCCTCGTCGAGGGAACGCCAGTCGACGTGGTCGTGGCCGTGGCTGCCGACCGTCATGCCGGCCGCGGCGATATCGCGGATCTGGGCGGCGGAGAGATAGCCCTTCTGCCCGATCCGGCCGGCGAGAACGAAGAAGATGCCGCTCCGGCCATGATCCGCCAGCACCGGCAACGCGACGTCATAGTCGGAGAGATTGCCGTCGTCGAAGGTGACATACGCCTCGACCCCGGTCTTCGCCTCCAGGTCGTCGAGGCCGGCGATCGTTCGGCGGAAGACCTCTTCCGTCACGAAATAGCGCAGCTCCCCTTCCGCGGGCGGCACGATCGGCGCGCCGATGCCGTGGAAGGTGAGGTAGAGCGTGTTCGCAAGCATGGTGTCTCCGGCGGCAACAGGGCGAGCGTCCTCCATCTACGCCGCAAAGCTCAAGAAACGGTTTACCGGCCCTGCCGCCATTGCGCGCAATCCGCCATTGTTCTAGACGTAGCGCCGTGATCGGGCGGCTGCCGGGCCGTGCCCGGGCGCCACGGGGGCAGAGCGCAGGGTGATTGGATGAAACGGATCGTGGCGCTTGCCGACAAAGTTCGCGGTTCGCTTCTCGCCCGGAACACGATCGTCTACACATTCAACTTCGGCATGCAGCTGGTCATCCAGTTCGGCTACTTCATGCTGCTGTCCCGCTATCTCGGCTCATCCGAATACGGTGTCTTCGTCGCGCTTTCGAGCATCAACGGCATCGGCGTGCTGCTGGTGGGGCTGGGCAGCGACCATGTGATGATCCAGCGCGTCGCCGTCGATCCGGCGAGCTTTTCGCGCTCCCTCGGCCACAGCGTCGCGATGTCCGCGCTGACGGTGCCGATCATCGCCGTCCTTGCCGCCGTCATCGGCCATTATCTCGTGGGCGACCATGTGCACGTCGCCTCGCTCCTTGCCTTCGTCGTGGCCCATCTCGTCTTCGGCCGCATCGTCGCCGTCTGCGCCAGCGCGTTCATGGCCTTCGACCGGGCAAAGCTGCAACTGCTCGTCAATGTCGGCCTTGCGGTGCTGCGCGCGCTCTTCCTGGTGGCGGCGATCCTGTACCAGAAGGACCTGACGCTCGACGACTGGGCCTGGTGGTATCTTGCGGCCTCGGCGCTCGGCGCCCTGGTGGCCATGGCGCTGGTAGCCGTCGTCTGCGGCCTGCCCTCCCCGGGCGTGATCCGCGCGGACATCTCGCTAGGCCTGCAATATTGCCTGGAGTTCGTCGCGATCGGCAGCGTCGCCGATATCGACAAGCCGGCCGTCGCCCAGACGCTCGGCCCCGACATCGCCGGCCAGTATGCCGCAGGCTTCAAGATCGTCGATGCGGCATCGGCGCCGATCCGCGCCCTGCTCTACGCGACCTATACGCGCCACTTCCGCAACGCCTCCGCCAGCGCCACCGAAAGCGTGCGCTTCGGCCTGCGTCTCGTTCCGTTTTCCCTGGTGATCTCGGTTCCGATCGCGATCTTCCTCTATTTCGTGGCCGACTACATCCCCTATCTCATCGGCCACGATTTCGACGGCACGCCGGAGATCATTCAACTGCTGGCGCTTTATCCGCTGCTGATGGGCCTGTCGGGCATCGGCGCCGATATCCTGCGGGCGGTGGGCAAGCAGAAGCTGCGCATCACCCTGCTCATCCTCACGGCCCTCATCATGGTGCCGGCGATCACGGCGGGCGCCTCGCTCGGCGGCCTGCTGGGCGCGGGGCTTGCCCGTCTCGCCGTGCAGGTCTCCCTCGTCGGCGCGACCTGGATGTTCCTGGCGAAGGACAGGACCGTCTAGAGCACCGCCGTCAGGCAAGCCATTACACCCGATCTTAAGCTTTGCCCGGCACAACGGATGGATGATGCATCTTTAAATCGTGCGCCGGAGGGACGGAATGTCCGCGCGCCTGGTCAAGCCGACATCCGCGATGGCACGGTCCCGCGGGTCGCCTTCGGCGCGACGCGGCGTTGCGCAGCGGTGGACTGGGGACGAGACACGCAATGTCGGCAAACGCCAACAACGGCGCGGCCACCGCCGCGGAAAGAACATCCGAAGCCGGTGAGGCCGCCTGCCCCGTCGCCTTTTCAGGCCTTCCGGGGCTCTTCAAGCCTGCATCGGGCGCATCGCCGGCGCGCGATATCGCGGTTCTCTTCCTCAGCCCCTGGGGAATTGACGAATTGTGCACCCGGCGCTTCTTCCGCATCACCGCCGAGGTGCTGGCCGAAGCCGGCGTCGCGAGCCTGCGCTTCGATTATCCCGGCACCGCCAATGCGCTCGATGCCCCCGATGCCGTCATCGACGTCGATTGCTGGGTGGAGGCCGCCCGTGCGGGGGTCGAGGCCGTACGCCGTTTCTCCGGCGCGGACAACGTCGTCCTGCTCGGCTTCGGCCTCGGTGCGGCGATCGCGCTCAAGGCAAGCCCCCATGTGGAAAACCTTGCCGGCCTCGCGCTGCTCGCACCCGTCGTCGCCGGCCGGCGTTACCTGCGGGAACTCTCCGTCTGGTCGGCCGTCGTCGACGAGGGGGTGGGCGTCGCCCCGCATATGCGCGATACCGCGCCCGGCACGATCGCCGGGCTGACGATGCCGCAGGGCATCGTCGACACGCTCGCGACGCTCAATGCCGACGCCTTCGACGACAACCCGGCCGGGCAGGTCTTCTTCGCCGCGCGGCCCGACAACACGGCGGACCGCCAGTTGCGCGACCGACTGGCGAAAGGCGAGGCGGCGATCCGGGACTTCACCTTCCGCGGCTATGACAAGCTGGTCTCCAATCCGCTCGGGCAGGAAATCCCGGCCGACTTTCTCGAAGCCTTCCCGGACTGGCTGAAAGGCCTTGCCGCCTTCGAGGCGCCCGCCCGCCATCCCCCGAGGCTTCCGGCCGGCCCCGCCGTCCTCGCCGTCGGCGCGGTGCGCGAGACCGCCCTGCGCTTCGGGCCCGGCGGGCGGCTCATCGGAACGCTCACCGAGCCCATGCAGGGCGACACGGGCACGACGGCCGTGCTGCTGACCACCGGCTACGACCACCAGGGCGGCTGGGCGCGCTCGGGCGTCGATCTCGCCCGCCATCTCGCCCGAAAAGGCGTCGCCTCGTTCCGCTTCGACAGCGCCGGCGTCGGCGACAGCCCGCCCGTGCCCGGCCGCCGCGCGCAGGTTCTCTACGATGAACCGCAGATCGCCGACATGGCATCGGTGCGGCAATATCTCGACGGCATCGGCAGGACGGGCCCGGCCATTCTCTTCGGGCGTTGCAGCGGGGCCTATGTCGCCTTCCGCGCGGCGGCGCAGGACGAGCGGTGGGCCGCGTGCATCTCCGTCAATCCCTATGCGTTCCGCTGGTTGAAACCGCCGAGCGAGGCGATCGTCTCCAGCGCACCCCGCGCCCTTGGCGACTATTCCCAGAAGGCGCTCCAGCTCGACACGTTCCGTCGCCTCGTCTCCGGCGACATCGACCTGCGCGCCGCCGCACGCAACATCGGCCAGCGCATCGCCCAGCGCCTGTCCAAGCGTCTCGCGCCGGTGCTCGGCCCGCTTCTGGCAACCGAGCGGCTCGAGCGGGCCGTCCACGGCGATTTTCGTGCCCTGTCGCAGCGGCCGGGCCGGACATGCCTCGTCTACAGCGTCGACGATCCGGGCCTCGACAATTTCCATGTCCATTTCGGCAGGCAGGCGGAGGGGCTGGCCGCCTACCCCAACGTCGAGCTCCATATCCTGCCGGATACCGACCACAACGTGACCCCGCGGGCGAGCAGGGAACGGCTCTTCGACATCGTCGAACAGGCGGCGACATCGCTTTCGCGCACCCGCTGAACGGTCGCATCGAAAGACCGGCCGGCAGCATGCGAACTGTTTACCTTGTTTGGCTTCAGGAGCCGCCGGCGCCCGGCGCGCGGGCTTCCGTTTAGCCTTTCTGAAGGAGTCGGGACTAGAGACTGGCATCACGGAACAGGATCGCCACGCAGGATATGCTCAAGCTACGCGCCATAGGCCATGACGGATTGGACGCCGCCTCGGACCTTCTCACGAAGGGCTTTCCGTCACGCACGCGCGACTTCTGGCGGCGGGGGCTGAAGCGGCTTCTCGACCATGAAGGTACGGCCGGCGCCGGGCCGATCGGCAACTTCCTGATGGCGGGCGAGACCCCCATCGGCATCCTCCTGACGATCGCGAGAAGCGACGAACGGACCGGGCGGAAGGTGATCAACCTTTCCAGCTGGTATGTCGAGGAAAGCCACCGCTGGTATGCGCCGCGCATGCTGCTGGCGGCCATGTCGGACAGCCGGGCGACCTACACGGACCTGACGCCATCGAAGGCCGCGACCGAGCTCAACAACCGCCTCGGCTTCCGCACGATCGACTACGACCTGCCGCTGTTTGCCCTTCCCTGGCTGGCCATCGCCGGCCGCAGGCGGGGCAGGCTCGTGGCGCTCGACGCGGTGCCGGCGGGCGCCATTGCCGAGGCGCTCATGCGCGACCTCAGGGCGCACCGGGACCTCGGCTGCATCGTGACGGTGATCGAGAGCAACGGGCGCCACCATCCCGTCGTCTTCGACGTCATCCGCAAGAAGCGCATCCCGCTCGCCCGGGTGATCTACGCCGAAAGCAGCGATCTCGTCACCGACAACCTGGCGATCCTGGCCCGCCTGCTGCTCCGGCATGGCGTGCCGCTGCTCTGCCTGCAATTGCCGCGCGGCCGGCATGTCCCCCATGCCTGGCGCTGGAAAAGCGGGCTGCGCTACCAGGTCAAGGGCGAATGGGACGAGCGGATCATCGATGAACTCTACTCCGAACGCGTGCTGCTCAAGGTTTAGCCGCGACCGGTCTTCACGAAGGGAAAAGCCATGCTGGACAATGTGACTGCCGCCCCGGATATCGAGGCAGAAATCTACGGCTACATCACCAAGCGCTTTCCCGCGCTTGCGCCGGTGACGCCGGATACGCCGCTGCTCGACGGGGCCATCGATTCCCTGGGCTTCCTCGAACTGATCATGTTCCTCGGCGAACGCTTCGGCATTTCGATGGAGGACGACGGTTTCGACTTCCAGGAACTGGGAACGCCGGCAAGCCTCGTCAACTTCGTTTCGCGGGCGCGGACGTGATCAAGGCCCCTGTCCTCCTCCATCACCTGCTCGCCCCCCACCGGCAAAGCGACAGGCCTGCGCTGATCGACGGCGACCGGCAGCTCGACTACCGCGCCTTTCATGGCGAGGTCGAGCGTTTCGCCTCGGCGCTGCGGCACGCCGGCCTGGAGCGCGGGGACCGCGCCGCCATCTTCCTGCCGCGCGGCCTCGAGGAATGCATCGCCATCTTCGCCGTCAGCCGGGCGATGGGCGTCTTCGTTCCGATCAACGCGCTGCTGCGCGGCCAGCAGATCAGCCATATCGTGGCCGATTGCGCGGCGCGTGTCGTGATCACCAACCGGGACCTTGCGCCGATGGTCGCCGCGAGCCTGGAGGGTGTTTTCGAGACGCGCATCCTTCTCGTCGAGGAGATGGCGGAGGTAGAGCCCGCCGCGTTGCGCGACGACAATATCGGGGAGGACCTTGCGGCGATCCTCTATACGTCCGGCTCCACCGGACGACCGAAAGGCGTGATGCTGTCGCATCGCAACCTCCTGGCGGGCGCCCGCATCGTTCGCACCTATCTCGCCATCACGCCGGACGAGCGCATCCTCTCCGTCCTGCCGTTCAGCTTCGACTACGGCCTGAACCAGCTTCTGACGGCGGTGGAGCAAGGCGCGCTGACGGTCATCCTGACCTTCCGCTTCGGCGACGAGATCGTGCGGGCGCTGCGCGACCACAGGATCACCGGCCTTGCCGGTGTACCCACCATCTGGGCGATCCTGACCAAGGCCTCGCCGCTCCTGCACAAGACGGAGCTGCCGCATCTGCGCTACGTCACCAATTCCGGCGGCGCGGTTCCCTCGCAGACGGTCGCCAACCTGCGCAGGATGCTGCCGGCGACGAACGTCATCCTGATGTACGGCCTGACGGAGGCCTTCCGCTCGACCTACCTGCCGCCGGAGGAACTCGACCGCCGCCCCACCTCGATCGGCAAGGCCATCCCGGAATGCGAGATCTTCATCGTGACGGAGGACGGCCGCCGCGCGAAACCGGGCGAACCCGGCATTCTCGTCCACCGCGGACCCACCGTCTCGCTCGGCTACTGGAACCGGCCGGAGGAAACCGCGCGGGTGCTGAAGCAGAACCCCTTCCGGTCCAGGGACCAGGGCGGCGACATCGTCTGCTATTCGGGCGATCTGGCGGTGGAGGACGAGGACGGCTTCTTCAGCTTCATCGGCCGCAACGATGCGATGATCAAGTCCTCGGGCTATCGCATCAGCCCTTCCGAGGTGGAAGAGGCGATCATGGCGACCGGGCGCTTCCGCCAGGTCGCCGTCATCGGCCTGCCGGACGACTTTGCCGGACAGAAGGTCCATGCGGTGGCGGTCGCCCTGGAACCGGATGTCGAGACCGCACCCGTCTTGCAGGCGGTCGCCGGCACGCTCGCCGCCTACATGGTGCCGCGTGACCTGGAGCTCGTCGAAACGCTGCCGGTGACGCCGAACGGCAAGGTGGACTACCGGCAACTCGTCAGGGAGCGCGCGAACAATGGCTGATCCGGCAGGCAAGGCGACAAACCACGGCTATGCGCTGGCAAGGCAGCTTTTCGACATCCGCGGCGACGACCTCCATGTCGGCGGCCTTGCGGTCCGCGAGATCGTCTCGCGCATCGGCTCGCCCGCCTACATCTATGACGGCGGCGGCATGCGGCGGGCCTATCGCCGGCTTGCCGCGGCGCTCGACGGCTTCGCCTCCATCTACTATTCGGTGAAGGCCAATCCGGCGCGCAGCGTCATCCGGCTCTTCGTCGAGGAGGGCGCCGGTGTCGAGATCGCCTCGCTCGGCGAATATCGCGCGGCGATCGCCGCAGGCGCGGCACCCGGGCGGATCCTCTTTGCCGGACCCGGCAAGCGCCGCGCGGAACTGGAAGCGGTGATCGAGGGCGGCATCGGCGAGATCCATATCGAGGGTCTCGACGAGATCGAGCGGATCCGCGCGATCGGCAAGCGCGTCCATGCCTCCATCCGCATCAATCCGGTTCCGGACGTGCAGGTCGGAGCCATGCGGATGGGCGGCAAGGCGACGGCCTTCGGCTTCGACGAGGAAGACCTCGACGCGGCGATCGCCGCGGTGACGGCCGCGCCGAACATCGACCTCGTCGGCATCCACGTCTACGGCGGCACGCAGATCCTCGATGCCGAGGCGCTGATCGGCGGCTGGCGGCACGCCATCGACCTTGCGGCGCGTGTCGCCCGCACGACCGGCAGGCCGCTGCACACCGTCGACCTCGGCGGCGGCCTCGGCATCCCCTACTATGCCAACGACAAGCCGCTCGACCTCGACGCCGTGGCCGCGGCCGTTCCGGAGCTGACGGCGCGGATGCGCGCCGAGCCCCTGCTGGCCGATGCCCGCGCCATCGTCGAGCCCGGCCGGTTCCTCACCGGCGAAGCCGGCCTCTATGTCAGCGAGATCAACGCGCTCAAGACCTCCCGCGGCGTGCGCTTCCTCGTGCTGGATGGCGGGATGAATCACCATCTGGCAGCCTCCGGCAATCTCGGCCAGGTCATCAAGCGCAACTACCCCGTCGTCGCGCCGGCGCGCATGACGGCCGAGCCGGACCAGCCCGCAACCGTGGTCGGCCCGCTCTGCACGCCGCTCGACACGCTCGCCCGCGACACCGGCCTGCCGGAACTGCGCGCTGGGGACCTCGTCGCCGTCCTGCAGTCCGGCGCCTACGGCCTGACGGCGAGCCCGGTGAATTTCCTCTCCCATCCGCAGCCTGCCGAAGCGCTCGTGGAAGAGGGCACAATCGAAACAATAGACCGATTCCGCTCGATGGATGTTTTACCGAACCGCGAGGAGACGTAACATGATAACGAGGAATTATAAGCGCTTCAAAAGAATGCTGACCGAAGATTTCCAGGTCTATCTGAAGGCTTCGGACAAGAAACCAATTCCGCAGCAGGTTTCCGAGATCTATCGACTCTACACGCTGTACGGCTACCTCCCCTATCAATACCTGAAACACAGCCTCTATCTCAGGCGGTTCGGCAAGGAGATCTACCGGTATTTCCCGACGGAGCTCCTGCACATAGCGCGCGACACGGCGAATGCGGCGGCGGACCCGACGATCGTCGAGGACAAGCTGCTCTTCGAGACCACTATCCGCGCGGCCGATCTGGGAACGACCAACACCCTCTTCCGGCTGCGGCGCGATGCCATCGGCGACATGGCCGGCAAACCGGTTTCCCATGACGACTTCGTCCGGGCGATCGACGCCATGAACCTTCCCGACGGCATCATCGTCAAGCCGCTCACGGGCGGCTCGGGCAGCGCCGTGTTCAAGCTGCGCACCCGCGACGGCCGCCTGCTGCACAAGGACGAGGTGCTTGACCAGGCCCGGTTCAACCATCTCGTCTTCAACACCAACAACGGCTTCCACTGGACGGACTTCATCGTCCAGGAAACGATCGACCAGCATCCGGAGCTTTCCCGGTTCAACCCGACCTCCGTCAACACGGTGCGCATCGATACCTTCGTCGACGCGGCGGGAACCGTCCATTTCAATACCGCCGCGCTCAAGGTGGGCATGCCCGGCAGCATCATCGACAATTCCGGCATCGGCGGCTACATGATCGCCGTCGATATCGAAACCGGCCGCCTCATGACGGGCGCCAAGCGCGAGCCGAAATACGGCGGCCAGTATTACGATATCCGCTCGACCTTCGGCATCGACCCGGCGACATTCACCATGCCGTTCTGGCGCGACGTACGCGAGGCGGTGCAACGGGCCGCCCAGACGCTCGCGCCTTTCCGGTCGCTGGGTTGGGACATCGCCATCACGCCGTCCGGTCCCCTCATCATCGAAGCCAATGCCGACTACGGCATAGAAGTCCTGCAGGAGCTTGCAGGCGGGTATGTCGACAAGGCGCTCGGCCAGTCCTATCTCGACCGCCATCCGGCCAGAAAGGAACGCATCCTCGAAGCCCTGCAGTAGCACACCGGCAGAAACGGGGGATGTGAAGGAACAGGTTCAGATATTCTTTAGATCTCTCCCGGAGAATTCGGGAGCGCATTGGGGCAGCACGATTGCCGGGGGGCAGGACATGGTATTGAAGTTGATTCTGGCGTCGATGGTGGGGGTGGCGATACGCACGCGCTATTCCGAGATCACGACGGCGAAGGGGATCGTCACCGCCGCGCTCGACGAACTTGAAATGGCGCCCGCGCCGATCGAGCCCTCATGGATCATCGCCGGCAACCCGGAGGCGCGCCTTTCTCTTCACTCGCGTTCCGCCGACCAGCAGGCGACGACCGCCATATGGGACTGTACGGCCGGCACCTTCCGCTGGTATTTCGGATGGGACGAAACGGTCCTCATCCTGGACGGCGAGGTGCGGGTCACCGGCGAGGACGGCGCCGAGCGCGTGCTGAAGGAGGGCGACATCGCCTATTTCCCGGCAGGGTCCTCGGCGATCTGGCACATCGACGACTATGTCCGCAAGATCGCATTCGGCCGCCGCGAATTTCCCGGCTCCGTCAACATGGCATTGAAACTGCGGGAGAAATTCCGCCGATAGACAGCAGGCCCTTCCCCATCGAAGCCGGCTGCGCCGTCCGTCCATCCGTTCAGAGGTATTCATGGTCGACATCACGGTTGCCGGCATCGGTTATGTCGGCCTTTCCAATGCCGTGCTTCTCGCACAGCACAACGACGTCCTTGCCTATGACATCAGCGAACAGCGCGTGGCCAAATTGAATGCGCGCGTCTCGCCGATCGTCGATGCGGAGATCGAGACCTATCTGCGCACGCAGCCCCTGCGGCTGAGGGCAACGGCGGACAAGGCCGAAGCCTTCGCCAAGGCCGATTTCGTGGTGGTGGCGACGCCGACGAACTACGATCCGCACAGCAACTATTTCGACACGAGCAGCGTCGAGGCCGTCATCGAGGATGTGCGGCGCGTCAACGCCGGCGCCACCATCGTCATCAAGTCGACCGTGCCCGTCGGCTATACGCAATCATTGCAGGCGGCGCGCGACGACCACCGCATCCTCTTCTCGCCCGAATTCCTGCGCGAGGGCAAGGCGCTCCACGACAACCTCCATCCCTCCCGCATCGTGATAGGGGGCGACACGCCCGAGGCCCGCCGGTTCGCGGGCCTGCTCCAGGAAGGAGCCATCAAAAAGGACATCCCCCTGCTGTTCACCGGCTCCGGGGAGGCCGAAGCGATCAAGCTTTTCGCCAACACCTATCTCGCGATGCGGGTCGCCTATTTCAACGAGCTCGATTCCTATGCCATGACGCATGGCATCGACACGCGCCAGGTCATCGAGGGGGTTGGGCTCGATCCGCGCATCGGCACGCACTACAACAACCCTTCGTTCGGCTATGGCGGCTATTGCCTGCCGAAAGACACCAAGCAGCTGCTCGCCAACTTCAGCGAAGTGCCGCAGAACCTCATCCGGGCCATTGTGGACGCCAATACGACGCGCAAGGATTTCCTGGCCGACGACATCGTCGCGCGCAACCCCGAGGTGGTGGGCGTCTACCGCCTCGCCATGAAGAAGGACTCGGACAATTTCCGCGCCTCCTCCATCCAGGGCATCATAAAGCGCATCAAGGCAAAGGGTATTCCGGTCATCGTCTACGAGCCGGATTTCGAGGGGGACACGTTCTTCCGCTCCGAAGTCGTGCGCGATCTCGCCGACCTCAAACGCCGCGCCGACCTCATCATCGCCAATCGCCTCGCCGAAGAACTCGAAGACGTCCGGGACAAAATCTACACGCGCGACGTGTTCGGGGCGGACTGAGGCAGTCCGCGATCATCGCATCTGGAACGGAAAATCAGCCGACGAGGCCGAAGACCACGGCGCCGACGAAGAGAAAGGCACCGGTAATGACGATCTGGTTCACGAGGGCCTGCTGTCTGGCGCGGCGGGCCCTGCGGTCGTTGGCGATGCCGAAGGGCAGATAACCGGGGCGGCCTTCGAGTTTGGCGTTGCTCATCCATCATCCCTTGTTGTGAAGGCTCTCTTCAGTCGGCCTTCGGGTGCGGACGATCATGTCCGTCCCGTTTTCTGAGGAGAGTTATATATTATCCCTATAAGATTGATAGAGTATATTTTCTCATTTTCGCCGCAATCGTAAATTCGCTTTTCACCCTCCCGGGGCTGCGTCTTCCGCCGGGAACGGGGCCTTCGTTGCCGGGTTGCCGTCCCCTCGGTTCTGGGCCATAACTCCCCTCCCACCGATCCGGAGGCCAACCGTCATTGCGAGCGTTGCGGGCCGTGCGTGAACACCGCGCCACGGCAGATTCCCCCCGCGCCCGTGACGACCCCGGCACGGGAAACAACAATGCGGACCGATCAAAAAGGAGAACGCATCATGGGCGCAACGGGACATCCAGGCACAGCATGGCGCAAGCGCGACTACCATCGCCAGTGGCTTTGGCGCGAAGCGAACCGCCTCTTCGATTTCTTCCAGAACCGGGCCTTCAATCCGCTCGGCGGGTTTCATGAACTCGATGCCGAAGGCCGGCCGCTCAACCCCGGAAACCCCGTGCGCGGTATTCATTCCACCGCACGCATGGTGCACTGCTTTGCCATCGGCAGCCTGCTCGGACGTCCCGGCTCCGACGATATCGTCGACCACGGCATGAAATACCTTTGGGAAAAGCACCGGGACGCGGAGCGCGGCGGCTATCACTGGTCGCTCGACAATGCCGGCCTGCTCGATGCCAGCAAGCAGGGTTACGGCCATGCCTTCGTGCTGTTGGCCGCCTCCAGCGCCAAGGTCGCCGGCCATCCGGATGCCGACCGCATGATCGCCGACGTCACCGAGGTTCTGGAAAAGCGTTTCTGGGAAGGCAAGCACGGCGCGATCGCGGAGGAATTCGAGGCGGACTGGACGGCGGTGCCCGGTTATCGCGGCCAGAATTCCAACATGCACCTGACGGAAGCCCTGATGGCCGCCTACGAGGCAACCGGCGAGAAGACCTATCTCGACAAGGCGGAAAGCGTCGCCGACCTCATCATCCGCCGCCGCGCCGGCGAAAACGGCTTCCGCGTGCCGGAACATTTCGACGAGAACTGGGTGCTGGACAAAGAGTACCGCGGCAACGAGATGTTCCGTCCCTCCGGCACCACGCCCGGCCATTGGCTGGAATGGGCGCGCCTCATCCTTCAACTCCACGCCCTCGGCGGCAGGAGACACGACTGGATGCCGGAGGCGGCGAAAGCCCTCTTCGCCCAGTCCATCGCGCTCGGCTGGGACAAGGAGAAGGGCGGCTTCTTCTATACGCTCGACTGGAACGACGAACCGGTCAACCGGAGCAAGCTATGGTGGCCGATGGCCGAGGGCGCGGGCGCGGCGGCATTCCTTTGCGAGCACCTGCCGGGCGACTTCCACGAGACCTGGTACCGGAAAATCTGGGACGCCATCGCGCGCCATTTCCTTGATCAGGACCGCGGCGGCTGGCATGAAGAGCTGACGGAAGATCTTGCGCCGAGCTATACCCTGTTCGCCGGCAAGGGAGACATCTATCATGCGCTCCAGGCCTGCCTGATCCCGCTCTATCCGGCGACGGGCAGCCTGACGAAGGGCATCGCCGAGGCTGGCGGCCGCTAGAGCAATTCCAGCAGAAGTGCGCAGCGGCCTTGCGTCCGGAAATCGCGTAGAAGGGGCCGCCCACCCCTGCTTTACGGCGGCGGGCAGACGGGAGCCGAATGATCGACATACCGGACCAGATCTCGACCGTATGGATCGCCGCCGCCATGGCGGCGTTCCTCGTCAAACACTTCCTGGCGGATTTCGTTTTCCAGACGGACTGGATCGCCATGGGCAAGGAGCAGCGAGAGGGCTGGTTGCTGCCGCTTGCGATCCATGCGGGCCTGCACGGCGCCATTACCGCCCTGCTGTTTCTTCTCGTTGCGCCGCCGCTCGCCTGGCTCGGCCTTGCCGACGCCCTCGTGCACGGTACGATCGACCGGATGAAGGGCGTCATGGCCCGCCGCCAGGCGCTCACTCCAAAGCAGACGGGCTTCTGGTGGCTTCTCGGTGCGGACCAGACGCTGCATCACATGACGCACCTCGCCCTTGCCGTCGTTCTCGCCGCCGCCGGCTCCGCCGGATAGGACGCCGTCGTCAGGCCGCCGCGCTGGTGCGTCCGGCCGGCAGGGCCTCGCGCAACAGCAGGTCCGTCAGGGCGAACTTGTCCGCGAACCAGCGGTCCGCCGCATGCCACATGGCCGGCGTCAGCCGGATGTCGTGGCCACCGCGCGCCGTGGTGGTCAGGAGGCCGGCATCGCGCGCCGCCTCGACGATGCGGCGGACATGGGTGCGCGACACGCCCGTCTGCATGGCAAGCCGCTGGTAGCCGGAACCGATGACGGCATCGCCGCCGTCCCGGCCGCCCCGCAAGAGAAGCAGCAGGATCATATAGCCGCAATCATGGGCGAAGAACGGCGCCAGCGGCAGATGGCGGCGGATAAGCCGGCTGAGGCCCGGCAGATGCGGCAGCGTCGCCCGGCGTATGGCACGGTGCAGATCCGGCTCCAGCGGCCCGCTCCGCCCCTCCATCGGCGAAAGCCCAAGCGCCGACAAACCATCGACGAGAAGACCGAGAATGCCGGCATCGCGCGCCAGAAGGGCCGCGCTCGGAACAAGCAGCCGCACGCGCCGGTCCGATGCATGCGGCTGCTGCGTGAGGAAACCGTATTTGCGCAGACAGGAAACCTGGGCCTCGACCCGGTTGCGGCTCGCCACGCCGAGTTCCGTGACCTCGCGCTGGAGTCGCCCGAGCGTCAGCCAGGTGGAGGATTGCCCCATGTCCTGGCCCGCATGCAGCGAAAGCGCGGCGAGATAACAGAGGAACCGGCCCTCCTCCAGGATAAGCCGGTTGAAGAGGTGGTTGCCCTCATAGAGGGCGAGCTTGCCGGCCACCAGCCGGTCCCGCGCCGCGGCAAAACCCGGCGCATTCAGGAATTCGAACGGCGGCACCTGGAAGACCAGCGCGCTGTCGGCAAAGGAAACCTGATCCATACCTCTTCCTCGATCCGGAACGATGCGCCCGCCGTCGTGTTTGCCGCAGCACCGCGGGCCCGAATGGACCCTTTATTTTCCATGGGGTTGCAGCCCGATGAAACTGTCAATTGTATTAGGAATGCCAATGGTCATTATGAGACAGGAGGCCAAAAGAATGAGACGCCGTGCCAAGCCTGCAAATCCGGCACGACGGCGAATTTCCGGGAACCTTCGCCCGTTCCGCCTCTTGGATAGGCAAGACCGCCCGTTACCGAACCGCCGCGAGAGAGAATGAGCCCCGCCGCCAAGTTGCCCTCCAACTCCGTCCTTGCCGAAGCCGGCGCGCACTGTCGTCGGGAAAGCCAGCTCTTTGCCGAAACGCTCGACCCCGTCTTCCGCACGACCATGACGACGCCGGAGCGGATCGACGATTTCCGTGCAAGCCTCTCCACCTACTTCATGGGCCCTGCCCTGTTCTTCGCCGCCGAAATGCTCGGCACGACCTATCGCTTCGCGCGCGACCCCGGCCGCATCGCCCGCAGCGGCCTCGACCTCATCTTCGTGCAGGTGACGCTCGATGGCTGCGACCGGCGCACGGTCGCCGGCGAGACGGTGTTGGTGGAGGCGGGCGACATCTCCCTCTTCGACCTGTCGCGTCCCATGCAGGCAGAGACGCAGCATTGCCGCAATCTCACGCTCGTGCTGCCGCGCCACCTGCTCTTCGCCAAGGAGGCGCAGAACGACGCCCTGCACGGCCTGCTCCTCAAGCGCTCGACGAGCACGGCCCGGCTGGTCGGCAGCCACCTGCGCGCCCTTTTCACGGACCTCACGGACATCACCCCGGCCGAGGCGCCGGCCATCGTCACCGCCACGGCCAATCTCGTCACCAATCTCGTCGGCCCGCAGGTCGCCGAGCGGAGCCAGCCCTCGCCCACGGTGCGCGGCGCCGTCATCATGGAAATCCGTCGCTACATCGAACAGAACATCGCCCTGCCGGATCTCGGGCCGGACCACCTGTGCAAGATGTTCGGCCTGTCGCGCGCCTCGCTCTACCGGCTGTTCGAGCCGATCGGCGGAGTCACCGACCATATCCGCACCCGGCGCCTGCGCGCAGCCTTCGACATGCTGGCGAACGAGCGCAAGCGCACGGTCGGCGAGATCGCCTATGCCTGCGGCTTCTCCGATACGTCCGCCTTCTCCCGCGCCTTCCGCCACCAGTTCGGCATGAGCCCGAGCGAGGTGCGCGAAATGGGCGACCGCAGCGCGCTGCAGAAGGGCTCCGCGGAAAAGCAGGCGGCCGCCTCCGTGCACGACTGGCTGCGCATCGTCAGTGCGCTGTAGCGCCTCCGGCAGGCATCTTGTCGTTTGACACTTGAAATCACATCAACCAATATGTGATCACATTTCTTGAGGACTTGCTGGAGAACGGGATGGAGAGGGCGAACCTGGAGGCGCGCGCCCGCGCGCTCATCGAGGCGGAGGCAGAGGTTTTTCGCGCGCGGCGGCCGCGTTCGGCGGCGGCACATGACGAGGCGACATCCGGTTTCTTCGACGGCGTGCCGCAGCACTGGATGCTCGACTGGCCGACGCCCTTCCCCCTCGTCGTCGATGAGGCCAGCGGGGCGGAGCTCGTCGATCTCGACGGCAACCGCATCGTCGACGTCTGCCTCGGCGACACCGGCGCCATGTTCGGCCACGGCCCCGCCCCGGTTCTCGAAGCCCTGAAGAATGCCGGCACGCGCGGCCTCACCACCATGCTGCCCTCCTCCGACGCCGCGGCGGTCGGCCGCCTGCTGGTGGAGCGCTTCGGCCTGCCGCGCTGGCAGCTCGGCGCCACCGCCAGCGACGCCAACCGCTTCGCCATCCGCGTCGCCCGCGCCGTCACCGGCCGGGCGAAACTTCTCGTCTTCGACGGCTGCTACCACGGCGCTGTGGACGACACGCTGGTGGATCTCGTCGACGGCAGGACCGTTTCCCGCCGCAACCTGCTCGGCCAGGTGCGCGATCTCGGCGAACTCACCGTCTCGATCCCCTTCAACGACGAGGCGGCGCTGGAAAAGGCGCTCGCCGGACACGACATCGCCTGCGTCCTCGCCGAGCCCGTCATGACGAACTGCGGCATGATCCCGCCCGCTCCCGGCTTCCATGCCGCGCTGCGGCACCTGACGCGCGCGGCCGGCACGCTGCTGCTCATCGACGAGACGCACACCATCTCCACGGGCCTCGGCGGCTACAGCAAGGTGCACGGCCTCGAACCGGACCTCATGGTGATGGGCAAGCCGATCGGCGGCGGCGTGCCGGTCAGCGTCTGGGGCATGACCCAGGCGATCTCCGACAGGCTGCACGTCATCCGCCGCGAGCAGAGCGGCCACGGCCATTCCGGCATCGGCACGACGCTGTCGGGCAGCGCGCTGCAGCTCGCCTGCCTGCGCGCCTGCCTCGAACAGGTGATGACCGAGGAGGCCTATCGCATCATGCAGGAGCGCGCCGACCGCATCGAGGCCGGCTTCAAGGCGGCCATCGCCGCCGCGGGCCTCGACTGGACCGTCGCGCGCGTCGGCGCGCGGCTGGAGGTTGTCTTCTCGCCGGTCCCCGTGCGCAACGCCGCGGAGGCGCGTGCCGCCGCGTCGGACACGATCGAGGCGGCCCTGCATCTTTCCATGCTGAACCTCGGCTACCTCCTGACGCCCTTCCACAACATGGTGCTCGTCAGCCCCGCCCTTTCGGAACGGCAGGCCGACGGTCTCGTCGCGGCCTTCGCGACCGTCACCGGACGCCTTGCGGAACGGAGGGCCGCCGCGTGAGCCGCGACATCGCCACCCGCCCGCCGGAGGCCGCCGACATTTCGGAGGCCGAAGCGTTCCTTGCCGCGCATCCCGAAATCACCGCCTTCGACCTCGTCCTGATCGACCTCAACGGCATCGCGCGCGGCAAGATCATCCGGCGGCACGAGCTGCTGGCGATCTTCCGCTCCGGCCGTCACCTGCCCGGCTCGATCCTCGGCCTCGACGTGACGGGCGAGGACGTGGAGGAAACCGGCCTCGTCTGGTCGGATGGCGATGCGGACCGGCGGGCCTGGCCGGTTGCCGGCTCGCTCGTTCCCCTGCCCTGGACTTCCCCGCCGCGCGGCGAACTGCGCCTCGCCCTCTTCGAGCTCGACGGCACGCCGATGGCGGCCGACCCGCGCCATGCGCTGGCCCGCCAGGTGAGGCATCTGGAGGCAGACGGTTTTCACCCCGTGCTCGCCTACGAGCTGGAATTCTACCTGCTCGACCGCGAGCGCGCGGCCGATGGCACCTTCCAGCCGCTGCGCCTGCCGCTTTCCGGCGAACGGCCGGATGGCATCCAGGTCTATGGCGTCACCGAGCTCGACCGGCTGGAGCCCTTCATCGACGCCGTCTATCGCGGCGCGGAGGCACAGGGCCTGCCCGTCGAGACGATGATCTCGGAATATGCGCAGGGCCAGTTCGAGCTGACGCTGCGCCACGGTGCGGCGCTGCGCGCCGCCGACGACCTTGCCATGCTGAAGCGCCTCCTGCGCGCCCTCGCCGTCCGCCACGGCATGATGGCCTGCTTCATGGCAAAGCCCTTCGCCGGCCGTGCCGGCTCCGGCATGCATGTGCATGCGAGCCTTGCCGATGCCGGGGGCGTCAATCGTTTCGCCGACCAAAGCGAGGCGCTCTCGCCCCTCCTGAAACAGGCCGTCGCCGGCCTGCTGGAAACGATGCACGAATCCATGCTCGTCTTCGCCCCGCATCTCAATTCCTGGCGCCGCTTCTCCGCCCAGAGCTATGCGCCGACGACGCCGACCTGGGGCACCAACAACCGCAGCGTCGCGGTGCGCATTCCGGCCGGCTCCCCCGCCGGGCGCCATCTGGAACAGCGCGCCGCCGGCATCGATTCCAACCCCTATCTCGTCGGCGCCGCCGTGCTTGCCGGCATGCGCAAGGGCATTGTCGACCGGGCCGACCCCGGCCCCGAAACCACGGCCTATGCGGAAAATGCCGGCGACGCGCTGCCGCCGGACTGGCGCAGCGCCATCGAGACGGCCGCCCGCTCCGCCTTCCTGAAGGAGGCGCTCGGCGAGCGGCTGCACCACGTCTTCCTCGCCCTCAAGCGCGCCGAATACCGCCGCTTCGCCGCGGAAGTCACCGCACTCGAACGCACGCTCTATGGTGAAGTCGTCTGATCATGAAAACCTTCTATACCGCCGATCATCACCTGCATCACAGCGGCATGGAACTGTCCTTCGGCCGCATCGTCGAGACCTTCGAGAAGCCGGAGCGTGCCGAAATCGTTCTCAGGCGCGTCAAGGAGGCCGGCCTCGGCCCGGTGATCGAGCCTGCCGCCTACGACCGCGCGGCCATCGAGCGTGTCCACACGCCGGACTATCTCGATTTCCTGCAGAACGTCTTTGCCGAATGGCGCGCCGCCGGCCGCGACGGCGAGGTCTGGCCCTATAGCTGGCGTCACCGCTCGATGCCGATGCTCGACGCCCCGCCGGCCGGCCTCGATGCGCGGCTTTCCTACTATTCCTTCGACATGGCGGGCTCGATCACGGAGACCACCTGGCAGGCCGCCAGGCGCGCCGCCGACACGGCGCTTGCCGGCGCCGATGCCGTGCTGTCCGGCGAACGCGCCGCCTTCGCGCTCTGCCGACCGCCCGGCCACCATGCCGGCCGCGATTTCTTCGGCGGCTACTGCTATCTCAACAATGCCGCCATCGCCGCCCAGCGCTTCCTCGACAACGGCCACGCCCGCGTCGCGATCTTCGACGTCGACTACCACCATGGCAACGGCACGGAGGAGATCTTCTACGATCGCGACGACGTTCTGCTGGCGAGCCTGCACGGCGACCCGGATTTCGAGTTTCCCTTCCATCTCGGCTATGCCCGCGAGCGTGGGGCCGGCAGGGGCGAGGGCTTCAACCTCAACTATCCCCTCCCCGCCGGCACCGGCTGGCTCGAATGGCAGGCCGCCTTCGAGGATGCGCATGCACGGATCGGCGCCTATGCCCCGACCGCCCTCGTCGTCTCGCTCGGCGTCGATGCATTCAAGGAAGACCCGATCTCGCAGTTCAAGCTGGAAAGCGAGCATTTCCTCGCCATCGGCCGCCGCATCGCCGACTTCGCCCTCCCGACACTCTTCGTCATGGAAGGCGGCTACGCGGTGGACGCCCTCGGCATCAACGCGGTGAATGTCCTGCAGGGGTTCGAGGGCGCCTGACAGTCAAAAGGTGTCTGGCCATTCCCGCGCGCCATGCTGCACGAAGAGAACGTCGATTCGGGTTTCCAGCACACGATAGGCGACGATATAGGGTGTCCCCGGCACGACGAGCTCTCGCGTTCCCGCGATCTCGCCGGGCCGCCCGATGAAGGGATTGTCGGTCAGCAGGCGCCGGGTGCGGCTGTGGATAGCCGTTACGGTGCGCGCTGCAGCGGCAGGATTGCGCTCGGCGATGTAGTCGCCTATCGCCTCAAGCTCCCGAAGATAACGGCGGGTCCAGACGACCTTCGCCATCGGCGATCAGCGCGCCGCATATTTGTTGAGGACGAGCGCGATCTCGTCCTCGCTCGCAAAGTCGCCGCGCTCCGCATCGGCAAGCCCTGCCTCGACGCCCTCGATCCATTTTTCCTGCCAGGCAAGCGAGCGACCATGCGCCAGCGCATCCTCGATGATCTGCCCGCGGGTCAAGGACGACCGTGCCGCCAGCGCATCGATGCGGCGATCAAGGTCCTTGGAAATGTCGTCACGCTTGTCCATGCCGCATTCTCGCATGAACCCTGCTGCCCCGCCAGCCCCGCTCAAAGATCGGTGTGCAGGTTCTTCCGCGACAGGTTCTTCACGTCGCGTTCGCCGCAGAGCGCCAGGGTGACGTCGAGTTCCTTGCGGATGATCTCGAGCGCGCGGCGCACGCCCGCCTTGCCGCCGGCACCGAGGCCGTAGAGGAAGGGGCGGCCGATATAGGTGCCCTTGGCGCCGTAGCAGAGCGCCTTGAGGACGTCCTGGCCGGAGCGGATGCCGCCGTCGAGATGAACCTCCATCCTGTCGCCGACGGCATCGACGATGCGCGGCAGCATGCTGATCGAGGAGGCGGCGCCGTCGAGCTGGCGGCCGCCATGGTTGGAGACGATGATGGCGTCGGCGCCGCTGTCGAGCGACATGCGCGCGTCCTCCTCGTCAAGGATGCCCTTGAGGATGAGCTTGCCGCCCCAGCGGTCGCGGATCCATGCGATGTCCTTCCAGGACAGCTGCGGATCGAACTGTTCCGAGGTCCAGGAGGAGAGCGAGGAGAGGTCCGTCACGCCCTTGGCGTGGCCGACGATGTTGCCGAAGGTGCGGCGCTTGGTGCCGAGCATGTCGAGGCACCAGAAGGGCCGTGTCGCCATCTGCCAGACGTGTTTCGGCGTGAAGCGCGGCGGGGCGGAGAGGCCGTTGCGCAGGTCCTTGTGGCGCTGGCCGAGGATCTGCAGGTCGAGCGTCAGCACCAGCGCCGAGCAGCCGGCCGCCTTGGCCCGGTCGATGAGGTTATGGACGAAATCCTTGTCCTGCATCACGTAGAGCTGGAACCAGAAGGGTTTCGACGTGACGGAGCGCACGTCCTCGATCGAGCAGATGCTCATGGTGGACAGCGTGAAGGGCACGCCGGCCTCCTCCGCCGCCTGCGCGGCGAGCATCTCGCCGTCGGCATGCTGCATGCCGGTGAGCCCGGTCGGCGCGAGCGCGACGGGCATCGACACCGGCTCGCCGATCATCTCGCTGGCCAGCGAGCGGTTGGTCATGTCGACGAGCACGCGCTGGCGCAGCTTGACCTTGTGGAAATCGTCCTCGTTGGCCCGGTAGGTGCCCTCGGTCCAGGCGCCGGAATCCGCGTAGTCGAAGAACATCTTCGGCACGCGGCGGCGCGCCCGGTCCTTGAGGTCCGCGATCGTCAGGGCCTGGTCTACGCTCATGCTGTCTGTCCTCGCATCATCCGGCTTTTCGGGGTTGCATCCTTTTACGAGGGGGCGCACAGGCCTGCAACGGCTTCCTGCCGGTTTCGGCAGGAAAGATGCATCCTCATATGAATGAGATATTCAGGAATAAGGAATGGTGCGGCGGCGCTGTCAATGCGCATTTCCTGACCGGCAGCCGGAGCCGCAAGGAAAATCGCCCTACCGGCAGACCGGGAGGGCAATCGCATATGGAATGCAGTCATCGCCCCAGCTCCCTTCTCCCCCGGGGGGAGAAGGTGCCGGCAGGCGGATGAGGGGGAGGTCGAAGGCGTAAAGGATTTGTCCGAGCCACCCCCTCATCCGGCCCTTCGGGCCACCTTCTCCCCGCGGGGGAGAAGGGGTTACGGCATCGTCTTGCCCCACATGCGATTGCCCTGCGGTAGGCCAGGAGGCCGAAAGCTTACTTGGTGGCGTAGAACTTCGCCATGTCGGGCAGGCGCTTGACGCGGATGCCGGAGGCCTTGCCGGCGGTGCGGAAGGCTTCGAAGCGCTCCTTGCAGACGTCCGCCATCAGGGCGGTCGCCGGCTTCAGGTAGTTGCGCGGGTCGAAATTGTCCGGCTTTTCCTTGAAGTTCTTGCGGATCGTGCCGGTCATGGCAAGGCGCAGGTCCGTGTCGATATTGACCTTGCGCACACCGAGCGGGATCGCCTTCTGGATTTCGGCGACCGGCACGCCCCAGGTCTGCTTCATCTCGCCGCCATAGGCGGTGAAGAGATCCTGAAGGTCCTGCGGAACCGAGGAGGAGCCGTGCATGACGAGATGCGTGTTCGGCAGCTTCTTGTTGATCTTCGCGATCGTGTCGATCGACAGAATGTCGCCGTCCGGCGCGCGGGTGAACTTGTAGGCGCCGTGGCTGGTGCCGATGGCGACGGCCAGCGCGTCGACGCCGGTCCTGGAGACGAAGTCGAGCGCCTGGTCCGGGTCGGTCAGCAGTTCCTCGCGGGAAAGCTTGCCCTCGAAGCCGTGGCCGTCTTCCTTGTCGCCGGCGCCCGTTTCCAGGTTGCCGAGACAGCCAAGCTCACCTTCGACCGAAACGCCGGCCGCGTGCGCGATCTTCACGACCTCCGCCGTCACGTCGACATTGTATTCGTAGCTGGCAACGGTCTTGCCATCGGCGAGCAGCGAGCCGTCCATCATGACGGAGGTGAAGCCGTTGGTGATGGCCGAAATGCAGGTGGAGGGTTGGTCGCCGTGGTCGAGATGAAGGCAGACCGGGATATGCGGATATTCCTCGGCCGCACCGAGGATCAGGTGGCGCAGGAAAGCATCGCCCGCATAGGCGCGCGCACCGCGGCTCGCCTGCAGGATCACCGGAGAATCCGTCGCATCCGCCGCGCGCATGACCGCCTGGATATATTCCAGGTTGTTGACGTTGAATGCGGGCAGTGCGTAGTCGTTCTCCGCTGCGTGATCGAGCAGTTGCCGCATGGTGATCAATGCCATTCCTGTCCTCCTTTGGATGCCGGTTTCTCGGGTCGGCGGCACTATTCACAGATCGTTCCGCCATATGCAACAGGCCGGAAAGACCCTATTCCAAGCCAAATCGATTAAATGTGACAGGCGCAACAAGTTTCCCGTGGACATGACGAAAATCCGGCCCGCGCTGGCGGGCCGGATCGAGAAAGGCGTTGCGATTCAAATAAGTAGGACAAATGCCCGGCGACTGGGCAATCGCCGCCGGCATAACCGTCACTCGTCGTCGCTCGGCTCTGGCGCCTGGAAGCTGCCGCGCTCGCCGGAGATGATCTCCCGCTTGCCGACATGGTTGGCGGGGCCGACGAGGCCTTCCTTCTCCATGCGCTCGACGAGGGAGGCGGCGCGGTTGTAGCCGACGGCAAGCCGCCGCTGGATATAGGAGGTCGAGCACTTGCGGTCGCGCATCACGACCTTGACGGCCTTCTCGTAGAGGTCGTCGCCGTCTTCCGCCGCGATATCGCCCTTGTCGAACACCGCGCCGCCGGCCGCCGGCTTCTCGTCCTCTTCTTCCTCTTCCTCGGCCGTCACGGTCTCCAGATATTCCGGGCGCCCCTGGGCCTTCAGGTGCAACACGACCTTTTCGACCTCCTCGTCGGAGACGAAGGGACCATGCACGCGGGAAATGCGCCCGCCGCCGGCCATGTGCAGCATGTCGCCCTGGCCGAGCAGCTGTTCGGCGCCCTGCTCGCCGAGGATGGTGCGGCTGTCGATCTTCGACGTCACCTGGAAGGAAATGCGCGTCGGGAAGTTGGCCTTGATCGTGCCCGTGATGACGTCGACCGAGGGGCGTTGCGTCGCCATGATCAGGTGGATGCCGGCGGCACGCGCCATCTGGGCGAGCCGCTGGATCGCGCCTTCGATCTCCTTGCCGGCGACCATCATCAGGTCGGCCATCTCGTCGACGATGACGACGATATAGGGCATCGGATCGAGGGCGAGCTCCTGCTCCTCGTGGATCGCCTCGCCGGTTCCCTTGTCGAAGCCGGTCTGGACGCTGATCGAGATCGTCTCGCCCTTGTCGCGCGCGGCGGCCACGCGGTTGTTGTAGCCGTCGATGTTGCGCACGCCGAGGCGGGACATCTTCCGGTAACGGTCCTCCATCTCGCGCACCGCCCATTTCAGCGCCATGACGGCCTTCTTGGGATCGGTGACGACGGGGGTCAGCAGATGCGGGATGCCGTCATAGATCGACAGTTCCAGCATCTTGGGGTCGACCATGATCAGGCGGCATTCTTCCGGACGGAAGCGGTAGAGCAGCGACAGGATCATCGTGTTGATGGCGACGGACTTGCCCGAGCCGGTGGTGCCGGCGACGAGCAGGTGCGGCATCTTGGCGAGTTCCGCGATGACGGGTTCGCCGCCGATGGTCTTGCCGAGGCAGATCGGCAACTTGAAGCCGGTCTTGGCGAAATCCTGGCTCTCGATCATCTCGCGGAAATAGACGGTCTCGCGGGTCGCATTCGGCAGTTCGATGCCGATGACGTTGCGGCCGGGTACGACCGCGACGCGAGCAGACAGCGCCGACATGGAGCGGGCGATATCGTCGGCAAGGCCGATGACGCGGGAGGATTTGACGCCGGGCGCAGGCTCGAATTCATAGAGGGTGACGACCGGGCCGGGGCGGACATGGATGATCTCGCCGCGCACGCCGAAATCCTCCAGCACGCTTTCGAGGAGGCCGGCATTCTGCTCCAGCTGTTCCTGGGTCAGCACGTAGCCGACGGTGCCCGGAGGCTCCTGCAGGAGTTCGCGCGGCGGATATTCGTAGGCATCGCCGGCCGGCGTCGCCATCATGACCTGGAACGGCCGGGCGCGCGACAGCACCGAGGACGGGGTTTCGCGCACGGGCTCGACAGCAGCAACCGGGGTGACGGCCGGCGTGACGGCAACCGGGACGGGCTGGACCTCGGCGACGACCGGAACGGGCTCAGCGACCGTCTCGACGACCGCCACGGGCTCCGCCTTCACCTCGGCAACAGGAGCGAGTTCGACCGCCGCAGTCCGGGCAACGGCCGGGCGGCATTCGACGACGCGGAAGAGTGAGGCGATGGAAGGTACTTCCTGACGCACCCCCGGAACCGCGACGGGCTTCGGCACGGCCACGGCGGCCGGTGCGGGAACGGGCGCCGGCATGCGCACCACGGTGACGGCCGGCCTTGCCGGCCGCTCGACCGCATCCTCGTCCGGCACCAGCGTTTCCCAGAAGGCGTGGTCGGAGAGGTTGGCAAAACGGCTGATTGCGGTACGCACGTCGGTCTTCTCGGCTGGCTTTGTGGTGGAAATGGCCGGTTTGGCGACGGGGACGACCGCCGCTGCGGCAACGGGTGCCGGCAGCGGGCCGGCCGGTTTGAACACGACGGCGGCATCGGCAGGCGTTCCGCTCGTGCCCGCATCGACCACGGCCTGCACCAGCGGCGGCACCGGCTCGACAATGGCTGCCGCTGCGGCAGCCTCGGCCTGCTGTGCCTCGGAGCGGCGGCGGCGCTCCTCCAGCGCCTCGCGCAGGCGCTGCAGCAGTTCCGTCTGGGAAAGCTGCGCCATCTCGGCAGGCTGAGCCGCCGGCTGGACGGCCTGCTCGACCGCCGGCTCGGCCTGCTGCATCTCTTCCGCGGCCGCCTCCTCGATCCTGGCGGCGACCTTGTCGGGGGTACGCGTGAAGCGGACATTCGGCGCCATGTAGAAATGGCTCTCCCAGCTTCCGTCGGCATACTGGCCGGGGTCGTAGCTCCGCAGCACCGGCGAGCGGAAACGCGGGCGATAGTCCTCGTCGTTGGCGACCGGCTCACCGGCCGCATGCCAATCTTCGGCCTGCGGGAGGGAATCCGGCAAGGCATTGTTTTCGCGGGAATAATACGGCGCTTGTTCGCCGGCTCCCTCTTCGGTTTCAAGGATGGGGTAGAAGTTTGTTCTGGAAATACGCATGAACCTGCAAACTCGACGATCATTGCCGATAGGGATGCGTAGATGGTTAGGAAATGAAGGTTAACATTGTCTTTGGACGGGACCGAAATCGTGTTCACGATCCCGTTTCATTCCACCCGCTGGCCCTGCGTCCCGAAGAGGTGAAGCCGCTCCTGCGGCAGGTCGACGCGGACCGCCGGGCCGGGATCCAGCATCGCCCGGTCGAGCGTGAAAATTTTAATCGGGACATCGTGGATGCTCACATGCATGATGATGCCGAAGCCCGTCGGCTCGATGAGGTCGACCTTCGCCTCCAGCGCGCCGTGCGCATCGAGCACCACATGCTCGGGGCGGATGCCGAGCGTCGCCGTCGCGCCTGATTCGATGCCGGCCCTTCGCGGGACGGGCAATGTCACCCCGTTCGCCAGCCGCAGCTCCGCCTGGTCGCCTGATACGAGATAGCAGCCCTCGAAGAAGTTCATGCCCGGCGAGCCGATGAAGCCCGCGACGAAGAGATTGGCCGGCCGGTCGTAGAGATCGAGCGGCGTACCGACCTGCTGGACGACGCCGGCATGCATGGCGACGATCCGGTCCGCCAGCGTCATGGCCTCGATCTGGTCGTGGGTGACGTAGATGGAGGTCGCATGAAGATCGCCGTGCAACTTCTTGATTTCGGCGCGCATCTGTTCGCGCAGGCGTGCGTCGAGGTTGGACAGCGGCTCGTCGAAGAGAAAAGCCTTCGGCTGGCGCACGATGGCGCGCCCCATGGCGACACGCTGGCGCTGGCCGCCGGAAAGCGCGCGCGGGCGGCGCTCCAGCAGCGGATCGAGACCGAGTTTCGCAGCGGCCCCGCCGACGGCGCTGGCGATCTTCTCCTTCGCGGTGCGGCGGAGCTTCAGGCTGTAGCTCATGTTGTCGGCGACGCTCATATGCGGGTAGAGCGCGTAGGACTGGAACACCATGGCGATGTCGCGATCCTTCGGGGCAAGGTCGTTGACCCGCCTGCCGTCGATGCGGATGTCGCCGGACGTGACGTCCTCCAGCCCCGCGATCATGCGCAGCAGCGTGGATTTCCCGCAGCCCGAGGGGCCGACCAGCACGATGAACTCGCCGTCGCGGATGGTGAGGTCGACGCCGTGCAGCACGGAAAAGGTGCCGAAGCTCTTGCGGATGTCCTGGATGTCGATGGAAGCCATGGAAGACCCTTTCAGCCTTTGACCGCGCCGGCCGTCAGGCCCTGCACGAGGTAGCGCTGGATGAGGAGGAAGAAGAGGCAGGCCGGAATGAGCGCGAGAATGCCCGCCGCCATCATCTGCCCGAAATCGACCGAGAATTTCGAGACGAAGGTGAGAAGACCGACTGGGAAGGTCGCCGCGTCGTTGCCGGAGATCAGCATCAGCGCGAAGAGCAGCTCGCTCCAGGCGGCGGTGAAGACGAAGCCGAGCGTCGCGGCGATGCCGGGCAGCGTCAGCGGCAGGATGATCTGGCGGAAGGCGACGAACTGCGTCGCCCCGTCGATCATCGCAGCCTCCTCCAGGTCCTTCGGAATGCCGTCGAAGAAGGACTGCATGAGGAAGGTGGCGAAGGGCACGTTGAAGGCGGTGTAGACGATGACGAGGCCGGTCAGGCTGTTGGTGAGGCCGAGCGGCGAGAGCATCTTGAAGATCGGCGCGACCAGCATGACCAGCGGGAACATCTGCGTGACCAGCATCAAGGCGACGATCCAGTACTTCGCCCGGAAACGGAAGCGCGACAGGGCATAGCCGGCGAGCGAGGCGAGGATGGTGACCGCCACGGCCGTCGAGCCGGCGACGATCAGGCTGTTCTTGAAGAAGGTCGGAAAGGCGCTGTGGGCGATGACGAACGTATAGTGCTCGAAGGTGGCGCGCGAGGGCCACATGCGCACGCCCTCGCTGTAGAGCAGGTCGTTCGGCGTCACCGAGACCTTGAGCAGCCAGAACAGCGGAAAGAGCGCGACGACGATATAGGCGAGGATCGCGAGCCGGTGCGCCACGGTGAGGAAAGGCTTGCTTCTCATGGTCTCACCCCTTGTTCAGCAGCGTCTGGCGCAGAAGCACGATCAGCATGGAATAGGCGAGCAGCAGGACCAGCAGCACGAGGGCGATGGCCGAGGCGTAGCCGAAATCGAGGCGCTTGAAGGCCTGCGTGAAGATGTAGCTGGCGACGATCTGCGTGCGGTCGGCCGGCCCGCCATTCGTCATGACGACGATGAGGTCGGCGAAATTCGAGATCCAGACGGTGCGCAGCAGGATGGTGATGGCGATGGTGGGCGCGAGGAACGGCAGGGTGATCGAGAGGAAGCGCTGGACCGGCCCTGCCCCGTCGATGCTGGCCGCCTCGTAGAGATCGCGCGGGATCGCCTGGAGCGCGGCAAGCAGGGTGATGGCGAAGAAGGGAATGCCCCACCAGACATTGGCCGCGATCGGCCCCCACATGGCGAGCTGCGGGTCGGAGAGAATGTTGTTCGGCGCATCGAGAATGCCGAGCGCATGCATCCAGTGCGGCAGCGGGCCGATGACCGGGTTGAACAGCCAGGCCCAGTTGAGGCCGGCAAGGAAGCTCGGCACGGCCCAGGGCAGGAAGACCAGCGCCTGCGCCAGGCCGCGGCCGGCAAAAGGCTTGTCCAGGAGCAGCGCGAGGATGAGGCCGAAGATGAACTGCAGGAAGACCGAGGCGCCCGTCCACCACAGCGTGTTGCGCAGCGCCCGGAAGAAGGCCTGGTCCTCACCCAGCGCGCGAAAATGATCGAGCCCGATGAAGCCGCCGGAAAACGGGTTCAGCAGCTGGATATCGCGGAACGCATAGGAAATGCCGAGCACCAGCGGC
This sequence comes from Shinella sp. WSC3-e, assembly GCF_945994535.1. Lineage (NCBI taxonomy): Bacteria > Pseudomonadati > Pseudomonadota > Alphaproteobacteria > Hyphomicrobiales > Rhizobiaceae > Shinella > Shinella sp. WSC3-e. Next base: position 759,807 of record NZ_OZ000531.1, read on the forward strand.
ACCAGCATGACGGCGATGATGAGGATCAGCGCCGGCGCGCTGTAGAGATAGGGTTCCGATGCGTCGGCAATCCGCTTCCTGAGCGGCCGCACGGCGTACGGATGGGCGGCAAGGGTCATCGTCTCGCTTCCGTTGAAGGTGGCGGGGCGTTCCAAACAGTGTCTCCGGGCGGAGCCTCGTTTCTCCGCCCGGAGCGTTCCTCAGCCTATTTCTTGGCGAGGAACTTTTGCTGGGCCTTGGTCAGGTAGTCCGCCCACTGGTTGGCAAGGTCCTCCGGCGTGATGTCGCCGAGAAGGGCTTCCTGCGAGGTCTTGATGACCAGTGAATCCTTGAAGAAGGCGAACTCCTCCAGATGCGTCGGCATCACGGTCGGCACGGCATCCTTGTCCTCCAGCTCGGCGAACCAGCCCTTGAACTGCTCGCTGGCATAGAACGGGTCCTTCTCCGCGGACGTGTGCACCGGCAGCGCGCCCGTGCGCTTGTTCCACTCGATATTGCCTTCCGGCCCTTCGAGCGTCTCGATCAGCTTCCAGGCGAGGTCCTTGTTGGCGCTGGAGGCGAACATCGACCAGCCGGCGAAACCGATCGTCGGGAAGGTCTTTCCGGCCGGCCCCTTCGGCATGGTCATGATGCCGTAGTCTTCCGCCTTCATGCGCTCGGCAATGGCGATGAGCGCGTCCGGGTCCTGGTCGAGGAAGGCGCAGGTGCCCGAATAGAAGCCGGCGACGATCTCGTTGAAGCCCCAGTTGACGCTGTCCTTCGGGGCGTAACCGTTCTTGTAGAGGTCGATCAGGAAGGTCAGGCCCTTCACCCAGCCTTCGCTGTTGAAGGTGGAGGTGCCGTCCTCGTTGAAGAATTTATTGTCGCCGGCCATGGTGGCGCCGAACATCACCCAGCCGTTGAGCCCGCCCGGGCCGCCGCGCAGGCAATAGCCGTATTTGCCGGGCAGCGCCGAAACCTTCTTGGAGGCCTCGGCGAATTCGTCCAGCGTCTTCGGCGGCTCGGAAACGCCGGCCTCTTCGAGCAGCTTCTTGTTGTAGAACATGGCCCGCAGGTAGAAGCCGTAGGGCAGCATATAGGCCGTGTCGTCGATGTCGCGGCCGAGCTCCAGGGCACGCGCCGTCAGGCCGGACGTATGCTCCCATTTGGAAAGATAGGGCTCCAGGCTCTCCAGCATGCCGTTGTTGGCATAAAGCGACAACCAGGTGTCGGGCATTTCCATCACGTCCGGCACCTCGCCGGCCGAGACCATCGTGGCGAACTTCTGGAAGGCCTCGCCCCAGGGCAGCGAGATGATCTCGACCTTGGCGCCGGGATTTTCCGCCTCGAATTTCCCGACGATGGATTTCAGCGTCTCGGTGCGCTCGGGGCTGGTGATCACCTCGACGAGCTTGAGCGTCGTATCGGCCAAGGCGCTCGACGCCATCAGCGTGGTGATGAGTGCTGCAGTCAAAAGTCTCTTCATGGTCGTTCCCTCTTTTCTGGTTCTGCTTCGAAGTTTGACGTCAGGTTTCGGTCGCGGCCGTTATCGCCGCGTCCAGATCACTCCACAGGGCCTCGGTTCCCTCCAGGCCGACATGGAGACGCACGGACCGCGCATCGATGCCGAAGGCATGCGCGGAATTCGGCTCGGCTTTCTGCTGAAGCACCACCTCGCCCGGCACGATCAGGCTCTCATGCCCGCCCCAGGAGACGCCGAGCTTGAAGAGCGTCAGGCGGTCGGCGAAGGCGCGGATGTCGATGCCCTCGCGAAAGGTGAAGGAGAAGAGGCCCGACGTGCCGGTCAATCCCGGCGGCAGGCGGTTGGCGAGCGCTGGATGGAAGACCTTGTCGACGATGTCGAGCGCCTGCAGGCGCCTGGCGATTTCAAGCGCCGAGGCCTCGTGCGCCTTCATGCGGATCGGCAGGGTGCGCAGGCCCCGCACCAGCAGCCAGGCGTCGAAGGGCGAGAGCTTGCCGCCGAGATAGGGATAGGCCTCCGAGCGGATGCGGCCGACCAGCTCCTTCGAGCCGGCGACGACACCGGCGACGACGTCGCTGTGGCCGCCGAGATATTTCGAGGCCGAATGCAGCACGAGATCGACACCGAGCGTCAGCGGCCGCTGGAAGACGGGGCTTGCCCAGCTGTTGTCGATGACGCTGACGATGCCGTGGCGCCGGGCAAGGGCGGCGAGCGCGCCGACATCGTGCGCCTCCATCACCCAGCTCGTCGGGCTTTCGAGATAGAGCAGCTTGGCGCCCGGCAGGGCTTTTGCCACCGCCTCCTCGTCGCGCCCGTCGACATAGGTCACCTCGATCTTCATGCGCTTGAGATGCGTGCCGAACAGGCGGAAGGCATCCGGATAGCAATGGCGCACGGCGACGATGCGGTCGCCCGGCTCGACGAAGGAAAGCACGGTGGAGGAGATCGCCGCCATGCCGCTCGCAAAGCCCAGCGCGTCCTCGCCGCCTTCCAGCTTCGCCAGCATCTCCTCGAAGGCGCGCACCGTCGGGTTGAGGCCGCGCGTGTAGATCGGCCGCACGATCTCGCCGCGATAGGCGGCCACCATCTCGTCATAGTCCTTGAAGGTGAAGAGCGAGGTCTGCACGATGGGCGGCACCACCGCGTCGAAGGCGTTCGCCTCGTCATGGGCGACGGTGAGGGCGGCAAAGTCGAACGGATCGGCTCCGTTGATCATCGGGACATGTCCTTGATGTCTTCCTCGACGACGGCGAGGATCTTCAGGGTTTCCGCCCGCGCCGCCTCGGGATCGCGGGCGGCGATGGCGTTGAAGAGCGTGCGGTGGAACGGGAAGGAACGGCGGGCGAAGTCCGGCCGGTTGAACGGCTTTTCCCAGAAGCGCTCGAAGGCGCCGCGCATCTGCTCCAGAAGCTGCTTGAACAGCGGATTGTGCGTGGCATCGTAGATGGCGAGGTGGAAGGCGAGGTCTTCCGGCCCGGACGTGCCCTTGGAGAGATGCACCCGCTCCATCTCGTCGAGCTTCGCCTCGATGACGGCGACGTCCTCCGCCGTGCGCCGCCGCGCGGCCACCATGCCGGCCTCGCATTCGATGCCGCGGCGAACCTCCAGCGTCTGGAGCAGCACGTCGCGCAGATGCGCCGCATCGAAGGAGAGCGGCATGTGCACCGTCGCCGTGGTGATCGGCTTCAGGAGATAGGTGCCGCTGCCCTTTCGGCTCTCGATGACGCCGAGCGCTTGGAAATGGCGGATCGCCTCGCGGATCGTCGAGCGGCCGACCGCCAGCGCCGCCATCAGCTCGCGCTCGGCCGGCAGCCGGTCGCCGGCCGCAAGGCTGGCGCGGTCGATATAGGAGGCGAGCGCCTCCGTCACCTGCCGCGCCCGGTCGATGGGCGGCAACGGCTCGATCTGCGGCCTGTCGCTCGGTTCGCCTGGCATGATGCCAATACCCCTGTTTCGCGTCAGCTTCTCAAATTGGTCTGACATCTTAGCATTATGCGGCGAGCCTCGGCTGTCAAGCGCCAATCATCCATGAGCAGCTTCATCGCCCATGAAAAACGGGCCGATCAAAGATCGGCCCGTCCGGGAATGACGATGGAATGGAAAGCCTCGCCGCTATTCGCCCGCGGCGGGCTGCCCCTCGGCCTCCCGCTCGAGCGGCGCCTCGGCCGGCACCTCCGGATTGCCCTCCGCCCGGTCGCGGTGCAGGGCGGCGCGGGCGAGCAGCATCAGCGTGACGGGCGTCGTCACCGTCACGAAGATGCCGATCAGGATCTCGTGCACGACGGGACGGGTGGCGAGCACGGTGAAGAAAATCATCGAGGCCATGACGATGCCGCCCGTGCCCCAGCTCGTGCCGAGCGTCGGTGCGTGGATGCGCTCGTAGAAGGTCGGCAGGCGGGCAAAGCCGATCGTGCCGGTGAGCGTCAGGCCGGCGCCGACGACGAGGAAGAAGGAGACGGCCAGCGCCGCCCAGGCCGGCAGGTCGCCCGCATGTTCGATCACGTTCATTCGATCACCTCCCCGCGCATCAGGAACTTGGCAAGGGCGACGGTCGCCACGAAGCCGAGCATGCCGATGACGAGCGAAGCCTCGAAATAGATGACCTTGCCGGTGCGCATGCCGAAGACCATGAGCAGCAGCATGGAGTTCACATAGAGCGTATCGAGCGCCAGCACGCGGTCCTGCGCGCGCGGGCCGCGGAACATGCGCAGCGCCGCAAGCGCCATGGCGATGGCGAGGAACACCTGCGCGATGGTGACCGACCAGGCGAGGATCGTGTGGCTCATTTGAAGATCTCCATCAGCAGCGCCTCGTAGCGGGTCTTGATCAGCGCCTGCCACTCCGCCTCGTCGACGAGGTCGAGGACGTGGATCAGCACCGTCTTGCTGAGCGAATTGTATTCCAGCCAGGCCGTGCCGGGCGTGCTCGTTATGACGACGGCAAGCACCGCCAGCGCCGTCGGGTTTTCAAGCTCGATCGGCACGGTGATGAAGCCGGACTTGTGCTTGCGCCGGCCGCCGGTCAGCAGGATCGAGGCGACGGCAAGGTTCGAGCGCAGGATATCGTAGAGCACGATGCCGACGAGCTTCGGAAGCAGATACCATTTCGGCAGGCGCGGCTTTACGGGGCGAAGCGCCGCCATGCCCCAGGAGGCGAAGACCGACACGATGCAGCCGAGGATGAGGTGGCCGGGCGTGAAGCCGTTGAGGGCGAGCCACATGATGACGAGCGAGGCGCTGAGCAACGGATAGGGCAGCATGTCAGATCCCTCCCCCGCCGTCCGGTCCGCTGGGTTCGGCAACCCCTGCGCGGCGTGCATTGATCACGGCGTCGATATAGACGGCCGGCTGCTGCAGATTGCGGATGGTCTCCTCCATATAGCCCATCGCCGGACCGGCCTTGATGGTGAGCGCCAGCGTCAGCGCGATCAAAAGCATGACCGGCGCCATCTCCATGACGAGGACGCGCGGCACGGTGCCCTCCATCGAGGCCCAGAAGGTGCGGATGCCGGCGCGGGTCATCGAGATCAGCGCCGCCAGCCCCGACAGGATGAGCAGGCCGACGATCCACCACGCGGACGCGGCGATCGGCGCTTCGCTGTTCGCACCCGTTCCGATCATGCCCGACAGCATGGCGAATTTCGCGACGAAGCCCGAGAGCGGCGGCAGGCCGGAGAGCAGGATGCCGCAGGCGGCAAAGCAGATGCCGAGCACGGCGATCGTGCCGGGCATGGTGACGCCGACCTCGACCTCCTCGTCTTCCTCGTCCGCATCGCCGTAAGCCTCCATGGTCACGGCGAGAACCGAGGCGCCCGCATCCTGCCCGCGCTCGACGAGTTCGATCAGCATGAAGAAGGCGGCGATCGTCAGCGTGGAACTGACCATGTAGAACAGCGCGCCGGCCGTCACCTGGCCGTTGCTGAAGCCGAGGACGGCCAGCAGCGTGCCGGAGGAGACGAGCACGGAATAGCTCGCCAGCCGCCCGAGCGCCTGCGAGGCGAGAACCCCGATCGTGCCGAAGGCGATGGTCGCCATGCCGCCGTAGAGCAGCACGTTGAGGCCGAGGCCAGCCGAATCCCCCTGCCCGAAGACGAGCAGCGAGAGCCGGAGGATGACATAGATGCCGACCTTGCTCATGATGGCGAAGATGCCGGCGACGGGCGCCGTCGCGGCGCTGTAGGCGCCCGGCAGCCAGAAGTTCAGCGGCCACATGCCGGCCTTGATGAGGAAGACGATGCCGAGGATGCCGGCGCCGGCCTCCAGCAGCATGCGCCGCTCGCCCTCGATCTCGCCGATGCGCACGGCAAGGTCCGCCATGTTGAGCGTGCCGGCCGAGCCGTAGATGGCGCTGACGCCGATCAGGAAGCAGAGCGCGGCGGCAAGGTTGACGGCGATATAGTGCATGCCGGCCTTGACGCGCATGGAGCCGGAGCCGTGCATCAGGAGGCCGTAGGACGCGGCGAGCATCACCTCGAAGAAGACGAAGAGGTTGAAGAGATCCCCCGTCAGGAAGGCGCCGTTGAGGCCCATCAGCAGGAACTGGAACAGCGAATGGAAATGCGCACCCGCCGCATGCCAGCGGGCAAGCGCGAAGACCAGCGCCGGGATGGCGAGGATCGAGGCGAGGACGAGCATCAGCGCCGAGAGCCGGTCGACGACGAGCACGATGCCGAAGGGCGCCGGCCAGTTGCCGAGCAGGTAGACACCCTCGAAACTGTCCGGGCCGTTGTTCGCCAGGCGGAACAGGCTGATGGCGATCGCGGCGAGCGCAAGGCACGACACGACGCTGATCATCGCCTTCAGGACGCGGTCGCGCTCGTCGAAGAACAGGAGGAGCGCGCCCGCGACGAGCGGGATGAGGATGGGCGCGATGATGAGGTGTTGCTGCCAGCCGCTCATTTCGGCTGCTCCCTGCCGTCGACATGGTCCGTGCCGGTGAGGCCGCGGGCGGCGAGCAGCACCACGAGGAAGAGCGCCGTCGTGGCAAAGCCGATGACGATGGCGGTGAGCACCAGGGCATGCGGCACCGGATCGGTCATCGTCGAGATGTCGACGCCCTCCTCCAGCAGCGGCGCAGCATTGGATTTCACCCCGCCGACGGCGAAGATGAAGAGGTTCACCGCATAGGACAGCAGCGAGAGGCCGATGATGACCTGGTAGGTGCGCGGGCGCAGGATGAGCCAGACGCCCGAGCCCGTCATGATGCCGATACCGATCGAAAGAACGAGTTCCATCAGGCCTCCTCCGCCTTGGGGGCTTCGAGATTGCGAACCCGATGCATGCGTATGGACTGGTGCGCGAGCGCGATGAGGATCAGCACCGTCGCGCCGACGACGAGCGAGAAGACCCCGAGGTCGAAGAACAGCGCGGTCGCCGCCGGCACCTTGCCGATGAAGGGTATCTCGACATATTGCGAATAGCTCGTCAGGAACGGATAGCCGAACGCCCACGCGCCCATGCCGGTGATCGCGGCCAGCAGCAGGCCGACGCCCATCCAGCGCAGCGGCAGGATGCGCAGCCTGTCCTCCGACCAGCGCACGCCGCCGCCCAGATATTGCAGCAGGAAGGCGATCGCCATGGTGACCCCGCCGGCAAAACCGCCGCCCGGCAGGTCATGGCCGCGCAGGAAGAGATAGATGGCGAAGGTGATGATGACCGGGAACATCCACTGCATGATGACCGAAGGCACCAGCAGGTAGTCGCGCACCGTGTCGCCCGCCGAGCGCTCGGGGCGTTCGGCGTCATAGGCGGCCTGGATAAGCTGCTGCTCCGGCTTCTCGATGCTGTCCGGCGCGGGCCGGAAACGGCGCAGGAGCGCGAAGACCGTCAGCGCCACGATGGCCAGAACCGCGATCTCGCCCATCGTGTCGAAGCCGCGGAAATCGACGAGGATGACGTTGACGACGTTTCGCCCTCCCCCTTCGGTATAGGCCTTTTCGAGGAAGTAGCTGGCAATGGCGTCCGGCACCGGCTGGTTCATGATCGCGTAGGAGAAGACGAACATGCCGAAGCCGCAGGAGACCGCGAGCAGGAAGTCGCGGAAGCGGCGGCTGCGGGCCGACAGGGTGACGGAGTTGTCGACCTTCTCCGAGCGCTTGGGCAGCCAGCGCAGGCCGAGCAGCAGCAGGACCGTCGTGACGATTTCCACGACGAGCTGCGTGATGGCAAGGTCTGGCGCGGAGAGCCAGACGAAGGTGATGCAGGTCGTGATGCCCGCGCCGCCGAGCAGGACGAGCGCGGCAAGGCGATGATATTTCGCCTGATAGGCCGCACCCAGCGCGCAGAAGGCGCCGATGCTCCAGATGGCGGCGAAGATGGGATCGATGTCACCGAAGACCAGCGGCGTCGGCGCAAAGCCCGCCATGTAGAGCGGCACAACGCCCGCCAGCAAGCCGGCCGCCGCGACGAGGCGCAGCTGCGGCTGGAGATTGCGGGTGCTGAGGCGGCTCTCAAGCCAGCGCGCCCATTTCCAGGAGACCGTGACGAGCACGCGCTCGAAGATGCGCTGGCCGCCGAGATGGCGGAAGAGCGGCGGGCCGTCGTCGCATCTGGCAAGATAGTCCTTCAGCACCGCGTAGAGCGCGGCGCCGCCGATGAGCGCGATCATGCTCATGATGAGCGGGGTGTTGATGCCGTGCCAGACGGCGAGGCTGTATTCCGGCGTGCGCGTGCCGAGCACCGAGACGACGGCCGAATGCAGGAACGGGCCGATCGAGAGCGACGGGATGATGCCGACGACGAGGCAGGCGAGCACCAGGAACTCGATGGGGAAGCGCATCCAGTGCGGCGGCTCGTGCGGCTTGGGCTTCGGCAGGTCGGTCGGCTCGGGGCCGAAGAAGACCATGTGGATGAAGCGGAGCGAATAGGCGACCGAGAAGGCGCCGGCAAGCGTGGCGACATAGGGCAGCATGCGGTCGAGCACGGAATCGGCATGCGTCTCCACCGCCTCGGCGAAGAACATTTCCTTGGAGATGAAGCCGTTGAGCAGCGGCACGCCGGCCATCGCCGCGCTCGCCACCATGGCGAGCGTGCCCGTTATCGGCAGGTATTTGAAGAGCCCGCTCAATCGTCGCATGTCGCGCGTGCCGGTCTCGTGGTCGATGATGCCGGCGGCCATGAAGAGCGAGGCCTTGAAGGTGGCGTGGTTCATCATGTGGAAGATCGCCGCGACGGCCGCAACCGGGCTGCCGAGGCTGAGCAGCGTGGTGATGAGACCGAGATGGCTGATCGTCGAATAGGCGAGCAGCCCCTTCAGGTCCTGCTGGAACATCGCGAAATAGGCGCCGAGGATCAGCGTGCTGACACCGGCGATGCCGACTAGCATGAACCATTCATAGGTGCCCGACAGCGCCGGCCAGAGCCGCACGAGCAGGAAGACGCCCGCCTTCACCATGGTCGCCGAATGCAGATAGGCCGAGACCGGCGTCGGCGCGGCCATGGCATTGGGCAGCCAGAAGTGGAACGGCACCTGCGCGCTCTTCGTCAGCGCGCCGATGAGGATCAGTACGAGCGCCGTCAGGTAGAGCGGATGCGCCTTGATCTGATCACCGGACGAAAGCACGACGTCGAGATCGTAGCTGCCGACGATATGGCCGAGCACGAGGAGGCCGGCGAGCAGACAGAAGCCGCCGATGCCGGTGATCGTCAGCGCCATGCGCGCACCGTCGCGGGCGGCGGCATTGTTGTGCCAGTAGCTGATCAGAAGGAAGGAGAAGATGCTGGTCAGCTCCCAGAACACCGAGAGCAGGATGATGTTGCCCGACAGCACGATGCCGAGCATCGAGCCCATGAAGGCGAGCAGGAAGGAGAAGAAGCGCGGGACCGGATCCTCCTCCGACATGTAGTAGCGCGCATAGAGCACGATGAGGCAGCCGATGCCGGTGATGAGCATCGCAAAGAGCCAGGCGAAGCCATCCATTCTAAGCGTGACGTTGAGCCCGAGCTGCGGCAGCCATTCGAGATCGAGCCGGACCCTGCCGCCGTCGCGCACCGCGGGATAGAGCGCGGCCGTCAGCGCCAGGCTGACAAAGGCCACGGTACCGGACATGCGCGCGGCAAGGACCCTCGAATCGGTCCGCAGCAGAATGGTCGCCGCAAGGCTTCCCGCGAAGGGAAGGCAGACCAGCAGGACCAGAGTCATTTCACCTGTCATCGTTTGATCGATCGCTTTCGAACGTCAGAGCTTCTCATGCGCCGGCACGCCGGCGATATCGGGAAGACCGCGCGCGACCGACGGGACGATCGGAGCGGTCGTCAGGCGAGATTCAACGGAGGGGCACGCGCCCCACGCATCTCCATGCGGCCGATGCCGGAGCCAGAAGGCGCGACGACGGCCATGGCGGCCATCAAGCCCTTCGGGCCGAAAGCCTCCCGCGCCGGCAGGCAGGCGGGATCGGCACCTGCGCTGTCGAGCGGCGTCATTTTCCCGGCAACGATGCGTTTGCGGCATTCGGCATCGGGAAGCGCCGAAGGGTGGCCTGCAGTCTTCTGGATACCGTAACGAAGCATCTTCGAACCGGCACCGGTGGCAGAAGGCACCGAGAGCATGGATATCAACAGCAAAAGGCAGGTAAGCGCCGTGCAGAAGAGGCAAAAAGCCCGACGAACAGGTCGATGCTGTTGCCCTGTCGCTGCCAAACGCCCTGCCTTTCGAATCCGTCGCCCGCGTTGAATATTCTCTCATCCGGACAATACGTTGGCAGGATTGGCGCTGTCCACCCGCAAGCATGAAACTTTTCCGGAATTACGCCGATTTGCCGCGGCCGGCAGCATGTTTTTGCTTTCCCTGCCCGCAGGTCGTCATCCTGTCGCACCCCCGCGCGCTTGATGCCATGCCGCTTTGGGCGCATTCTAGATGAGCGAATCGCATGAAGCAGACCTGCTCCCATGGGCGATGCCCGGAGCGCACGGTGCGCCGAATATCTGGACCCGCCGGTCGATATCTTCCCGGCCGTCCAGCGAGTTCCGTGTCCCGATCCTGCCCCTCTCAGGCACATCGGCGGCACGGCGTCAGTTCACTCTCGAACGGGGATTAGCGATGACGGATGCGCGAAGGGAATGGATCAGCAAGCGAGCCTACACGCTCTGGGAAGAGGCGGGAAGGCCCCACGGCCATGACGCCGAGCATTGGGAACAGGCGGTGCACGAGCGCGACGAATTCGAACGCGTGGCGCTCGCCCCGGAGACCAGGCAGGCCGGTGCCAGGAAGCCGTTGATCGAGATCTCCGAGAAGGCGCAGGCGAAAAAATCCGAGGCGGCCAAACCGCGGAAGAAGGCCGAAGCCGTGGCGGAAAAGCCGATCGCCGCCAAGGCGAAATCCGTCAAGGCCACGACGAACGGCAAGCAAGCCTGAGCCTCGTCACGCGGCAGAAACGGCCATGCCGGCACAGCCGGCATGGCGTGTCGGTTTCATTTCCCGCGGGCCTCCGGCACCCCATGGCGTCCTCGGCAGTCGGCGATTGGATCGAGACGTTCCTCCAGCCGAAGCGGCATCGTTTCAGCGCCGGACAATGCGGCAAAGACAAGAGACAGGATCGCGTCCGGTAAGCCGGCTTTCACCGGGCATGCTTCAGGTCTTGTCCGATCCGTACCCCACGCCCTCTCATGCTCCGGCCCTGCGCGCCGATCCTTTCCCGTGAGCCGTTCGCTCGCCGCTGCGGCATCGGCGCCCTTGGAGACGGCGCCGCGACGCTCTATGTGAACGGTCGATGCGGACTGAAACGAGGATTCCCGGTGCGATCGATCTATATGGCGGCAGGCCTGCTGATGACGGCGATCGGCATTGTCGGTGTGTTCCTGCCGCTCTTGCCGACAACACCGTTCCTGCTCGTCGCGGCCTGGTGCTTTTCCCGTTCCTCGCCACGCCTCGAACGGTGGCTGCTGAACCACGGCACCCTCGGCCCGCCGCTGACGAACTGGCGGCGCGAGGGCGCGATCTCGGCACGCGCAAAGACGATCGCCATCTGTCTCATCGTCGCAAGCTACGGTTTCTTCTATTATCGCACGGCGCCGTCGCCTCTTCTTGCAGTCGTGGTCGGTCTCGTGCTCTCGGCTAGCGCCCTTTTCATCCTGACCCGCCCCTTGCCGCAAAAGAGGTGACCGCCCGATGGCAACGCACCACGCTCCGGTCATCGTCTGGTTCCGCAAGGACCTGCGCATCGACGACAATGCGGCGCTGGCTGCCGCCGCCGAAACCGGTCGTCCCGTCATCCCGCTCTATATCCTGGAGCCCGCCGAGGCCGGAACCGGCCCGCTCGGCGCCGCCCAGCGCTGGTGGCTGCACCATGCCCTTGCCGCGCTTGCCGGGAACCTTTCCGGCCTCGGCGCGCCGCTCGTCCTGCGCAGCGGGCCGGCCGATGCGATCCTCGACGCGCTGATCGCCGAGACCGGCGCCGACACCATCCACTGGAACCGCCGGCACGATCCACCGGGCATGGCGATCGACCGCGCGATCAAGGCCTCACTCAAGGCGCGCGGTCTTGCCGCCATCAGCTTTGCCGGCCAGTTGCTGCATGACCCGACCCGCCTGCTAACGGGAGACAAGAAACCCTTCCGCGTCTACACACCCTTCTGGAAGGCGCTGGAACGGGCCGGCGAACCCCATGAACCGATCGACCCGCCGGCACGGCTGGTCGCCCTTTCCGAAGCCGCAGCGTCGGAGCGCCTGGAGGACTGGCGCCTCACGCCGGCAAGACCCGACTGGGCCGCGCGCTTCCTGGAGGTCTGGACGCCGGGCGAAGCGGCCGCGCGAGACCGTCTCGAAGCCTTCGTCAACGGCGCGATCGACGGCTACGGCACCAACCGCGACCGCCCCGCCGTCGACGCCACCTCGATGCTCTCGCCATATCTGGCGCCCGGAGAAATCTCCCCGGCCCGCATCTGGCACGCCACGCGCGGGCTTGACGCGCCGACCGGCGATCTCGTCCATTTCCGCAAGGAACTGGCCTGGCGGGAATTCTGCTACCACCTGCATTTCCACTTTCCCGCCCTTGCGGAGAAGAACTGGAACGACCGGTTCGATGCCTTCCCCTGGAAGGAACGCGGCGAGGCCTTCACGCTCTGGACGCGCGGACTGACCGGCTATCCGATCATCGATGCCGGCATGCGGCAGCTCTGGCAGTACGGCTGGATGCACAACCGCGTGCGCATGATCGCGGCCTCCTTCCTGATCAAGCACCTGATGATCGACTGGCGGCACGGCGAGAAATGGTTCCGCGACACGTTGGTGGATGCCGATGCGGCGTCGAACGCGGCGAACTGGCAATGGGTGGCCGGCTCGGGCGCGGATGCCTCGCCCTTCTTCCGTATCTTCAACCCCATCCTTCAGGGCGAGAAATTCGATCCGGACGGCAGCTATGTGCGGCGCTTCGTGCCGGAACTGGAAAACCTGGATGCCGCCTGGATCCACAAGCCCTTCGCCGCACCGGAGGCCGCGCTGAAGAGCGCCGGCGTCGATCTCGGCAGAACCTATCCGAAGCCCATCGTCGACCACGCCCGCGCCCGCGAACGGGCGCTTGCCGCCTTCAAGGCGCTGAAGGCGGACTGAGCCGGAGCCCAAAAGCATTTCCAGCAAAAGTGCGAAGCGGTTTTGCGTCCGGAAATGCGGCAAAACAAGGAGATAGAGCGTTTTCGCGATTCGGAGAAAAGCGGAAATGCCCTAATCGTTCCGTGCAAGGGCGGAGGCAAGCAGCCGCACGAAGGCATCGCCCGCCTCTTCCAGCGCGCCGCTGTTGTCGATGACGACCGTATCGGCAGCGGCGATCTCGGGCACGGCGCGATCGAGCCGGCGGGCGATGGCCTCGGCGCTTTCCCGGCCTCGGGCGGCGAGGCGCGCGGCGAGGATGTCGGCGCGGGCGGTGATCTGCACGATTTTCAGCCGCCCGTAGGCCGCGGCGAAGGCGGGCAGCGCCGACCGGCTGCCATTGGCGACCAGCGTCATGCCCTCCGAAAGTTGGTCGAGGGTTTCGCGCGGAATGCCGTAGGAAAGGCCGTGCGCATCCCAGGAGACCGCAAAGGCGCCGGCAGCCGCCCGCGCCTGGAAACCGGCCGCATCGACCGCCTCATGCGCCTCCCCGCCGGCATCCGGCGGGCGGGTGATGACGCGGCGCACGAAGCCGAGGCGCGGCTCGCCGGCAAAATGCCGGGCGGCATAGGACATGACGCTGTCCTTGCCCGCGCCGCTGGGGCCGACGACGACGACCATCGTGCCGGCTGCAACCGGCAGCGGCCGGGCCGAGACGATTTCGGCCTCCATGCTCAAGCGACCCGCCTGCCCTGCCGCCAGACCGAGCGCACGACCGGAACGCCGGAGGGGCGGCGCACGCGCACGAGATCGGCGCGCAGGCCCCTGGCGATGGCGCCGCGATCGTCGAGGCCGACGGTGCGGGCCGGCGTGGTGGAGACCATGGCGATCGCCCGCGGCAGGTCGATGCCCTCGACCTCGTCGGCAAGGATGAACGGCGCATGCATCAGGCTGAAGGGCACGTAGTCGGAGGAGAGCACGTCGAGCACGCCCATCGTGGCGAGGTCGCGGGCGGCGATATTGCCGGAATGCGACTTGCCGCGCACGATGTTCGGCGCGCCCATCAGGACGCTCATGCCGGCGCCGTGCGAGGCCTTGGCGGCGTCAAAGCTGGTCGGGAACTCGGCAAGGCGGATGCCGTAGCCGATCGCCTCCTCGACATGTTCCAGCGTCGCGTCGTCGTGGCTGGCGACCGAGATGTCGCGGGCCGCACAGGAGGCGGCGATCGCATCGCGATGCGGCTTGGCATAGCGGGCGGAAAGGTCCTGCTGGCGCTTGCAGAAGGCGGCGAATTCTTCGTCGGTCAGGCCGCGCTTCTTCTTGTAGTAGAGGATGTACTGGTCCAGCGTCTGGAACTGGCGCTGGCCGGGTGCGTGGTCCATCAGCGAGACGAGGCGGACCAGCGGATCGTCCTCGAATTCCGCGTAGTGGTCGAGCACGTTGTCGGTCGAGACCTCGCAGCGCAGGTGGATGAGGTGCTGGGCGCGCAGGCGGTCCTCGTCCTGCGCGTCGGCGATGGCATCGGCCATGGCGCGCATCTCACCCTGCTCGAAGCCGCCGTCCTCGTCCGAGCCCATGCGCAGGCAGTCGAAGACGGTGGTGATGCCCGAGGTGACGACCTGGGCGTCATGCGCCTGGATCGCCGCCGTCAGCCCCCAGCGCACGCCGGGGCGCGGCGAATAGTGGGCTTCAAGATGGTCGGTGTGCAGTTCGACGAGGCCGGGCAGCAGGTAATCGCCCTCCATGTCCTCGCCGACGGCGGAAGAACCCTCGGAAATGTCCGCGATCAGGCCATCGCGGAGCACCAGCGTGCCGTCGAGGATCCGGTCCTCAAGCACGATGCGGGCATTGGAAAGAACGGTTTCGCGGGTCATGTCAGGCGGTCTTTCTGTTGGCTCCGGCTGTCAGCGGGAAGAGCGAATGGACGGTGAAATCAGCGCCGCGCGAGGATTCGCGGAAGAGAGCCAAGCCCTCGATCGCCAGCGGGCGCTCATGGAAATCGGAAAAATGCGCAAGCAGCGCGGCCTCGACGGCCGCGCGGCGCTCCACAGGAACGCGTCCCGTCAGCGTCATGTGGAAGCGGAACGTGTCGAAGACATAGGGATACCCCCATTGCACGAGGTTCTGGCGTTCTTCGGCCGTGAGCTCGTCCGGCTTGCGGCGGGCGATGTCGGCCGAGGTGAGCGGCGCGCGAAAACGCTCGAAGCGGCGCACCACCTCGCCGGCAAAGGCCTGCAGCGGCTCGCAAGGATCGCCGGGCACCAGCGCGAAGAAGGAGCCGAGGCGGCCGACGACGGCCTGCGGAATCTCGAATGGCTCGACCTCGGCGGCGAAGCGGCCGATTTCGGCCAACAGTTCCGCTTCGCTGCGCCCCTCGGCAAGCGCGAAAGGCGCCTTCAGCGTGGCGTGGAAGCCATAGCGGCGCGGATCGGCCGTCAGGCCGGCAAGCGCGGCCGCATCGAAGCCGTTCACGGCCGGCTGCTCCAGCGCCGCCCCCGTAAATGCATTGCGCCCCAGCCAGCGCTGGGCGGCGAGGGTCAGCGGGTCACTTGCGGGCGGGGTGAAATAGAGGGCGTAACGCAATGGCTCATTCCTGTGGCAGTCATTTGACGCCGCCGGACCGGCGGCGTCGGCACTTGAAGGGATTCGTGTGGCAGCATCATGCCGCCACGCCAGGTCTTTCCTCGCTCAATGCGCCGGCTTGCCCATCAGGCGCGAGCGCAGCGCGTTGGATATGCCGTCGAAGACGAAGACGACGATGAGGATCAGCAGCACCATATAGGCGACATTCTCCCAGTCGGAATTCGTGCGCATCGCTTCCCAGAGCTTGAGGCCGATGCCGCCGGCGCCGACCGCGCCGATGATCGTGGCAGAACGGGTGTTCGATTCCCAGAAATAAAGCGCCTGGGAGGCAAAGAGCGGCATGACCTGCGGCAGCACGCCGAAGCGCTGCACCGCGGCCGGCGCCGCGCCGACCGACTTCACGCCTTCGCGCTGCTTGTCGTCAATGTTCTCCAGCGCCTCGGAATAGAGTTTTCCGAGCGTGCCCGTATCCGTGAAGAAGATCGCCGACATGCCGGCGAGCGGCCCCGGGCCGAAGGCACGGGTGAAGAACAGCGCCCAGATCAGCATGTCGACCGAGCGCAGGAAATCGAAGAGACGCTTCGTCACCTGGTTGGAGATCCAGCTGCGCGTGATGTTGCGCGCGGCGAGGAACGCCAGCGGGAAGGCGAGCAGCATCGCGAAGAGCGTACCGACGAAGGCCATGACGATGGTCTGGAGCAGCTTCGTCCAGACATCGAGATGCTGCCATTCCGCATTGTAGAGGATGTTTCCCCAGGCAAGCGACAGGTTCGACTGCTTCGGGTCTATGCGCTCGCCCGACGTCACCAGCGAGAGGACCTCCGATAGCGGCTTGCCGTGGAAGGGCGAGTTCGTGTCGAAAAGGAAGTTCGCCCAGCCGAAGAAGCGCTTGCGGATCGAGATGTCGTCCGGCTCGATCTCGCCCCAGCCGGCGACACCGAAGGAAAGCGTGATCTTCTCGCCCGGCGCCTTCTGCGTCGCCCAGGCCGGCAGAGCGCCTTCCACCGTCATATTGGAGCCGGCGATATCGACGAGCAGGGTCTCGCCGGAATGCCGCACCGTCACCCGGTCCGGCACGACCTCGACGCTCGTCGAGGAATTGAGCGTGATCTTCGCGCGCCTGACCACCTCCTCCTCGCGGGTGGTCGCGGTCGCCATGGCATTGGCGGCGGTGGCCGAACCGCCGATGTTGCCGCCCGTTCCCATGAAGCCCATCGAGGCGGGCTTTTGGGCGGTGTCCGCCGCAGCGCCGGCGGAAGGCGTGGTGCGGGTCATCGTGCCGCGCTCGATCTCGACCCAGTCGGGCTCGGCATTCGGCCCGAGCGGAGAGAAGCGCGGATAGGTCAGCTTCATCGCGCCGTCGGGATCGATGGTCACTTCCGGGCGCACCTCGTAGGAGACCCAGTCGGCGAGATAGGTGCCGGCAATGTTCCAGTTCGCCGTGCCGAGCACATGGCCGATGGCGAAGAACCACCAGCAATAGAGCGCATAGAGCACGAAGCCGCCGGCGATGATGGCGACGCGGAAACGCTGCCAGAACGAGCGGTGGAAGACGGCCGGATGGCGTGCCGCGATCTCATCCATCTGAGCGGGATTGAGGGTCGTCATGGCGCTCTCCTATTGGGCCAGCCGGAAGGCGTGGTCGCCGACGAGCCTGCGGCGCAGCCAGGCGGAAAACTGGTCGACGGCGATGATGGTGACAAGCAGCAGGAGCACGATGGCGAGCGTCTTGGCTTGGTGCCCCTGGCCGATGGACAGGCGCAGCAATTCGCCGATGCCGCCGCCGCCGACGGCGCCGATGATGGTCGAGGCGCGCACGTTGATCTCGAGACGCAGCAGGAAGTAGCTCATGAAATTCGGCAGCACCTGCGGCACGATGCCGAACCAGACGCGCTCCACCCAGCTTGCGCCGACCGCGCGAAGCCCCTCCTCCGCCTTCATGTCGGCATTCTCGACCACCTCGAAGAACAGTTTGCCGAGCGCCCCGACCGTGTGGATCGACACGGCGATGACGGCAGGCAGCGGGCCGAGCGAGAGGATGGCGAGGAAGAAACCGGCGAGCACGACTTCCGGGAAGGCGCGCAGGATCTCCATGAAGCGGCGCACGAAGCCGCGCAGCAGGCGATTGGCGACGAGGTTCTTCGCCGCGAGAAAGCAGAGCAGGAAGCCGAAGACCATGCCGATGATGGTGGAGAACAGCGCGATGTTCAGCGTCTCCAGCATCTTGTGGAAATATTCCGGCACATAGAGGCTCCCGGTGATGTAGAGCCGCCCCTCCGGGTAGTTGTACTTGAAGCTGCCGTCGTCATAGGGCGACGGCAGGTCGAACAGCGCGCGAAAGACCTCCAGCCCGTCGCGCGGCACCATGTCGCCGACGAAATCGAAGAAATGCGGCAGCCGGTCGAAGAACTTTCCGGCATTCGTCTCGTTGGCGAACCAGAGCGAACCGGTGAGCGCCATGGCGAGGATTGCAAGGCCGAGCCAGGTATAGAACCGGCGGCGGGCGTTCAGCTCCTGCCAGTGTCGCTCGATGAGCGCGCCCTTCTCGCTGAAGCCGTCGTGAAGCGTGTTCATGGCCATGGTCTGTCCGTCTCGGCAGAGTTCTGTGTGCGCTCGTCTGATCGTCGATAAAGTCCGCAACCTCTCTTCTGTCATGGTCGGGCTTGACCCGACCATCCACGCTCCGGATGCGGCGTGGATCCTCGGGTCAAGCCCGAGGATGACGTCGAGAGTGGGGTAACGACGTCAGCAAAAGGCGCCGGTCGGGTTGTGGCCGGCGCCAGATGCTGTTTGGCGATCAGCCGCCGATCGTCGCCTTGCGGGCGTCGATGATCGGCTTGTAGAAGTCGACATTGACTTCCGTGAACGAGGTGAAGTCACCGCCCATGACGGCGGCAAAGCAGGCGGCGTCCTTCTTCGGCAGGTCGAGCATGAACTGCTTGAACTTCGCCTTGGTCTCGTCGGCCATCGAGGTGCGAACGACGATCGGGCCGTTCGGGATCAGCGGCGACTTCCAGAGTTCGACGAGCTCGTTCATGTCGAGAATGCCCTTCTCGACCATCTTGTGCAGGTTGCCGGAGGTGTAACCGTCCTTCCACTCGCCGACGCCCGAACCGAAGGTCGTGCCGGCATCGAAGGTGCCCTTCATGACTTCGAGGACGAGGTTCTCGTGGCCGCCGCCGAAGCCGGTTTCACCGAAATATTCCTTGACCGGACCGCCGATGGCTTCCGGCAGCGTGACGAGCGGCACGAGGTAGCCGGAGGTGGAGTCCGGGTCGGCAAAGCCGAGCTTCTTGCCCTTCAGGTCTTCGAGCTTGGTGATGCCGGAATCCTTGCGGGCAACCATGATCGAGTGGTAGCCGGTCGAGCCGTCGGTCTGGACGGTCGTCAGGATCGGCTCGACGGCGTCGGCCTTGGCGAGGTAGATCTTGGCAAAGCCGGACGCGCCGAGTTCGGCATAGTCGAGCGTGCCGCCGAGCAGGCCCTGGATAACGCCGTCATAGTCGGCGGCCGGGAAGAACGAGACCTTCTCGAAGCCGAGCTCGGCCTTCAGGTGATCGCCGAGGCACTGGTAGTTGCGCAGGCGGTCGGCTTCGTTCTCGCCGCCGATGATGCCGACGCGGAATTCCTTGAGGTCTTCAGCCTGCACATGGCCGGCGAGCGCGATGAGCGCGACGGCGCCGAGAAGAGCTTTCTTCAGCATGGTCTTTCTCCTGTTTGACCGGCTTCGCCGGACTCTTGAAAAATGATGGCCCTTCACGCGGGCCGATCGATCCCGGTCGGCTCAAAGGCCGGCCAGTGCCAGCGGTGTCGGGCCGGCGGATTCCTTGGTGTTGTCCTGGCGGGCCGGGTTGCGGATCGCCGTGGAGGTGACGCTCTCGTCGATCGCCGCCCCATCGGCGCCCGTGCCGTAGATCGTGCGCACCGCCTCGGCGTCGAGGTCGCGCGCCGGACCGTCGAAGACGACGCGGCCATGCGCCATGCCGATGATGCGCTCGCAATAGGCGCGCGCCGTATCCAGCGTGTGCAGGTTGGTGATGACGGTGATGCCCTCGCGCTCGTTGATGTCGCGCAGCGCGTCCATAACGATCTTGGCGTTGAGCGGATCGAGCGAGGCGATAGGCTCGTCGGCGAGCAGCATCTTGGGGGCCTGCATCAGCGCCCTTGCGATCGCCACGCGCTGCTGCTGGCCGCCCGAGAGCGTGCCGGCCGGCTGGAGCGCGGTCTGCTCGATGCCGAGGCGCTCGAGCGCGGCGATCGCCATGATACGCTCCTCGCGGGTGAAGAGATTGAGGATGCTCAGGACGGCCGAACGATGGTTGAGGCGGCCGAGCAGGACGTTGGTGAGCACATCGAGGCGCGGCACGAGGTTGAACTGCTGGAAGATCATCGCACAGTCGCGCTGCCAGTTGCGCAATGCCGCACCGCGCAGCGCGGAGACCTCGACGTCATTGAAGTGGATGGAGCCCTCGCTCGGATCGGCAAGGCGGTTGATCATGCGCAGCATGGTGGACTTGCCGGCGCCGGAGCGGCCGATGACGCCGACCATCTGGCCCTGCGGAATGTCGAAGGTCACATCGTCGACCGCAACGCGCTCGCCGAAGCGGCGGGTGACATTCTTCAGTCGAAACATGGTGGATCCCTTTTTTCCCGTGTCGGATCGAGGCCGGGCCAAGGGCCGGGTCTCGTCGTTTCCGGGACTGGCTCTAAACGCTGTTGATGAAGGGGCAATGTCAGTTTCATGTCGGAAAGATAACAGTCCACAGGCCTGGATTTCCGGCATCGGAAGGGTCTCCTCACCCGCCGTGACGGGCGAGAAAGGCTTCTGCGTCAAGTTTGCGAAAGTCGTCGAGGGCGGTGCGCAGCCGGGCATGATCCCAGTCCCACCAGACGAGTTTTTCCATGCGTTCCGCGATACTTCGGGAGAAACGTTCGCGGATCGGTTTCGCCGCGACCCCGCCGACGATCATGTAGGGTTCGACGTCCTTCGTGACGACCGCGCCCGAGCCGATGACGGCGCCGTTGCCGATCGTGACACCCGGCAGGATGGTCGATCCATGGCCGATCCAAACGTCATGGCCGATGGTCACGCGATGCGCGCGCCGCCATTCGAAGAAATCGCCCTCGTGGTCCGCATCGGGCCAATAGTCGTTGGCCCGGTAGGTGAAATGGTGCAGCGTCGCCCGCCACACCGGATGGTTCGTCGCGTTGATGCGCACCGAGGCGGCGATGTTGGCAAACTTGCCGATCGTCGCGCACCAGACCGAGCCATCCTCCATGATATAGGAATAGTCGCCGATCTCGGCCTCGCTGATGCGGCAACGCTCGGCGATCTCGGTATAACGGCCGAGCGTGCTGCCGGCGACGTTCGCCGTGGGATGGACCAGCGGCGTTTCGGACAGCCTCGTCATGCCGCGGACTTTCGCGGCGAGAAGGCGGAGACGTCGACGATGCGGTCGGCGACCTTTTCGCGCACGTCCTCGTCGTGGAAGATGCCGAGAAGGGCCACGCCGGCGGCCTTCTTCTCCGCGATCATCTCGACGACCACGGCGCGGTTCGTCGCATCGAGCGAGGCGGTCGGCTCGTCGAGCAGCAGGATGCGGTGATCGGTGATGAAGCCGCGGGCGATGTTGACGCGCTGCTGCTCGCCGCCGGAGAAGGTGGCGGGCGGCAGTTGCCAGAGCTCGCGTGGCAGGTTGAGCCGCGCGAGCATCGCTTCCGCCGTCGCCTTCGCCTCGGCCGCCGCGACGCCGCGGGCCGTGAGCGGCTCGGCGACGACATCGACGGCCGCGACGCGCGGCACGGTGCGCAGGAACTGGCTGACATAGCCGAGCGTCGCACGCCGGACGGCAAGGATCGTGCGCGGATCGGCCGTGGCGAGGTCGACCAGCCTGCCCTCGTGGTCGACGAGGATCTGGCCGCTGTCGACGGCATAGTTGCCATAGACCATCTTCAACAGCGAACTCTTGCCGATGCCGGACGGGCCGCCCAGCACGACGCATTCGCCGGCCTTCACCGAGAAGGCGACGTTCGAGACCACCGGCAGGCGGATGCCGTCGCGAAGATGCATGGTGAAGCTCTTGGCCACTTCGGAGACAACGAGAGGGGTCGGCATGTCATTTTTCCTTTCGACGCATGGTCCTGTCCGAAAACCGGAGGCCACTTTCCGGGGCCATGCTCTCAGACCTGCAGGATCGAGGAGACGAGGAGCTGGGTATAGGCTTCGCGCGGATCGTCGAGCACGCGGTCAGTCAGCCCTTGCTCGATGACGACGCCGTCCTTCATCACCATCATGCGGTGCGAGAGCAGGCGCGCGACGGCAAGGTCGTGCGTGACGATGATCGCCGAGAGACCGAGGTCCTGCACGAGACCGCGCAGGAGATCGAGCAGGCGCGCCTGCACCGAGACGTCGAGGCCGCCCGTCGGCTCGTCCATGAAGACGAGGCGCGGTGCGGTGACGAGGTTGCGGGCGATCTGCAGACGCTGGCGCATGCCGCCGGAAAAGGCGCGCGGCTGGTCGTCGATGCGGTCGACGCTGATCTCGACGCGGCCGAGCCAGTTGCCCGCCGTCTCGCGGATGTTGCCATAGTGGCGCTCGCCGACGGCCATCAGCCGCTCGCCGACATTGGCACCGGCCGAGACGGCCATGCGCAGCCCGTCCGCCGGGTTCTGGTGCACGAAGCCCCAGTCCGTGCGCATCAGGAAGCGGCGCTCGGCCTCGCTCATGCGGGAGAGGTCGCGCATCCCGCCGTCGCGCATGCGGTATTCGACGGAGCCGGAGGTCGGCATCAGGCGGGTGGCGAGGCAGTTGAGCAGCGTCGTCTTGCCCGAGCCGGATTCGCCGACGATCGCCAGCACCTCGCCCGGCCAGAGATCGAAGGAGACATTTTGGCAGCCGATGCGGGCGCCGTAGAATTTCGAAATGTCGCGGACTTTTAGAAGGGGGGTGTCGGTCATCGGGTGGCCTCCGTGGTGCTGGGGGCCTTGGCACCCCCCTCTGGCCTGCCGGACATCTCCCCCTCGAGGGGGGAGATTGGATGGAGCAAGGCTTCGCCCATCTTGGACGCAGCAATTTGAGCAAGGTTACCGCCGCTTGCCGATCTCCCCCCTTGAGGGGGAGATGTCCGGCAGGACAGAGGGGGGTGAGCGCTACTCATTCCGCAGCCTCCTTGTCATAGGCCAAGTGGCCGCGATGGCCGGCGGAGCACCGTTCCTCGCAATGGTCGGTGTCCGAGCAGACGAACATCCGTCCGCCCCTGTCGTCGAGCACCACCTCGTCGAGATAGACCCCTTCCGCGCCGCATAGCGCACAGGGCTTGTCGAAGGTCTGGATCTCGAAGGGATGGTCCTCGAAATCGAGGCTGACGACCTCGGTATGGGGCGGCACGGCATAGATGCGCTTCTCGCGGCCCGCGCCGAAAAGCTGGAGCGCCTCCGACATGTGCATCTTCGGATTGTCGAATTTCGGCGTCGGCGACGGGTCCATCACGTAGCGGCCCTCCACCTTCACCGGATAGGCATAGGTCGTCGCGATATGGCCGTTTCGGGCGATGTCCTCGTAGAGCTTGACATGCATCAGGCCATATTCTTCCAGCGCGTGCATCTTGCGCGTCTCGGTCTCGCGCGGCTCGAGGAAGCGCAGCGGTTCGGGGATCGGCACCTGGTAGACCAGCGTCTGTCCGGCCGTCAGCCTCTCCTCGGGAATGCGGTGGCGCGTCTGGATGATCGTCGCCTCCCGCGTCTTCGTCGTCACCGCCACATTGGCGACCTTCTGGAAGAAGGCGCGGATGGAGACGGCGTTGGTGGTGTCGTCCGCCCCCTGGTCGATGACCTTCAGCACATCCTTCGGCCCGAGGATCGCCGCCGTCACCTGCACGCCGCCGGTGCCCCAGCCATAGGGCATCGGCATTTCGCGCGAGGCGAAGGGCACCTGGTAGCCGGGAATGGCGATCGCCTTCAGGATCGCCCGGCGGATCATGCGTTTCGTCTGTTCGTCGAGATAGGCGAAATTGTAGGTTGCGAGGTCTGCGGTGCTCATTCTGCGGCCTCCGGAAGATCGTTGTTCTGCGCGGCCTCGTATTCGCGCCGCATGCGGCGCACGAGATCGAGTTCGGCCTGGAAATCCACGTAATGCGGCAGCTTCAGGTGCTCGACGAAGCCGGTCGCCTGCACGTTGTCGGAATGGGAGATGACGAATTCCTCGTCCTGTGCCGGGGCGACGATATCCTCGCCGAATTCCTCCGCCCGCAGCGCCCTATCGACCAGCGACATGGCCATGGCCTTGCGCTCGCTCTGGCCGAAGACGAGGCCGTAGCCGCGGGTGAACTGCGGCGGGTTCTTCGCCGAACCCTTGAACTGGGCGATCATCTGGCACTCCGTCACCTGGATGCGGCCGAGCGAGACGGCAAAGCCGAGTTCCGGCATGTCCAGCTCCACCTCGACCGCGCCGATGCGCACCTCGCCGACGAAGGGATGGGTGCGGGCATAACCGCGCTGGGTGGAATAGCCGAGCGCCAGCAGAAAACCCTCGTCGCCGCGGGCGAGCGCCTGCAGGCGCAGGTCCCGCGCCATCGGGAATTCCAGCGGCTCGCGCGTCAGGTCGCCGGCGATGTGGCCGTCAGGCAGGCTGCCGTCATCCTCGACGAGGCCTTCACCGGCCAGGATGTCGGAGACGCGCATGACCGGCTCGCCAGCCTCCTCGCGCTCCAGCGGCGCCTCCACGGCCTCGTCCGTCAAAAGCGAGGGATCGAGCAGGCGGTGCGTATAGTCGAAGGTCGGCCCGAGGAGCTGGCCGCCCGGCAAATCCTTGTAGGTGGCCGAGACGCGGCGCTCGACGATCATATCGCCGGTCTCCACGGGTTTCGAATAGCCGAAGCGCGGCAGCGTGGTGCGATAGGCGCGCAGGATGAAGATCGCCTCGATCATGTCGCCACGGGCCTGGCGGACGGCAAGCGCCGCGAGCGCCCGGTCATAGAGCGATGCTTCCGCCATCACGCGGTCGACGGCAAGGCCGAGTTGGGCGACGATCTGCTCGATGCCGATGGCCGGCAGCGAGCGATCGCCGCGACGGCGATCGGCGAGAAGGCGGTGGGCGTTGGAGATGGCGGCCTCGCCACCCTTGACGGCAACGTACATGGTCTCACGCCTCCTTCACGCCAAGCGCGGTGGTGCGCGGCAGGCAGAGGAGCTCTTCGCCCGCGACCAGGATCAGGTCGACGCCGCGCGGAAAATTCTGCCGGTTCTCCGACCAGAAATGCGGGAACATGTCGGGAAGGCCCACCGGCGCGATCTCCGCCTCGGTGCGGATGCCCGGCCCCTTCAGCACGAGCGGCCGTCCGCCCTCGAAGGAAGCGATCTCGACCACGAGCGTCGTCGAACGATCCGGATATTCCTGCGTGCCCTGGGCGAAGAGGCTGGGATTGGGCAGCATGGCGTCCTTTTCCACGAAGGCGAAGCGTGCGTTCTGCCGCTCTTCGGTCACCGGCGCGCCGGCATTGAAGGCGAGCCAGCCCGGCAGCGCCGAACGGGAAAGCGCCGGGGTGAGCCAGACGGCGGTATCGTGGTCGCAGAGCGTCAGCGCGATGGCGCCGGCCGTCGCATTCAGCGGCCCGGGCGGCACGACGGCCGCATCGATGCGGCCGATCGTGCCCGGCCGGGCCATGCAGTCCATCAGCGTGCGGAAGGCGGCCTGCGCCTCGAACACCGGCTCCTTGAAACCGCCGGCAAAGGCGAGCGTATCCAATGTCATCAGTCCTCTCCGCGAACCATGGTGAAGAAATCGACGCGCGTGGCGGCCGTCTGGCGTGCCTTTTCCGCATCCTCGCCGGCGATGCGCGCGGCGACGGCGTCAAGCAGCGCCGCCACCTCGGCCCTGCGGGCCGGCTGCTGGAAGAGCGCATCGAAGATCGCCGCGAGCCGCGCCTTCGCGCCATCCGTGCCGAGCGCCTGGCCGTGGCCGACCGTGCCGTCGTCGAGGCGGATGCTCGCGCGGGTCACCGTCGCCTCGCCGAGATTGAACGGCGCGCCACCGCCGCCGATGCGTCCGCGCACCATGACGAGCCCCGTTTCCGGGCCGCGCACGGGCTGGGCGGCCGGCTTGTCGTCGAGCGCGTCGAATGCGGCCTGCAATTCGGCCCGGCTCGCCTTCGCGAGCAGGCCCATCGCCGTCTGTCGTTCACCCGCCTCGGCGGTCTCGGCAGATTTCTGAATGGATGCCATTGCCTCTTCTCCAAATGTCTATTAATATAGACAACCGAACATCTTGAGTTTCGTCTTAATCGGCGGGAATGACAAGGGTGTGACAGTGTGATGTGACAAGGGGTTTCGCGGGGGCGGAAATGGTGG
The DNA here is from genome assembly GCF_945994535.1 of Shinella sp. WSC3-e. Taxonomy (NCBI): domain Bacteria; kingdom Pseudomonadati; phylum Pseudomonadota; class Alphaproteobacteria; order Hyphomicrobiales; family Rhizobiaceae; genus Shinella; species Shinella sp. WSC3-e. The sequence continues at coordinate 785,716 of NZ_OZ000531.1, forward strand.
AACGGCAATCGGGCGTGGCGCTCTGGCGGCAGATCGCGGATCGCATGCGCCTGGCGATCAACAATGGCGACTTCGACGAGACCGGCATGATGCCGCCGGAAATGGCGCTGGCCGCCCGCTTCGGCGTGAACCGGCACACGGTGCGCAGCGCCATGGCGGCGCTTGCGGAAGAGGGCATCGTCCGGCCGATCCAGGGCATCGGCACGCGCATCGAACGGCGCGACCGGCTGCGCTTCCCGATTTCCCGACGCACCCGCTTCTCGCAGGGCCTCGGCAACCAGACGCGCGATCTGGAAGGCCGGCTGCTCGCGGCTGCAACGGAGGCCGCGCCCGCCGCCGTCGCCGCGGCGCTCGGCCTTGCACCCGGCGTCCCCTGCGTGCGGCTCGAAACGGTGAACAGCGCCGACAGGCGCCCGGTCTCCTGCGGGACGCACTATTTCCCGGCCGATCGCTTTACCGGGATCGACGCGGCCTACGACAGGACGCGTTCCATCACCGCTTCCTTCCAGGAGCTCGGCGTGTCCGACTATGTGCGCCGGTCGACCGAGATATCCGCCGTCCATGCCGAAGGCGACGACATCCGCCACCTGAAGCTCTCGCCGGGGGCGATCATCCTCGTGGCGACGGCGGTCAACACCGACCTCGACGGCGTTCCGATCCAGTTCTCGCGCACGCGCTTTGCCGCCGACCGGGTCAAGCTGACGGTGGAGCCGGAACCGGACGCGGCTGCTTCCGGCAGCAAAGGATGAAACGGCGGTAAAGCAGCGTCCGCAGCCTGTTGCGCAGGTCCGCCGTGCGGCGCTGGGCCTTCGCGATCGGCGCATGCGAGCCGATCGTCATGTCGCGGAATCCTGCCGCCGCCAGCATCGGCAGCACGCGTTCGACGGTCAGCCCCTCGCCGAAGGGCAGCCGCTCCATGATGTCGGCATGGCGCGCGCTCATCGCCCCGTCATAGTGGGGATCGGTGCCGACGACCCTGTCGATGACGGCGATGGCCCGGCTCGCCAGCCGGCCGAGCCGGGTCGGCGCGGCCCAGTCGCCGTCGAAGAACAGAAGCGTGCCGCCGGGCTTCAGCATGCGGTGCCATTCCGCAAAGGCCTCGGCCGGCGTCGTCAGCGTCCAGACGAGATGGCGGCAGACGATCGCGTCGTAGCTCTCGTCCGGCTCCATCGGATTTTCCGCATCGGCGAGCAGGAAGCGAAGCCCCCTCGCCCCGGCATGTTTCTTCCGCGCCACCGCCAGCATCGCCTCGGAGAAATCGAGCGCCGTCACCTCATGGCCGAGGGAGAGGAGGAGACGCGTCACCTCCCCCGTGCCGCAGGCAAGCTCCAGCACGCGGCGCGGTTCAGGACCGAGGTTTTCGCGGATCGCCGCCGCCCAGGCATCGAATTCCGGCCCGTCGGGAATGCGATGGCCGAAGGCGAGGTCGAAGGTTTCGGAGCGGCGCGACCAGTAGTCGCGAATGTCCTCCTTGAGGTGGCTGTTGGCGCGCGGGCCGTGCATCACCGCCCCTCGCCGGCATCGATGCGGGCAAAGATATCGTCGAAGCGCGGTCGGGCGCGGGCCGGCACCTCGACCTTGCGGATCGCCTCCGTCAGCTCCGCTTCACCGACCTTGACCAGCATGACCATGCCCATGCCGAAATGCGGCGAGCATTTGATGCCGTAGTAACCCGGCTGGTCGAAGGTCACCTCGATCTCCTCGTTGATCTTGCCCTTGAAGCCCGCATAGCCCTCGGGAACCATGCCCTCGATACTCGCGGCATTGTGGCTCTTGTGGGTGGCGATGAACTTGACGCTGTCGCCCGGCTTGATCGCCAGAAAATCCGGCTCGAAGACCATCGAACCCCGTTCGCCGCGATTGCGCATCTCGACGCGAAACGTTT